>NZ_JBSRZL010000001.1:0-407500 GCF_054057595.1 Lysobacter sp. HA18
GCTTCGGCGACGAGATCGTCGTACAGCGGTGCGAGATAACGGATGCGGCTGTCGGCGACGTAGATGTCGCAGTCGAGGTCGGCGTCGTTCAATGCGAGCCAGACGCGACCCCAGCAGGCGAGCGTCATCAACGACGCGAGCGAACCACCGAACGCGCAACCCTTGTCGTTGACGTTGGCCGCAAGCGGCGCGGACAGCCGCAGGCGTTCGCCGTCGAACGCATCGATGGCCACCTGCAATGCACGCACGGGCGGCATGCCCTGGTAGTGCGCATCGAGGTGCGCGAGCGCGTCGGTGCTCATGACGACACCGGCCGGTATGCGAAGCTGCGCGTCATGCACGACTCCCTGTCGACGGGCCCGCGATGGTACGTGATCTCGCTGCGGCCGCGCGGGCAACACCAGCGGCTGCGCGACGTCGCGCGTCGTTTCGGACATGCGGTGATCGCATTGTCGCCCGTGCGTATTGCGATGCATGACGACGCGGCGACGCGCGCTGCATTGCGCGATGCGCTCGCATGCGACGTCGTCGTGTTTACCAGCCCGAATGCAGTTGCCGCTGCGAAGGCATTGCAGCCGCTCGATACGAAGGCGAGCGTGGTCGCGCTCGGTGACGGCACCGCGCACGCCTTGCGACGCGCGGGAATTCGCGACGTTGCGAAACCCTCGCGCATGGACAGCGACGGCGTGCTCGCGCTGCCGGTGTTCGACGCGATCGCCGGCCGCAGCGTCGGCATCGTCACCGCACCGGGCGGCCGCGACCTGCTCGCGCCGGCGTTGCAGTCGCGCGGCGCGCGCGTGCTGCGGGCCGATGTGTATGCGCGTGAGCCTTGCGGACTGCCGCGCACCGGGCTGCGTGCGTTGCGCGGCGTCGACGGTTATCTCGCGATCGCGCTGTCCAGCGGCGAAGCGCTCGACCTCGCTGTCGAACAACTCGAACCGGGCGATCTCGCGCGATTGCGACGTGCGCGCGTGGTCGCGGCAAGCGAACGGCTTGCCGCGCATGCCAAGCGACTCGGCTTCGACGACGTCGCCATCGCAGACGGCCCGCGCCCTGCGCAACTTGTCGCGGCGCTGAACCGAAGCGGCCGCTGAAGCGGCTTTTCACGGGGCCTCACACCGCCGCTGTCGAGACTGCACGTCATCGCCGTCCCGTCGGGGTCCGTCATGTCGTTCATCCGCAGTCTGCTGCTCTGGACGGTCGTCGTCCTCGCCGTCGCTCTCGCCGCGCAGGTTCTGTTGCCCGAACCCGGCCTCGTGCTCATGCGCTACGGCGGCAATGACTACACGACCACCATTCCGCGCGCGATCGCCATCGGCCTCGCGATCTTCGCCGGCCTGTGGCTGCTTACGCGCCTCATCGCCGCCCCGGGTGTCGCGCTGCGTCGCCGCAGCGAACGCGCGGAACGCGTGCGCCTGAGCGGTGCGCTCGAGGACCTGCACCTGGGCCGTTGGGATCGCGCGGAGCGTTCGCTCGCGAACATTGATGATCCGGACACGCTCGCCATCGCCCGGGTGCACGCAGCACGCGCCGCCGCTGCACGCGGCGAACCCGCGATCGCGCAGCAGCATGTCGATGGACTCGCGTCTTCGCATCCTGCGTTGCGTGCGGTCGCGCTCGCCGAACTCGCGCTCGCACACGGACGCGCCACCGATGCACTCGCCGCACTCGATGCACCGAACGCGCAGCCGTTGCCGCCGCGTGGCCTTGCATTGCGTGCGCAGGCGCTCGCCGACGCCGGTCATTACGACGAGGCTTACGGGATGCTCGGTGCGCTGCGCAAGGCCGATGCCGTGCCGCAGGCCGACCTGCCGCGCCTGGAAGCACGACTCGCGCGCGGTGCGCTGGCGAATGCGGTCGATGGCAATGCGCTCGCATCGCGCTGGGATTCGATTCCGTCGTCGCTGCGCCACGATCCTGCGATCGTCTCGGCGTACGCCGAACGCGCGGCCGCGCTGCATTGGGACGACGCCGCCGCGCGTGCGATCGAACAGGCGCTCGACGCGCATTGGGACGATTCACTCGCGGCGCTGTACGGGCGGCTGTCGATCGGTCGACTCGACGAACGTGCGTCGCGCGTGGAACGCTGGCTCGCGCAGCATCCGGGCAGCCCCGGCCTGCTGTTGAGCCGCGCACGCCTGCAGTACGCGCACGGCGACTGGCCGGGTGCGGAAACCACGTTGCACACCGCGATCGAACGCGGCGCAGGCCCGGAAGCCTGGGAATTGCTGGGCCACGGCTACACGGCGAACAGCGACGACTCGCGCGCGCGCCTCGCCTATGCGAACGCGCTGCGGAGCACCCGCGGCGATGGCTTGATCGAACTCACGCCGGATTCGCGCATCGCGCGTCCAGTCGATCCGGCTCTCGATCCACGCGGCAGCACCCGACTGCAGTAACCGCTTAGCGGGAGAGCGCCTGCGTCGCCGATGCACCGGCGGCGCAGGCGTTCGATCATGCGCGGCGCGAACGCTTCCATGCGCGCAGCGCGATGACGACGGTCGCGACGACCAGCCACAGCGGCCAGATCGCGATCAGTGCGATCAGCACGTCGAGCAGCCCGCGTCCACCGTCGGCGAGCGCAGTGCCCAGCCGCGAGAAGAAGCCCGGACGTTCATTGCGCAGGATCGAGTCGACGTCGGGACGTTCCGCGCGCCGAACCTGCTGCGGCTGCGTCAATGCGAAGTCCAGCGTCGCGAACTCGACGCGGTCTTCGAACGTGCGTTGTTCGATGAGTGCTTCGTCGCGCTGGGTCTGCTGCTCGACACGGCCCTCGATCGCAGCGGTCTTGTCGGCGAGCTTGCCGCCCTGCGCGGTCGCATCGCCGATCGCGGCCTGTGCCTGGTCGTGCCGCGCGCGTGCGAGCTGGCGACGCAGCAGTTCGAATTGCGCATCCATCGCTTCGTAATGACGGCGGTCGAGGAACTCGAACTCGCTGGCGACCGAACGCAGGAACATCTGCGCGCGATCGCTGGGCACGCGCACCTGCAGCTGGCCGCGCACGGTGTAGGTCGACAGTTCGACGAGGCGGCCGTTGCCGAGCGGGCGATGTTCGACGCGATCGATGCTAGTGCTGACGTCGTCGCGCGTCACGAAGCCGCCCTGCGTTGCGGCGAGGTCGGCGATGCGGATCGCGGCGTGCTGCACGTCGCGCACCTGCGCCTCGACCTGCGCGGTGCGGATGAAGCGCCGGCTGCCGACCTGCTGGGTCATCGCGGCCGAGCCCATGGCATCGGGGTCGACGCCGGGGCCGGTGACGCTTGGCTTCGCCGCTTCGGCGGCATCCGCGGCGACGGCTTGCGCCGGCGGAGCGGGCTCCACGTCCGCGGCTGGCGCCGATGCGGATTCGCGTGCGGCGCCGGCATCGGCCGCCATCGACGCATCCGCCGCCGAGTCGTGCTTGCTGCAGGCGACGGTCAACAACAACAGCGCGACGGGTAGTACGAGGCGACGGCGCATCGGCGACTCCGAAAGGTGGTGTGCCGTTACCAACGGCCGGCCGACCTTAGCGGGGTTGCGAAGCGGCCGCACGCGCGACCGCCGTCGCGGTCAATCGATCAACGCTCGAGGATGGCGACCACGCCCATGCCGCCCGCGGTGCAGATCGAGATCAGGCAGCGCCCGCCACCGCGCATCGCGAGTTCCTTCGCGGCGGTGGCGACGATGCGCGCGCCGGTCGCGGCGAACGGGTGGCCCGTCGCGAGCGACGAGCCGTTCGGATTCATCTTGGCGGGGTCGATCGAACCCAGCGCGCGGTCGAGGCCCAGGCGCTCGCGGCAGTACGCCTCGCTCTCCCACGCGCGCAGCGTGCACAGCACCTGCGCGGCGAACGCTTCGTGGATCTCGTAGAAGTCGAAGTCCTGCAGCGTGAGCTTGTTGCGCACCAGCATCTCGGCAACCGCTACCGTCGGCGCCATCAGCAGGCCTTCGCCGGCGACGAAATCGACCGCCGCAACATGCGCATCGCGGATCCAGCACAGCGGCTCGATACCGCGCGCCTGCGCCCAGTCGTTGCTCGCGAGCAGGCAGGCCGACGCACCATCGGTGAGCGGCGTCGAATTGCCTGCGGTGAGCGTGCCGCGGCCGCTGGTGCGATCGAACGCCGGCTTGAGCGACGCCAGCTTCGCGAGCGTGGAGTCGGGCCGCAGGATGTTGTCGCGCGACACGCCGCGAAACGGCACGACCAGATCGTCGAAGAAGCCTCGGTCGTACGCTGCGGCGAGCTTGTGATGCGACGCCACGGCGAGTTCGTCCTGCGCCTCGCGCGGGATCGCCCACTCCTTAGCCATGTCCTCGCAGTGCTGGCCCATCGACTTGCCGGTGCGCGGCTCGGCGACGCCGGGGAAATCGGGCTTCAATTCGCGCGGCGAAAAACCCGCGAACGCGCGCAGCTTGTCGCCCGTCGTCTTCGCCGCCGCGGCCTTGAGCAGTCGACGACGCAGCTTGGCGCCATAGACGATCGGCACGTCGGACGTGGTGTCCGAACCGCCGCCGATGCCCGAGTCGATCTGGCCCAGCGCGATCTTGTTGGCGATGTGCACCACGGTGTCGAGCGACGTACCGCAGGCGCGCTGCAGGGTGATGCCCGGCGTCAGCGGCGACAGGCCGGACGACAGCGCGGCTTCGCGGCCGAGGTTCCAGTCCGACGAATGCTTGATCACCGCGCCCATCGCCACTTCGCCCAGCTGCGCGCCCTGCAGGCCGTACTTCTCGACCAGCGCGCCGAGCGTGCGCACCGACAGCCCGAGGTTGCCGACGTCGGCATACGCGGTGTTCTGGCGGCAGAAGGGAATGCGGACGCCGCCGAGCACGGCGACGGGACGGAACTGGCGCATGGCGACCTCGAAGATGGCGACGACGCGGCGCGCAGCGCGCCGTGGGCATAATGCGGCGAGTGTAGCGCTACCACACGCCAGCGTACTGATGACCGAATCCACGAACGCGACCAATCCCGCCGGTGCCCTCCACGTGCTCGGCGCGCTCGCGCTCGAGGTGCCGGGCGACACGCCGGCGCGCCACGACCGCCTCGACCAGGCCCAGGCCGGCGAACTCGCGGCGCTGATCGCCGCCGACCTCGCGACGTTCGCGCCGGGTGCGGCGGAGCTCGAACTGGTCGTGGTCGGCGCGCATTACGACCCGGTGGAACTGCTGCGGCCGGGCTGGCCGCTGCACCGCGAACTCGACGACCTCGCCGCGCGTGCGCCGGGCCGCAACCGCGCGCGCATCGTCGCGTTCGGCGCGCATGACGGCGGCCTGCCGGGCGCATTGAGCCCGCGCGACGACTTCGGCGGCGGCCCGCTGCGGTTGGTGCCGTTCGTGCTCACCGGGGACATCGACCAGGTATCGGCGGTCGGCGACCTGTTCGAGCACGAGCTGCTCGAACGCGGCATGGCTGGCGCGGCCACCGCGCTCGCCGCGCAGTCGATGTTCGGCCTGCAGGTCGAACACGCGCGCTATCTCACCGTGCACGACCTCGCGGCGATGACGTCGCTGCAGTACGAGCACGCGGGCCTCGCGCCGCTGTGGCCGCTGATCGAAACCGCGCTACTCGCGCCGCTGGACGAAGCCTGGCTCGACGAGCCGCCGGAACCCCTGATCCATTACGCCGACGGCGAAGCACGCATCGCGCTGTTCTCGCCGCAGGCGTGGCAGAAGCGTTATGCGGTCGGTCTTGATTGCACGACGGACGATTGCCGCCAGCAGGCGTTGCGCCAGCATCGTCATTTCGAATCGCGCCAGCGCCAGCTCGCCGCGGTGCTGCAGGCGCATGGCGTGGTGGTGAACTTCGTGCACTGCGACCGCGACGACGACGCGGTGCACTCGCTGGCCTAGCGTCAAAAAGGCCGGCCGCGTGATGCGGCCGGCAATCCCTCTGACATCAACGCGCGGCTTGTGCGCGCGCTTCTCCGACCCGGCCACCGCGGAACAGCGGAATCAGCTGCCACAGGGCCGAAAGACCGACGAGCACATAGACGACCCGCGCGAGCGGTGCGTCCTGCCCGCCGAACAGCGTGGCGACGAGATCGAACTGGAAGAGGCCGACCAGGCCCCAGTTGATGCCGCCGACGATGACCAGTACCAGCGTGATCAGGTTGAGTGCTTTCACGACATGTCTCCGTTGAGGGAAGGAACGCCCGGCGCCTTGGGGCGGACGACGACCACTCGCGCCGAAGCGCGAACGGGCCGTCCACAGCGGTACGCGTTCGATCCCATTCCGGATGCAGCCGCTCAGTGCAACGTCGACGTGCGGCGCGTGGTCGCCCGCTTGCGCGTGAGCACGCCGGCGGCGGCCTTCTTCGTCGCTGATTTCGAACGGCCGCCCTTGGACTTATCGGACGGCGGCCGCACCGACTTACGCGTACCGTCGCGCAGGTCGAGGATGCGGTTCTCACCCATCAGCTCTTCCTTTTTGGTGACGCGCGCCGCGACGAACGCGAGCAGCTTGCCGATGCCGGTGCGCGGGCCGGTCCAGTACTCGGCGCTGCGCACTTCGACTTCCAGCAGCACGAGGTTCGGATCGTTCACGCCCTTCGGGAAGAACGCCTTCATCGCATCGCTCCACAGCGATTCGATCTTGCTGCGGTTGCGATTGATGCGCGCCTCGCCCGCGACCGACACGTAGACGTTCGAATCCTTCGACGCGTAGGCGACGTTGACCTTCTTCTTGCGGCGGATCTCGCCGATCTTCGGGCTGTCGGCTTCGGTGAAGAACCATAGGCGTTGGCCATCGAAACTCGCCTGCTGCGTCGACAGCGGTCGACTGACGAGCCATCCGTCCGGCCCGACGGTGGTGAACATCGCGATATCGATGCCTTCGATCAGCGTGGCGAGCTGCTCGGCACTGGTGGGCTTGCGGGCCATGGCGGGCTCCGGTGGATAGACCGGGCCACGCTGCGTGCAGGCGCGCCAAAGCACGGTGAATCGACGTTGCGATCGTTCAGTTCTTTCGCGATGCGCGCATACGAAAACGGCCACCCGGAGGTGGCCGTCGAATGCATCGTTGTTCGCGGATCAAACCAGGCCGAGGGCCAGCTTGGTCAGCATCATCACCACCGCGGCGCCGGCGGCGACGATCGCGAGCAGCAACGGGCTGCGCACCGGGTTGATGCCGGCAGCCTGCGCGAGGCCGCCGACGAATACCGGCATCAATGCATCGGTGGCCTGCCACATGTCGCGGCCGCTCGACTTGAGCGCCAGTGCGAGGCCGGCGGTGAGCGCCAGACTGAACAGCATGGCGGTCATGCCGTCCTTGAAAGTGATCTTGCGCAGCGTCGCGCCCATAACCTGCATGACACGGGACTCCTGATGATCGTCGCGCTCGCGGCGCGGTTCGAGGTGGATTCGGATGGCCCCGTCGACGCGGCCTTCAACCGCTGTAACGGCGCGGCGCGCGGGTTCTACAGGGTAATCACGTCACTTCGCTTTCACATGAATGGGCGATGCAGCGGCCGTGTCGCGTGACGGCTGTCGCAGGCCGGCGCGTGAAGCCGGCCGTTGCGTGCGCGCAAGCGGCCGTGTGATGCGTCAGCGCGTGTCGCGCGTACTCGTTTCGAAGATGCGGTAGCCGGCATCCTGCATGCCGAGTGCGGTGTACGTTGCTTTGGCGTCGTCGTTCTCGCGTTCGACATACAGGCGCAGGCCGAGCACGTCGCGACGCGACGCGGCGAGCGCACGCACGTGCGAGAACAGCGCACGGAACACGCCGGCGCGGCGGTGCTCGGGCGTCACGTACACGCTCTGGATCCACCACCAGTGGCCGCAGCGCCAGTCGCTCCATTCGGTCGTCGTCATCAGCATGCCCACCGGCTCCGCGATGGTTTCTGCACCGGCCAGCGGCACTTCGCGCACTGCGACGATGTAGTGCGCCTTCGCGCGATCGGCGATGCCCTGCGTCACGCCGGCGAGCACGATTTTCGGATCGAGTTCGAGATGTTCGGTCTCGTGCGCCATCGTGCTTGCCCAGCGCGCGAGCAGTTCGGCATCGGTGGGCACTGCATCGCGAACGCGCAGATGTCCGAGCATCGTCAGCCCCCCGCGCGGATCACGCCGCAGGCGATGCGCGCACCGGAATTGCCCGCAGGCTGCGATGCGTAATCGTCGACGCCGGCATGCACGACCAGCGCACGACCGATCACGTTGGTCGCCGCCGCACCACCGAGCGAAACACCGGCGACGTGCAGGTCGACATGCGCAACGCCATCACTGCCCGCGCTGATGTTCGGCAGGTCGCCCGCGTGATGCGCGCTGCCCATGGGATTGCCATGCGGACGACCGTTGGGATTGAAGTGCGGGCCGGCGCTCGTCGCATCCGCCGCGCTGCAGTCGCCGACCTCGTGCACGTGCAGGCCGTGCGTGCTGTTGGGCGTGAGGCCACCGATGTCGCCGGTGATGTGCACGCCGTCGCTCATCGCCATCGCGCGCAGGCGACCGCTGACGAGCGAGCCGGATGCGGGCGCCATCGCGATCGTCGCGTTCGCAACCGGTGGCGCCGCGACGCCGACCGTCGCGCTGTACGCGGGCGTCGAGGCCGTCGGCGCCTGCGTGGAAGCGGTCGCGCAACCGGCGAGCAGCACGGCGGGAATCAGCACGGAAAGGCACGTCTTCATGGCGGTCTCCTGCGAAGGATCGACAGTCTGCGATGCATGCATTCGCATGCGGTGAAGCTAGCCCGCTTCGGGCGGCGTGCGTCGACGGCCGGACCCGAGCTTGCGCGTCACGGTATTGCGGCCCAGGCCGAGCAGCGTCGCGGCCTGCGCGCGTCGCCCGCCGGTGCGTTGCAGCGCAACGTCGAGCAGCACGCGCTCCATGCGCTCGCGCGCCACGTCGTGCAGGTTCGCGTCGCCGCGCTCGAGCGCATCGCGTGCCCAGTCGGCGAGCGCGGCGTCCCAGTTGACGGGGACGGATTGCGACGTCGTGGTGCCGAGTGCGGAGTCGACATCGGCACGCGTGATGCGTTCGGCCGGTGCGAGCGCAGCGAGTCGCCAGCACACGTTCTCGAGTTCCCGCACGTTGCCCGTCCACGCATGCGCCTGCAGGCGCTCGAGCGCATCGCTGTCGAGACGCTTGGCGCGCGAACCGAGTCGCGATGCCGCCTGCGCGAGGAAATGCGCGGCGAGCAGTGGAATGTCGTCGCGACGCTCGCGCAATGGCGGCAGGCGCAGGCGCACGACGTCGAGGCGATGCAGCAGGTCTGCGCGGAACTGGCCGCTGGCGACGCGCGCCACGAGATCCTGATGCGTTGCCGCGATGACACGCACGTCGACGCGAATGAGTTCGCGGCCGCCGACGCGGAAGAACTCGCCCTGTTGGAGCACGCGCAGGAGCCGTGTCTGCAATGCGGCGGGCATGTCGCCGATCTCGTCGAGGAACAGCGTGCCGCCGTGCGCCTGCTCGAAGCGCCCGACATGACGACGCGCGGCGCCGGTGAAGGCGCCGGCTTCGTGGCCGAACAGTTCGGATTCGAGCAGCTCGGACGGAATTGCGGCGGTATTGAGTGCGACGAAGGGCTTGTGAGCACGCGGCGATTCGCGATGCAGCGCACGCGCGACCAGCTCCTTGCCGGTGCCGGTTTCGCCGGTGACCAGCACCGACAACGGCGCCTGCGCAAGGCGGCCGATCGCGCGGAACAGTTCGCGCATCGCCGGCGCCGCGCCCAGCAATGCTTCGCTGGTCGCTGGCAATTCGTCGGGCGTGCTGATTGCAGGTGTCGACGGACCGAGCACGCGTGCGGCGAGCGCGACCGCGTCGTCGAGATCGAACGGCTTGGACAGGAACTCGTACGCACCCGCGCGGAACGCACCCGCGGTGCTCGCGATGTCGGTATAGGCGCTCATCACAACGACGGGGAGGTCCGGATGGCGCGTCTTGAGTTTTTCCAGCAGTACCAGGCCGTCATCGCCGGGCATGCGCACGTCGGTGAACAGCATGTCGGGTGGTGACGCCGCATCGTCGAACGCGTGCAGCGCAGAGGTGGCATCCGGAAATGCCTCGACGCGCCAGCCCGCGTCGCGCAATGCCGTCGACAACACGAAACGGATCGCGGCTTCGTCGTCGACGATCCAGATCAGTGACTCAGGCATCGACGGGCTCCGGCAACGGCAGCAGCAGGGTGAATACGGTATGCCCCGGACGCGAGCGATAGCTGAGCGCGCCGCGGTGCTCGCGCACAACCTGCTGCGCGAGTGCGAGGCCGAGGCCGGTGCCGTCGGCGCGACCGCTCACCAGCGGAAGGAAAAGTCGCTCGGCGAGTTCCGCCGGCACACCGCGGCCGTCGTCGGCAATGTCGAGGCGCAATGCGATCGGATGTACGACCTCGCCGATGCGCGCCGCGTGTTCGGCGCGCGTGCGCAGCGTGACCTGCGATGCGCCGGCCTCGATCGCGTTGCGCACGAGGTTCCACGTCGCCTGCGTGAGCCGGTCGGCATCGCCGTCCACGTCGGGCAGGCTGGGGTCGTAGTCGCGCACCAGTCGCACCGCCCAGCCGGCGTCGGATTCGGCGAGACGCAGCACGCGTTCCAGCACGCCGTGCACGTTGAGCGGTGCGTGCGGCTGCGGTGGCGCCGGGGAGAGCAGTCGATCGAGCAGGCCGGTGAGGCGCGCGGTCTCGGCGTCGATCAATGACGTCAGCGCATGACCGTCGGCATCATTCGCGTCGAGCCGGCGCGCGAGCAGTTGCGCCGCGCCTTTCAGACCGGCGAGCGGATTGCGCAGCTCGTGCGCGAGGCCGCGCAACGCGGCGCTCAATGCGGACGGCAGCCGCGCGGGATCGTCGTCGGGGAATTCGTCGACCGGATGCGCTTCCAGCAGCCAGCCGTCGTCACGACGGCTCAGCCACGCATCGCAGAAGCGTTCGGCGCCGTCGGCGAAACGCAGGCCGAGGCGACGCAGGCGCAGCGGCGCGTCGGTGGCTTCGGCGGCGCGATCGAGCACGGCATCGAGGCCGCCGTCCTCGGCCAGCGCGGCCAGGCGCAGGCCGATCAGGCGTCGCGAACCGACCCCGAGCCAGCGCGCGAACGCGATGTTGCAGCCGGCGATGCGCGCGTCGAGCGTGGTCCACGCGAGCGGCGTGGTCAGCTGGTCGAGGTCGGGCGCGGCCGTCATTGCACCATGGTAGTGCAGACGCGGCGGCGGATCGGGCGTCGCGCTAGGGCTTGAACAACCAGACCGTCGCGATGCGGCCGTCGACAACCTCGTACACGGCGAGCGCCTCGGTCGGCGTCGCGCCGAGGCCGGTCACGCGCTCGTGGTCGACCACCTTGTGGCCCAGCGACGTGCGCGCCACCAGCTCGGCGTGCAGCGTAGGCACGTTGAAGCGCGAGTCGCGATAGAACGCGCGGATCGCGTCGGCGCCGTCGAGCGCGGGCGCAGCACCCGGCATGCGCCAGACCTTGGCGTCGGCCGCGTAGGTCGCCATGAACGCGTCGAGGTCGTGGCGGTTGTAGGCGTCGAGCTGGCGTCGGACGACGGCGACCGGGTCATCGGCGCTAGTCGGTTTGGGCGACGTCATCGAACAACCTCCAAGCAGCGCGGCCATCAGCGGAAGGACGTATTTCATGCGGTTCGGTTTAACGTGACGTCGTTCGGGGATGGTGGTGTCGCGGAGCGCGGACTACGGGGCGCACGTCGACACATGTCGACTTAGGTGCAACGCAGGTATCGCCCCGATGTCGAGTGCGAAGCATCGCTTGTCGTTGCAGGAAGTCTAGACCGGTGCGACTTCACCACTGAAACCTGCCGACTCCTGCGCGAGCGCTGACCCACGACGCGACATCGGCAACCGCACACCAGCGTCCCCGACCACAGATCGCGCCGGCGACAGGATTCGCGACATGTGCCGCGCGTTTGCGCCCAACCCGGCCCCGCCGCCGGCCGGTACCAAGCGACCGGATCGGCCTGCGTACGATCGATACCAACCGCCGGCTGCGTCGTAACCCATTGCGCGCGCCTGCCGGTTGGTTTCGCGATTCCGGCAAAGCCGGTCCGCGACCGCGCGTCAGTGTCGAGGCGGGCCTACGATCGATGGAACGAGATCGCACTCGGGAACCGCCCACTGCGCCGCCGGCCGGGCGAGTCGTGCGTTGGGCGATCGTCCAACGCGCACTGCCGCTGCTCGCCGCGTTGTGCGCATCGCCGCTGCACGCACAGCCGGCATCGCCCGACCCCGAAGTGCTCCTGGCCGCCGGCCGCGCCGCCAATTCGGCGGGCGATCGCTATACCGCGCTGCGTCTGTTCGGGCAGGCGCGACTGTTGCGACCGGACGACCTGCACATCGCGCGCGCCATCGCCGACGTGCTGGTCGAACTCAACGCGCCGGATGGTGCGGCGGCCGCGCTCGGTGGCAAGCCGGACATCGGCCTGCGCAGCCGGCAGGCGGCGGCGCGGGTGCGGTGGGGCGAGCAGGTGCCGCCGATCGATGAAACGCAGCGCTTCGCCGGCACCGACGGGGCGATTGCCGAATTGCAGGCGCTGCTCCACGAAGCGGCGCGCACGCATCCCGACGACACGGGGCTGCGGATTCGCTTACGGCGCGATCTCGTCGTCGCCTTCCACGATCGCGAGCGCTGGTCCGATGCGGTGTCGACCGCCGATGCGCTGCGAGCGGACGGCGACACGCTGCCGCCGTACGTGCGCAAGGCCGAAGCCGATGCACTGCTCGCGCTGCGACGACCGGAAGACGCACGTCGCGCCTATCAGGACGTCATCGACGCGGTGCCGAACAGCCGCACCGCGCGCACGGGGCGCTTCTATGCGGAGTTCGATTCGGGCGACGTCGCCGCGGCGCGCGCGACGCTTGACGAGCTCGCGGCCGGCCAGAAGCCTTGGCGTCACGTCGGCGGCGATTCGCAGCCGAGTCCGAACGACGCCTGGCTCGACACGCGCCTGCTGGCGTCGCAGGCCGATCGATTCGCCGACATGCCGGCCGCGGCGTGGCGCACGATCGAGCCACTGGCCGCACATGCGCCGGCCGCACCGTACGTGCGTCTCGAAGCCGGCGAAGTGGCCGCCGCGCGTGGCTGGGTGCGGCGCGCGCACGAGGACATCCTGATCGCGCACAGCCTCGCGCCCAACGACGTGTCGATCCAGCTGACGCTCGCCGAATCGCTGCTGCGGCGTCGCCACTGGAACGACGCTGCGGCGATCGCGCAGCACCTGCAAAGGATCGACGCCGGCGGCGATCGACTGCAACGACTGCTCGACGATCTCGCGACGCAGCGTCGCGCCGAGCTGCACTTCGAAATCCGTCCACGTGCGGCCGACGGTGGCGGGCCGGATGGCAGCGGCGACGGTCTCGACGCCGCGATGCGTTTCTATTCGCCGCCGCTGGGCGAGCGTTGGCGTCTGCTCGCGGCGGCCGAGCGGCAGACCGGCAATCCGACAGGCACGGTGCTGACGCGCGACCGCTACGGCGTCGGTGTCGAAGCGCGATGGCCCGATGTCACGCTCGAACTGCTCGGCTGGCAGAACACGGGCGAACTCGATCACTTCAGTGCCGACGCGCGTGTGCGCTGGACGCCGGACGATCATTGGGGCGTTGAAGTCGGGCTGCGACCGTTCTCCGCATCGACGCCGCTGCGCGCGCTCGAAGCCGGCATACACGCTAACGAGCTCGGCCTGTCGACCACCTACGCATGGAACGAGTCGGCCGTAGCCAGCGCCGGCATCACGACACTCGACTTCAGCGACGGCAACCACAGGTTGCAGGCGACGGCCGACCTCGCGTTCGCCGTGGTCGATCGGCCGCGCCTCGATGTAGTCCTGCGTCCCTCGCTGTACGCGTCCCGCAACACGCGAACCGATGCGCCCTACTTCAACCCGCGCCGCGATGCCGCGTTGACAGTCGGCGCCAGCGTCAACCACGCGCTCTGGCAGCGCTACGAACGCCGGCTTGTGCAGTCGCTGCAACTCAACGCGGGCGGCTACTGGCAGGACGGTTTCGGCACGGCGGGCATCGGCGATGTCACCTACCGGCAGACGTACGAACCGAGCGCGCGCACGGCGTGGCACTACGGGCTCGGCTGGTCGCATCGCGTGTATGACGGCGATGCCGAGCGCGCGCTCACGCTGTTCGTCGGTGTCGACACGAGGTTCTGACGATGAATGCGACGACCCTCGTGCTACGTGGAATGCAATCGCTGATTGCAGCGATCGTGTTGCTGGTCGCGAGCAACGCCAGTGCGCAGCCGATCGGTGACGTCGGTCCGCCGGATGGGCGACGCGTCGTCATCGTCGCGTTGCACGAGGTCGACGACGGCATGCAGCAGTTGCCTGACGATGGCGTGCTCAGCGAGCGCCTGGTGGCGCTGTTCGAATGGCTCACCGCGAATGGTTGGACGGCCGTGTCACTGGACGACATCGAACGCGCGGGACGCGGCGAGACGCGCCTTCCCGACCGTGCCGTGCTGATCACCGTCGACGACGGTTATCGCAGCCTCTACACGCGCGTGTTTCCGCTGGCGCTCGCCTATCGCATGCCCATCGTCGCTGCGGTCGTCGGCAGTTGGCTCGACGCGCCCGCCGACGGCACCGTGCGCTACGGCACTCAGCAGGTGCCGCGCTCGCACTTCATAACCTGGGCCGAGGCGCGTGAGATGCAGGCCTCGGGCCTTGTCGAGTTCGCATCGCACAGCTACGACCTGCATCACGACGTGCAGGCCAATCCGCAGGGCAACCGGCGTCCCGCCGCCGCGGCGCTGATCTGGTCGCCCACCGCGGGCTATGAAAACGATGACGCGTACCGCGCACGCATCACCGCCGATCTGCTGCACGCACGCGAGCGCATGCGTGCAGAACTCGGTCGCGTGCCGCGCGCGTTGGCTTGGCCGTATGGCGCGAATACGCGCACTGCACGCGAAGCCGCGGTCGCGGCCGGCTTCCAATTCGCGCTGACGCTCACGCCGGAACCGGCCGATGCCGCCATGCCGATGTCGCTTGCGCGCTTCATTCCGTCGCGCGACATCGAACTCGATGGCTGGGTCGCCAATCTCCGCTTCAACGATCCATGGAGGACCGCGCGCCGCATCGTGCAGGTCGACCCGGCGACGCTTTCCGGCCCGGATGCGACGACGACGAACGACAGGCTCGGCAAGGCGATCAATCGACTGCTGGTGCTCGGTGCGACCGACATCGTGCTCGATGCGGCAGTGGAGTCCGCCGACGGTCGCCTTGAGGCCGCGTGGTTTCCGACTCGGGAACTGCCGATGCGCGAAGACCTGCTCTCACGCATCGCCACGCAGATGCGCACGCGCGCCGGCGTCAACGTGATCGTGCGCCTGCCGCACCTGGCGGCGCTGCGCACGTTGAACGATACCGACCGCGTGCTGCGCCTGTTCCACGAGCTGGGCGAACACGTGACCTGCGGTTCGTTGATGGTTGAAGACGTGCCATCGCTGACCATCGCGCGCGTCGCGGCCAACGAACCGCCGTGGACCGTGCGTGCGCGACGTCACACGATCGACCGTCAGCAATTACCGGCCGACGACCTGCTCGCCTTGCGTGCCTTCGAAGAAGTCGAGGATGCGCATCCCGAACTCGAACTCGTGTGGCTCGCGCCGCGCGACCATCCGCTGACGGCCCTCGCCGCGGTGGCGGAGATGACTTTGGTGCCGTTCGACCCGGCGAACGGTCGCGGCCGACCGCCCTCGCTCGACGTGGTGACCTCGCGTCGCGCAGGGGTGTGGTGGAGCTCCGAAACGCCTTGGACCGCGAGCGAACTCACTGCTGCGGTGCGTCGGTTCCAGATCGGCGGTGGTCGCATCGTCGGTTGGACGCCGGACGATCCCGTGCTCGATCGCCCGGATGCGGAGTCGATCGCGCCCACCGTGTCGGCCGCGCGCTTTCCGCCTCGCAGCAAGGTCGCGCCATGATCGCGACGGCGTCGCGCATTCCCGGGTCGCGTCCGGCGTTCGCTGCGCGCTGGTAGCGACGATGCAGGCGGCGAGACGTCTAGTCGGAGGCGGTCGGGGCGTCGCGTGTGGCGTGAGCGCGGCTGCGTCGTCGCGACCGTTGCGAGCCGCGCGGCGTTACTCGACCAGCGGAAGCGTGATGCGGAACGCGAGACCCGGCGACAGCGCGCTCGCGGTCAGCGTGCCGCCGTGCGAGCGCACGATCGCCTCGGCGATGATCAGGCGCAGGCCGAGGCCGAGGTCCGGCGGCTCGGGCAGCGGGTCGGTGAGCAGCGACGCCGCGTCGTCCGGTGTTTCGCCGGAATCGCTGACTTCGATCAGCGCTTGATCGCCTTCGCGCCAGGCGTGCAGGCCGGGCGAGGCCTTCGAATGCCATTGCGAGAACGCGATCAGGCTGCTCAGCGCCTGCTGCAGGCGCGACTCGTCGCCGAGCACATGATGGCCGGCGAGTTCCGGCGCGGCATCACCCGTGACGGTGCAACCGGCGACGCCGCCGACTGCGAGGTCGAGCAGCATCTGCACGTCGACCGGGCGCATGCGCTGCACCAGGCGATTTTCCTGCGAGCGCACCCAGTCGCCCAGCTCCTCGATCATGCTGGCCATGCGACGCGACTGGCGCTCGATGGTCTCGGCGAGTTCGACGCGGCGTTCCTGCGGAAGCTCCGGGCGACGCAACAGGTACGCGGCAGTCTGCAACGGCGACAGCGGGCCCTTCAGGTCGTGGACCAGACGCTCGAACAGCGGGCGGTCGCTCATGGAACCTTCGCTTCGTAAACCGGCAACGCGCCCAGGATCCGGCAGATCGCGTCGATCTCCGGCGGCTTCACCAGGTGGTGGTTGAAGCCGGCTTCGGCGGTGCGCTGTCGGTCCTCGGGCTGGCCCCAGCCCGTCACCGCCACCAGCGTCACCGTCTCGCCCAGCGCCGAAGCGCGCAGCTTGCGCGCGACGTCGTAACCGCTGATGCCGGGCATGCCGATGTCGAGGAACACGACATCCGGCGCGAATGACGACACCGCCTGCTCGGCGGCATGCGGGTCGTAGATGCGCTGCGTTTCGTGACCGAGCATCTCCAGCATCATCGCCAGCGTGTCGGCCGAATCGCAGTTGTCGTCGATGACGAGGATGCGGCGTGGCGACGCGTTCGGAATCGCGTCGAGGCCGGGCTCCACGATCTCGCCGTCGTGCCCGATCGGCAGGCGCACGGTGAACCGGCTGCCGAGGCCGAGGCCGCTGCTGGTCGCGGCGACTTCGCCGCCGTGCATTTCGACCAGGCGACGCACCAGCGTGAGGCCGATGCCGAGGCCGCCACGTGCGCGCTCGATCGAGGTGTCGACCTGCGCGAACGGTTCGAAGATCGCGTCGACCTGTTCGGGCGCGAGGCCGATGCCGCGATCGGTGACGTGCACCAGCACGTCGTCGCCATCGCGTTCGCAGTCGACGCGAATGGGCTGCGTCGGGTCGGAATACTTCGCGGCGTTACTGATCAGGTTCGCGAACACCTGCGACAGGCGCTCGGGGTCGGCGTCCAGCGGCACTTCGATGGCCGGCACGTGCAGCTCGAGGTTGTGGCCCGTGGCCTGCAATACCGGCGAGATGCTTTCCACCGCCGCGCGCAGCACGGTGTCGATGGTGGTGGTGACGTTGCGCAGGACCAGCTTGTCCTGGCTGATGCGCGCGACGTCGAGCAGGTCGTCGATCAGGCGCACCAGCAGGCGCAGCTGACGATCCATCGCGTCGTGCAGCTCGGCGCCGGAGCGGCCGCCCAGCTTCATGATGTTCACCGCATTGGCGAGCGACGCCAGCGGATTGCGCAGTTCGTGCGCGAGCGTGGCGAGGAACTGGTCCTTGCGACGGTCGTGCTCGAGCAGCCTTGCCTGCGCGCGTTCGCGTTCGGCGATCTGCGCCTGCAGTTCGATGTTGCGCTGCGCGAGCGCGACGTTGGCGGTGCGCAGCGATTCGTTAAGCGCTTCGAGCTCGCGCGCCTTCTCGACGCGCAGGTCTTCGTTGGCGCGCGCAAGATTTTCGTTCGCGCTCTGCAGCTCGCGCCGCTTGCGATACAGCTCGACCAGCACGCTGACCTTGCTGCGCATGATTTCCGGAATGACCGGCACCATGACGTAGTCGACCGCGCCGAGCTTGTAGCCGCGCAGGCGATCGAGGTCGGAGACGTTGACCGCGGTGACGAAGATGATCGGTGTCTTCTCGTACCGCGGATGCTGGTGGATCAGGCTCGCGGTCTCGAAGCCGTCCATGCCGGGCATGTTGACGTCGAGCAGGATCAGCGCGCACTCGTGCTCCATGAGGCGCTTGAGTGCTTCCTCGCCCGAGCGTGCCTCGATGAGGTTTTCGCCCAGCGGTTCGAGGATCGCGCGGTACGACAGCAGGCGACCCGGCTGGTCGTCGACCAGCAGGATCGTGGCAGGCGCCGACTCCGGCGCCTGCAGGTCGTTACCCGTTGTGGTCAACGGTGCAGCCACTGACGCAGTACTCCAAGTAGCTGATCGGTCACGACCGGTTTGGCGAGGTAGTCGGACGCACCGGCCTCGAGGCACTTCTCGCGGTCACCCTTCATCGCCTTCGCGGTGAGCGCGACGATCGGGATCGCACGCGCTTCGGGGTCGCTGCGGATGGCGCGCATCGTGTCATAACCATCCATGCCCGGCATCATGATGTCCATCAGGACGATATCGATGTCACGGT
Organism: Lysobacter sp. HA18; assembly: GCF_054057595.1. Classification (NCBI taxonomy): domain Bacteria; kingdom Pseudomonadati; phylum Pseudomonadota; class Gammaproteobacteria; order Lysobacterales; family Lysobacteraceae; genus Lysobacter; species Lysobacter sp. HA18. The sequence goes on from NZ_JBSRZL010000001.1 coordinate 18,603, forward strand.
CGGATGTGACCTTGTCCACGGCTTCCTGACCGTTGTTGGCGGTCAGCACCTCCATACCGTGGCGTTCGAGCACGATGGACAGCGCGAAGATGTTGCGCATGTCGTCGTCGACGACCAGCACGCGCTTGTTCTGCAGCACCTCGTCGGATTCGGTGAGGCGGCGCACCATCTTCTGCTTGTGCTCGGGCAGGTCGGCGATGACCCGGTGCAGCAGCAGCGAAGTCTCGTCGAGCAGGCGCTCGGGGGACTCCACGCCCTTGATCACCACGCTCTTGGCCATGCGCTTGAGGCGCGCGTCCTCGGCCTGGCTCAGCTCCTTGCCGGTGAACACGACCACCGGAACCTCGCGCAGCATGTCGTCGTCCTGCAGGCGATCGAGCAGGTCGAAACCGCTCATGTCGGGCAGGCGCAGGTCGAGCACGACGCATTCGATGTCGCCGCCGCGCATGGCCTCCAGCGCGTCCCCGCCGGTGCCGACGCTGACGATCTCGATGTCGTCGTGGCGGATCAGCTCCTCGATCGACATGCGCTCGCCGGCATCGTCCTCGACCACGAGCAGCTTCTTGACGCGCGTCTTGGTGAAGTCGCGCATGCGCTCCAGCGCCGCGCCGATGAGGTCGGGGCTCGACGGCTTGGCGACGTAGCTGTACGCGCCGCGCTCCAGCGAGTGGTGGCGGTCTTCCTCGACGGTGACGATCTGCACCGGGATGTGGCGCGTCGAGGCGTCCTGCTTGAGGCGCGCGAGCACCGTCCAGCCGAGCATGTCGGGCAGGAAGATGTCGAGGCTGATCGCGCTCGGCTTGAAGTCGCGCACCATCCGCAAGGCTTCCGCGCCGCGATTGGTGACCAGCACGTTGAAGCCGCGCGAGCGCGCGAGGTCGCGCATCACCGCGGCGTAGCGCGGATCGTCCTCGACCACGAGCAGCGTCGGCCATTCCGCGTTGAGATGCTCACGGTCGTCGTCGATGTTCTTGGGCGCGGCGGGCGCCGGATGCGCGTTATCGGCCTCGGCGATCGCTGCGATCGCACGCGGCGTCGGACGGTTCTGCATCGCGCGCGACATGGCATTGGCGAAACCGTTGCCGTCGTCGGCATTGGGGTCGGCGTAACGCAGCGGCAGGTAGAGGGTGAACGTCGAACCCTTGCCCGGCTGGCTCGACAGCGTGAGTTCGCCGCCGAGCAGGCCCGCGATCTCGCGCGAAATCGCGAGGCCGAGGCCCGTGCCGCCGTACTTGCGGGACGTGCCGGCGTCGGCCTGCTGGAACGCCTCGAACACGATGCGCTGCTTGTCGGCGGAGATGCCGATGCCGGTGTCGGTGACGTCGAAGGCGATGACGGTCTTGGTGTTGTCGAGCACCGCATGACCGCGCGACCAGCCGCTGGTCGCCACGCGCGCAGCCATGCGCACGCTGCCTTCCTCGGTGAACTTCATCGCGTTCGACAGCAGGTTCTTGAGGATTTGCTGCAGGCGCTTGGGGTCGGTGGTGAGCGACGGGCCGAGTTCCGGTGCGAAGTCCACCGAGAAGTCGAGGCCGCGACGTTCGGCGTCGTGACGGAAGCTGCGCTCCATGTTCTCGCGCAGGTGCCCGAACGTCATCACCTCGGTTTCGATGGTGACCGTGCCCGACTCGATCTTCGACAGGTCGAGGATGTCGGAGATGAGATGCAGCAGGTCGGTACCCGCGGCATGGATCGTCTTCGCGAATTCGACCTGGCGCGGCGACAGGTTCGTTTCCGGATTCTCGGCGAGCTGTTGGCCAAGGATCAGGATCGAGTTGAGCGGCGTGCGCAGCTCGTGCGACATGTTCGCGAGGAACTCGGACTTGTAGCGCGAGGTGAGCGCGAGCTCGGCGGCCTTGGCTTCCAGTTCGCGGCGTGCGTGCTCGATCTGGTTGTTCTTGGTTTCGACCTCCGCCTTCTGCTCGGCGAGCAGCGCGGCCTTGAGCGCGATCTCCTCGTTGGTCTGCTGCAGTTCGCGCTGCTGGGCCTGGAGTTCCGCGGCGAGCTGCTGCGACTGCTGCAGCAGGCCCTCGGTACGCATGCCGGCTTCGATCGTGTTGAGCGTGATGCCGATCGAGCGCGAGAGCTGCTCGAGGAACGTCAGGTGCACGTCGTTGAAGTCATGCACGGAGGCGAGTTCGACGACCGCCTTGACCTCGTCTTCGAACAGCACCGGCAGCACGATCACGTTGCGCGGCGACATGCTCAGCAGGCCGGAGCGGATCTGCACGAGATCGTTCGGAATGTCGCGCAGCAGGATCATGCGGCCTTCTGCGGCGCACTGCCCGATCAGACCATCGCCGATCTTCATCAGGTGATGCACGGCGTCGACCGGCGCGTCGGCGTAACCCGCGAGCTGGCGCAGCTGTCCGTTCTCGTTGCCCGCCTCGTCGCTCTCGACGATGTAGATCAGGCCCTGCTGTGCATCGACCAGCGGCGCGAGTTCGCCGAGCAGCTGGCTGCCGAGCGTCGCGAGGTCGCGCTGGCCCTGCATCATCGCGTGGAACTGCGCGAGGTTGGTCTTCAGCCAGTCCTGCTCGCGGTTCGACTCGGTCGTTGCACGCAACGTCGAGATCATCACGTTGATGTTGTCGCGAAGGTCCGCGACTTCGCCGCTCGCGTCGACGGTGACGGTACGCGTCAGGTCGTTCTGCGTCACCGCCGTCGCGACTTCCGCGATCGCGCGGACCTGCGTAGTGAGGTTGTCGGCGAGCTGGTTGACGTTGGCGGTGAGGTCCTTCCACACGCCCGCGGTGCCCGGCACGTTCGCCTGGCCACCGAGTCGACCTTCGATACCGACCTCGCGCGCCACCGTCGACACCTGGTCGGCGAAGATCGCGAGCGTGTCGGTCATCGAGTTGATGGTGTCGGCGAGCTCGGCGATTTCGCCCTTCGCTTCCACCGTCAGCTTCTGGCGCAGGTCGCCGTTCGCGACCGCGGTCACCACCTTCGCGATGCCGCGCACCTGCGTGGTGAGGTTCGCCGCCATCCAGTTGACGTTGTCGGTGAGGTCCTTCCACGTACCGGCGACGCCCGGCACCGATGCCTGGCCGCCGAGCTTGCCTTCGGTACCGACTTCACGCGCCACGCGCGTCACTTCCGCGGCGAAGCCGTTGAGCTGGTCCACCATCACGTTGAGCGTGTTCTTCAGCTGCAGGATTTCGCCCTGCGCATCGACCGCGATCTTCTTCGACAGGTCGCCTCGCGCCACCGCCGTCGCCACTTCGGCGATGTTTCGCACCTGCGTGGTGAGGTTGGACGCCATCGAGTTGACGTTGTCGGTGAGGTCCTTCCACGTACCCGCGACGCCCGGCACCTGCGCCTGGCCGCCGAGCTTGCCTTCCGCGCCGACCTCGCGCGCGACGCGCGTCACTTCCGCCGCGAAGCCGTTGAGCTGGTCCACCATCGTGTTGATGGTGACCTTGAGCTCCAGGATCTCGCCCTTCACGTCCACCGCGATCTTGCGCGACAGATCGCCTCGCGCCACCGCGGTGGTCACCTCGGCGATGTTTCGCACCTGCGCGGTGAGGTTGGACGCCATGGAGTTCACCGAGTCGGTGAGGTCCTTCCACGTACCCGCGACGCCCGGCACCTGCGCCTGGCCGCCGAGTCGTCCTTCGGTACCGACCTCGCGCGCCACGCGCGTCACTTCCGCTGCGAAGCCGTTGAGCTGGTCGACCATCGTGTTGATGGTGTCCTTGAGCTCCCGGATTTCGCCGCGCACGTCCACCGTGATCTTGCGCGACAGGTCGCCTCGCGCCACGGCGGTGGTCACCTCCGCGATGTTTCGCACCTGCGACGTCAGGTTCGACGCCATCGCGTTCACCGATTCGGTGAGATCGCCCCAGGTACCCGCGACGCCCGGCACGACCGCCTGGCCGCCGAGGCGTCCTTCGGTACCGACCTCGCGCGCCACGCGCGTCACTTCCGCTGCGAAGCCGTTGAGCTGGTCGACCATCGTGTTGATGGTTTCCTTCAGCTGCAGGATTTCGCCGCGCACGTCCACGGTGATCTTGCGCGAGAGGTCGCCCTTCGCCACCGCGGTGGTGACGTCGGCGATGTTTCGCACCTGCAGCGTCAGGTTCGACGCCATCAGGTTCACGTTGTCGGTCAGGTCCTTCCACGTACCCGCGACGCCCGGCACGTCGGCCTGGCCGCCGAGCTTGCCTTCGGTACCGACTTCGCGCGCAACGCGCGTCACTTCCGCCGCGAAGCCGTTGAGCTGGTCGACCATCGTGTTGATGGTGTCCTTCAGCTCACGGATTTCGCCGCGCACGTCGACCGTGATCTTTCGCGAGAGATCGCCCTTCGCGACCGCCGTCGTCACTTCCGCGATGTTTCGCACCTGACTCGTCAGGTTCGACGCCATCGCGTTGACGGAGTCGGTCAGGTCCTTCCACGTACCTGCGACGCCGGGCACGATCGCCTGGCCGCCGAGCTTGCCTTCGGTACCGACCTCGCGCGCCACGCGCGTCACTTCCGATGCGAAGCCGCGCAGCTGGTCCACCATCGTGTTGATGGCTTCCTTGAGTTGCAGGATTTCGCCGCGCACGTCGACGGTGATCTTTCGCGACAGGTCGCCGTTCGCGACCGCAATGGTCACCTCGGCGATGTTTCGCACCTGCGCGGTAAGGTTGGACGCCATCTGGTTGACTGAGTCGGTCAGGTCCTTCCAGACGCCCGACACGCCCTTGACCTGCGCCTGGCCGCCGAGCAGGCCGGCGGTGCCGACCTCCAGCGCCACGCGCGTGACCTCGGACGAGAACTCGCCCATCTGCTCGATCATTCGATTGACGATCGTCGCCGAGCGCAGGAACTCGCCCTCGAGCGGCCGGCCGCCCGCCTCGAGCGGCACGAAGCGCGTCAGGTCGCCCTTCGACACGCCGGCGATCGCCTCGGTAATGGTCTCGACCGGGCGCACCAGGTCGTCGATCAGTTCATTGACCGAGCGCTCCATGTGCGCCCACTGGCCACGACGCGAAGCCGGGGCGACGCGCTGGCGGGTCTGGCCGCTGCGGCCGACCGCCTGGCCGACGCGAGCCAGCTCGTCCGCGAGCAGCCGGTTCTCGCCGACGATCTCGTTGAACGCGGCCGCCAGGCGGCCTTCGATGCCCTCCCAGTGGCCGGGCAGGCGAACGTCGAAGTTGCCCTCGCTCACCTGCGACATCGCGGCAAGCAGCGCCTGCAGCGGATCGTCGTAGGCGGGCTTGGAAGGCGCGGTCTTGGCGGCGGAACGGGAGCGCCGCGCAGTGGCTTCGGTCACGTGAAATCTCGAGAAAGCGCCCATCCCCATGGGCGGGATCGCGCGAGAATAGTGGCGGCCGTGTCGACGCACCGTTCACACGATTCGCCGTATCGGCAGCGTTAATCGACGCGGCATCCGCTTGATCGTTGCGCGAGTGCGGTCAAGTCGGCGGCGTGATCGAGCGCTCGTATATGCCGGCTAAACGGGCATGGCAATTGCATGAACCGGTTCATGCGAAACCCCGAATCCGCCATCCCCGTCGAGCCCCGCTGGTCCTATGAAGGCGCCTTCCGCGACGCCGCGGGCGGGCTCGCGCTGATCGGTCTGGACGGCCGCTGGCTGGCGATCAACGACGCCGCCTGCGACCTGCTCGGCCGCCCGCGCGAACGCCTCGAAGGCCGCGCGGCCATCGGCGCCTGCGAGCTGGAAGACGCCGTCGCCCTGATGCGCCACATCACCTCGGTCGTCGACGAGGGCGTGCGCGCCTTCGACCTCGAACTGCGCGTGCCCCGGCTCGACGGCAGCCACAGCTGGCTGCGTGTCGATGCGTCCGTCATTCCCGATGACGACGGCGCGCCGTCCTACCTCGCGGCGCTGGTGCACGACGTCACCGAACCGCATCGCGCACGCGCCGAGCGCGACGCCTTCTTCGATCTCTGCCCCGATCCGCTGGCCATCGCCAATCAGGCCGGCGCCATCGTGCGAGTCAACCGCGCATGGGAAACCGCGCTGGGCTGGACGACCGCCGACATGCACGCGCAGCCCTTCATCGACTTCGTGCATCCGGACGATCGCGAACGCACGCTGGCCGAAGCGGTGCGCACGTACACCGGCAACCCGACCCCGCGCTTTCGCAACCGCTATCGCGTGAAGTCGGGCGGGCATCGCTGGCTGGAATGGCATTCGCGCGTGGGCGACGACGGCCGCACCTACGCCATCGCGCGCGACGTCACCGAACAGCAGCAGGCGATGATCATCTTCGAGGCGGAGATGCAGCGCCGCCGGCAGCGTCTCGACGAAGCCGAGCAACGCCTCGACGTGCACGTCAACAACACGCCGCTCGCGGTGGTCGAGTTCGATGCGCGCCTGCGCGTGCGGCGCTGGTCGTCGCGCGCCGAAGCGCTGTTCGGCTGGGCCGAGGAAGAAGTCATCGGCGACCGCCCGGACCAGTGGCGCTTCATCCACGAAGACGATGCCGACAGCGTGGCGACCGCGATGCTGTCGCTGGTGACGGGCGAAACGCCGAGCCAGATCATCCACTACCGCAACTACACGCAAGACGGCCGCGTGGTGCATTGCGAATGGTTCATGTCGGCGGTGTTCGACGACGCGGGTCACCTCGTGTCGATGCTGGCATTCGCGCAGGACGTGACCGCGCGCGTACAAGCCGAAGCCGAAGCCACCGAGCGCGAAGCACTGTTCCGTGCCACGTTCGAACAGGCGCCCGTCGGCATCGCGCACGTCGGGCTCGATGGCCGCTGGTTGCGGGTGAACCGCACGCTGTGCGATTTCCTCGGCCATCCGGTCGATCAGCTGCTCACGCTGTCGTTCCAGGACATCACGCATCCCGCCGACCTCGATGGCGATCTCGCGCTGCTGCAGCAATTGCTCGACGGCCGCATCGAACGCTACGAGATGCGCAAGCGCTACCTGCATCGCGACGGGCATTCGCTGTGGGCGCATCTCACCGTATCGCTGCGTCGGAACGAGGCCGGCGCGCCGCTGCACTTCATTTCGATCATCGAAGACATCAGCTCGACGATCGAAGCCGAGCGCGAGATCCGCGCCGCGCGCGACGATCTCGAAACCCGCGTCGTCGAACGCACGCGCGAACTGGAAAGCGCGAACCGCACGCTGGCGGTGGAAGTCGAGCAACGTCGTGTCGTGGAACGCGCGCTGCGCGAAAGCGAACTGCGCATCCGCACCATTCTCGAAAACTCGCACGATGCCTTCGTCGCCTGCGAGGAAGACGGTCGCGTCTCCGAATGGAACCGCGCGGCCGAAGCGATCTTCGGCTGGCGTCGCAGCGAGGCCATCGGCCGTTCGCTGAGCGATTTGATCGTGCCGCAGCAGCATCGCCGTGCACACGAGAGCGGCATGGCGCGCTTCCTCGCCAGCGGCGAATCGCGCGTGCTCGATCAGCGCCTGCAGATGCCGGCGCGTCATCGCAGCGGCCACGAATTCCCGATCGAATTCACCATCTCGCTGGTGCGGCTGGGGCGGCGTCGCCTGTTCACCGCCTTTCTGCAGGACATCTCGGAGCGCACCGCCGCCGAACGCCAACTGCGCGAAAGCGAAGCGCGCCTGCGCACGATCACCGATCACGTGCCGGCGATGATTGCCTACGTCGGCGCCGATCTTCGCTATCACTTCGCCAACGGCGCCTACTGCGAGTGGTTCGGCCGCAGCGACATCGACGCCGGGGGGCTGCACATGGACGACGTGCTCGATTCGGACGACATGCGGCAAGCCCTGCCCTATCTCGATCGCGTGCGCGCCGGCGAGCAGGTGAGCTTCGAGCGCGTGCGTATCGACGCGTCCGGTGAGCAGCTGCATGCGACCGTGACCTACATCCCCGACGTGACCTCGGCCGTCGACGGCGAGCGCGGCTTCTTCGTCGCCGCGCATGACGTCACCGCGCACAAGCGTCTTGGCGCAGGTGCTTGAGCATCGCGCGATGAGTGATGAGCTCACCGGGTTGCCGAACCGCGCCGCGTGGGCGGCGGCGCTCGAAGTCGCGGCGCAGCGTGCAACGCACGAAAACGTCGAGACTGCCGTCGTCTTCATCGACCTCGATGGCTTCAAGCAGGTCAACGACACGCATGGTCACGATGTCGGCGATGCGGTGCTCTGCGAATTCGCCGAACGCTTGCGCGCATGCGTGGGCGGCGATGATGTCGCCGCGCGTCTATCGGGTGACGAGTTCGTCGTATTGCTTCAATCGAGGGGCGACATCGCGACGTCCGCCGAACGTCGCGCGCGGGCGATCACCAGCGCGATGCAGCCGTCGTTCGCGATCGGCGCTCTGCAGCTGTCGATCTCCGGCAGCATCGGCGTCGCCGTGCAACGCGATGGCTGCGATGGCGCGCGGCTCATGCGCGAGGCGGACGAGGCCATGTACGCAGCCAAGCGCGAGCGCCGCGCGCTTGCGTCCCGTCACCACGGATCTGGCCGCGGTACCGGCCTGAGCCGTTCACATGGTTTGAATGGCGGCGGCTGTGCGATGGAGTACCGTTCGCGCAGTGAACCCTTCAGCCGCGTGGTGCGGCGCCCATTCGGAGGACTGCGATATGACGGAGTCGAACGTGGGTGGCCTGCGCCTGCTGGTCGTCGAGGACGAATACCTGCAAGCGCTCTACCTGTCGCAATCGCTGCAGGACCTGGGCGCGGAAATCGTCGGGCCGGTCGGCTCGGTCGAAGCCGCACTCAAGCTCATCGCCGACGCGCCGGAGATTGACGCCGCGATCCTCGACGTCAACCTCGGCGGTGAAGCGGTGTATCCGATCGCCGACGCGCTCGCCGCGCGCGACGTACCGTTCGTATTCGCCTCGGGCTACGAGCGCGAAGCGCTGCCCGAGCGCTATCGCAGCGTGGACGTCTGCGCGAAGCCGGTCGACCCGCTGGAAGTCGGCGCGGTGCTGTCGCTGCTGCGCCACTGAACATCGGCGTCCAGCCCGCCTGACGCTCCGACACCGATCACGTCCGGCCCCGCGGCCAGCAACGCGCGGCAGTCCGCCCAGGCGTCTTCAGTGCGTTCGAGCATGTCCATCGCCGAATCGCTGTCGCCGCGCTCGAGCAATCGGCGCCCGAGCGACACGGTGACACCAAGCGCATTCATCGCATTACGCAGTTCGTGGAGCCACTGCACGCGTGCATCGTGCACACGTTGCATCCGGGCGGCGCGATCATCCATGACATCCCTCACCAGGTCGGGTTCGCTTCGATCCTAGGCCTGTGATGCCGGTCGACTCAAGCGGCCGTAGCGAATCCGCTCAAGGCGCGTAGGCCGACTCGCCGTGCGAGGTGATGTCCAGGCCCTCGCGTTCGGCGTCCGCCTCGACGCGTAGCGCGACGATGCGCGAGACGACTTCGATCGCGACCATCGCGACGCCGCCCGACAGCAGCAACGTCACGACGACACCCAATGCCTGCACGCCCAGTTGATGCAGCAGGCCGGCGTCAGCGCCCAATGTGCCGCCGAACATCGGCAGGCTGAATACACCGGTGAGCAGCGCACCAACGATGCCGCAGACGCCGTGGATTCCGAACACGTCGAGCGTGTCGTCGACGCGCAGCCGATGCTTCAGCGCACCGACGCCCCAGAACCCCGCCAGCCCGCCGCAGGCACCGATCACGAGGGCACCGCCGACGCCGACCGTGCCACAGGCCGGTGTGACCGCAACCAGTCCCGCCACCAGACCCGACGCGGCACCGAGCATCGATGCATAGCCGCGACGCAGCGCTTCGATCGCACTCCACGCGAGCACGCCCGCCGCGGCAGCGACCAATGTGTTGATGAATGCGAGCGCGGCGACGCCGTTGGCTTCCAGCGCAGAGCCTGCGTTGAAACCGAACCAGCCCACCCATAGCAGCGATGCGCCGGCGAGCGTCAGCGGAAGCGAATGCGGCGACAGGCGCTCGCGTCCGAATCCGATGCGCGGACCGACCTTGCGTGCAACGACGAGGCCGGCAATGCCTGCATTGATGTGCACGACCGTGCCGCCCGCGAAATCGAGCGCGCCCTTCGCGAACAACCAGCCGTTCGACGCCCACACCATGTGTGCGAGTGGCAGGTAGGCAAAGGTGAACCACAGCGCGGTGAACAAGAGCACCGCACGCAGCCGCGCACGTTCCGCGATCGCACCGACAACCAGCGCGCAACTGATCGCTGCGAACGCGCCTTGGAACGCAACGTAGACGAACTCCGGTATCGCGACGCTGGCCGTGAATGTCGGCACGGTCGATAGCGGCGTCACGTGTCGCAACATCACGTTACCGAGGCCACCGATCAGCGCGCCGCCGCCATCGAATGCCAGCGAATAACCGTACGCGACCCACAACACCAGCGCCATCGCCGCGACGACGAGCACCTGCACGAGCATCGACAGGATGTTCTTCGCACGCACGAGCCCGCCATAGAACAACGCGAGGCCCGGCGCGATCATCAGCACGACCAGCAACGTCGACACGAGCATCCACGCGGTGTCGCCCTTGTCGACCGTCGGGGTCGCCGCGTTCGCGAGCGTCGGAATGGACATCGCGATTGCGGCGAACGATCGAACGCGACGTGCGATGTGCATGCGGGCTCCGTCAGGCGGGAACGAGATCGAGCGTCATGAAGGTGCTGTGCGGGTCGTCGACGTAACTCGCAAACGGTCCGCAGTCGACAAAACCGGCGTTGCGGTAGAGCGCATGCGCGGCGGCGAATTCGGGTGCGGTGCCGGTTTCGAGGCTGATGCACGTGTGGCCGCGGCGACGAGCTTCGTCCAGCGCGATGTTGAGCAACGCCTTGGCTACGCCGCGTCGCAGATAGGCGGGCGCGGTGCGCATGGACTTGAGTTCGACATGGGTGGCGTCGAGGGCTTTCAGTGCGGCGCAGCCCATGAGGTTGTCGCCGTCCCATGCGGTCCAGAAGGTGATGTCGGGGGATTCCAGCGCGTCGAGATCGAGTGCGTGCATCGATTCGGCGGGGCTGAGTTGTGCGAGTGCGTCGAGGTGGGCACGCAGTAGCGCGATGACGGCGGGGTGGTCGAGGTGGTTGGGGTGGATTTCCATCTCGGCGCGGTTCGTTTGCTCGATTGAAGTCTTTGAAAGCAAAAGCGTTTCGTGCGCTTACGCGCCCGAGTTACTTTCTTTGCTGGTGCAAAGAAAGTAACCAAAGAAAGCACCTTCCCCGACGGATCTACAGCTCGCGATCGGTCGGTGTGTCGCGATCGCCACACTCGGCATCCTGCCTCGCGTGGCGACGGCGCGCGTCCTGCGCGCCGCCCTTCGGGTCTCACGATTGCAGTCGCAATGCGCTACATCTTTTGGTGCGCTTGCATCGACTCAGGATTGCAGTGCACCCGGTGATTCAACACCGCAGGGCCAAGCGCACTTCGGGCCTCACGATTGCAGTGGCGACGCACTACAGCTTTTGGTGCGCTTGCATCGACCTTGGCTTGCGGTGCATCAGCAATTCAAACGGAACCACGCGCCACTCCCCCGGCCCGGAGGGCGGCGCACATGGCTGTGCGCCGCGGTCAGCCGAGGCAGGATGCCGAGTCTGACCGCCGCCCTTGCGCCCACCCGCGCGAGCTGTGCTCCACCTCGGGGAAGGTGCTTTCTTTGGTTACTTTCTTTGCACCAGCAAAGAAAGTAACTCGGGCGCGCTAGCGCACGAAACGCTTTTGCTTTCCCCAAAACAACAACCTCACAAACAACGCGGCCCGAGGCTCATCACCCCGGGCCGCGACGATCATCAGATCGTGTAATACATCTGATATTCCAGCGGATGCGTCGCCGCGCGGAACGCGGTGACCTCCTTCATCTTCATGCCGATATACGCATCGATGAAGTCGTCGGTGAACACGCCGCCGGCCTTGAGGAAGTCGCGATCCTTGTCGAGCGATTCCAGCGCCTGGTCGAGCGAGTGGCAGACGGTCGGGATGTTCTTCTCTTCTTCCGGCGGCAGGTCGTACAGATCCTTATCAGACGGCGCACCCGGATCGATCTGGTTCTTGATGCCGTCGAGGCCAGCCATCATCAGCGCGGCGAAGGTGAGGTAGCCGGAGTTCATCGGATCGGGGAAGCGGATCTCGATGCGGCGCGCCTTCGGATTGGCGACGTACGGAATGCGGCACGACGCGGAACGGTTGCTCGCCGAGTACGCAAGCATCACCGGGGCTTCGTAGCCCGGCACCAGGCGCTTGTACGAGTTGGTCGTCGAGTTGGCGAACGCGTTGATCGCACGCGCGTGTTTGAAGATGCCGCCGATGTACCACAGCGCCATCTGCGACAGGCCGCCGTAGCCGTCGCCGCTGAACAGGTTGGTGCCGCTCTTGGCGAGCGACTGGTGCACGTGCATGCCCGAACCGTTGTCGCCCACGAGCGGCTTCGGCATGAACGTCGCGGTCTTGCCGTTGCGGTGCGCGACGTTCTTGACGACGTACTTCATCGTCGTGAGCTCGTCGGCCTTGCGCACCAGCGTGTTGAACTTGACGCCGATCTCGCACTGGCCCGCGTTCGCCACCTCGTGGTGGTGGACTTCGACTTCCTGGCCGACCGCGGCGAGCGTCTTGCACATCTCGGCGCGCAGGTCATGCAGCGAATCGAGCGGGCCGACCGGGAAGTAGCCGCCCTTCACCATCGGCCGGTAGCCGGTGTTGCCGCCGGCGTAGTCGGTGCCGGAGTTCCAGTGCGCTTCTTCCGAATCGACGTGGAAGAAGGTGTGGCCCATCTCGTTGGCGAAGCGCACCGAATCGAAGATGAAGAACTCGGGTTCCGGGCCGAAGAACGCGGTGTCGGCAACGCCGCTCGACTTCAGGAAGGCCTCGGCGCGCTTGGCGATGCCACGCGGATCGCGCGAGTAGCCCTGCATCGTGGTCGGATCGAGGATGTCGCAGATCAGCACCAGCGTCGGATCCGCGGTGAACGGGTCGAGGAACGCGGTGGACGGGTCGGGCAGCAGCACCATGTCGGACTGCTGGATGCCGCGCCAGCCGATGATCGACGAGCCGTCGAACATCTTGCCGTCCTCGAACAGCGAGGCTTCGACGATCGACGCCGGGAACGTCACGTGGTGCTGCACACCGCGCATGTCGGTGAAACGCAGGTCGACGAATTCGACCTTGTGGTCGCGGATGAGCTTTTCGACGCTCTCGAGGGACATGGCGGCTCCAAGGGAGGGCAAGGGCGCGGCGCAGGATTGCGCTGACCCCGCCTTCACAGCAAGGACGATGCCAAGCGTCGGCGTGATGCAACTCGTTGATGCGTAAGGGCGACGATGCGGCGCCATGGTCGCGGCCGCTTCATGCCGGTGCACGGATGGCGACGGGCGCACCTTGCTGGTGCGCTGCGATTGCGCTCAGCCGACGTCGAGGGCGACCCGGTCGCGGCCGTCGTGCTTGGCCCGGTACAGCGCGCGATCGGCACGTGCGAGCAGCGCGTCGGCGTCCTCGCCCGGCCGGTGCGTGGCGACGCCCGCCGACAGCGTGACGCGTCGTCCCGGACACGCACCACAGGCGACGGCCTCGCGGATGCGTTCGAGCGCAGTGGTGCCGACGTCGGGTGCGCCGGGCATCACCAGCAGGAACTCCTCGCCGCCCCAGCGCCCGAGCACGTCGGTGGCGCGCAATTGGTCACGGCCGAGCCGGCCGACGTTGCGCAGCACCTCGTCGCCGGCCGCGTGGCCGAGCTCGTCGTTCACCGCTTTGAAGTGGTCGATGTCGAGGATGGCGACGCAGAACGGCGCGACGTCGCGATTGGACAACGCGATGCTGCGCTCGAGCAGCGCCTGCATCGATCGACGATTCGGCAGGCCGGTCAGTTCGTCGCTGACCGCGAGCCGCTCGACCTGCTCCAACGCCGAGGCCAGCGCCGAGCGCTGGTCACGCAGCTTCTGCCGCAGGCCCGACAGCCGCGCGGCGATCACGGAGAGCGCGGGCAGCACGACGAGGATCATCAGCACGTTGTTGATGTCGACGCGGAACGGCTCGACCACGCCTTCAGCCGTCGACCATTGCGGATACGCAGCACGCAGTGCGACCGCCGCCACGAGGCTGGCTACCGCGAGCACGGTGAGCACGGCGATTTGCCGCCAACGCAGCGCGAAGGCCCCGAACGCGAAGATCACCATCAGCGGAAACAGCGCCGAGGTGCGCATCGGCCCGCAGATCACGTAGCCCCAGTTCACAGCGACCACGCCCATCGCCAGCTGCCACACCGACAACGAGGGATCGCGCGAGCGTTCGCTCCAGCCGCTGCGAAGCGCGACGTAGCTCGCGAGCTGCACCGCCATCACGAACCCGAGCCATGCGCGCAGCGCCGACGCCTGCATCCAACCCTGGCCGATGCCCGCTGCCAGCACTAGCGCGCTTCCGCCGTATACGAGCGTCGCGATCAGCCACTGCACGAGCCGCAACCGGCGACGCCGCTCACGGCTGGCGACGACGTCGAGCAGGCGACTCCATACCGGCGCAGCGCGCGGGCGGTCGGTGTCGTTCACGGTGGCGGCAGCGGTCTGCATCCATCGAACGGTATCGGCCGTCGCAACACGAACTGGTGCACAGCGGCGGCGTCGACCACGGCCGGTTCATGTTCGAGGGCGACCGCGAGCGGCTGACGTCGCGACGGACTGCCCCGTACCATCCCCGCTCCCCTCCGGCGGCCGCACGCGATGCCCGACTTCCTGCAAGCCCTCCTGCTCGGCCTGATCGAAGGCGTCACCGAGTTCCTGCCGATCTCCAGCACCGGCCACCTGCTGATCGCCGAACGCTGGCTCGGGCACCGCTCCGACCTGTTCAACATCGCGATCCAGGCGGGCGCGATCCTCGCCGTGGTCGCGATCTATCGCGAGCGTTTGTGGCAGCTGGCGATGTCGTTCCTCGGCCGCGGCAATGGCGACGTGCACGGCCAGCCGGCGCGCGAGTACGCGATCAAGCTCGGCGTCGCGTTCGCGATCACCGCGGTGCTCGGGCTCATCGTCAAGAAGCTGGGCTTCGAACTACCCGACGACGTCACGCCGATCGCATGGGCGCTGATCATCGGCGCGGTGTGGATGATCGTCGCGGAGATCTTCGCGGCACGGCGCGCGAACATGATCGGCGAACGACGCACGATCACCTGGACGGTCGCGCTGCTGGTGGGCGTGGCGCAGGTCGTGGCCGGCGTGTTTCCCGGCACCTCACGTTCGGCAGCGACGATCTTCGTCGCGCTGCTTGCAGGCACCACCTCGCGTGCAGCGGCGACCGAATTCGCGTTCCTCGTCGGCATCCCGACCATGTTCGCGGCGACCGGTTACGAGCTGCTGCACGTCTTGAAGGACGGCGGCGCCGCGGGCGAAGACTGGACCGCGCTCGCGATCGCGTTTGTGGTGTCGACCATCACCGCGTTCGTCGCAGTGAAGTGGCTGCTGCGCTACATCCAGACGCACCGCTTCACCGCGTTCGCGGTGTATCGCATCGTGCTCGGCATCGCGCTTCTGACGTTACTTCCGCACGGCAGCTGATCAACGCACGCACATCGCAATAAGAAAGGCCGCGACGTTTAACGATCGCGGCCTTTTTCGTTTCGGACGTCGCGCTCGGTGCGCGACGTTATGTCGTAACGGTCAGCGTGCGTCGCGCGCGGATGCGCCATGCGACGCCGGCGCATCGGCGGATGCCACCGTCTTGTCAGCGGGCGCGTCATCCTTCGCAGCATCCACGGTCTTCGCCGAATCCGCTTCGGCGACCAGCGCCGCCTGACGCGTGGTCTCGAGTTCGAGTCGGCGCTGCGCATCGGCGAGTGGCGTTTCGTCCTGGCACTTCGCATCCGGGAAGCCGTACGCGGGGCGCAGTTCGAGACCGCAACGCGTCACTTCATCCCAGGGCTTATCGTCGATGCCGCAGCGCGCTTCGAACTGGCGCTGGAATGCATCGCGACGACGCATGAAATCCTCGCCGCACTTGCGGCGCACGACGATGCGATCGAGGTCGTCCTGCGCGGCATTGCGGCCGACCAAGCCGTACTGGTCGAGCTCGTCGGCGGTGAGCAGGCGCAGGCGACGGTTCGGCACCGTCATCATCAGGTCGGCGACCGCGAGCGCGACGCCGTGGCGTTCGAGGTATTCGCGCACCATCCCGTTGACGTTGCGCAGCTCGTCATTGAGCTCGGCGCGCGAGGTCGCGTTCGAACGGTCGCGCATCAGGCGATGCACGCCGACGTTGCCGTGCACGATGCGATCGTCCGCGGCGGCGAGCACCAGCACGCAGGCGGACAGGCAATTCGCGTCGTTCTGCACACGCACCGTCCACTTCGCATCGGCGAGTGCGTCGCCTGCGCGGATCGCTTCCTCGACATGCCCGCCCGGCGAATCGATGTCGAGCAGGCGCTCGGGAAGATCCATGCGCTGCGCCATCGCGGAGACGCGGCGCATCAGTTCGGTGAAACCGCCATCGATGCGACCGCTGTAATGCAGGCGAACCAGGCCGGTGGACGCGCAGGTCGCCATCGCGTCGTACAGCGGGAAGAACTCGAGCGAGTCGAGTGCGCGCGGCGCATCGTCGGCGTCGTCGCGCTCGCAGCTGACCTGCGCGAGGCCGTGCTCGACGCGTGCGGAAGGCCAGTGCGTGCCGGACAGATCGTCCGCGGGTTGCGGCTGCGGTTCGTCGTTCGCCGGTATCGGCGCGACCGCTTTGTCGCCGAGCGTGACCGGGGCATGCGTAACCGGTGCGGGTGCCGCGCCACAGCCGGCGAGCAACAACGCAAGCGCGACCGCAAGGCTCCGTCGCATCACCCGTCCCGACTGCCGCACCGCCCGACCTCCCGTATCCACACCGTCACTGCATCCTGGGGGCCCGCCTCTGAACCAAGGCTGGGCCGCCATACCGAGTCTAACGGCGGAATGCTTCAGCCCTTGACGTCCGGATGCAGTGAATAGCTGGCCTGCAGCGTCGCTTCGGCGAGCACGTGGCCGTGCATCGCGCGGAACACATCGGCCGACGCAAAGCGCTCCGGCAGCTCGAGCGTCGCGACATCGAGCGCGAACAGCCGGAAGAAGTAGCGATGCAGCCGCAGGTCGTTCGGCGGCGGGAACGGGCCGTCGTAACCGCGCCAGTCGCCACGCATCGATTCGTCACCCGCGAACCAGCCGGTGTAGTCGTTGAGGCCCTGGCGGCTGCCGGCCGGACCCGCAGGCTCCTGCTTGCCGTGCGGCACCATGCCGTCGCTGTACGCACCGGCCGCGATCTCGCGCACGTCGGCCGGGATGTCGGCCATCGCCCAATGGGTGAAATCGCAACGCGGCTGGTCGACCGGAATTTCGACGCCGGGCTTGCCGACCATTTCCGGCACGGTCGGCACGTCGGGGTCCATCACCAGCAGGGTGAACGACTTTGTGCCGGCCGGCACGTCGTCCCAGCGCAGGTGCGGATTGCGGTTCCTGCCGAAGCCGACGTCGTCGCCATTGCGCACACCGGCCGCGAACTCGTCGGGCAGGCGCTGGCGATGCTGGAAGCTGTCACTGGTCAGGTGCATGGCGATCTCCGGTGGGGACGGTCGATTCGATCAGGCG
The DNA here is from genome assembly GCF_054057595.1 of Lysobacter sp. HA18. Taxonomy (NCBI): domain Bacteria; kingdom Pseudomonadati; phylum Pseudomonadota; class Gammaproteobacteria; order Lysobacterales; family Lysobacteraceae; genus Lysobacter; species Lysobacter sp. HA18. Next base: position 36,101 of record NZ_JBSRZL010000001.1, read on the forward strand.
GTGTAGCCCAGGCGCGCGGCGACCGGGCCGAGGATCGCGAACGCCTCGTCGAGGACGTTGGCGAAGCGCTGCCAGTGGTCGCGCGGCATGCGCGTTGGGCCGTAGGCCTGCGGCGGCGCGATCGGCACGCGCAGGTCGAGCGCGTCGGCCATGGCCTGCGCGATCGCCCGCGGATCGTGCGCGATGTCGTCCATGCGGATGATGCGGAACGGGACGATGTCGCCCGCCTCGATGTCGGCAACCTGTTCGAGCTGGCCGGCGAGCCAGCGCGCGGCCTCGACCGCCGACTCAAGACGCAGCGGCGCCGGGGCGCCGAAGGCGAGCCAGTCGAGCAGCATGTCGCGCGGGTCGCGAAGGGCGATCAGCAGCCCGGCCTCGGGGATGTTCGGACGAAGCGCAAGCGCATACGCGTTGTCCCAGAACGGCAGCCAGTCGAACACGACGCGTTCGCGCGCACCGCGGCCGGGCAGCGCCGCGCGCCACTGTGCAGCGAGGTAGGCGCTATCGAGACTGCCGTCGACCAGTGCGCGGCCGGTGTCGACGCGCTGGAACGGATCGACCGGCGGGTTCGGGCCGATGCGGTCCTGCAGCAGCGGGCCGCCCGCCACTTCCAGCGTGCGCGACAGGCGCTCGATCATCGAGCCCGGTGCGCCCCACAGGAAGACGGTGATCGGCGCGGTGTCCGGACGCGGCGCGCGCTCCGGCCACGGACCCGCATAGCCCGTCGCCGGCGGCGGTTCCATGCGGATCGACGCGGCTTCGGCATGCAACGCGAGCCACGTGGCGACTGCTTCGCGTGGCTGGCCGGCGCGGTCGTGCGCGAAGCCGAGCAGCTGCCGCAGTGCGCGCGCGATGTCGGGATCGGCAACGCGTTCGAGCAGACCATGCAGTCGGGTGACGGCGCCTTCCGGGTCGCGATCCATCAGGCCGTTGAGCAGACGCATTTCGGCCAGCGTGTGGCCCGGCTGGATGTCGACGATGCGGTAGGCGATCGCTTCCGCGCCTTCGGCGTCGCCACCCGCGTCGAGCACGGTCAGGCGCGCCATCAGCGCGGGCGGATGGTCGGGCATGGCCGCCATCCAGCGATCGATGACCGCGCGCGCTTCCGGGCCGGCGAACGTTTCGACGCCGAGTCGCGCAAGCCACAGGTCTTCGATGTGCGGGTGCGTCGCGAGCGCGGCGTCGAGCGTGCCGCGCGCATCGCCTGCAGACTCGGGCTGCTGCCATGCGGCCATCAGCGCGGCGAGCGTGCGGCGGTCGCCCGGCATCATCGCCAACGCATGCTTGAGGCGCGGCAGTGCGGCATCGACGCGGCCGGCCGCGAGTTCGAGCTCACCGGCGAGGCGATGAAGCCCCGGGCCGGTACGCGGATCGTCGAGCAGCGGTGCGAGTTCCTCGGCGGCCTGCTCGGCGCGGCCCTGCCGGCGCACGATGTCGGCGACCAGCGCACGCAGCGCGTGGTTGTCGGGCGACGTCTCCAGTACGCCGCGGAACGCCTGTTCGGCGAACGCGAGATGGTCCTTGGCGAGATACGCCGCGCCCAGCGCGTAGCGCAGCAACGGCTCGTCGGGTGCGTGCTTGCTCGCAGTCGCGACGAGGGCCAGCGCCTCATCCGGGCGACCGCGACGCAGTGCGAGCAGGCCTTCGACCGCGCTCAGCTGCGGATGCTGCGGCGCGATGCGCGCGGCCGTGCGGACGAGGCGATCGGCTTCGTCCAGCTCACCGCGTGCCAGCGCGAGTTGCGCCTGGATGATGTACGCCGGGAACTGGTTGGGATCGAGGCCGACACTGCGTGCCAGCGCGATTTCCGCCGCGTCGAGGTCGCGCGACTGCAGCAGCAGGCCTGCGCGTTCGAGGTGCAGGTCGGCATCTTCGGGATGGTGTTCGAGCGCGCGGTCGAGCGTGGCGAACGCCGCATCGGTATCACCCGAAAGACGCTGCGCGGCGGCGAGCAGGCGCTGGGCGCGCAGGTCGTCGGGCTGCTGCTCGACGAGCGACTGCGCGGCGGACAGGGCTTCGTCGGCGGCGCCGCGGCGGAGCGCGTCGAGGACGGTGTCGTACATGGAAATTCCGGAGATCGAGCGAGGCGACCCCGGATTGTAGCGGGGGCTAAGCGCCGGCCGGACGGTCGAGCACGTCGGCGACCCAACGTTCGGCGAAGCCGTCCAGCCGCGCGTTCTGCAGGAAGCCGCAGTGGCCGCCGTGCGGGGTGACGACGAGGTTGGTCGACGGCGCGAGCGTCAGCGTCTCGAAGTCGTGGACCGGGATCACCGGATCGTCGGCCGCGGTGAGGATTTCGGCCGGCACGTCGAGCTTGGCCAAGCGGTCGCCACCGATCGTGTAGCGGTCGAAGTAGCCGTCGAGCGTGCCGTAGTCGGTATGGCCTTCGACCAACGCGCGGGTGATCTCGCGCAGGCGCTGGCCGAGCGTGCGGTCGTCGAGGTGCGTGAGGTGCGGATACAGCTCGCGCTTGCGCAGCAGCGAACCGCGCCACTTGCGCTCGAAATAGCGTCGATAGACGCCGACACCGTGATCCATCGCGTCCATGGTGTGCGCGGGATCGATCACCGGGCAGACCGCCGCGACGCGCTCCAGGCGCAGGCCGGCGGCGGTCGCACGAAGAGCGAGTCGCAATGCGAAGTTGCCGCCCAGCGAGTACCCCGCGGCGACCGTGCGCGATGCGGGAAAACGTCGCGATACGTCGACCGCCGCGCGCACGACCTCGTCGATGCGACCGGAGTGGAAGATCTCTTCGTTGAGGTGGTGCGTGTCGCCGTGGTCGCGGAAGTTGAGGCGGAATGTCGACCAGCCGCGTCGGAGCAGCTCGGCGGCGGTAAGACGCATGTAGCTGGAGTCGACGCTGCCTTCCCAGCCGTGCAGCAGCAGGGCCAGGCCTTTGCTCGCGCCGTTCCCGGGTTCGTCGTGCACGCCGGCGAGGCGCACACCGTCGCCGGCGTCGACCAAGTGCGTCGTGGTGCGCGCGGCCTGCGCGGCGAGTCGTCGCTTGCCGAGGTAACCGCGCAGCGGACTGGTGCCGAGGACGGTCTGCAGGTGGGCGTTCCGCAGGCCGCGCGGTGGCGCGAAGTCGACCGTCGACATCCCGGCTCAGCCGCCCATCGCGGCGATGATGCGGGCACGCGCGAGGTCGGCGATGCGGCGTCGACCGTCTTCCTGCCCGGCCGCGATCGGCTCGAGGAAATGCACGGTCGCGGTGCGCGCGGGCTCACCGAGCAGACGGATCAGGTTCGCGCCGAAGCTCTCGCGCCGGCCGAAGGCGACCGTGGTCTGCGCCGCGCCGTTCTCGCCGTAGATCAGCGCGACCGGCTGCACCGGTACGTTGGCGTCGACCGCCGCGGTGAAGATGCGCGCGTGGAACGGGCCGATCTCGGTGCCGCCGCGAGTGCCGCCTTCGGGGAACACGCCCACCGAATCGCCGCGCTGCAGGCGTCGGACCATCTCGCCCAGCACGCCACCCAGTGATTCGGTGCTGCCGCGGCGGTGGAAGATGGTCTGCCCGCGCGCGGCCAGCCAGCCCACCAGCGGCCAGGCCGCGATCTCGTCCTTGGCGACGAAACCCATCATCCGCTGGCTGTGCAGCATCGAGATGTCGACCCAGCCGACATGGTTGGCGACGAACATGGTCGCGCCTTCGAGTGGCGTGCCCGCGCGACGCAGGCGGAAGCCGAAGATCCACATCAGCCCGCCCTGCCAGGCGCGGATCGCGCGGTGCTGGAAGGGCTCGTCGCCCCACCGCCAGCTCCGGGCCAACGGCGTCAGCACGAGCAGGAGCAGCGGCAGGTGGATCAGCGCATGCCAGAGCAGCATCGGCACGCGGATCAGGTAACGGAGCGCGCGCAGGACGGCAGCGCCCGGTGCGGCGCCTGCGGGGGACGTGGGCGCGTTCATCGGCGGCACGATACCGGACGCATGCGGCCCCCGGGAACGCGATCGTCGATCAAGCGGGCGTCCGCGCGACCACGGCCAGCGTCAGCCGCGAGATGCAGACCAGCTTGCCGCGCTCGTCCTCAATTCGGATTTCCCAGACATGGGTGCTCGCGCCGATGTGCAACGGCCGCGCCGTGCCAGTAACGACGCCCTCGCGTACGCCGCGCACATGGTTGGCGTTGATTTCGATGCCGACGCAGATGCGGTCTTCGGGCACGCACATATTGCCGGCGGTCGAGCCCAGCGTTTCGGCGAGCAGCACCGAGGCGCCGCCGTGCAGCAGGCCATAGGGTTGGCGGGTGCGGTCGTCGACCGGCATCGTCGCGCACAGGAAATCGGCGCCGAGTTCGGAGAATCGGATGCCCAGCGGCACCATCGCGGTGTGCCCGGACAGCGCGTTGAGGTCGTCGAGTGTGGTCGTGCCGCGGAACGGCGAGGCGGTCGAAGTCATCGCGCCACGATACCGTGCGCGGTCGCGCGGATCAGCCGGCAATGAGGTCCAGCGTGGCGACGCGGCCGTCTGCATGGCGCACGGTCATACGCAGGTGCTGGCCGCGCTGCAGGTCGTGCAACTTCGCGCCGAGCGGTCGTGCGGGCAGCCCGTGGACGGCGGCGCCGTCGATCTCCAGCACCTGGTCACCCGGGCGCAGGTCAGCCGCGGAGGCCGGCGAGCCGGCGGTCACCGTCTTCACGGTGACGCGTTCGAGGGTCGGCGTCAGGAAGAAGCCGGAGGTCTCGATGTCGACGGCGAATCCAAGACGGCCCTTCGCGGCGCTCGCAGGGCTCATGGCCATCGCGAAGGCGAGGCCGGCGGCGGTGGCGGCGCGAAGGGCGGTCGGTCGGAACATGGTCGTTACGGTCGACAGATCAGGCGACGCGGAAGCGCGGGCCGGCCCATTCGGTGGTGTAACGGCGGGTGGTCGCGTAGCCGCTGCTCTTGCCGTAGCCGACGCCGAAGTCGCGTTCGCGCGGGTTCGAGAGGGTGAAGGGGACAACGCGGGCGGTTTCGGCCGGGGTCGGGTTCGCGGTCGGGGCGGTGCGTTCGGTGGTGGTCATGGCGGCTTCCTCGGTGAGTTGGTGAATCGGTGTGTTGGTAGAGTACAACACCTAGACGATTCGCCATGGGCCAGAAGTCACCCCACCGATGGACTAGCCGGCCGAGCCCGCTCCAGCGGCCGCCGCGCGATAGGTTCCGAGCCACCAGAGGTTGCCCTGCGGGTCGCGGACGCCGGCGCTGCGGTCGCCATAAGGAAGGTCGCGCGGTTCGACCACGCTGGTCGCCCCGGCCGCGAGTGCCCGCGCATGGCAGGCATCGACATCGGGCACGTAGACATGCACGGACGCGCTCATCGCGGCGCCGGGACGCTCGCCGATCATCACGATCGACTCCTCGATCGCGACTTCCGCATGGCGGATGCCGCCGTCCGGCGTGGCATGACGCACGCGTTCGACCGCGGCGAATACATCGACGAGGAATGCGATTTGCGCGGCGGCATCTTCGACGACGAGATACGGCGCAACCGCGGGATGGCCTGCGGGACGATGCGACATGTCGACCTCCGTGTCGTGGCGGATGACTTACAGAATCGGTGCGAGCCCCGCGCCGAACGCGGTGAAGATGCGCGTCATCACCGTCTTGAAGCCGATCGCGACTTCGGGGAAATCGCCGACGGGTTCGTAGCAGTCGCGAAAACGCGGATCATCCGGCGGCAATGGCAACGGGCATTTCGTCGACGGCCGGAATTCGTAGCTGGTGCCGTAGCGTCGCGGCCACAGGTCGAAGATCGGCAACTGCTCGGACGCCTTGGTCACCGTGTAGTCGACGCCCGACAGCACCGGCGCCTTGTCGCGCGGCGCGATCACCCACGAATTCGCCGGCGAGATATCGCGACCGATGCTCGCGGCGAGCGCGCGTGCGAACGTCGGATCGCGCACCACCACCATCGACTCGGTGTTGTAGTGATCACCGCGCGGATCGAAGTTGTGCGTGCCGACGATGCCGACGGTCTCGTCGATCACCACCGACTTCGCGTGCAGGCCCATGCGCACGCCGGCGCGTTCCAGCGGCACCGGCGAATTGCTGCGTCGGCTGCCGTAGGCGAGCGCCGCGAATTCGCGCTCGAGCGGGCGCGGCGTGGCGCGACGCGCGTTCTGCCGCGCGATGTCGCAGTCGACGACGCTGCGGCGATCGCAGTTGACGTGCGCGGGTGTCGCGCTCGGCACGTCGCTGGTCGCGGGTGTTGCGCTGTTCGGCGGAGCGGCCGCGGTCGACAATGCGTTGTTGCGAACGACGTCGACCGGCACCGCGCCGGTGGTGGCGACGTCGATCGGCACGTCCTGCGGGAACGGCTTCATCTCGTAGATGTTGAAACCGTACTCACGCAGGTAACGGCGCTTGTACTTGTACGACAGCGCGTACGCGATGAACGCGTCGGTCGCGGCCAGGCTATTGGTCGAGATGATCACGCGCGGCGGATCCGTGCGCTGGTGCAGCGTGCTGAACATCTCGCGCGCCGGTTTCGACAGCACGAGATACGGCGTCTGCAGCATGACGCGAGCCTTCGCGCCGAGGATGAGGTCGCGCAGGGTGACGCTGGCCGGCGACAGCCCGCTGGCTTCGACCTTCCCCGGCGGATCGGCAACGTATTCGACATCCGACACCGGAATCACGTTGCCCATCAGGCGACGCGTCACGAATGACGGATCGTCGACGAGCGCCTTTGCCGCGCGCAGGCGTTCGGGATGTTCGTAACCGTTGGGCAACGCGGGGATGCCGTCGTGCACCAGCGACTTGCCCACGTCGGACAGATGCTCGATCGGCACCGCGCGGCGGTCCTGCCAGTACGCCTCGAAGCTGTCGTGCATGACGCGCGCGGCGGGGCCGGCGATCACCACGTCGCGGTCGCGGAAGTTGTACTCCTCGCTCCAGTCGTAATAGTCGTCCTGATAATTGCGCCCGCCGGTGATGCCCACCGCGCCGTCGACCAGCAACAGTTTGGTGTGCATGCGGCGATTGAGTTCGTGCCAGCAGCACGCAGCAGCGAGCGCATAACCGGGATAGCTGATGCGCGCGCGACCGAGCACCGGGTTGTAGATGCGCGCCTGCAGGTTCGCGTGCACGCCGGCGAGCGCGGCCAGTGTTTCGACGCGCTTCAATGCGGACAACTGGTCCATCAGGATGCGCACGTGCACGCCGCGCTTCGCCGCCACAACGAGCTCGTCGAGCACGAAACGTGACGCGTCGTCCTCGTCGAAGATGTAGGTCTGAAGGTCGATGCTGGTGGTGGCGCTGCGGATCAGGTCGACGCGCGCGAGCAATGCATCGGCGCCGCGATCGAGCAGCATCGTGTAGTGATGCGGCTGCTCGGGCGTGGACTCGCTGAAGGCGCGACCGGCCAGTTCATGCAGCGGCGATGGCCGCGCGCAGGCATTGGGTTGATCGCAGTCGACGGTGGTTGGACGCGCGGCATCGACCACCGTATCGACGCGACGCATCTCGCGCGCGGACATGCCCGCGCAGCCGGCGAGCATCGCCGCCAGCAGGAGCAGCACGAACAGGCGCGGCAATGGGGACCGGTCAGTCGACAAACAGGACATTCAGTTGGAAACGAACGCGGTCGGCCAGCGCCCAGCGCCAACCGTCGAGACCGTAATCATCGCGGCTCACGCGGCCCGACGCGAGGATCGGGCAGTCGTAACCCGGTCGCGCGCAACTCGTGGCGGCGAGATCGAAGCGTTCGCGATGCTCGACGCCGTGCATGCGCAACACGCCTTCCATCCGCCCGCCGTCATGCGCGAACGTCGCCGGAAACGGGTCGGAAGTGAATTCGATATCCGGGTAATGGGTGACGTCGAACAACTGCGGCCCGCGCGCGAGCTTCGTGTAGTAGTCCGATGCACCGACGCGCAGTTCGCGCGCATCCAGCCGAAGGTGCACCCGGCGGCGCCCGTCGGCCAGCGTGTCGACGCGGCCATCGAATGCCGGAAAACTTCCGCGCACCGGCGAACCGATGCGCGTGTGAATGTCGAACGCGATGCGCGAACGGGCGACGTCCAGTGCCTGCGCGGGGCTGCGCCCGCAGGCCATGCCGAGCAACAGGGCAACGACGATGCGCGGCGTCACGGCCACCAGAACTGGGTGAGCTCGGCGACGCCGGGCTCGAGCGCGGCGTCGGCCGGCATCGACAGCACGACCACGCCCGCAGGCGGCACGCCGCGGTAGTCGCCCGACTGACCGCTCGCCATCAGCGCGACGAGCTGCTCGACGCCGGGGTTGTGGCCGACCAGCATCACCCGGCGCGTGTCGCGGTAGCGGTCGGCGATCTCGATGAGCTCGCCGGGCGTGGCTTCGTAGATGCCGGGCTCGACGCGCTGGTCGATATAGCCGGTCGCGCGCATCACGCCTTCCAGCGTGTCGCGGGTGCGGCGCGAGGGCGAGATCAGCACAACGTCCGGCACTTCGCCGTGCTCGACCAGCCAACGCCCGACCGCCTCCGACGCGGCCTGCCCTTCCGCCGAGAGCGGTCGATCGGCGTCGGCCTGTCCCGACTGCGGGGCTTCGGCGTGGGCGTGTCGCAGCAGGATCAGATGGCGCATGGTCGGCGGACTCCTGGGTGGCATCAGCTTGGGGCTTCGCGGTCGCCGCGAAGTGAACGGTCGCCATCGAGGCTACACCGCGCGCGGCATCGGCGGCGTGCGTCGCGCTGCCCGTATCATTCGCGCTCGCCGGCGCCGGACGCCCGGCCGGGACGGCTTCGAATGAGTGAACTGCACGACCTCGTCGCGTTGATCCGCGCGAACACCCCGCTGATCGTGATCGAGACCCGCGACGAGGCACGCGTGGTCGAACTCTTCCGCCAGGCGCTGATGCAGGTGTGGCGCGAGCTGTACCGGTGGTCGATCACCGAAGGCCTGCGCCGGCTCGACTTCGACCGCGAGGATCCGCCGCACATCGCGCCGGATGCGACGAATACCTTCCAGGCGATGCGCGACGCCGAGCAGCGCGGCGTCTACGTGCTGTTCGACATGCATCCCTACCTCGGCTACGCCGGCAGCCAGCGCATGCTGCGCGACCTGGTGCAGCGTCGCGACTGCCAGCCGCACGTGATCGTGCTGGTCGGCCAGAACGTCGAGCTGCCGCCGGATCTCGAATCGCTCGCGGTGCGCTTCCGTCCGCAGCTGCCCGACGCGAACGCGCGGTTGAAGATCGTTCGCGAGGAAGCCGACAACTTCGCGCGCGAGAACGGCGGGCGACGCGTACAGGTCGACGCCGAAGCCGTGCAGCAGATCGTGCGCAACCTGCGCGGGCTCGATCCGGTGGACGTGCGCCGCATCGCACGCCACCTGATCTTCCGCGACGGCGCGCTCGGCCAGGACGACCTGCCCGAACTCGCCAAGCTCAAGTTCGAACTGCTCAACCGCAGCGGCCATCTGTCCTACGAGTACGACGGCGCGCACATGGACGACGTCGCCGGTGCGCGTCGCCTGAAGAACTGGATCGCGCAGCGCAAGAACGTGTTCCTCGCCGCCGAGCCACCGCCGGGGCTCGATCCGCCCAAGGGCATGCTGCTGCTCGGCGTGCAGGGCTGCGGCAAGTCGATGCTGGCCAAGGCCGTCGCCGCGGGTTTCGGCGTGCCGCTGGTGCGGCTGGACTTCGGCACGCTGTATGACAAGTTCCACGGCGAGACCGAGAAGAACCTGCGGCAGGCGCTGGAATCCGTCGAGCAGCTCGAACCCTGCGTACTCTGGATCGACGAGATCGAGAAGGGCGTGTCGACCGACGAAGGCAATGGCGATGGCGGCGTCTCGCGTCGCGTGCTCGGCTTCCTGCTGACGTGGATGGCCGAGCGAAAGTCGCGCGTGTTCCTCGTCGCCACCGCGAACCAGATCGACGCGCTGCCGCCGGAACTGCTGCGCAAGGGGCGTTTCGACGAGATCTTCTTCGTGGACCTGCCCACCCGCGAGGCGCGCGAACAGCTCTTCAACGTGCACATGAAACAGCGCGGGCTGGATCCGTCGACGTTCGACATTGGCGCATTGGCGGGCGCCAGCGACGGGTTCTCCGGCGCGGAAATCGAGCAGGCGATTGTGTCGGGGCTCTATTCCGCGCATGCCGCCGGCGTTGCGTTGTCGGACTTCACTCTGCGCGGCGAACTGCGCAATACGCGCCCGCTGTCGGTGGTGATGGGCGAACGCGTGGCCGCGCTGCGCGACTGGGCGCAGGGCCGCACGGTGCCGGCGGACTGAGCCAGCGTTTCGGATTTGTCCGACGCCGCGCTGCGTCGGTCACCGACGGCGCGGTGTAATCGCGATCTCCACACTGCGCGGCATTCCACGGGAACGCCGCCATGCAACGCATCGTCATCGAACCGATTGAAGACGGCTGGCTGTTGCGCCGCCCTTGTGGCCACGCCGAATGGATCAATACGCGCGACTGGGCCGAACGCGCCGCCGAAAGCGTCGCGCATGAATTCCATGCGCGTTCCGGACGTCCGACCTATGCGGTGGTGGCGAACGACGACGGCTTCGTCGAGTTCGCGCGCTTCGGTTGACTCAGGCCGGCTGCCAGCCGGTACCGTGCACGTAGCGATAGATCACTTCGGCCTGTTGCACGAAGGCACGCGCGTCCGCCGTCCAGCGCCAGGTCTGCACCGCCAGCTCGGTCTCGCCGATGCGCAGCACGTTGAACGCGTTCGCCTCGTCGCGTTCGCGCGTCGATGTCGCCGTGCCGGCCTGCACCACGAGCGCCTGGAAGCCGGCGATGCGATAGCGATGCGCGGTAGTGCCGACGTTGCTGTGGTGCAGGTGGCCGGACATGAAGACGTCGACTTCGGCCTTGGCGAACTCGGACATCGCCATCGGCGCGCGACCGAGCACGTCCTCCTCGTCGCCACCCGCAGGCACGTCGAACGGATGGTGCGTCACCACGATTCGCGTGACGTTCTCCGGCAGGCCGTGGAAACGCTGCTCGATCTCGCGCACCTGGTCGACGTTGATGCGCCCACCCTTGAACGTGAGCGAGCGCGCGGTGTTGACGCCAACGACCGCGATCTCGTCATCGACGAAGGTCGGCATCTCGACATCGGTGATGTAGCGATGGAATCGCGTCAGCGGCGACAGGAAGCGGCGCGCGACGTCGTAATACGGAATGTCGTGGTTGCCGGGCACGACGATCTGCGGTCCGGGCAAGGTCGCGAGATAGTCGCGTGCCTCTTCGAACTGCGCATTGCGCGCGCGCTGGGTGAGGTCGCCGGACACCACCAGCACGTCGGGTTTGATGTCGACGATCGCGCGGCGCAACGGTTCGAGCAGCGCGGGATCGACGCGTCCGAAATGCAGGTCGGAAATCTGGACGACGGTACGCATCAGGCGGGCTCCGGGCGCGGTGCGAGCACCTTCAGCGCGCGCGGCATCACGCGGAAGCGCACCGGCGAGTCGGTCATCTCGACTTCGCCGTCGCGCGCAAGGCGAACGCTGTGCTTGCCGCTTTCGACGACGAGGCTGGTGGTCGCGATCGCGTCGAGGTCGCGTCGGTCCGAGACGCGCCCGATCAGCGCACGCAGCGCGAGACTGATCAGGCCCCATGTCGTATGCGGGCGCAGCACGTAGACCGACAGCACGCCGTCGTCGAGACAGGCGCGCTCGCCGGCATGCGGGCCCTGCACCACGTAATCGTTGTTGCCGACGAACACGAACGGCGTGTATCGACGCAATTCCTCGCCATCGGCATGCAGCACCACGGAGAACGCCTGCGGCCTGCGCAACGCATGCCACGAGGCCTGCACCAGCGCCGACCATTTGCCGAGGTGACGTCGCGACTGGATCTGGTCGCGATGCGCGACCATCTGCGCGTACAGGCCCAGGCTGGAGTTGTTGAGGAAGAGGTTCCCGTTGACCTCGCCGACGTCGACCTCGCGCATCTCGCCTTCGGTGAGCACGCGCGCGGCGGCTTCGAGATCATCGGGCAGGCCCAGGTCGCGCGCGAAATGATTGAGCGTGCCGGCCGGCAGCACGCCCAGGGTCACGCCGGCTTCGATCGCATGCTTCGCCACCGCATTGACCGTGCCGTCGCCACCCGCAGCCACGATGCAACGCGGCTTGGCCGCGATCGCGCGGGCGATGACGTCGTCGAGCTTGGCCGGGTCGTCGACCATGTGCAGCGTCGCCTCCACGCCCGCAGCCTTGAGTGCCTTCCGCAGTTCGTCTTCGGCGTTCTCGCCGCTGTGCGAATGCGCATTGGCGATGACGTGCAGGGATTCGCTCACGGCGGTCTCCAGAAGGAGACCGGAGCATCCGGGAGCGGCCGTGCAGCGGCCGTCAGGGCCGAGACCGGTGTTCAGCCGGCGTGCGGCTGACACCGTCATGCGATCAGCGCGTGCCCGTGGCCTGCTGCACCACGCGCGAACTCAACACCTTGCCGCTGGCATCGAGCGTGCGCTCGACGACGTTGCCCGACGCGTCGACCACGCGCTGCACCGTCTGGCCCAGCGAATTCACCGTCGACGACAGCACGCTGCCGGGCTTCAACGCATCCGAGGCCACGTTGCCCACCGTGCCGACCGTGCGATCGACCACGCCGCCCGGCTGGATCGCATTGTTCGCGACGCCGCCCACGGTGCCGACGGTGCGGTCCACGACGCCGCCCGGACGAATCGCCGTGTTCGCCACGCCGCCGACCGTGCCGACCGTCTTGTCGACCGAGTCGAGCAGCTTGGTGAGGATCTGCGGATTGCGATCGATGGTGGTGAGCGTGCGGTCGATGATGCCGGCGACGTTGTCGAGCCGCACCTTCAGCAGCACCTGCGCCTTGACGCCCTTGATCTGGATGTTGACGCGCTCGATGCCGACATCGGCACCGGCATTGAGCTTGAGCAGGTTGGCGAGCTGCGCGTTGAGCGCGATGTGCGCCTGCAGGTTCTGCACGTCGAGCTTGATCTCGTCGACCGACAGGTTCGGGATGTCGAGCAGCACGTCAGGCTCGTCGCTGCTCGAGGACGCGCGGTAACCCGTCGTGCCCGTTGTCGTGCCGACGCGGCTGACCGGCGTGACGTTGCGATCGACTGGCGTCGTCGTGGTGCCCGACGCGGTCGACGTGGACTGCTGAGCGAAGGCGAGCGGCGCGGAGGCGAGCAGCAACGCGCAGGCGAGCGCGCGCGGGAACGGACGGGTCATGGGCGGTCCTCGGGAGGCGGGGAAGAAGCGGAAGTCGTGGCGTCGACGGTCGGATCGAGCAGCGTCGCGCTGATCGTGGTGCCCACGGTGACGTTGTTATAGGTGCCAGCGCGAACGGGTGTCGGCAGGCCATCGCGCTCGACGTCGTGGCGATGCTCCAGGCGCGGGCCGCCTTCGAAGGTCACGTGCGTCTGCGGATCGCTGGCGAACCGCACGCTGTCCATGTGGACGTCGGCGGCGAATTCGATGTCGGGCAACGGCGCGGCATCGCGCGGGGGCGCCTGCTGGGCGAGCGCGGGAAGGCTCGCGAAGGCCAGCAGCGATGCGATGCGTCGAAGGTTCAAGCGCGGCCTGCGTTGCCGGGAGACGCGGCAATCTAGCAAGCGCGACCGTGTAAGCGGCGTTGGTGCCACACGGGCCTCGTCACCGCGGCAGGATGCCGCGGTGACGGTCATGCATCAGAACAAGGAACCGCTTACGGCCACTTCGGCGGATTCGCGGCCCATGCGGCCCGCACTTCGGCCAGCGTCGCGCGCTCGTCGTCCTTCCACTGCGGCAGCAGCTGCGCGTACTGCGCGGCGGTCGACCACTGGGTCGGCTCGGTGCGCACGGCGGCGGCGTACCAGCGGATCGCGTCGTCCTTACGGCCGAGCTTCCAGAGGGCGATTGCCAGGGTCTGGGGCATCCAGCTCGAGGCGATGCCGCGGTTGCCGAGGTCCGACCACTCGCGCAGTGCGCCAGCGGCATCACCGGAGCGGTAGAGGTCCCAGCCGTAGTTCCACTTCACCGGGCGCCACAGGCCGTTGTTGCTGTCCATGCCCGACATCGCGCGTCCATAAAGGCTCAGGCCGAGCTCGTTGCGACCGGTCTGCATGGCGAAGTGCGCGAGCTGCGCGGCTTCCAGGGTGTGCTCGGCGTTGCGCTCGACCGAACGCATGAGGCGATCGATGGCGGTCTGGCTGCGATCCTTGATCTCGAGGACGGGACGCTGCGAGAGCGCGTCAGCGTCGAAGTAGAACTCGACCTGGCGCGGCAGCGCCTGGGCGGAAACGGTGCCGGCCAGAGCGAGCAGCGCGGCGGCGAGAAGGGTGCGGGCGATCATTGCGGGTACGACCTTTCGTTGACGAACGGGGGAGCGGCTCGCGGCCGCGCGCGGCGGAGAAGCAAATCCGGTGCCACAGCCGCGCCCCGTACGCCGCCGAACGGGGAGATCCGCGCCCCGCTGCTAGAATTCTCCCGCTCGCCGGCGCGTCGACTCTCTCCGCCGGCCTCCCTTCCCGACGCCACCTCGCGGCCCATTGGCCGCGTCGGAGCCGCCTGCATGACCAGTACCGCCGAACTTTCGTCGCCCGCCTCGGCCGACACGGGCCTTACGCGCTCGGTCGTCGACCCCGACTACACGCTGGACCACAAGTACAGCCGCGTGGACGGGCGCATCTATCTGTCCGGCGTGCAGGCGCTGGTGCGGCTGCCGCTGATGCAGCGCCTGCGCGACCAGGCTCTGGGCCTGAACACCGGCGGCTTCGTCTCCGGCTACCGCGGCAGCCCGCTCGGCGGGTTCGACCTGGAGCTGTGGAAGGCCAAGAAGCACCTCGAGGCCGCGGGCGTGAAGTTCACCCCTGGCCTCAACGAGGACCTGGGCGCGACCATGGTCTGGGGCACCCAGCAGACCGGCCTGTTCCCGGGTTCGAAGGTCGATGGCGTGTTCGGCATGTGGTACGGCAAGGGTCCGGGCGTGGACCGCTGCGGCGACGTGTTCAAGCACGCCAACGCGGCGGGCACCGCGAAGCACGGCGGCGTCCTTGCATTGGCAGCAGATGACCATGCGTGTCGCTCTTCGACCCTGCCGCACGGTTCCGAGCACGAATTCGTCAGTGCGCTGATGCCGGTGCTGAACCCGGCCGGCGTGCAGGACATCCTCGACATGGGCCTGGTCGGCTGGGCGATGAGCCGGTTCACCGGCCGCTGGGTTGGCTTCAAGACCATCGCCGAGACGGTCGAATCGTCGGCCTCGGTGGACGCCAATCCGCTGGCGCTCGACATCGTCATCCCCACCGACTTCGAGATGCCGCCGCACGGCTTGAACATCCGCTGGCCGGATCCGCCGCTCGAGCAGGAAATGCGCCTGCACCAGTACGCGGTCAAGGCCGCGCAGGCGTTCGCGCGTGCGAACCGCCTCGATCGCATCGTGATCGATTCGCCCGATGCGCGCCTGGGCATCATCACCACCGGCAAGTCGTACCTCGACGTACTGCAGGCACTCGAATACCTCGGCCTCGACGAGCGTGCGTGCAGCGATCTCGGCGTGCGCGTCTACAAGGTCGGCATGACGTGGCCGCTGGAGCCGGTCGGCCTGCGTGCATTCGCGCGCGGCCTGTCCGACATCCTCGTCGTCGAAGAGAAGCTGTCCTTCATCGAAAGCCAGATGAAGGAGCAGATGTACAACTGGGCCGAGCGTCCGTCGGTGGTCGGCAAGTACGACGAGAGCGGCGAGTGGATCCTGCCGTCGACGTCGGAGCTGACACCTGCACGCATCGCGCGCGTGATCGCGCAGCGCATCCAGCGCTTCCACGATTCGCAGCACATCCGCGACGTGCTCGCGTGGATGGAGCAGAAGGAATGCGAACTCGCCCTGCCGCGCGCCGCGTTCCCGCGCGTGCCGCACTACTGCTCGGGCTGCCCGCACAACACGTCGACCGTGGTGCCCGACGGCTCGCGCGCGATGGCGGGCATCGGCTGCCATTACATGGTCACGTGGATGGATCGGAACACCGACACATTCACGCACATGGGCGGCGAAGGCGTGACGTGGGCGGGCCAGGCCGCGTTCACCGACACCGAGCACGTGTTCCAGAACCTCGGCGACGGCACGTACTTCCACAGCGGTTCGCTGGCGATCCGCCAGGCGATCGCCGCCGGCGTCAACATCACCTACAAGATCCTCTACAACGACGCGGTCGCGATGACCGGCGGCCAGCCGGTCGACGGCACGCTGAGCGTTCCGCAGATCGCGCATCAGGTGCGCAGCGAGGGCGTGCAGACAATCGTTCTATTGAGCGACGACATCGCGAAGTGGAGCGATGCGTCGATCTTCCCGAGCGGCGTCGAATTCCTCGACCGTCGCGAGCTCGACGCCGTGCAGCGTCGACTGCGCGAAGTGAAGGGCACCAGCGTGCTCATCTTCGACCAGACCTGCGCGACCGAGAAGCGTCGTCGCCGCAAGCGCGGAAAGATGGTCGACCCGGCCAAGCGCGTGGTCGTGAACTCGCTGGTCTGCGAAGGCTGCGGCGACTGCGGCAAGAAGTCGTTCTGCGTGTCGGTGCTGCCGAAGGAAACCGAGTTCGGGCGCAAGCGCGAGATCGACCAGAGCAATTGCAACAAGGATTTCAGCTGCGTCGAAGGCTTTTGCCCGAGCTTCGTCACCGTTGAAGGCGGCAACCTGCGCAAGCAGAAGGCATCAAACGCGAAGGATCGCCTCGTCGATCTGCCGATGCCGCAGCTGCCCGCGCTCGACAAGCCATGGAACATCCTGATCACCGGCGTCGGCGGTACAGGTGTGGTCACCATCGGCGCGCTGCTCGGCATGGCCGGGCACCTCGAAGGCAAGGGCGCGAGCGTGCTCGACCAGACCGGCCTCGCGCAGAAGGGCGGCGCCGTCACCACGCACATCCGCATCGCGAACAAGCCGGCCGACATCCACGCCGTGCGCATCGCCGCGGGCGAAGCGGATCTGGTGCTCGGCTGCGACATGGTCGTCGTCAACGACTACTGGGCGCTGTCGAAGGTGCGCGCCGGTCGCACGCAGGTCGTGCTCAACAGCTACGAAGCGATGCCGGGCACGTTCACCACGCGCCCGGACATGGACTTCCCGGCGGCCGACATCGTCGATGCGGTGCGTCGTGCGCTCGATGGCGGTGATCCGCTGCTGGTCGACGCGACGCAACTCGCCACCGCGCTGCTCGGCGACGCGATCGCGACCAACCTCTTCATGCTCGGCTACGCGTGGCAGCAGGGCCTGGTGCCGATCTCGTTCGATGCGCTGATGCGCGCGGTCGAACTCAACGGCGCGGCGATCGAGATGAACAAGACCGCGTTCGCATGGGGCCGCCTCGCCGCGATCGATCCGCTCACCGTCGCCGAATCCGCGGGTCTGACCACCAACCGTCGCACCACTGCGGAAGCCACGCCGCATGCGTTGCCGATGCTCGCGCCGGCGCAGTGGGAAGGCCACGAGTTCGGCAGCCCGTCGGCGCCGCGCGCGCTGCGTGACCACGACGACCTGCGCCACATGCCGTCGCACGGCGACGACAACGTCGCGTTCCTTCCGCTCGACGATGCGCGCCTGTCGCGTTCGCTGGACGAAGTGATCGCGCGTCGCGTGAACTTCCTGACCGACTACCAGAATGCGTCGTACGCCAAGCGCTATTCGGATTTCGTCGGGAAGGTGCGCGCAGCGGAAGAAGCGAAGGCGCCGGGCAGCACGGATCTCACCGAAGCCGTCGCGCGCTACGCGTTCAAGCTGATGGCCTACAAGGACGAGTACGAAGTCGCGCGCCTGTACACCAGCGGCGAGTTCCGTCGTCGCCTGGAGCAGCAGTTCGAAGGCGACTTCAAGCTGCGCTTCCACCTCGCGCCGCCGATGCTGTCGAAGAAGGACGCGCAGGGTCGCGGGGTCAAGAAGGCCTACGGGCCGTGGGTGTTCACCGCGTTCAAGCTGCTCGCGAAGATGCGCGGCCTGCGTGGTGGCGCGCTCGACGTGTTCGGCCGCACGCACGAGCGCCGCATGGAGCGCCAGCTGATCGCCGATTACTTCCGCACCGTCGAAGGCCTGCTGGGCAAGCTCGACGCCGGCAACGTCGACCTCGCCGCACAGATCGCGTCCATCCCGGAACACATCCGCGGCTACGGTCACGTCAAGGAAGCGCACCTCGAGAAGGCCAAGGCGCGCGAGGCCGAACTGCTGCGCGACTGGGACAACCCGCTTCGCATCCTGCAGGTCGCCTGATCGAGGACCGCATATAGGAACGTGAATGCGGCGTCACGACATGATCGTGACGCCGGGGTTCGCAAACTTGCGGCCCGGTTCGGAAGCGGTTGAAGGCATGGCGGGGCAGCAGGACGGACGGCACGACGACGGCGTGCTGTCGCGTGGTCAACTCGAGATGGAACTCGCATCGCTCGCACTCGCGGTTTCGCGCAGCGCGACTGAGCGTCGCCGCCGGCCGAACGGTGCCGAGCCGCTGCTCGCGGCCACGGTCGACGCCTTCCTCGCCGCATCCTTGCGTGTACTCAAGCGCACGCGTCGCGCGCATCGCGGCTGGGTGCTGGCGCGGCTGGCCGACATCGCGGCATCCGCCGAACTCGGCATCATCGGTTTCGACGAATGGCTGGCGACGCACGAGCCGCACTGGCATCGAACATCCGATCGCTTGACGGCGACCGACACGCAGCCGCACTGACCGTCAGGCCGGTTCCCGCGCGACCACGGCTTCCAGCGCTTCGAAACACGCGGCATCCAGCGCGGTGCCGACGTGCATGCGCATCATCTTCAATGCTTCATCGATCGGCGTCGCGCCACGATACGGCCGCTCGGCGGTGATCGCATCGAAGATGTCGGCGGTGGTGATGATCCGCGTCTCCAGCGCAATCTCGTTCGACGTCAGGCCCAGCGGGTAGCCGGTGCCATCGAGTTTCTCGTGATGCGCGGCGGCGATGCGTGCCAGTTCTTCGAACGCGGAGATGCGGCCGAGGATCTGGCCGGTGAATTCGGCGTGCCGCTGCACCGCGATCCATTCGTCCGCATCGAGCTTGCCCGGCTTGTCCAGGATGCTGTTGCTGACGCCGAGCTTGCCGACGTCGTGCAGCATCGCCGCGCGCCGCAACCAGCGACGACGCCCGTCATCGACACCGAGTTCGTGCGCGAGCACATCGGTGTAATGGCCGACGCGCGCACTGTGGCCGGCGGTGAACGGACTCTTGGCATCGACCACCGCACCAAACGCGGCAGCGATGTCGTCGAGGTAGTCATCGTCCAGCGGCATCGACTGGCCCGGGGGCTCCAATGCGTTGACCGCGGCTTCGAGCGCATCGCCCTGCAGCGTCGCCCAGAACATGGGATCGCGCGTCACCGCTTCGAACGCATCGACCAGTTGCGGATCGAACCACGTGCCGGCGCGACGCCGCGCTTCGGCCAGCGCTGCCTCGGCACCCTGCGCGAACTGGAACACGTCGATCACCTGCGCGAGCAAGGCGATGCGTGATGCGATCGGAATCGCGTCACCCGACAGGCCATCGGGTCGACCGCTGCCGTCGCAATGCTCGTCCAGTGAATGCACGCCGCGCGCCACGTCTTCGGGAAAACGCAGCTGGCGTGCGATCGCCGCGCCGCGGCTGCATCGCGTCTGGATCAGTTCCTGTGCGATCGCATCGCCATTGCGCGCGATATTGACCAGCGAGGCGATGCGCTGGCGCCATCCCACGTGCGCGCCGGTATGCGACGTAATGAAGCCGAGAAGATCGAGCGAACCGGCGCCGACGAGCTTGAAGTCGTGCTTGAACGTGCGGTCGTCGGCGAGATACAGCTCGCAGATGCGCGCGGCGTTGCTGCTGCAGCCCAGGTCCTTCAGCAGCAACGTGTAATAGAGCGACCACCGCGACTGCGCATCGAGCCCGATCGCCTCGCCGATGTGCATGCCGATCCAGCACACGCGTAGGCAATGCCCGCCCGGCTGGCCCTCGGTGAGGTCCAGCGCGTAGCTGAGGGCGCCGATCAGTTCGGCGAGCTTGAGGGCGGGCACGGCGGTTCGTCCGTTGGTCGGTTGCTCCTTCGGTAACGGCCGCGAAGCCCGAAGATGCAGGGCGGTCGACCCCGTCCGGGGCGTCCGCGCGTTTGCCATGCCGACTCCATTCGAGGGCGCTCCGATGTCGAACTGTGTGATCCGTGCCGCCGCGATGCTGTGCGTCGCGTGCCTGCTCGCCCCTCCGGCTGCGACGGCCGCGACGTTGAAACCCTTCCGCAGCGAGGCCCAGCTGACGCGCGCGCTCAATGCGTGGAAGGCGCACGCCGCGCGCCAGTCGAGGACGATGGCGGTCCCGATGGCGATGGCGGTGCCGCCACCTCCGCCGGCGCCCGCAATGGCCGCGGAGAGCAAATCGTCCGACAACGCCGCGCCGATGCAGGTCGCCGACGCCGCCGGCGCCGAATCCATCACCAACAACCAGGTCCAGGGGGTCGACGAAGGCGACATCGTCAAGCGCGCCGGCGACGTGCTGGTGGTGCTGCGTCGCGGCCGACTGTTCACCGTGCGTGTCGGCGACGATGCGCTGCAACCCGTCGCCAGCGCGGATGCGTTCGGCCCCGACGTCGATCCCTCCGGCACCTGGTACGACGAGATGCTGGTCAGCGGCGACACCGTCGCGGTGATTGGCTACAGCTACGCACGCGGCGGCACGGAAGTCGGCCTGTTCGACCTTGCGCGCGACGGCGGCCTGCAGTACCGCGCCACGTATCAGTTGCGCAGCAACGACTACTACTCCTCGCGCAACTACGCGAGCCGGCTGGTCGGACACAAGCTCGTGTTCTATTCGCCGTCGGACTTGAATCCGTGGAGCGACTGGCGCACCGCGCTGCCTGCGTACCGGCGCTGGACACACGACGCCACGCCCGCGTCGTTCCATCGCATGCTGCCGGCGACGCGCATCTATCGCGGCCTTGATGATCTCGATGACGACATCACCCTGCACACGGTGTCGGTCTGCGACCTCGATCGCCCCGAGATGGACTGCGAGGCGACCGCGGTGCTCGGCGGCCCGGGCAGCACGTTCTACGTGTCCGACGACGCCGTCTACATCTGGACCACCGGCAAGCGCAACGACTACGGCACCGCCGCGGCGGGCGTGGTGCGCATGCCGCTCGATGGCGGCGCGCCGTCGATGCTCGGTGCCTGGGGCGGGCCGATCGACCAGATGGCGTTCCTGCAGAAGGACGGCTGGCTCAACGTGCTGGTCGCGCGCAAGGGCGACGGCGACCGCATGTGGAGCGCGACCGACGGCGGCGGCGACATGGCGCTGATGCGCGTGCCGCTATCGGCCTTCGGCAACCTGCATGCGCATGCCAAGCGCGAGCAGTTCCGCCTGCTGCCCGGCACGTCGGCCTACGACGTGCACCAGCGTTACATCGGCGACTGGCTGGTCTACGGCGACGGCGTCTGGGGCGACAAGACGCAGACCGTCCACATGTTGCGTTATGCCGCCACGTCACCCGTGCAGACGCTGACGCTCGCGCATCGCCTGGAACGCATCGACGCACTCGGCAACGACGGCGTGCTGGTCGGCAATGACGGCAGCGACCTGGTCTTCAGCGGCCTCCGCCTGCGCGGCGACAAGGCGTCGCTCGCTGGCGACTACCGCCGACCGGACGCGCAGCAGGGCGACCAGCGCACGCACGGCTTCTTCTATCGCCCGCAGGATGCCGACAGCGGCACGCTCGGCCTGCCGATCCTGCATGGCGGCGAGCATGCCGGCGCGTCGGTGCTGTACCTGCGCAACCGCTCGCTCGCGCTGTCGCCGCTGGGCACGCTCGATTCGCATCCGACCAGCGTCGACGATGCCTGCCGCGCGAGCTGCGTGGACTGGTACGGCAATGCGCGGCCGATCTTCCTCGGAGATCGCGTTTTTGCACTGCTGGGCTACGAACTCGTCGAAGGCCATGTCGATGGCGATGCGATCGGCGAGCGTCGACGCGTGGACTTCGCGCCGCGCACGTCCGTAACAGTTCGGTAACGGCCCAGCGCCGACGGGCGGCCCACGACCGGCCGCAAGCGTGACCTATAACGGCTCCGGCGCGCTGCGCGCCGGAGCCCGCGCATGGTCTTCAACTCGCTCACCTTTGCCGTCTTCTTCGCGCTCGTGCTGGCGATGCATTCGCTGCCACTCGGGTGGACCACGAAGAAGGTCAACCTGCTCCTCGCGAGCTACCTGTTCTACGCGGCGTGGAATCCACCCTTCATCCTGCTGCTGTGGATTTCCACGGTGGTCGACTGGTACGCCGCGCAAGGCCTCGTGCGCGCGCAGAAGCCCGTCGCACGCAAGGCATGGATGCTGCTGTCGGTGGTGGTCAACCTCGGCATGCTCGTCTGGTTCAAGTACGGCGGCTTCATGCTGGAGAACTTCGCCGCGCTCATGCATTCGCTGGGTGTCGCGTATCAACCGCCGAAGTCCGACATCGTGCTTCCGGTCGGCATCTCGTTCTATACGTTCGCCACGCTGTCCTACACGCTCGACGTGTACCTGCGTCGCGCCATGCCCGCGCGCAACTTCCTCGATTACGCACTGTTCGTGACGTTCTTCCCGCACCTCGTCGCCGGGCCGATCATGCGGCCGACCGAACTGGTGCCGCAGTTCGAACAACCACGACGCGCGAGCGGCGATGCGATCCGCTTCGGCCTTGCGCTGATGACGCTCGGCCTCTTCATGAAAGTGGTGCTGGCCGACGGCTTCCTCGCACCGCCGGCTGAAGGCGTGTTCGACGCACGCACCGCGCCGGGCGCGCTGGATGCATGGATCGGCACGCTGGCCTTCAGCGGCCAGATCTTCTGCGACTTCGCCGGCTATTCGACCACCGCGATCGGCGCGGCGATGTGCCTGGGCTTCGCGATGCCCGACAACTTCCGCTTCCCGTACGCGGCGGTCGGCTTCTCGGATTTCTGGCGACGCTGGCACATCACGCTTTCGTCGTGGCTGCGCGACTACCTCTACATCCCGCTCGGCGGCAATCGCCACGGTCCGGCGCGCACCTACATCGCATTGATGCTGACGATGCTGCTCGGCGGCCTCTGGCATGGCGCGAACTGGACGTTCGTCGCCTGGGGCGGACTGCACGGGCTCTACCTCGCCAGCGAACGCGTGCTGCGCTCGCGCTTCCGCCACTGGCGACCGGGGCCGTTCGCATTCTTCGCGCTCGGGCTGCTGACCTACGCGCTGATCAACATCACCTGGGTGTTCTTCCGTTCCAAGACGTTCGGCGGCGCGTTCACCATGCTGCGCGGCATGGCCGGCGCGACGCCGCATCCGATGCCGCTGCTGTCGGCGTTCGAGCTCGGCGCGGTCGCGTTGATCACCACGCTCATCGTCGGCGTGCACTGGCGCATGCGCAACACCACGCTCGAAGCGGTGGTGACGAAGATTCCCGCACCCGCGGTCGCGCTCGGCTGGGCGGCGATGGCGTTCGCGATCGTGATCGAACAGGGAGAAGGCAATGCCTTCATCTATTTCCAGTTTTGAGGCGCTGCCCGAAGCGGTGCGCGCCACCGCGGCCGATCGCCCGGGCGAGGCGCAACCGGTTCCGGTACGTCCGATTCCGTCGCAGCCGTGGCGCGGCGTCTCGGTCGTCGCGCTCATGCTCGTGGTCATTGCGCTGGCCGGTTGGGAGTGGCAGATGCGCCGCGTCGGCCTGCAGGCAGGTGATTACGGGCTCGAGCCGTCGGGCTGGGCCGCGGCGCGACGGCAGATCGACGTCGCGAACGTGCCGGTGGCGATCGTCGGCGACTCGCGCATCCTGTTCGACACCGACCTCGATCGCTTCCAGCAGCTCACCGGCGTGCGCCCGCTGCAGCTCGCGTTGCCGGGCACCAATCCGCGCCCGTTCCTCGAGGACGTCGCCAACGATCCGCACTTCCACGGTCTGCTCATCGTCGGCCTCGCCGACATGCAGTACTTCCGCGACAGCACCGGCAACGGTGCACCAGCGCTCGAACGCTTCCACAGCGAGATGCCGTCGCAGCGCACGGGTTACCTGCTCTCACGCGTGCTCGAACGCCGCTTCGCCTTCATCGATCCGGCGTACAGGCTGAGCACGCTGGTCTACACCGCCGATCGCGGCCAGCGGCGCGGCGGTGCGTCCTGGTATTTCCAGCCGTGGAAGCTGTTGCAGATCGACGAACGTGGCCAGGGTTCGCTGTGGTCGAAGATCGAAACCGACGTGTGGTTGCGCACGCAGGCGCGGCTCGCCTGGCTGGACATGCCGGGTCGTCCGCCGCGTCCGCCCATCGACGCCAAGACCATCGAGATGACGCTGGCGAAGTCGCAGGCCGCGGTCGCGCGCATCCGCGCACGCGGTGGCGACGTCGTATTCATCCGCCCGCCGTCGGCCGGCCCGCTGCGGCTGCGCGAAGAGCGGCGCATTCCACGTCACCTCGGCTGGGACGCGTTGCTCGCGCGCACGCATTCCAACGGCATCCATTTCGAGGACCACCCGGAGCTGCAGGGCCTGGTGCTGCCGGAGTGGTCGCACGTCTCGCAGCGCTGCGCCCGCGTGTACACCGATCGCTACGTGCGACTGCTCGCGGCGACGACCACGCGACTCCCGCTGCGCGCCGATGCACCGGCCGCGCTGAACCCGATCGATTGCGCGAACGCACCGGCCGCGACCATCGCAACGACGAACGCCCGGCCGAAGCCGGGCGTCTGATGCATCAGATGACTCGTCGGCTCAGTTGCCGGCGAGCGTGCTCACCGCAGTCGCGCTGACCGCCGTGCCCGAAGTTTCCGTCGTTCCCGTCGTCGTCGATGCGGTATCCGCCGTCGCCGGTGCGCTCATGCCCGGCTCCAGGCCCGTCCACGGGTCCACCGGAACGTGCGCGCCCGGATAAAGAACCGCGCTGCTGAAGTTGGTTTCGTCGGCGACGATCACGCGGCCGCCCCGCTCGGTGAGCTGGAAGAGCTGTTCGGCGAACGCGAGCGGCAAGCGCACGCAACCATGCGAAGCCGGATAACCCGGAAGCTTGCCGGCATGCAGCGCGACGCCATCCCAAGTCAGGCGCTGCATGTACGGCATCGGTGCGTTGTCGTACTTGTTCGAGTGGTGCATACGATCCTTCTCGAGGATCTCGTACACACCCGGCGGCGTTTCATGGCCTTCGCGACCACTGCTGATCGTCGAACGCCCGATGCGCACGTCGCCACGATAGATGTGCACCATCTGCGCGGGCAGCGACACGACGATCGTGACCGGACCCGTCGCGGCGTCGTTCGGCGTCCACTCGAACTTGCCGGGCGCGAGCGGCGTGTCGTCGGACACGGCGGTCGTCGCAATGGCGGGCTCGACGATGGTGATCGTCGCGGTCTGCGAAGGTGCAGGCGCGGTGACGATTTCCGTCGCGAACGCCGGCACATCGATCACGGTGATAAGGGCGGCAGCGAGCGCGAACAACGCGACCGGGGCGCGGCGGCGGACAGCGATGCGGGGAGTGGTCTTCATGGAAACCACGCTATCGAGCGCTCGATCAGCGTCGAATTGATCATCCCCACCGCACGCTTAATATTGCGTGCAAATTAGCGGCTGAATTGCACAATCTCTTGATGCCGCGCGCATGTCACCGCACGTCGGCTGAACGGTTTTTTCGCGTCCGCTTTTGCCATCGCTTCGACACGGACGCATGCTCCACTCCGCTTCACCCCTTCGACGGAGCATTGCGATGACGACGTGGCCCGGTTGGTCGAACGACAACACCCTCGTGCTTCCGCTCGACGACGCACCGCCCGGCGAGGCGCTCGAATTCGACGGACGACGCTTCGATGCGAAGAAAGAGCTGCACGTCACATTGGTCGGCCGCAAGCTCGGTGGCGAGCTGCGCAGCGCACTCGGTGATCGGCTCGACATCGCCACGCGCCCCGCGTTCGAAGCGCTGGACTGGTCGTACGTGCGCACGGGCCAGCGTCGACTGATCGAACGCCCCGACACTGGCGACGACGGCGCGCGCAGCACCGTGGCGAGCGTGATCGAACTCGTTGAACTGCCCGCACTCGACTGGTACTACCGCTGGCTCGGTGAACTGCTCGGCCGCCAGCTCCCGGTGCCGCCCGCGCACGTCACGCTTTACACGCACCGCAAGGCGAAAGGCATTGGCATTCCGACCGTACACAGCCTGCGTGCGTGGTCGCGCGGCGCGGTGCCGGCCACCGCCTGATCGTCGCGTCGCGTCTCAGCCGCGCGCGGGACTCACAGGCTGCGACGCGGCTGCGGCCCAATGCCGCCCTCACCTTAACGAGGGCGGACGATGGCGACGACGGGGCGCGAACTCGCGCGACAGGACACCGGTCGGATCGACCTCGAGGACGATGCGGCGACCGCGATGACGCGTCGCCCGCGCGCGCTGCGCAAGGGTGACGGCGCCGGCCTGACGCAGGCACTCGCGTCGCGCTACGCCGACCGCATCACCGGTCACTTCACGATTCCGGGCCGCGATGGTGCGTTCGTCGACATTCCCGCCGACGTGCCGGCCGCGCTCGCGAACGCATTGAAGTCGCGCGGGATCGAACAGCTCTACAGCCATCAGGCACAGGCCTGGGACGCCACGCGACGCGGCGAGCACGTGGTCGTGGTCACGCCGACCGCGTCGGGCAAGTCGCTCTGCTACACGCTGCCCGTGGTCACCGCGGCGATGGAGCGCGGCGCGAAGGCGCTGTACCTGTTCCCGACCAAGGCGCTCGCGCAGGATCAGGTCGCCGAGCTGCTCGATCTCTCGCGCGCCGGCGATCTCGGCCTGAAAGCTTTCACCTTCGACGGCGACACGCCCGGGGACGCGCGACAGGCCATCCGCCTGCACGGCGACATCGTGGTCAGCAATCCCGACATGCTGCATCAGGGCATCCTGCCGCATCACACCAAGTGGGCGCAGTTCTTCGAGAACCTGCAGTACGTGGTGATCGACGAGGTCCACACCTATCGCGGCGTGTTCGGCTCGCACGTCACCAATGTATTGCGCCGGCTCAAGCGCATCTGCGCGTTTTACGGATCGAATCCGCAGTTCATTCTTTGCTCTGCGACCATCGGCAATCCGCAGCAGCACGCAGAAGCGCTGATCGAGCACGGCGTCACCGCGATCACCGAATCCGGCGCGCCCACCGGCGACAAGCACGTGCTGCTGTGGAACCCGCCGGTGGTGAATCCCGACCTCGGCCTGCGTGCATCGGCGCGATCGCAGAGCAACCGCATCGCGCGCATCGCGATCAAGTCGGGTTTGAAAACGCTGGTGTTCGCCCAGACGCGGCTGATGGTCGAAGTGCTGACCAAGTACCTCAAAGACGTGTTCGACCACGACCCGCGCAAGCCGCCGCGCATCCGTGCGTATCGCGGCGGCTACCTGCCGACCGAACGTCGCGAAGTCGAGCGCTCGATGCGCGCCGGCGATGTCGACGGCATCGTCAGCACGTCGGCGCTGGAACTCGGCGTCGACATCGGCTCGCTCGACGTCGTCATCCTCAACGGCTATCCGGGCAGCGTCGCCGGCACGTGGCAGCGTTTCGGTCGTGCGGGGCGTCGTCGCCAGCCGTCGCTCGGCGTGATGGTCGCGAACTCGCAACCGCTGGATCAGTACGTCGTGCGTCATCCGGAGTTCTTCATCGACGCGACGCCGGAGCACGCGCGCGTCGCACCGGATCAACCGCTGATCCTGTTCGACCACATCCGCTGCGCCGCGTTCGAACTACCGTTCGTGGCCGATGAGCGCTTCGGCCCGATCGAACCCGAGTTGTATCTGGAGGCGCTCGCCGAAACCGACGTCGTGCATCGCGAGGGTGATCGCTGGGAGTGGATCGCCGACAGTTATCCAGCGAATGCGGTCAGCTTGCGCAGCGTGGCCGACGGTAACTTCGTCGTCGTTGATCGCACCGATGGCCGCCAGCAAATCATCGCGGAAGTCGACTATTCCGCCGCCGCGCTGACGTTGTACGAAGGCGCGATCCACATGGTGCAGTCGACGCCGTACCAGGTCGAACGCCTCGACTGGGAAGGCCGCAAGGCCTACGTCACGCGCACGTTCGTCGACTACTACACCGACTCGATCGACTACACAAAGCTCAAGGTGCTCGCCGAGTTCGACCGCACGGGCGCCGGCGATGGCAGCGCGCACCATGGCGAAGTGCATGTCGTGCGGCGCGTCGCGGGCTATAAGAAGATCCGCTATTACACGCACGAGAACATCGGCTACGGGCCGGTCAATCTTCCGGATCAGGAACTGCACACCACCGCCGCGTGGTGGCAGCTGCCGCAACCGCAGCTGCTCGCGTGGTTCGCATCGCGGCAGGACGCGCTCGACGGCTTCCTCGGCGCGGGTTACGCGCTGCATGTCGTCGCGACGCTGGCGGTAATGGCCGATGCACGCGACCTGCAGAAGGCGGTCGGCAACGGTGACGGTGCGTGGTTCGCAACCGCCGATGCGAACGGTCGCGGCCAGGTGCGCGGCGGCGAAGGTCAGGAACTCGCGCCGTTCGAACTGCAGCACTTCGTCCCGACGATCTATCTGTACGACAACTTCCCCGGCGGCGTCGGCCTGTCCGAACCGTTGTGGACGCGGCAGAAGGAACTGGTCGACCGCGCGGTCGAACTGGTCGAACGCTGCGACTGTCGCGCCGGTTGCCCGGCCTGCGTCGGACCGATCCTCGCGAGCGATGAAGAGCGCGAGTCCGCCTCGTCACCGAAGACACTCGCGCGTCGGGTGCTCGGCCTGCTCGCGAACCCGACTGTCGCCATCACCGGCAGCGATGCGCCCCGTGCACTGGAGCGCGACGCATGAGCATGACGCTCGACAAGCTGCTCGCACTCAAGCGCCAAGCGGGTGCGACCGATGTGCCGGCGCCGCCCGCCTCGTCGGTGCCGTCGTCGTTGCGCGAACCGGTGCGCGACGACGCCCGCGCCGCACCGTGGGAAACCGTGTTGCACGGCGACGCGGCGACGCGTGCTGCGGCGAATGATCCGTCGTCGTCCCCGGCCGACGCGATTGCGGGGCCCGCGACAGAATCAAACGTCACGCCCGACACGAAACCGTCCCGAGGCGTCGACGTCGACGCACTGCGTCGGCTCCTCGGTCTCCGCGAACGCGCGCCATCGCCGCGTCCGCGCGCGAGAGAAATCGATCGAACACTTCCCGGCGAACAAATCGACGACGGCCTGTGGCTGATCGAATCACAGGTCGTGCACCCGACACCCGCCGCGCCGCTTCCGCTCGCATTCGCACGTCGCGACGGACACGTCGATGCAACCAACCTTCTGTTCTTCGACACCGAAACCACCGGGCTCGCAGGCGGCACCGGCACGCGCGCCTTCATGATCGGCGCGGCGGACTGGCACGAAGGCGCATTGCGCGTGCGCCAGCTCTACATCGCGAACATGGCGGCCGAGCGCGCGATGCTGCGTATGTTCGCGTCGTGGCTGTCACCGTCCACCGTGCTCGCGAGCTACAACGGGCGCAGCTATGACGCACCACTACTTCGCACGCGATATCGACTTGCACGATTGAAGGATCCGCTGCACGGTCTCGATCATCTCGACCTGCTGCATCCGTCGCGACGTCGCTGGCGCGGGCGCTGGGAGAACTGCAGGCTCGCGACGATCGAACGCGAAGCGCTGCGCATCCTGCGCGAGGACGATCTTCCCGGTTCGCAGGCACCGGCCGCATGGCTCGCGTATCTACGCGGCGGTGCGTCGACCAACCTGCGTCGCGTCGCCGAGCACAACCGGCAGGACGTCGCCACGCTTTCGCAGCTTCTCTTACGTCTGTGCGACGACACGTCTGAACCGACTGAATAGTCTTGACGTCATCACGACACGGCGAAACGGAGGCTGAAAATCCCTCATCGTGTCGGGAGTGCCGGCATGCCTTTGCAAGCTTCGATTCGTGGTGAATGGTCGCGCCTGTTCGTACCGATCGTCGTGCTGCTGAGTTCGGTTGCCGCGTGCAGCGCGATGGGCCCCGCCGACGCCGGCATCGTGCACGCATGCCAGCCGGGCAATGCCGATGCATGGATCGGCCGCGCGGCGAGCGCGAGCATCGTCGACCAGGCGCGGCAGGCCAGCGGCAGTCGCAAGGTTCGCCTCGTGATGCCGGAACAGACCGCGGGCGATGACGATCCCCGCATCGATCGGCTCAATCTCTATCTCGACGACGGCGCGCTGATCACCCGCACCACCTGCGGCTGATCGGTCCGCGTTGACGCGGCCTTATGCTCGAGGCGGCAGTCTTGCGGTTCCGCTCGACCGCTGGAGTCCGCATGACCGCCACCGTCCGCACGACCGCGCTGCTGTCGCTCGTCGTCGCCCTCGCCGCCTGCACCACGACGCCCGAGGCGCCGCCCATGTCCGATCCGATGCCGCCCGCGGCCACGCAATGCAATGGTGACGCCGCGCAGTCGCTGGTCGGCCAGCCGGCGACGCCGCAGAACGTCGAGACTGCGCGCCAGCGTGCCGGCGCGCAGACCGCGCGCGTGCTCAAGCCGAACCAGGCGGTGACGATGGAATACATCGAAGGCCGCTTGAACGTGTATGTCGACGCGTCGAACGTAATCACGCGCATCGCCTGCGGCTGATTTTCAGTTCGACATAGCCACGCGGCCGGCAGCGAAGCCGACCATCGCGCCCTGCAGTTCGGCGGCGACGTTGTCCAGCGACGCCGACGCCGCGCTGACTTCCTCCACCAGCGCCGCATTCTGCTGCGTGGTTTCCTCGAGTCCGCGCAGCGCGGCGTTGATCTCGCGCATGCCGTGATCCTGTGCGCGCGTGGCTTCGCTGATCGAGGCGATGAGCTGCG
Source organism: Lysobacter sp. HA18 (assembly GCF_054057595.1). Classification (NCBI taxonomy): domain Bacteria; kingdom Pseudomonadati; phylum Pseudomonadota; class Gammaproteobacteria; order Lysobacterales; family Lysobacteraceae; genus Lysobacter; species Lysobacter sp. HA18. The sequence goes on from NZ_JBSRZL010000001.1 coordinate 66,799, forward strand.
TGCTGCGCGTCACCGCTTCGAGGATGGCGCGCATCGCGCGATCGGCTTCGGTCACGCGCACGCCGCCTTCGGCCACCGCTTCGCCCGACTCGCCGAGCATGCGCTTGATGTCCTTGGCCGATGCGACGCAGCGCTGCGCAAGCGCGCGCACTTCCGATGCAACGACAGCAAAACCGCGGCCGCGGTCGCCCGCGCGCGCCGCTTCAACCGCTGCGTTCAGCGCCAGGATGTTGGTCTGGAATGCGATGCCATCGATGACCGCAAGCACGTCCATCACGCGGCTGCTCGACTCGCGGATGCGCTGCATCGTCGCGGTCATGCGGTCGACCGCCGCATGGCCATCGCGCGCGGCGCTGGACATGCCGACAGCAAGCGTGTCGGCCGACTGCGCGTTGCTTGCCGTCTCGTCCACCGACGCAGCGATGCGACCGAGTGCGGCGGCGGTCTCCTCGAGCGCGGCGGCCTGCTGTTCGGTACGGCGCGCGAGGTCGTCGTTGCCGAGTGCAATCTCGCCCGCGCCCGCCGTGATCGACTGCGAGAACGTCTCGACGCGCTTGACCAGGATCTGCAGGTCGTTCGCGAACTGCACCTGTTCGGTCACGTCGGTCGCGTACTTGACGATCTTGTAGGCGCGGCCGGCGCCGTCGAGGATGGGGTTGTAGCTGGCCTGCAACCAGACCGCGCGTCCGTCGCGCGTGCGGCGCTCATAGCGGCCGCTGTCGGCTTCGCCGCGCCCGAGCCGCGCCCAGAACTCGCGATACGCCTTGCCTTCGCGGTCGGCCGCCGGCACGAACATGGAATGGTGGCGGCCGACGATGTCCTCGCGGGCGTAGCCCATGGTGCGCAGGAAATTGTCGTTGGCGTCGAGCACCGCGCCGCCCAGGTCGAACACGATCACCGCCTGCACCTTGTGGATGGCCTGCAGCTGGCTTTCGAAGTCGGCGTTCCGGTTGCGCTGCGCAGTGATGTCGGTGGCGAACTTCACCACCTTGATGACGCGACCGTCCGCGTCGAGGATCGGGTTGTAGCTCGCTTCGATCCACACCTCGCGGCCGTCACGCGTACGCCGGCGGAACTGGCCCGAGCGCACGTCGCCCTGCGCGAGCGACGCCCAGAACGCGCGGTACTCCGCGCTCGTGCGTTCGACGGAGTCGACGAACATCGAATGATGCTGGCCGGTAACGTCGGCCGCGGCGTAGCCCAGCAGCGCAAGGAAGTTGTCGTTCGCGCGCAGGATGCGGCCGTCCACTTCGAACTCGATCACCGCCATCGACCGCTCGATCGCGGCGATCTGGCCGCCGGTGTCGATGTCGCGCTGCTTCTGCGCGGTGATGTCGCTGGCGAACTTGACCACGCGCACCGCGCGGCCGGCATCGTCGAACAGCGGGTTGTACGTGGCCTGCAACCAGACCTCGCCGCCGCCGGGGCGCACGCGCCGGAACTGGCCCGACACGAACTCACCGCGCGCGAGCGACTGCCAGAACGCGCGGTACTCGTCGCCGGCGGCGATCGCCGGGTCGACGAACATGCGGTGGTGCTTGCCGCGCACGTCCTCCAGGCGGACGCCGAACGTATCGAGGAAGTTGGCGTTCGCATCGAGCACGTGGCCGTCGAGATCGAACTCGATCACCGCCTGCGAGCGTTCGATCGCGGCCATGCGCCCTTCCAGATGCGCGTCGCGGCGACGCAGGCGCAGGTGGGTGAGGAAGCTGCGGGGCTGCGGCGAAGTCGACATCGGCGGGCGTCCAGTGGGGAGGGAGGCGACGATCCGCGTAGGTACGGAAGGTCGCCGCTCGCGCTATCGACGCATTCAGCGAAAGCTTTAGGGTGCGGATCGGCAATCCGTGCGACCGATCGTCTTTCGTCCCACGGCCGCTGCAGATACCGGCGCTGCGGCCGTTACCGGCCCTGTCCGCGGGCCCGTGAAGTGCTCCGCCGTGCCGTCCCGGAGCCGCCATGCTTGCCCCCACTTTCCCCGACAACGAAGCCGGCCGCGTGCATGCGATCGAACGCATGGACTTCGTCGGTCCCGAGCGCGACGAACGCTGCCAGCGTTATGCGCGGCTGGCGCGCGTGGTGATGGACACGCCGATCGCGATGGTGACCATCGTCGGCCCGGACGCGCAGTGGTTCCGCGGCTGCGAGGGCCTGGCGGTGAGCAGCACCCCGCGCGCGGTGTCGTTCTGCGGCCACACGATCCTGCAGGACGGGCTGTTCGTCGTACCCGACGCACGCGAGGACGCGCGCTTCGCCGACAACCCGCTGGTCACCGGCGAGCCGCGCATCCGCTTCTACGCCGGCTGCCCGATTGTGCTGCCCGGCGAGTTCGCGGTCGGCACGCTATGCGTCATCGATCGCGAACCGCGTGCGCCGTCCACCGCGCAACTCGATGCCTTCCGCGACCTCGCCGACTGCCTGCGCAGCGAAATGACGACGCTGCTGTCGGTCGCCGACATGAACGACGTCGCGAAGCAGCTCTTCCACCTGTTGCCACGGCACGGCGGCTGAGCGACTGCAGCTGACGCGGCGGTCGTCGCCGGGACTGAGTGATCGGTGTCGCGCGACGGCGTTCGCGCGGCTGCCACACCACTTACGCCGGCGGCGCACTCGCCTGCGTGACGGCCGTCTGCGGCGAACGAACACGCGTTCTCTTGCGCAGCGGCGGGTTCTCCGCGGTCGCGCGCGTGCGTCGACGCGTGGTACGCAGCGCCTTCTTCGCGGCACGCGATGCCGACGCGGCGCGCTTGCGCGCATCGCGCAGGAAGCGCAGCGCCGCGAGCTCCCAGCTGCGGCCATTGCGTGCGCCCGCGGTCATCTGCTGCAGTCGCCCGCTGCGCCAGCCTTCGAGCACCGCCGGGTCGACGTACGCCTTTCGACACACAGCCGGCGTATTGCCGAGCACGTCGGCGACTTCGGAGATGACCTGCTTCTCGATCGACGTGAGTTCGCGTTCGCTTGCATCCTCCGGCACGTCGATCGCGGCGAACTTCTCGATCGCGGCGAGCGTGCCGCCCCAGGTGCGGAAGTCTTTCGCCGTAAACGCTTCGCCGAGTGCTTCGCGCAGGTAGTCGTTGACCTGCGACGAACCGACCGGCTGCGTGGTGCCATCGTCATCCACGTACTGGAACAGCGACTGCCCCGGCAGCTGCTGGCAACGCTTGACCAGTTTCACCAGCTGCGCGTCATCGAGCACGATCTCGTGGTCGAGCCCGGACTTGCCGCGGAACGCGAACTTCGCGCGGCCGCCGCGCAGGAAGCCGACATGCCGGTTGCGCAGCGTGGTCAGTCCGAACGATTTGTTGCTGCGCGCGTAGCAGTCATTGCCGACGCGGATCAGCGTGCGCGCCATCACCGACACCACGATCGCCAGCACCTTGTCGCGAGGGAACCCTGGCAGCGCGAGGTCCTTCGACAATTTGCGACGCAGCCTGGGCAGCGCTTCGCCGAACGCGACGATGCGCTCGAACTTGCCGTCGCCGCGGACCGACGCCCAGTCCGGGTGGTAGCGGTACTGCTTGCGGCCCTTCGCATCGCGGCCGGTGGCCTGCAGATGGCCGTCAGCATCCGGGCAGATCCACACGTCGGTATAGGCCGGCGGAATCGCCAGCGACCGGATGCGCGCGAGCGTGTCCTCGTCGGTTACTGCATCGCCGTCGGCGTCGACATAGGCGAAGCCCTCGCCCTTCTTCTGGCGACGGATGCCCGGTTCGTTATCGCTGACGTAGACCAGCCCAGCCTGGCGCGCGGCGAGCGCGCCATCGGGGACGGCGGATGCGGGAACACTCATGGCGACCGAGCATCCGCACGTCCCCGTCAAGGACGCGCCAACCGGTCGCGTGCGTTCAGGCGGTGGCGGGTTCCACGCTCGCGGCGTGGCGTCGCGCGTGGCGCATCGCGATCACCCATGCGCAGGCGAGCACAGTCGCTGCCAGGAAGAACGCCGCACCCGGCAGGTACACCGGCGCGCTCTTGCCGATGAAGAAACCGAACGTGGCCGCGTACGTCATCGGCGCGACGATGCCGATCAGGCTGACGAGGCTCATGATCGCGCCCTGCAAACGGCCCTGGACGTCGGCGCCGACTTCGCGCGTCATCAGCGCCTGCGCGGCCGGTTGCGATACCGCCCACAGCGCACTGATCGGCAGGCCGAGCCAGAACATCCACGGCTTGGCGGCGAGGCCGTAGATCGCGAAACCGATCACGCCGCATGCGAGGCCGATCGCCATCGCGCGTTGTTCGCCGAAGCGCTTGATCATGCGGCCGACCAGCAGTGCATTGACGATCACGCTGAACACGCCGACCACCGCGAGCACGTAGCTCACGCCCTTGGGGCCCCAGCCGTAGCGCACGTCGCCGTAGAGCACGAACGTGCTCTGGTAGACGTAGTGCGTCGATGCCGCGAGCAGCACGATCACGATCAGGTCGGTGATCTGCGGATAGCGACGGACCATGCCCAGCGATGCGAACGGCCGCGTCTGCGACCAGTCGAAGCGCTTCGCACGCTTTTCCGGTGCGAGCGATTCCGGCAGTACGAACGCGCCGTAGCAGAAGTTGATAAGCGACAGGCAGGCCGCGGCCCAGAACGGCGCGCGCAGGCTGTAATCGCTCAGCAGCCCGCCCAGCACCGGGCCGATGATGAAGCCCAGCCCGAACGCCGCGCCGATCATGCCGAACGCCTTGCCGCGCTGGTCCGGCGGCGTGACGTCGGCAATGTACGCATTCGCGGTAGTGAAGCTCGCCGATGCGATCGCGGAAATGATGCGGCCGACCATCAGCCACGCCAGCGTCGGCGCGAGCGCCATGAATACGAAGTCGAGCCCGAGGCCCAGGCAGGAAATCAGGATCACCGGGCGACGCCCGAAGCGGTCCGACAACGCGCCCTGGATCGGCGACGACAGGAACTGCACCGCCGCGAAGACCATGCTGAACAGGCCGACCCAATAGGCCGCGTGCTCGATGTCGCCGCCGTTGAGCTTCTGCACCAGGTGCGGCAGCACAGGAATGATCAGGCCGAACGACAGCACGTCGATCAGCACGGTGACGAAGATGAAGGCGAGCGCGGCGCGGCGCGCGGGCGACGGTTGGGCGTCCACGGCAATCCGGGTCTGGGAGCAGGCGCGCAGTCTAGCGCCGCGGCCCCACGGCCGCGCCTGCCGTCAGTCGCGTTGTGCCTTCGGTACCGCCGCGGCGCGCGTGCCCGGCGGGCTCGGAAGCTCCGTTGCCGTTTCGGGCTGAAGTTCGGGCCGTTCGCGCCAGTTGCGCGGCAGCCGGTTGTGGATCTTGGTCGCGGCGATCGCCGCATGCCCGACCGCGACCGCGATCTGGTTCAGCGCGCTCACCACGTCGCCGACTGCGTACACGCCATCGACGCTGGTCTGCTGGTCCTCGCCGACCACGATTTCGTCGCATTCGTCGAGTTCCAACCCGAGTTCGCGCGCGAGGTCGACGTTCGGCGTGCTGCCCAGCGTCGGGTATAGCGTGTCGAACACCTGCGCGTTGCCGTCGTGGTCGCGCACCACGGTCTTGCCGTTCTCGAACGCGAGCTTGGCGGGCTTCGGATGCACGTCGATGCCCGCGCGCTTGGCCTGCTCGATGCTCTCGTCCGACGCCTCCCTGTCTTCGCTCGCGATCACGCTGACGTCGTCGGAGAACGTGCGCAGGAACAGTGCATGGCTGACGGTGCTGTCGACTGGCCCGTACACCGCGACGCGGCAGTCGCTCGCTTCGTAGCCGTCGCAGACCGGGCACAGGCGCACGGCACCGGCAGCAATCGCGTCTTCGAGATCGTCCAGCGGCGGCATCACGTCGACGATGCCGGTCGCGAGGATGACGAAGCGCGCGCGCCAGCGTCGACCGTCGGCAGCCGTGGCTTCGAAGACATCGCCATCGCGATGCAGGCGCGCGATGCAACCGTCCTCGATGGTCGCGCCGTAACCGGTCGCCTGATCGCGCTGCTGCTGGAGCAGCGTGCTGCCGGCGACGCCACGCGGAAAGCCCGGGCAGTTATGGCTGGTCGGAATCCATCGCGCGCGGCTCTTGCCCGCATCGACCACGAGGATGCGGCGGTGATAGCGCACGAGGTACGTCGCGGCGGTCAGCCCGCCGGGCCCGGCGCCGATGATCAGGCAGTCGAGAACGTCGTCCGTCGCGCTCATGCGGCCTCGAGCAGACGCAGGCCGAAGCGATCGCCGGGTGCGTTCCAGCGGTGCGTCACGCGCATGCCGGCGCGTCGCGCGAGATCGTCGAAATACGCATCGGTGTACTTGTGCGAGATCTCCACCACGATGGGTTCGCCCGCATCGAATACGAAGGCATGGCCTGCGACGTGCACCACCTGCGCGCGCCGGCTGACGATGCTGGTCTCGATGCGACTGTTCACCGGCGACCACACCGCGCGATGCGCGAATGCGGCTTCGTTGAAATCGGCGCCGAGCTCGCGGTTGAGCCGCGTCAGAAGATTCAGCGTAAACGCCGCGGTGACGCCGGCCGTATCGTTGTACGCCGCTTCCATGTCGGCGACGTCCTTGACCAGATCGAGGCCGATCAGCGCGACACCGTCGTCGCCCATGGTTTCGCGCATGGCCTGCATGAGGTCGAGCGACTGCGCGTCGTCGAAATTGCCGAGCGTCGAGCCGGGGAAAAACACCAGCGAGCGCGCGGCCTGCATGAAAGCCGGCGGCACCGGCACCGGCCGGGTGAAGTCCGCGCACACCGGCAGCATCTGCACGTCGGGAAATGCGTCGGCGAGTCGCTGCGTGGAATCGAGCAGCGTTTCGCGCGAGATCTCGACGGGCGTGTACGCGACGGGCGAGTTGAGCCCCGCCAAGAGCAGCTGCGTCTTGCGCCCGCTGCCGCTGCCGTATTCGACAACGTGCACATCCGCACCGACGGCGTCACGCACCTGCGGCATCACGTGCTGCAGCAGCGCGATCTCGATGCGCGTGAGGTCGTACTCGGGCTGTTGCGTGATCGCTTCGAACAGCTGCGACCCGCGCTCGTCGTAGAAGTATTTCGACGACAGATGCTTCGGCGTCGACGACAGCCCGGCGATCACGTCGCTGCGCAGGTCGTCGGGCGTGGGCCGTAGGTCGAGCAATACGGGCGCCTGCACCGCGTGGTGCAGCCGGGCGTCGAGCAGGTTCATGCGATGTCCTTCGCGAGCCGCAGCCCGGCAAATTGCCAGCGCGCATGCGGCGGAAAAAAGTTGCGATAGCTGGCGCGCAGATGGTCGCGCGGGCTCGCGCAGCTGCCGCCGCGCAGCACCTGCTGGCCGACCATGAACTTGCCGTTGTATTCGCCCAGCGCGCCGTCCCACGGACGGAAACCCGGATACGGCAGGAACGCACTCGACGTCCACTCCCAGACGTCGCCGAACATCTGGCGCAGGCCATCGCGCGCGTTTCCAACGGGTTGCAGATTGCCGGACTCGACGAAGTTGCCGTCGACTTCGACGCCGTGCGCGGCGCGTTCCCATTCGGCTTCCGTAGGCAGGCGCGCGCCGGCCCAGCGCGCGAAGGCATCGGCTTCGTAATAGCTGAGCTGCGACACCGGTGCGGACGCATCGATCTCTTGCACGCCACCCAAGCCGAACGCGCGTTCGTCGTCGAGCCAGTACAGCGGACGCTGCCACTGCTCGCCCTGCACGCGCGCCCATCCATCGCTCAGCCACAACGATGCGGTGCGATAGCCGCCGTCGCGGATGAAGTCGCGGTAGTCGTTGCACGTAACGGGTCGCGTCGCCAGCGCATAGGCGCCAACCAGCGTGCGGTGCCGCGGCGATTCGGGGTCGAATGCGAATGCGTTGGCTTCGGGCCAGCGGTCGGTACCGATCTCGACGATGGCTTCATCGAAGCGCACCCACTCCATCGATCCGGCGCCCGCGTGCGAACGCGGAAGATCATCTCGATACGCAGGCCACAAGGGATTGCACGACAGCGCATGCAGGATGTCGGTGAGCAGCAATTCCTGGTGCTGCTGTTCGTGCTGCAGGCCGAGCTCGATGCGCTGGCGCGTTGCGATGTCGAACTCATCGCGCGCGAACGCGTCAGCGACACGCGTATCGATGCGTGCGCGGTAGTCGAGCACCTGCGCGAACGACGGTCGCGACAGCACGCCGCGCATCGGCCGCGCGTGTTGCGGGCCGACGCTCTGGTAGTAGCTGTTGAACAGCACCTGCCAGGTTTCATCGACGATGCGATAGCCCGGCAACGTCGCGAGAACGAACGTCTCGAAGAACCACGTGGTGTGCGCGAGGTGCCATTTCGTCGGGCTCGCATCGGGCATGGACTGCACCATTGCGTCCTCGGCCGAGACCGGTGCCGCCAGTTCGACGCTGCGCTCGCGCACGGCGCGAAAACGCGACGCCAGCGGATCGACGGAGCAAGCTCCGGCGTCCCGCGCGACGGCAGGCGACAGATCGGTCGACATTCCCATCCTCCAAGCCTACGAAGCGACCGCGACGGCCGGGTGACGGGCGCGCGACGACCGCCCGTAAAGTAGCGGCCATGCCCCTGCCCGCCAACGTGCGCGACGCCTTCCTGATTCCGGACGGCTCGATCTACCTCGATACCGCCTCCAACGCACCGCGCACCCGTCGCATCGATGCCGCGTTGCGCGAGGCCTGGAGCGAGCAGGCGGCACCGTGGCGGCTGTCATTCGCCGACTGGGAGGCACACATCGAACGCGTGCGGACGCAGGCGTCGCGGCTGTTCGATGTCGACCTGAAACCCGAGCCCGACGCGGTCGCGCTGGTGCCGTCGGTGGCGCATGCGATGTCGACGGTCGCGTCCGGCTGGCCGCTGCAGGCGGGCGACGTGGTCGGCATCGTGGACGGCGAATTCCCATCCGCGCTGCTGCCGTGGCAGGTGCGTTGTGAAGCGACGGGGGCCGCATTGCAGTCGGTGCCGCGCGAGGATGCCAGCGACGGTTTCGTCGACCTCATCGAACGACGCAAGCCTGCGGTGATCGTGTTGTCGCATGCGCACTGGCGCGACGGCCGCCTGCTCGACCTGGACCGCGTTGCGATGACTGCACGCGCACGCCGCGTGCCTGTCGTGCTCGACCTCAGCCAGAGCCTCGGCGTGCTGCCGTGTGATGTCGAACGCTGGCAGCCGGCGTTCGCGATGAGCGTCGGCTACAAGTGGTGGCTGGCGCACAAGGGCCTGTGCGCGTTGTGGGTGTCGCCGGAGTGGCGCGAGCGACTGCACCCTCTGGAGCAGCATTGGCAGGGCCGATCGCCGACGCAGGCTTGGCGGTTCGATACAGAACGCGCTCCGCCATACCGCGACGGCGCACGTCGGTTCGACGGCGGAGAGATTTCGGATCCGCTGCGACTCGCGATCGCGGAAGCCGGCCTGCACGACGTGCTGGAGTGGACACCGCGCGCGATCTCCGAACGTCTCGGGGAACTGCTCGATCGGCTCAAACGGCGGCTGGCAGCAGCGGGACTCGCGCATTGGTGCGTCGAGCCGTCGTCACCACACCTGCTCGGCCTCGCGCCGGACCAGGATCGCATCGACGCGGTGCGTACTGCGTTCGCCGACAACACGGTCATCTGCATCGAGCGCGACAACGTCTTCCGTCTCGCGCCCCACCTGCATATCGACGAGCGCGACATCGATCACGTCGCCGACGTCATCATCGGCGCGCGCTGACATCCATCGGGTCGCGGCTCAGCGCTGCTGCGTACGGATGAACTGCAGGAATTCGGCGCGCGTGCGAGCGTCTTCGCGGAATGCACCGAGCATGGTCGACGTCGCCATGCTCACGCCGCGCTTGTGCACGCCGCGCGTGGTCATGCATTCGTGCGTCGCTTCGACCACCACCGCCACGCCCTTCGGCTGCAGCACGCGGTCGATCACTTCGGCGATCTGCGCGGTCATCTTTTCCTGCACCTGGAAGCGGCGCGCGAAGCTTTCGACCACACGCGCGAGCTTGCTGATACCGACGACCTTGCCGCTCGGCAGGTAACCGACGTGCGCGCGGCCGATGATCGGCGCCATGTGGTGCTCGCAGTGGCTTTCGAATTCGATATCGCGCAGTACGACCATCTCGTCGTAGCCGGCCACTTCCTCGAACGTGCGTTCGAGATACGTCTTCGGGCAGATCCCGTAGCCGACGAACCAGTCGCCGTAGGCATCGACGACGCGGCGCGGCGTGTCGAGCAGGCCTTCGCGGGTCGGGTCGTCGCCGGCCCAGCGCAGCAGCGTGCGCACCGCCGCTTCGGCTTCTTCGCGGGAGGGCTTTTCGATGTCGGCCATGCGTGCGGATCCTGCTCGTGATCGCGCGCATCGTAACCGAGCGGCTGTATGTCACGGGCATTGCATGCGGGATGCGGTGTCCCGTGGCGCAAAAGAAAGAGGCCGGCAATGCCGGCCTCCGGTGCTGCGGGTAGCAGTCGCAGCGTTGGGAACATACCGACCGTCGCGCGTGGCGCGTGCGACGGTCGGTGTGGCTACGGTCGTGCTGCGGTATCGCGCACCTTCCGCGCTTGCGCGTTGAGAGGCTGCGCGAGCAGCCGATTAACGCCCGTCGCCGTCCGCATCACCCGGCATCGCGCGCTCGATGTGATGCCAGCCGTCACGCACGGCGCCGCGGGCTTCGCCCCACGCAAGGCGCGAATTGCCCTTGGTGGCATCCCACTTGCGCTCGAGCTCCGGCTCGACCGAGTCGAAATCCTTGCCGCGGTAGCTGCCGTAGGTCTCGTAGCCGTAGCGGTACGCGGGCTGGTAGTCGTTCCAGTCGCGCGAGCTGTTGTAGTAATCGGTCTTGGTGTAGTTGTCCTGGAAGTGCTTCTCGTAACCCGTCGGGTTCACGGCTTCGGCGATCGAGTCGCCCGCCTTCGAGCCGACGATGCCGCCCGCGACGGCGCCGACGAGGCTGCCGACCGGACCCGCGGCCGAACCGACCGCTGCACCGGTGAGGGCACCTGCGACAGCACCCGTGCCGGAACCGAGGTTATGGTCTTTCTTGACGTCGCTCATCGTTGGACTCCGTGTTCTACGTGGGGAAGCCGGCAACCGGCCGGCAGCGGTGCGAGTGACTCTGGGCGGCCGCCGGTACAACGCGAGTGAAGAAATGATGTGATTTCGCGAATGGCCGCTTAACGCGATGCGCATTCGACTTCACTGCAACGCGACGTCACGCGTGCGTTACGCGCCCAGGCGACGCGCGAGTCCCGATACGCGACGTGCATGTCGCGACAGTGCAGTTGCGATCGACGCCGCCGGCCCAAGCACGTGCAATGCGCTGCGCGCACGCGTGATCCCCGTATAGAGCAGCTCACGCGACAGCACGCGCGTATCGACCGCCGGCAGTTGCAGCCAGACGGTGTCGAACTCGGAGCCCTGCGCCTTGTGCACGGTCATCGCGAACGCACCGGTGTGCGCAGGCAAAGCACCCGGCGGAAACGCGCGCAGGCCATCTGCGCCTTCGAACCAGGCGAGCGTCGCGCCGTCGACATCGCGCAGGCAGACGCCAACGTCGCCATTGAACAGGTCATGTCGCGCGCTGTTCTCGGTGACCATCAACAGCCGGCCGGGAAAATAGGTATCGCGCTGTGTTCCCGCAAGCGCGGTTTCGATGCGCGCATTGAGCTGCGTCGCGCCCTGCGGGCCATCGCGCAGCGCGGTGAGCAGGCGTACGCGATTGACGCGTGCGAGCGCATCGGCCGGATCGGTGCAGCTGCGCAGTTCGCGCCACGGAGCCAGCAGTGCGTCGCGAAGATCCGACGCGAGCGGATCGATCGCGTCTTCATGGAAACGCACACCGCGCGCACCGGAACGCAGCCCGATCAGTGCCGCATCGACGTCGCCGCGACGTACGGCATCGGCGACGGGCTCGAGCACGAGCGCGTCGGTCTGCCGGTAGCCGCGATCGAGATGCGCGCGTCGTCCGGCAAGCGGCGCGTTCGCTGACGGCGAGGCATCGGCAGCATCCGCCAATGCAGCGAGCACATCGCCCGCTTCCACCGACGGCAGCTGGTCGCGATCGCCAAGCAGCAGCAGTCGCGCGCCCTGCGGCAGTGCTTCGACGAGCTTACACATCAACGGCAGGTCGACCATCGACGCTTCGTCGACGACGAGGACATCGACCTTCAACGGATGCTTGACGTCGAACCGCGCGCGCGTCTGTCCCGGTACCAGGCCGAGCAACCGGTGCAGCGTGCTGGCGCTGGTTGGCAACGCGTCGCAGAGATCGCTGTCGAGGCCTTCGTTGCGCAGGGTGTCCGCGATACGACGCACGCTGCCGGCCATGCGGTCGGCGGCGCGGCCGGTGGGTGCAGCGAGCGCGATGCGTGGCGGTGCGCGGCCGTCACCGCGCGCCTGCGCCGCGAGAAGCAGCAGCACGCGCGCGATTGTCGTGGTCTTGCCGGTGCCGGGACCGCCGGTGACGAGCAGCACCGGCGACTCCAGTGCACGCAATGCCGCGCGCGCCTGCGCGTCACCGCTGTCGCGTTCGGGGAACAGACGCGCATGCAACGCATCGACGTCCGCATGCATCGCGGGCGTCGCGCCGGTGCACAGGCGCGACAGCGCTATCGCCAATCGACGTTCGTACTCGCGATAGCGGCGCAGGTAGATGCGGCCGTCCTCGACCACCAGCGGCGATGCGGCATCGCTCTCGATGTCGCGATCGGGCCGTGCGATCCACGCGCAGCTGGCGAGCGCATTGCCCCACGAGGTCGCGTCCGGCCAGTCGATGGGCGTTTCGACGAGTTCGGGCGCGGTGTATGGATCGAACGCCGCATGGCCTTGAGCGACGGCGTACGACGCGAGTGCCGCAGCAACAAGTACTGGATCGGTCGCCGCACCGTCGATGCGTTGCAAGGCATGCGCGAGCGCCAGGTCGATCGGGCGCACCGCACCGCTGCGCTGCAGGGCGTCGAGCAGGCTCATGCGCCGCCTCCGAACAGGCGGTCGAGTGCGTCGACCAGTGCGGATGGCAGGCGATCGGCGTGGACGCCCGGAGACGGCGAACGATGCGCATCGACACCGCGACAGAACACGTAGCGCACGCCGCCCATGTCGCGCTCGTAGTCATACGCAGCGCCGAGTCGGAAGCGCAGCCAGCGATGCAGTGCGAGCGTGTAGATCGCGGCCTGCAGCGTGTATTCGCCTTCGTGCATCGCGCGCGCCAGTGTCGGCGGCATGTAGTCCGACAGGCGGTTGGTCTTGTAGTCGAGGACGAAGTAGCGGCCGTCGTGCACGTAGACGAGGTCGATCTTGCCGGTCATCAGGCCGTCGAGCACACGACGCGCGCCGAAACCTTCGCGGGCGCTGAGCAGGCCGTGCGACTGCACTGTCGAAAGAAGTGTGTCGACGCCAACGTGGTCGAGCGCGAAGTGGAACTCCATCTCCGCGCGACGCGACGTGTCTGGCAGGTCGCACAGTCGTGCACCTTCCGGAAGCGCGACGGTCAACGTGTTGCCGACCAGTGCGGTGAGCAGCGGCAGGCCATCGTCGATCTCCGACTGCGAATAACCCTCTGCGCGGAATGCGTCGACCAACGCATCCTGCTGACCGTCCGGCGGCGGACCGTCGCGCCAGCCGCGCCAAGCGGTGAAGTCGACGTTCTCGAATGCGGCGTGTACTGCGTCGCCGAAGCGCGTGCCGGCGAAGCGCGGATCATCCGCTGCCGCGGCGACGAGTTCGGCGGCGACGTCGAGCGGTGCGGCGGTGACTAGCGGTTCGTCCGTTGCTTCTTCGCGCTCGCCGCGCGGCAGCAGTGTCTCGACGGTGCCGCTGCCGAGCCGTGCGAGCGCACTGAAGGAATAGATCGACCAGTCGCGCGTCAGTGCGCGTTTGGCGGTGCGTGCTCGCGGCACCTGCGTCGACGCGATCGCTCGCAACGGCGCCGCGTCGACCGATCCGACCTCACGACCGTCGATGACGATCTCGCCACCGGCGAGCGCACCGACATCGGCCAGCATCGGCGCGAGCGGCGTCGATGCATGCGCATACAGCGGGCCGGTGCACAGCCACAGCCCATGCTCGGCGCGGGTCAGCGCGACGTAGAGCAGGCGTGCGTCCTCGGCGGCCTCGTCCTCGCGCCAGCGCTGCTTGCAGGCATCGTCCGGCTGCAGGTCGAGCACGCGCGTGTCGCCGTCATGCACGCTGCACCAGCGCGGCGTCTTCGATGCGCCGCCGATGCCCGCGAACGGCAGGAACACCAGCGGGAACTCCAGGCCCTTGCTCTTGTGCACGGTGATCACCTGCACGCGGCGCGCGTCGGATTCCAGGCGCAACTGCTGTTCCGGATCGCGATCGTCAGCGCTCGCAATGCGCGCGCGCAGCCAGTCGACCAGGCCCTGCGGCCCGAGCGCGCGCTGCGCGGCGTCCTGCAGCGCTTCGCCCAGCTGCATGAAGTCGGACAGGCGGCGCTCGCCGTCGATCAGTTCCAGCAGGCGCGGCGCGTTCTGCGCGCAGAGTTCGTTGACCAGCGACAGCGGCCCCGCGCGCAACCAGCGCTCGCGCCAGCCGATCGCACGCTGCAGTTCGCGCGCACGGGCGACGTCGTCGCGGGAAAGCGCATCGATGCGCGTGGCGTCAAAACCGAGCAGAACGGTGGCGAGCGCGGCATTGAGTCGCGGGATATCCGCCGGTGCGAGCAGCGCGTCGAATACCGCAAGCAGTTCCATCGCCTGCACGGTCGCGAACAGGCTGGTGCGTCCTGCGGTGACGGCGGGAATGCCGAGCATCGACAGCGAGCGCTGCATCCGCGCGGCCTCATCGTGCTTGCGCACCAGCACCGCGATATCGCCCGGCTCGACGGCGCGACCGTCGATGCTCATGCGCCCGGCCGCGGCGAGCGCCAATGTTTCGTGCACGGCCTCGGCGCAGGCGTAGGTGGCGAGTTGGCGCGATGTGTCCGCGTCGAGCGGCTTGCCGTCCTCGGTGGCCGGCAGGCGACGGATCGTCAGCGCGGCCGCGGGTTCGCCATCGCGCAGGCAGGCGCGATCGTCGCGACGCCCGCCGGCTTCGACGGAATGGAAGCGGATGCGAGGGTCGACGAACGCCGTCGCGCCCGCGTTGTCGTACATGCGTTCCACCGCACGCAGGACGCAGGGTCGCGAACGGAAGTTGCGCAGCAGCGAGGGTGCCGGCTGCGCGACGTCGCGCGCACGCAGGTAGGTATGCACGTCGCCACCGCGGAAGCGGTAGATCGCCTGCTTGGGGTCGCCGATCAGCGCGAGGAACGGCGCGCTGCGCACCTCGTCGTCGAGCAGCAGCGGCGCGTCGACACCGTCATCCGCGAACACGCGACGGAAGATCGACCATTGCCGCGCATCGGTGTCCTGGAATTCGTCGACCAAGGCGGCGTGGTACTGGCGACGCAGTTGCGTGCACAGCGCGCGGCCGCGTGGACCTTCGAGTGCGTTGGCGACGCCGTCGATGAGATCGTCGAAGCTGCGCACATGGTTTTGGCGCTTCGCCTTCGCGAGGTGACGCGCGGCCTCATCGCGCACACGGTGCAGAAGCGCGAGGCGACGCGCGTCGATCCAGTCATCGTGGTTCCGGCGTGCATCGACATAGGCTTGCGCGATGTCGAACAGCGGCGACGTCGGACGCTGCGCGTCCTTGCCCTTGTTGGTGCAGGCGACGAGCTTGGCGGTTGTCAGCAGTTCGATCCTGTCGTGCGCGGTCGCGTCGCCGTCGCGCCACGCATCGAGCGCCGCGTAGAGGTTGGCGAGCGTCGGAGCCTTGTAGCTGACGGCGCTGATAGCCTTCCCGGCGAGCGCGGCGTTGATTGCGCGCTGGGCATCGTCGCCATGGGTTCGCCATGCGCTTCGCAACGCATCGGCGGCGCTGTGCAGCGCCGGCAACGGCGATTCGCCGATCTGCGGAGCCTCGGGACGCAGCGACGACGCACGCAGCAGTTCGCCGAGATCCGCTGCGAGCGCATCCGGCGTGCTCCACCAGGTGTCGAGCAGGTCCGCGGCGTCGCTGTCGGCTGCGAGGGTGCGCCACAGGTCGTGCGCGACGGTTGCGAGCAGTTCGCGATCGTCGCCGGGTGCGCCGGCGTCATGGAACGACTCGCCCGTTTCCAGCGCATGGTCGGCGAGCACGCGTGTGCAGAAGCCGTGGATGGTGTGCACGGCGGCGGCATCGATCTCGCGCGCGGCCTGTTGCAGGCGACGACGCAGCACGACCGGATCTTCAACAAGCTGCTGGCGCGCGACGAGTTGACGGCACAGCGCGACTTCCGGGTCGTCACCAGGACTCACCGCACCGGACGCGACCCGCGCGACGAGCTGCAGGCGTCGACGCAGGCGCTCGCGCAGTTCCTGCGTCGCCGCTTCGGTGAACGTCACCGCGAGGATCTGGCTCACGCGCATGCCGCGCTCGATGATGAGCCGCGTCACGATCGTCGCCAGCGTGAACGTCTTGCCCGTGCCCGCGCTCGCTTCGATCAGGCGGATGCCGGTGAGCGGCATGTCGAGGAAGGCGTCGACGTCGTCGTGCGTGTCGATGTCCGGTGGCGGCAGGTCGACGATGCTCATGCGTCGATTTCCGCGCGCGCATGCAGCACCGCGTCGAACACGCGACGCGCGAGCGCCTGGAAGCGTGCGGCGCCGTCTTCGCCCGCGAACGGATCGCGGCCGCGCAAGGTCAGCTGCGCCGCGGCGGTGCCGCCTTCCGCCCACTGGCGCAGGCCGAGCCAGCGGTCGCGCGCGGCGCGCCATGCGCGATCGTCCTGACCGTCGTACCAGAGCCAGCCGGCATACGCGCCGAACGGCAGCGGTTCGGTCAATCCTTCGGCACGCAGCTTCAGCAGCATCGCGAGGATGTTGCGCGCCTGCGCGGGATCGACGGGTTTGCGTTCGATCGCATCGACGCGGCCGTCGTGCACGATGAACTGCACCAGCGGCACTGCACGACCGAGCGCGCAGGCGACCAGCCAGTCGAGGCCGTGTGCGATCTGCGCGGGACCGTTCGCTTCGCCGAAGCGAAGTCGCGCAAGCCCATGCGGATGCACGTTGCGTAGGCGACCGTGCAGGCGCACCGCGTCGACGTCGAGATCGAAACCGAACTCATCGGCAACGGTCGATTCGTGCCAGCCGGTGAACAGCTCCGCGAACGGCCGCACTTCATCGACGACGTCGTCGAGCACGCGCTGGCCGAACACACCGGCGGGCAGCAGACCCTGCGCGCGCAGTCGTCGAGCAAGTTGCTGCGTGCGTCCGGTGACATGCGCATCGAACACCGCATCGCGCAGGCGGTCGGCGCTGCGGTGTTCGAGCACCAGCGGTTCGATGTCGATGATCGGTGCGCCGGCGTCGGGCAGGCGCAGTTGCAGACGCTGGCGCAGGAAGGCATCGGGCGGGCTGCGCAGGAAGCCGGCGAGATCGCCGAGCGCGACTTCGCGGGTCGGCGGATCCGGCGGCGGCAGCGGCGCGGTGACCCATGGCGGCGCTTCACGTCGACGCTGCGGCGCGGTGCGCGCGGCCTGCTGCCATTCGCCACGATAGCTGAAACGTCGCGGTTCGATCGCGTCGCCGTCGACGCCGAACGCTTCCGCGCAGAACGGCTGCAGCGGATGGCGCACGACGAAGCGCTTGCGGGTGTCGGCCGGGTCGGCGTGGTATTCGGCGGCGACGTCGAGCAGCTCGTTCACCAGCACCGACGGCTCGCGCACGCTGCCGTCGTGTGGATCGGCGCCGAGATAGCTCAGGTAGAAAACGTCGTTCGCCGACGCGAGCAGTTGCAGGAACATGAAACGGTCGTCGTCGCGCACCGAACGATCGCCGCGGCGGCGATTCGGGCCGTCGAGTTCGCGCAGGCGCTGGTCGAGGCCGCCGCCGGGATCGCTGCGCGGAAACTCGCCATCGTTGAGGCCGAGGATGCAGATCGCGCGGAACGGCAGCAGGCGCATCGGCACCATGCGGCCGAAGCTGACGCCGCCGTTCATCAGCGGCGCACGCGTGTCGGGCTCGGCGAGCTTCGCGTCGAAGTGCGCACGCACAACGTCGGGTTCGAGCGGCGCGGTGAACGCGGCGCGGCGCCCGGCGTCGGCGAATTCATCGATGAGCGTGCGCAGGCGATCGAGCGCGCGTTCGTCCGCGACATCGCGCGGGCGTTCGGGGAACACGGCCGCGAGCAACGCCAGCAAGCGTTCGCGCCATTGTTCGGGCGGCATCGCATTCGACAGCACGCGCTCGTAGCGTGTCAGCACGCGAATCAGGCCGATCAGCGTGTCGAGCGCGGCGAGGTCGCCACCTTCGAGTTCCGGCCAGCCGGCGACGTCGCCGAGCATCGCGTCGGATCCCGTCGCGTGACCGATCAGCAGGCGATCGAGCGCGAACTGCCAGGTGTAGATCGCATCGTCCGGTGCGCCGTGGCGTGCGCGATGCGCGCCGTCGAGGCCCCAGCGCGCGCCCGCGGCCTGCAGCCAGTCGTGCAGGCGATCGAACGACGCGGGTTCCAGCCCTGCGTGCTGCGCGATTGCCGGCGTCGCCAGCAGATCCAGCACTTCGTTGAGGCCGAGGCGCGACACCGGCAACGCGAGCAGGCGCGAGAAGACTTCGGCCAGCGGTTCGCTCGCCAGCGGGCTCGCGTCGGCAACGGTGTAGGGAATGAAATCGGTGCGCCCGTGCACGCCGCCGAACACCGCTTCGACGTACGGCAGATAGGGATCGATGTCGGGCGCGAGCACCGCGATGTCGCGTGGCTGCAACGGCGGATCGAAGCGCGGATCTTCGAGCAGCGCGCGCAACTGATCGTGCAGCACCTGCACTTCGCGGAGGCGTGTCGGTGCGGCATGCACCTGGAGGCTGGCGTCGTCGCGATCGAGGGTGTCGCGCCACGGTGTCGCCGGCGGCGGGCGGCGATGCAGAAGGTCGCGCTTCAATCGTTGCAGCAGCGTTTCGTTCGACAGGTCGAGGTGCGCATCGGATTCGGGGTCGGCGTATGCGACGAGGTCGAAATCCGGATGCACGATCTCGTAGCCGCCGAGCACCGCCATGAAGTCGCGGCCGGACGCGCCCCAGGCCTGCAGCAGCGGGTTGTCCTCGACGTCGAGTACGTCGCCGAACGCGGCTTCGTCGCCGAGTTCCAGACGATGCGGCAGCGTGCGCACGTCGCCCCAGTACGCGGCGACCGGCGACGGCAGGTAGAAGTGCAGCGGGCCGACGCGCGCTGCGCTCGCGATCACGCGCAGCGTGTCGGGCGAGACGTTGAGCGTGGCGAACACGAACAGGCGTGGCGGCAGGCCGGCGGGAGCTTCCGTCGCGTCGGCGCCGAAGCGTTCGAGATAGCGCTGGATGCGACGCGCGCGATGCGGGCGGTCGGCGCCGAGGCGTCGCCACAGCACGGCCTGCGGATCGCGCGGCGCCTGCCCCGCGTCCCAGGCGAGCAGCCAGTCGCGGCGCCACGCCTGGTACTTCTCGAAGGTATTGGCCAGCGCACCGGCCAGCGACCATGCCTTGAGCGGATCGGCGTCGCCGGCGTCGGGTGTCAGGTAGGTGCGCAGCGGACGCAGCACCGGGTCGCGCATCGCGCGCTCGTCCTGCAGCAGCGCGAGCAGGCGCCAGCGCATGGCCTCGGCGTCGAGATCGTCGGCGCGGCCGTCGACATTCGCGTCGAGCACCTGCGCGACCAGCTCGCCGGGCGTGAGGAAAACGATGTTCGCCGCGATGCCGTGCGCCTGCGCCAGCGTGGCCTGCAGCCAGCGGCGCATGGACGGCTGCGGGATGACCACGATGTCCGGCGCCAGCAACGCCTGCCCGGCCCTCGGCCGCCGGAGCTCCTCGGCCATCAGACCGGCCAGGATTTCCAGAGAATTCGAGTGGTACAGGCGGAAATCGGTGGCGGCAGCCATCCGGCCATCTTGCCGCAGGACGTCGCAGCCGGTGAGATGCGCGGCTCACGACACGGCGAGATGTATCGGAACGAGCGCGAGCGTCGCGAATCTCCGACGTACGGGAGATTCGGCGTCGATCCTCGCGACACACGCCGTTGCAGCCGCGATTGGTGCGCCGCCGGCTGCCCTGCGACAATGCGCGCACTCCCGGCCTGTTCAGCCGCGCGCCCGTAGCCTTCGCGCCGCCTTCGTGCGCGTGCACGTGACCGACCCCATGACCCAACCTTCGCCCATCGTTGCCCTGCGTGGGCTGCGCCTCGCGCGCGGCGACCGCACGATCCTGCACGACGTGAACCTTGAGGTTCTGCCGGGCGAAGTCGTGGCCGTGCTCGGCCCGTCGGGCTGCGGCAAGTCGACGCTGCTGTCGGCGCTGACCGGCGAGCTCGCGCCGGCGGCCGGTACCGTTGAAGTCCTCGGCCAATCCATGCCGCGCGCCAGCCGCGCGCTGCTGGAACTGCGACGCGGCATCGGCGTGATGCTGCAGGGCAACGGCCTGCTGACCGACCTCACCGTCGCCGAGAACGTCGCGCTGCCGCTGCGCACGCATACCGATCTTCCGGACGCGGTGATCCGTCGCCTGGTCGAAATGAAGCTGCATGCGGTCGGCCTGCGTGCGGCGGTCGATGCCTACCCGCGCGAGCTCTCCGGCGGCATGGCGCGCCGCGTCGCACTGGCGCGCGCGCTCGCGCTCGACCCGCCGCTGATGATCTACGACGAACCGCTGACCGGGCTCGACCCGATCGCATCGGGCGTCGTCATGTCGCTGGTGCGTCGCCTCAACGACACGCTCGGGCTGACCTCGATCGTCGTCACCCACCACGTGCACGAGACGCTGCCGGTCGCGGACCGCGCGCTGGTCATCGCCAACGGGCGCATCGTGTTCTCGGGCACCCCGTCCGAACTCGAACAGTCCGACGACCCTTTCGTGCAGCAGTTCCTGCGCGGCGCGCCGGACGGCCCGATCGCCTTCGATGCCGCGCCGCGCGCGGCGGGAGCCGCCGCCTGATGTTCGCGACGACGATCCGCACGCTCGGCCAGGCCGGCATGTTCTCGCTCTCGGTGCTGCGCGCGAGCCGCCCGACCGGCGACTTCCTGCGCGAACTGGTGCGCGAGATCTACAAGATCGGCGCGCGCTCGCTGCCGATCATTTCGGTCGGCGGCGCCTTCGTCGGCCTGTCGCTGACGCTGCTCGGCTACAAGGCGCTGACCACCTACGGCGCCGCCAACCAGGTCAGCGCGCTGCTCGGCCTCGGCATGTATCGCGAGCTGGCGCCGGTGCTCACCGCGCTGCTGTTCATCGGCCGCGCCGGCAGCTCCATCGCCGCCGAACTCGGCCTGATGCGCGCGACCGACCAGATCACCGCGCTCGGCCTGATGGGCATCGACCCGGTCGGCAAGGCGGTCGCGCCGCGCTTCTGGGCGGCGGTGCTGAGCGTGCCGCTGCTGACCGGCTTCTTCTGCGCGGCCGGCATCCTCGCCAGTTATCTCGAAGCCGTGCACGTGATCGGCCTGGAGGCCGGCCCGTTCTGGCAGGTGATGCGCGACGCGGTCGACTTCCACGACGACTTCCTCGTCGCGCTGGAAAAAGCCGCGGTGTTCGGCGCGCTGTCGGCTTGGGTGGCCGCGTTCGTCGGCTACCACGCCGAGCCGACCATCGAAGGCACGTCGCTCGCGACCACGCGTGCGGTGGTCAATGCCTCGCTGCTGGTGCTGATGTTCAACTTCGTGCTGTCGGCGCTGCTTTTCCGGTGATGCGCGTCCCGCGCAAAAACCCGCACATCCATGTGCGGACTCTTCATCGGGGTGGCGGTATCGCGACTCTTACCCTTGAATCCGGCGCGAAGCGCGCCAAGTAACGCTGGGAACCCGTCCAATGCGCAGTCCACGAATCGAATTCGCCGTCGGCGCCTTCCTGCTGCTCGCACTCGCGACGCTGCTGGTGCTCGCGATCGCGTCGACCAACGGCCACTGGGGCGGCCGCGGCGATACGTACGCGATCAAGGCGCGCTTCACCAACATCGGCGCGCTACGGCCTAACGCGCCGGTAAAGATCGGCGGCGTGATGGTCGGGCAGGTGGCCGATATTCAGCTCGACCCGGTTAAATACGACTCCATCGTGACGCTGGCGATCGAGGGGAAGTACAAGCAGCTGCCGTCCGATACCGCCGCCGGCATCTTTACCAACGGGCTGCTCGGCGAAAGCTACATCGGCCTGACGCCGGGCGGCGATCCCACGCCGCTGAAAGCCGGCGACGAGCTCTACCTCACGCAACCTGCCGTCGACCTGATGCAGCTCGTCGGCAAGTACATGTTCAGTGGCGCCGGCAAGTCCGATGCCGCAAGCGATAGCGGCGCGGATGCCGCACCCAAGGAGTAAGTCATGAAGCGCACCGCATTGTCCGTCCTGCTCGCCGCCGCGTTCGTCGCGCCTGTCGCCATGGCTTCGGCCGCAGCGCCCGCCGCCTCGCAGCAGGCCGGCACGCCGTCCCGCCTCGTGCTCGAGAACAGCACGCGCATGCTCAACACGCTGGAAACGCGCCGCGCCGAGTTCGCCAAGAACCGCACCGCACTCAAGCAGTTCGTTTCGAGCGAGTTCAACCAGATGTTCGACCGCAACTACGCGGCGCGCCTGGTGCTGGGCGCGCACGGCCGTGGCGCGTCGGATGCCGACGTCGCGACGTTCGCCGACGCGCTCAGCGAGAACCTGATGCAGCGCTACGGCTCGTCGCTGCTCGACTTCAACACGCGCCTGACGGTGAAGGTGAAGTCGGAGACACCGATCGGCAACGGCCTCGCCACGCGCGTGTCGACGCAGATGCTGCGCTCCGGCGGCGAGCCGATTTCCGGTCGACTACCTGATGCACCAGGTCAACGGCCAGTGGAAGGTGTTCGACGTGCTGGTCGAAGGCGTGAGCTTCGTGCAGACCTTCCGCAGCCAGTTCGACGGCCCGCTCTCGCATGCCTCGATCGCGCAGGTCGCCGCCGATCTCAAGGCGGGCAAGCTGCAGGCGAAGGCCAAGCAGTGACGACCGCGCGCGTCCGCCGCGACGGCGACGTGCTGCACCTGGACGGCCGCCTCGACCGGGCGGCCGTCGCTTCGACGTGGCGCGCCGTACAGCCGCTGCGTGCCGGCGCCACGCGCATCGACGTCACCGGCGTCGATGCGGTCGACAGCGCGGGCCTCGCGATGCTGGCCGAACTCGCCGCTGGCGGGCTTGCCGTTAACGGCGAACCGGCCGGCCTCGCCGAGCTGCGCGCCGCCTATCGCCTCGATGGATCGCTGGGTTTCGGCGCCTGACGGATCGCCCGTCCCGCCGTCCCCGCTAAAATGCCCGCATGACCCCTACCGCCGCCCCACGCCGCGCCCGTCGCCCGGGTGTCCCGGCCCGGTCGCTGCTCGTCCTCGCACTGATCGCCGCGACCTCGCCCGCATGGGCGCAGGACGCGACGCCGACACCGGCTGAAAACGCTGCGCCGGTGGCGGATACGCCACCTGCGGAAGCGTCGACGACGGCGCGCGATGCATCGAGCGATGCGTCGACGCCGCCGACCGAACCGGCGCAGGACATGACGACGCCGCCGCCGCCCGCCGACACCGCGACGTCCAGCGTTCCCGCCGACAGCGCCGAAGCGCTGCCGACCAACGAGCCGACCACTGCGGGCACGCCGCCGCCGACCGACGCAACGCAGTCCCCGACGCCGGATGCCACCGCTGCCGAAGGCGACTTCGACACGCTGTACGGCCCCACGGGCGGCACCAACGTCGGCCGCGGGTCTGCCGGCGTGATCTGGGACCCGTGGGAGCCCTACAACCGGAAGATGCATCGGCTCAACAACGCGGTCGACAAGTACGCCGCGCATCCGCTCGCGAAAGCCTACGTCGCCGTGGTGCCGCGCCCGCTACGCAGCGGCGTCAGCAATTTCTTCAGCAACCTCGGCCAGCCGATCACCGCGGTCAATGCGCTGCTGCAGGGCAAGCCCAAGCTCGCCGCGCACGCGCTCGGCCGGTTCGTCATGAATTCGACGCTCGGCATCGGCGGTGTGTTCGATCCGGCGACCGACGCCAAGCTCGAGAACGGCAACGAGGACTTCGGGCAGACGCTCGGTGTCTGGGGTTGGAAGCGTTCGCGTTACTTCGAACTTCCGTTCTTCGGCCCGCGCACCGTGCGCGACATCGTCGGCATGGTCGGCGACGCGCCGCTGTCGCCGATGCGCGGCATGGAAGAGGACAAGGTGCGCATTCCGCTGCAGGGCCTGCAGCTGGTCGACCTGCGCGCGCAGCTGATGTCGACCGACGCGCTGCGCGAAGGCGTGCAGGACGACTACGCGCTCGTGCGCGATGCGTGGATGCAGCGTCGCATGTACCAGATCAACGGCGAGACCGGGCAGGACCTGCCCGAGTACCTGCGCGACGCGCCGATCGTTCCGGTCAACGCGATGCCGGTGCGCGGCGGCCGGTAACCGCCGCGCGAGCGACGCTCAGCCGTCGCTCGGAATCAGCCGCGCCGTTTCGCCTTCGGCGACGAACGCGATCTCGTCGAGTTCCGGCAGCAACTCTTCCGACACCTTGCGCTTGCCGCGCGCGCCCAGCGCGACGAGACGTCGTGCGCGCGGAATGACCGCCTGACGCGATTCGCTCAGGCGATTGCGTGCGTCGAGATACGCCTTGCTCGCGTCTTCGAGACGATTGCCGACGCGGTCGAACTCGCCGAGGAAACTGGTCAGCGCGTCGAGCAACAGGCCGCCGGCCTCGCCGATCTCGCGCGCCTGCTTCTGGATGCGATCACGCGTCCACAGGCGTTCGACCACGCGCAGCACGGCCATCAGCGTGTTGGGCGACGCGAACACCACGCCCTTCTCGAATGCTTCGGTCTGGATCGCGCCGTCGAAGCCGAGCGCGGCCGATAGCGCGCCCTCGATCGGCACGAAGGCGATGGTGACTTCCAGCGCGGTCTCGCCCATCAGGCGCGGATAGTTGCGATCGGCGAGATCGCGCACGTGCTGGCGCAGGCCGACCGCATGACGACGCATCGCGTCGTTTTGCGCGTCGGGCGTCTCGGCGTTCATCGCCTCCTCCCACGCGACCAGGTTGACCTTGCTGTCGACGACGACGCAGCGATCGCCCGGCAGGCGCACCACGACGTCGGGACGCAGCACGCGGCCGTCCTCGTCGCTGCCCTGCTTCTGGCGGTCGTAGTGCGTGCCTTCTTCGAGACCCGATCCGCGCAGCACGTTCTCGAGCATCAACTCGCCCCAGTCACCGCGCACCTTCGCATTGCCGCGCAGCGCCTTGGTCAGCGCTGCCGCCTGCGCGGCCATATCCTGGTTGAGAGTGCGCAGTTCGTTGACCGCGCCGACCAGCGTCGCGCGCTCACGCGCCTCGTCGCTGTAGACGGTGTCGACGCGCTGGCGGAACTGGTTGAGCTGCTCGGCAAAGGGCTTCAGCAGCGTTTCGATGTCGGCCTTCGACTGCACCGTCGCGTGGCGCACATTCTTCTCGAACTGCTCGCCGCGCTCGGCGAACACCTTGCCCGCCATCTGCGCGAACGCGTCCGACAACTTGGCCTGCGCCTGATCGACGAACGTGCGCATTTCCTCGTGCTGACGCCGCGCGTGCTCGAGGTGCGCGGTCGCCTGCGCGTGTTCTTCGCGCCACCGGGTGACGTCCGCATCGAGCGCAACGGTGCGGGCGCGCGCGGCTTCGAGCTGGCGATTGCGGTCTTCGAGTTCCGCAAGCGCGGCCGAACGCGCGATGCGTTCGTCCTCCAGCGCGATACGCAGGCCGTCCACCGTGGCGAGCACGCGCGCGTGCTCGTCCTTCAGTCGCGCATGCGCTTCGGCGTCCGCACGCAGGCCACCCAGTGCTTCGGCGTCGACCCGTGCACGATCACGCGAGGCATCGAGCTCCGCCGCAAGACGATCACGATCGGCCAGGACGGCGGCGAACGCGGGATCGTTGCCACTGCGCTTCTGCAGCCGCACCAGCGCGTAGCCCACATAGCCGAGTGCGGCCACCGCGGCCAGCAGCAGGCCGTAGACGATCAGTGGGGACGTCGGGCCCATGCGGCCTCCAAGGCGGGAAAGCGTCACAGGGTAGGGTCATTTACGTCTCAATGCGTGAGACAGCCGGCGTCACACCACTGAGACTGCGGTGGATTTGTGCTGTCCAGCTTCCACGAGAGACGCACGCATGTTCTTCGACGGCTGGTGGGGCCCCCTGCGCATCGTGATCGTGGGCGTGCTCGCCTACGCCGCGTTATTGCTGCTGCTTCGCGTGTTCGGCAAACGCTCGCTGTCGAAGTGGAACGCCTACGACCTGGTGCTGACCGTGGCGCTGGGCTCGACGATGGCGAGCGTGGTGATGTCGAAGGACACCACGCTGGTCGAAGGCATCGTCGGCTTCCTGCTGCTGCTCGTGCTGCAGTACCTCGTCACCAGCATCGCCGTGCGCGTGCGCGGATTCCAGACCACGCTCGCGTCGAAACCGACCCTGATGCTCGCGCGCGGCCGGCCGCTGGCGCACACGTTGCGCGAGCAGCGCATCATCCAGGAGGAAGTGCTGGCCGCGGTGCGCGCCAAGGGCTTGGGAAGCCTCGAGGACGTGGCCGCCGTGGTGCTGGAAACCGACGGCAATTTCAGCGTGATCCCGAACGACGGCTTGGGCGACGGCTCCGCGCTCGCCGACGTGCCGGGTGCGCAGGACCTGCGCGGCAAGCGCACGTCCGACGGCGGCGGCAACGAACAGACGCGCCACGCCCAGCAGTCCGGCGGCGGTGAAACGATCCCGAAGTAAGCGCGCCGCCGGCGCCGTGTCTGCGACGATGGCGGCATGCTGAGCTTCGTGATCCCCGCCCACGACGAAGCGCCGCGACTGCCCGCGACGCTGGCGTCGCTGCATGCGGCGGCGCGCGACTTCGGTATCCAGTACGAAATCGTGGTGGTCGACGATGCGTCGACCGACGGCACCGGCGACGTCGCGAAAGCGAACGGCGCGCGCGTGACCCGCGTCGAACACCGGCACATCGCCGCGACGCGAAACGCCGGCGCGCGTGCGGCAGTCGGCACGATCCTCGTCTTCGTCGACGCCGACACGCTGGTGCCAGCCGCGACGCTCGCCGCTGCGCTCACTGCATTACGCGACGGAGCTGTCGGCGGGGGCGCCGACATCCGCATGGACGGCGTACTGCCCT
Organism: Lysobacter sp. HA18; assembly: GCF_054057595.1. Taxonomy (NCBI): domain Bacteria; kingdom Pseudomonadati; phylum Pseudomonadota; class Gammaproteobacteria; order Lysobacterales; family Lysobacteraceae; genus Lysobacter; species Lysobacter sp. HA18. The sequence goes on from NZ_JBSRZL010000001.1 coordinate 93,849, forward strand.
GGCACCAGCGCATCGGCGTCGCCCTCGGCATCGCACTGGTGCGCGTGCTGCGCATCGCCGCCGGCTGCTTCGTCTTCTGCACCCGCGAAGCCTTCGACGCGACCGGCGGCTTCGACGAACGCTGGTACGCCGGCGAAGACGTCGCAATGAGCCGCGCGCTGGCGAGCGTCGGCCGATTCGTATTGCTGCGCGAACCGGTCATCACGTCGTCGCGGAAGCTGCAGACGTTCACGCCGGTGGAGCATCTGCGACTGATGCTGCGCGTCGCGCTACGCGGCCGCGGAGTTCTGCGATCCCGCGAGCATTTAGGACTCTGGTACGAGCGACGCGAGAAAGATTAGGAACGCGTCGCGATGTGTCGCGTATGCCGTCTCGTGCCTGTGTCGTAGCGCACCGCACGCGGCACAAAACGCTAAACATCGCTCGCGCTGCAATTACATCGAGCAACGAAAGTCGACCGCCGCTCCGCACCGCAAAAACGCGCTAACCCAACGACTCACCCGAGACCCGAAGGGCGGCGCGCAGGACGCGCGCCGTCCGCACCCGAGCCAGGATGGCGAGTGTGCGGATCGTACGGAGCGGCACGACGCGGGCTGTAGATCCGTCGGGGAAGGTGCTTTCTTTTGGTTACCTTTTCTTTGCACCAGCAAAGAAAAGTAACTCTGGCGCTTCAGCGCACGAAACGCTCTTGCTTCACACCAAGACCAAACCCCGACTCAATCCAAAACCCGACAAAACACCGCCTTCAAATACCGCGACTCCTGCACGCTCGCCAGCACCGGATGATCCGCCCCCGCACCCGACACCCGCAGGATCTGCACCGTCCGATTCGCGTAGAACGCCGCACGCCGCAGCATGTCGAGGAACTGGTCCTCGCTCACCAGTCCTGTGCACGAGAACGTCGCCAGCAAACCGCCCGGCTTCGTAACGCCCAGCGCCAGCTTGTTCATGTCGAGATACTTCTTCAGCGCCGGAATCACCTGTTCGCGATCGCGCGTCATCTTCGCCGGGTCGAGAATCACCACGTCGTAGGCATCGCCGCGATTCCCCGCATCGCGCAGCCACGGAAAGATGTCGGCCTGCACGAACTTGATGCGCTGGTCGTTGAGCTTCGCATTCGCCTTGGCGATCGAGAGCACGTCGTCATCGATGTCGACGCCCGTGACTTCGCTCGCACCGCGCACGGCCGCATACACGCCGAAGCCGCCGGTGTTGCAGCAGAGATCCAGCACGGTCTTGCCATGAACCCGCTGGCTCAGCCACTCGCGGTTATCGCGCTGGTCGGTGAAGAAGCCGGTCTTGTGCGCGCCCGACGGATCGGCGCGGAAGCGGATGCCGTTCTCGGTGATGATCGCGGCGGGCACCGCGGACTGCACGCGGAAGTCGAAACTCTCCTGCTTCTGCACGTGCTCGTCGGCGAAGCTGAAAAAGCGGCAGCCCGGAAACTGCTCGGCGAGCGCGGCGTAGACCCATTCGCGATAACGGAACATGCCGGCCGAGAAGAACTCGACGACCAGAAGATCCGCGTAGCGATCGACGACCAGACCCGACAGCCCGTCGCCTTCGCTGTGCACCACGCGCCAGGCATCGGTGACGTCGTCGAGCTTGAGCAGGTCGCGACGCAACGACACGGCCTCGGCGATCTTGCGCGAAAACCAGCGCTCGTCGACCACGACGTTGCGGTCGGTCTCGAGGATGCGCACGGCGATACGCGAGTGGCCGTTGTAGAAGCCGCGGCCGATCCATTCGCCGTCGACGCCGATCACGTCCACGAGCGCGCCGGGCTTCGGCCGCTGCGCTGGCTTCTCGACCAGGCGCTGGAAAATCCACGGATGCGTGGACTTCCACGCGTTCTTGAGGTGTACGACGGGCAGTTCGTTCATCGGCCTATTGTAGGTGGCGCGGCGTTCGCGCCCGGCTGATGGGTCGTCACGGCCGTCACGCTGCGTCCGGTTTTATCGCCACAGCGTTCCACGGCCGCCACCGGCCAGCGGCCTTGCAATTGCCTGACCACGGCGCCAAGTCGATCGCATGCACCTGCACACGCCCGCGATGCCGACCGACCCCGCGCAGCAACGCCAGCTCGATCGGCGTCGCTGGCGGCGGGCCTTCAACGTGTCGCTGGCCGGCGTACTCGCGCTGCTGGCCATCTATTCGGCGCAGTCGACCTTCGACCTCGGCGCGTGGTCGGTGCGGCCGCACGACGTCGACGGCCTGCGCGGCATCGCGACCGCGCCGCTGCTGCACGGCTCGATCGAGCACGTCGGCAGCAATGCACTCGGCCTGCTCGCGCTCGGTACGTTGACGGTCGCGCAGTACCCGCGCGCGCTTTTGCGCACGGTGCCGCTGGCGTGGATCGGCTCCGGGCTCGCGGCATGGTGGCTCGGCAGCGTCGGCTCAGCGCATCTCGGCGCAAGCGGCGTCATCAACGGCATGCTGTTCATGGTGCTGACGCTGGGACTGATGCGGCGCGATCGTCCCGCCGTCGCTGCCGCGATGCTCGGGCTCACGCTGTTCGGCGGCATGCTGCTTTCGGTGCTGCCGCACGAGGCCGGCATCTCGTGGCAGTCGCATCTTGGCGGTGCGATCGGTGGCGTCATCGGCGGCGTCTGGGCGCGTCATGCCGACCCGCTGCCGCCGCGCGTGCGCTACAGCTGGGAAGACGAGGACGAAGACGCTGCGGACATCGAGGTACTCGACGCGCCGGTCGAACCCGTGCGTCGCGACGTCTCGCGCATCAGCTGGGGCTGATCAGCGCGACGCGAGATCCAGCGCGAGGCCCGCGAACACCGCGAGCCCGACCCAATGGTTGTGCAGGAACGCGCGGAAGCACGCGCTGCGTTCGCGATGCCGCGCGATGTGGAATTCCCACACCACCAGCGCCACGCCGATCGCGAGCCCGATGACGTACGCCGGGCCGAGCTGGCTCATCACGCCCACCGCTGCGAGCAGCACGAAGAACAGCGCGTACAGGATCGACTGCGCGGTGAGGTCGTGGCGACCGAACAGGATCGCGGTCGACTTGCTGCCCATGCGCAGGTCGTCCTCGCGATCGACCATCGCGTACCAGGTGTCGTACGCCGTCGACCAGATGATGTTCGCGATGTACAGCACCCACGCGACCGCCGGCACTTCGCCGCGGATCGCCGCGAACGCCATCGGGATGCCCCAGCCGAACGCCATGCCGAGATACACCTGCGGAAAGTAGGTGTAGCGCTTGAGGTAGGGATAACTCGCGGCGAGCACGATGCCGACGAAACTCATCAGGATCGTCAGCCGGTTCAACGTGCACACCAGCGCGAACGCGACGAGCATCAGCACGACGAACACCGCGAGAGCTTCGCGGCCGCGCACGGCACCCGTCGCCAGCGGGCGATTCTTGGTGCGTTCGACATGAGGATCGAGCCAGCGGTCGGCGTAGTCGTTGATCACGCAGCCGGCCGATCGCGTCAGCCAGACGCCCAGCGAGAACACCACCAGCGTCCACAGCGGCGGCAGCCCACGCGCCGCGAGCCACACGCCCCACCAGGTCGGCCACAGCAGCAGCAGCCAGCCGATCGGACGGTCGCCGCGCACCAGCGTCCAGTACAGGCGCAGCCGTTGCTGCCAGCCGGTGGACGGGGGAGAAGATGGGTCGGAAGCGCTCATCGTGGGTCTGCGACACCGCGACGCGCGGCACGTACAGGGTACCGGCGAGCAACGGCGGCGTTCACCCGCGGCCGCGGCGACACCCGGCGAATGCGGCTAGAATGCCGGTCCCGCGCGGCCTGCCGCGTGCGGTTTCCACGCAACGCGCCTGTAGCTCAGCCGGATAGAGTAGTGGCTTCCGAAGCCATTGGTCGGGGGTTCGAATCCCTCCAGGCGCGCCAATCCTTCGACGGTCCAGTTCGGTTCGGCGTCACGCTGAACACGTGAACTCCCGCGCAACACCGACTGTGCGAGCGTCGGCGGCTGTTGTTCCGTCCGGTGGATGCACGTGGCCCTTTCCCGCCTGTCCTGCCTCGCGTTTGCTGCGCTCGCGTTCGGCTTCGCGGTCGATGCGAAGGCCGACGTCTGCGCGGATCCATCGACCGCCAGCGCGAACGACACGGCGTCGCGCATCGCGCGCATCGCCTGCGCCGAGCACGACCTCTGGTACGCGCCCTTCATCGACGAGAACGGGCGTCTCGCCAACATGCACATCTCGGAAGCCGAGAGTTCGCGGCTTCGCGACGGTGCGACGCCGGCATGGCGGCGCGTGGCGATGTACTGGCAGGGCAGCGGCGTGTCGTGGCCGGCATCGGGGCTGGCGGGGGATGCGGATTGCAATAGCGCGAGCGGCAGCAGCGTCGGTGCGGCGCTGTGCCGCACGTTTCTCATCGACACGCCATGGTCGGCGGTGTTCGTTTCGTATGTGCTGACGCATGCGGGCGTGCCGGGTTTCCAGCCGTCGGCGCGACACGTCGACTACGTGCGCGACGCGTTCCGCGGTGGCGACACCGGGCCGTATCGGCTCGCGGATCCCGATGCGGAAGCGCCGGCCACGGGCGACCTGGTGTGCTTCGTCCGCACCTCGCAGGTGTACGGCGTGCAGGGCTTTCGCACCTGGCTCGGCCAGTCGTCCGGTGCGTTGCCGATGCACTGCGACATCGTGGTGTCGACCGCCAACAACCGCGCACGCCTGGTCGGCGGCAACGTGCTTCAGGGCGTGACCATGCGCGTGCTGCCGCTCAATCGCCAGGGCAAGTTCTGGTCGCTCGCCCATCGCAGCGGCGGCGAGCCCGAATGCGACCCCGGCCTGCCGACCGCATGCAATTTCAATCGACAGGACTGGGTCGCGCTGCTCAAGCTCAATCCGTCGGCGAACGTGCCGCTGTCGGGCATGCCAAACAGCGCGCCGACGAAGTGCTGCACCGTCTGCATGCTGCCGATGCCGGCGGACATGCATCGCTGTCCGGTGCCGCCGCCGTCACCGACGACGACACCGACGCCCTGAGTCAGCGCTGCGCGGTCGACGCGTTGACCGCGTTGGCGACGTGCACCTGCCGGTTCGGCCAACCGGACGCGAGCGCGCGATACACCGCCACGCCCGACACCGCCGAGCGCGCGCGTGCATCGGCCAATGCATCCTCGGCCTGCAGTCGTACGCGGTCCGCGTCGAGCACTTCGAGCAGACTCGACGCACCCGCGCGATAACGCAGGCGTGCGAGTTCGGCGGCGCGCGTGCTGTCGGCCGCGGCGCGTGCGAGGCCTTCGGTTTCGGCATTCGCTCGGTCGTGGCGCAGCAGCGCGGTCTCGGTGTCCTCGAGCGCGAGCAGCACGGCCTGCTGGTAGTCCGCGAGCGCCACATCCGCATCGGCGTCCGCCGCACGGATGCGTGCGCGCACGTGGCCGATGTCGAGGAAGGACCAGTCGATGCCAAGCGCGACGAAACGCGTGCGCGTGCCGGAGCCGAACAGGTCACCCGAATCGATGGCCTGCGTGCCGAACAGCCCGCCGAGCGTGAGCTTCGGGAACAGGTCGCCGGTGGCGACGCCGATGCGTGCCGTTGCTGCATGCAGGCGATGCTCAGCTGCCGCAACGTCGGGTCGACGACGCACCACCGATGCCGGCGTGTCGCCATCAAGCGTCGCATCGACGACCGGAATCGGCGCGACCGGCGACAACGTCGCGATCAATGCCTCCGGCGTTCGACCGGTGAGCACGGCGAGCCGATGCATGGCCGCGCCCTCCTCGGCTTCCAGCGCGGGAACGCGCGACTGCGTGGTCTCGAGCAACGCGCGCGAACGCACGAGGTCGAAATCGTTGTCGCGTCCGGCATCGACGCGTGACTGCACCAGCCGCAGTGACTCCTGCTGGTTCGCCGCGTTCTCGCGCGCCACGCGCAGCCGTTCCTGCGTGCCGCGCAGCTCGACATACGTGCGCACCGCATCGCCGACCAGGCTGACCTGCAGCGCGTCGAGATCCGCAGCGGTCGCCCATGCATCCGCACGCTGCGCTTCGATGCCGCGACGGATGCGGCCGGAGAGATCGATCTCCCAGCTCGCCACCGCCTGCGCCGAATAGCTGCGCAGGTCGGTGCCGTCGCCGCCCTGGTCGCGGCTGAGGTGATCGCGCGAGGCTTCGCCGTGCGCGGTCACCGTCGGCAGCAGGTCGAGGCGTGCGCCGCGCAGCAGTGCATTGGCGCGATCGAAGCGCGCGCCCGCCGCCTGCAGGTCGTAATTGGCGGCGAGTGTGTCGTCGACGATGCGATCGAGCACCGGGTCGTTCAGTCGATGCCAGAACTCGCGCGCGTCGCCTGCGTTCGATGGCGCCGGTGCGTCGTTCGCCGCCGCACGCACGAAGTGATCGGGCATCGGCGAATCCGGCCGCACGTAGTTCGGCCCGACGCTGCACGCCGCCAGCAGGGCACTGGCGACGGCGAGCGGAAGCAGTCGTCTCACCACGGCAGCACCTCGCCCAAGTGGTGGAAGCCGCCATTCGGGCCGTCGGCGCCGAGCAGCGCCATTTCGACGGCGGTGCGCGCACCGGTCTGCACGTCGAGATCGCCCTGGGCATTCATGTCGGTCTTCACCGAACCCGGATGCACCGCGTTGACCTTGATGCCGGTACCGCGCAGTTCGTGCGCGAGGTGCACCGTCCACGCATTGAGCGCGCTCTTGGACGCGTTGTACGCCGGCATCTTGAAGTCGAAGATCGGCGACGACGGATCGGTGTGCGACGTCAGCGAACCGAGCAGGCTGGACACGTTGACGACGCGCGCGGCGGGCGCGGCGCGCAGCAGCGGCAGGAACGCCTGCGTGGTCGCGATGACGCCGAACAGGTTGGTGTCGAACGTATCGCGCCAGGTGCGCAGCGACTGCTGCGAAGGCGTCAGGCTGAAGTCGTCGATGAACACGCCGGCGTTGTTCACCAGCACGTCGAGGCGGCCGAACTTCTCGGCGACATCGCGTGCGGCCTTGTCGATGCTGACCGCGCTGGTGACATCGAGCGCGATTGCTTCGACGGATAGGCCTTCGGCCTGGAACGGCAGCGCGGCGGCGACGGCGCGCGTGTGGTCGCGGCCGGCGAGCAGCACGTGCAGGCCTTCGCTGGCGAGCTGGCGGACGGTTTCCAGGCCGAGGCCACGGGTGGCGCCAGTGACGAGGGCGATGCGGCGCGTATCGGTGGTCATGTCGTTGTCCTTGGTTGATCAGGCGGGGAGGAAGTCGGTGTCGCCGTCGACGACGTCGGCCGCGGGCGCGGCGCGACGCGTCACCAGCGTTCGCAGGGCGACGTAGAACACGGGGGTGAGGAACAGGCCGAACAGGGTGACGCCGAGCATTCCGGCGAACACGGTGATGCCGGTGGCGCCGCGCACTTCCGCACCCGCGCCGTGCGAGAGCACCAGCGGCACGGTGCCGGCGATGAAGGCGATCGACGTCATGACGATGGGGCGCAACCGCAGGCGGGAGGCCTCGAGCGCGGCGTCGACGATCGAACGGCCCTGCATTTCAAGTTCGCGGGCGAACTCCACGATCAGGATCGCGTTCTTGCATGCCAGGCCCATCAGCACCACGAGGCCGACCTGCACGAACACGTTGTTGTCGCCATGCGTGAGCCACACGCCGACCAGCGCCGACAGCAGCGTCATCGGCACGATCAGGATCACCGCGAGCGGCAGCGTCCAGCTTTCGTACAACGCGGCGAGCACGAGGAAGGCGAGCAGCACCGCAAGCGGGAACACGACGAGCGCGGCACGCCCCTGGCTGGCCTGCTGATAGCTCAGGTCAGTCCATTCGATGTCCATGCCCGGCGGCAGCACCTTCGCCGCGATGCCGGCCATCGCGTCCATCGCCTGCGCCGACGACATCACGCGCGGATCGGCTTCACCGGCGAGGTCGGCCGCGGGATAACCGTTGTAGCGCAGCACCGGATCCGGGCCGTAGCTCTGGTGCACGGTCACCATCGAACCGATCGGCACCATCTCGCCGCGTACGTTTCGCGTGCGCAGCTTGGCGATGTCCTCGACGCTGTCGCGGAACGGCGCGTCGGCCTGCGCGATCACCTGCCACGTGCGGCCGAACTGGTTGAAGTCGTTGACGTAGGCACTGCCGAGATATGTCTGCAGCGTGTCGAACAGTTCGGTGAGCGGCACGCCCTGTGCTTTCGCCTTGACGCGATCGACGTCGGCATCGAGCTGTGGCACGTTCGCCTGGTAGCTGCTGATCGGGAAGCTCATGCCCGGCGTCTGCGCGACCGTGCCCTGCATCGCCTGCACCGCGTTCTGCAGCGCGCCGAAGCCGGCACTCGAGCGGTCCTCGATGAACAACTGGTAGCCGTTGCCGTTACCGAGGCCGAGGATCGGCGGCGGCATCATCGAGAACGTAAAGCCTTCCTGCAGTCCGGCGATCTTCTGGTTGATCTCGGCATTGATCTCCGCCGCACTGCGATGGCGCTTGCCGAACGGCTCCAGCGACAGGAACGCGACACCGGTGTTCGGCGTATTGGTGAACTGCAGCGCGTTGAGACCGGGGAAGCTGATCGTGTGCTCGACGCCTTCGGTGTGCATCGCGATGTCGGTGACCTTGCGCAGCAGCGCATCGGTGCGTGCGATCGACGCGCCTTCCGGCAGCTTCACGCCGGCGATCAGGTAGCCCTTGTCCTGCGTGGGGATGAAGCCCGGCGGCACGGTCTTGAACATCAGGCCGGTCGCGACCAGCAGCACCGCGTACACCACGAACACCGCGCCACGACGGCCGAGTGCCTTGGACACCGCGCCCTGGTAGCGATGCGAGCCGGTGTTGAACAGGCGGTTGAACGGACGGAACAGCCAGCCGAACAGGCGATCGATCAGGCGCGTCGGTGCGTCTTTCGCGGCGCCATGCGGCTTCAGCAGGCGAGCCGCGAGCGCAGGCGACAGCGTCAGCGAGTTGATCGCCGAGATCACCGTCGAAATCGCGATGGTCACCGCGAACTGCTTGTAGAACTGCCCGGTGACGCCCGACAGGAACGCCATCGGCACGAACACCGCACACAGCACAAGCGCGATCGCGATGATCGGGCCAGAGACTTCCTTCATTGCCTGGTGCGCAGCGGCGAGCGGGCTCAGGCCTTCCTCGATATTCCGCTCGACGTTCTCCACCACCACGATCGCGTCGTCGACGACGATGCCGATCGCGAGCACCAGCCCGAACAGGGTCAACGTATTGATCGAGAAGCCGAGCAGGTGCAGCGCGGCGAACGTGCCTACCACCGACACCGGCACCGCGATCAGCGGAATGATCGACGCGCGCCAGGTCTGCAGGAACAGGATGACCACCAGCACGACCAGCGCGATCGCTTCCAGCAGCGTCGACACCACCGCCTTGATCGAGTCGCGCACGAACACGGTGGTGTCGTAGACGGAGCGGTATTCGATGCCAGCGGGGAAGGTTTTGGACAACGTATCCATGCGCGCGATCACCTGGTCGCGGATGTCCAGTGCATTCGCGCCGGGCGCCTGGAAGATGCCGATGGCGACCGCGTTCTTGCCGTCGAGCTGCGAACGAAGCGTGTAATCGCCGGCACCGAGTTCGATGCGCGCGACGTCGGCGAGCTTCACGACTTCACCGTCCTCGCCGTTCTTGAGCACGATGTCGCGGAATTCGTCGGTGTTCGACAGGCGACCGCGTGCGTTGATCAGCGTCAGGAACTCGCTGTTGGGCATGGGCTCGGCGCCGAGCTGGCCGGCGGACACCTGCACGTTCTGCTCGCGCATCGCACGCACGGCGTCACCGGCAGTGAGGCCGCGCGCGGCGAGCTTGTCGGGATCGAGCCAGACGCGCATCGCGTAGTCGCCGCCGCCGAAGATCTGCGCATCGCCGACGCCGCGAATCTTGGCGAGCTCGTCCTTGACGTGCAGGCGCGCGTAGTTGCGCAGGTACAGCGTGTCGTACTTCGCATCGGGCGAGACGAGGTGCACCACCATCAGGAACGTGGGCGACTGCTTCTGGGTGGTCACGCCCTGCCGGCGCACGTCCTCGGGCAGACGCGCGAGCGCCTGGCTCACGCGGTTCTGCACTTTCACCGCCGCGTCGTCGGGATTGGTGCCGGGACGGAACGTCACCGTCATCTGCAGCACGCCATCGGAACCGGCGACGGACTTGACGTACATCATGTCCTCGACGCCGTTGATCGCTTCTTCGAGCGGCGTGGCGACGGTTTCGGCGATGACTTTCGGGTTCGCGCCCGGATACACGGTGCGCACGACCACCGACGGCGGCACGACCTCCGGGTATTCGCCGATCGGCAGCAGCGGAATGGCGATGAGGCCGGCGGCGAAGATGATGATCGACAGCACGGCCGCGAAGATCGGGCGGTCGATGAAGAAGCGGGAAAAATCCATGTCGGGGTCCTTGCGGATATCCGGGCCGAACGGCCCCACGCCTCCGCGCATGGCGGAAGCGGGGGAATCAACTGCGGTGCGGAACGTTTACTTCGCGGCGAGCGTCTGCGAGGGCGGTGACGCGGTCATCGCAACGGTCTTGGGCGCGACCGGCATGCCGGGCATGAAGACCTTCTGCACGCCCTGCACGATCACGCGGTCATCGGGTTTCAGCCCCGACGCCACCACGCGCAGGCCATCGACCACGCGACCGAGCGCGACGTCGCGACGCTCCGCCGTGTTGTGCGCGCCGAGCACGTAGACGTACTTGCGGTCCTGGTCGGTGAGCACGGCCTTGTCGTCGACCAGCATCGCCGACTGCGCGGTGCCGCCCTGCAGCTGCACGCGTGCGAACAGGCCCGGCGTGAAGCGGCGATCGGCGTTGTCGACCACGGCGCGTGCGCGGATCGTGCCGGTCTGCGGGTCGACCTGGTTGTCGACGAAATCCAGCCGGCCTTCGTGCGGGTAACCGCTCTCGTCGGCAAGCCCGACGCGCACCGTGCTCTGCGCACCGCCGCGGCCATCGCGCTCGAGCTGCTTGTAGCGCAGGAAGGCCTGTTCGTCGGCGTCGAAGTAGATGTGCACGGGGTTCACCGAGACGACGGTGGTGAGCAGTGTGCTGTCGGCCTGCGCGAGATTGCCGCGCGTCACCATCGCGCGACCGACGCGACCGGACACCGGCGCACGCACCTGCGTGTACTGCAGTTCGAGGCGTGCGGTGGCGACCGCGGCTTCGGCGGCACGCACTGCCGCACTGCCCTGCGCGCTGGATGCACGACGGCTCTCGAATTCTTCGCGCGAGATGGCCTGTGCGTCGACGAGTTCCTTGGCGCGACGGTCCTGCGCCTGCGCGAGGCGCTCTTCGCTGCGTGCGCGGTCGAGATCGGCGAGCGCGCGATCGAGATTCGCCTTGTAGCGACGCGGATCGATAACGAACAACAGGTCGCCCTGCCGTACGTCCTGGCCTTCGGCGAAGCTGACGCGATCGACGTAGCCGCTGACGCGCGGCCGCAGTTCGACCGTGTCGATGGCGGTAACGCGACCGGTGAATTCGTCCCACTGGCCAACGGGCTTGGTCAGCACTTTCGCGACGCTGACTTCGGGCGGTGGCGGCATGGCCGCCGATGTTTCCGCATGGCTATTGCAGCCGGCGGCGGCGAGCAGCGCGGCGGTCGCGAGGGCGAGCACGACGCTGCGGCTGAGGATGTGCATTCGGCTCATGAAGAGGCGTCCTGGGGAGGAAGGGGAACGGCAAGTGATTCAAGAAGAGCGCGCGCGTCGGCGATATCCGCATCGCGCGGTGGCGGTAGTCGCGGCGGCGGACGCGGTGCGTGGTCGAAGTCGACGACCGGCGAAATGCAGACGCCGCGCGGCGCGGTGGCGAGCGCGACGGCCTGAGCGCCGATCGCACGCACACGCGGCCATTGCGGACACGCGTGCGCGGCATTGCTGTCGGTGCACGCGGGCGCGTCGACATGCAGCATCTGCACGCGCACGCCGCCGGGCAGCGCTTCGTCGTGAAGCACGCGCACCAGCATGCGCAGCGCGGCGGCGGTGACCGAGCGGTGTCCGTAGCCGGCCCACGGACGCGTGCTGCCCGGCCCACCGATGACGACGTAGCGCGTCGCCTCGCCGTTGGATTCCAGCCAAGGCAGCAGGTGGCGCGCGGCGATGGCTTGCGGGATGAGGTCCTCGTCGAGCCGATGGCGCAGGGCGTCAGCGCCGACATCGAGCACGCGCCCGCGATCGAGGCTGCCCTTGATCGCCACGATCACCGAATCGACCGGTCGGCCGAGCTTGCGCAGTTGTGCGACGAGCTTCGCCGCGCCGCGATCGCCGGAAACCGTCGCGCGCAGCAGGGTGAGGTCGGCATTGGGATGCGCGGCTTCCAGCGTCTTCAAAGCGCTGCAGCCGCGGGCCACCGCGATCACCGCGCGCCCGGCCTCGACCGCCGCGGCGACCACCGCGCGGCCCACCGTGCCGGTCGCGCCGAGCACCAGAATGGCCGCGGTCATTGTCCCGTTCCCGGGATTTTCCAGCCCGTATTCGGGATGACGACCCGTGGACCATGGCGGCGCACCACTGGGGCGACCACTGCGGCCGCGGTCACCGCGACGGGCAGGAGCACTGCGAACCCGGCCGACCAGGCGAACAGCCACAGCCCCGCATGCGAGCCGCCGACCACGTGCCGGGCCAGCGTCGCGGCAAGCGTGAGCACCGCCACGGCGCCTGCGAGCAGCAGCGCGGTGGTCAGCATTCGGAGCGGAGTGGTGGCGGTCATGGCGGCGCCTCGTAGCAGAGGCTGCGCAGGCTAGACCTGCCCCCGGGTTTTGATTAGCCACAACTTTGGGGAATTATTATCCCGACATCGGGACAGTCAGCCGGGTGGACCCGTGCGATCCTGCGATCCCGGATCCCAAGGAGGCGGCCCATGTCCCGCGACCTCAACGACACCCTGGTCTTCGTGAAGGTGGTCGAGCACGGCAGTTTCATCTCCGCCGCGCGCGCCCTGCGCCTGCCCAAGACCACCGTCAGTCGCAAGGTGCAGGACCTCGAGACGCGCCTGGGCGCGCAGCTGCTCCATCGCACCACGCGCAAGCTCGGGCTGACCGAAGCGGGCAACGTCTACTTCGAACATTGCCAGCGCATCTCGCGCGAGCTCGACGAAGCCGAGAGCGCGGTGAGCCAGTTGCAGGGCGGGCCGCGCGGCTGGCTGCGCATCACCGCGCCGTATTCGATCGGCATCGCGTGGATCGCGCCGTTGCTCGGCGAGTTCCATGCGCTGCATCCGGAAGTGCGCGTCGAGATGATCCTGACCAACGAATCGCTCGATCTGATCGACAAGGAGATCGACGTCGCGCTGCGCGTCGGCTCATTGCCCGATTCGAACCTCATCGCACGCAAGCTCGCGTCGTTCCGCTCGCAGGTGTACGCGAGCCCCGGTTACATCGAACGACATGGCGAGCCGCTACATCCCGATGATCTGCAGCACCATCGCGCGCTGACGTTCTCCAAGTTCCGTCGCAACGGCACGTACGTGTGGCCGTTGTCGGATGGCGAGCGCAGTGTCGAATACCGCGTCGATCCGGTGCTGGTCGCGAACGACCCCGGCTTCCTCACCGGCGCGCTGCTGTGTGGCGAAGGCCTGATGCTGTCGAGCGACGTCACCATCAAGAGCTTCGTCGAGCAGGGCCTGGTGCGCCACGTGCTCGCCGGCTGGACCGGCCCGGAGCACGACTGCAATGCGGTGTTCCCGAAGGGCCGCGTGCAGTCGCCGAAGGTGCGTGCGTTCGTCGACTTCCTGGTCGACCGCCTGACCTTCGACGCCGACTACGTGCAGGCGGTGTGCCCGAACAAGCGCGCGTGTCCGAACATGGTCGACGAGGCCGTCGCGGTCGCGAAGGCGCAGGCGGAAACCGAAAAGGCTATCGCGCGACTCGACGTGTTCGAAGTCACCTGACTGCCACGGCGCATCGCTACGCCGCGATGCGCTGCATGAACTCGACGCCGGATTCGGGTTTCGCGAGCAGGAAGCCCTGCACGCGGCGGATGCCCATGCCCTGCAGTGTCGACTTCTGGATGTCGGATTCCACGCCTTCGACCACGACGTCCAGACCGAGGCTGCACGCGAGCGTCTGGATCGCCTGCAGGATCACGCGCACGGTTTCGTCCGACTCGACGTCGTCGACCATGGTCTTGTCGAGCTTGAGCGCGTCCACCGGGAATCGCTTGAGATACGACAGCGACGAATAACCGGTGCCGAAATCATCGATGGCGAGGCAGACGCCGAGCGCCTTGAGCTGATGCAGGTGATCGAGCGCTTCCTCGGCCTTCGCCATTACCGTGGTTTCGGTGATCTCCAGGCACAGGCTGCCGGCATCGAGCCCGCCGTCCGCAAGCGCGCTGGACACTTGCCGGCTCAGGTCATCGCCGGAGAACTGACGCGCCGACAGATTCACGCGGACGGTGCGCGTCGAGCCATCGGGACGACGCGGCCATTGCGCGGCCGCGCGACAGGCGTGCTGCAACACATGCCGGCCAATCGGTTCGATCAGCCCGGTCGATTCCGCGACCTCGATGAACTCGCCCGCCGCGATCAATCGACCATCGGGATGACGCCAGCGCGCGAGCGCTTCCGCACCGACGACCTCGCCCGTTTCTAGGTCGTACTCGGCCTGGTACGCAACTTCGATGCGGTCTTCGCGCAGTGCTTCGCGCAGGCCGCGCTCGATCGCCAGGCGCTGCATCAGGCTCTGGTGCTGCTCCGGGTCGTACACCTCGACACGATTGCGACCGGCCTGTTTGGCGGCCTTGCTCGCCATGTCGGCGTCGCGCACCCATTCCTCGACACTGAATGACGGCGCCGCACGTGCGAACGCGATGCCGATGCTCGCGCTCGCTTCCCAACTGCGGCCGTCCTGCACGATCGGTTCCGCGATCGCCTGCAGCAATGCATCGGCGCGCGAGGTGACGTGCCATTCCGGACCGGGCCGCGGCAGCAGCACGCCGAACACGTCGCTTTCGAGACGGCCGATGGTCGCGTCGTCCGGCGTGTTCGCGTTGAGCCGCGCGGCAAGTGTTGCGAGCGCGCGATTGCCGCCGGCTTCGCCGAAGAATTCGTTGACCGAATGGAAACGGTCGACGTCGATGAAGAGCAAGGCAGCACCGCTGCAGTCGCCGCTCTCGTGCAGCCGGCGCAGGCGCTGGTGCAGCATGCCGAGGAACAGAGCGCGGTTTGCGACGCCGCTGGTGTCGTCGTACATCTGCAGGTATTCGAGTCGCGCTTCCGCTTCGCGTCGACGCTCGCGTTCGATGGCCACGCCGAGCACGTCGGCGAAGTGACGCGCGGTGGCGCGTTCGTCCGCATGCCAGGACCGCGTCGTATCCGATTCGAACACCATGCGGCCCCACGACACGCCGCCGACGATCACCGGCACATCGAGCAGAGCGAGCGTGCCCAGCTGCGCGAGTTCGCCGGCCCAACCGGGCACGTCGCCGCTCAGTTGTTCGTACGCGGCCATGCGTTCGGCGGCGGACGGCGTGGCTTCCCGGCGACCGAGCCCGACATGCGTGGACGCCGGCGGCCAGATCGATTTGCACTCCAGCCGATCGCCGTCGGTGCGTTCCCACAGGCTCACGCGCGACAGGCCGAGCGCATCGAGCGCAGCGGGTGCAAGCGTCGCGAATGCCCATTGCGTGCTGTCGCCCGACCGCAGGATTTCCGCCGCGGCGCGCACCAATGCGACGGTATGGCGGCGCAATCGCGCGGCGCGGGTGCGCGGAATGATGTCCGACGGCTGGCTCATGGCGACCTCCGGGTACAACGTCCGTGTTCATGGAAGCCTACGCCGCGCAGTGATCGACGACGCTCCGTCGGTCGCGCGGGCGGGTGACGCTACTGCGGAATGAAACGCAGGCCGACGCGCGGTTCGGTGGCGATCCAGCGCGGCGCCATCGCATCGTCGCCCAGCTTGTTGCGCAGGCGGCCGGCGAGGATGCGCAGGTAGTGCGTGTCGTTCTCGTAGGTCGGCCCCCACAGCTCGCGCAGCAGCTGTTTCTGGGTGACCACGCGTCCGGCGTGCTGGATCAGCATCGCCAGCAGTGCGTATTCCTTGCGCGTCAGTTGCACCGGCACGCCGCCGACGGCGACGAGTCGGCGCGAGATGTCGACGCGCAATAGCCCGTCGTCGAACACCTGCGGTTGCGGCGATTCGCGACGCGGCGTGCGAAGCAGTGCACGGATGCGCGCGAGCAGTTCCTGCACGCCGAACGGTTTGGTGACGTAATCGTTCGCGCCGGCATCGAGCGCACCGACCTTCGCGACTTCATCGTCGGTGACGCTGAGCACGATGACCGGAACGTCGGACCACTGCCTGAGTTCCTCGATCAGGTCGCGGCCGTTCGAATCGGGCAGGTGCAGGTCGATCATCACCAGGTCCGCGCCTTCGAGCGCGAGGCTTTCCAGGCCCTGCCGCCCGCGATCGGCCAGCGCGACGTTGTAGCCGTGCGCACGCAGGCTGATGTCGAGGAACTTGCGCATCTGCGGCTCGTCCTCGACCACGAGGATCCGCGCGGGTGCACTGACGGCGACGGCCGACGCGCTCACGTGCAGGGCTCGCATCCGACCGGCGCGACCGGAAGCACGAGGCGCATGCGCGTGCCGGCGCCGTCGCGGCCCGCATGCGCGCTGACTTCGCCACCGTGCGCACGCACGATGCTCTGGCTGATCGCGAGACCGAGGCCGGTGCCGGCGCGCGCGGGATCGCCGCGGTCGGCGGAATAGAACATGTCGAACACGCGTTCGCGCTCGGCATGCGGAATGCCGGGGCCGACGTCGAGCACGTCGATCACCACCGATTCGGATTCGTCGACCGACGCACGCACCGCGACCGCGTCCCCATCGGGCGAGAACTTCGACGCGTTGTGCAGCACGTTGAAGATCGCCTGCTCGATCAGCGCCGCATGCACGCGGATCGGCGGCACGTTCGCGTCGATGCGCACGTCGAGCTTCACGTCCGGGTCGTAGCGACGCAGGCGCGCGGCGGCTGAGGCGATCAGCTCGTCCATGGTCGTAGCTTCCACGTCCATCGACAGCTGTCCGTCGCCGATGCGGGTGACGTCGACCAGGTTCTGGATGTAGCGATCGAGGCGTCGGCCTTCGACTTCGATGGTCGACAGCAGTTCGCTGCGGTCGTCCGAATCCAACGATGCGCCGAACGAACGCAGGCTTTCGGCGGCGCCCATGATCGTGGTCAGCGGCGTGCGCAGGTCGTGCGAGACCGACGCGAGCAGCGCGGTGCACAGGCGCTCGGATTCGTTGGCGACGCGTTCCTGCTGCAACTCGCCGGTCAGGCGCGCGCGCACCACCGAATGCGCGATGTCGGAGCTCAGCGACAGTGCGAGTTCTTCTTCCGCGGCGGTGTGATGCGGGCCGCGCTGCACGCCGACGGCGCCCAGGCGTGAATCCACGCCGTTGAGCGGAATCCACAACCAGTCGCCCTGCTGCACGTGGCCATCGGCCAGAGCGGGCGGACGCGGCACGTCGGTGGCGTCGCCGGAATAGAACGCGCGCTCACCGAGCCACAGCACGGCGCGACGGCGCAGCGATGTTTCGACGAACGACAACGCGGCGCGCACCACGCCGCTTTCGTCCGGCGCCTCGGCCAGGCGCTCGGCGAGCTCGCGCCGGATCGAGCCATGCGCCTGGCGCACGGTCAGCGATTTCACCAGGCGTCTCTGGCCCGCAGCGATCCATGCGACCAGGCCGGCCGAACCGACGAATGCCGCGAGCACGACGACGTCGTTGCTGGAGAACAGCGGCATCGCGAGCGGGTCGTGCGACATCTTTACGCGATACATCACGAAGCTCAGCAGCGCGGCGACGAGTGCGTGCACCGCGGAGCCCGACGTGCCGATCAACGCGATGCCGACGAGGAACAAGGCGGTCACGGCGTCACGCAGCAAACCGTCCGCCGATGCCATCGACGCGAGCGCATACGCGGTGAGCGGCGCGGCGATGGTCGCGAGCCAGAGAAGGGGCAACGGAGCACGCGCCAGACCACCGGCGGCGTCGCTCGCATTCGACATGCGCATGTGCACGGCGCCGGGGAAACGAAAGAAAGCGAGATTTTTCATGGCACCTCGCATCCTCGCAATACGTGAAGAAAATGTTACGGCGAATTTACGGAAAACACGGGTTTCAGGCTTTAGCCGTTACGGAAGCGCTCCGCATACTGGGCCGCCCCGTCTCTCCAGTCCGCGTGCACGGCAACGCCGATCGCCGCCGATGGATCCGAATCTTCCCAAGCGACTGTGCAGACGGGGTCACGGCTGCTTGGTCCTCCATGACCAAAGGCCTAACCGAATGACGAAGACGTCCCCGCTGCAACCCACCATCAGCTCCGGCGTGCCGGGCCTGGATCCCATCCTGGCTGGCGGTTTCACCTGCAATCGCCTGTATCTGGTCGAGGGCGTGCCCGGGGCCGGAAAGACCACGCTCGCGATGCAGTTCCTGCGCGAAGGCGTGGCGCGGGGCGAGAAGGTGCTTTACGTCACCTTGTCGGAAACGCTCGACGAACTGCGGGAGATGGCCGATTCGCACGGGTGGTCACTCGACGGCATCGAGATCTTCGAGCTTCTCGAGAACAACGAACATCTTGATGGCGACGCGCCGTACACGATGTTCCACCCGTCGGAAATCGAACTCGCCGAAACCACGCAGCGCGTGCTCGACAAGGTGCGCGCGACGCAGCCGCAGCGGCTGGTGTTCGACTCGCTGGCCGAGCTGCGGCTGCTGTCGGGTTCCGCGCTGCGCTACCGCCGCCATGTGCTGTCCCTGAAGCAGGCGTTGGCGGGACAAAAGTGCACGACGCTGCTGCTCGACCACTCCGGCACCGACCAGCAGGGCCTGGAGGTGCACACGATCGTGCACGGCGTCGTCCACCTGGCGTCGGCCGCATCGCAGTTCGGTGGCGACCGCCATCGCCTGCGCGTGAGCAAGTACCGCGGGCGACGCATCGTCGGCGGCTATCACGACTACCGCATCACCACCGGCGGCCTCCGCGTGTTCCCGCGCCTGATCGCCTCGCAGTTCCGCCGCGATCGTGTCAAGGAAACCGTGTCGACCGGTTCGGCGCCGCTGGACGCACTGCTCGGCGGCGGTATCGATCGCGGCACCAGCACGCTGCTGGTCGGCGCATCGGGCACCGGCAAATCGTCGCTGTCGATCCTGATCGCGGAAACCGCTGCGGATCGCGGCGAGCGCTCGGCGGTGTTCGCGTTCGAGGAAAGTCTCGCATCGCTGCTCACGCGAGCGGACGGCCTCGGCATGGCGCTGGAGCCCTACGTCGCCGACGGAACCGTGCACGTGCAGGCGGTCGACCCTGCCGAATTTTCGCCCGGCGAATTCGCCCAACTCGTTCGCGAAGCGGTCGAAGTCCGCGGTTCGCGCGTCATCGTCATCGACAGCCTCAACGGGTATCTCAATGCGATGCCGGAAGAAGAGCACATGATGTTGCAGCTGCACGAGCTGCTGGCCTACCTCGCGTCGATGGACGTGCTGACCGTGCTGGTGAGCGCGCAGCTCGGCCTGATCGGCACGATGACCAGCAACGTCGATGTCAGCTATCTCGCCGACACCGTGGTGCTGCTGCGCTATTTCGAGAACGCCGGTGAAGTGAACCAGGCGATCTCGGTGCTCAAGAAGCGCACGGGCAGCCACGAACGCACGATCCGCCCGATGGAACTGACCTCCAACGGTTTCGTGATCGGCGAGCCGCTGCGCGATTTCCGCGGCGTGCTCACCGGCGTGCCGCAGGAGCGTAAGCCGTCGGCCGGGGACGGGACGGCCAGCTGAGCATGGAACGTGGACCGCTCCCCGGGCTGCACATCAGCCTGTTGTTGCCCACCCCGCGCGACACCGCGCTGACCGCGCGCATCCTCAACAGCGCCGGCATCGCAACGCGGCGCTGCAGCGGCATCGAGGATCTCGATCCGCCGTCGCTACTGCGCTCCGGCGCGATCATGATCGGCGAGGAATGGCTGGCGATGGGCGCGATGCACGCGCTGCGCCATGCGATCGAGACGCAGCCATCATGGTCGGACCTCCCGGTGCTCGTGGTGGCGCGCGCCAGCATCGATTCCGACCAGATCGGCATGCTGCTCGAACAGCTCGGCAACGCCACTCTGCTCGATCGCCCGTTGCGCATCGCCGCGCTCACCAGCGCCGCGCGCGCCGCATTGCGTGCACGCGAACGCCAATACCAGATCCGCTCGCAGCTCGATGCACTCGAACGCGCGAGCACCGAGCTCGCCGTCGCCGCCGAACGCAAGGACGAGTTCCTCGCGATGCTCGGCCACGAGCTGCGCAACCCGCTCGCGCCGATCCGCAACGCGGTGCACATGCTGCGCCAGCTCGGCCTGGGCGGCCCCACCGAACGCCAGTTGCTCGACACCATGCAACGCCAGACCGACCACATGGTCCGCCTGGTCGAAGACCTCATCGACGTGGCGCGCCTCACGCGCGGCACCATGGAGCTGCGCCGCGAGCGCGTCCGGGTGCAGGAACTCATCGACGCCGCGATGGCACTGAGCCGCCCGCTATTCGAGCGCGCCGGCCACGATGTGCGCGTCAACACCGAAGCGAATGATCTGATCGTCGACGCCGACCCCGTGCGCATGGCGCAGGTGTTCAGCAACCTGCTCAACAACGCCGCGAAGTATTCCGGCCCGCGCGGCCACATCGACATCCGCATCGCGCGCGACGACGACGAAGCGCTGATCGCGATCGGCGACCACGGCATCGGCATCGAGCCCGACGTTCTGCCCTACGTGTTCGATCCCTTCGTGCAGGGCAAGCGCAATCCCAGCGAATCCAACGATGGCCTCGGCATTGGCCTCGCGCTGGTCAAGCGCCTGGTCGAACTGCACGGCGGCCGCGTGACCGCGAGCAGCGACGGCGCCGGCCGCGGTTCCACCTTCGAAATCCGCCTGCCGCTCGCCCCCGCGGCGGCCGACGACGCCACACCCGAGGCCACGCCCATGTCCCTGCCCCAACACGAACCGTTTTCGCGCGGCCTGCGCGTACTCGTCGTCGACGACAACCGCGATTCGGCCGACACGCTGGGCATGCTGCTGCAGACGCTGGATATCCAGAACCGCGTCGTGTTCAGCGGCCCCGAGGCGCTGGAAGCCTTCGATGCCTACCGACCAACCGCGGTCTTTCTCGACATCGGCATGCCCGGCATGGACGGCTACGAAGTCGCGCGCCGCATCCGTGAACATCCGGCCGGCGAGCAGGTCGGGCTGGTCGCGCTCACCGGCTGGAGCCAGGAGCAGGACAAGGCGCGCACGCGCGAGGCCGGCTTCGATTTCCACATGACCAAGCCGGCGGATTTCGCCGAGCTGCAGCGCATCCTGCAATTGATGTCGACCGCGGCCGACGTCGGCTTCGCCTGGCAGTGACGGCACTGAATGCATGGCATCGCCCTCACGGATGCGCGACGCGCCGCTTCGTATATCGAAGCGTCCGTTCGATGAGAACGGCGGAAACGAGCAGGGCGGCATGAATTACGATTTTCCGCTGGTGGGGATCGTCCAGCGACTCGCGGGCTGCATCGACGCCCAAAGCATCGTGTCGATCCTCGCGCGCTCCACGCGCGACCTGATCGGCTCGGACGGCGTCACCGTGGTGATGCGCGACGGCAGCCGCTGCCGCTACCTCGAGGAAGACGCGATCGGCGCGCTCTGGAAGGGCCAGGATTTCGCGCTGGACTCCTGCATTTCCGGCTGGTGCATCACCACCGGCGAATCGGTGGTCATTCCCGACATTCGGCAGGATTCACGCATCCCGCTCGCCTTGTACGAAGCCACGTTCGTGCAGGCGATGGCGATGGCGCCGATCTCGCGCGACAAGCCGCTGGGCGCGCTCGGCGTGTACTGGTCGACGCAGCACGAAGCCACCGAACTCGAAATGGCCGCGCTGCGTGCGTTGGCCGATTCCGCCGCGCTCGCGCTTTCGAACGTGCGCCTGCTCGAACAGCTTCGACGCGATAACGAGCGCAAGGACGCGTTTCTGTCGAGCCTTGCGCATGAACTCGGCGAAACGCTGGGGCCGATGCGCACCTCGCTGCACCTGCGCAAGGATGCACGCGACATGGCCGTGCAGGCGCGCCTCAACGAAGTCTTCGTCGAACAACTCGCGCGCCAGGCGCGACTGATCGAAAACCTGGTCGACGGCAGCCAGCTGCTCACCGGCCAGGCGCGCCTGCATCCTCGTTTGCTCGACCTGCGCGAGATCGTCAGCCACGTCGTGCACAACCGCACGCCGCGTGCATCGCATGCCGAACTCGACATGCACGTGCACATGCCGGCCGAGGCGGTGGATGTGTGGGGCGAGGAGCGCCGCATCCAGCAGGCGCTCGGCCACGTGCTCGACAACAGCATCCGCTGCACGCCGCCGGAAGGCCGCGTCGACGTGATGCTCGAAATGCGCGACGACTGCGCATGGCTGACCGTGCGCGACACTGGTATCGGCATCGCCGCCGACACCCTGCCGCACCTGTTCGAACCCTTCTACAAACCCGTGCACGAACCCGCGCGCAGCGTCGCCGGCCTGGGCCTCGGCCTGAGCATGGTCGCCAGCATCCTGCAGCTGCACGGCGGCGACGTGCGCGTCGACAGCCGCGGCGTTGGCCACGGTACCGATGTGGTCATGCGGTTTCCGCTGGGTTGCGTGTCGGCGCCGACGCGGGAGTCGGCGTTTTCGGTGTCGTAAGCGATCGCTGCGACTGCCGCTTTGACGCGCCGCAAGGCGCGATGCAGCCGTTACGCGCGACACTGCACGCATTCCGCAACCGCCCCGCCATGACCGACACCCCACTTACCGAAGCCGACATCGCGCGTCTCGTCGATCGTTTCTACGAGCGCGTGCAGACGCATCCGACGCTGGGGCCGGTGTTCGCGCCGGCGGTCGACGACTGGGCGGCGCATAAGGCGACGCTGGTGGACTTCTGGTCGTCGATCGAACTGAAGACCGGGCGCTATCGCGGGCGGCCGATGGCGATGCATCGTCCGCATCCGATCCAAGGCGCGCACTTCGCCGACTGGCTCGCGTTGTGGGAAACCACCGCGCGCGAAGAGCTCACGCCCGCGCAAGCCGAACGGTTCATCGAACACGCGCGGCGCATCGCGCGTTCGTTGATGTACGGGCTGGGGCTGGATGCGGACCGGCGTCCGCTGGGGCTTCCGCTGCTGGGCTGACGGCGGTCAAGCTTTCGGCGCCACGGTCGATACCGAACGATGGAGCACCTTCGGCGCCAGTGCCGCGGGTGTAGGCTGGATGCGGGCCACGGCCCGACGTGACGCCGAAGGGGACGGCATGCGGATACGCAGAGAATTCGGTGCGCTGCTCGCGCTGCTCGCTTGCGGGCAGGCGATGGCCGCGCAACTAACGGTCGACATCACCGATCGCCAGGGCAAGCCCGTCGGCGATGCGGTGGTCACGCTGCTGCGCCGCGACGGCACCGGGCCGAAGCCCGGCGCGGCGACGATGCATGCGATCGACCAGAAAGACCTGATGTTCCGTCCTTACGTCGAAGTCGCGCGGCCCGGCGACTCGGTGGTGTTCCGCAACAGCGACACCACACGCCACCACGTCTATTCGTTCTCGCCGGTGAAGCAGTTCGAATACGTGATCGCGCCGCACGATGCCGCGCCGCCGGTGAAGCTGCCGCGCACCGGCGTGGTCGCGGTGGGCTGCAACATCCACGACGGCATGATCGCCTACCTCTACGTCACCGACGCACCGTGGACCGCACGCACCGATGCACGCGGCCACGTCGCGTTCGATGACCTGCCTGCCGGCGCGTACGACGTGCGCGTCTGGCATCCGCGCCTGCCGCCCGCGAAGCCGGACCTCGTACAGGACGGCGTGGTGCTCGGTGCGACCGACAGCCGACGCGTGCCGTTCGCGCTGACGTTGCTGCCCGACCTGCGCTACCAGTTCGACCGCGAGCGCACGCGGTACTGAGCGATGACCTTCCGCACGCGCCTGGCGCTGTTCCTCGTCGCGATCCTGATCGTGGTGCAGGCGCTCACGGCCGGCCTCGTCTACGGCGTGACGCGACACGCGTTGATCGACGAAGGCCGCCGGCAACTCGACGTCGCCGCCGGTGCGTTCGCGCGCCAGCTCGATGACTTGTCCGCACGCGTTGCGTCCAGCGTGCAGGTGCTGTCGCTGGACTTCGCGTTGCGTTCGGCGATCGCGCAGCGCGATCGCGACACCGTGCTGTCGGCATTGCGCAATCACGGACGTCGTGTGGGTGCGACGCAGATGCTGCTGGTCGGTCTCGACGGCCGCGTCGAAGCCGACACCGCGGGGCGCTTTCCCGAGGGCGCGCCGTTCCCGTATGCCGACCTCGTCGAACGTGCGCCACAGCAACCGGCATCGGCGGTCGTCGCGTCGAACGGTCGCGCGAGCTGGATGGTGGTGGTGCCGGTGTTCGCGCCGGACCTGGTCGGCTTCATCGCCGCCGCGATCCCCGTCGACGATGCACTGCTCGCGCGCCTGCAAGCGCAGTCGGCATTGCCGAAGGAAGTGGAACTCGCGACGCGTGATGCAGCGGGCTGGCACACGATCGCGCACGGCACCGGCAAGGGTGCACTGACGCCGGCGCTCGATTCCTACGGCGCCGCGCTGCCGACCACGCCGGAACTCGCGACGCTCGAGGGCCGCGAATACGTCGTGCAGGCCGTGGCGCTCGATCACTCGCGCAATAGCGCACCGGTGGCGGCGGTGCTCGGTTATTCGGTCGACGCGGCATTGCAACCGTATCGCGCCGTCGCGATCGCGTGGGCGGGGCTGCTGGGGTTCGGGCTGGCGATCGGCCTGGCCGGCGCATGGCTGATCGCACGCGGCGTGTCGCGGCCGGTCGAACGCCTCGCCGCATCGGCGCGCCGCATCGAAGCGGGTGATTACGCGCCGGTCGACGCACCTGCGCGCGACGACGAAATCGGCGCGCTCGCCGCCGCGTTCGATTCGATGACGCAGGCGATCCGCGAACGCGAGGCGCACATCGTCCATCAGGCTACGCACGACCCGGTCACCGGTCTGGCGAATCGCAGTGCAGCGGAAAGTGCGATCCAGCGTGCGCTCGATGATGCGCGCGGCGACGCGGCATTGCTGATGGTGGGGCTGGAGCGCGCGCCGGCGATCGTGAAGACGCTGGGCCACGGCGTCGGCGATCGACTGATGCATGAAGTCGCGCAACGCCTGCGCGGGCCGGTCGGCGCGGGCCTGGTCGCGCGTGTCACCGACAGCCAGTTCGCCGTGTTCGTGCCCGGTGCGTCGCGACAGGATGCGCATTCGCTCGCACTGCGCCTGATCGACGTGCTGTCCGATCCGTATCGCGAAGCCGAACTGCGGCTCGACCTCGCGCCGGCGGTCGGCCTCGCGCTGTCGCCGGTGCACGGGCGTGATGCGGCGACGTTGCTGCGTCGCGCCGATGTCGCGCTGATCGCTGCGCTCGGCGCGGACGAGCCGGTCGCGGTGTACGACGCCGCAACCGATCCGCATCGACCCGAACGCCTGTCGCTGATGGGCGATCTGCAACGCGCGCTCGGCGGCGATGCGCTGGCATTGCACTACCAGCCGAAGCTGCATCTCGCGAGCGGCCGCATCGACGGCGCGGAAGGCCTGGTGCGCTGGTCGCATCCCGAACGCGGCCCGCTGGCGCCGGACACGTTCGTCGGGCTCGCGGAAGAAACCGGCAACATCCGTCGTCTCACCCGCTGGGTGCTCGATGCCGGCATCGCGCAAGCGAGCCGCTGGCAAGTTGCCGGGCATCCGGTGCGCGTCGCGCTCAACGTGTCGGCGCGTGATCTCGAGGATGCGGAGTTGCCGCGTCGGGTTGCTACCTTGCTGTCGACGCACGAAGTCTCGCCCGAACGCGTGGTGCTGGAAATCACCGAGAGCGCGCTGATGCGCGACGCGGACGCCGCGTTGCCGGTGCTGCATCGCCTCGCGGACCAGGGCATCGCACTGTCGATCGACGACTTCGGCGTCGGCCAGTCGTCCTTCGCGTATCTGCGACGCCTGCCAGTGCGCGAACTCAAGATCGACCGCGCCTTCGTCGCGCCATTGGCGAACTCGCGCGAGGACCGGATGATCGTGCGTTCCATCGTCGAACTCGCGCATGCGCTCGGCTATCACGTGACCGCGGAAGGCGTGGAAGATCCCGCCGCGCTCGACTACCTCACCGGCATCGGCTGCGACCACGCGCAGGGCTTTCTCATCGCGCGACCGATGGACGCGTCGGCGTTCGATGCGTTCCTCGCCACGCGTGCGAGTGGAGCGACCGCTTGAAGCGCGCCGTCGCAGTGCTGCTGGCGAGCACGCTGAGCGTCAGCGCGAACGCGCAGTCGCTGCAGGTGCACGGTGTCATCGATGCACGTGTCGGTACGACGAACACGAACAGCGCGAGCACGTTCGACGGCGGCCTCGGCAAGGCACGGCTCGGTGCGCATGACGACGCGTTCGACCTGCACGGCGCGCTGCTCGCAACATGGCAGGTCGCACCAACAGTTCTTGCCTCTGCCGAGGCACGTTACGCACCGGAATCACGCAAGCCGTTTGACCTGATCGACGCGTGGGTTAGGTGGCGTCCGGTGTCGACCAGCGCGTGGCGCGGCTCGGTCAAGGCCGGCATGTTCTTTCCGCCGATCTCGCTGGAGAACGACGCGATCGGCTGGACCAGCCCGTACACGCTGACGCCGTCGGCGATGAATACGTGGGTCGGCGAGGAACTGCGCGTGTTCGGCGTCGAAGGCCGCATGGAACATCGCAGCGCGCGCGGCACGCTGACGACGAACGTCGCATTGTTCCAGAAGAACGACCCGGCGGGTGAGCTACTCGCGACGCGTGGCTGGGCGATGCACGACGTCTTTTCCGGACTCGACGGCAGCCTGCGCGAGCCGGATTCCATCGCGGCGAATGCGTCCGACATTCCGGTGCGCTTCCGCCCGTATCTCGAGATCGACCATCGCCTCGGCGCGTACGCATCCATCGACTGGCAGACGCCGGCGCAGGACCGCGTCACCGCGCTCGTCTACGACAACCGCACCGACCCGTCGCGGGAAGTCGACTACGCCGCCCGCGAACTCTACGGCTGGCGCACACGCTTCTGGAGCTTCGGCGCGCAGCATCGCTGGAACGATGTCGTCGTCATCGCGCAGGCGATGCGCGGCAGCACGATCATCGAGCCGGTGCCGGCTCTGCAGTTCGACACGCGTTTCGCCGCCGGCTACCTGATGGCCGCGCGCGACGTCGGAACATGGCGCCCGGCCGCGCGACTCGACCTGTTCCAGGCGAAGCAGACGCCCGGCGGCGGTCCGGATGCGATGGACGAGCATGGCCGCGCGATCACGCTCGCCTTGAACTGGCGACCGAACGACCGCTGGCGCGTGACCGGTGAAGTGCTGCAGATCGACAGCGTGCGTAACCAGCGTCGCATCGACGGGCTCGACCCACGCCAGCGCGAACTGCAGGTGCAGGCGAACGTGCGCTGGCTGTTCTAGCCGATCACTCGTTCGCGTTGTCGCGCGCTTCCAGTCGCTGCACGATCGTACGGATCATCGTGAGCTGTTCGTCCTGCGTTTTCAGCAGCGCGGCGAGTTGTGCATCGCGCATCGCATCGAGTTTCTCGTGCAGCGCCATGATCTCCATCTCGGCCTTGAGATTGACCTCGTAGTCGTGCGCGGCGTCTAGGCGATCCTTCGCGCCCTGTCGGTTCTGGCTCATCATGATCACCGGTGCCTGTATCGCGGCGAGCATCGACAGCACCAGGTTGAGGAAGATGAAAGGGTAGGGATCGAACGGATGCCGCAGCAGTTCGGTATTGACCGCGACCCACGCGACCAGCACCAGCGCGAACAGGATGATGAAGGTCCATGAGCCGCCGAACTGCGCGACGCGATCGGCAAGGCGTTCGCCCAGCGTCATGCGGTCGGCGAACGCGTGGTTCGTGTCGGTGCTGACCAGCTTGCGTTCCGCCGCACGATCGATCACGCGTCGCTCGGTCTCGTGCAGTTCGGCATAGGCGCGACCGAACCAGCGTCGCGCGGCGGGATCGTGGTCGGAAATCGTCATGACGCAGCTCCGGGAGCGGTGCGCGGACTGTAGCGTTGCGGCGTCAGCGCAGTTCGGTCGACAGGTCGAAGCGTTCGATGCGGCGGCCGAGCCAGCGCAACAACACGGCGGCTTCCGCGCCCAGCACCGCAGCCGCGGCGATCGCGCCGCCCAGCACCGCGAGCGTCCAACCCGTCAGCAGATGGACGACGAACATCAATGCACCGGCGACGGCCGCCGCGGGCAGCAGCGACAGCACGAGCACCAGCAAATACACGCCGCCGAAGATCATGCGCTGGCCCATGACGTCGAACCCGCCACCGCGTCCACCGGGCGACCAGCCGGGAAATACCAGCATCCCGGCGAACGGCAGGCACAGCATCACCGCGCACAACGTCGGAGCGAGCAACAAGGCCGCAACGGTGAGCGATGCGAGCAGTCCCGGCGTCAGCCATTCCATGCCGTGGAACGCACGCGCTGCTGCCAGCAATAGCAACCATTGCGCAGGCACCAGCATCGCGATCGGTGCGAGCAGTTGGCCCAGCGCGATCTGCCAGCCGCGCAGTGGTGTTGCGCGCAGCACGTCGAGATGGTCGAGCATGCCGCGCAGGCTGCCCTGCACGAACATCGGCCCGACCACGGTGCTCCACGCAGCGACACCGAGGCTCACGATGCCGACGATCTTCAGGAACGCGACGCCGACTTCGTGCGTCGACAACCACTGCGTGCCGGCCAGGATGACGGCGGCGGCGATCACCAGCGTGCGCAGGCGCCAGAACGGGCCGGCGGCGATCAGGCCTTTCCACAGGAACGCGGTCGGTGCGAAGCCGCGCGGCGCGAGCGCGAATGGCGGCTTGCGTGCACGCGTGGGCGCGGCGCGCAGGCGCGAGCGGCCGTCGCGCATGGCCGACACTTTTTCGGCGCGACGCTGCGCCGACACCATCGTCGCTTCCTCGAACGACACCTGCGAGCGCACCACCCAGATGTAGTGCAGCGCGAGCATGAGCAGCGCGCCGGGCAGCGCGCGCACGAACGCCATCGTCGACGTCGCCACCATCGGCGCGGTGAGCGCGCGGAACGGCGTGAGGATCCAGAACGCGGGCCCGTAGCCGAGTACCGAACCCACATACGCGGTGACCTCCCGCGGCCCGGCGAGGTTCTGCGGCAGCGGTGCATGCGCGCGTGCCCAGACGAAGCAGACGGCGACGAACGCAACCAGCAACGCGATCGCGATCAGTCGACGCCAGATCGGCCGCACACCAAGGTCGAGCAGGCGTTCACGGGTGAACGACGCGCCGAGAAAATGCAGTCGCGTGGTCGCGACGATCAGCCACAGCGCGGCGGCGTACTGGAACGGATTGACGCCCACCGCGCGCCCGCGCTGCAGCAGCAGCGAGAGCAGGAACACCGAGACGAACAGCATCAGCTGCGAGCGGATCACGCTGAAATGGATCAGCCCGGTGCGCGAGATCGGCGCGGGAAACAGGAACGCGGCTTCGGCCTCGTTGAAGCGCAGCGCGGCGCGATCGCTGGCAAAGATCCACGCCGTCAGCATGAAGATCAGCGTGCCCACTGCCGCGAGTGCACCGAATACTTCGCCGAAGCCGGCCGGCATCATCGTGAAACGCGCATGCCCGGCGGTCGGTCCAACGAGGTGTCGGAACACCACGCCGTAGAAATACGCGACGCCCGCGATCGCGCCGATCAGGTATTTCGGCTGCTTCAAGCGACGGATGCGCTGGCGCACGCGGTTGGCCAGCGACACGCCCTGCATGTACGCCAGCGCGCGGACGACGTCGTTCATGCGCGCGGCGCGACCGGCGCGTCCTCGGTGGCGAGGAAGAACACGTCCTCCAGCGTCGCGCCATCGCCCGCGTACTTCGCGCGGATGTCGGCGACCGGGCCGACCGCCATCGCGCGGCCGTCTTTCAGGATCAGCAACGTCGTGCAGACCTCTTCGACCAGCCCGAGCAGGTGCGAACTGAGGATGATCGACGCGCCCTGCGCCGCGAGCGTGCGCATCATGTCCTTCATGCGCCGCATACCGCGGGGGTCGAGGCCGGTCAGCGGTTCGTCGAAGATCACCGCCTTCGGCCCGTGCAGCAGGCCGCAGGCGATCGCGAGCTTCTGCTTCATGCCGCGCGAGAGTTCGGCCGGCAGCAGGTCCTGCTTGTCGGCCATCTCGAGATCGGCGAGCAGCGCGTCGCCGCGCGCCTTGTAGTCACCGATGCCGTAGAGCCTCGCAATGAAGGCGAGATGCTGGGCGACGGTGAGGTATTCGAACAGCCGCGGCTCGTCGGGAATGAAGGCCATCGTGCGCTTGGCGCCGACCGGGTCGGTCGCGAGATCGATGCCGCCGAGGCGGATGCTGCCGAGCGTGGCGGGAATGATCCCGGCGACGCAGCGCAGCGTGGTCGTCTTGCCGGCGCCGTTGGGCCCGACCAGGCCCATGACCTCGCCCGGTCGCACCGCGAAGGACAACGTATCGACGGCGGTGAAATCACCGTAGCGCTTGGTGAGTCGCTCGACTTCGATCATGCCCGCTCCCCTTCGGAGCCTGCATTGTGGACTCGCGCCGGGTGCGCGCAACCGCCGGTCGTAATGCCGCACCAGCCCGTTCCATCCATCGGTCTCGCGACGACGACGTTGCGCGCCTATAACGTCGACGACCGCAACGGAGCGCCGCCATGATCCAGCTCGTGATTCCCGCCCGCCGCCGCGACCTCGGCGGCTTCGAGGTCGGCCGCGTGCTTCCGGCGCCGCTGCACCGCATGGTCGGCCCCTTCATCTTTTTCGACCACATGGGCCCGGCCGACTTCCCGCCCGGCCTGCCACGCACGGTCGACGTGCGCCCGCATCCGCACATCGGCCTGTCGACGGTCACCTACCTGCTCGACGGCGAGATCATGCATCGCGACAGCGTCGGCTCCGAGCAGGCGATCCGCCCGGGCGAGGTCAACTGGATGACCGCGGGCCGCGGCATCACCCATTCCGAGCGCTTCGAGAAAGCGCGTGCGCAGGGCGACCGGCTCGACGGCCTGCAGGCCTGGGTCGCGCTGCCCGAATCGGCGGAGGAATCCGACCCCGGCTTCGCCCACTTCGACGCCGCGGCGCTGCCGGCTTTTGCCGACACCGGCGTTCGCGGCCGGCTGATCGCGGGCAATGCGCTGGGGCTGATCGCGCCGGTCGCGGTCGCGTCCCCACTCTTCTATCTGCATCTCGACCTCGACGACGGCGCGCGCTTCGCGCTGCCGGCCGACCACCCCGAGCGCGCGTTCTACGTCGCGCGTGGCGAGGTCGACATCGACGGCCAGCGCTTCGGTGTCGGCCAGATGGCGGTGTTGACGCCGGGTCGTTCGTCCGAGGTCGTCGCCCGCGGAGCCGCCACGGTGATGGCGCTGGGCGGGGAGCCGGTCGGCCCGCGCTTCATCGAATGGAACTTCGTGTCCTCGCGCAAGGAGCGCATCGAAGAGGCCAAGGCCGATTGGCGCGCCGGCCGCATGAAGCTGCCCGACCTCGACGACGGCGAGTTCATCCCGTTGCCGCCGGACCCGCCGCCGCCGGCGAATCCCATGTCCTGAGCCCGAATCGCGGGCCCGTCGCCGCGGGGCCGGTGATAAACTCCCGTGCCCGGTGGCGCCGCTATGCGTGCGTCCACCGTCCCGACCCAATTCGGCTCCCGCGCGCCCGCACGCGCGCACAAGGTGGATCGTGCGCAATTACGACCTGGTGTTCCTCAAGAAATTCTCGATGGTGATCGGCTTCCTGTTGCTGATCATGCTGAGCCTCATCGGCGCGGCCATGTACATCAACAGCTCGCTGCCGCATGACCGCGATCCGTCGGTCGTGCGCATCACCGAAGACCGCATCGCGCCGATGGGCTCGGTCTACGCGGGCCAGACCGGTGCCGCGCAGCAGGCCGCCGCGGCTGCGGCCGCCGCTGCCGCCGCGTCGTCGCAGGTCGCCTACGGCGGCACCAAGGACGGCTCGGTGATCTTCGGCAACCTGTGCTCGGGCTGCCACGGATCGGGCGCCGGCGGCGCACCGACGCTGGACCACGCGCATTGGGACGCGCGTCTCGCCAAGGGCAAGGACACGCTGCACAAGCACGCGATCGAAGGTTTCCAGGGCGCGGCAGGCGTGATGCCGGCCAAGGGCGGCAACCCGGCGCTGACCGACGAGCAGGTCATGGCCACCGTCGACTGGATGCTCGGCAACCTCAAGTAAGGCGTTCCGCCTTCCGCCACGACGCCGCCTCCGGGCGGCGTCGTCGTTTCCACGCCCCGCCGCGTAGGCTGCAGCGCATGCCGAATCCCGCATTTCCCGACGCGCCCGCCGGTGGCGTCGTCCCCGTGATGCTCGACGGCCCCGCCGGGCCGATCGAAGCCGTGGTCGACACGCCCGAGGCCGGCGTCGCCGTGCGCGACGTGGTCGCCGTCGTCTGCCATCCGCTGTCCACCGAAGGCGGCAGCCTGAGCAACAAGGTGGTGACGATGGCCGCGCGCGCGCTGCGCGAGCTCGGCGTCACCACCGTGCGCTTCAACTTCCGCAGCGTCGGCAAGAGTGCGGGCGTGTTCGACGACGGCATCGGCGAATCCGACGACCTGCGTGCGGTGGTCGACTGGGTGCGTCGCGAGAAACCCGGCGCGTCGCTGTGGCTGGGCGGTTTCAGCTTCGGCAGCTTCGTGTCGCTGCGCATGGCCGACGAGCTGCAGCCCGACCTGCTGTTCTCGATCGCGCCGCCCGCCGGGCGCAGCTGGGACTTCGAGAACATGGGCCTCTACACCGGCCCGTGGTTCGTCATCCAGGGCGAGGCCGACGAGATCGTCGAGCCGCAGCGCGTCTACGACTGGGTCGCGCGACTGTCCGAACTGCGCACGCCGCCGACGCTGCTGCGCATGCCCGGCGCCAGCCATTTCTTCCACGGCAAGCTCATGGACCTGCGCCAGGCGATGAAGGACGGCGTGGCCGCCGCGCTGCCGGGTTTCGACGCCCATGGCTGAGCCGGTCCGCACGCCCTCGCAGCTGTATGCCGACGGCGTGGCGCGGGGCGACTGGCAATACGACGTCGCGCAGCAGCCCGCGCTCGCCGAGCTCGACCGCCTGCACGCCGCGCTGCTCGATCCGCCGAAGCTCGGCCTGTTCGACCGCCTGCAGGGCAAGCGCCCGCCGGCGCCGCAGGGCCTGTATCTCTGGGGCGGCGTCGGTCGCGGCAAGACGTTCCTGATCGACCTGTTCTACGCATCGCTGCCGTTCGCCGAAAAGCAGCGCACGCACTTCCACCGCTTCATGCGCGAGATCCACGACGCGCTGCGTCGGCATGCGGGCGCCAGCGATCCGCTCGCGATCATCGCGAAGGAATGGCGCGCGACGCTGCGCGTTCTGGTGCTCGACGAGTTCTTCGTCAACGACATCGGCGACGCCATGCTGCTCGGCCGCCTGCTCGATCGCCTGTTCGCCGAAGGCGTCGCGCTGGTCACCAGCTCGAACACCGAACCGGCCAACCTCTACAAGGACGGCCTGCAGCGCGACCGCTTCCTGCCGGCGATCCGCCTGCTCGAAGCGAACACGAAGGTTCTGTATCTCGACAGCGTTACCGACTACCGCCTGCGCGCACTGACCAAGTCGCCGGTCTACCGCGCTCCGCTCGATGGCGAATCCGATGCGTGGCTCGCGACGCGCTGGCAGGAACTGTGCGGGCAAGCGCCGGTCGCGCACGGGCCGCTGCATGTCGAAGGCCGCGAGATCCCGGTGCGCACCTGCCTCGACGGCCACGTCTGGTTCGACTTCGCGGTGATCTGCGAAGGCCCGCGCGCGGCGAGTGATTACATCGAGATCGCGACCGAGCACCACAGCATCTTCGTCGGCGGCATTCCGAAACTCGACGACACCCGTGCCGACGCCGCGCGCCGTTTCGTGCACCTGATCGACGAGCTCTACGACCGCCACGTCAACCTGGTCTGCACCGCCGATGGCGCACCGACCGAGCTCTATCGCGGCGACAAGCTGTCCGGCGCGTTCGAGCGCACGGCGTCGCGCCTGATCGAGATGCAGTCGGCGGAATACCTCGCGCTCGAGCACCGCGGCTAGGCGGTGCCCGGCGCGTCGGCGTCAGTGCGCGGTGCGCTTCTTGCCGCGGGTGACGATGTCCTCGTCGACCCAACCCAGCGCGGCGTCGTCATCGTCCCAGCCATCGGCGTAGTTGGTACGGCGGAAGTCGTCGAGCTCCAGCCGCGCGATCACGCGGGTGCGGACCGGCGCAGCAGTGCGGGACGTTTCGGCGACATCGGCAGGCTTCAGCATCGCATTCATGGCGCACTCCCCTTCGTTGGTGAGCCGACGCTAGCCAGCGCGTTTTCAAACGTTTGTGAAGACGGACGTGCACGTCGCGCGTCGCGCAGCTGGCGTTCAGCGTCGAAGCGCCGCGTGTAGATCGCCGTCACGCAAACCGTCGCGCGGCTCATTACTCTTCGCGCCGTGATCCGACCTGCCCCGCTTTGCCTGCTCGCCTTCGTCGGCGCTGCGCAGGCCCAAACCGCCGCCCCTTCCACCGACCCCGCGATGCTCGATCGCGTGCAGGTCATCGCCACGCGCGCGCCGCGTGCGATCGACAAGACGCCCGCCGCGGTGAGCGTGGTCGAAGGCGATGCGCTCAATACCTCCGGCCACGGCGCGACGCTGGCCGAGAAGCTCGTCGGCGTGCCCGGCGTTCTGGCGCGCACGCGACAGAACTGGGCGCAGGACGAACAGATCTCGATCCGCGGCTTCGGCACGCGCGCGAGTTTCGGCATCCGCAGCGTGCGTCTGTATGTCGACGGCATCCCCGCGACGATGCCGGACGGACAAGGCCAGGTCTCGCACTTCCCGCTCGGCGACGCGCAGCGCATCGAAGTGCTGCGCGGGCCGTTCGCCGCGCTGTACGGCAATGGCGCGGGCGGCGTGGTGCAGCTCACCACCGCCGACGGCGGCGAACCCGATCGCGTCGGCGTGGACGCATCGATCGGCAGCTTCGATACGTGGCGACTTGGCGCGAATGCGCGCGGCGCGGCAGGCGATCTCGACTACGGAGTGGGCGCGTCGCACTTCAGCACCGGCGGCTGGCGCGAGCACAGCCGCGCGCGTCGCGAATCGATCGACGCCAAGCTCGGCATGCCGCTCGCCGGCGGTCATCTCACCCTCGTCGGTAACGCGTTCGATTCGCCCGACACCGAGGACCCGCAGGGCCTCACGCGCGAACAGGCCGAGGTCGATCCGCGGCAGGCGAGCCCGAGCGCGCTCACCTTCGACACGCGCAAGAGCGCGCGACAGGTGCAGCTCGGCGCGGTGTTCGAACGTTCGCTGGGTGCGGGCGAACTTCGCCTGCTCGGCTACGGCGGGCATCGTCGCGTCGAACAGGTGCAGTCGACGCCGCCATCCGCACAA
Organism: Lysobacter sp. HA18; assembly: GCF_054057595.1. Lineage (NCBI taxonomy): Bacteria > Pseudomonadati > Pseudomonadota > Gammaproteobacteria > Lysobacterales > Lysobacteraceae > Lysobacter > Lysobacter sp. HA18. The sequence continues at coordinate 129,278 of NZ_JBSRZL010000001.1, forward strand.
CGCAGTCCGCTGAGCGCGGGCGGCTGGATCGATCTCGATTCGCCGTACGCCGGCATCGATGCACGCATGACCTGGCATCGGGGCCTCGCCGCGCGTCCGCTCGACGTGGTGCTCGGCCTCGACGTCGAACAGCAACGCCAGGATCGTCGCGGCTACGAGAACTTCGTCGGCAGCACGCTCGGCGTGCGCGGCACATTGCGCCAGCAGCAGGCCGACCGCGTGCGCAACGTGGATCCTTACGTGCAGGCGACGTGGGATCTCACGCCGACGTGGAGCATCAGCGGCGGCGTGCGCGCGAGCCGGGTGACGTTCGATTCGCGCGATGCCTACATCACCGCGACCAATCCCGACGACAGCGGCCGCGTGACGTATTCGGCGACGTCGCCGGTGATCGGCGTGACGTGGACGCCATCGCACGCATGGTCGATGTACGCATCTGCCGGGCGCGGCTTCGAAACACCGACCTTCAACGAACTCGGTTATCGCAGCGACGGCGGCAGCGGCCTGAACTTCCTGCTGCGGCCGATGCGCATGCGCAATGCGGAAGTCGGCGCGCGCGTCGATACGCATGGCGTGCGTGGCGAAGTCGCATTGTTCGACAGCGACACGCGCGACGAACTCGTCGTCAATACCAGCAGCGGTGGGCGCACCACGTTCCGCAATGCGGGGCCGACGCGACGTCGCGGTATCGAAGCATCGCTGTCATTGCCGCTGGCCGAGCGCCTGAAACTCGACCTTTCGGGCACGTGGCTCGACGCCGAATTCCGCTCCGACATCGCCGCTTGCGAGGGCACGGCATGCCGCGCGCCGGTCGCGATCGTGCCGGCGGGAACGCCACTGCCGGGCGTACCTCATGCCGAAGGTGTGATCGCACTGCGTTACGGCGGCGACACCGGTTTCACCGCGATGCTCGATACGCAGCACGTCAGCGGCGTCACCGCGACCACCGCCGGCGACGTGCGCACTGGCGGCTATACGGTGATGGACGCGAGCATCGGCTGGCGCGTGCAGCGCGACCACGACCACGGCCGCGTGTTCGCCGGCATCGCCAACCTGCTCGACCGTCGCTACATCGGCTCGGTGATCGTCAACGAGGCGAACGCGCGCTACTTCGAACCAGGCGCGGGCCGCGCGCTGACGCTCGGCGTCGAATGGAACTGGGGCGATTAGCCGGACGTTGCAGTCGCCGGCTGCACGGTGGCGAGCACGTCCATCAGGCGATCGAATTCCACCGGCTTGACCAGGTGATGACCGAAGCCCGCCGCGCGCGACAACGCGCGATCGTGCGCCTGCCCGTAGCCCGACAATGCGATGTACACAGCCTGGCCGTGGCCGCGTTCGCGTAGCGTCGTCGCCAATTCGTAGCCGGTCATGTCCGGCAGCCCGATGTCGAGCACGCACGCATCGAAACCGCGTTCGCAGAGCACCAGCGCGTCGGCTGCAGTGAGGGCGACGTACGGCACGTGCCCGAGCACTTGCAGCACGTCGGCAAGCGTGCGCGCGGCGTCTTCGTTGTCGTCGACGATCAGCAATCGCAGTGCACGCGCTGACGTCGCGTCCGACGCGGGGTTAGCCAACGCCGCCGGCTCCGGCATACGTGCGCAGGGCAGGCGCACGGTGAACCGGCTGCCCTGATTCGGGCCATCGCTGCGGGCTTCGACGGTGCCGCCGTGCAGCTGCACGAGGCTGCGCACCAGCGACAGGCCGATGCCCAACCCGCCTTGCGCGCGGTCGGGCGTGCGCTCGGCCTGCGCGAACAGATCGAACACATGCGGCAGCAGCGATGCATCGATGCCGATGCCGTTGTCCGTCACGCCGATCTCCACCATGTCGTCGAGGGCGGCGACCTCGAGGCGGATGACACCGCACTGCGGCGTGTACTTCGCGGCGTTGTTGAGCAGATTGGCGATGACCTGCACGAGCCGCGTGCGGTCGCCTTCCACCGCGAGGTCCTGCCGCAACACCGATTCCAGCCGATGCTGGCGCGACTCCAGCAACGGGCGCGCCTGCTCGATCGCCGCTTCGACGATGGCTGCGGCCTCGTGCGGTGCGCGTTCGATCTCGATCAGCCCGCGCGTAACCCGCGACACGTCGAGCAGGTCGTCGACCAGATGCGTGAGGTGCGCGGCCTGCCGCGCGATCATCTCGCCGAGCGAGTGCAGGCGTTCGGGGTCGTCGCTCATGCGCATCAGCTGCGCGGCGGTGCTGATCGGCGCGAGCGGATTGCGCAGCTCGTGCGCGAGCATGGCGAGGAACTCGTCCTTGCGGCGGTCGGCGCGTTCGAGCTCTTCCTTGACTTCACGCTGGCGCGCGGCGAGGTCTTCGGCACGCTTGCGCGCGAGCATCAGTTCGCGTTCGTAGGCGTGGCGATCCTTCGCGATGAACACGGCGATCTCGTCCTGCCACGTGTCGCCTCGTGCGCGACGCACCGCGTTGACCACGATCGGGATGCGCTCGCCGTCAGCGCGACGCAGTTCGAGCTTCACTTCCGAGATCGAGCCCTGCATCTGCAGCAGCGGCGCGAAATGCGTCTGGTGGAAGATGCGCCCGCCGATGGTGAGCAGGTCGGGGAAGCGCATGCCGGACAATGCGTCGGGCTCGAGCCCGGCCCAGCGACAGAACGTGCGATTCGCACGCAGCACGCGGCCGTCGTGGTCGGTCAGCAGCAGTCCGCAGGGCGCCTCGTCGTACAACGATTCCGCGGCTGGTTCGTCACGCAGGCTTCACGGGCCAGCCGGAGCGATTCGAGGAACTCGTCCATCGCGTCGATGCTTTCGGCCGGCGCGCTCAGGTGCGGGCAATGGCCGACGTTGCGGATGATCCGCATCGTGCCCTTAGGCAACGTGCGTTCCAGATATTCGCCGACGGCGACCGGCGCGATGATGTCGTCGCTGCATTGCAGGACCAGCGTCGGCACCTGCAGTTTCGACAGGTCGGCGCGGTTGTCCGACAGGAAGGTGACGCGCGCGAAGTGCTTGGCGATCTCGGGATCGGTGCGGCAGAAGCTGTTGGTCAGTTCTTCGGCGAGTTGCGGCTGCTCCGGCGCACCCATGATCGCTGGCGCCATGGTGCTGGCCCAGCCGAGGTAATTGCTGTCGAGCGTTTCCAGCAGGCCGTCGATGTCCGCGCGTTCGAAGCCGCCGACGTAGTCGCCATCGTTGACGTAGCACGGCGACGGGCCCAGCCAGATCTGCGCGGCGAACAGCTCGGGTGCCTTCAGGCCTGCCAAGAGGCCGATCATGCCGCTCACCGAATGGCCGACGAACACGACCGGGCCGCGCGCGCTCGCACGGATGACGTCGACCAGATCATCGGCGTGGCCGTGCAGGCTGCCGTGGCGGTCGTAGTCGTATGACGGCAGGTGCGAGCGGCCGCTGCCGAGCAGGTCGTAGGTCACCGCGCGGTAGCGCTCGGCGTAATGCGGTGCAACGAACCGCCACATGCTCTGGTCGCAGCCGAAGCCGTGCGCAAACACCAGTGTCGGTTCGCCGTCCCCGTGGGCGGTGACATGGTGACGGTCGGTGACGTGCATGGGCTTGCCCGGTTCGCGAAGCGCGGTATTGCACGCTCGCGGGGGTGACGGAACCGTTAAACGGACACGGCCGTGGCATTGGCGCGCGACCGCTTTACGATGCGTGTCCTCGTGTTCGGAGCCCCGCCGATGAAGTCCCGTGCCGCCGTCGCGTTCGCCGCGGGCGAACCGCTGAAGATCGTCGAGATCGACGTCGAACCGCCGCGCGCCGGCGAGGTGCTGGTGCGCATCACGCACACCGGCGTCTGCCACACCGATGCGTTCACGCTGTCGGGCGAAGACCCGGAAGGCCTGTTTCCCGTCGTGCTCGGCCATGAAGGCGCGGGCATCGTGGTGGAAGTCGGCGAAGGCGTGACTTCGGTAAAACCCTGCGACCACGTCATCCCGCTGTACACCGCCGAATGCGGCGAGTGCCTGTTCTGCAAGTCGAACAAGACCAACCTGTGCGTCGCCGTGCGCGCCACGCAGGGCAAGGGCGTCATGCCGGACGGCACGTCGCGGTTCTCGTACGAGGGCCAGCCGCTGTATCACTACATGGGCTGCAGCACCTTCAGCGAATACACGGTGGTGGCGGAGGTGTCGCTGGCGAAGGTCGACGCGAACGCGAACCCCGAACACGTTTGCCTGCTCGGTTGCGGCGTCACCACCGGCATCGGCGCGGTCCACAACACGGCGAAGGTGCAGCCCGGCGATTCGGTCGCGGTGTTCGGCCTCGGCGGTATCGGGCTCGCGGTGATCCAGGGCGCGCGGCAGGCGAAGGCGGGTCGCATCGTCGCGATCGACACCAATCCGTCGAAGTTCGAGATGGCGAAGCAGTTCGGCGCGACGGACTTCGTCAACCCGAAGGATTTCGACAAACCCGTGCAGCAGGTGATCGTCGAGATGACCGGCTGGGGCGTCGACCATTCGTTCGAATGCATCGGCAACGTCGAGGTGATGCGCGCGGCGCTCGAATGCGCGCACCGCGGCTGGGGCCAGAGCGTGATCATCGGCGTGGCCGGCGCCGGCCAGGAAATCCGCACGCGGCCGTTCCAGCTGGTGACCGGTCGCAAATGGATGGGCACCGCGTTCGGTGGCGTCAAAGGACGCAGCCAGTTGCCGGGCATGGTGCAGGCGGCGATGTGCGGCGACATCGAACTCGCGCCGTTCGTTACGCATACGATGCCGCTCGACGACATCAACAGCGCCTTCGACCTGATGCATGCGGGCGAGTCGATTCGCAGCGTGGTGCATTTCTGATGCAGCGCATCGAATCGCATGCGTGCTTCGGTGGCGTGCAGACGGTGTGGCAGCATCGCTCCGATGCGCTGGACTGCGACATGCGCTTGGCGGTCTACCTGCCGCCGCAGGCGTCGCGTCAGGCATGTCCGGTGCTGTATTGGCTGTCGGGCCTGACCTGCACCGAACAGAACTTCATCACCAAGTCGGGCGCGCAGCGTTACGCGGCGGAGCACGGCCTGATCCTCGTCGCGCCGGACACCAGCCCGCGCGGGGCGGGCATTCCGGATGCGGAGGGCTACGACCTCGGCATCGGCGCGGGCTTCTATCTCGACGCGACTCAAGCGCCGTGGGATTCGCACTACCGGATGCACGACTACGTGGTTCGCGAGCTTCCCTCATTGATCGAAGCGAACTTCCCGACCACCGACGCACGCGCGATCAGCGGGCATTCGATGGGTGGGCATGGCGCGCTTGTCATCGCGCTGCGGAATCCGGGCCGCTACCGCAGCGTGTCGGCGTTCTCGCCGATCGTCGCGCCGTCGCAGGTGCCGTGGGGCGAGAAGGCGTTCACCGCCTACCTCGGTGACGATCGCGACGCATGGCGCGCATGCGATGCGTGCGAACTCGTCGCCGATGCACGCGAGCGCCTGCCGTTGCTGGTCGACCAGGGCGAGGCCGACGAATTCCTCACGACGCAGCTGCGTCCGGAACTCTTGCGCGCGGCCTGCGACGCGGCAGGCCATCCGCTCGACCTGCGCATGCGCGCCGGCTACGACCACAGCTACTACTTCATCGCGACGTACATCGGCGAGCACATCGCGCACCACTCGACCGCGTTGAACGCGTAGCCGCGAATGCGGTCGGGTCGCGCGCGGCAACCCGACCGCTACATCCGGATTACGGTGCCGGTACGTGCACGCGCCGGCGCATCAGGTGCAGCACGCCGTAGACCAGCACCAGCACGCCCAGCGACACGGCGATCGCGCGCCATTCTTCGGGCTTCAGCGTGGTGCAGATCGCCGCCATGATCGCGAAACCGACGATCGGCATCAGTGCGCCGCCCGGCATGCGGAACGGCGCACCGCGTTCGGCGACACCGCGGCGCTGCAACTGCCACGCGCCCAGCGCGACCGCCGCGTACACCAGGCAGATCGCGCCACCCGACACCGCGGCGAGGCCGTCGAACGAACCGCGCACGGCGAGGAAGCAGGCGAGTCCGGCATGCGTGATCAGGCCGAGCAGCGGCACGCGGAACCGCGGGCTGGCGCGGCCGTAGACCGCGGGCAGGTAGCCGTCGCGGCCCAGCGCGAACAACAGTCGCGACGAGCCCAACAGGTTGCCGAGCAGGAAGCCGGCCATAGATACGCAGGCGGTCGCGAGCAGCAGCGTGCGGCCCGTGCTGAAGATCTTTCCGGCGGTGTCGGCGATCGGCACGGCGCTGGTCGCCAACCCGCTGCCGAGTACGCCCTGGCCGACGATCTGCAGGCCGAGGTAGAGCGCGACGACGATGAGGATGGCGACGATGGTCGCGCGCGGCACTGTCTTCGCCGGGTCGTCGAATTCGCCCGACGGCACCAGCGCGGTTTCGAGTCCCGAGTACGCGAACATCACCAGCACCAGCGAACCGCCAAGCGCGGCCAGCGACGGCACGTCGCCGGGGTTGAAGCTGATCTGGCTCCAGTCCACGAACGGCAGGCCGATCAGCACCAGCATCACCAGCGGTGCGAGCTTGATGCCCGCCAATGTCGCCACCGCACGCGAGCCCAGTTTCACGCCGAACGCATTGAGCAGGAACAGCGACACGTAAGTGCCGATGATCAGTGCACTACGCGCAAACGGCTCGCTCATCGACGGTGCGAGATTCGCGACCTGCTGCGAGAACGACGCGGCCACCGCGGCGCTGGACGCGACGTGACTGATCCACATCAACGCGCCGGCGACGAAGCCCACGAACGGGCCGAACGCGACGGACAGGTAGGTGTACGGCCCGCCGGTCGCGTGCGTGCGGCTGCCCGCCGCGGCGAAGCACAAGGCGATGGGAATGATCGCGAACGCGCCGACGATCAGCGACAACGGCGCGGCGATTCCGACGTCGGTCGCGAGCGCACCGGGCATGCGGAAGATGCCACCGCCGATCGTGGAGTTGACGATCGCGGCCGCGAGCACGAGCGTGCCGATGGCGCGAACGAGCGCGGCGTCGCCCTGCAACGGGCGTGGGGAAGGCGGGGTCGAGGACACGGTCAGTCCGATGAATGGAATCCGTGCCGAGCGTCGCACGCCAAGCGCTTTTTTGCAGCCGGGGCGCTGGAACTCTGGAGTAGCATCGACGGCCCGTTTTCCGGATGCCGCGCATGCGCCTCGCCCTGCTGACCACTGCACTCGCCGCGACCCTCGCGACCGCGACCGCCCACGCCGCGGTGCGCCCCGAGGTGGACGCTGCCGCGAAGGCCGTGCAGGCGCAGGTGGTGAGCTGGCGTCGCGACTTCCACGAGCATCCCGAACTGTCCAACCGCGAGGAGCGCACGGCGAAGGTCGTCGCCGACGCGCTGCGCAAGATGGGCCTGACGCCGCGCACGGGCATCGCGCACCACGGCGTGGTCGCGATCATCCAGGGCGGCAAGCCGGGGCCGAAGCTCGCGTTGCGTGCCGACATGGACGCACTGCCGGTCACCGAACGCGTCGACCTGCCGTTCGCCTCGAAGGTCACCACCACCTTCAATGGCCAGACGACGGGCGTGATGCACGCCTGCGGCCACGACGCGCACACCGCGATGCTGCTCGGCATCGCGCAGTCACTGGTGAAGATGCGCGCGCAGTTGCCGGGCCAGGTGATGCTGATCTTCCAGCCCAGCGAGGAAGGCGCGCCGGTCGGCGAGGAAGGCGGCGCATCGCTGATGCTCAAGGAAGGCCTGTTCAAGGACTTCAAGCCCGACGCCGTGTTCGGCATGCACGTGTTCTCGACCGTGCAGGTCGGGCAGATCGCGGTGCGCAGCGGGCCGGAGATGGCGGCGAGCGATCGCTTCAACATCACCGTGCACGGCCGACAGACGCATGGTTCGCGGCCGTGGGGCGGCATCGACCCGATCGTGACCGCGAGCGAGATCGTGACCAGCAGCCAGAGCATCGTCGCGCGCCGTACCGACGTTGCGAAGCTGCCGGTGGTGGTCAGCTTCGGCGCGATCAATGGCGGCATCCGCTACAACATCATTCCCGATGAAGTGAAGATGATCGGCACCATCCGCACCTTCGACGAAGGCATGCGCCAGAAGGTGTTCGCCGATCTGAAGAACGTCGCCGAGCATGTCGCCGCGGCAAACGGCGCGACCGTCGAAGCGAACGTGCCGGACACGCAGGGCAATCCGGTGACCTACAACGATCCGTCGCTGACGCAGAAGATGCTGCCGAGCCTGAAAGCCGCGGTGGGCGATGCGAACGTCATCGAGCCGCCGCTGCAGATGGGCGCCGAGGATTTCTCGTACTTCGCGAAGGAAGTGCCGGGGCTGTTCTTCTTCGTCGGCTCGACCAGCGAAGGCATCGACCCGCAGACCGCGCCCGGCAACCACTCGCCGGAGTTCAAGCTGGACGAGCAGTCGCTCGACGTCGGCCTGCGCGCGATGCTGCAGGCGACGCTCGACTACCTCGACGGTACGAAGGGCGCATGAGCGACGCGTCGATCCCGCTGGGTCGCCACGTCGACTATCCGTCGACGTACGACGCGTCGCTGCTGTTTCCCATCGCGCGTTCGCAGGGCCGCGATGAGATCGGTGTCGCCGAGCCGCTGCCGTTCACCGGCCACGATCGCTGGCATGCGTATGAGCTGTCGTGGCTGGATGCGCGCGGCAAGCCGCATGTCGCCACCGCCACCATCTGCGTGCCGGCGAGCACGCCGCACCTGATCGAATCGAAGTCGCTCAAGCTCTATCTCAACTCGTTCAACGGCACCACGTTCACCGGTTACGACGACGTGCGTTCGCGCATCACGCAGGATCTTTCGCGCGCGGCGGGTGGCGTGGTGTCCGTCTCGTTCGGCTTGCCGCCCGTCGATCGTCCCGGCCCCGCGGTGCTGCTCGATAACATCGAAACCGACATCGCGCATTACGGCCCCCCGGACGCGTCGCTGCTCGCGCTGGATGCATCGCGTGGCGAGGTCGAGGAAACACTGACCAGCGAACTGCTGAAGTCGAACTGCCCGGTGACGGGCCAGCCGGACTGGGCGCGCGTCACCATTGCCTATCGCGGCCCGGCGCTCGACCAGGCCAGCGTGCTGCGCTACGTCATCTCGTTCCGCGACCACTGCGAATTCCACGAGCAGTGCGTCGAGCGCATCTGGACGGACATCGCCGCGCTCGCCAAGCCGTCGATGCTCTCGGTCGAAGCGCGCTACACGCGACGTGGCGGGCTCGACATCAATCCCTGGCGTGCAACGCCGGGTACGCCGGCGCCGACCGCCGCGCGAGACGAGCGGCAGTAAGCAAGCGACAGTTCACGGCGAACTGCCGCTGCCTTAACAACACGGATGCGACGGTGGCCGCGCCCTTCCACCGGCCATCGTCATGACTCCGCAGAATCCCGATTTTTCGAACGTGCGTTCGGGCACGTCGTCCGTGCCCGCGTCGCAGCCCGACTTCTCCAACGTGCAGAGCGGCACCAGCGCCGTGCAGGGCGGCGGTAGCACCGGCGAGCAGCACTACACCGTGCAGAAAGGCGACACGCTTTCGCACATCGCCAAGCACTTCTACGGCAAGGCCAGCCACTGGCACGCCATCTTCGAAGCCAATCGCGGCCAGCTCGACGATCCCGACCTGATCCGTCCCGGGCAGGTCCTCGTGATTCCCGCATCCGACAGCAAGGCCTGACAGGAGATGTCCATGACACCGATCACCCGACGCGCGCTCGTCGTCGCAATGATTACCGCCGCCACGCTCGTGGGCTGCAAGAAGCACGACGAAACGCCTGCAGCGACCACCGACACGACGCCCGCGGCCAGCACGCCGACGACCATGCCGGAACCGGCACCGATGCCGACCACCGCGACGCCCGCCGCATCGTCGAACGTCAGCGACCTGCAGCTCGGCACCGCAGTGGGCGCGGATAACCGCGTCGGCACCCCGGCCACCGCATTCGGTGTCAAGGACACGCTGTACGCGTCGGTCACCACGGCCGCGAACACGACCGGCAAGCTCGGCGCGCGCTGGACCTACCTGGGTTCGGACGGCAGCTCGGCGCCGACCGAAGTCGATTCGCAGACGAAAGACGTGAGCGGCGCGGCCTCGACCTCGCACGAGTTCCACGTCAGCAAGCCCGACGGCTGGCCGGCCGGCAAGTACCACGTCGACATCACGCTCGACGGCAGCGTCGTGCAGTCGCGCGACTTCGACGTCCGCTGATCCATCGCGATACCAGGCGCGGCTTCGGCCGCGCCTTTTTTCGTTTCCTCCACGGCGCGCACTACCATGGCGCCCCCGCCGTACCGAGTTCCGCCCATGAAAGTCGCCCCGCCGCTGTCCGACGAGCAGATCGAACGCCTGTCCGAACTGCTCGACCAACGCGCCGTGCCGTTCAAGGGCTTCAACCTCGAAGCACTCGACGGCTACCTCACCGCGCTCGCGCTGTCGCCCGAAGTGATCGCGTTCGACGAATGGGAAGCGCCGGTGTGGGGCAGCACGCCGCGATGGGCCGACGAGGACGAAGCACGCGACGTGCGCGCGCTGCTCGCCACGCATGCCGCCACCGCCGAACAGCGCGTGCGCTACGGCGACGACGACCTGCCGGACAGCTACGCGCCGCTGCTGTGGCTGCCGGAGAATCTCGAAGAACATGACGACGACGAACTCGACGTCGGCCGCGACTGGGCGCACGGCTTCTTCCGCGCCGTCGACCTGCGCGAAGCCGCATGGGAAAAGTGGCTCGACGACAACGACTGGATGGAAGAGATCTTCGACCTGATCGACCGCCTCGCCAGTGGCGAAGTCGCCGCCGAAGAACCCACCGACCCCGGCACGCCCATCTCGTACAAGGAACGCCTCGAGATCATCGCCAGCCTGCCCGGCATGCTCAACGACCTGCACCACCACCGCATCGAAGCACTGACCCCGCGCGAACCCATCCGCCGCGACGCGACACCGGAACGCAACGAACCGTGCCCGTGCGGGAGTGGGAAGAAGTACAAGAAGTGTTGCGGGGCGGCGAGCGCGTAGAGCGCGCCGTCGTCGTCTTATATCGGTAGCCCGATGCATCGGCGCCGGATCGCAATGCCCCTTCAATGCAGGCTCACGGGCCGCGGGGTTACCCGCTGATCGTTACCGGAGTCGCTGTGACCTTGCATCCAACGGGCCGACTTGGCAGCGCCACCGCGGATGCCACGGCGATCGACGGCCGCATGTCGTGATCGAAGCTCGATTCATGGTCCTCGACCATCCCATCGATCGCGACGTAAGGCTCGGGCCGCGCCGGCGTGGCGACGGCTTGGAGCGGTGCGGGGTTCTCGACGTCGTAGACGTCGCCCCATTGGCCGCAGCCGATGATGTGGTGGCGACCACCGACCACGACGTAGCGACCGGTGACGTGCTCCGCGTGCAGCGTCGCGATGTGCAACGGGCGCGGTTCGTGCGGGCCGGTCGCGCAGGCGGCGAGCATGCAGGCCGCGGTGATGCACAGAAGTCTGTTCTTCATGACGTTCTCCTCGGGCGGCGAACCGGTCGCCGGCCATGCGGCGCGCGAGCTTGACGTCGTCGCGCCGGGTCCATCATGCCGAAGCCGCGTGTCACCGCGCATCTCCCGACGTATGAATAGCGACGCGCACGGTCGCCGAACGCCACGGCCGGGCCCGTCGGCTCATCCGCCGCTTATGCTTGGCCTTTCCCGCCAGCCGGAGCCGCCATGCGTGCGTCGACCCTCGCCCTTGCCACCGTCCTCGTCCTGGCGGGTTGCCAGACTGCACCGATGAACACGTCATCGACGCCGCCGGCTACCGCGCCCGCGCAGAACGCCGACGCCCGCTTCAAGGCGGTCACCAGCGAATGGCTCGACGGCTGGATGCGGCTGAACCCGATCGCGGCGACGCAGCTCGGTGATCATCGTTTCGACGATCGCATCGACGACCTGTCGGCGAACGGTCGCCAGCAGCTCGTCGATTTCAGCCAGCAGCTGCTGACCAAGCTCGACGCGATCGACCGCACGCAGCTCTCGCGCGACAACCAGGTCGATGCGCTGATCCTGCGCAACCAGCTGCAGGGCGACATCTGGAACATGCAGACGTTCCAGAGCTGGGCGTGGGATCCGCAGGTGTACAGCGGCCTCGCCGGCGGTTCGATCTACAACCTGATGGCGCGCGAGTTCGCGCCGATGCCGCAGCGCCTGAAGTCGGCGACCGCGCGCATGGAGCAGCTGCCGGCGCTGTTCGCGCAGATGCGCGCCAACCTCGACCCGGCGCGCGTGCCGTCGATCCATGCCGAAACCGTCGCCAAGCAGAACGCCGGCGTGTTGCAGCTGGTCGATGAATTCATCACCCCGAATGCGGGGCAGCTGACCGGTGCGGATCGCACGCGCCTGGATGCCGCGGTCGCCAAGCTGCGCAAGGCTGTCGCCGAGCAGCAGACCTGGCTCGACAAGACGCTGGTGCCGAATGCGAAGGGCGACTTCCGCATCGGCGGCAAGCTCTACGACCAGAAGCTGCAGTTCGCGCTGATGTCGTCGCTGTCGCGGCAGGAGATCGGCGAACGCGCGAAGGCCGAACTGACGCGTGTGCGTGGCGAGATGTACGGCATCGCGCAGAAGGTGCTGGCCGGCAAGAAGGGCGCACCGCCGCTACCGGCGAACCCGACCGACGAGCAGCGCCAGAAGGCGATCGAAGCCGCGCTGGAACTCGCGTATCGCGACCATCCCTCGCGCGATGGCGTGGTCGACGCCGCGAAGTCCGCGCTCACGCAGGTCACGCAGTTCGTGCGCGACAAGAACCTGGTCAGCGTGCCCAACGATCCGGTCAAGATCATCCTGATGCCGGAGTTCCAGCGCGGCGTCGCGGTGGCGTACTGCGATTCGCCGGGCCCGCTCGACAAGGGTCTCGATACCTATTTCGCGATCTCGCCGATCCCGGACGACTGGACCAAGGAGCAGACCGAGTCGTTCCTGCGCGAATACAACTCGCGGATGATCCACCTGCTCACCATCCACGAAGCGATGCCGGGCCATTACCTGGAAGGCGCGTATTCCGCGCGTTATCCGTCGACGCTGCGCGGCGTGCTGCGCTCGGGCCTGTTCGCCGAAGGCTGGGCGGTCTACACCGAAAACCTGATGGCCACGAACGGCTACATGGGCGACGACCCGCTGTTCCGCCTCGTGCAGCTCAAGTTCTACCTGCGCACCATTGCCAACGCGATCCTCGACCAGGGCGTGCATGTCGACGGCTGGAGCCGCGAGCAGGCGATGCATCTGATGACGCACGACGCGTTCCAGCAGGAACGCGAGGCGGCGGGCAAGTGGGTGCGCACGCAGCTCAGCAGCGCGCAGCTGCCGACCTACTTCGTCGGCGTGCAGGAGCAGTACGACACGCGCAAGGCGGTGGAAGCCAAGCAGGGTGCGGCGTTCAACCTCAAGGCCTACCACGACCAGGTGCTGAGCTACGGCGCGCCGCCGGTGCGTTTCGTGCGCGAGATGATGCTCGACCAGCCGATCGAGTAAGCCTGCTTCGTTACGACATCGAAGGCCGACGGCGACATGCCGTCGGCCTTTTTTTTTTGAGAAGTTCGACGTCGACGCACCGTGTGAAATCGCGACACACACCGCGTCTTGCACGGAACCCGTTTCGCTTCAAGGGGTTGCGATGCGGTGCCATGCGGGCGAGCATCGCTGCATGGCGAGTGCAGTGATGGCGCCGGACCTCCGACGGTTCGTCGCCGCCAAGATCCATTCGGTTCCGATGCTCGAGGCGCTGCTTCTGCTGCGCTCCCGCGATGACGGGTGGGCGACCGGCGAACTCGCCGAACGCCTGTACCTACCGGAATCGAAGGTCGCGCAACTCGTGGCCGACCTCTGCCGCGAGCAGCTCGCGCGCATCGACGACGGCCGCGCGTTCTATGCGCCTGCAACGCAGGACATCGAACGACTCGTCGATACATTGGTCGCGACTTACAGCCGGCACGTGGTCGCGGTGACGGAACTGATCCATTCCGGCGTGGGCCGGCAGGCGCGCGACTTCGCCGATGCGTTCGTGTTGCGGAGAGACGAGTGAACGCGATCATCTACACGTTGTGCGCGCTCGCTGCGCTGCTGTGCACCGTGCTGCTCGGGTCGGCCGCGCGACGCGTGCGCTCGCGCATGCTGGTGTGGAGCGCGATCTGCTTCGGCCTGCTCACCGCGGCGAACGTCGTGCTCGTGCTGGATTTCCTCGTGTTTCCGGGCATCGCGCTGTGGCCGGTGCGGCAGGGCCTGTCGGTGCTCGCGCTCGGCGCGCTGATCTACGGCCTGATCATGGAGGAACGCTGAGTGCAGACGTTCATGCTCGGGATGATCTCGATGGGCTCGGCCGTGGCCGCGCTCCTTTTCCTGCGCTTCTGGCGCAGCGGCCGCGACCGCCTGTTCCTGTGGTTCGCCGCTGCGTTCGCTTGGGAAGCCGTGAACCGCGCCGTGTTCGCCTGGCAGGGCGCGCGCGACGAGGCGACCACGCCCTATCTCATCGCCCGGCTGGTGTTCTTCGCGCTGATCATCGTCGCCATCGTCGACAAGAACATGCGCGCGCGCCGGCAGCGCTAACGCCGCGACACGCCGACCGGCAGCGTCGCAACGCGCGACATCTCGCCCGATTCGAATGCATCGCGATCGCGCAGCCAGTCCTCGAACATCGCGGTCGCGTCCTCGCCCCAGAACACTTCGCCGTCGGCGGCGAGCGTCGGCACGCCGAACACGCCATCGGCGACGGCCGCATCGAAATTCGCCTGCAGCTGTGCCTTCACCTTCGCATCGGCAATCGCGGTCGCGGCATCGAGCCCAAGACGCTGCGCGACCGGCGCCAATGATTCCGCATCGTCACCGCGCCGGCCATCACGCCAGAGATGGTCGAAGATCGCGTCGATCGCCTCGTCGGTGCAGCCGGCGGCGATGCACAGCCGCAATGCGGCGAGCGGATTGAATGGATGCGCCGGCGGAAACCGCAGCGGTCGGCCCATCCGTCGCGCGCGCCAGACCACGTGCCGATACGTGAAGCGACGCTTGTCCGGCATTTCCACCGGGCCCTTGTGATCGAGCCGCTGCAGCAGGCCGGCGAACAGGATCGGCCGGTATTCGATGGCGTGTTGCCGCGCGAGTTCGCGCACGCGCGGGCGCTGCAGGTAGGCGAACGGCGAGATGAAATCGAAGTACCAGCGGATGGTCATGCGCAGCCCCGGAGGTGCGCCCGCTGTTCAGTGCGGCGGGCGGGCGGCTGGCTCGTGCGCGTCGGTGGGTGGCGCGACATCCAGCAGCCGGCACGAATCGTCCCACGCGCTGCGGCACTCGGCGAGTTCGGCGGCGGCTTCGTGATCGCGGCCGAGGTCGAGCAGCCGCTGCGCGAGCGCGGAATGCAGGCCGATGCGATTGACTGCATTGCGCAGCTCATGCAGCCACACATCGCGCGTGCACGAATGGCTGGTCGAGTTATCGACGGGACGAACGTCCATGAATTGCCCGCGGTCGTGGATCACGGCCTATCCAAACGCGCGACGCAGCGCGTTGCAAGCGGCCTTGGCGTGCCCGAATCCGAACGGATTCATGGTGGCGCGCGATGCCGGCGTCGCTGGTGCATGAGGCGGTGCCGGTTCATGATGGACGATCAGCCCAAACTGTCGACGCATGAACGCTGACACCGGAATGCCCAAGCCCGAAAGCGGGCGGCCCAGCCATCTGGACTTCCCGGTGGTGGGAATCGGCGCATCGGCCGGTGGGCTGGTCGCGCTGAAACAGTTCTTCGAAAACATGCCGGCGGAAACCGGCATGGCCTTCGTGATCGTGTTGCACCTGTCGCCCTCGCACGAGAGCAGCGCCGACCAGATCCTCGCGCGCTCCACGCGCATGCCGGTGCTGCAGGTGCGCGAGCCGGTGGCGATCAAGGCCAACCACGTCTACATCATCTCGCCGAAGAACGACCTGCGGATGGACGACGGCCAGCTGATCGTGACGCCGGCGCGCCGCGCGCGCGGCCAGCATGTCGCCATCGACCTGTTCTTCCGCACGCTCGGCGAGATCCATGCCGACCGGTCGATCGCGATCGTGCTGTCGGGTACCGGCGCCGACGGTTCGGTGGGCATCACCCGGGTCAAGGAGCACGGCGGCGTCACCTTCGCGCAGAGCCCCGACGACGCCGAATACGAAGACATGCCGCGCAACGCGATCGCGACGGACTTCGTCGACTTCGTGCTGCCGGTGGCGGAGATCCCGCAGAAGCTGGTCGACCTGTGGGAGAACGCGCAACGCATCGCGCTGCCGCCTGTGCCGGACATGGAGGCGCGGCCGTTGCCGGACGACCCGGACGTGCGCGCCTACAACGAGCAGGCGCTGCGCGAGGTCCTCGACCTGCTGGCCGCGCGCACCAGCCACGATTTCCGCCACTACAAGCGGGCGACGGTGCTGCGCCGCATCGAGCGGCGCCTGCAGGTCAACATGCTGCCCGACCTGCCGGCCTATCGCGACTACCTGCGCGCGACGCCGGACGAAACCTCGCGCCTGCTCGACGACATGCTGATCAGCGTGACGAACTTCTTCCGCGACCGCGAAGCGTTCGAGGCGCTTGAGCGCGACGTGATTCCGTCGCTGTTCGCCGAGCACGGTCCCGACGAGCAGGTGCGCGTCTGGGTGCCCGCCTGCGCGACCGGCGAGGAAGCGTATTCACTCGCGATGCTGCTGGCGGATCATTCCGCGACGCTCGCGAATCCCGCGGCGTACCAGGTGTTCGCCAGCGACATCGACGAACGCGGGCTGGCGATCGGCCGCGCGGGCGCGTATCCCGAATCGATCATCACGGACGTGCCGCCCGGCCGCCTGCGCCAGTACTTCACCAAGGAACCGCAGCGCTACCGCATCGCCAAGTCGATCCGCGACCGCGTGCTGTTCGCCCAGCACAACGTGCTGCGCGACCCGCCGTTCTCCAAGCTCGACCTGATTTCCTGCCGCAACCTGCTGATCTATCTCGACCGCGAGATCCAGGCGCGCCTGCTCGAGGTGTTCCATTTCGCGCTGCGTCGCGGCGGCCTGCTGTTCCTCGGCAGTTCGGAATCGGCCGATGCGGCGTCGCGGTATTTCGACGTGGTCGACAAGAAGAACCGCATCTACCGGGCGCGCGCGCTCGCGTTGACGCGCACGCCGAGCGCGGCGTTTCCGATCCATGCCGCCGAGCGGCGTCGCACGCCGCTGGATTCGCCCACGCCCACGCCCGAACGCCGCGGCTTCTCGTTCGCCGAAGTGCATCAGCGCGTGCTGGAGCATTACGCGCCGCCGAGCGTGATCGTCGACCGCGAATCGATCATCGTGCACATGTCCGACCGCGCGGGGCGTTTCCTGCAGTTCGGCGGCGGCGAGCCGTCGCACAACCTGCTGAAGGTGGTGCATCCGGAGCTGCGGCTGGAGCTGCGCACCGCGCTGTTCCAGGCCGTGCACACCGGCAAGAGCGTGGAAGCGCGGCGCGTCAAGATCGATCGCGGCGGCAAGCCGTTCTTCGTCAACATGGTGGCGCGTCCGTTCCGGGACCCGGATGCCGGCGGTGAATTCGTACTCGTGCTGTTCGACGAGGTCGAAGACACCATGAGCGCCGACCCGAGCATCACCGGCAGCGAGCGCGACGCGGTGATGCTGCACCTCGAAGAGGAACTGCATCGCACCAAGGAGCGCATGCAGGCGACGATCGAGCAGTCGGAAACCTCGAGCGAGGAGCTCAAGGCCTCGAACGAGGAACTGCAGGCGATCAACGAGGAACTGCGCTCGGCGACCGAAGAACTCGAGACCAGCAAGGAAGAACTGCAGTCGGTCAACGAAGAGCTCATCACGGTCAACTACGAGCTCAAGACCAAGGTCGAGGAGACCGCGAAGGTCAACGACGACCTGCGCAACTTCATCGCGTCCACCGACATCGCCACCGTGTTCGTCGACGCCGGCCTGCGCATCCGACGCTACACGCCGCGCGCCGAAGACATCTTCAACATCATCCCCGCGGATGTCGGCCGCTGTCTGCTCGACATCACGCATCGCTTGAATTACCCCGACCTCGCCGCCGACGCCACCGCCGCGTTCGAGGCGCTGATGCCGGTGGAACGCGAAGTGCGCAGCCAGGACGGCAAGCTGTTCGTCGCGCGCGCGCTGCCGTATCGCACCACCGAAAACCGCATCGACGGCGCGGTGCTCACCTTCGTCGACGTCACGCGCTTGCGAATGGCGCAGGAACGCGTCGACGTGGCCGAGGACCGCCTGCGCGACGTCGCGATCCACGGCGTGGAGCACGCGATGATCGTGTTCGACGCCACCGGCGTGATCACCGCCTGGAACGACGGCGCGCAGCGCATGTTCGGTTACGCGGCGGCGGAGATCGTGGGCGAGTCGGTCGGGCGCCTGAGCGTGCCCGACGACATGACGACCAACCATGCGCAGCGCATGCGTCGCGCCGATACGGAAGGCCATATCGAGGACGAGCACTGGTGCATGCGCAGCGACGGCACGCGCCTGCTCTGCCGCGCCTCGCTCACGCGCGTGCGCACCGAGCATTTCAACGGCTACGTGCAGGTGGTGTTCGACACCGCGCGCGGCCTCGCCGATGCCGAGCGTGCGCAGGCCGAACTCACCACCGCGCGCACGCAGCGCGCCAAGGCCGAGGCCGAGAGCGCGCTGAAGGACGACTTCCTCGCGGTCATGTCGCATGAACTCAAGAACCCGCTGAACCTGATCAGCGTGAACACCGAACTGGTCGCGCGTGCGCCGGAAGTGCGCGAAGCCGAGCTGGTGCAGCAGTCCATCGAAGGCATCCGCCGCGCCATCCGCGGGCAGACCAAGATCATCGACGACCTGCTCGACATGTCGCGCATCCGCACCGGCAAGTTGCAGCTGAGCGTGGGCGCGGTCGACATGGGCGCGCTGGTGGAGAACATCGTCGAGGTCGCGCGTGCCGACGTATCGAGTGCCGGCCTCGACATCGACTACGAGATCGGTGACGAACCGCCGCTGGTGCATGCGGATGCCTCGCGCCTGGAGCAGATCATCTGGAACCTGCTCGGCAACGCGATCAAGTTCACGCCGGCCGGCGGGCGCATCTGCATCGGCGTGCAGGCCGAGGCGCGCTTCTGCCGCCTGACCGTGCGCGATACCGGGCTGGGCATCGAACCGCACTTCCTGCCGCGCATCTTCGAGATGTTCGGCCAGGCGCCGGGCCGCGCGCTCAGCGGCAAGAGCGGGCTGGGCATCGGGCTGGCCGTGGTGCGCGAGATCGTGGTGCTGCACGGCGGCCGCATCGAGGCCGAATCCGCGGGCATCGGCCACGGCGCCACGTTCAACGTGTGGATGCCGCGCGTCATGCCGGCGCGCCGCCGCCCGCGTCGCGCGCTGCCGGTGCCGACCGCGCAACCGTGGCAGGGCCTGCGGCTTTTGATGGTCGACGACACCGCGGCGACGGTCGACGGCCTGTCGCGCCTGCTCGAACTGGAAGGCGCGACGGTGCTGCGCGCGTACAGCGGCGCCGAAGCCCTGGAGGTGCTCGACCGCGAGAAGGTCGACATCGTGCTGTCCGACCTCGGCATGCCGGAGATGGACGGCTACGAACTCGCGCGTCGCATCCGTGCCGACGAGCGCTTCGCCACGCTGCCGCTGGTCGCTCTGACCGGCTTCGCGCGCGAAAGCGATGTGCGCGAGTCGGTGACTGCCGGCTTCAATGCGCACATCGGCAAGCCGATCATGCTCGAAGCACTGGCGGACGCCGTCGCCCACGCGATGGAATCGCGCAGCCCGGCCTGAGGTTCGCGCCGCGCGGCATGGTCGCCGCGCGGTGTCGCGTCACTGCTGGCCGTTGAGCCAGATGTAGACGAAGAACGCGATCAATGCGGCGAGCACCGCGAATGTGATCTTGACCCAGCTGTAAGGCCGCTGCCCGGCGATCGTGCCGGTGTAGCCGTTGGCGAGCAGCTGGAAACTGCGCGCGCCATACGTGTAGCTCACCAGCCACACCGGCATCAGCACGTGCTTGAACGTGCGGCCGTGATACGTGGACTGCACCTGCAGGTTTCGCTGCGTGTCGCCCGGCACCGCCTGCTCGCAGAGCCGCCGCACCTCGAACTCCATGTTCGTCATGTTGAGGTCGGCGGCCAGGCGCAGGTCGACCTGGTAGCGCTCCACCGTCCAGCCGCGCACGAATTCCGGCGCGTAGGGCGTGAGGTCGGTGGTGGTGGGAAACGGCTGGATCTTTTCGAGCAGGTCGCGCTGCGCGCCTTCGCTGCCGGGCACGAGGTCGTCGTCGAAGAAATGATCGAGCTCGCCCGACGCCGGTTCCCAGCGCACGTGCTGCACCTGGCGCGTTTCGATACGACCGTTCCGCATCGTCTGCTCGGTCGTGTAGTAGTACGTGCCCGATTCCGCGGTCCATGCGGCGTGCACGTGCGCGTCGAACGTCCAGTACGGCAGGTAGATGCCGCGCAGCGTGTCGGTGAGCGCGGCGCGCTTGAGCCGGTTCGGTGCGAACCAGCGCGTGCCGTACCACTTGCGGATCGCGTCGCGCACTTCGGGTTCCGGAATGCGGAACGGCAGCAGGCTCTGCGGCGTGATCGCATCCTTCAGCGCGGTGTACGGCACGATCGCCGGCGAGCCGCAGAACGCGCAGCGTGCCGCGACCTTGTCGGCCTCGAACACGCTGATGGCCTTGCAGCTCTGGCACTGCACTTCGCGACGCGCATCGCCGTAGCCGCGTCCGCCGTCATCCGCTTTCGCCAGCGCATTGGCGAGGTCGAGTTCGACGATCGCGCCGGGCGTGGCGGTATCCGGCTTCCACGGCGCGACGGTGCCGCAGAACGGGCAGACCAGCGCCTGCTTCGCCGCGTTCCATTCGAGGTCGCCGCCGCATTCCGGGCAGGCGCGCTTGTCGAGCGTGGCGGACGCGTCCGGTGCGAGCGGCTCGGCCATCGATCAGGCGCCGCGCAGGTACTCGTCCAGCGACGCGCGCGCGATGCGGTACGCGTTGCCGATCTTGCGACCCTTGAGCTCGCCCTTGTCGATCGCGGCGATCACGTCTTCGGCCGACACGCCCAGCGCCTGCGCGGCCTGCTCGGGGGTGAGCACGTCGAGCGTCGGCGCGGCGGTCGTCGCTGCAGCCGCCGCGGCCGGCGCGTTCATGCCCTGCGCCATCTGCTGCGCCATCGCGAAACCGATCGCCATTTCCGCGGGCGCCGCCGCGACGCTGCCGGCGCCGGGCTGGCCCATGCCGGTGCCCATCTGGAACTTCACGTAGTCGTTGAGGTTGCCGACCGCCGCCATGCCCGAGCGCTTGTCGATGGCCTGCTCGACTTCCGGCGGCACCGACACGTTCTCGACCACGAACGAGCTGATCTCGATGCCGTACTTGCCCTGCATGATCGGGTTGACCACCGGCAGCAGCGCATCGCCGACTTCGCTGTAGCGCGTGGCGATGTCGAGCGCGGGAATCTTCGCGGTGGCCAGCGCTTCGGTGAACACGCTGACGATGCGCGAACGCATCGTGCCTTCGAACTCGTCGAGGCGGAAATTCTGGTCGGTGCCGGCGACTTCGCGCAGGAACTTCGGCGCATCGACGATGCGGAAGTCGTACGTGCCGAACGCGCGCAGCCGCACCAGGCCGAAGTCGGCGTCGCGCATCATCACCGGGTTCGCCGTGCCCCACTTGTTGCCGGTGAACGCGCGGGTGTTGAGGTAGTAGACGTCGCACTTGAACGGCGATTCGAAACCGTACTTCCAGCCGAGGATGCGCGACAGGATCGGGATGTTCTCGGTCTTGAGCGTGTGCTTGCCCGGGCCGAACAGGTCGGCGAACTGGCCGGCGGCGACGAACTGCACCAGCTGGCTGTCGCGCACGATCAGCTGCGCGCCGTTCTTGATTTCCTTGTCGTCGTCCGGGTAGCGGAACGACAGCGTGTCGCGCGAGTCGTCGGTCCACTCGATGATCTCGAGGGCCTGGCCCTTGATGAAATCCAGAACGCCCATGTGCCGCTCCCTGCCTGTGGCGCCCGCGCGCCGTCCGGGCCGATTCTAGGCATGCGTCGGCGACAATGGATGGCCCATTCGACGGACCGGCCCATTGCGCACACCGCTGATCGCCCTGCTGGCCACGCTGCCGCTGTTCGCGCACGCCGGCGACTACGTGCTGCGCGGCGTGTCGAAACAGTTCGACCTGACCGTGCACCCGCGCTTCGCCTGCAAGGACGCGAGTGACGTGGAATCGCCCTGCATCGGCCCGGCGACGCTGAGCTTCAAGCCGCACGGCGGTCGCGTAATCCCGGCGCTGCGCGTCGACACGCTCAAGCTCGACGTCGACGACCGCGGCGTCGCGCGCACCAACGACGCGACGATGTACGGCGAGCAGTCCATGCTCATCGCCGGTGATTTCAACTTCGACGGCCACGACGACCTCGCCCTGCGCACCGGCGACGACGGCTCCTACGGCGGTCCGACCTACGACGTCTTCGTGTTCGACGCCCGCAGCGGGCGCTTCGTCGAGGATGGCGCGCTGGGCTCGCTCACGCAGGAGACGCTCGGCATGTTCGAGGTCGACGCCAAGCGCCACCGCATCGGCACCTGGGCGAAAAGCGGCTGCTGCTGGCACGAGTACGTCGAATACACCAACGGTGCGAAGGGGTTGGTCGCCGTGTACCGCCGCACCGAGGACGCGACGCGCGACCCGATGACGATCACCGAGGAACGCCTCGACGCCCACGGCCGCTGGCACACGCGCCGCCACCGCGAGCCGGTGAAGGGTTGAGCCGTCGGCGATAATGGCCGCGCCTTTCCGCACCACGGCGCCATGGTCCATCCCTGCCTGTCCTGCGGCGCCTGCTGCGCCCACTTCCGCGTCGCCTTCCACTGGTCCGAGACCGACGACGCGCCCGGTGGCCTGACGCCTGCCGCGCTCACCGAACCCCTCGACCCGCACCGCGTCGTCATGCGCGGCACCTACGGCGGCGCTGCGATGCGGTGCACGTCATTGCGCGGCGTCGTCGGCGTGGCCAGCTCCTGCGGCATCTATGCGCAGCGGCCGTCGCCGTGTCGCGAGCTTCAGGCCAGCTGGGAACACGGCGCGCCGGTCGAGCAGTGCGATCGAGCACGCACCGCGCACGGCCTCGCGCCGCTTCGTGCCGAAGACTGGATCCGCACGGCCGCGCCTGCCTGAGCGGCCGTACGCCGTCGCACGGCGGCTTCGGCGGAATGCAGTCATGCCGTGATGTCTTTGCCGCGGTGGCGGGCGAGACGCGACAATGCGCGGTCCCGCGATGCCCGCATCGCCTCCGCACGCCGCGACCCGCGCGTGCCCGATCCCGCGAGTGCCTCCATGTCGAACACCCCGAAGATCATCTACACGCTGACCGACGAAGCGCCCTTCCTGGCCACGGCCTCGCTGCTGCCGATCGTGGAAGGCTTCGCGCGCAGCGCCGGCATCGCGGTGGAGACGCGCGACATCTCGCTGGCCGCGCGCATCCTCGCGCAGTTCCCGAAGGAACTCGGCGACAAGGCGGTGAAGGACGACCTCGCCGAACTCGGCCAGCTCGCGACCACGCCGGACGCGAACATCATCAAGCTGCCGAACATCTCGGCCTCGGTGCCGCAGCTCAAGGCCGCGATCAAGGAACTGCAGGCCAAGGGTTATTCGCTGCCCGATTACCCGGAAGAGCCGGCCAACGATGCCGAGCGCGACATCAAGGCGCGCTACGGCCGTGCGATGGGTTCGGCGGTGAACCCGGTGCTGCGCGAAGGCAATTCCGACCGCCGGGCGCCGGCGTCGGTGAAGGCGTACGCGCGCAAGCATCCTCATCGCATGGGCAAGTGGTCGAGCGAGTCGAAGTCGCACGTTGCGCACATGGACGGCGGTGATTTCTACGGCAGCGAGACGTCGACGACGGTCGCCAACGCGACCAACGTGCGCATCGAGTTCGTCGGCGCCGACGGCACCACGCGCGTGCTCAAGGAAAAGACGTCGCTGCAGGCCGGCGAAGTCATCGACACCGCATCGATGAACACCGCGAAGCTCGCGCAGTTCATCGACGCGCAGATCGACGACGCCAAGGCGCAGGGCGTGCTGTTCTCGCTGCACCTCAAGGCGACGATGATGAAGGTCAGCGACCCGATCATGTTCGGCGTCGCGGTGAAGCGCTTCTATCGCGAGGCGCTGGCGAAGCATGCCGACGCGCTTTCCCGCATCGGCTTCGACGCGAACAACGGCATCGGCGACCTGTACGCGCGCCTGCCGCAGCTCGACGACGCGACGCGCTCGGCGATCGAAGCCGATCTGCAGGCGGCGTATGCGAACCGCGCCGCGGTCGCGATGGTCAACTCGGACAAGGGCATCACCAACCTGCACGTGCCGTCTGATGTGATCGTCGACGCCTCGATGCCGGCGATGATCCGCGACAGCGGCGGCATGTGGAATGCAGAGGGCAAGCTGCAGGACGCGAAGGCGGTGATTCCGGATCGCTCGTACGCCGGCATCTACCAGGTGGTGATCGAGGACTGCAAGGCGAACGGCGCGTTCGACCCGTCGACCATGGGCAGCGTGCCGAACGTCGGCCTGATGGCGCAGAAGGCCGAGGAATACGGCTCGCACGACAAGACCTTTCAGCTCGACGCTGCGGGCACCGTGCGCGTGGTCGATACCGACGACAACGTGCTGCTGTCGCAGACCGTCGAAGCCGGCGACATCTTCCGCATGTGCCAGACCAAGGACGCGCCGATCCGCGACTGGGTGCAGCTCGCCGTCAACCGCGCGCGCCTGTCGAACACGCCGGCGGTGTTCTGGCTCGACGCCAACCGCGCGCACGATGCGCAGTTGATCGCGAAGGTCGAGCGTTATCTCGCCGAGCTCGACACGAAGGGTTTGGACATCCGCGTCCTGTCGCCCGTCGACGCGATGAAGTTCTCGCTCGAGCGCATCCGAAAGGGCCAGGACACGATCAGCGTCACCGGCAATGTGCTGCGCGACTACCTCACCGACCTGTTCCCGATCATGGAACTCGGCACGTCGGCGAAGATGCTGTCGATCGTGCCGCTCATGGCCGGCGGCGGCCTGTTCGAAACCGGCGCCGGCGGCAGCGCGCCCAAGCACGTGCAGCAGTTCGTCGAAGAGGACTACCTGCGCTGGGATTCGCTGGGCGAGTTCCTCGCGCTGGCGGCGTCGTTCGAGCATCTCGCCAACTTCGCCAAGAACCCGCGCGCGCAGGTGCTGGCCGACGCGCTGGACCGCGCGAACGCGCAGATCCTCGACAACAACCGCGGCCCGGCGCGCAAGGTCGGCGAGCTCGACAACCGCGGCAGCCACTTCTACCTCGCGCAGTACTGGGCGCAGGCGCTGGCCTCGCAGACGCAGGACGCCGAGCTCGCCGCGCGCTTCGCGCCGGTCGCGAAGGCGCTGACCGAAGGCGAAGCGCAGATCCTCAGGGAACTGGTCGACGTGCAGGGCCACGGCGTCGACATCGGCGGCTACTACAAGCCCGACATGGGCAAGCTCGCCACCGCGATGCGCCCGAGCGCGACGCTCAACGCGGTGATCGACGGCCTGCGCGGCTGACCCGCTCGCCGGGCGGGGCCTTCCCTTCCCCGCCCGGCGCTGCCCTCACTCGAAGCTGCCCTTACTCGAAGAAGTACTCCTCGAAGTCCTGGTCGACGCCGGGCGCGGGCAGCGCGTCGGCATCGTTGGCGGCGGTGGGGTTCGCGTCGTCGCGCACATTGCGGACGTTGCCGTAGCGGCGCGTCCACGCCAGGCCGGAGCTGAAAAGCGGGACCGGTGTCGGCTGGATGCCGGGGCTGCGGAAAAGATCCATGGCGGCGGTCTCGGTGTCGGGGGACACGTGCAGCCTCGCGCGCCGAGATGACACGACGATGCCGCGCGCGTTGCAGTTCGGCGGCGGCCGCCACGCGCTGCCGGTAAGCTCCGCGCACATCCCCTGCTGGAGCGACCCATGCGCACGATCCTGCTCGCCGCCGTCCTGTCGACCTCCGTCCTCGCGCTCGGCGCCACTGCCGCCACGAAGTCGCCCGAACCGAACGCGGCCATGTCCAGCGCGCTCGACACCGCCATCCACGGCAGCTGGCGCGACCCGAAGAACGCCGCGCGCGACGTCTACCGCCATCCCAAGCAGACGCTGACCTTCTTCGGCGTGCGCAACGACCAGACCGTCATCGAGATCACGCCGCCGCCGGGCTGGTACAGCGAGATCCTCGCGCCCTACCTGCGCGACAAGGGCCAGTACATCGCCGCGGTGGTCGACCCGGCATCGCAGCCCGACGAAAAGAACCGCACGTACTACGCGAAGAACCGCGACCAGCTGCAGCAGAAGTTCGACGCCGACAAGCCGCACTACGACCGCGCAAAGATCGTCGGCTTCGATCCGAAGGCGCCGGTGTTCGGCGCGCCGTCGTCCGCGGACGTCGTGCTGACCTTCCGCAACGTGCACAACTGGCGCATGGCCGGCACGGCGCCGCAGATGTTCAAGGCCTTCTTCGACGTGCTGAAGCCGGGCGGCACGCTGGGCGTGGTCGAACATCGCGCCAAGGCCGACGTCGGCGACGACGACAAGACCGGCTACGTCGGCCAGAAGCAGTTGATTGCGATGGCCGAGGCGGCGGGCTTCCACTTCGTCGGCAACAGCGAGGTCAACGCCAATCCACGCGACACCAAGGACTATCCGGGCGGCGTGTGGACGCTGCCGCCGACCAATTCGCACGATGCGAAGGACGACGCGAAGTACAAGGCGATCGGCGAGAGCGATCGCATGACGCTGCGCTTCGTCAAGCCGCATGCCTGATCCGTCGCCCGCATGGGCCACGCGCGTGCCGCTCGGTGCGGCGCGCTGGCGGCTCGTGCGGATCACGCGTCGCGGCGTCGGCATGACGCTCGCAAGTGCGGTGTTCTGGCTGGCGATGGCGGTAGTCGCCGCCTTCGCCGGATTGGATGCCGCGCGCATCGGCCTGTTCTTCGTGATCGGTGGCGTGCTGGTATATCCCGGCGGTTACCTGCTCAACCGGGTGTTCGGCGGCGACCTCACGGCGCGCGGCAGCGAGTTCCGCGGCATGGTCGGCGCGATCACCGGCGCGCAGATCCTGGGCTGGCCGCTGATCGTCGCGCTGCTGCTGGTGGACGCGCGGCTCGTCGCGTTCGCGCTGTCGGCGATGCTCGGCGCGCATTTCCTTCCCTATGGATGGCTGTATCGCGCGCCGGCGTATTACGCGCTCGGCGTCGCGGGCGCGGTGATCGGCGCGGCGCTGCAATGGGCGATGCCGCTGCACGCGAACGTTGCGATTCCGGCGTCGATGGCGGTGCTGTACGTCGCCACGGGCATCGCAGTACGGCGCCAGAACCGTCGCGAACAGGTCGACGCCGCATCGTCATGTTGATCGCGTTCAACAAGCCCTACGGCGTGCTCTGCCAGTTCACCGATCGCAGCACGCCGCCGCGGCCGACGCTCGCGGGCTTCGGCCTGCCGCCGGATGTGTACGCCGCGGGCCGGCTCGACCACGACAGCGAAGGCCTGCTGCTGCTCACCGACGACGGCGGCCTCGCGCATCGGCTCACCGATCCGCGCCACAAGCAACCCAAGACGTACTGGGTACAGGTCGAAGGCGATCCGCAGCCCGCGCAGATCGATGCGATGTGCCGGGGCGTAATGCTCAACGATGGACTCACGCGGCCGGCGCAGGCGCGTCGCATCGAAACGCCGACGCTGTGGCCGCGCGATCCGCCGGTGCGCTTTCGCAAGACGGTGCCGGACGCGTGGCTCGAGCTCGTCATCACCGAAGGCCGCAACCGGCAGGTGCGGCGCATGACTGCGGCGGTCGGGCTGCCGACGCTGCGACTGGTGCGCGCCGCGGTCGGCGAACATCGTGTCGACGACCTCGAACCGGGCACGTGGCGCCGCGTTTCGTGAGTGCGCGCAACGGCGCGCGGTGAATCGTTCACCGAGTCTGAATAGGCGCCACGGCATAAAACGGGGTCGTCTGTTAAGGTCGATGACTCCTGAATGCGCCACGGATGGGCGCAGACGTCGCGAGGGCGAATGGTCAGCACCACCGGTACTGCCGCGAGAATCCTGGTCGTCGACGACCAACCGGCGAACCTGCGCGTCGTCGGCATGCTGCTTTCGCGGCAGGGCTATCAGGTGGTGACCGCGGACAGCGGCCCAAAGGCGCTGGAGATCTGCGAGAACGAACCGCCGGATCTCGTACTGCTCGACATGATGATGCCCGGCATGGACGGCTTCCAGGTGATGGAAGAAATGCGCGCAGGTGCTGCGCCGGCCGAGTCTTCCCGTGGTGTTCGTCACCGCCGCGCAGGATCGCGACCTTCTGCTGCGCGCGTTCGATGCGGGCGCGGTCGACTACGTCACCAAACCCTTCCTGCCGGAAGAACTGCTCGCGCGCGTGTCCGCGCACGTCGGTTTGAAGCTCACGCGCGACCGCCTCGAGCGCGTGGCGCGCGAGCGCGAGGAACTGGTCAACCTCGTCGCGCACGACCTCAAGAATCCGCTCTCGTCGGTGCTGTTCGCCAGTGAGATGCTGATCACCGGCGCGACCAAGCCCGAGCGCGTGCCGCGCTACATGACGATGATCCACGAGAGCGCAACCGATGCGCTCGGCTACATCCGTCAGTACCTGGAAAGCACCGGTCGTCGCGACGATGACGCCGTTGCGCCAAGCGCATCGCTCACCGCGACGCTCGACTGGCTGGTGCAGCGCTACGAATACCAGTTGGAAGCGCGCGGCATCCGCGTCACCGCGCAGCGCCCGTCGCACGACGTGCATGTGCGCATCGACGAGCGCGTGCTGCGCCAGGTGAGCGAGAACCTCGTCACCAACGCGATGAAGTACGCGCCGGAAAGCGAGCTCACCATCGCCGCGCGTCCCGGTGCGCCCGGATACTGGCAGATGGTGGTCGAAGATCGCGGCCCGGGCATTCCCGCGCACAAGCAGCGCGAGCTGTTCAAGCCGTTCGTGCGCCTGCACGAGGGCGACGACGGCATTTCGTCGGGCCTCGGCCTGTCGCTCGCGAAGCAGATCATCCAGAAGGCCGGCGGCCAGCTCTGGTACGAAGACCGCAAGAATGGCGGCGCCCGTTTCGTGATCGAGCTGCCGCAGAGCGCGTAAGTCGCGCGTTGTCGACGACGCATCGTTGCGCTCGACTTTGCGTCGACCGCGCCTTTGACCGATCGCACAAACGAAGATGCCGCCGGAAGCCGGCGGCATCGACGGGTCGGCCCGGGCCGACCTCCGCTAAAACTCAGTGCTCGGTGCGCGGCTCGCTGCGCGAACGCGAACGGCTCGTCGACGCGCGGCGGGCGCCCGCGGTCCGACGCTTCGTACGCGTGGTGCTTGCCGTGGTGTCGGCGTCGCCGCTGCGTGCCTCGATGCGGCGCGAACGCCCTTCGATGGCATCGCCATTGCCGTTCTCGGCACGCTTGGCGCGACGACGGGCGGCGTACCAGAGCAGGCCGGCGCCGGCCAATGCCGCGCCGAATACGACCGGGTTGCGACGGACGACCTTCATGCCGACCTTCGACGCGCCCTTGAGTGCGCCGAGCTTCGCGCCGGCATCCAGCCACTCGCTCGCGCGCGGCGCCAGCTGGCCGATGCGATCGCCGGCGGTGCTTGCGAGGTCCATCATGCGTTCGGGGAGACGATCCAGCGTGCTCATGTGCGGTGTCCTGCGGGGAATCGACCGACAGTGTTGGCGTGAATTCGTCGAAGCCGCGTGACAACCGAGCGCGTTCGCTGAACAGCCGCTGGCTCAGACGGCCTTTTAACAGGCGATACGAAGCAGAAGCCTACGTGTGCAGAGGCGTTAGCGCACCACGTCGCGCAGCTTTGAGCCACCAGGACGACGGATTACGTCCCGCGCGGTTTCGCACGATGCGTCGCCTTCGCGGTCCAGGGATCGTCAGGCCACGGATGTTTCGGGTAGCGGCCCTTCATTTCCTTTTTCACTTCCGGGTACGTGCGTTCCCAGAAGCCGCGCAGGTCCTGCGTGACCTGCAGGGGTCGGCCCGCGGGTGAAAGCAGGTGCAGTGTCAGCGGTACGCGGCCGTCGGCGATGCGTGGCGTGTCGGCGAGGCCGAACAGCTCCTGCAGTTTCACCGCGAGCACGGGTGACTGCGGTGTGCCGTCGACGTCCGTCGCGTAGGCGATCACACGCTCCATGCCCGATGGCACCGCGATACGCGTCGGTGCGAGCGCGTCGATGCGTTGTCGCAACGACCAGTCGACACCGGCTTTCAATGCTTCGCCGAGATCCTGTTCGCTCAGTGCGTCCAGTCTTGTCTTTCCGCTTAGTGCGGGCTTCAGCCACGTGTCCAATGATGCGAGCAACACGTCGTCGGACAGATCGGGCAATGCATCCGTCATTTCCGGCATCCATGCACGCAACCCGCGCACGCGATCTCGCCATTGCCGCAGCGACTCGGTCCACGGTAGTGCGTCGATCCCTAGCTGTCGCACGGCGTCGACCAGCGCATCGGCGTAGCGCGAGGGATCGGGTTTCGGTAGCGGTCGCGAGTCGAGCACGATGCGATCGAAGCGACGCTCGCGCACCGCACTGATCGCGCGAGCGTCGACGTCCCAGACCACGCGATCCTCGGTGACGAAACGCGACGGGAAGTCGCGTTCGAGTCGTGATTCATCGAGCGGCGCCGCCTGCAGGATGCGTGCATCGCGCATCTCGTCGCGAAGTTCGTTGACCACCAGCCACGGCTCGCCACGCAGCAGCGACTCGTCGAACAGGCGCACGGTGCGGCCGCTGGCGAGCTGGTAACGCAGCGCATCGACCGGGTGGCGACGTGCGATGCGGTCGGGGAATGCATGAAGCAACACATCGCCGAGCGCGTGCGGCGGTGCGTGCGCGGGCGGACTCGCATCGAGACGCAGGCGGCGGCGCCATTGCTTGGCCGACTGGTCGATCTGCGCGAGCGCGCTGCGCGACGCGTCGGAGGGTGCGCGGCCGCTGCGAAACATTGCTAGCGCCTGCCAGCGATCGGCGAGCGCGTCGCTGCGAAAGCGACCCGGCATCGCGCGTAGCGGGTCGCGCGCTTCGATCAGCGCGGCGAGATCGCAGGCCAGCGCCTGTTCGCGCGTATCGGTCGGTGCAAGCAACATGGCGGCTAGACGGGGATGTGTGCCGAGCGCGAGCATGCGCTTGCCGAGCGGCGTGACGGCGGTGCCGTCGAGTGCGCCGAGACGTTGCAGC
This sequence comes from Lysobacter sp. HA18, assembly GCF_054057595.1. NCBI lineage: Bacteria > Pseudomonadati > Pseudomonadota > Gammaproteobacteria > Lysobacterales > Lysobacteraceae > Lysobacter > Lysobacter sp. HA18. The sequence continues at coordinate 160,438 of NZ_JBSRZL010000001.1, forward strand.
AGGTCGCGCGCCGCGTTGAGCGCGCCATTCGGTGGTGCATCGGGAAAACGCAGGTCGCTGCCACCCCACAGCGCGAGCTCCAGCGCGAGCGACGAAAGATCGACCTGCGCGATTTCGGGGCGACGCTGCGGTTCCAGCCGTTGCGACTGCGGCCACAGCCGATACGCCCAGCCTTCCGACACCCGGCCCGCGCGACCGGCACGCTGATCCGCCGACGCCTGCGCGATCGGCACGACGTCGAGACGCGAGAAACCGCTGACCGGATCGAATCGCGGTTCGCGCGCGACGCCGGTGTCGATGACCACGCGCACACCCGGCAGCGTGACGCTGGATTCGGCGACGTTAGTGGCGAGCACGACGCGTCGACGTCCGTCCGTTGACGGTTGCAACACACGCGACTGCTGTTCGACCGGCAGTTCGCCGTGCAGCGCGAGCACGTCGGCGTCGACATGTTCGACGAGCGACTGCACGCGGGAGATCTCCCGTTGCCCGGGCAGGAACACCAGCAGGTCGCCGGGATGCGTGGCCAGCGCATGTTCGATCGCGCGTCGCACCTGATGTTCGCTTTTCTCGTCGCGACGCGCGGGAAGGTGCGCGATCTCGACCGGATAGCTGCGACCTTCGCTGGACAGCCGCGGCGCGTCGAGGAAGTTCGCGAGCCGTTCGCCATCGAGCGTCGCCGACATGACGACGATGCGCAGGTCGTCGCGCAGCTGCGACTGCACATCCAGCGCGAGTGCGAGGCCGAGGTCGGCGGCCATGTGCCGCTCGTGGAATTCGTCGAACAGGATCGCGCCGATGCCGTCGAGCATCGGATCGTCCTGGATCATGCGCGTCAGGATGCCTTCGGTGACGACCTCGATGCGCGTCTCGCCGGAGACGCGGTTGTCGAAGCGGATGCGGTAGCCAACGGTGCGACCAACTTCCTCGCCGCGACTTTTCGCCATGAACATCGCGGCGGCACGCGCGGCGACGCGGCGCGGCTCCAGCATCAGGATCTTGCGATCACCGAGCCACGGCGCATCGAGAAGCGCCGGCGGCACCTGCGTGGTCTTGCCCGCACCCGGCGGCGCTTCGAGCACCAGGCGCGGGTGCGCCGCGAGCGACTCGCGGATACGCGGCAGCAGGGAATCGATGGGGAAGGGCACGTAATGCGCGAGCCGGGCGGGATCGGCCATTCTCGCAGCCCGTGCGCGCCGGGTCGCTAGAATCGCGGCCTGCTTTCCGCGACGCATCCCCGTGCAGCTCATCGACATCGGCGCCAACCTGACCCACGACTCCTTCGATCGCGACCGCGACGCGGTGATCGCCCGCGCGCTCGAAGCGGGCGTCGCCCGGATGGTGGTGACCGGCGCCAGCCGCGAGCATTCGCCGATGGCGCTGGAGCTGGCCCGCAAGCACCCCGGCGTGCTGTTCGCGACAGCGGGTGTGCATCCGCATCATGCGGTCGAGTACACCGCCGAATGCGATGCCGAGATGCGCACGCTGCTCGCGCACGACGAAGTCGTCGCCGTCGGCGAATGCGGGCTCGATTACTTCCGCGATTTCTCACCGCGTCCGGCGCAGCGTCGCGCATTCGAGATGCAGTTGCAGACCGCGGTCGATACCGGCAAGCCGTTGTTCCTGCATCAACGCGATGCGCACGATGACTTCATCGCGATCATGAAGAACTTCGAAGGCCGCCTCGGGCCGGCGGTGGTGCATTGCTTCACCGGCACGCGCGAGGAAGCCTTCGCGTATCTCGACCGCGACTGGCACGTCGGCATCACCGGCTGGCTGTGCGACGAGCGCCGCGGCCAGCACCTGCGCGAGATCGTTCCGCACATCCCGGCGAACCGGTTGATGATCGAAACCGATGCGCCCTACCTGCTGCCGCGCACGTTGAAGCCGCTGCCCAAGGATCGGCGCAACGAGCCGGCGTTCCTCGCGCATATCGTGGAAGAGCTGGCGCGGGATCGTAGCGAGGATGTGGCGACGGTCGCGATCTCGACCACCCGCAACGCGCGCGATTTCTTCGGCCTGCCGGTGGCCTGACGCGCATGCGCCAGTCGATCGTCCACGTCACGTTGCTTGTTCGCGATTACGACGAGGCGATCGCGTTCTACGTCGGCCGACTGGGCTTCGAACTGATCGAGGACACCTACCGCCCGGAGCAGAACAAACGCTGGGTCCTGATCGCGCCGCCGGGATCGACCGGCACGTCGATGTTGCTCGCGCGTGCGTCGACCGACGAGCAGACGGCTCGTATCGGCGATTCGACCGGCGGCCGCGTCGCGCTGTTCCTGCAGACCGACGACTTCGCGCGCGATTACCGCCGCCTGGTCGACGCCGGCGTCGAGTTCGTGCGCCCGCCCGCTGTGCATGACTACGGCACGGTGGCGGTATTCCGCGACCTCTACGGCACGTTGTGGGACCTGATCGAATACCGCGACGCGGAGTGATGCCGCGGCCTGCACTCCCCCCACCACATACCCACCCGTATCCTTGGCGGCCTCGGCCATCGGCCCGATCCCCCGACCCCATGCGCAATCGCACGCTCCGCTTCATTCCCATGCTCGCCGTCGTGGTGCTCGCGCTCGCCGGCTGCGGCAAGAAGGACGACGCCACCAAGGCGCCCGCGGAAACGCCGGCGATGGCCGTCACCGTGGTGCCCGCGCGGCAGCAGGAGATCCCGCGCGAGATCCGCGTGTCCGGCCCGGTTGCGGCACGCGAGGAAATGCAGCTGGGCGTCGAGCTGAGCGGGCTTCGCGTCACCGGTCTCTACGTCGACGTCGGCGAGTTCGTGCATCGCGGACAGGTGCTGCTCGATCTCGATGCGCGTTCGCTGCAGAGCGAACTCGAGCAGGCGCAGGCGAGTTACCGCGAGGCGCAGGCAGCCGCATCGCTCGCGCAGGCGAACCTTCGTCGCGCCGAACCGCTGCTCGCGCAGAAGTACATCTCGGCCGGGCAGGTCGACGAGCTGCGCGCCGCGCGCGACCAGGCGAACGCGCGCGTCGCCACCGTGCGTGCATCGCTGGACGCCGCCAAGCTCCGCCGCAGCTATGCCGAACTGCGCGCGCCCGACGACGGCATCGTCAGCAAGCGCGCCGTGCAGCCCGGGCAGATCGTCGCCGCGGGTACCGAACTGATCGGCCTGATACGCGATGGTCGCCTCGAATGGCGCGCGGAGCTCGCGGACGTGGAACTCGCCGCGGTCAACGTCGGTGACGCGGTGATCGTGCACGCACCGGACGGCCGCGACGTCGAAGGCGAAGTGCGCGCGGTGCCGCCCGGCGTCGATCCCGCCACGCGCACCGGCACCGTGTACGCGGACCTGCCCGATCCCGACGGCCTGCGCACCGGCGCCTACCTGCCGGGCCGCATCCTCGTCGGCAATGCGAAAGCGCTCGTCGTGCCCGCATCGACGGTGGTCGAACGCGACGGCAATCCCTACGTGTTCACCGTCGACGCGAAGGGCATCGCGCATCGCGTGCGGGTGAACACCGGCACGACGTCGAACGGCGTGGTCGAAATCCTCGGCGGTCTCGCGCCGGGTGCGCAGGTGGTCGACCAGGGCGCGGGCTTCCTGGGCGACGGCGACCGCGTGCGCGTGGTCCCACCCGCCAGCGCGACGACTACGACCACGACGGGCGCGTCGCGATGATCAACGTTTCGGCCTGGGCGATCCGGCGACCGCTGCCGGCGCTGATGATCTTCTTCGTGCTGTGCGTGGCGGGGCTCTGGGGTTTCTGGAAGCTGCCGGTCGCGCGCTTTCCGGACGTCACGTTCCCGATGGTGGTGGTGACGATCAGCCAGCCCGGCGCGTCGCCGAGCCAGCTGGAGACCGAAGTCACGCGCAAGGTCGAAGATCAGGTCGCAACGCTGACCGGCGTCAAGCGCGTCACCTCGACGGTGACCGAAGGCGTGAGCACCACCGCGATCGAGTTCCAGTTGGAAACCGATCTCGCCGGCGCGCTCGACGACACGCGCGCGGCGGTGAGTCGTATTCGTTCGGACCTGCCGCAGGACATCCAGGAACCGCTGGTCACCAAGGTCACGATCGGCGGCGCGCTGATGACGTATGCGGTGCAGTCCGACCGCATGGGCGTCGACGAGCTGTCGTGGTTCGTCGATCGCGACATCACCCGCACGCTGTTCGGCGTGCCGGGCGTCGCGCAGGTGTCGCGACAGGGCGGCGTCGAGCGCATGGTGCGCATCGACCTCGACCCCGATGCGCTGCAGGCCTACGGCACCACCGCGGGCGCCGTGAATGCGCAGCTCGCGCGTTCGCAGGTGGAGCGGCCGAGCGGCAAGTCGGAAGTCGGTGGCGGGCAGCAGGTGCTGCGCACGATCGCGACCGTCAGCGACGCGCGGGAACTCGAAAACTTCGCGATCACCTTGCCCGACGGCCGCGCGGTGCGGCTCGGCACGCTGGCGCGCATCAGCGATTCGGTCGCCGACCCGACGCAGGTCGCGCTGCTCGACGGCAAGCCGGTGGTCGCGTTCTCGGTGTCGCGCACGCGCGGATCGAGCGAGCTAAAGGTGGCCGAAGGGGTGACGGCGGCGCTCGACGCGCTGGCGAAAGAAGAACCCCGGCATGCATTTCCAGCAGGTCACGTCGACCGTCGGCGAAACCGAGCGTTCCTACCACTCGTCGATGGAGATGCTGGTCGAAGGCGCGCTGCTCGCGCTCGCGGTGGTCTGGCTGTTCCTGCGCGATTTCCGCGCGACGTGGATCTCCGCCGTCGCGCTGCCGCTGTCAATCGTGCCGACGTTCGCGGTGATGTACTGGTTCGGCTTCTCGCTCAACATGATCACGCTGCTCGCGCTGAGCGTGGTGGTCGGCATCCTGGTCGACGATGCGATCGTCGAGATCGAGAACATCGTGCGCCACCTGCGCATGGGCAAGACGCCGCTGGAAGCCGCGCGCGAAGCGGCGGACGAAATCGGCATCGCAGTGATCGCCACATCGATGACGCTGGCCGCGGTGTTCGTGCCGGTCGCGTTCATGCCCGGCATCGCCGGCAAGTTCTTCCGCGAATTCGGCTGGACCGCCGCGACGGCCGTGCTGTTCTCGCTGATGGTTGCGCGCCTGCTGACACCGATGATCGCGGCGTACCAGCTGAAGTCGCATGGCGTGGAGGAAAAGGAAGGCCCGCTGATGCGGCGCTACCTCGGCCTGGTTGATGCGGCGCTGCGCCATCGCTGGATCACGCTCGCGATATCGACGGTGTTCTTCATCGCATCGCTCGCGCTGGTGCCGCTGATCCCGACCACGTTCATTCCGTTCACCGACATCGGCCGCAGCAACCTGCAGATCGAACTGCCACCGGGCACGCGGCTGGAAGACACCACGCGCGTCTCCGAACTCGCGCGCGCCAAGCTGCACGCGATCCCGGAACTCAAGCAGGTCTATACGACGGTGGGCAGCGTGCTCGACGTCGGCGACCCGAACAAGACGGGCGTCGGCGAGCCGCGCAAGGCAACGCTGGTGCTCGACTGGGGCAACGCGCGCGAGCGTGATCGCGACCAGAAGCAGCTCGAGCGCGAAGTGCGTACGCAGCTCGGCGATCTTCCGGGCGTGCGCATGTCGTACATCTCGAACGAGCCGGGCGAGAACCTGATGCTGGTGCTGGCGGGCGATGATCCGCAGCGCCTGCAGGACGCGTCGATCACACTGGAGCGCGAGCTGCATACGATCAAGGGACTGGGCAGCATCAGTTCATCCGCATCGCTGCTGCGACCGGAAATCGAGATCCGCCCGGATCCGCAACGCGCCGCGGATCTCGGAGTGGCTACCGCGGACATCGCCGAAGCCGCGCGCATCGCGACCAGTGGCGATTACACGCAGCGCCTCGCGAAACTCAATCTTCCCGAGCGGCAGATTCCGATCCGCGTCGGCTTCTCGCAGACCACGCTGCGCGATCCCGCGTTGATCGGCCAGCTGCGCGTGCCGGGAAAGTACGGGCCGGTGCCGCTCGCGGCGGTCGCCGACATCTCGCCGGGCAGCGGCCCGTCGGTGATCTCGCGCTACCAGCGCCAGCGCAACGTCACGTTCACCGCGGAGCTCAACGGGCGTCCGCTCGGCGACGTCATGAAGGAAGTGCAGAAGCTGCCGACGGTGAAAGCGCCGCCGCCGGGCCTGAGCTTCATCAATACCGGCGATGCGGAAGTTTTCGTGGAACTGTTCACCGGCTTCGTCGTCGCGATGATCGCGGGCATCGCCTGCATCTACATGGTGCTGTTGCTGCTGTTCAACCACGCGCTGCAACCGCTGACGATTCTCACCGCCGTGCCGCTATGCGCAGGTGGTGCGTTCGGTGCGTTGCTGCTGACGCACAACCTGCTGTCGCTGCCGGCGCTGATTGGTTTGCTGATGCTGATCGGCATCGCGACCAAGAACTCGATCCTGCTGGTGGACTACGCGGTGATGGCCGAGGACGAGCACGGGCTCAGCCAGCACGATGCGCTGGTGGATGCGTGTCGTAAGCGCGCGCGGCCGGTGTTGATGACGACGCTGGCGATGGGTGCGGGCATGCTGCCGATCGCGCTGGGGTTGTCGGGGGATTCGAGTTTCCGGCGGCCGATGGCGGTGGCGGTGATCGGGGGGCTGATTACTTCGACGTTGTTGTCGCTGGTGGTTATTCCGGCGGCTTATACGGTTGTGGATGACTTGGGTGGGTGGATGCGGAGGAAGTTGCGGCGTGAGAAGAAGGCTGAGGTGTCGCCTTCTGCGTGAGGCGTGTGCTTAAAGGCAAAGGCGTTTCGTGCGCTGGCGCGCCCGAGTTACTTTCTTTGCTGCTGCAAAGAAAGTAACCAAAGAAAGCACCTTCCCCGATCAGGTCTACAGCGCGCGATCATGTGGGTTCGCCACGATCCGCACACTCGCCATCCTGGCTCGGGTGCGGACGGCGCACATCCATGTGCGCCGCCCTTCGGGTCTTACGATTGGTGCAGCGGCCCCTGTTTCACGTGTCTCGGACTATCGATGTCGTCTTCGGTGCTGGAAGTTCGGAAACGAAAACGCCCACCTTTTGGTGGGCGTTCTGTTTTGCGGTTCGTGCGGTTACGAGACCACGCCTTTCGACTTTCGGAACATGCCGGTGATCTTGCGGAAGCCGGCGGTGATGGCGAGGAAGAGCGGGATGAGCAGCTTCTTCAGGCCGAGCAGGAGCAGGCCGAGTTTGGCGAAGAGGCCGGTCTTGGCGGCGATGCCGCCGGCGACGAGTGCCGCCAGGCCATACGCGGCGACCTTGTCGGTGCTCTTGTCGAAGTCGGCGTAGCGGGCGCCGCTGTCGAAGCTGACGCGTGGCAGCAGTTGTTCCATGCCGGTCTTGACGGTCGGCAGGTCGGCCATCGCGGACACGGCGTTGAAGCTCAGGTAGCCGTCGCGGCCGAGTACGCGGATGTCGTAGTTGAGCGTGTGCGTGGTCTCGCCTTCGAAGTCGACTTCCTTCGCCCAGTACAGCTTCTTGCTCGATGCGTCGTAGCGCGGCGGCACCGCCCAACCGACGATGTGCAGAGCGCCGAAGCCGCCCTTCTTGCGCTCGTCATTGGCTTCGTCGGTGCCCTTCTTCATGTCGGCGAGAAGGTCGGTGTAGTCGATCTTCTGCGCGTCGTCGTCGCTGACGTGGCCGTCGTGGGCCTGTGTCACCACCACCGCCCAAGAACCATCCTCGGCGAGCGAGGGCGAACGCGGCACGACGAGGCCGACGATGTCGTCGTCCGGCGGATTGCCCCACAGGTCTTCGAGCACGCGACGCGCGTCGTCGTGGGCGAGATAGCGGAAGTCGGAGCCGAGATCGACGTGCGCTTTCGCGTCGCCGAGCGCGACGTTGCCGTCCTCGAAGTGCAGCGAGCTGACGAAGGTCTGGACCTTCTGCTTGGCCTGCGCGTCATCGGCATCCTGTGCATGCGCAAGCGGTGCCACGGCCAGCAGGCCGGGCAGCAACCATTTCAACGACATCGGTTTTCCCCTGGTGAGCGGGCGTCCCCACGCCCGTACCGGGAATTCTCGCGAATGCTGGCGCGCCGGCACAAGCCGCGCGCGATCACTCAGTGCTTGGCGGGCTTCTTCGCGCCGAAGTGCACGCCCTGCGCTTCCAGCTGCGCGCACATGGCCTTGCGTTCGGTGGCGCTCATCGCTTTGACGCGCGCGGACTCGGCCGAATACGCGGACGCGAACTGCGTGTCGAACGTCTTGGGCAGCATGTGGCGCGCGTTGAGCATCTGCTTGGCGCCTTCGCGTGCATTGCGGCGGTGTTCGTCCGCGGTACCGGGGCCGCAGTTGGCGGCGGCGATCGCGCCGGCGGCGCTGGCATGGATGACGTCCGACGCGGTCATCGTCGGAGCGGCCGAGGCCGCGGTGGCGGCGACGAGAAGCGCAGTGGCGAGGAAGGTACGGAGCATCGCGATGCGTCCTGCAGTGGAATGCGCCGCAGTGTAGCGACGCATTCTGAACCGGCCGTCACGTCACTCGTAGCGCAGCGCCTCGATCGGATCCAGGCCCGCCGCCTTCGATGCCGGCATCAGTCCGAACACCACGCCGACCAGCGCGGAGAACCCCGCGGCGACCAGCACCACCCACAGCGGCACGCTGGCCGGCGGGAAATTCGGAATCAGCGCGGCGATGCCCGCACCCGCGCCGAAGCCGAGCACGATGCCGACCACGCCGCCGAGCAACGCGAGCAATGCGGCCTCGAGCAGGAACTGTACGAGGATGTCGCGCCGCGTCGCACCCAGCGCTTTGAGGATGCCGATCTCGCGCGTCCGCTCGGTCACCGACACCAGCATGATGTTCATGATGCCGATGCCGCCGACGAGCAGCGAAATACCGACGATGCCGCCGAGCACCGCGGTCGCGGTGCCGGTGATCTTCTCGAACTGCTGCTTGAACGAATCGGCGGCCTGCACCTTGAAGTCGTCATCGACGCCGGGCTTCAGGCCGCGGCTGGCGCGCAATGCGCGTCGCGCGCGTTCGCGCACGGCGTCGAGTTCTTCCATGTGCTGCACGGTGAACGACGCGCTGATCATCGGCTCGGCGGAATTGCCGGTCATGCCGCGCGCGACGTCGAACGGAATCGCGACGTAATCGTCCTGGCTGAAACCGAACACTTCGCCCTTCGGTTCCATCATGCCGACGACCTTGAACCAGTCGCCGCCGAGCTTGATGTATTCGCCGACCGGATCCTTCGGCAGGTGCAGGTCCTCGCGCAGCTTCGCGCCGATCACCGCGACATGGCGACGCCCTGCGTCGTCCGCGGGAACGAGAAAACGACCGACCTGCGGATAGCGCGCGCGCACCTGCTGGAATTCGCTGCTCGTACCGAGCACCTGCGGATTGCTGGTGCGTCCGTGCCAGCTCGCCTGCGCGGCGGGCACGACCAGGATCGGCGCGACTTCGCCCACGCCCGACACGCGGCGACGCAGCGCGTCGATGTCCTGCGCGGTGAGTGTGTTGATCTTGCCGCTGCGGAAATTGTCGTTGTCGTTGATCGCGTCGACGCTGAGCGTGGTGCCGCCGATGTCGGCGAACTGGCCCTTGATCGATTCCGACAGGCCCTGCACCAGCGACACCACCGCGATCACGCTGGCGGTGCCGATGAGGATGCCGAGCGTGGTCAGGAAGCTGCGCATGCGATGCGCGGACAGGCTGCTCAGCGCGGCGCGGAACGCTTCGAGATAGGCCTGCATCAGTGCGCTCCCGCGGTGCGCGGTTCCTGCTGCGAGTCCTCGACGATGAGGCCGTCGTGCACGCGCAGCACACGATGGCAGTGCGCCGCGATGTCGGGTTCGTGCGTCACCACCACCACCGTCTGCCCCTGCGCATGTAGCGCATCGAACAGCGCCATGATTTCCGCGGACGTCTGCGAGTCGAGGTTGCCGGTGGGTTCGTCGGCCAGCAGCAGCGATGGCTCACCGACCAGTGCACGTGCGACGGCGACACGCTGGCGCTGGCCGCCCGACAGCTGATTCGGTCGATGATCGAGACGATTACCGAGGCCGACTTTGGTCAGCGCTTCGGTGGCGCGACGCACGCGCTCGGCGCGCGGCATGCCGCGATACACCAGCGGCTGCATCACGTTCTGCAGCACGCTCTGGCGCGGCAGCAGATGGAAGCTCTGGAACACGAAACCGATCTCGCGATTGCGCACGCGCGCGAGTTCGTCGTCGTCCATGCCGGCAACATCGCGGCCGTTGAGCACGTAATGCCCTTCGCTCGGCGAATCCAGGCAGCCGAGCAGGTTCATCAGCGTGGACTTGCCCGAACCCGACGGCCCGGTGAGCGCGACGTATTCGTTGCGGCCGATGGAGAGGTCGACGCCGCGCAATGCGTGCACGGTTTCCTCGCCCATCGTGTAGCGCTTCACGATGCCGGCCAGCTCGATCACTTGCCGGCCTCGCCGTCCTTCGCGTCTTCGAGTTCCTTCGCGCTCTTCTCGACCACCGCATCGCCGTCGTGCAGCGTGCGCAGCGTCTTGGCCGGCCCGATGATCACGCGGTCGCCGGCCTTCAGGCCCGACACCACCTGCCAGCGATCGTCCGCCACGCCGGTCGTCACCGACTGCTTGCGTGCATGGCCGTCGCGCGCCACCCACAGATACGACTTGGCGACCACCGCCTTCGCGGCTTCGTGCTTCGGCGCCTTGTCGTCATCGGTGTCGGCCGCGGCGGCGGTGTCGTCGCCATCGTCCATCACCGCTTCGACTGGCACCGCGAGTTGCGGGCGGCCGTTGCCGAGGTAGACGTCGGCGCGCGCGCTCATGCCCGAACGCAGGTTGAGGCCACTCGGCGGATCGAGCGTCACCGTCACCTTGTAGGCGCGCGCCTGGCCTTCGATGGTCGGCGCCAGCGCGATCTTCTCGACGCGGCCGTGCAGCGCGGTGTCGGGATACGCGGCGGGATAGACGTCGACGGCCTGGCCGATCGACACCTGGCCGATGTCGGCCTCGTCGACCTTGAGCTCCGCGGTGAGTGCCGAGACGTCGGCGATCTTCATCAGCTTCGCGCCGGCGAGCGCGTTGGTCGACGGGATCGCGGTTTCGCCGACCTTGATCGGCAGCTCGACGATGCGGCCGCTCATGGGCGCGCGGATCTCCGTCTTCGCGAGCTGGTCGAACGCATCGCCAAGCACTGCCTGCGCCTGACGCAGGCTTTCGCTGCTGGTCGCGAGCTGCGCGCGCGCCTGGTCGACCGCAAGGCGATCTTCTTCGAGCTTGTTGCGATCGATGAGTTGCTGCGCGGCGAGCTTCTGGCTGCGCGCGTACTGCGCCTCGCGCAGCTTGAGCGTCGCGCGCTGGCGCTCGATGTCGATCTGCCCTTCGCGGCGACCGGCCGAGCTGCGGTCGATCGCGTTGCGATAGGTCTTGGGATCCAGCGTCATCAAGAGCTGGCCCTTCTGCACCACGTCACCTTCGGCGACGAGGATGCGCTCGACCTTGGCCACGACTTCCGCGGTGAGGTTCACCTCGGTGCCATAGGCGAGCGTGCCGGAAGCGAGGATCGTCGGGCGCACCGCGTGCGTCGCGAGCGGTTGCACCTGCACGGGCGTGCCGTGATCGCCGTGCAGGCGTCGCAGCGCGAACGGCAGCACGAGGACCGCCACGACCAGCCCGGCGGCCAGCCCCTTCTTCGTATTCGGACTCATTGCGTTCTCAGCCGGGAATCAGCGCCATCACGCCGTAGACCACGAGGTACGGCAGCACGGCGACGAGCAGCGCCTGCGTCCACGATGCACGCGTGAACGTGCGCCAGCCGAGCGCGGCGAGGAACAGCGTCCACAGCGACAGCAGGTCGGCGCCCTGCGCGACGCGGTGCCAGTGGGAACCGGTGGTGTCGACCATCAGCGGATCGATGTGCGTGAGCATGAGCGATTCGATTGGCGTCTGCGGCGACATGGTGAACGCGCCGACCAGCGCGACCAGCGTGCCGAGCACGCCCGGCATCGACGACCACGCGGCAAGGCTGACGCCGTGCTTGTAGTTGAGCGCAGCGCCGGTGACCTTCGATGCGATCCAGTAGTAGAGACCGATGAGCGCGAATGCGACCGCCAGACCGATCGGCCCGCCGACGGCGCTGAACATCGCCATCGTGTGCGCGCCCGGCATCATCTTTCGGGCCTGCGCGATTTCCTTGGCGGTCATCGTCGCGCGCTTGGCGTCGAGCATGTGGTCGACGAACCAGTTGCCGTCCACGCGCATGAAGTAGGCCAGCGTGAGCGCGACGGTGAGCACCGCGAGCACCACGTACGGCACCACGAACGTCGGGCGTTCGCGCTCTTCGGCGAACACCTTCGACGGCTGAAGAAAAATATCAACGAGCTTGGCCATCCCTGTCCCTCCCCGGACTAGTGGCGCGGACTGTGGACCCGTGCGGTCCCCATCGCACGGGCCGGAAGTCATCCTAGCTGCGCAGGCCGACGCCGCGCTTGAGCAGCCACAGGGCGAGCGCGGTGAGCGCGGCGACGAAGGCGAGCATCAGGCCGTAGGCGACGACGAGCGGCACGTCGCTGCGGTCGAGCAGGCCGTAACGGAACGCGTTCACCATGTAGAAGATCGGGTTCAGGTGCGTGGCCGCTTCGGCCCACGTCGGCAGCAGCTTCACCGAATAGAAAACGCCGCCGAGATAGGTGAGCGGGGTGAGGATGAAGGTCGGCACGATCGCGATGTCATCGAACTTCTTGGCGTACACCGCATTCACGAAACCGGCGAGCGCGAAGATGGTCGCGCCCAGCAGCACGGTGGTGAACGTCACGAACGGATGCGGCACGCGCACGTGGGTGAACAGCATCGCGATCAGCAGCACGATCGCGCCGACCATCAGGCCGCGCAGCACCGCGCCAGCGACGTAGCCGGTGAGGATCACCCAGTTCGGCATCGGGCTGACCAGCAGTTCCTCGACGTGGCGGCCGAACTTCGCGCCGAAGAAGCTCGACGAGATGTTGCCGTAGCTGTTCTGGATGATCGACATCATCACCAGGCCCGGCACGATGAAGTCCATGTACTTGATGCCATCCATCTGGCCGACGCGCGAGCCGATCAGCCCGCCGAAGATCAGGAAGTACAGCGTCATCGTGATCGCCGGCGGCACCAGCGTCTGCCCCCAGATGCGCAGGATGCGGTGCACTTCGCGACGCACGATCGTGCCGAGCGCGATGAGGTGGCCGGCGCGCGGCGTCTGGACGATTGCGGGAGATGTGGACATCGGAGTTCCGTGAATGCGTCGGCGTTCGGGGCGGTCAGACCGCGGCGGTGCCGGCGTTCTCGCCGGTCAGTCGCACGAACAGCTCTTCGAGGCGGTTGGACTTGGTGCGCATCGAGCGCACGCGGATGCCGTGCGCGTCGAGCGCGGCGAACACGCGGTTGAGATCCATCGCGCGCGGCATGTCGATGTCGAGCGTGTGGTCGTCGGTGGCGGTCATCTCGGTGCCTTCGACCTGCGGCAGCGCCGGCGGCAGCACGCCGTCGATGTCGAGCACGAAGCCTTCGACGTCGAGCTTGGACAGCAACGCCTTCATCGAACCCTGCGCGACGATGTTGCCGCGATCGATGATCGCGACGTTGCGGCACAGGCTCTCGGCTTCCTCGAGGTAGTGCGTGGTGAGGATGATGGTGGTGCCCGACGCGTTGATGTCCTTCAGCGTCTTCCACATGCCGCGGCGGATCTCGATGTCGACGCCGGCGGTGGGCTCATCGAGGATGAGAAGCCGTGGCTGCGTCATCATCGCCCGCGCAATCATCAGGCGGCGCTTCATGCCGCCCGACAGCGTGCGGCTCATGACGTTCGCCTTCTCCCACAGCTGCGAGCGGCGCAGTTCGACCTCGGCGCGCCTGAGCGCTTCCTCGCGCGGCACGCCGTAGAAACCGGCGTAGTTCACGAGGATGTCGATCGGCTTTTCGAACATGTTGAAGTTGATTTCCTGCGGCACCAGCCCGATCTGCCGCATCGCGGCCGCGCGATCGCGCGTGAGGTCGATGCCGAACACGTCAACCGCGCCGGAGGTGAGGTTCACCAGCGAGCTGACGATGCCGATCAGCGTCGACTTGCCGGCGCCGTTGGGCCCGAGCAGCGCGAAGAAATCGCCGGGCATGACGTCGAGCGACACGCTTTTCAGCGCTTCGACGCGGTTGTCGTAGGTCTTGCGCAGGTCGCGCACGGACAACGCGGGAGTAGTGACGGCTGCGGCCATGTCAGAGCTTCGAACGGCGATCCCGCTAGTATAGGCAGCCCGTGCATGCGCCCCGCGCGCTGCAGTGTTCCAGCGGCCGCGCCCTCGTTCGATGCGCGTGGCCCGTCAGGATTCGAACGCCTTGGCCATCGTCCAGTTTCCGCTCCAGCTCGTCTCGCGCCGCATGCTCGCGCCCAGCGTCGGCCATTACTCGTTCGTGCGGGGCGACGGGCAGCCGCTCGATTTCATCCCCGGCCAGTTCATCCAGGTGCACTTCACCTACGCCGACGGCACCGCGACCAAGCGCAGCTATTCGCTGGCGACGATCCATGACCATGCGATCGGCCCCGGCGAAGCGGTCGACATCGCGGTGAGCTACGTGCCCGGCGGCGCGGCGACTGCATTGTTCGAAAGCCTGGAGATCGGCGGCACGGTGAATGCGAGCGGCCCGTTCGGGCGCTTCTGCCTGATGCCGAACGACGCGAACCGTCGCTACCTGCTCATCGCCACCGGCACCGGCGTCACGCCGTACCGCGCGATGCTGCCCGAGCTGGAACGGCTGATCGGCGAGCGCAGCATCGAAGTCGTGGTGCTGTTCGGCGCGCGCACGCCGGAAGAACTTCTGTACGGCGACGAGTTCCGTGCATTCGCGACGAAGCATGCGTCGAACTTCCGTTTCGTGCCGTGCTTCTCGCGCGAGTTGCCGGCCGCGGATTCACCGCAGGCGCATGACGACGTGCGCCACGGCTACGTGCAGCAGTTCCTTGGCGAGTTCGCGCCGAATGCCGAAGGCGACATCGCGTATCTGTGCGGCAATCCGAACATGGTCGACGCCTGCTTCGAGGCGCTGAAGGAATTCGGACTGCCGGTGCCGCAGATCCGTCGCGAGAAGTACGTCAGTTCGAAGTAAGCGATCGCTGCGACGCGCGCCTGAATCGTTTTGCGGGCGTCCCGCCGCTCGTCGGCAGCCGTGTAAAGCACGCTTGACACGCCCTCGGGGCCGGCCCTAACGTGGCTGTCAAGTTTGTTTGACAGGCCGCCATGACCCGTTTTTCCGCCCGCAACCTGATCATCGTCGGCGTGCTGCTGCTTGCCGCGGCCACGGCCGTCGAGCTGCTGCTGTCGGACCGCGTGCCGGATTTCTTCCGCGGGCTGCTGTTCGGTATCGGCGCGGCGCTGTGCTTCGCCGGCCTGCTGCGGTCGCGCATGCCCGACCCTTGCGACGCCAGCACGCCAGCGCTTCGCAAGCGCTACGTGCGCGAGTTCACGCCGCCGATGGTCGGCTACGTCGTCACCCTGATGGGGTCGGTGTGGCTGCTGAAGACGATCAGCGATCCGGCATTGCGCGCGGTGGTCGCGCTGGCGCCGGTTCCTTTCGTGGCGCTGACGATGCGCGCGGTGATTCGCTACATCCGCGACACCGACGAATTGCAGCGCCGCATCGAGGTCGAAGCGGTGAGCATGGCGACGGCGCTGGTATCCCTGGGCTACTTCGCCGCGGGCCTGCTGCAGTCGGCGAAGGTGATCGACATCCCGTCGAGCGCGGCGATGATCTGGGTGTTCCCGCTGATCTGCCTGGTGTACGGCCTGGCGAAGCTCGTCATCGCGCGGCGGTACGCGTAAGCCATGGAGAGCCGCGTGCGCGAACTCCGCGAAACGCAGGGCTGGTCGCAGGGCGAGCTCGCCGAACGGCTGGCCGTGTCGCGACAGACCATCAACGCGATCGAAACCGGCAAGTACGACCCCAGCCTGCCGCTCGCATTCCGCATCGCCCGGCTGTTCCGCGAGCCGATCGAATCCATCTTCATTCCGGGAGACCTCGCATGAATCCGCTGCACAACCGCCGCGCCGCGCTCGTTCTTCTCTTTGTCGCGACCGCCTGCGCGCTGGCCGCGATCCTTGGTGATCGCCCGATGTTCGCCACCACGCTGTTCCCCGCGATCTGGATCACGATGCTGGGCCGCTCGCGTCGTTGCCCGCAGTCGCCCGTCTGATCGACGCATCCATCCGCCTTACCGGAAGCACTCCATGTCCCGCACCCGCATCCTCGCGACGGCACTCACCGTCGCGCTCGCCGGTTGCAGCGCCCCGCACGGGCCCACTGCGAAACCGGAAGCCGAATCGGCGAAACGCCTGGTCGGCCGCATCGAATTCGAACCCTGCGCATTGTCGAGCGCACTCGCCGCGCAGACGGTCGACGGCATGTGCGGCACGCTCGCCGTGCCGGAAGACCCGGCCAAGCCGAACGGTCGCAAGGTCGACCTGCGAATCGCGTGGCTGCGGCCCGGCGACAACGCCCAGCCGGTCGCGGACCCGGTGTTCTTCCTCGCCGGCGGCCCGGGCCAGGCGGCGTCGGAATACGCCGCGACCGTGTCGGCTGCGCTGCATGAAGTGCTGAAGAACCGCAGCGTGTTCCTTGTCGACCAGCGCGGCACCGGGCAGTCGGCACCGCTCGATTGCCCGAAGGAACTGCGCGATCAGTACAAGGATCGCGAGGACGACGACGCGATCGCCGAATACGCCGGCAAGTGCGCCGCCGCGCTGAAGAACGACCCGCGCTTCTTCACCACGACGGTCGCGGTGGAAGATCTCGACACCGTGCGCAAGGCGATCGGCGCTTCGACGATCGACCTGGTCGGCGTGTCGTACGGCACGCGCGTGGCGCAGCAGTACGCGATGCGGCATCCGGCGCAGACACGTGCGGTGGTGCTCGACGGCGTGCTGCCGAACGACGTCGTCGCCGGGGGTGAATTCGCGCGCACGTTCGAGCGTTCGCTGACGCTGCGTGGTGCGGCGTGCGCAAAGGATCCGGTGTGCGCCAAGCGCTATCCGCAGGATCTGCGCGCGCAGCTGGCGACGCTGAAGCAGCGCCTCGCGAACGCACCGGTCGATGTCGAATACCGCGACCCGGCAACGGGCGAAGCCAAGCACGACAAGCTCACCGCGCAGACGGTGGTCGGCCTGACGCAACTGTTCTCGTACGTCCCGCAGGCCGCCGCGTTGTTGCCGGTGGTCGTCGACGATGCGGTGCAGGGCCGCTATGGCCCGTTGATGGCGCTGGCCTCGCTCGGCGGCGAATCGATGTCCGGCAGCATGAATCGCGGCATGCAGTGGTCGGTGATCTGCGCGGAGGATGCGGACCGCTACGTCGAAGACCCGAACGATGCGAACACCGCACTCGGCACCGACCTGGCGAAGACGTTCTTCGCCGCGTGCCGCACCTGGCCGCACGGCACGCGCCCGGCTGATTTCACCAAGCCGCTGACCGGCAACGTGCCGGTGCTGCTGATGTCGGGCGAACTCGATCCGGTGACGCCGCCGGAATACGCGGATCGCGTTGCCAAGACGTTGCCGAACTCGAAGACGGTGGTGCTGAAAGGCCAGGGCCACGGCCAGATGGGCACCGGCTGCATGCCGAAGCTGATCGGCAAGTTCATCGAAACCGCGAATGCGAAAGCGCTCGACACGAAATGCCTGGAGACGGTGGCGCCCGTGCCGCCGTTCACCAGCTTCAACGGCTGGGAGCCGTGACCCCATGATTACCGCACGCAACCTGCACAAGTCATTCAAGACCAAGACCGGCGTGGTCAAGGCGGTCGACGGCGTCGAGTTCGAAGCCCGCGACGGCCAGATCACCGGCCTGCTCGGCCCCAACGGCGCCGGCAAGACCACCACGCTGCGCATGCTGTACACGCTGATGCGTCCCGACAGCGGCGAAGTGATGGTCGACGGCGTCGACGCGGCGAAGGACCCGCTCACGGTGCGTCGCGCATTGGGCGTGTTGCCCGACGCACGCGGCGTCTACAAGCGCCTGACCGCGCGCGAGAACATCGCCTACTTCGGTGAACTGCACGGCATGTCGTCGGCACAGATCGCCGAGCGCACGCAGCTGCTCGCACGTGCGCTGCAGATGGAGGACATCCTCGACCGGCAGACCGAAGGGTTCAGCCAGGGTCAGCGCACCAAGACGGCGATCGCACGTGCACTGGTGCACGACCCGAAGAACGTCATCCTCGACGAGCCCACGAATGGTCTCGACGTCATGACCACGCGCGCGATGCGCGCCTTCCTGCAGCAACTCAAAGCCGAAGGGCGCTGCGTGATCTTCTCCAGCCACATCATGCAGGAGGTCGCAGCCCTCTGCGATCGGATCGTGATCATCGCGAAGGGGCAGGTGGTCGCCAGCGGCACGCCGGACGAGCTGCGCGCGCGCTTCGGTGAAACCAACCTCGAGGACGCCTTCGTCAAGGCGATCGGCTCGGACGAAGGACTGCACGCATGAAGACCGGACTTCTTTCTACCGTGTGGTCGGTGATGCGCAAGGAGCTGCGCGACATCTCGCGCGATCGACGCACGCTCGCCATCGCACTTCTGCTCGGCCCGCTGCTGTATCCGCTGATCATCATCGGCACCGGTTCGATCGCCGAGAAGCGCGCGAAGACCGAACTCGATCGCACGCTCGTCGTGCCGGTCGAAGGCATGGCGCGTGCACCGAACCTCGTCGCCTTCCTCGCCACGCAGGGCATCCAGGCCAAGACGGCACCGAAGGATCTCGACGGCGCGGTCGCGCGCCAGGAGGAAGACGTCGGCCTGCGCATCGACGAGGACTACGCAAAGGATTGGCGCGAGGGCAAGCCGGCAGTGGTCGAAATCGTCGCCGACAGCACGCGTCGCAATGCGGAGATCCCGATGGCGCGCGTGCGTGCGGCGCTGGAGGGTTATCGCGACCAGATGGGTGCGCTGCGCCTGCTCGCACGCGGTGTCGATCCGTCGGTGACGCGCGCGGTGAACGTCGGCAGTCGCGACGTCGCCAGCGAACAGGCGAAGAAGGGCCAGGTGCTGTCGATCCTGCTGCCGTACTTGCTGATCCTCAGCTCGTTCCTCGGCGGCGCGTACCTGATCCTCGACGCGACCGCAGGCGAACGCGAACGGCAGTCGCTGGAACCGCTGTTGGCGACGCCCGCACGTCGCGGCGCGATCGTCACCGGCAAGATCGCCGCAGCTTGCGCGCTCGGCCTGTTGTCGATGCTGCTCACGCTGCTGTCGTTCAAAGCCAGTGCGCAGATGGCGACCACCGCGCGCATGCTCGACGTCAGCTTCCCCGCGATCGCGAAGATGCTGTTCACGCTGCTGCCGATGCTACTGATCGGTACGTCGCTGCTCACCTTCCTCGCGGCGGCGGCGAAGAGCATGAAGGAAGCGCAGAGCCACATGACGTGGTTGATGCTGATGCCGATGCTGCCGTCGATCGTGCTGATGGCGAACCCGATCAAGACCCAGCTCTGGCAGTTCGCGGTGCCGTTCCTCGCGCAGAACCAGTTGCTGCTGAAGATCGTGCGCGGCGAACCGGTGGACGCGCAGATGTGGGCGGTCTACCTCGCCTGCAGCTTTGGCCTCGCATTGCTGCTGTGGTATGCCGCCGTGCGTCGCTATCAACAGGAGCGGCTCGCGATCTCGGCTTGATGCGGGTCTTGGGTCTTTGCGGTTCCCTGCGGCAGCGCTCGCTTTCGGCGGCGCTGCTGCAGGCGTTTGTGGCACTCGCATCGGGCGATGTCATCGTCGATGTGTTCGATCAACGTGGTGAGTTGCCACTGTTCAATCCCGACATCGAGCACGCGCCGACGCCGGCCATGCTCGCGTTGTGGAATGCAGTCGCGAGCGCCGATGCGCTGATCGTCGTCAGCCCCGAGTACGCGCACGGCATCACCGCGGTGATGAAGAACCAGCTCGACTGGCTGGTCGGCCAGGTGTCGATCGTCGACAAGCCGGTGGCCGTGGTGAATCCGGCTTACGGTTCGCAGCACGCGGACACCGCACTGCGCGAAGTGCTGCACACGATGTCGGCCCGACTCGTCGATGCGGCCTGCGCGCGCATTCCGGTGATCGGCTCGCGCGTCGAACCGGAAGACATCGCGCGCGATGAAGCGTTCGCCGACGACATCCGTGCCGTGCTCGACGCACTATCCACATCGGTGACCGGCGCTTGACTGGATAACGGCCGCTTTCACTCGACGGCGGCGGCAGCGGTTCGACGCTGGAGGCCTGTCACGGAGGCCGACCCATGCGCAGCATTCTTTCGACACTCAAATCCGAACACGACCAGCTCCGCGCGCTGTTCGATCAGGTCAATGCGACTACCGATCGCGCCGAGAAGACGCGGCTCGAACTTCTGCAGAAGATCGAAGCCGCGCTGGTGCCGCATGCGAAGTGGGAGGAACTCGTTTTCTATCCCGCGCTGAAGTCGCGCGCGAGCCACGAGCAGAAGTTGCTCTGGGCGGCAGCGATGCAGGAGCATCGCGCGGTCGAGCAGAGCGTGCTGCCCGACCTCAAGGCCTGCGAGCCGACCAGTCGCGAATTCGCCGGCAGCGCAAAGGTGATGGGCGAATTGCTCGACCATCATGCGAAGGAAGAAGAACGCGACATCTTCGCGGTCATGCGCGAGCTGTTCACCGCGCAGGAACTCGCCGAGATGGACGAGCAGTACGAGGAATGGAAGGCGTCGGGCATGGGCGAGGGCGTGGCCCTGCACGCGAAGATCAAGACCGGCATCGCCTCGATGTTCCGAGCGCCGGGATCGCCGGGTTGATGCAAGGCGCGCCGTCATCGCTCGCATAAAAAAAGCCCGGCCGAAGCCGGGCTTTTTCGTTGCACGTCAAACCGGTCAGGTGCCCGGGTTGAACGTGATCACGCGGCGCGTGGTGACCGGCGCATCGACCGGCTGGAAGCGCCAGCGCTTGACCGCGTTGACGGCGGCACGGTCAAACACGCGCGGCGGGTTCGCGCGCACGACGCGGGCGGCGCTGACCGAGCCGTCGGAGGCGACGGTGAACTCGACCTGCACTTCGCCGGACTGCGCCGAACGCAGCGCTTCCGGCGGGAACGCCGGGGCGGGCGTCGACAGCGGACGCAGTTCGCTGTTGCCACCGGATGCCGGTGCAGCCGGACGCGACGGTGCGGCGGCGGCCTGTGCGGCGGCGCGCTGCTGGGCTTCGCGATCGGCAGCGGCCTTGTCGGCAGCCGCCTTGTCGGCAGCGGCGCGATCCGCAGCCGCCCTGTCGGCGGCGGCGCGATCGGCGGCAACCCGGTCGGCCGAGGTCTTGTCGGCGAGCTGCTTGGCGGCCAGTTCCTGCTGCTTCTTCTGGTCTTCGAGGCGCTGCTTCTCGAGGTCAGCCTGCTTCTTCGCCTGGTCCTCGGCGCTGAGCTGCTGCTGTGTGGCGCGCTGCTGCGCGACCTGCTGCTGCTCGGTGATCGAGGTCTTCAGACGGTTGAGCGCCGGATGCTTCGGGTCGGCCTTCTCGAGCAGCGCGGTCAGGCGCTGCGCTTCGCTGAAGTCGTCGCGCGCGACGCTCTGTTCGGTGGCGATCACCGCCATCGGCAGAAGATCGGTCAGTGCGCTCGACACCGCCGGATCATTCGGCGACTTGTCGCGCAACGCGAGGTAGTACTCGATCGCGTTGTCGCCGGCCGGCGCGTACAGGCGGTTCTCGTTGTACGCCTTGCTGGCGGAGTCGCGCAGCTGGTCGGCGGTCATCGCGCTGACCTTGTCGGAAATCACCGTCGCCGGCGTGGCCGCCGGTGCGGCGGTCGACGCGGCCGGCGTGCCCGCGGTCGGCGCGGTGTCGTTTTTGCCGCATGCGGCTAGCAGGCCACCGAGCGCCAGCACGAGTGCGGCGCGCGGCAGGACGGAGACGCGCGGCATCAGCCGGACGCGGGTATCGGAATTCATCGGTCTCACTCCCCAGAGGTGCGCGCGGCGCGCGCACGCGCCTAGATCGCTTGCCGTACGGGGCTTTGTCAAGCGTTGGACAGCCGCTGTTACACGCGGATCGTGAAGCCCGTCGCACCCGGCCTGCATGCGGCGCCGTTCTGCGTCATAGACCGACGCGATGCGGCAACCGCGGCGGCGCGCCCGCTGGCGTGTTCAGGCGCCGTCCGCGGCGTATGTGCGCGAGCGTGCGGGTGCGCGTGGTTCGTCGATCTCGGCGGGATCGGCCGGCTTCACCGAGTGCAGGTCGAAGCCGGCGGCGGTGATGCAGTCGCGGTCCTGACGCTGAGCCCGACGGTGGAGCGACGCCGTCGCCGAAGTGCGCACGCCGTTCCCATCGGACGCATGTCCGTTGGGCGGCCGATCGCGAGATAGAGGAAGACGAGATCGGGCGCGATCCCATCAACGCTACTTGCCGATGCAGAAGCTCGAAAAGATGTGGCCGAGCAGGTCGTCCGCGTGAATGCGACCGGTGATCGCACCGAGCGCATCGTGGGCGCGTCGAAGTTGTTCGGCGGCAAGGTCGAGATGCTCGTGCGCAAGTTGCTCGCGCGCGAGTGCGAGTTCATCGCGCGCTTCGTTCAATGCATGCACGTGACGCGTGCGCGCGGTGAATGCGCCTTGCGTGGTTTCCGCATTCGGCCCAAGCGCGAGTGCATGCAGATGACGACGCACCTTGTCGAGGCCGTCGCCGGTGTGTGCCGATGCGGCGACGAAGCCGTGAGGCGCAACGCCATCGAGCAGATCGATCTTGTTCGCGATGCGCAGCACATGCGGCACGCCTTCGATCGCACCGCGCACTGCAGCCTCGCCGGCGATCGCGGCGCGCGCGTCGACCACCACGATCGCAAGATCCGCGCGCTCCAGTTCCGCATGCGCACGACGCATGCCTTCGCGTTCGATCGCATCGCCAGTGTCGCGCAGGCCGGCGGTGTCCACCAGCGTGAGCTCGACGCCTTCGATGCGCACCGTTTCGTGCAGCACGTCGCGCGTGGTGCCGGCGATGTCGGTGACGATGGCGCGGTCGACACCGGCCAGTGCATTGAGCAGCGAACTCTTGCCCGCGTTCGGCGGCCCGACGATCACCGCATGCAGACCGTCGCGCAGGCGACGTCCCTGTTCGGCGGCGGCGAGCAATGCATCGAGATCGCGTTCGATCGCATCGAGGCGACGACGCAGGTCGTCGCCACCGAGCGTGTCGATCGGCTCGTCGGCGAAATCGATCGCGGCTTCGCAATGCACACGCACGTGCAACAGCTGCGCCGCGATGGCGTCGACGCGATGCGAGAACTCGCCATCGAGCGCACGACGCGCGGCGCGCGCGGCGCGCACATCGGCCGCGGCAATCAGATCGGCGACGGCTTCGGCCTGCGCGAGGTCGAGCCGGCCCTCTAGAAAGGCGCGTTCGGTGAATTCGCCGGGACGTGCCGGACGCGAACCCAACGCGAGACACGCGTCGAGCAATTGCGCGAGCACCGCGGGGCTGCCGTGCGCCTGCAGTTCAACAACGTCTTCGCCGGTGTAACTCGCGGGTGCGACGAACAGGATTGCGAGGCCGTCGTCGATCAGCACGTCGCCTGCATGAAAGCGCACGTGATGCGCATGGCGCGGCACCAACGTGCGTTGCGAGATCGCTTCGCCGATGCGGCGCGCGTCGCGCCCGGACAACCGAACAATGCCGACGCCCGCACTGCCGGCGGCGGTCGCGATCGCGGCGATGGTGTCGCGGTCATGCATGCGCGGATCGTGCGCCTCGAACGACGAAGCCCGCCATGCGGCGGGCTCCGGGATGCATCAGGCCTTCTTCTGCGGCTCGCCGTGCTTGCGCAGGAAGTACCACTGCTGCGCGAGCGTGAGCAGGCCGTTGGTGACCCAGTACAGCACCAGGCCCGACGGGAAGAACGCGAACATGACGCCGAACACCAGTGGCATGAACTGCATCATCTTCGCCTGCGCCGGATCCATGCCCGCGGTCGGCGTGAGCTTCTGCGTCACCAGCATCACTGCGGCGTTAAGCGCCGGGAGCACGAAGTAGGGATCGCGCGCGGTGAGGTCGTGGATCCAGCCGATCCACGGCGCGTGTCGCAGCTCGACGGATTCGGACAGCATCCAGTACAGCGCGAGGAAGATCGGCATCTGCACGAACAGCGGCAGGCAACCGCCGGCCGGATTGACCTTCTCCTTGCGGTACAGCTCCATCATCGACTGCTGGAACTGCTGGCGATCCTCGCCGTGGCGTTCCTTGAGCTGCGCAAGCTTGGGCTGCAGGCGGCGCATCTTCGCCATCGAGCGGTACTGCGTGTTCGCGAGCGGGAGCAGCGCGAGCTTGATCAGCACGACGAGGCTGATGATCGACCAGCCCCAGTTGCCGATGTAGCCGTGCAGCCACGCGAGCACCGCGTACAACCAGCCGGCGAGCGTTGCCATCACCGTGTAGCTGCTGAAGTCGACCGCGCGCTCCAGACCCGGCACGTTCTGCGCAGCGATCTGCTCGACGCTCTTCGGGCCGACCCACAGGCGCGCCTGCGTGCTGACGTGCTGGCCGGGCGCGACATTGAATGTCGGGCCGGTTTCGCGGATCAGGTAATTGGTGCCGCCGACGCCTTCGACCGACAACGTCTCGAGCTTCGCGTTGTCCGTGCCCTGCGGGATCCACGCGGTAAAGAAGTGGTGCTGCAGGAACGCGATCCAGCCGCCCTTGCCGGTCTGGTTGAGCGGGTCGTTCTTGCCGTACTTGTCGAACGCGAGCTTGTCGTACTTGCCCTGCGGGCCGTACCAGGCGGCGCCCT
Source organism: Lysobacter sp. HA18 (assembly GCF_054057595.1). Taxonomy (NCBI): domain Bacteria; kingdom Pseudomonadati; phylum Pseudomonadota; class Gammaproteobacteria; order Lysobacterales; family Lysobacteraceae; genus Lysobacter; species Lysobacter sp. HA18. The sequence goes on from NZ_JBSRZL010000001.1 coordinate 185,138, forward strand.
GGAACGCGAACACGCGGCCGGCGGTGATGCCGCCCTTGGGCGCCGGCGGCATCGTGCGGCTGAGCTGGCGGTAGATCATGCCCGGCCATGCGACCGTGCCGGCATTGGTCACATCGTCGCGCACACGAACGGTGTAACCACCGCGAGTGAACGTGTAGGTGCGGCGGATGGTGACGCCGTTCGCGCCCTGCCAGATGAAGGGCACGTCGACCGTCGATGCATCCGGCGCCAGCGTGTAGTTGCGCGTCGCATCCGCCGGAACGAAACCGGTCTGATGCGTCGGCGCCGGTGCGCCGGTCGCGACCCAGCCACTCTGCGCGACGAAGTAATGCGCGGGGTCGGCCGAGAACAGGCGAACCGGACGGCTCGGGTCATCGAGATCGGCGTAGCCCGGCAGGTCGGCCTGCAGCATCTGGCCGCCGTCGAGCTTCACGTCGAGCACGTCGGTGTGGACGGTGACGATGCCGGGCGTCGCAACGGGCTGCGCGTTCGGCACGGCCACGGTCGGGACCGCGCCCGGGCCCGCGGCGGTCGGAATTGCTGCGGCGGGGTTTCCCCCCGCGGTCGCGGTGGTCGTGGCGACCTCCGGCGGCGCGGACTTCTCGCGCGTCCATTCCATCCAGAGCAGCGACGCCACCAGAAGCCAGGCGAAGAGGAGGAAGGCGCGGGTCTGGTTCATGGGCAGGCAGGCTCGTGCCGGACGCGTCGATTACGCGCCGGCGGAAGGGTCGGAGGACGGCGGCGGCATTGTGCCGGCGGGGGGCGGGGCCGGCAACGCGCGGGCCCGACGCAGGAGATCGAGGAACGCAGCGCGCAATTCAAGGCCGGAGCGTTGCGCGGCGCCCGGTCGCGCGACGATGACGTAATCACCGGGCGCGAGCGTGGATCGCAGCCGACGGAATTCGTCGCGAATCTGGCGCTTGATTCGGTTGCGGCCGACCGCGTTCGGGTCGACCTTGCGCGAGACGGCGAGGCCGAGTCGCGGCGCGATCATGTCGTCGCGGTTCCAGTGCAGCGCGAGCACGGGCAAGCCGGTGCGTCGTCCGTCCTTGAACACACGATCGAAATCGGCACGCGTTCGCACGCGCGCCGATCGGGGAAAGCGCTGGGAGTTCATGGTGCGTCGTTGACGCAGGCGTCCGCGACGATCGATCGCGGCACGGACGCAGCCCGGCGGATCACGCCAGGCGACCGGCCGGAGCCGATCAGGCCGTGAGGCGCTTGCGGCCCTTGGCGCGGCGACGCGCGAGGATCTTGCGGCCGTCGGCCGTGGCCATGCGGGCACGGAAGCCGTGGTCGCGCTTGCGCTTGAGGTTGCTGGGCTGGTAGGTGCGCTTGGTGGCCATGAGGCGACTCGCGTAAGACGGCAAAAGTGAACCCGGAAGTCTAGCGGTGCAGGCATCCGTGGGTCAAGCCGGCGTGACGACGCATCCGCCGGGCGGTGTGGACAAGCCTGTCCCGGCCCTGTGGATAAATGATAGTCTGCCCGACCCCCGAACCGTTGGACGCGGCCTCGCCCGAGGCATCCGCGCCGGCGGTCCGTCGCCCTCTTTTCGCTGCAATTCGCGGGTTTTCGTACGTGTCGATGATGGATGCCTGGCCGCGCTGCCTCGAACGCCTGGAAGCCGAACTCCCGGCCGAGGACGTCCATACCTGGCTGCGCCCGCTGCAGGCCGACCTCTCGGGCGATCGCGCCGTGCTGTACGCGCCGAACGCTTTCGTGGTCGACCAGGTGCGCGAGCGCTACCTGCCCCGCATCCGCGAGCTGCTGAGCTATTTCGCGGGGGCCGACGACGTGCGCCTCGAAGTGGGCGCGCTGCCCAAGCCGAGGAGCGCGACCGCGCCGATCGCGACGCCGGCGTATCCGACCGCCGCCTCGCAGGCGCCGGTGCCGATGTCCTTCCACGGCAACCTCGACAACCACTACACGTTCGAGAACTTCGTCGAAGGCCGCAGCAATCAGCTCGGCCGGGCCGCCGCGATGCAGGCCGCCCTCAAGCCCGGCGATCGTGCGCACAACCCGCTGCTGCTCTACGGCGGCACCGGCCTCGGCAAGACGCACCTGATGTTCGCTGCCGGCAACCTCATGCGCACCAACAACCCGGGCTTCCGGGTGATGTACCTGCGCAGCGAGCAGTTCTTCAGCGCGATGATGAAATCGCTGCAGGACAAGACCATGGACGCCTTCAAGCGGCAGTTCCAGCAGGTCGATGCGCTGCTGATCGACGACATCCAGTTCTTCGCCGGCAAGGACCGAACGCAGGAAGAGTTCTTCCACACGTTCAACCAGCTGTTCGACGGCCGCCAGCAGATCATCCTGACCTGCGATCGCTACCCGCGCGAAGTCGAAGGCCTGGAGCCGCGGCTGAAGTCGCGCTTGGCCTGGGGCCTGTCGGTGGCGATCGAGCCGCCGGATTTCGAAACGCGCGCACAGATCGTGCTCAGCAAGGCGCGCGAACGCGGCGTCGAGATTCCGGAGGACGTGGCGTTCCTGCTCGCCAAGAAGATGCGCAGCAACGTGCGCGACCTCGAGGGCGCGCTCAATACGCTGTCGGCGCGGGCGAACTTCACCGGCCGTGCGATCACCGTCGAGTTCGCGCAGGAGACGCTTCGCGACCTGCTGCGCGCCCAGCAGCAGGCGATCGGCATCCCCAACATCCAGAAGGTCGTGGGCGACTACTACGGCCTGCAGATGAAGGACCTCCTGAGCAAGCGTCGCACCCGCTCACTGGCGCGCCCGCGTCAGATGGCGATGGCGCTGGCCAAGGAACTCACCGAGCACTCGCTGCCGGAGATCGGTGATGCCTTCGCCGGCCGCGACCACACGACCGTCCTGCACGCCTGCCGACAGATCCGCACCCTGATGGAGACGGACGGCAAGCTGCGGGAAGATTGGGACAAGCTCATCCGCAAGCTGAGCGAGTAAGGTGTGCACGGCGTCTGTAGGCGCCGGGGGCAAGCTGTGGACAATTCGGGGCGGTCGCGATGACGGCCGGTTTGTCCACAGGTTGACCACGATCCGAAGGGGCGTTTCCAACAGGGTCGTGGGGTCAAGAAATACCAAGTAATTCATGGGGTTGAGAGGGTTTTCCCGGATTTCGGCGCCCTCCACCACCACCATGCTTTTGATTTAATCCACTCCTTAGAAACGGAACGGGGATCGGGGTCCAGATGCGCTTTTCCCTTCAACGCGAAGTGTTCCTGAAGCCGCTCGCGCAGGTCGTCAACGTCGTCGAGCGACGCCAGACGCTGCCCGTGCTCGCCAATCTGCTGGTGCAAGTGCAGGGCGGCCTGCTCTCGCTGACCGGTACCGACCTCGAGGTCGAGATGGTCTCGCGGGTCGCCGTCGACGATGCCCAGGACGGCGAGACGACGATCCCGGCCCGCAAGCTGTTCGAGATCGTGCGTGCCCTGCCGGACGGCAGCCGCATCACCATCAGCCAGACAGGCGAGCGCATCACCGTCCAGGCGGGGCGCTCGCGCTTCACGCTGTCGAGCCTGCCGTCGACCGACTTCCCGTCACTGGACGACGTCGACGCGACCGAGCGCGTGCAGGTGCCGGAAGCGGCGCTCAAGGAGCTGATCGAACGCACCGCGTTCGCGATGGCCCAGCAGGACGTGCGCTACTACCTCAACGGCCTGCTGTTCGACCTGCGCGAAAGCTCGCTGCGCTGCGTTGCCACCGACGGCCATCGCCTCGCGCTCTGCGAGTCCGGCCTGGAAGGCACCGGCGCGCAGACCAAGCGCCAGATCATCGTGCCGCGCAAGGGCGTGACCGAACTGCAGCGCCTGCTGGAAGGCGGGGACCGCATCCTCGAGCTGGAGATGGGCCGCGGCCACCTGCGCGTGAAGCGCGATGACGTGACCTTTACCAGCAAGCTCATCGACGGCCGCTTCCCGGACTACGAGGCGGTGATCCCGATCGGCGCCGACAAGGAAATCCGCATCGACCGAGACGTCCTGCGTGCCGCCCTGCAGCGTGCGGCCATCCTGTCGAACGAGAAGTACCGCGGCGTGCGCATGGAAGTGTCGCCCGGCCAGCTCAAGATCTCGGCGCACAACCCCGAGCAAGAAGAAGCGCAGGAAGAGGTCGAGGCTGAGACGCGCGTGGATGACCTCGCGGTCGGCTTCAACGTCGGCTACGTGCTGGACGCGCTGAGCTCGCTGAAGGACGAGGTCGTCGTGGTGCAGCTGCGTGACGCCAACTCGTCGGCGCTGATCCGCGAGGCCTCGAACGAGCGCTGCCGCCACGTGATCATGCCGCTGCGTCTCTGACGGGTGGTTCCACGTGGAACATCGGACGCCCGGCTTCGGCCGGGCGTCGTCGTTTCGGGTCCGGTGGACGACAATGGTTAGGCGCAGTCACCGGTCATGGCCGGGGTCCTCGCTACCCTCCTCTGCCTTTCCGGTCTATCTCGCCCGTGCAGGTCACCCGTCTCGACATCCGACAGCTGCGCCGTTTCGAGGACGTGAGCCTCGCGCCTGCTCCAGGCCTCAACCTGCTGATCGGCGACAACGGTGCGGGCAAGACCAGTGTGATCGAGGCTCTGCACCTGATGGCGTACGGGCGCAGCTTTCGTGGGCGCGTTCGCGAGGGGCTGGTTCAGGCCGGTGCTGACGCGCTCGAGGTGTTTGTCGAATGGGACGAGCCGAGCGTCGCCGGCGGCCGCACGCGTCGGGCCGGCCTCCGGCACGGCGGCGGCGACTGGACCGGTCGGCTCGACGGTCAGCCTGTCGCGCAGATTGGCGAGCTGTGCGCGGCGCTGGCGGTGGTCACGTTCGAACCGGGCAGCCACGAACTCGTCCATGGCAGCAGTGAGGTCCGCCGCCGCTTTCTGGACTGGGGTTTGTTCCACGTGGAACACGGCTTCCTTCGACCTTGGCGCCGCTACGCCCGAGCGTTGAAGCAGCGGAACATCCTGCTCAAGCAGCGGGTCCGTGACGCCCAGCTCGACGCATGGGACGCGGAACTCGCCGAAACCGGCGAGGAGCTGACCGAGCAGCGCCAGCGCTACGTCGATGCACTGGCACCGGGTTTCGCGGCCATCGCAGACGAGATGGCGCCGATGCTGGGTAACGCAGCCCTCGCGTACGCGCCCGGGTGGCGCCGCGACGAGCTGCCGCTCGCCGATGCGCTGCTCATGGCTCGGGACCGCGACCTGCTTGCCGGGCATACCAGCGTCGGCCCACACCGCGCGGACTGGCGCCCGGCCTTTTCCGCAATCCCGGGCCGCGACGCGCTGTCGCGCGGCCAAGCCAAGCTCGCCGCCCTCGCCGCATTGCTCGCCCAAGCTGACTTCCATGCCGAAGCCACTGGCCAGCAACCCGTTTTCGCCCTCGACGACCTCGCATCCGAGCTCGACCGCCATCACCAGCGCCGCGTGCTGCAACGCCTCGCCGAACGCGGCAGCCAGGTTTTCGTTAGCGGCACGGACATCCCGGCCGCCGTTGCCGAACTCGGCCTCTCGCCGAAGATGTTCCACGTGGAACACGGTCAAATCGCAACGAATTGACTCCGCCGTTCATCCGCCGTCCGCCGAGCCGATGAGACGCGCTGCTATACTTCGCGCACGTAAAGCTAATGTGTCGCGATGCTCCCGCTCCCGCGGATGCCGGTGTCGCGCGAGGCGCCTGCCTGATGTCTGAAATGCACGACGACGCGATGCCCACCGCGGCACCGTCCGATTCCTACGACTCCTCCAAGATCACCGTGCTGCGCGGCCTCGAGGCCGTGCGCAAGCGTCCCGGTATGTACATCGGCGACGTGCACGACGGCACCGGCCTGCACCACATGGTGTTCGAGGTCGTCGACAACGGCATCGACGAAGCACTCGCCGGTCACGCCAACGAAGTGCTCGTGACGCTGCACGCCGACGGCTCGTGCTCGGTGTTCGACAACGGCCGCGGTATCCCGGTCGACATCCACAAGGAAGAAGGCGTGTCGGCGGCCGAGGTGATCCTCACCGTGCTGCATGCCGGCGGCAAGTTCGACGACAACTCGTACAAGGTCTCGGGCGGCCTGCACGGCGTCGGCGTGTCGGTGGTCAATGCGCTGAGCTCGCGCCTCTGGCTCGAGGTCTGGCGCGATGGTTACCACTGGCGCCAGGAATACGCGCTGGGCGAGCCCGTGTACCCGCTGGAGCGCCTCGAAGCCTCCGACCGCAAGGGCACGCTGCTGCGCTTCCTGCCCGCGGCCGAGATCTTCACCGATGTCGATTTCCACTACGACATCCTCGCCAAGCGTCTTCGCGAACTGTCGTTCCTGAATTCCGGCGTGCGCATCGTCCTCACCGACGAGCGCGGTGAGGGCAAGCGCGACGTGTTCGAGTACGAGGGCGGCATCCGCTCCTTCGTCGAGCATCTGGCGCAGCTCAAGAACCCGCTGCACCCCAACGTCATCTCGGTGACGGGCGAGCAGAACGGCATCACGGTGGACGTCGCCCTGCAGTGGACCGACGCCTACCAGGAAACGATGTTCTGCTTCACCAACAACATCCCGCAGAAGGACGGCGGCACGCACCTGATCGGTTTCCGCGCGGCGCTGACGCGCACGCTGCAGAACTACATTGAGCAGGCGGGCATCGCCAAGCAGGCAAAGGTCGCGCTTTCGGGCGACGACATGCGCGAAGGCCTGATCGCCGTGCTGTCGGTGAAGGTGCCCGACCCAAGCTTCTCGTCGCAGACCAAGGAAAAGCTGGTCAGTTCCGAGGTTCGGCCGGTCGTTGAGAGCACGTTCGGTGCACGTTTGGAGGAGTTCCTGCAGGAACACCCCCACGAGGCGCGTGCCATCGCCGGCAAGATCGTCGACGCCGCCCGCGCCCGCGAGGCCGCCCGCAAGGCGCGTGACCTCACGCGCCGCAAGGGTGCGCTCGACATCGCCGGCCTGCCGGGCAAGCTGGCCGACTGCCAGGAAAAGGATCCGGCGCTGTCGGAGCTCTTCATCGTCGAGGGCGACTCGGCGGGCGGCTCGGCCAAGCAGGGCCGCAACCGCAAGACGCAGGCCATCCTTCCGCTCAAGGGCAAGATCCTCAACGTCGAGCGCGCGCGCTTCGACCGCATGCTCGCGTCGGCCGAAGTCGGCACGCTGATCACCGCGCTCGGCACCGGCATCGGCAAGGACGAGTACAACCCGGACAAGCTGCGTTACCACCGAATCATTCTGATGACGGACGCGGACGTCGACGGCTCGCACATCCGCACGCTGCTGCTGACGTTCTTCTACCGCCAGATGCCCGAGCTGATCGAGCGCGGGCACGTCTACATCGGCCTGCCGCCGCTCTACAAGATCAAGCAGGGCAAGACCGAGATGTACATGAAGGACGATGCCGCGCTGGATGCGTATCTCGCGGGCAACGCGGTCGAAGGTGCATCGCTGATTCCGGCCGACGGCGAACCACCGATCGTCGGCGAAGCGCTTGAGAAGTTGCTGCTCGCGTATGCGAATGCGCGCGATGCGATCCGTCGTCATTCGCATCGATTCGATCCGCAGGTGCTGGAAGCATTGCTCGATATCGCGCCGTTCAATGCTGCGACGCAGGAACTCGATGCCGCCGCGTTGTCGGTGATCGAAGCGCGCATCAACGACGGCTACCTCGGCAAGCCCGTCTACCGCCTCGAATGGAACGCGGCGAACGACGCGCGTCCCGCCGCACTCATCGTGCATCGCATGCACATGGGCGAGGACTCGATCCAGGTGCTGCCGATGACCGCGTTCGAGAGCGGCGAGCTGCGCACGCTGCGCGAGGCGGCGACGCAACTCAACGGCTTGGTGCGCGACGGTGCGCAGATCGTGCGTGCGAATCGCGCGCAGCCGATCGAACGTTTCGCCGATGCGTATGCATGGCTGATGGACGAAGCGAAGAAGGGTCGCCAGATCCAGCGCTTCAAGGGCTTGGGCGAAATGAATCCGGAGCAGTTGTGGGAGACCACGGTGAACCCGGAAACGCGTCGCCTGCTGCAGGTGCGCATCGAAGATGCCGTCGCCGCCGATGCGATCTTCTCGACGCTGATGGGCGACGTGGTCGAACCGCGCCGCGAGTTCATCGAAGAGAACGCATTGAAGGTCGCCAACCTCGACGTGTGATGCGTACGTTCGCAGTGCGATCGATGAGAGCCCGGTTCGCCGGGCTCTTTTTTGCCCGCGAAAAATTTCGCAGCTCACGCGTCGATCACATGCGGACGCCGAACACGCGCCGCGATTGGCGCGATTCAGATTGGTGGCAGTCGCTTGACGATGCGTTGATCGAGCGCCGCCTACAACCGGAGTCCCATTCAGCCGGTACGCCTCCATGAAGCCGCTTCTGCTCGCACTGACCATCTCTCTCGCAGTTTCCGGCTGCGTGAGTACCACGACGTCACCGACGGGCCGCAAGCAGACCGTGGGCGGGGTGTCGCAGGAGCAACTCAACCAGCTCGGTGCGGAGGCATTCGCGCAGGCCAAGGCAGAAACGCCGCAGAGCTCGAATGCACAGCAGAACGCTTACGTGCGTTGTGTCGTCGGTGCGCTCACGAGCCAGTTGCCGGCGGAATGGAACCAGAGCGGTTGGGAAGTCGCGCTGTTCCAGAAGGACGACCCGAACGCATTCGCGTTGCCCGGCGGCAAGGTCGGCGTGTACACCGGAATCTTCAAGGTCGCGCAGAATCAGGACCAGCTCGCAGCGGTCATCGGCCACGAGATCGGCCACGTGATCTCGCGTCACCACGAAGAGCGCATCACCCGGCAGATGGAAGCGCAGACCGTGGTCGGCCTTGCCGGCGCGGTGATCGGCGCGAAGTACGGCGCAAATGCGCAGAGCGCGGTTTCGCAGTACGGCGCGGCAGGTGCGCAGGCGCTGTTCCTGCTGCCGAACTCGCGCGTGCAGGAGAGCGAGGCGGACGTCGTCGGCCAGCAGATCATGGCCAAGGCCGGCTTCGATCCGCGTCAGGCGGTGAATCTGTGGCAGAACATGGCCGCGCTCGAGTCGAGCCGTCCGCCGACCTTCCTGTCGACCCACCCGGACCCGCAATCGCGCCTCGCGGAACTCAGCCAGCGTGCCGGCGGTCTGGTACCGACGTACCAGCAGGCACAGGCCGCCGGCCGCAAGCCGCGTTGCGGCTGACCGTCAACGCAACAGCCTCTGCGACTCCCTACGCCGGCGTTCCACCGCCGGTCGTGATTCTGCTAGCGTGACCGCCCCCGCGGCCGTGCGCGCCGCCTTTTTGCCGCGCCGGCCGCGGTCGATCGAGGACGTCTCCCCCATGAAGATCCGCCCCGCCCGTCGCCAAGTGATGGCGACTGCGTTCGTAACGCTCGCGACCGTCGCCACCCTTGTGCCGATGGCCCACGCCCAGGAAGCGACCGACACGTCCTCGACCAGCATCGCGGGTCGCCGTGAAGCGCGCCGCGCGAAGGAAGCCGCGCAGCAGCAGAACACCAGTAAGCCCGCCGACACGCAGACGGCCGCGCGCTATCCGAACGCCACGCGCCAGAACCCGGGCGCCAAGGCATCCGCCAAGGGCGCGAAGCATCTGCAGGCCCTCGTCGAACTCTTCAACGCCAAGAAGGATGCCGAGACGCGCGCCAGCGCGGACCAGATCATCGCCGACGCCGCGTCGTCGCCGTACGAGAAGGCGTTCGCATCGCAGCTCGCCGCGCAGGTGGCCATCGGTGCGCAGGACTACGACGCCGCGCTGAAGTACATCAGCACCGCCGTCGACGCCGACATCCTCGACAACGATCAGCATTTCACCCTGCTGCTGCAGCGCGCGCAGTTGCAGGTGCAGGCCAAGGACTACGCCGGGGCACTGACCTCGGTGGACCGCTTCCTCACCGAAACCAAGTCGAACGATCCGGCCGCGCTCGCGGTCAAGGGCAACGCGCTGTACCGCCTCAACCGTTACGACGACGCGGTGCAGGCGCTGCGCCCCGCCGTCGCCGCGCAGCCCGAGCGTGACGATCTCAAGCAATTGCTCGCCGACTCGCTTCGTCGCACCGGCAAGGCGGACGAAGCCATCCATCTCGCCGAGCAGTCGGCCAGCGGCAATCCGGGTGACAAGCAGGCGCAGTTCAACCTGGCGCAGAACTACATCCAGGCCAAGCAATACGACAAGGCGGTCGCCACGCTCGAGCACATGCGTGCATCGGGCCAGCTCACTGACGACTCGGACTATCGTCAGCTGTTCTCGCTCTACGCCAATATGGAAGGCAAGGAAAAGCAGACGATCGACGTCATCAACGAAGGCGTCTCGAAGGGCGTCCTGAAGCCCGACTACGGCGTGTACCTTTCGCTCGCGCAGTCGTACTACTTCAGCGACAACGTCGACAAGGCCATCGAGAATTACAACAAGGCCGGCCCGCTTTCCAAGGACGGCCAGGCCTACATGAATCTCGCGCTGCTCCTGAAAAACGAGCAACGGATTCCCGAAGCAAAAGCGGCCGCGCAGAAGGCACTCGACAAGGGACTGAAGAAGCCTGACGACGCGAAGAAGATCCTCGCGTTGCCGAGCAAGTAAAACAACGCGGCAGCGGTCACAAGCATGCATAAACCGCTTGGAACCGCTGCCGCCGTTTGGTATATGCTTGCCAGTTCCCACGGGCGTGAAGATCCCATGGGTTTGAACCACGCCCGAGGCGCCATGGCGTCCGGAATTCCCTCCTGAGCAATGGCGCATGACGCAAGACTTCTCCCACGCCACTCGTCGTGATAGCGAAGGACTGAACTGGCCTCGTATTGCCGGTGTGTCCACCGCTATCGCCGTGCACGTCGCGGCACTGCTGCTCCTTCTCGTCCCGGCGACCGCGCCGAAGGTGCAGAAGGAAGAAGAGCAGGTCACCGTCGTGAACCTGATCAAGCCGCCGCCGCCGCCTCCCCCGCCGCCGCCGCGCCCCGCCGGAACCTCCGAAGCAGTTGCTTCTGAATCCGCCGAAGCAGCAGATCGTGCAGCCGACGCCTACGCCGCCGCCGCCGGACCAGCCGCCGATCGAGAACAACGATCCGAGCCCGGTCGATCCGCCTGCACCGCCGCCGGCTCCGCCGTCGCCGCCGGCCGCCGCGCCGGCTCCGCCTGCGAATGTGGTCAACGGTCAGGCCAGCGTCTGCAGCAAGACGCAGCCCGCTTATCCGCCGACGGCACTGCGCGAGCAGGCTGAAGGCACCACGGTTGTCCAGGTCACCTGGACGGGCGACGGCACCATCACCGATGCCAGTGTTCGCAAGAGCGCCGGCAACCGCGACCTCGACCGTGCTGCGGTCAGTGCGGTACGCCGCTGGAAGGTCTGCCCCGGTGATCCGGGCACGGCCGTCGTACCGGTGGTGTGGTCGCTGCAGTAAGCGGCCCACGACCTGATCCCAGTATTCCTTTGCACCACCTTTCAACTACTCAACAAAGGTAAGCGTCATGCTGCAGGAAACCCTCGCCCAAGCCGCCGCCACCGGAGGCAACGCCGCAAACGCCCTGACGCAGATGGGGCCGCTGCACCTGCTCCAGGAAATGACCGGTAGCCCGGGTCAGTACATCATTTCGTGGGTCGTCCTCCTGACCCTGACCCTGATGTCGGCCATGTCGATCTACTGGATCGTCATGAACTTCATCAAGAACACCCGTCTGCGCACCACCAGCGACCGCGTCATCAGCACGTTCTGGGAAACCCCGAACGCGCAGGACGCGATCCGTTACATGGAAGAGCAGCCGCGCTTCGAGCCGTTCTCCAAGATCGCGCTCGACGCCGCCCAGGCCGCCGCGCACCACCAGCGTCACGAAGGTTCGCGCCTCGTCGAGTCGCTGAACCGCTCCGAGTTCGTCGACCGCGCGCTGCGCCAGGCCGTCACCCGTGAGTCGTCGCGTCTGGAAGCCGGCCTGACCGTGCTCGCCACCGTCGGTTCGACCGCTCCGTTCGTCGGTCTGCTCGGTACGGTGTGGGGCATCTACGGCGCCCTGATCCGCATCGGTGCTTCGGGCCAGGCGTCGATCGACGCGGTCGCGGGTCCGGTCGGTGAAGCGCTGATCATGACCGCCCTCGGTCTGTTCGTCGCAATCCCGGCGGTGCTGGCGTACAACTTCTTCAACCGCCTCAACCGCGTCACGAACAACAAGTTCGACACGTTCGCGCACGACCTGCACGACTTCTTCGCAACCGGCGCACGCGTCGGCGAAGTCCCGGTCAAGCGCTGATCCCGGTCGAACGTCCTAACCGGAGTCGGAAATGGCCTTCAGTTCAGGCAACAGCGGCGGCCCGATGGCCGAGATCAACGTCACCCCGCTCGTGGACGTGATGCTGGTGCTGCTGATCATCTTCATGATCACGGCACCGCTCATGACCCACAAAGTGAAGGTGGAACTGCCCCAGGCCAACCTGACCAAGCGTGACGAGACGTTGCCTCCAGTGCCGCCCGTCACGCTCACGGTGAAGGAAGATGGGACGGTGTTCTGGAACGACGAGGCGATCAGCAAGAACGCACTCGAAAGCCAGTTCTCGGTCACCGCGCAGCAGACGCCGCAGCCGCAGATCAACATCCGTGGCGACAAGACCACGAAGTACCAAACGTTGAACGAGTTTGTGCAGATGGCCCAGAAGCAGGGCATGCGCAAGGTCGGCTTCGTCGCCACCAAAGAAAGGTAAGGAATCGCCATGGCTTTCAGCACAGGCTCCGGTAGTGGCCCCATGGCCGACATCAACGTGACGCCGCTCGTCGACGTCATGCTGGTGCTGCTGATCATCTTCATGGTGACGGCGCCGACCCTTTCGTACCCGATCGACATCAACCTGCCGCAGCCGACGTTGAACCCGCCGCCGCAGGACCGTGAACCGCCGCCGCCGGTCTCGCTGAAGATCGACGCGTCGGGCACCGTGTTCTGGGACAACGCTCCGATTGCTCTGAACCAGCTGCAGAACGTCATGAATCAGACGGTCCAGCGCGATCCGACCAACCAGCCGCGTCTGGAAATCGACGTCAACGGTCAGGCGCAGTACGAAGTGCTGGCCAAGGTTCTGGCCGACGCCAAGAACGCGAACATGGACAAGATCGGGTTCGTCCAGCCGAACGAGTAATTGCTTTACGACGCGCCAGAATTCGAACAAAGGCGCGATCGAAAAACACGTAACAACGCTTACCTTGTTGAAAGCGCCACCTTCGGGTGGCGTTTTTTTTTTGCGCGTGCTGAGCTTGTAGGGGCCGCGGCCGAGAGCCCATGCCTACTGCGCGTGCACTGTGCGAATGTTTGCCTGCCGCGAACCGCAGGGCAGGTCCGCCGGCTTGATTCGTCTCTCCTGCGGCGAGGGCACGCTCGAGCTTCGCCGATCCGCGCACCGCGTTATTCGCACCACTCGAGCCGAGCGACTCGCCGGTGCCACGCACGTAATCGCGGCCCAGCGAGTTCCGAACTCGCGGGCTGGTTGCGCGTCAGCTGGAGTCGACTACGGCGAAATACAATATCGGATATGCACAAGCGCCATCACGCATTTCGTTGACCATCACGTGTCGCCGCGGAGCCGACCATGTTGACGTTACGACGCGTATCGCACGGTCGCACCCCCATGCAGGGCGCGACGCTCCGACAAAATGCGACGGCACCACCGTGCGTCGAAAGCTAACGCTTACGCGCCACGGATAACGCGCAGGTAATTCGCGACGGTTGGCGACAGGCCGGCGTACAGCGCTTCGCTGATCAAGGCGTGCCCGATGGATACCTCGAGCACCTGCGGAACTTCGCGCAGGAAGACGTCGAGGTTCGCTTCGCTGAGGTCATGGCCCGCGTTGACGCCGAGACCGACGGCTTGCGCTCGCGTTGCTACGGTTCGGGCCGACGCAAGCGCAGTCGCTGCATCGTGTGCCGCGAAGGCCGCCGCGAACGGGCCGGTGTAGAGCTCGACGCGATCGGCGCCGACGGCGGCCGCCTGTTCGACACCGCTGCCCTTGGGCGCCGACGCAGCGGCATCGTCCGCATCGACGAACAAGGAGACGCGGCAACCGAGTGCCTTCAACGCTGCGATCAGTTCGCGCAGTTCGCCGAGGTCGGATGAGAAATCGAAACCGTGGTCCGACGTGATCTGCGCATCGCTATCGGGAACGAGCGTCGCCTGTGCCGGGCGGACGGCCTCGCACAGAGCGAGGAACCCCGGGTAGCCGGCGCGAGGCCGCGCAAACGGGTTGCCTTCGAGGTTGAACTCGACGCCGCGCTCGCGCGTCAGTGCCGACAGCGCGTGCACGTCGCGCTCGGTGATGTGCCGCGAATCGGGACGCGGGTGCACGGTAATGCCGGCGGCGCCCGCGTCGAGGCAGGTCGCAGCCGCGCGCACGACGTCGGGTTCCGCGCCGCCGCGCGAGTTGCGGAGGACAGCGATCTTGTTGACGTTGACGCTGAGTAGAGTCATGCGCGGATCCTAGCGCGTCGCAGTTGCGCCGGTGCGCCAGTGCGCTGGTTGCTGGGGGTGACCTTGCGTCCACGGCGTAAGCGGCAGCGAACAAGAAGCTACGTGGACTACTGCCGGTCCCGCCGTTCCGACACCGGCACCATCTCGCAGCGAGTCGGTCGGAATATGTTCCTCGTGCGGCCGGCAACGGGCAACGGGCAACGGTCGGGGGACGACGACGCACATGCCAAGCGCCGTGCGCATCGCTTCGACAGTGTCAGAGCCCATAGGCCAACTGGATAGCGACAACCGGGCGCACGCACAACGCGCCACCACGGACTTCCTGCGCATCAGGTGCTAGCGAGACCCCAGGCGCCGAAGCCCGACATGCTCACAGTGTCCTGCCGCGAGAAGGTCCGACGCTGAAGCGCTGTGTCGGACATACCACCGCGCAAACAACGCGTCGAACGACGCTTACTCAGTCGCCGACGGCGCCCCATCGACTGCCGCGCGGCGCGCTTCGGCTTGTTCGCGAAGTCGTGTCAGCTCCACGGGGTCGATGATCATCGAGGCGTCGGCGCTGCGGCTTTCCATGCGCGAGGCCAGCATGCCCATCAGCCACGCGACCAGAAGGGCGAGGGCGACGATCAGCGCGACCACCATCAGGGCGGTCGAGGCGGTCTTGAAGGCGACGGCCAGCGCGGCGATCGCGAGCAGCAGATAGAGCCAGGACATGCGCGGTTCCTCGTGCGAGCCATCGGAGTGTAGCGCCGCTCAGGCCGCTCGGTGGCCGTCAAGCCGACGAACGCGACCCTCGATCGGCGATCGGCCCCTAACTACAGCCTGAGCGGGCCAACACCGGGGCGCCTTACGTGCATCGTGACCGCTCGTCTCGCACATATGGCGTCGCAGCTAAACGCCGCGACGTAATAGAGAGACCGCATGACGTTGCGCGCCGCTTTGATCGCAACGGTGTCGATGCTCAGGCTCACAGGTCATCTCTAGATGTGCGCCCGCCGTGCTTCAAGCCATCACCTGAAGGCCCATCACGTGCTGCACGCGACACCTCGGCGGCAAGCCCTTCGTCTACCAAACACGCATGGCTGCCGATCAGCACCGCAACTACAACAACGGCGACATCAACCGAGCCAGTGCTTCCGGCAACTTGGTACGGAAGAACGCGCGACGCCGATCCGGCCGTACGCGCGGAGCCTGTGACATGTCGTGCTGCAGTAGGTCGGCCAGCGTCGCGGCGATGCCGGCATCGCGGAACAGCATCGAGACTTCGAAGTTCAGCCGGAAGCTGCGGTGGTCGAAGTTCGCGCTGCCGATGATCGCGATCTCGTCGTCGCAGAGCAGCGCCTTGGTGTGCAGCAGGCGCGGGCCGTATTCGTGGATGCGCACGCCGGCCGCGAGCAGGTCGTCGAAGTAGGAGCGCGCGGCGTAGGTGACCAGGCGCGAATCGCTACGACGCGGCACCAGCAGTCGCACATCCAAACCCGCGAGTGCGGCGGAGGTCAGCGCCATCATCGCGGCCTCGCCGGGCACGAAGTACGGCGTCGCCAGCCAGACGCGCTGGCGCGCGCCGTGGATCGCCGAGACATGCATGCGATGGATCGCTTCCCATGGACCGTCGGGGCCCGACACCAGCACCTGCGTGGAGACTTCGCCCTGCACGCTGTCCTGTCGCGAAATGCTCGGCGGCTTCTGCCCGGTCGCGTAGATCCAGTCTTCGAGAAAGACCTGCTGCAGCGAGCCGACCACGTCGCCTTCCAGGCGCAGGTGCAGGTCGCGATAGGCGTCAGCGCGCAGGCCTTCGTCTTCCTCGTCGGTGACGTTGATGCCGCCGGTGAAGCCGATGCGGCCGTCGATGATCACGATCTTGCGATGCGAGCGAAGGTTGAGCCACGGACGCCGCCAGCGCGCGAGCATGGGATGGAACCATGCGACTTCGCCACCGGCGTCGGTCAGCGGTGCGAGGAAGCGCGCACTCAGTTTCGCGGAGCCGACGGCATCGACCAGCAGTCGCACCTTGACGCCTGCGCGCGCGCGTTCGATGAGTGCATCGCGCACGCGCGTGCCCGTGCGGTCGGGCTCGAAGATGTAGTACTCGAGATGCACGTGCTCCTGCGCCTGCGCGATCGCGGTGCACAGCGCGTCGTAGGTCGCATTGCCATCGACCAACATCTGCACATCGGTCGCGGTCGATGCGGGTAGACGCGTCGTCGCCAAGCCAAGCCTTGCGAGTTCCCGTGACTCCGCCGCATCCGCGCTGCCCGAAGTCTCCGGCATGCGCGCACGCGCGCGCCCACGACGCAGGCGCTGACGCCGGATGCGCTGCGGGCCGAACACGTAATAGACGAGGAAGCCGATGTACGGCAGCACGGCCAGGCTGATCAGCCAGGCGAGCGTCGCCGCCGGCTCGCGCTTCTGCATCACGATCCACAGACCGAGGCCGATCAGGTAGGCAAGCCAGCCCGCGAACAGCCACGCGCCCAGCGTGGGATGCGCGGTGACCAGCGCGTCGAACGCGTGCAGCAGGCTCAGCATCGGCAGGACCGGCGCGGCGTGGACTGCAGGCGGACGGGCAGGGCGGCGCGCATCGATGGCATCGGAAAGCGGGCGCCCGATCATACGGCCGGCCCGACCAAGCGGCCGTGACGCGGCGGTCGCACAGGTTGAGACGCGCGCCGCCGACAATCGGCGGATGACCGACGCGCGCAAGCCGCAGAAGCCGATCAAGGGCCGTGGCGCCGCGTCGCGCGTGGCCGGCCGTTTCGAAGTCACGACGATCGAAGGCCCGACGATGGTTGGGGCTTCGGCACCGGATTGAATACACAGCCGACTGGCGCGATGCACCGATGGCGTACTGGGTGCACATCGAAACGGAAGGCACGGATTGGCGCTCGGCCTCAAGCTACTTACCGGCTGCGCCAGTACCGGACGGTGCGAAGGGCTTTCCTTTGCTGTGCATCGAAACGCAGCGCTTTGTATTCGTCTTCTCGTCTGCCGCGCAGCTGGCCGAAGCGATTCGCGTTCTTGCGCTCGTACCGCTGCCGACAACTCGTCGGCTCTCCGCCCAGCGCCCTGGCGGCCACGGACCGAACGGTCATTGGCTTAGCCGGCTGCCAGGCTCAGCCAAATCGCCCAAGACCCGCCTTCGCGTCGTGGAAGATCTATCAGCCGTCTGGCGTAGCATGGCACCTAACAATTCGTCCAAGCCGACGCCGCTTCGCGGCGCGGCTTAACTCAGGTGTTAGGCGCCGGAAAAAGGTATGTCGCGTGTTTAGAGCTCTGTACGCTCGCTTCAGGCGAAACCCAACCTCAAGGTTTTCGAAGCCTTCGACGAAACCGACGTTGCGCTACGACATTAAGCACGGCGAACTAAACGGCGTTGGCTATACCTCAAATGCGTCGGAGTTCCAGCCGTTTGGCCCGGCCAGCGCATTCCGTACAAGAGAGGAATACGCGACCCTCCAATGGGACGGATACGGACTCGGTATTGAGCTGGACGCGCAAGGCGTCGTGAGTTTTGAACTCAACTTTGTCCCGGGCAAATTC
This sequence comes from Lysobacter sp. HA18, assembly GCF_054057595.1. NCBI lineage: Bacteria > Pseudomonadati > Pseudomonadota > Gammaproteobacteria > Lysobacterales > Lysobacteraceae > Lysobacter > Lysobacter sp. HA18. Next base: position 203,028 of record NZ_JBSRZL010000001.1, read on the forward strand.
CTGGTGCTCGGGCCTTCGGCGGCATGCAACGAATTGATCGTCGACCTGGAGGGAAGCGTTCTAACTGTCTTTCGCCATACGTCGGGTGAGGCGCTGGATAGCTTTCTCGGCCCGGCTTACGATCGCTTTGAGCTAGAGGGCCAAGGTCTCTGCTCTCAGTACACCTCGCAGGGGACGCACTTAATTGCGCTCCACTCACAAAAGGGCGAACTGCTGCGACTCGATATATCTGAGGCAGCGGCTGTCGAGGAGCCGGGGCCTAACAATTCGTCCCAGCCGACGCCGCTTCGCGGCGCGGCTTAACTCAGGTGTTAGGCCCCCGATAGGAAGGAATCTATGAACTTGAAACAGGAAAAGCTGCTTCTGTCGCGTGCCGATGTCCGGCTCACGCAGGCAGTCGAGGAACGGCCTCTATGGCTCTACGAGCTGTTGTCTTGGGTCGTCTTAGCCGTCGCCGCAGCTGCTGGGATCACCATCGTTGGAGGGCCGGTCCTGCGTGCAGTCCTGGTGGTCGCCGTCGGGTTCTTTGCCGGTCTAGCCGTTACGGTCTTGCTGCTCAAGCGCGTGGGCATGCTGCAATGGCGGGCGATCGCACCGTTCGTAGATCGCGCCGGCCTCAGTGCTCGCATTGAGCAACTCGGGGCCTAACAATTCGTCCAAGCCGACGCCGCTTCGCGGCGCGGCTTAACTCGGGTGTTAGGTAGCGGACAAGGGAGATCGCACACCATGCCAAGGCGTCTGAAAGCCATTGGTGCTTACGAGATACTCGTCGGACTGCTGGGGCTCGTCATGGGCTTTCTCGCAATCCCCAACTACACGGCGGACGGTGCAATCGGGGCGTTTCCGCTGTTCGAACTGCTAGTGCTGTCGCTTAGCTCCATTCTTGCCGGTGCGTTCTTGGCCATGGGCACGGACACCGGTTTCGCGCTATCGCGTGTGGTGCAGGCCGTACAGGTCCCGGTGGTATCGCTGCCACCGTTCATTTGTTCGCTGCACCTCGGCATCTACCTCAATCCCTTGAAGCTCCTCGATTCGGGGTTGGAAGCCCTTTCGTCGCACGTCGGATTCGACGGCGGCCTCGGAAGTCAGGCGTTTCTCACCGTCAGTGATCTTGTCGACGAACAATGGGTCGGCGTCAACCTCGCCGCAGCCGCTTTGTTGTTCCTGCTCATCGCCTACAGGCCGCGACCTAACAATTCGTCCAAGCCGACGCCGCTTCGCGGCGCGGCTTAACTCAGGTGTTAGGCCGTACAGGAGACCGAATGCGACTTGGAGGCTGGACACGCATCTGGATCGTTCTGAGCGCCTTGTTTGCCATCTGTGCGGGCGTAATTGCGTACGGAACCATGCCGTCGCGGCAAAGCGTTTTATCCGACTGGTACAGCGACGCAACAGAAGCGATCTCCGCACGGATTCCCGGCCCAGATGGCCAGCCGATCTCGTCGTATGAAGTTCACGACTCGTTCTTCAGCGGAACGGAGAAAGAGAACTTAGAGTTCCTTCGCGTTCTAGCGGAAGGCCGTACCGACAACATCAAGCTTTCGGCGTTGAAATCCGCGCCATCAACTCCGAACACAAGCGGAACTCGCCCATCTGCGCCTCAGCCAGGTAGGCCATTGGGCGTTAGTATTTGGCTGGTGGGGCGCGATTGTCGTGGCGATATATCTGGCGGGCTGGACTCTGCGGTGGATCTACCGTGGGTTCCGTGCGAGTACGGCCTAACAATTCGTCCAAGCCGACGCCGCTTCGCGGCGCGGCTTAACTCAGGTGTTAGGCCCCGCACCAAACGTCAAGGAAGACTCATGAGAAGGCTCGCCATCGCCGCCCCTCTACTTCGGAACCGCCAGCGCTGCATATGCGCAGTGCCCTGCGGTTTCGTCTGCCGCGTTGGCGGCTCTGATCGCCCGCCACGGCGGCATCGAGAACCCCGAAATCGCCCCCATCTGCAGGAAAGTGCAGCAAGAGGGCTTTGCATTTCTCGTTACAGGCGACTACGGGGTCGGGAGCGGCGGTGCCTTTGCTTGGGCGAACGTGCTGCTCGAAGATCCGACCATTGGCTTGGCTTCGTCGTCCCACTTCACTGCCTCGACCCAGCAGTCAAAGGTCGCCACTGCCCAAGAAGCTGAGCGCCTTTTCTTCCAAGCTGTGGCGGTAGCAATCCGAGACATGAAATACAAAGACGCCATCGTTAAGCTTCAGCGGTCGAAGGCTAAGGTTTCGCCGATGCACGCAAACCCAAGCGTCACGCGCAAGGTCCGGTAGGCGGGCCTAACAATTCGTCCAAGCCGACGCCGCTTCGCGGCGCGGCTTAACTCAGGTGTTAGCGCCCACACCGGCGACGTCTTCGCTCTTGAATTGCTTCCCGCAGCTCGTTGAGGTTTCGCCGTCGCCAAGTCGGCCGCATCACGGATACTCTGGCTCCCCGCCGGGCACGTCCCTCCTATGCAACTCGTCGAGACTTCCTCCGCCCGGCTTGGAAGCGCCTCGGCTTTCGTAGTAGCGCGCCGCGCACACTCTGGCTGACGGCCGCGCTCCGCTTCAGGCACTCGTGCCACACTTCGGCAGGTGAGGTCGGCAAGCCAGTTCAGCGGCGTGTGATCTCTAACAATTCGTCCAACCGGACGCCGCTTCGCGGCGCGGGTCAACTCCGGTGTTAGGCCTCATGACGGTAATTTTTGCGGCGTGTTCATTATTTCTCGCAATCGCGCTCGTACCGGCGCTCGCGATGGCCGCCTACGCACTCTGGCGCGTTAGCCAGCACCTGCAGCTAAAGCATCCGACCGTTTGGGCAACGATCGCGCCGGCACCAGATACGGAACCTTCCGCCTCGTCGCCGTATGCACGTTTTATATCGCAGCGCCGCTACGTTGAGCTGCAAGATCCCGAACTCACACGAATCGCGCAGATCGCGCGCCGGCAACTAAACGTGGTGGTCGGCGTGCTGGTTGCACTCGCCGTATCTGGTAGCGCCTACAGCTGGCTCGGAGCGCGGTAGCATGAGGCCTAACAATTCGTCCAAGCCGACGCCGCTTCGCGGCGCGGCTTAACTCAGGTGTTAGGTCCCGTAATGGCAGATCAGCGCAATCCGGCAGAGGTGTTCTCGGTGCTCGCAGGGTTGCCCGCTGCGCAGCTGATGTTGCTCTGCGCCGCGGCGATCGTTTGGCTGGTTGGCGGCAACTGGCTGTCGGCCGCATGCTGCCGCCGAATTGGCAAGCCGTGGTGGCACGCCTTCAGGCCCGGCACGTTCGTCGTTCGGCACTTTGGCTCCCACGAATGGTTCTGGCTAGCTGCTCTTGCTGCGGTATCGCTCGCACTTATCATCCTTGCAGTAACCGTTGCGGCTCCACCCGGGGCCTAACAATTCGTCCAAGCCGACGCCGCTTCGCGGCGCGGCTTAGCTCAGGTGTTAGGGCGTGGGATGAGCAACGTGGAACTTGGGGTCACATGAAGCGATCTGCCGCTAGCCTTCTTCTCGTTGCTGCGCTCACCAGCATTCTGGCTTGGCGAACGGCCACGGCTGAGCGTGGCGCGGCGGCGGCCTTCGCGGCCACGGAAGGAAGCGTCGATCACATCGAGCGAGAGTGTTCTAACGTTAGCGGTCGCGGCAGCCAGCGAATTAAGTGCTCGTCATTCCCAGTTGTTGGCTTCTACACGGCGTCTGGGCAGAAGTATTTCTTTCGCTGTACAACCGGCCGCAGCGCGCGACATCTTCATGAAGGCCAGTCCGTCCAGGTACTTTACGAACCTGGAAACGCTGCGGCCACAGCACGAATTGCCGGCTACGGAATCGAGTTGTGGCAGCTGTTGGCAGGTGTGGCTACCACGTTGCTGGTGTTAGCTATCGCGGTGGCTATATCGCCCAGTCGGCCACGCCCTAACAATTCGTCCAAGCCGACGCCGCTTCGCGGCGCTTAACTCAGGTGTTAGGCCCGTTTGGACAAATCAAGGAGGACGTGGTGAACGAACCGCCGAGGTACTGGTTTCCTTCCAAGAAGTTCGGCGTCGGTTTCGGCTTGCCGATTGCATGGCAGGGCTGGGTGGTCGTTGGCTTGTACGTCGCGGCGCTCGCCATGGTGTACGTGCGCTTCCCACCCGAAACCGACGCTGTGCCTTTTTACGCCGGGGTACTCGCCGCAACCTTTGCTTTGGTGCTGATCGTCTGGTTCAAAGGCGACCGCCAGTGATGGGCGCCGGCCGATGCGGCAACAGGCCTAACAATTCGTCCAAGCCGACGCCGCTTCGCGGCGCGGCTTAACTCAGGTGTTGGCTGCCATGAACAAGAGTCTCGCCATCGGCACCTTCATTTTCGCGCTTCTGGATATTGTTCTGGGACTCGGCAGCGCGGCGGCGCTGGACGCGATAGACATGAAATCCGGGCTTGTGTACTACGTCCTCAACGCCGGCGCAGTGATTCCAGTGGCCGTGCTTGCCGGTCGCCGCGTTGGGCGCATGAGCCACACCTCCCTGCTGGTCGCTAGCGCCATCCTGCTGGTCGCCACCATGTGGGCGATGCGCTACATCCTTAATGCTGTCGCAATTCCAGCAGGCGGCCACGTTGGCTGGAGCGAATACCTCCACGCCATTCACCCGGGGCAGTTCGCACTAGACACGGCATTCGCGCTCCTCGTGCCGCAGGCGTGGCTAGCCGTTCTTAATCGCATGGCAGCTAACAATTCGTCCAAGCCGACGCCGCTTCGCGGCGCGGCTTAACTCAAGTGTTAGCTGACATGGGAGACCGACGATGAGCTTGTCCAAGCCACAGCGCGGCGTTGCTCTCGGAGCGGGGTCCGCACTCGCTGTTACCGCGGTAACGCTGTTGGTCGCTGCCATGCGGCACACCGAAGCCTTGGGGCTCGATGCCCGCTTGCACCTTTTGGCGTTAAGCGTCTTGGCACCTGCGCTAACGCTCCTGGTCTGTATCGGCCGGCTTGCCAACCACCGGTTCGATAGCCCGGAAGATCTCGACGGCAGCGGGCTCACCATTGGGTCAGCCCGAGCAAAGTTGCTGCAAGCGCTGTTGCAGAACACGCTCGAACAACTCGCCCTAGTCCTTCCGGTCTATGCCGCCTGCACCCTGCTGGGCTCGCCGTGGCTCGTCGCCCTAGTTCCTGTTGCGTCGGTGCTTTTCCTGTTGGGCCGCGGGTTGTTCTTCTGGGGCTACGGTCGTGGCGCACCCGGGCGTGCAATGGGCTTTGGGCTCACGTTCTACCCCACCGCCATTTTGCTGGTGTGCGCTCTTGTGGCTTCAGCGCGTCATGCTGTCAGCTAACAATTCGTCCAAGCCGACGCCGCTTCGCGGCGCGGCTTAACTCAGGTGTTAGGCCCCATGAAGCAAATTGAGTCGCAGTTGGACGTTTGCACTGCGGCGGGTTCGCTGTTCGATCCTCCCGCACCAAACGAGCGGCTCGGTATTGCACTCAGCTCTCTCGGATCGCCACCAGTCAATGCAGTGCGGCATCCCGCCGAAGGCGGAACGTGTGGTTGGTACATTTGGGGCGGCGAACTTTCCATTGATCCAGACTTCTTTTAATCGCTATGCGTGCACCATGTAGCGGAGTACGCGCCCGCTTTGCTGCCATATCTCGCATTGGCGCCAGGCTGGCGCGTCCTAATAGCTCCCGGTCAAACGCACGTCTGGTATGACCCGGCGCTCTTCAATGCGTAGCATGGGGCCTAACAATTCGTCCAAGCCGACGCCGCTTCGTGGCGCGGCTTAACTCAGGTGTTAGGCCCATCGTTGAACACTCCAGTCATCCAACTCCTGCTGGTTCGGTGGTATCCCAGCAGCGGTATCACGCCATCGGACGCAAAGGCTGAGCTGGCGCGTCGCGGCTGGAGCCGTGCAAGGCAGATGGCTGCACTGGCGCTACTGCTTCCCTTCATTGCGCCCGATCGAATTCTGCGACTCGCCGATGTCGCGCGAGACGACTGGGACGAGTCGGGAACGCCCCGCGAAGTCGCATTTTCGGCAATCTTCTCGCTGTTCGTAGTCAGCATCCTTTCCGCACTTATGTCGGCTTGGCTGATCGTCAGTCGTCACGATTCAGGCCAGCCGTACGAGTGGCGTTGGCTTATCGGGTGGGCCATCATTGCGGTGATCGCAGGTTGGGCAGCACGTGCGGTGGGGCGCTTCCGGGCCTAACAATTCGTCCAAGCCGACGCCGCTTCGCGGCGCGGCTTAACTCAGGTGTTAGAGGGCAGATCCAGTGACCGTAGCGAGCGCGGCAGTCGACCTCGTAGAGATCGCATCGGTATTCCTGCTTGCGGTCGAAGCGATAAAACTGCAGAACCTAGCTTGGCTCCGAAACCGTGCCTTAGCGCCTCTGCTTACTCGCATTAACCCGCAAATTGAGTACGTGGATGACTTCCCGCCGAGTACACCATTTTCGCAACGCTACGCGCTCGAGTTTTCTTTTTTAGGTATCTACGTAGTCGGGCTCACATTGTCGGGCTTAAGCCTGCAGGCTCTGGCAAGCAAGTACCCAATGACTCCCCCGCACTCTGTCGCGGCTTGGAGCGCCACGCTTCTAGCAGCCACCTGCGGACCGTTCATTGTTGGCGTCGTCGCGTACTCGGCGGCCGTATGGGCTATCGGGCGTATATTGAAAGCCCTTGCCTGGGTAGAAGCACACACGCAAAGCGGTGCAGTTGGCATACTGGGGCTCTCGCTTTATTTAATTCAGTTCGCGGCGCGCCGCAAGCTAGCCCTCTAACAATTCGTCCAAGCCGACGCCGCTTCGCGGCGCGGCTTAACTCAGGTGTTAGCTGGTATGGCAACTGACTTTGTCGTCGTGATTTTCCAACTACCGGTTTTATTGGGCGTGCTGGTGCTCGCGGCGACTGCGTTTTTCGGCCGTAAGCGCGGAGTCGGGCCATCATCGTTCCTCGGGATCGGTCGAACACGCTTAGCGCTGGGCTATCTGGCAGCAATTGGAGTAACGCTTGCGTACGCCGGCGTTGATTCTTGGCAGCTAGCTCAAGCAAAGGTGGCCTTGGGGCACGTCACTGCTTCTGAGGCAACAGCCCGCTGGGCAGGCTGGAGCCTCTACTTGTTTGTAGTCGCCACGCCGTTTGTCGTGGCGGGCCTTACAGTCTTCGGCCTCCCGGCCCTTGCCGCATTGCGTCGTATTGGGTTCGCTTCGCTAGCCGGTCTCGTCGCGTCAGCGCTCGCATTCTCCGCCGCCGTGGCGGGGTGGGCGCTTCTGGCGCCCTATAACGTCTGGTGCTCGTCACATGCATCCGCCTGCGAGCTAGAGTCCTTCGACGCCTCGGTTGCCCTCGGGGTTCCCGTGGCAGTGGCATTCGCGCTCGGTGCACGCTTGCCTTGGCTTAGGAGTGCATCGCTACCAGCTAACAATTCGTCCAAGCCGACGCCGCTTCGCGGCGCGGCTTAACTCAGGTGTTAGGGCTCAGGGAGGCAACCGTGTCGGCGTTCGAAGTGTTGCCTGGGCTGCCGCCGTACGGCGCCTTGCCCAAGCTCATCAGTGGCACTGGTTCCCCCGTGTACCGAGAAGGACTCGTAGTGCGGTTCCTTGCCGGCACGCCTTCCGAATGGGTGGCAATTTCCAATTTGGACTTGGTAGCCTGACTCTAGTCGCCACCCATCCGAACGGCCGAGAGGTCGTGGTGATCGCTGGCGGGGAGTGCTACGTAGTCGATCCAGAAACGCAAGAGTTCACTTCGGGTGTCGGTGGCCATGTCGAACGATGCCTGCCCATCCCAGAAGGCAATGCACTGCTTTTGTCCAGCGGCTTGGCGCTATCTCGACTCGGCCCATCGGGCATCGAATGGCGCAGCCGCCGTCTAGCGTGGGACGGCTTTCAGAACTTTGGCGTCACGTCGGCGCACGCCACTGGAGAGGCGTGGCACTTTGATGGCTCGTGGCACCCGTTTCAGGTAGAGCTGGCAACCGGCAAGGCAGAGGGCGGCGCCTACGCTGGCCCTGGGCCCTAACAATTCGTCCAAGCCGACGCCGCTTCGCGGCGGGGCTTAACTCAGGTGTTAGGTCCTGCACTCCAACTCGAGGCGACTCATTTGAAAAGCGGTCTACTTCTCGCATCGCTCAGCGTCGTAGCCGGTGCGGCGGCAACACCCGTGGGGGCTACAGAGCCTTGTTCCGGCAGCGCCTGCGTCGATCCCGCGTCCGCCGTGCTACTTGCAAGCCTCGACGCCTTGGCAAAAGCGTGCGACGAATCGCAGCCGGCTAACGGAAACCCGTATCAGACCGCTGTTGCACGCTCGCTCGGTCTAGACGACCGTCTCGTAGAAGCCGTGCGCAAGTTGCCCGAATATGGGCACACATTTGAGGAAGCGAAGGCGAACATCGCCAAGCTGTCGCGCAATGATTTCGCTAGGCAGTGCCGAGATCTATCGTCCACTCAAAACGAGCCGATCCCGAGTGAGGCCTAACAATTCGTCGAAGCCGACCGCTTCGCGGCGCGGCTTAGCTCAGGTGTTAGGCCTCACTCGGCGGCCCTGTCGCGCCCGCTGGACCGAACTTCACTGTCGGGGGATCTAGTGTTCGACTCAGCTGCGAGGTCCGTGCTGCTAAGTGGTCTGCTGATGCTCGCAATCTCGCCGGGCGCGCGGGCACAAAACTGGCGTTCGCCTACGGGCTAGCCGGGCGATTCTGACATGCTGTCCGGCGAGCTTTTTCCCCTGAGCACGTATTTCGGTGTATGCAAGCTGGGCCCTGGCGTGCTGCGTGCCAACATTTCAAATGGAATGCGGGGTCACTTCTCTACCATGGCCACCGTAGTTGACGAGGGAGAGCTATCTATTGAGATCGGCAAGTTCTCCTTCGTGGCGGGCTCAACTTTTGTGGATCTTCCTGCTTCGCCGGGCCGACGAATAAGGCTTCTGACGGAACATGGCCGAGAGAGCCTACTAGTCACAGGTCTGCAGCGCTCAAGCGACACGATGTCCATCATCAACTATAAGCAGAACGATCGGAGTGAGTATCGTGCTGCGCTCCGACTGGCTAACAAGCTGGTAGCTTGCGGCTTGTCTCGTCGCTTGTAGTTGTCCGGCGGCCGCCACAGTCACAGACGTGAGGCCTAACAATTCGTCCAAGCCGACGCCGCTTCGCGGCGCGGCTTAACTCAGGTGTTAGGCGGCAATGGCAGAAGACCTGCGCTCGCAGTACAGAGGCGTGATGTTCCGGGCATTTTCGGTCCCAGCGGGCCTCTTTCTCCTGCTCCTTCTGACAGTCGTCCTGTGCTTCGGACCAGGCAACGCGGCCAGCCTTGCCGGGTTGGTTGGCACGCTACTCGGGCTGCTGGGCCCGTTGTTCTTAAGTGGCTTTCTCTTGGCGCCATGGGCAGGTCAACGCCTTCCAGTGAGTAAGGGCCCGGCCTTCGCAATGGCGGCTGCGGCCGCGCTAGCGTCGGCTGCTGGAGCTGCCGTAATGGCCGGCTCCTCCGGTCTAGGCTATTCCCTCTTTATTGCGGGGGTGTTTGTCTTCTTCGCACTCCCGGCGTCGTTGATTGGTGCGCTCTTATTCGTTGGCGGCTGCGAGCGCCTGCATCGCGCTGGCGAGCCTGAAAGCTCTTCGGCGTAGCTTGGTATGTTGCCGCCTAACAATTCGTCCAAGCCGACGCCGCTTCGCGGCGCGGCTTAACTCAGGTGTTAGGCCCCATGAACAGGTTCATCGCTTTCGCGACAATGGCTTTGACGTTCGTCGGCACTTCCTGCGCCGCGCCGCCGACACCACCCGATGTGTCGGGCTTGGCCGAGGCTTCCATGAACTTCGACCAAGAAGGGGTGGAACCGTTCCTGTCTGGCTTGGCGAAAACCTTGCCATCCGGTTTCGGCTCTATACAAGCTGAGCAGCTGAGCGGGGCGATCGATTACTTACCGGTCGAAAGCAAGGCGGGCTGGGAGTACTCCGTTACGTTCCAAGGCAAACCGGAACGGTTGGTCGTTGTGGCCTTCAAGGATGACCTTGATGCGCCAGACCTGTATTTCTATACCTCGCCCGCGCTTGCTGCTGAGATCGATCGACAGCTAGAAGCGTTCGCCCAGGCCCAAGGCTGGTAGGGGTCTAACAATTCGTCCAAGCCGACGCCGCTTCGCGGCGCGGCTTAACTCAGGTGTTAGGGCGCAGGAATAGACATGACTTGGTCTTGTGGAAAATGCGGATCTGACGTCGACGACGAACTCGGCTTGTGCTGGCAATGCGGCACGGGGCGCGATGGATCGCCTCCGCCCGCAGGGTGGCGTAGCGAGCTCGCCACCGCCGATCCGGCCGTCGAGCGCGAACTCAGTTGCACGCGGTGCGCTTCCAAAATGGTCTACTCGGGCCGAAAGCAATTCCATGATGGCTCGTATGCTCGTGAACTCGTGCTCGGCGACTTCTTCATCAATCGAGAGGTTCTCGACCTTTATGTGTGCCAGCGATGCGGCAAAGCGGAACTCTTCGCCGTGCAGCCAGCGCCCTAACCATTCGTCCAAGCCGACGCCGCTTCGCGGCGGCGGCTTAACTCAGGTGTTACTCGGGTTGACTATGTCCGTTTCTGGCCGATAGCGGACATGATCATGAGGGGACGATGGTCAGGCTGATCGGCACTCGCAACGCACGATTTCTTCTATCAGGCCCGTACGTCATACGTGGGGAGTAGGCGTCAGCGCGTCAGCCGGGCAACCGGCAACCGGCGAGAGGATGATGTCGCTGGTGATCGCCGCATGCGTGATCGTGTCTCCATCCCAGTGGTAATAAAGATGGGGGCCTTGGCGAACAGGCTGTACGAGGTCGGGATAGAAAAGCGCGACGCATTGACCGCCTGGGTGGCGAACGCTGTCGTAGACAGTGCCGTCGCTTCCAGCTGCCCTTCGCTCCATCGCCAGGCGCTGTGATCCTACGTAGCTGTCGGGGTCGTGATGTCGGGGAAACCTCCGCGCAGGTCATCGAGCTAGCGATGACGTCAGCGAGATAGCACCGCATCTCGACGATGGTGGGCGGCTCCTTGGTTCGAGCCAGAAAACGCGCCCGGTGATGCGCTGTTTCCGAGATCGCGGTCTCGCGACCGTAGGCGGCGTCGTAGACCCCGTAGCTGCCGTTGGAGAAGCGCGAGCCGTCGGGATTGAGGTGCGTAAAAGCCGCCATGATCGGCGCGGCACCTGGCCCGACGCGCCGGCGATCGGCCGGAACGAGACGTATCTGGCCGAGTTCCTCGCGAAGCCGGGAATTCGTGAGCCCTTCGATCTCGTAAAGCGCTTCGAGATCGTCCGGCGCTGCGATGTCGTCAAACACGCCGACTGGTGAAAGGCGGCTGGAGACGATTCGGTAGGTTGGGCGCCACTCGATCCTTGAGCGCGTCAGCATCAGTTCCAGCCCCTCTGCGCATCCAGGTACTGCCGGACGACGTAAAGATCCGCAACCCGCCCGCCAAGCATGCGTTTCAAGGCGCTGTCGCCGCCGAATAGCGGTGCGCTGTTCGGTCGTTTGACCCAGCTATAGCCCTGCTCTGGCGCCGGAAAGAGCAACCGAAGTGCCTCGTGGATGCCAAGGAGGTAGCTGATGCGTTCAAGGACGTCAGACGGCAGCTGACCCTCCTGATCCCGCTTCCAGCGATAGAACGTCGAGCGGCCCGGGGAGCCGAGGAGGACCCGCTCCTCGTCGGGACTCAGGCCCCACGTCCGGGTGAGCTCGAAGAACGTACGGAGGGCAGGGCCGCTGAGGTCCTGGCGGGCGGGTGCCGGACGGGCAGGGCGGCGCGCATCAACGACATCGGAAAGCGGGCGCCCAATCATACGGCCGCCCCAACCAAGCGGCCGTGACGCGCCGGTCGCACAGGTTGAGACGCGCGCCACCGACAATCGGTGGATGACCGACGCGCGCAAGCCGCAGAAGCCGATCAAGGGCCGTGGCGCCGCATCGCGCGTGGCCGGCCGTTTCGAGGTGACCACCATCGAGGGCGCCGACGATGGTTGGGGTTCGATCTACGAGGACCTGATCGACGCGCCGAAGCCCGCGACCACGGTCACCGAGGAGCGCGCGCGAACCATCCTGACGCGCAACCAGTCGCCCGACGTCGGCTTCTCGCAGTCGCTGAATCCGTATCGCGGATGCGAGCACGGCTGCGTGTACTGCTTCGCGCGGCCGTCGCATGCATATCTTGACCTGTCGCCCGGCTTGGATTTCGAGACGAAGCTGTTCGCCAAGACCAATGCGCTCGAACGCCTGCGCGAAGAGTTGGCGAAACCCGGCTACGTGCCGCAGGCCACCGCGCTCGGCATCAATACCGACGCCTACCAGCCGATCGAACGCCGCTACGGCATCACCCGGCAGGTGCTCGAGCTGTTCGCGGAAACGAAGCATCCGGCGAGCTTCGTCACCAAGAGCGCGCTGATCGAACGCGACGTCGACCTGCTCGCGCAGATGGCGCGCGACAACCTCGTCAGCGTGCATTTCTCGGTGACCACGCTGGACAACCGGCTCGCATCCAAACTCGAACCGCGCGCGTCGGCGCCGCATGCGAAGTTGCGCGCGATGAAGGCGTTGACGGATGCGGGCGTGCCGGTCGGCGTGATGGTCGCGCCGGTGATCCCGATGATCACCGACATGGAGATGGAGCACATCCTCGAAGCCGCGCATGAGCACGGCGCGCGCGAAGCCGGCTACACGCTGCTGCGCCTGCCGCACGAGTTGAAGGATGTGTGGCGCGAGTGGCTCGAGCTGCATTACCCCGAACGCGCGGCGCATGTGATGAGCCTGGTGCAGCAGATGCGAGGGGGCAAGGATTACAACGCCGACTTCGGCACGCGGATGACCGGCACCGGCGTGTTCGCGCAGCTCGTGCAGCAGCGTTTCCGCAAGGCGCGTGCGCGCCTCGGCTACACGCGCTATCCGGAACTCGACACCAGCCGGTTCACGCCGCCGCGCAAGGCCACGCCGCAGGGCGAGCTGTTCTAACGTCGCGCGGCAACACGCTGCGCATGGCTAGACTGCGGCGACCCCGCCATCGGTCATGCCATGTTCGACATCGCGATCATCTGCCTCGTCGTCACCGCGCTGCTGGCGTATCTCAACGCGCGCTTCGTCGGCCTGCCGTCGACGATCGGCGTCATGGCGATCGCGCTGTCGATGTCGGTGCTGTTCGTGCTGCTCGATCGTCTCGGCTTTCCGAGCCTGCACGACCTCGAGACGCGGCTGGTCGAGTCGATCGACTTCTCGCGGCTGCTGATGGACGGGCTGCTGTCGATGCTGCTGTTCGCCGGCGCGCTGCACGTGGACGTCAGCCTGCTGCGACGGTTCCGCTGGCAGGTCGGCGTGCTCGCCGTCGGCGGCACCGTGCTGTCGACGCTGATCGTCGGTGTCGCGCTGTGGTGGCTGCTGCCGCTGTTCGGGCTTCCGCTCGCGCCGGCGTGGTGCTTCGTGTTCGGCGCGCTGATCTCGCCAACCGACCCGATCGCGGTAATGGGCATCCTGCGCACGGCGAATGCACCGGACGACGTCGGCTTGGTGGTCGCGGGCGAATCGCTGTTCAACGACGGTGTCGGCGTGGTGCTGTTCGCGGTGTTGCTGGAGATGGCGACACGCGGCGAGGCGCCGACGTGGTCGCACAGCCTCGGCGTGCTCGCGCATGAAGCCGGCGGCGGGCTGCTGCTCGGCGCGCTGGTCGGATACGCGCTGTTCCTGCTGCTGCGGAGCATCAACCACTACCAGGTCGAAGTGCTGCTGACGCTGGCCGCGGTGCTTGGCGGTTACCGGCTCGCGACGGCATTGCATGTGTCAGGGCCGCTCGCGCTGGTGGTGGTCGGCCTGCTCACCGGCAACCGCGGCCGCGCGCAGGCGATGAGCGACACCACACGCCACCACGTCGACCTGTTCTGGGAACTGCTCGACGAGATGCTCAACGCGCTGCTGTTCGTGCTGATCGGTCTCGAGATCGTCCTGGTGCCGTTCGACAGCGCGACGCTCGCGACCGCCGCGGCGGTGATCGCACTCGTGCTGCTCGCGCGCTGGCTCGCGGTCGGCCTGCCCATGCAGGTGGCGCCGCGTCTGTTCCGCCTGCCGCACGGTGCGTGGAAAGTTTTGACCTGGGGCGGGCTGCGCGGCGGCATTTCGGTGGCGCTCGCGCTGTCGTTGCCGGCCGGCGCGGCGCGCGACCTCATCCTCGCGCTGACCTATTCGGTCGTCGTGTTCTCGGTGCTGGTGCAGGGCCTGACCATTCGCCGCGTGATCGTGCGCGCGCTGTCGTCGTCACGGTCGGAGCTCGCTCCCACGGTGCACTGATCGTGCCGCGGGCCAGGGGTGCGCGAACACGGACCGACGCGCCACGGATGCGTCGGTACGCCATCAACCCCGCAGTGACGGTCGACGCCATCGCGATACCGGGCCGGGCCGATGGTTCACGACGAAATCGCGCGCTAAGCGGCACGCGTGGAAACCCGGGCGTCGCTCGCTGGCAGTCACCGCCGAACGCGCGGCATCGACGCAGGCAGCTCGAATCCGCTCGCAAGTGGTGGCGGGCTACCGTTCCGACTGCGGCGCGTGCAGTTCACCGAACGCCTACACTGCATCGATACCGGTGGCATGCCACCGCCGCATCGCACTCCGCACTCCCGACGTCGCCATGGACGTTTCGCGTCCGGCACGCACGCCCGAGTCGTCGCAAGGAGCTTTCGATGCAGCTGTCCCGATTCATCCAGACGCAGATGGACGCGATCCTCGCGGACTGGGAGGACTTCGCGCGTCGCAACGCGCCGGGCGAGTCGCACATGACCGACCTCGCGCTGCGCGACCACGCGCGCGACATCCTGCATGCGGTCGCGCTGGATCTCGAGTCGCCGCAGTCGCAGGACGAACAGTTCGCGAAGTCGCAGGGTGATTCCGATGACGCGCGCGGCCCGCGCACCGCCGCGGCCATCCACGGCGCACTGCGACAGGACAGTGACTTTTCCCTACTGCAGCTCAGCGCGGAATTCCGCGCGCTGCGCGCCACCGTGCTACGCCAGTGGCTGCCGACGGTCGGCGAAGTCGACGAGGAAACGCTCGACGACATGGTGCGGTTCAACGAGGCGATCGACCAGGCGCTCGCGCAGTCGATCGTCGCGTACTCGGAACGCGCCAACGTCGCGCGCGATCTGTTCCTCGCGGTGCTCGGCCACGACCTGCGTTCGCCACTCGCCACCGTCGCGATGATCGGCCAGTTGCTGACCGGCACCGGCGTCTCACCCGAGCAGGCGCGCCAGCTCGGACAACGTGCGTCGCGCTCGGCACGCTTCATGAACCACATGGTCGACGACCTGCTCGGCTACACCCGCGTGCAGATGGGGCCGGGCATTCCGACCTCGCTGGTCGAATGCGATCTCGCGGACGTCGTGCGTGCGGCCATGGTCGATGCGGGTGCGACGTATCCGAACGCACAGTTCGAAATGCAGCTCGACGGCGATCTTCGCAGCCATGCCGATCCCGTGCGTCTGCAGCAGTTGCTGACCAACCTTCTGGTCAACGCCGCGCAGCATGGCGCAAGCGGTTGCGCGGTGCGACTGGAAGCCGAAGGCCACGCCGACGATCTCGTCGTGCGCGTCATCAACCAGGGCCGACCGCTGCCTGCCGAGGACATCGAGCGCATCTTCAAGCCGCTGGTGCAGCTGCCTGCCGCGACCACGCGCACCACCAGCCTCGGGCTCGGCCTCTACATCGCGCGGGAAATCGCGATGGCGCATGGCGGCACGCTTCGCGTCAGTTCCGACAGCGAACGCGGCACCATCTTCGAACTGCGCGTGCCGCGAAGCGCACCCGTCGCGGTGTCGCTCACGTCGGCCATAACGGACCACCCAGCCATAACCACTGCGCCATCCACGCACTGACGATCGCGACCGTCGCGGTGAGTGGCGCGCCGACTTTCAGGAAGTCCGCGAAACGGTACTGGCCGGGGCCGAGGATCAGCAGGTTGCCGTGGTGGCCGATCGGCGTCAGGAACGCGACCACCGCGCCCAGCGCCGTGCACACCACGAAGGGCGTGGCCGGCAGATGCAGCGACTCGGCGATGTTGAGCGCGATCGGTGCGAGCAGCACGGTGGTCGCGCCGTCGGACAGGATCTGCGTGAGCAACGCGGCGGCGCCGAACATCACCAGCAGCACGCCGAGCGCCGGCCAGTGCGCGATGAAGTGCAGCAGCCCGTTCGCCAGCAGCTGCGCGGTGCCGGTGGATTCCATCGCGATGCCGAGCGGGATCACGCCGGCGATCATCACGAAGATGCGCACGTCGATCTCGCGATACGCGCGTTCGACGTCGACACAGCGCGTGGCCACCATCGCGACCGCGCCGAACAGGAAGGCGAGCGGCGCGGGCAGCCATTCGGTCGCGGCGACCAGCACGGTCACGCCTAGGATGATGAGCGCGAGCGGCGCACGCAGGCGGCGCTGTGCTTCGCCAGCGAACGGCATCAGCATCAAGAAACCGTGGTGCGCGGCGAGTTCGGCGAAGCGCGATGCACGGCCGTACAACACCAGCAGATCGCCCTCGCGCAGGCGTTGATCCGCTACGCGCGCGGACTGCAAGCCGCTACGTCGCCATAAACCGGCAACGACCGTGTGGAAGCGTCGTGCGAAGTCGAGTTCGCGCAGCGAGCGGCCGATGAATTCCGACGCCGGCGCGACCAGCGCCTGCACGAGCTGCGTGTCACCCGCACCGTCGACTTCATGACCGAAACGCCGGACGGCGTGCAGGTCGAGGCCGGGATCGTCATGCAGCGACGCGATCGCATCGGCGGAGGCTTCGACCAGCAGCAGGTCGCCGGCGATCAGCGGGCTGTTGTCGCCGAGGTCGTCGCGCACGCGGCCATCGCGCACCCAGCCGTGCAACTGGAACGTGTCGCCGAGCATCTCCTTCAGCTCGGCGAGCGGACGCGTGCTCCAGCGTTCGCCTTCGACGATGCACAGCTCAGTGCGGTACTGACCGAGCGTCATCCAGTCCGAGTCGTCGGCCGCGCCCGCGCCGCGCGGCAGGATCCAGCGCGCGACCAGCATGTACGGAATGCTGATCGCGACCAGCGCCAGGCCGATCGGCGTGATCGAGAAGATGCCGAGGCGGCCGGTATGCGTACGCTCGAGCAGGTCGGCGGCGAGCAGGAACGCGGGCGCGCTGACCAGCGTCAGCGTGGTGCCCAGCGACGCCGCCAGCGACATCGGCATCAGCAGTCGCGACGGCGACAGCCCGCGCGCACGCGCGAAACGGGTCACGATCGGCAGCATCATCGCGGTCACCATCACGTGGTGGGTGAACGACGACAGCGCGGCCACCGCCGGCATGATCACCAGCACCGCGCGCCATTCGGCCTGGCCCGCGGCACGCCCGATCCACTGGCCGAGGCGTTCGGTCAGGCCGGTTGCAGCGAGTGCGCCCGAGATCACGAACACCGCGGCGACGATGATCGCCGGCTCGCTGGCGAAGCCGGACAGCGCCTGCTTGGAATCGAGCACGCCGGTCAGCACCAGCGCGAGCAGCGTCAGCATCGCGGTGACGTCCACGCGCAGCCGCTCGCTCACGAACAGGTAGAGCGAGCCGGCGAGGATCAGCAGGAACGTGATCTGGTGGAAATCCATGGGCGCGCCGCGACGGTCGAAGCCGATGCTGCCATCGCGGCCGGTGCAGGCGACGCGAGCGTCCGTGGACCACCCCGTCACCCCTGCTGGCTACACTCGGTGGTTTCCGCGAGCCGGCCTTCCCCGTGCCCACCTCAATGCCGACCGACCGGATGGATCCGACGGCCGTCGCCCCCGCGGCGTGGCTCTCGGCGTGCGCGGCACCGACTGCACTGGTCGCGGCCGATGGGCGCGTGATCGCGACCAATGCCGCATTCACCCGACGCCTGCACATCGCGGCCGACGCGCGGCTGGTTGAGCTTGATCCGCGTCTGGCCGACATTGCCTCGCTCGATGCACCGGTGACGCTCGCCGCGTTGCCCGGCGGCCAGCTGCACGTGCATCCGGTCGACGGCGCGCACTGGCTTGCGCAATGGCTCGACGCACCGGCCGATGGCCATGCGGAACAGCGCCAGCTGCAGATGTTCGCCGACACCGTCGCGCACGACCTGCGTGCGCCGCTGCGGTCGATCGAAAGCTTCGCCAAGCTGCTCGAGGATCGCGCGTCGTCCAAGCTCGACGCATCCGAGCGCATGCATCTCTCGCGCATCCGCGCCGCGGCGACGCGCATGTCGGGCCTGCTGCTCGCACTCGGCGAACTGTCGCGCGCGGCGAGCGCGCCGATGAATCCGGCGGAGGTCGACGTGTCGATCCTCTGCGAATGGGCGCTGGCCGAGCTGCACGATCTCGAACCCGGCCGCACCGTCGCCGTCGACGTGCAGCCCGGCCTGCAGGCGGTGGGCGACGAACGCCTGCTGCGTCAGATGCTCAAGGTGCTGCTGGAGAACGCGTGGAAGTTCACGCGCAACGCGGCCGATGCACGCGTCGAAGTACACGGTGAACGCGTCGGCAACCGCATGCGTCTGCTGATCCGCGACACCGGCAGCGGTTTCGACATGCAGTATGCTCACAAGCTGTTCCAGCCGTTCCAGCGCCTGCACGGGTTGGACCAGGGCGCAGGCCACGGGCTCGGTCTCGCCATCGCGCAACGCATCGCGCATCGGCATGGCGGACATGTCACAGCCGAGTCCACCGAGGGTCAGGGGAGCACGTTCACCGTGGACCTGCCCGCTGTCGATGACTGAGGCGCGGATGCACAAAGAAATCCTGCTGGTCGAGGACAATCCGGACGACGTCGAGCTGACCCGGCTCGCGTTCGACGAAGCCAAGATCGCGAACCAGCTCGCGGTGGTCGGCGACGGCGCCGAAGCGCTCGACTATCTCTTCGCACGCGGTCGGTTCGCCGATCGCGATGCGGCCGATCTTCCCTCGCTCGTGCTGCTCGACCTCAACCTGCCGAAGGTCGACGGTCGCGAAGTGCTGCAGGCGATCCGTGCGAACGAAGCGACGCGCGCACTGCCCGTCGTCGTGCTGACCACCAGCACCGAGCCGTTCGACGTCGAAGCCACCTACGCGCTGGGCGTGAACAGCTACATTCAGAAGCCGGTCGACTTCGAGCAGTTCGTGTGGGCGGTCAAGCAGGTCGGTCTGTACTGGCTCGTGCTGAACCACTCGCGGCCTTGAGCCGTCGCGCGACGCGTGTCGCGCTCACCCTGTTCATTACGTTGCCCGTCGCGTTGGTCGCGACGCGCTTGCGCCTTTGTGGCGATGCATCGACGCGCACGCCGGGATCGAAGCGATCGGTCATTCGGGAGCGGCTGCGTAGTGCTTCGGCGCGGTCGAAGCCGTGTTGGCGATCGTCGTGCTGAGCGCGTTCGCGAAGAACCGCTGATCGAAACGCTGCTGTCAGCGATCGACGCGTTCGTCCCACGCCGCATCCGGCGCTTCGCGATACCAATGACGCCAGCCATGTCGATAGGCGCGTGCGATGTACGGGCCGCGCAGGATCATCGCGTTCGCCTGCGTCGATGCGTCATCGCCCAGCAGATAGACCGCGCCGGCGAACGGCAGCACGTATTCGCTCGGCATGCGCGCGAGTTCGCGGTCCACCAGTGACGCGGCGTCTTCGACCGACGCAGCACGCACGAGGAAGCAGGTGTCCGGGCCATCCGGCCCGCCGCTGTCGACGTCGTCCGACTCGTTGCCCCAGCGGATGACCTCGTAGAGATGCATCGCGCTCATCGCGCGCCGAACAGCATTTCGGCGCGCTGGAACAGGATCCAGCTGGTCGCAATCACCTTGTCGCCGCCCTGCGGACGATTGCCGCGATGCGTATGCGTGAACGCCGCCGGCGCGATCAGCAGCGAGCCGGTCTTGGGCGCGACCTTGCGTCGCTGGTAGAGGAATTCGGTCTCGCCTTCGGTAAACGCGTCGTTGAGGTAGACCGTCCACAGCAGGTGGCGATGCAGCGTCTCGGCGCTCGCGTCGCGCGGCATCAGCTCGCAGTGCCAGTACGGATAGCCGCCGCGGCCGGCGGTGTAACGCTGCAGGTTGATCATGCCGGGCCGGAAGATCTGCATGAGCAGCGGCGTCAGCGCGGCATCGTCCATCGCCTGCAGGCGTTCGCCGGTGAGGCGGTGGCGCTTGCCGTCTTCCTGCGTCTCCAGCATCAGCGGCGCGACCAGCGTGTGCGGCCAGCGGCGCACATACGACCGCAGGCCGGCGATCACCGCCTCGTTGAGTGGCTCGACCACGTCGCGCCAGTCCTCGCGCCCGGAGATGGCGAGGTCGCGGCTGTCCTTCATGTCGGGGAAGACGCCGCCGCCGATACGGCCCGGCTGCAGTTCGGCGCTGCGGGCGAGGCGCTCGACCACCCGCGCGCACCAAGCCGCGTCGAGCGCGCCGTCCACCACGTGGATGAAGTCGTCGGACGGAGCGGGGGCGTCGGGGCTCATGCGATCGGGGAGTTCGGCCGGGGCGCTGATCCTCGCACGCGGGTCACGGTTGCGTGGATGAAACACGGCCGTGATCGCTCGCGCCGACAGCCGCTTGGGCCGCGCAAACCGTTGCCCTGCGTCGTCCGGCGGGCGCGAGCGTGGAAATGGCCGCTGTCACGGCGTCGCGATGTCGGTGAATTCTTCCTGACCCGTGTTGCATTCGCGCAACGTTTCCCGGTCCCGAAGGCCAAGCGGCCGCAGCCTTCACGGGAGAAACACCTTTCCGAACAACGACTTAAAAACTTGGCACGCGACTGGCTCTAAGGGCGATACCCCGATGGAGTGCGCACCGTGTCCCTTCCCCGCCGTACCGCCCTGCTGCTGACCGTCACCGCCGCGTTCGTGGCGGGACCGGCCTGCGCGGGCGACCCGGTGGTGGCTCCCCCGGACACGCTGGTTCCCCCGCAGATGGACGCCGCGGTCGACCAGACGATGGTCATCGTGCGCGACGTCAACCCGCGCATCGCCTACCGGGGCCCTGCCGACACCACCGACAACCCGGCGCGCGTCACCGCCACCGTCTTTCCGACCCGCGTGTTCAACCGCGCGCTGGACGGAATGATGGTGAGCCTGGTGGGTGACGCCTCGCTCGGCGACACCGCGCCGACGGCGATCGGTGCCCAGCCCGACCCGGCCCGGTTCGCCAGCGACATGCCCGAGCTGCGCGACGGCCGGCCGCTCGGCGCGGGCGGCGGCAGCACGCCGATGGGCTCATCCGGCGCGATGGGTTCGATCGGTGGCGCGGTGATGAGCGCGACCTTCGGTATCGCCGACACGATTACCACCGCGACCATGCGCGCCAGCGCGATCGGAGCCGGCCCGTGACGCGTGTGGCGGTGGCCGTCCTGCTGCTCGCGATCGCACCGATCGCCGCCGCGCAGTCGCACGACGAAAGCCGCATCGACGGCAACGCCGCTGCGAACGTGTCCGGCGCGGCCAGCCTCAACGTCGCCGCCGGCACCGGCAATGCGCAGGCCAATCTTCGTGCGATCGCGATCGGCGATGTCGGCCTCGCGCTCGCCTTCGGCGCGCAGTCCGTCGACACCACCGGCGCCGATCTCACGCGTTCGGCGAAGGCGACGATCAGCGGCAATGCGCTCGGCAACAGCACCGGCGTCGTCGGCCTCAACCAGGCTGCCGGCAGCGCGAATGCGCAGGCCAACCTCGTTGCGATCGGTACCGCGGCGGGTGCTGGCTTCGTGCAGTCGGTCGACGAGTCCGCGCTCGCCGCCACCGCCGCACCCGCATCCACCAGCACCACCACACCGACGTCGAGCGGTACGCGCGAAGCGCGCATCGACGCCGGCGCGATCGCCGCGCCGAGCGGCGTCATGCAGATCAACCAGACAGCGGGCGTCGGCAATGCGTCGACGAACGCGATCGTGCTCCAACTGCCGGGGGGCACGCCGTAACCACGGCAGCTAGGCAGATCCCGCTTCAAGCAGAACCCACGTCAACAGGAGAGAGAACCCATGAAACTGCACCGCACGCTCATCGCGCTGGCCGCCAGCGCATTCTTCATCGCCCCGGCCTTCGCGTCGGGCGACGCCCTGATCCTCAACTACACCGATTCGACCGACTACGCGGTCACGTTCGGCTTCATCGACGTCTACGGCGATGTCAGCGTGACCAGCAAGTCGGCTGCGGTCACCGACCAGACGCAGGAAACGATCGGCAACCTGTCCATCGGTGACGGCTCGCACGCTGCCGACTTCAACGGCAACGCGCTGTTCGGCGCGCAGGGCAACATCGGCGTGAACGTTGCCGCGGGCGTGGGCAACGAGCAGGCCAATGACGCCGCGCTGTCGTCGGTCGACGCCGGCAAGGTGTTCGCGACCGCGATGTCGACCTCGCAGCAGCTGACCGAGTTCAACGGCGGCGGTTCCGCGTCGTACACGGACGGCTACTACAGCGGCGTCATGAACGGCCAGGCGCTCGCGCTGGCGCGCGGCAACATCGGCGTGAACGTCGCCGGCGGCGTCGGCAACGCGCAGAGCAACTCGCTCGCCGCTTCGGTCAACACCTCGGGTCGCTATGCGATCGCGTCGTCGGCCAGCTACCAGGGCGCCGGCTACAACGAACTCGTCGCGTATTACGACCTCGACACGTTCGCCGTGCTCGGTGGCAACGCGCTGTTCGGCGCGCAGGGCAACATCGGTGTCAACGTCGCTGCCGGCGTCGGCAACGTCCAGCACAACGGCCTCGCGATCGCTTCCGCGGTCGACGGCCCGTAATTCCGTACATCACGAAACCATCTAACAGAAGGAATTGGTCATGAAGCTTCGTCATTCGCTCCTCGCGCTCGGCCTCGTCGCCGTCGCCTCCCCGGCCTTCGCCTACGGCGACGCCGAAATCCACAACCTGACCGTCTCGGTCGACTTCGCCGAAACCGACGCGCTGGTGTTCGCGTTCGGCGCGTTCGAAGTGTCGAGCAAGTCGGCGGCCGTTGCCGACCAGACCCAGGAATCGGTCCTCAACTCGTCGTTCGGCGACGGCGACCACATCGCCAACTTCGGTGGCAGCGCGCTCTCCAACGCGCAGGGCAACATCGGCGTGAACGTTGCCGCGGGCGTGGGCAACGAGCAGGCCAACGACGCCGCGCTGTCGTCGGTCGACGCCGGCAAGGTGTTCGCCACTGCGATGGGCACCTCGCTGCAGCTGGTCGAAGGCAACTACGCCGAAAGCTCCGACATCGACACCAACTACACGGCGTCGATGGACGGCAACGCGCTTCGCAACGCTCGCGGCAACATCGGCGTGAACGTCGCCGCTGGCGTGGGCAATGCGCAGGGCAACACGATGACCGGTTCGGTCAACACCTCGGGCCGCTATGCCATCGCCACCTCGGCGAGCGCGCAGCTGACCGAAGGCAACGAGCTGAACTCCGACACCTGGGCGTTCTCCGACCTCGACGTGTACGCCACGCTCGGCGGCAACGCGCTGCTGGGTGCGCAGGGCAACATCGGCGTCAACGTCGCCGCTGGCGTCGGTAACGCGCAGCACAACGGCCTCTCGATCGCTTCGGCGGTCGACGGTCCGTAATCCGCTCCATCGGTTCCAAGTCGTAACCGCGGTGGCCGGACCCCACGCCGGCCACCGCGCTTTTGGAGATTGCATGTCGCGCTTCCCGCTGCTGATGTCCCTCGCACTGCTCGCCGCGTTCGCGCTGCCTGCGCGTGCGTCGAGCCTGTCGATGGCGAACATCGTCGACGGTGCGCCGGTGGCCAAGCCGGTCACGACGTTCCGCGACCTGCGCTATCGCGACATGGTGCGCCAGCAGTACGACTTCAGCTGCGGATCCGCCGCGCTCGCCAGCGTGCTGCGCTACGGCTACGGGGTGCAGGTCGACGAGCCGCACATGATTCGCAGCATGCTCACGGGCAACGATCCGAAAGAGATCGTGCGCAACGGCTTTTCGATGCTCGACATGAAACATTACGTCGAGAGCATCGACGGCTTCCGTGCGCATGGTTTCCGCATCGACACCGCCGCGTTGTATCGCCTGCAGATGCCGGTGATCGCGCTGCTCGATCTCAAGGGTTACAAGCATTTCGTGGTGGTGAAGGGCGCCGAATCCGGGCGCGTCTTCGTCGCCGATCCCGCGCTCGGTCATCGGGTGATGAGCGAGAAGGATTTCGTCGCAGGATGGAACGGCATCGTCCTCGCCGTGGTGGCCGACAAGCCGCTCGAGGACTCGTATCTCGTGCACGGTCGCCGCTCGCTCGCGCTTTCGCGCCGCGGCGATGCAGTGGTCGAAGCCTCGATGCCGATTCCGGTCGTCGAACTCGGCCTCATCCGCGCCGACCTGTTCTAAAGCAACGCAATGATTCGCATCGAGGGACCATGAACCACCGCCTCCTCCCCCACGCCGTTCTCATGGCCTTCGTGGCAGCGGCGAGTGCCGGCCCGGCATTCGCCCTGCCCCCTTCTTCCGCACCGGTCGCACCACTGCGCGTCGCGCTCGTCGACGACGCCACGCTGGGCACGCTCACCGGCAAGTACAACAACGCCGACATGCTGGTCGGCGTGCGCATCGACCTGGTGTCGACGCTCGCCACCGCGCAGGGCGGCACCGCGAGCGCAGTGGGTTCGCTGTACATCCAGCGCACCGATTCGGGCTACAACGTGCAGGTCGACACGCATGCGAATGCAGCCGCGGGCAGCGGCGATGCGCCGCCGTCGGCGAACGTCGCGACCGGCGGTGAGCAGATCCATGTCGAAGGCATCGGCCAGATCACGCAGATCGCGGGCGACGGCAATCGCATGGGCAACCTCACCGTCGTGCAACTCGGTACCAACCCGGCCGCGCCGTCGGGCTTCAACGGTGCATCCAGTGCGCAGGCCCAGGATGGCGGCCTGCAGGCGCAGATCAGTTTCGTCGGCGGCGGCATTCAGCTCGGGCTGGTCGCGCCAGGCGCTACCATCGGCCAGCAGGTGACGCCGGGCGCGTCGGGCCGGATCACGCAGATCGGGCAGATCGCCGGGGATGGCTTCACCGCGAGCAATGCTCTGAATCTGCAGATGATGACGTCGGCCATGCCGACGTCCGCGGTGCAGCAGCTGGGCATCCAACAGGCGCTTTCGGCGATGTCCGGACTGCGCCACTGACCGCAGCCGCCTCAAGGATTGAAGAAGAATGCCGTCGCACTCGTCGCGTCTGACTGCCCGCCTGCTCCCGACCGCCCTCGCACTCGCCCTCGCAAGCCCCGCCGCCTTCGCCGACCCGCCGTCCGCCATGAGCGCGACGTCCGACGTCGACGCCAAGCTCGGCGCACTCACCGCCAAACTCGACGCGCAACAGGAAGAAATCGCGCGCCTGCGTGCGCAGGTCGAAGAACTGCAGCTGCAGCAGATGCGTGGACGCGGCCTCACCGGCGAAGGCGGCCCGCAGCAGGCGGCCGCGCCGCCGCCGGTCGATACCGCACGCATCGCACGCGAGAAGTCGACGCCACCGCCTCCAGCCGACGACCTACAGGTCGGGCAGACGCAGCGCGACGCCGACGAGCAGCGCCGCCAGCAGGAAAAGACGCTGGTGGTGCGCGAACACGCGCCGTTGTTCGAGCGCAAGTTCACGCTCGATACCGGCATGAGCTACAGCTACTACGACCGCCGCGCGTTGTCGCTGAGCGGCTTCCTCGCGCTCGATGCGATCTTCCTCGGCACGATCAACCTCGACCAGAGCAAGTCGTCGATCGCCACGTTCGACGTCACCAGTCGTTACGGCATCACCGATCGCCTGAGCCTCGAAGCCGACCTGCCGTGGGTCGCGCGCGAGACGCGTTTCGTCAGCGGTGGCGCTGGCGGTGCGGCGAGCACGCTGAGCGAAGTGAAGGTGCGTTCCAGCGGCGTCGGCGATGTCAGCGCCGCGGCGTACTACCAGTTCGTCAAGGAATCGGCGACGCATCCGGACATCGTCGGCAGCCTGCGCGTGCGCGCGCCGACCGGTCGTGATCCGTTCGGCCTGAAGGTCATCCAGGCCGACGGCAACAACAGCAACCTCAACGTGCCCGAGACGCTGCCGACCGGCATCGGCGTGTGGAGCGCGACCGCGAACGTGTCGGTGCTGCGCACCTACGACCCGGTGATCCTGTTCGGCAACTTCGGCTACACGTGGAATCGCGCGCAGTCGTTCGACGACATCTCGCCGACCGTGGGCACGGTGTCGCCGGCCGAAGTATTCCTCGGCCACATGTTCAACCTCAGCGGCGGCGTCGCGATCGCGCTCAACGATCGCGCGGCGATCAGCATGAGCGTGGGCAGCGCGATGCAGTCCGGCACGCGCGTGCGTGCGCCGGGTTCGAAGTCGCAGCGCATTCCGGGCAGCTCCAGCAATGCGACCGCGCTGAGCCTCGGCACCAGCTACGTGCTGCCGTCGGGCTGGACGTTCAACGGGCAGCTGGCGGCCGGGCTTACGCCCGACGCGCCCAACTTCGTGTTCTCGCTGCGCGGTTCGCGCGCATTCTGATCAGGCGATCGACAGCCCGCGCGTCCGACGACGTTCGGCCGCGGGCGGTCCACCGCGATCGGTTTCGCGACGCCCGCCGGTCACCGACATCACCGCCTTGATCTGCGGCGGCGCGAGATCGTTGCCCGCGCCGTCGTCATGGCTGCCGTCCGCGCCGAGCCCGTAGCGCTGCATCAGGCGATAGAGCGTCACGCGTGAGACGTCGAGCTCGCGCGCGGCATCGATGAGCCGACCGTGGCTGCGTCGAAGCGCCGCCTCGATCGCACGACGCGTCGCATCGTTGCGCACGTCCTCGAGCGTCGGCGGCGTCGGTGCGACCACTTCGCCCAGGCCGAGATCCATCGCGGTGATCAGGCGACCTTCCGCCATCACCACCGCCTGACGCACGCGGTTGATCATCTCGCGCACGTTGCCCGGCCAGTCGTAGGCGTGGATCGCGCGGCGCGCGCAGGGCGAGAAACCCTTGATGACGCGCTGGCCTTCGGTCGAATAGCGCGACAGCGCGTGCTGCGCGAGCAGGTCGATGTCGTGCCCGCGTTCGCGCAGTGGCGGCTGCGCCAGGCGCAGCACGCAGAGGCGGTGATAGAGGTCGGCGCGGAAGCGCCCCTGTGCGATCGCGGTTTCGAGGTCGTGGTGCGTCGCCGAGACGATGCGCACGTCGACGCGAACCGTGTCGTGCCCGCCGAGGCGCTGGAACGCGCCTTCCTGCAGGAAGCGCAGCAGCGAGGCTTGGCTCTCCATCGGCAGGTCGCCGATTTCGTCGAGGAACAGCGTGCCGCCGTTGGCCATCTCGATACGGCCGAGCTTGCGGTTCTGGGCGCCGGTGAACGCGCCGCGCTCGTAGCCGAACAGTTCGGACTGGATCAGCGAATGCGGGATCGCACCGCAGTTGATCGCCACGAACGGCATCGGCTTGCGGCGCGAGTTCGCGTGCAGCGCCTGCGCGGCGAGTTCCTTGCCGGTGCCGGTTTCGCCGGCGATGAACACCGGCGCCTCGGTCATCGCGGCCTTGCACAGCGTGCGGGCCAGCGCCTTCATGCCAGCGCTTTCGCCGATGATGCCTTCAAGCCCGTCGTGCACCAGGCGCACTGCCGAGTCGCAGGCGAGCCGCGCCATGCCGTGCGCGTGGCCGATCACCGTGTCGAGCACGCCATCGGGACACGGCAGGGTGACGTAGTCGTAGCAGTAGTCACGGATCAGCCGACGCACCGCCGGCTGGTCGAGCTGCGCGGTGTCGACGCCGGCGACCCAGCCGACGTTGCTCGCGGCCAGCACCGGGCCGTACTCGGCGAGGTCGGTTTCCGAGAACCCGTCGCGCAGGTCCAGCAATGCGGCGAAGGGATGCGTGGCGCGTCGTTGCACGATCCGCAATGCGCCACGTGCATCCGATGCCGACTGCACCTTCCAACCCAGTTGTTGCAAACGCGCCGGGGGCGTTCCTCGCCCCGCGCGCGCGACGTACACGACGTCGCGCCCTGCGCCTCCGTCAGCCATCTCCGACTCCCTGTCGGCGCCCCACGCACCGGACTACAAAGGTAGTCCTTGTCGGTGACAGGTCAAGCTTCTGTGACGCACTTCACGCCCGGCGGCCGTCGAACGGCGGTCAGGCGGCGGCCGCAGCCTGGCCGTCGTGGTCCTGGTGATAGCGGACGGCTGCCTCGACTTCCTGCCTGGAACCGAGGAACACCGGCACGCGCTGATGCAGACCGGTCGGGCTGACCTCCAGCATCCGCTGGCGACCCGTGCTCGCCGCGCCGCCGGCCTGTTCGACCAGGAACGCCATCGGGTTGGCCTCGTACATCAGCCGCAATTTCCCGCCTTTCCCCGCGCACTTGGCGTCCAGCGGATAGCTGAAGATGCCGCCGCGGGTCAGGATGCGGTGCACGTCGGCCACCATCGAGGCGACCCAGCGCATGTTGAAGTCCTTGCCACGCGGGCCCTCCTTGCCGGCCAGCAGGTCGCCGACGTAGGCCTGCATCGGCGGCTCCCAGAAGCGCTGGTTCGACATGTTGACCGCGAATTCCTTCGTCTCCTCGGGAATCGTCATGCCGCGGGTGGTCATCACGAACGAGCCGATCTCGCGGTCCAGGGTGAACGCGTGGGTGCCGTTGCCGATGGTCAGCACCAGCATCGTGCTGGGGCCATAGGTGCAGTAGCCGGCGGCGACCTGCGCGGTGCCCGGCTGCAGGAAGTGCTCGTCGCCGACCGTCTCGATGCCTTCCGGGCAGCGCAGTACGGAGAAGATCGTGCCGACCGAGATGTTGACGTCGATGTTCGACGAGCCGTCCAGCGGGTCGAATAGCAGCAGGTACTTGCCGCGGGGGTATTCGTCGGGGATGACGACGCAGTGGTCCATCTCCTCCGACGCCAGCGCCGCGAGGTGGCCGCCCCAGGCGTTGGCTTCGAGCAGGATCTCGTTGGACAGCACGTCGAGCTTCTTCTGCGCCTCGCCCTGGATGTTGATGCTGGCTTCTCCCTCGCCGGCATCGCCGAGCACGCCGCCCAGCGCGCCCTTGCCGACCGCGATCGAGATCGACTTGCAGGCGCGGGCGACGACCTCGATCAGCAGGCGCGCGTTGGGGCCGATGCGGCCTTCGCGCTGTTCCTCGAGCAGGTAACGGGTAAGCGAGATGGGCGAGGCGGTCGGGGTCATCGGCGACGGGCAGGCGGACGGGGCGCCCATTCTCGCCGATCGCCTGCGAACCGCGTCACACGTGGTTTTGACGATCAGGCGACGCGGCGATCCCGCGGCAGCATCAGCGCGTGCCGGCGCACCAAGCGGGCGAGGTTCTCGCGGGCCAGCGCCAGCATGCGAACCGGCGCCTCGGGTTCCGCGGCGTCCATCACCCGGCGCGCCGCTTCCGCCACGTCGGCCACCGCCTGCGCGGCGCTGCGGTCCGACAGCATGGCCTGCAGCAGCTTGGCCTGGCCCATCAGCCGGCGCTCGAGCACCAGGTCCGGGCCGGCCCCCGCGCGACGCAACGCATGCGCGACGCCGTCCTCGAGGTAGGCGTGCTGTTGCTGGAGCCGGTCGGCGGTGACATCGAGCATGGCGGGTTGGCGCTTCGGCGAGACCGCGGAAGGGTGGGCGCGCCGATGTGAGTGGCAGGTCGCGGTCGCGGCCGCTGTTGCCGGCAATTCAGCGGCCGCATCGCGCGACAATCCGTGCATCGTGTCCGTCGCCTCGTCCATCGCGATCCCGCCTCCGTCATTCGATGGCGGCGAACGCTGCGCGTCGCGCATTGCATGCATGTGTCGACGATGCGTCGGAGCGATTGCGCCATGACCCCGCGCAAGGTCATCCATGTCGACATGGACGCGTTCTACGCGAGCGTCGAACAACGCGACGAGCCGTCGTTGCGCGGTCGCCCGGTCGTCGTCGCATGGCGCGGCGCGCGTTCGGTCGTGTGCGCCGCGAGTTACGAAGCGCGCGTGTTCGGCATCCGCTCGGCGATGCCCGCGGTGCGCGCCGAACGCCTGTGTCCCGACGCGGTGTTCGTGCCGCCGGATTTCGTCCGCTACAAGCTGGTCTCGCAGCAGATCCGCGAGATCTTCGGCCGGCACACGCCGCTGGTCGAAACCCTTGTCGCTGGACGAGGCCTACCTCGACGTCACCTGTCCGCTCACCGACCTGCCGACCGCCACCGACATCGCGAAATCCATCCGCGCCGAGATCCGCGAGGTGACGCAGCTCACCGCATCGGCCGGCGTCGCGCCGAACAAGTTCGTCGCGAAGATCGCGTCCGACTGGAACAAGCCCGATGGCCTGTTCGTGGTGCCGCCATCGAAGGTGGAAGCCTTCCTCGCGCCGTTGCCGGTCGGGCGGCTGCCCGGCGTCGGTAAGGTGACGCAGGGCGAGCTCGAGGCGATGGGCCTGGCCACCGTCACCGACCTGCGCGACGCCGGCCGCGACGCGCTCGTCGAACGCTTTGGTCGATGGGGCCGTCGCCTGCACGACCTCGCCTGGGGCATCGACGACCATCCGGTCGAACCCGAACGCCCGCATACGCAGATCTCGAGCGAGGACACGCTGGAGTCCGACCTGGTGCTCGACGAGCTCGCACCGCACATCGCACGCATGGCCGAGAAAACGTGGGCGGCATGGATGCGTCAGCGCGAGCGTGACCTGCGCGAGGATCGCCCGCCGCGACGTCCGCGCACGGTGGTGCTCAAGCTCAAGACGTCGGACTTCCGCATCCTCACCCGTTCGCTCACGCCCGCGCGCATGCCCGACAGCGCCGAGGCACTCGTCCGCACCGCGCTCGAATTGCGTGCCCGCGTAGCCCTGCCGGCATCCACCCGCTACCGCCTGATCGGTGTCGGCCTGGCGAACCTCGGCGACCTTGACCCGCAGGTCGATCTGTTCGACGACGCAGCCGCGTCGTAGCCCGTTACCCCAAGCCCGGCGCGCGAAACGCGACGCAGTTGGTAAACAGGGGGTTCGCAGGCGTCTTCACGCGTGGCAAGGTGAAGGACTGAACGACGCGTGGGGACGCCGTGACCCAAGACTTCGATGCATTCGACGCCAGCCCGGTGCCGATGTGGGTCTTCGACGAGTCGACGTTGGACATCCTCGATGCCAACACCGTCGCGGCCGAGATGTACGGCTACGACCGCGACACCATGCGCGGGTTGAGCATCCTCGACCTGCGCCCCGAGAACGAACGCCCGCACATCACGCGGTACATCCGCGAGAGCGCAGGCGAACCGCGGCCCGAAGCCGTGTGGCTGCATCGCCATCGCGACGGCGCGCTGATGCACGTGCAGATCCGCACCTCGCGCGTGGACTGGCGCGGCTCGCCGGCGCGCCTGGTCGTCGCGCGCGATGTCAGCGAAGTCGAACGCGCGCAGGAACGCGTGCACCTGATCGCACAGGCCGTGAGCGACGCCGCCTACGACTGGGACGTCGTCAACGGCGCCGTCTGGTTCAGCGACAGCTTCGCCACCAACTTCGGTTTCGACGACACCACGCTGCCGCGCGACATCGACGCATGGGCCGCGCTCGTGCATCCGGACGATCGTGCGCGCGTCGGCGCGAGCCTCGCCATCGCAATCGAGGGCAGCGCCACGCAATGGACCGAGGAATATTCGTTCCAGCGCGGCGATGGCACCTACACCGACGTGCTCGATCGCGGCTACATCCAGCGCGACGGCCACGGCACGCCGCTGCGAATGGTCGGCGGCATGATCGATCGCTGTCCGCAGCATCTCCTGTCGACGCGAATGCGATTGCTCGAGCGCGCGGTGCAGGCGTCCGCCAGCGGCATCGTGATCGCCGACGCGCAGCGCGACGGTTATCCGATCGTCTACGCGAACGCCGCGTTCGAACAGATCACCGGTTATCGCGAAACGGAAATCGAAAGCCGGCCGTTCGACGTCGTGCAGGCCTTCGATCCGCAGCGCACCGGCAGCGCGCTGGTGCGCGATGCACTCGATGCGGTGACCGACCTGCACGTCGCGTCGCAGGGCACGCGTCGCGACGGCACGCCGTTCTGGTACGAGCTGCAACTCACGCCGATGCGCGACGCCGATGGCCGCGTCACCCACGTGCTCGGAATGATCACCGACACCAGCGAACGCCAGCGCCACGCGCAACAGTTGCACTGGCGTTCGACGCACGACGTGTTGACCGGCCTGCCGAATCGCCATCTCGTGCTCGAGCGCGTCGCCGAAAGCGTGGCGCGCGTGCAGGCCGACGGCGGACGCGTCAGCGTTCTGATCGTCGACCTCGACGAATTCAAGCTGGTCAACGATGAACTCGGCCATGCGACAGGCGATCGCGTGTTGTGCGAGATATCGACGCGCCTGCAACGCGTCGCCGGGCCGCGTGCGTTGATCGGTCGTTCGGTGGGCGATGAATTCGTCATCGTGCTTGAAGGCGACGACGAACTCGAAACCGAACGCCTCGCCGCACGCGTGCATGCGGCATTGTCGGAACCACTCGAAGTCGCCGCGCGACGATGCAAGGTCAGCGCCTGCGTCGGCTACAGCCATTGCCCGGAAGACGCCGTCAGCGCCGAAAGCCTGCTGATGAGCGCCGAGCTCGCGATGTACCAGGCGAAGAAGCAGGGCCGCAATTGCACCGTTGCGTATCGCGCGGGTGCAACGCCATCCGGCGGCGGCAAACTGCAACTGCTGCAGGAGCTTCGCGAAGCGCTGGAACGCAAGGAATTCCGCCTGCTGTTCCAGCCGCTGTTCTCGGCCGACCTGCAACTCGTCGCGCTCGAAGCGCTGGTGCGTTGGGAACACCCGATGCGCGGCCTGTTGCCGCCGTCGGACTTCATCGCCATCTGCGAAGAAAGCGGCCTGATCGTCGAACTCGGCCGACGCGTGCTGCACGAAGCCGCGCGCCACCACGCGTTCCTCGTCGCGCAGGGTCTCGGCCACGTGCGCATCTCGGTCAACGTGTCGGCGATGCAGTTCGCGCATGGCCTGCTCGACGACGTGCGCCGCGTGATCGACGAATTCAATCTGCCGCCGGGCGCACTCGAACTCGAACTCACCGAAAGCGTCATCGTCGACGACCCCAAGCGCGCCGCCGACGTCATGAGCGCACTAGCGGAACTCGGCGTGACGCTTGCGATCGACGACTTCGGCGTCGGCTATTCCAGCCTGTCGTACCTCAAGCGCCTGCCCATCCACCGCCTCAAGATCGACCGCTCGTTCGTCAACGATCTCGAATCGGACGCAAGCGATCGCTCCATCTGCGAAGCGGTGATCGCGCTGGCGAAAACGTTGCGGCTTGGCGTCGTTGCGGAAGGTGTCGAATCACCGTTTCAGCGCGACTGGCTGCGCACGCGTGGTGCGGGAGAGTTGCAAGGCTATCTCTTCGCGAAGCCGTTGCCGTTCGATCGGGCGACACGCGTCGAAACCGGATCGACCGAACTCGTCGGCTGACGCTTCGCCTCGCGTTGACGCGGGCCAGCGATGCTGTCGCGGTTTTCCACCGGAGCAGGGCCATGATCCGCAATCGATTGATGTTCGTCGCGCTGACAGCGCTCGCGCTGACGGCGTGCCACAAGAATGACGCGACGACCGACACCGCGACGCCGGCGGCGGATACCGCGGCCGCGGGCAATAGCGCGACGACCACGGACTCGGCAGCGCAGCAGCAGTCGGCGGCGCAGGCTGCTGCGGCGGCGGCTGATGCGGCCGCGGCGCAGGCGGCGAATTCGCCGACGACGACTGGCGACACGATGTCGACAGACACGACCGCCGCATCGACAGCGGCGGGCACGCCTGCATCGTCCACCACGTCGCCGACCGATACGCCGGCATCGACGACGAATGACACCGACAAGAAGTAACGCGCAACAAAAAGGGCGGGGAAACCCCGCCCTTCGTTCGTATCAGGTCGCGACCCAAGCGTGACCCATCGCATCACGCGATCAAACATCCCCATCCATCAACCAACCCTCGCCGGTGCCGCGATTGAACACGCGGTCGCTGTCGAGCACGTTGCCGGCGGGAATGGTGTCCTGCGTCGCCAGCTGCGCATAGATCGGCGTGAAGTCGGGCTTGGTCGCGTCGAACAGCTGCTCGAAGCTGTCGATGACGAAGTACGTCTTCTGGTAGGTGTCGATGCGGTAGCGCGTGCGCATGATGCGTTCGAGGTCGAAGCCGATGCGGTTCGGCGCGTTCGATTCGAGGCAATGGATCGACTCGCCCTTCGACGACAGGATGCCGCTGCCGTAGATGCGCAGGCCGTCCGGGTCGCGGATCAGGCCGAACTCGGCGGTGTACCAGTACAGGCGCGTGAGGCAGGCGAGCGCATCCGGGCCGATCCCGTGCGCCTTGACCCCACCGCGGCCATAGGCCTGCATGTAGTCGGCGAACACCGGGTTCATCAGCAGCGGGACGTGGCCGAACAGGTCGTGGAACAGGTCCGGTTCCGACAGGTAATCCATCTGGTCGGGCTTGCGGATCCACCACGTCACCGGGAAACGGCGGTTGGCGAGGTGGTCGAAGAAGTCGAGTTCCGGCAACAGGCCCTGCACGCCGATCAACTCCCAGCCCGTCGCTGCACGCAGCGTGCGGTTGAGGTCGTCGAACTTCGGGATCTCGTGCGCGCTCATGTGCATGTCGCGCTGCGCGGCCAGGAAGGCCTCGCTGGCGCGGCCGACCAGGATCTTCTGCTGGCGCTCGAACAGCTGCGCCCAGACGTCGTGGTCGATCGGCGTGTACGTCGACCACGGCTGCTCGATCACCGCGGTCGTATAGACCGGGACGTAGCCCTTGTCGGTGAGCTGGTGTTCGACGCGTTGCGGTTCGGCATTCATGACGTGACTCCGCTGGACATCCCAATCTAGAGGCTGGCGGACGCAACGGGATTGCGTTGTTGCGCCGGCAGCCGCGCTTGGCGCACGATCCGTGCGTCAAATAGAGGAAAGGCGCAACGAATGGCCGCCGTCGAGCTGGATCGCACCGACCTGCTGCTGCTCGCCGCCCTGCAGGGCGAGGGCCGCCTGACCAATGCCGAGCTCGCCGAGCGCGTGCATCTCTCGCCCTCGGCCTGCCTGAGGCGGGTGCAACGGCTCGAGCGCGATGGGGTAATCGCGGGCTACTCGGCGCAGGTCGACCCGGAGCGGTTGGGCCTCGGCCTGCAGGCGTTCGTGCGCGTGCAACTCGCGAAGCACGACGCAGCGTCGATCGACGCGTTCACCGGCTTCGTGCAGCAGTGGGACGAGGTCGTGACCTGTCACGCGCTCACCGGCGACATGGACTACCTGCTGCAGGTCGCGGTGCGCGACCTCGAACACTTCTCGCGCTTCCTGCTCGACCGCCTGCTCAACCAGGCCGGCGTCGCCGACGTCAATTCGAGCTTCGTGCTGCGCACGGTCAAGGCGTTCCGCGGCATGCCGCTGCCGGGGCGTTGAGCGACGTCAGGCCGCGTCGTTCGACACTTCGCTCCAGCGTTGCAGCAATGTCGCCAGCACCGGATTGCTCTGCGCCTGCGATTCCACGTCAGGCAGCACGTCCAGCCATTCATCCGTGCTCGCGCTGCGGTGGTGCAGTGTCTGGAACGCATGGAAGCCCATGTGCCAGCGATCGAACACGCGCTCGACCGGCGTTGCACGCTGCAACACGCGCACGTCGTGATGCAGCGGCGACGCGGCGATGGCCGCGAGCGTGCGCTCGACCTCGTCCGGTGGGCCTTCGAGCATTTGCAGGATGCAGGCGCCACGCTTGAGCAGTGCGCCGGTGATGCCGCGGCGCGCATTGCGCACGCGCGAGCCGATCAGGATGACGTCGAGTTCGGCGTCGGTCAGCGCGGCATCGGCGCGGCTTTCGTAGACGAGGGCGGTCAGCATGGCCCCAGTGTGCCAAGCGATCGCGTCGCACGCATGCACACGCCGTTGATGCGGCATCGACGCAGTTCGCACCTTCGCGAACAGTTGCTGACACGACGCGCGCGAAATACAGCCGCAGTCACTCGACTGTCGCAAAACCGAAACTAGGTTCGACCGGCGACGATTGGTCGCGTCTGCTGGAAAAAGCCTATGAAGAAGACCATTTTCGCCGCTGCAGCGGCCACCCTGATGTTCGGTGCCACCGTCGCGCCCGTGATGGCGCAGAACACCGGCACCGGTGACACCGCGACGAACGACGATACGAATCGCGTCGCGGTCGCCGACACGCGCGACGATCACGACGATGGTTTCGACTGGGGTCTGTTGGGTCTGCTCGGTCTGGCCGGCCTGATTCCGCGCAAGCAGCGCACCGTCGTGCATCACGACACCGTGCGTACCAATACGAACACCACGACTCCGCGCTGACGCGCACCGCGTCGGACATCGTT
This sequence comes from Lysobacter sp. HA18, assembly GCF_054057595.1. Classification (NCBI taxonomy): domain Bacteria; kingdom Pseudomonadati; phylum Pseudomonadota; class Gammaproteobacteria; order Lysobacterales; family Lysobacteraceae; genus Lysobacter; species Lysobacter sp. HA18. The sequence continues at coordinate 239,222 of NZ_JBSRZL010000001.1, forward strand.
CCGGCGTTTTCTCCGCCGCGACGCCGGGTTTCCCCCCGGTCAGTCGCAGCGGGGCTCGCGGTTCAAGACGCGATCCATCCGGCTGGGCTCGCAGGGCGGGCGCGCCGGTGCAACGACTTTCGGCATCCGCGCCTTCTGCAACTGCGCGAGCTTCGCGCGGATCTGCGGGAGCGCGGCGACAGCCGCACGTTCGCCTTCGAGGATCACCGCCGCCTTCTGCTCGAACGCCGCAGGGCCCACCGTGTTGACGTTCGGACGGATCACCACGTCGGCGCGCGCGAGTTCCTGCTCGCCGAGCTTCTGTCCCATGATCGTGATGGACTGGTTGACCGTGCCGAGCAGGCTGCCCGGCGCGGTGCCCGGCGCCTTGCTGGAGATGTCGACCGCGATGACGAAATCGGCGCCGAGCTGGCGCGCGGCGTCGACGGGCACCGGGCTCACGATGCCGCCGTCGATGTAGTGGAACTTGCCGATCGGCACCGGCTCGAACACGCCGGGAATGCTGCTCGACGCGCGCACCGCCTGTCCGGTATTGCCGCGGTTGAACACGGTGCGCTGCCCGGTTTCGAGTTGCGTCGACACCGCCGCGAACGGCTTGCCGAGTTTCTCGATCGGACGATTACCGACCGAGGTATTGACGTAGTCCTGCAGCGCCTGGCCCTGCACCAGCCCGCCGCCGAACAGGCGCACATCCTTGATGCGGTCCTCGTCGAGCGCGACCGCCTGCTTCTGCAGCGCGAACGCATCCATGCCGCTCGCATACAGCGCACCGACCACGCTGCCCGCGCTGGTGCCGCTGACCACGTCGATCTTGATGCCGTTCGCTTCCAGCATCTTGATGACGCCGATATGCGCGAAGCCTTTCGCCGCGCCACCGCCGAGTGCGAGGCCGATACGGATCGGCTTGGGTGCCGGCGCGACGACGTGCGGGTTCACCGCATCGGGGGACGGACGTACATCGCCGCCGCAGGCAGTGAGTGCAGTGGCGAGCGCGAGGAGCAGGGGGATGCGAAGACGTGGCATGGGCATCCGAGGAAGGAAAACGGTCCGGTGCATCAGTGATGGACCGAACCGCAAGGATCAACGCTGCGTCGACAGCGCGGGCTTAACGGGCGGCTTCGGCCCGTGCGTTGTCGCGGTGGGCCATGTCGCGGCCGACCTGATAACCACCTGCCAGCAGCGCGAGCACGGCGATCCCTGCGATCACGACGTATTGTCGCCGGCGGCTTGAGGTCGATGCGTTCGGCATCTCGGCATCAGAACCCATTGTCGCCATCCAGCAGACGACCGAGCCCGCCGAGCACCGAGCCTTCGCCCATGTTCTTGCCACCGCCCTGCGGCGCCGCGGCCAGCATGCGGCCGGCCATGCGCGAGAACGGCAGCGACTGCAGCCACACCTTGCCGGGGCCGGTGAGCGTGGCGAGGAACACGCCTTCGCCGCCGAACAGCATCGACTTGATGCCGCCGACCGGGCGGATGTCCATGTTCACCGTCGGGTGGAAGGCCATGACGCAGCCGGTGTCGACGTCGAGGCGTTCGCCGGCGGCGAGATCGCGCTCCACCAGCGTGCCGCCCGCGTGCACGAACACCCAGCCGTCGCCGTCGAGGCGCTGCATGATGAAACCTTCGCCGCCGAACAGGCCGGTGAGGATCTTCTTCTGGAAGAAGATGCCGAGCCGCACGCCGCGCGCGCCCGCCAGGAACGAGTCCTTCTGGCAGATCAGCGTGCCGCCGTGGTCGGACAGGCGGATCGGCAGCACGGTGCCCGGATACGGCGCCGCGAACGCAACGCGCGCCTTGCCCTGGCCCTGGTGGGTGAACACGGTGGTGAACAGGCTCTCGCCCGTGACCACGCGGCGCGCGGCCGCGAACAGCTTGTCGCCGATGCCGCTGGCGCCGCTGGCCTTGCTGCCGTCGCCGAACACCGTATCCATCTGGATGACGGCGTCCTTGTACATCAGCGCGCCCGCTTCGGCGATCGCGCTTTCGCCGGGATCGAGTTCGATCTCCACGAACGGCATGTCGTTGCCGACGATGCGGTAGTCGATGTCGTCGGCGGTGCTGCGGCTGGCGTAGCCCGGCGGCGGCGTGGGCGGCATGTGCGACGGCTGCGCACCGACGACCTCGGCGAACTCCGGCATCGAACGCACCGGCTGCCAGCCGGACAGGCCCTCGCGCCAGCACATGTGGTTCGGGTTCTGACGCGCGAAATCGAGCGCGGCGTCAGGATCGAGCGGGCCGACGCGCTCGCTGCTCTGCGGATGGACGAAGAACCACTGGCTCACGGCGCACTCCCTGTCGACGGAAGCGCGCAGTGTAGCGATCGGACGCCGCGCGGCATCCCTCGGACGTCATGCCTGCTTCGATGCGACGATGGCGGCGGGGATTGGACGGGGAGGGTCGTCATGTCGATTGCTGCAACTGCATCCGCGCGACATACGCCGTCGCGCATCGAAGGGGTGCTGCTGCTCGGTGGCGTCGCGCTGGCGATGGTGGTGTCGTTCGTCGTCGCGTGCGATCGCATGACGTGGGCGATGGAGACGGTGTGGGTGATGCTCGCCTTGCCGTGGCTCGCGGTCGATCGGCGTCTGGCGCCGACGCGGTTGCTCGCCTGGCTACTCGCGTTGCATGCGTTGGTGCTGATCGAGGGCGGCGCGTACACGTACGCGCAGGCGCCGGTCGGCGAGTGGCTGCGTGATGTGCTGCATACGCAACGCAATCCATGGGATCGCGTGGGGCATGTGATGCAGGGCGTGGTGCCCGCGATCCTTGCGCGCGAGGTGTTGCTGCGTTGCACGCCGCTGCGGCCAGGTGGATGGCTGACGTATCTATGTGTTGCCGCGGCGTTGAGCTTCTCGGCGTTCTTCGAGCTGATCGAGTGGTGGAGCGCGCTGGCCCTCGGCGCGGATGCAGATGCGTTTCTCGCGACGCAGGGGGATGTGTGGGATACGCAGTGGGATATGTTTTGTTGTTTGTGTGGCGCGATCGTTTCGCTTGCTGTTTTTTCGCGGGTGCATGATCGGCAGATGGGGTTTCGCGACCAAGTGGCGTGATTGGTTGACGTCGCCTCCTAGCGGCGGGCCCGTCGCCGCAGACACGTGGTTAGAAGCAAAGGCGTTTCGTGCGCTGAAGCGCCCGAAACGCGCTTGACCTTGTAACTCTTGATGCGTCGAACGCGTGTCGACCAGGGCATATCGCTAGCAGCGCAATACGCAGCGAACCTCACGGCACCCGCGCAGCCACCCAAGCATCCACCCGCTTAACTCCGGCGCGCTTCAACGCCGCCGCAGCCGCGCGCAACGTCGCCCCCGTCGTCATGACGTCGTCGATCAACGCCACATGCTCCGGCAGCGGCAACTTCGGCCACGCCTGGAACGCGTCCTTCAAATTCCGGCGACGCGCGACCGCCGACAGCCGCGACTGCTCCTGCGTCGGCCGATGCCGCACGAGGGCATGGTCGAGTACCGGCAGATCGAGCGCGCGACCCAGCGGACGAGCGATCTCCAGCGCCTGATCGAACCCACGCTGACGCAGGCGTGCGCGATGTAACGGGACCGGCACCAGCGCCTGCGGACGCGACACGTCGCGCAACCGCTCCGCCATCAGCTGCGCGACCAGCCGACCCGCCGCCAGATCCCCCGCGAACTTCAGTCGCGGAATCAGACGGTCGAGCGGCGCGGCGTAGAGGAACGCCGCATGGACCTCGGAGAGCGCGCCCGGCCGCGCCTTCAGGCAATCGCCGCAGACAACACCGGTCTCGTGCATGGGCAATGCGCAGCCCAGGCAGGCGATGACGTTGACCGGAAGCCCGGCCTCGCAGGCGTGGCAGAGGTCGAGTCCGTCCAGGCCCGGGTCCTCGCAGGCGAGGCAGCGGGTCGGCCAGAGCAGGCGGGTGGCGTCGTTGCGCAGCCAGAAGCCGAGGCGGGCGCGGAGCCCGTCAACCGGCGGCGGGGCGATCAGGTTGACAGTGGTGTCCATGGTTTCCAGACTGCCCGGCCTACCTCGCCGTGACTGTCGGAAAACTCCTATGGAAGCTGTCAGTGAACTGCGCGCCGTGCCTACTGGCCTGCGCCACGACTGGTCCCGCGACGAGATCCTCGCGCTGTTCGATCTGCCGCTGACCGAGCTGCTGCATCGCGCCGGCAGCGTGCATCGCCAGCACTTCGACCCGGCCGAGGTGCAGGTGTCGACGCTGCTGTCGGTCAAGACCGGCGGCTGCCCCGAGGACTGCGCGTACTGCCCGCAGGCGCAGCGCTACCACACGGGCGTCGAGGCGACGAAGCTGATGTCGACCGACGCGGTGCTCGAGAAGGCGAAGCAGGCCAAGGCCGCCGGCGCCTCGCGCTTCTGCATGGGCGCGGCCTGGCGTTCGCCGGCCGACCGCGACATCCCGAAGGTCGCGGCGATGATCCGCGAGGTGAAGTCGCTGGGCCTCGAGACCTGCGCGACGCTCGGCATGCTCAGCGACACGCAGGCGAAAGCGCTGCGCGACGCCGGCCTCGACTACTACAACCACAACCTCGACACCGCGCCGGAGTTCTACGGCGAGATCATCCACACGCGCGAGTACCAGGATCGCCTGGACACGCTGTCGCATGTTCGCGACGCCGGCATGAAGACCTGCTGCGGCGGCATCGTCGGCATGGGCGAGACGCGCTCGCAGCGTGCCGGCCTGCTGCAGGCGCTGGCGAACCTGCCGGCGCATCCGGACTCGGTGCCGATCAATCGCCTGGTGAAGGTCGAAGGCACGCCGCTCGCGGACAGCGCCGAGCTCGATCCGTTCGAGTTCGTCCGCATGATCGCGGTGGCGCGGATCATGATGCCGCGCTCGATGGTGCGCCTGTCCGCCGGCCGCGAATCGATGAGCGACGAACTGCAGGCGCTGTGCTTCGCCGCCGGCGCGAACTCGATCTTCTACGGCGAAAAACTGCTGACCACCGGCAACCCCGACACCGAACGCGACATGGCGCTGTTCGCGCGCCTGGGCCTGCGTCCGATGCAGGTGGTCGAAGCGCCCAACACCGTGCACGCCGACATCGTCGACGTCGAACCTGCCGACTTCGGCGCCGCATCGATGGGTTGCGGCACCGGATGCGGTTGCGCCGCCTGAGGTGCGCTGGCCGCAGCGCATCGCCGACGCGAAGGCCGCTCGTGAGGCCGCGGCAAGACGTCGCGTGCGCCGCACGGTCACGCGTCGCGACGGCATGCGCTGCGAGGTCGACGGTCGCGAACTGCTGAACTTCTGCAGCAATGACTACCTGGGCCTGTCGCAACATCCCGACGTCATCGCTGCGTTGCGCGACGGCTGCGTCGACGGCGTCGGCAGCACCGCGTCCGCACTCGTGTGCGGTCACCACGCGCTGCACGACGCGCTGGAGCGCGAAGTCGCCGACTGGTTGCAGCAACCGGCCGCGCTGCTGTTCGGCAGCGGTTTCGTCGCCAACCTCGCGGTGCTGCAGGCGCTGCTGCACAGCGGCGACACCTGCGTGCAGGATCGCCTGAACCATGCGTCGTTGATCGACGCCGCGAAACTTTGCGGCGCGACGCTGCGTCGCTATCCGCATCTCGACGCCGAAGGCGCCGCGCGCCAGCTCGACACGCACGAAGGCGATGGCCTCGCGCTGATTGCCACCGATGGCCTTTTCAGCATGGACGGCGACGTCGCCCCGCTGCGCGACCTTGCGTCGCTCGCGAAAGACCGCAATGCGTTGCTCTACGTCGACGATGCACACGGCATTGGCGTGCTCGGACCGGAAGGCCGCGGCAGCGTCGCCGACGCCGGGCTTTCGACGTACAACGTGCCGCTGCAACTCGCCACGCTCGGCAAGGCGCTCGGCACCTACGGCGCGATCGTTTCGGGTGACGCGGACCTCATCGGCCATCTCGCCGAAACTGCACGCGGGCACATCTATTCCACCGCGTTGCCGCCCGCGCTTGCGGCAGCGTCGCTGGCTGCGGTGCGCATCGCACGTGCGGCCGACGACCGTCGCGCACATCTGAACACGCTGATCGCACGCTTCCGCGACGGCGTCGCGCGCAACGGGCTCGACGTGCTGCCATCGAGCACGCCGATCCAGGCGGTGATGGCGTTCGACGACCGCATCGCGCTTGCGATGTCGCATGTGCTCGAGGACGTCGGCTTCTGGGTGTCCGCGATCCGTCCGCCGACCGTGCCCGAAGGCCGCGCGCGACTGCGCGTCACGCTCACCGCGCTGCAGACCGAATCCGAAGTCGACGCGCTCGTCGACGCCCTTGCCCGCGCGCGCGACGCCGCGGACACCATCATCACCGCATCCGCATGACCGGCGAAGCCCACCTCCCCAGCCTTCTCGCCAAGCTCGACGTCGACGTGCGTCCGGGCACGTACGTCGTGCTTTCGCGCCCCGCACCCGATGCCGCTTTCGATGCCGTCGCCGAAGCGCGCATCAACGAAGCCGAAGGTGTCACGTATGTAGTGCCCGAGGCGTTCGGCCGTGCGCAGGGCGAGCCGCCGGATTTCGTCGCCGCATGGCTGACGCTGAAGGTGCACTCGGCATTGAATGGCGTTGGACTCACCGCCGCGGTGTCGGGCGTGCTCGCCGAGCGCGGCATCGCCTGCAACATCATCGCGGCGCGCTATCACGACCACATCCTGGTGCCGACGGCGCGACGCGATGATGCGATCGCCGCGATCCGCAGCCTGCGGACGCGCTGACATGCACGTCGAAACCCAGGGCCACGGGCCCTCGATCGCGCTCATCCACGGCTGGGCGATGCACGGCGGCCTTTTTGCGCCGCTGGTCGAACGCCTGCGCGATCGCTACACGCTGCATCTCGTCGACCTGCCCGGCCACGGCCATGCGCGCGACAGCACGCAGCCGCTCGATCCGCATGCGTTGTCGGACGCGCTGGTCGACGCCGTGCCCGACGCGGTGTGGCTGGGCTGGTCGCTGGGTGGGCAGTTCGCGCTGCGCAATGCACTCGACCATCCTGATCGCGTGCGTGGGCTGGTGATGCTCGCTTCGTCGCCGCGTTTCGTCATCGACGAAAGCTGGCCGCATGGTGTCAAGCCGACGCTGTTCCGTGATTTCGGTGACGCGCTGTCAAAGGATTTCCGCGGCACGCTCGACGGCTTCCTCGCGCTCGAAGCGCTGGGTTCCACCAGCGCGCAGACCGAGCTGCGCGACCTGCGTGCGCATACATTCGAACGCGGCGAGCCCGCGCCCGATGCATTGCTGCGCGGTCTCGAACTGCTCGATACGTTCGATGCACGCGACGAACTTGCGAACCTGCGTGTGCCCAGCCTGTGGATTTCGGGACGTCGCGATCGGCTTGTTCCTGCAGGTGCGATGCCGGCCGCCGCGGAACTCGCGCCAAACGCGACCAGCCTGGTGATCCGCGACGCCGGTCATGCGCCATTCCTCGGCGCGGCCGACGAAGTCGCGCAGGCGATCGATGCGTTCGCGTCGCCACTGTTCGCGGAGACGAGCGTCGCGCACGGCAACGCATCGGCGGCGTCATGACCGATCTCTTCGACCACCGCCAGGTCGGCCGCGCGTTCTCGCGCGCCGCCACTCATTACGACGAAGCCGCTGCATTGCAGCGCGAAGTCGGCACGCGCCTCGCCGAGTCGCTGCCGTACTACGAGGACAAGGCGCTGGGCGGGCGCATGCCGCAGCTCGTCGTCGATGTCGGCTGCGGCACCGGGCACGGCACGGCGTTGCTGCAGGCGAAGTGGCCCAAGGCGCAAGTGCTGGCGCTCGATCTCGCGCCGGGCATGGCGCACGAAGCGCAGCGTCGCCTGTCCGCCAAGCGCGGCCTGCTCGACTTCTCGGGCAAGCCGCAGGTGCTGCGCGCCGATGCGAGTGCGCTGCCGCTGCGCGAGAACAGTGTCGACGTGCTGTTCTCCAATCTCTGCCTGCAATGGGTCGAAGACCTGCCGGCGGTGTTCGCGGGTTTCCGTCGCGTGCTGAAACCCGACGGCCTTCTGCTGGTGTCGACCTTCGCGCAGCAGACGCTGATCGAACTGCGCGAAGCGTTTGCCGATGCCGACGATGCGCCGCACGTCAGCCCCTTTATCGACATCGCGCGTTTCGGCGATGCGTTGATCGCCGCCGGATTCCGCGATCCGGTACTCGATCGTGACGTATTCCGCCTCGCGCAACCCGACCTCCCCTCGATCATGCGCGAGCTGCGCACGCTGGGCGCGACGAATGCGATGCACGATCGCCGTCGCGCGCTCACGGGACGTGCGCGTTTTGCGCGTGCGGCGCAGGCGTACGAAGCAATGCGCGAGCCGAATGGCCTGCCGGTGACGTGGGAAGTCGTCTACGCCCAGGCCTGGGGCCCGGCGCACGGCGCACCCATCCGCAACGGCGGTATCGAGGAAGTGCGCGTACCGGTGTCGAGCATTCCGATCCGGCGTCGTCCGTGAAGGTCGACGCACGCACCGCGATCAGTGCGGTCGGCCTTGCGCTGCTGTCGGCGCTGTTCTTCACCTCGACGTATGTGTTGAACCGCGCCGCCGCGGTCGACGGCGACCATTGGGCGTGGACCGCGGTGCTGCGCTATGCGTGGACGGCACCGCTGATGCTGCCGCTGATGCGCGGGCGCTGGACGGCGCTGTGGCGCGTGATGCGCGCGAAGCCCGCCCCGTGGTTCCTGTGGAGCGGCATCGGCTTTGTGCTGTTCTACATCGGCCTGACGTACGCGGCGTCGAGCGGGCCCGCGTGGCTGATCGCCGGCACGTTCCAGCTCACGGTGATCGCCGGCATGTTGTGCGCGCCGCTGCTGTATCGCGATGCACGGCGTCGCGTGCCGATGTCGGCGCTGGCCTGCGGTGCGCTCGCGGTGATCGGCGTCGCGCTGATGCAGTCGTCGCAGGCGAACGGCAGCCTGCATGCGGATGCGTGGATCTCGATTGCGTGCGTCGCGTTCGCGGCGGTGGCGTATCCGCTCGGCAATCGCGGGCTGCTCTTGCACCTCGAGCGCGAAGGCATCGAACTCGATGCCACGCAGCGCGTGTTCGGCATGACGCTGGCGAGCCTGCCACTTTGGATTCCCGTCGCGATCTACGCGGCGGCGAACGCGGGCGCGCCGCCGATGCGGCAGGTGATGCTGTCCGGCGGCGTCGCGCTCGGAGCGGGCGTCATCGCGACCGTGCTGTTCTTCCGCGCAACCGGCATGGTGCGTCGCGATCCCGTTGCGCTCGGCGCCGCGGAAGCGATGCAGGCGGCGGAGATCCTGTTCGCCGAAGCGCTGGGTGCGATGTGGCTGGGCGAAGCCTGGCCGCACGGCATCGCGGCGATCGGCGCGATGGTGGTGATCGCCGCGATCGCGCTGTTCAGCGTGCTGGCAACGCGACGCTCTTAGCGACGCCCGGCTTGTCCGCGCGGAAGAACACGCGGCCTTGGTACGGCGTGCCGAGCAGCTTCACCACCGCGCCCTGTTCCTGCATGAAAGCGGCGACGCGCGGCCAGTCTTCGACGCGGCAGATCCACAGGCGCGGGCCTTCGTCCTCGGTGAGCTCCTGACGCGCATTGCCGTCGTATTCCGGATTGAACTTCGAGTCGTCGGCCGGATACAACGACAGCTTCTCGACTTGCACGTGCGGGCCCAGGTGCAGGTGCACGCCGTAACGCACCATGTCCTCGACGAAGACGACTTCCTCGATCGGGCCGTCGGCGCGCAGCGCGATTTCATGCGCCCAGTTCTCGGCGTTCTTGTGCGTGGGGAAATGCCAGGACGCGTATTTCAGCCCGAACATCAGCAGGCCCCAGACCACGATCGCGCCGACACGCGGCAGCGTGCGACCTTCGCGCAGCGACTGCAGCGACACCAGCAGCGCGAGTGGCGCGAACAGCGGCAGGATGTAGAGCGGCAGGCGCGACCGCGCGATGCAGAAGATCGTCAGCGGCACCAACGCCCACAGCGTCGGCAGCAGCCATGGCGCATCGGCGATGCGCGTGGACGTGTCACGTCGCCATGCGCGCACCTGCGCGGGCAGACCGCGCATCCAGTGCCACAGAGGCCGCGACCACGGCAATGTGCCGAGCAGCAGCGTCGGCGCGTAGATGACGAACCAGCCGTACCACTCGCCGTGGCGCTTGAACTCGTCGGTGGCGACGCGTCCGACCACTTCCGAACCGAGGAAATAGCCCATCAGTCCGGGGGTCTTCTGCGTGACCGCGATGTACCAGGGCGCAGCGATGACGACGAACAACAACAGCCCGACCGGACGGAAAACGCCGGGGCGATCCTTGGTGCGCGTCAGCAGATCGAACAGCAGGATCGGCAGCAGCGGCAGCAGGCCCGGCGGGCCCTTGGTGAGGAACGCGAATCCGAACGCGCCCCACATGAGCACCAGCCAGCGTTTCGGATGCGACGCCCCGAAGCGCGCTTCGACGAAGGCCCACAGCGCCGTGGTTTCGGTCAGCGTGAGCAGGTAATCGGTGGTGATCATCTGCGACGCGCCGAACGGGAACATCATCGTCGCGTACACCAGTGCCGCACGAACGCCGTTGCCCTTGGCGAGGCGGCGCCCCATCAGCCCGACCAGCAACACACACAGCACATGCGACAGCGCGGCCGGCACGCGCGCGGCGAATGCGTTGCTACCGAACGTGGCGACGCTCGACGCGATCGCCCAGTAGGTGAGCGGCGGCTTGGTCCAGTGCTCGACTTCGTAGCTGCGGCGCGGGATCAGCCAGTCGCCGCTGTCGAGCATGTTGAGCGCAACGTTCGTGTAGCGGCCTTCGTCGGGATCCCACAGGCCGCGCATGCCGAGGAACGCGAACGCGGTGACGACCGCGAACAGCGCGATCCACAACGCGGGATGTCGCCACCACGGGCGCTGGGCGGTCATCGTGTTCATGCGTTCACCAGCGCGGAAATGTCGACGTTGCCGCCGGACAGCACGACGCCGACGCGTCGGCCTTCGAAGATCTCCCGATTCGCCAGAACGGCAGCGAGCGCGACCGCCGATGACGGTTCGATGAGCTGCTTCATGCGCGTCCACACCAGTCGCATCGCCGCGAGCGTCGCGGTGTCGTCGACCACCAGTGCTTTCGCACCGTGCGCTCGCAGCAGGTCGAAGTTGATCGCGCCCAGCGTGCCGCGCAGGCCATCGCAGATCGTGTCGGGCGTGAATTCAGTGACGCGTTCGCCGCGCTGCAGCGACGCCGCGGTTTCCGCTGCGCCCGCGGGTTCGGCGACATAGAACTTCGTCGACGGCGATGCGCCGGCGATCGCCAGCGCGGTGCCCGATGCGAGCCCGCCGCCGCCGACCGGCACCACGATCGCATCGAGCGGATGCGTCGCGAGCAGCTCGAGCGCGGCGGTGCCCTGGCCGGCGATCACCAGCGGGTCGGTGTAGGGATGCACGAGTCGTGCGCCGAGCGACTGCTGCAAGTCGGCGCACATCGCCTCGCGTGCGGCGATGGTCGGCGCGCAGCGATGCAGCACCGCGCCATACGCGGCGATGGCGGCGAGCTTGCCCGGCACCGCACCTTCCGGCACGACCACATGGCAGGCGATGCCGCGGCTCTTGGCGGCCAGCGCCAGCGCCGCGCCGTGGTTGCCGGACGAATGGGTGACGACGCCCTGTCGCGCTTCGTCCTCGTCCAGTGCCCATACCGCATTGCACGCGCCGCGGAACTTGAAGGCGCCGATGCGCTGCAGGTGCTCGGCCTTGAAGTGCAGCGTGCAGCCGGCGAGCTCGTCGATCGTGCGCGAGCGCAGCACCGGCGTGACGTGCGCATGCGGCGCGATGCGCGCGGCGGCGGCGAGGACGTCGTCGAAAACCAGGTCGGTCATGCGGAGTGCGGCGGTAGCGGGGCACTTAGGGTAGTGCCGCGCGACGGCGCACGCATTACGGCGGCGTCATGTCCGGCGGCGGCCGAGCAGGCTCACCGCCGTCGAGCCCGCCACGACCAGCAACGCGCCGATCCAGCCGACCATCGACATCGGCTCCGGGGCGAGCATCGCGGGCCACAGCGAATGCACCGCGGCGACCACGCCGAGGCAGAGCAGCGGCGTCATCGCCAGCACTGCGGACACGCGCGAGGCTTCCCAGTGCGCGAGCGCTTCGGCGAACGCGCCATAGGCAACCACCGTATTGAGCGCGCAGTACGCGAGCAGCATCCACTGCACGCCGTCGAGGTTCGCGAGGTGGCTCGGATGGGCGAACGGCCACAGCAGCAGCGTCGCCGCGACGTAGATCACAGCGAGGATCTGCATCGAGCCGAGCTTCACCAGCAACTGCTTCTGCGCGAGTGCGTACACCGCCCACACCACCGCGCCGAGGATGACCAGCAGCGAGCCGACGAGATAGGTGTGTGCGTCGCCATGGCCGGGCGTCGCGTCGACATGCACGAGTTGGTCACGGAAGAACAGTCCGAGTCCACCGACGAGCAGCGCCATGCCGAGCCACTGCGCGGCGCGGAAGCGCTCGCCGAACACGACGATCCCGCCCACCGCCATCAGCAGCGGCGCGAGCTGGATCAGCAACTGCGCATTGCCGGGCGAGGTGCGTCCCACGCCGAGCAGATAGAAGACGTAGTTGCCGACCAGCATCACCGCGGCGATGCCGAGCAACGTCCAGCCACGACGGCCGAGTGCGCCGAGCCCGACCAGCCGACCGCGCGCGCCGAGCCAGGCCAGCGTGAGCAGTGCCGCGACCAGGAAGCGGAACCACGTCAGCGTGAGCGGATCGAGCACCTGCAGCGTCACCTTCAGCGCGACCGGCAACGTCGCCCAGCACAGCGCGGTGACCAGGCTCAGCATCAGCCCGAGGCGGGTTCGTCCGGACGCGCGATGCAGGGTCGACATGGAAGTGTCCGGTACGGCGGCGTGCGATCCTCGCAGGCACGATGCATGCGGGCAACGTCGTGGATGGACCGCTGCATTCGGCTGAACCGCTCAGCCGCGTCGCGCCCAAGGCGAAAAAGTTAAGCGGTAGTTCAACGCGAGCGGCCGAAGCTGGCCAAATAAGTGACAGGGGTGATCGCCATGATCCGCAAACTGATTCTTCCGCTCGCCGCCACCGCGCTGCTCGCGGGCTGCGTCGCCATGCCTTACGACTACCGGTCCGACGGCCACGGCGACTACTACTACGGCTCGCCGTCGGTCGAGTACCGCTACGAAGGTGGCTGGCCGTACTCGGGCTTCGGCTATCCGGGCTACTACGGGCCGTACCGGTCGGGCTTCTCGATCTGGGGCGGCTACTACGGTGGCGGTTACCCGGGCTACTACGGCTCGCCCTATTACGGTTCGCCGTACTACGGCTATCCGCGCTACGGCTACCCGTACCACAACAGTCATCCGAACTATCCGCGTCCGAACTACCCGAACAACAACAACGGCCATCGCCCCGACGGCGGCCCCTGGCGCAATCCGGACGAGATCGTGCGTCGTCGTCGACAGGTCGATGGCGGCGGTGGTGGCGTCATGCCGATCGCGCCGCGTCCCGAGATGCCCTCGGTGAGCCGTCCGGATGTCGGCGGCGGCGTGCCGCGCATGGGCGGCCGTCGCGATGGCGATGGAACGGCGACCGGCGACGTGATCCGCCGCGCGCGTCGTGGCAGCGAAAACGAGCCCTGAAACGTGACCGCGGCGGCTTGCGATGCCGCCGCACGGGCCTCAAGCTAAACGGGCACCGTCCGCCCCCGCGGGCGGCCGCGCCGTTTCCGCCATGTCGGACCCCGGCGAGGATCTTCGGATCCCCCCTGTTCCGCCCCTCGCCGGGGGCCGGCACCCGGTCGTCGACCGGCGCACGCATCCCCCGAAAAAGGTGAAGGGCCGGACGTCCCCCGACATCCGGCCCTTCGTGCTTCCCCGCGGGCGCTTGGCCAGCCCCTGTTCCAATACCGGCCGACGCATGCGCCTGCCCCGCTGGGTGCAGTGACCATCCGTGCACGAAGCGTGCCATCGACGTGTAGACGCGGTCGCATGTCCGGAATCGGACAACTGTCACGTTCCGCGACCCGATCGGTTCAGGCGGCCCGGCCCGAATGTGACGCAGTGCGGCCAAGCGCGGCCCGGCCGGTCATGCGCTGACGTTCGCGTCGCATCCCTGTTCAGCAACTCGCCGCCTTCGCGGCTGCGCGACAATACGCAGGCATTTCGAGGCAGACGATGAGCGACTCCTTCTACCGGTTCGACGTGATCGTGGTCGGCGGTGGCCATGCCGGTACCGAGGCCGCGCTGGCGTCCGCGCGCGCCGGTGCGCGCACGCTGCTGCTCACGCATTCCATCGAGACGGTCGGCGCGATGAGCTGCAACCCGGCGATCGGCGGCATCGGCAAGGGGCATCTCGTCAAGGAGATCGATGCACTCGGTGGGGTGATGGCCCGTGCGGCCGACGCCGCCGGCATCCAATGGCGTCGCCTCAATGCGAGCAAGGGCCCCGCGGTGCGCGCGACGCGCTGCCAGGCCGATCGCTCGCTCTATCGCGCCTACATCCGTCGCGCCGTCGAGTCGCAGCCGAACCTCACGATCTTCCAGGCCGCGGTCGATGACATCGGTTTTGCCGACGGCCGCGTCGAGTCGGTGCTCACCCAGACCGGCCTGCGCTTTTTTGCGCCCGCCGTGGTGCTAACCGCCGGCACCTTCCTCGCCGGCAAGGTGCACATCGGCGCGACGACCTACGCCGCCGGCCGCGCCGGTGATCCGCCGGCAACCACGCTCGCCGCCAAGCTGCGCGAAGGCCCGTTCGTGGTCGACCGCCTGAAGACCGGCACGCCGCCGCGCATCGACGGCCGCACGCTCGACTACTCGGTAATGGACGAACAGCCCGGGGACGATCCGCGCCCGGTGATGTCGTTCATGGGGTCGACTGCCGACCACCCCGCGCAGGTCTCGTGCTGGATCACGCACACGTCCGAACGCACGCACGAGATCATTCGCGGCGCGTTGGATCGCAGCCCGCTCTACACCGGCCAGATCGAAGGCATCGGCCCGCGCTACTGCCCGTCGATCGAGGACAAGGTGGTGCGCTTCGCCGAGAAGGCGAGCCACCAGATCTTCGTCGAGCCCGAAGGGTTGGATGTCGCCGAGATCTATCCGAATGGCATCAGCACGTCGCTGCCGTTCGACGTGCAGCTGGAACTCGTGCGCAGCATCCGCGGCTTCGCGAACGCGCACATCACCCGCGCAGGTTACGCGATCGAATACGACTTCTTCGACCCGCGTGGCCTGAAGACGACGCTTGAAACGAAAGCCATCGCCGGCCTGTTCTTCGCCGGCCAGATCAACGGCACCACCGGTTACGAGGAAGCTGCGGCGCAGGGCCTGCTCGCGGGCGTCAATGCGGCGCGCTTCGTGCGCGGTGTCGACGGCTGGAGTCCGCGCCGCGACGAGGCCTATCTCGGCGTGCTCGTCGACGACCTCACCACGCACGGCACCAGTGAGCCGTACCGCATGTTCACCTCGCGCGCCGAATACCGGCTGCAGCTGCGCGAAGACAATGCGGACCTGCGACTCACGCCGGTGGGTCGCGATCTCGGCCTGGTCGACGATGACCGCTGGCAGCGTTTCGATACCAAGCGTGAAGCGATTGACCGCGAGACCGCGCGCCTGCGTTCGACCTGGGCGGCGCCGAACAATCCGCTCGGCCGCGAGATCGCCGACGCGCTCGGCATCGAGATCACCCGCGAAGCCAACGCGATCGACCTGCTGCGCCGTCCCGAACTCGACTACGCGAAGCTGATGCGCGTGCCGTCGCTCGCGCCGTCGGTGGGCGATGCCGCGGTGGCCGAGCAGGTGGAGATCGACGCGAAGTATTCGGGCTACCTCGATCGTCAACGCGAGGAGATCGAACGCGCGCGTCGTCATGAGGACACCGCGATCGCGCAGGACTTCGACTACGCGCAGGTGCGCGGCCTGTCGGCCGAAGTGCGGCAGAAGCTCGAACGCGTGCGACCGCAGACGATCGGGCAGGCGCAGCGCATTCCGGGCATGACGCCGGCGGCGATTTCGTTGCTGCTCGTGCACCTGGTGCGCGCACGTCGCGAGCGCGTCGCCTGACGCATCAGATCTCGACCGGCGCACCCATCTCGACCAGGCGATTGCCGGGGATGCGGAAGAAGTTGCTCGCCGCCGCGGCGTTGCGGTGCATGAAGGCGAACAGTGCATCGCGCCAGATCGGCATGCCGCGACGCGGCGTCGCGACCACGGTTTCGCGACTGGCGAAGTAGGTCGTGTCCATCGGGTCGAAGCAGATGGTGCTGCAGTCCACTGCGCGCATCAGCGCGAGCGGCACGTCCGGCGTTTCCATGAAACCGAAGCGCAGCGTCGCGCGATGGAAGCTGTCGCCGAGCGGCTTGATCGCGAGCCGTTGCGCCACAGGAACGAACGGCACCGGCTTGGTTTCCACGGTGAGCAGCACGTTGTGCTCGTGCAGCACGCGGTTGTGCTTGAGGTTGTGCAGCAGCGCCTTCGGCACCACCGCCGGCTGCGACGTCAGGAACACCGCGGTGCCCGGCACGCGCAACGGCGGCGCGAGCATCAGCGCATCGACGAACTGCTCGACCGCGATTCCGTCCTTTAGCACTTCGGCCTGCAGCAGCTTGCGACCACGACGCCACGTACGCAGCACCGCGAACACCAGCACACCGAGCAGCAGCGGGAACCATGCGCCGTCGAAGAACTTGGCGAGGTTGGCGCCGAGGAAGGCGAGGTCGACGCCGACGAATACCGCCACCATCGGCCAGTACAGCAGCGGCGATATCGGCGTGCGATGGCGTGTGGTGACGATGAGCAGCACGCTGGTGATCAGCATCGTGCCGGTCACCGACACGCCGTATGCGGTCGCGAGCGCGGTCGAACTGCCGAAGCCGATGACGGTCGCGATCGTGCCGATCATCAGCATCCAGTTGATTGCCGGCACGTAGATCTGGCCGTACGCGTCGCGCGAGGTATGGCGGATGCTGAGTCGCGGAAGGTAGCCGAGCTGCACGGCCTGTCGCGCCGCCGAGTACGCGCCACTGATCACCGCCTGCGACGCGATCACCGTCGCGAGCGTCGACAGCGCGATCATCGGATACAGCGCCCAAGACGGCACGCCGAGATAGAACGGGTTATCGATCGCCTTGGGATGCGCAAGCACCAGCGCGCCCTGGCCGAGGTAGTTGAGCGTCAACGCCGGCAGTACCACCAGCGTCCATGCCCACTGGATGGGCCGGCGGCCGAAGTGGCCCATGTCGGCATACAACGCCTCGCCACCGGTGACGGCCAGCACCACCGCGCCGAGGATGAAGAAGCCGTGCGCGCCGTGCGTCCCGAAAAAGCGCACCGCCCATATCGGATTCAGCGCGGACAGCACCTGCGGATGCAGCGCGATGCCGCGTATGCCGATGACACCGAGCGCGGCGAACCACACGAGGATCACCGGGCCGAATGCCTTGCCGACCGCATCGGTGCCGAACCGCTGCGACGCGAACAGCACGACGAGCACCGCGATGGTGATCGGCAGCACCCAGTGCGACAGCGCGGGCGCCGCGACTTCCAGCCCTTCGATCGCCGACAGCACCGAGATCGCCGGCGTCAGCACGCCATCGCCGAAGAACAGCGCCGCGCCGAACACGCCGAGCAGGCCGACCACGTAGATGCCGCGCGTGCCCGTGAGCGTGCGCTCGGCCAGCGCCGACAGCGCCATGATGCCGCCCTCGCCGTCGTTGTCGGCGCGCATGATCACGCCGACGTACTTCGCGGTGATCACGATCATCAGCGACCAGAACACCAGCGAGAGCAGGCCGAGCATGGTCGGCGCGTCAGGCGTCAGGCCGTAGTGCGGCAGGAACGCTTCCTTGATCGTGTACAGCGGGCTGGTGCCGATGTCGCCGAACACGACGCCGAGCGCGCCGAGCGCGAGCGTGCCGAAGCGTCCCTGCGGTGCATGGGCCGGAGCAGACGGGGTATCGATGCGCACGAGGCGCTCCACGATGAGCGGGGCGCGCAGTGTCTGCCCGGGCCGCGTAAAGCCGAAAGGCCGATGCCCGCACCGGCGCGTAAATTCCGCATAAATTCGGCCGTATCACTGCGCGCAGTGCGGCGGCGCAGCGACAATGACGCAAGCCCGAGACCGACCGACGTGAGCCCGCCCGCCCTCGCACGCCCGCAACGCCCCATCACCGCCTACCTGCTTGCGGTGGCCGGCAGCGTGGCCGCGGTGTTGACTGCGCAGCTGCTGCAGCGCTGGCTCGGCGTCAACGATCTCTCGCTGGTCTTCATGCTCGCGGTTCTGGTGGTCGCCTCGCGTACGCGCACCGGTCCCGCGGCGCTCACCGCGGTGCTGTGTTTCCTCGCCTACAACTTCTTCTTCATCGAGCCGCGCTACACGCTCTACATCGGCGCTTCGCACAGCGTGGCCACGGTGCTGGCGTTCCTCGCCGCGGCGCTGCTCGCCGCACGCCTGGCGACGCGACTATCGGAACAGATCGAGGCGATGGCCGAAGCGCAACGCCATGGTGCGGCGCGACAGGCACTCGGACACCAGCTCGCCGTCGCGGCCGACGAATCGGACGTGGTGCGCGCCGCGCATGATGGTTTCCGGCACGCGCTCGATGCCGAAGCATGGCTGCGTCTCGATGGTCATGCGCGTCACGAGTCCGTCGAAGACCAGGGCTGGTGGATGCTGCCGCTGCGCACGCCCGACCGCGTGCTCGGTACGCTTGGCCTGAAACTGCCCGACGGCCTGCCGCGACTGGAGCCGGGCGAACGCGACGTCGCCCGCGCGATGGCCGACGACATCACGCAGGCATTGCTGCGCACCCGGCTCGTCGCCGAACTCGAAGCGCAACGTGTCGCCGCGGAAACCGAGCGTCTGCGCAGCGGGCTGCTCGCGTCCGTATCGCACGACTTGCGCACGCCGCTGGCGTCCATCATCGGCGCCGCCGAAACGCTCGAAGCCTGGGGCGACGACATGGCCGACGACGACCGCGGCGCACTGCTGGCCACCGTGCGCGAGGAAGGCCTGCGGCTGGATCGCTACATCCAGAACCTACTCGACATGACGCGGCTCGGGCACGGCGTCGAGCCAGTGCGCGACTGGTTCGGACTCGACGAACTCATCGGCGCCGCGATCGCACGCGTGCAGCGGCACCGTCCGCATGCGCGCGTGGACGTTGACACCGAGCCGTCGTTGCCGCCCGTGTTCGTGCAGGGCGTGTTGATCGAGCAGGCGCTCTACAACGTGATCGACAATGCGCTGAAGTTCGGTGGCGACCGCAACACCGTCGAGGTCGACCTACGTCGCAACGACAACTCATTCGACATCGCCATCCGCGACCACGGCCCCGGCATTCCCGAAGCCGAACGCGAGCGCGTGTTCGAGATGTTCCATCGCATCGAACGCGGCGATCGCGGGCCGTCTGGCACGGGGCTCGGCCTCGCGATCGCGCGCGCGATCGTGCTCGCGCACGAAGGCACGATCGCGATCGAACCCGCCGCGGACGGCGGCGCCTGCGTACGCATCACGCTGCCAGCGGGCGACGCCGCATGATCGACACCCCGCCCGCGCGCGTACTCGTGATCGACGACGAGCCGCAGATCCGTCGCTTCCTCGACATCTCGCTGCGCACGCAGGGTTACGTCGTGATGGCGGCGGCGACCGCGGACGAAGGCCTCGCGCAACTCGCCACCGAAGGCGCCGACCTCGTCATCCTCGATCTCGGCCTGCCCGATCGCGATGGCATCGATGCACTGCGCGAACTGCGGCAGTGGTCGAGCGTGCCGGTGATGGTGCTGACCGCGCGCAGCGACGAGGACGAGAAAGTCGCGGTGCTCGACGCCGGCGCCAATGACTACGTCACCAAGCCGTTCGGCATTCGCGAACTGATGGCGCGGCTGCGTGCATTGCGTCGCACGCAGGCGACGGTCGATGGGGAGCCCGCGGTGTACGACGACGGCGAACTGCGCGTCGATCCACTGCGACGCGAAGTGACCATGCAGGGCCGCGCGCTCGCACTGACCCGCAAGGAATACGTGCTGCTCTCACTGCTGGTGCGCCATGCCGGCCGCGTGGTGACCCAGCCGCAATTGCTGCGCGAGGTGTGGGGCCCGACGCATCAGGACGACACGCACTACCTGCGCATTCTTGTCGGCAAGCTGCGACAGAAGCTCGGCGACGACGCCACGCATCCGCGCTGGATCGCGACCGAACCCGGCGTCGGCCTGCGTTTTCTCGGGCGCGGCTGATCGCAATCGGCACAAACGAAAACGCCCGCCATAAGGCGGGCGCTGTACATCGATATCGCGAAACAGTTACTGCAGCGAAGCGCGCGGCGGCGACTGCTCGGAACCGACCTGACCCTGCTGCTTCTTGATCAGTTCAATCTGCTCGGCGCCCATCTGCATCAGTTCCTTCTTGCGCGCGGCCATCTGCGTGCCGAGTTCGTCGAGCTGCTCGCGGCTCAGCACCTGGCGCGCCGTCTTGAACATGTCGGTCTCTTCTTCCTTGGCGTGGTGCTCGATGAGCTCCTTCAGCACCTTCGCGCGACCGCTGAAACGATCGCTGGTGACGTCGGTGGCGAGCAGGTCGGGCAGCACGAGTTCACCGGCGGCGCGATGTTCCTCGAGCGCCTCGAACACGGTGGCTTCGTCGTCGCCTTCGCCGACCGCTTCCTTGAACGCCGGGTAGAAGATTTCTTCTTCGATCTGCGTGTGCACGTCCAGCTCGAGGCGGATCTGCTCCAGGAGCTGCGTGCGGGTCTTCTCGGCGCGCTTGGTGGTGTCGGTCAACTGGGACAGAAGGCCACGCACCTTCTCGTGGTCGGCCTTGAGGAGTTCGATGGCATTCATGCGGTCACCCGGTCGGTGGAGGAGAGGTAGGCCTGCGACGATGCCAGCGGCCCTGTGAGGCCAGCGTCAGACGTGCTTGACGATCCACTCCACCACGCGTTCGTGATAGTCGACGCGGTGTGATGGTTTGCCGCTGCCGGCCAGCGAATGCGTGCCGCCGGGGTACACGACCATCATGCAGTTCTCGTGTCCCGCGCGTATCAGGTTCGCGAACATCTCCTCCGATTGTCCGACCGGACAACGCTGGTCGTCCTGCCCGTTGAGCATCAGCATCGCCGCGCTCGTATCGGTGACATGGTCGATCGGCGACAGCCGCGCATAACGATCGTGGGCTTCGAAGAGATTGGCGTTCATCGCATACGGCGTGACGTAATACCCGGTGTCCGAGTTGCCGCCGTGCGATTGCAGGTTCGCAACCGGTGCACTCACGACCGCGGCCTTGAAGCGTTCCGTCGTCGTTGCCGCCCACGCACTCAGGTAACCGCCGTACGACTTGCCGTAACAGCCGAGCGCGTCGTTGATCGTGCCTTCGTTGCGCAAGGTGTCGATGATGGCTTCGACCTGCGGCATGTCGTACTCGCCCCAGTGGCCGCACAGCCTGCGTGCGAACTCCGGGCTGTAACTGCCCGAGCCCACGGGGTTCGGCGCGATCACCGCGTAACCCTTCGCCAGCAGCGGGTACCAGTACACGTGGCTCGCGAAGTCGAGCAGCGTCACGCTCTCCGGCCCGCCGTGGAACTCGAGCAACGCAGGGAACGGGCCGTCGCCCTTCGGCGGCAGCATGACCCACGCTTCGACACGCTCGGTGCCGCCCTTCGCATCCGGCACGTCGAACCAGCGCTTGCGCACGCGCGGACGCAGCCGCTTGGAGAACCAGCCGCGGTTGAACGAGGTCAGGCGACGTTCGTTGCCACCGTCCCAGTCGACGCGGTAGGTCTCGTCGAGCTGTCGTATCGACGCCGCCACGAACACCAGACCGTCGCCGCTGTCGGACAGCGCGGTGACATGCCGCAGGCGTCGCGCGACGGAGGTGAGCTCACCGCTGTCGACATGCAGCACCGCGATCTCGAACATGCCGCGGCGCGATGCGATGGTCGCGATGCGATCGCCATCGGGATGCCAGACGATGGACGCGCCTTCGAGCTGCAACTCATCGCCCTTAGGACAGTCGCGACGACCGCTTTCGATGTCGTGGATGTAGAGCTGCACCAGCGACTCGCCTTCGATGCGGCCGGCACCGAACGCGATGCGGCGGCCGTCGGGGGAGAACTTCAGGCCGCTGATCGAATAGAGATCGGTGACGATGCGATGCGCATCGGCTCCTTCGCCATCGGCCAGCCACAGATCGCTCTGGTGACGCTGCATGCCCTCGCGCTTGCGCGAGTAGGCGAGATGCTTGCCGTCCGGTGACCACGCGGCATCCGACACGTCGAAGTCACCCTCGACCAGCGGCGTGATCTCGCCGCTTTCCGCATCGACGGACACCAGCCGCGTACGCGAACCAACCTTGGTGCCGGATCCATCAAGCTTGTAGGGCAGGTAGCGCACGACGATCGGACGGTCCTTCGCCTTCGGGTCGTCGCGCTCGTCTTCTTTCCACTGCACGCTCTGCAGTGCGAGCAGCCGTTTCTGATCCTTAGACCACGCGAGAACGCTCGATATCGAATCCTTGGTATCGGTAAGCGCGCTGGCTTCGCCGCCTTCAAATTCGATGACGTAGATCTGCGAACCCTTCTTCGGATCGCGCTGGCTGACGAACGCCGCGCGCGTGCCATCGTGCGACACAACAATGGACCGCGCGTCGAACTCGGGCGCGGTCAGCCGCTTCGTACTGCGGCCGCCATCGTGTTGGGTATCGAGCAGCCACGCCGTCGATCGATAACCGCCGCTGCGTTTGGCACGCGACATGACGACGACGGCGCGCGTCGAGTTCGGGGTTCCGCTCAGGTCCTGCAGATGGCGATGGCGATAGATGTCGTCGGGCGTAACGGGTCGCATACGCAGTGGCAAATCTCGGGATGGATAAAAAAGAACGCCCCGGCGATAGCCAGGGCGCGGGTAGACGCTGACGGCCGCGGGAAGCGGCCGTCGTGGTCATGCTTAGCGGCGCTGGTCGCGGTTCTGCTCGTTGTTGTTCTGCTGCGAGCCACCTTCGCGGCGCTGCTCGTTGTTCTGCTGCGAGCTGCCTTCGCGGCGCTGCTCGTTGTTGTTGTTCTGGTTGTTCTGGCCTTCGCGGCGCTGTTCGTTGTTCTGGTTGTTCTGGCTCATTGGTCTGCTCCTGTGGGGGATTAGATGGGCCGGTCGGTGCCGGCCCTTTAGCATTTCAGTGGCGCCGCCCTCGGCGTCCTCGCGTCGTTGCGTTCGTCGTTTGTTGCGTACAGTTGACCGGAATCACGGTTAGCGTCGCGTGCAATTCAGGTCGTCGCCGCGTCACGACGAGCAGCAGTGCTGAAGCGTTAAACGATGTGGATACTGCGTCAGTGCCGCACATGCGCAATGACTTCGAGCTCCTCCGCAAGCCAGCTGCGCACGCGCGCTTCATGCCGCTGTTCGTTGGCGAGTGCATTGCGGAACTCGGTGACGAGTTCGTCCTGGCCGAAGCCGTCGAGCAGTTCGATCAGCAGTTCCCACGATGCGTTGTCGATGAGTTCGGCCGCCAGCAGCACCTCGAGCGCCTGCGCGAATGTCGTGCGCGGATCGTTGATCGCCTGCAGCAGGCCCATGCCCTGTACGCCGGTGATATCGGCGCACGGCGTCTGCACCGTGCTGTCGCCACCGAGCCGCTCGATCGACTGCGCGAGCAGTGCGAAGTGCGAGGCCTCGTCGTCGCGGATTTCCTGTAGCGCGTTGATGCTCATGTCGCCCGGCAGGCGATCGACCAGTGCCGCCTTGCGCAGCGCCGCGTCGTACAGGCGCACGCCGCTGCGCTCGAACGCAGCGCGCTCGCCGAGCTTGTCGAGCAGCACGTGCATGCGATGGCCGGTGAGCGCTTGCGCCGCAGCGCCGACGACACCTTTCACCGACGTCGGCGGCGGCACCGAGCCGACGCTTTCACCGTCGGTCACGTACTCGGCGCGAAGTTCATCGGCGCTGATCGGCGGGCGGCCGACGTCCAGCTGATAGTTCTGCATCTCGCGCAGTTCGCCCGCGTCGATGGGCGAAGCCTTGATGCCGGTGCGGTTCTTTCCAAGCGTGATATCGGGTTGCATGTGGAGTCCTCGATCGTCAGGCGGCGCGCGACAACGGCGCGGCGAGTTCGGTGCCCGGGCGGTAGACGTAGCCTTCGGCCACGGCTTCGGTCGGCGAGCCCTGCGAATTCATGTGCTCGCGATAGGCGATGGACGCTTCGCTCTCCGTTCCGTCCTGCTGGTATTCGGCGCCGATGACGCGGTAGTCGACCTCGCGGGTCAGCACGTCGCGCACGTAGTCGCGCTGGCTGGCGAATGGAATCGGATCCGGCAGCGATTCGCCGAGCAATTCGGCCGGATCACGACGCGCCACCTGCTTGAACAGTTCCATCACCGCCTGCAGCTGGCCCATCTCGTAGTCGAGGAAGCGTTCCCAGATCGCCTTGATGCGCGGGTTGGTTTCCTGCTGTACGCAGCCGTAGTAGTTGTAGACCTCCATCAGCTCGTGCATGAGCCACTGCTCCATCCACGTCTGGTCGGGGTCGATGATCGATTCGTACTGGGTGACGTGCTGTTCCTCGATCGATGCGATCTCCGCGTAGAGCAAGCGGGCGACCGGGTCGGTGAACAGCGGCCCGACATTCATGTAGTAGTTGTGGGTCTGCTGCTCGCTGGCCATGATCGTCAGCGCATGCAGCTTCGACAGCGGATGCGCGGTCTTCGCATCTATCGGCGTGCGCAGGTCATCTTCCGGGTCGCGGTGTTCGACGATGGTCGGGCGGCCGGGAAGGATGTCGGTGTAGCACTGCAGGATGTTGTTCGCGTCCTTGCCTTCCAGCCGGTCGAGCATCGCGCTGTAGCGATACATATGGTCGAAGTCTTCGAGTAGACCGAAGCGATAGGTCTGCGCGAGATACTCGTCCGGCTCGCGCTGCGCGACCGCCGCAGTGACTTCGATCGCTACCTGCTCGTACGCGATGGTGGTTTCCAGTGGCGAATGATCCGCACCGATCAGCCAGTTGATCATGGTCGCCTGGTGCTGCTCGACGCGACGGATCTTCGCGAGCGGCAGTCGCAGATCGCGATTCATGCGCGCGCACATGTGCGAGAAGCGATTGGCTTCCAGCTCAAGCCCGTTCATGAGGATGATGCGCACGCGCGTAAATGCGTCGTCGTCGAGTTTGCTGATCGGCGTCTGCACAAGCTCGCGCCAGGTGAATCGCTGCCGGTCGATCGGACAGCCCTTGATGTCGTTGAGGCTCAATGCCATCGCAACGCACTCCTGATGGATGGTGGTGCCGCATCCATCGCAATGAGCGTGCCAGCGTGCGAATCGCATGCATGTCGTGCGAACGCCTTCGAAGCGACCGCCCGTCGGCGTGCAATTCGTGCGGTGGTGCGCAGCGGCCATGCCTTCACGAGCCGTCGCCCTGAACGGGGGTAGCGTCGCCGTCCGGCCCACACACGGGTCCATGCTCCGAACCGCTACGTCGCAGCATCCCCACGAATGGAGACGTCCGCATGAACGCCAAAACCCCTCTCGCACTCGCAGCCGCCGCGCTGGTGATGCTCGCGACCACCGCGTGCAATCGCAACGCCGATACCGCCGGTGGCACCAACAACACGCCGGCGCCGACGACCGACACGGCAGCGAACGACGCCACCAACAGCGGCACCACCGCTGCCGGCACGCCGACCGCAACGCCGCCCGCCGATACCGCTGCTACGCCGCCGGCCACGCCGCCGAGCCAGGGCGAAGCGCTCGCCCTGCTCAACGTCGTCAACGATCACGAGATCAAGACGGCCGAGCAGGCGAAGAGCAAGAAGGTCACCGGCGACGTGCTCGCGTATGCGAACCAGATGCAGACCGAGCACGGCAAGAACATGTCGGACACCAAGAAGCTGCTCGACAAGAACGGTGGCGCACCTGCCGACACGCCGGCGATCACCGACATGAAGAGCAAGGGTGACGCCGAGACGCAGCAGCTCGCCGCGCTCGACGGCGATGCATACGCGAAGGCCTACATCGACGCGATGGTCACCGACCACCAGGACGCGTTGAACAAGCTCGACACGATGCTGATCCCGGCCGCCACCGACGACGCCGTCAAGAAGCACCTGCAGATGACGCGCGATCACGTGCAGCAGCATCTGGACAAGGCCAAGGCCCTGCAGGCCAAGCAGGGTGGTTCGACCACGCCCGCCGGCGCCTGATCCATCGCACGGCAATCAACAGGACCCGCGCTTCGGCGCGGGTCTTTTTCGTTAGGTCACATGAATTTCGTTGCTGAATGCGCTCAGGCATCACGCAGGTTTACGGCGCACCGGCGACGCTGACACGGCTCGCAGAGGACTCCGCCATGACGCGTTCACCATCATCCGATCACGCGTCGCCCGCATCGAACGCCGGCGACGACGAACGCACATCGAACGAGAAGGATCGCGGCGAGCGCCTGCACGACGCGGCCGACCGCGACGTCGAAAGTGGACGCAACAGCGGACGCGCATCCGACGATACGCGTCAGTCGCCGTAAAAACGTCTAGCCGTTTCCGCCGTCCGCGCGCGGCGTGCCTTCGGGTGCGGTTTCGGTGCGTGGCTCGGCGAGCGGATCCCGGCGCAAGTCGCGCTCGTGGCCGTCGTTCGGCGGCGTCAGCACCGCGCCCTGGCCGGGCTGGTCGTGGCGATCATCAGGTTTACGCAGCTCGCCGCGCTCGAAGCGCACTTCCTCGTCGTTCGGATCGTCGCCATGCAACTTGGTCATCGCCGTACTCCGCGAACAGGACAGCGCGACGCTAGCGCGCCTGCCGCTGCCGGCGCGTGAGCATCACTTTTCCTTGCGGTAGTTCAGCGACGCGCGGTTTTCCACCGTGCTCGATTCGAAGGTGAAGTCGACGCCGCGACGGATCAGGTACTTCAGCGTCAGCACCTGCCCGGAACCGAACAGCGATACGCCGTAGCCGACATACAGGCGCGGCGACAGGTACTTGCCGATGCCGATCACGCTGCCGCCGAGCGTGCGGCTCTGGCTCACGCCCGCATCGTCGAGGCCGAGCCGCGCGCCAAGCTGCGAAGCGAGCAGGCTGCCACCCGCCGACAACGCCGCGCTCGCCGCACTGATCTGGTCGCCCTGTTCGCCGCCCACCGTCGGCAACGCACGGCCGAGCGCGAGATACGACAACGCCTCGGACTGCGTACCGCCGTCGCTCGACCACACGTTCGCGCGCGGCCGCGACGCACGACCGGTGACATCGATGCCTGCGGTGACGCCGCCGACATCGCGCTCGGCGCGCACGTCGAGGATCGGATCGCCGATGTCGCCGCCCTGCCAGACCAGATGCCCGCGGGTGACGTCGAGCTTCTGCCCGTACGCGACGTAGCGACCGCTCACATCCATCTGCCCGCGTGCCGACGTGCCGCTGCCCGGCGACTGCCGCACCTGCACGCGCCCGGTCAGCTTGCCGTCCAGGCCGAAGCCCTGCAGGCGAACGTCGTTGCCGGCGACCAGTGCGAGATCGAGCGCGAGCGGCGTCTTGACCTCGGCCTTCGCATCGACCGGATCGAGCACGACGACATCGGGCGACGCGCTCACGGGGCCGTCGAGACGCTCGAGCATCAGCAGCGCGGACGGCACGACCACGGTGCCGGTGACGGTGATCGGCTGGCCCGCCGACGTGCGCACCTGCACGTCGGGATTGGCGACCGCGCGCAGTTCGCGGGTGTTCGCGACCTGCACGTTCGTGCCGCGCAGGTTGAGCTGCAGCGGCGCGCCGGTGTCGCGCCAGCCGAGGCGGCCGTCGATGTTCAGCACGCCATCGCCGGAGCGCACATGACCATTGATGCGCGCATTGCCGTCGGGCCCGGCGTCGAGCGTGGCCACGCCCTGCGTCAGGTTGAGCCCAAGCGCCGGCATCTCGGTGGTGAAGCCGGTGAGTTGCGCATGCCCGCCCAGTGCCGGCGCGAGTCGTGTGCCGCCCAGCGTGATGCGACCTGTCACGTGTCCGCGCGGGTCGACGATGTCGGGCGAGAACAGCTCCATCCAGGTGAGCTCGTCGGTGTCGACGCTGACATCGCCCGACAGCGGCGCGTATGCCGCCCAGCCGCTGCTGACGTGGCCCTGTATGCGGCCGCGATCGAACAGGCCGGAGTTGAGGTCGACCTGCAGCCGCTGCGGATCGAACACAACGCGCGCATCCAGTGCACGCCAACGCAGCACTTCGTACGCTTGCGTGGCATCGAGCCGGAAACCGCCCTGCGGCGACGTCACGTGCGCAGTGCCGCGCCATGAGGCACCGGCACGACGCACCTGCGCCTGCGCGTCGACGCTGCCACTGACCAGCCACGGCGTGCCGCCCGCGCGCGCCGGCAGGTAGCCCGTGATCAGCGTCAGCGGCAGGCCGCGCGCGGTGATGTCGGCGCCGCGACGCGGCCAGTCCGCATTGCCGCAGAGCTCGCCGCCGGCGGACGACCTCAGGCACGTGGCATCCACCGCGATCGCACCGCTGCCGAAGCGCACCTGTGTCGCACGCGACAACTGCCATGCGGCACCGCGTGTCGGCGAGAGTTGCAGCGTCGCGATGTTCGCCTGCCACTGCGCGCCGACGTGACGCAGCGCGCCCGCGACGGTCGCGCCACCGAAATCGCCATGCGCATTCGCGCGCAGCTGCAGCGCTTCGACCGCGCCGCGTGCATCGGCATCGAGCGCGTCCAGCGGCATGCCGAGCTGCAGCCCGCTGCCGTGCACGGTGAGCGCACCCGGGGCACCGCCCGCGTGCCAGGGCAGTCGGCCCTTCGCGACGAGCGTCGTCGCGCGATAACCCGCGAACGCGACGTCGCGACCGTCGAGATCGGCCGCCACGTCGGGCGCAGTGCGCGGGCCGGTGACGCGCAAGGTGCCGCGTACCACGCCGCGCGCGTCGGGCAGCAGATCGGCGAGTTGCACCGGCGAAAGCCTGGCGTCGATATCGAGTCGATCGCCGATGCGGCCGCGTGCATCGAGACGACTCGTGCCGGCGGTGAGCTGCACCTCGCCGTCGACATCGCTGCCGCGCAGGTGCGCCTTGCCGTGACCAGCCAGCGCGCGACCGCGCAGCGTGCCGCCGATGCGCGGCACGTCGAAGGTCGCATCGAGAACGCCGGCATGCCCCGGTGTTCCGGCCGAGCGCGACCCGCGCGTGTGCAGCGATGCATCCACGGCGCCCGGCCACCCCGCGACGAGGAACGACGGATCGAAGCGCTGCAGCTGCACGTTCGCGTCCCAGCGCGCGAGCGGCGCGAAACCTGCGCTGCCCTGTGCGAGCAGGCGGCCGCCGCCGACATTCAATGCCGCGACGCCGCGATACAGCCCGTCGTCGAGTGCGACATGCGCGCTGCCACCCATGCGACGCGCGCGCAGCGTGCCGCCAAGTTGCGGGACATCGATCACCGCGTGCAGCGCGCCGGCGTCGTCGCGATGGCCTGTCGTTGCGATCGCGCCATGCAGCGCACCGCTCCACGCGGGTGCGAAATAGCCGGGGTCGAAACCCGCCAGCTGCGCGTGCAGGTTCCAGTCGAGCAGCGGCCGTGCGGTGATGCGGCCGTTCGCATCGAGCACGCCGGTTGGCATGCGCGCCTGCAGTCGCTGCAACGTAAGTTCGGTCTGGCGCCCTGTTCCCGCGAGCGTGAGCTGCGCATTGCGACCGTCGCGCGACAGCGTGCTGCGTCCGTTGACCGTCCACGCGGACTGCGTGCCGACGATCGCGAGATCCGCATCGGCGGCGACCTGCGACGTGCCTTCGCCCCAACGCAGTCCGCGTGCGGCGACGGTGTAGTCGACACGCGCATTGCGACGCTCGCCGAAATCACCACGCCCGCGCACCACCACACGTCCGCCGAGCAGCTCGACATCCAGTGGCGCGAATGCGAGCACCTGCTGTTCCAGATGCAGCGTCGACGGATGCACGACGATGCGCGTGTCGCCGCTGACGACGGCGCCCTGCAGCGTGCCGTCGCCACCGACGCCGTGCGCGTCGAAATCGATGTCGGTGGTCTTCGGCGGATCGGCGGGCGTTCCGGACAGCGCGGCGGTGTCGATGCCATGTGCGTTCGCCCGCAGCAGCCAGCGTGGACGATCGGCGCCGCGCAAAGTCAGTGTCGCGCGCACCGGGCCCGGCGCCGCGCCGGCGAGTGCGACATCCATCGCGTCGAGATCCCCACGTGCGACGAAGCCCAGGCGCAACGGCGTGCGCGAATTCTTGACCGGCACCAGCGCGGTCGCGATCAGGTCGGTGCGGTAGCGCTCGACCGGCGCATACGTGCCGTTCAACGCGAAGTGCCCGCGATCGCTGTCGATGTCGACGTGCGACACGGTGAGCTTGCCGGTCGCTGCGTCGAGCCCACCCCGCACGCGACGGATGTCGATCAGCGGCGTGGCCTGGCGCGTGACGCGCAGCCCGTCGATGCGGATGTCGTCCGCCTGCAACGACAACGGCGGCGCGATCTGCGGCAGCGAATCGGGCCAGCGCGGCAGTTCGAACGGTTTGTCGCTGGGCGGAAGATCGAGCGTCGCACTTTCGATTCGCATCGCGTCCAGGCGCAGGCGTCGGCCGAGTAGCGGACGCAACGCCGGATCGATGGTGACGCTCTGCGCGGCGAACGCGAGCTTCTTCCAGCGAAAGCGCACGTCGTGCAAGGTCATCGGGCCGGATGCCGGGCCCTCCGCATCCTTCCATTCCAGCGATGCATCGGCGGGAAGCCGCGACTTGATCTGCGCGAGCAACAGGTCGCGACCGGCGATCGTCGTCAGCAACCAGTATGCGAACGCGACCACCGCGACCAGCAGCACGCCGGTGGAGATCGCGCTGCGGATGCCGAGCTTGCGCAGGCGCGCATGGCGCTTCGCACGCAGCTCGCGGATGCGCGCCTCGCGTTCCTCGGGCGTCGGTTCGCGCGGGTCGCGCGGCGGTGCGTCGGGCAGCGGGCTCATAGTTCCGCTCCCAGCGAGAGATAGATCTGTATCGGCGAGTCCGGTGAGTTGAGGCCGTGCGCGATGTCGACGCGCACCGGGCCAACCGGCGACTTCCAGCGCACGCCGACACCGACGCCGGTGTGCAGGTCGGGCTTGTCGTTGAACGCGCTACCGGTGTCGACGAAACCGGCGACGCCCCAGCTGTCGTTGAGGTAGTGCTCGAACTCCGCGCTCGCCGTCACTACTTTTTCAGCGCCGACGGCGAAGCGCCGACCGGGCGGACCGATGCGCGGGCCGACTTCGCGCCAGCCGTAACCGCGGATGCTGCGCTCGCCGCCCGCATGGAAACGCAGGCTCGGCGGCAGCAGGTCGGTGGGCGTGTCGCTCCACGTCTGCCCGAGTTCGCCGCGTGTGATCAGGCGATTGCGCGGGCCGAGGCCGTGATACAAGCTGAGCGCCGCATGCGCCTGCACGAACAGCACGCCGCTCACGCCTTCCGCCGTGCCGCGGCCGCCGCGCAGGAACGCGCTGGCGCCGTAACCGCGACGCGGCATCAGGCGGTCGTCGACATCGACATAGCTCGCGTCGATCTGCGGATACACGAACGAGGCGTAGCGATAGTCCGGCGGTGTCGACGGGTCGCCATCGTCTTCCGCCTCGTAGGCCCAGCGCTCGCGCAACACATGCGCACCGACCACCGCATCGAAATGACGATTGATGCGCCCGCTGCGGCTCGCGATGAATTCCAGGCGGCGATCGTCGATGAAGTCGGTCTGCTCGTCCGCGCCCTGCAGCGCGACGGTGTACCAGCCGTCGACCCAGGCGAATGCGGGAATGCGGTACTGCAGCGTCACCGTCTTGCGGCGCTGCGCGTAGTCGAGGTCGACCATCGCCTTGTGCCCGCGACTGTTGAGCCAGCGACGATCCATGCCCAGGTGCACGCCCGCGCCGCTGTCGGAGCCATAGCTCAGGCCCACCGTGTACACGCTGCGCTTGGCCGGCGTCAGCGTGACGTCGATCGGCACTTCGCGATCGACTGCTTTTTCCGGGCGCGCCGCGACGTCGATGCCGGAGAAATAGTCGAGGCGCTGCAGCGATTCGCGCAGGCGCTCGATGCGCGCCTGTTGATAGGGCGCGCCCGGTTCCCAGCGCACCATCTTGTGCAGCAGCGAGTCGTTGACGATGGTCTTCGGCGTCTGCGTGAACGTCACCGCGCCCATGCGGTAGCGCTCGCCGCTCGCCCACAGCAGGTCGATGTTCGCGTCACCGGTCGCGCGCGCGACTTCGACGCGATGCGTGGTGAGGTCGGCATCGAAATAACCACGCTCGGCCAGCGTGCGCGACACGCGCGACTTGCTCGCCTCGTACGCGGTGTGATCGAGCACTTCGCCCACGACCGGGCGGAATGCTTCGAGTTGCGTGCGCACGGCATCGTCCTTCGATGCTTCGCCTTCCACGCGCACCGACTCGCGGCCGATCTTGACCGGCGAGCCCAGCGTCACGTCGACGCGCACTACCTCACCGTCGCGACTCACCTTCACCGTCGGCGAGTAATAGCCGAACGGTTCCAGCGCGGCGCGCGTCTCGGGTTCGACCTGTTCGATGAGATACGCGAGCCGGCGATCACCGAGATCGGTGCCGGTTTCGTCGTTGAGGGTGAGCGACTCGACGACGTTCGTCGTCATCACCTCGTCTAGCCCATGCACTTCGACGCGCGCGACGCGTGCCGCCCATGCCGGGAAACACGCGCCGAACGCGAGGAGTAGGACGATTACGGCGCGTCGGCCGCGCGGACGGGTCGGCATCGGCTCAGGATAGCGACGGCCGCGTTAAACCGGCCGTGACGGCCGGATGTCAGGTCGACAGGTACTCGATCGCGGCGACGCTGCCGAGGCGGTCCGCCAGCCGCTGCAGGAGCGCGAGGCGATTGCGGCGCACGGCCTCGTCGTCGACGTTGACCATCACCTTGTCGAAGAACGTGTCGACCACCGGGCGCAGCGCGGCCAAGCGTGCAAGCGTGCCGACGTAGTCGCGCGCATCGAGCAGCGGATCGGTGTCGGCGATCGCCTTGTCGACCGCGCTCGCGAGTTCGCGTTCCGCATCCTCGGCATAAAGCGACGGGTCGAGCGTCGTCGCGACTTCACCGTCAGCCTTGCGCAGGATGTTGCGGATGCGCTTGTTCGCCGCGGCCAGCGCTTCGGCTTCCGGCAGCTGCGCGAATTCGCGGATCGCGGCGAGGCGCGCATCGAAGTCCGGCAGCGATTCGTGCACGACGTTGAACACGGCGTCGAACTGCTGCGGCGTGATGCCGCGATCGGCGTAGTAGCCGCGCAGGCGCTCGTAGATGAAGTTGGTGACGTCGTAGGCGCTGGCGTCCTTCGCCTGCACCGGCTGCAGCGCGACCGCACGTTCGACGAGGTCGTGTAGCACCAGATCATGCCGGCCTTCGAGCAACGTACGCGCAAGACCCAATGCATTGCGGCGCAGCGCGAACGGATCCTTGTTGCCGGTCGGGCGCAGACCCGCGGCGAAACCACCGGCAAGCGTGTCGAGGCGTTCGGCAATCGCGACGACCTGGCCCAACGTCGAGCCTGCGATCGCATCGCCGGCGAAACGCGGCATGTAGCCTTCGTCCAGCGCCTGCGCGAGTTCGTAGCGACCGGTGTCGCCGACGTCGGCCAGCGCTTCGTCGTGCAACGCGTAATAACGACCGGCTATGCCCTGCAGTTCCGGGAACTCGCCGACCATGCGCGACTGCAGGTCGTTTTTCGACACTTCCGCTGCGCGGCGCGCGAGCGAGGGCTCGACACCGACCTCCGCCGCGATGCCCTCGGCGAGCGATGCGACGCGCGCGGCCTTGTCGGCGACGGTGCCGAGCTTGGCCTGGTAGGTGACGGTCGACAGCCCGTCGCCCATCGCGACCAGGCCCTGCTTGAGGTCTTCGTCGAAGAAGAATTTCGCATCGGCGAAGCGCGGACGGATCACGCGCTCGTAGCCCTTGCGCACTTCTGACTCGTCCTTCGACTCGATGTTGGCGATGCCGACGAAATGCTCGGAGAGGCGATCGCTGGAATCGAGCACCGGGAAGAACTTCTGGTTCGCCTCCATGGTGGCGATCAGCGCTTCCTGCGGCACGGCGAGGAACTCGCGCTCGAAGCTGCACAGCACGGCCTTCGGCCATTCGACCAGGCCATTGACCTCTTCGAGGATGCCGGGCTCGATGCGCGCGACGCCTTCGACCGAGCGCGCGGCGCGCTCCACCTCGCCCCGGATCTGCCCGCGGCGCTCGTCCGGATCGACCAGCACCTTGGCCATGCGCAGCGATTCCACGTAGTCGGTGGGATCGGTGAACCACACCGGCTTGTCGTGCATGAAGCGATGGCCGCGGCTCATGCGGTCGCCTTTCACGCCCAGCAGTTCGACGTCGACGATGTCGCCACCGAGCAGCACCACCAGCCAATGCACCGGACGCGCGAAACCGAACTCGTTTGCGCCCCAGCGCATCGGCTTG
The DNA here is from genome assembly GCF_054057595.1 of Lysobacter sp. HA18. Taxonomy (NCBI): domain Bacteria; kingdom Pseudomonadati; phylum Pseudomonadota; class Gammaproteobacteria; order Lysobacterales; family Lysobacteraceae; genus Lysobacter; species Lysobacter sp. HA18. Next base: position 273,580 of record NZ_JBSRZL010000001.1, read on the forward strand.
GGAATCGGCATGCCGGCGACGGCCTCGGCGAGGATCTCGCCCAGCAGCGACGCGGTCGACGCACCCGGCTTCACCGCGCGATGCACGAAGCGCTCGCCCTTGTTGTCGGTGACGCGCTCCAGCTGCGTCCAGTCGACACCGGCCTTCTGCGCGAAGCCTTCCAGCGCGCGCGTCGGCGCACCGTTCGCGTCGAGCGCGACGTTGAGATACGGCCCCAGCACTTCCGACTTCTGTTCCGGCTGCTGCAGCGCCACCTTCGGGAGCGCGACCGCGAGGCGACGCGGCGTGTACAGCGGCTTCGCACCCGTGCGGTCGATTTCCACGCCGCGTTTTTCCAGCCCGGCGACGATACCGTCGAAGAACGCCTGCGCGAGCGCCGGCAATGCCTTGACGGGCAGTTCCTCGGTGCCGAGTTCGATCAGCAGCGGCTTCATCGCGCTCATATGACGTCCTTGCGCATCGCGATCAGATCGTCGCGGCCACGCTCATGGAGATTCGGAGGAATCGGGTGGGCTTGCGCGTTTTTCCACAGCAGTACCAGGCCCGCAATCGGCGCGAGAAAAAAGCCGAACGCGAACCACACCCAAGGATTGCGGTTCGTCGTCTGCGCCCAGTACGCGCAGAACACGCCGGCCATAAACGCGCCCCACCCCGTGGAGACGACGACAGGGTTGGTCATGCCGCGCGACCCTTCGGCTGCGGAACGAAGAATGGAACGTAGTGCGACGCGAAGACATCGAGTGCTTCGCAGCGTTCGACATGCGCGGCGAGCGCAGGCCAGCGCGACAGTTCGACCGGCGCGGCGTTGCTGCCGTGCGTGACGTAGCAGGCGACGGTGATGTCGGCGAGCGTCATGGTGTCGCCGACGAGCCATTGGCCCGCACGCGCGGCGCAGGCGGCATCGAGCGCGGCATACGTGCCTTCGATCTGCGCGAGGCTGCGATCGAGCAGCGGCTGCGAGCGCTTGTCCGGCGAATGGAAAATGCGCTCGAGCACGATGGCGACGGCGCGATCGGCCGCACCGCTGGCGAGTCCGATCAGGCGCATGGCTTCGCGACGTTCCGTGCCGCTCGCGGGCAGCAACGGCGCGCCCGGCGTTTCGTGTTCGATCCAGTCGAGGATCGACGACGACTCCATCAGCACGTCGCCGTCGTCGAGCACCAGCACCGGCACGCGACCGAGCGGGCTGTACTCGCGGATGCGGTCGAAGTCCGCACCGACCGACCACGGGCGATGCTCGAACGCGATGCCGCGCAGCGCCAGTGCGATCGCGACGCGACGCGTGAACGGCGAGTCGTACATGCCGATCAGGATCATGCCGTCACCGCCGGCTTCTTCAGCCCCGGGAAGCCGAGCTTCTCGCGCTGCGCGAAGTAGGCCTGCGCCACGCCCTGCGCCAGCTTGCGCACGCGCAGGATGTAGCGCTGGCGCTCGGTCACGCTGATCGCGCGACGCGCGTCGAGCAGGTTGAACGAATGCGACGCCTTGCAGACCTGGTCGTAGGCCGGCAGCGGCAGGCCGAGTTCGATCAGCTTGTTGGCTTCGGCCTCGCAGGCGTCGAAACGATGGAACAGTTCGGCGACGTCCGCATGCTCGAAGTTGTACGCGCTCTGCTCGACTTCGTTCTGGTGATAGACGTCGCGATAGGTGACGGGCGTGCCGTCCGGGCCGATCGTCCACACCAGGTCGAACACGTTGTCGACGTTCTGCAGGTACATGCACAGGCGCTCGAGACCGTAGGTGATCTCGCCGAGCACCGGGCGGCATTCGATGCCGCCGGCCTGCTGGAAGTAGGTGAACTGCGTGACTTCCATGCCGTTGAGCCAGACCTCCCAGCCCAGGCCCCAGGCGCCGAGCGTCGGAGATTCCCAGTTGTCTTCGACCAGGCGCAGGTCGTGCACCTGCGGGTCGACGCCGAGCGCCTTGAGCGAGTCGAAGTACAACTCGACGATGTTCGGCGGCGACGGCTTCATCACCACCTGGTACTGGTAGTAACGCTGCAGGCGGTTCGGGTTCTCGCCGTAGCGGCCGTCGGTGGGGCGGCGACACGGCTGGACGTAGGCTGCGTTCCACGGCTCGGGGCCGAGCGCGCGAAGGAACGTCGCGGGATGGAACGTGCCGGCGCCGACCTCGAGGTCGAGCGGCTGGATGAGCGTGCAGCCCTTGTCGCCCCAGAAGGCGTTGAGGCGCTGGATGAGTTCCTGGAACGTAGGGGCCGGCATGCGTCGTTCCGTGTGGCTGCGCGGAAAGCGGGCTAGTATAGCGACGGCATTTTCGCCCCCTTTTTACGGGCCTTCAGCGGCCCGATCGCGACGCGCACGCGTGCCCGCTCCCACCCGTTTCCATGGTCCCCCGGCCGTGATGCCTCCCGTCCTCATCCTCGAAACCGGCCAGCCGGTCGCCTCGATGCGCCGCTACGGCGGTTTTCCGCATTGGATCCGCACCGCCGCCGGCCTGCCGCGCGACGCGGTGGTGGTGGTCGACGTCGAGCATGGCGAGCCGTTACCCGCACGCGACGACTTCGCCGCCGTGGTGATCACCGGCTCGGGCGCGATGGTCACCGAGCGCCTTGACTGGAGCGAACGCACCGCCGCGTGGCTGGGCGATGCCGCCCAGGCCGGGCTGCCGCTGTTCGGCATCTGCTACGGCCACCAGCTGATCGCGCATGCGCTCGGCGGCGAGGTGGGCTGGCATCCGGAAGGCCGCGAGATGGGCACGGTGGAGATCGAACGCCTGCCGCCGTCGAACGACGACCCGTTGTTCGCGCGCGTTCCGCATCATTTCGCGGCGCAGGCCACGCACCTGCAGTCCGTGCTCAAGCTGCCCGAGGGCGCCACCTTGCTCGCCAAGTCCGACCACGACCCCGTGCACGCCTACCGCTGGCGCGATTCCGTGTGGGGCGTGCAGTTCCATCCGGAGTTCAGCACCACGCACATGCGCGGTTACGTGCGCGCGCGCCGCGATGCGTTGCACGGCGAAGGCCTGTGCGCGGAGTCGACCGAGCGCGGCGTCAGCGCGACGCCGCATGCGCGCCGTGTGCTGCAGCGGTTCGTGAAGTTCGCCTTCGACCGCGCGGAGGGCCGCGCATGAACGTGCGCAAGGTGCCCGTCGCGCGCGGCGTGGAGTGGATGAAGGAGGCGGTCAATATCGGCCGTCGCAACCCGCGCGCGGTGTTCGGCGCGGCGGTGCTGTTCCTGTGCACGCTGTACTTCGCATCCGTGCTCGCCGTGTTGCCGGTGGCGTCGCGACTGCAGGGCCGCAACGATCTGTCGTTCGGCGAATCGATCGCCGTCGCGATCCCGCTGTTCGTCGTGCTGACGCTGGTGATGCCGGTGCTGCTCGCGGGCCTGATCCACGTGATGCACGAGGCCGAGAACGGCCGGCCGACGCGTGCGCGCGACCTGTTCGCGGCCTTCGGCCATGGACGCGCGCGTCCGCTGATGACGCTGGGCCTGGTGCAGATCGTGTTCAACCTCGGCTGCGTCGCGCTGATCGTGCTGCTTACCGGCCCGCAGTACTGGGCCGACAGCATGAAGGCGCTGCAGGGCGCGTTGAGTGGCCACTACATCGTGCCGCCGGAGCCCGAGCATCCGGTGCTGCTGTTCTTCGTGCAGATCCTGCAGTTCGTCTTCAACTACTTCAGCGCGGCGCTGATGCTGCTGTGCGTGCCGCTGATCGCGCTGTCGAACGTCGGCATCATGGAAAGCCTGCGGCTGGGTTTCCGCGCGTCGGTGGTGAACCTCGGCGCGAACCTGCTCGCCTCGCTGGTGTTCTTGGTCGGCTTCGTGATCGCCGCCATCGTGGTGACGCTGATCACCGCGGTCGTCGGCGGCATCGCCGCGGTCATCCACCCGGTGCTCGGCGCGATGATCGCGCTCGCGGTGTGGGCGGCGTTCGCGGTCGGCGTGCTGGTCGTGCTGGTCGCGGTGAGCTACTACGCCTGGCGCGACATGTTCGACCCGCCGGCAGACGCCGGCAGCGTCGACACGCGCATGCAGATCGAAGCCTGAGTCAGCGTTTCGCGACGAGCGCCGAGGCGACGATGCCGGCCTCGTACAGCAGGCACATCGGGATCGCGAGCATCAGCTGCGATACGACGTCGGGCGGCGTGATCACCGCCGCCACGACGAAGATGCCGACCACCGCGTAGCCGCGCCATTCGCGCAGCTGCGCCGGCGTCACCCAGCCCAGCAGCGACAGGATCACCAGCGCGACGGGCAGCTCGAAGCTGACGCCGAACGCGAGGAAGATCACCGACACGAAGTCCAGGTACTTGCCGATGTCGGGCGTCTGCGCGACGACGTCGGGCGTGAACCGCGCGAGGAACGCGAACGCGGCGGGCAGCACCACGAAATACGCGAACGAGCAGCCGGCGTAGAACAGCGTCACCGCCGACACCAGCAACGGCAGCGCGATGCGCTTCTCGCGCTTGTACAGGCCTGGCGCGACGAACGCCCACGCTTGGTAGAGCAGCCACGGCGCGGTGATGAAGATCGCCGTCATGAAGGCGAGTTTCATCGGCACGAAGAAGCCGCCGGCGGGTTCCGTCGCGATCAGGCGGCCCGTGCCGGTCAGCGTCTTGACCAGCGGTTGCGCGAGCAGCGTGTAGAGCTTGCCGGCGAACGGCATCAGCACCACGAACGCGAGGATCACGCCGACGGCGCCACGCAGCAGCCGCGCGCGCAGTTCGATCAGGTGATCGAGCAGGCGCGGGGCGTCGGGTGGAAGCTGCGCGTCAGCGCCGCTCATGCGGTGCGTTCGACGGCGGGATGGAATCGTCGACGGGTGCGGGTCGCGTCATCGAGGCTTCGACATCGGCGAGTTGCGCCTGCAGCGGGGTCGCATCGGTCGACGGCAATGGCGCGCCGAGTTCAGGCGCATCGCCGGCACGCGTCATCCGCGCTTCGACGTCGGCCAGCTGCGCACGCAGCGATTCCTGCGCCTCGCGCAGTTCGTCGCGCGCACGCAGGATGCTGCGCCGCATGTCCTCGTCGGCGAGTTCGTTCTCGAGTTCGTTCTTGACCGCCTGCCACTGCGTGCGGGCGCGGCGGATCCACATGCCGGCCATGCGCGCGGCCTTGGGCAGCTTCTCCGGCCCGAGCACGATCAGCGCGACCAGCGCGGTGAGCAGCAGCTCGGAGAAGCCGATGTCGAACATGGCGCCGCGCGGGCGCTCAGCGGCGGTCGCGGTCGGTATCGCTGGTGTCGCGGGTGCGCGTGTCGACGTCGTCCTTGCGGCGCTCGTCGCGCAGGCGATCAGGCTCGTCGTCGCCGCGAACGCCCTTCTTGAACTCGCGCACCGCGTCGCCGATGTCCTTGCCGGCGTTCTTCAGGCGGCTGGTACCGAAGATCACCACGACGATGACCAGCACGATCAACCAGTGGGTGATGCTCAGGCTGCCCATGGCGCTGCTCGCTGCGAAAAAATGGAGACGATCAGGATAACGCAGCGCCTATCCGCGCGTTTACGGCAGCGGTTCGGTTTTCACCGACGGATCCGCGTTCTGGAACGGCTGCGGCTTGGGATCGGCGCTCGCCGACGCCGACGCCGACGCCGCGACCGGCGTGCTGCTGCTCGTCGGCGTCACCGTGGTGACCGGCACGACGTTGGCGGATGCGGGGATGGTTGCGGTCGCAGGCGGCGTGCCGTTGCGTTCGGCGCGTGCGGCGGCGGTGGCTTCCTCGAGCGCGTCGCGGAAGTCGACCAGCGCGTTCGACGGCGCACCCTTGGCGCGGCCCTCGAAGATCATGCGCGGCGTGGTGCCTTCGCCGTACGCGAGCTGGTCGGCCACGTCGTCGACCTGCAGCACTGCGCCGTCCAGTGCGACGCCGGCGAACAGCCCGCGTGCGCGCGACCACGACCAGATCTCGGCCTTGAGCTGGCCGTCGGTGGCGGTGGCCGCGCTGCGACCGACCGGGCCGGCGGCGACCGCCGCGTCCGCACCCAGCGTCACCTTGCCGTTGACGATGGAATCGATGCCGCGCTCGCCGCGGAACACCAGCACGATGTCCGCCGACTGCAGGCCCGCCTGCAGGCCGATCGAGCCGCCGGTGAGCTTGACGAACGCCGGCTGCGACCAGGTGCCGTCCGGGTTCTTCACCGCCATGACGCCATGCCCGCGACGGCCGCCAACCACCAGGCCGATCTTCAGCGCGTCGGGCACCACCACGATTGCGCGTGCCTCGTCGAGCAGCCGGTCGGGGATCGACGACTCGGGGATCTCGCGGATCTCGCGAAGCACGCGCAACGCGTTCTGGGCGCGGGCGTCTTCGGCGGGGCCGGCGAACACGGTCGGTGCGGCGACGGCGAGGCTCAGGGCGAGGACGAGGCCGGACAGGCGGGGACGACGGGCCATGACGGATACCGGGCTAAACGGGTGGTTCAGGCTAGTGATGTCGCGATGAATATCAAGCAACCGGAGCGACGGTCGCTTGCGAGGCCGTCCGGGCGACGCGTCGTTGCACTCTGCGGCGACGAAGCGGCCGGTCGCGCTGTCATGCTATCGGGATGACTTCCGCCGCTCCGCGCACCGCGCTCGTCCTCGTCAACCTCGGCACACCCGATGCGCCGACGCCGCGCGATGTGCGCAGGTATCTTGCCGAATTCCTGCACGACCACCGCGTCGTCGACCTCACGCGGTGGTTGTGGTGCCCGCTGCTGCACTTTGTGATCCTGCCGGTGCGTGGCAAGCCGGTGGCGAAGAAGTACGCGTCGATCTGGATCGAAGGCGAGGACGGCGGCTCGCCGCTCGCGGTGTACACGCGGCGCCTTGCGCGTGCGGTGCAGGTAGAAATGCCCGACGTGCGCGTGGTCGACGCGATGCGTTACGGGCGGCCGTCGCTGAAGGAGGCGCTGGCGCGATTGAAGGACGACAGCATCGAACGTGTCGTCGTGTTGCCGCTGTACCCGCAGTACTCGACGTCGACGACTGCATCGGTCGCCGATGTCGTCGATCGCATTCCGTCGCTGCCCACGCGCTTCGTCGACGAGTACCACCTCGACGCCGGCTGGGTCGCCGCCGTTGCGGACAGCATCCGCAGCGCACGTCCGAACACCAGCGGCGATCGCCATCTGCTGTTCTCGTTCCACGGCCTGCCCGAGCGCTTCATCCGCCGCGGCGACCCGTACCAGGCGCAGTGCGAAGCGTCGTCGGCCGCGATCGCGCAGGCGCTCGGACTCGAGCGTTCGCAGTGGTCGCTGTCGTACCAGTCGCAGTTCGGCAAGGAAAAATGGATCGGGCCGTCGACGCAGGCGACGCTGCAGGACTTCGCGTCGCGCGGCGTGCTGGATGTCGATGTCGCCTGCCCGGGTTTCGCGGTCGACTGCCTGGAAACGCTCGAGGAAATCTCGGACATGCTCGCGCACGAATTCGCGGCCGCGGGCGGCCGCATGAACTACATCCCCTGCCTCAACGACACGCCGTCGCATGCGCGCGTGCTCGCCGACATCTCGCGTCGCGCGTTCGCCGGCTGATGCGCGAGATCACGCTCGATACGCCGTTCGGGCGCCTGGCCGCGCTGCGCTTCGGTCACGGCGGCGCGCCGGTGCTCGCATTGCACGGCTGGCTCGACAACGCGGCGAGCTTCCTGCCGATGTCGGCGCACCTGCACGGCCTCGATCTCGTTGCGCTCGATCTGCCGGGCCACGGCGCGAGTGCGCATTTGCCTTCGTCGGGCGAGTACACGCTGGTCGCTGCTGCACGCGCCGTGCTGTCGGCGGCGGACGCACTCGGCTGGTCGCGCTTCTCGTTGCTGGGGCATTCGATGGGCGGCGCGACGTCGACGCTGGTGGCTGCCGCCGCGCCCGAGCGCATCGAAAAGCTCGCATTGATCGAAGCACTCGGTGGCCTCACCGAAGCCGAGGACCGCACCGCGGTTCGACTGCGCGATGCGTTCGCGTCGCACGGCGAAGCCGCCGGTTCGCGACGCCGCGTCTTCCCTGACATCGCTACCGCGGTGCGTGCGCGACTCCAAGCCGGTGGTCTGACGGAACCCGCGGCGCGGTTGATCGTCGAACGCGGCCTCGCGCCCGCGGGTGAAGGCGGTTTCACCTGGCGCAGTGATGCGCGGCTGACGAAACCCACCGCGGTGCGCATGACCGAAGGCCAGATGCGCGACGTGATCGCGGCGATCGAATGCCCGGTCAAGCTCGTGCATGCGGTGCCGGCGTTCCGCTTCTTCCCGGCCGATGCGCGCGACGAACGCGCGGCGCGGCTGCGCGATGTCGACGTGGTCGGCATCGATGGCGGGCATCACCTGCACATGGAAATTCCCGGGCAGGTCGCCGAAGTGATCGCGCCGTTCCTGCGCGGCGGCTGATCGATCGCGCATGAAAAACCCCGCGCCGAAGCGCGGGGTCGCGGGCCGTCACGTTCGTGCGTGGGGACTCAGAACGTGATCGGCAGGCGCACGGTGAACGTCGTGTCGGGCGTATCGCGGGTGACGCCGACGCCCAGCGAGATGTTGAGGCTGGCGTGCTGGTTGAACGTGTACGAAGCGCCGACCAGCAGCGTGCCGAGCATCAGGCGCGCGGAGCCGGGAAGCGTTTCGCCGTTCTGCTTGATGTTGTCGACCCAGGAATGGTCATAGCCGAACGACAGCGCCGCCTTCTCGTTGAGCGCGAGGCCCAGGCCTACGTTGAAGCCGAGCACGTCGCCGGCCTTGATGTCGCCGATCGGGTCGGTGGTGGTCTGCGGGAAGCCGTCCGGCGCGCCGGTGAGGACCGTGCGCGAGACGTTGTGGCGCTCGAAGTTGTGCAGATAGCTGAAACCGCCGAAGAACACGACGGGATCGGACGCGTACAACCACGTCACGCCCGGCTGCAGCGACTGGAAGCCCGTGCCGGTCGGCAGTTCGAGTGGCAGGCCGGTGCCGGTGGCGTTGTCGACGCAGCGGGTCACGCAGTCGGTCGGGACTTCGAACACGTCCTTGCCGGTGCGCGACTTGTAGCGCAGCCAGCCGACCCAGTACGCCTTGTCCGGGCCGCCCTGGTTGAACTGGTAACGCGCGGTCATCTCGACGTCGCCGATGCCGCTGCCGTGCGTGTTGAACACGCGATCGGTGGCTGAGCCGGTGAAGATCTCGCGGCTGATCGTGTCGGTGTTCGCGTAGAGATACGGAACGCGGCCTTCCAGCTCGAAGCGGTTGGTCACGCCCCAGCGGCCGGTGAGCGTCGCGGTGGCGACGGTCGCCTTGACCTGGCGCACGTCGATCAGGCCGATGAGGATCGCGGGGATGATCGTGTAGCCGATCAGCGCGACGCGGTCGGACGCCGAGTAACCGAGCTGCAGCGACGGTTCGACCACGAACTTGCCGTGCGGCGTGAGCACGCCCGGCTGGTCGAAGATCTGCGCGACCTGCGGCCGCGTGGCTTCTTCCGTCGGCGCGCGGCCGACCGGCTGCTGGCCCGGCGGCGTGCCCTGCTGCGGCGCCACCGGTGCGCCGCCACCACTCGTCGACTGCGGAAGCGGCGACATCGCATCCAATGTCGCCGCCGCGGACACCACGCTGGTCGCCGCCGCAGCGGCGCCCGCGAGCGACGCGGCGGGTGCGCCTTCGCCGCGCAGGGCATCGAGATCGCGATCGTGCAGCTGTTGCCGCAGGTCGGCGATGTCGTGCGACTGCGCATCGACGGTCTGTTTCATCGCGGCCAGCGCGGCGGCCTGCTCGTGCACGAGCGCCTCGAGCTGGGTGACGCGGTCGGCCTCCTGCGCCTGCGCGTTGGCGGCCAGGGCGAGGGAAATCGCGGCGGCGAGGGACAGGCGGATCGGCATCCTTGACATGGGCATTCTCACAGGTGGCATCGCGGCATTACGGCCCGCCCAGGCGCAGTGAATCGCCCAGCGACTGGGTGAAATGAATGTCGTGCAACAGACTCAGGGTATTGACGGTGGCGTGAAGAGACGTCAACGACTCGATCGTCTGGCCGTCGAGCGCGTTCTGGATCACCAGCGTCCCCATGCCCGGCGTAATCGAGGTGCCGCCGCCGACCTGCACGGTCTGGCCCTGGGTGATCGACGCGAGCTGCGTGGCCTGGTCGAGCGTCATCTTGGAAATATCGGGGATCTCGATCTGCTGGGTGACCAGCAGCTGGCCGTTGACGGTGACCAGGCGTTCGAAGCCGAACGCGACCGACAGGCCGGGGTTGATGTCGAAGCCGCCACGCAGTTCGTCGAGGCGGTCTTGCGGGACAGGCGGGCCGAGGTCGACCTCGTCGGCGCGCGCGGGCGTCGCGAAGGTCAGCACGGCGAAGAGGAACGGAGCGAGCAGGGCAGGAAAGCGCATCAGAAGTCTCCCGGTCCGTGCTTGGGCGTTGCGAAGTTCTGCAGGCCCTCGCGTTGGATGACGGTGTCGATCGGCGCGCCGGGCGCGATGCGCCAGTCGGCCGGTCGGTTGAATTGGGCCAGTTCGCGGCGGTTATGCACCACGAAAAGCACGCGGTTGTCCCATAAGCGTTCGAACTGGCTTCGCGGCATGGCGCGGGTGCCACGCGACGGATCGCCCAGCAACACGCGTTCGCCACGAATGCCTTTCACCACGACGAAATGCCGGTAGCCGCGGTCGTTGAGCAGCACGATCGCGGGCAGGCCTTCTTCGGCCAGCTTGTCGAGCGGGAGCTGGAACCCGTCGGCCTCGAAGCCCTGCGACGCGAGATAGCGCCGCATGTCGAGCATCGAAAAGCCTTCCTTGCGGATCCGGCGCGGATCGCCGGTGGAGAACATCTGCTGGAAGACCTCGGCCTCGCTGACCGGATGGCCGTACTGGAAGGTCAGCAGCGTCGCCGCCGCCGCCGAGCCGCAGCTGAAGTCGTACTGCTGGCGCACGGTCGTGCGAAAGCGCGCTTCCTTCAGGCTGGTGACCGGTACCGAGTACCGCTGGCCGGGCGGTCGTACGTCGAGCGTGGTCGCGCCAGCGCCCGTCGCGAGCGCAAGCCCGACCACCAGCGACCAGGTCGCGCCCTGCCTCATGGCGTGGGCGAGAACTGGATGCTGACGATGGTGCTGTTCTGGATCAGCACGTTGTTGCCGCTGTTCTGGATGACGGTATTGAGGCCGGCGGCGTTGCCGAACGAACCCCCCGCGACCAGGTTAGCGCCGCTGACGGTGTTGACCGCGGTATTGCTGTCGACGTTGCCGTCGATGTCGGAGGTGTTGGTGATGATGGTCTTGTTGTCGGTACCGCCGCGCAGATCGTCGAGCGCGTCGGTGGCGACGGGCGGAGCGAGCAGCGTTTCGGGCGAGGTCGTCGCATCGGACGGAAGGGCCGGCAGTTCGGCCGCCGCGTGGACGACGACGGAAACCAGCAGCGGATCGATCGTTTCGGTGGCACGCGCGGTGGGCGCCACGAGCGCTGAGGCGCCGACGATCACGAGAGCCGCGTAGAGAGGCAGTCGCATGGGCAGTCTCCTGTCAGGAGGTCCGCAGACCTGGGACGGAACCGGCGGGGCGAACCCCGCCGGCGTCGAAGTACCGGGATGCGCCGCCGGAGCGGCGCACCGGATCCGGACTCAGTGACCGCCCACGTTGAGGTTGGACTGCACCGTCACAGCCTGCTGGACCATGGACATCGCGCCGCTGTTCTGGCCGATGATCATGATGCCGGCCGCCGCATTGGCCGAGCCGTTCGCCTGGTTCGACATGTCGAACGCGCCTGCATCGGCATACGCCGAGCCGCCCGCGCCGCCGGACGCGCCCGCGCCGCCCGTGCCGGTGCCGGTGCCCGTGCCCGAGCCGTCGCCGGTCGCAATCGAGCCGCCCGTGCCGTCGCCGCCGGTCGACGCCGCGCTGTCGCCGCCGTCGCCGGCCGTCGCGTCTGTCGTGTCGCCGCCGCCCACGCTGCTCAGAATCGGGATGAGCGCGCTGGTGCCGCCCGCCGCGCCCGCGCCGCCGCCGTCGCCACCGCGACCGCTACGCGAACGGCCGCCGCGGCCGTCTGCGCCGTCACCGCTGCCGCTCACGCCGAGGCCGAGACCCAGGCCGAGGCCCGCGCCGCCGTCGCCGCCGCTGCCGCCACGCGCGCCACCGGAGTTGGTCGCACCGTTACCGACCGAGCCGAAGCCGTTGCCGCTGACCGAGCCGAGAAGCGTGGTCGCCGCGACTGCCGTGTTGGTGTTGAACGAGTCGGAGATGTTCGAGCTCGCCGTGCCGCCGTTATTCGCCGCGGCGCTACCGAGCGCGGCCAGAGCGACGCTGTTGTCGGTCGAGTTGTCGGTCGAGTTGTCGTCGTGCGAGTCGTTGGTCGAGTTGTCGTTGCCCGAGTCGGCGATCGACAGGTCGGTCGAGTTGTCGTTGTAGGAATCGTTGGTCGAGTTGTTGTTGAAGCCCGAGCGGCTGTCGTTATTCGAATCGTTCGTCGAGTTGTCGTTGAAGGAGTCGTTGGTCGAGCTATCGAGGGCCAGCAGGCCGGTCGTGCTGCGGGAGTTGTCGTTCGCGGCATCGGTGATGCTCTGGGCGAACGCGGGGGCGGCGACGAGGCCGAACGCCAGCGCGACGGAAGCGGCGATGAGTGTCTTGCGCATGAGAGTCTCCTGGAGATGTCGAATTGCTAGGGGAGGAAGCGCCCCTTTCGGACGCATCGCCCACATCGCACATCTCGTGCCAACTCGTGACGCACGTCACGTATTCGCAAACAAAGCACGACCGTGAATGCTTTCCCAACGCAAGCGGCTTTCGCGCTTAATGTGGTTTGCACGTTTTCACAGAAAAGCCTGCGTCGCGCCGGAAAATTTTGCGTGGCTCGCGTCGTTACGGACGGGCTCGCTTTAACGGGATATCCACGAAAAAACGATGGCCGTTTCGCGAGCAGTGCACGTTTTGCATCGATATCGGTCGTGATTGCGTGATGCGCGCATATAGCCGAACGCGAGCATGCAAAAGCGTGCCGACGACACTCAATCGTGTGGAAGTACGCGTGCTTCGCAGACCGCGCGCAACGCGGCTTTGATGGGACGTCCACGCGAACGCAACAGATCGCGCTGCGGTTGCCAGTCCGGATAACGCTGCTCGACCTCGCTCCAGAACGCGGGCGAATGATTCGTCTGGATGAGGTGGCAGAGCTCGTGCACCAGCACGTATTCGAACGCGGCGGGGGGAGCGAGCACGAGCGCGAGATCGAGGCGCATGCGGTCGTTCGGTGCAAGCGAACCCCATAGCGAGGTCAGCGGCCGGATGGTGATCGTGCGTGGACCGCGCGGCAGTGTCGGCAGGTACTTCGGCATCCAGCGGCCGACATCGGCGCGCGCTTGAGCCAGGTAGAAATTCGAAAACGCCTTGCGCACCGCGACTTCGGAAATCGCGGCCGGCAACGTCGCGACGATGCCAGCGTCCTCGACCTCGACGCGCAGGAAACGGCCTTCGCGCCAGTGCAGCGGCGCGTCGGCGCCACGCAGCGGCAAGGTCGCGCTTTCGCCGATGCGCAGCGGCTGCACGTCGCCGAACGTATGCGCGAGCTGGCCGGCGAGCCAGGCCGCGTTGTCCTGCACGAAGGCGAGCGCGCGACGGTCGCTGGTGCGCGGCGGCACGGTCAGTCGCACGCCGCGTTCGGTCACCGTCAACCGCAGGCCGCGCACGCTGCGGTTGTCGACACGCTTGACGTCGACGACGCGGCCGTCGGGCAATGTCACCTGCAGCGGCACGCGCACCGGCGGCGGCGCGACGCGCGGCGGGCGGGCGCGGAAGAACATGCCGCGGTTACTCCACCTTCGACAGCTTGAGGGCGGGCTCGAGCACGGTGAACAGCCGGCGCAGTTCGTGGCTCATCAGCGCGAACCGCGCTTCGAGCTCGGCGCGCAGGTCCTCGCGCTCGGTGTTCTCCAGCGTGTCGACCGCACCATCGAGCAGCTTGAACTTGCGGATGACCAGATCCTCGCCGAGCACGAAGGTGACATGGTCGTCGAGGTTGAGCGCGAGCCGCGTGACCTGCTTGCCCGACTGCAGGTGCTTGTCGATCTCCGGGTTCTTCTCGAGCTCCATGCGCTGGCACTTCACGATGGCGCCCTGGTCCAGCGCGTCGCGCAGCTCGCATTCGTCGCCAAGGCTGAGGCCGTCCGGCAGCGCTTCGCCCGCGACCCAGCCGGTCAGCACCGAACGCGGCGCGACTTCAGCGTTGAGCGGCAGCGCGGGAAAACTGCCGAGCGCGCGGCGGATCTCGCTGACCACGCTTTCGGCGGACTTCTTGCTCGACGTGTCGATCGCGACGATGCCCTGCTTCATGTCGAGAATCGCGTCGGTGCGCGACGGCCGCACGAATGCGCGCGGCAGCAGTTCGGTGATCAGCTCGTCCTTGAGGCGCTTGCGCGTGCGGCCGCCGGGGCGGCGGCCTTCCTTCTGCTCGATGTCGTCGAGCTTCTTCTGCAGCATGTCGTTGACGACCGAGCCCGGCAGCAGGCGGTCTTCGCTGCCGACGGCGAGCCAGTAAGCCTCGTCGAGCATGTGCTTGAAGCCTTCGGTGTCGCGACCGAACGGGGAGACGAAACCGCGCGTGGACAGTTCCATCGGGCCGACGGGACGAAGCGCGGCTTCCGCGAGGCCGGCGTCGAAGGCTTCGAGTTGTAGGGAGGTGGGGAAGCGGAACAGGGTGAGGTTGCGGAAGAACATTCGGTGTTGGGCTTCTTGTTGTTTGTTCGGCGCGGGGTTTCGCGCGGGGTATTTCGACGACGATTCTTAGTGAAGCAAAGGCGTTTCGTTCGCTTACGCGACCGAGTCACTTTTCTTTGCGGGCGCAAAGAAAAGTAACCAAAAGAAAGCGCCTTCCCCGATCAGGTCTACAGCTCGCGATCGGCGCCTTATTTCGCGATCGCCACACTCGCCATCCTGGCTCGGGTGGCGACGGCGCGCGTCCTGCGCGCCGCCCTCCGGGTCTTATGGTTGGTTCGGCTGTTGCGACAAAAAAAGCCGACGCGTTAGGCGGGTTGGTCTTCGTCTTCGGGCGTGCCGGCGAGCCATGCGTGCGCGTCGGGCAGCGGCGCATCGCCGCGCGCGCCGAGTGAGAGGAAGTCGAAGAGGTTGGCGTCGCTCAGTTGCGAGGGACGGATGTCGCCCAGCGCACGCGAAATGGTTTCGATGCGGCCCGGCGATTCGCGCTCCCAGGCGTCCATCATCTTCTTGACCTGTTTGCGCTGCAGGTTTTCCTGCGAGCCGCAGAGGTTGCAGGGAATGATGGGGAACTGTTTCGCTTCGGCATACGCGCTGATGTCGTCTTCGCGGACATAGGCGAGCGGGCGGATCACGACGTGCTTGCCGTCGTCGCTCAGCAGCTTCGGCGGCATGCCCGAGAGCTTCGCGTGGAAGAACAGGTTGAGGAAGAAGGTCGCGACCAGGTCATCGCGATGATGGCCGAGCGCGATCTTGGTGAAGCCCTGCTGCTCGGCATATGTGTACAGCGCGCCGCGACGCAGGCGCGAGCACAGCGAGCACATCGTCTTGCCTTCCGGCACGACGCGCGTCACCACCGAATACGTGTCCTGCTCGAGGATCTTGTACGGCACGCCGACCGATTCGAGATACGCGGGCAGCACGTGTTCGGGGAAGTCGGGCTGCTTCTGGTCGAGGTTCACCGCGACCAGTTCGAACTTCACCGGCGCCTTCTTCTGCAGCTGCAGAAGAATGTCCAGCATCGTGTAGCTGTCCTTGCCGCCGGACAGGCAGACCATCACCTTGTCGCCGTCCTCGATCATGCCGAAATCGGCGATCGCGCGGCCGACCTGGTGACGCAGGCGCTTGGCGAGTTTGTTGGCCTCGTGCTGCGCGCGCCGCGCGCGCGGCGGCAGCGGTTCGGGCAGCGGGATGATGGGCGATGGTGCGACGGTGCTCATGCCCTCATTCTACGGGGCGACCGTCGCAGCACCTGACGGCATTCAGCGTCGGCCGTGCTCGCTGGTCACATGCCCGCAGGCTAAGCTGGACGTATGAATGACGGTCGCAGTCCCGCCGATATCGCCCGCCAGCTCGCCGACCTGCGCGAGCAGCATCGGGACCTCGACCTCGCGATCGACGGCCTGTGGCATGCGCCGGTGCGCGACGAGCTGGCGATCACGCGGCTGAAGAAACGCAAGCTGCAGCTCAAGGACTGCATCGCCAGGCTCGAGTCGTCGCTGATCCCGGACGAGCCGGCCTAGCGAAGCGGCGTCAGGCCGGCTTCGCCACCGCTTCGGGGCTGACCTTCTCGATCGAATGCCGCAGTTCGCGGCCCAGGATGAACTTCGCATCCTTCGCCCACGAGTCCAGGCGCTCGTCGAAGGTGAGCTTGCCGTTCTCGTCGGCCCACACCATGCGCAGTTCCCGCAGCTTGGCGATGAAGCCGCGGAACAGCGACTTGTCGAAGAACTCTGGCGCCGCCGGTGCGTACAGCAGCGACAGGCGCTGCGCGGCGAGATGGCAGAGCGTTTCCAGCTCGCCGGCGCTGAGCGTGCCCGGGCCGTTCTTCACCAGCACGCTGATGGCGATGTAATAACGCTCGAACGCCTGCTGCAGCGAGTGACCAATCGCGCGAAGACGGAACACCTCGTCGGACTGGCTGGCATTGCGCGAGAGTTGATCGCCATCCTCGTCGCCTTCGCGCTTGCGCAGCAGGCCTTCCGCGTCGAACAGGTCGACGGTGACGCGCAGGCGCTCGACGAATTCGTCCTCCGTCCACGGCAGGAACAGCTCGGCCTGCAGGAAGGGATACACGCTGCGACCCAGGCGCAGCACCGACGACAGGTTCATGCGCCGGTTGTGCTGGAAGCAGCACGCGACCCACGCCGCCGCGGTGAACAGGTGCAGCACGTTGTTGCGGAAATAGCTGAGCAGCACCGCCTTTTCTTCGTCGACTTCGAGCACGTCGCCGAGCGGATGCTTGACCCGCACCAGCACGTTGATCTCCTCGCCGTGCGCGATGATTTCCTCGGGCGTATGCGGGGTGACCGTGACGCGGTCGGAATAAGGCAGCTGTGCGAGCAGCTTCTTGCTCAGCGTGATCTGCTCGAGCAGGTCGGCCTCGCTCATCGCGTGCTTCGGCGTCGACAGCAGCGCGAGCGCGAGCAGGTTGATCGGGTTCACGTCGGCCGCGCGGTTGACGTTGACCTGGATGCGCTCGGCCAGCACGTCGACGGTGGTCGCGAGCCACGCGGGCTTCGCGTCCTCCGGCAGCGGCGAGCCGTCCCAGTCCGGCGCCTGCTCGGCGAGCACGTCGTTGAGGCGGATCGGCTCACCGAAGTTCACCACCACCTGGCCGTAGTTGCTGCTGAGCACCTTGGGGATGCCCATCATCAGCGACCAGATCGATTCCTTTTCCTTCGGCTTGCCCGACAGCTCGTCGAGATAGCTGCGGCCTTCCATCAGCTTTTCGTAGCCGATGTAGACCGGCTGGAACATGACGGGGCGCGTCGGTGCGCGCAGGTAGGCGCGCAGCGTCATCGCGATCATGCCGCCCTTGGGCTGCAGCAAACGCCCGGTGCGCGAACGGCCGCCTTCGATGAAGTATTCGATCGAGTAACCGCCGGCGACGAGTTGCGCGAGGTATTCGGAGAACACCGCCGAATACAGTGCGCTGCCGCGGATCGAGCGTCGCAGGAAGAACGCGCCGCCCTTGCGCAGCAGCGTGCCCACCACCGGCAGGTTGAGGTTGACGCCCGCGGCGATGTGCGGCGGCACGATGCCGCGCGAATACAGCAGGTAGCTGATCAGCAGGTAATCCATGTGGCTGCGATGGCAGGGCACATAGATGACTTCGTGGCCGGGCGCGTCTTCCTTCACCCGGTCGAGGTGATGCACCAGCACGCCGCGATAGATGCGGTTCCACACCGGCTGCAGCAGGAAGCTCGCCGAGCGCACGACCGGATGCGAATAGTCGGCGGCGATTTCATACGCCAGCGCGTGCGCCTTCTTCCACGCGTCGGCGAGGCCCGTGTTGTCGCGACGCGCCTGGTCCGCGATCGCCTCCATCACGTTCGGCGTGGTGAGCACGCGGTCGACAAGCAGACGGCGCGTCGACAGATCCGGGCCGATCACCGCGGTGCGGATGCGGCGGAAGTGAGCACGCAGCACGCGCGAAAGTTTGCGCACCGTGCGTTCCGGCGGCAGGCCTTCGTCGACGATGGTGCGCAGCGACACCGGCGGCGCGAAGCGCACGTACGTCTCGCGGCCGTTCAAGGCGATCGACAGCAGGCGACGGAAGCGGCCGACCAGCTGCCAGTTCTCGGAGAACAGCACCGAGAACCAACCGGTCGTCTTCTCCGGCGCGCGGCCGACGAAGATCGACACGGGCACCAGCTGCACGTCCAGCGACGGATCGGTGCGGTGCGCTTCGATCAGCCGCGCCAGCGATTCCGAATGCGACTTGCCGTTCGGCATCTGCGGGCGTTCGAGCACGCCGGGGATGTTCGGGAGCGGCGCGAGCGGGCCGACGTTGCGACGCGACAACGCGACATACGCGCGACCGCGACCGGTCGGATCGCCCGGCAGCGGCATCAGCGGCGACGGCAGGCCAGCCTCGCGGCAGGCGCTGTCGAGGATCAGCGCGTTCGACAGGCCGTAGTCCTCGAGCACGTAGCAGACCGGGCCGCCGTTCCAGTCGGGCACGTGCTCGGCCGGCGACGACGGTTCGATCTTCAGCCCGACCCACGGCGCCATGACGCGTTCGAGCACGCGCGCCCACAACGGACGCGAGCGCGGACCGTCCGGCCGCGAGGGACGCGGGGGCTTCCGGTCGAGCAGCGAATCGGCGGGTGCGACGCCCGGCATCGGCAGGTCGCGCTGGTCGGGATCCACGACGGGCGTGACATCGACGGGCTGGTCCGACGCGCCGTCCAGGTCGGACGCCTCCGGCAGCGATGCCGTGTCGACGATCGGATCGTCGCCGGCGGGCGGCTTGGGTGCGTCGGGAAACGGAAGGGGCGTCTGCTGGGCCATCGCCGGCATTATGCCGAAGCGCGTTCACGTGCCCGGGCTGGCGGCGTCGCAGGCGTGGGCGAACGGCCGGGTTCGTGAAGCAGTGCCCGGAAACGCCCAATAAAAAAGGAGGCCCTAAGGCCTCCCCCAAATCCGGCCGAAGCCGGCGGGACAACAACGATTCTGGACAGTGCCGGTCGAACCGGACGCGACCAGCTTAATAAAGCGTTATTCCGAATGCAATACCTGCAGAAATGACGATAAGCTATTGATTGTTCGTCACCCTTCGAGCAGGGCACGAATCGCGGCGAAGCCGGCATCGGCCCGCGCCTTCTTGTTTTCGGCGTCCGCAACCGGGTCCGCGCCGTCACGCTGCAGCTCCGTCACCGGCAGTTCCTCGAGGAAGCGGCTGGGTTTCAGGCGCAGTACCTCGCCCCAGCGCTGGGCCATCTTCGAATACGACAGCCACAGCCGTTCCTTTGCGCGGGTAATGCCGACGTAGAGCAGGCGGCGCTCCTCGTCGAGCCGGCCTTCGTCGATGCTGGCCTCGTGAGGCAGCGTGCCGTCCTCCATGCCGACGATGAAGACGTAGCGGAACTCCAGTCCCTTCGCGGCGTGCAGGCTCATCATGCGCACCTGGTTGCCGGCGTCGCCCTTGTCGGCGTGCGAGAGCAGCGCGAGCTGCGCGGCGAGTTCCCCCGGCCCGGCGTTGCGCGCGCCCTGGAACCAGCCGGCGAGTTCGTCGATGTTGGCCTTGCGACGCTGGAACGAGGCCTCGTCCTTGCACTGCGCGCGCACCGAGGCGAGCAGGCCGCTGCGTTCGGCGACCTCGCCGACCAGCTCCGACGGCGTCGCATGTTGCGACTTCGCGCGCAGCTGGCGCACGAGGTTGGAGAACGCGTCGAGCGCGTTCGCCGCACGCGGCGGCAACTGCTTCAACGCGCCGACGTTCTCGATCGCGCGCGCCATCGGCATGTGCGCATGCCCGGCGAGTTCGGCGAGCTTGGCCAGCGTGCCCGCGCCGACTTCGCGCTTGGGCGCCTGCACGGCGCGCAGGAAGGCAGCGTCGTCATCGGGATTGGCGAGCAGGCGCAGCCAGCTCAGCACGTCCTTCACTTCGCCGCGGTCGAGGAACGCGGTGCCGCCCGACACGTGGTACGGCACGCGCATCAGCTGCAGCGCCTTCTCCAGCGGGCGGCTCTGGAAGTTGCCGCGGAACAGGATGCAGAAGTCGCTCCACGGCGCCTGCTTCGACGCATTGATGAACTGGATTTCCGCGGCGATGCGCTCGGCTTCGTGTCCGGCTTCGCGGCATTCCCAGATGCGGATGCGCTCGCCGTCGGCCTGATCCGACCACAGCGTCTTCGGATGCTCGTGCGGATTGTTCGCGATCAGCGCGTTCGCGGTGCGCAGCACGCGATTGCTGCAGCGGTAGTTCTGTTCGAGCTTGACGATGCGCAGCGTCGGGTAATCCTTGCCGAGCTGCAAAAGGTTGTCTGGATTCGCGCCGCGCCAGGCGTAGATCGACTGGTCGTCGTCGCCCACGCAGGTGAACAGGCCGCGCGGGCCCGCCAGGCATTTGAGCAGGCGGTACTGCGCGTCGTTGGTGTCCTGGCATTCGTCGACGAGCAGGTAGCCGATGCGCTCGCGCCAGGCAAGGCACATCTCCTCGTCCGCCTCGAGCAGTTGCACGGGCAGGCGGATCAGGTCGTCGAAGTCGACCGCGTTGAAGCTCGACAGACGCGCCTGGTAGAGCTCGTACACCGTTGCGGCTTCGACCTCCCGCGGGCTGCGCGCTTCGCGCATTGCCTCGTCCGGCGAGAGTCCCGCGTTCTTCGCGCGTGAGATGAGGTTGCGCACGGCGTCGATCACGTCGGGCTTGCTGCCGGTCGGCAGCAGATCCTTGATCTGCGCGGTGGAGTCGTCGGAATCGAAGATCGAGAATCCGCGTCGCAGGCCGGCCTTCGCGTGTTCGATCTGCAGGAACTTCAGGCCGAGCGCGTGGAACGTGCAGATCGTCAGGCCTTCCGCCGCGTCACCCTTGATGCGCTTGGCGACGCGCTCGCGCATTTCCTTCGCGGCCTTGTTGGTGAACGTGATCGCGGCGATGCGCTTGGCCGGCATGCGGCCGGTCGCGATCAGGTGCGCGATCTTCTCGACGATGACGCGCGTCTTGCCCGAGCCTGCGCCGGCGAGCACGAGAAGGGGGCCGTCGCAGTGCTCGACGGCGGCGCGTTGCTGGGGATTGAGGCCGTGCATCGGGTCCACCTGCGGGCCGCGTATTGTGCCCGACGGCCGGGCGGCGGCCTGAACGCGGTCAGGCGTGCGGGGCGGCGCGCGGACCGCCTAAACTGACGCCATGGCGAAGCTGTATTTCTACTACTCCGCGATGAACGCGGGTAAGACCACCACGCTGCTGCAGTCCGCGCACAACTACGCCGAGCGCGGGATGCGCACGTTCATCCTGACGCCCGCGCTGGACGATCGCGCCGGGCGCGGCGTGGTGGCCTCGCGCATCGGGCTGTCGGCGCAGGCGGTGGCGTTCTCGCGCGACGACGACCTGCAGCACTGCATCCAGCGCGACATCGAAGCGCATGGGCCGCTGCACTGCATCCTGGTCGACGAGGCGCAGTTCCTGACGAAAGCGCAGGTCTGGCAACTCACTGAGGTCGTCGACGAACTGCGCATCCCGGTGCTGTGCTACGGCCTGCGCACGGATTTCCGCGGTGAACTGTTCGAAGGCTCGCAGTACCTGCTCGCATGGGCCGACGAGATCGACGAGATCAAGACGATCTGCCACACCGGCAAGAAGGCGACGATGACCGTGCGCGTCGACGATCAGGGCCGCGCCGTGCAGGACGGGCCGCAGGTCGAGATCGGCGGCAACGAGCGCTACGTGTCGGTGTCGCGCGCGCAGTTCAAGACGATCACGCGCGGCGAAGGTGCGATCGAATCGATGCAGGTGCCGTTTCCGTTCGAGCGTACGTAACCGCGCGAGGCGTCATTCCATGTCGTCACGCATGGTGACCTGCACGCTCGGACGCTGGCATTCGCGACGCAGCTGTTCCAGCTCGCGCAGCACTACGCTGCCGTCGGGCTGGGCGACGCGCACTGCATCGACCAGCCGATCGAGATGTCGCGCACCCGCCGAGCGCGGACGACCCGCACAGCGCACCGCATCCGCATAACCCGCAGCGCGCCATGCGAGCGGCTGCGGACGCACCGATTCGCGACCGGATGCGGCGATGACGTCGAGCAATTGCAATGCCACCGCATCGCCCTGCACGGCCTGCGCATGCGCGAGCGACAACTGCGCGAGGCGCGTGCGCGGATCGCGTCCGCCGTAACCGAGGCGCAGGAAGTGCAGCGCGCGGGTGAGTTCGGGAATCGCACGTGGATCGTCCGTCGCCGCATCGACATCGCCGAGCCGACGGTCGATGTCCGCCACCGATGCATCGGCCGCGCCATGGCGCTCGATGCGCATGGTCCGCGCTTCGTCGAGCAGGGCGCGCGCTTCGTCGTTCTGCCCGGCTTCGTGCAGCACCTGCGCCTGCAGCGCCAAGCTGTCGGCGATCGCATCGACGTCGCCGCGATGTCGGTCGATCGCGAGTGCGGCCTGCAGCGAGGACATCGCGGCGGGCAGGCGCCCGAGTTGCCATTCCACGCGCGCCAGCATCAGGTGGCTGTCGCGCAGTTCGGGGCTGTTGGCCGGCAGGCGCGCGCTGAGTTCGGCGTGGCGCGTGCGCAGCGGCAGCGCGGCGTCGCGATAACGCGACTGGTCGATCAGCACGTCGGCGAGTTCGCGGCGCACGGCGAGCGTGATCGGATGCTGCGCGCCGTGCACGTCCTGCGCGATGGTCAGCGTGTCGACGAGTTCGCGTTCGGCGCGTCCCGGATGACCGAGGCGACGCTCCACCGTCGCGATCTGCCGGCCGATGTCGACCTGCAGCGGATGGCGCATGCCGACTTCCGCATCGAGGCGATCGCGCGCGACGCGATACGTGCGCAGCGCGTCGTCGAACTCGCCCTGGTCGACCTGCAGCGTCGCAAGGTCGAGGCGGCTTTCGATTTCCGCGACCGCCGAACCCGGCGCATTGATCGACTGTCGCAGCGTGAGTGCACGGGTGAACAGCGAGCGTGCGCGCGGCACGTCGCCGAGCGCGCGTTCGCAGCGGCCGAGCTGCGAGAAGAATTCGGCGGCAGGCGTCGGCAATGCGGCCTGGCGGCTTTCCGCCAGCGTTTCCAGCGGACGCATGCCGGCCACGCACGCGCGCGGATCGCCCGTGCGTCGCAGCACGTCACCGCGCAGAGCACTCGCTTCGATGCGCAGGCTTTCGGGCATGTCGGCGTCGTGCTCGATCAGCGCGCGCTGGCGTTCGAGCAGTGCGAGCGCCTGCGGGTAGTCGCCCAGGCCCATGCGCAGGCGCGCGACGAGCCCGAACAGTTCGGCCTGCGATGCGGGCTCGCGCGCGAGTTCGCGATCACCGCGTTCCACAGCCGCGTCGAGCAGCGTGCGCAGGTCGACCGCGCCGGCGTCGCGCGTTTCCGCCGCCTTCTCGAACACGCCCGCGATGAAATCGCGCATGGCCTGCGCGCGTTGCGCTTCGTCGACCGCTTCGCGGCTCTGTCGCCAGGTCACGCCGACCGCGACGCCGACGAACACGACCGCCGCGACCGTGCCCGCCAGCGCCCAGCGGTGGCGACGCATGTATTTGCGCGCGATGTAGAGCAGGCCCTGCGGTCGCGCCTGCACCGGCCGGCCGTCGAGATGGCGCGCGAGGTCTTCGCTGAGTGCTTCGACCGACGGATAACGCTGCTCCGGCGGCTTGCACAGCGTGCGCATCACGATGTTGTCGAGGTCGCCGACAAGGCGCCGCGCGCGACGTCGCAACTGCTGGCGTTCGAGGCCCTGCTTGGGTTCCGCGAGCCGCTGCAGCATCTGCGAAGGGCGCACGGGATCGAGGGTCAGGATGGCCTCTTCCCACTCGGCATCGCTCTGGCGCTTGAGGCGATACGGCTTGGTGCCGGTGAGCAGTTCGTACAGCACGACGCCGAGCGAATACACGTCGGTCATGGTAGTGACCGGCGCACCGCGGATCTGCTCGGGCGCGGCGTAGTGCAGGGTGAACGCGCGTGCGCCGGTGCGGGTGTTTTCGCCGCGCGGCGCGCCGCCGTCGAGCAGCTTGGCGATGCCGAAATCCAGCAGGCGCACCTGCCCGTCCTGCGTCACCAGGATGTTCGACGGCTTGAGATCGCAATGCACGACGAGGTTGGCGTGGGCATGGCTGACCGCCGCGCACACCTGTCGGAACATGCGCAGGCGCGCGTCCAGCGGCACGTCGAGCCGCTGCCAGTACCGCGTGATCGGTTCGCCCTCGACGTATTCGAGCGCGAGGTAGGGAATGCCTTCCGTGCTGACGCCGGCGTCGAGCAAGCCGGCGATGTGCGGATGCGCGAGGCGCGCGAGGATCTGCCGTTCGCGTGCGAAACGCAGCCGCAGGTTCTGGTCGGTGAGGCCGGGACGTAGGAGCTTGAGCGCGACGCGTCGCTGGTAGAGACCGTCGGCGCGCGACGCACGCCAGACCTGCCCCATGCCCCCTTCGCCGAGCAGTTCTTCGAGGCGATACGGGCCGACCTCGCTGCCTTCGCGCAGCAGCGCCTTGGGCACGATGATCGGTTCGGCGAGGAAGTCGTCGCGCCCGTCTTCCAGCGCAAGCATCTTGGTGAGGTCGGCGGCGAGCGCGGCGTCGTCGCCCGCGATCTGCGTCAGACGGATGTCGCGCTCGGGCGGATCGAGCTCGAGCAGCTCATCGAGATGCGGCGACAGGCGCAGCCAGGTTGCGGCGTCCATGAGTCAACGACCGCGCACGCGACGCTCAGGCCGCCTGCTCGTCGCCTTCCAGGCTCGCGAGCAGGAACAGGCGCGCCTTCTGCCAGTCGCGACGGATCGAACGCTCCGAGCGGTCCTGCAGCGCGGCGATTTCGAGTTCCGACAGGCCACCGAAATAGCGCAGCTCGACCACCTGCGCCAGGCGCGGGTCGACCGCGGCCAGCTTGTCGAGCGCGCCATCGAGCGCGAGCAGGTCTTCGTCGAGGCGAATCGCGCCTTCGCCGTCTTCCGGAATCGAAGTGACGCGCTCCAGGCCGCCGCCGCGCTTCTGTGCGAGGCGCTGGCGCACGTGGTCGACCACGACGCTGCGCATCGCAGTGGCGGCGTAGGCGAAGAAATGCGCGCGGTCGCCGAACTGCGCGCCGTGGCTGCCGATGAGCTTGAGGTAGGCCTCGTGGACCAGCGCGGTCGCGTCGAGCGTCTGTTCCTGCTGGCCGGCGAGCTGGCGGCGCGCCATGGCGTGCAGCTCGTCGTAGAGGGTGCCGAGCACGCGATCGAGCGCCTCGCGGTTGCCATCGCGCGCGGCGTCCAGCCAGTTCGTGATGTCCGCTGCGTCGGTCATCGGCGCGTCCTCCAGCCCGGACTATACGCCGGCCGATGGGGCCGACTGTGGGCCGGAAGGCATGGGAGGCGGGTCTTGTTGGACCGGCGGTCAGCGTTGGCAGGCCGGACACCAGACGCTTGCACGTTGTCCGATCGACGCCTGCTTCAGCGCGCGCCCGCAGGCCGGGCAGGGTTCGCCACCACGGCCGTACACCGCGAGTTCCTGCTCGAAGTAGCCCGGCGCGCCGTCGGGGCTGATGAAATCGCGCAGCGTGGTGCCGCCGCGGCCGATCGCGTAGGTCAGGATCGCCTTCACCGCGTCGGCCAGCCGCGCATAGCGTTCGCGCGAGACCTTGCCCGCCTCGCGCAGCGGCGAGATGCCGGCGCGGAACAAGGCCTCGGCGGCGTAGATGTTGCCGACGCCGACCACCACCGCCTGGTCCATGAGGAAGGTTTTGACCGGCGCGCTGCGGCCGCGCGAACGCGCGAACAGGTAGTCGCCGTCGAACACGTCCGACAGCGGCTCCGGGCCGAGGCTGGCAAGCAACTCATGTGTTTCGCCGAGCGGCTGCCACAGCAGGCAGCCGAAGCGTCGCGGGTCGTTGAAGCGCAGCACGCGGCCGGAGTCGAGCGTCATGTCGACATGGTCGTGCGTGCGCAGCGGCGTGTCGGCCGGCAGCACGCGCAGCGAACCCGACATGCCGAGATGCAGCAACGCGCTGCCCGCCGCGGTGTCGAGCAGCAGGTACTTCGCGCGACGACGCACCGTATCGACGCGCTGACCCGGCAAGAGGTTCGACACCTCCGGCGGAATCGGCCAGCGCAGGTCCGGCCGACGCAGCGTCACGCCGGTGATGCGATGACCTTCGACGTGCGGCGCAAGGCCGCGTCGCGTGGTCTCAACTTCGGGCAGTTCGGGCATGCGGGTGGCCGTCGGTGACTACCCGCAACGTGGCGGCGCGGCGTGCATTGCGCAAGGCCGCGGCCGCTTTCACGTGAAGGTGCGCGGCCGTATGCGTGAACCGCCGACATCGACCCACTTTCCGGTGGGCCGGGGTACACGGCGCGATGGCATCATTCGAGCGTCGCCCGAGCGACACGGCCCTGCGGCCGCTTCCCCCTGGAGTGTTCGATGTCCTCTTCTATCAGCGATTTCCTGGTCGGCGGCGCACTGCAGCTGGGCTGGGGATCGATGCTGGTGTACCTGCTGGTCGCCACGCAGATCACCATCTTCACCGTCACCCTTTACCTGCACCGTTCGCAGGCGCACCGCGCGG
This sequence comes from Lysobacter sp. HA18, assembly GCF_054057595.1. Taxonomy (NCBI): domain Bacteria; kingdom Pseudomonadati; phylum Pseudomonadota; class Gammaproteobacteria; order Lysobacterales; family Lysobacteraceae; genus Lysobacter; species Lysobacter sp. HA18. The sequence goes on from NZ_JBSRZL010000001.1 coordinate 300,156, forward strand.
TGGATTTCCACCCGCTGCTCGCGCATTTCTTCCGTTTCTGGTGCTGGCTCACCACCTCGATGATCACCAAGGAGTGGGCGGCGATCCATCGCAAGCACCACGCCAAGTGCGAGACCGAAGAGGATCCGCACAGCCCGCAGATCAAGGGCATCAAGACCGTGTTCTGGCGCGGTGTCGAGCTCTATCGCGAAGCGCGTGCGCAGCGCGAGGACATCGAGAAGTACGGCAAGGGCTGCCCGGACGACTGGATCGAGCGCAAGCTCTACACGCCGTTCGCGACGATGGGCCCGACCATCCTGCTGTTCCTGAGCTTTGCGCTGTTCGGTTTCAAGGGCGTCGCCGTGTGGGCGATCCAGATGGCGTGGATCCCGTTTTGGGCCGCGGGCGTCGTCAATGGCCTCGGCCACTGGTGGGGCTACCGCAACTTCGAGACCACCGACACCGCGACCAACCTCACCCCGTGGGCGGTGTGGATCGGCGGCGAGGAGCTGCACAACAACCACCACGCGTTCCCGTCGAGCGCGAAGTTCTCGCTGCGCAAGTGGGAGTTCGACATCGGCTGGGTGACGCTGCGCGGCCTGCAGGCGATCGGCCTGGCGAAGGTGCTGCGCGTCGCGCCGTCGCTGGATGTGCGTCCGAACGTCGCGATGCCTGACGGCGAAACGCTGAAGGCGCTGCTCGCGATCCGCTTCCAGGCGATGACCGACTACTACCGCGGCGTCACGCTTCCCGCACTGCGCGAGGAAGCGGCGGCCGCCGGCGCGAAGGCGCGCAGCATGCTGCCGCGTCCGCTGCGCAAGGGCCTCGCCGACGGCGGCCGCTGGCTCGACGACGAGAAGAAGGCGCGCCTGCAGGCGTTTCTCGCCGAGCGTCCGAAGCTCGCGACCGTCGCCGAATACCGCGCGCGCCTCGCGGCGGTGCTCGACGACCGCTCGCACGACGCCAAGGCCACGCTCGCCCGCCTGCACGCCTGGTGCCAGGAAGCCGAGGCCAGCGGCATCGCGTCGCTGCAGCAGTTCTCCGCGCGCATGAAGGGTTATGCGCTCGCGTCCGCGCACTGACATGCACACCGGCATTCGCCACCTCGGGGCCGCGCTGATCTGCGCGGCCTCGTCGTTTGCAGGCTTCGCGATCGCGTCCGGGCCGGTGTCGTCCAGCGGCGACTACCTCTCGCGCATGGACACCGACGGTGACCGCCGCGTATCGCTCGCCGAATTCCAGTCGTGGATGGGCTATGCGTTCGAACGCATGGACGCCGACCACGACGGCATCGTGTCGCCGGCCGAACTGCCGGGCGGACGCGGCAAGGCGATCTCGCTGGCCGAGCATCGCAACGCGCTCGCCGCGACCTTCGCCAAGCAGGACCGCAACCACGACGGTTTCCTCGACGCGCGCGAGCTCGCGGCACCGCCGCAGCGTTGATGGCGCGTACTGCGCCGCCGCCGATCGATGGCGTCGGGCCGAGTCGTGTGCAGCTGCGACCGGGTGATGGTGTGACGGTGCTCGATGCGCTGGTCGCGCGGTTTCCTTCGATCGATCGCGCGACGTGGATGTCGCGGTTCGCGCGTGGGCGCGTGCTGGATTCCGCGGGTTGCGTGCTCGAGGCGTCGCGCGAACTGACGGTTGGTGGCGACGTCTATTACTACCGCGAAGTGGCAGGCGAGCCGGTGTGTGCCGGCGTCGAAACGCTGCTGCATGTCGATGACGACATCGCGGTGGTCGACAAGCCGCATGGGCTCGCGGTGATGCCGGCGGGGCGGTTCGCGAGCGATACGTTGCTGGCGCGGGTGGTGCGCAGGCTTGGCGTCGCGGATGTCGTGCCGCTGCATCGGATCGATCGCGATACCGCGGGGTTGGTGATGTTTTCGCTGCGGGCCTCTACGCGCGATCCGTATTCGGCGTTGTTTCGTGAGCGGCGGATTCGGAAGCGCTACGAGGCGATCGCGCCTGCGTTGCCGTCGCTCGTGTTTCCGCTTGTGCGCGAGAGTCGGATCGAACGGGGGGAACCGTTCTTTGCGATGCGCGAGGTGGAGGGTGTACCGAACAGCTGCAGTCGTATCGATGTGATCGAGCGTGGCGAGGTGATGTGGCGCTATGCGCTCGAGCCGGTGACCGGGCGGAAGCATCAGTTGCGGGTGCATATGGCGGCGTTGGGCGCACCTATTGTTGGGGATACCATCTATGGGCCTGCACCGATCGGCGTGCCTGATGCTGGCGATGCGGCGTTGAAGCTGTTTGCGCGGTCGATCGAGTTTGATGATCCGGTCGACGGAAGAAGGCGCTGGTTTGAGAGCGGGTTTCGCTTGTAGTCGATCGGTGTCGTCGCGCCGCTCGCGTCCGACCGCTTGGGAGCAACAGCGTTTCGTCCGCTGACGCGCCCGAGTCACTTTCTTTGCTGGTGCAAAGAAAGTAACCAAAGAAAGCACCTTCCCCGATCAGATCTACAGCGCGCGATCGTGTGACTCCACCACGATCCGCACACTCGCCATCCTGGCTCGGGTGCGGACGGCGCACATCCATGTGCGCCGCCCTTCGGGTCCCACGATTGGGAGTGCGGTGAAGTCATTTTTGCGCTCGCTTGCTCGATGCGATGCGATGCGTTGCGACCGCGGCCGCAGCGTCGGCCCGTCGTAGCTAGGGCCGCGGTGCCGCCCCGATTTTCACTCGGCCTCGGGAAGCGACTTGGCCGAAGGCCGACTGCTTAATGCGTGACGTCATCAGTTCGCTGCTCTCGGCAAAAAAATGCGCTTAAGCGACAGCTCGCACCAATGCGCGGAGCGCCGAGGCCATCCGACGCTTTGCCCTTTCACCTCAACAGCCGCACTAATCGTGAAGACCCCGAAGGGGCGGCCGACAGGACGTCGGCCGTCGCCACCCGAGGCAGGATGCCGAGTGTGGCGATCGCGATATACGAACCCGATCGCAAGCTGTAGATCCGTCGGGAAAGGTGCTTTCTTTGGTTACTTTCTTTGCACCAGCAAAGAAAGTGACTCGGGCGCGTCAGCGCACGAAACGCCTTTATTGTCAGCCGCACAACGCGCCGCACGACGGGCCTTATTTAGCCGGCGCCCCAAACAAAACCTTCCGCTCCTCATCCGTCATAGGCTTTACATACGACGCCTGCGCATCCGCATAAACCCGCTGCGTCGCCTCACGCTCTCCGACCCGCGCAAACCACCGCTTCAGATTCGGCGTGTCATCAAGGTTCTGCTTGTGTGCCTCATGCGGAACGATCCACGGATAGATCGCCATGTCCGCAATGGTGTACTCGTCACCAGCGACGAAATCGCGATCCGCCAACCGCTTGTCCAGCACGCCATAAAGCCGCGCCGTCTCGCGTGTGTACCGATCGATCGCATACGGCACCTTCTCCGGCGCGTACACGTTGAAGTGTCCGTTCTGGCCCGCCATCGGCCCGAGGCCGCCCATCTGCCAGAACAGCCACTGCAGCGTTTCGGCGCGGCCGCGCAGGTCGGCGGGAATGAAGCGGCCGGTCTTTTCGGCGAGGTACAAAAGGATCGCGCCGGATTCGAATAGCGACAGTGGACCGCCGCCATCGGCCGGTGCATGGTCGACGATCGCGGGGATGCGATTGTTCGGCGCGATCGCGAGGAACTCGGGCTTGAACTGTTCGCCGGCGCGGATATCGACCGGCAGGATGCGGTGTTCGAGGCCGGTTTCCTCGAGGAACAGGCGGATCTTGTAGCCATTGGGCGTGGCCCAGTAATGCAGGTCGATCATGTCCGGCTCCATGCGGGGGAAGCGGCGATGCTAGGCCTCGTGCGCTACGTCGATGTCGTCGCCCTGCGCACGCAGCGTTGCGCCGGCCGATTGACCCGACGGCGACGAGCCGCGCGCTAGCGTCGGGGCCTTCATCGGAGCGACGGCCATGCACCGACACACCGACCGCAGCACGCCCGCTACGCGCACGCCGCCGCACGCGCCTCAGCGACGCCCCCCGGCGCCCGGCCTGCCGGCGCGCCTGCGCGGAGCCATCGAACCACTGCCCGATATCGACGATCCCGCGTTCGCCGAAGCGTTCGACCGCTATGCCGACTGCCGCGTCGTGCTGCTGGGCGAAGCGAGCCACGGAACATCGGAGTTCTATCGCGCGCGTGCGGCGATCACGCGGCGGCTGGTCGAGCGCCACGGCTTCCGCATCGTCGCCGTCGAGGCCGACTGGCCGGATGCGGCGGTCATCGATCGCCACGTGCGCCATCGCACGCCGAATGAAGATGCAGCGCCACCCTTCACCCGATTCCCGACGTGGATGTGGCGCAACGCCGAGATCGCGGCGCTGTTCCGCTGGATGCGTCACTTCAACGAGCCGCGCGACGCACGCGATCGCGCGGGCTTCTACGGCCTCGATCTGTACAGCCTCAACACGTCGATGCGAGCCGTGATCGACTACCTCGACGACGTCGACCCCGACACCGCCGCGGTCGCCCGCGAGCGCTACGCCTGCCTGACGCCGTGGGCGAAGGAACCCGCGCACTACGGGCTCGCCGCGCTCACGCACGAGCACGCGAGGTGCGAGGACGCGGTGCTCGACATGCTGCGGGAGATGCTCGAAAAGCGACTGGAGTTCGCGCGACAGGACGGCGCCGACGCATTCGAGGCCGAACAGAACGCACGTCTTGTCGCGAATGCCGAGAACTACTACCGCGCGATGTATCGCGGCGCCGCCGAATCCTGGAATGTCCGCGACGCCCATATGGCCGAGACGCTGATGCAGGTGCTGCGCGCACGCGGCGAGACCTCGCGCGCGGTCGTGTGGGCGCATAACTCGCACATCGGCGACGCGCGCTTCACCGAGATGGGCCGCGAGCGTGGCGAGCTCAACCTCGGCCAGTTGTGTCGCGAACAGTTCGGCCAGGATGCGGCGCTGATCGGCTTCGGTACCAGCACCGGCACCGTCGCCGCGGCCAGCGATTGGGATTCGCCGATGCGCGTCATGCAGGTCAAGCCGGCGATGACCGGAAGTGTCGAAAAGCAGTTCGTCGATGCGGGCGAGCCGCGCGGCGTCCTGCATCTGCGTGATGTCGAAAAGCCGTTGCGCACCGAGCTCGACAGCGAACGCCTCGAGCGTTTCATCGGCGTGATCTACCGGCCGGAAACCGAACGTTGGAGCCACTACGCGGAAGTGTCGCTGGCGCGGCAGTTCGACGCCTACGTCTGGTTCGAGGAAACGCGCGCGATCGACGCACTCGACGGCCCGCACGCATCCGGCGTGCCCGACACCTATCCGTTCGCCGTATGACGACGTACGCATCGCGGCGCCGCGCCGCATGAGCGCCGATCCCGCCGTCATCGGCGCTGTCCCCGCGTCGTGGCTCTGGATGCTGCTCGGCGCAGTGATCTACCCGCTATGGCTGGCCGCCGGCGTCGCCGACGTGCTGGTGCACTGGCGCGACCGCATCGAGCGCCGCACCGGTGTGCGCGAATCGCTGATGCACGTGGCGATGTGCATCCAGATGGGCATCCCGGTGCTGATGCTGCTGTTCCTCGAGTTCACCGCGCCGGTGTTTCTCGTCGCGACGGCCGCGGTGGTGCTGCACGGCTGGACGTCCTGGCGCGACTCGCGCTTTGCAGACAGCGTGCGGCACATCGGCCCGCTCGAGCAGAAGATCCATGTGGCGCTCGATGCCGTGCCGTGGATCGGCCTCGCACTCGTGGCGCTGCTGCACGCGCCGACATTGCACGGTCTGGTGACGCCGGGTGCAGCGGCCGACTGGAGCTGGCGATGGCGCGATCCGCCACTGTCGCCCGGGCTGCTGACGGTAATGCTCGCGAGCTCCGTGCTGCTCGGCCTGCTGCCATCGCTGCTCGAACTGCTGCGCGCGTATCGGCGTAGCCGCGCGCTGTAACCCGTTACGTCGCTGCGGCACACTGCGCAGGTCTTCCGAGGAGCCGCCCATGTCGTCCGAGACGATCCCCGTGCCGCCCGAGTTCGCCGCCAGCGCCCGCATCGACGCGAATGCCGCGCAACGCATGCGCGACGAAGCCGAGCGCGATCCGGACGCCTACTGGGGCCACATGTCGCAGCGTCTCGACTGGTTTCGTGCACCTACGCGCGTCCGCGACGTCAGCTTCGACCACGACGACTTCCGCATCCGCTGGTACGACGACGGCGAGCTCAACGCCAGCGTCAACTGCCTCGATCGCCACCTCGCCACGCGCGGCGACCGCACCGCGTTGATCTTCGAAGCCGACGATCCGTCGCACGCGCCGCAGCACGTCAGCTATCGCGAGTTGCACGCGCGCGTCTGCCGGCTCGGCAATGCGCTGCGCAACCTCGGCGTGCGCAAGGGCGATGTCGTCACCATCTACATGCCGATGACCGTCGACGCGATCGTCGCGATGCTCGCCTGCGCGCGCATCGGCGCGATCCATTCGGTGGTGTTCGGCGGCTTCGCGCCGCACTCCATCGCCGACCGCATCGCCGACTGCGCCAGCAAGCTGGTCATCACCGCCGACGAAGGCCTGCGCGGCGGCAAGCGCATTCCGCTGAAAGCGAATGTCGATGCGGCGCTCAAGATGCAGGGCACCAACTCGGTGGAGACGGTGCTGGTGGTACGCCACACCGGCGCCGGTATCGACATGCAGATGCCGCGCGACCGCTGGATGCATGCGGTGGTCGAAGGTCAGAGCGACACCTGCGAACCGGAACGCATGAACGCGGAGGATCCGCTGTTCATCCTCTACACGTCGGGCAGCACCGGCAAACCCAAGGGCGTGCTGCACACCACGGGCGGCTATCTCGTGTGGGCAAGCTGGACGCACGAAGCGGTGTTCGATCTTCGCGATGACGACGTGTACTGGTGCACCGCCGACGTCGGCTGGATCACGGGTCACAGCTACATCGTCTACGGCCCGCTCGCCAACGGCGCGACCGCGGTGGTGTTCGAAGGCGTGCCGAACTATCCGACCACGTCGCGCTTCTGGGAAGTGATCGACCGCCACAAGGTCACGATTTTCTACACCGCGCCGACCGCGATCCGCGCGCTGATGCGCGAAGGCGAGGCGCCGGTGAAGCGCACGTCGCGCGCGTCGTTGCGTCTGCTCGGCAGTGTCGGCGAACCGATCAATCCCGAAGCGTGGCGCTGGTATCACGAGGTGGTTGGCGACGCGCGGTGTCCCGTTGTCGATACGTGGTGGCAGACCGAAACCGGCGGAATTCTCATCTCGCCGCTGCCCGGTGCGACCGCATTGAAGCCCGGTTCGGCGACGCGGCCGTTGCCGGGCATCCGTCCCGCGCTTGTCGATGCGAACGGCGCGATGCTCGACGGCGCCGCCGAAGGCAATCTGGTGTTGCTGGATTCCTGGCCCGGCCAGATGCGCAGCGTCTACGGCGACCACGCGCGTTTCATCGAGACGTACTTCAAGGCGTATCCCGGCATGTACTTCACCGGCGACGGCTGTCGTCGAGATGAAGACGGGTACTACTGGATCACCGGTCGCGTCGACGATGTCATCAACGTCAGCGGCCATCGCATCGGCACCGCGGAAGTCGAAAGTGCGCTCGTCGCGCATCACGACGTGGCCGAAGCCGCGGTTGTCGGTTATCCGCACGACATCAAGGGCCAAGGCATCCATGCCTACGTGACGTTGAAAGCCGGCGTCGACGCGACCGATGCATTGAGCGCCGAACTCGTGAAAAGCGTGCGCACCGAGATCGGCCCGATCGCGACACCCGACCGCATCCAGTGGGCGCCCGGCCTGCCGAAAACGCGCTCGGGCAAGATCATGCGACGCATCCTGCGCAAGATTGCGGAAGGTGCGCCGGAGCAACTTGGCGATACGTCGACGCTGGCGGATCCCGCGGTCGTCGAGCAACTGGTCGATGGCGCGAAAGAATTGAAGTAGCGCGACATCTCGACGTCGCACAGGACGCGCGTCGCTACGTCGCAAGGCGCTCGCTGAAATACGCGATCGCCGCCGTCACCTTCGGCGGCGGCGTGCGTGCATACGGATGGATCGCATGCACGTCGATGCTCGATCGCACTTCGTCGGCCAGCACGCGCACCAGCTCGCCGCTCTGCACATGCGGATCGGCGAGGTAATCGGCGAGCAACGCGATGCCGCCGCCCGCGAGCGCGACCTGCAACTGGCCGAGCGTGCTGTCCACTGCGATGCCGCGCCCGATCGGCAACTCCAGCCCCGGCACCGACCACGTGCGCGCGTGTTCGTCATAGCGCAGGCAGTCGTGCGTCATCAGGTCGGCGGTGGACGTGGGAATGCCGCGCCGTGCGAAGTAGCCGGGCGACGCGACCACGGAACCGCGAATCGCACCCAAGCGCCTCGCGACAAGGCCGGAATCCGGCAGTCGACCGATGCGAATGGCGATGTCGTAGCGATCACCGACCAGGTCCGCGACGGTGTCGTCCAGCCGCAATGCGACCTGCAGGTCCGGATAGCGTTCGACCAATCCCGCCAGCACCGGCGCCACGCGCGCGACGCCGAAGCTGATCGTCGCGGTGATGCGCAGCAGCCCGCGCGGAATGTCGCGCAGGCGGCCGAGGTGTTGTTCGGCGGCGTCGGCCTGCTGCACCACGCTGCGGCAATACGCGAGCAGCGCGTCGCCGGCCTCGGTCGCGGCGACCCGGCGCGTCGTGCGGTTGAGCAGTCGCGTGCCGAGATGGCGCTCGAGCCGCCCGACCGCCTTGCTCACCGCGCCCTTGGTCAGCCCGAGCCGGCCACCCGCGGCCGTGAACCCACCGGCGTCGAGCACCGCGGCGAACACCGCCATGTCGGCGAGGCGTTCGGTCAGCCGAAGGTCGCTATTGGTGTGCATGTGGAAACAAAGAAGCCACGATCCGACGGATTATCAACCGCAGGAACCCGCGCAACACTGGCCGCCCATCCGAGGAGGTACCGCCATGAGCCGTCCCACGTTCCTCAAGACCCTCGCCACCCTGCTCGCCGGCGCCCACACCGCCGGCCCGGTTTCCGCTGCCGGCTGGCCCGATGCCGAACGTCGTCGCGCGCCGCGGAAGACCGTCGTCTGCGCCGAAGCCGCGCGTCCCGCCCTGCGTCCGGCCGCCTGCCCGTGAGCGTCCGCGTCCTGCGCGGTGCCGAAGTCATGGCGTCCCGACCCTGGGGCGCCGTTCCCGCCGCCGACTTCGGCGACCTCGCCGCCCGCATCCACTGGACCGACGCCGCCTACCCTTGGCACGTCAACGACGGCGCCGAGCTGTTCGTCGTCCTCGACGGCGAGGTGCTGATGCAATGGCGCGCCCGCGACGGCGCCCCGCTCGAGGAAGCCGAACTGCACACCGGCGACGTTTGGTCCGGCCGCGACGGCGTGGTGCACCGCGCGATTCCGCGTGGGGAAGCACGGGTGCTGGTGGTGGAGGCGCGGGAGGGGGAGACTTTGGTGGACTCTGCCTGAGGCGCGTGCCGTTAGCATGCGGAAAATGGCTTCCGACCCGGATACCGCGCGCTACCGACTGCATTTGACGGCCCCGTCGGACCGCCAGCACTACATCGACCTCTATCGCGATCCCGAGGTCATGCGGCATATCGGTGACGTGCAGGACGAGGCGCGCCTGCAGGGGGCCTTCGACCTGGTCTGTCGCCACAATCGTGCGCGGCTTCCGGGGCATCGCTGCTGGACGATTAGCGATCGTCTCAGCGACGCCTTCGTCGGCATTACGGCCTTGCGTCGGGACGGCGAACGCGCGGAACTCGGAATCATGCTTCGCCCCGATGCATGGAATCGGGGCGTCGCCAAGGAAGTCTTCGGCCCACTGCTCGAGTACGCCTTCGCCGCGATGCAGCTCGCAGTGGTCGACGCCGAACGCCGCGACGACGCGCATGCCGTACTGATCGACCGTTTGTTGCATCCGTTCGGTTTCTCTGACAGCCCGCCGACGGCGGCCGGGCTCCGACGTTGGGCGTTGCACTCCGAGCGTTGGCGCGCCTCCGCAGATAGCCGGCGATTGGCGTAGAGGGCTGGCCGGGTTAGGGTGGCTGGGTCGTTTGAGGGAGCGACCGATGTCCACCGCCGCGCGACCAGGCAGCCTGGTCTGCGTCGGGCTCGGGATGATGCTGGGGGCACATCTCGGACCACGCGCACGAAGTCATATCGAGCAGGCCGACGTTGTCTTCGTCGCGGCCTCGGATGCACTTGTCGAATTGTGGCTGCAGGAGATGCGACCCGATGTGCGCAGCCTTCAGCCGTTCTATGCGGAAGGTAAGCCCAGGCATCTCACATACCGCGAAATGACCGAGGCGATGCTCACCGAGGTCCGCGCCGGGCGACGGGTCTGCGGCGCGTTCTATGGCCACCCGGGCGTGTTCGCGAAAGTACCGCACGATGCAATCACGCAAGCGCGAGCCGAAGGCTTCGACGCGTCCATGGAGCCGGGCATCTCCGCCGCCGACTGTCTTTACTCGGATCTCGGTATCGATCCCGGTAGCGTCGGGTGCCAGCATTTCGAAGCCAGCCAGTTGCTGTTCTACCGGCGCACCGTTGATCCGTCCGCGTATCTGGTGCTCTGGCAGGTCGGGCTGGTCGGAGATCGCAGTCATCGCCGCTTCGGCACGTCACCGGCGCACCGCCAGCTGCTGGTGGATCGCCTGCTGGCTTGGTATCCGTCGGATCACGAGGTGCTCATCTACGAGGCATCCACTTCCCCGCTTGCGCCGGCGCGATGCGAGCGCCTTGCCCTGGACGAGCTGCCGAGGGCCGATCTGTATATGCATTCCACGCTCGTCGTCCCCCCTGCTCGTTCGATGGAGCCCGACGGCGACATGCTCGCCCGCATTGCGGCATTGGACGCAGACGAGCGGTCAGCTCCTGCCGCGCGCAAACGCAAAGATGTTCCCACCGCTACCCAGAAAAGAGGCCAGCTCCATGTCTGAAGCCATCAGGTTCTTAGAAACGCTTGCGTGTAACCCGCGTGCCGACGTGGCCGATTTCGAGGCGCTGCGCGCGTTGCCCATCGCGGTGCGCCGTGCCGTGCTGCAACGGGATACTTCGCGCTTGACCGCCTTGCTTGGCGGCCGGATGACGATGGCTTGCGCAATCATGCTGCCCGACAACGAAGAACCGGCCGATGCGCCCTACGAGCCGCATGATCAGCCGGACGAACCTGACCTGCCGGCTGACGGCATTTCCATGGCGGCCTAAGCGGTTATCCTCGGGTGTCCGGATCGGTCCGGACATCCGAGCGGTATCGCCGGCATGTGTCACTCATGAAAGCTCTCAGGCTCTGTCTCGCATCGCTCATCGCGATCGCTGCCGTCGTGCCTCGCATGGCGCCTGCGACCGACGCGGAGGAGCTGTTGCGCCGCGCGGACGAGGTCCGTAGCTCGGACCCAGCGACCTTCAACCGCCTGCTCGGTCAACTCGACAGGATGCGCCCTGACCTGACGGACACCGAGCGCCGTCGCTTTCAGCTGCTGGGGGCTTACAAGGCTTCGCTCGCAGGCGATTACGACGGCGCGATCAGGACCGCGTTGAGCCTCTACGAGAATTCGCCGGAAATTGAACTCAAGTTCCGCTCCGGGCTTCTTGTCGCAAACGTGGCCGCCGTCACTCGCGACTTCACGCTTGGTTTGCGCTACCTCGAACGTTCTTTGGCCCTCGAGCCTCGAATCGTCGAGCCACAGTTGCGGCAGCATGGTTACGGCGTTGCCGCCGCGCTGTACAACCAGTTCGGACAGTTCGAACTTGGCGAAAAGTACGCCGAGAAGATGCTTGAGGAGCGCGCGACCGGTAGGAATCGGTGCGCCGCCAAGCAGTTCCGAATCGAAGCATTGTTCGGGCTCGGCCGACTGACGGATTCCGACTCCGAAATTCAAGCAGCCATCGACGACTGCACGAGTCAGAAGGAAGCTATTTTCGCCAACCTCATCCGTCGCACGTTGGCTCAGCGCTGGGCTGCCGCAGGCAGTGTGCGCGAAGCGGCGGCGCTCCTGCAAGCGAGCCTTCCGGAAGTGAAGGCAACTGGGTATACGCGCCTGATCGGCGAGATCCGTAGCCTGCTCGCCGAATACCGGTGGAAGCTTGGCGATTCCGCATCCGCCGAGTCCCATGCGCTCTACGTGACCTCCATCGAAGGCGAAGATCCGCGCTGGCTGCCGAGCGTGACAGCACATCACGTCTTGTACGAGCTTGCGCTCCGCAACGGAAACATCTCGAAAGCGTTGGATGAGTACCGCAAGTACGCCGAAGCCGACAAGGCGCGCCTCGACGACATCAAGGCACGCGAATACGCGTTCCAGTTGAGCCGGCACGAACTAAATCAGAAGAACCAGTCGATCGCACTGCTGAAGAGCCAGAACCAGCTTCTGCTTTTGCAGCAGAAGGCGACACGCGCTTCCGCCTGGAACACGCGGCTCGCGATCGCGCTGCTCCTGGTCCTTGTCGCATCGGTCGGCTATTGGGGCTGGCGCGCACGCCGCATGCACGGCTCCTTGCGACATCTCGCGGACACGGATGGTTTGACGGGGTTGTCGAACCGTCGCCACTTCCGTTCGCGTTCCGAGGAAGCGCTCGCCGCCTGCGACCAGCGTCGTCGCCCCGCCTGCGTGCTGTTGTTCGACCTCGACCACTTCAAGCAGATCAACGATCAGTGCGGGCATTCGTCGGGCGACTGGGTGTTGCGTGAGGTCGCGCGGGTCGGGCGCCTGCATTGCCGTGAGCAGGATCTGTTCGGGCGCATCGGTGGCGAAGAGTTCGCGATGACGCTGATCGACTGCGACGTCGAGGCGGCGATGCGCACGGCCGAGGCCTGCCGTCGCGCGATCGCGTCCATCGATTCGACCGCGGCCGGATGTGGCCTGCCAGTCGCGGCCAGCATCGGCGTGGTCAGCACCTCGGTGTCAGGCTACGACTACGAGGCGCTGATCGCGCATGCCGATGCGGCGATGTACCGGTCGAAGGTCGGGGGTCGCAACCGGGTGACCCTGTACGAGCCGCCGGCCGTTCCGCAGCCAGGCGTGACGCCGATGGTCGATCGTCGCAACGCCGAGGCGATGCTGAAGCAGTACTGAGTCGGGCGTCCATACGGTTCGCGCGCGGCCTCGACACGGCCGCGACATTGCCGGCGTAGCGTGGATCGTCCGCCGACCCGCGAACCCCGCCATGGACGAGAACCGCCGCATCGCGGATTACCTTCGTTCGACTGCCGACCTGACCGAGTACTTCCGCACTTGCAAGCAGACCGGCGACATGACGCTGGTCGAGAGCGCGTTGCGTGACATGCCGGAGTGGGCGACCTTCCACGAGGTGAAGAGCGCGCTGGGCGCGGCCGGGCTGCGCCTGGGCGTCGCGCCGATGGGCCCGGCCGATCGCGTGCTGCCGGAATACAGCGAGCGCCGGAAGGGGCCGCGCAAGCACTGACAGTCGGCCGAATCGCCAGACGCGCGCGAAGCAAAAGACGTAGCGACGACACGTATCGGCACCGAATCGTCGCAGCCCATCCAACAAAAAACCCGCCAATCGGCGGGTTTCTCGTGAAGTCCGATCGTGGAGCGGGCCGCCGAAGCGACCGTCGCATCACTTGATCTTGCCTTCCTTGTACGGCACGTGCTTGCGCACTACCGGGTCGAACTTCTTGATTTCCATCTTGCCGGGCGTGTTCTTCTTGTTCTTGTCGGTCGTGTAGAAATGACCGGTGCCGGCGGAGGAGATCAGGCGGATCTTGTCGCGCTTGGAAGCCATCGTCGTCTACTCCTCAGATCTTTTCGCCGCGGGCGCGAAGATCGGCGAGCACGGCGTCGATGCCGTTCTTGTCGATGGTGCGCAGGGCGTTGGCGGAAATACGCAGCTTGATCCAGCGATTCTCCGAAGCGACCCAGAAGCGGCGCTCGTGGAGATTCGGCATGAAGCGGCGCTTGGTCTTGTTGTTGGCGTGGGAAACGTTGTTTCCCGACACCGTACGCTTGCCGGTGACCTGGCATACCTTGGACATACGCACCTCGAAAGGTATTGGGCTTCCCTTGGCCAGGGAGGCGGCGGCCCCGACGCGCCGGATGATCCGGGCATCGCGCGATACGGGCGGGACCCGCTGGGCGGGCGATTCGCAGGTGCCGGAAAACGCGCTTTCCGGTGAACGTCCGGGTTCCGGCGAGGCCGGCGGACGCAGCGAGCCGCGCATTATGGCCGCCGAGCCCTTTGCGGGCAAGCACTTAGGCGTGAATCGATCACGGAACGCGGTGCGCCGCCGCGATGACCGGGCGGCGATCGGAGGGCTGGTCCGACCCGGCGCTTGCCAAAGCCAGCGCGGTCCAAGTGCCCTCATGCACCCGGCTGACGACTACGCTGGGCCGACCCGCCGAGGACGCCAGTCATGGACCCCGAAATCACCCGCCGCGCCAGCTGCAGCTGCGGCCAGCTCGTACTGACCTGCCGCGGCGAGCCCCTGCCGCGCGTGTCGATCTGCCACTGCCATGCCTGCCAGCGCCGCACCGGCGCGCCGTTTGGCTGGCAGGTGCGATATCCGCACGATGCGGTCAGCGCTACAGGCGAAGCCACGCGCTACCGGCACGCCGGCGACAGCGGGCGTTTCGCGGACTTCCGCTTCTGCCCGCGCTGTGGCAGCACGGTGTGGTGGACCATGGAGCGCGATCCCGACCTCGTCGTGGTGGCCGCCGGCGCGTTCGCGGACCAGACGCTTCCGCCGCCGATCGTCGAGGTCTACACCGGACGCCAGCACGCATGGACCGCGATGCCGGCGCTGGCGGACATCGAACACTTCGCCTAGCTCAGCGAGGACGATCGCCGATGCGCGATCGCTCAGTGCGATGCGCGATCCCGGTTCCAGCCGCGATGGCGGATGTCGAGCATCAGGCTGTAGACGGCGGTGAACGCCGGGAACAGGTTCTGGATGACGCCGACCGAATCCTGCTTCTGCGAGAACAGGAAGTAGCTGAGCGTCATCAGGCTGCCGATCACGCTCATGTACCAGAACACGCGCGGGATCACCGGCTTGCCGGCGCGCTTGCTGGCGACGAACTGCACCAGCCAGCGTCCGCCGAACATCGCCGCGCCGACCAGGCCGATCACCTTCCACGGCGAGGCGTGCAGGCCGGTCCAGGCCAGCCACGGGATCGGGCTGTTCATCACGTCGCCGACCATGTCAGATCTCCTCGACGCCGGTGACGCGCGAACGCTTGATCAGCCACGACACGCCGCGCAGGTCGCTGATGCCGACCAGCGCGCGATTGAGGTTGTTGTACTTGGACACGCCGCTCGCGCGATGGCGATGGTTGACCGGCACGCTCACCGTCTGCCAGCCGGCGCGCTGCATCAGCGCAGGCAGGTAGCGATGCATGTGGTCGAAGTAGGGCAGGTCGAGGAAGGCGTCGCGCTCGAACAGCTTGATGCCGCAGCCGGTGTCGGGCGTGGAGTCGCGCAGCATGCGCGAGCGGATCGCATTGGCCGCCTTCGACGCCCAGCGCTTGCTGCCCGTGTCCTGGCGGTTGACGCGCCAGCCGGCGAATAGCTTTACGTTCGACGGTGAGGCTTCGCGCTTTTCAAGCAGCTTGGGGATGTCGGCCGGATCGTTCTGGCCGTCGCCGTCGAGCGTCGCGATCCACGCCCCGCGCGCGGCACGCACGCCGTTGCGCGTCGCCGTGCTCTGCCCGCTGTTCCTGATATGCCTCACCACGCGTAGTTCCGGCGCTTCCGCCTTCAGCGCCTGCAACGCGGCGACGGTGCCGTCCTTCGAGCAATCGTCGACATAGACGATCTCGAACTCGGTGACGCCACGCAGCGCGGCGACGATCTCGCGCACCAGCGACGCGACGTTGCCTTCCTCGTTGAAGACCGGCACGACGACGGACAGCGGCAGGGATGCGGTCATGGAACTCTCGATGGAAGCGGGACAGCCACGTCGGCGGGGCGGAAGGCGGCCGTCTGTTGGAGCGGCATTGTCGCCGATCGTTCAATGCGCGCCGCGGACGCAGCGTTCCGACGATCGGCAGCGCGACGCGAATGGCGTCGCGCGATGCGCCGGCTCAGTCGGCGCGACGCGCGCGCAGGCGCTCGAGCACGCCTTCCAGCGACTCGAGATCGCTGTAGTGGATGACCAGCCGGCCCTTGTTGCCGCGGCCGTTGAGCACCGACACCTTGGTGCCCAGCGTCTCGGCCAGTTCGCGTTCCAGCGACACGATGTCGGCCGCCGGCTTGGCCTTGGCCGCGCGCGGCTTGGCCGAACCGCCCGGCACCTGTCCGGCCATCAGCTGCTGCACGCGATGCTCGACCTCGCGCACCGACCAGCCCGCCTCGGCGGCTTGGCGCGCGAGCGCGACCGCGGCCTGCGGCGCGAGCGGAAGCAGTGCGCGCGCATGGCCCATCTCGATCGCGCGCGTCTCGACCAGCACGCGGATTTCCGGCGGCAGCTCGAGCAGGCGCAGCAGGTTCGACACCGCCGCGCGCGAACGGCCGACCGCTTCCGCGGCCTGCGCGTGCGTGAGATCGAATTCGTCGATGAGGCGCTGCAAGGCCTGCGCCTCTTCCAGCGGATTGAGGTCTTCGCGCTGGATGTTCTCGATCAGCGCCATTGCGACGACGGTGCGGTCGTCGACCTCGCGCACCACCACCGGAATTTCGGCGAGGCCGGCGATCTTCGACGCGCGCCAGCGACGTTCGCCGGCGATGATCTCGAACGTCTTGCCGCCGTGGTCGCGGATCTCGCGCACCACGATCGGCTGGATCACGCCCTGCGCGCGGATCGACTCGGCCAGTTCGTTGAGCTTGCCTTCGTCCCAATGCCGGCGCGGCTGGTACTTGCCCGCGACCAATGCATCGACCGGCAACTGCCGCAGCGTGTCACCCGGCTGCGCTTCAACGATCTGCGGCGCTTCCGCGGCGGCCTTCGGGCCGAGCAGCGCTTCGAGTCCGCGACCGAGGCCGCGCTTCTTCGCCGAACTCATGCCGCGGCCTCCTTCAACGCCTTCTTCGCCGCAAGGTCGCGCTCGCGTGCGCGGCGCACGACTTCACCCGCCAGGCCGAGGTAGGCGACGCCGCCGCGGCTGGCCCGGTCGTAGCCGACGATCGACTGGCCATGGCTCGGCGCTTCGGCCAGGCGCACGTTGCGCGGCACGATGGTGCGGAACACCTTGTCGCCGAAATGATTGATGAGCTCGGCCGACACCGCGTTCGCGAGGTTGTTGCGCACGTCGAACATGGTGCGCAGCACGCCTTCGATCTCGAGGCTCGGATTGAGCCGCTGGCGGATCGCTTCAATCGTGTCGACCAGCGCGCTGATGCCTTCGAGCGCGTAGTACTCGCACTGCATCGGAACGATCACCGAATCCGCCGCGGTCAGCGCATTTAGCGTGAGCAGCGACAGCGCGGGCGGGCAATCGATGAGGATGAAGTCGTAGTCGGCGCGCAGCGGTTCGAGCACGCGCTTGAGTTGCTGCTCGCGCTCGCCGCGATCCATCAGCTGGATCTCGGCAGCGGTGAGGTCGATGTTGCCGGGCAGCAGGTCGAAGTCTTCCGCGGTGCGCAGGATCGCGCCCTTGGCATCGGATTCGCCGAGCAGCACTTCGGTGATCGACGCTTCGATCTCGCGCTTGTTGACGCCCGAACCCATCGTCGCGTTGCCCTGCGGGTCGAGGTCAACGAGCAGCACGCGCTGCGGCGCACGGGCGAGGCCGGCGGCCAGGTTGACGGCCGTCGTCGTCTTGCCGACGCCGCCCTTCTGGTTGGCGATCGCGATGATGCGGGCCATGCGGCTCGTTCCCCTGCTGGGCTGAAAGACACGGAGTCGGCGGATCGACGCGGCTTGCGCAACGCCGGGTCGGGGCCAATCCGGAACCGCATAGTATGCCCGTGAAGGTCGCTGCCGACGGGCTCCGGATCGCCGTCCTGCGCCGCCCGTCATACTGTTCCGATGTCTGCCGACCTGCCCTCCGACCTTCGTCCGATGCTCGAGTCCGGGCTTGACGCGCTCGGCCTCGATCGCGCCCACGCCACGCCGCTGCTGGCCTACCTCGCGCTGTTGCTGCGCTGGAACGCCACCTACAACCTCACGGCCATTCGCGACCCGCGCGAGATGGTGACCAAGCACCTGCTCGACTCGCTGGCGATGCACCGGTTCGTCGATCCGCTGGTCGCCTCGAACGGCGCGCTGGCCGACCTCGGCACCGGTGCCGGCCTGCCGGGTATCCCGCTGGCGATCGTGAAGCCGGGCCTGAAGGTCACGCTGGTCGAAAGCGCCGGCAAGAAGGCGCGCTTCATGCGGCAGGCGATCCGCGAGCTGGGGCTTACCGATGCCCGGGTCGCCGAAGCCCGCATCGAAGCGGTGGACGAACCCGGTGCGTATGCGGCGATCACCGCTCGCGCTCTCGCGACCATCCCGCTGATCCTCGAACTCGGTGGAGACCTTCTCGCACCGGACGGTGTGCTGCTGGCCATGAAGGGCGTGCACCCGGCCGATGAGCTCGCGCAGCTGCGGGCGGGCTGGGTGCTCAAGGCGAGCGAGCCACTGCGCGTGCCGGGGCTGGATGCGGAGCGGCATCTGGTGGTTGTCGGGCGCAGCTAAACGGAATCCAGGTCGGCCGGATCTCCGACGATCACGGCGCTAAATGCGGTGATTGCAGTGCAGTCGGCGTCGATCAGGCAGATTTGTCGACCATCTCGCTCGCCAGCAAAGGCCGCCACGCCAGCGTCCCGACAAGGCCGGGCATCTCCAACGGCTCGATCGACCAGCTCGAGACCGGGCCGAGTTCGGGGTCTGCGACGACCAGCCGCGGCGCGCGTTCAAGCCCTTCGAACCGCAGCCGATCGAGACCGAACGCCAGCCCGCGCCCCTGCGCCTTGAGCACCGCTTCCTTCGCGCACCACAGCCGCAGGAAGGCCGCCTCACGGTCCGCGCCGGCCAACGCCTCCAGCGCCGCCGCCTCGTCCGCATGGAAATACCGCCGCGCCAGCTCGAGCGCCCGCGGCCGCGGCTTGGGCGTCTCGATATCAATGCCGACCCGCACGCCCTCGCCCAGCGCGACCGCCAGCGTCGACCCGCTATGGCTCCAGTTGCAGTCCAGACCCGGCAGCCGCAGCAGCGGCCGGCCGTGCTCGCCGCGATCGAAGCCGATGGCGTCTTCCGCCATGCCGAGCTCGTCGCCCAACCAGCCGCGCACCAGCGACTCGGCGGGCACGCCGGCGGGATGCGGCAGCGCGACCACGCGGACCGGGCCGAAGCGGCGGAGGTCGTACAAGCGGCTTCTCGGCTGACCGGGCGGGCCCCGCAGCGTAAAGTACGGCGGGGGAAGCGTCAGGTCGGGCACATGTCGGCGGTCATCGAAACAGGTACGGAGCAGGCGCGGCGCCTGCGGACGCTGGTCACCGGCGCGCCGTCGCGCATCGTCGCGTTCGATCGCGGCATGCCGGTCAGCCGCGAGCGCCTGGAGCGCCATGTCCGTGCCGTCGCTGCCACGCTGCCGCCCGCCGCGTATGCGGTGAACCTTTGCGAAGACCGCTACCGCTTCATCGTCGCGCTGTGCGCAGCCGCGTTGCGCGGGCAGGTGACGCTGCTGCCGCCCTCGCGCGCGCCGGCCGTCGTCGATGCGGTGCGCGCCGACCATCCCGATTCCATCTGCATCGGCGACTCAGCGCTCGATCCCGCGCCGCCGGGCTACTGGCGCCTGCCGGACGAGTTCGACGAACTCGACGGCGCGCCGCTCGAAATCGATCCGGACGCGACGCTGCTGATCGGCTTCACCTCCGGCAGCACCGGCCAGCCGAAACCGAACCCCAAGACGCTCGCAAGCTTCGTCACCAGCACCGCGCAGAACTTCGCCGCGCTCGACGACCTGCTCGCGCCGGATGACGTCACGCCGGTCGTTGCCACCGTGCCGCCGCAACACATGTACGGCATGGAGACGTCGGTGATGTTGCCGCTGCTCGGCGAGATCGCGGTGCATGCCGACCGCCCGTTCTTCCCGCAGGACGTCGCGCGCGCCGTCGCCGACTGCCCGCGCGCGCCGCTGCTGGTCACCACGCCGGTGCACCTGCGCGCACTCGTGCAGGCCTGCAACGACGATGCATCGTTCGCGATGCCGCCGATCGCCGCGATTGTTTCCGCCACCGCGCCGCTGCCGCAGGATCTCGCGCTCGCCGCGGAAAACGCGTTCGGCTGCGAAGTGCGCGAGATGTTCGGTTCGACCGAGACCTGCATCCTCGCGCGCCGCCGTACCGCACGCGACGACGCATGGACGCTGCTGCCCGGTGTCACGCTCGCGCCACAACCCGACGGCACGCTCGTGGCCGCGCCGCACCTGGCAACGCCGGTCGCGCTCGCCGATCTCGTCGAGCTGCTTGCCGACGGGCGGTTCCGCCTGTGCGGTCGCAATGCCGATCTTCTCGAGATCGCCGGCAAGCGCGCGTCGCTCGGCGACCTCACGCGCAAGCTGCTCGCAGTACCCGGCGTGGTCGATGGCATCGTCGTGCAACTCGACGCCGATGCGCATGGCGTATGTCGCATCGCCGCACTCGCAGTCGCACCGACACTTAGCTCCGACGACATCCTGCGTGCATTGCGTCAGCAGATGGATGCGGTGTTCCTGCCGCGTCGTCTTCGTTGCATCGCGTCATTGCCGCGCAACGAAACCGGCAAGTTGCCGCGTGCGACGGTGCTCGCACTGCTGCACACCTGAACATTGCTCTAAGTTTCACGCGACGCCCACGCCGACCGCAAAAAACAGCGGTTTAGCGCGAGAATTTAATACGCGGCCGTCACAGCCGCCTTCCCAGACTGGCGGCGCCCCCAATCGAAGGGGTGCTGAATTCACCCTCTGACTGGAAAGGAGATAAATCATGGGCTTCATCATTTGGCTGATCGTTGGCGGCATCATCGGTTGGGTCGCGAGCATGATCATGAAGACGGATGCCCAGCAGGGCGCGCTCCTGAACATCATCGTCGGCATCGTCGGTGCGTTCCTCGGCGGCTGGCTCGGCGGCATGCTGCTGGGCAATGCAGGCAGCATCAACAACGGCGACTTCTCGCTGTCGGGCCTGCTGATGTCGCTGCTGGGCGCGGTCGTCCTGCTCGCCATCGTCAACCTGTTCCGTCGTGGCCGCGTGCGCTAATACGCACAACGCTTCGAAATGAAAAAAGGCCCGGATTTCCGGGCCTTTTTTCGTATGCGCGGGTTGCTTACGCGCGCGTCGCGAGCTCCACCCACGCCGGCGCGTGATCGCTCGGGCGTTCCCATTTGCGCGGTTCCTTGTCGATGCCCGCGGCGACGCATTCGCTGCGCAGCGCGTCCGACACCAGCGTCAGGTCGATGCGCAGGCCGAGGTTGCGTCGGAATGCGAACTGGCGGTAGTCCCACCAGCTGAAACTGCGATCGTCGGGATTCAACGCGCGGAATGCATCGTGCAGCCCGAGTGCATGCAGTCGATCCAGTGCATCGCGTTCCGCGCGCGAGGTCAGGATGTGCTCCTCGTTCCATTGCACGGGATCGTGCACGTCGCGTTCGTCGGGCGCGATGTTGAAGTCACCGAGAAGCACCAGTCGCGGATGACGTTGCAGTTCGTCCTGCAGCCACGCATGCAACGCATCGAGCCAGCGCAGCTTGTAGGCGTACTTGTCGCTGCCCACGGACTGACCGTTGACCACATACACGTCGACGATGCGCACGCCGTTGACCGTCGCCGCGAGCACGCGCTTCTGTTCGTCCTCGAAACCGGGAATGCCCATCTGCACGTCGCTGATGACGCCGCCGCCCGGCGCGTCCATGCGCGCGACGATCGCAACGCCGTTGTAGGTCTTCTGCCCGGAGAACACGCTGCGGTAGCCGAACGTGGCGATCTCGGTGTCGGGGAAGCGCACGTCCTCGAGCTTGGTCTCCTGCAGCGCGACCACGTCGGGTCGCGCATCGGCGAGCCACTGCCCGAGGTGCGGCAGGCGCACGTTCAGTGAATTGACGTTCCAGCTGGCGATCTTCATGACGCGAGTCTAGCCGCAGCCGCCACGCAGGCTGGCATCATCGCCATTCGCCACGTTCGCCCGACCACCATGACGCCCATCGATCTGCGCAGCGACACCGTCACCCGCCCCACGCCTGCCATGCGCAGCGCAATGCTCAACGCGGAGGTGGGCGACGACGTCTACGGCGAGGATCCGACCGTGGACGCGCTGCAGAACCGCGTCGCCGCCGACCTCGGCTTCGAGTCCGCACTGTTCACGCCCAGCGGCACCCAGGCCAACCTCATCGCGCTGATGTCGCACTGCGAGCGCGGCGACGAATACATCGTCGGCATGGACGCGCACACCTACAAGTTCGAAGGCGGCGGTGCGGCGGTGCTCGGTTCGATCCAGCCGCAGCCGATCCCGCATGCGGCCGACGGCACGCTGCCGCTGGATGCCGTCGAGCGCGCGATCAAGCCGATCGACCCGCACTTCGCGCGCACGAAGATCCTCGCGCTGGAGAACACCTGGCATGGGCGCGTCATGCCACTTGGCTACCTCGCCGACGCGCGCTCGCTCTGCGATCGGCGCGGGCTCAAGCTGCACCTCGACGGCGCGCGGCTGTACAACGCAGCGGTCGCGTCGAATGTCGCGCCCGGTGAAATCACGCGGCACTTCGACAGTGTGTCGGTCTGCCTCTCGAAGGGGCTCGGTGCTCCAGTCGGTTCGGTGTTGGCCGGCACGCACGAGCTCATCGAGCGCGCCAAGCGCTGGCGCAAGGTCTGCGGCGGCGGCATGCGCCAGGCCGGCATCCTCGCGGCCGGTGCATTGCATGCGCTCGATCATCACGTCGCGCGCCTGGCCGTCGACCACCGTCGCGCGGCCACGCTCGCGCAGGAACTCGCCGCGCTCGGCCTGCCGGTGCAGGCGCATACCAACATGGTGTTCGTCGACATCCCGGTCGACCGGCAGACCGCGCTGAAGGCGCACCTCGGCGAGCGCGGCGTGGTGATCTCGACCGGCTATCTGCCGACGATCCGCCTCGTCATGCATCTCGATGTCGATGACGACGGCATCGCGCGCACCATCGACGCCTTCCGCGGCTTCAAGTAAGGCTCAGCGCGCAAGCCACCGCACCACGCGATCGATCCGCGCATAAGGCGGCCGCAGCAGGTCGGTCACCGCGAAACGCCGCTGCTCGAACACCGGCAGCAGCTTGCTGAAGGTGTCGAAGCCGGCCTTGCCGTGGATCGCGCCCATGCCGCTCGGGCCGATGCCACCGAACGGCAGGCCCTGCGCGCCGAAGTGCAGCAGCGTGTCGTTGGCGGTGACGCCACCGGCGAGCGTGCTGTCGACCAGGCGCTGCACGGTGTCGCGCGATCGGCTGAAGGGATACATCGCGAGCGGTCGCTCCAGCGATGCGACACGTGCGATGGCGTCGTCGAGCGTGTCGTAAGCGAGCACCGGAAGTATCGGCCCGAAGATTTCGTCCTGCATGACGCGCAGCGACGGTGGCGGATCGAGCACGAGCATCGGTGGCAGAAGCCGCGTCGAGGCATCGCCGTCGCCGAATGGCGCGATCACCGTCGCGCCGGCCTCGCGCGCTTCGTCGATGTAGCCGCTCAAGCGTGCGAACTGCGCGTCGCTGATGATGCGCGTGTAGTCGGGCGTGCCCATGTCGCCGTAGCGCGCTTTCAACTGCGCGACGACGGCTTCGACGAACGCATCGCGACGCGCGCGGTCGATCAGTGCGTAGTCCACGCCGATGCAGGTCTGTCCGGCGTTGAACCATTTGCCCGTTGCGATGCGCGATGCCGCAAGCTGCGCGTCGAAATCGGGCGCGACGATCGCCGGCGCCTTCCCGCCGAGTTCGAGCGTCACCGGCGTCAGGTTCGGCGCGGCCGCCGCCATGACCTTGCGACCCACCGCTGTGGAACCGGTGAACAGCAGATGGTCGAACGGCAGCGATGCGAACGCGGCGCCGACATCCGCACCGCCGAGGGCGACTGCAACACGATCTTCAGGAAACACCGCAGCCAGAAGATCGCGCAACCACTCGCTCGTGCGCGGCGTGTGTTCGGACGGCTTCAGATAGACGTGGTTGCCCGCGGCGATGGCGCTCACCAGCGGCACCAACGCAAGGTTCACCGGGTAGTTCCATGGCGCGATGACACCGACCACGCCGACGCCCATCGGCCGCACCTTCGCGCGCGCCGGCCACAGCCGCCAGCCGACCGCCGCCCGACGCGGCCGCGTCCAGCGCGACAGGTGCGCGAGCGCGTGGTCGATCTCGGCGAGCACGACCAGCGTTTCGGCGATCAGGTTCTCGTGCGTCGAGCGATGGCCGAAGTCGGCCTGGATCGCGGCATCCATCGTCGACTGCCGCGCACGGAACGCGGCACGCAGGCGATGCAGGTCGTCGCGACGCTGCGTGATGCCCGGCTTGTTCGCGCGCCACGCCGCGAGCAGGCGTGCATGCGTGGCCGCGAGTTCGGGATTCAGCGTGTTCATGCGCACCGTCCGGCATCGGAAGTCGACAGCCTACAATTGCGGCATGGCGATCCGACCCTATCTCGACCATCTTCCGACCCTCGGCGCGCGCGCGTTCGTCGACGAGGCCGCCACCGTGATCGGCGACGTCGTGCTGGGAGACGACGTATCGGTGTGGCCTGGCACGGTCATCCGCGGCGACGTCAACTTCATCCGCATCGGCGACCGCACCAACGTGCAGGACGGCACGGTGATCCACGTCAGCCACGACGGCCCGCACGCCAAGCTCGGCGGATTCGCCACGCGCATCGGCAGCGACGTCACCATCGGCCACAAGGCGATCGTGCATGCCTGCACGATCGAGGACGCGGTGCTGATCGGCATGGGCGCGATCGTGCTCGACGGTGCGGTGATCAAAAAGCACGGCTTCGTCGGCGCCGGCGCGGTGGTGCCGCCGGGCAAGGTGGTCGGCGAGCGCGAGTTGTGGCTCGGCAACCCCGCGAAGATGGTGCGCGTGCTCAGCGATGCGGAAGTCGAGGCGCTGTACTACTCGGCGCAGCACTACGTGCGGCTCAAGGATCGATATCTCGGCGCTGGCTGAGCCCGCGCGCGGACGGTAGAGTTCACCCGGGGATTCGGGGATGCAGACGATGGACGAGTCATGGGCCGTGGGATCGGCCGGGGACGCGCGCAATCCGTACGCGACGCCGCATGCGGCCATCGCCCTGCCGTCGCCGGTCGGGACGATGTCGACGTACGTGCCGGCGAGTCGCTGGTCGCGGCTCGGTGCGCGCCTGCTCGATCAGCTGATGGGGTTCTTTGCGTGCGTGCCATTCGTGATCGGAATGATCGTGGGCAGCGAGCACATCGTCCTGATGGTCGCGTTCCTGGCAACGACGGCACTGCTGCTCATCGGGCTCGTGGTCGCCAACGTGATCGGCCTCGACCGTAGCGGGCAGACGCTCGGCAAGCGGCTCGTCGGCATCCGCATCCTGCGCAGCGACGGCTCGCATCCGACGCTGGGCCGCAGCTTCGGGCTGCGCGCGGTGGTGCCGTTCGTGATCTCGTTTTTCTTCGGCCCGTTCGGGCTGATCGACGTGTTGTGGATCTTCGGCAACGAGCATCGCTGCCTGCACGACCTGCTCGCCGACACGATCGTCGTCCCCGCGCAATGACATCACCGGCCCGCGGCGCGAACGCGCTGCTCGACACCCACCACGACGTGGTGACGCCGGAAGGCGTTGCGCTGCACCTGCCGGTCGCCGGCCCGGTGCCGCGCGCCCTGGCCTGGGCGATCGACGTCGCGATCCGCATGGCGGTGCTGTTCGCGCTGTCGATGGTGCTCGGGCTGCTCGGCGGCGCGGGCGCCGGCGTGATGGCGGTGATCGCATTCATCCTCTACTGGTTCTACCCGGTGTTTTGCGAGGTGCTGTTCGACGGACGCTCGCCGGGAAAACGTGCGCTCGGCCTGCGCGTGATCGCCGCCGACGGTGCGCCGGTCGGCTGGCGTGCGTCCTTCGCACGCAACCTGCTGCGCGTGGTCGACATGCTGCCGTTCGGCTACGCGTTCGGTCTGGTCACGTGTTTGGCCGATCCCGCTGCGCGTCGCCTGGGTGACATGGTGGCCGGCACGCTGGTCGTGCACCTGTTGCCCGAAGCCAGCGGCGATGCCGCACCCGCGATCGCGCCGCATCCGCCGCGTGTGTCGCTGCAGCCGGTCGAGCAGGCGGCGATCGTCGACTTCGCCGAACGCGCGCCGTTGCTTACCGTCGCGCGTCGCGACGAACTCGCCGACATCGCTGCGCCGCTGGTGAATGCGCGCGGTGGTCGCGCCGCGGAAGCGCTGTATGCGATCGCGGCATGGCTGCTGGGACGTCGCGCATGAAGCAGGACGCCTTCGTCGCACGCCACTTCGTCGAATGGGACGCGTTCGAGCACTGGCTCGACACGCGCGGCGAGAACGCGCGACGCGCACGTTCTACGCGCGATGCGAACGCCATCGACGACAGCGAGATTCCCGCGCGCTACCGGCGCATCACCCAGCAGCTGGCGCTGGCCTCGCGACGTGGCTACAGCGCGCAGGTCACCAGTCGCCTGCAGCAGTTGATGCAGCGCGGCCATGCGGTGCTTTACCGCACGCCGCCGCCGCGCTGGCACCGCGTCGCCGCGTTCTTCCTGGCCGGTTTCCCGCGCCTGGTGCGCGAGGAGCTCGCGTGCATGCTCGCCGCCGCCGCGCTGCTGTACGTGCCGATGGTGCTGGTATTCGCCGCGATCCAGCTCGACCCCGATCTGTCGTCCGCGCTGTTTTCCCCGGAGCAGCTCGCGCAGTTCGAGGCCATGTACGACCCGGCCGACGCGGCACGCAAGCTCGGTCGCGACAGCGGCACCGACGTCGCGATGTTCGGCTTCTACATCTTCAACAACGTCACCATCGCGTTCCGCACGTTCGCCAGTGGTGCGCTGGCGGCGGTGGGTTCGATCTTCGTGCTGATCTCCAACGGCCTGCTGATCGGCGGCGTCGCCGGGCATCTGCAGGCGGTCGGTCGCGGCGATCCGTTCTGGCGCTTCGTCTGCGGCCATTCCGCGTTCGAACTCACCGCGGTGGTGATCGCCGGTGGCGCGGGTCTGCAGATCGGCCTGCGTCTTCTCGCGCCGGGGCAGCGGCGTCGCATCGATGCACTCGTCGATGCCGGCAAGCGCGGTGCGCTGCTCAGCGCGGGCGTGCTCGCGATGCTGGTGATCGCGGCGTTCCTCGAAGCGTTCTGGTCGTCGATCGGCTGGATGCCGGCGGCGGTGAAGTATTCGGTCGCCGCGGTGCTGTGGTCGCTGGTCGGGCTGTGGCTGTGGCGCGGCGGTCGACGCTACCTGCCGGGCGAACTCGAAGGCCCGTCGGCATGAGGATCGACGACCTCACCGTCGCGCTGCGTCCGCGCTCGTCATGGGAAGCCGTCGAACTCGGCACAGCGCTGGTACGCCGCCATGCGCGCGCCATCTGGCGTCCGTGGCTGCTCTGCACGTTGCTCGCGTTCGGAATCGTCAATGCCGGTGCATGGGCGATCGGGCGGCCGGCGCTGGCGATGTTCGTGATGTGGTGGCTCAAACCGCTGTTCGACCGCATTCCATTGTTCGTGCTGTCGCGCGCCGTGTTCGGCGAAGTGCCGACGACTCGTGCGACGTTGCGCGGCGCATTTCGTGGCGGTGCGCGCGCGATGTTCGGTTACCTCACGTGGCGACGCCTGAGCCCGGCGCGTGCATTGCTGATGCCGGTCGACGTGCTCGAAGGCGGGCCGGCATCGCAGGCGGGTGCGCGGCGTCGCGTGCTGGCGGGGCCCGCGTACGGCGTCGCGTCGCTATGCCTGCTGGTGTTCGCGAACTTCGAAGCCGCGCTGGTGTTCGGCTTCGCGCTGCTCGCCTTCCTGTTCGTGCCGAACGAATACGTGCAGACCGCATTCGTGCACGTCTGGGAACACCTGCGCGAATCGCCGGCGTGGTTGCTGCTGATCGAGAACGCGCTGGTGTGGGCGGCGACCTGCGTCATCGAGCCGTTCTACGTCGGCAGCGGCTTCGGGCAATACCTCAACCGTCGCACCGAGATCGAAGGCTGGGACATCGAGATCGCCTTCCGTCGCCTGCGTGCGCGCCTGCTCGCCGCGAGCAGCGCGATGCTGGTCGTGATGTGCGCGCTGCTCGCACCGCGCCCGTCGTTCGCCGCCGAAGGCGGCATGGCGAAGTGCCCGCTGCCCGTGCACGACACCGGCGCGCTCAAGCGCGCATTCGGTGCGCAGTATCGCGACCCCTCGCATTTCGAGTCGGCCGTCGACCGCGCGTTCAAGGATCCACGCCTGCATCCGCAGCGCAAGATCTCGACATGGAAGCCCAAGCATCCCGATAAACCGGACCAACGCCCGCGCCGTCTTCCGGAATGGCTGATCGGTATCGGCAAGCTCATCGCCGCCGCGGGCGAAGGCCTGATGTGGGCGCTGGCTGCTGCACTGGTGCTCGTGATCGGCTGGTTGCTCTATCGCTGGTGGCCGACGCTCAGGACGCTCGCATCGGATCCGCGCGTCACGGCCGCGCCGGTCGAGAAGGCCGCCGCGCCAGAACCGCTGCCCTTGCCCAGCGACATCGTCACCAGCGTGCGTCGTCTGTGGAATGACGGCCATTCGCGCGACGCACTCGCGCTGCTGTATCGCGCCGCGGTCGAAGCGATGCTCGCGTCAACCGACCGCGTGCTGCCGCCGGGCGCGACCGAAGCGCAATGCCTGCGCGCATCGCAGGCGTTGCCGGAGTCACCGCGACGCGCATTCGCGCGCGTGGTGCGCCTGTGGCAGTACGCCGCATGGGCCGAGCGACTGCCGTCGCAGGACGACTTCGACGCCGCGCTCGGTGAGGCCGCGCTGCAGTTCGGGTGGCGCGCATGAAGCGCCTCCATATCCTGCTCATCCTGCTCGGCGCCGGGCTCATCGCCGCGGTCGTCGCGTGGTGGCTGCACACCTACGAGCGCGTCGACGAATGGATCGACATGCCGCGCACCGGCGAAGCCTCGAGCAACCCGCTGTTCGGGCTGCGTGTCGCACTGGAAAAAGACGGGCGACGCGTACACGCATGGCGACGCCTCGCGCCGGACGCGATGCATCTCGCAGCGAACGACACCGTGCTGTACGACGGGGACGTGCGCAGCCTGTCGACACCGGCACGTACCGCGGTGCTCGACTGGGTTCGTCGTGGCGGCCATCTGATCGTCGCGCTGCCCGAACCTGACGCTGCGTTCGATGCATTCACCCGCCGCGACGCGCATCTCGGTGGCGATGCGAAACATGTCGACGTTCCGTTGCTCGACGACATCGGCGTGCGCGTTCGTCGCGGTGTCGGCGGCTGCGTCGACACCGAAGGGGCGGTGCCGTTCGACCTCTGCCGCACGCGTCGTTTCGATGCGCCCGCTGGCACGTCGCAGCATCTGGGCGATGCGGACGGCGACGTGCTCGCGCGCGTTCGCGTCGGCGCGGGCAGCGTCGACGTCATCGGGTCGCTGGAATTCCTCACTACCGATCACCTGAAGTCTCGCGCCAACGCCGCGTTCGCCGACCAGCTCATCGCCGGCGGCGATCCACGTGGCGTCGTGCATCTCGTGCACAGCACCGACATTCCGTCGCTGTGGATGACGCTGCTGCGCCGCGGCTGGCCCGTGTGGTTGCCGCTGACGCTGCTGCTCGCAGGCTGGCTGTGGGCGCGCATGCGTCGCTTCGGCCCGTTGATTCCGTCGCCCGCGCTCGAGCGTCGCTCGCTGCTCGAACACGTGGCCGCAAGCGGCGAGCATCACTGGCGCTATGGCAAGGCCGATGTGCTGTACGCCGCGTTGCTCGACGCCTTCCAGTCGCGCCTGCGACGTCGCGATCCGCAGGCCGCCGCGCTGCAGGGCCACGTGCAGGCCGTCCGCCTCGTCGAGCGCACAGGCGTGCCCGAAGCACAGATCGTCGACGCACTCACACCTCCCGATCCGCGCGATGCGAAAGCACTCGTCGCGCGCATCGCCACCCTCGTCCGCATGAGAAACCGGCTATGACCGACACCGCTTCCACACCGCTCACCGGCGACGCGCTCGCCGGGGCCGCCACGCGTCTGCGCGATGCGGTGTCCGGCGCCTTCATCGGCCAGCCCGAGGTCCTCGAACAGATCCTCGTCGCGCTGCTCGCCGGCGGCCACGTGCTGATCGAGGGCGTGCCCGGCCTCGGCAAGACGCTGCTGGTGCGCGCGCTCGCACAGGCGCTCGACTGCCAGCACGCGCGCGTGCAGTTCACCCCCGACCTGATGCCCAGCGACATCAGCGGCCACGCGGTGTGGGACCCGAAGACGGAAACGTTCTCGATCCGCCGCGGCCCAGTGTTCACCAACCTTCTGCTGGCCGACGAGATCAACCGCGCACCGGCGAAAACGCAGGCCGCGCTGCTCGAAGCGATGGCCGAGCGCCAGGTCACCATCGAAGGCCAGAGCTTCGAATTGCCGCCGCCGTTCATGGCGCTGGCGACGCAGAACCCGCTCGAACACGAAGGCACGTATCCGCTGCCCGAAGCGCAGCTAGACCGCTTCCTGCTGAAGGTGTTGATCGGCTATCCGTCGCGCGCGGACGAAGTGCGCATGGTGGCCGACGTCAGCCGCGGCGCCGCGAGCACGTTCGATCTGTCCAGCGTGCCGCGCGTGCTCGGGCCGGACGACATCGTCGCCATGCAGAACGCGACCGCACAGCTGCACGTCGACGACGCGATCATCGACTACGCGGTGCGCATCGCCGCGAGCACGCGTGACTGGGCGGGCATCGCGCTCGGCGCCGGCCCGCGCGGTTCGATCGCGCTGGTGCGTTGCGCGCGTGCGCATGCGGTGCTCGCGGGACGCGACTTCGTGACGCCCGATGACGTGCGCGAGATCGCACTGCCGGCGCTGCGCCATCGCATTGGCCTGTCGCCCGAACTGCAGCTGGAAGGCCAGTCGACCGACACCGTGCTGCGTGCCCTGCTCGCACGCGTGGAAGCGCCGCGCCAGTGAGCGAACCGCGCGCCCACTGGCCGCGTCCGGCCGCGCCGCTGCTCGTGCTGCTCGCGATGTGGGCGGCAGTCGGCGTCGCGTTCGTGCTGTCGTTCGTCGACCGCGCGGCGTGGATGTGGACGGGCGCTGCGATCCTCGCGCTCGTGCTGGTCGATGGCCTGCGCCTGATGCTGCTGCGCGCGCCGCGCGCGCGCCGGCAGATGCCGGAGACGTGGCCGGTCGGTAGCGAAACGCAGGTGACCTTGCAGTTCGACGAGGTCGCGCCGCGCCATCTGCGCGCCGACGTGTTCGACCTGCATCCGGGCGACTGGAACGTGCGCGACCTGCCGCGCCGCGTCGATCTCAAGCGCGGCGTCGAAACGGAAATCGCGTATCACCTGACGCCGCAGGTGCGCGGCGACTTCGCGTTCGACGGCGTGCAGCTGCGCCTGCATTCGCCGTGGCGGCTGCTGCGTCGCGATGTCATCGCGGGTGCGCCGCAGAAGGTGCGCGTGTTCCCGAACTTCGCGCCGCTCGCGCGCTTCGCGATGTTCAGCGCGGACCAGGCGTCGCGGCTGGTGGGCGCGCATCTCAAGCGACGTCGCGGCGAAGGCACGGACTTCCACCAGATGCGCGAATACCGCGTCGGCGACTCGATGCGGCAGATCGACTGGAAGGCGACTGCGCGCACGCGCCGCCTAATCTCGCGCGAGTACCAGGACGAACGCAACCAGCAGGTCGTGCTGATGCTCGACACCGGTCGCCGCCTGATGGCGCGCGACGATGCGATGAGCCATTTCGACCACGTGCTGGATGCGTCGCTGGTGGTCGCCTGGCTCGCATTGCGACAGGGCGATGCGGTCGGCCTGCTCGCCAGCGGTGGCGATGCCGCGTGGGTGCCGCCGCAGCGCGGCGCGACCGCGATCGATCGCCTGTTGCGCGCCACCTATGCGTTGCAGCCGCGCCCCGTCGCCACCGACTTCCTCGCCGCCGCGACCGAGATCGCGCTGCGCCAGCGTCGGCGCTCGCTGGTGATGATGGTCACCAACCTGCGCGATGAGGACATGGATGACGTGCTCGCCGCAGTGCAGCTGCTGCGTCGTCGCCATTTGGTGTGCATCGCAAGCCTGCGCGAGGCTGCGCTCGATACCGCACTGAACGCCGAGGTCACCGACCTGCAGGGCGCGCTCACCGCCGGCGCGACCGCGCAATACCTCGCACGCCGCGCCGAAGCGCATGACGCGCTGCGCAGTCATGGCGTGCTCGTGCTCGATGTCACCTGCGCGCAGCTGCCGGCGGCGCTGGTCGAGAAATATCTTTCGGTGAAACGCGACGGCTTGCTGTAACGCGCGGTTACACGCCGAAGGTCAGGCGTGCATGTCGACGCAGCGTCGGATCAGGCGACGCGCGGTGCGTTCTCGGCAACGTCGTCGAACAGCGCGTTCTCCGCTTCGCGTACCAGGCCCTGTGCATAGATCGCCCAGGCGAGATACGCGCGGATGCGCTGGAAGTAGCGATGGCCGAACGGCTCGCGCGCACGAACGCGACGCTCGCAACGGCGCTTCTGCTCTTCGAGGTATTCGCGGATGCGGATGAGTTTTTCGCGCGCACGCGGCACCGACAGGCCCTCGAGCGCGAAGAACGGCAGCGTCTCGTAATGGGGATGGCGCGACAGCGGCGACTTGTTCCAGTTCACGGCGGCGATCGCGGCGAGCTGGCCCGGCGTGCCGCACTGGCCGCAGCTGCACAGCACCTGCCAGCGCTCGCCGTTGAACTCCAGCGGCGGCTCCTCGCTGCAGACCGCACAAGGGTTGATCCAGCGTGCCGCCTCGAGCGGATCGTCCGAGCCGAAGTCGAGCCAGGACGGATCGATGTCGATCACGCGGTCCAGCGGGTTTACGGCGTGCAGATGATCGGGTCGGACGGACATGCATTTCCTCGGGGCAAAGGCGATGGCGGCCGATGAAGGCCGGGTCCCCTGTGAGCGCGTCGCCCGCATGGAGCGACGGGCGCGCATTGTCGCCCCCGTTGTGTGAACGGTATGCCGCGGACAATGGCACGATGCGTCGCATGCCGGGCTCGTCCGGCGCATTCCAGCATCCCCGCGGAGATTACGATGCGCCGACCTGCGACCGTCGTCACGCTGCTGCTCGCTGGCGTCACCGCCGGGCTCGCCGGGTGCGAGCCCGAGGCACGTGAAGCATCGACGCCGTCGAACGCGCCCGATGCAGGCGCGGCACATCCTGAGAACGGATCCATCGTGGCCGCAGTGCGTGCCCAGTCGCAGGCGGCCGAGGTCGACGGCCATGGCCGCGTGGTCCGCGTGCTGGCGGACGACCGCGAAGGCAGCCCGCACCAGCGCTTCCTGATCGCGCTCGATGACGGCACCACGGTGCTGGTCGCGCACAACATCGACCTGTCGCCGCGACTGGACGGCATCGCCGCGGGCGACGACATCAGCTTCCGCGGCGAATACATCTGGAACCCGAAGGGCGGCACGCTGCACTGGACGCATCGCGATCCGCACGGCACGCATCCCGGCGGCTGGCTGCGCTGGCGCGGCCGCACCTACGACTGAGGCGCGGTCGCGGCTTCGAGCTGACTCAGCGCATGCAGCGCGGCGTCACGGTCGACGCCGCACATCGAGGGCGACGGACGCAGCGATGCGCAGACGGCGGGGCGTCGCGGATCGCCGAACAGGCGGCATCGCAGTTGATCGTCGAGTTGCACGCAGGGCACGCCGGCGGGCTTGCCGTTCGGCATGCCGGGGATCGGCGAGCTGATCGACGGCGCGATGCAGCAGGCCGCGCAACCCGAGCGACACGCGACCGCGTTCATCTCAGGTCGAGGCCTTCGCGCAGGGTGGCGTAGACCGGCGCGGTGTCGGGCAGCACGCCGTGCCACAGGCGGAAGCTTTCGGCGGCCTGTTCGACGAGCATTCCGAGGCCGTCAATGCATGTCGTTGCGTTCCGTTGCGCGGCGGCGTCGAGGAATGCGCGGGCCGCTTCGCCGTAGCCGAGGTCGACGGCGGTCCAGTTGTTTGCGGGGTGGTGCGGAAGCGGCCAGTCGATCGATGCGTCGCTGCGTGCCGCCGAGGTGGTGTTGATGACGATGTCGACGCCGGCTTCGTCGCGCACATCGTTCCATGAGCGCAGCTGCACGCGCGGGTCGTCCAGCCGCGTGCCGAATGCCGCAAGTCGATCGGCCGAGCGGTTCGTCACGACGAGCGCAGCAACCCCAGCATCCAGCAATGCCGGCGCAACACCCGCCGCCGCGCCACCCGCGCCGATGAGCAGAACGCGAGCGCCATCGAGCGCGACACCATGACGATCGCGCAGATCACGCACCAGCCCGATGCCGTCGGTGTTGTCGCCATGCCAGCGCGCGTCGCCGTCGGCATCGTCAATGCGAACCAGCGTATTCACTGCACCCGCGCGCTCCGCACGATCGCTGCGCGTCGCGCACACGTCGAATGCCGCGACCTTGTGCGGCAGCGTCACGTTCGCACCGCGGCCGCCGTCATCCGCAAATCGCTGCAACGCGGAAACGAAATCATCCGGCGCCGCATCGATGCGCACGTAGTCGAGTTCGATCCCGCACTGCGCCGCGAACGCCGCATGGATGTAGGGCGAACGCGAATGCGCGACAGGGTGGCCGAACACGGCGAATCGGTTACGGTGCATCGGTCCTCGCTGCCGGATTCCACGCGTGCGCACCGTACACCACCGTTCCCGCGGCGTCCTCGCCGTTTTCGCCGCGCTGCTCGTCGCGATGCCGTGCACCGCGTTCGCGCCGTGGGGCATGGAAGGCGTCGGCGTGGTCTCCACGCGCGACAGCGAGGTCCGCGCGACGATCAGCCCCGACGGCAGCACCATCGTCTGGGGCAGCCCCGACCGCGCGGGCGGACCCGGCGGCTGGGATCTCTGGCGGGCGACGCGAATCGACGGCCGCTGGCAGCAGCCGCGGCCGCTTGAACTCGATGCGCCCGCGAAAGAATTCGACCCGATGTTCAGTGGCGACGGCCGCTGGCTGTACTTCTTCTCGAATCGCGACGGTGGGCAGGGCGGCGATGACCTCTATCGCGCGCCGGTCGCCGCCGACGGCACGATCGGTACCGCGCAGAACCTCGGCCCGGGCGTGAACACGCGCGGCGATGAATGGGCGCCGACACCGAACCGCGACGGCACGCGACTGTTGTTCGCCAGCGACGGCGTCAAAGGCGCGCGTCGCCACGACCTGTTCGTCGCGACCTGGAACGGCACCGCATTCGTCGACGCCAAACCCGTGCCAGGCATCAATACCGACGTCGACGAGTTCGACGCGATGTGGATCGGCGATGGCGATGCGCTGGTGTTCGCACGGTCGGACGACGTGGAATCGAAACCCATCCGCCTGTACACCGCGACCTGCCACGCGAAGAGCTACGGCGACATCGCGCCGCTCGCGCTCGCGTTCAATACCGAAGCGGCGTGGACGCTCGGCCCGTCCATCGACTGGAACAAGCCGAACGAGATGCTGGTGAGCGGCGCCGCGCCGTCACCCAAGGCCGGCAAACTCGACATCTACCGCATCCTGGTGCCGGCGCTGAAGGGCGACGGCACCTGCGGCGATCAGCCTTCTTCGCGCAACCAGCGCGCGGCGTCCAAGGCGTAATACGTCAGCACGCCGTCGGCGCCCGCGCGCTTGATGGACGTCAACGCTTCGAGCGCGACCTTGCGCTCGTCGAGCCAGCCATTGATCGACGCGGCCTTGAGCATCGCGAACTCGCCGCTGACCTGGTAGACGAACGTCGGCGCGCCGAATTCGTCCTTCACCCGGCGCACGATGTCGAGATAGGGCAGGCCCGGCTTGATCATGATCATGTCGGCGCCTTCGGCGAGGTCCAGCGACACTTCGCGCAGCGCTTCGTCGGAATTGCCCGGGTCCATCTGGTACGTCTTCTTGTCGGCCTTGCCGAGCGCGGTCGCGCTGCCCACCGCATCGCGGAACGGGCCGTAGAACGCGCTCGCATACTTCGCGCTGTAGGCGAGGATGCGCGTGTGGATGTGGTCGTCCATCTCCAGCGCGGCGCGGATCTCGCCGATGCGGCCGTCCATCATGTCGCTGGGTGCGACGATGTCGGCGCCGGCGCGTGCGTGGCTCAGTGCCTGCTTGACCAGTGCGTCAACGGTTTCGTCGTTGAGCACGTAGCCGTTCTCGTCGATCAGCCCGTCCTGCCCGTGCGAGGTGTACGGATCGAGCGCGACGTCGGTGATCACGCCGAGTTCGGGGAAGCGCGACTTGAGCGCGAACACCGCGCGCTGCACGAGGCCTTCGTCGTCCCACGCGGCGGCGGCGTCGAGAGACTTCGCCTCCAGCGCGGTCACCGGGAACAGCGCGAGCGCTGGAACGCGCAGCTCGGCGGCTTGCTCGGCGACGCGTAGCAGCTCGTCGACCGACAGCCGCTCGATGCCCGGCATCGACGCGATCGGCGCGCGGCCGGCAAGTTCGTGCACGAAGACGGGATAGATCAGGTCATTCGCGGTGAGGACCGTCTCGCGCATCAGGCGACGCGAGAACTCGTCGCGGCGCATCCGCCGCGGGCGCACGTAGGGATAGCTCATGGCGAAAAGTTTACTCCCGCCGGCCGCTGGCGCCTCGACGCCACGGCCGCCGGGTCAGGGGCGAGTCGGTGGTCGTTGGGCGATGCGGTCGCGGGATGAGCGCCGCGCGCACGCCGACTGCACGGGACGAACGCAGTGCCCGTGCTGCCGTCGCGACGGATCCGGCTAAGCGCGCGGAAACACGCGATAGCGCCGCGGCTGCAGATGCACGGCATCGCCGCGCGAAGGCGTAGCGGCCGTGCGATCCACATCGACTTCCACGAGGCCGCCGCGCGCGACTTCGATCTCCAGCGTCGTGGTGCCGGCCAAACGCCGCACGTCGACGACGCGACCGGCAAGGCCGGTATCCGCCAGCGCGATGTCGTGCGGCCGCATGTACAGCCGTGATGGACCGGAAACGCTGTCGGTCGCGACCGCGAAGCCGTCCTCGCCGACGAAGCGGCCGTCGCGCACCTCGCCGTCGATCGACGACGCGCGGCCGATGAAGTCGAACGCGAATGCCGACGCCGGCGATTCGTAGATCTCCGCCGGCGTACCGATCTGCTCGATGCGGCCGTCGCGCAGCAGCACCACGCGATCGGCGAGTTCCAGCGCTTCTTCCTGGTCGTGGGTGACGAACAGCGTCGTCTGCCCGGTCTGCTCATGCAGGCGGCGCAGCCAGCGACGCAGTTCGATGCGCACCTTCGCATCCAGCGCACCGAACGGCTCGTCGAGCAGCAGCACGCGCGGTTCGATCGCGAGCGCACGCGCCAGTGCGATGCGTTGCTTCTGTCCACCCGAGAGTTGCTCCGGATACCGGCCGCCGTGTTCGGGCAGCTGCACCAGTGCGAGCAGTTCCTGCACGCGTCGCGTGATCTCCGCTTTCGCAGGGCGACGCGAACGCGGCCGGCTGCGCAGGCCGAAAGCGATGTTTTCGGCGACGGTCATGTGGCGGAACAGCGCGTAGTGCTGGAACACGAAGCCGACGCCGCGTTCGCGCAGCGAGAGTTGCGTGGCGTCGCTGTCGTCGAACTGCACGCGGCCGGCGTCCGGCGCGAGCAGACCGGCGATCACGCGAAGCAGCGTCGTCTTGCCGGAACCCGACGGCCCGAGCAATGCGACGAGTTCGCCCGCACCGACGTCGAGGTCCACCGCATCGAGCGCAGCCAACCCTTCGTAGTGCTTGGTGAGGCCGCGCACGGTCAGGCGCGTTCCGGTGGCGCGGGCGGTGGTCACGACGGGCGCGAACTCAGTGGCGAATGGAAGGGCGAGCGAGGGCGTCGCCATGGCGGGACTCCAGCCAGAATTTCAGGATGAGCGTGACGAGGGCGAGGCCCGCGAGCAGCGAGGCCGCAGCGAACGCGGCGGTGCTGTCGAACTCGTTGTAGAGAATTTCGATGTGCAGCGGCAGCGTGTTGGTAAGTCCGCGGATATGGCCGGACACCACCGACACCGCGCCGAACTCGCCCATCGCCCGCGCCGCGCACAGCAGCACGCCGTACAGCAGGCCCCACTTGATGTTGGGCAGCGTCACGCGACGGAACATCGTCCACGCACCGGCACCGAGGGAACGCGCGGCGAGTTCCTCGTCGGCACCTTGCTGCTGCATCAGCGGAATGAGTTCGCGCGCGACGAAGGGAAAGGTGATGAAGGTCGTCGCCAGCACGATGCCGGGTCGCGCGAACAGGATCTTCAGATCGTGCGCTTCGAGAAACGATGCGAACCATCCGTGCGAGCCGAACAGCAGCACCAGGCACAGGCCGGCGACCACCGGCGACACCGCGAACGGCAGGTCGATCAATGCGAGCAGCAGGCGTTTGCCGCGGAACTCGAAGCGCGTCACCGCCCAGGCGAGCAGCAGGCCGAAAAAAGCATTGAGCGGCACCGCGATGCCCGCGGTGAACAGCGTGAGCTTCAGCGCGGCGATCGCGTCGTCCGTAGCCAGCGCATCCCACCACGCACGAAAACCTTCGCCGAACGCCGCGCCGACCACCATCGCCAGCGGCAACACCACCAGCGCGGCCATCAGCACGAACGCGAGCACGATCAGCGGCCAGCGCATCCATGCCGGCGCATCGAGCGGATGGCGCTCAGCCACGACGCCGCTCCTTCGAATGCGCGAACAGCGACGGGATCGCGTTGATCGCCAGCAGGCAGACGAACGACGCGACCAGCAACAGCGCGGCGATCGCGATGGCGCCGTTGTAGTCGTATTCCTCTAGGCGGATGGTGATCAGCAACGGCGCGATCTCGGTCCTGTACGGAAGATTTCCGGCGATGAAGATCACCGAGCCGTACTCGCCGAGCGCGCGCGCGAATGCGAGCGAGAAACCGGTGAGCGCGGCGGGCAACACTTCCGGCAGTACAACGCGACGCCATGTCGTGAAGCGCGATGCACCCAGCGATGCCGCCGCTTCCTCCTGCTCGCGCCCCAACGTTTCGAGTACCGGCTGCACCGTGCGCACCGCGAACGGCAAACCGATGAAGACCAGCGCGATGACGATGCCGATCGGCGTGTACGCGATCTTCCAGCCCAGCGATTCGGCGTATTGCCCGACCCAGCCTTTCGGCGAATAGATCGCGGTGAGCGCGATGCCGGCGACGGCGGTCGGCAATGCGAACGGCAGATCGACTAATGCATCGAGCAGGCGTCGCGCGGGAAAGCGATAACGCACCAGCACCCACGCGATCAGCACGCCGGCGAGTGATGCGATCACCGCGGCGACGAACGACGCGCCGAAGCTGAGCGTCAGCGCGTGCTGCACGCGTTCGTCGCGGATCGCACGCAGCCAGCCATCCGCTCCGAGACCGGCCGCGCGCACGGCGAGCGCGAGCAAGGGCAGCAACACGACCGCCCCCAGCCACGCCATGCCGAGCCCCAGGCTCAGCCCGAAGCCGGGCAACGGGGAGCGCCGCGCACGTCGAAGCGTGCGCGGCGCTCGGCCTTCGATCGCGGCGGCCGCTGAGGTCACGGGTGATAGATGCGATCGAAGAAGCCGCCGTCGGCGAAGTGCTGCGCCTGCGCCTTCTTCCATCCGCCGAACGCGCCGTCGATGGTGACGAGCTTCACCTTCGGAAAGCGCGCGAGATCCGCGGCTGCAACGCCTGTGTTGTCGATCGGGCGGAAGAAGTGCTTGGCCGCCAGCTGCTGGCCTTCCGGCGAATACAGGAAGCGCAGATACGCCTCGGCCTGCTTGCGCGTGCCGTGCTTGGCGACGTTCTTGTCGACCCACGCCACCGGTGGCTCGGCGAGGATCGACACCGACGGCACCACGATCTCGTACTTGCCCGCATTGCCCGGCTGCGCGAGCGTCAGCAGTGCTTCGTTCTCCCACGCGATCAGCACGTCGCCGATGCCGCGCTCGACGAAAGTCGTCGTCGCACCACGCGCCCCGGAATCGAGCACCGGCACGTTCTTGAACAGCTTGCCCATCCAGTCGACGACCTTGTCGCCGTCGCGCAACTGCTGCGACGCATACGTCCATGCGGCGAGGTAATTCCAGCGCGCGCCGCCCGAGGTCTTCGGGTTCGGCGTGATCACCGCGACGCCGGGCTTCACCAGGTCGCCCCAGTCCTTGATGCCTTTCGGGTTGCCCTTGCGTACCAGCAGGACAATCGTCGACGTGTACGGCGCGCTGTTGTGCGGCAGTCGCGTCTGCCAGTTCGCCGGCAGTAACTTGCCGTTCTGCGCGATGGCATCGATGTCGCCCGCGAGCGCCAGCGTCACCACATCGGCTTCGAGGCCGTCGATGACGGAACGCGCCTGCTTGCCGGAGCCGCCATGCGATGCGCGGATGTCCAGCGTCTCGCCGGTCTGTTGTTTCCACTGCGCGGCGAAGCGCGTGTTGACGTCGGCGTAGAACTCGCGCGTCGGGTCGTAGGAGACGTTGAGCAGTTGCAGGTCCTTCGCCGCGGCCTGGCCGGCGAACACGGCCGCGGCGAGCACGAGGGAGCGGATCACGGTCTTCATGGGGAAAGGCCTCGGGGGATCAGAAGGAGACTTGGGCGCGGGTGAAGAAGGTCTTCTCGCTCTCGCGGTCGGCACCGGCGATCGCACCGCCGTCGAAGTCGGCCTGCGAGTAGTTGGCGACGAGCTTGAGGTTCTGCGTCAGGTACCAGTTGACGCCGACCGTCCACGCGCGCGTGCGGCGTGCCGATGCGGCGGGGTCGGCGAACAGCGGGAAGGCGTCGTCGTCGATCTCCAGGGCGCCGATGCGCGCCGCGAGTTCCACTGCACCGAAGCCTGCGCCGCCGACGTTAAAAGGATGGTTAGGGCGCGTTACGCCGCGATAGGACGCGTCCTCGCCGGTCAGCACCCAGCTCGCGGCGAGCTGCCAGGCGCGGTTGTCCAGCGATGCCGAGGCCGCGCCGACGCGCACGTCCTGCTTCGACTCGATGTACTCGCCGAGCACGCCGAACGGGCCGACGTACCAGTACGCCTGCGGCGACCAGCGACGGCGCTCGCCGTTGGCCAGAACCGCGGCGCGATAGCCGAAGAACTGCACCTGACCCGGCGTGCGATAGCGCGGCAATGCATTCGCGCCGGTGCCCGTCACGTCACCGGTGCTCGCGGCGACGCCGAAGCCCAGGCCCGATGCGGCGCTGGCGTCGTCGCGGAACGGTTCCCAGAACACGCGCGCGGCATATTCGAGGTGCGTGTCCGGATTGCTCGACGTCGGCGCGTCGCGGCCATCGGGCGCACCGTTGAACGCACCGGCTGCGTAGGTCAGCCCGTTGCCGAACTCGCCGTGCAGCTGCACGCCGTAGTCGCGGTTGGGCGCCAGTTCCGACGGCAGGCCGAGCTCCATGAACGTCGTCGCGCCCGACGACTGCAGGCGCTCCAGCCCGAGCGGCGTCTTGAACTTGCCCGCGCGCACCGTGGCGCGCGGGTCGAACTTCAGGTCGATGTAGGCATCGGCGATGGTCGCGCTGTCGCCGGCGAACTCGGGCATCAGGCGGAAGCCGACCAGCTTGCCGAAGCTGCCTTCGAGGATGGGCTGCACGCGGCGCAGCAGGAAGGTGTCGTTCTGCGGCAGCGCGCGGTCGTCGATCCACGCGCGGCCGTCGGCCTGCACCAGCCCGCGCAGTTTCGCTTCGACGCCTTCGCTGGCGGGCGACTTGAACGAAACGCCCTTGGCCGCGCTGACCGTCAGCGTCGACGCGGTGGCCACCTTGTTCGCGCTGTCCTCGGCCTGCAGCTCGAGCTGGCGTTCGATGACTTTCAGGCGCTGGTCGAGATCGGCGACCGACGGGCCGGACGCATCGGCGTCGGCCGGCACGCCGAGCCGTTGTTCGAGCACGCGCAGGCGTTCGGACAACTGTTCGACGGTGGGCGGTGCGGCCTGCGCATGCGCGGCGCCGGTGGCGGCGAGCAAGGCGAGCGCGAGCAGGGTGGGACGTGGCGACATCGGGTTCTCCAGGGAATGAGTGGTCGCGCGTCCCGTGGTCGGGTCGGCGCGTATCGGGTCAGCGTCCGTCGACGCGCACTTTCTGGCTGCGCGTGATCTGGACGATGCGGTCGCTGTGGACGACGACCTCGACCGAGCCGTAATGCAGCTCGCGCAGCGCGGCGAGCACGGCTTCCTCGGCTTCGGTGACGGGGATGGCGAGCCGCGGTGGATCGCGGCGGGGCGTCGTCGGAAAGGGCGTGGCGGTCATGCGGGGGTCTCCACGTCGAGCAGTTCGCCGCTGGCGAGCGCCTGCACGCTGACGCCGTCGAGCACCTGCGACAGCGCGTCGCGGGCCTCGCGCATCACCGCGCGCAGGCCGCAGGCGTCCGGGTCCGGGCACTCGGGGCAGGCCTTGTAGGCGGTGACGCTGGCGCAGCGCACCGGTGCGAGCGGGCCATCGATCACGCGGATGACGTCGCCGAGCATGATTCGCGCGGCGGGCTTGGCGAGCGCATGGCCGCCAGTGGGTCCGCGACGGCTGTCGACCAGGCCGGCGTCGCGCAACTCCACGAGGATGGCCTCGAGGAACTTCTCCGGCGTGCCGCTGCGCTCGGCCAGCGTGCGCGCCTGCAGCCGCGCACCGTCGGCCTGCGCCAGCGCGCTCAGGGCGCGCAGTGCGTACTTGGCCTTCATCGTCAGCATTTCCCATTCACCATGTGGGAAATCTGCCGGCGCGCCGCCCGAGGCGGAAACGGCGCCTGCTCATCACCTCATGCCGGGTCGGCATGTCGGCGTCACGCGGCTACGATGACCGCATGCAGTCGCCGCTCCCGACCCTCGCCCGGACGAGCCTCGCCGTCCTCGGCGTGCTGGCCCTCGTCTGCACCGTCGGTCCGTGGCTGCTGCCGTTCGACGGGCAGTCGCCCGACTGGAACGCGCTATCGGTCGCGCCGGGCGTCGCCGGGCATGGCTTCGGCACCGATGCGATCGGCCGCGACGTGCTCGCGCGCACCTTGATGGGCGGCCGGCTCTCGCTCGGCATCGGCGTGCTGTCGAGCGTGCTCGCGCTGTTCATTGGCCTGACCTACGGCGCGGTCGCGGGGCTTGCCGGCGGACGCGTCGAGCGTCTGATGGTGCGCGCGCTCGACGTGCTGAGCGCGATTCCGTTCCTGCTCGTCGTGATCCTGCTGCTCACCTTGTTCGACCGCTCGCTGACGCTGCTGCTCGCCGCGATCGGCGGCTATGTCTGGATCGACTTCGCGCGCGTGATGCGCAGCGAAGCCGCGCGTCTTCGCAGCGCACCGTTCGTGCTTGCCTCCGAAGCGATGGGCGCGACCTTCGGCCAGCGCCTGCGCCTGCACGTGGTGCCGAACCTGTTGCCGTTGGCGATGGTGTACCTCGGCCTGATCCTGCCGCAGGCGATCCTGGTCGAAAGCTTCCTCGGCTTTCTCGGCCTGTCGATCGACGAACCCGGCGCGAGCTGGGGTTCGCTATTGAGCGACGGCGTGCAGGAACTCGACAGCGCACCATGGACGCTGCTGTTTCCCGCCGCGTTCCTCGTCACCACGCTCGCCGCGTTCCAGATGCTCGGCGACGGCCTGCGCGACTGGCTCGACGTGCGCACGCGTCCGCAGGCGGCGGCGTGAGGGCGCTGCTCACTTTGCGCGATCTCGATGTGCGTGCGGGCGACCGTCGCCTGCTTGCGTTGCCGCAATTGGAGTTGCGCGCCGGCGAATGCACCGCGCTGGTCGGCGAGAGCGGTAGCGGCAAGAGCCTGACCGTGCAGTCGCTGCTCGCGCTGTTGCCGCACGGGCTGCAGGCGCGCGGCGCGTTGATGTTCGATGGTCGCGACATCGCCCTCGACTCCACGGTACATCGCGCGCTCGCAGGGCACGGCCTCGCCTGGGTGCCGCAGGATCCATTGGCGTCGCTGCACCCGCTCAAGCGCGTCGGTGCGCAGCTGGTCGAGACGTTGCGTGCGGTGCGCGGATTGTCGTCACGCGATGCGTCGACCGAAGCCCGCGCCTTGCTCGATCGCGTGCAGGTGCCGGAGCCCGACGCCGCATTGCGTCGCTATCCGCACGAGTTCTCCGGCGGGCAGCGCCAGCGCATCGCGATCGCGTTGGCGCTCGCCACGCGTCCGCGCGTTCTGGTCGCCGATGAACCGACGTCGGCGCTCGATGCGCGCATCGCTCGCGATGTGCTGCGGTTGCTCGACAGCCTGCGTCGCGACGATGGCCTTGCGGTATTGCTGGTCAGCCATGACCTGCCACTGGTCGCCGCGCATGCGCAGCACGTTCTCGTTCTGCAGCGCGGCGAGCTCGTCGAAAGCGGTGCCGCACGCAACGTGCTCGAGCGGCCGACGCATCCGTACACGCGCGAGCTGGTCGCGAGCGAGACAGCG
Organism: Lysobacter sp. HA18; assembly: GCF_054057595.1. Lineage (NCBI taxonomy): Bacteria > Pseudomonadati > Pseudomonadota > Gammaproteobacteria > Lysobacterales > Lysobacteraceae > Lysobacter > Lysobacter sp. HA18. Next base: position 344,410 of record NZ_JBSRZL010000001.1, read on the forward strand.
GGTGATATCGATGCGATAAACGAATCAATGTCGTCCGACATCGTGCTCGAGGCGCGCGACCTGCGCCTGCGCTATCCCGGCGCGCCGCGCGATGCGCTGGATGGTGTCGATATCGTCCTGCATCGAGGCGAAGCACTGGCGCTGGTCGGCGAGAGCGGCAGCGGCAAGAGTTCATTGGGTCGCGCGCTGCTGCGGCTGGTGCGCAATGCGCACGGTGAGGTTCGGCTGCACCATGATGGCGTCGCGCACGACCTGTTGCGCCTGTCGCCGCGCGAGTTGCGCGAGGTCCGCCGCGCGATCGGCGTCGTGTTCCAGGATCCGTATGCGTCGCTGGACCCGCGCATGCGCGTGGTCGATCTCGTCACCGAGCCGTTGCGGTTGTTCGGGGAACGCGATGCGTCGACCTTGCGCGAACGCGCCGCGGCACTGCTGCACGACGTCGGGCTCGATGTCTCGATGCTCGACCGCCATCCGCACCAGTTCTCCGGCGGACAGCGCCAGCGCATCGCGATCGCACGCGCGCTTGCGAACGATCCCGCGCTGCTGCTTTGCGATGAAGCGGTGTCCGCGCTTGATGCGCATCACCGGCTGTCCATCCTCAATCTGCTCGATCGCCTGAAGCGCGAGCGTCGACTGTCGTTGCTGTTCATCACCCACGATCTCGCCGGTGCCGCGCGCGTGGCCGAACGCATCGCGGTGATGGAGAACGGGCGCATCGTCGAGATCGGTGCGACGCGCGATGTACTCGCGTCGCCGCAACATGCACACACACGGGCGCTGCTCGACGCGCGCCCCGCGACGGCGCACTAGATCAGAGCACGCCCCAACCGAGGTGCAGGCGGATCACCGCCACCACGATCACGACGAGGTTGATCACCAGCCCGGCCTTCGCGCGCCCGCGATGCTCGCGCCGGGTCAGTGCGAACGCGATCGCACCCAGGATCGCGCCGAACGCGGCGAACGGAATCACCAGCCAGTTCATCGCGCCGAGCAGCGGAATGAGCGCGAGCAGCATCCACAGCAGCATGCCGATGCCCCACAGAAGGCTGATCAGGCCCATCGTTTCACCTCAACCGTGGCAACCGTCGATTTCAAGGCGCAGTTCGCGTCGGCAGACGCGCGCATGCAGCACCACGCGCGGCGCATCAGGCGCACTAGCGGCGAGCGCGGCGTCGACCGCATCGATCTCGTCGGCTTCGCGCACATAGGCCTTCAGCACCGTCGATGCACCGAGCTGCGCAGCCAGATCCGGGCGACGCGTGCGCGCCACGCCGATCAGCGCGCGGATGTTTTCCAGCGTCTCGTCGAGCTGCGCGTTCGGGCAGTCCGGATGCAGCGATTCGTGTCCACGGATCGACGCGGTGCCCGACAGCAGCAACGGCATCGGCGCGGGGGGCAGCATGGCGCGCGCGAAGCTCGGCGGCTGCGGGCCGTACTGGCGCGGGTAGCGATACGCGCTGACCTGCCGCGGGTTTTCCAGCGGTACGCCGGCCGCGCGAGACGCGAGCCAGTACACCTGCAGTCGGCCGTTCGGATTCACCCGGCCGATGGCGGTGGCGGCGGGCAATGTGGTGGTCGACAACGCTTCGCCCAGACCTTCGGCACGTCCGACGCAGAAGTGCTTGTAGCGCTCCTCGTCTCCTTCGCCGACGGTGATGTCGTCGAGGTAGTTCCAGATGCGCAGTAGATGCGGATAACCGAGCGCCGCGGTATGCGTGCGCAGTGCGGCGTACGCATGCTCGGCCGCAGCGCGGATGTCGCCGTCGACTTCCGGCACGTCCATCGCGGCAACCAGCAGCGCGCCGTCGTGCGCGTACGCCAGGTCGTGGATGCGACCGTGCGCGACGCGGCCGCCGCTGCGCCAGACTTCGAACGGCGCGGCTTCGCGCGGCTCCAGTGCGACGCGGATCAGGCGCGGGTCGTCGGATTTCGGCGCGTCATCGCCGAACGCAACGACCGCAAGCACGTCCGGCGAAGCGAGCAGAACGTCCAGCGATTCGTTCGAATACGCGACCGACAGCGCCGGCGCGCAGGTCGACAACGGCAGGGTCATGGCGCGTCCTGCAGCGTATCGCCGTCGAAACCGATGCGCGCATGCCGGCGGCGCGCGAACCAGTCGCGTACCGCGGTGCGCAGCATGCCAAGCGCATTCAATGCATAGATGATGCGGAACACGCGCAGGCGCCAGATCACGGCGCGCGCCTGGAACACGTCGCCTGCGAGCATCGACACCACTGCGCGCTCCACGCCCCAGACGTCGCGCGGATTGGCGAACAGGTGCTTCATCGTCGGCGAGGTGAAGCGGTAGATGAACCACTTGAACTCGTCGATGCCGCCGTCGAATTCCTTCTGCAGCGCGCGCAGGACCGACGCTTCGCGCGCAGGCTCGCGCAGCGCGGCGTCGACGGCTTTCGCGCCCTGTTCGGCGCTGTGCATGGCGAGGTACACGCCGGACGAGAACATCGGGTCGACGAAGGCATACGCGTCGCCGACCATCAGCCAGCCGGGCCCGTGCATGCGCGTGCATTCGTAGGCGTAGTTGCCGGTGGCATGCACCGGCGCGCAGCGTTCGACGCCGACCATACGTTCGGCCGCTTCGGGCACCGACATGATGGTGCGCATCAGGAACGCCTCGCTGTCGCCGCCTCGTTCCTTCAGATAATCGGGCGAGCACACCGCGCCGATGCTCATGACGTCGTCACGCAGCGGGATGAACCACATCCAGCCGTGCGCATGGCGGTAGACGGTGATGTTGCCGGCGTCCTCGCCTTCGCGACGCGCGACGCCGCGGTAGTGGCTGAACACCGCGGCGGACTGGTGGCGGTCGTTGCGCTTCTTGAGCTTGAGCGCGCCGCCGATCAGCGTGTCGCGGCCGGTCGCGTCGATCAGCATGCGCGGACGCAGCGCATACGCGCCGTCCGGGCCGATCGCATTCACGCGCGACGGGCGGCCGTCGGCATCGAACTCGACCTTGCCGACCTTGGTGTTCTCGCGCGCATCGACGCCCGCGTCGCGCGCATGCTCGAACAGCAGGTGGTCGAACTCCTCGCGCTTGACCTGGAAGGCGAAATCGCTGCTGCCGCGAAGCGCGTGGTCGAAATGGAAGACGTTGTAGCGGCCGCCGTCGGTGGGGAAGTCGGCGCCGCGCTTGAGCACACCGATTTCGCGCACTTTTTCCAGCACGCCGAGGCGATCCAAGATGGGCATGTTCATCGGCAGCAACGACTCGCCGATGTGGAAACGCGGATGCGCCGCCTTTTCCAGCATCACCACGGACCACCCGGCCCGCGCCAGCATCGTGGCTACCGTGCTGCCCGCCGGACCACCGCCGACTACCAGCACATCACACGCCTCCGGGGCATCGGTGGCAGAATTTCGCACTTCACTCATCCTGCCGATGATACCGGGCGCGCCGCGCCGGACGGGCCTGAACCGTTCACGGCTTGCGGTCCCGTAGCGGCCGGCGGATGGTGGCATCCCTGAATTGACGGAAGACCCGATGTCCCAGACCGCCGCCGAAACCGAACTGGCCGAGCTTCTCGTCCAGAGCCTCAACCTCGAAGGCGTGAACGCCGCCGACATCGATCCGGCAGCGCCGCTGTTCGGCGACGGCCTCGGCCTCGATTCGATCGACGCGCTGGAACTCGCGCTGGCGATCAGCAAGCGCTACGGCTTCCAGCTGCGCAGCGACAGCGACGAGAACCGCCGCATCTTCGGCTCGCTGCACGCGCTCAGCGAGCACGTCCAGGCCAATCGCACGGCCTGACAATGAACATGGCGCTCGCGCGCCTGCTGCTCAGCGCGGCGTACCCGCTGCTCGCGCACGCCGCGAGCGCGGCGCACGATCCGCGCCTCGCCGCCCTCGCGCTCCTCGACATCGTCCTGATCGTTCTGGTCGTCCCGCTCGGCCAGCGTCGCGCATGGGCGTGGGCGACGGTCGCGGTGTCGGCAGTGCTGCTGTGGTTCGCGCAGAAATCGGTGCCGCTGCCGGTCGCGCTGCTGCTGCCGCCCGTGGTGTTCCCGTGGCTGGTGGCCTGGTTCTTCGCGCGCACGCTTCGCGCCGGTCGCACGCCGCTGATCAGCCGGATCGTGGCTGGCCTGGAAGACTGCACGCCCGCCGACCTCGCACCGCCGCTCAAGCGCTACACCCGCAACCTCACGCGGCTGTGGGCGATCGTGCTGGTGTGCATTGGTCTGGCGAACTGCGTGCTCGGCATCATCGCAGTGCCCGATGGGCTGCTCGTGCGGCTCGGTTATGCGCCCATCGTGACGGTGCCGCAGATCGTGTGGTCGTGGTTCGCCAACCTGCTCGACTACGGCGTCGCCGGCCTGCTGATGGCCGTGGAATACGTCGTGCGCATGCGCCTGTTTCCCGATCGTCCGTACAAATCCCTTTCCGAATTCATCCGCCGCCTGACTGCACTCGGTCCCGCCTTCTGGCGCGACGTGATGCGCTGACCGACTCATGTCCGCCTCGACCGAATCCATTTCTTTCAATGAACCCCTGCCGCTGCGCGCGGCGTGGCTCGCGTTCAATGCATTGCAGTTCGCTTTCACGCTTGCGTGGACGGCGGCGGGCATCACGGTCGCGCTGACCGTGCGCGCGATCACGCGCAGCACGCGCATTCCGCTGCGCATGGCCGCATGGATGTGGGCGCCGGTGCTGATCCGCGGCGCGGGCGCGCGGGTGGATGTACGCGGCGTGGAGAACGTCGACTGGTCGAAACCCTGCGTGCTGGTGGCGACGCACGAATCGGTGATCGACATCTGTGCATTGTTCCGAGCGGTGCCGGTGCCGCTGCGCTTCATGCTCAAGCAGGAAATGACACGCGTGCCGTTCGTAGGCCGCTATGCGAAGTCGATGGGCATGTGCTTCATCGAACGCGACGGCAACCGCGCGTCCATGGTCAAGAGCCTGCGCGCGGCGTCCGACATCGTGAAGGCCGGCCACGTGCTGTGCATCTTCCCGGAAGGCACGCGCACCAAGAACGGTCGCGTCGGCGAGTTCAAAGCGGGCGCGTTCCAGGTCGCGCTGGCGACCGGCGTACCGGTGATTCCGGTCGCGATGACCGGCAGCGGCGCGATCCTGCCGCCCAATGGTTTTCGCGTGCGGCCCGGCACGATCCGCCTGCGCATCGGCACGCCGCTGCTGCCCGAAGGCAAGGGCGGCGACGCGCGCCAGCATCTCGCCGACAGCGCGCGCCAGGCGATCCTCGCGCTGATGGCGCAGGATTGAGCGATGGACTTCGTCGTCGACGCCACGCATCCGAGCCTGCCCGGGCATTTTCCGGGCAATCCGATCGTGCCCGGCGTGGTTCTGCTCGATCACGTCGTCGAAGCGATCGAAGCCGCGCACGGCCCGTTGTCGCGACTGCGCCTGCCGCAGGTGAAGTTCCTCGAGCCTCTGCGTCCGGGTGAACACGCGCGCGTCGAACTCGACGGTGCCGCGCCGCGCTGGAAGTTCCGCGTGATGCGCGATGCAACGCTGCTCGCCAGCGGCGACGTCGTCGACGGAGACGCACCGTGAACGACGCTTGGGCGAAACGTCCCCCCGGCGGCAACTGGCTGGGCCTGTGGTTCATCCGCAACGTGGGTCGTTACGGCGGTCGCGGCCTGGCGCGCGCGATGCTGTATCCGATCACCGCGTACTTCCTGTTGCGTCGCGGCTACGAGCGCGAACAGTCCAGGCGCTTCCTGACGCGCGCACTCGGCCGGCCGGCGACACTGATCGACAGCGCGCGCCACATCCATACCTTCGCCGCAACCATCCTCGACCGCGTGTTCCTGCTCAGCGGCGAACTCGATCGCTTCGACATCCGCACGACCGGTCTTGACGAACTGCATGCACCTCTCGATCGCGGGCAGGGCGTGTTGCTGGTCGGCTCGCACCTCGGCAGTTTCGATGCGATGCGCGTGCTCGGCATGCGCCGCCCGCAGACCAAGATCCGCGTCGTGCTGCACAAGCAGCACAACGCCGCGATGCAGGCGCTGCTCGATGCGCTGAATCCGGAGCTCGCGGCCAACATCATCGACGCCGGCATGGACGGCCCGTCGATCGTGCTCGCGATCAAGGAAGCCACGGATGCGGGTGCGATCGTCGCGATGCTCGTGGACCGTGCGCGCCCGGGCGAAGCCACCGTCGACGTGCCCTTCCTCGACGGCATCGCGCCAATGCCGACCGCACCGTGGATGATCGCGGCCATGCTGCGCCTACCGGTCTGCGTCGCCTTCGGCCTGTACCGCGGCGGCAACCGCTACGACCTCGACTTCACCATGTTCAGCGACGGTCTGGTCGCCGACCGGCATAACCGCCGCGCGGTCATCGACGACTGCGTGCGCCGCTATGCCACCACGCTCGAGGCGACCGCCAAGCAGTCGCCGTACAACTGGTTCAACTTCTTCGACTTCTGGCGCGAGACCGACCATGCCGCGACGCTCCCTGCTTCCGCTCCTGCTGCTGGCCCTGGCGACGCCGACGCTCCACGCCGCCTCGCCTGAGATCGATACCGGCTGGATCCTGTCGAAGCTGGCGCGACCGGCGCCGATGCGCACGCAGTTCCTCGAACTGCGCGGCTCGCGACTTCTGAAGGCGCCGCTGCGCATCGAAGGCGAATACGCACGACCGACCGATGACACGCTGGTGCGCGACGTGCGCAGGCCGTATGCGGAGACGTCGACCATTCGCGCCGGCAGCGTGACGATCAAGCGCGGCACGTCCTCGCATACCTATTCGCTGGATCGCGCGCCGCAGCTCGCGGGCCTGCAGTCGAGCTTCGGCGCGCTGCTCAGCGGTGACCGCGCGCAGCTCGAGCGCGCGTTCAATCTCACGAGCAACGGCACGCGCGAGCAGTGGACGCTGCACCTGTCGCCGAAGGACGCGCGCATGGCCGCCTACGTGCGCGACATCGCGTTGTACGGTCGCGGCTCCGAACTGCGCTGCATCGAGACGCAGCCGAGCAAGGGCGACCTGCAGCGCACGCTGCTGGCCGGCGCTGCGCAGTCGGCATCGAACGTGGCCGATGCCGCATCGCTGGCGATGCTGTGCCGCGGCACGCCCGTGCGATGAGCCACGAACCGCGCACGCTCACGCCCGCACTTCGTCTCGTACTCGCCTTCGTCTGGCTCGCGCTGCTCGGCCTGCTGGGCTGGGCCGCAAGCCGCACGCTCGATCTGGGCGGCGACCTGCGCAAGTTCATGCCGGCGCCGCAAACGCCGGCGCAGCACCTCTTGATCGACGAGCTCGGCGAAGGCCCGGGCTCGCGACTGCTGCTGCTCGCGATCGACGGTGGCACGCCCGAACAACGCGTCGCACAGTCGCGCGCACTGGCCGCGAAGCTGCGCGCGACCAAGGGCATCGCGCTCATCGCCAATGGTGATGCCGATCTTTCGGCGATTCCCGAACGCCTGCGTCCATATCGATACCTGCTGTCGGACGAGCCGTCGACCGGCGGGCTCGGCGCGGCGGCACTCACCGACGAACTGCAGCAGCGCGTCGCCGATCTCGGTTCGCCGATGGCGTCCATGATCGAACCGATCATCGAGCGCGACCCGACACTGGAAATGCTCAAGCTTGCCGAACGCTGGCAGCCCGCCGCATCGCCGCAGAAGGTCGATGGCGTGTGGATGAGCCGCGACGGCTCGCGCGCATTGTTGGCCGTGCAGACCACCGCCGCGGGTTTCGATCCGAAGGGACAGCAAGCCGCGGTCGGTGACATCCGTGCGGCGTTCGATGCGGTGCATGCGAAGTCGCCGACGCAACTCGTGCTCACCGGGCCGGGCGCGTTCGCGGTGGAAGTCGCCGGGCGCACGCAACGCGAGGCCAGCCTGATCGGCACCGTCGATTCGATCTGCTTCGTGCTGCTCCTCTGGATCGCGTACCGCTCGTGGAAGGCGCCGCTGCTTGGCGGGTTGCCGCTTGCGACGGCGGGCCTGACCGGCCTGGCCGCAGTCGCGTTCTGCTTCGACGGCGTGCACGGCATCACGGTCGCGTTCGGGTTCACGCTGATCGGCGTCGCGCAGGACTATCCGATCCATCTCTTCAGCCACCAGCGGCCCGGGCTGTCGCCGTGGGCGAGCGCGAAGGCGTTGTGGCCCACGCTGGGCACCGGCGTCGCGTCCACCTGCATCGCGTACATGACGTTCCTGGTGTCAGGCGTCGACGGCCTGCGCCAGCTGGCGGTGTTCACCGTCGTCGGCCTCGGCAGCGCCGCGCTCGCCGCGCGCTTCCTGTTGCCGGGCCTCATCGATCCCGCGCCGCGCGACGTCGCGCAGTCGCGTCGCCTGCGTTCGTGGTGGGCGCACATCGCGCGCTGGCCGCGGCTCGGTGTCGTGTCGGGGCTGGTGATCGCCGCGCTCGCGCTCGCCGGCATGGCATTCGCGCCCGGCCCGTTCTGGGAAAACGACCTGTCGCGCCTGACGCCGGTGCCGGCCGCGTCGCTGAAGCAGGACGAGCAACTGCGCGAGGAACTTGGCGCGCCCGACGTGCGTTACCTGGTCACGCTGCAGGGTCGCGACGTCGAATCCGTGCTGCAGCAGAGCGAGCGCCTGATGCCGGTGCTCGATCGACTGCGCGCCGAGCACACGATCGCCGGCTACGACCTCGTGGCGCGCTACATGCCCAGCGCGGCGACGCAACGCCAGCGCCAGCAGCGTTTGCCGGACGACGCGACATTGCGTCGCGATCTCGGCACCGCGGTCCAGGCGACGCCGTTCCTGCCCGACGCGTTCGAAGGCTTCGTCGCCGACGTCGACACCGCACGCACCGCGGCACCGCTGACGCCGCGTGATCTCGCCGGCACGCCGCTGGCGAGTGGCGTCGAAGGCCTGCTGCTGCAACGCGCGGATCGTGCGACCGCATTGGTCACGCTCACCGGGCTTACCGATCCAGCCGTCGTCGCCACCGCACTGCGCGGCACCGGCGCGCAGCTGATGGATCTCAAGGACGCGTCGGAATCGCTGGTCGCCGCGTATCGCGGCCGCGTGCTGTGGGCGCTCGCGCTGGCCGGCGTGCTGCTGATCGTCACCGTCTTCATCGCACTGCGCTCGCCGCGTCGCGTGCTGCGCGTGCTCGCACCGATGGCGCTGACCACGCTGCTGATCCTCGCGGTGCTGCGCCTCACCGGCGTCGAGCTCAACCTGTTTCATCTGGTCGCGCTGATCCTCGCGGCAGGTCTGGGCCTGGACTACGCACTGTTCTTCGATCACGCCGGCGACGACTACGAGGAACAGGTGCGCGCACTGCACGCGATCATCGTCTGCTCGCTGACGACGCTGCTGGTGTTCCTGCTGCTCGGCCTGTCGACGATTCCCGTGTTGCGCGCGATCGGCCTGCCGGTCGCGATTGGTGTCGCCGCGAACTTCGTGTTCGCGCTATTGATCGTGCGCCACGACAGCGTGCCGACCGAACGCATCGCATGACCGCATTGCCCGACAGCCGCGACGCGATCGCGCGACTCGTCCCGCATCAGGGCCGCATGTGCCTCTGGCAGCGCGTGGTCGCCGCGGACGAACGCAGCATCCGCGTGCAGGCCTTCGATCATGTCGACGCCGCGCATCCGCTGCGCCATCGCGGCCGCCTTGGCGCGGTGCATCTCTGCGAGTACGGCGCGCAGGCGATGGCGGTGCATGGCGGCCTGCGCGTGCATGCGATGGGCGGTGCTCCGCGCCCAGGGCTACTCGTCGCGTTGCGCGGCGTCGTGCTGCATCGCGACCGCATCGACGATCTCGACGGTTCGCTCGAAGGCGAAGCCCAAGTGCTGATGGAAAGCGACACCGGCGCGCAGTACGCGTTCGTGATCCGCAATGCCGGCGACGTCATCGCCGAAGGTCGCGCGGCGGTGATTCACCCGTCGATGTAAACGACCTGCGGCGGTCAGTGCCACATGCGCGCTGCAAGACGCGACGCGGCGTTCTGCATGTCGACGCGCTGGGACTTGCGGCGACTCAGTTCCTCGTCCGCGCGCTGGAACACGGACAACGCATTTTCGGTCGGCGATGTACTGGCCGCCGCGGCGGCGATCGCTTCGGTGCCGAGGATCGCGGCCGATGAATTGCCGACGCGCTCGATGGCCTGCAATCGTTCGGGTGCGATCTCGCCGTTCAGTGTCAGCACCAGCTCCGGCGCACCGCTCACGCGATTGAGCGCTTCGCCCGGTTCCAACAGTCGTTCTAGCGCCGCGCCGCACTGCTGCAGCGCCTGCTCGACCGCGCGATGCCCGCGCTGTGCGACCGTGCGTGCATAACCCTGCAGTTCGACGATTGCGACGGAATAACCCGACTTCGACGGCGCCGTTTCGACCGCAGCCTCCAACGCCGACGCGCGCTGCGCATCGAGCAGCTGCCGGCGCGATTCCAGCAGGTTCATGGTGATACGCGCCAGCGCGGCGAGCGCTTCGCGCTGCGACGAATCGAGATGACGCGGCTTGTGGTCGATCACGCACACCGTGCCGACCGCGGTGCCGTTCGGCGTCACCAGCGGCATGCCTGCGTAGAAGCGGATGCCAAGCCCGCCGGTGACGTCGGGGTGGTCGGAGAACCGCAGGTCCGTGCTCGCATCGGGGACTTCGAGAAGCACCTGCGGCTCACGGATCGCCTGGTCGCAGAACGCGACATCGCGCGAGGTTTCGCTGGATTCGATGCCGATGCGCGACTTGAACCACTGGCGGTCGCGATCGATCAGCGACATCGTTGCCACCGGCGCATCGCACAGGTGCGCGGCGAGGCGCACGATGTCGTCGTACGCGGCTTCCGGCAACGAGTCGACGATGCGGTAGGTGTCGAGATCGCGCTGGCGCTGGCGTTCGGGCATTGCAGGTCTCCGCGGCGCGTAGCCCATTGTGGAAAACCCGCGTGCAGGCGCAATGGGCGAAAACCCCCAGATGGCGCACCGGATTCGCGAACCGCGACGGGCGCCACGCCCTGCGCCACAATGCCGCGGAATTCACAGGGATTTCGCAGATGACCCTTCGACGCGCACTCGTCACCGGCGGCAGCGGCGATCTCGGCGGTGCAATCGCGATGCGGCTCGCGTCGCAGGGCGCGCACGTGATCGTGCATGCGAACCGCGGGTTGGAGCGCGCGCAGTCGGTGGTCGAGGCGATCCATGCGAGCGGTGGCTCGGCCGAGGCGATCGCGTTCGACGTTGCCGATGGCGACGCCAGCAGCGATGCGATCGCACGCATCCTCGAAGCCGGCGCGGTGCAGATCGTCGTCAACAACGCCGGCATTCACGACGACGCGCCGCTGGCGGGCATGGGCCGCGAGCAGTGGACGCGCGTCATCGACGTGTCGCTGCACGGCTTCTACAACGTGACGCAGCCTCTGCTGCTGCCGATGGCGCGCGGCCGTTGGGGTCGCATCGTCAGCATCTCGTCCGTGGCCGCGGTGACCGGCAATCGCGGGCAGACCAACTACGCCGCGGCGAAGGCGGCGCTGCACGGCGCGTCGAAATCGCTGGCGCGCGAGATGGCCAGCCGCGGCATCACGGTGAACGTGGTCGCGCCGGGCGTGATCGAAGGCTCGATGGCGAAGGACGCGTTCCCGGTCGAGACGATCAAGCAGATCGTGCCGGCGGCGCGCGCGGGCCGCCCGGAGGAAGTCGCGGCGGTCGTCGGGTTTCTGTGTGGCGAGGACGCGGGCTACGTGACCGGGCAGGTGATCGGCGTCAACGGCGGCATGGCGTAACGCCTCACGCGTCGACGACGAAGCTGAGCGATCGCCCGCGCCGCGCGCCTGCGTCGACGCGCCCGTGTCACCGCCGCTGATACATGGACTGCCCGGGCCGCATCTCGACGGCCGGAGCTTCCCGATGCTTCGTCGACTCGCGTCCACCGCGCTGCTCGCGCTCTGCCTTGCCGGCCCTGTGGTTGCCGGCGAGCCGGCGATCGACCCCGCGGCGCGCAATCCGCCGCCGACGGTCGCGCTGTCGACCTTCGATCACTTCGAGCTGCAGCCCGTGACGCTGGCACCGGGACTCGAAGCGCACCGCGGCAACGTGATCGCGGCGCAGTACCTGCAGGTCGACCTCGGCGAGCGCGTGCCCAAGCTGATCGACGCACGCAATGCGCTACCGCCGGACGCCGACGTGCGCACGCTGGTGATCCATCCCGAGGTGAGCGACATCCGCTTCATCACCGGCGGCAAGCGCGTGCTGTTCGGCGGATTTGCCGGCAAGTCCTGGGCGCTGGTCACGCTGCACCTGATCGACAAGACCACCGGTGAAGTCATCGCCGAGCCGCAGTTCCTGCAGCACGCCAATTCGATCTTCGCCGGCTACAGCCTGGGCGCGGCCGACAAGCTGATGCTGGCGCGGCTCGCCGACATGGTCGCGTCCTACATCAAGACCAACTTCGATGCGCCGGTCGGCAGCGCGGTCGCCACCTCCGCGCCGGCGATGGACTGACGATGCACGTACGGTTCATCGATCCGGGGCAAGATGGCTTGAACCGACGGAGGCTGCCATGACCCTGCGCCCGCTGATCCCCGCACTGCTCGCCCTGGCGCTGACCGCCTGCGCGAGCGCCTCGCACGTGATGATTTCCGACCCGCGGCCGCCGATCGCGGTGGAGCAGGTGCGCGTCTACGTTCAGCCGCCCGCCTCGCACTACGTCGAAATCGCGTTGCTCGATGCGAGCAGCGGCGAGTTCAGCTACGGGGCGCAGGCACGCAGCGACAGCCTGATGCTCAAGCTGCGCACCGAAGCGGCGAAGCTCGGCGCGAATGGCGTGCTGCTGCAGGACCGCGGCCAGATCCCGTCGAACAGCGGCGTGGGTGTCGGCGTCGGCGGTGGCAGCTACCACGGCGGTGGCGGCTTCTCGAGCGGCGGCGTGAGCTTCGGCATCAGCCCGCCGAAAGAGCTCGCCCACGCGATCGCGATCTACATCCCGGACGCACCGGGCGGCTGACGCCCGCTCGATTACGCCAGCGCGTCGGCCGTCGCGGTTTCCGCGTACCAGACCGCCGGCAACAGCGGCTCGCTCGGCGGACGATGTCCGTCGAGGATGAGTTCAAGGCCTGCATCGCCCAGCCCCGCGTGTTCGCGCCGCGCGTGCATCAGCAGTTCGGCGGCGAGGTCGCGCATGCGTTCGACGTCAATGCGCATGCGTGCGACGAACGCGTCCGCATCGAGCTGATCGTTGAGCTGCCGATTGAGCTCGTGGAACCAAGGGATCAGGTATTGGTCGAGCAGGCGATCGTCGAGCAGCGACGCTTCGCCGCGCGCGGTATTGCGCTCGCCCCACTTGCGCAGCAGCGACTGCACGCCGAGGTTGAGCGTGCGCGCTTCGCCGAACAGCGAACGCAGCTGGCCCAGCACCTGCGGCGAGGTCATGTAGCCCGAGAAGAACAGCGGCGCCAGCAGCGACCAGTAGTACGTGTAGTCCCAGATCACCTTCAGCGGCATGACCTGCGCATCGCCGAACAGGCGGTACTGGTCCTGGTAGAGCGTCAGCGTGTTCTCGTAGAACGAGAAGTAGAGCTGCTGGTAGAGCTGCGCCATCGCAGTGATCGGGCGGCCAGCGCGATCCGACGCGATCATCTCGGTGATGTACGTGTTCGAGATTGCGATGAAATCGCTGCCCGGCGAATAGAACGGGTCGAGGAACACCCCGGCCTCGCCGGTCAGCGCCCAGCGATCGCCCGAGAACACCTGCTTCGCGCTATGCGAGAAGTGGCGCATGAACATGAAGTCCTGCAGCTCATGCCCGCCGGTCTCCAGCATCGACGCCACGCGCGGCTGGTGGCGATGCAACCAGGCCATCGCCTTCTCGTGCGTGTTGATCGTGTCCAGCGGATGCAGGTCGCCGTCGCAGACGATGCCCAGCGAGTGCTGGCCCGACGACAGCGGGATCAGCCAGAACCAGTAGCCCTCACCGCACATGTGGTTGGTCGAGCGCCAACGATCAGGCGGCGTCGTGCGAGCCAGCCATTCGGCATCGGTCGACCAGTCGCGCGGATCGAGCAGGCCCGACACGCGCCACCACGACGAATGCGCGTTGTGTTCGTTCGTCTGCGCGAGATCGAGCTTGCGCTTGATCAGCGCGGCGCGACCCGACGCATCGACGACCCAGCGCGCACTGATCTCGCGCGTATCGCCGTCGGCCTCGAAGCGCACGCGATGCAGCGCGCCGCTGCTGCCGAGATCGAGCGAGCGCACCACCGCGCCGTCCAGCAGCTCGACGCCGTGCTCGCGCACATGCTCGGTCAGGAAGTTCTCGAACCGACCACGATCGATCTGCCACGACGTGGTCGGCAGCAGGCGACTGACGCCGAGCTCCGTGCAGCGATCGATTTCGTCTTGGCCATCGCTGAAGAAGAAGCGGAAGCCGAACTTGCGGATCTGCGCGGTATCGAGATGCTCACGCAGCCCGAGCACCGTGCCGAAGTAGTGCGCACCGATTTCGACGGTGGATTCGCCGACCTTGAACGCGCCTTCGCGCACCGGGTGGCGATGGCGTTCCAGCACGGTGATGCGCACGTCGGGATCGCGCTGGCGCAATTGCAACGCGAGTGTCAGGCCGGCGAGGCCGCCGCCCAGGATGACGACATCGGTATCGGGTGCGGCGGTCGTCATGACTCAGCCGCTGTGCGCGGGCGCGGCCACGGCGTTCGGCGCGAACTCGCCGCTGGGGTCGTGGATGATCACCGGGTTGCCGCGCGTGCGGCGGTATTCGGTCACCAGGTTGCCGTAGGCGAGGACCTGCCCCACCACGTGCGAGGTGATGCGCCACAGGTCGCGCAACGGGCGGAAATGGCTCTTGCGGAACTTCACCGGGCCGGTCGCGGCCTGGTAGCGCGATTCGATCGGCACCGACACGCAGCGCACGCCGAGCTTGCGCGATGCGGAGATGAGCAGCTGCGCTTCGTAGACGAAATCCTCGCCCGGAATGTCGCCCAGCGAACACACCGACGCCGGATAGAAACGCTGGCCGCTCTGCGTGTCGGCGATGCGGAAGCCGCAACCGATCGCGATGCCCCAGTCGCCGAATTCGTTCGCGAGCCGGCGATACGTCGGCTGGCGCGAGCGCTTGCGAAGGCGCGCGCCGATGACGATGTGCTCGGGATACGCATTCGCCGCGGCTAGCAGGCGCGGGATGTCGTCCGCCGCGTGCTGACCGTCGCCGTCCATGCTGATGACGCCGCGCATGCCGTGACGCATCGCTTCGTCGAAACCGTCGCGCAGGCCCGCGCCCTTGCCCATGCGGGTGGCGTGGCGGATCACGGTGATCGGCAGGTCGGACACGCGTTCGACGGTGCCGTCGTCCGAACCGTCGTCGATCAGGATCACGTTCGGGCAGTGCGCGAGCGCGCCTTCCACGACCTCGCGGATCCGCAGCTCCTCGTTGAGTGCGGGAATGACGATCGCGATGTCGCGGGCGCTGATCGGCTCAGCCATGCAGGATCTCCACGTCGAGCACGCGTCCCGGGCCGGCCCGGAGCGTGCAGTGCGACCTTGCGGCCGCGAGGGCTTCGAACAACGGCAGCATCGGCCGCATCGCATTGTGCGGCGCGCGACCGGCCAGCGCACCGTCGGGCTCGTCCGCCGTTCCGTCGCGCAGGGAAAGGTTAAGGCGCGGGCCGCCGTCGCCGCGTGAGAGCACCAGCGCGCCGCCGAGCAGGCCTTCGCTGCGCTGCACCTTCGCCAGCGGGCCGGCCGAGGCCGCGTCGAACGCGGCCAGCAGCACGGCGTCGGCGCCCGTCGCGAGCTGCACGCAGGACTCGATCAGCGCCTGGGCGAACGTTGCGTCGTAGGAACTGATGGACGTCGCGGGCGCCATCGCGCCGGCGCCGATCGTCCAGTAGCCGGCGGCGGCGTTGTGCACCGAGTTGTGGAAGCGGATCGGCGACACCGATTCCGGTTGCTCGACCAGCGCCGCACACATGTAGTCGGTGATCGCGAGGTCGCCGTGCATCGAGGCGAACACCGAGGGCAGCGTCTTCGGATCGCGCCCCGCGGCTGTGCAGGCGGCCAGCGCGACGTCCAGCGCGACGGCGACGCTGTCCGGCGCGCGGCGGCGCTCGTTCGGTGGCAGCAATTGCGGCGACGGTCGCGACGGGGCGTTGTCGGCGAGCGTGCCGTCGCGCACGAGTGCGAGCGCGGCGTTCCAGTCCGGCACGCCCGGCGCCCAGAAGCCGATGCCTTCGATGGTCGCGGTGAGCGTCATGCCACGCGCCCGAACAGCAGCGAACAGTTGTTGCCACCGAAACCGAAGGAATTGTTCATCGCGTAGCGGATGTCGCGATGCGCGCTGTCGAAGCGGATCTGCGGGCCGCAGATCTCGTCCGGCGTGGAGGAACCGAGCGTGCCTGGCAGCTCGCCGCTTTCAAGCGCGAGCAGGGCGATCACCGATTCGACGATGCCCGCCGCGCCGAGCGTGTGGCCGGTGTAGGCCTTGGTCGAGCTGGCGTGCAGCGTGTCGGGAAACACCGCCTTGATCGCGAGCGATTCGGCGCGATCGTTCGCGGGGGTCGCCGTGCCGTGCAGGTTGAGGTAACCGATGTCCGCGGCATCGACGCCACCACGCGCCAGCGCATCGCGCATCGCGTTCTGCGCGCCGAGGCCTTCCGGATGCGGCGCCGACATGTGGTGCGCGTCGGAGGACTCGCCGTAGCCGCGCAGCTGCAGGCCAGTGTCGCCCTCGACCGCGCGTTCGACGACGGCGAAACCGCCGGCTTCACCGAGCGAGAGCCCGTCGCGCGTCGCGTCGAACGGCTTGCACGGATTCTTGGAAACGAGCTGCAGCGAGTTGAAGCCGTAGATCACGCTACCGCACAGCGTGTCGACACCGCCGACGATCGCGGCGTCGGCAACGCCCGCTTCGATCAGCCGAGCCGCCTGCGCGAACACCTTGGCGCTCGACGAACACGCGGTCGCGACGGTCACCGCCGGGCCGCGCGCGCCGGTGGCGTGCTGCACGAAGTCGCCGGGCGAATGCACGGTGTGGATGATCGGGCGACGCAGGTCTTCGGGGAAGTTCGGCGTGCCGTCGGCGTCGTTGGTCAGGCGCGTGTAGGCCTCTTCGGTCGCGCCGATGCTGGAGGTCGACGTACCGATGACGACAGCGACGCGTTCGGCGCCGAAACGCCCGATCGCATCGCGCACCGCGTCGAGCACGCCGTCCTGCTGCAACGCGATCCACGCCAGCCGGTTGTTGCGGCATTCCCACTGCGCCCATTCCGGCGGCAGCGGCGAGTCTTCAACGCCGTCGACGCGGCCGATCCAGCAGTCGAGCCGGTGCTCGCCGAAGTCGTTGCGACGCAGGCCGCTGCGCTGCTCACGCAACGCGCGGCGATGCGCGTCGAGACCACGGCCGAGCGCGCTGGTGGCGGTGAAGGCACGGATCGCCAGCGGCGGCATCGGGGGCGGAGCGGATGGCGACACGGCTGCTTCCATGAACGAGGCCGGGAAGTATGCCAGCCGTCCGCTTTCACGCCGTCCTCATGGCGTATTCTCCGCGCGTCGTCCTGCAGGCTGAACAGCCGCTTCGATGTCCTCGCGCACCCGCCACCAGTTCACGCTCTTCAAAGATCTCGACGTGCTGCAGACCGGCATCGTCGCGTTGGCTGCGTGCGTGTTGTCCGCCGGCATCGTGTATCTCGCCTACCTCGCGTACGTCGTTCGCACCGCGCGCCGTGCCCCGTGTTCGCCGCAGCAGGGCGCGCAACTTCTGCTGTTCGGCAAGCACGCGCCGCATGGACGGGTGGACGGCGATTTCGCGGCACGCCTGGATCGCGCCGCGCTGCTGTGGCGCGAGCATCCGATGCGGCTCGTGCTGCTCGGCGGTGGCGCGCAGGGTGAGCCGACCGAAGCGGAGATCGCGCGCCGCGAACTGTTCGCGCGCGGCCTTGCCCCGGATGCGTCGCTGCAACTCGAATCCAGCTCGCGCGACACGCTGCAGAACCTGCGCAACGCGCGGCAGATGCTCGGCGGCACCGTGCGCGAGCGGGTGACGCTGCTGTCCAACCGTTACCACCTTGCACGCTGCGCATTGTTCGCGCGCCAGCTCGGCTTCGACGCCGAACTCTGCGCGGCCGAACCGCGGCTGCGCCTCGGCCCGCGCATGCTGGTGCGCCTCGCCGGTGAAGCGGCCTACGTCTGCTGGGCCGACATCGGCACGCGCTGGGCGCGCTTCATCCGCAGTGAGCGGATGCTGGCGCGGGTGACTTAAGCGCTACGCTGCAACATCGAACACGCAATAAAAAACGCCCGCATTTCTGCGGGCGTTTTCGTTTCGACGGGTAACGCGATCCGTCTTACTTCTTCGCCTTCTGCTGCGGCACGAACTGCTCGCGCACGGCCTTGGCCAGCAGCTTCGGCGGCAGCAGGCCCTGGTCGAGCAGGAAGTCGTTGAAGCTCTTGCGGTCGAACCTGTCGCCCAGCGCGATCTCGGTTTCCGTGCGCAGCTGCATCAGCTGCGAGTAGCCGTAGAAGTAGCTGCCGGCCTGGCCCGGCGAGTTCACCGAATAGCGATCGATCTCCTGGCGCGCCATCGCCTTCGACAGGCCGACCTTGTTGACCAGCCACGCGAAGGCCGTGTCGCGATCGGTCAGGCCGAGGTTGATCATCGGGTCGAGGATGGCGCGGCTCGCACGCAGCAGGCGCAGCTGCTGCGCGATGAGCTGGCCGTCGAGCGGCTCGTACGGAACCATCTCGGCTTCGGCATACAGCGCCCAGCCTTCGACGTTGACCGAGTTGAACGCATACAGCGTGCGCGCGAGCGAGATGCCGCGCTCGACCATCGCGGTGAACTGCAGCTCATGGCCCGGGCGACCTTCGTGCGCGCTCAGCGTCCACGCGCCGGCCGGGTAGTTGAAGTCGTCGTACGGGCCGTCGGCGCCGGCATTCGGGTTCGACAGCGGCAGCACGAACACGCCCTGCTGGCCGGTGTTGCCCACCAGCGGCGCGGGCAGGAAGTGCGGCGCGGGCTGCGACGCGTTTTCCGCCGGCGTGCCGACGCGCATCTGCATCGGGCGGTCGGGCAGGGTGACGACGCGGTTCGCGGCGATCAGGCGATCCAGCTCCGGCATCACCACCGTGCGGTAATGCGATTCGATCTTGTCGTCGGCGATCGGCGTCTTCTTGAGCTGGCGGATCACCGCGATGTAGTCGGTGTCGGTCCAGCCGTGCGCCTTCGCCACCAGCGGCGCGATCTGCTGCATCGCGTTGCGGGTCTCGGCGAATTCCATTTCCGCACGTTCGATCAGCGTGCGCGGATCGATGTCGATGCCCACGCCCTTGAGCGACAACGCGTACAGCTCGGGTGGCAGCGAATACGTGGTGCGCGCGGTCGGCAGCACGGTGGACTTGGTCCACGCGGCGTAATCGGTGAGCTGCTTGTCGAACTGCGCAAGCGCGGGGCCCGCATCGAGCTTGTACTTGTCGAAGAGTTGCTTGATGCCGCTGCGGTAGGTCTCGAGGTTGTCGAGCGACTGCTGCACTTCGACCTGCGTCGGCTGCACCAGCCCGGCCTGCGCGCGCTCCTCGTAGCGCTGGCGCGCGAGCGTGGTCAGCGGCGTGCTGCCGGGCGTCATGCCGGCGTACGCCTGCAGGCGCTTGACCGCCATCGCGCGGCGCGCGGCCGGGGTCTGGTCCGACAGCAGCCCCTGCAGGCCGCCGAACACCGTCTGGCCGACGTCGAGCCACGGGCGCGTCATCTTCTCGCCAATGCTGCTGGCTTCGATCGAATCGTCGGCGGCCTGCACCAGGATCTCGAGATCCTGGCGGACGTTCGGATCCTTCTCGACCGCGAGCTTCGCCTTCAGCTCGTCGCGTGCCTTGGCGATCGCGTCGCGATAGCGCGCCGGGAAGTTCGGGCCGTAGTCGAAGACCTTGTCGTCGAAGCCCGGCACGCCGAAGAACGAGAGCTGCTCGGGCTGGAACGGGCCCTGCGCCTTGAGCAGGATCTGCGCGTATTCATTGCTGCGCGCGACCCAGGCGGGCGCCGGCTTCGGCGCGGCTTTCGCCGCGGGCGCGGGCGCCGCGGGTGCGGCGAGTGCGAGGCCCGGCGCCGACAGCGCGAGGGTGAGGGCGAGGACGAGCGGCTTGTGCATGGTCGATCTCCGGAAGACAGCCGAGCATGGCGCGCCGCCGGCAGGCGGCCATGCGCCGAAGGTCACGTCAGGGCTTGAGGCAGCGGCCGAGGAATTCGTCGGTGATGCGCAGCCGATGCAGCAGGTCCTTGCCCTTGAGGCCGTGCTTGGCGCCCGGGTAGGTCATCAGCTCGAACGGTTGGCCACGCTGCTGCAGCGCGCTCATCAGCGCGGTGGAGTTGGTGAACATGACGTTGTCGTCCGCCATGCCGTGGATCAGCAGCAGCTTCGGCGCGTTCGGGCCGACCAGGCCGTCGATGTGTTCCAGCACACGAGCGTTCTTGTAGCCAGCCGGGTTGTTCTTCGGTAGGTCCATGTACTGCTCGGTGTAGTGCGTGTCGTACAGGCCCCAGTCGGTGACCGGCGCACCTGCGACGCCGCAGGTGTAGTCGCCTTCGCCGCGCGCCAGCAGCATCAGCGTCATGTAGCCGCCGTTACTCCAGCCGTAGACGCCGACGCGATCCTTGTCGACGCCCGGCTGCGACGTCAGCCAGTGCAGCGCCTTACGCTGGTCGTCGACTTCCACCGTGCCCTGCTTGCCGTACAGCGCGCCACCGAAGGCGGCGCCACGACGCGGCGTGCCGCGGTTGTCGACCGAGAACACCACATAGCCGTGCTGCGCGAAGTACTGGTTGAGGTCGGGCTGCCACGTCTCCTTGACCGTTTGCGACGCCGGGCCGCCGTACACGTTCACCACCACCGGATACTTCTTCGACGCATCGAAACCTTCGGGCTTGATGACGAAGTAGTGCAGCGGCGTCTTGCCGTCGGCGGCGGTGAGCGTGCCGAACTCCATCGGGCGCTGCGCGGCGCGGAACGGCGCGTAGGGATGCGACGGGTCGGCGAGATCGTTCTTCACCAGCGTGGCGACTTCGCTGCCGTCGGCGCGATGCAACACCAGCTGCGGCGGCGTGGTCGGGTTGGACCAGTTGTCGACGTAGACGCTGGCGTTGGCGGCGAACGTCGCCGAATGCCAGCCGGCTTCCTTCGACAGCTTCTCGATCGCGCCGCCCTTGAGCGGCACGCGGTAGACCTGCGACTGCGTCGGCGATTCGCGGCCGGCGCTGAAGTACACCCAGCCGTTGGACTGGTCGACCGCGAGCACGTCGTCGACCGGCCAGTCGCCCGAGGTCAGCGCGCGCGCCTTGCCGGCGTTGTCGACGACGTACAGGTGTTCGAAACCGGTGCGCTCGCTGCTCCACAGGAAGCTGCCGTCCTTGAGGAAACGCAGTGCGTCGTGCAGCGGCACCCACGTTTTCGAATGCTCCGTGGCGAGCGTGCGCTGCTTGCCGGCGGCGAGGTCGGTTTCGATCAGCTCCAGCGTGCGCTGGTCACGCGACTGGCGCTGGAAGGTGAGGTGCTGCGGGTCACGCCAGTTCACGCGCGCGAGATAGATGTCCGGGTTGTTGCCGAGGTCGATCCAGCGCGGTTCCTTCTTTGCACCGGTCGGGTCGATCACGCCGAGCTGGATCGATGCGTTGGTATCGCCGGCGGCCGGATAGCGCTGTTCGACGACTTCGGTGCGGTCCGGATAGACCTCGTAGCGCTTTTGCACCGGCACCTTGGATTCGTCGATGCGTGCGAACGCGATCGAGCTGTCGTCCGGCGCCCACCAGTAACCGGTGTGGCGATCCATTTCCTCGTCGGCGACGAACTCGGCTTCGCCATTGGCGATCGCGCCGCCGCCGTCGAACGTGAGCTGGCGCTGCTGGCCCGAGGCGAGGTCGATCACCCACAGGTTGCGGACGCGCACGAAGCTGACGAACTTGCCGGCGGGCGAGATCTTCGGATCGGTCGCGAAGCCTTCCTTGTGGGTGAGCTGGCGCACGGCGCCCTTGCCGGACTTCGACAGGTCGTACAGATAAAGGTCGCCGCCGAGCGGGAACAGCAGCGATCGGCCGTCGGGCGACCACTGGTAGTCGACGATGCCGCTCAACGCCGAGATGCGCTGGCGTTCGCGCCGCGCCTTTTCCTCGTCGCTCAACACTTCGGTGCCAGGCAGCACGTCGTCGGCGTCGACCAGGCGTTTGTTGGTGCCGCTGGCGATGTCGTAGGCCCAGAGGTCGAGGCGGTTGCGGTCGCGATCCTTGCCGCGCAGGAAGGTCACGCGCGTGCCGTCCGGCGAGATCTTGGGCTTGACCAGGCTCGGGCCGGACAGCGGTGCATCGCCGGCGAGCGCTTCGAGCGTGAGTTTCGAAGGCGGGGTCTCGGCGGAAGCGGTCGGCAGGCTCAAGGCGAAGGTCACGAGGAGGGCGGGGAGGACAGCACGAAGCCGGAGTCGGTTCATGGCGGGCGCGTTCGGAGAGTCGGGCGAGTGTAGGGCGCGCCACGGCCGCTTCGACGAGGAATCCTTCACGCCTCGAAGCCTCGATCGCGAACAGGCCGTGCGACGCGCGGCCCGTAAACTGTCGTCATGGATGTCTCCCACCTTCTCGACGCGCTGAATCCCGCGCAGCGCGAGGCCGTCTGCGCGCCTCTCGGTCACTACCTCGTCCTCGCCGGTGCCGGTTCCGGCAAGACGCGCGTGCTCACCCATCGCATCGCCTGGCTCAACGAGGTCGAACGCGTGCCGGTGCACGGCATCCTCGCCGTCACCTTCACCAACAAGGCGGCGGCCGAGATGCGCCACCGCGTCGACATGCAGCTTGCCGGCGGCGTGCGCGGCATGTGGCTCGGCACGTTCCATGGCCTCGCGCATCGTCTGCTGCGCCTGCACTTCCAGCAGGCGAACCTGCCGGAAAGCTTCCAGGTGCTGGATTCGGACGACCAGCTGCGGCTGGTCAAGCGCGTGCTGCAGGCGCTGGAGCTCGACGACACCAAGTTCCCGCCACGCCAGGCCGCGTGGTGGATCAATGCGCGCAAGGACGAAGGCCGCCGGCCGCAGAACATCCAGGGCGGCGAAGACGAATGGACCGACACCATGCGTCGCATCTACGCCGCGTACCAGGAGCGTTGCGACCGCGCCGGGCTCGTCGACTTCGCCGAACTCCTGCTGCGCGCGCACGAACTGCTGCGCGACTCGCCGCAACTGCTGTCGCATTACCGCAATCGCTTCAAGCAGATCCTGGTGGACGAGTTCCAGGACACCAACGACATCCAGTACGCCTTCATCCGCGTGCTCGCCGGCGACACCGGGCAGGTGTTCGTGGTCGGCGACGACGACCAGGCCATCTACGGCTGGCGCGGCGCGAAGGTGGAGAACGTGCAGAAGTTCCTGCGCGACTTCAACGACGCCAAGACGATCCGCCTCGAACAGAACTACCGCTCGACTTCGACCATCCTCGACGCCGCGAATGCGGTCATCGCGCACAACCCCGGCCGCCTCGGCAAGAAGCTGTGGACCGATGTTGGTGGCGGCGATCCCATCGATCTCTACGCGGCGTACAACGAGATCGACGAAGCACGCTTCGTCGTCGAACGCGCCAAGCAATGGGTGCAGTCGGGCGGCAGCTATCGCGACACCGCGATCCTCTATCGCAGCAATGCGCAGTCGCGTGCATTCGAAGAAGTGCTGATCGGCGAACAGGTGCCGTACCGCGTGTATGGCGGCCTTCGCTTCTTCGAGCGTGCGGAAATCAAGGATTCGCTCGCCTACCTGCGCCTGATCGCGAACCGCGCGGACGACGCCGCGTTCGAGCGTGCGGTCAACACGCCTGCACGCGGCATCGGCGAGCGCACGCTGGACGAAGTGCGTCGCGTCGCGCGCACCGAGGGCTTCCCGCTCGCGGTCGCCGCGGTGAAGCTCGCGTCTGGCACCGGGCTCGCGGCACGCGCGCGCAATGCGCTGGCCACGTTCCTCAAGCTCATCGACGACCTGCAGGTCGAATGCGCCGAACGCACGCTGCCCGAGAAGATCGACCACGTACTGCTGCGCTCCGGCCTGCGCGAGTTCTACGCGCGCGAGCAGAAGGGCCAGCTCGATTCGCGCGTCGACAACCTCGACGAACTCGTGTCGGTCGCCTCGCGCTTCAACTATCGCGAGGAGGACGACGAGGAGCCGGAACTGCCGGAGCTCGTCGCGTTCCTGTCGTACGCGTCGCTCGAAGCCGGCGAAGGCCAGGCACGTGCCGACCAGGACGGCGTGCAGCTGATGACGCTGCACAGCGCGAAGGGCCTGGAGTTCCCGCTGGTGTTCCTGGTCGGCCTCGAAGAAGGCCTGTTCCCGAACAACCGTTCGGCCGAAGAGGCTGGGCGCATGGAAGAAGAACGCCGCCTCGCCTACGTCGGCATCACCCGTGCGCGCGAGAAGCTCGTGCTCAGCTATGCCGAAGCGCGCCGCATCCACGGCATGGATATGTACGGCATGCCGTCGCGCTTCCTGCGCGAGATCCCATCGTCACTGGTCAACGAAGTGCGGCCGAAGGTGCAGGTGTCGCGACCCGTCTACGGCGCCGGCAACCGGCGCACCGACAACAGCCTCACCGAGACACCGGCCATGCCGCTCGGCGCCTCGGTGCGACATCCCACGTTCGGCACCGGCACGGTGACCGACGTCGAGGGCAGCGGCGCGCATGCGCGCGTGCAGGTGAACTTCGACGACGTCGGCAGCAAGTGGCTGGTGGCCGCCTTCGCCAACCTGCAGAAGATCTAAGTCGACTTACTGCGGCGCCTTGGCGCAGTGTTCGGCGGCAACGGTCGTGCCGTCGATATGCACGCGGTCGCAGGCGAGGATGACCTGCTGGCCGGGCGACATCGTCGCGGCGAAATCCCGCGGCATGCCGCGCAGTTCGACCGGTGCGAACGAGCCCGCCGCGAAGTGCGCGACCGGCGCGCCGGGGCCGTCGATGCGAACGTCGCTCAGCACGCCGGTGACCAGCAGCGGGTCCTTGAACTGCGAGTCGGCCTGCGCGTGGTCGCCCGTGTATTCGCCGGCGATCTCGACAGCGGTGAACGTCGGGCGGAATGCTGCGGCGGTGCGCACGAACGGCAGGCGCGGCGGGACGTCGGGGGCGGCTTTGGCGCGCATCGAACCGGCGGCGACGTAAAGCGCCGGCGACACAACGACAGCCGCCAGCAGCGGCGCGATACCCGCACGCAGGCCGCGCCGGCGCATCGCCATTAACGAGAGCACTGCCGCGATCACCGCCAGCGGCACGCCGACATACAGCGCGAGCCGTGGCACCGGCACGAAGAAGGCGATCCAGGCGAGCACCAGAAGCGCCCACGGGGCGACGGTCAGCGACTTCGATGCGGGTGCGGCAACTGCATTCATCGGCATGCTCCTTTCGACAAGGCGGCGCGCTCCGGCGCCGCGTTCACCATTTGAAGATCGTGTATTGCACCGGATTGATCGGGCCATCGCCACGGCGGTGATCCAGCCGGCCGTCGTTGTCGTCGTCCGTCAGGTAATAGGTCACGCCGGTCTTCGGCACGATCTTGACCACGCGCAGCAGGCCGGCCACGCGGTATTCCGACACCGTGTCGCCATTGTCGAGCGTGTGCGTGGTGACGTCGGCATCGTGCAGTGCGGCGGTCGGGTCATCGGCCGGCGCCGACATGGACGCGCAGCCCGCGAGCATCGAAAAACCCAGGACGAGCGGGACGAAACGGCGCATGGCGGACCTCCGGACGGGCGCCCAGCATACGGCCGCCTGCGCGTGAACGCGCGGCTCAGGGCACGCGACGGGCGCGGCCTACAATCGCCGCATGAAGAAGCTCGTGCTGATCGACGGTTCCAGTTACCTCTACCGCGCATTCCACGCATTGCCGCCGCTCACCAACGAGCACGGCGAGCCCACCGGCGCGCTGTTCGGCGTGGTCAACATGCTGAAGGCCGTGCTGGCGGAGAAGCCCGACTACGTTGCCTACGTGGTCGATGCCTCGGGCCCGACCTTCCGCGACGCACTGGACCCGCAATACAAGGCGCAGCGACCGCCGATGCCCGACGACCTGCGTGCGCAGGTCGAGCCGCTGTGCCACATCGTGCAGGCGCTGGGCATCACCATCCTGCGCGAGGACGGCGTCGAGGCCGACGACGTGATCGGCACGCTCGCATTGCGCGGTTTCGACGAAGGCCTGGACGTCACCGTATCGACGTCCGACAAGGATTTCGCGCAGCTGGTGCGCGACCCGGTCGACGGCCGCGGCATCGCGCTGGTCAACACCATGAGCGGCAGCCGCATGGACTCGACGCAGCGCGTGATCGAGAAGTTCGGCGTGCGGCCGGACCAGATCATCGACTACCTAGCGCTGATGGGCGACACGGTCGACAACATTCCGGGCGTAGAGAAATGCGGCCCGAAAACCGCTGCGAAATGGCTTGCCGAATACGGCACGCTCGACGGCGTCATCGCGAACGCATCGGCGATCAAGGGCAAGATCGGCGAGAACCTTGCGCGCGTGCTCGACCGACTGCCGCTCAATCGCACGCTCACCACGATCAAGACCGACTGCGAACTTCCGCTCGCGCCGCAGGAGCTCGCGCTGCGCGAGCGCGACCACGAGAAGCTGCGCGAACTGTTCACGCGTTACGGCATGCGCCAATCGCTGCGTGAGCTCGAAGGTGGTGCGGCGGCCGCGCCGTCGTCGCCGGGCAGTCGCGGTGTCGCCGCGCAGGTCGCGCCGATCGAAGCGCTCGATCCCGCGCTCGCGGCGAAGGGCGAATACGAAGCGGTGATGACGCAGGAACAGCTCGACGTCTGGGCGCAGCGCCTGCGCGATGCCGACGAATTCGCGTTCGACACCGAAACCGATTCGCTCGATGCGTTGTGCGCGAACCTCGTCGGTTTGAGTCTGTCGGTCGAGCCCGGCAAGGCCTGCTACATCCCCGTTGGCCACGATTATCCCGGCGCGCCCGCGCAGCTCGACAAGGCGACGGTGCTGCGCACGCTCGGCCCGATCCTGTCGGACGCATCGAAGAAGAAGCTCGGCCAGCACGGCAAGTACGACATCCACGTGCTGCGCTGTCATGGCGTCGACGTGCGCGGCTATCACGACGACACCATGCTCGAGAGCTTCGTGCTCAATGCGACCGCCACGCGCCACGACATGGATTCGCTGGCGAAGAAGTACCTCGGCTACGACACGGTGAAATACGCCGATGTCGCCGGCAAGGGCGCCAAGCAGATTCCGTTCTCGCAGGTCGCGCTCAACGACGCCACGCGTTATGCCGCTGAAGATGCCGACGTGACGCTTCGCCTGCATCGCGTGCTCGCGCCGAAGTTGCGCGATGTGCCTGCATTGGACGGCGTGTATCGCGATATCGAGATTCCGCTGATCCCGGTGCTCGAACGCATCGAAGCCAACGGCGTGATGATCGATCCCGATGAACTGCGTCGCCAGTCGGCCGACATGGGCCGACGCATGCTGGAAATCCAGCAGCGTGCGACGGAAGTCGCCGGTCGCACGTTCAACATGGATTCGCCCAAGCAGATCGGTGCGTTGCTGTTCGACGAGCTCGGCTTGCCTGCGACCGAGCGCACGCCGACCGGCGCGCCGTCGGTCAACGAAGCCGCGCTCGAAGCGATCGCCGACCAGCACGAACTGCCGCGGCTGATCCTCGACTATCGCGGCCTCGCGAAACTGCGCGGCACGTATACCGACAAGCTGCCGGAGATGCTCAACCCGCGCACGCATCGTCTGCATACGAGTTATCACCAGGCCGGCGCGGCGACGGGTCGGCTTGCATCGAGCGATCCCAACCTGCAGAACATCCCGATCCGCACCGAGGACGGGCGTCGCATCCGCACCGCGTTCATTGCGCCACAGGGCCGCCGCATCGTCGCCTGCGATTACTCGCAGATCGAGCTGCGCATCATGGCGCACCTGTCCGAAGATCCGGCGCTGCTGCGCGCGTTCACGTCAAACGTCGACGTGCACACCGCGACCGCCGCGGAAGTGTTTGGCAAGACTGTCGACACGGTGGAGCCCGGCGAACGTCGCGCGGCCAAGGCGATCAACTTCGGCCTGATGTACGGCATGAGCGCGTTCGGGCTGGCGACGCGGCTCGGCATCTCGCGTGGCGAAGCGCAGGACTACATCGCGCTGTACTTCGCGCGCTATCCCGGCGTGCGCGAGTACATGGACCGCACGCGGCAGCAGGCGCGCGACCAGGGCTACGTCGAAACCGTGTTCGGCCGTCGCCTGTACCTGGAGAACATCGCCGCGCGGAACCAGTCGCTGCGGGCCGGCGCCGAACGTGCCGCGATCAATGCGCCGATGCAGGGCACCGCGGCCGACATCATCAAGCGCGCGATGATCGACATCCACGGCTGGTTGGCGGGCCATGCCGAGCAGGCGTTGATGGTGCTGCAGGTGCACGACGAACTCGTGTTCGAGGTCGACGAGGGCTTCGTGCCGACGCTGGTCGACGAGGTGAAGCGCCGCATGTCGGCGGCCGCCGAACTGAAGGTGCCGCTCGAGGTCGATGCCGGCATCGGGCTCAACTGGGACCAGGCCCACTAGCCGCCGCTTTTTCACGTTGCCATGCGCCGGTAATGCACCAAGCTGGCGCATCGGTGGCAACGTGAAAGCGACGCTGCAGAGGTCGCCTGCGGACGCTGCAACATGCATTCTTCGGCGACTGTCACGCTTTACCGACGAACGGCGCCGAAGCAATGAATCGACCCTGAACTTTTACGGGCAGCTAACGGAAGTCTTCACTTTTCGTGCATGTTCCCGGTGTTTTCATACACCTGCGCCGGATGCAACGTCCGACGCTGATCCTCCCCTCCCCTGGAGCGATCTCGGAACGTAAGGTCCCTCCCCAGACCCCGTTCCCCAGCCCCGCCGGCCCCCCCTGCCTGCGGGGCTTTTTATTGCCCGCGATTCGGCGACGCCGCGTGATGCGCAAGCGGCCGTTAGGATGCCGGACCGTCCATGGCCCCGACCGCATGTCCCGACTCGACGTCACCCGCGCGCTCCTGCTGCTGATCACGCTCGCGGCCGTCGTCGCACTCGCACTGCACGGCCCAATCCCGCAGGACTCCGGCTACCACCACTTCGCCGACACCCGCACGATCGCGGGCGTCCCGAACTTCTGGAACGTGGTGTCCAACCTGCCATTCCTGCTGGTCGGTGCATACGGGCTGATGCGCGTGCCGCGTCTCGCGGTCGATCGCACACGCGCCGGCTACATCGCGCTTTGCATCGGCGTCGCTGCGGTCGCGTTCGGTTCCGGCGCGTATCACTGGGCGCCGTCGAACACCACGCTGGTCGGCGACCGCCTGCCGATGACGATCGCCTTCATGGCGTTCTTCGCGTTGCTGCTCGACGAACGCGTGGTCGACGACGTGCGTCATCGCGGCCTCGCGGCATTGCTCGTACTCGGCGTTGCATCGGTCGCGTACTGGAACGTCACCGAACGCTTCGGCGCGGGTGACCTGCGCCCTTACGTGCTCGTGCAGTTCCTGCCGATGCTGCTCGTCCCGCTGATCCTGCTGCTGCGTCCGTCGCGCTGGCTGGATACGCGATGGCTCGTCGCAGCGCTGGTCGGCTATGCGCTCGCGAAGGCGCTCGAGCAGTTCGACGCGCAGGTGTATTCCACGCTCGGCGACATGAGCGGTCACGCGCTCAAGCATGTGGTTGCCGCGCTCGCGGCCGCGTGCATCGTGCGCGCGGTGCCGACGCGTCAGCCGAGTTCGGATGCCCAGTCGCGTGCGCGCGGTGCCGACGCGTCAGCCGAGTTCGGATACCCAGTCGCGCGGGCGCAGGTAGTCCGACAGGCGTGACTCCGGCGAGCCCGCCTCGGGCACGTAGCCGTATTCCCAGCGCACCAGCGGCGGCAGGCTCATCAGGATCGATTCGGTACGGCCGCCCGATTGCAGGCCGAACAGCGTGCCGCGGTCGAACACGAGGTTGAACTCGACGTAGCGCCCGCGGCGATACAACTGGAATGCGCGCTCGCGCTCGCCGTACGGCGTGTCGCGACGACGCTCGACGATCGGCAGGTAGGCATCGAGGAAGCCGTCGCCGACCGCACGCATGTAGGCGAAGTCGGCGTCGAAGTCGCCGTGCAGGTCGTCGAAGAACAGCCCGCCGATGCCGCGGGTCTCGTCGCGATGCCTGAGGAAGAAGTACTCGTCGCACCAGCGCTTGTGTGCGTCGTAGCGCGCGTCGCCGCCGAACGGTTCGCACAGGTTGCGCGCGACGCGGTGCCACTGCAGCACGTCCTCGTCGACCGGATAGAACGGCGTCAGATCGAATCCTCCGCCGAACCACCACGCCACGGTTTCGCCATCGCGCTCCGCGCGGAAGTGGCGCACGTTCGCGTGCGTGGTCGGCATGTGCGGATTGCGCGGATGGAATACGAGCGACACACCGACCGCGCGCCACGATGCGCCGGCGAGTTCCGGACGCGTCGCCGTCGCCGACGGCGGCAGCTTGGTGCCCGACACGTCGGAGAATCCGATACCCGCCTGCTCGAATACCGCGCCGTCGCGCAGGATCCGCGTGCGCCCGCCGCCCTGGATCAGCGACGTGTCGGGATCCTTGGTCCACGGGTCCTCGAAGAACCGAGCGCTCCCGTCCGCCTGCTCGATCGCCGCACAGATGCGGTCCTGCAGGCCGGTGAGGTAGTCGCGGACGGTATCGAGGGCGGGTAGGGGCGTGGTCATACGGCCGATTCTATCGACGCGCGCGTTCGTGGTTCTTCAGTTGCGTGCGTTGCGACGGCTGCAGCGGCGTTAGGCGCGCAGGCGAGGGTGCGGCCTGCCTCCGCTAGACGTCCACCCGGTACCCAAGCGTCAGCTCGTCGCCCGGCACACCGCGAATACCCCAGTTCGCCTTCGGCGTTTCGAACAGTGTGATCTCGACGTCCTGAGGTGCGATCGCGCAGCGCTGCTCGATGCCGGCGAACAGCTTGGTGATGAGCTGACGTTTCGCCTCGGGCGAGCGCCCTTCGAACATCGAGATCTCGACGATGGTGTAGTCCCGCGAGCGATCGGCCGGATGGATGAAGTCGTCGGCGTCGAGCGCGATGAACCGGTGGAACCGCTTGTCCTGCGGCATGCCGAGTGCATCGACCACGGCTGCGTGTATCGCATCCGAAAGCTCGCGGCGCCGCTGCGTCAGTGCATCGCGATGGGCGTAGATCTTCACTTGCGACATGGCGTTAGCGTTCCGGAAGCGAAGGGTTGGTGCATCCGCGCATCACCCTGCGTGCGTCCTGCGTTCGGGCTCGCTCGCGTGCAGGAAACCCGTGTAGACGTCGCGCGGCGGTGCAACGCCAATGGACTTGAGGATCTGCCCGACGTTGCCGCGGTGGTAGCCGCCGTGGGTGATGAGGTGCAGCAGGATTTCCTCGCGCGTCATCCGGCCCGTGTCGCCGTCGGTGAATTCGAAGGCCAGAACGGCGGCAGCGTCCTCATCGGACAGCTGTGACACGTACGCGACGAACCAGGTGTCGGTCGCCTCGATGTCGCGCCGCAGTTCGTCGAGCCACGGCGTGCTCGTGGTGTTGGTCGCGTCGAATGGCGGCATTTCACCGCTGAGCCGGGCGCGGAACAGGCGATCGACTACGTGGACGTGGTTCAACGTGCGCAGGCTCGCGTGCAGCTGTTCGGCATGCATGGGCGGAAGCGCGGCGAGCGCCGCGAGCGACTCGGCATCGGCCCATGCCTTGAACGAAAACAGCGACCCGAGCGTGGCGAGCGACATGGCGATCTCCGTTGCGGATGGAAACGAACGCGTGCGCTATGCGTCGAGCGGCAATGCCATCACGTGGTCGTCGTAATCACGGCCGCCGACGTTGAAGCGGCGATCGGCGACATGCACGAAACCGGCGCGGCGATAGAACGCAATCGCCGATGCGTTTCCGGCGTACACGCCGAGCAGGAGTCGCGACGCGCCGGCCTCGCGTGCATGCATGATCGCGTGCTGCAGCAGCGAACGTCCGACGCCGCCGCCGTGGTAGCGGCCGAGCAGGTAGATGCGCTTGAGCTCGAGATCGCGCGCGGCATCTGCACCCGGCAGTTCGGCCTTCGCGACCACCGCGTAGCCGGCCGGTGCATTGCCCGGTGCGACCTCGGCGAGCCAGATCGCGACATCACCGTCGTCGAGCCAGCTGCGGTACTGCGTCGCCGAATGCGCCCGCGCGCAGTGTTCGACGATCGCCGTGCCGTCGAGCACGCCGGCGAACGTTTCGAGGAAGGTCGCCTGGCCGACCAGCGCGAGCGCGTGCTCGTCGCCGGGTTGCGCGGGGCGGATCGATACGTCGCTGCTCATCGCGGTCCTTTGCGCATGTGTGTGCCGTTGGTGTCCAGCAATGCGAGTTGCGCCGACGGAGCACATCGCGCCCGCAACCGTCGTCGATCGACGCGCAACATTCAACGCGACGTTCGGCATATCCACAGCACGCGCAGACATCATGACCGCGGACGAACGGTTTGAGCGTGCGCTACCGGAACGCTGGGCGCGCGCCTGCGACAATAGTCGCCCGCCGCGGAACCGACATGACCGAGCTCGCCCTGCCCGTGCTGTATCGCGACGACCGGCTCGCGGTGGTCGACAAGCCCGCCGGCCTGATGGTCCACGACAGCGCGCTGGCACGCGGGGAAACCGACTTCGCCGCCGACCGGCTGCGCGAGCAGTTCGGGCGACAGGTGTTCCTCGTGCATCGGCTCGACCGCGCGACATCGGGCTGCCTGCTGCTCGCGTTCGATCGCGACAGCGCCGGCGCGCTCGGGCGCACGCTGATGTCGCAGGAGTTCGAGAAAGTCTACTGGCTGATCTGCCGCGGCTGGCCGGAAGCGGAATTCGTCATCGACTATCCGCTGGACGGCGGCCCCGGCAAGCCGGAGAAGAAGCCGGCGGTGACCGCGTTCCGAACGCTGGCGACCGCGGAACTCGACGTGCCATCGGCCAACCACCCGACGTCGCGCTATGCGTGGCTCGAAGCGCGGCCGCGCACCGGGCGCTTCCGGCAGATCCGGCGTCACCTCAAGCACGTCTCGCATCACATGATCGGCGATACCAGCCACGGCGACGGCCGCCACAACCGCGCGTTCCGGATGATGGGCATCCACCGCATGCTGCTGCACGCGCAGGCGTTGGCGTTTCCGCATCCCGCGACTGGCGAGATGCTGCGAGTCGAGGCACCGGTCAGCGGCGAGTTCGCGAAAGCGCTCGCGTTGTTCGGCGTGTGACAGCACCTTCAAGAGCGATGCACCAGCGGCCGTTACGATAGGCGCGATGACGACGCCTGCCTCCATCGAGATTCCCGACGACGAGATCGTCGAACGTTTCGTGCGTTCGAGCGGGCCGGGCGGGCAGAACGTCAACAAGGTGGCAACGGCGGTCGAGCTGCGCTTCGACATCGCGAACTCGCCGTCGTTGCCGGACGAGGTGCGCGCACGACTGCTCGCCAGGCGCGATCGTCGCGTCACCTTGGAGGGCGTGCTGGTGATCAGCGCGCAACGCTTCCGCACGCAGGACCGCAATCGTCAGGACGCACGCGAACGCCTGCAGGCGTTCGTCGACGCCGGGCTGCACGTGCCGAAGAAGCGCGTGGCGACGCGACCGACACGGGCGTCGAAAGAACGCCGTCTGGATGCCAAGCGCGGCCGCAGTACGATCAAGAAGGGCCGCGCGTCGCGCGACTGGGACTGATCGATGAGCGAAGGCTATCCCGCACACGTCGGCGCGCCCGGCCGCGTGCCCGAGCTGCCGCCGAACGCGCCGCGCGTGACGCGGGCCGGGTTCGGACGATGGGTCGGTCGCACGGTGTTGAAGCTCGGCGGCTGGCGCGTCGTCGGCGAGTTTCCCGATGTGCGCAAGCTGGTGCTGATCGGCGCGCCGCATTCGTCCAACTGGGACGGCGTTTGGGGCTTTGCTGCGAAGCTCGCGCTGGGGCTGGACATCCGCATCCTTGGCAAGGACACGCTGTTCCGCGTGCCGCTGGTGGGCGCGCTGCTGCGAAGGCTCGGCGTGATTCCGGTCGACCGCAGCGCCGCGCATGGCGTGGTCGAGCAGGCCGCGGCGGTGATCCGCGCCGGCGACAAGGTCTGGTACGGGCTCGCGCCGGAAGGCACACGCAAGCGCGTCGAGAAGTGGAAGACCGGCTTCTGGAAGATCGCGCGCGCCGCCGACGTGCCGGTGCTGCCCGTGTACTTCCACTATCCCGACAAGGTGATCGGCGTCGGCCCGCTATGGACGCTGAGCGACGACTTCCCCGCCGACATGGCGCGCATCCGCGCCTGGTACGCGCCGTGGCAGGGCAAGAATCACGGCGTCTGACGGCGCCTCAGCCGGCCTGCTTCACCAGCTCGATGAAGGCGCGTGCCTGCGGGCTCAGCGACCGTCCGCGCCGCGTGACCACGCCGTAGCTGCGCGACGGAAAGAACTCCGACAGCGAACGCGCGGCCAGCCGCGTGGCGTCGGCCTCGGTCAGGCAGATCGAGGTGACGATGCTGATGCCCAGGCCCATCGCCACGTACTGCTTGATCACCTCCCAGCCGCCGACCTCCAAGGCCACGGTGTACGGCACGTGCGCGCGCTGGAAGACCATGTCGACCATGCGGTAGGTCGTCTGCCGTTGCGGCGGAAGGATCAGGCCGTAGGGCGAGAGGTCGGCCAGCGAGATTTCCGGCTTCGTCGCCAGCGCATGCTCGCGCGGGGTGATCAGCATCGGCTCGTACGAGACGACGGGCTGGTAGGCGAGGTCGCCGGGGACGTCGAGCATCGAGCCGACCGCCAGGTCCGCGCCGTCGTCGCGCAGCAGGTTCAGCCCGCGCGCGCCGGTGACGTTGTGCAGGATCAGGCGGATGTCCGGGTAGGCCGCGCGGAAGGCTTCGACGATCTTCGGCAGCAGGTAGACGATGGTCGAGCTGCCGGCGGCGACGTGCAGTTCGCCGGCGTCGAGCCCACGGATGCGGTCGCGGAACATGGCGTCGAGGTTGTCCAGGCCCTCCACGAGCGGACGCGCGAGGTCGTACAGCGCCTCGCCCTCACGAGTCAGCGTGAGCCGCCGCCCGTTGCGCTCGAGCAGGGCGACGCCGAGGTCGCGCTCCAGCGCCTGCAGCTGCAGGGTCACCGCCGGCTGGCTGAGGAACAGCGCCTCCGCCGCGCGGGACACCGAACCCAGCCGGGCGGTCTGGCAGAACGCACGCAGCGGCTTGAGGCGGTCGGCCTTGTAGGCGAAGCGGGCCGGGGTCGACTTGGGCATGAAGGCCTCGTGTATTCGATTTACAAATACATCGCATTGCCAAAACTTGTTTGTCAAATACCAGACGCCGGCGCATGGTCGACCTCCAGACAGAACCGTGGCGAGGTGGAGCGATGTCGGCAGTGCTGATGGAGTCGGGCGAGGCGGTAGGCGGCGTCGAA
Source organism: Lysobacter sp. HA18 (assembly GCF_054057595.1). Classification (NCBI taxonomy): domain Bacteria; kingdom Pseudomonadati; phylum Pseudomonadota; class Gammaproteobacteria; order Lysobacterales; family Lysobacteraceae; genus Lysobacter; species Lysobacter sp. HA18. The sequence goes on from NZ_JBSRZL010000001.1 coordinate 379,756, forward strand.
GTTCTGCGCCACATCGAAGGTCAGGACACCGTGCTGACGCCGGCCGCGCTGGCCCTGCTCGCGGGCCTGCACCGCCGCTCCGAATCCGAGCGCCAGCGCCGCCTCGCCGCCCGCCGGGTTCGTCAGTCGACCTTCGACAAAGGCGCGCTGCCCGACTTCCGCCCCGACACCGCCGCGATCCGCGCCGCCGACTGGCGCGTCGCCCCGTTGCCGGCTGCGCTGCAGGACCGCCGGGTCGAGATCACCGGGCCGGTCGACCCAAAGATGGTGATCAACGCGCTGAACTCGGGCGCGAAGGTCTACATGGCCGACTTCGAGGACAGCACCTCGCCGACCTGGGCCAATCTGATCACCGGCCAGCTGGCGCTGCGCGACGCCGTCGCCGGCACGCTCGAGTTCACCGCGCCGAACGGCAAGCACTACGCGCTCAAGCCGTTCGAGCAACAGGCGGTGCTGATGGTCCGACCGCGCGGCTGGCACCTGGACGAGAAGCACGTCGTCGTCGACGGCCAGCCGATCTCCGGCGGCCTGTTCGACGCCGCGCTGTTCGCCTTCCATAACGCCCACGCTTTGGCTGCGAAGGACCGCGGCCCCTTCCTCTACCTGCCCAAGCTCGAGTCGATGGAGGAGGCGCAGCTCTGGAACGACGCGCTCGAGCACATCGAACGCGAGCTCAAGCTGCCGCGCGGCCAGATCCGCGTCACCGTTCTCATTGAGACGCTGCCGGCCGCGTTCGAGATGGACGAGATCCTCTACGCGCTGCGCGACCGCATCGCCGGCCTCAACTGCGGCCGCTGGGACTACGTCTTCTCCTACATCAAGACGTTCCGCCGCCATCGCGACAAGGTGCTGCCCGAGCGCAGCCAGGTGACGATGACGCAGCCGTTCCTGCGCGCCTACTCCGAACTGCTGATACAGACCTGCCACCGCCGCGGCGCGCATGCGATGGGTGGCATGGCGGCGCAGATTCCGATCTCCGGCGATAGCGAGGCCAACGACGCCGCGCTCGCCAAGGTGCGCGCCGACAAGCTGCGCGAAGTCACCGCCGGCCATGACGGCACCTGGGTCGCGCATCCGGCGCTGATCCCGCTCGCGCAGGCCGTGTTCGACGAACGCATGCCCGGCGCGCACCAGAAGCATCTCGCGCGCGAGGACGTGCTGGTCACCCGCGATGACCTCGTCACCCCGCCACGCGGTTCGATCACCCGCGCCGGCTTCGAGAACAACGTCGAAGTCTGCGTGCGCTATCTCGCTGCGTGGCTCGACGGCAATGGCTGCGTGCCCATCCACTGGCTGATGGAAGACGCCGCCACTGCGGAGATTGCGCGTGCGCAGCTGTGGCAGTGGCTGCACGCGGGCGACCTGCATCTGGACGACGGCACGCCGCTCGACGAAACGCTGTTCGAGCGCGCGCTGACGAAGCTGCCGAGCCTGGCGACGACTGACATTCCCGGCGCCAGCCGCATCAACGAGGCGATCGGCATGCTCGACCGGCTCACGCACTGCGATGAACTCGAGGACTTCCTGACGCTGCCTGCGTACAAGCGCCTCGACTGAGTTTTCCGAACAACCGCGATGTCCCGAACCGTCTGCGTCGCAGCCGGAACGGCCCTGCTTTGCCCGACGACAACGAACGAGAACAGGAGATCCGCCATGACCACGCTTCCGAACGCCGACCAGCTCCGCCAGCAATGGGCCACCGATGCGCGCTGGAGCGGCATCACGCGCCCGTATTCCGCCGAGGACGTCGTGCGACTGCGCGGCCGCATTCCGGTCGAACATTCCATCGCGAAGCTGGGCGCGGAGAAGCTGTGGAATTCCCTGCAGACCGAGGACTTCGTCAACGCGCTCGGCGCGATGACCGGCAACCAGGCGATGCAGCAGGTGAAAGCGGGCTTGAAGGCGATCTACCTGTCCGGTTGGCAGGTCGCGGCGGACGCGAACATCGCCGGCGAGATGTATCCCGACCAGTCGCTGTATCCCGCGAACTCGGTGCCGCAGGTGGTCAAGCGCATCAACAACACGCTGCTGCGCGCCGACCAGATCCAGTGCGCCGAAGGCCAGGGTGACATCGACTTCCTGCAGCCGATCGTGGCCGATGCCGAAGCCGGCTTCGGCGGCGTGCTCAACGCGTTCGAGTTGATGAAGGCGATGATCGAAGCCGGGGCCGCCGGCGTGCATTTCGAAGACCAGCTCGCCAGCGTCAAGAAGTGCGGCCACATGGGCGGCAAGGTACTGGTGCCGACCCGCGAAGCAGTCGAGAAGCTCGTCGCCGCACGTCTCGCCGCCGACGTGATGGGCGTGCCGACGCTGATCGTCGCGCGCACCGATGCCGAAGCCGCCGACCTCATCACCTCCGACGTCGACGACAACGACAAGCCGTTCTGCACTGGCGAGCGCACGGTCGAAGGCTTCTACAAGACGAACAAGGGCCTGGACCAGGCGATCAGCCGCGGGCTCGCATATGCGCCGTACGCCGACCTCGTCTGGTGCGAAACCGGCAAGCCCGATCTCGAATTCGCGCGCAAGTTCGCCGAAGCGATCCATGCGAAGTACCCGGGCAAGATGCTCGCCTACAATTGCTCGCCGAGCTTCAACTGGAAGAAGAACCTCGACGACGCGACCATCGCGAAGTTCCAGAAGGAAATCGCGACCTACGGCTACAAGTTCCAGTTCATCACACTGGCCGGCTTCCACGCGCTGAACTACGGCATGTTCGATCTCGCCTACGGCTACGCGCGCCGGCAGATGAGCGCGTTCGTCGAACTGCAGGAGCGCGAGTTCGCCGCGGCCGATCGCGGCTTCACCGCGGTCAAGCACCAGCGTGAAGTCGGCACGGGCTACTTCGACGCGGTTACGCAGACGATCCAGGGCGCACAGTCGTCCACCGTCGCGCTGAAGGGGTCGACGGAGGAGGAGCAGTTCGAGAAGGCGGCCTGACCATCAGGGTCGGCGCGACGAATCATCGTCGCGCCGACCGGATCAGGCAGCCGCAGGCATCGTTGAACGGTCCAGCGTTCGATAACCAATCGCTTCCGCGAGATGCGACGTGCCGATGTCGCTCTCGCCAGCAAGATCCGCGATCGTTCGCGCGGTGCGCAGGATTCGCACCATCGACCGCGCCGACAGTTGCAGGCGTTCCACCGCGTTTTCGAGCAAGACTTGATCGCGCGGCTGCAATCGGCACATCGCCAGCGTCTCGCCCGGCGTCATGCGCGCGTTCGGTTGCCCGCAGCGTGCGATCTGCACAGCTCGCGCGCGTTCGACGCGCTGACGGACATTGGCGCTTGATTCACCCGCCGGCCCCGCCGAACGGAGTTCGCTGGCTGGCAGTCGCGTCAACCCCACATGCAGGTCGATGCGATCGAGCAGCGGCCCCGATACCTTCGACCGATAGCGTTGAACCATGTCGCCACTGCAGCGGCAACGACCGCTGGGGTCGCCCGCCCAGCCGCAGGGACACGGATTCATCGCGGCGACGAGCTGGAACCGTGCCGGAAACTCGGAACTGCGCGCGGCGCGCGAAACAGTGACGACTCCGGATTCCAACGGCTCACGCAGTACTTCGAGCGCACGTCGTTCCCACTCGGGAAATTCGTCGAGAAACAGCACGCCGTTGTGTGCGAGCGAAACTTCGCCCGGCCGCGGTTGTGCTCCACCACCGATCAACGCGACAGCACTTGCCGTGTGATGTGGCGAACGGAATGGGCGTTCCAGCCAGCGCGACGGATCGAGTCCGCGCCCGCTGATGGATGCGATCGCCGCGGATTCCAGCGCTTCGGCTTCGCTCGCTTCCGGCAGCAAGCCCGGCAGCCGTGATGCAAGCAAGGTCTTACCGCAACCCGGCGGACCAATCAGCAGGAGATGGTGACCGCCAGCGGCCGCGATCTCCAACGCACGCCGCGCATGCAACTGCCCGCGCACGTCGGCGAGATCCGGTCCCGCAACACGCACGACAGGCGACGCCACCGCGGCCGGCAACGATTCGCGACCTGCGAGCATCGCGCAGACCTGCAACAACGTGCGTGCCGTACGTGTTTCGACGCGTGCGGCAAGCGCGGCTTCCGGCCCGTTCGCTTCCGGCACGACAAGTCGCCGTTGCGCGTCACCGACCGCCAACGCTGCGGGCAGCACGCCATCCACTGCGCGCAGTTCACCCGTCAGTGCCAGCTCGCCGAGAAACTCCACGTCACGCAATGCATCCAGCGGAATCTGTCCGCTAGCCGCGAGAATCCCGAGCGCGATAGGAAGATCGAAACGCCCGCCGTCCTTGGGCAAATCAGCCGGTGCGAGATTCACCGTGATCCGCCGCTGAGGAAATTCGAACTGCGCACAGGCGATCGCCGCACGCACGCGATCCTTCGCTTCGCGCACCGCGGCTTCGGGCAGGCCGACGATGTTCATCGCCGGCAGGCCACCGCCGAGATGCACTTCGACACGGACTTCGGGCGCACGGATGCCCGTTCGTGCACGGCTGTGCACGATCGCGAGGTTCATGGTGGGGACTCAGTGGCGCTGGGACGCGGTCGCGCTGGACTGCTGCGCTTCCATGCCGGCAACGGCGCGCTCGAGGTGTTCGAGCTTTTCGCGCGTTCGCAGCAGCACCGCGCGCTGCACTTCGAATTCCTCGCGGGTCACGAGGTCGAGGCGCGTCAACCCCGCCTGCAACACGGCGCGGAAGTTCTGCTGCAGTTCGGTGCGCAGCTCGCTCGCGGATTCGCCACGGAGTCCGGGCGGCACCAGGGCGCTGAGTCGGCGGGCGAGTTCGTCGAGTTGGTCGAGGTCGATCATGGTCGTGTCTCCGGCGTTGCGCGCACTGTGCCCACTACGGCCGGTCGGCGCCGTCGGAGCGCCTCGCTGCGGCATGTCGGGGAAATCCGACGGACGCCACTTTACCGCCCGACGCCTGCGTCGTCAGTGGCGCTTGAAGTACTGCACGTCGCGCTCGTGCTTCTCGGCCGCGGCGCGAGTGCCGAACGTGCCGAGGTTGCGGCGCTTGCCGGTTTTCGGATCGACCTTGCGCGAGTACAGCCGGTACTCGCCGGACTTGAGCTTGCGGATCATGCGGACGCCTCGGGCCGGGATGTCCAGCCTGCGTCGGCATGCGCGAACGCGGCGTCGGCGCGTGACGCTATGCTGCGCGGCACAGGAGGAATACCGATGAAGATGGTCATGGCGGTGGTCAAGCCGTTCAAGCTCGACGACGTGCGCGAGGCGCTGGCCGAAGTGGGCGTCGCCGGCATCACCGCGACCGAGGTGAAGGGTTTCGGGCGCCAGAAGGGCCATACGGAGCTCTATCGCGGCGCCGAATACGTCGTCGACTTCCTGCCCAAGATCAAGCTCGAGGTTGCGGTGGCCGACGACCAGCTCGATGCGGTGGTCGAGGCGATCATGAAGGCTGCGGGCACCGGCAAGATCGGCGACGGCAAGATCTTCGTCTGGGACCTGGAGCGCGTCGTGCGCATCCGCACGGGTGAACTGGACGCCGACGCGCTGTAAGCGTCGAAGCCACGCGACCTAGGTCGTGCGAACGCAGTTCCGGCCGGCCGCCTTGGCCTGGTAGAGCGCCTGGTCGGCGCGTGCGAGCAGGTCGGACAGGCCGGCATCGCGCGGCGCCAGCGGGGTGACGCCGACGCTGATCGTGACGCGCAGGTCAGGCGCGGCGTCGCGGAAGTCGAGTGCTTCGACGTTGGCGCGCAGGCGCTCGGCGACCTGACTCGCGGCGTCGATCGCCGTATCCGGCAGCAGCACGACGAATTCCTCGCCGCCCATGCGGCCGATCTCGTCGAACTGGCGCAGCGTGTGCTGGCTGGTTTCGGCCACGCGCGCGATCACCTGGTCGCCGACCAGATGCCCGTGCGCGTCGTTGATCGCCTTGAAGCCGTCGATGTCGAAGGTGATCACGCACAGCGGGCGTTCGTCCGCGCGCGCCTGCGCGACCGCGTCGGCACCGATCAATTCGATCCGACGACGATTCGCGACGCCGGTGAGTTCGTCGGTGGCGGCGAGCACGCGCAGGCGCCGCGTGCGCACGATCTGTCGCCCGACGAGCAGCCCGAGCACCGCGATCAGCGCGACGCCTAATCCAATTGCGATGCGCTGCCAGCGTCGCGCCTTCAGCAATGCTTCGACATCCTTCTCGCGCATCGACTTCTCGGCGCGCAGGCGCTGGTTCTCGAAGTCGCGCTGCGCGGCGTCCGTCTGCTGGCGCAGCATCAGCGTGCGTTGCTCGCTGCGCGCGGCGACGCGTTTCTCGCGCAGCGCGAGGAAACGCTTGTAGTCGGCGAGCGCAGCGGTCGCATTGCCGGTGCGCTCGTACAGCGCGGCGCGGTGCGGATACATCATTTCCAGGTAGCGATCGTTCTCGTCGGCCTGCAGGATCTTCTCGGCCGTCGCATACAACGCGAGCGCCTGGTCGGTCTGGCCGAGCCCGGCACGTGCGCGCGCTTCCATCACCGCGAGCATGCCGGCATCGCCCTGGTCGCCGACGCTCGCGAAGCCGGCCTTCGACGCCTGCACCGACGCGAGCGCCTGCGCATAGCGGCCGAGGTCGACCTGCGCGGCGGACAGCGCGAGCTGCGTGCCGGCGACGAGCGAGGGATCGAGACGCCGGCGCGCGATGCGCAGGCCTTCTTCGAAACGCGGCAACGCGAGATCGGGGCGACCGGTGTCCTGGTAAAGAAAGCCCATCTGCACTTCGACGACCGCGATGCTCGCCCAGTCGTCGTGGCGCTTGGCGATCTCGCGGCTGCGTTCGAGGTATTCGCGCGCCTTCTCGGTTTCGCCCATGCGCCGGTAGGCGACCGCGATGTTCTGCAGGTTGCCTTCCGAACGTTCGGCCTGGTGCGAGCTGTCGTAGAGGTGCTGCGCGTTGGTGAAGTCGATCAGCGCCTCGGCGTGGCGACCGAGGTAGGAATACGTATTGCCGCGCAGCACCATGCCGTCGGCGACCAGCGCGGGATGCTCGGAGCGCCGCGCGAGTTCGATGCCGCGCGTGTACAGCTCGAGCGACGTCTGCACCGCACCGAGCATTTCCTGGACGGACGCCTCGCACAGCTGGAAGCGCGCTTCGACCTCGACATCACCCAGCGCCTTCGCGGCCGCGGTGCCCTGCTGCGCGTAGGCGAGCGAGGCATGCACGTCTTCCGGCGGCTGGAAGCATTCGGTGGATTCGTAGAGCAGTTCGCGGCGACGATCGCCGGGCGGCACCAGCGCGCGCAGGCGTGCGATCTCGGCCTGCGCGGCTTCGGGTGTGGCGGGGTTGAGGCGCTCGCTGTCGAGCTGGTCGAACAGCTTGTCGAACGCGGCCGCGCGATCGACTTGCGCGTGCGCCGACGTCGCCGTAAGGACGGCGAGCGTCAGAGCCAGTAGCGACGCGCGGGTTCGAGGCATCGGGATCCGTCGTGCGCGCCCGGTACGTCTTTCGACGACCGGGCGACGCGGGCTCAGTCGTCCAGGGCTTCGGCGACGAAGGGCGGCGTTGCCAGTGCCCCACGATGGATATCGGCGCTGTAGTACTTCGTCTTGAGACCGGAGCTGCGCGCGTCCTGCTCGCGGAAGTCGAAGCCGCCGGACTTGCGCGCGAGCGTGCAGCTCCACCAGCCCGTCGGGTAGCAGGGCTGCGGGAATGGCAGCGTCTTGAACGACGTGAACCCGGCCTTGCGCATCTCGGCGCGCATGGAGCGGATCAGGTTGAGCAGCGCGAGCGGCGATTCCGACTGCTGCACGAGGATGCCGTCGTCCTTCAGCGCGCGGAAACAGGATTCGTAGAAGGCCTTGTTGAACAGGCCTTCCGCCGGGCCAACCGGATCGGTGGAATCCACGATCACGATGTCGACGCTGCCGGCTTCGCAGTTCTTCATGTAGGCGACGCCGTCGTCGAACAGCAGCTCGGCGCGCGAATCACCGTTGGAATCGCACAGCTCCGGGAACCACTTCTCGGCCATGCGCGTGACCTGCTCGTCGATATCGCACTGCACGGCCTTCTCGACGCCGCGATGCTTGAGCACTTCGCGCAGCGTGCCGCAGTCGCCGCCGCCGATGATCACGACGCGCTTCGGATTCGCATGGGTGAACAGCGCCGGGTGCGACATCATCTCGTGATAGAGGAAGTTGTCGCGCGTGGTGAGCATCACGGCGCCGTCGATCAGCATGAGGTTGCCCCAGTCGGTCGTCTCGAAGATCTCGATCTTCTGGAACGGCGACTGCACTTCATCGAGCTTGCGATTGATGCGGAAGCCAATCGCCGAGCCGGTGTGCTCGAAGTTCTCGTACTGCCAGGTGGGTTCGCTCATGTCGCTCTGCATCTCGGGCCGGATATCGGCAAACACCCGAGTGTAGCGGACCGGGCCTCGATGCTCAGTCGGCGGTGACCACGCGGTCGCGGCCCGCGGATTTGGCGCGGTAGAGCGCGGCGTCGGCGCGGCCGAGCAGGTCGTCGATGCGGTCGTCGCTGGGCGCGGAGGTCGCCACGCCCGCGCTGGTGCTCACCACCAGCCCCGGCACCTGCGGCTGGATGTCGAGTGCGGCCACCGCCAGGCGCAGGCGTTCAGCGATGACGATGGCGTCCTCGCGGCGCGTGGCGGGCAGCACCACCACGAACTCCTCGCCCCCGGTCCGGCCGATGCGGTCCTGCGGGCGCAGCACCTTGGCCAGCGCGCGGGTCGCCTCGACCAGCACGACGTCGCCGGTGGCATGGCCGTGCTGGTCGTTCACGCGCTTGAAGTGGTCGAGGTCGAGTAGGACCACGCTGACCGGCCGGCCGTCGGCCTGGGCGCTGGCGAAGGCGTCCTCGGCCAGGCGACGCAGGCCGCGACGGTTGGCCAGCCCGGTGAGCGGGTCGGTGAGGGCGAGCACGCGCAGGCGCCGCGACTCGCGCGCCTGCAGCAGGCCGAGTGCGGCGAGCGCGGCGGCCAGCGCGGCACCCAGGCCGATCGCCGTCCACCGCCATGGGCGCCGGCGTTCCAGTGCGCGGATTTCCTGTTCGCGGCCGCGGCGGTCGAGATCGAGGCGGGCGTGCTCGAGCGCGCGACGGCCGGCGTCGAACTGCATGCGGGCCAGCGCGACGTCGCGACCGTCGGCCGACGCCTGCAGGCGTTCGTTGAGCGCGACGTACTGGCGCAGGTCCGCCAGGGCGGCGGCCGGGTTGCCGATGGCTTCTTCGCTGCGCGCCCGCGCCTGGTGCAGCAGCGCGAGATAGCGCGTGCTGTGCTGGGCGCGCATCAGCGGTTCGGCGTGGTTGAAGGTCGCGATCGCGGCGCGATGGCGACCGAGCGCGGCGTCGGCGAGGCCTTCGGCCTGATCGAGCATCGGTTCGCTGACGGCGATGCGGTCGTATGCGAGTTCGCGACGCGCCTGCGCGACCGCGTCCAGCGCGCGGGTCGGCTGGCCCGCGGCGAGCCAGGCGTTAGCGAGGCCGAGCTGGGCGTAGCCGCGATCGATCGGGTCCGAGCGCTGCGCGACCGCGAGCGCGGCGCGGAATCGCTCGACGGCCGCGGCGCCACGATGCTGTTCCTCGAACGCGTACCCCTGCTGCATCAGCGCGGCGTAGAGGTCCGGCACGCTGTCGATGCGGCGCGCGTAGGCCTCGGTCTCGCGCAGGTAGCCCATCGCCTCGGCGTACAGGCCCATGCGCCGGTAGGCCATGCCGATGTTGAGCAGGTTGGTCTCGGATCGACGTGCGAGATGCGCCCGGTCGAACACGGCCTGCGCGGCGAGGAAATCCTGCAGCGCGCGGGCGTGGTCGCCCTGCAGCGAGGCGATGCCGCCGCGATAGGTGTAGCCGTCGCCGATCAGCCGCGCGTCCTCGGCGCGACGGGCGAGCTGCAGGCCGGCGTCGTAGGCGTTCCAGGCACCGTTGGGGTCGCTGGTTTCGAGCGCGAAGCCCTGGCAGTAGGTGAAGCGCGCCTGCGCATCGACGTCGCCCGCACGGCGGGCGGCCTCGAGTTCGCGGCGTGCGTAGATCAGCCCGGCGCGGGTGTCTTTGACGAAGGTCAGGTCGCAGACCGCGGTGCGGTAGCGGCGTTCGCGGCGCTGGTCGCCGGGCGGCAGGGCGGCGCGCAGGCGGGCGAGCGCGTCGGCGGTCTGGCGGTCGTCATCGACGGCGACTTCGCCATCGTCGATCTGCAGGAACAGCCGATCGAAGGTCTCGGACGACGGCGCGGCATGCGCCGTCGCGACGGCGAGCGTCGCGGCGGCGGACAGCGTGACGAGGAGGCGTCGGAGCACGGGCAAGGTCGCGAGCGTAACGGACGGCAGCGCCGCACGGCCGCTGGGGGATTCACCCAGATCGGCCGGCCTTCAGCCTTCTTGAGCCGGCGATCGCAGCCGCTGGACGGACGCCCTGCCGCAATCGGCGATCGGTCACGCCACTGGCCCTAGAATGCGCGCCTTCCTCGCTGGGGTGCGCCCGATGTCCGACTGGTCGACCGACCTGGCCCGCAAGACCTATTCGATTCCGTACTGGTCGGAAGGCTATTACGACGTCGACGGCGCTGGCCGCGTCAGCGTGCATCCGCAGGGCGCGGGCGGGCCGACGATCGCGCTCGCCGAAGCAGTGGATCGCGCGCTCGAAGGCGGCGCGCAGCTGCCCCTGCTGGTGCGCTTCCCGCAGATTCTGTCCGACCGCCTGCACAAATTGCAGGACGCGTTCGCGTGGGCGATCAACGAGACCGGTTACGGCGGCGGCTACACGGCGGTGTATCCGATCAAGGTGAACCAGCACCAGTCGGTCGCCGGCACGCTGGCGTCGAACGTGGGCGAGGGCTTCGGCCTCGAGGCCGGCAGCAAGCCGGAACTGATGGCGGTGATGGCGCTGTCGCGCCCGGGCGGGCTGATCGTCTGCAACGGTTACAAGGACCGCGAATACATCCGCCTCGCGCTGATCGGTCGCAAGCTCGGGCTGGAGACGTACATCGTCGTCGAGAAGCCGTCCGAGCTGCAGCTCGTGATCGAGGAAGCCGAAGCGCTCGGCGTGAAGCCGGGCCTCGGCGTGCGCATGCGCCTGGCATCGCTCGGTGCGGGCAAGTGGCAGAACAGCGGTGGCGACAAGGCGAAGTTCGGCCTCTCGCCGCGTCAGGTGCTGGATCTGTGGAAGCGCCTGCGCGACGCCGGCATGGGCGACTGCCTCGGCCTGCTGCATTTCCACATGGGCTCGCAGATCAGCAACGTGCGCGACATCGCCAACGGCATGCGCGAGGCGGTGCGTTACTTCATCGAACTGTCGCGCCTCGGCGCGAACGTGCGCTTCATGGATGTCGGCGGCGGACTCGGCGTCGACTACGAAGGCACGCGCTCGCGCAGCTACTACTCGATCAACTACGGCGTGCGTCAGTACGCACTCAACATCGTGCAGCCGCTGGCCGACGCCTGCGAAGCGAACGGCCTGACGCCGCCGCGCATCGTCACCGAATGCGGCCGCGCGATGACTGCGCACCACGCCGTGCTCGTTACGAATGTTTCCGAAGTCGAACGCGCGCCGGAAGGTCGCGTGCCGGACGCGCACGACGACGAACCGCTGGTGATCCGTCACCTTCGCAGCATCCACGCCGAACTTGCGACGCGCCCCGCGGTGGAGCTGTTCCACGAAGCCACGCACTACCACGCGGAAGGTCTGGACGCGTATGCGGTCGGCCAGATCGACCTCGTGCATCGCGCGCGCATCGACGATCTCTACTACGCGATCCTCAACGACGTGCGCACCCGGTTGAACCCGGCCGAGAAGACGCAGCGCACGGTGCTCGACGAACTCAACGAACGCCTGGTCGACAAGTACTTCGTCAACTTCAGCGTGTTCGAGTCGATGCCTGACGTGTGGGCAATCCAGCAGGTGTTCCCGATCGTGCCGATCGAGCGCCTCGACGAAGCGCCGATGCGTCGCGGCGTCATCGCCGACCTCACCTGCGATTCCGACGGCCGCATCGATACCTATGTCGAGAACGAAACGCTGTCGACGTCGATGCCGGTGCATCCGCCGCGCTCGGGCGAGGTGTACCGCCTCGGCTTCTTCCTGGTCGGCGCGTACCAGGAAATCCTCGGCGACATCCACAACCTGTTCGGTGACACCGACGCCGTGGCTGTTCAGGTTAGCGAGTCCGGGTTCGAGTTCGTCCAGCAGCGCCGCGGCGACACGATCGACGTGATGCTCGACTACGTCGGGTACGATATCGCCCAGCTCCGGCAGACGTATCGCGACAAGGTCGCGGCCGCCGGGCTCGCCGCCGACGAAACACTGCGGCTCAACGAGGCACTCGAAGCAGGCCTCACCGGCTACACCTATCTGGACGACGCGCCGTTCGACTGACGGCGCGCGGGGAACCAACAAATGAAGACGGGATTCATCGGCCTCGGCGCGATGGGCGCACCGATGGCGCGACATGTGCATGCACGCGGTCTGCTCACCGTGGTCGGCACGCGCACGCAGGACAAAGCCGACGCGCTGGCCGCGGAACTCGGCGTTCGTGCCGCGCGTTCGGCGCAGAACTTCGCCGACTGCGACGTCGTCGCGCTGTGCGTGCCGCTCGATGCGGACGTGCTGGAAAACGTTGCAGGCCTCGCTGACGTACTGCGTCCAGGCTCCGTCGTCATCGACCATTCGACGGTGTCGGTCGATACCGCTAAGCGCGCAGCCGCGATGCTGGCGACGCACGACATCGGCTTCGTTGACGCGCCGGTGTCCGGCGGTGTCGAAGGTGCACGCAACGGCAAGCTGTCGGTGATGGCGGGCGGCGACGAAGCGGTGCTCGAAAAGGCACGCGCGATGCTCGAGTGCTACGCCGCGCGACTCGCGCACATGGGCGAAACGGGCGCGGGCCAGGCAACGAAAGCGGTGAATCAGGTGCTGGTCGCTGGCATCAACGAAGCGGTGTGCGAAGGCCTCGCGCTGGGCGAAAAGCTCGGCCTCGACGCCGAACGGCTGCTGCCGACGCTGATGGCCGGTGCGGCGTCGAACTGGTTCCTCGACAAGCGCGGCGCGACGATGCTGCGCGACGAGTTCGCGCCCGGTTTCAAGAGCGCGCACATGCTCAAGGACCTGCGCATCGTGCAGGGCATGGCGCAGTCCACCGGCATCCGCACCACGGTCATCGACCAGGCGATCGCGGATTACTCCGAGCTGGTGACCGAGCGCGGCATGGGCGATTCCGACACGTCGGCGCTCATCGCGCTCAAGCGCGCGCGCTGAGGTCTAGCGGCGAATCGCGGCGACGCGTTCGCCGACCATTGCCGCTGCCCACGCGACGATCGCCGACAGCACGAGTTGCAGTGCGGTGTTGCGCATCAGCCATCGTGCCGCGCCGGTCTGCTCGGCCGGCGCGTAGGCGAACGCGGCGATCGCGCTGCCGATGCCGATCAGCACCACCAGCGCGACCGCCGGGATACCAAAGCCGCGTCGCGCGATGAATCCGCCGGCTGCCATCGCGACTGCGACTGCAAGAAGATCGAGCGGTGCGACCAGCCCGATCGGCGTCATCCATCCGGCGAACGAACGTCGCGTCAGGAACAGCAGGCCGGTCAGCGCGAGCATGACCAGCAGCGCGACCGCGCAGGCGACGAGTCGGCGGGACGGAGGCGTCGGCATCGGCGTTGGCTTCAAGGCAGGGGTGCGCTGAGTCTAGGCAGTGCGCCGCCCGCGATGCGAGACGTATCGCACGGGCGGGGCATTCAACGGCGTGGGCGGCGGTTTTTCGCGGTCAGCGATGTGCGCTGATGGTGCACAGCGCGACGCGTCGAGCACGCACGAGGACGATGGCCGCGCAGACGACGACTCCATGTGCGCATGTCCGTTGCTGGTCTGCCGTACCACGACAGGGCGATAACCAACCCCAGTCACGCAACGACCAACTCGATAACGCGCACCGCGACCTCGGCGATGCGCGATGCGTCCGATCAGTTCGTCCTTACCGCCATCGCCGACAACCCGCCGCTCGCCAGCTTGCGCTTCGCATCGGCGAGTTCGCTCGCGCTGCCGTAAGGCCCCATGCGCACGCGATAGACCGTCTTGCCGTTGATCTTCGCGGATTCCACGCGTGCGCCGACGCCGAGCAGGGCGATCTTCGCCTTCAGCTCTTCGGCCTGTCCGGAGGCCTGGAACGCGCCGGCCTGCAGGATGTAATGCGTATCGGCGGCAGCAGTCGCGGTCGCGGTTGTCGTTGCAGCCGTAGTGCTCGGAGCGCTGTTCGACGCCGCAGCCGTGGTCGACGCATGCGTTTCCGTCGACACCGGCTTCGGCATCGATTGATCGACCGGCGCGGGCAACGGCTTCGTATCGGCGCCCGCCGCCGGAGTGATGGCAGCTGTCGTCGTCGAAGGCGTCTGCGCCGACGCATTCGGGTGTGCCGCCTGCGCCGCCTGATGCGCCTTCTCCGCCTCTTCGCTCGCGGCGAGTTCAGCGTCGCTCATCGGCACTTCCTTGCCCGGCAGCAGCGTGTAGAAATCGAACGCCTGCTTCTTCTTCGCATCGTCGGTCGTCGCGGCTGCCGGCTTCGGCGTCGCGCCCTTGTCTGCCGCGGTTTCATCGTCGACGACGGTTTCCTCGTTCGCCGCCTTCGGCAGCGCATCGGGGTTCGGCGTGGGACGGAAGAAGCCGTCCTTGTCGCGATGCATGAGTTTCGGCGCCGCCATCACGACCAGCAGCGTGATCGCCACGCCGATCACCAGCCATGCCCAACCCGGCATTCCGCCACCACCACCACCGCCACCGGAGCGGCGCGCCTGGGTCTTGCCGCGCTTCTGCGCCATCACATCACCTCGGGGGCGGACACGCCCAGCAGCGCAAGTCCATTGGAAATCACCTGACGCGTTGCTGAAGCGAGCGCGAGGCGCGCATCACGCACGTTCGCGTCGTCGACCAGGATCTGGTGTTCGTTGTAGTACGACTGGAACGCCTGCGCGAGTTCGAGCAGGTAGCCCGCGACCTGATGTGGCTCGAGGTCGCGACCGGCCGTCTCGACCACTTCCGCATAGCGCGACAGCGTGGTCACGAGTTCGTGCGTGGTCGCGTCGTCGAGATCGAGCGGTTGCGCGACGCCGTTGTCGTGGTCGAACGACAGCCCGCGTTCCTTCAGCTGGCGCATCAGCCCGCACATGCGCGCATGGCTGACCTGCACGTAGTACACCGGGTTGTCGAGCGACTGGCTGCGCGCAAGGTCGATGTCGAACGTGAGCTGCGAATCGGGCTTGCGCGCGATCAGGAACCAGCGCACCGCATCGCTGCCGACTTCATCGATCAGGTCGCGCAGCGTGAGGTAGCTGCCAGCGCGCTTGGAGAGCTTCACTTCCTCGCCGCCGCGCATGACTGTGACCATCTGGTGCAGCACGTATTCCGGCCAACCCTGCGGAATGCCCGTATCGAGCGCCTGTAGGCCGGCTTTGACGCGCGCGAGCGAGCCGTGGTGATCGGCGCCGAGTTCGGTGATCGCGCGCACGTAGCCGCGCTGCCACTTGGACAGGTGATACGCGACGTCCGGCACGAAGTAGGTGTACGTGCCGTCGGACTTGCGCATCACGCGGTCCTTGTCGTCGCCGAAGTCGGTGGTGCGCAGCCACAGCGCGCCACCTTCCTCGTACGTATGCCCGTGCGCGATCAGTTCGCGCACGGTCTCCTCGACCTTGCCATCGGTGTACAGCGACGACTCGAGGAAATAGACGTCGAACGACACGCCGTACGCCGCGAGGTCGAGGTTCTGCTCGCGTCGCAGGTAGGCGACGGCGAACGCGCGGATCGCGTCGAGATCGTTCGCATCCTTCGCGCCGACCACGGTATGGCCGTCGACTTCGACGGTGTCGCCGCGCACGTAGGCGTCGGCGACGTCCTTGATGTAGTCGCCGCGGTAGCCGTCTTCCGGCCAGCCCGCGTCGTCGGGGCCGCGGCCCTGCGCGCGCGCCTGCACCGAGATCGCGAGGTTGTTGATCTGTGCGCCGGCGTCGTTGTAGTAGAACTCGCGCGCCACGGCCCAGCCGTTGGCTTCGAGCACGCGCGCGATGCAGTCGCCGATCACGGCTGCGCGGCCGTGACCGACATGCAGCGGGCCGGTCGGATTCGCCGACACGTATTCAACGCCGGCGCGGCGGCCGTCACCGCTGCTGTTGCGGCCGAAGGTTTCACCCTGCGACGCGACGTCGCGCAGCGTCGAACGCCACGCGCCTTCGGCGATGCGGAAGTTGATGAAGCCCGGGCCGGCGATCTCGACCGATGCGATCTGCTCGTTCGCCGGCAGCGCGTCGACCAGCGCCTGCGCGATCGCGCGCGGGTTCGACTTCGCCGGCTTGGCCAGCAGCATCGCGGCATTGGTCGAGAAGTCGCCCTGCGCGCGGTTCTTCGGCCGCTCGATCACGAAGTCGGGCGTGGGCGCATCGGCGGGGAGCGTGCCGGCGCCGCGCAGGGCGTCGACGGCCTGCTCGACGAGGGCGCGGAGGGTCGATTTCACGGACGATCCGGGACTGCGGGGCGGGGCGGCATTGTACGGTTGCGCCGCGGTCGACGTCGGGAGTTCCGGCCTGGAACGCGCCCATGCGCGTGGGTTTACTGGCTTGCGCCGCGGCGAACCACGCGCAGCCGTGTTGCCGCGGACCGGCGTAGCCCGGGTAAGCGCAGCGCACCCGGGGTTCGCCGCGACCTCGGTCCCGGGTGCGCTGCGCTTACCCGCGCTACACCCAACCCCGCGACGCCATCGACACCGGCGGCCCATCGCCGACCACGAAATGATCCAGCAGCCGCACGTCCACCAGCGCCAGCGCCTGCTTCAGGCGCATGGTGACCGCGCGATCGGCCGCGCTCGGCTCCGGATTTCCGCTCGGGTGGTTGTGGCCGACGATCAGCGCCGCGGCGTTGTGCGCCAGCGCGCGGCGGGCGACGTCGCGCGGATGCACCTCGGCGCCGTCGAGCGTGCCGTGGAACATCTCTTCGAACGCGAGCATGCGGTGGCGGGTGTCGAGGAACATCACCGCGAACACCTCGTGGTCCATCGGTCGCAGCCGCTGCGCGAACAGGCGGCCGGCCGACGGCGGGTCCGTCAGCGCGTCGCCACGCTCAAGGTCCGACGCCAGCACGCGCTGGCCGATCTCCAGCGCCGCGGCCAGCGTGCAGGCGCGCGCCGGGCCGACGCCGCGCAGCTTGGCGAGGTCGACCGGCGGGCGTTCGAGCAACCGTCGCAACGGGCCATGCTCGGCGAGCAGGCCGCGCGCGGTCGTCACCGCGTCCTGCCCGCGCACGCCCGAGCCGAGGAACAGCGCGACGAGCTCGGCGTCGGACAACGCGCCGGCGCCGCGCGCGAGCAGCTTCTCGCGCGGCCGCTCGGCGGCGGGCCAATCGTGGATGCGCATGCGTCCCTCCGTGGACGTGATTCGTGGGCGGTCATTGCAACGTGATGCACGGCACGTCGCGCATCGGGCGATTCCGGGCGTTCGGGTAAGCTGTCGGCCGCTTTCTCCGTCGGACTTTTCCGCCCCGTGACCGCGCTTTCCGGCCATCGCATCCTGCTCTGCGTGACCGGCGGCATCGCCGCCTACAAGTCCGCCGACTTGGTGCGTCGCCTGCGCGACGCCGGCGCGGAGGTGCGCGTGGCCATGACCGAGAACGCGCAGCATTTCGTCGGCGCCGCGACCTTCCAGGCGCTGTCCGGCCAGCCGGTGCGCACGTCGCTGTGGGACGAGCACGCCGAAGCCGCGATGGGCCACATCGAACTCGCGCGCTGGGCCAGCGTGGTGGTGATCGCGCCTGCCACGGCCAACACCATTGCCAAGATCGCGCACGGATTCGCCGACGATCTCGTCAGCACGTTGTGCTTGGCGACCGAAGCGCCCATTGCCATCGCGCCGGCAATGAACCGGGTGATGTGGGCGAACGCGGCAACGCAGGCGAACGTAGCGACGCTGCGCGATCGCGGCGTGCTGGTGATCGGCCCCGCCGCCGGCGACCAGGCCTGCGGCGAGATCGGCGAGGGCCGCATGGTCGAGCCGATGGCGATTGTGCGCGTGCTGTCAGGCGAAGCCGCATGAGCGCGCTGTCCGGGCGTCGCGTCGTAGTCACCGCCGGGCCGACGTTCGAGGACCTCGATCCCGTGCGGTTCCTCGGCAATCGCAGCAGTGGAAAAATGGGTTTCGCCGTCGCCAGCGCGGCCGCCGCGCGCGGTGCGGACGTGCTGCTGATTGCCGGCCCGGTCACGCTGCCGACGCCGCCCGACATCAAGCGCATCGACGTGCGCAGCGCCGCGCAGATGCATGCCGCGGTGATGGCCGCACTGCCGTGCGACGTCTATATCGGCGCCGCCGCTGTCGCCGACTACACGCCGGTGTCGATCTCGCCGAACAAGCTCAAGAAGCAGCCCGGGCAGGACGGCCTGACGCTCACGCTGGTGCGCACGCGCGACATCCTTGCCGAGGTCGCTGCGCATCCGAAACGTCCGCAGCTCGTCGTCGGCTTCGCCGCGGAAACGCACGACGTCGAAACCTATGCACGCGGCAAGCTCGTCGCGAAGAAGGTCGACCTGATCGCCGCCAATCGCGTCGGCGTGGAAGGCAGCGGATTCGAGAGCGACGAGAACACGCTCGTGGTTTACGACACCGATGCATCGACCACGCTGGGCCCGGGCGCGAAGTCCGACATCGCCGGCGGCCTGCTCGACCTGATCGAGGCGCGCCTCGCATGACCGAACGCACCATCGAAGTCCGCCTGCTCGACGCGCGCTACGGCGATGCGTGGCCGCTGCCCGAGTACGCGACCGCCGCGAGCGCCGGCGTCGACCTGCGTGCCGCGCTCGACGTGCCGCTGACGATCGCGCCGCGCGAAACGCACCTCGTGCCGACCGGGCTGTCGATCCACATCGCCGATCCCACGCTGTGCGCCGTCATCCTGCCGAGATCGGGGCTGGGGCATAAACACGGCATCGTGCTCGGCAACGGCACGGGCCTGATCGACGCGGATTACCAGGGTCCGCTGATGGTGAGCATCTGGAACCGCGGCGACGCGGCTTTTACGATCGAGCCGGGGGATCGCATCGCCCAGCTGGTCGTGCTGCCGATCGTGCGCGCGACGTTCCGGGTGGTCGACGAATTCGAAACCAGTGCGCGCGGCGAAGGTGGCTTCGGCCACACCGGCGTGCGTTGAACAACATTGCAGTGAGTTGCAGGGAGTAATCGCGATGCCGAATGCCCAGGTCGACCGTCTGAAGCCGCTGATCCCGCTCGGTGCGGGCGTCGCGCTGCTGCTTGCCGGCTGGTTCGGATGGAATGCCTGGGCGCAGTGGCGCGACGAGGTGCGGCGCACCGACGTGCAAGCCGCGCGCGACACCGTCGTGCAGGCCGCGCAGTCGATGATCGGCACCGCGCAGAAGCGCTTCGCCGAGCAGCTCGCCAGCCCCGGCGTGCAGGACGCGCTGAAGAACGGACTGATGGACCGCGCGGCCGAGCAGCTCACGGCCGGCTGGAAGGGCGCGACCGGCGGCGAAGTGCGCCCGGCCGCACTCGACGGCGTGTACGACGCGCTCGGCGCGCCGGGCAACAAGGGTCCGGGCTACGGCCATGTCGCCGTGCTGGAGTCGGCGATCGCCGCCGGCAAGCCGGTCGCATCCGCGATCCGCGACGCCGGCACCGCATACATCGCGCTGGCTGCACCGGTCGCCGCAGGGAATACGCCCGCCGTTGCGATGGTGCGCCTGCCGATGGCGACGCTCGCCGACGCGGTCAACAACGCCGACATCGGCGACGCCAACTACCTCGCGCTGCGCCAGGGCAATGCCAGCCTCGCCGAGAAGGGCGACGCCAGCCTCGCGACCAGCGCCGAAGCGCTCGCGGCGAAGGTGCCGAACACCGACCTGCGCGTCTCGGCCGCGGTACCCGACGTCGCCGGCGGCCCGTTTGGATTGGGCTCGATCGGCTGTGCCGTCGCCACGCTGCTGTGCCTGCTGCTCGCCGCGGTGATCGCCTCGCTGCCGAAGCTGCTCGCACGCCGCGGCACCGCGGTGGTCGAAGACGCCGACGACGCGCCGACGCTGGCCGACGTGGTCCGCCCGACCACGCCGCCGCCGCTCCCGGCCGGTGAAAAGCCCGAAGCGGTGAAGCAGACGCTCGCGCTGGATCGCGGCATCTTCCGCGCGTACGACATCCGCGGCATCGTCGGCCAGAGTCTCGATGCCGGCATCGCCGAACTCGTCGGCCAGGCCATCGGCACGGTGATGCAGGAGCAGGGCCTGCGCGACATCGTGGTCGGCCGCGACGGCCGCCTGTCCGGCCCGACCATGGTCGAAGGCCTGATCACCGGCCTGCGCCGCGCGGGCCGCAACGTGCTCGACGTCGGCATGGTGCCGACGCCCGTCGTCTACTTCGGCGCCTACCACCTGCGCGCGGGCTCCTGCGTATCGGTCACCGGCTCGCACAACCCGCCGGACTACAACGGCTTCAAGGTCGTGGTCGGCGGCGAAACGCTGTCGGGCGACGCGATCATGGATCTGTACTCGCGCATCGCCGACGACCGCCTGCATACCGCGCCGACGCCGGGCAACCTCGACGAGCGCGACATCGCCGAGGACTACGTCCAGCGCATCGCCGCCGACATCCAGATCGACCGTCCGCTCAAGGTGGTGGTCGATGCCGGCAACGGCGTGGCCGGCGACATCGGCCCGCGCGTGCTCGAGGCGATCGGCGCGGAAGTCATCCCACTGCATTGCGATATCGACGGCACGTTCCCGAACCACCATCCGGACCCGAGCGAACCGCACAACCTCGTCGACCTGATCCAGATGGTCGAGCGTCTGGACGCGGACCTCGGCATCGCCTTCGACGGCGACGGCGACCGCCTCGGCGTGGTCACGCGCACCGGCGACAACATCTTCCCGGACCGCCTGCTGATGCTGTTCGCGGCCGACGTGCTGGAACGCAATCCGGGCGCGGTGATCCTGTTCGACGTGAAGTGCACGGGTCGCCTGCCGGGCCACATCCTGCGCCACGGCGGCAGCCCGCTGATGTGGAAGACCGGGCATTCGTTGATCAAGGCGAAGATGCGCGAGACCGACGCGGAACTGGCCGGCGAAATGAGCGGCCACTTCTTCTTCAAGGAGCGCTGGTACGGCTTCGACGACGGCGTCTACGCCGCCGCGCGCCTGATGGAAATCCTCGCGGCCAGCCCGCGCACGCCAACTGAAACGCTCAACGCGCTGCCCAACGGCGTGTCGACGCCGGAGATCAAGGTCGACGCACCGAACGGCAATCCGCACGCGTTCGTGGACCGCTTCCAGAGCGAGGCCAAGTTCGAAGGCGCGCGCCTGTCGACCATCGACGGCTTGCGTGTCGACTACGCCGACGGCTGGGGTCTGGTGCGTGCATCGAACACCACGCCGGTGCTGGTCATGCGTTTCGACGCGGATTCGTCGGAGGCGCTGCTGCGCATCCAGAACGCGTTCCGTGAGCAGATCGCCGCGATCCAGCCGGACCTCGTCCTGCCGTTCTGACGATGGCCTGGCTCGCAGTGAAATACCTGGTCACCGCGGCGATCGTCGTCGCGGTGTCCGAGGCCGCCAAGCGCAGCGACCGTCTCGGCGGCTTCATCGCGGCGTTGCCGCTGGTGACCGTGCTCGCGCTGGTCTGGCTGCACGTCGAGAAACAACCCCAGGCCAAGCTCACCAACCACGCGTACTACACGTTCTGGTACGTGCTGCCGACGCTGCCGATGTTCCTGCTGTTTCCCGCGATGCTCGCGCGCATCGGCTTCTGGCCGACACTGGCCGCATCGGCCGCGATCACGATCGCCTGCTTCGCATTGACGGCCTGGCTGGTGCGGCCGTTCGGGATCGAACTGCTGCCCTGACGCGGGCAGCGTCGCGGTGACTCAGCCTGGGGGCGTTGCCGCGGTCGACGTCGCGCCGGCCTGCTGCTGCGGCTTGAGCTCGCGATAACGCGCCACGGCTTCGTCGAGCTGCGCCTGCAGCGTCGTCGCCTGCGACTGCAGCGTCGTCAGTGCCGACTGCTGCGCCATGAGCTGGCCGTGCTGCGTGTGGATCTCGTCGCGCAGCATCTTCGGCACCGGCTTCTTGTTGAGCTCCAGCTCGCCGGCGCGCTGCAGTCGCGACACCAAGCCCTGGCGCAGGCCGTCAATGCCCATGCGCGCGGTCTTCATCGCGTCGGCATTGAGCGAGACGCGCTCGCCGAACGCCTTGCGCAGGTCGGCTTCGGTCGGAAAGGTTTCGATCATCGCCATCAGCCGGCGGTGCTCGGCTTCGGCCGCAGCGGCGGCATCGGCCTGCGCCTTCGCCTGCGCGGCCGCAGCGGCCTGCTCGTCCGGCGTCAGCGCGCGATCGAGCGTGGTCGTCGCCATGCCGCTCTTGGCGTTGAACTCTGTGCGCGCGGCATCGACAGCGCTGGACGGCAGTGCATCGCCGCAGACCTTGCGGCCGCCCTCGTTCCAGCAATAGAGCTTCTTGGCCGGCGCCGACTGCGCGTGCAGCGCGGGCACGACAGCAAGGAGGGCGAGGGCGAGCAGCGGAGTGCGGGTCATGGCGGGCCGGTTGGGCGGTCGTGTCACACGATTGCAAGCAACTTTCGCGCCACCGGCGCTCAGTCGCAACCGTAGGCCGCGCGATACGCCAACAGCCGCTCGCGGCGGGCGTGGTCGGCATCGCCGGCGGTGAAGTCGAGCAGGTCGGCCAGGCGGGCGACGGCGACCACGGGCAGGCCCTGCTCGTCCGCGACCGTTTGTGCCGCGGAGCGTCGGGAGACGGTCGGGTCGACGGCTTCCTGCCGATCGAGCGCGATCACGATGCCGGCCGGCACGCCGCCCGCGGTGCGGATCTGCGCCAGCGCCTCGCGGATTGCGGTGCCGGCGGTGATCACGTCATCGACGATCAGCACGCGGCGGCTCTCGAGCGGCGCGCCGATCAGCAGGCCACCTTCGCCGTGATCCTTGGCCTCCTTGCGATTGAACGCGACGGGCAGGTCGCGGCCGCGACGCGCGAACTCGCAGGCCAGCGCGGTCGCGAGCGGGATGCCCTTGTACGCCGGGCCGAACAGCACTTCGAACTGCACGCCCGCGGCGTCCACCGCATCCGCATAGCAACCGGCCAGTTCCGCCAGCGCCGCGCCCGAATCGAAGCGGCCCGCGTTGAAGAAATACGGGCTGGTGCGGCCGGATTTCAGCGTGAACTCGCCGAAGCGCAACGCGTCGACGCGCAGGGCGAGTTCGAGGAAGCGGGTGCGGTGGTCGGCCATGGCGAATTCGCGCGATGAAGAACCGGCATCGTAAAGCAGCGAGCGGCTACGCTTGGCGCCGGTATCCCATCCGGATCACGCATGCGCGTCATCAGCTTCAACGCCAACGGCTGGCGGTCGGCCACGAAGAAGGGCTTCATCGACTGGATGCAGCAGAAAGATGCCGACATCCTCTGCGTGCAGGAAACCAAGGCGCAGGAACACCAGCTGCGGCTGCCCGAACTGATCCCGCCGGGTTACCACGCGAACTTCCGCGACGCGACGACGAAGAAGGGCTACAGCGGCGTCGCGATCTACAGCAAGCGCGAGCCCGACGAAGTGCGAACCGGCCTCGGCTGGGACGCGTTCGACGAGGAAGGCCGCTACATCGAAGCACGCTTCGGCGACCTGTCGGTGGTGTCGCTGTACGTGCCGTCGGGCACCACCGGCGACCTGCGCCAGGGCTTCAAAGTCTCGGTGATGGACTGGTTCGCGCCGATCCTGCGCGAGTGGCTGGACAGCGGCCGCCAGTACATCGTCTGCGGCGACTGGAACATCGTGCGTTCGCAACGCGACATCACCAACTGGCGCGGCAACCAGAAGCAGACCGGCTGCCTGCCGCACGAACGCGCATGGCTCAATGCTTTGATCGCCGACCAGCACGGCGACGGCTCGCCCTGCGCCGGCGACCTCGGCTGGCTCGACAGTTTCCGCGTGCACAAGCCCGATGAATCCGCCGAGTACACCTGGTGGAGCAACCGCGGACAGGCCCGCGCCAACAACGTAGGCTGGCGCATCGACTACCAGCTGGTGACGCCGAACCTGCGCGGCGCCATCCGCCACTGCGAAACGCACCGCGAGCCGCGTTTCTCCGACCACGCGCCCTACATCGTCGACTATGACCTCTGACAACGTCCGCCTTCCGAAAGACCCGGCGACCGCGGGGCTGCCGCCACCGCCCGCGAAGAAGATGTCGGTCTGGAAGGCGTTTACCCAGCCGTCCGCGTGGACGATGTTCTTCTTCGGTTTCAGCTCCGGGCTGCCGTTCCTTCTTGTCGCCGGCACGCTCGCGTACTGGCTGAAGGAAAACGGGATCGTGCTGAAGGAGATCACGATCATCGCCAGCGCCGGCATGACCTATGCGCTGAAGTTCCTGTGGGCACCATTGCTCGACCACAGCCGCGTGCCCGGTTTCGCACGCTTGGGCCTGCGACGCGGCTGGCTGCTGCTGGCGCAGGTCGCGGTGACCGCGGGGTTGGTGGTGATGGCGATGCTGACGCCGGCGCAGCTCGCGCCTTTCATCGTCGCGACCGTGTTCGTCGCCTTCGCGGGCGCGACGCAGGACATCGCGGTCGACGCCTATCGCATCGAGATCGCGCCGATGGCCGCGCAGGGCGCGCTAGTTGCGACGTATTCGCTCGGTTACCGCATCGCGCTCATTGTCACCGGTGCGCTCGCACTCGCGATGGCCGACCACGTGCCGTGGAGCACGGTCTACCTCGCGATGGCCGGGCTCATGCTGCTGCCGATCGCAGCGAACCTGCTGTCGCGCGAACCCGAGGCGTATCGGCCGTCGCCCAGTTCATGGGGCGAGGCGATGCAGATCGCGGTGGTCGAGCCGTTCACCGATTTCTTCCGCCGCTACGGCGTGCAGACGGCGCTGCTGACGCTGCTCTTCATCCTGCTGTTCAAGATCCCGGAACAGGCGCTGGTCGGCGGGATCATGAGCCCGTTCTATCTGGACATGGGCTTCGCGAAGACGCAGATCGGCGCCATCACCAAGTTCTACGGCATCTGGGTCGGCATCGCGGGCGTGTTCGCCGCCGGTGTCGCGATTGCGCGCTTCGGCGTGCGCTGGCCGCTGATCGTTTCGATCGTGGTGTGTGCGAGCTGCAACCTGCTCTACGTATGGCTGACACGTCACCACGGCGACCTCGGCGCGCTCACGCTGGTGATCTCCGCCGAGAACTTCTCGCTGGGCTTCCTCGGCACCGCGGCCGTCGCGTTCCTGTCGTCGCTGGTCAACCGACAGCACACAGCGACGCAGTACGCGCTGCTGAGTTCGATGGTGAACCTGCCGGGCAAGGTGCTCGGCGTGTTCGCCGGCACGATCGTCGAAGCGACGAGCTACTCGCAGTACTTCGTCATCGCGACCATCGCCGTGCTGCCGGCCACGCTGCTCTTCGTCTATCTGTGGCCGCGCTTTGCGCCTGCCGATAGCGGCACGGCGCCGGGCGCTCAGGCCGGGTAAACCGTCCCGAGCACGCGCGGGCCTTTCGCGCCGGTCACCGCCGCGACGTTGCCCGGCAGCCCGGCCAACGTCTGCCGCGCGAGCCACGCGAACGCCATCGCCTCGACGAAATCCGCGTCGAGGCCATGCCCATCCGTCGCTTCGATCGTGCAGTTCGGAAGATGCGCCGCGATGCGCGCGATCAGTGCGGGATTGCGCACGCCGCCACCGCAGACCAGCACGCGACGCGTCGACGACTGATGCGCAAGCAGAGCCTTCGCAACCGTCGCCGCGCTGAGTTCAAGCAGCGTCGCCTGCACATCCGCCGCTGATTCGGTACCAGAGAGCTTCGCGTCGACCCAGTCGAGATGGAACTGCTCGCGACCGCTGCTCTTCGGCGGCGGCAACGCGAACCACGGCTCCTCGAGCAGGCGCGTGAGCAATGCATCGTCGACGCGACCGCTCGCCGCAAATGCACCGTCGCGATCGAACGCTTCGCCGCGATGACGCAGGCACCACGCATCCAGCAATGCATTCGCCGGCCCGGTGTCGAAACCACGTACGTCGCCCATGCGCGGAAGCAACGTGAAGTTGGCGATGCCGCCGAGATTGAGCACCGCGCGATCTTCCGCATCCGAATGCAGCATCGCCGCATGGAACGCGGGCACCAGCGGCGCGCCTTGCCCACCGGCGGCCACGTCGCGACGCCGAAAGTCCGTGACGGTCGCGATGCCGCAGCGTTCGGCGATGACGTTGCCGTCGCCGATCTGCCACGTGAAAGAATGTTTGCCGTCGTAGGCGGCGCCTGCGGGGCGATGACGAATCGTCTGCCCGTGCGAGCCGATCGCGACCACATCGCGTGCATCGACGCCCGCGATCGTCAGCAACTCGTGCACCGCATTCGCGAACGCTTCGCCGACCTGCACGTCCAGCGTGCCGATCTCGTCCAGCCCGCGTGCATCGCCGCCCTGTCCGAGCGCGACCAGTCGCGATCGCAGCGCCTCGTCCCACGGCACCACGACGCCGTGCTCGAGCCGGCATCCGGTGTCGGATACGCCCGCCCCAAAACGAACGAGCGCCGCGTCAATGCCGTCGGCGCTCGTTCCGGAGATGAGGCCAACGTAAAGCCCGTCGGCCGGCATCGGTGTCGTCATGTCAGGAGCGGCGGCGCGACTTGGTGTCCGGCTTGGCGGCGGCCTTGGCGACCTGCGGTTCGTCGTCGCCCGCGTAGATGATGTTCTCGACCTCGCGGATGCGCGCCAGCGAGGTGCGCGTCTGCGTGCGGAACGCGGCGTAGGCGGGACCCGACAGCGGTTCCGGCGGCGGCATCGTGATCGACAGCGGATTGCGCTGCGCGCCGTTGACCTTGAATTCGTAGTGCAGGTGCGGGCCGGTCGCCAGGCCGGACGCACCGACATAGCCGATCACCGTGCCCTGCGAAATGCGCTGGCCGACGTGTTCCTTGCCGAATGCCGACATATGGCCGTACAGCGTCGAATAACCGCGGCCGTGGTCGAGTTCGACGACGCGGCCGTAACCGCCCTTCCAGCCGACGAACGCCACGCGCGCATCGCCCGCCGCCATGATCGGCGTGCCGGTGCCCGCGGCGTAGTCGACGCCCTTGTGCATGCGCCAGCGGCCCAGCACCGGGTGGAAGCGGTTGCCGAAGCCCGAGCTCAGTCGCGCATACGGAATCGGCATGCGGATGAAGCTGCGCTTGAGCGAACGGCCATCGGCGGTGAAGTACTCCGGCTTGCCGTCGCGGTCGAAGCGGAACGCCGAGTGCAGCGTGTCGCCGGTGGTGAACGTCGCGGCGAGCACCGGGCCGGTGGCCACGAGCTGGCCGTCGCGCCAGGTCTGCTCGACGACCACGCTGAAGCGGTCGTCGGCGCCGACATCGTCATTGAAGTCGATGTCGTACTTGAACATGTCGTCGGTCAGCGTGTTGACGTGCGCGCTGGTCAGTCCGACCTTGCGCGCCGACGCATACAGCGAATTGCCGACCTTGCCGCTGAGCACCACGGTGCGCGTCTCGGTCGGGCTCACCAGCACGTTCTGCTTGACGTCGCCGTTGGCGAACGTCAGCTCGACGCGATGGCTCTCGTCCTGGTCGAAACGGAACGCACGCAGCCCGCCGCCGACGGGCAGGTCGAACGCGAGCTGCGTGCCCGGCTTCATCGAACGCAGCAGCTGGCTCTTCACCGACGACTGCGCGAGCAGCTGGTCGCGCTGCGCCTGCGGAATCTCGAGGTCCTTCATGATCGACGCGAGCGTCTGGCCGCGCTTGACCTGCACGATCTGCCAGCTGTCGCCCTGCTGCTGCACCAAGCGGAGCGGCGGCAG
>NZ_JBSRZL010000001.1:412500-867500 GCF_054057595.1 Lysobacter sp. HA18
GGAGACACACGGCGGGTGCTAACGTCCGTCGTGAAAAGGGAAACAACCCAGACCCACAGCTAAGGTCCCAAATTCATCGCTAAGTGGAAAACGATGTGGAAAGGCACAGACAGCCAGGAGGTTGGCTTAGAAGCAGCCACCCTTTAAAGAAAGCGTAATAGCTCACTGGTCGAGTCGGTCTGCGCGGAAGATTTAACGGGGCTAAGCGATGAACCGAAGCTTGGGGTGCATACTTCTGTATGCGCGGTAGAGGAGCGTTCCGTAAGCCGTTGAAGGTGACTTGAGAAGGTTGCTGGAGGTATCGGAAGTGCGAATGCTGACATGAGTAACGATAATGCGGGTGAAAACCCCGCACGCCGAAAGCCCAAGGTTTCCTTGCGCAACGTCAATCGGCGCAGGGTGAGTCGGCCCCTAAGGCGAGGCTGAAAAGCGTAGTCGATGGGAAGCTGGTTAATATTCCAGCACCTCGCGTAAGTGCGATGGAGGGACGGAGAAGGTTAGGCAGGCCCGGCGTTGGTTGTCCGGGTGAGAGAGTTGAGGCGGTTCCCTTTGGCAAATCCGGGGGAGCAACGTTGAGACTAAGGACGAGCCCATTAGGGCGAAGCTGCCGATATCACGCTTCCAGGAAAAGCTCCTAAGCTTCAGCTTACGCAGACCGTACCGTAAACCGACACAGGTGGGCAGGATGAGAATTCTAAGGCGCTTGAGAGAACTCGGGTGAAGGAACTAGGCAAAATAGCACCGTAACTTCGGGAGAAGGTGCGCCCTTTTTGGTTAATAGCTGAGAAGGGCCGCAGTGACCAGGCCGCTGCGACTGTTTATCAAAAACACAGCACTCTGCAAACACGAAAGTGGACGTATAGGGTGTGACGCCTGCCCGGTGCTGGAAGGTTAAGTGATGGGGTTAGCCGCAAGGCGAAGCTCTTGATCGAAGCCCCAGTAAACGGCGGCCGTAACTATAACGGTCCTAAGGTAGCGAAATTCCTTGTCGGGTAAGTTCCGACCTGCACGAATGGCGTAACGACAGCGGCGCTGTCTCCACCCGAGACTCAGTGAAATTGAAATCGCTGTGAAGATGCAGCGTTCCCGCGGCAAGACGGAAAGACCCCGTGAACCTTTACTATAGCTTTACACTGAACGTTGAGTTCGTCTGTGTAGGATAGGTGGGAGGCTATGAAACCGAGGCGCTAGCTTCGGTGGAGCCATCCTTGAAATACCACCCTGATGTGCTTGACGTTCTAACCTGGCGCCGTTATCCGGCGCGGGGACCGTGTATGGTGGGTAGTTTGACTGGGGCGGTCTCCTCCCAAAGAGTAACGGAGGAGCACGAAGGTACGCTCAGCGCGGTCGGACATCGCGCACTGTGTGCAAAGGCATAAGCGTGCTTGACTGCAAGATCGACGGATCAAGCAGGTACGAAAGTAGGTCTTAGTGATCCGGTGGTTCTGTATGGAAGGGCCATCGCTCAACGGATAAAAGGTACTCCGGGGATAACAGGCTGATACCGCCCAAGAGTTCATATCGACGGCGGTGTTTGGCACCTCGATGTCGGCTCATCACATCCTGGGGCTGTAGTCGGTCCCAAGGGTATGGCTGTTCGCCATTTAAAGTGGTACGCGAGCTGGGTTCAGAACGTCGTGAGACAGTTCGGTCCCTATCTGTCGTGGGCGTTGGAGATTTGAGAGGGGCTGCTCCTAGTACGAGAGGACCGGAGTGGACGAACCTCTGGTGTTCCGGTTGTCACGCCAGTGGCACTGCCGGGTAGCTATGTTCGGAAGCGATAACCGCTGAAAGCATCTAAGCGGGAAGCGCGCCTCAAGATGAGATCTCCCGGGAGCTTGACTCCCCTAAAGGAACGTTGAAGACTACGACGTTGATAGGCAGGGTGTGTAAGCGCAGCAATGCGTTGAGCTAACCTGTACTAATGATCCGTGCGGCTTGACCATATAACCTCAAGACGCTTTGGGTTAACCAAAGCACCTTACCCTCGTGACACGTCACGACATTCACTGCTCGCTACATCCAACTTATTCCGCTCAGACCGCAAGGTCTGTCCGGTAACCGTCGAGAGCGTGGCGCCGAAAGGCGACCCTCCACCCTCTCCCTGGTGACCATAGCGGTGTGGAACCACCCGATCCCATCCCGAACTCGGAAGTGAAACGCACCCGCGCCGATGGTAGTGTGGCATTTGCCCATGCGAGAGTAGGTCATCGCCAGGGTCTTTATCCCGCAAACCCCCGCCTGTGAAAACAGGCGGGGGTTTGTCTTTGCGCGGGCGGAAATGTTTGCGGCTAAATGTCCGCGGCTAGTTGGGCAGAAGTAATGTCGAGTGTCAGGGCTAGGTAATGCAGGTGAGCCGCTAACAGAGAGTGCG
Organism: Lysobacter sp. HA18; assembly: GCF_054057595.1. Taxonomy (NCBI): domain Bacteria; kingdom Pseudomonadati; phylum Pseudomonadota; class Gammaproteobacteria; order Lysobacterales; family Lysobacteraceae; genus Lysobacter; species Lysobacter sp. HA18. Next base: position 414,875 of record NZ_JBSRZL010000001.1, read on the forward strand.
CGTACGTCCGTTCGTACGCCGCGCGATCTTCGGGCTCGGGCAATGCTCGCCGACTGTCATAGAGCATCGAGCGCGTAGAGCAGGAAAGCGGCGACAACGCTCCAATGCGCGGCGTTACGCCAACTACGCCGCTGCTAATGCCGCCTGCATCAGTAGCGCAAACACGCATACGACGCCAACGAGCCAGCTCAGGCTGCGCGCGCGCGGGAAACCTGCGACGTACAACGCGCCATGCAGCACGCGGGCGAGGACAAACACGATCGCGAGCAGCGAAATCCGCTCCTCCGGCACTCCCGACAGATGCGCCACGATCACACCCGCAGCAAACGCCGGGAACGCCTCGAACGCATTCATCTGCGCTGCGTTCGCGCGTTGGATTCGCGGATCGGTCTGGCGCGCGAGCCAGGCGCGCGGTTCGCGGTTGTCGTAGCGCTCGCCCTTCGATTTGGCGATGACCGTCCAGACGTACGGCAGTGCGGCGGCGATCAGCACGCACCAGTAGGCGATCGAGATCGGCATGTCGGTTCCCCTGAGAGTCCGGCGAGACTAACCGAGCGCGTATCGCGACGGCCATGACTTCCGGCGGCCGGAATTCGCCGCATTTGCCGTTAGGCTGGCCGCTTCCAACCGGAAGGGGAATTCCGATGCGACGTCGTCTATTGCCCGCGCTGCTCGGCGGGCTGCTCATCACCGCGTCCGCGCATGCCGCGACGCCCGACCGCTGGCAGGTGCCGGTGTCGGTCAAGAAGCTCGACAACGGCCTGACCGTGGTCGTGTCCGAAGACCACAGCTCGCCGACCATCGGCGTGTCGATGGTCTACCACGTCGGCATGCGCTTGGAGCCGAGGAACCGCACCGGTTTCGCGCACCTGTTCGAGCACCTGATGTTCGAAGGTACGCCGAATGCGAAGGAAGGCGTGTTCGACAAGGTGATCACCGGTGGCGGCGGCCGTAACAACGGTTCGACGCGTCCGGACTTCACCAACTACATCGAGATGGCGCCGGCGTCCGCGCTTGAGCCGATCCTGTGGCTCGAAGCCGATCGCATGAAGACGCTCGACTTCAATCCGGTCACGCTGAAGAATCAGCAGGACGTGGTGAAGGAAGAGATCCGCGTCAACGTGAAAAACCAGCCGTACGGCGGTTTCATGTGGATCGACATCGGGCAGCAGGCCTTCAACAAGTGGGAAAACAACCACGACGGCTACGGCAGCTTCAAGGATCTGGAAGGCGCGAGCCTTGCGGACGTCGCGAGTTTTCATCGCGATTTCTACGGTCCGAACAACGCGGTGCTCGGCATCTCCGGTGACGTCACGCCGCAGCAGGCGTTCGCGCTCGCGCAGAAGTATTTCGGTGCGATTCCGGCGCGCACGACGCCGAAGCGTCCCGACGTCAAGGAAGGCCTGAACACCGCGGAAAAGCGCATCCAGCAGACCGATGCACTCGCGCAGGTGCCGGCGATCGCGGCAGCGTGGAAGATGCCCGAGCGCGGCAGCAAGGATCAGGCGGCGATGGCGGTCCTCGGTGACGTGCTCGCCGGTGGCGACGCATCGCGTTTCTATCAGGGCTTGGTCAAGGGACGGCAGCTCGCCATCAACGTCGAGTCGCTGTATGGCCTCACCAGCCCGTGGGAATACGACGGCCCGACGCTGTTCACCGCATTCGCGTTGTACAAGCCGAATACGACGGCCGACGCCGTGCTCGCGGCGATGGACGAGGAGATCGCGAAGGTCGCGAAGGACGGCGTCAGCGACGCGGAACTCAAGCGCGTCAAGACCAAGATGCTGGCCGACTGGTACAACGGCCTCGAGTCGTTCCTCAACCGCGCCGACACGGTCGCCAAGTTGCAGACGCTGTGGGGCGACGCGAACGTGGTCAACAAGATCCCGACGTGGATCGAGGGCGTGACCAGCGCCGACCTGAAGCGCGTGGCGAAGACCTATCTCGCGCGCACCAACCGCACCGTCATCGACCGCGTTCCGACCGCGATGGCGAAGGCCGCGCCGGTCGCACCGGCCGCCGGCAAGTAAGGAGACGACGATGAAGACGATTTCCCTGCTCGCCGCCGCCGTATCGCTGGCAATTGCCGGCGCTGCCGTCGCCGGGCCGAAGGCCGTAATCCCGGCCGACCTGCCGAAGTACGCGCCCGACCGTCCATTGCCGGTGCCCGCAATCCAGAAGACCACGTTGTCGAACGGTCTCGAAGTGTGGATCGTGCCGCGCATGGGCATTCCGCGCGTGGATGCGGTGCTCGCGATTCGTGGGGCCGGTCTCGCGGCGGACGACGCGCAGCATCCCGGTTTCGCGAACACGCTGGCCGGCCTGCTCAACGAAGGCACGACGAAGCACGACTCCAAGGCCATCGCCGAACTCGCGCAGAGTCTCGGCGGTGGTGTCGGCGCGGGCGCGAACAACGACGGCGTGATGGTGTCGGCGAACTCGCTCGCATCGCATGCCAACGAGATGCTCGCGCTGCTCGGCGAAGTCGCGCGCACGCCGACGTTCCCCGACAACGAAGTGAAGCTCGCGCAGGCCAATGCGCTGCAGAACCTCAAGGCCGCCGAAGCGCAGCCGGGCTTCAAGGCCGAACGCGCGCTCGCCGAAGCGGTGTACGGCGATCACCCGTACGCGCATACGCAGCCGACCGAAGCATCGATCATGTCGGTGACGCCGCAACTGCTTCGCGACGCGTATGTGCAGCGCTTCCGTCCCGACCGCGCGTTGCTGGTCGTCACCGGGCCGGTCAATCGCGACGAAGCGATGCGCGCGGTGAATGCCGCATTCGGCGACTGGGCCGCGAGCGGCACGGCACTCGCCGATACGCCGCCCGCGCCGCATACGGCACGGCCGAAGTACGTGCTCGTGCAGCGCGACGGAAGCGTGCAGTCCGCGATTCGCCTCGGCCGTCCGGGGATCGCAGCGACCGATCCCGACTACGTGCCGCTGCAACTGGCCGGCACAGTGCTCGGCGGCGGTTTCAGCTCGCGCCTCATGCAGAACCTGCGCGAGGACAAGGGCTACACCTACGGCGCGCGCGGTGGTTCCAGCGCACTGCGCGAAGGCGGCCGCATCAGCGCGTCGGCGGATGTGCGCAACGAAGTCACCGGCGCATCGATCAAGGAGTTCATGGCCGAGTTCAAGCGCATGGGCGACGAACCCGTGCCCGCGCAGGAACTGGAAGACACCAAGCGCTACGTCGCCGGCGGTTACCTGCTGAGCAACCAGATGCAGGCCGCCGTCGCCGGCACGCTTGCGACCAACTGGCTCGTCGGACTGCCCGCCGAATTCCTCGGCGAATACGTCCCCAAGATCCGCGCCGTCGACGCCGCCCAGGTGCAAGCCATGAGCCGCAAGTACTTCGACCCGAAGGACCAGTCGATCGTCGTGGTCGGCGATCCCAAGGCCGTCGACGAACAGCTCAAGCCGTACGGCAGCTTCGAAGTTCGCACCAAGTAAGCGACATCGCAATTGAGAAAAGCCGCCGAAAGGCGGCTTTTTCTTTTATGCACACATGAGAGCGAAACCACCTGCCTGCCGCCATTGGCCGTCTTCCGAGCGACGCGAATGTTCGAGGCACGTCGCCCGACCTGTAACGCCTAACCAGTGTCACGCAAGCCGCTGCATCGACTGAACATCACACGATCGTTTCGCCAGTCGCCCACGACTACCTCGCGGTCGCGCCAGCTACAGTCATGGCTAGCGTGACGCTGCGAACCCGACGTCGGTGCAGGCATCGTATCCATCGCGATCCAAATTCAACACCTACAAACAGCGACTTGGGGTAGTAAGACCCGAAGGGCGGCGCACATGGACGTGCGCCGTCCGCACCCGAGCCAGGATGGCGAGTGTGCGGATCGCAAGAAGTCCGCAGGTCGCGAGCTGTAGATCCGTCGGGGAAGGTGCTTTCTTTTGGTTACCTTTTCTTTGCACCAGCAAAGAAAAGTAACTCGGGCGCGTCAGCGCACGAAACGCCTTTTGCTTCGCTCAACTCGCAACTCGCAACTCGCAACTCGCAACTCGCAACGAGCAACGAGCAACCACAACAGCCACACACGCCAAACAGCGCCTACCAGCCGGACCATAAACAACGAAGCCGCCCAAAGGCGGCCCCGTCCGACGAAAACAACCCAACCCTTACGGCGCAGCCGGCGGCACAGCCCCACTGAACCTCTGCACCGTCGCCCCCGTCACCGCCCCGATCTTCGCGCTGTCATGCACGAACAACGTCACCGGACGCTCGAACACCAGTGCGCCGTCCACCTGCGCATTCGGCCCGATCACGATGCGCGGGTCGCGCTTGTGGAAGCTGATCACCTGCATCCGCTGCTTCTCGATCGTGATCCCGCCGTGCACGTGGCTGCCGACGCCCACCGTGATGTCGCCCGTCACCGTGCGGATGCCGTGCGATACATCCGTGCCGACCAGCCCGATCGCGCCGTTCACCGTTTCGATGCCGCCGGAGATCGTGCTGCCGTTGTCGACGAAGATGCCGCCGTTCACCGTCGTCACGTCGCCGGTGATGCGCAGGCGCGTGCCGACATGGATGCCGCCATTCACCGTGGTGAGCTCGCCCACCTGCGCGCCATCGCCGACACGGATGCCGCCGTTCACCGTCTCCGCCGAACCGGTCTGGACGTTGGCGTCGATCTCGATGCCGCCGTTGACGGTCTCGAGGCTTCCGTAGGCGCGGCCGGCCTCGGCGTGGATGCTTCCGTTGACCTTGTCGATGCTGGTGCGGTCTGCAGCTGCGGCGGAGGCCGACAGCGCGAGGCCGAGGGCGAGCGGCAGGATCATCAGGCGGGTGCGCATGGCGTTTCCTCGTGGTCTGTACGTCTGGGATGCCGCGAGCGGCGCGAAGGTTTAAGCGCGCCGCGGCAGGGCGTTGATCATGCGCCGGTACAATCGCGCTTCCGCTCCCGCCGGGCACCTGCCCGAAGTCACAGGTCCGCGCCGTGTCGAACGCCCCCGCCGTGAAACCCGTTGTCCTCCTGATCCTCGATGGCTGGGGCCATCGCGACGATCCCGCCGACAACGCGCTCGCGCAGGCCTCGCTGCCGAACTGGGATGCGCTGGTGCGCGACTGCCGGAACACGCTGATCCACACCGAAGGCCGCCATGTCGGGCTGCCGGAAGGCCAGATGGGCAATTCCGAGGTCGGCCACATGAACCTCGGCGCGGGCCGCATCGTCTATCAGGACCTGACCCGCATCGATGCGGCGATCGAGGACGGCACGTTCTTCGACAACGCCGAGCTGCGCGCCGCCTGCGAGGCCGCGAAAGCCGCCAACGCGACGCTGCACGTGATGGGCCTGCTCTCGCCCGGCGGCGTGCACAGCCACGAACAGCACATCTTCGCGATGCTGGAGATGGCGCATCGCCTCGGCGTCGGCAAAGTCGCCGTGCATGCCTTCCTCGACGGCCGCGACACGCCGCCGCAGTCCGCCGAGCCGAGCCTGCGCGCGCTGCAGGAGGTCTGCGACAAGCTCGGTAATGCACGCATCGCGACCGTCGGCGGCCGTTACTTCGCAATGGATCGCGACAAGCGCTGGGATCGCGTGCAGCGCGCATGGGATGCGATGGTCGATGCACGCGCCGCACATGGCGCGACCGATGCGCAGGCCGCACTTGCCGCTGCATACGAGCGTGGCGAGAACGACGAGTTCGTCGCGCCGACGGTGCTCGACGGCTACACCGGCATGCACGACGGCGATGCGATCGTCTTCATGAACTTCCGCGCCGACCGCGCACGCCAGCTCACCGCCGCGTTCGTGCTGCCGACGTTCGATGGTTTCGACGCGCGACGTCCGCGGCTGTCGCGTTTCGTCTGCCTCACCGAATACGACGCCAAGCTTCCCGCACCGGTCGCGTTCGGTCCGGACGATCTTCGCAACACGCTGGGCGAAGTATTGGCCGATCGCGGCCTAAAGCAGCTGCGCATCGCCGAGACCGAAAAATACGCACACGTCACCTTCTTCTTCAGCGGTGGACGCGAAGACGAATATCCGGGCGAGACGCGCATCCTCGTGCCGAGCCCGCAGGTGGCGACGTACGACCTGCAACCGGAAATGAGCTGCCCGGAAGTCACCGACAGGCTGTGCGCCGCGATCCGGTCCGGCGACATCGATGTCGCGATCTGCAACATCGCGAACCCCGACATGGTCGGCCACACCGGTATCATCAGCGCGGCGATCAAGGCTGCCGAAGCGGTGGACATCGCACTCGGTGCGATCCGCCAAGCGGTTGCCGACGTGCACGGCGCGCTGCTGATCACCGCCGATCACGGCAACCTGGAAATGATGCGCGACGTCGCCACCGGCCAGCCGCATACCGCACACACCGTCGGCCCGGTGCCGTTCGTCTACTGCGGCCCGCGTGCGGCGACTCTGCGCACCGGCGGCGCGCTGCGCGACGTCGCGCCGACCATCCTCGATCTGCTCGGCGTGGGCGTACCGGCCGAAATGACCGGCACGAGCCTGCTGCAGGGCTGACGGATGCGCCTGCGTGTCGCGTTGCTCACGCTGATGCTGGCGTCGCCCATGATGGCCGGCGCGGCGCAGGACACGCGCGGCACCGAGAAAAAACTGCAGGCGATCAAGCGCGAGTTGCAGGGCGTCGCCAAGGAGCGACGCCAGCTGGAGACGCAGCGCGGCAGCGCAAGCCAGCAACTGCGCCAGGCCGACGAACAGGTTGGCCGCACCGGCGTGCGGCTCGAGACCACGCAGTCGCGCATCGAAAGCGAGAAGTCGCGCCTCGCGCAGCTGCGCGTGCAACAGGCGCAACTGCGCGCGACCCTCGGCGGTGCGCGCGAGGAACTGGCGACGCTGCTGCGTGCGGCGGATCGACAGGGCCCTGCGGGGCCACTCAAATCCTTGCTCGCGCGCGATCGCGTCGAGGACGCGCAGCGCCTGCTCACGTATCACGCGTATCTCGAGAAGGCGCGCGCCAAGCGCATCCGCGAACTCACTGTGCAACTCGCCGGGCTCGATCGGGTTGAAGCGGAGATCGCGCAACGCACGGGCGAACTTACCGCCGCGCAGCAGGCGCAGGCCGATGAGCTGAAGAAGCTCGAGCAGGATCGCCAGCAACGCGCTGCGCTGGTCGCGCAACTCGACGCCAAGTACAAGGATCGCGCCGCGCGTGAGCAGGCGCTCGGTCGCGATGCGAAGGCGCTGGAGTCGCTGCTGCAGAAGCTGCGCGTCGCCGCGGCGAAAGCGCGCGCCGAACAGAGGCGCATCGCCGAGCAACGTGCACGCGAAGCCGCAGCCGCCGATGCCGCCGCCGCGAAAGCCGCGCAGGCGAAGGGGCTTCCGCCGCCGCCAAAACGTCCCGCGCGTGCGCCGGTGCAGGTGGCGAGCGCGCCGGCACCGCAGGTCGGTGGACTCGGTTGGCCGTTGTCGGGCGCATTGCTCGCCGGTTACGGCGGCACGATGCCGGACGGTCGACGCAGCGACGGCCTGCTCATCGCCGCCAGTGCAGGCACCGCCGTGCATGCGGTTGCCGACGGCACCGTCGTCTATTCCGAATGGATGACCGGCTACGGCCAGCTGCTGATCATCGACCACGGCAACGGCTACATGAGCCTGTACGCGCACAACGACTCGCTGCTCCGGCAGACGGGTGCGTCCGTGCATCGCGGCGACAACATCGCGACCGTCGGCACCTCGGGCGGGCAGGGTCGGCCATCGCTGTATTTCGAGCTGCGCCGCAATGGCCAGCCGGTCGATCCCGGCACCTGGCTGCGTCGCTGAGTCGAACCCCGTCTCGACGCCGCTTTCCGAGCGGCTGGTTAACGTGCTGAACTCGACGCTTCCTCGACGGTCCCACCGTCGCCCCCGTTCCGGAGTCGCCATGCGCCGCCTGCTTGCCCTAGCTCTCCTCGCCGCGCTGCCCGTGGCCGCGCAACAGGCGCCCGCGCCCGCTACGCCGCCAAAGGAAACGCCGGCCACGCCCGCGCCCGCCGCGGACCCGAAGGCACCCGCGAGCAAGCCCGCAGCGCCGGCCGCGAAGGCTGCGGTCGCCGCCGATGCGAAGGCCGACGACGACGCGAGCAAGGTGCCGCTCGACGAGATCCGTCGATTCGTCACCGTCTACAACGCGGTCAAGCAGGCCTATGTCGAGCCGGTCACCGACGACAAACTGATGAAGGCCGCGATCCACGGCCTGCTGCTCGACCTCGATCCGCACAGCACCTACTTCGACAAGAGCGACGCCGAGGATTTCGACGAGAACGCACGCGGCGCGTACGAAGGCATCGGCGTCGAACTGCAGCGCCAGAAGGACGGCACGCTCAAGGTGGTGTCGGCGATCGACGACACGCCGGCAGCGAAGGCCGGCTTGAAGTCGGGCGACATCATCGTCGCGATGGACGGCAAGCCGTTCGGCCCCGACCAAGGGGACACGTCGGCGCCGCTACGTGGCGCCGCGGGCAGCAAGGTCGTGCTCACCATCGTGCGCAAGGGCGCGACCAAGCCGATGCAGATCACCGTCGTGCGCGACACCATCCACGTCGCGTCGGTGCGTGGACGCATGCTCGAGCCGGGCTTCGGCTACGTGCGCGTCGCCGCGTTCCAGGCCGACACCGCGGCCGATTTCGAGAAGGCGCTCGACAAGCTCAAGGCGAACGGCAAGTTGCGCGGCCTGGTCATGGACCTTCGCAGCAATCCGGGCGGCCTGCTGACCAGCGCGGTGCAGATCGCCGACGACCTGCTCGACAAGGGCGGCATCGTCAGCACGCGCGGTCGCATCTCGATCAGCGATGCGCAGTTCTCGGCGACGCCGGGCGATCGCCTCGACGGTGCGCCGCTGGTGGTGCTGGTCGACGGCGGTTCGGCGAGTGCGTCGGAAGTGCTCGCCGGTGCGCTGAAGGACAACGGCCGCGCGCGCATCGTCGGCAGCCGCACGTTCGGCAAGGGCTCGGTGCAGACGGTGCTTCCGCTCGACAACGGCGACTCGGTGAAGCTCACCACCGCGCGTTACTTCACGCCGAGCGGCAAGTCGATCCAGGCGCTGGGCATCGTGCCGGACGTTGCGTACACCGCGACGCGTTCGCCCGACGACGCGCGCCTGCTGTTGTCGGAAGCGAGCCTGCCGGGACATCTGCGCGGCGATGCCGATGACAACGAGGACGCCGGCGACGTGCTCGAAGGCGAGGGCTACATCCAGCAGGCGTTGAACGAACTCAAGCGCATGGCCGGCGTGCCGGTCGCGCCGGCGCCGACGAAACCTGCTGCAAAGCCGGCGCCGAAGACGAAGTAATCGTCAGCGCGGCTTGCCCGGCATCGGGAACGGCGTCACCACGCGCTCGCCGGTGGTGGCGTCGCGAATGGCGGACTGCGCTTTGCGCTCGACTTCCTCGATGCGCACGATCGAATGCATGGGCAGGTGCAGCACGCGGGTGTTGCCGAATTCGTCGCGCAGGCGTTCCTCGGTGGGATCGACGACCACGCCTTCGTTGACGTCGAACACCAGCTCGCCGACCTCGGTGAAACCCCAGATCGCGCCGCTGGCGACGTTGCGGGCGTACAGCTCGTACACCTTGCCGGCGTTGAGGAAGGTCACCTTGTAGAGCGGCTTGGACATGTCGGGTTCGTTCTGCGGGGTCGCAGCGAAGTGGGGTGGGCAATCGCCGCGGTTCAATAGGATGCGCCGCAATGGCGACGCTGGCGTCAGAGCCGCGGTTCGCGCTTCATCCGGCGCTTGATCGCCTTGGCCGAGACGAGCGCGAACGCTCCGCCGAACGCGAAGCCCGCCAGATGCGCCGACCACGCCACCGCCCCGAAGGCCGGCCCGACGAAGGTGTAGACCAGCTGCAGGCCGGCCCAGAGCCCGATCAGTACCGCGGCCGGCATGCGCACGAACTGCAGGAACAGGCCCAGCGGGACGACCAGGCCCAGCCGGGCGGTCGGGAACAGGGCGAGATAAGCGCCGATCAGCGCCGAAACTGCGCCACTTGCGCCGATGATGAGCCGATCGGGCGTGCCGATCGCGAGCACCGTCGCCAGATTGGCCACCGCGCCGCCGACGAGGAACAGGGTCAGGAACCGCCACGGTCCCATCGCCCGTTCGGCCGGCACGCCGAAGATCAGCAGAAACAACAGGTTGCCGACCAGATGCGCCCAGTCGGCGTGCAGGAACAGGGCGGTGACCAAGCGCGCCAGATGGCCGTCCGACACCGCCGCCTTGAGTTCGGGCCAGGAACGGAGGTCGCCCGATAGCGCCCCCCACTGCATCACCAGCTGCTGGCGCTCGGCCTCCGGCAGCAGGATCGTGGCGACGAAGCTGCCCCACAGCAGCAGGAACAGCGTGGGCATGGCCCAGGGCAGCGGCGGCTTCTCGCGAGGGGGGATGGCGACGAACACGGCTTGGCGGGGCGCTCCGGTCGGGCCCGGGCATCATGCGGCACGGCCCGGGCGACGCCCAGCTCCCCGCCCGATGGCCTATTGTTAGGTGAGGGTTAAAGGCTATATTCGGTCCCGCATGGTCGCCGTCAAACGGGCCAGCCACAGAAGCCGGCCCGACCGGCACAGCACAAAATTCCTTCGGAGAGAGACATGCAGAACGGCTTCATGCGCTTCACCGCGCTCGCGCTCGGCGTCGCCGGCGTGTTGACGCTGGGCAATGCCCATGCGTCCGGCTTCCAGATCCGCGAGAACAGCGTCAAGAACCTCGGCCGCGCCAACTCCGGTACCGCCGTGGCCAAGAACGACGCTTCCGTCGTGTCTAACAACCCGGCTGCGATGGTGAACTTCACCCGCAACGCCGTGCAGGTTGATCTGACGGATATCGACCTCGACGCGGAATTTACTGGAGGCGGCAGCACCGCCCTGCCGAGCCCGCCGTTCCCGCCGACCCCGCTCACTGGCGGAAACGGCGGCGACCCGGGTGATCCGACGATCGTCCCGGCGCTCTCGGCCGTGTTCCCGCTGTCGGGCGCGCTCGACAACGTCACCGTCGGCGTCAGCGTCGACGCGCCGTTCGGCCTCAAGACCGAATACGACCCGAACTGGGTGGGCCGCTACAACGCCATCAAGTCGGACGTTAAGACCGTCGACCTCAACCTCTCGGCTGCGCTCGCCATCACCGACCGCTTCTCGATCGGCTTCGGCGCGATCGTGCAGCGCGCGGACGTCACGCTGTCGAACGCGATCGACGCGGGCACGGCCATCTGCTCCACGAACCCGGCCACCTGCTTCAGCCCCGTCTCGCCGTTCCATCCGCAGGGCAATGACGGCACCGTGGAAGTGCAGGGCGACGACACCGGCCTCGGCTGGCGCGTGGGCCTGCAGTGGCGCCCGACCGATGCGCTGACCATTGGCGTGGCACACCGTTCGGAGATCGACCACGATCTGCAGGGCGACGCAACGTTCACGATGCCGTCGGCTGTCATGGCCGTCGCAGCGTCGCGTTTCCAGAACGGTGCGATCTCCGCCCCGCTCACCACTCCGAGCGTCACGACCGTGTCGGTCGAGTACGACTTCAGCGACAGCTTCCGCCTGATGGCCGACTATCAGGCCACCGATTGGCATTCGCTCAAGGCCGTGCAGATCTTCCGCGCAGGCGGCGGCGTGCTCGGCAATGAGCCGTTCCAGTGGAAGGACACGAACTTCTACTCGCTCGGCGGAGAGTGGGACCTGAGCCCGACCTGGACGCTTCGTGCCGGTATCGCGCTGGACGAGTCGCCGACCAACGACACGTACCGCACGCCGCGCCTGCCGGACGCGGATCGCAAGATCTTCTCGCTCGGCGCTACCTGGAACGTCAGCGAGACGTTCAGCGTCGATGCGGCGTATATGCGCATCAACGTTGACGATCCGACCATCAACGGTGCTACGTCGTCGAGTGGTTCGAAGCTGACCGGCGTGTTCAACGCGCACGCGGATCTGTTCGGTGTGGCGGCGCAGTTCAAGTTCTGATCGGCTGCAACCGTGTCGCTAAAAAGCCCCGCTTCGGCGGGGCTTTTCTTTTGGCCGCGTGCGAGTTCTTTCTTGCTTGCTCGGCTGCTCGGCTGCTCGGCTGCTCGGTTGCGTTGCGTTGAAGCGAGAGCGTTCGTGCTCTGCGCGCTCGAGTTACTTTTCTTTGTTGGTGCAAAAAAAGGTAACCAAAGAAAGCGCCTTCCCCGATCAGATCTACAGCGCGCGATCGTGTGAGTTTTCCACGATCCGCACACTTGCCATCCTGGCTCGGGTGCGGACGGCGCACATCCGTGTGCGCCGCCCTTCGGGTTTCACGAATGATGTGGTTGTCGAGAGGAGTTGGTGCGTGGCTCCGACGCTTTGCATGGCCTTCGGTGCCTCGTGATCTGAACTCGAGTTTGTTTCGAACGCACTGGCGCGACGCACGACCACGTCCGACGATTGATGTGGGCGCTTGGCTGTTCCCGCTGCACCTCGACGGTGAGATCGCCAAAACAAAAAGCCCCGCATTCGCGGGGCTCTTGTGCATCTGTGCCGCGTGCTTCAGTCGCCCAGCGTCAGCAGCGATGCATTGCCACCCGCGGCCGTCGTGTTGACGGTGATCGTCTTCTCCGTCGCGAAGCGCGGCAGGTAGTGCGGGCCGCCGGCTTTCGGGCCGGTGCCCGACAGGTTCTGGCCGCCGAACGGCTGCACGCCGACCACCGCGCCGATCTGGTTGCGGTTGACATAGCAGTTGCCGACCTTGATGCGGCTCGCGATCTTGTCGATCGTCGCGTCGATGCGCGAATGCACGCCGAGCGTGAGGCCGTAACCGGTCGCGTTGATCGCGTCGATCACCACGTCGAGCTGGTCGGCCTTCCAGCGGATTACGTGCAGCACCGGACCGAACACTTCGCGATGCAACTGGTCGAGCGAGCGCAGCTCATACGCGCGCGGCGCGAAGAAGCTGCCGTGCGCGGCGTTCTCGCCGAGGCCGACTTCAGCGATCTTCGCGACCGCTTCCTTGTCCATGCGCGCCGCGTGTTCTTTCAGCACGCGCAGTGCGTCCTCGTCGATCACAGGGCCGACATCGGTCGACAGCAGCCCCGGATCGCCGACGACGAGTTCGGCCATCGCGCCGGCAAGCATCTTGGTTACCTTGTCGGCGATGTCGTCCTGCACGAACAGCACGCGCGCGGCGGAGCAGCGCTGGCCGGCCGAAGTGAACGCCGAGCCGATTGCATCCTTCACTACCTGTTCGGGCAACGACGACGAATCGGCGATCAATGCGTTCTGGCCGCCGGTCTCGGCGATCAGCACGCCGATCGGTGCGTTCTCGCGTGCGGCGAGCGCACGGTTGATCGCACGTGCGGTGTCGGTCGAACCGGTGAACGCGACGCCGACGATGCGATCGTCGCGCGTCAATGCGGCGCCGACGGTGGCCCCGTCGCCCGGCAGGAACTGCAGCACCGCTTCCGGCACGCCGGCTTCGTGCAGCAATTTCACCGCGGCGAAGCCGACGAGGTTGGTCTGCTCGGCCGGCTTGGCGATCACGCAGTTGCCCGCCGCAAGCGCGGCGGTGATCTGGCCCAGGAAGATCGCGAGCGGGAAATTCCACGGCGAGATGCACACGAACGTGCCGCGCCCCGACAGCTGCAGCGTGTTCGATTCACCGGTCGGGCCGGGCAGGGCCTCGGGCTTGAACAGCGTGCGCGACTGCTCGGCGTAGTAGCGCAGGAAGTCGACGGCTTCGCGCACTTCGGCGATGCCGTCCGGAATCGTCTTGCCCGCTTCCTTGGTGCACATCGCGATGTACGCCGGCATGCGCTGTTCGAGCAGGTTCGCGGCGTGCTCGAGGATCGCGGCGCGGCTGGCGGCCGGGGTCGTGTTCCACGCATCGTGCGCGGCGCTTGCATTGACGAGCGCACGCTCGACGAGCGCGGTATCGGCAGCGATCCAGTGACCGACCACTTCGCGACGATCCGAAGGATTCGTCACCGCGATGCGTTCGCCCGATGCCTTCGCGCCCGCGACGAGCGGCTCCGCGAACCACGGCTGCGCGGCCGCGGCATTTACCTGGTCGGCGAGTGCGCGCAGCGCGTCGTCGTTGGCGAGGTTCACGCCCATCGAATTGCTCCTGGAAATGCCGAAGCTGCGGTAGAGATCGACCGGCAGCGGAATGCGGGGGTGCGGGATCGACTCGAACTGCGACACGACGTCGATCGGGTCGCGGATGAGTTCGTCGACCGGAATCGATTCGTCGGTGATGCGGTTGACGAAGCTCGAGTTCGCGCCGTTCTCGAGCAGGCGGCGCACGAGATAAGGCAGCAGGTCTTCGTGCGAACCCACCGGCGCATACACGCGACACGGCACGTTCAGGCGATCGGCGGGAATCACTTCGGCATACAGGTCGTCGCCCATGCCGTGCAGCTTCTGGAACTCGAATGCGCGGCCGGCCGCCATGCGATGCACGTGCGCAATCGTCTGCGCGTTGTGTGTCGCGAACATCGGGTAGATCGCATCCGACGAATCCAGCATCTTGCGCGCGTTCGCGACATAGCTGACGTCGGTATTCGGCTTGCGCGTGAACACCGGATAGCCCGGCATGCCGTCGACCTGCGCGCGCTTGACCTCCGCGTCCCAGTACGCGCCCTTGACCAGGCGCACCGGAATGCGGCGACCGGTGCGACGCGCGAGATCGGCGATGAAATCGACGACTTCCGGGCAGCGCTTGGAATACGCCTGGATCGCGAGGCCGAACCCTTCCCAGCCGGCGAGCGACGCATCCGAATACGCACCGGCGATGACGTCGAGCGACAGTTCGAGGCGATCGGCTTCTTCCGCATCGACGGTGAAGCCGATGGCGTACGACTTCGCGAGCTGCGCGAGTTCCAGCACGCGCGGCGTCAGTTCGGCGGCGACGCGCGCGCGTTTGGCGTGCTCGTAGCGCGGATGCAGCGCGGACAACTTCACCGAGATCGACGGCGCGGCGAACACGGCGACCGCGTGCGACGGATCGACCGTGCCTTCCTTCGCCGCGTGCTTGCCGATCGCATGAATCGCCATGCGATACGCGTTGAGATAGCGGTCGGCGTCGGCCCGCGTGAGCGCGGCTTCGCCGAGCATGTCGAACGAATAGCGATAGGCCGCGTTGTCGCCCTTGCGCGACCGCGCGAGCGCTTCGTCGATCGTGCGGCCCATGACGAACTGGTGGCCCATGATGCGCATCGCCTGGCGCACGGCGAGGCGAATGACGGGTTCGCCGACGCGGCCGACCAGGCGCTTGAAGGCGCCGTGCACGTCGCGCTTGGTGTCGTCGGCGAGGTCGACCAGATGGCCGGTCAGCATCAGGCCCCAGGTCGACGCGTTGACCAGTACCGACGGCGACTGGCCCATGTGCCGCTTCCAGTCGGCGTCGCCGAGCTTGTCGCGGATCAGGCGGTCGGCGGTCTCGGCGTCCGGAATGCGCAACAGCGCCTCGGCCACGCACATCAGCAGCACGCCTTCCTCGCTGCCGAGGTCGTACTGGCGCATGAAGGCCTCGATCGCGCCCTGGTCGGTCGCGCGGCGGCGCACGCGGGTCACCAGATCGGCGGCGGTGGCCTTCACGGCGGCGCGGTCGGCCTCCGGCAGGCGGGCGAGGTCGAGCAGGCGGCGGACGTGGGCGGCCTCGTCGCGCACCCAGCCGGCGGTGATGGCGGCGCGCGGGCCCGGCGGCGGGGCGGGCAGCTCGGGCGCGATCAGGACGTGCACCGGTGTACCGGGCACGGCGGGGGACGGAGTCGACATCGGATCCCAACAACTGCGACGGAAGCCGCGTAGTCTAGCGATCGCGCCCTCGCGGGTCGCGCGGAATGCCCGGCGGATACGGCTTTCGCGACCGCTTTTGCTTGCCGGGTCCGGCGTGCAGGGCTAACATTTCTCGGTTTCCATAACGCTCTGGCTCCGGCCAGGAGGCGGGCCGTCCCGGTCCGTCGGCGGCTCCCTTTCCTCCCGTCGATCGCGCTGGCGCGCGACGCAGGACGGCAGCCGGCGGAAAATCCGAATTCACGCCAATTTGCTGATCTGGGGCTCCATCTGATGAAAGCCGGTCGTATCAAGCAGTGGGCTGCGGGCCTGGTCGCCCTCACCCTGCCGGTCCTCGCCATCGCGCAGCAGCATCCGGGCGATCCGACCAGTCCGCATCGCTGGCAGCTCAATATGCGCGAGGGCGTGACGCAGATCTCACACAACGCTTATTCCGCGCACATGCTCGCGCTGTGGATCTGCGTCGCCATCGGCATCCTCGTGTTCGGCGCGATGGCCGTGGCGATGGTGAAGTTCCGCAAGTCCAAGGGCGCGGTGCCGGACGTCGACTTCACGCACAGCACGAAGCTCGAAATCCTGTGGACCGTCATCCCGATCGTGATCCTGGTCGGCATGGCGTTCCCGGCGACCCACAAGCTCATCAACATGTACGACGTCCGCCAGTCCGAGATGACCATCAAGGTCACCGGCTACCAGTGGATGTGGAAGTACGACTACCTCGGCCAGGGCGTCTCGATGACGAGCCGCCTCAAGCGCGAGAGCGACTCGATGCGCCAGAGCGGCAAGGTGCCGACCGCGGAGACGAACCCGAACTACCTGCTCGAGGTCGACAACGAGCTGGTTGTCCCGACCAACACCAAGATCCGCTTCGTGGTCACCGCCGACGACGTGATCCACGCGTGGTGGGTGCCGTCGCTGGGCTGGAAGCAGGACGCCATCCCGGGCGAAATCAACGAGGCCTGGGCGCGCGTCGACCAGCCGGGCATCTACCGCGGCCAATGCGCCGAGCTCTGCGGCAAGGACCACGGCTTCATGCCGATCGTCGTGCGCGCGGTGCCCAAGGCCGAGTTCCAGCAGTGGCTGGCCTCGCGCCAGCCGCAGCCCGCCGCTGCGCCTGCCGCCCCCGCGGCTCCGGCCGCCGCGCCGTCGACGACGCCGGCCACGACCTCGCAGCCGGCCACCGCCGCCGCCCCGAATACCGACGCCACGACCGCTCCGGTCGCCGGCTGATCGCACCGAATACGCAGAGGTAGTCCCAATGGCTGTCACGCATCCCGTCGCCGACCATCATTCCGATGAGCACGGCCACCAGCAGGGCTTCATCGAGCGCTGGTTCTTCTCGACGAACCACAAGGACATCGGAACGCTGTACCTGATCTTCTCGTTCACGATGTTCATCGTGGGCGCGTTCCTCTCGGTGCTGATCCGCGCCGAGCTGATGAAGCCGGGCCTGCAGTACTTCGATCCGATGCTGTTCAACTCGTTCACCACCATGCACGCGCTGGTGATGATCTTCGGCGGCGTCATGCCGGCGTTCGTCGGCCTCGGCAACTGGATGATCCCGCTGCAGATCGGCGCGCCCGACATGGCGCTGCCGCGCATGAACAACTGGTCCTTCTGGATCATGCCGTTCGCGTTCACGCTGCTGCTGATGACCTACTTCCTGCCGGGCGGCGCGCCCGCCGGCGGCTGGACGATGTATCCGCCGCTGTCGCTGCAGGGCGGCTACAACGTCGCGTTCCTGGTGTTCGCCGTCCACCTGATGGGCATCAGCTCGATCATGGGCGCGATCAACATCATCGCCACCATCCTCAACATGCGCGCCCCGGGCGTCGACCTGCTGAAGATGCCGATCTTCGTGTGGACGTGGCTGATCACCGCGTTCCTGCTGATCGCCGTGATGCCGGTGCTCGCCGGCGCGGTGACGATGCTGCTGACCGACAAGTACTTCCACACCAGCTTCTTCAACGTGGCTGGCGGCGGTGACCCGGTGATGTTCCAGCACATCTTCTGGTTCTTCGGTCACCCCGAGGTCTACATCATGATCCTGCCGGCGTTCGGCATCGTGTCGGAGATCATCCCGACCTTCAGCCGCAAGCCGCTGTTCGGTTACCAGGCCATGGTGTACGCGACCGCCTCGATCGCGTTCCTGTCGTTCATCGTGTGGGCGCACCACATGTTCACCGTCGGCATGCCGCTCGGTGGCGAGATCTACTTCATGTTCGCGACGATGCTCATCGCGATCCCGACCGGCGTGAAGGTGTTCAACTGGGTCACCACGATGTGGCGCGGCTCGCTGTCGTTCGAAGCGCCGATGAAGTGGGCGCTGGCGTTCGTCATCCTGTTCACCATCGGCGGTTTCTCGGGCCTGATGCTCGCGATCGTCCCCGCCGACTTCCAGTACCACGACACCTACTTCGTGGTGGCGCACTTCCACTACGTGCTGGTGACCGGCGCGCTGTTCTCGATCATCGCGGCCACGTACTACTGGTGGCCGAAGTGGACCGGCAAGATGTACAGCCAGAAGCTCGCGGGCTTCCACTTCTGGTGGTCGATCGTGTTCGTGAACCTGCTGTTCTTCCCGCAGCACTTCCTCGGCCTCGCCGGCATGCCGCGCCGCATCCCCGACTACAACGTCGTGTTCGCGGACTGGAACCTCGTCAGCTCGATCGGTGCGTTCGGCATGTTCGCCACGCCGTTCATCATGCTGTTCGTGCTCTGGCATTCGAAGAAGTACGGCGAGCCGGCGACGGCGCGCGTGTGGGAAGGCGCGAAGGGCCTGGAGTGGACCGTGCCGAGCCCAGCGCCGCACCACACCTTCACGGTGCCGCCGGTGATCCGCGACGGCGACCTCGCCCACGGCGACATCACGCACTGATTCCGTCGACCGAATGACCGGCCCGACCGCCCCGCGTACACCCGACGACCCGCGCATCGCGCGGGCGCGTCGTACTGCGTTGTGGTTCGGGCTGTTCGCGGTCGCCGTGTTCGTCGGCTTCATCGCGTTCACCGCACTCACCCGATGACCGCCGACGCGCGCAATTCCGGCTGGGGCAAGCTGGTGGCGGTGTCGCTGCTGGCCTTCGGCTTCACCTTCAGCCTGGTGCCGCTGTATCGCATCGCCTGCGAGAAGGTGTTCGGCATCAAGCTCGCGCAGGGGCCGCAGCGCGAAGGCGGTTCCGGTGCGGTCGGCACGCGCTGGGTGACGGTCGAGTTCGACGGCAACGTCAACTCCAAGCTCGACTGGCAGTTTCATCCGGATCGCATGTCGATGCGCGTGCAGGTCGGCAAGCCGTACGAGACCACCTACTTCGCGAAGAACGATGCAACGCGTCCCATCGTGGGCAGCGCCGCGCCATCGGTCGCGCCGTCGCGTGCGTCGAAATACTTCGTCAAGACCGAATGCTTCTGCTTCACCGCGCAGACGCTCGCGGCGGGTGAATCGCGCGAGATGCCGGTGCGTTTCATCGTCGATCCGGCGCTTCCGCCGGACATCTCGACGCTCACGTTGTCCTATACCTTCTTCCGCAACGATACGTTGACCGCACGCCTCGGGCCCGCGCCCGCCGGTGTCGGCGCGGCGCCGTGACTGCGGAACCTTGAATCACGACCTACGGAACGCCGACATGGCCCACGCCCATCCCACCGATCGCAACGTGTATTTCGTGCCGCACAGCAGCCGCTGGCCGTTCCTCGGCTCGATCGCGCTGTTCGTCACGATGATCGGCTTCGCCAGCTGGCTCAACGAACTCTCGTGGGGCCGCCCGGTGTTCCTGGCGGGCGTCGCTCTGGTGATGGCCGTGCTCTTCATGTGGTTCCGCGACGTGATCCGCGAGTCGATCACCGGCAACTACAACCGCCAGGTGGACATCTCGTTCCGCATGGGCATGGTGTGGTTCATCTTTTCGGAAGTGATGTTCTTCGCCGCGTTCTTCGGCGCGCTGTTCTACACCCGTCAGTACTCGCTGCCGTGGTGGGGCGGCGAAGGTGACGGCGCTGCGACGCATGCGCTGCTGTGGCAGAACTTCAGCGCCGGCTGGCCGAACAACGGCCCGGGCGCGGTCGGCGGCGAGTTCCGCACGATCCCGGCGTGGGGCCTGCCGCTGGTCAACACGCTGATCCTGCTGACGTCGGGTAGCACGGTGACCGCCGCGCACCACGCGCTCAAGGCCGGTCATCGCAAGTCGCTGCTGGTCTGGCTCGGCCTGACCGTGCTGCTGGGCTGCACGTTCCTGTACTTCCAGTCGACCGAGTACGCCGAGGCCTACAAGGAGCTCAACCTGACGCTGGGTTCGGGCATCTACGGCTCGACGTTCTTCATGCTGACCGGCTTCCACGGCCTGCACGTCACCCTCGGCACGATCATGCTGGCGATCATCTGGCTGCGTTGCGCCAAGGGCCACTTCGATCGCGACAACCACTTCGCGTTCGAAGCGGTGGCCTGGTACTGGCACTTCGTCGACGTGGTCTGGCTCGGCCTGTTCCTGTTCGTCTACGTGCTCTAAGCACCGCGACGCAGGATGCGACGACGGGCCGGCACTCGCCGGCCCGTTGGCGTCTGGGGGTTGCGGTCGGGCGTCAGTGCGAGGGGTTGGAACCGACGCCGTGCAGGTCGATCCAGCCCATCCACGCGGCGAACGCGACACCCAGGAACAGCACGACCGACAGCACGATGCGACGGGTCAATGCATTGACGGTGCGCTTGCTGCCGCCCTTGTCGACCAGCATGTAGTACAGCCCCGCGCCGAGGTTCCAGATGATCGCGATCAGGAACGCAATGACGATCAGCGTTTTCAGCGAATGGCTCACGCGCGGCTCCTACGGGGTTCGGGTGACGATGCGTCGCTGCGCATTATCGCGTCCGGGCGTCCGCCTGTCGTGAGCCGCCGCGGAACGCTGCTGCTCGGCTGGACCTTCGCGCTGCTCACCGCCGCGGGCTTCGCGCGTCTGGGTGTGTGGCAGAGCGATCGCGCCGTCGAAAAGGAACGGCTGCTCGCGAACGTGGCGAGCGTGCTGAAGGACCGCCGCGCCGTGCCGCTGTCGGCGGCGAACGATGCGGCGCAGTCCACGTCGTACGCATGGACTGCGGGCAGCGGCCACTTCGTTGATGCCGCGCCGCTGATGCTCGACAACCAGCAGCGCGACGGCCGCGTCGGTGTGCACGCGTATTCCGTATTCGCGCCCGATGCCGGTACGCCGCTGCTCGTCGATCTCGGCTGGCTTCCGCTTGCTGCCGATCGCGTGCTGCCGAAGATCACGCCGCCGCGCGGAGCGCAGACGGTGCGCGGCCTGCTGGTGCCGCCGCCGTCGACCGGCCTGCGCATGGGCGCGCCGATGGCGAAGCAGGGCGATGCTTGGCTGGTCGTGCGGCTCGAGCCGACCGTCGTCGCAAAGGAACTCGGCCTGCCGGCCCTCGCACCGCGCGTGCTGCGGCTGGATCCCGCGCTGCCGATCGGTTATCCGCGCGATCTCGAGCTGCTGGTCAATACGCTTCCGCCCGAACGCCATCGCGGCTACGCCGTGCAGTGGTTCGGGCTTGCGATCACCGTTCTGGTGACCGCGCTCGTCCTCACGTTCCGCCGGAGTCGCCGATGACCGCCGATACACCGCCCGACGCGCAACGTCGCCGCAACCGCATCACGTTGCTGGTCATCGTCGTGCTGTTCTTCGGCACGATGGCGATCGCCGGCTTGTTGCGCTTCGCCGACATCCATCCGGCCGCGACCAAGCAGAAGGGCGAGCTGCTCGATCCGTACACCGACCTGCGCGATGCACGCCTTCGCGATATCGACGGCCGCGCCTACGCATGGACGCCGATCAAGCGTATCTGGCGCATCGTCGTGCCAGCGCCGAACGAGTGCGACGACGCCTGCCGTCGGCGCGCACACGACATAGGCGTCGTCTGGGAAGTGCTCAACAAGGACGCGCCGCGCGTCCACATCCTGTGGTGGTGCGCGACGTCGAGCTGCAGTTGGCCGCAGGGCCTGGCGGCGCCGACCACGCTGCATGTGATCGCCGGTGATGCGGCGCGTGCGAAGCTGCCGCGGGTGGACGCCGCTGGCGGCCTGCCGGTATACGTCGTCGATCCCAATGGCTTCGTGGTGCTGCGCTACGCGCCCGACACCGACCTCGCGGGCCTGCGCGAGGACCTCAACCGACTTCTGAAGCTGCAATGACGTCCATGGGCTCGACCCCGCGATCCGATTCGGTCCGCACGCCGTACCGCCACTTCCATCGCATCGCGTGGCTGGCGGCGACGCTGGCGCTGTGCGTCATCGTGTTCGGTGCGTTCGTGCGGCTGTCGAACGCGGGCCTGAGCTGCCCCGATTGGCCGACCTGCTACGGCCGTGCGGCATGGCCGACGCAGGCCAGCGACGTCGCGCAACACGCGGCCAACGCGATCCGCGTCGCCGACCCGACCAAGGCCTGGCGCGAGCAGTTGCACCGGCATCTCGCCGCGACGCTGGGCGGGCTGGTGTTCGTGCTCGCGCTGCTCGCCGCGCGCCGCCGTCGACTCGGCATCGCGCAGGTGCTGGTCGCGGGCGTGCTCGTCGGCATTTCGATTCCGCTTTACATGCATGCGCAGTACACGCCGGCCGCCGTGCTCGCGATCGCGGGTGAACTGATCCTGCTCGCCGCGGCGGTGCGGTGGGACAACAGCGATCTGTCCCGCGTCGCCGCACTGGTGCTGATGACCATCGTGTTCCAGGCGCTGCTCGGCATGTGGACGGTCACCTGGCTGCTCAAGCCGATCGTGGTGATGGGCCATCTGCTTGGCGGCCTGACCACATTCGCCTTGCTGCTGTGGATGGCGTGGCGCGCAACCAATCTTCCGATCCGCCTCGCCGAAGCGCGCACGCTGTGTCGCCTCGTCGCGATCGGTGTGGTCCTGCTCGGCATCCAGATCGCGCTCGGTGGTTGGGTGAGTTCGAACTACGCGGCGCTCGCCTGCGGCAACGACTTCCCGAAGTGCGTGGGCGAGTGGATGCCGCCCGCGAATTTCCATCAGGGCTTCGTGCTGTGGCGTGGCGTCGGCGTGGACTACGAAGGCGGCGTGCTCGACGGCGCATCGCGCATCGCGATCCAGCTCGCACACCGCATCATGGCCGGCGTCGTGTTCGTCTACCTGCTCGGGCTCGCGCTGCGACTGCTGCGCACGCCGGGCATGCGCGGCTGGGGCACGGTGCTGGGTGTGCTGACGCTCGCGCAGGTCGCGCTCGGCATCGCCAACGTCAAGCTCGGCCTGCCGCTGCATGTCGCGGTGTCGCACAACGCGGGTGCCGCGCTGTTGCTCGCGACGCTCGTCACGCTGCTCGCCCGCGTGCGCGCGCCGAGGGTCTGATGCACGCACGGAGCCGCCCATGACCGCGACGCTGCGCCAGTACTTCGCGCTGACCAAGCCCCGCGTGGTCGCGCTGATCGTGTTCACCGCGTTGGTGGGCATGTTCCTTGCCGTGCCGGGCCTGCCGCCGTTGCGCGAGTCGGTGCTGGGCTTCCTCGGCATCTGGCTGGCGGCATCGTCCGCTGCTGCGATCAATCAACTGCTCGACTCGCGCATCGACGCGAAGATGGCGCGCACGTCGTGGCGGCCGATCGTCGTCGGGCAGATCACGCATACGCGCGCGCTGGTGTTCGCACTCGTGCTCGCCGCGCTGTCGATGGCGCTGCTGGTGCTGTTCGTCAACACGATCACCGCGGTGCTGACGTTCGCATCGCTGATCGGCTACGCGGTGATCTACACCGTGTTCCTCAAGCGCGCGACGCCGCAGAACATCGTGATCGGCGGCATCGCCGGCGCCGCTCCGCCGTTGCTCGGCTGGGCCGCGGTCACCGGCATGCGCGGCGACTGGGACTGGGCGCATTCGCTGCTGCTGGTGCTGATCATCTTCGTGTGGACGCCGCCGCACTTCTGGGCGCTGGCCATCTTCCGTCGCGACGACTACGCGCGCGCACTGGTGCCGATGCTGCCCGTCACGCACGGCGTCGAATACACGCGCTGGCAGATCCTGATCTACACCGTGCTGCTCGTCGCAGTGACCGTGCTGCCGTGGGCCGCGGGCATGAGCGGGATGTTCTACCTCGGCGGCGCACTGGTGCTCGGCCTTGTGTTCCTCAAGCACGCCTGGCGCCTGCTCGACCCGCCGGACGAGCTGTACGCGATGAAGGTCTTCAACTATTCCATCGTCTACCTGATGGCGCTGTTCGCCTTCCTGCTCGTCGACCACTGGCTGCTTCCGTGGCTCGAGCCGGTGTCGCCGGTGGTGTTTCGACGCGTGGGCTAAGCCACGTCGTACACGGATGGTGCGTTCCGGCACGATGCTGCACGCCCACGCTTTGCGATACTCGGTGTTCCGATCGAACCGAGTCTTCCCGTGCGCCATCGCCTGATCGCCGTCGCAATCGCCACGCTTCTTCCGCTCGCCGCACAGGCGCAGCAGGCCACCGTCGTCACTGCCGATCGATTGCTCGACGTGCGCACGGGGCAGTACGTGGAGCATCCGCAGATCGTGGTGCAGGGCGAGCGCATCGTGTCGGTCGGACATGCGGGCGATGCGGCTCCTGCGGATGCGAAGCATGTGGACCTGCCGGGCATGACGCTGCTGCCGGGGCTGATCGACATGCATGTGCATCTCGACAGCGACCCCACCTACGGCGGCTACACCGGCCTGCAGTTCGGTGATCGGTTCTGGTCGGTGGTCCAGGTGCCGAATGCGCAGAAGACGCTGATGGCCGGCTTCACCACGGTGCGCAACGTCGGCAGCGATGCATGGGACGACGTCGGCCTTCGGCAGGCGATCGAGCAGCACAAGCTGATCGGTCCGCGCGTGGTCACCGCGACATATGCGGTGGGCGCGACGGGCGGACACTGCGATTCGACGTTCTTCCCGCCGTCGATGGACCAGAAGGGGCCGTTCAATGTCGACAGCCCGGAAGACGGCCGCAAGGTGGTGCGCACGCTGCACAAGTACGGCGCGCAGGTGATCAAGATCTGCGCGACCGGCGGCGTGTTCTCGCACGGCGACGAACCCGGCGCGCAGCAGCTCACGCTCGATGAGATGAAGGCGATCGTCGACGAAGCGCACATGGCGTCGCTGAAGGTCGCTGCACATGCGCACGGCGCGGCCGGCATCAAGGATGCGATCCGCGCCGGCGTCGATACGATCGAACATGCATCGCTGATCGACGATGAAGGCATCAAGCTCGCCAAGCAGCACGGCTCGTGGCTGTCGATGGACATCTACAACACCGACTACACGCAGGCCGAAGGCAAGAAGAACGGCGTCCTGGAAGACAACCTGCGCAAGGATCGCGACATCGGCGAGATCCAGCGCGAGAATTTCCGAAAGGCGGTCAAGGCCGGCGTGCACATGATCTTCGGCACCGACGCCGGCGTGTACCCGCACGGCGACAACGCCAAGCAGTTCCCGGTGATGGTGCGCTACGGCATGACGCCGGTGCAGGCCATCCAGGCGGCGACGATCAACGCGTCCGAAGCACTGGCGAACAAGAGCGTCGGCGTTGTGGAAGCCGGCCGTTTCGCCGACATGATCGCGGTATCGGGCGATCCCACGCAGGACGTCACCGTGCTGCAGACCGTGCCCTTCGTGATGAAGGGCGGCGACGTGGTCAAGAACACCCACTAATTCATTCACGCACGGAAGGCACATGAACGAAAGGATTCGGGGACTCGACGGACTGCGCGCCGTCGCGATCGTGTGGGTGATGCTGTTCCACTCCTGGCTGGTCGGCGGGATGGGGCGCTGGGACTGGCTGGCGACGCCGGGCTGGATGGGCGTCGACCTGTTCTTCGTGCTCAGCGGTTATCTCATCGCATCGCAGGTGTTCGCCGGCATCGCGCGCGGCGAGCGCTTTTCGTACGCCGATTTCTACACGCGTCGCGCGTTCCGGATCCTGCCGGCGTTCCTCGTGGTGCTCGCCCTGTATGTGGCTGTGCCTGCGATCCGCGAAGTCCATCGCCTTCCGCCGTTATGGATGTTCCTGACGTTCACGCAGAACCTGTTCGTCGACTACTCGCACGACAGGGCGTTCTCGCATGCGTGGTCGCTCTGCGTCGAAGAACACTTCTACCTCGTGTTTCCTGCGCTCGCGATGTTGCTGGTGCGACGCATCGGCGGTCGCGGCGTGGCGGCGATTGCAATTGCGACGGTGCTCGCCGGCATCGCGTGGCGCGGGATCGTCTGGACGCAGTGGCTGGCGCCCCTGCGCAGCACGTCCGGCGGGCCATCGGCCTTCGGTGCGCGCTGGGTGGAGTGGATCTACTACCCGACGTGGTGTCGCCTCGACGGCCTGCTGTTCGGCGTGCTGCTCGCCGCCATCCGCACGTGGCGGCCGTCGTGGTGGACGGCGATCGCAGCGCGCAACGGCTCGATCGCTCTTGGCGGGCTCGCCTGCCTCGCGGCCGCCGTCGTCGTAACGACCGAGCGCGACGGGTTGCTGGCGAGCGTGGCCGGTTTCCCGCTGGCGTCGTTCGCGATGGCGTTGCTCGTGGCTGCCGGCGCGACGGCTAACAGCTGGACCTCGCGCCTTACGCCGCCGGGCGCCGGATGGGTCGCCGCGGCGTCATACAGCCTGTACCTCACGCACAAGGCGACGTTCGCAGTGGTCGACGGGCTGCTGCCGGAAGACATGCAGGGCATCGCGCGGTTCGCGTTGATCGGGGTCGCGGCCGTGGCGATCGGCGCGCTGCTCCACTACGTCGTCGAGCGGCCAGGGCTGCGCATACGGCAACGGTTGCAACGCGCTCGCGCGACGTCCCCGGCGGCCCTGCCCGAAGCCGTGTGACGCGACGCACGCGACTGCGGCGCGAACCTAACCGGGCGCCCACCCGCGCCCGTCTAACGTAGCGGCCATGATCTTCCCGCGCCTGCTATCCCGCGATCCCAAGACGCGTGTCCGCCTCAAGCGGCAGCTGATGGGGCTGGCGAGCTACCTCATGTTCCTGCTGCCGGGCTCGCTCGCAGTGCGCTGGGGATGGATGCAATACGGCTACTCGGCGCTGTTCGGGCTGCTCGGCATCGCGATGGCGTTCAACGTGGCGTTCTTCGCGCTGATCCGCAGCGGCTACAGCCGCAGGTTGCGCGACCCGACGCTGCTGGTGCCGCAGATCCTCGTCGCGCTGGTGCTGGCGCTGGCGGTCATCCACCTGATGCATAACGATGCGCGCAGCCTGATGTTGATGCTGTTCGTGGCGATGTTCTTCTTCGGCATGTTCGGGCTGGATACGCGCCAGTTCCTGCGATTGTCGGCCGTTGCGGTCGGCGGCTATGCCGGGCTCATGGTCGTCGAGTACCACGATCGCCCGCTCGACACGCCCGCATTCCACATGGAGGTGCTGCGGCTCGTCGTTTTGCTGATGATCACGCTGTGGATCTCGTTCGTCGGCGGCTATTTCGCGCACCTGCGCGCCAAGCTCGCGGATAAAAAGCACGCACTCGAAGAAGCACTGGAGCGGGTCAAGGATCTTTCCGAACGCGACGAACTCACTGGCGCGCGCAACCGTCGCTACCTGATGCAGGCGCTGGAGAAAGAGCGCGCGCGTGCCGAGCGTTTCCACCTGCCGTTCTGCGTCGCGATCATCGATCTCGATCACTTCAAGCGCATCAACGACGCGTACGGGCATCCGGTGGGCGACGAGATCCTGCGTGGCTTCTGCGACCTTGTGCGTCGGCAGGCGCGCGAGCTCGACCTGATCGCGCGACAGGACGTCGATGACGCGTTCGGCCGTTACGGCGGCGAGGAGTTCCTGCTGGTGCTGCCGCATACGACGCTCGACGGCGCGATGCAGTGCCTCGAACGCATGCGCACGGCGACGGTGGCGCATGCATTCGACACGCAGGCGGGCGCGCTGGACCTCACGTTCTCCGCGGGCGTCGCGCAGTACGTCGAAGGCAGTTCGGTATCGACGTTGCTGGGTAGTGCGGATGGCGCGCTCTATCGCGCGAAGAGCGAAGGTCGCGATCGCGTCGCGGCCGCGTAATCAGCTGGCGTTCGTGGCGCCGGGACGCTGCGTCAGCAGTTCGCGCAGCTCGACTTTTTCCTCGTCCGACAAGCGCCCGGTTTCCGCGAGGACCTGCCGCAACTCGGCCATGCGCTGATCGGTCGCC
Organism: Lysobacter sp. HA18; assembly: GCF_054057595.1. Classification (NCBI taxonomy): domain Bacteria; kingdom Pseudomonadati; phylum Pseudomonadota; class Gammaproteobacteria; order Lysobacterales; family Lysobacteraceae; genus Lysobacter; species Lysobacter sp. HA18. The sequence continues at coordinate 442,698 of NZ_JBSRZL010000001.1, forward strand.
GCCTTGTTGAGGTTGACGACGTTGTCGAGCAACTCGGCGCGCCAGTTCTCGTCGATGCCGGGCAACGTCTGCACGACGAGTTTCTGCAGCGGCTCCTGCTCCTCACGCCCCGCGAAGTGCTCTATCAATGCCGCGGCACCGATGTCGGGCCTTGCGTGCACGAGTTCAATCAGTTCAACGAGCAACGGAACGCCCGGCTGACGCAACGCGGCGAACGGCGGATTCGCCGGAATCTCCAGCGCCAGCGCCGGCTTATGCAGCAGGTAGAGGATCGCGCTACGCACGAGGCTGCGTTTCGGCGGCGGCGCATTGCGCGACGGCGTGGCACGCGCGCGTTGCGCAGGCACATGCGTGTCGGGCGACGCGTTGCGCGCGCCGACGCCGGTGATCTCGGTAAGACGCTGGCGCATTAGATCGGCGAACGCGCCGTCCGGAATCTGCGCGAGCAATGGCTTCGCGCGTTCGGCGAGGCGACCTTTGCCTTCCAGCGTCGCGAGGTTCACGTCGACCGACAGCGTGTCGAACAGGAACTGCGACAGCGGCGTCGCGTCGAGCAGGCGCGCTTCGAAACCGTCGCGGCCTTCGTTGCGCACGATCGAGTCCGGGTCTTCGCCTTCGGGCAGGAACAGGAAGAACGCCTGGCGGCCGTCCTTCATGCGTGGCAGAACGGATTCCACCGCACGCCATGCGGCGCTGCGCCCGGCGCGGTCGCCGTCGAAACAGAAGTAGACGTCGGGTGCGTTGCGGAACAGCAGCTCCGCATGGTCCGGCGTGGTCGCAGTGCCCAGTGTCGCGACGGCCTGCGGCACGCCGTGCTGGAATAGCGCGATCACGTCCATGTAGCCCTCGACGACGATCAACCGCTCGATCTTCGAGTTGGCGCCGCGCACCTGCCACAGGCCGTACAGCTCGCGGCCCTTGTGGAACAGCCGCGTCTCCGGCGAGTTGAGGTACTTCGGGCTCGCGTCCTTCTCGATGACGCGGCCACCGAATGCGATGGGTCGCCCGCGTCGATCGTGGATGGGAAACATCACGCGGTCGCGGAACTTGTCGTAGACGCGGCCGGAATCGTTCTTCGAGAACATGCCCGCGCGCTCGAGCAGTTCGAGACGCTGGGGGCTCGTGCCCAGCGCGTTCTTCAGCGCTTCGAAACCGTCGGGCGCATAGCCGAGCTGGAACTTGTCGCGAATCTCGTCGGACACGCCGCGCGCATCGAAATACGCGCGCGCCTTCGTGTTCGACTTCAGTTGCTGGCGGAAGAACGTGGTCGCCGATTCGAGCACGGCGTAAAGGTCGAGCAGTTGCGGATCGGCCGCGCGCTGCTGCGTGTCCTTCGGCACGTCCATGCCGACGCGCTTGGCCAGTTCCTCGATCGCGTCGAGGAATTCCAAGCGGTCGTACTGCATGACGAAACTGATCGCGGTGCCGTGCGCGCCGCAGCCGAAGCAGTGATAGAACTGTTTGACCGGCGAGACTGTGAAGCTCGGCGAGCGTTCGTCATGGAACGGACAGCGCGCCGAGAACTCCTTGCCCTGGCGCTTGAGCGGCACGCGGCTGCCGACCACCTCGACGATGTCGGTGCGGGCGAGAAGATCGTCGATGAAGGCGTCGGGGATGCGGGCCATCGGGTGGCTCAAAAGCTCGTCAGCGAGTATCGCAGCGCGCGGCGGCGCGTTGGACATGCCCGCGCGTGAAGTCGGCCGCGGCGCGTCCCGGCGCGGAAAATGGCGGCGGAACGCCTGCGATGAGTGTAGTCGACGCGGGCGCCTTACCTTCGCAGGCCGGTGTGTCCGCGGCTGCGACTCAGGCTTTCGGCGGCGGCCCGAGGCGTTCGTCGATGACCGCCGTCACCACCGCGCCGCCGAACAGGATCATCGCGGCGTAGTAGACCCACAGCATGGTCAGCACCAGCGCGCCCATCGCGCCATAGGCCGACGCTGTGGTCTGGTGGGTGAGGTACCAGGCGATGCCCGCGCGGCCGGCCATGAACAGCACCGAGGTGAAGCAACCGCCCGCGAACGCGAGTTTCCAGCGCACGCGGCGGTCGGGCAGGAAGTGGTACATGAGCGCGAAGGTGAAGGCGTAGACCAGCAGCGCCGCCAGCGTCGCCGCGACCGTCTCGCCCTGCGCGTAGCGGCCGAGGGTGAGGTCGAGCAGCGTGGTCACCGTCATCGAGATCACCAGCAGGAACACCACCGCGAGCACCAGCCCGAACGAGAGCAGGCGCTTTTTCAGCCAGTTCCACAGGCCGGGCAGGGCGGTGGCATCGGTGCGGAAGATGCGGTTGAGCGCGTCCTGCAGCTGTGCGAACACGGCGCTGGAGCCGACGAACAGCAGCGCGATGCTCCACCAGCCGGCCATGGAGCCGGTGTCCGGCGTCGAGGCCGCCTGCCCGAGCACCTGACGCGCGACGTCCTGCGCCTGTGGGCCGACCAGCAGGCCGACCTGCGAGATCACTGCCTGCTGCGCGCTGGCGTTCGACGCGGTGAGCCAGAGCAACAGGAGGAGCAGCGGCGCCATCGCCAGCGCGGCATAGAACGCGAGCGCCGCAGCCTGGGTGATGACGTCGGAATCGAGGAAGCGCCGCAGCAGCGCCATCGGCAGCGAGCCGATGCTGGCTTTGCGGATCACCTTCTTGACGTCGACGGGTGGCGGCGCGCCGTCCGCCTGCGTGATCGAGGCTTTCTCGGTCGGGTCAAGCTGTGCGGTGACCGGCGGTGCGTCCGCGGGCGGTGCGGAACCGGTCCCATCGTCGTGCGACGCCGGCTTCACCACGTTGGCGTGGATCTTCGGGGCGCCGTGCTTGGCGGAGTCGGAGTCGGACGGCGATCGGGCCATGCGGCGAGCGTGCCGCAGCCGCCGTCATGGCATCGCGAGCGGCCGGTGGCGGTCGCCCGCGGGGGTGCGTCAGCCCAGTCGGGCCTTCACCAGCTTCGACACCAGCCCCATGTCGGCCTGGCCGGCGAGCTTGGGCTTCAGCGCGCCCATCAGCTTGCCCATGTCGGCCGCGCCGGTGGCGCCGGTCTCTGCGATGGCGGCTTCGATCGCCGCATTGATCTCGGGCTCGCCCATCTTGGCCGGCAGGTAGCGCTCGATCACGGCGATCTCGTCGCGCTCGACCTGCGCGAGGTCCTCGCGATTGGCGGCGGCGTACTGGGTCACCGAATCGCGGCGCTGCTTGACCATCTTGTCGAGCACGCCGATCACCGCGGTGTCGTCGAGCTCGATGCGCTCGTCGACTTCCCTCTGCTTGATCGCGGCGTTGATCAGGCGGATCACCCCGAGCGATTGCTTGTCGCCGCCCTTCATGGCGGTCTTCATGTCGTCAGTGAGTCGCTGCTTCAGGCTCATGGCGGGGTCCGGTGCGGAAAAGGCGCACTAGGGTACTCCCGCCTGCCCGGTCGACGCCGGCGCCCGCCAGTGACGCAGCGTCTGCGCGACCGCCACCAGCTCCGACGGCTGCACCGGCTTGGCGACGTGCACCTGGAAGCCGGCCGACAACGCGCGCGTGCGGTCCTCGACGCGTGCGTACGCCGTCAGCGCGACCGCCGGCACCGCGTCCAGCCCGCTCGCGTACTCCCACGCGCGCAGCGCCTGCACGAAGTCGTAGCCGTCCATGCCCGGCATGCCGATGTCGCTGATGACCAGGCACGGCGCGTGCAGCCGCGCGGCTTCGAGCGCGGCGTAGCCCGACTCGCAGGCATCGACCGTCGCGCCATGCGCTTCGAGCACCGATGCGAGCATCGCGCGCGCGTCGGCGTCGTTCTCGACCAGCAGCACGTGACAGTCGGTGAGCGCATCGGCTCCGGCGGTCGGTGAGGTCATTGTCGGTGCATGGCGACGCTCGATCTCGACGCCGTTCGACATCGCCGCGATCGGCAGCCGCACGGTGAACGTCGCGCCGCGACCAACCCCCGCGCTATCCGCACGCACCGTGCCGCCGTGCATTTCCACCAGATGCCGCACGATCGACAGCCCGAGTCCGAGCCCGCCGTGTTCGCGCGTCGACGACGCGTCGACCTGGCTGAAACGTTCGAATACGTGCGGCAGGAATTCCGGCTGGATGCCGCGTCCGGTATCGCGCACACGGACTTCGACGCCGTCATCTACACGCGCGATCGACACGTCGACGCGACCGCCGCGATCGGTGAACTTCACCGCATTCGCGACGAGGTTCCATACGACCTGCTGCAGCCGATCAGGATCGGCGCGCATGCGCACCGCATCGTCGACATGCACTTCGAGTCGCACGTCGCGCGCGAGCGCGGCGGGGCGGATCGCGTCCACCGCGGCTTCGACCGGCTGCGTGGCGTCGATGTCCTGCACCGTGAGATTGAGCTTGCCGCTGATGATTCGCGAGATGTCGAGCAGGTCCTCGACGATCTGCGCCTGCGCGCGCGCATTGCGTTCGATCGTCGTCACCGCGCGCTCGGCCATGTCGGGCGACAGGCGACCCGAGCCGAGCATCTCGCTCCAGCCGAGGATGGATGTGAGCGGCGTGCGCAGTTCGTGCGAGATGGTCGCGAGGAACTGGTCCTTCATGCGGCCGGCACGAATCGCATCCTGGTACAGGCGTTCTTTTTCGCGCGCGTCCGCCTGCGTCGCTTCGAACAAACTCAACCGGCTCATGCCGACGGCGGCCAATGCTGCGATTGACTCGACCGCGCGCACGTGTTCCAGCGTGAAAACACCCGCCTGTTCATGACCGAAGAACAGCCCGCCCAGCACTTCGTCGTGGTCGGACTTCACCGGCACCGCGAGATAGCTGCGCACCGGCAGGTGACCCGGCGGCATGCCGTGATACGGCGCCCACTGGCCGTAGCGTGTATCCGCGTGCACGTCGGCGATGCAGATCGTGCCTTCACCGCGAAAGGTCGGTGCGAACAGCGGCGTCGCGCGTGGATGCGCGAACTTCGAAAAACTTTCCGCCGGCACGCCCGACAAGGCGTACAGCATGTAGCTGCCGCCGTCGCCGTCGTCCACGTTGTAGAAGAACGCACCGAACTGCGCGCCGGTCAGGCGTGTCGCAGTGTCGGTGACGGCCTGCACCAGCGTGCCCAGATCAAGTTCGTCGAGCATCTGCTCGGACAGGCGACGGAACGCGACGTCCTCTTCCTCGCGACGCTTCTCGCGCGAGATGTCGCGCAGTTCGATCACGGTGCCGGCGAGTTCGCCATCGACCTGGATCGGCGTGGCGGTATAGGCGACCGGATAGAAGCGGCCGTCCTTGTGGACGAACACTTCTTCGCCGTGATCCTGCTCGTTGCGCGGGCCGGCGCCGTCGATCGGGCATTCGTCGACCGGAAACAGCGTGCCGTCGGGCCGCGTGTGGTGCAACGTCTCGTGCAACGCGCGCCCCTGCACCTCGTGCAGTGCATAGCCGGTCAACGCCTCCGCCGATGCGTTCATGTACACGCAGTGGCGCTGCGCGTCGACGACGAACAGCGCGACCGTCGCGTTGTCGCAGGCGACCTGCAACAGGCCTGCCGGCATCGGGGAGCGGGGCGATGACATGCGCGCAGCCTGCATCAGCGGCAGTCGACGGCATGCATGCGGGCTGCGACCGCCGCGGCGGGCTGATACGCTACCGCGGCCGCACTGCGGCACCCGGCGTCCAGGATCGGACGCGACTCGCGGAAGGGAGGTCCGCATGCATACCCCACCCGTGCTCTACGCCCGCGGCCCGTATCGCGTCATCGCGAACGTGCAGGGCGCCGACGATCGCTCGTACGTCGTCGTCGACACCGCCGGCACCTGGCTTCACGAAGACATCGCGCTCGAGGCCGCCTGCGACTGGGTCGACCTGCGCATGGCCGAACTCGATCAGCCCGTGCAGGCCCTGCGCCCGCGCCGGAGCCGCGCATGAACCGCCGCGTCATCATCGCGTCGCTCGGCTTCGTGATCGTCGCGCTCGCCGGGCTCTGGCTGTCGGGCCGCGTCACCGCGATGTTCTTGGGCCTGCACACCACGCTGCCGCACTGGTACGTCTACGTCGATTACCTGCGCACGATTGATCTCCCGCAGGTGCAGCCGTACGCCGCGAAGATCCGCGCGGCGGGCTGGGTCGGTTTCGGCGGCCCGCTGCTCGCGTACATCGGCGTGCTCGCGGCGGTAATGCGCCGCCCTGCGAAATCGCTGCATGGCGATGCGCGTTTCGCACGCGCCGGCGACCTCGCAAAACATCGCCTGTTCGAAGACGGCCCGACCAGTCTCGTCGTCGGTCGTTACGGCGGTCGTCTGCTGCGCCTGCCCGGCCAGCAGTTCGCGATCCTCGCCGCGCCCACGCGCTCGGGCAAGGGCGTCGGCATCGTGATTCCGAACCTGCTCGAGTACCAGGATTCGGTCGTCGTCCTCGACATCAAGCAGGAGAATTTCGATCTCACTTCGGGCTGGCGCAAGTCGCAGGGCCACGAGGTGTTCCTGTTCAATCCGTTCGCCGAGGATCGACGCAGCCATCGCTGGAATCCGCTCGGTTACGTGTCGAACGACCCGGCATTCCGCGTGTCCGACCTCATGGCGATCGCGGCGATGCTGTATCCCGATGCCGGCGACGAGCAGAAGTTCTGGGTGAGCCAGGGCCGCAACGCCTTCCTCGCATTCGCGCTCTACCTGTTCGAGAAGTACGACCACGAAACCAACTGCGGTTTTCCCGGCGCGACGCCGCCGACGCTCGGCGCGGTGTATCGCCTGTCTTCCGGCACCGGCGACAACCTGCGGGCCTACCTGCAGTCACTCGCACGGCAGCGCTTCCTATCCGAGCCCGCGCGCATGGCGTTCGCGACGTTGTTGTCGCAGGCGGACGAAACGTTCGCGTCCATCCTCGGCACGTTCAAGGAGCCGCTGAATCCGTGGGTGAATCCGGTGCTCGACGCCGCCACCAGCGCCAACGATTTCCTGCTGACGGATCTGCGCAAGAAGCGCATGACGGTCTACATCGGCATCCAGCCGAACAAGCTCGCCGAGAGCCGGCTCATCCTCAACCTGTTCTTCAGTCAGCTCATCAACCTCAACACGCGCGAGCTGCCGCAGAACAATCCGGAACTCAAGCATCAATGTCTGCTGCTGATGGACGAGTTCACGTCGATCGGCAAGGTCGAGATCATCGCCAGCGCCGTCGCCTACATGGCCGGCTACAACCTGCGTCTGTTGCCCATCATCCAGAGCATGGCGCAGCTCGACGCCACCTACGGCCGCGAAACCGCGCGCACGCTGGTCACCAACCACGCGTTGCAGATCCTCTACGCGCCGCGCGAACAGCAGGACGCGAACGACTACTCCGAGATGCTCGGCTATACGACGGTGCGACGTCAGAACGTCACGCGCGGCCGTGATGTATCGCGCAGCGAATCGGAAGAGCGCCGTGCATTGATGTTGCCGCAGGAATTGAAGGCGCTCGGCCCGGAACGCGAGGTCGTGATGTACGAAGGCATCCCGCATCCGGTGCTGTGCGAGAAGATCCGGTACTACACGGACAAGCGCTACACGGCGCGCCTGTTGCCCAAGGTCGCGGTGCCCGCCCTCGCCATCGTGACTTCACGCGGTGTTGACGCCCGCGATCCCGTTTCGGTACCGTAGTCACAGAAGACGCAAGGTCTTCGCCCGGCCCACGCCGGAACAGGGACGAATGCGGCACGCCATGCGTGCCGGTCATGGAGCAGTACAGGGGACATCGACAAGGACTCGTTTCAAGCCGGCAGGACGCCGCACATCCGCGCACCTCGCCGTTCCATCCGACCCGTCATCGCCTTCGTGCGCGCCTGCGCGCCGGCGATGCGTTCACGCGTACCGGTGAGCCGTGAATCCGCTTTCGCAATCCGTTCGTTTCCTCGTTGTCGTGGTCGCAACCGCCTCGCTCGCGGCTTGCGCCACGCGTCCGCCGCCGTCGGCCACGGGCCGCTGGATGCCCGTCAACCATTACGACGCGCAATCCATCGCGCTGCCGTTGCGGCCGGCTTATGTCTACTACGCCGCGCCTGTCGACCGCACGCTCAAGGGCCTGCTCGAACGCTGGGCGCGTGACAGCAAGATGGAGCTGGAGTACCGGCACGATTCGGACTTCACGCTGTATCGCGGCGTCGCCGACCTGCACGGCGATGACCTGCGTTCGACGCTCGCGCAGCTCGCCTCGCTGTACGCGGCGCAGCAGGTCGCGATCGACGTCGAAGGCAACCGCATCGTCGTAAAGCGCGCTGCCGTCGCATCGACGCCTGCCGCGAACGCCACCGGGGGCCAGCCATGAGCGCACGTGTCGCCTCGGAAAGCCTGCGCGTCGAGCACGCCGTCGGCCGCGCCGTGAACTACGAAGTCAGCCTGGCCGACCGCGCGCGCCGCAGTGAGCGTCGCGCGTGGTGGGTGGCCGGCACGTCCTGCGCCATCTCGCTGATCCTCGCAGGCGGCTACTTCTACTTCCTTCCGCTGAAGGAAAAGGTGCCGTACCTGGTGATGGCCGACGCCTACACCGGCACCGCGACCGTCGCGAGGCTCGACGGCAACTGGGGCCAGAACAACATCACCCTCAGCGAAGCGGTCAACAAGAGCAACGTCGCGCACTTCGTGACCGCGCGCGAGTCCTATGACATCGCGCTGATGCGCCTGCGCGACTGGACGACGGTCTACACGATGTCCGCCCCGTCCGTTGCTGCGGGTTACACCGCGCTGCACGGCAAGGACAATCCGGAACGTCCGTACAACACCTACGGGGACAAGGCGGCGATCCGCGTCAAGATCCTCAGCATTACGCTGATCAACGACGCGAACGGCAGGCCCAACGGCGCGACGGTGCGCTTCCAGCGCACGCTGTACGACAAGTCGACCGGCCGCACCGCGCCGCTCGACAGCAAGATCGCCACGCTCACGTTCACCTACAAGGCGAACCTTGCGATGGACGAGAAGTACCGCGTCGAGAACCCGCTCGGCTTCCAGGTCACGACCTACCGCGTCGACAACGATTACGCCGAAGCGCCGCCGGTCGAGCCGGAAATCCCGGCGTTTTCGATGCCGGAGATGGGTGAGCCGACAGCGTCGGCTCAGGCCGCAACCGCAGCGCCCGCTACGGCACCGACGAACGACGCCGCGACGCCAGCTGCATCGCCAAGCGCTACTGCACAGCCGACCACCGGAGCCCGCCCGTGACGCCCCGTTCGTTCGCGATCGTCCTCGCCGCCGTGCTCGGTGTCGCCACCGGCGCCGCGCCCACGCGCGCATCGGCCGAGCCGATCCAGGAATACGACTACGCCGACAACCGCATCTATGCGGTGCGCACGGGCCTCGGCATCACCACCGAGATCGAGCTGTCGCCGAGCGAAACGATCGTCGACTACAGCACCGGGTTCTCGAGCGGCTGGGATATCAGCCGTCGCGACAACGTCTTCTACGTCAAGCCGAAGAACGTCGACGTCGACACCAACCTGCTGATCCGCACCGAAACGCATTCGTACATCATCGAACTGCGCGTGGTCGCGACCGACTGGAAGGCGCTCGACCAGGCGCGCAACGCCGGCGTGCAATACAAGGTGCGTTTCGTCTATCCGACCGACGCGAAGTTCCGCACCGAGTCCGCAGTGAAGGCGCCGGAGCTCGACGTCGCGCTGGACCCGTCGCGCAATTACCACTTCGACTACGACTACCGCACGCGCACCCGGCTGCGCGCGCTGGTGCCGGCGAGCGTCTACGACGATGGGCGGTTCACCTACATCAAGCTCGGCGACACCTCGCCGTTCCCGACCGGTTCGTTCCCGGCGGTATTCGGCAGCGAAACCGAGAACGGTGACGAGTTCATCGTCAACACGACGGTGCAGGGCAACACGATCATCGTGCACGGCACCTATCGCTATCTCGTGATCCGCCACGGCAAGGACGTCGTCGGCATCCGCAGGAATCCGCACTCGTGAGCCAGATCGTCAGCAATCCCTACGAGCAGGACCCCGTCGCCGCGGTGGCGGACGCCAATCCCTACTTCGGTGCGCACGCGCAGGCCGCCGCGCCGGATCTCGATGCCGGCGCGCCCACGCTGCGCACGGCGGAACAGCAACGCGTCAATCGCAAGGCGTTGCTGTTCCTGGGCGGCATCATCCTGCTGCTGATGATGATGGCCGTGCTCGTGTTCCGCGGCAGTTCGAAGCCGAGCGATGCGACCAAGCCGAGCGAAGAGCAGGTCAGCATCCCCACGCTGAGCGACGCGACGCCGCCCTTGCCGCGGACGCCGCCGGCCGCGCAGAACGTCGAGCCGATCGCCGTGCAGTCAACACAGCCGGAGGCGCTATCCCCTCCGCTTCCGCCATTGCCCGCACAGCAGGAGTCGATGGCGTATCCCGCCACGCCATCCGCACGGTCCTACGCCCGTACGCCAACCCTGTTGGAGCGTCGCATGGGCAACGACTCGACGGCGACAGCCGGTGACACCGCCAATCCGCAGGCCGCCGCGTATGCACAAACGCTCGCGATGGCTCAGGCAGCGCTCGGCCAGTCGGGCGGCGCAGGTCAGGCAGGGGAACAATCAGCGCCGATCGACGCTGCCAAACGGCCTACGGTTGCACGTGCGCTACGCAATCCCGACACGCTGCTCGTGCGGGGCACGCTGCTGCGGTGCGTGCTCGAGACACGGGTCATCAGCGAGGCCGACGGCTTCACCTCGTGCATCCTCACCGAGCCGGTGTACTCGATCAACGGCCGCACGCTGCTGCTCGATCGCGGTTCGAAGATCTACGGCAGCTACAAGGCGCGCCCGAAAGGTAATCGCATCGAGGTGGTTTGGGATCGCATCACCACGCCGAATGGTTACGACGTCAGCATGATCAGCCCCGGCGTCGACCCGCTCGGCAGCGCAGGCTATCCGGGCCAGGTCGATTCGCACTGGGGGTCGCGCATCACCTCGGCGCTGATGGTCAGCCTGCTCAGCGACACCTTCAAATACGCCGCGGCAAAGAACGGGCCGCAAAGCTCGACAGTCAGCCAGGGCGTGGTGGTGACGTCGCCGTACGAGAGCAACACGGCCAACACCATCGATCGTCTCGCCAACCAGGCGGCCGAGGAAGGCATGTCGCATGCGCCGACGGTGACGATCAATCAGGGCTCGATGGTCAGCGTATACGTCGCGCGCGATGTCGATTTCACGGAGGTTGTCGGCCGCTGAGCCGACCACGATGGAGCTCGACGCGTTAGCGCAGGTTTCGGACGACTTCCTGTCGTACCAGTACGAGGTGCTCGGCATCCTCGGGCACATGGCGTCGTCAGACGTCACCGAGATCTGCATTAACCGGCCCGGCGAAATCTGGATCGAGTCGCGCGGCGGCTGGCAGCGTCACGACGTACCGGCGCTCACCTTCGAACGCGCACGCCAGTTCTGCACGGCGGTCGTCAACGAGAGCAATACCGGGCAGCGCATCACCGACACAGATCCCGTCGTATCGCTGACGTTCCCGACCGGACAGCGGGCGCAGTTCGTGATCCCACCGGCCTGCGACGCCGGCAAGGTGTCGATCACGATCCGGCTGCCGTCGCACCGCACGAAGACGCTCGAGGAATACGACGCCGACGGCTTCTTCGAGCAGATCGTCGAACAGGCGGGCGAGGTCAGCGATCACGATCGCGAACTGCTCGACCTGCGTGCTCGTCGCGACTACGCCGAGTTCTTCCGCCGCGCCGTGCACTACCGCAAGAACGTGGTCGTCGCCGGCGCGACCGGCAGCGGCAAGACCACCTTCATGAAGTCGCTGGTCAACCATATCCCGGACGAAGAGCGCCTCGTCACAATCGAGGACGCGCGCGAGCTCTTCATCCGCCAGCCGAACGTCGTGCACCTGCTCTATTCGAAGGGCGGGCAAAGCGCGAGCAACGTGACCGCCAAGAGCTGCATGGAAGCCTGCCTGCGCATGAAGCCCGACCGCATCATCCTGGCCGAGTTGCGCGGCGACGAGTCGTTCTACTTCATCCGCAATTGCGCGTCGGGCCACCCGGGGTCGATCACCAGTTGCCATGCCGGCAGTACGGCGCAGACCTGGGACCAGCTCGCACTGATGGTGAAGGCCTCGAACGAAGGTTCGGGCCTGGAATTCGCGGTGATCAAGCGCCTTCTGATGATGACGATCGACATCGTCGTGCACATCAAGGCGCATGCCGGACGACGCTTCATCACCGGCATCGATTTCGATCCGCAGCGTGGATTGGCGGCCGCATGACGTGCGGTCATGCCACTGCAGCAGGCGGCGTTGACAATGCGCGCGGACGCGTGAGTCAATCCTCGCGACGCCGTTGCCTGGTACCGGCACGGCCGCGCAAGGACGCCGCGCGCGGATGGAATCGCCCTGTCGATCCCGCCGCGCGTTGCACGCCAAGGATGGGGGGCTGACGGTGTTGCCTGGCATGGAGCTGATGGGCTGTCCGGACCTCGCGGTCCCCGCGGACGTGATGCATCACGTCGTCCACGTCGAGTCTTCGTTCAATCCGTACGCGATCGGTGTGGTCGGTGGCCGCCTCGCGCGGCAGCCGGCGAACCTGCCCGAAGCGCTCGCCACGGTGCGGATGCTCGAAAGCCGCGGTTTCAACTTCTCGCTGGGCCTGGCACAGGTCAATCGCTACAACTTGGCGCGCTACGGGCTCGGTTCCTATGAGCAGGCCTTCCAGACCTGCCCGAACCTGCGTGCTGGCTCGCGCATCCTCGCCGAGTGCCATGAGCGCTCCGGTCGCGACTGGGGCAAGTCCTTCAGTTGCTACTACTCCGGCAATTTCGTGACGGGCTTTCGCGAAGGCTACGTCCAGAAGATCTATGCCTCGATGCGTGCGGCGTCGAACCCGCGCATACCGGGCGCGATCGCCGTGTACGGCAGCCCGACGTCGCGCCATGCAGCCGCACCCTTTCCGTTGCGCGCAACCGGCGACGTGCCGTCGCGCATCGAGCCGCTGCAGAGCGCGCCGACCATGCCGAATACGTCGGTGTCCGCGGCCGCCGCTCCAATGTCGTCTGCAAACGCCGTGGCCGCGACACCGGAAAACAGTGCCGACAGCGTCGTCGTATTGCGCCCCGACGGCGCACCTCCGCTGGTCGCGGGCGCGAGCACCGCGTCTGCTCCTGCCGCGCCCGCAACAAAGCCCACACCCGATGCACCGCCGCGCGACGCGGCATTCGTGTTCTAACCCGCCCCGGCGGTCAACGCCGTCCCGCAACGACAAGGAAAGCCCATGAAGTCGATCAAGTCCCTGAAGTCCACCGTTTCCTCGGCGATCGCGTTCGCAGCGTTTCTTCCCGCCCTCGCCTTGGCAGAAGGTGGCGGCGATATCACCGAAACCACGGGCACCACGAAAAAGTTTTTTGACAACATTAACGGGCTATTGAACGTGGCGTCGGTTTCCGTTGTGACGATCGCAGTGATCTTCGCCGGCTACCAGATCGCATTCGCGCACAAACGCATCGCCGACGTCGCGCCGATCCTGATCGGCGGCTTCCTGATCGGCGCAGCGACGCAGGTCGCGAAGATGCTGATCGGCGGGACCTGATCGACCGAGGTTGCGGCCATGCAGAAGAACGTTCTTTTCCGCGGCTGCACGCGGCCGCCCATGTTCATGGGCGTGCCGTACGTGCCGTTCTTCATCGGCGCGGGCACCGTGATCCTGCTGTCGTTCTACACCAACATGTTTTTCCTCGTGCTTCTGCCGGTGGTGATTTTCATCATGCGGCAGATGGCCCGACGCGACGAGATGATCTTCCGCCTGCTCGGCCTCCGCCTGCAGGTGCGCATGAAGGTCCGCAACCTCGACGTGCACGACGGCATGTGGGTGTTCACGCCGAACCTGTATCGCGACCCGCGCAGGAAGTCCCCGGACCGCTGAGGCGCTCCCTCATCGATCCCCGCGGCGACGCGCAACCGCGCGTCGCCGATGTTTTCCGGTTGACCGAATTCCATGACGACGTTCACGCCAGACACTCCGATCAGCGACTTCATCCCGCTGTCGACCCATGTCTCCCCGACCGTGGTGAAAACCACGGGCGGCGACTACCTCATGACCTGGCATCTCGAAGGGCTGCCCTTCGTAGGGCGCGAGGAATGGGAGCTCGAGCATCGGCACAACACGTTCAACCGGATGCTGCAGACGCTGCGCGCGCCGGACTTCGTCAATCTCGCCTTCTGGGTGCACGACGTCCGTCGTCGTCGTCGCATCAAGCAGCGCAGCAGCTTCAACCAGCGCTTCAACCAGCAGCTGTCGGACGCGTACTTCGAGTCGCTCTCGTCGCAGAAGATAATGGCGAACGAGCTGTACCTCACGATGATCTATCGGCCCGTGGTGACCGGTAAGAAGTTCGTGGAGAAGTCCACTGACGTGCGCCAGTTGCAGGCGCAGCAGGACGAGGCGATCGCGAAGCTGCTCGAGCTCGCGGGCAACCTCGAAGCCGTGCTCAAGGACTACGCGCCGTACCGTCTCGGCATGTACGAGGCGGCGAACGGCGTCGTGTTCTCCGAGACGCTGGAGTTCTTCGGCTACCTGATCAATCGCATCGACGAGCCGGTGCCCGTGCTCGACGCGCCGGTGCACAGCTACCTGCCGGTCAGCCGCCACATGTTTTCGGGCAAGACGGGCGACTTCGTCGTGACGTCGCCGTCGGGCTCGAACCAGTTCGGCGCAATCCTCAACATCAAGGAATACACCGACGGTACCTACCCGGGCATCCTCAATCGCCTGAAGTATCTCGATTTCGAATACGTCATCACGCACTCCTTCAGCCCGATGGGCCGGCAGGATGCGCTGAAGGTGCTCGACCGCACCAAGGGCATGATGATTTCGTCGGGCGACAAGGCCGTCAGCCAGATCATCGAGCTCGACCAGGCGATGGACCAGCTCGCCTCCGGCAACTTCGTGCTCGGCGAATACCACTTCACGATGTCGCTGTTCGCCGACTCGCAGGAAAAGCTGTCGCAGAACATCGCGACTGGCCGCGCGGAGCTTTCGAACGCCGGCTTCGTGTCGGCGAAGGAAGATCTCGCCGTCGTACCGTCGTTCTATTCGCAGCTGCCGGGCAACTGGAAATACCGCACGCGCATCGCGAACGTCAGCTCGCTGAACTTTCTGGGCCTCGCGCCGCTGCACAACTTCGCGTCCGGCAAGAAAGAGAACAATCCCTGGGGCGATTGCGTCACGACGCTGCAGACCACCAACGGCCAGCCGTACTACTTCAATTTCCATGCCACGCACCCGGGCGAGAATTCGCTGGGCGAGAAGGCGATCGGCAATACGATGGTCATCGGCAAGTCCGGTACCGGCAAGACCGCGCTGATCAACTTCCTACTGAGCCAGGTGCAGAAGCTCGAACCGTCGCCAACCATCTTTTTCTTCGACAAGGACCGCGGCGCCGAGATCTTCGTGCGCGCGTGCGGCGGCAATTACCTGGCGCTCGAGAACGGGCGGCCGACCGGCTTCAACCCGTTCCAGTGCGAGCGCAGCGAAGCGAACGTACAGTTCCTCGCCGACCTGGTGAAGGTGCTCGCCGGCAAGACGCTCTACACCTCGCGCGAGGAGGAAGACATCTTCCGCGCGGTCGAGAACATCCTCGACACGCCGGTGCGCCTGCGCACCATGACCAACTTCCAGAAGAGCCTGCCCAACATGGGCGACGACGGCCTGTTCGCGCGCATGCGCAAGTGGACCGCCGGCAACTCGCTGGGTTGGGTGTTCGACAACGCCGACGACACGATCGACCTCGCGAAGGCGAACATCATCGGCTTCGACTACACCGACATCATCGACAACCCGGAAGTCCGCGTACCGGTCATCAACTACCTCCTGCACCGGCTGGAAGCCCTGATCGACGGGCGTCCGCTGATCTACGTGATGGACGAGTTCTGGAAGATCCTCGACGGCAAGGGCGGGCTCAAGGAGTTCGCCAAGAACAAGCAGAAGACGATCCGAAAGCAGAACGGTTTGGGCATCTTCGCTACGCAAAGCCCCGAGGACGCGCTGGCCAGCGACATCGCGGCCGCGCTCATCGAGCAGACCGCCACGATGGTGCTGCTGCCGAACCCGAACGCGAGCCGCGAGGATTACGTCGACGGCCTGAAGCTGACCGAGTCCGAATATCAAGTCGTCGTGAACCTCGACGAGCGTTCGCGCTGCTTCCTGGTCAAGCAGGGCCACGCCGCCAGCGTCTGCCAACTCAACCTGCGCGGCATGGACGACGCCCTCGCCGTGATCTCGGCGTCGACCGACAACATCGAAGTCATGCACGAGGTGCTCGCCCACGAGGCCGAGCGCCATGGCGTCAGCGTCGACCGCCTGACGCCGGAGCAGTGGCTCACCACGTTCTACGAATGCCGCAAGGGTTCGGGCAAGTCGCGTGTTGCGTCGGCGACCCGCCCGAAGGCCCAAGTCGCCTAAACCTCGCCAAGGAAAGGAATCCGTGATGAAGAAGACTTACCAGCACATTGCATCGGTTGTTCTCGCTGTAGCCCTCGGCACAGGCGTCGCATCGAACGATGCACGTGCGACCGGAATACCGGTCGTCGACATCAGCGCGATCATTACGGCGCTGCAGTCGCAGTTCAACGACATCGCGCAGTACGCGAAAGAACTGCAGGGCATGGCGACGGACGCCGCTCACTATCAGGAAGTGATGAGCCACTACCGCCAGCAGCTCATCAAGCTCCAGCGCATGGTGTCGACGTTGTCGTTCAGTGGTACCCAGCCACTGAACAAGCGCGACGACGACTTCATGGTGGACGTGGTGTGTGACGGCTCCCACGGCGGACTCGATCTTCGCCGCCTCCTAAGTGTCTTCCAGTTGGACCCCAACGGCGACATCGTCGGGCAGCAGCGGACGATCTGTCAGCTTCGCCAAGTGGCACGCAATCAGAAGTTCAACGAGACGATCGACTTCCTGACACGCGTCAAGGCCGAGACCCAGGCGGAACTCAACGAGATGGCATCGCGTCAGGACGCCGGCGGCGAAACGCAGGGCGGAGTGCAGACCAGCGTCAACGACGCTACTGCGACGAGTGTCAGGCTGAGCGCGATCTACCAGAACTATTCCACCAAGGTCCAGATGTACGACAACCAGATCGCCGCGCTCGACGACATGCAACGGACGCTCACGGCGGCCGCGCTGAAGGGCGGGAACGATCCGATCGGAACCATGGTCCACACAGCAACACTGGAAGCAGCCCTCAAGATCCATTGAGGATGTGCGGGACGCAGGTCCGCAGAAGGACAAGGAGTAACAGTAGATGGGGCTGAACTGGCTGACGCCGCGGGTAGATTCGATCGGGGACTTCGTCTTCTACCGGTTGATCCTCGGCTACCTGCGCGACGCGATTCATAAGTTCGGCATCGACCTGATGGCGCGCGCGATGAGCTGGGTTGGCATGATCGCGCTGACCCTGCTCACGCTGTGGATCCTGATCCAGGGTTTCCGCATCGTGACCGGGCAGTCGCGCGAGTCGATGATGGCGCTCGTCATGAACTCGCTGAAAGCGACGCTGATCCTCAGCATCGCGACCTCGATGGCGATGTTCGGCACCAAGATGGACAAGTTCCTGACGGAAGACGTCAAGAACGAGATCAATCACGTGGTGACGGGGTCCTCGTCGTCGCCGGAAGAGGCGATCGACCGCAACCTCGCGTGGATGCAGATCGCGTTGTCGAGCATCGACGTGCTCGACGTCGCAAGTGATCCGACCCTCGACGCACAGAAGACGCGCGCGCTCTACATGGTGGGTATCGGAACTGGCGGCCCGGCCATCGTCGGCGGCACCATGCTGCTGCTCAACGAAGTTGCACTGGCGCTGTTCATCGGCTTCGGTCCGCTGTTCATCCTGTGCCTGCTGTTCGACCAGACCAAGCCGCTGTTCGGGCGATGGCTGTACTACGGCATCGGAACCATGTTTTCGATGGCGGTACTGAGCGCGATGGTGTCGATCGCCCTTGAAATGGTCGTACGTGTTGCCAGCTCCTTTTGGGGCGCGGCGCTGATCGGAATACTTACGAAAACGAACTTCAGCGACGGCATGACCAGTCAGGCGATGCAGCAGGGAGGTCTCGGCCTGATTCTCACCGCGCTGATCATCAGTGCACCGCCGATGGCGGCTTCGTTTTTCCAGGGCACGCTAGGGCAGTTCAACTACACGAGCGCGTTCCAGCGTGCCGGATATTCAGGTAACGGCGCGCCGCCGGGCTCTCCGAACTACATTCCGACGTATGCTCCATCCGCGCCGGCTCGTAGTCCGGTCGGCGGTGCATCGGGCGATACTCTTCGCACTATGCAGCCTCGCATGCACATCCCTGACAGGCCGACTCCAGGAGCACGTGGCGCGTCCAATTTTGAGGTCTAGCATGTATCGGAGTTTCTTATTCGCGGCGCTAGTGATGGCCTCGCCAATGGCGTCGGCGCAGAACTGTCCGTCGGGAATCCCGGAGGCAAATAATCCTTCGTGCTTGCCGCCGTCCGACGCGGCGTCTCCGTATTACGTCGCGCCCGCGCGTCCAATGCCGCCTCCGCAGCCGTCGGGCTACTGGATTGACCAGTGGGGCGCGATCGTGACTGATGCGGTAAGCGGGGATGTGGGTACCGCCATCAAAAAGTCGACTGCACGGGAGGCGCTCGACGAGGCGTTCGCGCAATGTCGCTCGGGTGGAGGTTCCGCCTGCAAAAAGCTGATCGTATTCGAAGATCAGTGCGGCGCCCTAGCGTGGGCAACCGGTGGTGGCAAGGCTGCGGCCGCCGGCGGAAGTACCCCTGAAATGGCGGAACAATCGGCGATGGCGACATGCGCCGCGACCGGAAAAGGCTGCAAAATCTTCTACTCTGAGTGCGCGCTGCCCGTGTTCCACGCCTACTGAGCGCAAGCGCCGAGCGGTGAGACGCGAGGCGAAACGGTCAGGCGACGAGCAACGCTGTCCCATTCGCGGCGGCGCTCACCCAAGGCGGAACATCGCGTCTTTGGGCGTCCATTGACGCACTGTTGAAGGCGGCTATCGACCAGGCGTGGCCTTGCTGGTTCTACAATGGATTTCGACGCGCGTCAGGCGTCGCCATCGCGGCTGCGCAGTCCCTCGTGAACACCCTCGTTCCCCCCCTCTCCGTAGCCCCCATGATGGACTGGACCGACACGCACTGTCGGGCGTTCCATCGTGTACTCGCGCCGTCGGCGTTGCTCTACACGGAAATGGTCCACGCCAACGCGGTGATCCACGGTGACCGCGCGAAATTGCTGGCGATGGATCCGACTGAACATCCCGTCGCGCTGCAGCTCGGTGGAAGCGATCCGCAGTTGCTTGGCGAAGCGTCGCGCATTGCGGCCGAATGGGGCTTCGACGAGGTCAACCTCAATTGCGGCTGCCCGTCCGACCGTGTGCAGGCCGGGCGTTTCGGTGCCTGCCTGATGCGCGAGCCCGCGCTCGTCGCCGATTGCGTCGCCGCGATGAACGATGCGGTGTGTGCGAGCGCGCGTCCCGACGTTCCGGTCACGGTGAAGTGTCGCCTCGGCGTCGATGACGACAACGACTTCGACGTATTCCTCGCCTTCGTCGATACCGTCGCGAAGGCCGGTTGCAAAACCTTCGTCGTGCACGCACGCAACGCGTGGTTGAAAGGCCTGTCGCCGAAGGAGAATCGCGAGGTTCCGCCGCTCCGTTATGAGTGGGCGTATCGGCTCAAAGCACTGCGCTCCGAACTCGGCATCATCGTCAACGGCGGAATTGCGGGTGTCGACGACAGCCTCGAGCATCTGTCGCATGCCGATGGCGTCATGCTCGGTCGCGCCGCGTATCACGATCCTTATGTCCTGCATCGCGTTGATGCACGGATGACCGGCAGCGAGGCGCGCACTCGCGAGTCGCTTCTTCTCGACTACCTCCCGTACATGCAGCGACAGCTCGACCGCGGCGTCGCGCTCAAGCACATGACGCGACATCTGCTCGGTCTGTTCCTCGGCGAGCGCGGCGGTCGCGCATTCCGGCAGGTGCTCAGTGAAGGCTCGCACCGGCCCGGTGCCGACCTCGAGCTCGTCGAAGCCGCGCTCGCGTGCACGCGGCCCGATTGGCTGAGGCGCATCACGTGATCACCCGCGATCGTGCGCATTTCCTCGACGCCGCTTCGCGATGCGCGCCCGATGCCGGGCCAGCGACGGCTCGTGCCGCGTTCCTCGTCACGCCCGAAGGCTTCTCGCGTGCCGAGCAGTCCGCGTCCGACAACCGCTACATGGCCGACGCCGCGCAGTTCGACGCCGATGCGGCTCTGCGCCAACACCGTGCGCTGCAGTCGGCATTGTCGGTGTCGGTTCCGGTAATCGCATTCCCCGGCGATGCGGCGACGCCCGACGCGACCTTTCCCAACAACGTGTTCGCGACCGCGCGCGTCGGTAACGAAACGCGTTTCATCATCGGACGCATGCGTCATCCAGTGCGTCAGCGCGAAGCCGAACGTGCAGACATTCGCGACTTCTTCGTCGACACGATGGGCTACTCGCCGATCGACCTTTCCGCGCAGCCGCACGCCTGCGAACTCACCGGTGCACTTGCGATCGATCGTGCGCGCGGGATCGGATTCGCGGGCCTGTCCGAACGTTGCGACGAAGAAGGCGCGCGCCGTATGCACGAGGCTTTCGGCCTGCGTGCGACCTTCATGTTCGATCTCGCGCCGGGCGAGTACCACACCAATGTCGTGCTCGCGGTTCTTGCCGGGCGCGCCGTCATCTACGCACCGAAAGGCTTCGCAGACGTCGAAGACGCGCACGCCATTGCGTCGTTGTGCGCGCCGCATGCGATCGAGCTTTCGTCCGCCGAAGCGTCGCGCTTCGCGGGCAATGCCATCGCGCTCGATCCGCAGCGCGTATGGATGAGCGGCAGTGCCGATGCATCGCTGCGTCCGTCGACGCGCGCCGCGCTCGCGGATGCAGGCTTTTCGGTGCACAGTGTGCCTCTCGATGCGATCGAGGCTGCTGGCGGTTCGTTGCGTTGTTGTGTCGCCGAGATATTCTGAGGAACTGAACCGCGACAGCGCGTTAGCTGAAAAGTTCAGAGCGGATTCACTGCTTCGCTTCGATCATCTGCCCCGCACCACGGCGCCGCATCGCCGTTTCGAGTCGCGTCATGCCCTACGGTCGCTCCATCCTCATCGCTGCGCTTCTGCTCGCTTCCGGCAGCGCCCTCGCGGGTCCGCCGGGCGGCCGTGGTGCGCCACCGCCGGAGATGCCGCGTCTGGGCGTCGCCGGTGGCATGCCTCACGAGAGCCGACCGGAAGAGCGTTCGCTCGCCGAATCGGTCCGCCGTGTCGAGCGGGCGACAGGCGGCGAGATCCTGAGCGCCGAGCGCGTCCCGTTCGACGGCCGCGACATCAATCGCATCAAGGTCCTCGACCAGACGGGACGGGTCCGCGTGATCACCGAAGACCCGCATCCACAGGGCCGTCCGCCCCGGGATTGAGACGCCAGTACCGCCGCTCGCTGAACAGCGGCGACCGTACACGCGGTGACGACGGCCGCAACGACTAAGCTACCTGAACAGCCGGGCGGCCCTGCCGCACCGTCCCCCTGTCCCGGAGCCTGGAACATGCGAATCCTGCTGGTCGAAGACGAAGCCCCCCTCCGCGAAACCCTGGCCGCCCGTTTGCGGCGCGAAGGATTCGCGGTCGACGCGGCCCAGGACGGCGAGGAAGGCCTCTACATGGGCCGCGAAGTGCCGTTCGACGTCGGCATCATCGACCTCGGCCTGCCCAAGATGTCCGGCATGGAGCTGATCCGCGCCCTGCGCGAGGAAGGCAAGAAATTCCCCGTCCTGATCCTGACCGCCCGCTCCAGCTGGCAGGACAAGGTCGAGGGCCTGAAGCAGGGCGCCGACGACTACCTGGTCAAGCCGTTCCATGTCGAGGAACTGCTCGCGCGCATCAACGCGCTGGTCCGCCGCGCCGCGGGCTGGAGCAAGCCGCAGCTCGAATGCGGCCCGGTCGTGCTCGACCTCGCCGCGCAGACGGTCACCATCAATGGCAGCAACGTCGACCTGACGAGCTACGAGTACAAGGTGCTCGAGTACCTGATGATGCATGCGGGCGAGCTGGTCTCGAAGGCCGACCTCACCGAACACATCTATCAGCAGGATTTCGATCGCGACTCCAACGTGCTCGAAGTCTTCATCGGTCGACTGCGCAAGAAGCTCGATCCCGACGGCTCGCTCAAGCCGATCGAAACCGTTCGCGGTCGCGGCTATCGCTTCGCGATTCCGCGCAGCGGCGAGTAAGCGAAAACATCATGGCCACGACCGCACCGCGGTCGTCGCGCCATCCCGGATGTGTCGCCGAATGCGTTGCGCCATGTCCATCCTCCGGCGCTGAAACCCCCGCGCGCCGGAGCTATCGACATCGTCTTCGCCTGTCGCAATTCGCGCTGTACGCGAATCGCGCTGCAGTGGTTCAACGAACGACCTTCGCGCATGATCTCTGAATGAGGATCGGACAGCCGCGCTCGTTGCAGACACGCCAGTTGCTGGCGGCGAGCCTGTTCCTTGTCGCGTTCCTCGCGCTCGCGGGTTACGCGCTTGATCGCGCCTTCCTGAAGACCGCGCGCGACAACCTCCGCGAACGACTCGAGAGTTATGCGCTTTCGCTTGCGCGTGACGGTGAATTTGCACGCGACGGCACGTTCGTCGGGCCGGATTCTTTGTCGGATGCGCGCTTCAGTCGTCCTGGTAGCGGTCTCTATGCCGAGGTCGTGTTCCCGAACGGACACTGGGACTCGGAGTCCGCGCAAGGCCCGGGGCTGCCGCCCGCGCCCCTGCTGCCGCAACGCATGCGTCGCTTCGAAGGCCCGCTGCCGATGCGGGAGATCGACGGGCACGCGGGCGAAGTCTATCGCTACGGGCTCGGGCTGATCTGGTCGAACGACGACGCGAACCGGGCAGCCGAATTCCCGTACACGATCTACGTCTACGAAGACACGAGCGCGCTCAGCGAGCAGGTACAGGTGTTCCGCGCGGCCCTGTGGCGTTATCTCGGTGGTGCCGGCCTCGTGTTGTTGCTGCTGCAGGGCGTGATCCTGCGCTGGAGCCTGTTGCCGATGCGCAAGGTCATCGACGAACTCAAGCGCGTGCAGCGCGGGCAGGCGGTGCGCATGAGCGAGCGCCATCCGCGCGAGCTCGAACCGCTCACCGATTCCATCAACGCCTTTATCGAAAGCGAACGCGAGAACCTCGATCGCCAGCGCAATACGCTCGCCGATCTCGCGCATTCGCTGAAGACGCCGCTCGCCGTTCTGCACGCGCGCCTCGAAGACTCGCAGGACGACGTCGACGCCATGCGCATCGAAGTGCGCGCGCAGGTGCAGCGCATGACCGACATCGTGTCGTACCAGCTCGCGCGTGCGGCCAGTCGTGGGCATGCATTGTTCGCCGCGCCGATCGCGATCGAGCCGCACGCCGAGCAGATCGTCACCAGCCTCGAGAAGGTCTATTCGTCGAAGGGCGTGCTCTGCGAATTCGAGCTGGGCGAAGGCCTGCAGTTCTACGGGGAGCCGGGGGATCTGCAGGAACTGCTCGGCAACCTGCTGGAGAACGCGTTCAAGTGGGCGAAGTCGCGCGTGCTGCTGACGATCACGCCCACGCCGTGCGACCAGAACCGCCGGCCGGGCCTGCTGATTGCGGTCGACGATGATGGCCCGGGCATCCCGCCGGACAAGGTCGCGCTGGTGCTGCAGCGCGGCGTGCGTGGCGATGAGCGCGTGCACGGCCATGGCATCGGCCTCGCCATCGTGCAGGACCTGGTGCGCGCGTATCGCGGCGATCTCGAGGTGGGCAAGTCGACGGAACTCGGCGGCGCGCGCTTCGAAGTGCGACTGCCGCCCGGTCTCTGACGGGATCGTCCGCGCCGCCCCGCTAGAATCGGTGAATGACGTTCCGCATCCGTGCCATCACCCTCGATCTCGACGACACCCTCTGGCCGATCGCGCCCGCCATCGACCGCGCCGAAGCGGCGCTGGACGCATGGCTCGCGACGCATGCACCGCGCGTCGCCGCGAAGTGGCCACTTGAGCTGCGCCAGCCGCTGCGCCTGCAGATCGACGCCGAGCGACCGGAGATGGCGCACGACATGACGGCGCAGCGCCAGTGGATGCTCGAACGCATGTTCGCCGAGGCCGGCGAAGATCCCGCGCTAGTGCACGATGCTTTCGAGGCCTACTTCGCCGCGCGTTGCGAAGTCGAACACTACCCGGACACGATGGACGCGCTCGAACGTCTCGCCGCGCGCGTGCCGCTGGCGTCCGTGAGTAACGGCAACGCCTGTCTGGCGCGTATCGGCCTGATGCCGCTGTTCCGCTTCCAGCTGGGTGCGCGCGAACACGGTGCAGCCAAGCCGACGCCGAGCATCTATCTCGAAGCCTGCGAGCGTCTCGGTGTCGAGCCGCAGCATGTCCTGCATGTCGGCGATGACATCGAACTCGATGTGGTTGGTGCCGCACGCGCGGGCCTGCGCACGTGCTGGATCGATCGTCGCGACGAAGAGTGGCCGCGCGATGATCTGCGTCCTGACCTTCATTTCACCGATCTTGCCGCGCTGGCCGAGTGGCTCGACGCGCACCTCGCAACGGAGCACCACGCCGCATGAGCCCGCCGACCGGCTTCGTCGCCTCATCCGACAGCGCGCGTCCGCTGCACGTTGTCGACCGCGTGCGCACGCCGCAGTGGCGCGATGCGCTGTCGCCGGCCGCGCAGGCATGGGCGGACGCGCAGGGTTTCGATGCGTCGCCCGGCACCGTGCTGGTCGTCCCTGATGCGAACGGCGGTGCGGACTCCGCGCTACTCGCGATCGGTGATGCGGTCGATCCCTTCGCCTATGCACACGGCCCGCGCATGTTGCCCGCACGCGACTGGACGCTCGCGACGTCGCTCGACGACGCGGAGCGCAACGCACTGCAGATCGGTTGGGGTCTCGGCAGCTATCACTTCGGCCGCTATCGCGCGCCGCTTCGTGCACCGGCGCAGCTCGTCGTCGACACGCTGGCGGATGAAGTGCGCGACGTCATCGCGGCCTGCGTTCGCGTGCGCGACCTCGTCAATACGCCGACGCAGCATATGGGCCCGGACGAGCTCGAACGCACCGTCTGTGAGATCGCGGAAATGCATGGCGCGAAGATCAAGGTCGTCAGCGGCGATGATCTGATCGACCAGAACTTCCCGGCGATCCATGCCGTAGGCCGCGCTTCGCATCGCGCACCGCGCCTGATCCGCCTCGACTGGGGCGACGCCGCGCATCCGCATGTCGCCATCGTCGGCAAGGGCGTCTGCTTCGACACCGGCGGCCTGAACATCAAGACCGGCGATGGCATGCGCAACATGAAGAAGGACATGGGCGGCGCGGCGCACGCGATCGCCTTGGCCGAACTCGTGATGGCGCGTCGCCTGCCGTTGCGCATCTCGCTGCTGGTGCCGGCGGTGGAGAACGCGATCGGACCGGATGCGCTGCGTCCGGGCGAAGTCATTGCGACGCGCATGGGCCTGCATGTCGAGATCGACAATACCGACGCGGAAGGTCGACTCATCCTCGGTGATGCGCTGACACACGCGGCGGAAGACTCACCGAAGCTTCTGATCGATTTCGCGACGCTTACCGGTGCTGCACGTGTCGCGCTCGGTCCCGATCTTCCCGCGCTCTACGCCAATGACGAAGCGCGCGCCGTCGAGCTGCTGCAGGCGAGCAACGAAACGCGCGACCCGCTGTGGCGCATGCCGCTGTGGCGCCCGTACTGGCGTTACCTCACCAGCACCGTGGCGGACTTCGCCAACAGCGGCCCGTCGCGAATGGCCGGCAGCGTCACTGCCGCGCTTTACCTCGAACGCTTCGTGCCTGAGAAGCAGCCATGGCTGCACATGGACACCTATGCGTGGAACGACGCCGAACGTCCGGGGCGTCCCGTCGGTGGTGAAGCGCAGGGGCTGCGCGCGGTGTACGCGATGTTGAAGTCGTTCGCGACGCTCTGACGCGCGCTACAACCAGCCCTTCTGCCGCGCGAGCCGATACGCCTCGACGCGATTCGCGGCGTTGAGTTTGCCGATTGCTTCGGACAGGTAATTGCGCACGGTGCCGGCGGAGAGATGCAGTTGCGCGGCGATGTCGCCGGCGGTCAGGCCTTCACCGGCGAGACGCAGCACCTGGCGTTCGCGGTCGTTGAGCGGGTCGGCTTCCGACCAGGCGTCGACGGCGAGTTGCGGATCGATCGCGCGTCCGCCGCGATGCACCTGGCGGATCGCTTCGGCGAGTTGTTCGGCCGGCGCGTCTTTCAACACGTAACCGCCGACGCCGGCGTCCAGCGCGCGTCGAAGGAAACCCGCGCGTGCGAACGTGGTCGCGATGACGATGCGCACCGGAAGTTCATGGCGGCGGATGCGCTGCGCGAGTTCGAGGCCGGTGAGCCCCGGCATTTCGATGTCGGTGACCAGAACATCGGGCTTGAGACGCTCGACTTCGCGCCACGCAGTGATGCCATCGGGTGCAGCGCCAACGACTTCGATGTCCGTTTCCAGCGCGAGCAGCGCGGTGAGCGCGCCACGCACCATAGCCTGATCCTCGGCGAGCAGGACGCGGATCACGGGTTTTGCAGGCGATTCGACATGCGCGAACGGTAGCAGACGCGAATCAGGCGGCGCGTACGTCGATGTCGGGCGCGGGCAGCGACGTCACCATCTTCGGCAGCGGGATACACGCTTCCAGCTGCGTGCCGGTCGCGCCCGATTCGATGCGCAGCTTGCCGTCCAGCGCTTCGACGCGCTCGCGCATGCCCGACAGCCCATTGCCCGGCGTGATCGCGCCGCCGCGGCCGTCGTCGACGATGCACAGCTTCACTTCGCGCGGCGTCGACGACAGCGTGATCTCGGCATGTCGCGCACGTGCGTGGCGCTGGATGTTGGTGACCGCCTCGCGCACCGTCAGCGCGAGCACGGTTTCGATTTCCGGCGGAAGCGTGACCGGCGCGAGCGCGTACTGCAGTTCGATCGCATCGGATTCGAGCAGCAGGCGTGCCGATGCCAACTCGGCGCCGAGCCCCGCCGCGCGAATGCCGGTCACCGCGCTGCGCACCTGCGTCAGTGCTTCGCGTGCGACGCGACTGACTTCGTCGAGTTCGCGTCGTGCCGATGCGGGATCGCGATCGATCAGCTTGCCGGCGAGCTCGGACTTCAAGGCAACCAACGAAAGCGTATGCCCGAGCAGGTCGTGCAGATCGCGGCCGATGCGTTCGCGTTCGGCGAGCGCAGCGAGGCGACGCACTTCGTCATGGCTGAGCTTGAGCGCGACGTCCGCCTGCTTGCGACGGATGTAGTGCACGTTCATCAGGCCGACGACCAGGCCGACGACGACGGCATTGAGCACGAATACCCACGGCAGATGCAGTATCAGCCAGTACGCGGTGTACGTCGCCACCAGCGACAGCATCGCGACGAGTGCATAGCGCGGCCGGAATGCGAACGCGATGTAGGCACAGGCATAGATGATGTAGCCCTGCGCGCCCGGGTTCCACGGCGTCACGATGAAGCCCAGCGCTGCGATCGCAAGCGATGCGCCCAGTACCTGTGGGCGTTCGCTGAAATGCACATGCAGGAACAGCAGCAGGAAGATCGTGTAGCTCGCGAGCGTCGGCACCAGCCAGTGCGGGAACACGCCGGGCGCTTCGGTGAGCGGCACCAGGAAGATCCACATCGACCACACGAGGTTGAGCCAGGAATACCAACCGGTGCCCGGTTGGCAGTGCGGCTTGGGCAGCGCGACGGATCGGCGCATGAGGGTCTCCTGATGCTGCATCTTCGGCGGTGCCGTGCCCGGCCTCAAGCCCGCGCGAGGCGGCGACGCGCGGCGAAGAAGAACACCGCGGCGTAGCCCGCGAGCACCAGTGCGTGGCCGCCCACCGTGCCGACGTGCTCGGAGCCCACCGTCGCCAATGCGATCTGCGACAGGTGATACGCCGGCCACAGCGGCGCGATCTTGCCGATGAACGTGGGCAGCATCGACAGCGGCATCCACAATCCGGCGAGGAAGGCCATCGGCAGGTAGGTCATGTTGACCACCGCCGGCGCGCCCTGACCGGAGACGAGGCTGCCGATGAACAGGCCGATCGCGCAGAACGGCAGCACTCCGAGCATGTCGACCAGCACCAGCGACACCGCCTGCGATGCGCTGATCGACACACCGCCTGCGGTGAGTCCGATAGTCAGCAGGATCAGCGAGATCACCGTCGCGAACACCATCGCCATCGCCATGCGCGACAGCAGCACCGCGCCCGCGGGCACCGGTTGCGCGCGCTTGAGGGTGAGGAAGCCGCGCTCGCGGTCCATCGCGATCGCCACACCGAAGCCGAACAGGCCGGGCGCCATCACGCCGAACACGCCGTAAGTCGCAAGCAGATACGTCGACACCTGCGGCCCGCCCTTGTGGTTGAGCAGGATCGCGAACAGCACGTAGAACATTGGCGGGAAGATGAGCGTGGGCACCGCGAACGAGGGCGAACGCAGCAGGCGCAGGAATTCGTTGCGGGCTTCGAGCCAGTACGCGCGCATCGGGTTCGGGCGTAGCACGCGACCGAGGGCGTTCATGCGGCCTCCTTGGTGATTTCGACAAAGGCGTCGGCCAGGCCGGCGCGCGTGACTTCGAGGTCCGACAACGTCGGGTCGTCGGTGAGCAAGCGGTAGACGACAGCTTCGATCGCGTCGGCGATGACTTCGAGTCGTTCGCCGTCGTGCGTCGCTGCCAGCACGTTCGGCCACGATGCGACCACCGTTGCATCCAACGACGACACGCAGCGCACGCGGCGCTGCGACACCCGCGAACGGATCTGCGCGACGCTGCCCTGCGCGACCACGCGTCCGCCGTTGATCACGACGACGCGGTCGGCCAGCGCTTCGGCCTCCTCGAGGTAATGCGTGGTGAGCACAACGCCCGCACCGTCGGCGACCAGCTCGCGGATCGCAGTCCACAGCTTCTGGCGTGCATCGATGTCGAGGCCGGTGGTCGGTTCGTCGAGGAACAGCAGCTTCGGGCGGCCGCAGATCGCCATCGCGAACTGCACGCGGCGCTGTTGCCCACCGGACAGGCGGCCGTAGCGACGCTCGAGCAGGCCGTCGAGCCCGGCCAGCGCCACGCAGTCGGCGATGCTGCGCGGGTTCGCGTAATAACTGCGCGTCACTTCGATCAGCTCGCGCACTTTCAGCGTGTCGGGAATGCCGGCCGACTGCAGCATCACGCCGACCTGCCGACGCGCATCGATCTCGTGCGGGTCGCGATCGAACAGCTGCACGCGGCCGTCGTCGGCCGAGGTCAGGCCGAGCATCAGTGCGATGGACGTGGATTTGCCCGCGCCGTTCGGGCCGAGCAGGGTGAGCAGTTCGCCGCCGCGAACCTCGAGATCGAGGCCATCGAGGGCGACGACGTTGCCGTAGCGCTTGCGCACGCCGGCCAGGCGAGCGAGTGGCGAGAGCGTAACCGTGGATCCCATGACGCATCTCCGGTGGAAAGTGGGGCCACGATGCGCTGCGGTTCGCCGCGACGGCAGTCGCGGGTGTCAGGCATTCCACATGACACTCGTCAGGTGACGCGGGGCGGGGCGCACCGTAACCTGCGCCCATCGCCGATCAGGGGCGGCCGGCCACCGCGCCGGTCATGCAGGCGACATCCCACTGTCGTAATGGAACGCGATGAACACGTCCGCCGATCTGCTGAAGGAACTCCGCATCGACCGCAACGCGGCGCCGCCGCCGACGAATCGTCGCGGGCTGTGGATCGGTCTTGCCATCGCGGGCGCCGTGGTCGTGCTCGGTGGCGCGGCGTACGCGCTGACGCGCGGTGGCGGCGGGCCGGAAGTGCATGTCGCCGATGTCACCGCGGTCGGCGCGGGCGGCAATGCATCGGTGCTGGATGCGACGGGTTATGTCGTCGCGCGTCGCATGGCCACGGTGTCGGCCAAGATCACCGGCAAGGTGCGCGACGTGCGCATCGAGGAAGGCCAGCACGTCAACGCCGGCGACATCATGGCGACGCTCGATCCCGTCGATGCCGCTGCCACGCGCACACTCGCCGGTGCGCAGGTCGAAGCCTCCCGCACGCAGATCGCATCGGTGCAGGCGCAACTGCGCGATGCGGAAGCGAATGCACGACGCCTGTCGTCGCTGGTGAGCCAGCAGCTCGTGTCGAAAGCGCAGTACGACCAGGCGGTCGCGCAGCGCGACGCATTGCGCGCGCAGCTCGCCACCGCGCAGCGCAGCACGCAGGTGTCGAGCGCGAACCTGCGCATCGCCGAGAACGGCGTCGACAACACCGTGGTGCGCGCGCCGTTCTCCGGCGTGGTGATCGCCAAGGCCGCGCAGCCGGGCGAGATCGTGTCGCCGCTGTCGGCCGGCGGCGGCTTCACCCGCACCGGCATCGGCACCATCGTCGACATGGATTCGCTGGAAGTCGAAGTCGACGTCGGCGAGGCTTACATCGGCCGCGTACAGCCCGGCATGCCGGTCGAAGCCGTGCTCAATGCCTATCCGGACTGGAAGATTCCGGCCGAAGTGATCGCGATCATTCCGACTGCCGATCGCAGCAAGGCGACGGTGAAGGTGCGCATCGCGCTCAAGCAGAAGGACGCACGCATCGTGCCGGACATGGGCGTGCGCGTGAGCTTCCTCGAGCGCGAACAGCCGACGCAGGCCAAGCGCGCACCGGCGGCGCTCGTGCCGGCTGCGGCCATCGTCGATCGCGATGGCAAGCAGGTCGCGTACGTGGTCGAAGGCGACGAAGGCAAGGCGACCGTATCGCGCCATGAACTCAGAGTCGGCCGCACACTCGGCGACGACCGCGAAGTGCTGTCGGGACTCACCGGCGGTGAGCGCGTCGTGCTCGATCCGCCCGAAAAACTCGCCGACGGTGCGCACGTGCGCATCGCCAAGGACGAAAGCGACACCGCGTCGGAATAACGCATCGCAACGCTCACAGGGAGAGGTGTCATGACGTTCGATCTGCAACAGGCCCAGGCGGACATGCGCCGGGCGTACTACGGCGGCGCGACCGGCATGATCGCTTCGGCGACCGCGTGGCTCGCGGCGGGCTGCGTTGCATGGCGCGGTGCGCCGACGACGGCGGTGTGGACGCTGCTGATCGCCGGCATGTTCATCCATCCCGCGGCGATGCTGCTGTCGCGCGTGATCGGTCGCTCCGGCACGCATGCGAAAGGCAATCCGCTCAGTCGACTCGCCGGCGCCAGCACGTTCTGGCTGATCTTCAGCCTGCCGCTCGCGTACGCGGCGTCGCGCCTGCACATCGAATGGTTCTTCCCGGCGATGCTGCTCGTCATCGGCGGCCGTTACCTCACGTTCGACACGCTGTACGGCGAATCGTTGTACTGGCCGTGCGGTCTAGTACTCGCCGCGGCCGGTTTCGCGCTTGGACGCATGTTTGCAACACCCGCGCTCGCCGCATTCGTCGGCGGTGGCATCGAGTTCGCATTCGCCATCGCCATCGCCCTTCGCGAGCAGCGCGCATCGCGCGTGCTGAGCGCCGCCTGATCCATCCGACCGTTTTCACGTAGCAGGAGATCGCCATGTCGTCGCTCGTCAGCATCCGAGGCCTGCGCAAGACCTACCAGCGTGGCGCCGAACGCGTCGAAGTGCTCCACGGCATCGACCTGGAGATTCCCGAGGGCGATTTCGTCGCGCTCATGGGCCCGTCGGGCTCCGGCAAGTCGACGCTGCTCAACCTCATCGGCGGGCTCGACACGCCCACGGGTGGCGAGATCGACGTCGGCGGTCGCCGCATCGACACGCTGCGTGCCGGTCAGCTCGCGCAGTGGCGCAGCGACAACGTCGGCTTCGTGTTCCAGTTCTACAACCTGATGCCCACACTTAACGCGCAGAAGAACGTCGAACTGCCGTTGCTGCTGACCAAGCTCAACGGCGCGCAGCGCACGCGCAATGCAGCGATCGCGCTGCAGCTGGTCGGTCTGGCCGATCGCGCGAAGCACAAGCCGAACGAGCTGTCCGGCGGCCAGCAGCAGCGCGTCGCGATCGCACGCGCGATCGTCTCCGATCCCACGCTGCTGATCTGCGACGAACCGACCGGCGATCTCGATCGTCAGTCCGCCGAGGAAATCCTCGGGCTGCTGCAGACGCTTAATCGCGACCACGGCAAGACGATCGTGATGGTGACGCACGATCCCAAGGCCGCGGACCACGCGCGTCGCACCGTGCATCTCGACAAGGGCGTGCTGGTCGACCAGCCGGCTTACGCACACTGATCCCGTCGCGACGCGCGGGCCGCGTCGCCGTCTCCGCCGCAGCGGAGCCTTTCGACGATTCGAAGAGGCGGACATGAAATACCTGCATCTCATCTGGGCTTCGCTGTTCCGAAGCCGCACACGCACGCTGCTGACGTTGCTGTCGGTGTTCGTCGCGTTCTTCCTGTTCGGCATGCTCGACTCGGTGCGTGTCGCCTTCAATTCGGGCGGTGACGTCACCGGTGCGAATCGCATGGTCGTGGCCTCGCGGCTTTCGATCACGCAGATGCTGCCGTATCGCCTCGACCCGCAGATCGCGTCGATTCCCGGCGTGCGCAAGTCGAGCTACGCGGCGTGGTTCGGCGGCATCTATCAGGACCCGAAGAACTTCTTCCCGAACTTCTCGGTAGGCGACAAATATCTTGATCTCTATCCGGAGTTCCAGATGGCGCCCGCGCAGCGCAAGGCCTGGGAGAGCGATCGCCAGGGCGCGATCGTCGGCGAAGCGCTGGCGAAGAAGTACGGCTGGAAGGTCGGCGACATCATTCCAATGCAGGCCACGATCTTTCCGACCAAGGGCAGCAACGACTGGCAATTCAAGCTCGACGGCATCTTCCACATCGCCGACGTCAAGCGTAAAGGCCAGGAGCAGATCCTGCTGTTCCACTGGAACTACTTCGACGAGGCCAACGACTACGTCAAGGGTCGCGTCGGCTGGTACATCATCCAGGTCGACAACGCCGGTGTGTCCAATCGCGTTTCGAAAGCGATCGATGCACTGAGCGCGAACTCCGACCACGAGACGAAAACGCAGACCGAGGAAGCGTTCAACCAGTCGTTTGCCAAGCAGATCGGCGACATCGGCTTGATCGTCACCGCGATCATGGGCGCGGTGTTCTTCACTCTGCTGCTGCTCACCGGCAACACGATGGCGCAGGCCGTGCGCGAACGCATTCCCGAACTCGCGGTGTTGAAGACGATCGGCTTCCAGGACCGTACGGTGCTCGGGCTGGTGTTGTTCGAGTCGATCTTCCTCGTCGCGCTCGGCGCGATTCTCGGCCTGGTCTGCGCGCCGCTGGCGATGCAGATCGTGAGCCGCAACAGCGGCGGCTTCATCGCGCTGCCCGACAACCTGCCGCCGGAAAGCTGGGCAACCGGACTCGTGCTGATGGTGCTGTTCGGTGTGCTCTCCGGCGTATTGCCGGCCCTGCGCGCCATGCGCCTCAACATCGTCGACGCCCTGGCCGGGCGCTGAGGAGGACATCGTCATGCGCAACAATCGATTCCGCCGTCTGAAGCGTTTCCTCGGCAATGCCGCGGTG
Source organism: Lysobacter sp. HA18 (assembly GCF_054057595.1). Classification (NCBI taxonomy): domain Bacteria; kingdom Pseudomonadati; phylum Pseudomonadota; class Gammaproteobacteria; order Lysobacterales; family Lysobacteraceae; genus Lysobacter; species Lysobacter sp. HA18. The sequence goes on from NZ_JBSRZL010000001.1 coordinate 476,224, forward strand.
TTCCTGCTGCTCGTCGCTGCACTCATCGTGTGGACGATGCTGCCGTGGCCTGCGGTCGCCGGGCTCGCCGTGCTCGTCGCGCTCTGGTTGTTCCTTACCCGCAGCGGCCGGCTCACGCTCGCCGCGGCGCAGGTCGGTATTGCGGGCCTTCCGCAACGGCTCGGCGCATCGTCGGTGATCGTGGTCGGCATTGCCGGCGTGGTCGGCGTGCTGGTCGCGATGCTGGCAATGGGCGAAGGGTTCCGCGCGACGCTCGCGAGCACCGGCGGCAACGACACCGCGATCATCCTGCGGGGCGGTTCGCAGGCCGAGACGAACTCGGTGATCACGCGCGACCAGGTTCCGCTGATCGAATCGCTGGACGGCATCCAGCGCGGCACCGATGCGCGTGCATTGATCTCGCCGGAGCTGTCGCAGGTGGTCAACATGCCGTCGATGGCGGACGGCACCGACTCGAACGTGCAGTTCCGCGGCGTCGGCCCGTCCGCATGGCTGGTGCGGCCGAAGGTGAAGATCGTCGAGGGCCGCAAGTTCAATCCGGGCCTGCGCGAGATCGTCGTCGGTCGCGGTGCGCAGGCCCAGTTCCGCGGTCTGAAGGTCGGCAACAAGCTCAAGCTCGCGCAGCAGGAGTGGACGGTCGTCGGCGCGTTCGAATCGGGCGATTCGCACGAGTCCGAGCTATGGGCGGACGTCGACGTGCTCGGCCCGGCGTACCAGCGCCAGGCGTTCCAGTCGGTGACGGCCAAGCTCGACGGCGCGACCGGCATCAAGCGCCTGAAAGCCGCGCTCGCTGGCGACCCGCGCCTCAAGCTCGACGTCATGACTACGCACGACTACTACGCCAAGCAGTCGGAGAATCTCACCAAGCTGATCAACATCCTCGGCAAGGTGATCGGCGTGATCATGGCGCTGGGCGCGGTGTTCGGCGCGCTCAACTCGATGTACGCCGCGGTGTCGGGCCGTGCACGCGAGATTGCGACGATGCGCGCGCTCGGCTTCCGAGCGGTGCCGGTGGTGACTGCAGTGATGCTCGAAACCATGCTGCTCGCCTTCGCAGGCGGCGTCATCGGCGCGCTGATCGCATGGCTGATGTTCAACGGCCACTCGGTGTCGACGCTCGGCAACAACTTCAGCCAAGTCGTCTTCAAGTTCCGCGTGTCGCCCGACCTGCTTTGGACGGGCTTGAAGTGGGCGCTTGGTATCGGTCTCGTCGGCGGCCTCTTCCCGGCGCTGCGTGCGGCGCGGATGGAAGTGACGGACGCGCTTCGCGCGCAGTGAGGTAGCCGTGAGTAGCCTGAGGGCTGTTGGTAAGTTGTTCGAAAAAGTCATGGGGTTGGCCGCTGCGCTGGCGTTGCTTGCGTGCTACGCCACCGCCAAAGCGTGGATGCACACGGCACCGGACCGCTGGAAGACGACGCATTTCATGCTCGGCGCGCTTACTGTCGCGGCGGTTGCATTCGTGTTCTGGATTTGGGCGTCACGTGCTGCCGCTCAAGCCGAAAACGTGGAGCGTTTAGAGGCTGCGTCGACATCGACACTGGCCGTCTACGAACACTATTGGGGACGCGCGATCTTCGCGTTGATATTCACGGTGCTGTTCGGCTGGGGCGCGTATCGCGACTATGTCGAGCACGATCCCGCACTCGGACCGGTCGCGGTGATGTTCGCGTTGCCAGTGCTGCGCCTCGGGTGGCTTGGTTGGCGACGCGCCACCGCCCCGGCGTTGATCGAAACGACCGCATTCGGTCTATTCATCGGTGACGTCGGCCGCATTGAATGGGGCGATCTGGTGGGCGTTGCATTGCGCGAGGTTCGCACGCGCTACGCGACACGGATGTATCTCGACCTGTGCATTCGACGCCCTGATCGTTACGACCTATCGACCAGCGTTCGTGCCCCCGGGCGCGACGGGTTCGGGATCGTGGCCGTCCCGCTCCGGTTCGCCAGCGTCAGTCCTGTCGCCATCGAAGCGGCCATCCTCGCCGCACGCCGGCGCGAGCGGTCGCCGTTCGTCGAGTCTTGGGGGGCGGACATGACGGGCGCAGAGATCCATGCGGATCTCGATGAAGAAAGCCTACTCGTGGAGCTGGAGGCGATCGAGCCCGCGCTCAATGCGAATGGCAACATCCCGCCCCGTGCAATGGATCTGCTGTCGCGTGCTCCGCAGGTGATTCGCGCAGCAGGCGCCGCCCGTGTGCAGCGCATTGAGCGCGCTGGGCGACGGGCCAAACTCACCATCATCGCGATGTTGCTCGGGCTTCTAGTCTTCGGAGTCGTTCAGTTCATACGCTGACGCATCGGAGCGTTAGGTCGACGTCGTGTTTATTCTGGGGTTGCGGTGGGCTTCGTCGCCCGCGCCTTCGACAGCGTGATGATCACCACGCCGACGAGAATCACCGCCATCGCGCCGACATCGCCGGCGGTGAATGTCTCGCCGCCAATCAAAGCACCGAACACCACCGCGAGCGGCGGGTTGACGTAGGCGTAGCTGGTCGCAAGTGCCGGGCGCACGTGGTGCAGCAGCCAGATGTAGGCGGTGAAGCCGAAGATGCTGCCGGCGACGACGAGGTAGAGCATCGCCAGCGTCGATGACGTACTCGGCATGGCGGTGAAACGTTCGCCGTGGATCAGCGCGGCGACGAGCATCCAGCCGCTGCCGGCGATCATCTGCGCGCTCGCGGCCATGAAGGGTTCGGGCAGGTCCTGGTCGCGGCTCCAGATCGAGCCCCAGGCCCATGCGATCGGCGCGATCGTCAGGCACACGAGGCCCAGCGTCGAACCGCGCAGCGCGCTGCCGGCGTTGAGCCAGACGACGCCGAGGAAGCCGACCACCAGGCCGATCCATTCGACTTTCGACGGATGCCGACCGCGCAGCATCGCGAACAGGCCGGCGAACAACGGCATCGATGCGACTGCGATCGCGGCGAGCCCGGAACTCACCTGTGTCTCCGCGAGGTTCACGAAGCCGTTCGACAGCAGCACCATGAAGATCGACAACACGGTGAGCGTGCGCCACTGCTTCGCGGTCGGCCCCGGCGTGCCGCGCAGACGCAGCACGACGAACATCAGCAGGCCGGCGATGAACATGCGGCAGGCGCCGAGCAGGAACGGCGGATAGCCGTGCAATGCGAATCGGATCGCAAGGTAGGTCGAGCCCCACAGCACGTAGAGCGAGGCGAGAGCGATGCCGATGGCGAGCGGCGTCGCGGTGCGCGCGGACGGGGCGTGCATCGATGGAATCCGGAAGGCGGCCGCGGTCGCGGCGACCTCGACAGCCTAGCGCCTGCGACGCGTCGCCGTCCGTGCCGGAGCGTGGATCACCGTGTTGCGCAGGCGCGTCAGTAACCGCTGCCGGCGTCGTCGATCACCTCGTCCTCGTACTCGGCGAACCGCTGCAGTTCGACACCCTCCAGGCGGAACTGCTGCGCGGCGGCGGAGAACGCCATCAGCGACAGGATGCGCTGCGGCTCGCGCGCCCACGGCGGCACATACACCGCCGGCGCGATGAGGTGCGACTGCAGGTAGGGCGCGAGCGCGACGACATCGCCGGTGGTCAGGCGGCCGACGAACAGCATGCGCAGCAGTTCGGCGCGGCCTTCCTGCAGTGCTTTGCGTACGAACAGGTGGGTGATGAAGAGGCCTTCGAGATACGCGCCGTCCTTGGTGAAGCAAACGCGCCCGCGCACATTGCCGCCGCGGAAGATGCGCGACGCACTGCGATAGCTTTCGACGTCGCTCTGGCCGGCGTCGAGAAAGCCCTTGAACACCTCGATGAAGTCGGCGCCGTCCAGCGCCTTCTGCACCATGATCACGCGCAACGCGATGCGACGCAGCCGCACGATGTCCATCGCGCCGGTCACGCATTCGGCGAACGTCGCAAGTCCTTCCTGCGTGCGCGTCGTACGTGGGGCACCGAGACCCAACGCCTTGAAGTGCGGTTGGTGCTTGCCGTTGAGCAGCGTCGCCGTGTGGATGAAAGCTTCGTGCTCGAGCAACTGGTCGAGATCCGCATCGGAAAACATCGCGGTGGATCGCAGCTTCACCTTGCTGCTGCTCGCGGTCGCCTTCGACGACAGCGTCGGGTCGAGTACAACGTCGACGCGGTCGTGCGTGAAGTATTCGCCGATGCGCTCGCCCAGTCGCGCCGCGAACTGCTCGGCCGTCATCGAGCATTCGACCGGCGGAAGCAGTTGACGGTCGACCAGGTCGTCGGTGATCGCCAGCACCTCCCGCGCGCCGTCCGCGGCCGTCGCATGCTGGCTGCGGTATTTCACGTCGGGCCGTCCGTAGAGCAACACCGAGCACCGCGTAAAACCCGGATGCCCGATCTGTTCCAACATGCGCGCGGCAACGCGATAGCTCCACGCGGTCTTGAACAGCCAGTTGCCGATGGGATGGCCGCGGTCGAGCCGATGCATGATCGCGTCGAGCGCTTCGAGTTCCGCGTCGAGTTGGACGGGCACCGTCGGCGGTTGCGGAAGCTGCGGTCGCCCGGCATTCCAGCCGTCGAGGAACTGCGCCTCCATCGCGGCGGGCCAGCCGATCGCATTGAGCACGCGGATCTTGCTGCCCACGCGGCACAGCGCGCGGTCGCATTCGAAGAGTGTTTCGAGTCGCGTGTCGTTTTCGACGACGGTGGCCACGCTATTCGCACTCCGCAACCCGATGCATGGCCTTCGATTACAGGCGTTGCGCGAGCGGTTTTCTATTGACCCAAGGTGCAGCGGCCGTAGCGCACACAAAAACACAGCACATCGAGCGTTTTGGCGAGCGTGCGTTGTGTCGCGGGTCAGCTACTTAAGCGACTGCAGGACGCAAGCGTCCATTGAGCGGCAGGCGGGTCGATCGATAAGGTGGCGTCAACGACCTGTGAAAAGCGCGGTTCGACGCTGCGTGGAGCCCAGCCTCTGATGATGTTTCAGGCGATTCCCCCGTTCGACGAGGTGCCGTCGCACGCCCGCTGGTTGCACGACCTGCGCAACCTGGTGAGCACGGCAAGCGTCGCTGCAAGCGTCGGCCGTACGCTGCTGCGCGACGACGTCGATTCCGCGCTCGAGCTGCTGGGCGAAGCCGAGCGTGCGTTGCACGAATGTCGCCACCTGCTGGCGAACGGTGGCGATCACGTGCGCAGCGACAGCGAAACGCTGTCCGGCGAACTGCCGCCGGCGCAGGGCGAGCGCAGCCACAACGATGGCGAACGTCGCAACGACGCTTGAAGCCGCTTACGCCCGTTCGCGTTCCAGCACGCGCTGCTTGAGCGGCAGCCCCCAGCGATAGCCGCCGAGCGAGCCGTCACCGCGCACGACGCGATGACAAGGCACCACGATCGCCAGCCGGTTGCCGGCGCATGCGCGCGCCACCGCACGCGCGCCGCGTGGCGCACCGAGTGATTCGGCGAGTTCGGCGTAGCTGCGCGTCTCACCCTTCGGAATGCGCATGAGCGCGTCCCAGACCTTCTTCTGGAACGCGGTGCCGATGAGGTCGAGTTGCACGTCGGCCTGCAATCCGGCCAATGCATTCGCGACAGCCTGCAGCCGCGGCGCGAGGTAATCGTCGAGGCCGTCGTCGACGCGCTCCAAAGTCGCCCGCGGAAATTCGCGACGCAGCTTCGCTTCGAGTGCTGCATCGTCGTCGCCGAGTTCGATCGAACAGATGCCGCGCTCGGTTGCGGCGACCAGCGCACGACCCAACGCGGTATCGATCAGGCTCCAACGGACGGACTCGCCCGCACCGCCGCGTCGATAGCGCGAGGGCGCCATGCCCAGTCGCGCCGCGCCGGCTTCGTACACGCGCGAGGGCGAGCCGTAGCCGGCGTCGTACAGCGCCGTGGTGACGTCGGCGCCGTCGCGCAAGGCCTGCTTGAGGCGCCCGAGCTTGCGTTGCGCGAGGTAGTCCGCCGGGCTCAGGCCGAAACGCGCGGTGAAGCGGCGCTGCAGGTGCGCGGGGCTCCAGCCGATCGCATCGGCGAGCTGCTGCAACGACGGCTCGCCGGCGTCGAGCAGGTCGCGTGCGCGGTCGAGTTTTGCGGTCGCGGTGGTCATGGCTCAAACGATAACGGGCGCCCGAAGGCGCCCGCTATCCGTTTGTTGCGATGTGCGCCGTGCGTCAGTCCGCCCAGTGGCCGGGGCTGCGCGCGGTCGGCAGCACCTTGGCCGACAGCTGGCGATCGGAGTTCAGCACGCCAACCGCGTCACCGAGGATGGTTGCGGCCTCGCGCAGCAGCGGATCCGGACGCTTCTCGGCGAGCTTGTCGCGCTGCGCATCCTTCGCGATGTCGCGCTCGTTCGCCTGCAGCCCGTCGTCATCGTCATCCGCGAGCGGATCGAGTGCGATGCCCAGCTTCGCGCGCTCGGCCTGGCGCGTCTTGCGCTTGGCTTCTTCCTTGTCGCGTTCGGCGCGGCGATCGGCCTCGTTGAGCGACACCGTCTTCTCGGCGCGTTCCTTACGGAACTGCTCGACGTCCTGGCTCCACCACTGAAACTCGGGATCGGCGGCGATGCGCTGGTCGTGATGCTGCTGCAGCGTCGGCAGGATCGGGCGGAAGTCGCCGTACTCGGTGTGCGGCACCGCGGCGATGCGTGCCCACGGCAGCGCGTTGTCGTAGGTGCTCTCACCGAACTCGCTGGCATCGACCGACGCCGGGAACGCGATGTCGGGCACCACGCCCTTGTGCTGCGTCGAGCTGCCGCTCACGCGGAAGAACTGCTGCACGGTGAGCTTGACCTGGCCGAAGCGCGCCTGTTCGTTGGCCGGCCAACGATCGAGGTCGAGCAACGTCTGCACGGTGCCCTTGCCGAACGTGCCTTCGCCGATGATCAGGCCGCGACCGTAGTCCTGGATTGCGCCCGCGAAGATCTCGGATGCCGACGCCGAACCGCGGTTGACGAGCACCGCGAGCGGGCCCTCCCACGCGATCTGCTTGTCGTCATCGCCATTGACCGTCACGCGGCCGCCGGACTCGCGCACCTGCACCACCGGACCCTGGTCGATGAAGAGACCGGTGAGTTCGATGGCTTCGTCGAGCGAGCCGCCGCCGTTGTTGCGAAGGTCGAGCACGACGCCATCGACATGCTGGCCCTGCAGCGTCTGCAGAAGCTTCGCCACGTCACGCGTGGCGGACGCGAAGTCCTTGTCGCCACGACGGCGCGCGTCGAAGTCCTGATAGAACGCCGGCAGCTTGATGACGCCGATCTTCTGCGCCGGCTTGCCGTTGCTCGCGGGCACGTCGATGGTTTCGGCCTTCGCGGCCTGGTCCTCGAGGCGCACGCGATCGCGCACGATGTTCACGCGCATCGGCTTGGCGTCCAGCGGCGATTCCGCGGGCACGACGTCGAGTCGCACGGTCGTGCCCTTGGTACCGCGGATCTTGGCGACGACATCGTCGATGCGCCAGCCGACCACGTCTTCCATCGCACCGCTGGTGCCCTGGCCGACCGCCATCACGCGATCGCCCGGCTTGACCTTGCCGGTCTTCGACGCGGGACCACCGGCGACGATCTCGCGGATCGCAACGACGTCGTCCTGCTTCTGCAGAACCGCGCCGATGCCTTCCAGCGTGTTCGACATCGTGAGGTTGAAGTTGTCGGCGCTGCGCGGGGTGAAGTAATCGGTATGCGGATCGACCGCATTCGCATAGCTGTTGAGGAAGGACTGGAACACGTCCTCGCCCTTCAGCTCGCCGATGTTCTGCGCGAGGTTCGCGTAACGCTTGTCGAGCGTCTTGCGGATGTCGTCGGGCTGCTTGCCCGCGAGCTTCAGGCGCAGCCAGTCGTTGCGCACCGACTCCTTCCACAGCGTGTCGAGCGCAGCGTCGTCGGCGGCCCACGGCACGTCCTTGCGGTCGAACTGGAAGTCGTCCTTGCGCGTGAAGTCGAAGATGTTCTGCTTGAGCAGATCGCGTGCGTACTGCGCACGCGCCGCGGCGTGCTGGCGGTACGACGCGAAGATCGCGTACGCCGGGCTCAGGTCACCGCTCTTGATCGCATCGTCGAGCTGCGTCTTGTAGACGTCGAACTTGGCGATGTCCTGCGCGGTGAAGAACTGCTTGTTCGGATCGAGCGACTCGAGATAGCGCTTGTAGATGTCGGCCGACAGCGAATCGTCGAGCGCACGCGGGCGATACGCGTAGCGACTATCCGACAACAGGCCGTAGACCAGCTTGGCCGCGGTGGCCTGGTCGGGCGTCGGCGCGTTCGGGATGGTCTTGGACCCGCCGTCCGGGCCCGCGAGCAACGCGAGCGGTGCGGTGAGAAGAAGGGCGAGCAGGGGAGTTTTTAGCTTCATCGGAACCGGGCGTGGGGACGCCGATCAGGTCCGGCGGATCGCCGGGATACCACGGTGGAGTCGATTCAGACCGCAGCCCAGTGCCGAAAGTTGCACGGGCTCGTTGCATATGAACGCGATGCAGGGCCCGGTGCAACCCGGATTCCGCATTCGTCGCCGTACGTTCAGGCCCAAATGCGGGCGCCGTCACCCAGCGGCCGTCGTCTTCACGACGACGTCGTCGACTATGCGCCGCGCACAGGGGAATGCGGCGTGGAGACGCGCGACAGTGCGTGTCGCGATGTGCGCTTTGAACGCGCTCAGGCGGTCTCGACCACGCCGGCTTCCGCGGCGGAGCGATCGGCGTGATACGACGAACGCACCAGCGGACCGGACGCGACGTGGTGGAAGCCGAGCGCGTAACCGAAGTCTTCGAGTTGCTTGAACTCGTCGGGCGTCCAGTAACGCATCACCGGATGATGGTGCGGCGTCGGCTGCAGGTACTGGCCGATGGTGACCATGTCGACGTCGTGCGCGCGCAGGTCGCGCAACGTGTCCTGCACCTGTTCCATCGTTTCGCCGAGGCCGAGCATCACGCCGGACTTTGTCGCGATGTCAGGATGCTGCGCCTTGAAGCGCTGCAGCAGCGTCAGTGACCACTGGTAGTCGGCGCCGGGACGCACGTTCGGATACAGGTCGGGCACCGTCTCGATGTTGTGGTTGAACACATCGGGCGGATTGGTCGCGAGGATATCCAGCGCGCGGTCCATGCGGCCCTTGCCGCGGAAATCGGGCGTCAGCACCTCGATCTTGGTGCGCGGCGAATGCGCGCGGATCTCACGGATGCAGTCGACGAAGTGCTGCGCGCCGCCGTCGCGGAGATCGTCACGGTCGACGCTGGTGACCACGACGTAGCGCAGGCCCATGTCGGCGACGGTTTGCGCGAGCTTCAACGGTTCGCCGGCATCGGGCGGCTTCGGCCGGCCATGCGCGACATCGCAGAAGCTGCAGCGTCGCGTGCAGACCTCACCGAGGATCATGAAGGTGGCGGTGCCGTGGCCGAAACACTCGTGGATGTTCGGGCAGCTGGCTTCCTCGCAGACGGTGACGAGGCGGTTCTCGCGCAGCTTGGCCTTGAGGTTGGCGACCGCGTTGCCCGACGGAATGCGCACGCGGATCCACGACGGCTTGCGCAACACCGGGGCGTCCTCGAACTTCACCGGGCTGCGGCCGATCTTGTCGCCGCCGAGCTGCTTCGCGCCCTCGACCAGCGGCGCGGGCGCGCTGTCGACGACGGCGAGGGGAATGGTGCGCGGAGCGGACTCGGTCATGGCGGCGGCCGTGGAGGAAGCGATCCGGCGATGGCCGGGCCTGCATTGTCCCGCGCTGGGGCGGTGAACGCCAAAACGTGCGGGAAACGGTGGGGCGGGGTTATGGAAACGACGATCGAGGCGAGACGTCGGCAGCGGCCGCGAAATGGTTCGCGGCGGGGCTGCGTGGGCCGCTGGATCAGGCCGGAAGCGACGGCGCCGCGTCGACCGTCGAAAGCCCAAACTGGCGGGCGATGTGAGCGACCAGCCGCGGCTTGACGGCGTCCAGCCCGGACGGCCCGCCGAGATCCGCCATGCTCGTCACCTGCAGGCCGGCGTAGCCGCACGGATTGATGCGGCGGAACGGCTCCAGGTCCATCGCGATGTTGAAGGCCAGCCCGTGGAAGGTGCAGCCGCGCCGAACGCGGATGCCCAGCGCGCCGATCTTCGCGTCGTTGACGTAGACCCCGGGCGCGCCGTCGCGGCGTACCGCGTGGATGTTCCAGTCGGCCAGCGTGTCGATCATGGACTGCTCGATCCGGCAGACGTATTCCTTGACGCCGACCTTGAGCCGGCGCAGATCGAGCAGCGGATACAGCACGATCTGGCCGGGGCCGTGGTACGTCACCTGGCCGCCGCGATCGACGTGGATCACCGGGATGTCGCCCGCCATCAGCACGTGCTCGGGCTTACCGGCCTGGCCGAGAGTGAACACCGGATCGTGTTCGACGATCCACAGCTCGTCGGGCGTGGTGTCGTCACGGGTATCGGTGAACGCCTGCATCGCGCGCCACACCGGCTCGTAGGGCTGGCGACCGAGATCGCGAACGCGCGCAGCGGGGATGTCGAGGGCCGTGGATTCCGGCTCGGCAACGGCCACCGCGCAGGCGGTCAGATCGTCCACTTCACTTCCGGGTGGTCACGCAGGATGCGGTGCGCGCGATCGTGATCCTCGCGATTGTTCGCGCGGAACCGGATGCGCACCGACACGTATTTGCCGTTCGACGACGGCTTCCACGTCACGTCCTCGTGCACCACGTCGACGCCGCCTTCGGTCAACAGGCGCGGCAGCGTGACTTCGAGCCCGGCCTCGGCCGGCCCCATCGCAGACAGTTCGAATTCGCCCGGGAACTGGAACCCGTGCGCAGGGTTGTCGGAATGGATGTCCATGGGCCCGATTATGGGGACGAGAGCGTCATGACCCAATGCATCGAGGCATTGCGGTCGCGCCGGGCGACCGCAGTGCGCGAGGCGTGCCTTACTTCGACATCTGTAGCAGCATCGACGACACCCAGCCCTTGTTGCCGAATTCGTCCTCGACTTCCCACATCGCGCCCTGCTTCTGGCCGGTGGGGTACAGCATCATGCCGACGTCGAGCGCGCGGACGACCTTGCCCTTGCCGGCGGCGTCGCTGAACAAGCGCGCGGGCTTGGCGACCGTGACGGCCTGAGTCGAGTTGGCGGCGCTGGCGTTGGCCGGCAAGCCGCCGAGCTGGGCGATCACGTCGGTGTAGGCCTGTAGATAGGCGAGCGTGACGACTTGGCCGACTTCGGTGTTGGCGTAGCCCCCTGCACCCAGACCACCGAGCCCCGAACTGCCAAACAGCACGCCGCTGCCGGACCAGCCGAGGTCGGTCTTCTTGGCGTTGCCTTCGGCCATCGCGACCTGCTCGGACGAGCGCACGTCGGTGACGGTCAGGACGACGTTCGCCGTCTTGCTCTTGAAGTTCAGGCCGCCGATCGCGGCGCCCGCGCGTCCACCGACCAAGCCGCCGAGCAACCCGCCGATGTTGTTGCCACTCGCATTGTTGTTGGCGTTCACGAGGTCCGGGACCATCACGTAGTCCGCAGCCTTGATCTGGCCCTTGCCGATGTTTGAGCGATTGCGCAGCTCGCCGCTGGACGCGAGTTCGCGCTCGCGCATCGCTGCGTCCATGCCCATGCCACGGTCGACCAGCGTGAAGCAATGCGACTTCGCGACGAAGAGCTTGATGAGCTTGCTGGGCGCTTCGAGCTGCTGGCCGGACCACCAGTTGGTGCCGTGCTCGGGCTCGATCACCGACAGCGTGCCGAGCGGGCGCGCGCAGGTCGGAATCTGCCCGGTCTGCTGCTGGCGCGTCTCGTCGATGCTCGCGGCGGCCGCCGGCAGGGCGATGAAGGCGAGGGCGATAAGTGCGGTGTTCCGAACGGTCATGCGTCGAGCTTCCTGGCTGCTGGGTGGTCGGCGCGGCGCGCCGGCCGCCAGCATAGCGGCAGTAAAGACGCCGCCGATCGGCTCGTCCCGCTAAGGATTCGCTAAGACGAAAAAGCCGGCGCGAGGCCGGCTTGTCCGTGGATCCGAGGCGTGGCGCTTACGAGTTCCACCACATCAGCAGCTCATGCCAGAGCCGCTTGAAGAAACCGGCTTCCTCGACCGCGTCGAGCGCGATCAGCGGGCGCTGCGCGAGTACCTGGTTGCCGAGCATCACGCGCACGCTGCCGATCTTCTGGCCCTTCGCGATCGGGCCGACGAGCTGCTTCGGGACGTCCATCACCGGCTTGAGCTGCTGGTAGCGGCCGCGCGGCAGGGTGACCATCATCGGCTCGGACAGGCCGAGGCGGACCTGGTCTTCCTTGCCCTTCCAGACCTTCTGCACCGCGACCTGCTTGCCGGCGTCGTAGAGCTTGTGCGTCTCGAAGAAGCGGAAGCCCCAGTTGAGCAGCGCCTGGCTGTCGTCGACACGATTGGGTTCGCTGGGCTCGCCCATCACCACCGAGATCAGGCGCTGGTCGCCGCGCTGCGCCGAGCCCATAAGGCAGTAGCCGGCGGTCGCGGTGTGGCCGGTCTTGATGCCATCGACCGACGGGTCGCGCCACAGCAGGCGGTTGCGGTTGCTCTGCGTGATCGGGCCGACCGTGTATTCCTTGATCTTGTTGAGCGAGTACGACTCCGGGTAGTCGTGGATCAGCGCGCGCCCGAGCAGCGCCAGATCGTGCGCCGTCGTGTAGTGGCCTTCGGCCGGCAGGCCATCCGGGTTCGCCCAGTGCGTGTGCTTGAGGCCGATGCGCGCGGCGTAGGCGTTCATCAGCGACGCGAACGCGTCCTCGCTGCCGGCGATGTGCTCGGCGAGCGCGATGGCGGCGTCGTTACCCGACTGCACCACCATGCCCTTTTCCATCTCGATCAGCGGTGCGGTCTTGTTGACCTCGAAGCCCGAGTACGAACCCTCGGTGCCGGCGCCGCCTTTGCGCCACGCGTTCTCGGTCATCATGACCTGATCCTCGCGCTTGACCTTGCCAGCCTTGAGCTCGGCGGCGACCACGTAGCTCGTCATCACCTTGGTGATGCTCGCCGGCTCGACCTGCGCGTCGTAGTTCTGGCCCGCGAGCACGTTGCCGCTCGCGTAGTCCATCAGGATCCAGGCCTTGGCGTTCACGGCCGGCGGCGGCGGAACGGGCAGCTCGTCGATCGCGGCCGGCGGCGGCGTGTTGTTCGGCACCGGGCCGGTCTGGGCGACGGCCAGGCCGAGCGACAGGGTGAGACCGGCGGCAAGCAGGCCGGCGAGACGGGCGGGGGACTTCATCGGGACGGGACTCCGGGCCGGCAGGGCGGCGGTCGAACGGATGCGGATGGACATTCTGGACGCACGGACGCCGCGGGCAAACCCGCGCGGCGACTCAATCGTGCACGCGTTGCGGCGTGGCGAAGCCTAGACCGCGGACACGCGCGGCGAGTTCCGCCTCGCCAGCGGCGGGAAGCGGGCCGATGCGCAGGCGCCAGATCGGCTGGCCCTTGGCGACGGCATCAAAGAGTTGCGCGCCGGCGATGCCGGCATCGCGCAGCGTGGCGAGCGCGCGATCGGCGTTGTCGCGCGCGGAGAAGCTCGCGACCTGCAGGGTGATCGCGTCGTCGATCGATGCGGTGGCGGCGGGTGTAGTGAACGTAGGTGCGCTGACGACAGGCGCGCTCGCAGTTGGGGGCAGTGGCGTTACGGCGACGGACGTTGTCGGCGCGGCGAGCGATGCGGACGTCACGACCGTCTGCGTCGCGCTCGGCATCGTCACCGTCGTGCGCTCGGCCGTCGCGACCTGCGTGGTCGACGGCACGATCGTCGCCGGCTTGCCCGTCGCGACATGCACGCCGCGCTGCGCCATCCAGTCCTCGAAGCCCTGCGTTTGCGTGCTGCCGTCGGCCGGGCGCACCGCATAACGGTAGTCGCGCGTGGCGACGTCGAGCGCAGTCGGTGTCGGCTTCGGTTGTGTCGCAGGCGCCGGCGTCGTCGACGCGAATGTCGTGCCGGTCGCCGGGTCGCCCGGCTGCAGCGCTTCGACGCGCACCCGCCCCGTGCCGGCCGGATAGATGCCGAGCTTCACCGCGGCCGCAAGACTCAGGTCCATGACACGGCCGTCGTGGAACGGCCCGCGATCGTTGATGCGCACCACCACCGACTTGCCGTTGCCGAGATTGGTGACGCGCGCGAAGCTCGGCAGCGGCAGCGTCTTGTGCGCCGCGCTGAAGGCGTACATGTCGTACACCTCCCAGTTCGACGTGCGGCGGCCGTGGAATTTCTCGCCGTAGTACGACGCCAGGCCTTCCTCGACGAAGCCATGCGTGTCGTCGAGTACGCGGTATTCCTTGTCGAGCACCGTATAGACCGGCTTGTTGCCGAGCTTGGAACGCGGCAGCGACACGACCTGCGGTTCCGGAATACACGCGACATCCGGAATCGCGGTCGGCACGCGATCGTTCTCGTCGGGCCGGTACAGCCCGCCGGCGACGTAATCGCCGCGCTTGCTCAGGTCTTCCTCGGCCGGCTGGTACCAGCTGCAGTCATGGCCCGCAGGCGACGGCGACGGCCGCACGACCGATGCGGTCGACGACGGCGGTGCCGATGACGGGCGTGGAGCGCTTGCGCAGGCGGCAAGGCCCGCGCAGACCAGCACGACGACGAGCTTCTTCATGGGGCCGGAGCAGTTCCGGTTGCGGCGGCAGGAAGCGGCGGTACATCGCGGCCGGCGATCGATTCGGCCAGCTGGTACACCGCCATCGCGTAATGCTTCGAGATGTTATAGCGGGTGATCGCGTAGAAATTGCGGAAGCCGAGCCAGTATTCGACACCGTTGGCGCCGTCGAAACGCAGCGGCACCGCGCTCACGCCCGGCGGCACCGATGCAAGCGGCCGATAACCGCGTGCCTGCAACTCGCTCATCGTGTAGATCGGATCGAGCGCTTCGGGCTCGAAGGTCTGTGCCGACGGATCATGGGTCACGCGCACCGCGATCGGCCCGCCGCGTACCCAGCCGCCCTTCTTCGCGAAGTAGTTGGCGATCGACGCGAACACGTCGGCCTTGTTGTCGAACAGGTCGCGACGCCCGTCGCCGTCGCCGTCGACCGCGAACTCGCGATAGCTCGACGGCATGAACTGCCCCCAGCCCATCGCGCCGGCATAGCTGCCCTTGAGCTGGGTGATGTCGAAACCGGTTTCCTTGCCGAGCGCGAACAGTTGGCCCAGCTCGCCACGGAAGAACTGCTCGCGCTGCTCCTCGCGCGCCGCCTTCGCCGGATCGCCGCTGCGCGGGTACGCGAAGGCGAGCGTGTACAGCGCATCGACGACCGGATAGCTGCCCTTGTTCGCGCCGTAACTGGTTTCGACGCCGATGATCGCGGTGATGATCTCGGCCGGCACGCCGTAGCGCGCTTCGGCGCTGGCGAGGTCGCTGCGGTTGTCGGCGTAGAACTGGCGACCGGCGTTGATGCGCGCATCGGTCAGGAAGATCGGCCGGTAGTCGCGCCACGGCTTGGCTTCGGCCGGCCGCGACATTGCGGTGACGATCGAATCGCGGATCTGTGCCTTCGCCAGCACCGACTGGATGTACGCCGAATCGATGCCGTACTGCTTCGCGGTGTCCTGCACGAACTTCGCGCGCGCGGCTTCGAACGGAACGCGCGCCGGAACCGGAGGCGGCGGAGGCGGCGTCACCACCGGCGGTGGCGTGGTCGGCACGGTCGGCGGCGGCACCGCGCAGGACGCGGCGGCGAGTGCGATCGCGCAGGTGAGCGCGCGCAGAAGGGGGCGTCGGATCGTCGTCATCGTCGCGAGGTTATCACGCGATTTTCGCGCGAATCACACGTTTTACGGCCGCTACGGCGACGGTTCAGCGCGGTGACGCGAGGCGCGCCAGGCCGCTTGCGCGAGCGCGGCGCCGATCGCATCGGCGAGTGCATCGAGTGGATCGGCCGAGCGCGATGTCGTGAACAGGCCCTGCGCGATCTCGATCGCGATGCCGAACACGATCACCGTGACGAGCACGCGCAACCAGCGCGTCGGATACAGCCACGTGCCGTACGCCGCGAGCACCGCGTAGCCCAGCGCATGCTCGACCTTGTCCATGCCCTCGAACACCGGCGACGGGAGGTCGTGCGCGGGCAGCAGCGAACCGATCGTGATCGCGACATACATCGCGATCCACAGCGGCAGTGCCCATGCCGGACGCGATGTCACAGCCGATGGCTCAGGTCGCCGACGAGGAAAGCCGCGCCGAATTCGACATCCTTGGAAAAGCCCATCGCCTGGAAGCGCTCGCCCATTTCGCTGGGCAGCGTGAGGTGCTTGACCTCGTTGGTGCGACGCATGCGTTCGGCCTCGTCACCGATCTGCTCGATGCGCGACAGCACGCCGGCCAGCCCGTTGCCGAGCAGGAAGCTTGCCTGCGAACAGTAGCCGGCAAAATCGAAACCTGCCGCCAGCCCGGCTTCGCCGAGGGCAGTGAAATCGACCGATGCAGTCACGTCCTGCAGGCCCGGCCATGCGAACACGTCGTCGTGCATGCGGTGCCGATAGAACGCGCGCAGCGTGCCGTTGCTTCGATCGTCCGCGTAGAACTCGTCGCGCGCATAGCCGTAGTCGACGAACAGCATCGCGCCGCGCTTCATGCCGCCGGACACCGCCTGGATCCAGTACGGCAGTTGCGGCAGCACTTCAGAGACGTAACCGTCAGGCAGTGCGCGGCCGATGCGGCGTTCGATATGGCGTACGGATTGCACAAGCATCGAATCGCCGGGGCGCCACTGAGTCACGAAGCGCTCGCCGTCGCTGGCGACGTACTGCTCCATCACCTCGCTGTTGCGGATCGCGAAACGCGGCGTCGGCAGCGCATCGATCACTTCGTTCGCGAACAGCACGCCGTTCCAGTCGTGCGGCACCGGGCCGTCGACCCATTCGACCAGTTCGAACAGCATCGGATGCAGGCGTTCGAACAGCCGCGCGCGCTGGCGTTCGCGCAGCTGCGCCGACGGTTCGAGGATGAGATAGCGCGACGGCAGCGCGTCGAGTTCCAGCAGGCGCATCAACGCGACCTGCGCGAACGCACCGGTGCCACCGCCAAGTTCCAGCATCAGCGCGCCCGGTCCCAATTGCTGCAGCACCGGCGCGACCGCGTCGGCGACGCATGCGGCGAATACAGGGCCGAGTTCGGGTGCGGTCACGAAATCGCCGGCTTCGCCGAACTTCGTCGCACCCGCGCTGTAGTAGCCGAGGCCCGGCGCGTAGAGCGCGAGTTCCATGAAGCGCGAGAACGGAATCGCGCCGCCCGACGCGGCGATCTCCGCGTCGATATGCGCGGCGAGTTTGCGGCTGTGCGCCTGCGCCGCCTCGTCGGGCATCGGAAGCTCGGACGCAGCGCGCGCGGCAGGATCGATCGGCATCGGGACACGGGACATGGGAGACTCGCGCAGGATACGGGACGCGTGTCGAAAGGAGCGGTGATGCAGGCGATGGCGACGGGCGATGCACGCCCGGTGGTGCTGGTGACGGGCGCGGCGCGACGCATTGCCGCTGCGATCGTCCGACGGCTGCACGCCGCCGGCTGCGACATTGCGCTGCACTACCGCGGCTCGGCCGACGAGGCGCTCGCGCTGTGCAGCGAACTCGAGCGCGTGCGGCCGGGGTCGACGTTGCCGCTGCAGGCGGACCTCGCCGAGTTCGATCGTCTTGCCGAACTCGTCGCGAAAACCGTGGGCCGATTCGGCCGTCTCGACGGGCTCGTCAACAACGCATCGACGTTCCGCGCGACACCGCTCGGCAGCGTTACGCCTGCGCAATGGGACGACCTGTTCGCATCGAACGCGCGCGCACCGTTCTTCCTCGCACAGGCGGCCGCGCCGCACCTGCGCGCGACACGCGGCGCCATCGTCAACATCGCCGATATCTACGCCGACCGGCCGCTGCCGCAGCATTCGATCTATTGCATGGCCAA
Organism: Lysobacter sp. HA18; assembly: GCF_054057595.1. Classification (NCBI taxonomy): domain Bacteria; kingdom Pseudomonadati; phylum Pseudomonadota; class Gammaproteobacteria; order Lysobacterales; family Lysobacteraceae; genus Lysobacter; species Lysobacter sp. HA18. The sequence continues at coordinate 494,031 of NZ_JBSRZL010000001.1, forward strand.
GGCCGCGCTGGTGATGGCGACCAAGTCGCTCGCGCTTGAACTCGGCCCGGACGTGCGCGTCAACGCGATCGCACCGGGCGCGATCCTGTGGCCGGAAAACGACGGCGACACCGCCGCGCGCGACGCAATGCTCGCGCGCACGCCGCTCGGTCGCACGGGTACGCCCGAGGACATCGCCGATGCCGTGCGCTGGCTGCTGTTCGATGCCGCCTACTGCACCGGCCAGGTCATCGCGATCGACGGCGGCCGCACCATCGCCGGCGGCTAGGCCTCGACCGCCCGTGGCCGCAGGCCTAAAGTCGGCTCGACCCGTCGAAGAAGCAGCGCCATGGCCGACTCCGTGATGCCCGGCGATCTGGTGCGCATCGCACCCGGCAACGATCTGCCGCTGCATGCCGCACGTGCCGCAGTGACGACGGCGATCCGCGAGACGTGCGAGGCCGGCGGTCGCAAGCTCCTCGTCGACTTCGTGAACTGGCGCGGCAACGAAAACCCGTCGCTCTCGCTGCGCATCGACAGCGTCTTCGAATGGGCGACCGCCGCCGAGTCCGCGCCGGGTTTCGTCATGGCGCTGGTGATGCCGCCACATCTGGTCGATCCGGGGCGCATCGGCTTCATCATCGGCCGACGCATCGGTTTCAACTTCGATGTATTCGGCGACGTCGACGAGGCGATCGCGTGGATCGAGGCCGAAGCCTTGTCGTTGCCGGCGATGCCGAACGATCGCTAGGCGCGCTCAGTCGAGCGACACGACCTCGCCCGGCATTCCGTAGTCCGCGTGCGCCCGCCACAGCTGCGAAAGCGTGCGATCAGCACCCGGCACGATCACATCCGGTGCGATGTCGGCGAGCGGACGCAGCACGAACGCGTGCTTCAGCTCGGGGCGCGGAATGCGCAGGTTGCCCGCGCCATCGAGCACGCGGTCGTCGAACAGCACGATGTCGATGTCGAGCGTGCGGTCGGAAAAACGCGGGCCGCTGCGGTCGCGACCGTGCGCATCCTCGAGCGCATGCAGCCAGTCGTTGAGTGCCTGCGGCTCGAGGTCGCTGTCGATGATCGCTGCCGAGTTGAGGAACGCAGGACCGTCGAAACCGACCGCGGGCGTGCGATAGGCCGGCGATGTGACGACATCACCGAAGCGTGCGCGCAGTGCGTCGATCGCCGCACGCAAATGACGCTCCGGCTCGACGTTACTGCCGAGGCTCAGGTACGCGCGGCCGCTCATGCCGCGCGCGAGCGTTCGATCATCACGCCGACGGCGCGTGCCCCGCGAACGGCGCCGGGTTTGCTCAGCTTCAAGCGCAGGTGCTGCACGGGAAATTCGGTCAAGACGAGCTCAGCCACGCGTTCGGCCAGTGTTTCCACCAGCCCGAAACCCGATGCGGCGACATAATCGCGAATGCGCGTGCTCACGTCCTTGTAGTTGAGCGTGTGCGCGATGTCGTCGCTCGCAGCCGGGATGCGGTTGTCGAAGGCCATCTCGAGGTCGAACACCAGCCGCTGGCGCACGCGGCGCTCCCAGTCGTAGATGCCGATCAGCGCCTCGATCTCGAGGCCTTCGATGAAGACGTGGTCCATGGCGGCATCCCGTTGCGGTGCGGCGATGCTACGGACGCCGGCCCCGATGTCCACTCACGCCGGCACGAGGTCCACCGCAGGCAGCGTCGACATGTCCCAGCGCGGCGTGACGTGCACGCCGAGATCCGCGTGCTGGCCGGCCTGCAGCCGCAGCGCGCCGGCGAACGCGATCATCGCGCCGTTGTCGGTGCACAGCACGGGCGGCGGGAAGCCGACGATCGCGTCGCGCTTGGCCGCCAGGTCCTGCAGCTTCGCGCGCAGCCGGCGGTTCGCACCGACGCCACCGGATACGACGAGCCGACGGAAGCCGGTTTCGTCGAGCGCACGTGCGCATTTGATCGCGAGCGTGTCGACCACGGCGTCCTCGAATGCGCGCGCGATATCCGCGCGGGTCGCGTCGCTCTGGTCGGACGCGCGCCACGCCAGCAGTACCTGCGTCTTGAGCCCGCTGAAGCTGAAATCGAGGCCGGGACGATCGGTCATCGGGCGCGAGAACTTGAATGCGCCGGGGCGGCCGTGCTCGGCGATCGCGGCGAGCTGTGGGCCGCCGGGATACGGCAGGCCCATCAGTTTCGCGGTCTTGTCGAAGGCCTCGCCGGCCGCGTCGTCCAGCGTTTCGCCGAGCAGGCGGTAGCGGCCGATGGCGTCGACACCGACCAGCTGCGTGTGCCCGCCGGACACCAGCAGCGCGACGAAGGGTTCGGGCGCGAGTCCGGCGTGCAGCGCGTTCCGCTGGTCCGCATCGTCCATCAGCGGCGCCAGCAGATGGCCTTCCATGTGGTGGACGGCGACCGCCGGCACATCCAGCGACCAAGCCAGAGCGCGCGCCACACCGGCGCCCACGAGCAGCGCGCCGACCAGTCCCGGTCCGGCCGTGTAGGCGACGCCGTCGAGGTCGGTGGTGGCGACGCCGGCCTCGGCCAGCGTCTGCCGGATCAGCGGCAGCGTCTTGCGCACGTGGTCGCGGCTGGCGAGCTCGGGCACCACGCCGCCATACTCGGCGTGCAGCGCAATCTGGCTGTAGACGGCATGCGCCAGAAGGCCGTCCGTCGTGTCGTACACGGCGATCCCGGTCTCGTCGCAGCTGGTCTCGATCCCCAGGATTTTCAAAGACTTGGCCTCGGTCCGGCGGTCATCCCCGGCCCCGGCAGGGGCGGCATGACGAAAAAGTGAGAGCAGCGGCTTGCGATGCCGCTAGGCAGGCCGATATCATAGGCGGCTCGCCTGCCTCGTGGCCGGCGGTTCCTATACACCGAGATTCCTATGCCGAGCGTCAAAGTCCGCGAAAACGAGCCTTTCGAATTTGCCCTGCGCCGTTTCAAGCGCACCTGCGAGAAGGCTGGCGTGCTCGCTGAAACCCGCAAGCGCGAGTTCTACGAAAAGCCGACGCAGGAGCGCAAGCGCAAGGCGGCTGCGGCCGTGAAGCGTCAGTCGCGCCGTTCGTCGCGCGACGTGACCAAGCGCCAGCGCATGTACTGATCCGCGACGCCGGTTCGCCGGCGCGCGTTGATGCAGCACAAGAAAGCCGACCACGCCCCGCGTGGCCGGCTTTTCTGCGTTCGGATGTCAGCGGGACGAGGCCGGTTGAGTTGCGTGCGCTACTAAACCACCGACCGCTCCCGTCGGACGCGCTGAGGTAGTCACCGCGAATGCGTAACCGCTAGTGGTGGTTTGGGCTCGACGATGCCGGCGCCGGCTTGGCTGAGGCCGCATCGGGCTTGCCCGGCCTCGCCGCCTCACGCGGGTGCTGAGGGAAATCCGCCGCGAGCTCGGCATCCATCCGAACCGGCCGTGCCCAGCGGTCGTAGGTCGCGACGATGTCGCGCTTGAGCGCATGCAGGCCGGGCGATCCGGACGTCAGGCCCAGCTGCTTCGCAAGCGCATCCCAGCCCGGCGGCGGATCCTTGGCGCGCAGGTCGGCGACGCTTCGGCAGGGCTGGCCCGATTGCTGCGCGAGGCTGCAGGCGTAGTAGACGTCGCCCGGCGTCCAACCCGGGCGCGCGAGCAGTTCCTGCACGAGTTCGCGCGGCGCGCGGTGATAGCGGGCCATCTCGTCGACGAAGGCGTCGTGGTACGTCGCTGCGTAGCTGTCGATGTCGACCAGGCGCGCATCGATCCATGCGTCGCCGGTATGACGATCACCGGCGGATGCCGCCTGCGCGAACGCCCCGCCGGAAGCGAGCAGACCGGCGATCAGCAGTGTGGCGGTGCGAAGACGGGTCATGGCGTGGGCTCGGTGCAGGCGGCGTCGATCATGCGCGCGGTGGTGTCGCAGTGCCAGCGACATGCGAAAAAGCCACGGCCGTGAGGCCGTGGCTTCCGGAGCACATCTGCAGGAACGGATCAGCGACCGTAATAACCCTTCTGGTCATAGCGCGGGTCGTAGTACTCGGCCTTGCACTTGCCGTTCTTTTTGCACTTCACGCGCTGCGCCTGTTGCGTCTGGCGGTAGTAGCCATTGGCACGGCCATACGGCTGTGCAGTGCGATAGCCTGTGTTGTAGTACGAATTGTTGTAGTTGCCGTTGTTGTAGTAGTTGCTGTTGTAGCCGTTGTTGTACGCGTTGTTATTGACGACGCGGTAGTACACCGGGCGTCCGTAGGCATCCTGGCGCACGATCAGACGGTCGTCGGCGCTGTAGTTGCCGCCGCTGTAATACGGCTGGCCACCACGGAACGCGACGTCGGCGATGTTGACGATCATCTGCGTGAGCTGATCCATCGACTGCGCCTTGGCCGGGGCCGGCGCGAGCGATGCGACGCCAAGCGTGGCGGCGAGGACGGCAGGTGCGACCCAGCGGGTAAGAGCCATGGAATCCTCCAGTCGCCCCGCACCGTGCGGGACATGGGTCGACCATGCGCCCCCCGGAATGAATCCCTATTTAATTTCGCCGCAGGGTGCGGATCGGCTCAGCTCACGTTGTCTTTGCGGTCATCGCGCGTTCGATCTCGTCGAGCACGTCGAAGAGGCCAGCGGCGTTGTCGAGTGACCGCACGCGCGATGCATCGGCGACATGCGCTTCCCGCTCGTGCACCCACGTGAGGTGATACGGGATGTGCACGCCGTGGCCGCCCAGTTCGACGACCGGCGCGATGTCCGAACGCATCGCGTTGCCGACCATCACGAAGTCGCGCGCGTCGATGCCGAATTCGTCGAGCAGACGCGCGTACGTGCCGACATCCTTCTCGCTGACGATCTCGATGCGATGGAACAGGTCCGCGAGACCGGAGTCACGCACCTTCGCTTCCTGGTGGAACAGATCGCCCTTGGTGATCAGCACGACCGGCCATCGCGATGCAATGCGTTCGACCGCTTCGCGAATGCCCGGCAGCAACTCGACCGGATGCCGCAGCATGGTCTGCGCGAGCTGCACGATGCGATGGATGTCGGCGGCCGCGATCCGCGCGTCGGTGATCTCGATGGCGGTTTCGATCATCGACAGCGCCATGCCTTTCACGCCGTAGCCGAACACAGCGATGTTGCGCTTCTCGACCGCGTACAAGCGCTGGTGCAACGCCTCGCCACGCAGTTCGACATACGGCGCGACGATCGATTCGAACGTCGCCTGCGCCTGCGCGAAATAGTCTTCGCTTCGCCACAGCGTGTCGTCGCCGTCGAAGCCGATCATCTTCAGTGTCATGCGCGGATTATCGCAGACAGCCCCTCACGCCTCGTGTACCCGGCGCGCGCCACGCTGCCGCGATCCGGCACGTCCGCAACGCGTGCACATGAGGAGTCGCGATGAAGACCCGCCACGTCTACAGCACCACCGACCTCGACATGACGCGCGCCGCGATGAACGCTGCGCGCAACGCGGGTATCGGCGAGGAATGCCTGATGCTCGTCGCGCGCTCGGACATCGAGCTCGACGCGATCTCGAACGATCACAAGGAAGCCGACAGCGACGCCATACCCGGTGCTATCAAGGGCATGGTCGCCGGCGGCGCCACCGGCCTGCTGCTCGGGCTCGCTGCGATGGTGTTTCCACCGGTCGGCATCACGCTGGCAGGCGCGGGCATCGCTGCGCTGGCGGGGGCGGGCATCGGCGGTTTCTCGTCGGCGCTGTTCGGTTCGGGCCTGCCGGATCCGGTGCGTCAAAAATTCCACGACGAAATCGCCGCGGGGCGCATCCTCTTGGTCACCGACAGCGACCTGCCGACCCACCAAGCCGCGCGACCGGCGATCGAAGCCACCGGCGCGACGCTGCTGCCGTTCGAGCAGTCGACCAGCACGCTGCGCTGATCAGACGCTGCAGGCGCGCAATAGAACGTTGACCAGGATGGTCAGCACGACGGAGATGATGAGGCTCGGCAGGCAGCCGACAAGACGGACGCGGGCGGGCATGCATGACCCTGGCGATGGGCGGGCCGCGATGCTCCGGCGCGCGTGGTGAATGCGTCGTCGCACCGGCGGCGCGGGCGAACGCTTACGCGTGCGTTCTACCGGCGCGATCCGCGCATCGTCGCGGTCGAGCTGCTCAACAAAGTGCTGGTGCGCGACGACGGCCGTCGCGGTCGCATCGTCGAAACCGAAGCCTACTGCGGCGCGGAGGATCCGGCGGCGCACAGCTATCGCGGCCCGACGCCGCGCACCCGCACCATGTTCGGCCCGCCGGGGCGGCTGTATGTCTACTTCACCTACGGCATGCACTGGTGCTGCAACCCGGTCTGCGGCGAGGACGGCGAAGGCGTCGCGGTGCTGATTCGCGCGCTCGAGCCGCTCGATGGCCTGGAGCTGATGCGTGCCGCGCGACCTGCGGCGAAACGTGACGTCGATCTCTGTCGCGGGCCGGCGCGCCTGTGCGCTGCGTTCGACATTACCGGAGCGCAGGACGGCATCGACCTCATCACCGGCGTTGGCGGACTGAGAATCGTGGACGACGGCACACCTCCGCCCGAACAGCCCGTAAACGGCGGCCGGATCGGCATCCGTCACGCCGTGGATGCACCGTGGCGGTGGTACGTTCCTTGCACCCCGTTCGTCTCGAAAGCCTGAAACCCGTCACGGCCGACCGTTCAAGTCAGGAACGCGCCCGGCCGATAGAACGTTAGGGAGGACCACCTCCCGCTAGGCATGGCCGGAGGCGGCCGGAGATGGACTCGATGGGAACGGCATTGAACGCGATGAGGATGGAACGAGCACCGGCGGCAGAGCGGCAGCGCATCGGGCGCGCGCTCGGCGGTCTGCTCGATGCGTCCGACATCGCGGATTTCGCCGAGCGCGTCCAGTCGTATCTCGCCGACGAAGGCTTCGAGCGCGTCGCCGTCGTCTGGCGCACCGCGGGCAGCGATCTGCGCGGCACGTCGGAAGCCTGCCTGCTGGACGGCGATCTCGAACTCGCACGCTCGGCGCGTAGCAGCGACGACTGGGCGGTCGACCCGACGCGCAGTCGCATTGCCGCCTGCATCGAAGTGCAGGACAGCGGCGACGCGATCGGCGTGGTGCTCGACGGCCAGCCGCACATGCGCGCGCAGGTGCGCGAGCAGTGCGAACTGCTGGCGCCGGTTGCACGCGCGGTGTTCGAGAAGAATCGGCTCACCGAATCGATGCGGGCGCTCGAGCGCTCCGAGCAGCTGCAGTCGGCGCTGTTCCAGATCGCCGACATGGCGAGTTCGGAAATGGACCTCGAGGACATGCTGCGCGAGCTGCATGCGATCGTCGGCCGTTTCATGTACGCCGAGAACTTCTACATCGCGCTGTACGACGACACGCGCGACGCCATCCGCTTCATCTACCTGGTCGACACCGAAGACACGATCACGCGCCCGCCCAACGAGTTCATCTCGATGGACGTGCTGGAGCGCGGCCTGACCTGGTACGTGATCCGCGACAGGCATCCGTTGATGGGCTCGATGGATGCGATGCGCAAGCAGATCTCAGGGCCGATGCGCGACATCGGCATGGACGCCTACGACTGGCTGGGCGTGCCGATCCTGGTGGGCAACAGCGTGCGCGGCGTGCTCGTCGTGCAGAGCTACATCGAGCGTCCGCGCTACACGCAGGCCGACCAGGCACTGCTGGCGTACGTCGGCAGCCACATCCTCACCGCGCTGGATCGCAAGCTGCAGCAGGAAGAGCTCGAGCGTCGCGTCGAAGAGCGCACGCACGAACTCACCCTCGAAGTGCACGAACGCCAGCGCAGCGTGCGTATCCAGGAAACGCTGTACCGCATCGCCGAGCTGTCGCATACCGCGACCAACCTCGACGAGTTCCACGCGGCGGTGCACCGCATCGTCGGCGAGTTCCTGGACGCGCGTAACTTCTACATCGCGCTGATTTCCGACGACGGCGGCACGCTGCACTTCCCGTATTTCGTCGACCAGTACGGCAACAAGGCCGAGAGCCGGCCGGTAGGACGCGGGGTATCCGAATACGCGATGCGCTACGGCAAGCCGCTGCTGCTCGACATGACCGAGCCGGAGACGATCGAACACATCCGCGACCTGCAGCGTCGCGGCGAGCTCAATGTCATCGGCAAGGAGTCGGTCGCGTGGCTGGGCGTGCCGCTGGTGCTTGGCGATCGCGTCATGGGCCTGCTCGCGGTGCAGAGCTATACGCCGGGCGTGGGCTACACCGATCGCGATCGCGAACTGCTGACTTTCATCAGCTACCAGATCGCGAACGGCCTGGAGCGTCAGCGTGCCGCGGCCGAGCTCAAGAACGCATACGCCGACCTGGAGCGCCGCGTTGCCGAGCGCACCGTCGAGCTGTCCGAACAGATCGAGGTACGCGAACAGATCGAACAGCGCCTCAAGCACGAAGTGCTGCACGACTCGCTGACGGGACTGCCCAACCGCGCCTACCTGCGTGACCAGCTGGTTCGCGCACTCGCGCACCGCGAGCGTGATCCGCACTACCGCTTCGCTGTTCTGTTCATGGACCTCGACCGCTTCAAGGTCATCAACGATTCGGTCGGCCATCTGGTCGGCGACGCGTTGCTCAAGGAAGTCGCGCGCCGCTTCAGCAAGTGCGTGCGCGGCGGCCGCGACATGGTCGCGCGCCTGGGCGGTGACGAGTTCGCGATCCTGATGGAAGTCGATTCGCCGGAAACGGCGATGCGCATGGGCCAGCGCGTGATCGATGCGCTGAAGGAGCCGGTGCGGGTCGAAGGCAAGGAGTTGTTTTCCGGCGTGAGCGTGGGCATCACGCTGAGCAGCCCGCACTACACGTCGCCGGAAGATCTTCTGCGCGACGCCGACATCGCGATGTATCGCGCGAAGGCCGGCGGCCGTCATCGCATCGAGGTCTTCGACGAACAGCTGCACGAACAGGCGCTGCAGCTGCTCGAAGTCGAAAGCGACCTGCGTCGCGCGATCACGCGTCAGGAATTCGAGCCGTATTTCCAGCCGATCGTGCGCCTCGTCGATGGCGCAGTGGTCGGTTACGAAGCGCTGATCCGCTGGAACCATCCGGATCGTGGCGTGCTCGCCCCGGCGGCCTTCCTGCACGTCGCCGATGCGAGCGGCAGCATGGAAGCGATCGACTGGCAGATGTTCGAGCGCACGCTGGATCGCATCCCGCAGCTGCTCAAGCCCGGTCAGTACGTCAACCTCAACTTCTCACCGCGCCACTTCCGTTCGCAGGAACTCGACCAGCGCTTCCTGCAGCTCGTCGACGACAAGGGGGTGTCGCCGTCGCAGGTGCGCATCGAAGTCACCGAGGGCGCGCTGCTCGAGAATCCCGAGCAGATTGGCCTCGTCTTCAATCGCCTTCGCGAGAAGGGCGTGCTGATCGCGCTCGACGACTTCGGCACCGGCTATTCGTCGCTGAGCTACCTGCACCGCTTCAAGCTGCACACGGTGAAGATCGATCGCTCGTTCATCAGCGACCTGCAGATCGAGGAAGAAGGCGGCAGCACCGCCGTCGTCCGCGCGATCCTCGCGTTGTCGCGCGCACAGCGCCTTGAAGTGGTGGCCGAGGGCATCGAGACCGAAGCGCAGCGACAGGCGCTGATGGTGCTCGGCTGCGAACTCGGCCAGGGCTACTTCTTCGCGAAGCCGGCGTCGCTGGGATCCATCCTGGCGTCGCGCGGCCAGTGAAGTTCGCGACAGGCCCGCACCACGCGGGCCAGCGCATCGCCCGGAACGCCGGTGCGCACCGCGCGGCCGCCGCCGAATAGCGTGAACGACTTCGCGACCAGCATGCGGTCGAGGATGGGCGCGTCGAGCGCGATCTTCGACCGATAGCCGCCGGCAGCCGAGCGCTCCAGCGGATATTCCATGCCGATGCCGTCGGCGATCAGGCTGACCTGTTGCAGGTCGGACGGCAGCACCGAGCCATCGATGCGCAGCAGCACGCGCGGATCGCCGTGGTCGCATTGCAGGGTGATGCCCGAATCCCCGGGCGGGATCCGCCAGGCGGCCTGCGCGCCGACGCCATCGCCGCGCGCCTGCCAATGCCCGACCGTCTGCGAGGCAGGCGGGCTCGCAAACGCCGCGAAGGCGCACACGAACGCCGCCAGCGCGAAGGCCAGTCGAATGGGTCGAGCACTGGAATGTGACGGACGTCTCATTAGCGTTGCTAACCTACCGTCCGGCCGTGGGCAGCGCGTGCATGGCGCGCGGATTTCCGACCGGCGGCGTTATGCGGGGCTCACCGCCCCATGGCCCCTGGCTAACGCGCGGGGCGACAGGATCGTGGACACACGAGGAGGTCGCCATGAGCAAAAACACCCACGAGAAGCACCTGCGCGACGCCGGTCGCGCCAATCCGCCGCCGGGTCCGGACGATCTGGGCGGTCGCACGCATGCGCTGCGCGCCGGCAAGGACGGCCCGACCCAGCGCAAGTCCGTGCAGCCCCACGAATCGCCGACGCGCGATGCCGGCCGCGACGACCGCCGCGACGGCAGCGACAGCAACCCGAGCTGAGGAGACGAGCATGCGAACCGACCCGGCAGAACGCCGCGCCACCCAGGAATCCGGCCGCAAGGACGAGGCGCGCGATCTCGATCGCCACGGCCAGAAGGTTTCGCCCGCGAACCAGCCCGAGACGCAGGCTGAGGACGACGCTTCGGCGATCGACCGCACCCGCTCGCGCGATCCCGGCTTCGGCCGCGGCCACCACTGACCGCATGGCGATGAGCCGCGCCTACGTGGCGCAGGAACCCACGCGTGATGCGGTAGACGCCATGCGCGGCGACGTGCTTCTGGAATTCGGCGCGCCGTGGTGCCCGCACTGCCTCGCCGCCGAACCGCTGGTGGAGCATGTGCTGTCAACCCACGACGACGTCGCCCACCTGCGCATCGAGGACGGCCGCGGTCGTCCACTGGGCCGATCCTTCCGGGTGAAGCTTTGGCCGACGTTCGTGCTGATGCGCGACGGCGTGGAGTACGCGCGCGCCGTACGGCCGCGATCATCGCGCGATGTCGAAGCGCTGTTCGACGAGTGACCGGATCCGGCGAAACATCATCGACGGCCCGACCACCGTGCGCCGCGTGGCATCGACACTTCGAACACGCAGCACATGCGCGGTCGTCGCGTCCATTACCGCCGCCTGACTCGGGATACCCCGAGTCAGTTTCCAGCGGGGTGGCGTTGCCTAGATTCGGGTCGTCTTTCCCCGAACGAGTTCGCCATGAACCTCATCCGTTCCCTCGCCGTCACCGCCCTTCTTTCCGCCGCCGTTGCCGCGCCCGCCGTGCAGGCCCAGCCGCGCTGCCACGATCGCGTCGTCTATCACAAGAAGCCCGTGCAGGATCCGCATCGCGTGACCGGCACCGTGCTCGGCGCCGCGCTTGGTGGCCTGGTCGGCCATCAGATCGGTGGCGGCACCGGCAAGGATCTCGCGACGGTCGGTGGCGCGGTTGCCGGCGGCGTGGCGGGTCACAAGATCCAGCGCCATCGCCAGGACCGCACCTACAAGGAAGTCGTGCGCGTCTGCGATTGACCGATACGTTGTGTCCGCGGCGACGGCGTGATGCCGTCGCCGCGCGTGCGTAAACTGCCCGGCCCACGCACGACCTGCTGCCGATGAGCGCCTATTCCGAGATCGCCGACGCCATCGTCGACCATGCCGATGCGATCGCACGCCTCGATGCGCGCCGCCTCGACGAGGCTGCGTTCGAAGCGTCCGTCGCCGAGCATGTGCACGCGATCCGCGTGCTCGCCGTCTCCCATATCGATCCGCGCGCGGACCGTGCCTTCTTCAAGGCAATCAAGGCCGCGACGCTGCGCGTGGCCGGTGTGTTCGTGCATATCCCGGACGGGATCATCGAGTTCATCGTCGACACTGCACGTGGCCAGCGACGCTTCGACCTGTGGAACGCCAAGGAACTGCGCGAGGGCGGGCCCGGTTGAGGCTCAGCGCGACGCGTCGTTGATGCGCCTGCAGGCCGTCTCGCAGCGGTCGCGTCGGCCTTCGACCACGCGCACCGGTGCCGGAAACAGTTCGCCGACGTGCAGCTCGCAGGTGAAGTAGGGATCGCCGTCGCTGTTCTTACCTTCGACCACTTCCGCTCGCGGCCGATCGCGCGCCGCGAAACGATGTTCGACCGCGCGGAACGGAAATCGCTGGCGCACCGACAGTCTGCCGTCGTCGAACAACTGCACGCGCGTGCAGGCCTGCCGCGACGCAACGATCGCAAGCGCCATGCCCGCGATCCAGAACGCGGTGAAGATCGCGGCGATCACGAGTGGTGACCGCAGCGACGGCGATCCGTCGCGCAGCAGCACCCACGTCATCACCAGCAGCATCGCGTTCCATACGACGGTCATGACCCACATGAACGCGGCGGTCCCATTGCGGTAGGTCATTGGTGCCATCGCGAGCGCCTTGCGCGTCAAAGCAGGTGTCGCAACGCGGGCAGGTACTTCTCGCTCGATCCGGTATTCACTGCGACCACGCGTTCGCCGCGGCGCACCAGGTCGCGATCGAGCAGCTGCGGCAACGCCGCGAGACACGCAGCACCTTCGGGGCTGATCCAGTCGTGCGTGCGTCGCCACGTGGCCGACAGCTCGTTCGCGATGTCCGCTTCGTCGACGGCGATCGCAGCACCATCGCTCGCGCGGATGATCTGCAGCACGCGGAAATGGCCGACGCCGCCGGGCACATTGAGGCCGGTCGCGAGCGTCTGGCCCGCATCGACGACGGTCGTGTCGTCCGCACCCGCGTCGAACGCACGCACGAGTGGCGCGGTCACCGAGCTCTGCACGCACAGCATGCGCGGGCGTCTCGAATCGATGAGCCCGAGCGCCTCGAGTTCGTCCCAGGCCTTCCACATGCCGAGCACGCCGGTGCCGCCGCCGGTGGGATAGATCACCGCGTCGGGCAACGACCAGTGCGTGTCACCCGGCGCCGGTTCCGCGAGTTCGAGCCCCAACGATTTCTTCCCTTCGATGCGCCAACCCGGTTCCTGGAACGTCGCGACTGAGAAGTAGCCCTGCGGGATGTAGTGCTCTTTGAGGAACGCACCGGCTTCGCGGATGGTCGGGCCGACCAGCTCGAGCGTGACGCGATCAGGCCAGCGACGCGCGGCCGCGGCGACGCTGCCGAGAATCGGCATCGGCGTGTCGTCGGGCATCGCGACCACCACCGTCAGCCCGCCGGCGAGCGCATAACGCACCAGCGAGTCGCCGGCATTGCCCTGCGTCGGCACTGCGAGTTTCGTGAGGCCTAGACGACGCGCCTGCGCCGCGACCATCGCCATGCCGCGGTCCTTGAAGCTCTGCGTCGGGTTCGCGCCGTAGCCCGCGTGCGCCTTGCCTTCGTCCTTGAGCTGCAGCTGCACGCCCGCGGCGGCTGCAACGGGATGCGATGCGTAATCGAGCAATGGCGTCGCGCCTTCGCCGAGCGGTACGAGATGCGCGGCGTCGGCGGGATCATTCGCATCTAGCGCCATCAGCGCACCGAAGCGCCACATGTCGCGACGCTGCGGCCGATACCACGCCGCATCCGGTTGTTCGGCGGCGAGGCGTTCGAGATCCAGCACCATTTCGACCGGCCGACCATCCACCGGATCGAGGTTCATCGGCACGTCGGCGGAATACTCCACGCCGGACGCGATGCCGCGGACGCAACGCACGTAGCTCATGGATGGACGCTCAGGGACCGATGCGTCCGTATCGCAGGACGGCGCGCGGATTTCAACCGCAGCGGGCGCTCAGGCGATGACAGCGCCGCGTTCGGCTAGCAGTTCGCGCAACAACGAACGATGGCAGCGCGACTCGTCCGCGCAATAGCAGCCCACCGAGAAGTCCGTGGTGTGCGACAGCGCCGCGAGCGTGTCGAGCACATGGCGTGCTTCACCCTTCGACATCTCGCTGCGGTAGCGGCGTGCGAACCGCGTCAATTCGGCCCGCGTGGTCGCCGAGAGTGCGAGCGCGACGGTCTCGGGCTGCGGTGCGAGCGTCGGGAGCCAGACGTCATAGAAATCGCGCGATGCGAAGTCTTCCTTGCGAACGCCGCGCGGCGGGCGACGCACGGTGCCCAAGCGCGTGCCTTCGTTCGGCAGTCGCGGTGTACCGAGGCGGACGATGTGGACAGCCATGGCGCGCTCCGGAACGTGATGCACGATGCTCGCGCGTCGCGTCCCGGAGGCGCAAGCGGGCGTCAGGCGGCGCGACGCAGTTCGCGCGTGGGACGCGGGGCACGGCGGCGGTCGATGCCGACGTAGTTGCGGGTGATGACGGTGGGCATGCGGAACACGCGTGCACGTCGACGCATGCGCGCGTCGTCGTCGAGGTGTTCGCGATGCAGCGCATCGCCGGTGAGCAGCGAAAGAGCAAGCACCAGCGCGATCGTCAGCACGGTGCCGAGCAGCATGAAGGCGGACATGGCGATGGAACGGATGCGTGCCGGGTCGGCACCCTTATTCCGATGCGCGAGAAGCGCGAAAAGTTGCAATGAATCGGGCGACTAGGTCATCAGTCATGCAAGCGACGCTAGTCAGGCCGCTCGACGCGGCGAATCGCGTTGCCGGCTGCGCTCCTGCAGCACGCGACCGCCCGGGAACGCGACGGCCGCGCGCAAGCCGGCGACGGTGGATGCGTTGCGTACGCCGCGTCGCGCGACATTGAGGACGTGCTGCAACATCTCGCGTCGCGGCACTTCGCCTTCCTCGCGCACCAGCGAAAGACGGTGCAACGAATACAGTCCGACGATCGCGGAAATCAGGAAGAAGAACTGCCACCAGCCGATCGACAGCGTTACAAGGTCGAGTGCGCCATCGGGCGAACGCCAATTGACGGAGAAGCGCAGCTGGCGCTTTTCGAAGAAGCTCGCGAACAGGCCGCCGAGCAGCGGTGCGATGCCGGCGGCGAGCGCGGTGACCAGCGCATTCGTCGCGATGTACGCCGTTGCACGCCCGCGCGGCGCGAGCTTGAGCCCGATGGCGCTGGATGCGAGCGCGACGCCCGCGGACGTCATGCCCATCAGCACGTGCAGCGTGGTGAGGTAGGCGATGGTCCAGCCCGGCGGAGCGATCTGCCCGGCCAGCGCCATCGCGCCGATGCAGGCGATGAACGCAGGGGCGGCGACGCCGAGCACGGTCTTGTTCGCGAAGCGATCCGACAACCGGCCCCATGCGCGCAGCACGATGATGTTCGCGACCTGGCTGACGATGCTCATGAGCAGCACAAAGCCGGCCGACAGCCCGAGCTGGCGGATCATGTAGACGCTAAAAAAAGGCGCGGCGAGGTTGACCGCGAACTGCCACGACGCGAAGAAGCGAATCAGCCGACGAAAGCCGGCGTCATGCAGCGGCTCCATCAACATGCGAGCGAGGCCCCGACCGGGCACCGGTGCCGGCATCGGCGGTTCGGGCACACGCGACAGATGCCACGTGCTCACCAGGCTCGACAGGAAGCCGATGCCGTACAGCGCGGCAAACGCGAGCGGGCTACCACCGCCGCGGCCGCTGGGGTCGCCGAACTGCAACGCACCCGCTGCAGCAGCGGTACCCGCGATGCCGAGCGCGGTCGCCCAGATCGTGCGGCGCGCGAAGAACACGCCGAGCTTGGAGTCGGGAATGAGATCGCGAATCCACGAATTCCATGCGCAACCGGCGACTGCATTGAACGCACAGTGCACTGTCTCGCCGAGTACGAGCAGCACCAGCGCGACATTGCGATTCGGCAGGAAGCCGAGCATCGCCATCAGCGGCAGTGCCAGCCGCGCGACGAACAGCCCGGTGATCGCGACGCGACGCCGTGAGCGCACGCGCTCCAGCAGCGCGACCGCCGGCGCCTGCAGCAGCTGGGTGAGGAACGGAATCGCGGCGAGCACGCCGATCACCGTCGACGACGCGCCCAGCATCAGCGCATAGGCAACCAGCACCACGCCGCTGTTGAGCGTGCCGACGATGGTCGCGAACGCCGCGTCGAACATCAGCCGCCGGCCGCCTTCGCGCAGCTGGCTTCGGGGCATCTCGGTGGACGGGGACAGTCCGGGCATCGTCGCGTCGGCGGTCGCGGTGCCGCTAGCGGAACAGGCGGGGCGTGATGGTGTGATCGGCCGCTTGCGTCACGTCGTCTGCGCGCGACGCATCAACGCGATGCCGACCAGCAGCATCGCCGCGCCCCAAGCGAGGAACACGTAGTCCCAGATCGACAGGCCCAGCACTTGGACCACGTGGTGGATCTGTAGCAGCAGGTGATCGATCACGCCTTCGACCAGGTTGAACACACCCCAGCCCGCGAGCAATGCGCCGACGAACAGGCGCGTGGACAGCAGCGCATCGCGCCGCCGACAGGCTCGCCACAACAACGCGATGCCCGCCGCGGTGAGCAACCACACACCGGCGTGGAAGAACCCGTCCCAGACCATGTTGATCTTGGCGCCAACGAGCACGTCGTTCGGGATGCGCGCCGACAGCATGTTGTGCAGCTGCAGGATCTGGTGGAAGACGATGCCATCGACGAAGCCGCCCATGCCCATGCCGATCGCAAGACCCGCGGCGCGCACGGGAGCGGGGGAACGCTGCGTCATTGCGACGGCTCCTGACGTCGCCGATCACGTGCGGCAAGCGCGATGACTGCTGCGAGCAACGGCAAGGGAAGCGCGACCGCCGCGGCATGCGCAGCAAGGCCGTGATGCAGCACGTGGTCGCGCACCAGGCGCGCGGTCGGGCTGTGGCACAGCGTGCAGGCGTCGGCCGGAAATACGAAGCCCGAAAACATCAGCAAACACGCGAGGGTGGCGGGGTGCGGACGCATGCGAACGCTCGTCGAAACTGCACGGAACGCTAGGGGCGCGACCGCGGACGCTGCGTGACAGCGGCACGTCTTCATCCGCACGCGACGGCCGGTCGGGTTTTCCTATGTCGATGAGACCGCGCTATATCGCCGCCCAACGCCCCGACGGCAGCCCCTCGCTGCACCTCACCGCTCGCCAGTTGCGGCGCATGCGCACGCGCTTCCAGCGCCTCGCGGTGTTGATGGCGACGACGCTACTGACCGCGGCCTGCGTCATCCGCTAGCGCACGAGGGCCTGCGGACGGACTAGCATCGGCCGATCCTCCCGCCGGTGCCTGCGATGTCGACGCCCGCCTTCGAAACGCACGAAGTCGCCAACCAGCCTCCCGAGTTCGCACCGCGCGACCTGCATGCGGACGACATCGCCCTGCGCGAGGCCCTGCATCGCGAAGGCGCGTCCGCGTTCGATGCCGACATCGCGGCTTACGGCGCGCTCGCCGGCGACACGCTCTACACGCTCGGCTTCGACGCCAACCGCGATCGCCCGCGCCTGCGCACGCACGACGCGCGCGGCCGACGCATCGATCGCGTCGACTTCCATCCCGCGTATCACGGGCTGATGGACGCCGCGATCGGTCACGGCGTCGCCGGGCTGTCCTGGCATAACGGTCGTCCGGGCGCACAGGTCGCACGCGCGGCGCTGAGCTACCTCCACCATCAGGCCGACGCCGGCACCAGCTGTCCGCTGACGATGACCCACGCGGCGGTGCCGGTGCTGCGTCGCGAGCCCGCATTGCGCGAATGGGCGGACAAGGCCGCCGCGCCGCATTACGACCCGCGCGAAGTGCCGATCGCCGACAAGCGCGGCGTCACCCTCGGCATGGGCATGACCGAGAAGCAGGGCGGCAGCGACGTGCGCACGAACGCGACGGTCGCGACGCCGCAGGCCGACGGCCGCTATGCATTGGTCGGTCACAAGTGGTTCTTCTCCGCGCCGATGTCCGACGGATTCCTCGTGCTCGCGCAGGCGCCGGGCGGGCTGAGCTGCTTCCTGATGCCGCGCCGGCTCGACGACGGCGACAAGAACGCGTTCCGGCTGATGCGCCTGAAGGACAAGCTGGGCGACTGGAGCAACGCGTCGTCGGAAGTGGAGTTCACCGGCGCGCTGGCATGGCGCGTCGGTGCGGAAGGCCGCGGCGTGGCGACCATCCTCGAGATGGTGATGCTCACGCGGCTGGACTGCATGCTCGGCGCCGCGGCGGAAATGCGCATGGCGCTGGCGCAGGCGATGCATCACGCGCGGCATCGCGTCGCGTTCGGCGCGCAGCTGGTCGAACAACCGCTGATGCGCAACGTGCTCGCGGACCTCGCATTGGAAGTGGAGGCAGCGATCGCGTTGTCGATGCGTGTCGCGCGTGCGGTCGACAATGCGGCGAACGACACAGGGGAGGCGGCGTTCGCACGCATCGCTACCGCCGTCGGCAAGTTCTGGCTGTGCAAGCGCGCGCCGGTCGCGGTGAACGAAGCGCAGGAATGCCTGGGCGGCGCGGGCTACATCGAGGAGTCGATCCTTCCGCGGCTGTACCGGCAGGCGCCGCTCAATTCGATCTGGGAAGGCAGCGGCAACATCCAGTGCCTCGACGTGCTGCGTGCGTTGTCACGCGAGCCGGCGGCGCGCGATGCACTGTTCGCGGAACTCGACGCCGCGCGCGGTCACGACGATGGCTACGACGCTGCGGTCGAGGCGCTGCTGCAGACGCTGCGCAACGAACCGCCCGCCGAATCGCAGGCGCGCCGCATCGTCGAATCGCTCGCGCTCGCATTGCAAGCCAGCGTATTGCTGCGCGCGAGCTCGCCGGTTGCCCAGGCATTCGTCGCGACGCGCCTCGCCGAACCGCATCGGCTCGCGTTCGGCACGATCGACGACACGCGTATCGACCTCGGCATCGCGATCGATCGCGTGCTGCCCGCCTGATCAGTTCGTTCGCGGCGCCCAGGCCATCAGCACCGCGCCGCCGGCGATCATCGCGATCGCGATCCACTCGCGCAGCGACGGCCGCTCGCCGAGCACCGCCGTCGCGAACAGCGCGACCAGCACGACGCTGAGCTTGTCGACCGGCGCCACCTGCGAGGCGTGGCCGAGTTGCAGCGCGCGGAAATAGCAGACCCACGACGCGCCGGTGGCCAGCGCCGACAGCGTGAGGAACAGCAGCGTGCGCGGCGGCAGGGCGCGCGGGTCGCTCCATTTGCCAGTGAACGCGACGAAGGCGGCCAGCACCGCGACGATCACGAACGTGCGCAGCAGCGTCGCGAAGTCCGAGTCCACGCCCTGCAGGCCGATCTTGGCGCAGATCGCGGTCATCGCCGCGAACGTGGCGGAAAGCAGGGCCCAGAGCAGCCATCCGGAAGTGGTCGGCATGTTCGTCATCCCAAAGAAGGCGTTCGCAGACTAGCCGGCCGCAGCGGGCGGCGGCGTGTCGGCGCCGTCGCGCACGCGCGTCATGCGCTCGCGCCAGACCTCGGCCGTCTGCGGTTTGACGAACAGCGCAACGACTTCCGGGTGCGCGGCCTGCACGCCCGATTCGATGCGCCGGATGCACTGCTCGATACGCGGCGTGTCGAGGTGGTCGTGGAAGTCGGCGCTCAGCGCAGCGATCACCGTGTCCGGCCCGAACTGCTGGGTGATGACGCCGTTCGCGCAGCGCACGTCCGGGTCGTGCTTCGCGATGCGAAGGATGTCCTCGCGCACGGCGCGTCCCGCGCTCTCGCCGAGCAGCAGTGCCTTGGTCTCGCGTGCGAGCAGGCCGGCGGTCACGGCGAGGATCAGGCCGATCACGATGGATGCGCCGCCATCGAAGCGCGGATCGCCGGTGAGCTGGGCGAGTGCGATGCCGGCAAGTGCGACGGCCAAGCCGGCAAGCGCAGCGGTGTCCTCGAACAGCACGGTGAAGAAGGTCGGGTCCTTGCTCTGCCGGAAGGCCTGGAACCAGCCGAGCGCGCCCTTGTCGCGGCGGAACTGCCGGATGGCGACCATCCACGAATAACCTTCGAAAAGGATCGACGCACCGAGCACCAGGTAATTCACCAGCGGCCGCACCATCGGCTCGGGATCGCGCAGGTGGCGCACGCCCTCGTACACCGACACGCCGGCGCCGAGCGCGAACACGAGCAGCGCAACGATGAATGCCCAGAAGTAGAGCTCACGCCCATGGCCGAACGGATGCGCTTCGTCCGGTGCGCGATTCGCGCGTCGCATGCCGTGCAGCATCAGCACTTCGTTCGCGCAGTCGACCAGCGAATGCACGCCCTCGCTGAGCATCGCCGAACTGCCGGTGATGGCCGCGGCGACGAACTTGGTGACCGCCACCGCGACGTTGCCGAGCAACGCGGCGATGACGACCTTGTGGCCGGAAGACGCCATCGAAGCATCGCGGAGGTCGGGCGGCCGATGCTGGGTGCCGGGCCGTGAACCGGTCGTCGTGCTGCTCACTGAAAGCCGTTTTCCCCGCGGTCAGCGCGCAGACGGGTTCACAGCCGTTTGTCGTCGGCACGCTCACACGACGACGCACAGGCTGTGTTTCCGATCGCATGTGCGATCCCCGCCAACAGGAGAGAACGATGAGCGCGCCGAAGAAACCCGCGTCCGAGAACCCGCACATGATCCGCGCCACCAACAAGGGCCAGATCGACACGCAGGCCCAGCGCGAAGCGCAGCTTGCGCACAAGGACAACCAGGCCGACCAGTCCGAAGGTGCGAAGGCCGAAGGCCAGCCGACCGCCATGCACGGCAAGGGCGCCGGCTTCAGCCGCAACATGCACTGAGCGGTACCGACACGGACGTCGGGCGTGCGCACGGTCGCGCGCTCGGCGTCATGCAGGCGATGCGCGACCGCATGAATGTGTTTGCATTCGGACGACACCGTCGCGATGCGCACGTAACACGCGCGATGCAACGGTCGCCTGTCCCGGCACGAGGAGACATCATGAGTACGACCGGCAACGACAAGTCGTCCAATCCGATTTCGCGCGCGTTCTCGCGCATCTTCCATCACGACGACGAACACGCGGCGGCATCGCAGCCTGGCGCCACGCCGCATCCGACACAGAACACGCAGCAGGTGACGCCACGCGTCGCGGCCGCACCGGCACCGACCGTGCAGCAGCACGCCGCAACGCAACCGCGGGCGAACACGCAGACGATGGCGCCGCCGACACCGCATCCGACGCCGTCAGCCACCGTGTCGCCGACACCGACCGCCACGCAGCGCACCTACACCGTGCAGCAGGGCGATTCGCTGTCGAAGATCGCCAAGCACATCTATGGCGACGCCAACCGCTGGCAACTGATCTACAACGCGAACCGCGAACACGTGAGCGATCCGGATCGAATCTATCCCGGCCAGGTGTTGATGCTGCCGGACGCGCCTTCCGTGCATTGATCGACCGATGCGCATCACGACGAAGCCGGGCAGTGCCCGGCTTCTTCGCATCCGGGCGTCGCGCGCAAGCGGCTGTTAGCATCCCCGCGCCGGCCGGGGAGCCGGTGCAACGGCCGCGATGCGGCCTCACCAGGGGATGAACTCGATGAAGAACGGATTCGTGGCCGTCGCGGCCGCACTGCTGCTCGTCGCCGGCGCGGCACAGGCGAAGGGCGCCGTCGCCAAGACCGAAACGGCGATGTACGAAGGCAAGGATCAGAAGGCGGCCGCGAAGGCGCTGCTCGATGCGGCGATGTCGCAGACCGAAGGCGGCAGCTGGGAACGCATCGGCGTCGGCCGCGTGCTCTACCTCGGCGGCCAGAAGGCCGACGCGCAGGCGATCTTCGACCAGGTGCTGGCCGGCAAGCACGATGCCGGCGACGTCTACCGTGTCGCGCGCGTCTACGCCGAAGCGCACGACTGGGCGAAGGCCAAGCCGCTGTTCGACCAGTTCCTCGCGATGGGCGACTACGACGAGAAGGAGCTGTCGGAGATCGGCGCGTTCTACATGCTCAACGGTGACCGCGCCGCCGGCGAGAACTACTTCCGCCAGGCGATCGCACGTGATCCCAAGAGCACATGGGCTTCGATGCGGATGGCCGGTGCGTATCTGGGCGTCGAACCGCAGCCGTAAGCGGCCGCACCGCAGTCGAAAAGGCCGGCCTCGTGCCGGCCTTTTCTTTGCGGGACACCGCCAGCGTTGCTGAACGCGACAGCCGCTGCGGGTCGTCGCATCAAGAACCCGGCGACGCGGCCGATAGCCGATTCGAGTCGCCGCGCCCGGCGACCGCACGGATATCCGATGAGTCCTCCGCCGGCGCCGGCACCTGCCGCCGCTTCGCCCTACCAGCGTGCACTCGACCGCGGCTTTCCCAAGCTGCGCTTCGAGCCGTTGCTCGAGCGCGAGTTCCAGCGCTTCCACAGCCGCGTGAACCTGGCGCGCGTGCGCTGGTCGGCGTGGCTGGCGTTCGGGTTGTACGGCGTGTTCATCGCCATCGACGTGCTGACGTTGCCGGCCGACGTGCATCGCTGGACCGCGCCGATCCGCCTGTTCGCGATCATGCCGGCCTTCCTGTGGGTGATCGCGGCGACGCATCGCGAGGCATGGCAGCCACGCATGCAGGGCCCGATCACTGTCGCCGCCACGATGGCCGGGCTCGGCACCGTCGTGCTGATCGCGATTGGCCTGCGCGCGCGGCATCCGTTGCCGTACGAAGGCATCCTGCTGGTCGCGATGTTCATCTACCTGCTCGCGAGCCTGGGCTGGTGGCGCGCATTGATCGTCAACATCGCGACGCTGGCGGCGCTGGTCGGCGCCGAACTCGCCTGGCAGTCCGATCCGCAGGCACGGCTGTACCAGATCGTCTTCATGCTGGCGGCGAACATCGTCGGCGCGACCGGCGCGTACTTCCTCGAACATTCCACGCGCTCGGTATTTCTCGTGCAACGCCTGCTCAACGAGCGCGCATCGCACGACGGGCTGACCGGGCTTGCGAATCGCGTCGCGCTCGACGAGCACCTGTCGCGCGTGTGGCGACAGGCAGTGCGCGAGCGTGCATCGGTCGCGATCGCGATGGTCGATGTCGACCACTTCAAGCGCTACAACGATCGCTACGGCCACGCCGAAGGCGATGTCGCGCTGCAGGCGGTGGCGGGCGTGGTCGGCGCGCAGGCGCGGCGTCCGCTGGATCTTGCGGCGCGCTACGGCGGCGAGGAATTCATGGTGGTCTGGTATCGACCCGCCGACGGCGAACTCGACGTGCTCGGCGAACGCCTGCGTGGCGAGGTCGAAGCACTGCGCATTCCGCACGTGGATACCGACGGCGGCGTGCTCACCGCGAGCGTCGGCATCGCCTGCGTCGTCGCGACGCCGTCGGGTTCACCGCAACGGCTGATGGAAGCGGCCGACGCTGCGCTTTATGCCGCGAAACAGGCGGGTCGCAATGGCGTGCATGTCGATGGCGCCGCATCGCGCATTGCGGTGACGCCGCCGCTTTGATCCGCGCTTGATCGCAGGTGGGCTGACATTGCCGACTCGTTCGCTATCGGCCGATCGACCGGCCGTGGAGTTGTCATGCAGCAGTCCACGCCCCGCAATGAAACCCGCAACGCGACATCGCACGGCGCGTCGACCACGCCCGAGCTGATCGAAGTCGCGCGTTTCGATCATGAAGTCACCGGCGTCACCGTCACCGAGGACGGCCGCATCTTCGTCAACTTCCCGCGCTGGACCGAGGACGCGCCGATCTCCGTCGCCGAGCTGATGCTCGACGGCGCGCTGCGTGCCTATCCCGACGAGCGCTGGAACGAATGGCGCAATGCGCGCAAGAACGAGTTGTCGCCGGAGGATCGTTGGGTCTGCGTGCAGAGCGTCGTCGCCGACTGGCGCGGTGCCGTGTGGGTGCTCGATCCGGCGGCGCCTGCGTCGGCGCAACTGGTGAAGGGCGGGCCCAAGCTGGTGCGCATCGACCTCGCGAGCAACGAGGTGTCGCGCACGTATGCATTCGACGAGGACATCGCGCGCGAAGGCTCTTACCTCAATGACGTGCGCTTCAGCCTCGACGGTCGACATGCCTACATCACCGATTCCGGTGCGCGCGGCGCGATCGTCGTCGTCGATCTTGAATCCGGCAATGCGCGTCGCCTGCTCGACGGCCACCCGAGCACGCAGCCGGAGAAGGACGTCGTCGTGAAACATCACGGCCGCGAGATCCGGCGGCCTGACGGTCGCGGGGTGGAGTTCTCGGCCGACAGCCTTGCGTTGTCGCGCGACGGCGAGACGCTGTACTGGCAGGCGCTGACCGGCCGCACGCTCTACAGCATTCCTACCCGTGTACTCATCGACGCGAACGTGTCGGACGACGACGTCGCCAATGCCGTGCAGCGCGTCGGCGAGAACGGCGTCAGCGATGGCCTGTGGATCGATCCGCAGGGCCGCATGTACATCTCGGCACTGGAGGAGGATGCGATCAAGCTGCGCGAAGGCGATCGCGTCACCACGCTGCTGCAGGACGATCGCCTGCGCTGGCCCGACACGTTCTCGCAGGGCCCGGACGGCACGATGTACGTCACCGCGTCCCGGATCATGGACAACGCCTGGCATAACCCCGACGCCGATCCCGCCATCTCGACCACGCTGTTCCGCTTCTCCGTCGACAGCGACGAACCCGGCCGCGCGCATTGAGCGCGCACGACGACGGCCCGCGATACAGCGGGCCTCAAGGTCTGCCGGAAGCGGCCGTTAATGCCGTTATCCCTTCCCCGGCCGGGGCGATGACGCACGTTCTGATCGTCGAAGACGACGCCACCACCCGCGACGGGCTCGCGGGCCTCCTGGAGCTCGAAGGCTTCAGCGTCAGCCGTGCCGAGAACGGGCAGGTGTCATTGAGCCTGCTGCGCGCCGGCCTGCGGCCCGACGCGATCGTGCTCGACCTGGTCATGCCCGTGATGGACGGCCTGCGGTTCCTGAAAACGATTCGCAGCACCATCCATTCGAACATCCCCATCCTGGTGATGACCGCGGTGGGTGACCAGGTCGATCTCGACAACCTGGCCGAGGACATCGGCTGCCGCGTGCTTTCGAAGACCGGGCCGATCGAACCGCTGCTCGACGCGCTTCGCGCGCTCTGAGCCGTTACTGCAGCAGCGCCATCGCGTCGAACGCGGCATGCGCCAGCACCACCGGCCACAACCGCCCGGTGCGTGCATACCAGCCCGCGAACAGCAGGCCGACCGGAATGATCTGCAGCGCCGGCGCGCCCTGGTAGAGGTGGTACGACAGTCGCAGCGCCGTGCTCACGTTGATCGCGAACGCCGCACCGCGCAGTGGTTTGAGCACGCCGACCACGTAGCCGCAGAGCACCAGCTCCTCGAACAGCGGATTCACCATCGACACCAGCGCGACGGTGGCCAGCGGAATGCCATGCGCGACGAGCGCGTCGGTCGATTGCGGCGGCAGTTTCACCAGGCTGCGCGTCGCGAGGTCGACCGCATTGCATGCGAACGCGGTGACCAGCGTCAGCAGCATCGCCGCCGGCGCGTCCCAACCGCTCCACACGATGCCGAGGTGGCCGCGCTGCCAGCCGCGCATGCGCAGCAGGCCGAGCAGGCCCGCGAGTACGATCGCTTCGTAGACGACGAGGCCGCGCAGGCCGTCTTCGGTGATCGCCGGCTGTGTCGACGGCGCGAACAGCGACGCCATGCTCGACAGCACCGGCAGCGCGAACGCGACCAGCACGACGAGCACGAACTCCGTCCGCTGCGACATGGCCCGCACCATCTTCATCACCCCCGATTCGAACGCGGCGAAGCATACCGGCGGACGACGACGCGCGCGCACGCGGCCGCGAACATCGTCGTGCTTAGATGCGCCGACTGCCGGAGCCCTTATGCGCGCGTTCGCCGTCCCGTCGTTCCTGCACCCGCGGCGTCATCCGTCCGCCTACCTGCTGGGCGTGCAACTGCTCAGCCTCGTGCTGTACGCGCCACTGGGCGGCACCGAGTCCGAAGCCGGGCGCGCGCTGTTCAGTGCCGCGACGCTGGTCGTGGTGCCGCTCGCGGTGTGGGTGGTGCGACGCAGCCCGTCGGCCAATTCCGTCGCGTGGGCGCTGGCGATCCCGGCGATGCTGCTGTCGATCGCAGCGATCGCGTTCGATCGTCCCGGGCTGGTGATCTGGTCGTCGCTGATCGAATCGGCGCTGTACTTCTACGCCGCGGTGAGCCTGATCGGCTACATGCTGCGCGACCACGACGTCACCACCGACGAGCTGTTCGCCGCCGGCGCCACGTTCACCCTGGTCGCGTGGGCGTTCGCCTATGCGTATGTCGTCTGCCAGGCCTGGTATCCGCACAGCTTCATCGGCCTCGTACAACCCGAGCGCACGCGCACCTGGCTGGAGCTGCTGTTCGTCAGCATGTCGACGCTGTCGGGCGTGGGCAACGGCGACGTGGTGCCGATCGGCCCGCAGGCGCGCGTGCTGGTGATGTTCGAGCAGATGGCCGGCATCGGTTACATCACGGTTGTGGTGTCGCGGCTGATCGGCCTGTCGATCATGCGCGGGCGCTCATGACACGCGCCGGCACCGATGCGCGCACATCGCGCGCGAAGGCGTACCGTCGTCGCATGTCATCGCCGGAGGCCGCCATGTCCGTCCATCGCGTCATGTTCGTCCCGCTGTTGGCCGCGCTCGCCGCCTGCGCGACCGGCACCCCCGTTGCCCGCACCACGCCGAAAAGCATGGCCCTGGTCTGCGGCCCCGGCGGCGACATCGCCTGTTTCGAGCGCGCCAGCGACCTGTGCCGGCCCAACGGCTACGACCTGTTCGACCGCGACGGCCGCCCGGCCACGGTCGCCGACGCCCAGGTGCGCATCGTCGAGGCCTGCTGCCGGCCCTGAGCCGCACGGCGCACCACGGCTGCGTCCGCCACGTAAGATGCCGGCCATGGACGTGGCCAATCTCGACATCAGCACGCTGGATGGCGGCATCGCGGTACTCGCCGTCACCGGCGATGGAAGCGTCGCCGCGGCGCGACGCGCGGTTCGCGCGGCACTGATCGACGCGCAGACGCGCGGGCACCGACGTATCGTCATCGACGTGCGCGCCGCCACCGGGCTCGGCTATCCGGGCGTCATCGAACGCATGGACACGGTGCGCGAATGGGCGAGCGTCGCGGTGCCCGGCCTATCGGTCGCGTTCGTCGCGCATGCGGATTTCCTCGACGAGGACCGCATCGGCATGATCGTCGCCACGCAGCTCGGCCTCAACGCGGACGTCTTCAGCTGCGCCGACGAAGCGATGACGTGGCTCAAGCGACAGAAGATGTTCCGCAGCGTCGACATCGACGACCTCGTGCTGCAGGGCAGCTGAGGTTCGACGCGCGATTCGCAACGCGTCGGTCTGACGACGCTGCGATCGCAACGGTCAACTCAGTGCCGCGACCCTAGAAGCGGTACACCACGCCGATGCGCACGCCGCTGTCGCGGAAGTTGAGGTTGCCGGTGAAGCTGTTCTTGTCGGCGTCGATCTTGACCCGGCGCGACGTGTAATCCGCCGAGAAACCCCAGCGTTCCCATGGGAACCATTCGACGCCGACGCGCGCGAAGTACACATCGCCATCCAGCCCGCTCGAATTGAGCGAGAACCAGCCGCCGTCGGCACCGAAACGCCAGTTTGAATTGCCGCCCGGCACCCAGCGCCATGCGCCGCCGAGCGTCGGCACCGGAAGGTCGGCCGAGACCTCGCCGCGCGAGTGGTTCGTCACCGGCGCGCCGTTGGCATCGCGCTCGAGTTCCAGCGAGAGGTCGATGCCATACCAGGTCAGGCCCAGGCGTGGGCCCAGCGACCAGTTCGGATTGTTCGCCGCCCACCACACGTAGTACGCCTCGTACGCGTCGATCGCGTTCTCGGCATGCACGACGGCATTGGCCTGATAGGTGTTGCCGTCGAACTCGATGGTGCGACTGAGCTGTCGTGACGCGCTGGTGTCGTCCTGGTAGTAGCCGATGCCGAACTCGTGGTTGTCGAGCGGGCGCCAGCTCATGTTGATGTAGGCGATCGCGTTGCCCTGGCCGAGGTCGAGATCACGATCGAGATCGACCTCGCTGCCCTGCACCGTGGCGTTGTCCGCGCGCACCTGCGTGTCGAACTGCTTGATGTAGCCGCCGAAGCGCGCGCTGAAGGTGTCGAGTGGCGTCACCGCCTGCGCCGCCATCGGCACCGACGCGAGCATCAGGAACGACGCGAGCAGCAGCGGGCGACCGGGCAGGGTGGAATGGGTCGTTTGCATGGCGACGTCCTCGGTCGGGGCATCCATCGTCCCGCCCGGTTCGGAAATGACGGCGCCGTCCGTCGGCCTTGCACGATGGTGCATTTCGCGATGCACGACGGCCCGCTTGTGCGATGCCGGCGGTCGCGTGCCGCGCACGGCCGCCGTGGCGCGAACTACACTCGCCAGCCAGACAGGGGATCACATGAAAGCCAGCGGCATTTCCTTCCACCATTCCTGGGCGTTCTGGCTCGGCTGCGCGCTCATCACTGCAGGTGTCTGCGCACACGTGCCGATGTTCATGATGGGCCAGTACACGCACTGGCAGATGGTCGGCATGCCGATGACCACGGGCATGATCCTGGGGATGCTCGCGATTCCCGTCGGCCTCGCGTTCTCCTGCTACGGGCTGATGCCGCGCATGGAGCGCATGCGCGCGGCCGGTGGTGTGTCGTCGGCGCCGTTGCAGTTCCACATCGCCGACGGCGTGCCGCTCAACATCGAGCACTGGAAGCTGGTGACGGTGCTGACCGTGACGCTCGCCATCGACGTCATGAAACCAGCGACGCTGGGCTTCGTCGTGCCCGGCATGAGCGCCGAGTACCAGATCGCCAAACCCACGGCGAGCCTGCTCGCACTGTGCGCGCTCACCGGCACCACGGTCGGTTCGGTGGTCTGGGGTCGCATCGCCGACATCTCCGGGCGTCGTGCGGCGATCCTGCTGTCGGCGCTGATGTTCATCGGCACCGCGATCTGCGGCGCGATGCCGTCGTTCGGCTGGAACCTCGCGATGTGCTTCCTGATGGGCGCATCCGCCGGCGGCCTGCTGCCGATCACGTTCACGCTGATGGCGGAGACGATTCCCGCCGCGCATCGCGGCTGGTTGCTGGTCGCACTCGGCGGCGTCGGCACGTCGGCGGGCTACCTGCTCGCCGCAGGCGCGGCGGCGACGCTGGCACCGATGTTCAGTTGGCGCGTGCTGTGGCTGCTCGGCCTGCCGACCGGCGCCGCGATCATCTTCCTCAACCGTTTCATTCCCGAATCGCCGCGCTTTTTATCCAGCGCAGGGCTCGAACATGTCGCGCGCGCGGTGCTTCGCAAGTTCACCGGCGACGTCGAAGGTGGCATCGAACGCGAAGACAGCGCGCATCCCGGCCCGCCGATCATTGACGAACAACACGCGGCATCGGGCATGCGCATGCTGATGCGCGGCCGGCATGCGCGCATCACCGCGGGTCTCGTCGTCTGCGGCGTCGCATGGGGACTTGTGAACTTCGGCGTGCTGCTGTGGCTGCCGGTGAATCTGACCGCGCTCGGCGTCGATGCGAAGGCGACCAGCGGACTGCTCGCGAAATCGGCGATCTACGCATTGCCGGGCATCGCGGTCGTGGTGTGGCTGTATCACCGCTGGAGCAGTTACCGCGCGCTGGTGCTCTTCATCGGGCTCACGGTGCTGTCGCTGATCGCGCTCGGTGCGATCGGGCTGATGGCCCTGCGCTCGCAGGAGCTGGTAATTGCGACGGTAGTCGCGCTGCTGATCAGCGTGAGCGGCGTCATCGCAATGCTGATTCCGTACGCCGCGGAGATCTATCCGGTGCACCTGCGTGGCACCGGTTCCGGTGCGGTGGCGGCGAGTTCGAAACTCGGCGGCATTCTCGGCGCGGGCCTCGGCGTGTACGGCTTCTTCCAGAACTTCGCGATGTCCGCCTTCCTCATCGCCATCCCGATGGCGGTATCAATGGTGATGCTGCTGCTCAGCGGGATCGAGACGCGCGGTGTCCGCCTCGAGGACATCCAGGCGTCGCTGGAGCACTGATAGGTGCGCTAGGCACGTGGCGCGTTCGATGCGCGCTTGAACAACCAGGCCGATGCGAGCCACAGCGGCACGAATACGGCCGCCGCGTAGCCACCCTTGCCGTCGTGGGCCGCGAACATCGCGAATACCGCGGCGATCGACTGCGCAGCCGCGGTCGCGATCATTGCGGTCGCCATGCCCTGCGCACGCAAGCGCCCCAGCACCGCGCCGATCACACCGACCAGCAGCACGCCGGCAAACACGAGGTTCGCGATATCGCGTTCGCTGTCGATGATGCCGACCGCGAGCGTCACCCACGTCAGCAGGAAGCCGGTCACCACCGCCATGCCTGCGCCGGCGCGATACCAGCGGTCGCGCGACATGCGCGTCGCGACCTCGTACAGGCCGCACGCGCCGTAGAGCATTGCGCCCATCACCACGAAGTCGAGCAGTGTCCAGTCGACGCCGGTGTCGAAGCGCATCGCGATGGCGGGCAGCAACAGCAGCGCGGTCGCGGCGCCCCAGACCAATGCGCGCAGGCGGTTGCGCGGAGCAGGGTGGATCGCGGCCATTCGGGACTCTCCGGTCGATGGACTTGCGCGCCATTGGCGTCGCGCCACGGGGTCAGAATGCCGCCCGCCCGTGGCCTCACGATGGCCGCTGTGTGAAGCGAGAACGAAGCCGCAGCAGGCGAAAACCGCCTCGCCGACTCATGAACCGCGCCCGCGCCGCCCGGCGGAGCGGACGGTCCCGTCGGGGGAATGAGCGTAGGATGGGCCGGGTCTTTGCTTCATTCGCGCGCTGCGCCCGGCCGATCGGCCGCCCGTTTCGCTCCCTCCACGCGATACCGCCTCTGCGGACGCCCCTTCGGGAGCAGCGCCATGTCCTGTATTTCCCTTTTCGCCTCGTTTGCCGCCTTCGACCCGCGCGTCGCCTGCGGCCCGCCGTCGTCCCCGCCCGGCCTCGTCAGGTGAGCGCGCTGCCCGTCGTCGCGCCCGCCGATTGCGGTCGCTGCGATGCCGTGTGCTGCCGGCTCACCGTGGTCGTGCAACCGGAAGACGGCATCGCCGAACACCTGACGACCGATCTCGACGGCCTGCGGGTGATGGCACGCGATGCCGAAGGCTGGTGCGTCGCCGTCGACAGCGCACGCATGTGCTGCTCGATCTACGACGCCCGTCCCGAGGTCTGCCGCCGCTTCAGCATGGGCGGCCCGTACTGCGATGCGGTGCGCGAGGACTACGCGGTCCACGGCTCACGCCTCATCGAATCCATGCTCGTCGGAGAACCCACATGACCGTCAAACCCCCGATCCGCCCGCTCGTCACCGCCGTGCCGTATGCGCGCCGCGTCGACCTTTCGCGCCAGATCACCAGTGAGCACATCAACGAGCACCTGGCCGCGTTCGAAGCCGCCGGTGGCCACGTCGAAGTGCTCGGCAATACGCCGACGCGCAAGCGCAAGGACGATGCGCCGCCGGTCACGCCGTCGGAGTAACGTAGCGCTACCGCGATCCGTCACGATCCTTCGATCCATCCGTTCCCACAGGAGCATTCCACTTGCCGAAGCCCAATTACGCGTTCGAAAAGCGCCAGCGCGAGCTCGCGAAGAAGAAGCAGAAAGACGAGAAGGACGCGCGCAAGCGCGACGCAAAGGGCGTGAAGCCCGACGGCACCGACGCGCCGAACGACGCTCCGCCGGCCGACGCGCCGCGCTAGTCGTGTGATGCGCCGACGGGCCCGCGCCCGTCCGGTGCAGTGTCATCTGCGACGCGCGATCTGCGCGCCGCACGCGAGCGACGCGTTCCGCGTCGCCTCCGCCCCATTCCCTTACGCCGCCGCAGGCCGGACGTTCATTCCGAGCGCCGCGGCGATCTCGCGCATGGCTTCGTCGTCGCGGCTGTGCGTCATCCAGCCCGCATGCATGTCCGGGCCGATGTCGCGCACCCACAGCGTGTAGTGATGCTCGCGCAGCCGATCGAACGCGGTGTCGAGCAGCTCCGGCACGTCGGTGCCGTCGAGGAACTCGTCGTCGGTCGGATCTTCCACGCCCCACTCGATATGCAGGTCGAAGCGCGCGGCGAGCTCGTCCAGGCTTTCGACCACGCCGCGCGTATCGCCCTCGGCGACGTGGAAGCCCGACTTCCAGTCGATCGCCTCGCGTAGCGCTTCCACGCCCGCATCCACGTCTTCCGTGCCGCCCGTTGCCTCCTGCCACGCCGCGAACTGCGCCTGCGCGGCATCGACGTCGTCCGGATTGATGAGCAGCAGCAGCTGCCAGATCACCGCTTCCAGCGCGGCCTCGTCGTCGAGGTCGGCCTGCGTTTCGAATGAGTGCGCGAAGTTGTCGTCGGGGTCGAATTCGGAATGCATCGCGGTGGCCGGCTGGGGCGGGCGGCCATCATCGCGCCGAATGCGTGCAGGGCAAACATCGAAGCGACCGTTGCCTGAAATGCGACAGGCCGGGCATCGCCGCGAACGACGACACCCGGCCCGGAATGCCGCGTCAGGCGCGGCTTGCGCTCTTGCGTGCGGACGTCTTGCGGCCGCCGCTCTTCTTCGCCGCGCTCGCGCGCCCGGCCTTCTTCGCGGCGGACTTGCGCGCGGTCTTCTTGGCAGCGGTCGCGCGACCGCCCTTCTTCGCCGCCGCCTTGCGGGCGGTGGACGTCGACTTGCGCGCCGTCGACTTCTTGGACGCGCTCTTGCGTGCACCGCGTTTCTTCGCGGCGGTCTTGCGTGCACCACCCTTCTTTGCGGCCGTCTTGCGCGCACCACCCTTCTTCGCGGCGGTCTTGCGTGCGGTGCTCTTCTTGGTTGCGCTCTTGCGTGCGCCGGCCTTCTTCGCGGTGCTCTTGCGCGCGCCGCCCTTCTTGGCGGCCGACTTCTTCGTAGCTTTCTTGGTCGCCTTCTTGGCCGACTTGCGACCGCCGGACTTCTTCGCACCGCCGTCCTGTTTGTTGACGGTGGCCCAGGCGATGCGCTCGGCCGTGCCTTCGGATGCGCCGCGTTCGCGCTCGCTGTCCTCGATGTGCTCGGCCTTGCGCTTCTGCTTGCTCGAATACGACGACTTGTCACCACGTGGCATGTCGATCTCCTTATGAGGCGCTCGGGGTTGCGCCGCGGCCGGAATAACAACGCGCTTGTCGAGACGATGACAAGACGCGCGATCGCGATGCATCGGTTGCGCCATCGATGCACGCCGACACAGTCGGTTCGATGGCTTCGACGGACCACGTAGATCGAACTTCGAGATGGGCGTGCATGCGTCGAACGATGCACAACGTGCCGTGTCGAACCGCTACCGATTCACCGACGCCGCGACCCCACGCACTAGGCGATTCACGGCGATCGCGGTCGGGTCTTCGTCGTACGCACCGGCCGTAGTCACCATCACGAGATCCAGCGCGGGCACGATGAAAACGCGCTGCCCGCCATTGCCGAAACCCGCATGCCAGGGCAGCGTGCGCCCGTGCCACTCGAGCGTGCCGGCCCACCATTGGCCGCGATAGGTGAAGTCGGCGACGCCCGTTTCGCGACCCGGTGCCCACGAATCCTTGATCCACGCGGCGGGCACGATGCGCGCGCCGCGCCATCGCCCATGGTCCTGCGCGAGGTGCCCGATCTTCAGCAGGTCGCGTGGTCGAAGGCGCAGCCCGTTGAAGGGCATCGGTCGGCCGTGCAGGTCCTTCACCCATTCCCAGTGACGGATGCCGAGCGGCACGAATAATCGGCGCGCCGCGTACTGCTCGACGTCCTCGCCGGTGCCGCGCGCGATCAGGTCGGCGAGCAACGCGGTCGCGCCGCCGTTGTAGTTGAACGTGTCGCCCGGCGCGGTCGCCATCGGGCGCTTGAGTACGTAGACGGGCAGGTCCTTGCGCGAAAACAGGCGCAGCTCGTCGTTGATGCCGGGCGAGCCTTCGGTCCATTCCAGGCCCGTCGTCATGTCGAGCAGGTCGCGTACGCGGATGTGGCTCGCGTTCTCGGCGGCGACGTCCTGCAGGCGCGGATACGCCATCGACAGATAGGTGTCGGGCGCAGGCACCTTGCCGTCGGCGAGGGCGATGCCGTACAGCAGCGACGTCACGCTCTTTCCGATCGAGCGCACGTCGTGCAGTGTCGATGCATCGAAGCTGCGGCGCACCGAGACGAGCGCATAGACCGAGCGGTCCCGACCGCCCTGGTAGTACTCGGCGACGAGTCGGCCATGCCGTTCGACCAGCACCGAATGCACGTTGTACGGGCCGTCGAGCACGTGCGTGATCGCGGCGGTCAGTGTCGCGTCGTCGAACCCTTCAGATGCGGGCGTCGAGACCGTCCAACCGTCATCGAGTTCGAGCGGTGCAGGACCCGTGCGTGCATCGACCGGTCGCCACCAGACGAACCACGCGGCGAGCGCCAGCACGATGCAGAGCAACGCGAAGCGGTGCGCGCGGAACGACGAATGGGTCACGGGCCGCGCTCGGTTCGACGAAGCGGCGATTCTGCACGCGAAGCGTTGCCGCGGTCGCCTGCCGGCGCGTGCGTCAACCCGGCCAGTACCCGTCCGGCCAGCGCTGCATCACGGCGCGATAGCTGTCGGGGTCGACGTACCACATCTGCGGCGCGCGCCAGCCGACGCATCGGCCGTCCAGACGCAGCGTGAGCTGCTTCGGGCTCTCGCCGAGCAGCTCGCAGAGCAGCGCCCAGTTCGGCGCGGTGATGGACACGAAGTCCTGCGGAGGGCGGGTCGATCGGATGGCGGGCATGCCGCCAGTCTCGCCCTGCGCATCTCACAGGCTGAGAAGCCTCTCGCGACGCGGGCTTGGCGCGTCAGCCCTTGCGCACCATCGCCACGCCGGCGATCACCAGCAACGCACCGCCGACGCGCATCAGGCTGATCGGCGCACGCGGCAGGCCGAGCGCGCCGTGGTGGTCGAGCCACAGCGCCATTGCGATCTGCCCGGCGATGCCGATGGTGATCAGCGACGCCAGCCCGATGCGCGGCGCGGCATAGGCAGCGATGGCGACATACGTCGCGCCGTACACGCCACCGATCCACGCGTACCACGGCAGCGGGCCGAACGAGGCGAGTGCAGGGCGGTTGCCGCTTGCCAGCCACGCGACGAACAAGGCCGTGGTGCCGACCGCGAACGAGATCAGCGCCGCGAGCAACGGTGAACCGCCGGCACGCGCGAGCATCACGTTGGTCGGCGCCTGCAACGCGATCATCGCGCCGGCGAATACGACGAGCAGGATCGGCAGCAGCATCATTGGATTCACGAAGGTTCCCCGGTCGAGATGGCGACCGCCCGCATCGCGGACGTGCCGCCATTCTCGCCGCAAACAGCGGCCGGGCCCATTCGATCGAACAGGCCCGGCCGTCGTCGTCATGCCGGTCAGAAGCTGGCGCGCATGCCGACCGTGTAGACGTTCGTGTTGTCGCCGACTTCGACGTCGCCGGTCACGCCCCACGTATCGTTGAGCTTGTACTGCCCGCCGACTTCCGCGGAAAAACGGCTGTCGCCGTAGGCACGATCGGTGTAGTGCGCTTTCGCCCAGCCTTCGACGTGATCGCCCATCGCGCCGCGCACGCCGGCGCTTCCACGCCATTGTTCCGAAACGAAACCTCCGAAGTCGTCGCGCAGGTAGCTGCCTTCGCCGATCAATTCCACGCGCGGCGCGATGCGATAGCCGTAGCCCAAGCCGAGCTGCGCCGTCGACGAGTCGTAGCTGTAGTACTGGTCGTGCGCCACGGTGCCTTGGCGATAACCACCGAAGCCGTACAGACCGCTATCTCCGAACGCGGCTGATGCGCGTAGGTAACCGCCATCGAAATTCTCGTCGTGCCCCACCCAAGACGGTAGATCCTGGTGTTGGCGGGCCACGCCGAATTCGACGTAGTTATGGGACAGCTCCTGCGCAAACGCCGCGCACGGCAGTACAGCCACCAGGACGGTGGCGAGGACAAGCACACTCTTCATGAGATTCCTTCGTGCAAGAACCCGCTATACGCGGGGCGATCCACCGTGGATCGCGGATGACGGACACACGAAGTACACGGCCGGTTCCGGTCGTGTTGCCGCTTATTCAGTTAGCGACGAATGCCGCGCATCACGAATAACGGAATGCTGACGAACGACGTGTCGTAGCTCTCGAAATATCGTGATTCGCGTAAGAAATTCGTTCGTCGTGGTGCCTCGTTGTCGCGGCCGGCGAACTTACGAAATGCGGTGCATCGCACGGCGTTGCGGTGTCGCGTCACATCCGCCGCGGTGACACGCAGGTCGACACATCTTGCAGGTGTCGGCGAGCCATCGCTCGCTGCGATCAACACATTCGATCCGACAAACGGCCTCCACGCGCGTATCGATCACGCCCAACCTGCCTTCCCACCCGCAGGAGCTTCCGCATGTACATCGACGGATTCGTCGTCCCGCTGGACGAAAAGAACCTCGGCGCCTACACCACCATGGCCGAAACGTTCGCACGCAAGGCCAAGTCGCACGGCGCCATTGGTACCGTCGAGGCGGTCGGTGACGGGCTCGAGCACGGCCACACCACCGACTTCTATCGCGCCGTGCAGGCCAAGGACGGCGAGAACGTGCTGTTCTCCTTCGTCATCTGGCCCGACAAGGCCACGCGTGACGCCGCGTGGGAAAAGATCATGTCCGACCCCGACATGCAGCCGGGCCCTGAGCCGATGCCGTTCGATGGCAAGCGCATGTTCTGGGGCGGCTTCAAGCCGATCATCAACACGCTGGGCCTGCGTTGACCGAGTAGGCGATCACGCGCAGCGAGTTCCCGACAAAGCAAAGGCCGCACGATGGTGCGGCCTTTCGTGCATGCGGATCGGGCGCGACGTTCGGTTGCACGTCGCAGGCGCGGGATCGCCGCGCCATCCGACACCGCATCCGGACGCACATCGCCTCACACGGGCGATCGCCCGGCGGCGTGTGTACGTCCGCGGCGGCTCAGGTCGGCGTAAACGGCTTGTTGGCCTTCTTCTCGTTCTTCGCGGCGCGCTTTTCCTCTGGCGTCTTCGCCGGCTTTTTCTTCGTTTCCTTCTTGCGGTCCATTCCCTTACTCATGACGCACTCCACGTCCGCAGGGCATTGCGGGGTCGGGTGGAGCATGGCACGGCGGCGGTGCGCACGACGCAAACTCCGTCGGCGGTCGAGCGTACGAACGGACCCGCCGACGACCGACGGCCTGCCGAGCTCGCGGCATTGCACCGCCTGCGCACGCCGGCCGATATGCTCACTGCGTAGCCGCCGCCCGACGAACGCACACCTCCGGAGCACACGCGTGATCGATCCGCTCGCGAATCCCGACGCCGGCCCGCAGCGCCCCGTCGCGCCACGGCCGTTCTACCGGCACCTCTACTTCCAGGTGCTGGTCGCGATCGTCGCGGGCGTGCTGCTCGGGCATTTCGACCCGGCGCTCGGCGCATCGATGAAGCCGCTCGGCGATGCCTTCATCAAGCTGGTGAAGATGATCATCGGGCCGGTGATCTTCCT
Source organism: Lysobacter sp. HA18 (assembly GCF_054057595.1). Taxonomy (NCBI): domain Bacteria; kingdom Pseudomonadati; phylum Pseudomonadota; class Gammaproteobacteria; order Lysobacterales; family Lysobacteraceae; genus Lysobacter; species Lysobacter sp. HA18. The sequence goes on from NZ_JBSRZL010000001.1 coordinate 531,272, forward strand.
GACCATCGTCACCGGCATCACGGGCATGCAGCAGCTGCGCGGCGTCGGTCGCGTGTTCGCCAAGGCGATGGCGTACTTCCTGTTTTTCTCGACGCTGGCGCTCATCGTCGGGCTGGTGGTCGCGCACGTGGTGCAGCCGGGCGCCGGCCTGCACGTCAACATCGCGGCGCTCGATCCATCGGCGGTAAAGGATTACGTCGCGCGCTCGCACGAACTCACGCTCACCGGTTTCCTGCTCGAAATCGTTCCGACCACGCTGATCAGCCCGCTCGTCGGCGACAACATCCTGCAGGTGCTGTTCGTTGCCGTGTTGTTCGGCATCGCGCTGATGCTGACCGGTGAACGCGCGCGGCCGGTGGTGGCGTTGCTCGACGCACTGCTCGCGCCGGTATTCCGCATGGTGCACATGCTGATGCGGCTGGCGCCCATCGGTGCATTCGGCGCGATGGCCTTCACCATCGGCAAGTACGGGCTCGCGGTGCTGGCGAACCTCGCGTGGCTGGTCGGTTCGTTCTACCTGACGTCGCTGCTGTTCGTGCTGGTCATCCTCGGCATCGTCGCGCGGCTCTGCGGCTTCTCGATCCTCAAGCTGATCCGCTATCTCAAGGCCGAGCTGCTGCTGGTGCTCGGCACGTCGTCGTCCGAGTCCGCACTGCCGTCGCTGATGGAGAAAATGCAGAACGCGGGTTGCGCGAAATCGGTCGTCGGCCTGGTCGTACCGACCGGCTATTCGTTCAATCTCGACGGCACCAACATCTACATGACGCTCGCCGCGTTGTTCATCGCGCAGGCAACGGACACGCCCCTCACGCTCGGTCACCAGATCGCCTTGCTGCTGGTCGCGATGCTCAGCTCGAAGGGCGCGGCAGGCGTCACCGGCGCGGGTTTTATCACGCTCGCGGCGACACTCGCCGTGGTGCCGGAAGTGCCCGTGGCCGGCATGGCATTGATCCTCGGCGTCGACCGGTTCATGAGCGAATGCCGCTCGCTGACCAACTTCATCGGCAACGCGGTGGCGACGGTGGTGGTGGCGCGTTGGGAGAATGCGCTGGATCGCGATGCGCTGCGTGCCGCACTGGATGGCCGGCCACGTGTGATCGCTGCAGCCGGCGAGGCGGCGGTCGACTGAGAGCCGTTACGACGCGTGATATCGCGCCGCCGGCCGATCCCGCGACACGTTGTGCACCAGCTTCTGTTCGGCGGCGACGTACGCGTCCCAGTCCGCCACGTCGGGCAGCGACGGAATACAGATCGCTTCCTCCATCTCGAGCGCACGCAGCGATGCCACGACCAGGTCGTCGGCCGACATCACGCGGTCGGGCGGGAAGTTCGAGATCGCATTGCCGGCGACTTCGTGGAAATCCGTCGCGATCACGCCGGGAATCAACAGCTGCACGTGCACGCCGGTGCCTGCGGCCTCGGCCTGCATGGTGCGGGTGAACGCCATCACGTAGTTCTTCGACGCGCCGTACCCCGCATTGCCGGGCATCTGCATGAAGACGGTGCCCGACGCGACGTTGATGATGCGCCCGCGACCGGCGGCCATCATGCGCGACATCGCCGCGATCGACAGCCGCGTCAGTGCGAGCACGTTGACGCGCAGCATCGCGGCGGTCGCGTCGGCATCGAGTTCGGCCACGCGGCCGCGCGCGGCGTAGCCCGCGTTGTTCACCAGCAGGTCGACGGCCGGCTCCGCAGCGAGCCGTTCGACCACGCGCTGCACGCCGTCATCGGATTCGAGATCCGCCGGGAGCACTTCGACCTCGATGCCATGTGCCTGTCGCAACTCGTCCGCCAATGCGTTGAGCCGGTCGGCACGTCGCGCCACCAGCACCAGCGCATGGCCGGTGCGTGCGAGGTGCTGTGCATAGGACCGACCGATGCCGGCGGATGCGCCGGTGACGAGTGCGCGGGGAGAGGGATTCATCGACGGGCTCCGGGGTCGGGACTGCAGCTTCTAGGCCGTGGACGGTTAAACGAATGTCGGCGACCCGAGCGTGCATCAACCCACCGCGCGACGTATGCGGCACGTCGCATCGACATTGCCGACACACGAACGGCCGCTCGATCACGACGACGCCACCGCGCCGCGCCTACGGTGCGCGTCTTTCAAGGAGATCGACCATGGCCGCCAACGGCAAACGCATCGCCATTCTCGCCACCGACGGGTACGAGCAGTCCGAGCTGATGAAGCCGCGCCAGTTGCTCAAGGACGCCGGCTTCCAGGTCGACGTGATTTCGCCGAAGCCGGGCGAGATCCGCGGCTGGTCGGAAAAGAACTGGGGCGACACCGTGCCGGTCGATGTCGAGCTGTCGCAGGCCCGCGCCGACGACTACGACGCGCTGGTGCTGCCGGGTGGCGTCATCAATCCCGACCAGCTGCGCACGCAGGACGCGGCGGTCGAGTTCGTTCGTGCATTCGATCGCGCCGGCAAGACGCTTGCGGCGATCTGCCACGGCCCGTGGCTGCTGGTCGAGGCCGGTGCCGCGAAGGGCCGCAGCGTCACGTCGTGGCCGTCGGTGCGCACCGACCTGCAGAATGCCGGCGCGACATGGAAGGACGAAGCCGTGGTGCGCGACGGCCACCTCATCACCAGCCGCAAGCCCGACGACATTCCGCAGTTCGCGGATGCGGTGATCGAGGCGTTGCGTTGATCGACCCGACCGCGTCGCGCACCGACGTCTGCCGTGCGTCCACCAAGCATCGGCCACCCGCGCGTGCGAACCGGATCGAAGCGGGCGAGTGCAGCACCGCCCGCTTCGATCGTCGGTGTTACAGCGAACCTCAGTCCGGCGACGCCATCTTGCGGCTGCTCGTGGACGTGCGTGCGTCCATGAAGACGCGGCCTGTCGCCTTGAACGACGAATAGCTCCAGCGCTGCTGCGGCTGCAGGCCGTAGGTCATGCCGCAGTTCCAGCCGCCGTCGGTCATCAGGCAGACGCGCACGTCGACCGGTACGCCGCAGCCGTTCATGACGCTTGCGGCGGTGTTGCCCTTGAAGGTCGCGTCGGTCTTCACTTCGGGCGTGGTGACGCAGCGGTTCGCATCGGTGTCGGTCGACGCCTTCAGCTTCTCCGTCTGCTCGCGACGCTTGGCTTCCGCGTCGCGCGTCGCCTTCGCTGCGGCGTCGGCCTTGCGCTGCTGCTCCACCTTCGCAGCGTCGGCCACCTTGGCCTTGGCCTCGGCGTCGCGTCGCGTGCGCTCACGTGCCTGTGCTTCTTCCTGCGCGCGTGCGGCCTGTGCATCGTCATCGTCGGACGACGCAGTGTCGGATGCGTCGTTCGTCGCCGGCTGCGCCACATTGGTGTCACCGCGCCGTGTCGCGGCGTTCTGTGCCGGTGTCGGCGCCGCCATCGCGCCGCGCGGGCGCCAATCCGGTTCGTCCACCACATACGCGCCGCTGTATTTGTAGATGAAGTTGTCGCGCCCGGTGGCGGCCTGCGCAGCGGAGTCCACGGACTCCGAGCACAGCGCGATGTGCTCGGACATGCCCAGGTATTTCTGCGCGATGTACGTGCGCCACTCGGTCAGGTAGTCGCCCGCAGCTGACACGGGAAACACCTGCGACACGGTGACGACACCGACCGCCGGATTGCCGTCGTGCGACAGCGCGGTACAGAGCGTCCACTGCTCGGCGTGCGCGCTCATCGCGCAGGAGAAGGCGAGTGCGAGTGCGGCTTTTGATAGGAAGCGTGATGCCATGGCGTGTCCCCTGGTAGTTGTCCTGGTCGGCCCTGCGGCGCTCGGCGGCCGGCATGGCGAAACATGCGCGTGTGCACCCGTGGCGCGGCACGGCTTTGTGCCTCGATGCTTGGATTGCACCGACTGCGCAGTAGTCAGTCGCGGCAGAGCCCCTTGGCCTTCAAGTGCACGTCGACAGAAACGATCCCGGTCTTGCAGACCTTCGGCTCGAGCTGCTTCGCGCGCGCCTGCTCCTGCGGACCGCCTTCGCCCAGTGCCAGCGCTTGGTAGACGCCGACGCACGCCATCCGGTCGTCGAGCCCGCAGCCCTTCTCGAACGCCGCGCGGGCGCGCACCGCGTCCTTCGGTACCACCGCGCCCAGCATGAGCTGACTGCCCAGCGTGCCGCAGTCGCCGCCATCACCCGCGTTGCAGCTTTGTTCGAGCTCGTCGATCCAGCCGGACGCGACTGCATTGCTGCCCGCAAGCGCAAGGCCGGCTGCGACGAGTACCGCCATTACGCGACGTCGTGCGTGTTGGTTCTTCATTGTTTCCCCCTGTTTGAAGACGCTGTGGACCGGGTCGATTCTGTGGCGGGCCTCCTCGCGCGGCAAGGTCGCGACGCGGCGGGCGGGCGCACTGCAAGGAACGGGCACTGCCTGGCGTCCTGACGGACGCCGCGATTCATGCCCGGCTCGCGTGCGGTCGCGGGGACATCCAACGCACGGGACGCGCGAGCGGGGTTGCTCGGCCCCGAAGTGGAGCGCTTCGCGACGCATCCGGAGCGCGTCTCGCATCGCTGCCGGTGCTTCCGCAATGTCCCGAGCGAAGGGCGGCCCGCACTGACCTGCACAACGCCGGCGCGACGTGGAAGGACGAAGCCGTGGTGCGCGACGGCCACCTCATCACCAGCCGCAAGCCCGACGACATTCCGCAGTTCGCGGATGCGGTGATCGAGGCGCTGCGCTGACCTTGGTACGCGCAGCGACGGCGTTGTCACTGCAAGCGCATGTTGAGACCTCGCGTGTCTCTGCGGAGGCGGCTGCCGTCTAGTCGGCCGTGTAATCGTCGACGCGAACGATGGTCAGCCACGGGCTGTCGTCGGCTTCCTTGCTTTCGACATAGGCATCGAGTGCGGCAGCAGCTTCGTCGCGACTGTCGTAGCTGCCTCTCGCGGCCATGTTCTGCGCGCTGATGCCGCCCGCGGCGCAGTAGTCGTCCGCGTACGTCGATTCGGCATGGTTGCCGAAGCCGAAGCGCGCCGAGTCCTGGCTGTGCTGTGGCGCGTCGGCATCATCGTCATCCGCGTCGACGCTCACCACCGCCGCGAACATGTAGACGTTTTCCTCGGACTCGTCGCTGCACTGGGCGGTGGCCCAGTACCAGCGTTCGGACGCCGCGCAGTCGAAGGCGCACAGCAGGAGGGCGGCGGCAAACGCCGCACTGACGATCGATTTCATGACGACGGCTCCCCAGTCGGGTCATGCAGAGGTTGGACGCGGCCGTTGCGGCCACGCCATCAAAGTGCCGGGCGCGGGCGCCGCATGCAAGCCGGCGCAGCACGGCTCTACGGCAGCGTGAACTTCCGCATCGGCCGCGTGGGCCAAACCGAGGTGAACTGCGCGCCGCCGTTGAGGCGGTAGGCCGCGGATAGGCCGGCCTCAACGCCGAGCTTTTCCAGCACATCCTTCGCACGCCGGAAGGTGGGGCGCGGGTCGGCGGTGAGCATGAAGAAGTTGATCTCCTTCGCGCTCACGTCGTGCCCTTCCAGCTCGACGGCATTGCCCAGCGCCGCCTTCAGTTCGTTCTCGACCGTCGCCAGGAACGCTTCGTCCGTCAACGACTTGCGCCAGAGCTTGATGACCAGCTGATAGTCCATGGCGCGATTCTAGGCGTGGCGTATGTAGCGGAAGGTCGAGACGCAGCGTTCAGCCGCCGCGCACCCGCAACGTCAGCCCACGCAGGAAGTACCGCAGCAGCTGGTCGCCGCACAGGCGGAAGTTCTTGTGGCCCGGCTGGCGGAACAGCGCGGACAGCTCCGGCTTGGAGATCGGATGCCCCGCGGCCGCGAACACCGCGTGCATGTCGACGTCCTTCAGCTCGAACGCAACGCGCAGCTTCTTCAGCACGGCATTGTTGTTGACGCGCTTCTCGGGCGGGCGCGGCGTTGCATCCTCGCGCGGTCCACGGCAATGGATGACCAGCCCGTCGAGGAACAGGCCGAGCAGGCGGTCGTCGAAATCCTGGAAGCCGGGCTCGTCCTCCTTGCGCAGATAGGCCTGCACATCGGCCTTGTCGAGCACCACGGCCGGGTCGGCCATCTGGACGAGGTTGGCGACGTGCGCGTCGCTCAGGTCCAGCATGTAGCGCACGCTGCGCAGGACGTCGTTGGTGATCATGGGTTTGCGCGGCACGGCGGGAAGACCCGCGCAGGATAAAGGACTGGCGCGGTCAGGCCCGTAATCGTGCCGACGCACGACCGGGCGCGACCGTCCGCAGCGCGTTCAATCGTGCAGCGGGAACGACGGAATCGGCTTCACCACGTCGTAGCTTTCCTTCGACGGCTTGCCCTCCAGCGGCGGCAGGTCCATCACCGGTTCGGTGAGCCGCGCATCCGGCATGCGATCGAGCAGGTCGCGGATCAGCGTCAGCCGGCCGCGTTTCTGGTCGTTGAAATCGACCAGCGTCCACGGCGCCTGCTCGGTATGCGTCGCACGCAGGATGGCCTCGCGTGCCTCGGTGTAGGCGTCGTAATGCGTGCGCGCCTGCAGGTCGATCGGCGACAGCTTCCAGCCTTTCAGCGGATCGGTGCGACGTTCCTGGAAGCGTTCTTCCTGCAGTTTCTGGTCGACGCAGAGCCAGTACTTGAACAGGTGGATGCCGTCATCGACGAGCAGGCGCTCGAACAGCGGCGCCTGCCGCAGGAAGGCGTCGTATTGCGCATCGGTGCAGTAGCCCATCACCCGTTCGACGCCGGCGCGGTTGTACCAGCTGCGATCCATCAGCACGATCTCGCCGGCCGCGGGCAGGTGCGCGACGTGACGCTCGAAATACCACTGCGCGGCTTCGCGATCGGTGGGCTTGGGCAGCGCGACGACGCGGCACTGGCGCGGGTTGAGGTGTTCGGCGATGGCCTGGATCGCGCCGCCCTTGCCGGCGCTGTCGCGGCCTTCCATCAGCACGAGGACGCGGCCGCCGGTGTGCGCGAGGGATTGGGAGAGGGCAATGAGTTCGAGCTGCAGGGGCTCGAGGAGGGCGCGGTAGGCCTTCTTTTTCAGGTGGCTCATGGGCGTTTTCTCGCGCGGCGTCGGTGTAGGACTGTCGCTCGGATGCAGTGCACGTGCTGTTTGCGCTCGTATGCGACGTTGGAGCGGAGGCGTTTCGTGCGCTGTCGCGCCCGAGTCACTTTTCTTTGCTGGTGCAAAGAAAAGTAACCAAAAGAAAGCACCTTCCCCGACGGATCTACCGCTCGCGGCTTGTGCGTCCATACGATCCGCACACTCGCCATCCTGGCTCGGGTGCGGACGGCGCACGTCCTATGCGCCGCCCTTCGGGTCTCTCGTGGATGTTCGCTACTCGTATGGCGCTGGCAGTGCGTCGTGCTGCCGTCAGGTATCCGATTCCGACTGCACGTAGACCTGCACGTCGTCGTCGCTATCGCCGTCGACTTCCAGAATCACGGTGATCGGTCGGCAGCAGACCTGGCAGTCTTCGATGTAGCGCTGCGATCCGCCGCTGCTGTCGACGACGAGGTCGATGGGTTCGCCGCAGTAGGGGCATTCGACTTCGCGGGTGGACAGCATGGGGTTCTCGATGCGCGGGAGAGGGCGGCCGAGCGTGCGCCGTGTGGTGCCGTCAGCGCGCGAATGCCGGGAACGTCGGCAGCTTGGTGATGTCGCGCGGGTCGTGCTGGATGATCACCGTCGCGGACAGGTTCGTCGCCATCTTGCGGAAGCGGTCGAGGGACGCCAGCGATTGCGCGCGGTCGGTGTTCCACGTCGGTACGCCGTCGCTGCGGTAGTTCTCGCGGAAGTGGGTCACGTCGCCGGTCAGCAGCACGTTGCCCATCTTTTCCAGGCGCACGAGCAGGCCGTGGTGGCCCGGCGTGTGGCCGGGCAGGTCGATCATCACGACCGTGCCGTCGCCGAACACGTCGTGGCGGTCGCCGGTGACGGGCTCGACCGTGCCGCCTGCGATCCACGGCGCGAAGCGTGCACGTCGCGCGCCGAAGTCCTTCGCGTCCATGCCGGCCGGCGGGTTGGCCGCGCTCACCGCCCAGTCGCCTTGGCCGATGAGCAACTTCGCCTTCGGGAAGTCGGCGAGCTGGCCGGTGTGGTCTCCGTGGTAGTGGCTGATGCCGACGTTGGCGATGTCGTCCGGGCGCAGGCCGATGCGCGCTAGCTGCTGCACGATCGACACCTTCGGCGCTTCCGGCGCGCCATCGATCGCGTTGCCCGTGTCCCAGAGCAGGTAGTCCTTGCCGTGGCGGATCAGGTAGCAGCTGTAGGTGAGCGGCAGCTTCAGCTGCTCGTGCTCGAAGGTGTCGGAGAACGACGCGACGCTGACCGGTGCCGGCTCGTTGCCGCAGTCGAGACGCGCGAGTGCGACGTCGGCGGCGTTCGCGGTGAAGGCGGCACCGCACAGGGCGACGACGGCGATCACGCACGACGCGTGGGCGATGGGGCGGGGCATGCGCATCGTTGGCTCCGTAGTGGCGGATCAGGACTGGACGCGATTGTGGCCCGGCATCGCTACGACGGACGCTGCTGCGCGTACCACCGGCCGCTTCGCCGACGGCCGGCATCGTGTCGGCGCGGATTCACGATCGAGGTTTGCAGCGATCACGCGCTTCCCGCATCGTGACCGCTACAGCGTGACCTCACGCATGACCGGAATTTCGAGATGACCGACGCCTCCGCCGAACCGCTGTACCGCCTCTACGGAGAGATGGCCGCATTGAAGGCCGTGGTGGGCGTGATGCTGCCCTTCAGTTCGCAGCCGCAGGCGCTGCTGTCGGTCATCGAGTCGCTGGAGCAGGCGACCATGGAGACGCTCGGCGCGCTGCCCGAAAGTCATCCGATGCGCGACGGCTTCCAGGGGACGCTGGAGAACTACAAGCTCATCCTGCGCAAGTCGCTGGAGGATGCGGCGCGGGCGGCGAACGACGCGGAGTAGGTGGGCATCTTCACGCTCTCGCGCTTGTTGCGGCGTGCGGCCATGGAACCCTGTTCGCGGGCTGCGAGTCGTCGTTATTTTTCTATGCCAGTGCAAAGACGAGCAAGCGAGTCAGCGCGCCGATAAATAGCGCGCGATCGGCAAACACTCGACGGGGTACCCGGCGCAGCAGTCGTCGGTGTCAGAACGTCTCATCACACGACGATGGCCGACATTCTGTCGGCCGCGTTCCGTGCACCAAAGCGCGACGTTGCATCCGTCGCGTCACACACACGCCGATCAGGGATGCGCAGTCCGGTCAGGCAGAATCGGTCCGCGTGCGCTATCGCTCGCAAGGACTTGAACTCGCCCCACGCCGTCATTGGCCAGTGCGTGCATGTCGAACCGTGCCGTTGTCAGCGCGAACGGACCATTCCCGACGCCGCTATGGACCGGGAAACGTGTTGGTGTCGGCGTGCAATCGACGTAATCCATGACCTCTTCGCTGACTTCACGGGGCCGATCCTGCGTCACTGTCCCGAACACCAGGGCGGTAGCCGCGCGCGAGCAGGTCACCGCGACATAAGCCGTGAAGTTGCCGTACCGGTCCTGATATCCGCGATCCAAAGCCTCGATGCGGACCTGCATCGGAGGTGGTGCGGGCGGATATGTGAGATCGAAGTCCGCGTGCAGTCCCGTCGCGTTTCCGTAGCAGAAGTAGTCGAGATGGCCCTTGGCATGTTCGACGTATCCGGCTGCTGTCGTCGAAAGGTCGGTCAGTTCAAAGCGGCCGCTGCCCTCGTTGCAGCTGGTGTTGTTGAGCGCGACGTCGAGCTGCGGCTTGGTCGCATCGATCCAGGGCTGAATCGCACCCTCATATGTCCCAAGGTGCAGCACTTGTCCTGAGGGCGCGGATAGCCTCACTGAGAACGATGACGTCGAAGTACGCCCCGAAAATGAAAATGCGGAGCCGGCAGGGTAGCCGCCAAACGCTGTGACAGCGTTGTACGAATACGTTCCTGGCATACCCTGTCCGGATGCGACGTCATTCGTTATGACGGTGGTGGCTGACTGCGCAAACGCCGGCATGGCGATGATCGAGAGTGCGATCACGAACAACACGCTGCGTGGCGAGCAACGACTGACCATGGGTCTTCCTTGATAGTGGCGGCGCGGGCGTTGTAACACGGCGGCGATCGCAGGTCGCTTCGCCGGTCAGGAAACATCGGGAAGTGGCGGCGGCGCCGTCATCGAGACGTTCGCGGTCGCGTTGAGCGCGCCCATACGCAGGTCACGATCCAGCACGACGTACGTCGTCGCGACCATGTCGCCCAGGCGCTGCTTGTGTCGCGATGCGACCACGGCGATGCCGGCCGGAATGCCGCCGGCGAGCAACGGGTTCACTTCGATCAGGCGGAACAGCGTGCGCACGAGGGCCTGCCCCAGCGAAGGACGTCCGCCCGCTGCATTGACGACGCGCGTGCCGGTGGCGAACTTCCCGACCGTCTTGCCGAACAGCATCTCCATCGCGGGGAAATACGCCACGAGCAACGCGATCCACACGACGAGCGTCGCCTGGTATCGCTCGTTGCCGAGCACGTAGTCGGGGATGAGCAGGAACGACGCCAGCACGATGAAATCGATCCACGCGCCGAGCCAACGGCGTACGACGATGGAGGCGTCGTATCCGGCGGCGATCGCGGCGACCGGAAGTGGTGGGCTGCGGTCTGGTTCTTTGTTCGTCATGAGGTCCCCTGGTTTGGTTACGCGCCCGAGCGCGAACGAACGATAACCAAAAGCGGGCACCTTGCCTGTTGGACCTACGGCCGGCGATCGGGCGCGCGCCGCCGCAGGGACTCCGTATTACGACGCCGGGTCGTAATGGAAGACGCGCAGTTCCTGTGCGCAGCGGCACGCTTTGGCGAGTCGGGCGGCCCATTCGATGGCGGCGTCGCGCGAGGGCAGTTCGAGGATGGTGAAGCCGCCATTGAGCTTCGGCCCATCGGGGTATCCGTTATCGACTGTCGTGCCGTCCGCGGAGACGAGCGCGACCGGCACGCCTTCGTCGATGCCGCCGCCGAAGAGGTAGACGCCCGCGACCTTGGCCTGTTCGATCACGGCGTGCGAGTCGCGTACGACGTCATCCCATTCGCCGTCGGGGACGATCATTGCGGGGGCGGGGAAGGAGATCAGGTATTTGGACATATCGCTTTTCCGGTGTCGCGCGCTATTGCGGGCGTGCTGAAGAGCGTTTCGTGCGCTGACGCGCCCGAGTTACTTTTCTTTGCTGGTGCAAAGAAAAGGTAACCAAAAGAAAGCACCTTCCCCGACCAGATCTACAGCACGCAGGTTGTGGCTCCATACGATCCGCACACTCGCCATCCTGGCTCGGGTGCGGACGGCGCGCGTCCTGCGCGCCGCCCTTCGGGTCTTACGCAGCTGCGCAGCGGTTGATGTTCAGGACAGCGGAAGTGGGGCGACACCACCGCGACTCGGGATCCGCCTTACGGCGTCACTGACCCGCTCGTGCGGGCGATGGTTTCATCGAGGTGCCCGACGGGGATGCCGAGGAATGTGATGCGCCCATGGTTCGAGAGCGTCGTGCCGTCGGGCGATAACTCGAGCACCTGATGCATGCGTAGGCCGTGGCGGGGCGCGTAGCGAACCGAGAGCCGCTCGCCTTCCACGGTGGCGACGCCGGGGCCAGTCGCATCGCTGAGGGTGAACGTGTAACGGCCGTCTCCGACCGGGCGCACCAGCCACTCGCGCGAACGATCGGGTTCGCCCTGCATGTGCACCCACTGCGCGACGTGGAGTGTCCCGTCGGCGTCGCGATGGCCGCGGTTGTCGACCGTGTATGGGGTGGCGCGTCCGAAGCCGATCTTCAACCTGCCTGTGCCCTGCGATTCGCCCTCGAACATGGAGAGGGGATCGGCGGCAGCGGGCATCGCGTGGGCGATCAGTGCGGTCGCAAAGACAACGGGGAGCAGACGGTGCATGACTTCGATTAGCGCCTTCGCTGCGTGAGCGGGGCGGGAAGGTGGCTGTGTTCGACTTGGGAAAAAAGCGATGCGTTTCGTGCGCTTGCGCGCCCGGGCTCTTTGCTGGCTGCAAAAAAAGTAACCAAGAAAGCAACTTCCTCGATCAGAGATGCAGCTCGCGACGTTTGAGTTCTCGTCCTGAGCAACGCGGCGCGGAGAAGCCGGGACGCCGACGCGGATCGTGGCACCAAGGACGAGCAGGCGGCGGACGCCGAAAGGCGGAAGCGATAAGCTCACCCGGTCGCTGCGGGGGCAGCGGCGCCCACAACACGCAGCACCACACACCAGGGGAAACCGATGGAAATGCAGAACCCGTACAGCGCTGGCGATGCCGTGATCGCTGCAGGATCGCAACGCGTCTACACCGCCGAGAACGCAGGCAAAGGTCGACGCTTCCTGACGATGCTGATCGACTACGTCGTCTACTACGTGATGGTCATGCTGGTCATGATCCCCGTGATGGTCGTCGGTGGCCAAGACGCTGTCCAAGGTGGACGCGCCTACGCGGTGAGCATCCCGGTCTTCGTTCTCTACTGGACGCTGTTCGAAGCACTCTTCGGACGCACGGTTGGCAAATTCATCTGCGGCACGCGTGTGGTTACGGAGGCGGGCACTGGGCCGTCCTTCGGGCAGGCGCTGGGGCGCACGCTTTCGCGCATGATTCCTTTCGAGGCGTTCTCGGTGCTCTTCAGCGAGGATGCCACCGGCTGGCACGATTCGATCGCGAAGACCAAGGTCGTGCTCGCGCGCTGAGCGTCACGTCGTGACGTGAGAGAAGGGGGCGAGTTCGTTTCCTTACGGGATGAACCCGGCCGCTCCGTTTGCAGAGCGTTTCGTGCGCCGACGCGCCCGAGTTACTTTTCTCTGCTGGTGCAAAGAAAAGTAACCAAAAGAAATGCACCTTCCCCGATCAGGTCTACAGCTCGCGACGTGTAGCTCTGCCGCGATCGCCACACTCGCCATCCTTCGGCCCGCCGCAGCGGCGGGTGCTCACCGACGCGCGAACCTGCGGTTCGCAAGCTGCGCCGGATCGCCAAGTGGCGACGGCGCGCGTCCTGCGCGCCGCCCTTCGGGTCTTTCGTTACGACTCGGATGTTCGAGTCCGCAAGAAGCCAAGTTGAACTCGACGCCGTTAGCGCGGACTACGCGCCCAGCAGTTCGACCTCGAACTTCAGCGTGGCGTTGGGCGGGATCACGCCACCGGCGCCGCGCGCGCCGTAGCCGAGTGCGGGCGGGATGATCAGCGTGCGCTTGCCGCCTTCCTTCATGCCCTGCACGCCTTCGTCCCATCCCTTGATGACCATGCCGCCGCCCAGCGGAAAGATGAAGGGCTCGCCGTGGTCCTTGCTGGAATCGAACTTCTCGCCCTGCTGGCCGTTCTCGTACAGCCAGCCGGTGTAGTGCACGACCACGTTACGACCGGGCTTGGCTTCTGCGCCGGTGCCGACGACGATGTCTTCGAATTGCAGGCCGGAGGCGGTGGTGGTGAAAGGCATGGGACGTTCCTCGTGGGGTGATGACAACGGGTCAGCGAGCATTTTGGCTCAAGCCAACATCAGTTGGGTCGGAGTCGGCTTTCTCGCCACGATGAGAGAAGCGGCGCTCTGACACGTGTTTCTCGTCGGGCGAGTAGAGGCGTTTCGTGCGCTACGCGCCCGAGTTACTTTTCTTTGCTGGTGCAAAGAAAAGGTAACCAAAAGAAAGCACCTTCCCCGACGGATCTACAGCTCGCGACTTGCGGTCTGTCGCGATCGCCACACTCGGCATCCTGCCTCGGGTGGCGACGGCCGACGTCCTGTCGGCCGCCCTTGGGGTCTCTCGTAGCGACGTGGTTAACGAAATCGAGGAAAGCCGACTCTGCCCGTCCCTTCTCGTTCCAGGAAAGGGCACCCGACCCCGATGTCCAGTTTGTGCGTGCACGTGCGAACCAACGTCGAGGGCCGACGCCCAACAGTACTATGCAGCGCTGCTGCGCTTTGCTTGAATCGCCGCGCCCGCACTACGCGGATCGGCCGGAGCATGCGCTTGTCGAACTACCTGTTGAATACCTCGGTGAAGTCCAGCGATCCACGCGCCCTGAGCGACGCGATCGCCAAAGGCGGCGAAGTGCTGGAAGTGGGGGAGTGTGTGTACGGCCTCCCGCTGCCGTGGCTCGCATGTTTCCGCACGGAAGACCTGTCGCCAGGCGCGATCCTTCTCGAGGACGGCGTCGCCGAAGTCGCCTTGCCCTGCGTCGACGTCGCCACTGCACGCGAGCGGCTCGAAGCCGCGGCGCCACTGTTCGAGCAGCTGGCCGAGGGTTCGCCCGCCGCACGTGCATGGCATCGCCATGCGCTCGACGGGCTTGCCGCGTTGCGGCTGCCGTATCTCACGCTCGACATCGGCGGGCTGCTCGCGGTCGATAGTCCCGAAAGCGCGGCCGACATGGTGGAGCGCGCGATCGCATGGGGCGACGACTGGCTCGACGTGTTTACCGGTGAGATCACCGCCTATACCTCCGGTGTGCCGCCTTACCTGCCCGAGGCGTTCCACGCCAACCAAGGCATCGACGATGACACCCGCATCGAGAACACGGTCGCGTTCGATCCGGCGTTCGACCCCAACCCGCTGGCGCGGCCGGCGACCTGAGGCGTACTTCCAGCACGCGTAGCCCGGGTAAGCGCAGCGTACCCGGGACGCACCGCACCGCTCATCGCGTCAAACCGCCCGCGACCGAGTCCGGCGCATCACCCCAATCCACCGGCAACCGCCCGTCGCGCACATACCGATGGAATGTCGAGTGCCGCCAGTCGCGCACACGGCTGACATGGCCATGCTTCAACGGATTGATATGCACGTAGTCGACGCAGGCCGCCACGGCGTCGTCGTCGCGCGGCGTGTGTTCCCAGAACCGCGATTGCCAAGGTGACGGCTGCCCCGGCGCGCACACGCGGCGGGTGAATCCCTTCTTGATGTCCTGCCACAGTCGCGAGTAGTCCCCCGCACCGTCGCGCATGCGCAACACCGCATGCAGGTGATCGGGCAGGACGACCGCCGCGACAATGTCGTGCGGTACGCGCATCCGCGCATCCGCGCCGACCGCCACGCCGAACCCAGCGCCGCGATCTCGTCGACCAGCAAGGTGCTGCGCCGATCCCGCAGCGTCACCGTGAAAAAGAACGTGCCATCGCGCACGCGCATCCGCCGATACCGCACTATTCGCCGCCTCCGTCTATCCAGCGACATGTAGCCCGGGTAAGGCCGCAGGCCGTACCCGGGACGTACCGCCTCGTGGCGTCAGAAAAACCCGGCGTGCGTTGAAGTGTGCGAACGGGTGGAGAAGCACCCGGGTGCGCTGCGCTTACCTGGGCTACGCGGATCCCGCAGCGTCACCGTGAAAAGAACGTGCCGTCGCGCACGCGCATCCGCCGATACCTCACCATCCGCCGCCTCCGCCTATCCGGCGACATGTAGCCCGGGAAGGCCGCAGGCCGCACCCGGGACGTACCGCCTCGTGGCGTCAGAAAAACCCGGCGTGCGTTGAAGTGTGCGAACGGGTGGGCAAGCACCCGGGTGTGCTGCGCTTACCCGGGCTACGCTGGCTCAACCGCGGCTTAGTTCGCGGCGAATTCGAGCAACGAGCGAGTCAAGATCCTGGAAGATCGTTTCCTCGTTCACCCCAAGCGCGTGTAGATCGTCAAGAAGCTCCCGGCGACGTTGGTGGGCAATAACGACACGAAACAAGTGGCGTGAGTCTTCGGGAAACCAGGACTCTAATGGCGCTGTATCGGAGCCATGCAGAGTGAAGCATCCCAGTTGACTGCGAATGCGTGCATTTGTGTAACGCGCCTCTACAGCAACCGGAAGTCGCGGGAGTTCGAAGTGATCCAGAGCGTCGAGGGCTTCAGGCAAATAGGAGTCGAGGTTGAAGTGTCCGTTTGGAGTCTGAACTACTCGGCTCGCCAAGCCCCCTGGACAAAATGTTGCGTCAACTCCCAGCGTAAGCAAATTAAGCTCGTAAGGGAGCATCGCCCAAACGGCGCAATCATTCTCGCCATTGGTCCCCTGCAGGGCGAAGTAAAGCGCGTGCAGAGGAGACTTAGTCCAGTCGAGAAGGCGAGTCGGCAACCCGTGATGTTGCATCAAGCTGTACAAATCCCAAGGGTTGTCGGGCGTGTCAACCACGTGTGCCTTGTAGCCAACGAGGAATGCATGGACAAACGAGCATTCTTCGGCGATTACGTCCGGGCGATATAGGCCCGGGACAAGCTGAAAGCTCTTGTCTCGTACGCCGCGAAACCAAAGTCCGCCCCCGGAAAGGCGCTGCAGCTGCGTCAACACTGAGAGATAGCTCGTAAGGCTGTCGACTTCCTTTGAAGGAACATCCTGCATGTCATTTGGTCACGAGGTTTTCGGCAACTGGAAGTGATGCAATATCTCGAATGAAAAAGGGCTCCGCTGGGGAGCCCTCTCTGTAACTCAGCGGGAGCCGCTCACCCGCACTTGCTATACCCACAATTCAAGCAAGTAGCACACCCATCCATCAGCACCAGCGCCTTCGTGCTGCACTTGTGGCACATCGTCGCGCTCGGCGGGAAGCTGGTGCCGTCGCCGGTGACGGAGACGCTTTCGTTCGATGCGGGCTGGCTGGCGCGTTCGTAGGCGGCGCGCTTTTCGGCGATGTGGGCGCGCTGGTGCTCGCTCATCTCGGGGTCGTGGATCATGCCGATCGACTTGAGGTGGTCTTCGACCACGGCGCCGATCTCGGCGACCAGGCTCGGCATGTAGACGCCGCCGGCCTTGAAGTAGCCGCCGCGCGGGTCGAACACGGCCTTCATTTCGTCGACCAGGAACGTGACGTCGCCGCCCTTGCGGAACACGGCGGACATGATGCGGGTGAGGCCGACGATCCACTGGAAGTGGTCCATCGACTTCGAATTGATGAAGACCTCGAACGGGCGACGCTGCTCGTGCTCGGTGCCGGCATTGAGCACGATGTCGTTGATCGTCACGTACATGGCGTGCTCGACCAGCGGCGTCTTGATCTTGTACGTCGAGCCGATCAGCACTTCGGGGCGCTCGAGGCGCTCGTGCATCTGGATGACGTCGGCGGTCTTGGGTTCCACCGGGGCGGGGCTCGTGGCCTGGGCGTCGCGCGCGCGGTCTTCGGCGCTGATCACGGTGTAGCCCTTGATTTTCTTTTCGATCTTGACGGCCATCGGCCCGTTCCCCGTGCTGCTTTCTGTTGTTGATTGATGGACGCGTCGCGCGGTGCGCCGTGTCGCGGAATCGAAGGAGCCGGCGGCGAACCGCCGGCTCCGGGTTACTGCGTGTTACGCGTTGGCGCGGCTGTCGCTGGTGCCGCGGCCGCGGGTGGAACCACCGCGCGACGCGCCCTTGCGCGCGCCGCCCTTCTTGGCCGCGGTCTTGCGACCGGCCGTCTTGGCGCCGCGCGTGCCCGCCGACTTCTTGGTGGCGGACTTGCGCGCCGTCGACGTGCGACCCGACGACTTCTTCGCAGCTGTGCGCGTGCCGGCGGCCTTGCGGGCGCCCGTCTTGCGCGTCGCAGCGCCCTTCTTCGCGGCGGCCGAGCGACGTGCGCTGGTCGCAGCCTTCTTCACTGCACGACCGGCACGTGTCACGGCCTTCTTGGCGGCCTTCTTCGCAGCGCCGACCTTGCGGGTCGTCGCGGCCTTCTTGCCGGCGGCGACGCGCGTGCTCGACTTGCGACCCGTCGTGCTGCGCGAACCGGCGGCCTTGCGGGCGCCCGTCGCCTTCTTCGCCGTGCTCTTGCGTGCACCGGCCTTCTTCGCGGTGGCCTTGCGGGCACCCGTCGCCTTCTTCGCGCCGGCCTTCTTCGCGGCCGACTTGCGCGCGCCCGCCTTCTTGGCGGTGCCACGCGACGCGGCGGCGGCGGTGCCTGCCGACTTGCGTGCACCGGCCTTCTTGGTCGCCTTCTTGGCGGCCGACTTGCGCGCACCGGTCTTCTTGGTGGCGGCGCGGGCTTCCTTGCGCGCGGCGGCGCTGGTGCGTGCAAGGCTCTTCTTCGCGGTCTTGACGGCGCGACCGACAGCGCCGGCTGCGCTGCTGGCGGTCTCGCTGACGCGGTCGACTGCGGTGCTGGCGGTATCGGCGATCGCGCTGCCGATGTTGGTGGCGGTCTCGGCGACGGTGCTGGCCGCGTTCGACAGCGTGGCGGTCACTCCATTTCCATTGCTCATGGGAACGCCCTCCTCGGGGCTTTGTTATGCGGAATCGGGATAACGGGGATGTAGCGTTATCGCGGCGACCTATACCGTCGCTGCGCACAACACGGTGTGAAAACTACGCGTACTGCATCGGGGTTTTTGACGGGACCGATGCGTTCCTGACGAAGCGACGGAACGCTGCGCTCCTCGCGCGCCGGGTACGTGGCCCGGCGCGTCGCGGAATGCGGGTCAGAACTTGCCGTAATAGCCTTCCTTCAGCGCATCGAACAGGTTGGCGGCGGTGTGCTTCTCGCCGTCGTATTCGATCTCCTCGTTGCCGCGCACTTCCACCACCGAACCGTCTTCCAGCTCGAAGCGGTAGGTGGTGTTTTCCAGGTCCTTTTCCTTGACCAGCACGCCCTGGAAGGCGGCCGGGTTGAAGCGGAACGTGGTGCAGCCCTTCAGGCCCTGCTGGTGGGCGTAGCGGTAGATGTCCTTGAAATCCTCGTACGGGTAATCCGTCGGGACGTTCGCGGTCTTGGAGATCGAGCTGTCCACCCACTTCTGCGCGGCGGCCTGCACGTCGACGTGCTCCTTCGGCGAGATGTCGTCGGCCGAGATGAAGTAGTCGGGCAGGGCGGCTTCGGGGTCTTCGGCGAACGGCATCGCCTTGTCGTTGATCAGCTCGCGGTAGGCGAGCAGCTCGAACGACCAGACGTCGACCTTTTCCTTCGACTTCTTGCCTTCGCGGATCACGTTGCGGCTGTAGTGGTGCGCGAACGACGGCTCGATGCCGTTCGACGCGTTGTTCGCCAGCGACAGCGAGATGGTGCCGGTGGGCGCGATCGAGCTGTGGTGGGTGAAGCGCGCACCGGTTTCGGCCAGCGCTTCGACCAGCTCCGGAGCGGCCTCGGCCACGCGCTGCATGTAGCGCGAGTACTTGGCGTGCAGCACCTTGCCGGTGATCGAATCGCCGACCTTGAAGCCGTCCTTCGCCATTTCCGGGCGCTTGCGCAGCATCTCGGCGGTGACCGCGAAGCTCTCGTCCATGATCGGGGCCGGGCCCTTCTCCTTGGCGAGTTCGAGGCCCATTTCCCAGCCGGCGACGGCCATTTCGCGCGCGATCTGCTCGGTGAATTCGCACGACTCCTTCGAGCCGTACTTCATCCGCAGCATGGTGACCGTGCTGCCGAGGCCGAGGAACCCCATGCCGTGGCGACGCTTGCGCATGATCTCGTCGCGCTGCTGCTGCAGCGGCAAGCCATTCACTTCGACCACGTTGTCGAGCATGCGGGTGAACACGCGCACGACTTCGCGGTATTCGTCCCAGTCGAACGTGGCCTGGTCGGTGAATGCGTTGCGCACGAACTTGGTGAGGTTCACCGAGCCCAGCAGGCAGGCGCCGTACGGCGGCAGCGGCTGCTCACCGCACGGGTTGGTCGCGCGAATGGTTTCGCACCACCAGTTGTTGTTCATCTCGTTGACGCGGTCGATCAGGATGAAACCCGGCTCGGCGTAGTCGTACGTCGAGACCATGATCATGTCCCACAGGTGCCGCGCACGGATGTGGCCGTAGATGCGGCAGGCGACCAGGCCGTCGTCGCGCGTGACGTAGTTGCGGTGCGTCGGCCACTCGCGCCAGACCACCTGCTCTTCGTTCGTCAGGTCGAGGCGTCGTTCTGTTCCTTGACGTGCACCGGGAACACCAGCGGCCACTCGGCGTCGTGCTCGACCGCTTCCATGAAGCCGTCGGTGATCAGCAGCGAGAGGTTGAACTGGCGCAGGCGGCCGTCTTCGCGCTTGGCGCGGATGAAGTCGCGCACGTCGGGATGGCTGACGTCGAACGTGCCCATCTGCGCGCCGCGGCGGCCGCCAGCGGATGACACGGTGAAACACATCTTGTCGTAGATATCCATGAAGGACATCGGGCCCGACGTGTACGCGCCGGCGCCGGCAACGAACGCACCCTTCGGGCGCAGCGTCGAGAACTCGTAGCCGATGCCGCAGCCGGCCTTCAGCGTCAGGCCCGCTTCGTGGACCTTCTCGAGGATGCCGTCCATCGAGTCTTCGATCGTGCCCGACACGGTGCAGTTGATCGTCGACGTGGCGGGCTTGTGCTCCAGCGCGCCGGCGTTGGAGGTGATGCGGCCGGCGGGGATCGCACCGCGGCGCAGCGCCCACAGGAAACGCTCGTTCCAGTACTTCTGCTTCTCGCCGGTCGGCTCGGCCTCCGCCAGCGCCTTGGCGACGCGCTGGTAGGTGCCGTCGATGTCGGCGTCGATCGGCGCGCCGGTCTTGGCCTTGAGCCGGTACTTCTTGTCCCAGATGTCCAGCGAGGCCGGTTGAAGCGGGATGTCCCCATCGGATTTCGGGGTCTTGGCCATGCCAACTACCTCCAGGCGCACCGTGCTCATTCCTGCGTCATCTCCGGTCAAGGCCGCGCCGAGGCGGCCGAATAATCTGGGCTCGACCGCCGTCTTCGCGCCGGTCGTAATTGGGGTTGTGTTCCACGGGGCGACAGTCCGTCGAAGCGGCCGTGAAACCACTCGAAAGGGCGTCGGGATCTGTGGGCCGGAGCCTCCGCTCCGACGCCTGCTACCTCAACCTATTCCCCGTCGAGCCGTCGTGAACCACTAAGTCTTGTGGTCCGCGCGAAGACGTCACGCTACGCTCACGGCCCCGCACACGTCAACGACTTGACGACATTCACATGTCACTTTTCGCGACGTTTCCATGCTGCGATGCGGCGGCCCGACGAGCGGTGGCGGGAACTGCGCCAAGCGGCAGCGGTCGGTGATGCACTTGAATCGAATCCGCGGCGCCGCGACATCCGTCACGCGACCGCCGCCCTGCCTGACGAGGACCGTGATGGCTTCCCCCCGCAGCACCTTGCTCACCCTGTCCCTCGCCGCCGCGTTCGGCGGTTTCGTCGCCACCGCATGCCGCGAGGCGATCGACCACGAAGCGCAGGCCGCGCCCGCGCTCGCCATTCCCACCGCAGCCGCGCTTCCGGCCGCGGTCGGCTCGACGCCGATGCCTTCGCTCGCGCCGATGCTGGCGCGCGTCACGCCCGCGGTGGTGAGCGTGCATTCCAAGCAACGCGTGCGCGTCAGCCCGTTCAACGACCCGGTATTCGCGCAGATGTTTCCGGGGCTCACCCAGGAGCGCATCAGCGAATCGCTGGGTTCGGGCGTGATCGTCGACGCCGCGCGCGGGCTGATCCTCACCAACCACCACGTGATCGAAGGCGCGGAGCAGGTGTCGATCACGCTCGCCGACGGACGCACGCTGCCTGCCGAATTCCTCGGCAGCGACCCGGACACCGACATCGCGGTGATGAAGGTCAAGGCGACCAACCTGCAGGCGATCAACTTCGCCAATTCGGATCAGTTGCGCGTCGGTGATTTCGTCGTCGCGGTTGGCAACCCGTTCGGCATCGGCCAGACGGTGACCAGCGGCATCGTGTCCGCGGTCGGCCGCAGCGGCCTGCCGGGCCTGGGCTACCAGAACTTCATCCAGACCGATGCGTCGATCAATCCGGGCAATTCCGGCGGCGCGCTGGTGAACCTCAACGGCGAGCTGGTCGGCATCAATACCGCGAGCTTCAATCCGCGCGGCGCGATCGCCGGCAACATCGGCCTGGGCTTCGCGATTCCGGCGAATCTCGCGCACAGCATCGCCGAGCAATTGCTCACGAACAAAGTCATCCGGCGCGGCACGTTCGGGCTGGAAACGCAGGACCTCACCGACCAGATCGCACGCGGGCTCGGCATCAATGCCGACGGCGGCGCGGTGGTGACGCGCGTGTTCGCGGGCTCCGCCGCGGCGCAGGCGGGACTTCGCGCGGGCGACGTCATCACCACCGCGAACGGCCAGCGCATCACCGGTCGCGATGCGCTGCGTAACTTCGAAGGCCTGCAGAGCCTGACCAGCCGCGTGACGCTGCAGGTGCTGCGCGCAGGCAAGCCGGTGCAGGTGCAGATCGGCCTGCAGGAACAACCGCGCGCGGTGCCCGGCGCGGACATCGATCCGCGCCTCGCCGGCGCTTCGTTCGCGGAATTGCCGGCCACTTTGCGCAATGCGGGGGTTTCGGGCGTGCTGGTCGAATCCGTCGCACGCGGCTCGCGCGCAGCGCAGAATGGCCTGCAAACCGGGGATGTAGTGCTCGCATCGTCCACCGGTTCCTTCGACGATCTACCGGCCTTCCGCGCCGGCTTCACGCAGCGACCGGCAGATTTGGCGCTGCGAGTGCTGCGCGGCAATCAGCAGGGCGTCCTGCCCATGCGGTGACCCGCCCGATTTCCACGGATCCCAGGAGACAGCGTCAATGGCCACCAACAACAACGGTTCGTCGAGCGAAGTGGCGACGACCGGTACCTTCCGCTCCAACATCGGCGAAGCCGGCACCAGCCTGAAGCAGGCGGCGGTCGACACCGGTGATGCACTCAAGAACGCGGCCGTCGCGGCCGGAGAGGAACTGCGCGTGGGCAAGGCCAACCTCAAGGCGGATCTCGCCGACACCGCCCTCGCGGGCATCGCTGCCGCAGAAGTCGCCGGTGGCGCCGCGCGCGAGCAGATGGACCAGTTGATGGACAAGGGCCGCGACCTCGTCGACAGCGCTGCGGAACTGATCCGCGAACGTCCGCTGGCGAGCTTCGGCGTCGCCTTCGCTGCGGGCTGGCTGATCGCGAAGCTGGCGCGCGGCGGCGGCAACGACCGCTGAGTCGAGCCGTGACCGGCGCGGAAAGCGCAAACGATACGCAGCGCCCGCATCCCAAGGATCCGGGCGTTTCGCATGACGGCGCCTCGTTGCCGCCGGATCTCGAGGAATCGCTGCGACAGGTGATGGCTGCCGGCCGGTCGAGCATGACCGCAGCGAACGATGCGTCCAAAGCCTTCCGCGCGCTGATCGCTGCGGACATCTCGCTGGCGCGCAGCGCGGCGGGTCGGTCGATGGCGTTCGTCGGCCTCGCTATCGCGTTCGGCGCGAGCGCGTGGCTGCTATTGATGGCCGGCACGATCACGATGATGGTCGGCCGCGCCGGCATGTCGTGGACCACCGCCTCGCTGGTCTGCGCGGCGGTGAGCATCGTCGCCTGCGCGCTCGCGTCGTGGCTGGCGATGCGCTACTTCGAACACACGCGCATGCAGGCCTCGCGTCGTCAGCTCGCGCGTCTGGGCTTCGGCGAGCTCGCCGACTTCACGCCGACGCCGGGTTCCGCGCGTTCGGCGAAGGACGTCGCCGATGCGAATCTCGAAACCGCGTCGGGCGAGCCGGTCAAGGACAAGGTCGGCGTGCCCGTCACGCCGCCCTGAGAGACGAGTCCATGGGCACGTCATTCAAGCAGCTCATCGAGAAGGTCGAGAGCGCCGAACTCGCGCTAGAAGCGCGGGAGCGCCAGGTCGCGGCCGACTGGCGCCAGCTCAAGTCGTCATGGAAGTCGGGATGGACGCCGGGGCGCATCGTGCTCGCGGGCCTGGTGTCTGGCTTCGTCGTCGGCCGCATCGAGCCGGCGAAAAGTGTCGCCAAGGGCAGTTCCATCATGCAGATGATCACCGCGCTGTCCGGCCTCTTCGCCAGCGCGACC
Source organism: Lysobacter sp. HA18 (assembly GCF_054057595.1). Lineage (NCBI taxonomy): Bacteria > Pseudomonadati > Pseudomonadota > Gammaproteobacteria > Lysobacterales > Lysobacteraceae > Lysobacter > Lysobacter sp. HA18. The sequence continues at coordinate 554,904 of NZ_JBSRZL010000001.1, forward strand.
GCCCAGCACGCGGCCACCCACATGGACAACGTCGCCGACGATGTCGGTGACGTGGCCGACACCGTGCAGGCCGCGGTTCCCGACGCCGTGCCCCTCGGCACCTGACGAATGACGAGCACGACCCCGCAGCACACCGTGGTTGAACCGGGCGATCCGATCGCCCCACCGCCCGACGACTTGACACACGCCATGCATGCGCGGCCGCGCGCGTCGCTGCCGATTGTCGTGCTCGCCGTGCTCGCCGCCGGATTCACGATGTGGGCCGCGCAGGGCCTGATCCTGCCGGTGCTGCTCGCGATGTTCTTCGCGCTGGTCGGCAATCCGATCATCCGCGTGCTCAAGCGCATCTACGTGCCGCGTTTTCTCAGCGCGTTGCTGGTGATCACGCTGGGCTTCGCGGGTGCGGTGGTACTGGTCGAACAACTGGTGCAACCGGCGACGCAATGGGTACACGACGCGCCCAGCGGCATCCGCTCGCTCGCACCGAAAGTGCGCGAGCTGATCAAGCCCGTGCACGAAGCGAACCAGGCCGCGCAACGCATCGCACGCGCAGCCACGGCGGGCGCCGGCGGCGAAACGCGCAACGTGCAGGTGGTGCGCACCGAAGCCAGCGATCCGTATCGCTGGCTGATGAGCACGCCGAAGATCGTGAGTTCGTTGCTCGCGGTCGTGCTGCTCACGTTCTTCTTCATGGTCTACGGCGAGAACCTGCAGCAGCACGCGCTCGCGCTGTTGCCGACACGGCAGCAGCAACGCATCACCGTCGAGATCCTGTCGTCGATCGAACGCGAGATCTCGCGTTACGTGTTGACGATCAGCGTCATCAACTTCGTGGTCGGCGTGGTGATCGCGGGCGCGCTCAACTGGATGGGCGTGCCGCCACAGGAAGCATTGCTGTGGGGCACGATGGCATTCCTGCTGAACTTCGCGCCCTATGTCGGCCCGCTGATCGGCATCCTGACGCTGCTGCTCATGGGCTTCCTGCGCTTCGAAGGCTGGATGGCGCTGGCACCCGCAGGCGTCTACCTGCTCGTGCACACGCTCGAAGGCCAGCTGCTCACGCCCATCCTGCTCGGACGCAGCATGCGTCTGTCGCCGCTCATCCTCATCCTCGCGCTGATGGTGTTCGGCTGGGTGTGGAGCATGATCGGCCTGCTGCTCGCGGTGCCGCTGCTCGTGTGCGTCAAGCTCGTGCTGTCGCGCATCGAGGGTATGGAAGGCTGGGCGCGACTCCTGGAGTAAGGCTCAGCGTGCGAACGGCGACGGCCCGTAGAAGCGCGCGAGATGATCGGCCACCGCGGGATACGCGCGACGCAAAACGTCCGGCGCGCTGAAGTGGTATTCGCTGACGACCGCGAAGAATTCGTCCGGCGCTTCCGCGGCGTATTCGTCGATCGGCGCGCGTCGGCCGCGCTCGAGCCACGCGGTCAGTGCATCGAACGCCTGCTGGAAATCGCGACTCCACTGCGCATGCCAGTCGGATGGCAACGGCGGCGTGCCGTCGAGTTCGCCGTCGAGCAGATCGATCTTGTGCGCGATCTCGTGCACCGCAACGCAGAAGCCTTCGTTCGGTGATGCGCAGTCTGCCTGCACGTCGGCCCACGACAGGATCAGTGGGCCGGCTTCCCAGGCTTCGCCGATCAGCTCGTCCTCGCCTTCGTGCAGCACCCCGGCGGCGTCGACATGACTTCGATTCACGCGGAACGCGTCGGGATAGACGATCAGTTGGGACCAGCCACGCAGGCCGGCGACGCCGATCTCGAGCACGGGCAGGCAACACGCGGCGGCGAGCAATGCGCGGTCGCGATCGTCGAGTTCGAGATCGCCCACTGGCGTGATCGCGCGATTGCGCAGGAACCACGCGGCAAGGCACGACAGGCGCTCGCGACGCGGTGCATCGAGCGCAGCCGCCCACGGCAGATGCGCGACGACATGGGCGTCGAGTTCGTCGGGAAGCGGAGTGTCGGGTCGATCAGGCCGCGCGAGGCGACGAAGCCAGCCGATCACGCGTCAGCGGAACATGCCCGGCAGGAAGCTGTGCCAGCGCGCGCGCGGTGCGTTGCCGACATCGCCGTGCACGCTCGGGCGCACATGCGACTGCGGCGGCGCGACGTCGCGGATCGGTGCGGCGGGCTTGCGGGGCTCGGCCTTGGCGGCCGGCATGGTGTCGCTGGCTGCACCGCTGTCCGGGCTGCTCAGGCGCACTTCGCGCGCCGCGACATCGGCGCAGGCGAGAAGCAACAGCAGGCACAGGACGGTACGGTGCATGGACAACCCCCGGTCCGGCCGTGTGCCGGAACCCCGTGAGAATAACGCGAATCCCCGGGCCGGGCCCTGCCGGACGTCGGCACCCGTTCAGGGCCGCCATAATGGCTCGATGCCCCCCGCCAGCCCCGACCGAACGCCCCGACCGATGGACGACCGCGCCCTGCTGCGGGCGCTGGCCGGTGGCCCGGTCTCGGGCGATGCGCTGGCCCGCACCGCCGGCACGACCCGCGCCGCGGTGTGGAAACGCATCGAAGCCCTTCGCGAAGCCGGCGTGCCGGTCGAGGCGGCCGCGGGCAAGGGTTACCGGCTGGCGATGCCGCTGGACCTGCTCGACGCCGACGCGATCCGCGCCGCCCTGCCGCCTGACGTCGCTGCCGGGCTCACCAGGCTCGACGTCGCTTGGTCGATCGATTCCACCAATACCGCACTGCTGCGTGAGCCGGCGCCCGCACACGGCGCGCGCGTGCTGTTCGCCGAGCGCCAGACCGGCGGACGCGGGCGACGCGGGCGCACGTGGCAGTCGCCGCTGGGCGCAAGCCTGCTCGTGTCCGTCTCGCGTGCGTTCGATGGCGGGCTCGCGCGCCTGGGCGGACTGAGCCTGGTCGCGGGCATCGCGACCGCATCCGCGTTGCGTGCGGCGAGTTTCGAAGCCGTCGGCCTCAAGTGGCCGAACGACGTTGTGGTCGAAGAGGGCGGCACACTGCGCAAGCTCGGCGGCCTTCTGGTCGAAGGCGGCGGCGAGCACGGCGGCCCGGCGCGCGCGGTGATCGGCATCGGCCTCAACGTGCGCCTACCGGACACCGCGGCCGCTGCGATCGACCAGCCTTGGATCGACGTCGCGACGCTCGGCGATGCGCCCTCGCGCAACGCGCTGGCGTCGATGCTGCTCGCGCATCTGCTGCCGGCGCTCGATGCGTTCGATCGCGACGGCTTCGCACCGTTCGCCGCGCGCTGGAACGAGTTCGACGTGCTGCGCGATCGCGACGTCGTGCTGCATCTGCCGGACCGCACCGAACCCGCGCGTGTACTCGGCCTCGCCGACGATGGGGCGCTGCGCGTGCGTACCGACGGCGGCGAACGCAGCGTGCATGCCGGCGAAGTCAGCCTGCGGGTCGCCGCATGACGGCGTGGCTGTTCGATCTGGGCAATACGCGGCTCAAGTGCGCGCCGCTTGTCGACGGCGTGGTCGGCGATGTCCACGCAGTGCCGCATGCCGCGGGCGGGCTCGCGGCTGCGCTCGATGCGGTGTTGCCGTCGCGCTTCGACGTCGCGTATGTCGCGAGCGTCGCCGGTGAAGCCTTGCGAGTCGAATTGCTGGACGCGCTGGTCACGCGCTGCTCCCGCATCGAACTCGCACGGACGCAGTCGCAGTTTGCCGGGCTCCGCATCGCATATCCGGTGCCCGCGCGCCTCGGTGTCGATCGCTTCCTCGCCATGCTCGGCGCACGACGCCACATCACCGGCGCGTCGCTGGTCTGCGGCGTCGGCACCGCGCTCACGATCGATCTCGTAGACGCCGATGGCCAGCATCGCGGCGGCCGCATCGCGCCGTCGCCCGAACTCATGCGCGAGGCGCTGCACCAGCGCGCATCGCAACTGCCGGTGGCCGGCGGTGACTGGGTCGAGTGGGCGGACGACACCACGGACGCGCTCGCGTCCGGCTGCAACGGCGCCGCGCTCGCGCTGATCCGCGATGCCCACGACTCCGCGACGGCCATGCTCGGCGCCGAACCGACCCTGCTACTGCACGGCGGTGGCGCCCAAGCACTGCACGAGCGGCTGCCGGGCGCGCGATTCGCGCCCGCGCTGGTGCTCGACGGCCTCGCGTGCTGGGCCACGACGTGAGGGGCGTCACGTCGCGTCGCCACGTTATGCAAACCGCGCTCGATAGAATCGACCGATGCTGATGCGTGCGCTACTCGTGCTGTTGCTGGTGCTCAACGCGGGCGTCGCCGCGTGGTGGGCGCTGCACGCGCCTGCGACGGAGAGGTCGCTGCCCACGCTCCCGGGGGACGTGCCGACGCTGCAACTGGTCGGCGAGGCCGCCGCGCCGGTTCGCGTTGCCGGCACCGCGACGAACGTTCCGACCTCGCTGCACTGCTATCGCTACGGCCCGTTCTCGAACGCCGCGGCCTTCGCCGCGGCGCGCACCGCGATCGCGAACCAGGTGGCATGGACCGCGACCGCCGAGCAGATCGCCGGTACCCCGCGCGCCTGGCGCGTCGTCCTGCCGCAACCCGATCGCGCGACCGCGACCGCGACGGCCGCCCGCATCGGCGCCGCCGGTTTCAGCGATTTCCTGGTCATGCCGGAGACGGGCGCGGACCCGAACAGCATCGCGCTCGGCCGCTACCGGAACGAGGCATCGGCGCGCGAACGTGTAGCGACACTGGCCAAGGCGGGTTTCCCCGCGCAGGCCGAACCGGTCGGCGCACGCGTGGTGCAATGGCTCGACGTCGCCGCACCCCCGACGTTTGCGGCGCGTTCGACGACGCTGGGCCTCGACGGTGCGCCCATCGATTGCGCCGGAGTCGTCCGCGACGGGCGCTACACTATCCCCGGGCCGGCTTAGCTCAGTCGGTAGAGCAACTGATTTGTAATCAGTAGGTCGTCGGTTCGATTCCGACAGCCGGCACCATCTCGCCCACACACGCGCCCGGTCGGGTCCAGCCCGACGGACGAAGTGCGCGCGGTGTTGTACCGTGGCCCCGTCGCGGCCGGGGGGCATCGCGAGGGAGGACACCCGTGTCCGCACGGGCTGCATCGCGCTGGGAAGCACTCGAACTGCGCACGACGCTTCCTCAGGTGGTCGTCGGCTCGGTGCTGTTCGCGTTCGCCGCGATGCTCGCACTCGCGCTCGGACGCGTGACCGGCGGCACCGCTTCGTTGTGGATCGCGAACGCGCTGGTGGTCGGTTACACGGTGCGTCGCTCGGACGCGCGCGTCGCGCCCATGGTCGCGATCACGTTCGTCGGCACGCTGCTGTCGGCAGGTTTCCCGTGGCAGTACTGGCAGGCGGTGATCGCCGCTGGTATCGCCAATGCGATCGAAGTCGGCATCGTGCTGGCGGTGTTCCGCCGTATGCGCCTGGGCTTGGATGACAAACCCGACGGCGCACGCGTGCTCACCGGTCTCGCGATTGCCGTTGCTCTCGCACCGGCGGTCGGCGCGTTGCTGGGCGCGTCGGTGCCGGGCCCGACGACATCGTGGAGCGAGCTGTTCCTGCGCTGGTTCTTCGCCGACGCGTTCGGCATGTTCGTGGTGCTGCCGTTCGCATGGTCGTATTCGCATGCCGAGCGACGCGAGCTGACGCAAGGCCTTCGCGGCGCGGAACTCGCGGCCTGCATCGTTGCGGCGGCCGCGGTGTCGTTCGTCGCGGTTACGCAGCTGCGCCATCCCTACGCGATCATCGCGCTGCCGTTGCTTGCGGTGGCCACGCGCGGCGTACTCGCCACCGCGATCTGCAACGTCGTGGTGATCGCGACGGTGGTGACGGTGACTTCGCTGCAGCAGCACGGCGACCTCGCGTCGCCGGCCTCCGCGGGCGATCCTGCGCTTCAGTTCGCCTGGTTCCAGGCCTGTGTCAGCGCGATCGGCCCGTTGTTCGTCGCCGTGCTCACCGCCGATCGCGATCGTGAACGCGCGCGCGCGGCGCAGACCGCAGAACGCCTGCAGGTGATCGCCGACAACCTGCCCGCATACGTTGCCGAACTCGGGCCCGACCTGCGCTATCGCTTCGCCAACCAGAAGTACTTCACCTGGCAGGGCAAGACGCCTGCAACGCTGATCGGCAAGACGCCGGCCGATGCGTTGGGCGAAGCGGCGGCGCGCGGCGTGCTTCCGTACATGGAGCGCGTGCTTGCCGGCGAGCCGCAGCGCTTCGAGTTCGAACTCGCGGGGCAACGCCTCGACGTCTTCTACGAACCGCTGCCGCATTCCGGCGGTTTCGTGCTGCTGGCGCACGACGTGACCTGGCGCTACGAAGCCGAACGTCGCTTCCGTCATCTGCTTGAATCCGCGCCCGATGCGATGGTGTTGTTCGACCCCGCGACGCGGCACATCCTGCTGGTCAATCACCAGGCCGAGCTCATGTTCGGCCGTCCGCGTGCGGACCTGCTCGATCATCGCGTCGCCGAGTTCGTCGAAGGCTTCGACCGTCTCGATACCGATGCGATCCGCGGCCACCTCGACGCACGCGCATCGCGTACGCAGGGCGATGTTCTCGAGTTGCAGGCCTTTGACGCGAGCGGCGCGCAATTCCCGGTGGAAGTCGTGCTGAGTGAGCTGCGCGCCGGCGACAGCGTGCAACTGGTCGCTGCGATCCGCGACGTTTCGGCGCGTCGCCGCACCGAGCGCGCGCTACACGAAGAGCGCGAACGCGCGCAGGTCACGCTCAATTCGATCGGCGACGCGGTGGTGACCTACGACATCGCGCGCACGGTTACCTCGCTCAATCCGATTGCCGAAGCGATGACGGGGCTCGCGCGCGAACGTGCGATCGGACAGCCGCTGCACGAGATCGTTCGACTGCATCACGCGGATGGCCGGCCCGAATCGCGCGAAGGCGCCGCGCTGCTGCATCGGCACGACGGCCAGGAACTGCACGTCGAATACGCGCATTCGCCGATCAGCGATGGCGAGGGACGCGTCGTTGGCGGCGTGACCGTATTGCGCGATGTCAGCGAAGTGCGCGCGATGGCCGAGCGCATGTCGCACCTCGCGCAGCACGACTACCTCACCGGCCTGCCAAACCGCGTGCTGCTGCAGGATCGCCTGTCGCAGGCGATCCACCAGATCGGCCACGGTGCCCACGGTGCGGTGCTGTTCGTCGACCTCGACTTCTTCAAGACCATCAACGATTCGCTTGGACACCAGGCCGGCGATCGCGTGCTGCAGGAAGTCGCGCGTCGCCTCGCGGGCGTCGTCGATACCGAAGACACGGTGAGCCGTCAGGGTGGCGACGAGTTCGTGCTGCTGCTCACGCGACTGTCGGATCCGAGCGACGCCGCGCGCGTCGCCGAACGACTGATCGCCGCGATCGAAGCGCCGATCGATATCGACGGCCGCGCGCTGCATGTATCGGCGAGCGTCGGCATCGCCCTGTTCCCGGAAGACGGGCAGGACATCCGCGCGCTGACCAAGCAGGCCGACACCGCGCTTTATCACGCCAAACAGAGCGGGCGCGGGCGTTACAGCTACTTCACCGCGGTGATGAGCGAACGCGCCGACCAGCGACTGCGCATGGAAAGCGAACTGCGCACGGCCGTCAGCGACGACCAGCTGTTCCTCGTCTACCAGCCGAAGATCCGCCTGCCGGGTCGCACGATCTCCGGCATGGAAGCACTGGTGCGCTGGCGACATCGCGATGGCCATGTCGTGCCGCCCGGCGATTTCATTCCGGTCGCGGAAGAAACCGGGCTGATCGTGTCGATCGACGAATGGGTGCTGCGCGAAGCCTGCCGACAGAACCGCGCATGGATCGATGCCGGCCTGCCGGAATTGCCGGTCGCGGTGAACCTGTCGCTCGCGCGCTTCGATCCCGAGCGCATCGTCGGCGGCATCGCGCGTGCGTTGAGCGACAGCGGGCTCGCGCCGTGGCTGCTTGAGGTTGAGCTCACCGAAAGCCAGATGCTCGACCACAGCGAGCGTGCGTCGCAACTCATCCAGGGCATCCGCAAGCTGGGCGTACGCGTGTCGGTCGACGATTTCGGTACCGGATATTCGAGCCTCGGCTATCTCACGCGGCATCGCTTCGACACCATCAAGATCGACCGCTCCTTCGTGCAGGGCCTGCCGGGCGAGGCCGGGCAGAAGGCGGTGGTCGAAGCGATTCTCGGCATGGCGCGTGCGCTGGATTACCGCGTCGTCGGCGAAGGTGTAGAGACCGACGAGCAGGCGAACGCGCTGCTCGCACTCGGCTGCCACGAGATGCAGGGCTTCCTGCTCGGTCGACCGATTCCGACGAGCGATATGGAGCAGCGCCTGCGTACCGGCCCGATCGCGCCGCTTTCGCCGTCGCCTCACCCGGAGCGCGTCACCCTCGCACCGTCCCGGTAACGAGGAGCACGACATGGCACGCAACTTCCCCGGCGGTGCGCCGGTCAGCGGCATCGGCCGCCAGAGTGGCGACGACCCGACCGCGCGCGGCGGTGACCGCATCGACACCCAGATCGACGATCGCCAGGCGATCGAAGGCCGCGAGGACGACGACCTCGCCGCAGGCAGCGAAGCCGAAGCGTGGCGACAGGGCGCGCGCAGCACGCCGTCTGCCGCCGACGTGCGCAGCGACGACCACGGCGTGCCGAACGGCGAGCCGCGCTGACGCAACGGAGCCCGCCGGGCCGGCCGATACAATGCGGCACCGGCCGGGCCTGCTGGGGCGGGGTTGTCGCGGCGCCCGGGCGTGGAGACACGCATGTCCCGTTCCCTTCTCCCCGTCACCCTGATCGGGGCGCCGACCGACGTCGGCGCCGGCCACCGCGGCGCGCGGCTCGGCCCCGAAGCGCTGCGCATCGCCGGTCTCGGTGAAGCACTGCTCGCACGCGGCGTCGATGTGCTCGATCGCGGCAACATCGACGGCCCGCGCAACCCGTGGCTCGACGCGGTCGACGGTTACCGCCACATCGCCGAGGTCACCGAGTGGAACCGCCTCGTGATGGAGGCGATGTACGCCGAACTCGCCGGCGGGCGCATGCCGATCCTGCTCGGCGGCGATCACTGCCTGGGCCTCGGATCGATCACCGGCGTCGCGCGCTGGTGTCGCGAGCAGGGCAAGAAACTGCGCGTGCTCTGGCTCGACGCGCATGCCGACTTCAATACGAGTGACGTCACGCCGTCCGGCAACATCCACGGCATGCCGGTCGCGTGCCTGTGCGGCATCGGCCCGATGCCGTTGACGCATCTCTCCGGCACGGCGCCCGCGGTACGTGCCGAAGACATCCGCCAGATTGGCATCCGTTCGGTCGACGAAGGCGAGCGGCGCCTGATCCGCCAGCACGGCCTCGATGTCTACGACATGCGCTACATCGATGAGATCGGCATGCGCGCGGCGATGCTCGAGGCGCTCGATGGCCTCGACGACGACACGCACCTGCACGTGAGTTTCGACGTCGACTTCCTCGACCCGTCGATCGCGCCCGGTGTCGGCACCACGGTGCTCGGCGGGCCGACGTATCGCGAAGCATCGCTGGTCATGGAAATGATTTGCGACACCGGTCGACTCGGCTCGCTCGACATCATGGAGCTCAATCCGCTGATCGATGATCACAACCGCACCGCGATCCTGGCGGTCGATCTCGTCGAAAGCCTGTTCGGCAAGTCCACGTTGTTGCGTGATTGATGCGTGATCGCGTCGTCGGCATGAACGCATCATGACGACGAACGTCTTCACGAAGCGACGGTCGACGCCGGTTTCACACGCTTGCCTGTGTCATGCGGCCACGGATTTCCCATGCCGCGTTTGCGGCGACCCTGGAGATGACACCATGAAGCGTCTGACTGCCCTGCTGCTCCTTGCCATGTTTTCGATGAGCGCTCTCACCGCCTGCAACACGATGGCCGGCGCCGGTAAGGACGTCCAGAAGGTTGGCGAAAAGGTCGAAGACAAGGCCCAGGATTGCAAGGACGCGCATTGCTGATACGCGCGTCGTGAAATGAAAAAGGGCCGGAGCGATCCGGCCCTTTTCTTTTGCGCGATGTATTTGCGCGATGCGATATCGCATCACCAGCCCGGCGGCGGATCCGGCACAAATCCGCTGCCCGGAAACGCACGCGGTTCGCGCGGGTCGCGGTCGCGATACGGAATGATCCCGCGCTGCGCGAGCGCGTAGCGGTCGTCGTAACGGACCTCGCTGACCTGCACCGGCGTGCGACTCGCGCGCACGAATCCGGTACGTGAGACGGGCGAGTATTCGGCGTCGCCATGGCCGGTGCCGATCGACTGCGCCTTCGCGGCCGGCGCAGCAGCGCGTGCGCCGCTCGCGTCCTCGGCGCGACGCTCGGGCATGTAGACCGGCGGAGGCGGCGGCATCGGCCGCGCCTCATCGAACACCGCGATGCCGATGACGCCGACATTGCGCGCGCGGCCGGTACGCGCGGCGTAGCTGTCACGCACGTCGGAGAAATAGAACTGCGCGACGTTGTCCAGCGACTTGCGCCAGCCGGTGATCTCGGTGGTCGCATACGGTTCGAGCACGTAACCGGCCTGGCCTGCACTTGCCGTCTGCCCTGTCACCGCGTTGACGCCGTCGACGCTGAGCACCACCAGCACGCGCTGGCCGCTGTGGTTGGCCAGACGCACCGCGTAGCGATGGCCGGGTGTGCCCGGCACCCAGGCCTGGCCGCGGTAGGCGTATTCAGGCAGCGCGCCGTAGGCATCGCGGTCGACGATGGACAGATCGACGCGGCCATCGTTCCAAGCGCGTGCTTGGGCGGCACCCGCGAGGGCGAACAGGGCGGCGAAGGCGAGGGCGGCACGGGATCGGCGGGACATGGCGACGCTCGGTGGTGGAGTGCAGTGGTCAACGCGCGACCCGGGTGGACAGGGTTGCGCGCGCCGCCTGCATTCACGCGCAGTTGCCCCGGGCGGCCGGACCGCGCGCGGTAAACTCGCCGGCCACACCGTTTCGCGCACCACGATGACCCGCACTCGCGTCCTTACCGGCATTACCACCTCGGGCACGCCGCACCTGGGCAATTACGCCGGCGCGATCCGGCCGGCGCTCGAGGCCAGCCGCGACCCGTCGGTCGAGAGCTTCTATTTCCTCGCCGACTACCACGCGCTGATCAAGGTGCAGGACCCGGCGCGCGTGCAGCGCTCGACGCTGGAGATCGCCGCGAGCTGGCTCGCCGCAGGTTTGGATCCGTCGACCGTCTGGTTCTACCGGCAGAGCGACATCCCGGAGATTCCCGAACTCACCTGGCTGCTCACCTGCGTCGCAGGCAAGGGCATCCTCAACCGCGCGCATGCCTACAAGGCGGCGGTCGACCGCAACCGCGAAGCGGGCGAGGACGACGATGCCGGCATCACCGCCGGCCTCTTCATGTACCCGGTGCTGATGGCCGCGGACATCCTGATCTTCAACGCGGACAAGGTGCCGGTCGGCCGCGACCAGATCCAGCACATCGAGATGGCGCGCGATTTCGGTCAGCGCTTCAATCATCTTTACGGCGAACATTTCACGCTGCCCGAAGTGACGATCGCCGAGAACGTGGCGACGCTGCCCGGGCTCGACGGCCGCAAGATGAGCAAGAGCTACGACAACGTGATCCCGCTGTTCGCCCCGCGCGAGCAGCTGAAGAAGCTGATCTATTCGATCGTCACGGATTCGCGCGCACCGGGCGAACCCAAGGACGCCGACGCCTCGAACGTGTTCCAGCTTTACCAGGCGTTCTCGACGGCGGAACAGACCGCGGAGATGCGTCGTGCGTTCGAGAGCGGTATTGCGTGGGGCGAAGCCAAGCAGGCGCTGTTCGAGCGCATCGATGCTGACATCTCGCCGATGCGCGAGAAATACGAAGCGCTGATCGCGAAGCCCGCGGACATCGAAGCAGTGCTGCGTGACGGCGCGTCGCGACTGCGCGCGCGTTATGCGACGCCGGCTCTCGCCGCGCTGCGCGATGCAGTCGGCCTGCGCGATCTCTCCAAGGTCAGCGTGACGACATCTGATGTCGACGAGCGCGCCGCGCCGGCAATGTTCAAGCAGTACCGCGAGAACGACGGCAAGTTCTACTTCAAGCTCGTGCGCGGCGATCGCGTGCTGCTGCAGAGCGCCGGTTTCGATGCGCCGCGCGATGCGGGTCAGCGTGTTGCCGCACTCAAGCAGGCCGCAAAGCTCGACGACGATGCACTGCTTGCCGATGGCGCGACCCGCGATGAAGTGGAGGCAGCGCTCGCGCAGATGGCGGAGGCCGCCGCATGAGCATGTCGGTGCAGCAGATGCTGGCGCTGATCCTGTTCCTGCCGTGGTTCGCGATCCTGGTCGGGCTGTTCTGGTTCTATCCGAAGCAGCCGCGCAATGCCGCGCGCCGCCTGTTCGATCTCGCATCGATCGCGGTCGCACTGGTCGCGTTCGTGCTGATGATCCGTTGGGCGCATGGCTATGCGGTGCCGACCGGCACGGCGGGCAACATCTGGCGACAGGTGCTCGCCACCACGGCGGGTTACGCGGTGTTCCTCGGTGTGATGGCGGTCGCGTGGTTCCTGCGACGTCGCTGGCTGCGCGGCACGTCGTCGAACCGATAAACGGCGTTTAAACCTTCGCGATCCTTCGCGCATCGATAGAGCTGTCGACGACGCCACGTCCCGACGCCCCGCTCATCGAAGGCTCGTCCATGTCCGATCGTCTCAACCGCACGGCGCTGTGCGTCGCGCTGCTGCTCGCCGCTGCGTCGCTGCATGCGCAGGAATCCACCGCGCTGGCCGCCACAGCGCCCGCGGTGAACACCTACCTGCCCGCGGATTTCGCGCGCTACAACCCGCACAACGCGCTCGACATGCTCAAGCAGGTGCCGGGTTTCGTGATCCGTGAAGCCGAGCAGGAGCGTGGCCTTGGCGAGGCGACGGGCAACGTCGTCGTCAACGGCCAGCGCATCTCCGGCAAGTCGAACGACGTGCTGACCGAGCTCACGCGCGTGCCGGCGGCGAACGTAGTGCGCATCGAGATCGTCGACGGCGCGAAGCTCGCGATTCCGGGCCTCAGCGGCCTCGTTGCGAACGTCGTCACCAAAGCCGGCGGCATGAGCGGGCAGTGGTCGTGGAAGCCCGACATCCGCAAGTACTACACGCGGCCGCAGATCACCCGCGGCGACGTCTCGGTGAGCGGTTCGAAGGGTGCGCTGCAGTACAACGTCGGCCTGAGCAACAACGGTAACCACAGCGGCGCCGGTGGCGGCACCGTCATCTACAACGCGGACGGCAGCGTGCGCGACGTGCGCGACGACGCATGGACCGGCGAATCCGACAACCCGACGCTCAGCACGCGGCTCACCTACACCGCGGCCGATGGCGACATCGCCAACCTCAATGCGTCGCTGACGAAAGAGTTCTATCACTACCGCGAAGACGGCACGCGCAGCGGCCCGGGCCTGCCCGATCGCACGCGCGCGGTCCGCGAGAACGAGGGCGGGCATTCGTACGAAATCGGCGGCGATTACGAATTCGGGCTCGGCATCGGCAAGCTCAAGCTGATCGGCCTCGATCGTTACCAGCACCAGCCCTACGACCAGACGGTGGTGACGCACTTCGTCGACGGCTCGTCACCGGACGACGGCAGCCGCTTCGCGCGCGACAGCGAGGAAGTCGAACACATCGCGCGCGCCGAATATCGCTGGGTGACCGGCAAGAGCGACTGGCGCATTTCCGCCGAAGGCGCTTTCAATTCGCTTGATAGCGCGTCGAGCATCGCGGTGCTGGATGGCAGCGGAAACTTTATCGGCGTGCCGCTTCCGGGCGCGAACGCGACGGTGACCGAGGACCGCTACGAAGTGATCGGCAGCTGGGGCCATCCGTTCGGCGACAGCGCGAAATTCCAGATGTCGGCCGGCGGCGAATATTCGAAGCTGCAGCAGGCGGGCGATGGCGGTCTGACGCGCGAGTTCATCCGCCCGAAGGGCTCGATGTCGCTCGCGTGGAAGGCAAGTGACACGCTCGACGTGAACTTCAAACTGCAGCGCAAGGTCGGGCAGCTCAACTTCTACGACTTCCTCGCGTCGGTGAATCTCAACGACGGCAGCCAGAACGCCGGCAATCCTGACCTGATTCCGCAGCAGAGCTGGGAGTTCGAGGTCGAGACCACGCGCACGCTTGGTCAGTGGGGCACCACCACGTTGCGCGTGTACGACCACCGCATCGACGACCTGATCGACACCATTCCGATCGGTGACCACGGCGAAAGCCCGGGCAACATCGACAGCGCGCGCGAGTACGGCTTCGAGTGGAAGGGCACGTGGAAGTTCGACCCGCTCGGCTGGCACGGCGCGAAGCTCGATACGCGCTGGTGGGTGCAGCAGAGCGACGTCAAGGATCCGCTGACCGGCGAACAGCGTCGCACCAGCAACAGCCTCATCCATTTCTGGGACATCGCGCTGCGCGACGACGTGCCCGGCACGTCATGGGCCTGGGGTTTCGAGGTCAACCACGAACTCGATTCGCGCGACGTGCGCCTCACCGAGATCAACCACACCTGGGAAGGCCCGGTCTGGGGCTCGGTGTTCATCGAGCGCAAGGCCTTCTTCGGCCTGACCGTGCATGCCACGCTGACCAACGTGTTCGGCGCCGGCAGCTACCGCGACCGGTACGTCTACGCCGACCGTCGCACGGGCCCGCTGGATTTCCACGAAGTCCGCGACCGCCGCATCGGCCCGATCCTGTCGCTCGCGATCACCGGTACGTTCTGATCGGCGCACTCCGTGTTCCGCCCGCGCGGTCGACCTTGGCGTCGCCCGCGCGGACAATGCGCGCATGCACGGACTTTTCGTCACCGGCACCGACACCGGCGTGGGCAAGACCCGCGTCGCCACCGCGCTTGCGTATGCGCTGACGCGTGCCGGCGTGCAGGTGCACGCACGCAAGCCGGTGGAATCGGGTGTCGACGCACGCACCGCGCCCGCCGACGCGCAGGCGCTGCGCGAAGCGGCCCGTGCGCACGAACCCATCGACGTCGTATGCGCGTTGACGCTGCGCGCAGCGCTGTCGCCGGAGCGCGCGGCGGCCCTGCAGGGCGTCGAACTGCCGCTTGCGATGCTGGTCGACGCCTCGACGCGCGACGTTCGTGACGACGGTTTCGTGCTGGTGGAAGGCGCGGGCGGCTTCTATTCGCCGATCGCCGATAACGCGTTGAACGCGGATCTCGCCGTCGCGTTGGGACTGCCCGTGCTGATCGTCGCATCCGATCGTCTCGGTGCGCTCAACCACGTGTTGCTGACGGTGGAAGCGGTGCAACGTCGCGGACTCGATGTCACGGCGATCGTGCTCAATCGTGTGAGCGCCGACGTGGACGCCGGAATGGACAACGCGGCCGACCTCCGTCGTCGCCTCGACATTCCCGTCATTGCGTTTCGACATGGTGATGCGCCCGGTCACAATGCCTGGTCGCACGAAGCCAATGCGCTCGTGCCGCTCGTTGACCTGCTGCGAGTGAAGCGATGAATCCGAACGTGCGCGAAGCCGATATCGAACGCGCCGTCGAGGTGCTGCGCGCGGGTGGGCTCGTCGCGTTCCCCACCGAAACCGTTTACGGCTTGGGCGCGAATGCGCGCGACGCCGAAGCGGTGTCGAAGATCTTCGCCGCAAAGGGGCGACCCGCCGATCATCCGTTGATCGTGCACATCGCGTCGGCGCAGGCGTTGCCGCGCTGGGCGTCGCAGGTGCCGGATGCCGCGATGAAACTTGCTGCCGCGTTCTGGCCTGGCCCGCTCGCGATGGTGCTTTCGCGCGCAGCGGGTGTTCCGGACGCGGTGACCGGCGGACTCGACACCGTCGCGCTGCGCGTTCCTCGTCATCCTGTCGCGCTCGCGTTGCTGCGTGCGTTCGACGGCGGCCTCGCTGCGCCGTCGGCGAATCGCTACGGCCGCGTCAGCCCCACGCGTGCCGCACATGTGCGCGAGGAGTTGGGCGAGCGCGTCGACATGGTGCTCGACGGCGGCGCCTGCGAGGTCGGCATCGAATCGACCATCGTCGATCTCTCCGGCGACAAGCCGGTGTTGCTGCGACCCGGCGCCGTGACGATCGAGATGCTCGAACGCGCGCTCGGTACATCGGTGCGTCACGCAGGCCAGGGCGCGACGCCGTCGCCCGGCCGCAAGCCATCTCATTACGCGCCGCGCGCAAAGGTGCTGCTCGCGAGCGATGCCGAAGCGGTGAGCCTCGCGCGCTGCTTCCACTCCGGCGGCGCGCGCGTCGGCCTGCTGTCCACGGTCGCACCGATGGAGGCGGGCATCGACTGGCTGGGCATGCCGTCCGATCACGACGCACAGGCACGCGAGCTCTACCAGCGGCTGCGCGACGCCGATGCGCTCGGCCTCGACATCGTCGTCGCCGTGCTGCCGCCCCTGCGCGACGGCATCGGCGAGGCGCTGCACGATCGGCTGCGCCGCGCAGCCGGTCTCGGCGACGGAACGCCCGATGCGTCAGACTTGCACGCATGACCGACCGCCTCACGATCACCCGTCCTGACGACTGGCACGTGCACCTGCGCGATGGCGCGATGCTGCGCGACGTGCTGCCCGACACCGCGCGCCGTTTCGGCCGCGCGATCGTGATGCCGAACCTCGTACCGCCGGTGGTGACCACCGCCGACGCCGCGGCATACCGCGAGCGCATCTTCGCGGCATTGCCGGCCGAGATGACGTTCGACCCGCTGATGACGCTGTATCTCACCGAAGGCACGACGCCCGACGAGATCGAGCGCGCGAAAGGCAGCGGGTACGTCCACGGCGTGAAGCTCTACCCCGCACATGCGACGACCAATTCGAGCCACGGTGTGACGGACCTGCGCCGTTGCGCGTCCACGCTCGAGGCGATGCAGCGCGTTGGCATGCCGTTGCTGGTGCACGGCGAAGTCACCGATCCCGACGTCGATGTGTTCGATCGCGAAGCGGTGTTCATCGATCGTGTGCTGACGCCGCTGGTGCGCGACTTTCCGCAGCTCAGGATCGTGCTCGAGCACATCACCACGACCGCCGCCGCGGACTTCGTGCACGCAGCGCCCGATAACGTCGGTGCGACGATCACCGTCCACCACCTGCTGCTCAACCGCAATGCGATCTTCGCCGGTGGCCTGCGTCCGCATCACTACTGCCTGCCCGTGCTCAAGCGGGAGCTGCATCGCCAGGCGCTGGTTAGGGCTGCCATTTCCGACTCGCCGAAGTTCTTCCTCGGCACCGATAGCGCGCCGCATCCCAAGCATGCGAAGGAATCGGGCTGCGGCTGTGCGGGCATCTACACCTCGCATGCGGCGATCGAGCTGTACGCGGAAGTGTTCGACGCCGCCGGCGCGCTCGACAAACTCGAAGCGTTCGCGAGCTTCAACGGTGCGGATTTCTACGGCCTGCCGCGCAACGCTGATCGCATCACGCTGGTCCGCGAGGATGTCGCGGTGCCGGACACCGTGCAGGTCGGCGGGCAGGAGCTCGTGCCGTTCCGCGCGGGCGCGACGGTGGGCTGGCGTCTCGAGGCGTAAACCTTACGGCGTGACTTCCGCGAGCGCGAAGTCCGTGTAGTAGAAGCGGTCGTCGCGCAGTACGTGCTCCCCGGAGCGCACGTCGATCGCGACGTCGAACATCGGCCCCCCGACGACGAGCGTGTGGAATTCGCCGTTCTCGCCGCAGGGGTCGCAGTCGCCGGGCAGCGCTGCGAGCAGCGTGTCGTCGAAGGCGCGGCCGGAGAATGTCGAATCGAGTTGCTGCGTATCGACGCAGCACAGGTTCGCGCGCAGCCCGCCGGCGATCATTTCGCGCGCGAGGCGCGATGTGTCCCTGCCGAACAGCGGCGTCTCGATGCGCCAACCGAGCGCCGCACACGAGGCTTCGCGCCAGCTGCGTACGTCTTCCAGGAAAAGATCGCCGAAGGCGACGGTGTCGAGCGTCGACCAGCGCTGTTTCGCCTCGTTCAATGCGTTCGCGATCGCCGCTTCGTAGCGCGCGTTGTCGCACTGCGGTTCGATCGTGGCTTCAATCAGCGGAAGGCCGGTCGCGCGTGCCTGTGCATGCAGCACGTCGCGACGGATGCCGTGCATCGCGATGCGGTCGTAGCCGCTGTTGACGGTGGTGAGAAGCGCGACGACTTCGACGTCATCGCGCTGGCGCAGCACGTGCAGTGTCCACGCGGCATCCTTGCCGCCGCTCCACGAGAGCAGCACCGGACGTCTCACAGTTGTGCTCAGGCGGCGGTGACGTCGCGCAGCTGCCAATGGGTACCGGCGAGCAGGCGAAGGCGATGGCGCACCACGTCGCCGGGCAGGCGCGTTGTCAGCACGAGGTCGATGTGCAGGTCGCGCTGTTCGCCGGTCGCGGTGGCGGCCGGATCGGTCGCCCCGAGTGCGGGATCGACGTCTTCCGGATCGCCCTGCGCATCGCGCCAGCGGTCGAACACCTGCGACGTGCGCATCGCCTGCTGGAGCTGCTCGGCGAAACCGTCCGCCCCGTGCGCGGAGAACGACGTGGCGGCGTCTTCGCCGCGGGCGGCGGCGCCATCGGGCAGGCGGATGTAGTAGCGCGTCGGCATGGACAATTCCTCAACGGGTCGCGTTCAGTGTATTCAGCATGCCACGGTCGCTTTGTGAAAACGCGACAGGGCGCTGAACGACAGCGGCCCGCCGAAGCGGGCCACGTCATGGTGCGGATGCGATGCAATCAGTCGCGATCCGCGCCGGCGGTGGCTTCCTGTCCGAAGCTGCGGCCGTCCTGTCCGCGCTGCCAGAAGAAAACGGGCGCCGGTGTATTGCGGCCGCCGATTTCCTGCATGTCCGCATCGACGTCGAACAGCCGCCCATCGACCATCACGTAGCGCGTATCGATCGTGCTGCGGATGTTCTCCAGCGGGTTCGAATTGAGCACGACGAGATCGGCCTTCTTGCCGACTTCCAGCGAACCGGTCTGCTTCGACAGGCCGAGGTAGTCGGCGCCGTCGATGGTCGCGGCGCGCAGCGCTTCGAAGTTGCCCATCGCCTGCGCGAGCATCCACGTTTCCCAGTTCGCCGACAGGCCTTGCAGCTGGCCATGTCCGCCGACCTGGATGTGGATGCCGGCGTCGCGCATCTTCTTCGCCGACTTCGCGATCTCGACGTGCCAGTAATCCCAGTCCGGTGCAACCTCACGTCGGATGCTGCGCGCGTCGAGCGTTTCGCGCGGGAAGAAGCGTGCGAGCTTCTTGTCTTCCCAGACGTTGTCGTGCGCGTACCACCAGTATTCGCCCGACAGGCCGCCATAGGTGACGACCAGCGTCGGCGTATTGCGCACGTCGGTCTGCGACCACACGCCGAGCACGTCCTTATACAGCGGCGCGACCGGGATGTTGTGCTCGATGCCGGTGACGCCGTCGAGCATCATCGGCATGTTGTGGTTGAATGTGGAGCCGCCTTCCTCGACGACCAGCATGCCGAGCTCGCGCGCGGCCTGGTTGATCTGCTGGTGCTGCTCGCGACGCGGCTGGTTGTAGCTCTTCACCGAGAACGCGCCGACCGCCTTCATGCGACGCAGATGACTGCGTGCATCGTCGATCGAGTTCACCACCGCCTTGAAGTCGCCGTCCGCGCCGTAGAGGATCGTGCCGGTGGAGAACAGGCGCGGGCCGACCATCTTCCCGGCCTTCAGCAGTTCCGACTGCGAGAACACGAACTCCGTGCTCGCCGACGGGTCGTGCATCGTGGTGATGCCGAACGCGAGGTTGGTGTAGTACGCCCAGTTCTGCTGCGGCACCACGCCGGAACCGAAGTTCGCCGAATGCGAATGCACGTCGATGTAGCCCGGCACGATGGTCTTGCCGTGCGCGTCGATCACGCGTGCGCCACCGGGGACCGCGACCTGCGAGGCGGGACCGACCGCGGTGATGTGATCGCCCTGCACGACGACGGTGCCGTCGTCGATCACGTCCTGCGTGTGCTCGGCATCGCGCATGGTGACCACGCGTGCATGCGTGAACGCGACTGTGCCTTCCGGTGCATACACCGTCTGCGTCAGGCCGACCTCGACGCCGCCATCGTTGCTCGGCTTCGGAATCTCCTTCGGTGCGCCCGGCACGAACGCGAACGTGTCGCGCAGGTCGCGCGAGTAGTAGCGGTCGCCCATCATCCAGTGCAGCGACTTCGAATCCGCGGCCCAGTGCAGGTAGCTGCCGACGTCGGCGGTGACCTGCGTGACCGGCACCGCCTTGCTGTCCTTCGACAGTTCGACCGACTGGCCGATCTCCACCAGCGGCGTCACGTAGGCATTGAACAGTTCGGTGAACGCGACCCACTTGCCGTCGGGGCTGATGCTCACGGTGTCCGGATACTTCAGCGAATACACCTCGCGCGGTTCTTCACTGTTCAAGCCGACGGACATCAGCTTCTTCTTCAGGCCGCCGCCGGTGAAGTAGTACACGCGCGTGCCATCGGCGCTGAACTGCGGCGTGTCGCCTTCGTCGGCGATGCGGTGCGCGCCGCTGCCGTCGGCGTTCATGACGTAGATGCCTTGGTCGCGCGTCCATGCCGAACCGGTCAGGCCGCTGCCGCCGCTCTTTGCATAGACGATGCGACGGCCGTCCGGCGAGAAGCGCGGTGCGTAGTAGTAGCCCTTCTCGGTCGTCAGCTTGCGGCCCGCGCCGCTGCCATTCGCATCGCGCAGCCAGATCGCCGACAGGTCGTTGTCGGACCACGTCGTGTAGAGCAGCTTGCTGCCGTTCGCGCTGAAGCTCGGCTGGTATTCGTAGACGCCGGTGTTGCTGGTGAGGCGTTCGGGGGTGCCGTTCGGCAGCGTCTTGCGCCAGAGCTGGCCGACCGCGTTGAAGATCAGCGTCTTGCCGTCCGCGCTGGTCGCGACGTCGCGGATCATCTTCGGCGCGAACGTGCCTGTCTCGATGTCATGCGTGAAGCGCAGCGGTCCGGCAACGGTCTGTTCGATGTCGGCGCTGAACGGAATGTTCGACGGCTTGCCGCTCGCCATGTCGACGCGCCACAGCTTGCCCTGCGCCCAGATGACGACGTTCTTCGAGTCGGGCGTCCAATCGAAATCGCTGTACGGGCCGAAGATCGCCCAGGCTTCCTGCTGGTCATGCGACAGCCCGTCCCACACGGGACGCACTTCGCCGCTCTTCAGATCCATCACGTGCAGCACCGACTTCTCGCGCACGCGCTTCACGAACGCGAGGTACTTGCCGTCCGGGGAGGGCTGCGGTCGCATCGCGCCGCCGGGTGTGTCGATGATCGTCTCGATCTTTCCGGTCTTCCGGTCGAGACGCTTGATCGCGTAGATGACGCCGTGCGGATCCTTGTTGTACTGGAACGTCGGGCCGGGGCTGACGTCCTCGCTGAAGTAGACGTAGCGGCCATCCGGCGACACCGCGGGTTCGCCGAGGTCCTGCTGGTCGTTCTTCTGCTTGGTCAGCTGCAGGCCCGTGCCGCCGCCGGCGACGTGGTACATCCACAGCTCGCCCGCGCCGAGCGAACGCTCGCCGGTGAAATGCTTGCGGCCGATCAGGTACTGGCCGTCGGGCGTCCACGCGGGGTTGTTGAGCAGGCGGAAGTCTTCCTTGGTCACCTGCACCGCGTTGCTGCCGTCCGTGCGCATGCGCCAGAGGTTGTTGCCGCCGCCGCGATCGCTGGTGAACGCGACCTGCGCGCCGTCCGGCGAGAAGCGCGGCTGCACGTCCCAAGCGGGACCGCTGCTGATGCGCGTCGCCTTGCCGCCACCGATCGGCAGCACATAGATGTCGCCCATCATCGAGAACGCGAGCTGGCGGCCGTCGGGCGACACGTCGACGTCCAGCCACGTGCCTTCGTCGGTGCTGAAGCGGATTGTCTTGGTCGGGCCGTGTGGCGCGCTAACGTCCCACTTCTTGTCGTCGGTCGCGCCGGGCTTGCTCGGGCCACGCTGGGCCTGGCCCGGGTCCTGCGCTTTCGGCACGCCGGCGGGATTCAGCGCGTCCTGCTCGAGTTGCGTATCAGGTGGCGGGGGCGGCGTATCGCCCTTGCTCGCCTGCGCGAAGGTGGGAGCGGTGGCGAGCGAAAGCGCGCCGGCGAGTGCGGCGGACAGCAGCGAACGATTGGGAGTCATGGCGTCGAAGGGCGTGATAACCCTTCGACGGTACCGGAGCGGCGCGGTCGCGGACCGGGCCGGAAGTCAGGTGCGCGTGACGCGCGTCGCCATCACTCCCAGGCGGGGGAGTCGGATGCGAACGCCAGCGTCAGCGAACCGCGGCCCACGTTGACCATGCCGGTGAGGCTCATCAGGCTTTCGAACATCTCGACGCGATGCGTGCGGCAGGTTTCGACGAGTTCGTTGTAGCCCGACAGGCGATGCAGCTCCTCGATCGGGCCGCCGTAGCTGATCGCCATGGTCGGCGTGAGCAGCTTGCCGTCGCGCACCCGGCGCGCGGCGAAGGTGAACAGCTTCTCGGCCGCGGTGTCGAAGCCTTTGACCTTGGCGACCGGGCCGGTTTCGCCGCGGTTGCAATGCAGGATCGGCTTGATGTCGAGCGCGCTGCCGAGCGTCGCGCTGAGGAAGCTGACGCTGCGGTCGCCGCGATGGCGCGTACGCGCGCGCAGGTAGTTGAGGTCGCGCGGCACCATGTAGGCCTGCGTCGCGAGTGCGACCTGCTCGATGCGCGCGCGCATCTTCGGCGCGCCTTCCTCGCTGTCGCGCAGGCGCACCGCTTCAACCGCGGCGATCGCCTGGCCGGAGAACACGCTCTGCGTATCGATCACGCGCAGCGAGAACGGCGTGGTGATGCCGGCCGCGGTGCGCGGGCCCTTGTACTCGTTGAGGATCGCGAAGCTCGCCTGCGACGTGTTGTCGTAGATCGGGCTGCGCGTCTTGGTGATCGTCATGCAGAAGACGTAGTCGTAATCGATGACGAGCTTGCGCAGGAACAGGTCCTGCACCTGCTGCACGGTGAAGGGCTGCGTCTCGGCTTCGGCGATGCGTTCGGCCGACTGTGCGTCGAGGAACTCGAGCGTGGCCTGCTCGTTACGCTGGTCGGCGAGCACGGCATTGCCGATCTTCACGGTGATCGGAAGCAGCGTGATGTCGTGCTGCGAGAAATAGTCCAGCGGAAGATCGCAGGCCGAATCGACGACGAGTCCGATACGCATGGGTCAGGCCCCTTTGGCTTCTGATTGTTCTTTGGCAGACAGGATTATCGGTCCCGTCGTCGGAATCTTGATGAGGAAAGCGGAGTCGTCGTTCAGCAACCCGTGCTGCTGTGCGATGCGACTTTCCGTACGAGTGCGTGTGGTTCTGCGCCGGACGACAAGTACAGCGTCGGCTCGCTGACGTTGTAGTGATCGGTGGTGTCTAGGATGAGATCGAGGCGGCCGTCGTGATCGAGGTCGCCTGCGAACAGCAGTGAAGGCGTCGCGTCGTCACCGAGCATCACGGTGCCGTCGTCGTAACGGCCGGCCGGCAGTTCGAACAGCACCTGCCGCCCCGCGCCTCCCTGCAGTACGACGCTGCACGTCGGTGCGTTGGCGATGCAATCGAGTTGCAGGCGATACGTCGCACCGCGCAGCTTCAGCAGCAGCGGCCCGCTCGACAGCGGCGCTGGTGCGACGCCCGTCCATGCGGTCGCCACCGGGCCCGAGTGCAGGCCGGGGCCGCGAAGCAGCATCTGCGTGTCGTGCACGCGGCTGCTGACGTCATGCGCGCTCCGGGTGCCGTCATCGTCGACCAGCACATCGCGCACACGCTGCACGCGCGCGTTGGTGGTGACGAGTGCGGAGCGCGCGGGCGTGACCTGCAGCGCGAGCCATTGCTCGCCGTCGCGCACGAAGGATTCGCCGTCGTGCTGCACGCCGAGCGGATGCAGCGCGTACGCCGCAGCGAGTGCGACCGCGATCAATGCCATGCGCCGAGGATCGCCCCGTAGAGAAGGAACTGGACCACGTGGTAGCCGCCATCGATCAGCCACAGGGTCATCGGCTTGCGCGCGAACGCGTAGTTGATGCCGAAGCTGGTCGCGACGAACAGCAGGCCGATCACCGCACCGATGCCCGCACCGTGCACGGGGCCAATGTCACGCGGCAGGGCCAGCGCCATCGCCGTGGCCGACACCAGGCTCAGGACGAACGCGGTGCCGAAGGTGCGGCCGGGATGTCCCGGCGATGCGGCGGGGTCGATACCGCTCGCGCGCGCCCAGGCCTTGAGGAACAACGGGCCATACCAGAGCCCGCCGAGCATGAAGGCGGATACCGCCGCGACCAGCACGGCCCACGGGTTGATGGTGGCGAACACTGGCATGCGGATCCCCGACGCGCCGACGCCCCCGGCGCCGGTCCGTCGGGCAGGGTACGCCAGTGACGGGGTTCACGCTTGCCGCGTGTCGGCGGTCGCAACGTGGCACCGCCCGACGGGGCGATGCCGCTTCGATCAAACGATCAACGCGCCCGGTCGGGCACCGAATACGCGCGCGGCAGCGGGCCCTGCGGCGCCATGTAGCGATCGCGCAGGTCGGTCTGTCGGCTGCGCATGGTGATCGCGCGGCCGTCGAGCCAGACCTGCTTGGCGACGTTGGCGACGTCGAGCGGGTCGCCCGTCCACAGCACGAGGTCCGCACGCTGGCCGACCGCGATCTGGCCGACGTCGCGCAGGCCGAACACCTCGGCCGGCACGCGGGTCAGCGCGGCGAGGCCGTCGTCCCACGGCAGGCCGTTGGCGACGGCGTTGCCCGCCAGCTGACGCGTGTTGCGCGCGTTGTGGGTCGGGTTTTCGCCGCCCTGCACGATGCCGACGGTGACGCCGGCCTGGCGCAGGATCGCCGCGTTGTCCATGCGTGCGCCGATCTCGTCGAAGTTCGCCGGCAGGTCGGCGAGCGGGTCGACGAACACCGGCACCTTGGCTGCCGCGATCTCGCGCGCAACGCGCCACGCCTCGACGCCGCCGACGATGCCGACACGCAGGTGCTGGCGCTGCGCGAACTTCAGCAGCTGATGGATGTCGACGGCGCGGTCGACCTGGAACATCACCAGGCCCTCGCCCCGCGCGAACTTCGCGAGCACGGCGCGGCCGGCCGGCGTCAGGCTCGCCGCGTTCGTCGTCGCCGGGATGCGGCCACGCGCTTCGTCCAGCCACTGCTCCAGCAGCATCCATTCGCCGGCACGCGAATGCCCGGTGACGTCCGCGCCTTCGTGGCCGAGCGCGACGAACAGCACGCGCGCGCCGACCGGATCGGGCGAGCCGTCGAGCCGCACCATGCCGCCCTGGCCGAGGATGATCGAGCCACCTTCGCCGAGGCTCGGCATCAGCATGGTTTCGCCGATGCCTTCGATGCGGTTGACCGGCACCGCCGTCGCGTCCGGATTGAATGCAAGGGTGACGTCGAACTCGGGTCGCACGTTGATGTCGCGCGCGTTCTCGCCCATGCCGAGCGACGCATCGACCGTCGAATCCTCGCCCGAGACTTCCTCGACGCCCAGATGGGTGAGGCCGCCGAACAATGCGGGCGTGACCGGCGCGCCGTTGGCGTCGACCGTCGGCACGTTGGCCGGCGCGGTGAGATGTTCACCGACCGCTGCGATACGCCCCGCGTGCACCAGCACGTCGGCATTGCGCAGCGTGCCGCGCGAACTCGCGGTGTGCACGGTCGCGTTGCGGATCAGCAGCTCCTGCGCGGACGCGGAACCCGCGATCGCGAGCAGCAATGCACTGGCGAGTATCGAAACGCGGCGGCTCATCGCACGCCTCCCATCGGCGCGGCGCGTTGGCCGAGCATGAAATCCGAGACTGGCTGACGCGACGGATCCTTGCGGTCGTAGATGCGCGCACCGTCGATGTAGACCTGTTCGGCCTGCGCGTAGCTGCTGAACGGCGTGCCGTTCCAGACCACCACGTCCGCCATCTTTCCTGCCTCCAGCGTGCCCGTCTTGTCGAGGATGCCCAGCGCCTTTGCCGGGTTCTGTGTGATCCAGAGGATCGCGTGCTCGGGCGTGATGTCGATGCCGGCGAGCCTGGCGTGCGCGATCACCTTCGCGGCTTCCTGGTTGAGTCGCTGGATGCCTTCCTCGGAATCGGAATGCACGATCGCGCAGCCGTTCTTCGCGCGGTCGACCAGCGCGATGTTTTCCTGGATGCCGTCGTAGGCCTCCATCTTGAAGCCCCACCAGTCGGCCCACATCGCGCCGCAGACGCCTTCGGCGCCGAGGCGGTCGGCGAGCTTGTAGGCCTCCACCGCATGGTGGAACGCGGCGACCTTGAAGCCGAATTCCTTGGCGAGGTCGAGCATCGTCGCCATCTCGTCTGCGCGGTAGCAGTGGATGTGCACGCGGATGTCGCCGTTGATCGCGCCGGCGAGCGTGTCCATCTTCAGGTCACGCTTGCCACCGGTCGCGTTCTCGCTGTCCGGCTTCGGGTCGTTCGACCACCAGTGCTCCTTCTTCGCCGGCTGCGGGCGGTTCTTCTTCAGGTATTCGGAGGCATCGATGAACGCGGCGCGGTAACCCGCTACGTTGCCCATGCGGGTCGACGGGCCGCCCTTCTTGCCGTACACGCGCTTGGGGTTCTCGCCGCAGGCCATCTTCAGGCCCCAGGGCGCGCCCGGAAACTTCATGCCCTGGTACGTGGTCGACGGCACGTTCTTGAGCGTGACGCCGCGTCCGCCGATCAGGTTCGCGGAGCCCGGCAGTACCTGCAGCGAGGTGATGCCGCCTGCGAGTGCGGTGAGGAAGCCGGGATCCTGCGGCCAGATCGAATGCTCGGCCCAGACGTTCGACGTCACCGGGCTGGTCGCCTCGTTGCCGTCGGCCTGCGCGCTGACTGCGGGGCTGGCATAGACGCCGAGGTGCGAGTGGACGTCAATCAGGCCCGGCGTCACCCACTTGCCGGTGCCGTCGACGACGGTGGCATCGGCCGGCGCTTCCAGGCCGCGCCCGACCGCGACGATCGCACCGTCGCGCATCAGCACGTCGGCGCCTTCGAGGCGCTCGCCGGTACCGGTGAGCACGGTCGCATTGCGGATCAGCACGGGCGACGAGGCCACCCGCGAATACGTGGTGGGGTAGGGATCCTGCACGAACCGCGAGGGCGAATTCGCGGCTCCGGCGGCAAGCGGGACGGCCAGTGCGACCGTACAGACGAACGAGGCGAGCAACCTGAGCATGGTGGTTCCGCGGGCAGGACAGCCGACGACCGTAGCGGGCGCAGGCCGATCGTCACCGTGCCCTTCGTCATGCCCGGGCCGACGCGCGTGCAGGTTCGACGACGCGGTTCGATCCGGCTGCGGCTCGCGTCGTGCGAACATTCGAAAGAAAAAGGAAAGCAATTCGATGAAAGACAAAGACCAGATCGTCGCCAACTGGCTGCCGCGCTACACCGGCGTCGCGTTGGAGGACTTCGGCCAGCACGTGCTGCTGACCAACTTCGGCGGCTACCTGCAGACCTTCGCCCGCCTGATGGGCGCGCAGATCGTCGGTCTCGACAAGCCGATGCCCAGCGCGACCGCCGACGGCATCACCATGATCAACTTCGGCATGGGCAGCCCGAATGCGGCCACGCTCATGGACCTGCTCTCGGCGATCGATCCCAAGGCCGTGCTGTTCCTAGGCAAGTGCGGCGGTTTGAAGCGCAAGACCGTGCTGGGGGACCTGGTGCTGCCGATCGCGGCGATCCGCGGCGAAGGTACGTCGAACGACTACATGCCGCCCGAGGTGCCCGCGCTGCCCGCGTTCGCCCTGCAGCGCGCGGTGTCGACGATGATCCGCGACCTCGGCCACGACTACTGGACCGGCACCGTCTACACGACCAACCGCCGCGTCTGGGAACACGATGAAGCGTTCAAGGAATACCTGCGCAAGCTGCGCTGCATGGCGATCGACATGGAAACCGCGACGGTGTTCGCCGCCGGCTTCGCGAACCGTATTCCCTGCGGCGCGCTGCTTCTCGTCTCCGATGCACCGATGACGCCGGAAGGCGTGAAAACCGCCGAGTCCGATGCACGCGTCACCGCCGATTTCGTCGACAACCACATCCAGGTCGGCGTCGAAGCATTGCGTCTCATCCGGCGACACGGAAAGTCCGTGAAACACCTGCGTTTCGATGAATGACCGCATGGCCGCGACGGACGGTTTTTTACGTCGCGACCCTTGAGATGTGCCGCTCGCAGACTGTCACACCAGACAGGAGCGGGACATGGAGCAGGCCTTCCTGGTGGTCCTCGGCGCGGCGCTGACGTGGACTTTCTATTTCATCCAGCGCCACGTCGAACGCCGTCGCACGACCGAGGCGATCGAGCGCAGCCAGAAACTGTTGACGCTCAAGCAGGGGCTCGAAGGCGCGAAAACCAGCCTCGGCGATCTGCAGCGTTTTGAAGCGGGGCTCGTCGGCAAGGCGCAGAGCGCGGTGGAAATCGCCGACGGCTATCTCGCGCGTGCCGAGGAAGTCGTCGAGCGCGGCGCCGTCGAAGTGCTGCAGGACGACGAGTTCACCGCGCAGGCGCGCGAGCAGTTGCTGCTGGCCGACGCCAAGCTGCATCGCGTCGTCGCACGCCTGCGCGCGCAGCTCGACGCGGAAGGTCAGGCCGCGTTCGATCGCACGCATGCCGCGTGGCTGCAGTTCCGCGAGCGGCATGCGCTCTTCATCGCGCAGTCCTATGCTCGGGGTCCGATCCGCGCACTGATCCAAGCGGTGACGCTGGAAAGCCTCACCGCCGCATGGATCGCCGAACTGGAGACGCAACTCGGTGAATGACGAGATCACGAGCGCTGCCGACGTCATCGCCTTCTGGCGGGATGCCGGCCCGTCGAAATGGTTCACGCGCGACGACAGCTTCGACGCGCACTGTCGCGGCCTGCTGCATCTCCATTTCGCCGCCGCGCGTCGCGAACTCGACGCGTGGCGTGCGGATGCGGTCGGCGCGCTCGCGCTCGTCCTCCTGCTCGACCAGATCCCGCGCAATGCGTTCCGCGGCAGTGCGCATTCGTATGCGACCGATCCGCTCGCGAAATCGATCGCGACGCAGGCCATCGATGCCGGCTTCGACCTCGCCACCGACGAAGCGCTGCGCATCTTCTTCTACCTGCCGTTCGAGCATTCCGAATCGCTGGACGACCAGCATCGTGCGCTGGCGCTGCATCGCGAACGTCTCAGCGCGCCCGATGCGGATCAGTGGGCAAAGCTGCATCTCGACATCATCCAGCGCTTCGGCCGGTTCCCGCATCGCAACGCCGCGCTCGGTCGCGTCAGCACGCCGGAAGAGCAGGCGTTCCTCGACAGCGGTGGATTCGCCGGCTGACCACGCAAAAGAAAACGGCCGCGTTTGCGGCCGTTTTCGCGAACGATCGATGCGTACCGATCAGTAGCGCGGCACCGCGGCGTCGACCTGCTGCGACCACGCGTCGATCCCACCTTCCACGTTGTGCACGTTGGTGAAGCCGAGCCGGCGGAACTGCTCCGCCGCGGCCGCGCTGCGACGGCCGTGATGGCAGAGGAACGCGAGCGGCGTGTCCTTCGGCATCCCTTCCACTTCGCTCGCCGCATCGCCGTCGAGCACCGAGAACGGCACGCGCACCGAGGCGATCGTGCGTTCTTCCGGCGGACGCACGTCCACCAGCGTCAGCGCGCCGTCCGCCAGCATGCGCGCCGCATCGGCCGCGCTGATCGACTTCACCGTCTTCGCGTTCGGGTTCTCGACCACCAGGCCACGGCCACGTTCGTCGTCGACCCAATCGATGCGAAGGCCATTTGCGCGCTGCGCACTCGCGACGTCGAACTGCGCGCGGATGCCGTCGACTTCCGCCGCGATCGCCTGCGGATCGATCGGACCGAGCTGCAACTGCGCGCGATGATCGGCGTCCACCGAAATCTGCAGCGCGTAACCCGGGCCGGCATCGGCCACCGCACTGCGTAGCATCTCGGCCGCGGCAGGCGTGATCTCGATCGACGGCGGCGTGCGGTCCGGCGCCTCGACGCCGAGCAGCGTGTGCAGCTCACCGGAGTTCGCCATCTGCACCACGATGTCGCTGCCGCCGACGAGTTCGCCGTCGATGTAGAGCTGCGGAATCGTCGGCCAGTCGCCGTACGCCTTGATGCCCTCGCGGATCTCCGGATCGGCGAGCACGTTCACGTGCGCGTAGTCGATGCCCAGCCCGTCGAGCACGCCGACTGCCTTGGACGAGAAACCGCACTGCGGCATGCGCGGATCGCCCTTCATGAAGAGGACGACGCGATTGGATTGCAGGAGGGAGTCGATTCGGGAACGGAGGGCAGGGTCGAGATTCATGCCGGGAATTGTCCGGCGCGTCGATCTCACCGATTGCAGATACACCGTTCGTCGGTTTTTCTTAACAAGTCTTTAATTTGCCGGGGCGGCCGTCTACGATCGGGACGACACGGATAAGTTAAACCCGTGTGACGACACCCACCTGCACCGCATTCATCGATTTGGGGAGATCCTGATGCAACAGCGTTCCAAGCTCCGCGACGCCATCTGCCTCGCGCTCGGCACCACCGCCGCGTTCGGCGCGGCGTCCGCCGTCGCCCAGACGGCGCCGGCCGCGGGCACCACCGCCACCCCGCAGACCCTTGATCGCGTCCAGGTCACCGGCTCGCGCATCCGCCAGGTCGATGTGGAGACGGCGCAGCCGGTCCTCACGATTAGCCGCAAGGAGATCGAGCAGCAGGGCTTCCAGTCGGTCGGCGACATCCTGCAGAACATCAGCGCCGTTGGCACGCCGCCGATCAGCCGCGCCGCGCCGCTATCGTCGGGCGAGAACGTCGGTGGCACCTACATCAGTCTGCGCAACCTCGGCGCGCAGCGCACATTGGTGCTCGTCAACGGCAAGCGCCTCGGCATCACGACGAGCGGCCTGTCGGACGTGTCGCAGATTCCCGCAGTCTCGATCGAACGCATCGAAGTCCTGAAGGACGGCGCCTCGTCGATCTACGGCTCCGACGCGATCGCGGGCGTCATCAACATCATTACGCGCTCGAACTACGAGGGTGCGGCCGGCTCGATCTACTACGGCCAGTACGACCAGGGCGATGGCGCCATCACCAAGGGCGACATGATCATGGGCTTCGGCGGCGACCGCGGCTCGCTGACCATGGGCGCCGAGTGGGGCAAGGAAGACGGGGTCAACGCAACCGACCGCGAGTTCAGCGCCTATCCGCGCGGCAACTGGCACCCGACCGACCAGTGGACCACCGTTGGCCAATACGGCGGATTCCAGCCGCTCTATTCGCAGCGTGGGACATTCCCGCAGGCGGCCTACCCGGCTCCGACCGCAACGAACCCCAATCCGGCGGGCTCGCGTCTCATCTTGCGCGAAGGCGGTAACCCCCGTAATCCCGCGGACTACATTCGCCAGGATATCAACGTTGGCACGTGTAACGGCGCGACCGAGTCGACAGGCTGCACGCCCGGCTCAACGCTGCACAAGACCAATACCCTCGAGCAAACGGACCTACGCACTCCACTGGAAACCAAGTCGGTCTACATCGACGGCGTCCTCAACTTCACCGACAACCTGCGCCTCCGCACCAACATTCTATGGGGTGACCGCGAGAGTTCGCGCCACATCGCCGGCTACCCGATGCAGGCCGCGTCGTTCAACACGCCGATGTCGGCGCAGAGCTACTGGAACCCGAGCGGTGCCACGATCAGCAACTGGTGGCGCCGCGCTTGGGAAGTGCCGCGCGTAACCACTGCAGACTCCACCAACTACCGCCTCACCGCCGCGCTCGAAGGCAGCTTCGACATCGGCAATCATCTGTTCGACTGGGATGTTGACTACGTCAACGTCGTCAACAAGCAGACGCAGGACACCTACGGCAATCTCAACCTTGCCAACGTGCGTAACGCGGTCGGTCCGTCGTTCGCCGAAAACGGACAAGTCGTCTGCGGCACGCCCGATAACCCGGCGACGCCGGCGGTCAATGAACGCAATGTCATTGCTGGCTGCGTCACCTGGAACCCGTTCGTGCAGTACGGCACTGTTGGCAATGGCGGCCTCAGCGGCAACCCAGCGTTGCAGAACTACCTGTTCCAGAACGAGCATGCGACCGGTCGGACCGAGACGACCGTCATGTCAGCCAACCTTAGCGGCACGATCTTCGCCCTGCCCGCTGGCGACCTCGGCTTCGCGGTGGGTTACGAGCACCGAAATGAAAAGGGTGCGTACGTGCCTGACGCGCTTGCGGTGACGGGTGGTTCCACGAACCTGTCGTCAGGTCCGACTCACGGTGGGTACGACCTCGATGAGATCTACGCCGAAATCCAAGTGCCGATCCTCGCCGATGTTGCGTTCGCAAAGGAGTTGACGCTCGACATTGCGACTCGGTATTCCGACTACAACACGTTCG
The DNA here is from genome assembly GCF_054057595.1 of Lysobacter sp. HA18. Taxonomy (NCBI): domain Bacteria; kingdom Pseudomonadati; phylum Pseudomonadota; class Gammaproteobacteria; order Lysobacterales; family Lysobacteraceae; genus Lysobacter; species Lysobacter sp. HA18. Next base: position 587,154 of record NZ_JBSRZL010000001.1, read on the forward strand.
GCAACACGGTGAACAACAAGTTCGGCCTGAAGTGGCGACCGATCGACCAGCTTCTTCTGCGTGCGACGTATGCTGACGGCTTCCGGGCGCCGACGATCGCCGACCTCTACGGCGGCGGCTCGCAGACGTTCGATTCGTTCACCGATCCGTGTGACACGAACTTCGGCGACTCGCGCAGCAACCCAACCACTCGTGCCAACTGCAAGAACGGTGTGTCAGGGCAGAACGGCATGGGTGCACTCGCGGACAGCTATCGCCAGCTGGGCCAAGGCTTCAACGCAGTCGGCTCGGCGAACTCGCAGACGCCGGTCGCGTTCAACCGCGGTTCGAATCCGACCTTGACTCCGGAGCTGTCGAAGTCACAAACGATTGGTGCAGTGTGGAGCCCGCCGTTCCTGACCGGCTTCAACATGTCGATCGACTGGTGGAAGATCCGCATCGCCGACACCATCGTCACTGACAGCCCGTCGCAGATTCTCTCGGACTGCTACGTCAGCGGCATCGCAAGCCGTTGCTCGCCGCAATTGTTCACGCGTGATCCGTCGCTGGGCTACATCAACTTCATGTCGTACGGCAACCGGAACGCCGGCTTCCGCAAGGTGGAAGGCTACGACGTCGACTTCTCGTACCGTCTGGCGACAGACGCATGGGGCACGTTCAACGCGAACCTCAACAGCACCTACACGGCGAAGGACTACTTCGTCAGCACCAACGATCCGACGTACCCGACCTCAGGTGTAGGCTTCACCAGCACCTTCCGCATCCGCTCGAACTTCAACCTCGGTTGGCAGAAGGGTCCGTGGGGCGCCACGTGGACGGCGCGCTACTACTCGCCAATGAAGGAGACGTGCACGTACGTCATCCCGGGTTCGACCACGCCGAACCTCGAGTGCGAGGAGATCACGTACGCCCCGACCGGTGCCTACGTTGGCACGACGACCACGCCGGCGAGTTCGATCTCGCGCCGCCACGTGGTGGGTTCGAACACGTTCCACGACGTCCAGCTGCGCTGGGAAGCGCCGTGGAAGGCCACCGTTGCGGTCGGCGCAAACAACGTGTTCAACCACATCGGCCCGGTCATGTACACGCAGCCGAGCGCGAACGTCTCGTACTACGGCGGCTTCGACATCGGCCGCTTCTGGTACATGCGCTACACGCAGCGCTTCTGATCGACATAAAAACAATATCCGTCATTCACTTCTCTCACGGCCCCGCAAGGGGCCGTTTTTTATGGCCGGTTCGGGTAGGCTCACGCCCGATGACCGCGTCCGGCCCCGTTGCCCCCCACCAACCGCCGCGCCACCCGCAGGTGTGGTGGATGACGCTGCTTGCGGCGCATGTGCTCGCATTCGCGCTGTGGTGGCACTACGGCTGGCAGCGCGGCTGGCACGTGGCGCTGCCGCTGCTGATCGCGTCGCATCTGGCGCTGGTCTGGGGCACGTTGCGGCCGGATTCGCGGCTGTTCGGCCCGGCGCTCACGCGGATGGACACCGATGACCGCGTGCTCTGGCTGACGATCGACGACGGCCCGTCCGAGGAGACGCCAGCCGTGCTCGACCTGCTCGATGCGCACCGTGCGCGCGCGACGTTTTTCCTGGTCGGCGAGCGCGCGCGGAAGCATCCGGAGCTGGTGCGCGAGATCGTGCGGCGCGGGCACGACGTCGGCAATCACAGCGACTCGCATCCGACCGCGCGCTTCTGGGCGCTGGGTCCGCGCGAGATGCGCAACGAAATCGAGCGCGCACAGGCGACTCTGACAGAGATCACCGGCACCACGCCGGTGTGGTTTCGCGCGGTGGTCGGGATGGCGAATCCGTTCGTGTTCGCGCCTCTGCAGAAGCTGCGACTCGCGCGCGTTGCGTGGACCGCGCGCGGCTTCGACGGTGCGGTGTCCGATCCGCAGCGCGTGGTGTCACGCGTCGAACGCCAACTCGGCCCTGGCGTGATCGTGCTTGCGCATGAAGGCGCGCCGCACGGTCGCAACGTCGAGACGCTGGCGCTGATGTTGCGTCGTTTCGACGAACTCGGTTATCGCTGCGTGCTGCCGGTGCCTGCGTTTCCGACGCGCGGCCCTAAGTTGCCGGCTGCCGAGTCGACGACCTTCGTCGACTGACGCGTTACTCGATCAGTCGCGCGACGCGACGATCTGCCAGTTGTTGAACGGCGTGTTGCCGTTGAGCGGCGTGATCTCGTAACGAAGCCCCGCGGCATCGAGTCGGTCCCGCAGCAGCGCTTCGCTCGGATAGCGTCGCGGCGCGGAATACATCCAGCCCGCGAATGCGGCGAACGTGTCGAACGCCTTGCTCGCGCGTGCACGCCAGCCGGGCGTTTCCAGGCCGCTGCGAATGAACAGGCGACCGCCCGGTGCGATCATCGACGACGCGGCATCCAGCACGCGGATCTGCGCCGGCGTATCGATGTACTGGAGCACGTCGAGCAACGCGACGCTGCCCGAATGCTTCGGCATGACGTTGGCGAGGTCGACCGCATCGAAGCTGACGTCGCGAAGGCCGACCCGTTCGGCGACGCGGCGCGCGTGCGCGATCTTGCCCGCATCGATATCCACACCGCGATACGGAAGATGCACGCCGTCCTCGCGCAGCGTGTGTGCGAGCAGGCCGAGCCCGCAGCCGAGGTCGAGCAGCGGCGCGGTCGTGCCGCGCAGGGCGTTCGCCACCGCCGGATACAACGGATCGCTGCCGAGCTTGGTGCGCGTGTAGTAGTAGTTCCAGCGATTGCCGAGCGCGTGCTCAGGCAGGAACGCCGTCGCGATCGAACGCGCGCGCGCGCCATCGAGCGGACGACCCTCGACCACCGCACTCATGCGGCGTCGCCGACTAGGCGATGCGCAACCGGCAACGCCGCGTCCACCCAGCGCGCGTACATCGCACCGGATGGATGCAGCCCGTCGGCGACCAGCATTTCGTCGCGGTCGCCGCCATCGCGGCTGATCGGCGTGATATCGACGAAGGCGATGCCTCGTGATTCACACAAGGCGCGCGCGATTTCGTTGAACTCATCGATCTCGCGCGCGACGGTCGCGCTGTCGCGGCCTTCGTTGCGTGCGAAACGCGTCGCGCCCCAATCGGGGATCGACAGCATCATCAGGCGCTCGACGCGACCGCCGGCGAGCGTGGTCGCGGTGTCGAGCAGGCTACCGAGTTCGATGCGGTAGTCGCTCGCGCTTCGGTTGCGGTACTGGTCGTTGACGCCGATGCCGAGCGTCACGAAGTCGTACGTGCCGAGCGGTTGTGCCGCAGCGATGCCGGCGGCGAGCTCGTCGGTCGTCCAGCCCGTCGTCGCGATGACGCGCGGCTCGTCGAGGTCGATGCCACCGTCGCGAAGCGCGTTCGCGAGTTGCACCGGCCAGCGCTCGTTCGCATCGACGCCTTCACCGCAGGTGTAGCTGTCGCCCAGCGCGAGGTAGCGCACTCAGGCGACCTGCGCGCGCGACGCCACCGATTGCGCGCGGCGCTCGAGCACGCGGTCGACGCGCACGAACACTTCGCGCAACTGGTCCGGTTCCGGCAGCAGCGTCACGCGGAAATGGTCGCGCTCGCGCATGTTGAAGCTGGTGCCCGGCACGATCAGCACGCCTTCGGTTTCCAGCATCTCGAGCGCGAATGCCTGGTCGTCGAAACCGATCGCGGCATCGCCGACGACCTGCGGGAAACCATAGAGCGCGCCACCCGGCGTGCTCATGCGTAGATGCCGACTTGCTGCAATGGTTTCGACCACCGCACGTCGGGCTTCATACAGGCGTCCACCCGGCGCGGTGAGCGCGTGGATGGTCGACGCGCCCGACAGCGCGGCTTCGATCGCGAACTGGCCCGGCACGTTCGCGCACAGGCGCAGCGCGCCGAGCAGGTCCATCGCATGGTGGAAGTCACCGACCGCGAGCGGATCGCCGCTCAGCACGGCCCAGCCGATGCGCCAGCCGCAGGCGCGATACACCTTCGACAGGCCGCCGAACGACAGGCAGGGCACGTCGCCAGCGAGCGGCGCGAGCGGTTGGAAGGTCGCCCCGTCGTAAAGAATTTCGTCGTAGATCTCGTCCGACATCAGCAGCAGCTTGTGCTTCGCGGCGATCGCGACGATGCGTTCGAGCAGCTCGCGCGGATACACCGCGCCGGTCGGGTTGTTCGGGTTGATCACGACGATCGCGCGCGTGCGCGGCGTGACCAGTCGCTCGATCTCGTCGGGATCGGGCAGGAAGCCGTTGTCCGGCGCGCAGGTGTAATGCACCGCGCAGCCGTCGTTGAGGATGGTCGCCGCGGTCCACAGCGGGTAGTCGGGCGACGGCACCAGTACTTCGTCGCCGGGATTCAGCAGCGCACGCAGCGACAGGTCGATCAGCTCACTGACGCCGTTGCCGATGAACACGCGCTCGGGCGACGCGTTGGGCGTGCCGCGGGCGCGGTGGAAGTCGGCCAGCGCTTCCCGCGCGGCCGGCAGGCCCTGCTGGTGCGTATACGGATCGGTCTGGTCGATGCGGTCGGCGATCGCGCGCTGCAGGTGCTCCGGCGCCCGGAAACCGAAGGCGCCCGGGTTGCCGATGTTGAGCTTGATGAGTTTGCGGCCCTGGGCCTCCAGCTCGCGCGCTCGCCGTGCCAGTTCGCCCCGGATTTCGTAGCGGACTTCGGAAAGGCGGTCGCGGGTCTTGAGGACGTGGGACATGGAAGCGGTAGCAGGACGCGGAAAATGGCGGCCAGCCTACCGGAAAACCGGACGAGCCCGCCGGGTACGGGCGCCCGGTCTGGCTAGAATCGGCGCATGCCCGCATCCCCGACCGCCACACCGTTCGACACCGACGTCCTTGCACGCATCGGCTGGACCGGCGACGCCGAGCGCCCGCCCGAGTGGAACGCGATGCTCGCCGAGCAGCCGCAGGCACGGCCGGTGCGGGTCGTCGAACAGCACCGCACCGGTTACGTGGTCGCCGCGGGGCCGGGCGAAGGGGAAGGCCACGGCGTCGAATCGCTGCCGGATTGGGCGCGCCCGGCCGGCTACCGCGCGGGCCGCACCGATCCCACCGACCGCCCCGGCGTCGGCGACTGGCTGCTGATCGAAGGCGAGGGCGCGTCGGCGAAGGCGGTCGCGCTGCTGCCGCGCCGCAGTGCGATTAAGCGCGCCGCGGCTGGCGAGCACTACAAGCAGCAGCTGATCGCGGCCAATGTCGACGTCGCCTTTGTGGTGTCCGGGCTCGATGGCGATTTCAATCCGCGCCGGATCGAGCGCTACCTGCTGCTTGTGCATGGCGGCGGCGTCGAGCCGGTGATCGTGCTGACCAAGGCCGACGTGGCCGGCGCGGCGACGATCGCGGAGGCACGCGAGGCCTTGGCCGACGTCGTCGAAGGCGAGGTCGAGATCGTGGTGGTGAACGCGCGCGACGCCGGCAGCGTGGCGCAGCTCGACCGCTGGGTCGGGCCCGGGCGCACCGCAGTTCTGGTCGGGAGCTCCGGCGCCGGCAAGTCGACGTTGACCAACTCCCTGCTCGGCATCGAGCGCATGAAGACGGCCAGCGTGCGCGAGAACGACTCGCGCGGCCGCCACACGACCACGCACCGCGCGCTGATCCCGCTGCCGCAGGGCGGCTGCCTGATCGATACGCCCGGCATGCGCGAGCTCAAGCCGACCGGCGAAGAGGCGGTGGCCGATACGTTTGCCGACGTGGAAGCGCTGGCCGCGCAATGCCGGTTCCGCGACTGCTCGCACGAAGCCGAGCCCGGTTGCGCCGTGCGTGCCGCGATCGCATCGGGCGAACTCGACGCACAGCGGCTCGCGCACTATCGAAAGCTGGCGGGCGAAGTCGCTGGCGCGGCCGAACGCTTGGCGACGCGACAGCAGCAGAAGACCGATTCCAAGCCCGGCGGCCGACCGTCGGGGCGTCGCCCGGATACGCGCGGCAGTCGCCGCTAGATGGGTGTCACCAAGCCGATGGCACCCGACATCGCGCACCACGCGGCGCTGGACGCACGCATGGTGCGCGTCGCCCGCGACATCCGCGTGCTCGCGCTGGTCAGCTGGCCCGCAGACGAGGAAGCCAAATTCCTCGCTGCCTACGCCGCCGGCACCGCGAAGCCGCCGGTCATCGAGTATCCGAAAAGCGATTTCCGCGCCGGGCGTGCCGAACTCGAAGCGATCGTGCGCGAGGCCGATCCGCAGCATCCGCTCGGCCAGTACCTGATCGACTCCGCACGCAGCTGGAAGATCGCCGCGCTGATGTGCGAGTCACTGGGCACCGCCGATGTGCTCGCGCACTCCAAGGAGTTGTACGGCACGCCGAACGAGGCGCTGCCTGGCAACGGGCCGACCGCGCGCGAAGCCGCTCAGCACTTCATCTCCATCGCCGACGAACTCGACGCAGGCCTGCTGTCGCCGTCGGAAACCATCAGCATTTCGGCGACCGCGCTTCGTCTGCAGTTGCAGAACGACCTCGACGATTTCTTCAATCGCCGCGTCATCGAAGTCGAACTCGATCCCGACCTGATCGCCAAGGCCGCGGCCGGTGCCACGCGCATCCGGCTGCGTGCCAGCGCTAACTTCAGCCAGTACGACCGCGAGCAGCTGCTCAACCACGAAGCCTTCGTGCATTCGATCACCGCGCTCAACGGGCGCGAGCAACCGGTGTTGCCAAGCCTGTCGCTGTCGTCGCCGCGCACCACGGCGACGCAGGAAGGCCTCGCGACGTTCGCGGAACAGATCACCGGCAGCATCGACATCGGCCGCATGAAGCGCATCTCGCTGCGCATCGAAGCCGTCGCACGCGCGCTCGACGGCGCCGACTTCATCGAGATCTTCCGGTTCTTCCTGGACTCCGGGCAGACGGAGCAGGAAAGCTTCGCGTCGGCGCAGCGCATCTTCCGTGGCGTGCCGACAACGGGCGGCCACGCGTTCACCAAGGACACCGTCTACGTGCGCGGCCTGGTCGGCGTCCACACGTTCTTCCGCTGGGCGCTGCGCAACCGCAAGCTGCCGCTGTGCCGCTACCTGTTCGCCGGAAAGATGACGCTGGCCGACGTGCAGCGCTTCGAGCCGCTGTTCGAGTCCGGCGCGCTGCTGCCGCCGCACTGGATGCCGCCGTGGCTGACGCGCATCAATGGCCTGGCCGGCATGCTCGCGTTCTCGCTGTTCGCCAACCGCATCCGTCTCGACAGCATCGCCGACGAAGGCGGCTTCATGCTCGATTTCTGACGCCGGATCAGGCTGAACCGGGCTGTCGCCGAAGCGGCCGATCGTGGCGGGTAGAATCGAGAGCCCGCCCTGTCCCGCGACCCGATGACCCAGAGCACCAGCGACGATCTGAAGCAGGCCGCCCTCGAGTACCACCGCATCGACCCGCCCGGGAAGATCAAGGTCTCGCCGACCAAGCCGCTCGTCACCCAGCGCGACCTGGCGCTGGCGTACTCGCCCGGCGTGGCCTACGCCTGCGAGGCGATCGTCGCCGACCCGAACGCCGCCGACGAGCTCACCGCGCGCGGCAATCTCGTCGCGGTCATCTCCAACGGCACTGCCGTGCTCGGCCTCGGCGACATCGGCCCGCTGGCCGGCAAGCCGGTGATGGAAGGCAAGGGCGTGCTGTTCCAGAAGTTCGCCGGCATCGACGTGTTCGACATCGAAGTCGACGAGCGCGATCCCGACAAGCTGGTCGACATCATCGCCTCGCTCGAGCCGACCTTCGGTGGCATCAACCTCGAGGACATCAAGGCGCCGGAGTGCTTCATCGTCGAGCGCAAGCTGCGCGAGCGGATGAACATCCCGGTCTTCCACGACGACCAGCACGGCACCGCGATTATCGTCGGCGCGGCCATCTACAACGCGCTCGAAGTCGTCGGCAAGAAGATCGAGGACGTGAAGCTCGCCACCGCCGGTGCGGGCGCCGCAGGTATTGCGTGCCTCGACATGCTGGTCGCGCTCGGCATGAAGCCCGAGAACATCCTCGCGGTCGATCGCGACGGCGTGTTGTACACCGGCCGCGATCATCTCGACCCGGACAAGGCGCGTTACGCGCGCGACACGGACAAGCGCACGCTCGCCGACATCATGGTCGGCGCGGACATCTTCCTTGGCCTGTCGGCCGGGGGCGTGCTCAAGCCGGAGATGGTCGCGACGATGGCCGAGCGCCCCGTCATCCTCGCGCTCGCCAATCCGTATCCGGAAATCCTGCCGGAAGACGCGAAAAAGGTGCGGCCCGACTGCATCATCGCGACCGGTCGTTCGGACTACCCGAACCAGGTCAACAACGCGCTCTGCTTCCCGTACATCTTCCGCGGCGCGCTCGATGTCGGCGCCACGGAGATCAACGAGGCGATGAAGCTCGCCTGCGTGCGCGCGATCGCGAAACTTGCGCGCATGGAATCGTCCGACCTCGGCAGCGCCTACGGCGGCGACGTGCCGAAGTTTGGCGCCGAATACCTGATCCCGCGTCCGTTCGATCCGCGTCTTCTGGTGATGCTCGCGCCGGCCGTCGCGCAGGCCGCGATGGATTCGGGCATGGCCAAGCGCCCGATCACCGACATGCGCGCCTACGAGGAAAAGCTCGGGCAGTTCATCTATCGCACCGGCCTGATCATGAAGCCGGTGTACGACCGCGCGCGAAGCGATCTCAAGCGCGTCGTCTATGCGGAAGGCGAAGAAGAGAACGTGCTGCGTGCCGTGCAGACGGTGATCGACGAGGAACTCGCGAAGCCGATCCTCATCGGCCGTCCCGACGTCATCCAGACGCGCATCGAACGCCTCGGCCTGCGCATGCGTCCCGGTGTCGACTTCGAACTGACCAACATCAATTCGGACCCGCGCTTCGACAGCTACTGGCAGCAGTACCACGCGCTTACCGAGCGTCGCGGTGTGACGCCTGCCGCGGCGAAGAACCTGCTGCGCTCGCGTCCGACGCTGATCTCCGCGCTGATGGTCGAACGTGGCGAAGCCGACGCGATGATCTGCGGCGTGGTCGGTCGCTTCCACAAGAAGCTCGGCTACCTGCGCAGCGTGTTCAACTTCGACCGCGGCGTCACCGGCACCGCGGCGATGACGGCCGTCATCAACAACCTTGGCACGTGGTTCTTCCTCGACACGCACGTGCAGCTCGACCCCTGCGCCGAGCAGATCGCCGAAGCGACGTTGCAGGCAACTTATCGACTGAAGCTGTTCGGCATCGAACCGAAGGTCGCTTTGCTGTCCCACAGCAACTTCGGCAGCCACGACAACGCGTCGGCGCACAAGATGGCGAAGGTGCGCGAGATCCTGCTCGAGCGCGCGCCCAAGCTCGAGATCGAAGGCGAGATGCAGGCCGACACCGCATGGGACGACGAACTGCGCGTGCGCATGTTCCCGAACTCCCGCCTGCGCGGCCGCGCCAACCTGTTCGTCATGCCCAACCTCGACGCCGCCAACATCGTCTACAACATGGTGCGCGTCATGACCGACGGCGTCGCCATCGGCCCGATCCTGATGGGCCTCGACAAACCCGCACACATCCTGACGCCGGCATCGACCCCGCGCCGCATCGTCAACATGACGGCGATCGCGGCGGTGGATGCGCAGATCAGGGCCTCGCAAGGCGTCAAACGGAGTTGACCCATGACACCGCGGCTGAACCTCATCGCTTGGAACAATGGGGTCGGCTTGAGCCGCGACCTTGCGCTATTGGCGGGTGCGCTTCGGTCGCGCGGATTCACAGTCCACGTCACCGCGATCGGTCGCGGCAAGTTGCGCAAGTGGTTCCGGCCGTTGGTGATGACCTGGCGTGGACGACTGCGCAGGCTCGTGATGCGTCGCCCCGCGTATGACGTCAACATCATGCTCGAGCACATCCGCAGCGAAGATCTAGGAAGCGCGAGCGCGACGCTGTTCATTCCGAATCCGGAGTGGTGCATGCCACTCGACATGGAGCGTCTGCCGCGGGTGCAGGGCGTGCTGGCGAAGACGCGTCATGCCGAAGCGATTTTTTCATCGCTCGGCGTGTGGACGCGCTACATCGGCTTCACCAGCGAAGACCGTTTCGACGCATCGGTGACGCGCGAAGGCACGTTCTTCCATCTCGCCGGTCGCAGCGTCAACAAGGGCACGGCGGTACTGATCGAACTGTGGAAGCGCCATCCCGAATGGCCGCAGCTCGTGATCCTGCAGAGCCCGCGCACGGCGCAGCCCATCGAGCCCGCCGCCGCGAACATCGCCCATCGCATCGACTACATCGATGACGCCGAGCTGCGTCGCCTGCAGAATGCCAGCCGCGTCCATGTGTGCTGCTCTGAAACCGAGGGCTTCGGGCATTACCTCGCCGAAGCGATGAGCGTCGGTGCGGTCGTGCTCACCACCGACGGCGCGCCGATGAACGAACTGGTCGATGCATCGCGCGGCGTCTGTGTGCCGTGCAACCGCACCGGCACGCAGCAGTTGTCGACGACGCATTTCGTCGACAGCGACGCGCTCGAAGGCGCGATCATGCGCGTGCTGGCGATGTCGGACGCCGAGCTGGACGTGCTCGGCAGCGCCGCACGCGACTGGTTCCTGCAGAACGACGCCGCGTTTCCCGATCGCTTGCGCTCGGCGGTCGATGCCTTCGCGGCCGAGGTGCTGCACACGGCCGACGTCGCGATCCAACCGGCGCATTCCTGAGCGACGACACGCGTCGAGACGTCCATCGGGCGACACCGCGACGCCCCACCGTCGCGATGTCCCAGACGCCGCTACGTCACCGCTGCCGCGGCACGTAGATCGGCGGCGGCAGCTTGTCGGCCTCCACCTGGGCGATCAGCTCCCGCAGCTCGCCCTGTTCATCCGGATCCTTCGACGCGGCCAGCAGCGTCTTTAGGATCGCGGCATGCGCGACCTTCTGCGCATCGGCCGCCGGCACCGCGATGTCCGGTGTCACGCCCGTATGTTCCCAATTGGTCTTCGTGATCGGATTGATCGATCGACCGTTCGGGATGAATGCCGCGAACCCGTGCGTCAGTGAGTAGCCTTCGCCAGGATTGGCGCCACCACCCGTGACCTCGCCGACCAGGGTCGCGCGTTTCTGCGTCTGCAGGTCGTACGCGGCTTCCTCGCCGCCGGAGAACGTGCGCTTCGACGTCAGCACGTAGATCGGCTTGCCGTAGCGCACGGTCACCGACGGGTTGGTCCAGTACTGGCGCGTGGTGTTGTCGGTGCGGCTGTAGATGTCGTTGAGGTGGCGGCTGTCGCCCTCGGCGAAGAAGTGGCTCAGCAGGTAGGCGACGCTGTCGGGCTCGCCGCCGCCGTTGCGACGCAGGTCGAGGATGAGCGCATCGGTGCCCGACAGCAGCTTCATCGCCGATGTCATCGCGTCGCCGACAAATTCGGTGGGCGGGAAGTTGCGAAGCTCGAGGTAGCCGACGTTGCCGGGAAACCGACGCACTGTTTCGATGCCGTAGCCATGCGCCGCGATGTCGCCGCGCATGCGCTCCGCGTCCTCGTGGCTCGGGACCGCATGCGAGTCCTCCGCGTGCTGACCGAACTCGGGGTCGTACTTGACCTGGAAGTGCAGGTCATGGCCCATCGTTCGCAGGTCATCGCCCAAAGCCTTCGAAAACGCGTCGGCATCGGTCGCCTTCGCGTAGCCGCCGGCCGCGTCCTTCTCGCGCAGTGACTTCGCGACCTTGGTCGCGACATCGGGGAACACATAGTTGGATTGCAGCTGGCGCGCGAGCTCCGCGACGACGGCGTGTTGCGTGCTCGCGTCGACAGGCACGGGCGGATGCTCCTGTGCGAAGGCGTGCGCCTGCGCGACAACGAGCAGCACGGCGAGGCTCAAACGATTTCGGTGGTTCATCGGGATAACGTCCTGTTGTTGGTGTTGCGCTTGACTACTAGGCGGTTAATACGAACGACTTAGTACATGCCGGCAAAAAAACTCAGCGCGCAGGGCCCTGCAGGTCGATCGTCTTCGTCGACCAGGTGCCGCGCTTGAGTTCGGCGTCGACATGCACGGTGGCGCGACCCTTGGGCCCGGCCAGGTCGAAACGTACGTCGGCATCGCCATCGGCTTTTGGATCCGCGTGGACGAAGGTGCGGCCGTTCGACGACGACGTCGTTGCCTCATGCGCATCGATATCGATGCGTCCCTGCACGGCCTTCGATGCCATCGCGACGGGCGTGCCGAGCCGAGCGATCACGCCGGGGTCGGCGGCGACGAGACGAAGCAGCGACTGGAACTCGGCGCTGTCGGAAATCTCCGGCGGCGGAGGTGGCGGTGGCGGGAGCGGCGGCATCGCGGCCATGGGTGGCAGCGGCGGCGGCGGGGGCGGAGGCGGCACGCCCACTGCGACCATGTCATCGGCCCAGCGACGCACACCGGCGTCCACCGGCTGCGGCGTTCCATCGCGCTTGAACACTTCGGTCACATGGCCGTTCGCGTCGACGTCGACGCGGTAATAGCGGTCGCCATCGATGCCATGCGCGGAGACCTCACGCATGTCGCCGGGATGCAGCGGGCCGTCGGTGGTGGAACGGATGCGCACGCCGGGTCGTGTGTTGCCGGCGATGCCGAGCTGCGCCACCAGCACGGTGCCGGTGATGAGCACCACGGCAATGCCGGCGCGGGTGCCCCAGCGTCCGCGCGAGGGCGGGCCTGAGATCAGTCGGGTGATGCGTTGCATGAGCGAGCCTCCATGGGCTGCGAGTACCAGGCGCGGGGCGAGTTGCCGCTGGCGCTCGAGTTGCGCGAGCGCTTCGGCCAGGGCGATGGCGTCCCCGCACGCCGTCACCGCGAGATCGTCACAGGCGTGTTCGCGCTCGATCCGGATGCGCCGGCCGAGCCACCACGCCGCGGGATGGAAGAACAGCAGCGATTCGACGACGCACTGCAGCCCGTTCCACAGCCAGTCCATGCGCGCGACATGCGCGAGCTCGTGCGCCAGCAGCGCCTCCACCTGCTCGCGCGGCAGCTGCGTGATCAGCGACAGCGGCAGCCAGATGACCGGGCGGAACAGCCGCGCGGTGAATGGCCCGACGACATCCTTCGACAGGCGCACCGACACATCGCGACCGATGCGCATCGCCGCGCACAGGCTGTCGACGCGACGCTGCCACTCGGGCGGCAATCGTTCGAACGGTTGCTTCTCCAGCGCGACCACCAACCGCCAGCCGCCGAGGTGTCGCAGCAACATCGCGGCCACGCCGGTCAACCACAGCAGCGTCAGCACGATCGCGAGCGGGCTCGACTGATGTTCGATCACGTGCCCCGCCCGGGTGACCTGCGGCGCCGCGACCGCCGCCAGCGATCCGCTATCGGTCACCGTCGCCGGCACCTGCCACAGATGCGGAAAGCTCGACACCGGCGCGATCACCATCGCCAGCAGGAAACCCATCGCCGCCGCATGCCGCAGCGATGCGCTCGACCGCGACATCGCCGCCAGCACCGCCCATGCGATCAGACCCAGCAGTGCGTCCTGCCACAGCGCGTGCAGCAGCGCCGATGCCAGTGCAGGTGCGATACCGAACTGCAGGGCGGCGAACGATTGCATCAGCCTTTCCGTTTCGCCTTGGCCTGCGCGATGAGCCGCGAGATTTCGTCGAGCTCTTCGGGCGTGGCGACGTCGTCATCGATCGCGCGTTGCACCAGCGTCAGCGCCGAGCCCGAGAACGCGCGGCGCATCAGGTCCTTCAGCAGGTTGGTCTGCACCACGGGTTCCGCCATCAGCGACAGATAGGTGTGGCTGCGCTCGGATTCGTCGCGGCGCACCAGGCCCTTGTCGGCCATGATCGTGAGCATCTTCAGCACCGTGGTGTAGGCGGTGTCCTTGCCTTTCGACAGCTCGGCATGCACCTCGCGCACGGTCATCGGCTCGCGGCGCGACCACAGCACGCGCAGGATCGCCAGCTCGCCTTCGGTGGGATTGGGTATCGACATCGGCGCCTCTCGGTGTGTACGGCGCTATTAGTACTACACCGTTAGTAGACGTCAACCGCCACTCGTCGGGATGACGCGCGAGCCACTCGAAGCGACCGCAGGCGACCCCGACGCCGCCTCAAAACATGCGCCGCCGTACGTCCCAAGCATTCGATTTCAGCCCGAACTGCTGCTGATAAGCGCATTAAACGCCACTGCTAGAATCGACCCTTCCCCTGTACACACTTGAACGGCCAAGGGGCCGTGGACGAATGATCGGCAATCTTTCCAGCGCCATTTCCGAAATGCTGCACGACGATCCGGACCCGGCCGAGAGCCGCGAATGGCTCGAGTCGATTTCCGCCGTCATCGACCGCTCGGGTCCCGAGCGCGCCCACCAGCTGCTGGAAGGCATGGTCGAGGTCACGCGCCGCGCCGGCGCGCACCTGCCGTTCAATCCCACCACCGAATACATCAACACCATTCCGCCGCACCTCGAGGCCAAGAGCCCCGGCGATTCCGCGATGGAATGGCGCATCCGCTCGATCCTGCGCTGGAACGCGATGGCGATGGTCGTGCGCGCCAACCGCAAGCCGGGTGAGCTCGGCGGCCACATCGCATCGTTCGCATCCAGCGCAACGCTGTACGACGTCGGCTTCAATCATTTCTGGCGCGCACCAAGCGCCGATCACCCGGGCGACGTCATCGCCGTGCAGGGCCACAGCTCGCCCGGCATGTACGCGCGCAGCTTCCTCGAAGGCCGCATCACCGAAGACCAGATCGACAACTTCCGCATGGAAGTCGACGGCCGCGGCGTCAGCTCGTATCCGCATCCGTGGCTGATGCCCGATTACTGGCAGCTGCCGACCGTGTCGATGGGCCTCGGCCCCATCGCCGCCATCTACCAGGCGCGCAACTGGAAGTACCTCGAAGGCCGCGGGCTGATTCCGAAGTCCGACCGCAAGGTCTGGTGCTTCCTCGGCGACGGTGAAACCGACGAACCCGAGAGCCTCGGCGCGATCAGCGTCGCCGGCCGCGAAGGCCTCGACAACCTCGTCTTCGTCGTCAACTGCAACCTGCAGCGCCTCGACGGCCCGGTGCGCGGCAACGGCAAGATCATCCAGGAACTGGAAGGCCAGTTCCGCGGCGCCGGCTGGAACGTCGTCAAGCTCGTCTGGGGCAGCTACTGGGATCCGCTTCTCGCACGCGACACCACCGGCAAGCTGCGCCAGCTGATGATGGAAACCGTCGACGGCGAATACCAGAACTGCAAGGCGTTCGGCGGCAAGTACACGCGCGACAACTTCTTCGGCAAGTATCCGGAGACCGCGCAGCTCGTCGCATCGATGTCCGACGACGACATCTGGCGCCTCAACCGTGGTGGCCACGATCCGCACAAGGTCTATGCCGCATACGACCTCGCGGTGAAGACCAAGGGCATGCCCACCGTCATCCTGGCCAAGACGGTGAAGGGCTACGGCATGGGCGCGGCGGGCGAAGCGCTCAACCCCACGCACAACACCAAGAAGCTCGACGACGAATCGGTGCGCGCCTACCGCGACCGCTTCCAGGTGCCGATCACCGACAAGCAGCTCGAAGGCGGCACGGTGCCGTTCTACCACCCGGGCAAGGATTCGCCGGAAGTCGAGTACATGCTCGAGCGTCGTCGCGCGCTCGGCGGTTTCCTGCCGCAGCGTCGCACCAAGGCCACGCAGTCGCTCGAAGCGCCCAAGCTCGAAGTGTTCGACCGCCTGCTCAAGAGCACGGGCGATCGCGAGATCTCCACCACCATGTCGTTCGTGCAGGCGCTCAACATCATCCTGCGCGACAAGCAGGTCGGCCCGCGCTGCGTGCCCATCGTCGCCGACGAAGCGCGCACCTTCGGCATGGAAGGCCTGTTCCGCCAGCTCGGCATCTACGCGCCGCAGGGCCAGAAGTACAAGCCGGTCGATCGCGACCAGCTCATGTACTACCGCGAAGACGCGGCCGGCCAGGTGCTGGAAGAAGGCATCACCGAAGCGGGCGCGTTCTCGAGCTGGATGGCCTCGGCCACCAGCTATTCGACGAACGACCTGCAGATGCTGCCGTTCTACATCTTCTATTCGATGTTCGGCTTCCAGCGCATCGGCGACAGCGCATGGCAGGCGGCGGACATGCGTGCGCGCGGCTTCTTGCTCGGTGCAACCGCCGGCCGCACCACGCTCAACGGCGAAGGCCTGCAGCACGAAGACGGCAACAGCCACCTCATCTCGTCGATGATCCCCAGCTGCCGCAGCTACGACCCCACGTTCGGTTACGAGGTCGCCGTCATCCTGCAGCACGGCATGCACCGCATGCTCAACGAGCAGCACGACGAGTACTACTACCTCACCCTGATGAACGAGAACTACGCCCACCCGGACATGCCGGAAGGCGCGGCCGACGGCATCATCAAGGGCATGTACCTGCTGCAGGGCGGCGCCAAGCCCAAGAAGGGCGAGAACCGCGTGCAGCTGATGGGCTCGGGCACGATCCTGCGCGAAGTCATCGCCGCAGCCGAACTGCTCGACAAGGATTTCGGCGTGACCGCCGACATCTGGTCCTGCCCCAGCTTCACCGAACTCGCCCGCGACGGCGTCGATGCCGAACGCTGGAACCGCCTGCACCCCGAAGACACCCAGCGCGTTCCGTACATCACGTCGCTACTGCAGGGCCGCCCCGGCCCCGCGATCGCCGCGACCGACTACGTCCGCAACTTCGCCAACCAGGTTCGCGAATACGTACCGATGCGCTACACCGTGCTCGGCACCGACGGCTTCGGCCGCAGCGATACGCGCGACAACCTGCGTCGCCACTTCGAGGTCGACCGCTTCCATATCGCACAGGCCGCGATTGCTGCGCTGGCGGCGGAAGGGAAGATGACGCAGAAGGATGTGGCGAGGGCGATCAAGCAGTACAGGTTGGATACGGACAAGCCGAATCCCATCACCGTCTAAAACGAAAGGAAAAGTCATGCAAATGGATTTGCACACCGGTCTGACAAGAGCGGTCCTCGCATCCTGCCTCGTGTTCTGCGCGGCAGGGTGCGCAATGTCGGCGACGCCAGCGCTCCAGAATCCCGCTAACCAGGCGGCGGACACGCGTTCATCGACGCCCACGGCGTGGCGACTCTCTGTATCGCCCGGCGATAGCGGTACCTATCAGATCCACGTTGCCGACTCGAGCGGACGCGAGCGCCAAGTCCTCGAAGGGCCGGACCGCACGCCGCCCTACACCGCGTCGGACCTTGTCCGGCTCGACGACTTCACCGGCGACGGCCAGCCCGACATCCTGGCCCGGGGCCACTCGGCGGGCGCTAGCGCGCTCACCAGCGAAACCATCTACGTCTATGACGTCGCCTCGGGCCACTTCCTCGATGCCGACGTCTTCGAGAACGAGGGCGAAGTCACCAAGACGGGCCCCGGATGTATCGCTGTCGAACACCGCAACCCCGACAACATCACGTACGCCAAGGATGCGTACTGCTGGAACGGTACGTGGGTGCGTGAGGGGAGTGCGCGCTGATGCCCTTCGATCAACAACGCTACGAACAGCTGCGCGCCGATCTGGTCGACCGCAACGAGGCGAACGTCGGCAACATCTATCTCGACGTGCTCGGCATTCCCACCGTCGGCATCGGCGTCGCGCTGACAGCGCGTCAAGCGGATCGCCTGATGGCGCTGGACGCCAACCACATCACCGCTCTGGGTGACGTCGTCAACCTCGACGCCGCGCAGCGGCAACAGCTCGCCGGTCTGTTGCAGAGCCACTTGGCCGTGCAGAACCAGCACATTGACGAGCGCCACAACTCGCTCCGCGATTTCCTGGCGTCCGATTTCGGCCAGTCGTCGCAGCAAATCTTTGGCACATTGGTCAACACGCGCCACGTCAGCCCAAGCGGAAGTTCGTGGTCATGGGATGTGCTGACAAGCGCCGACAGCCCCATGCAGGTGCAGCTGACGCACGAGCAATCCATCGCCTTGTTCAATCGCGTCGCGCCCGAATACGAGGGACGCCTGACGAACACACTGCGCCGCGCACATTGCCCAGCCGAAGCGTTATCCGAAGAGCAGCGCGCTGCGATTTTCTCGATGGTCTATCAGGGCGCCAGCGGCAAGGCGCAGCGCACCGCTGATGCAATCGGCGACTACTGGCGCGGTGAGCTCAACGAAGACCAGCTCCGCGCGCGACTGCGCACTGCAGTAAGCGACCCCGCGTTCGCCGAGCGTTCGCGCAACGAGCTGGCCTTCCTCGAAGCGATCGAGCCAAGGCCCGCCATGCGGACCAACGGTGCTCAGGCGGCACAGGGACACCCGGGGCACGCCGAGGAACGGCCTCGCGCCACCCCCCAACGCGATCGACCGCTTAGCAACGCCATTCCACCCATCGGCCCCGAAGCGGTCTTGCCACAGGCCGAGGGCAGAGCGCCTGCCTCCGCGCCCGAGGGCACGCAGCACAGCCGGTCACCGGATCGGTCGCCAACTGGCGCGCCGGACCCGTTGCACCGGCAAGCCGAGGCTGCGGTCAGGAGTCTGGACGCTTCGATGGGCAAGACGTTCGACGGGCACAGTCAAAACATGGCGGCGCGCCTGGCTTGCCTGGCGAAGGAAAACGGTTTCGACCGCATCGACCATGTTGTCCTGAGCGACGCTGCCGGCTCCGTTCGCAAGGGCGAGAACGTCTTCGTCGTCCAGGGCGGCCTTACCGACGCGACCAATCGGGTGGCCCACATGAAGACCCAAGACGCCATCACCGCGCCCGTCCATCAATCACTGCAGCAACTTGCTGCCACCGCGCCGGCACAGACGATGCAGACCCAGCACCTCGTACAGGATGCTGCGACGCGTCAGCCCTCGCATCGAATGACGGTGTAGGCTTCGGCCATGCATGCGTTCACCAACCCGGTTCGCGAATACGTACCGATGCGCTACACCGTGCTCGGCACCGACGGCTTCGGCCGCAGCGATACGCGCGACAACCTGCGTCGCCACTTCGAAGTCGATCGTTTCCACATCGCGCAGGCGGCGATCGCTGCGCTGGCGGCGGAAGGGAAGATGACGCAGAAGGATGTGGCGAGGGCGATCAAGCAGTACAGGTTGGATGTGGATAAGCCGAATCCGTTGACGGTCTGAACGCCAAAGCCCCCGATACCGGGGGCTTTTTGCTATGGCGAGGTGCGAATGTCCCTAGGCAGATATCCGGAAATTCCTGAGTCGCTCCGCGTGGCTGCGGCTACCGGCGCTTTGATTCCCTTCATTGGAGCTGGCGTGTCACGCCTGGCTGGCTGCCCAAGCTGGGAGGGTCTGGCGAACGACGCGCTGAATTGGTTCGTCGCGAAAGGAAAGATTACGCACGCCCAGCTTGACCAGATGTTGCGTTTGTCGCCGAGGGTGAAACTCTCTATCGCTGTGGGACTGGAACGCGAACACAAACTGACGATCGACTTTTCTGGCCTTCTTGCTGGCGGAACGGGTGCCGTAAGGGAGCTCGGTGAGCGTGTTTACGCCGACCTCTCGAAACTGGCATCGACCTTCGTCACCACGAACTACGACACTTGGCTTGACCGCGTTCCGGCTGAACCCGCGAACAACGACGCCTCGTCGGAAGAGAGTCATCTGCCGCCGACGCTTAGGAATGTTCGTCACTCGCGCGACCAGTTTGATATCGCTGCGCTGAGTCTTCCAAATAATGTCTTCCACATACACGGATCGCTGGAAAACCGGGAAGACATGGTTCTGACGACTGCGGACTATCTGACTCGATACATGGGTCACGGCTTTCACGGCGGCCAGCGTCAGGAAAATCGATACCTTTCATTCTTAGAGGCACTCTTCGCCACCAAAAGCGTCTTGTTCATTGGCTACGGCGCCGACGAACTTGAGATATTGGAGTACGTCATTCAGAAGGCGTCGTTCCACGAAGTTCACGACGATGGTGGAGCCAATGAGGAGCCGCGTCATTTCATCTTGAAAAGGGTTTTACTCGCATGAACGAGAGCAGATGGAATTCTTCTCTTCGTACTATGCGCGGGAATTCAACATCGAATTGATTCCGTTCTCGATGGACGACGGCGGCTGGAATCACTTGGCGAATGTGATCGAGTTCCTAGCCGCAGAAATCCCGGTGTCCGCCCCGCTCGCAACCCAGCGTCGTCTGGAAATGGAGCAGCTGCTCGATGATTAATTTGTCGCTAAAGCAGGTCGCGTTTCTAGATCGGATGGCCGAGAGCGAAGAGGACGAAGAGACCGGCTTTCGAATCTTAGCGGCACGACCTGATGCATCTCTGTTCTTCGCGGCGCTCGCAGACCGGGGGTTCTTCAGCCCGAACAAGAACAAGGGGCCAACTCCTTCGGCGCGGCAAGGGTTTGTCCACATACCGTATTGGCCCGCTCTCGGATACCTGGAGGTCTGCGCGAAGCACGCTGCTGACCAACGCGACGAAGCCTTGGGCCGCCGGATCCTTGACACCATCTTCTGCGTGACTACCGCGGATGCCGAGCCCGTAGACAACTACCACACCAACCGAGAGTTCGCTGAGATTGTCGCAAACATGCCCGTGGGCTGGATCGACGATCGATTGCTCGCGATGGTGCCTAGGTGGCTCGAAAGCCGCTTTGATACCGGCGGTGTCGTAGTCGAGTTGACAAAGCTTGTCAGAAACCTGAGTGCCAGTGAGAGCCAGGGTGCTTGGCAGTTAGCCTTTGGCCTTATTGATGAATGCAC
This sequence comes from Lysobacter sp. HA18, assembly GCF_054057595.1. Classification (NCBI taxonomy): domain Bacteria; kingdom Pseudomonadati; phylum Pseudomonadota; class Gammaproteobacteria; order Lysobacterales; family Lysobacteraceae; genus Lysobacter; species Lysobacter sp. HA18. The sequence continues at coordinate 607,744 of NZ_JBSRZL010000001.1, forward strand.
GGCCCTTACCGTCGCGGGTGCAGACGATGACGGCAAGGTGGCACTGCGTGCGGAGGACTACTGGGTAAACGAATTGGTCACTCATTCGTCGGTGAGCCTGGGACGGAAAATCGGCAATCAGATATGCGCGTTGTTCCTCGCTCGAATCACCGAGGTGTATGGAGTTGAAGACCGTCGGATGTCCAGCCCGTTCTATCGGCCCGCGATCGAAGATCACAGCCAAAATCATGACTGGTCGACGTTGGACAACCTCTTCGTCGTTGGGCTTCGCGATGCCCTTCTCTCGTGGATTGAAGTCGATAGCGATTGCGCAAAGTTGTTCGTTCTGGAGCTCTTGCAGTCGAACATAGGCGTGGCGCAGAGGATTGGTATTTACGCGCTTAACCAGCGCTGGGATTACCTGGGATCAAGCTATGACGATTTTCTTCCGCACATTAAGTTCTCAGCTGAGAACTTTCATGAGCTCTACTGGCTTCTGAAGGATCATTTCGGCCAGCTCCAGCTGACAGCACGCGCTGCAACCCTTAGGGCCATCGCCATATCTATCGCCGAGCGTGATGCTGACGCCGACTCGGCAGCGAAGTCCGAAGCCGATTTTTTGAACGCCTTGGCGGGCCAGGGCTTCGACGACGTTGAGGCACGGCGCGCCGAACTCATTGCGCGTGGCGCCCCGGTTGACGCGGGTGAGCACCCAGACTTCTATATCTATTCGGAGTCATTTTGGGGGCACGGGAACTCCCCATTTCAGCCGCAGGAACTACTGGCATTCGTCGCCAATGGGTCCTTCATCCAAAGGGTCAACGACTTTTCGGGCGACGGTGATTGGCGGGGGCCGACGCTTCGCGGACTAGTCGATGGCATAGCCGACGCTGTGGCGATGGCACCAGCTGACTTCGTTCCGATTATTGCGCGTACACGCGAACTGCATTGGTCGTATCAGTACGCGGTAGTCAACGGTTTTAAGAAGGCGTGGGACGACAGTGAACGCCCCTTTGACGCGCCGCTGTGGCACTCAATTTGGGGCGCACTTCTCGACTTCAGCGTTGAAGCCCTCAATGCAGATGATGTTTGGGATCGGAACGCGCGACAGCGCGACGATCTGGCGCCGACCGCCCGATGGCTGCCGTCTCTGATCGCGGATTTTGTACGCGCGGTGGCAGCTAACGATGAACGCACGTTGGGGCTGATGTTTGGGGAGACGGTTCTTAGGGTGGTTACGGTGCTGTTGGAGCGCTCTGAGCCGATGACACCACCGACGAATGACGCGATGACTGCTGCGATCAATTCGGAGCGGGGTCGCGCTATAGAAGCATTCTTCGCTTTGGCTTTGCGGCATGCACGAGAACGGAAGAAAGATGTAGTGGGTCCGGCTTTGGACTGGGTTTCATTTGAAACCGCCTTGGACCGCGAATTCCACGCAGCGGCGCTCCCTTCCTTGGAGGCTGTCACGCTTTGCGCGGCGTACCTTGCAAATCTTCTTTTTCTCTCGGAAGCGTGGCTGCAAGCAAACATCGCAAACGTTTTTCCGGTCGAACCTGATCGACTGGCTGCTGCGAAAGATGGAGTTGCTTATGCCCGCCTCAATAAGAGACTGTACAGACTTGTGCGCGAGCAAGGGCGGATCCGCCGAATGCTCGAGCTTCCCGTAACGCGCGACCGCTCGCATGAACATCTTCTGCAGCATGTCGCATTGGGGTATTTGTGGGGCGAGGAGCTACTCAATGGCGAGTTGCTCGCTTGGTTGTTCGAGGAAGGGCGCGTCAGCGACCTTGCGACGATCGCCAAATTGCTCGGCCACATGAAGGATCCCGCTATGGATGCCATTGTCGTGGAGCGCGTCTTAGCGTTTTGGGAAAGGTGCCGAGACATTCTCGAGCAGGGCGACGATGCATCGGGCGAGTTGGGCGCAGCCCTCGCTGGGATGTCCAGCTACGTGACGTCGCTCGACGCACGTCAACTCGATCTGATGAGGTTGGCCGCGCCATACGCCGGTCGGCGCCGAGGCTACGCGTTCGTGGAAGATTTGGAGCGGTTTGTTCCGTCCTATCCCCACGAAGTGTCCGAGCTTCTAGGGCTGGCACTTGGTGGTGCAATTCCGGATTACGACTATCAGGGTCGAATCGCACGGTTGCTGCGAGCGTTAGCGCAGCACGGCTGTCGCTCTGACGCGGCCCGTTATGCGGATCTGCTGCGCCATTTGCAGGGGATGAACGATCTCTATAGAGAGTTTGCTGCGTAGCGCGGACCGGGGCAGGTTCCGAAAGCAGGGGTCAGAGTGGGCGTTTCGCCGACCGCACCAATGGGGTCAGATTCCATTTTTACGGAATGAGGAAAAGGGGTCAGGTTCCATTTCGCCTCACGCCGCACCCAAAGCTTCGGGAGTGTGGTCCGCTTGCGACGCAAACCGCGGAGTCACCGAAGCAGCGTCACAGTGGACTTTCCGCAAGTAGATGCAATAACGAGTTCACAGAGGCACGAAAACCAATGAGTACCAGAGACAACGAAGTTCCCAAGCGTCGCGAATCCGTGCCGGCGCCTTGGCCTCCCCTTCTCGAGAAGGGTGACCCGAACGTGTGGGGTAGGGCGCACACGACAATCCTGCTGAAGGCCGTGGAGCGCAACGACGTGGGGCTCGTTACGCGGATTCTGGCGAGCGAGCTCTGGTCGTCGAAGGAAGGCGGGTTCGCGTACTTGCCTGCAATCATCCCTCTCGCCCATTCGGGAGCCATGGTGCGCTTGCTGGCACAGCACGGCGCCGATATCGAGGCGGCCGACCGCGATGGCCAGACGTGCTTCGTCCGCATGACGGCCAATGACGGGCGCGCCAAGGACCGGGTAGGCACCGTTCGAGCCTTGCTCGAGTCAGGCTTGAAGGTGAGGACCACCGACAGCGCGGAACAGTGGCAGGGCTGGTCGCGCATCCGCGCACTGCGCAGCGATCTACCGGGCTGGGAGGAGCTGGGCGACATGTTCCTTGCCGCGGGTGAGGACATCGACGCAACCATTGGCGAGCCGAAGCGCTACGGGACGGCTTTGCACCGGGCGGTCAGGAACTGCGATAAGCCGTTGGTTGCGTGGCTTCTGAAGAATGGAGCGGATACGCAGAAGAAAGACAGCGAAGGGCGCATCCCGGCCAACATCATCCACGAGCGCCGCCGTAGCGGCCTGGCGACGAATCTCGTCGGATCCTTCAGGCAGGACACCGCAGACATCGAAGCGATGTTGAACAAGCACGAGTACGACAGGACACACGGGCCGAAGGGGAACGGGCGTAGTTAGTACGCCGACGAAAGATGGGTCTTCGACTGCTAGCAGGGGTCAGAGTCGACTTCGCGCTCCAATAAACGGCTGAGGTTCACCTCACGCTGCCGCCTGGACGCGTCGGCGTTGGCTAGCCCGAACACACCAACCCAAAGCCGTTGACCCCGCACTTCGCCGCGATGTGGACACTGTCCGCAGGTCACATCGTCGAGCGTCCATGATTCCCCTCTCCGTCCTCGACCTCGCCCCAGTCGGTGAGGGCCGCGACGTCGCCCAAGCCTTCGCGCACATGCGCGATCTGGCGCGACATGCCGAGCAGCTCGGGTACCGCCGCTACTGGCTCGCCGAACACCACAACATGCCGGGGATCGCCAGCGCGGCTACCGCGGTGCTGATCGGGCACGTGGCGGGCGCGACGTCGACGATCCGCGTGGGTGCCGGCGGCGTGATGCTGCCGAACCATGCGCCGCTGCAGGTCGCCGAGCAGTTCGGCACGCTCGCCACGCTCTACCCCGGCCGCATCGATCTCGGCCTGGGGCGCGCGCCGGGCACAGACCAGCCGGCGACGCGCGCGCTGCGCCGCTACTACGCGGGTGCGGACGAGTTCCCGTCCGACGTCGCGGAGTTGCTGGGCTACTTCGAGCCGGTGCAGCCGGGGCAACTCGTGCAGGCGGTGCCCGGAAGCGGCGTCGAGGTCGAACCGTGGATCCTCGGGTCGAGCCTGTTCGGCGCGCAGCTCGCGGCACGGCTCGGCCTGCGCTACGCCTTCGCCTCGCACTTCGCACCCGCCGCGCTCGAGGACGCATTGCACGTCTACCGCGCGCGCTTCGAGCCGTCGGCAACGCTTGTATCGCCGCACGTGATGCTGGCGATCAATATCGTCTGCGCCGATACCGACGCCGAAGCGCGACGCCTGTTCACCACGCAGCAGCAGGCGTTCGTGAACCTCCGTCGCGGCCGACCGGGACTCGTGCCACCACCGCTGGCGTCGGCCGAAGAACTCGACACCTTCTGCAGCCCGATGGAAAAGGCCGGCATCGCACAGGCGCTCGCGTGCTCGGCCGTCGGTTCACCCGCGACGGTCGCCGCGTGGGTGCGTGCGTTCGTCGCACGCCATCAGCCCGACGAACTGATCGTGACCGCGAACATCCATGACCCCGATGCACGGCTGCGGTCGTATGCGTTGGCGATGGAGGCGTTGAGGGGTTGAGGCGGGCGTCGCAGTCAGCGGACCGACGCGGGTGCTGGTGAACGGATCGCGTGGTCGGGACGTGCCACGTTTCGTGTCGCACCTGCAAGAGCCCTGTGGCCGTGCCTTGTTACATGCCGTTCGAGAAATCCTCGATGTCCTCGCGTCGCGCCCAGCCCTGCGGGCAGTCCTCCGTGGGGCGGCCGTTCGATGCGATATGGCACTTCGTGGCGTCGAGATGCCAGCCAGTCGCCGAGCGATCCGCGTAGGTCGAGCAGAGACGGTTTCCGCGACAAGTCGGGACATCCGCCACGGGAACCGCTGCGACATAGAAGTACGACGGGTCTTGGCCTGCGCGGCCGATTGCCTGGATGCAGATCAGTTGCCCTGCGCTGAGCACGGCGGGTGTCGCTTCGTCCTTGGGCGGCAGCGCATCGCGCAACTCGGTGCCCTTATCGTCGGAGACTCCGCCGAAGAATCCGTCGGGACCGCAGGTCGGCATCAGCTCGACGTCGTAGATATCGCCGTTCTCGGGCTTGCCGCCGATGCAGTCCAGGTTCTGCCCGTTCCGTGTGCAGTCCACCTTGATCCGCTTGGCGAAGTCCTGAAGCGACTCGAGTGGGAGCGGCTTTGCGGGAGGTGCGGGCGCATTGGGCGGCCGAACCGTCGTGCTGGGCCGCCGGCCTGGCGACGCGGTCTCCGCGGCCGTTGGCTCCGCGACGTTGCACGAAGCCAGAAGCAGTGCTGCGGCGATGATGGCCGTGGTTCGAATCATCGTGACGCTCCTTGTCTGTGGTGGTGCTCCCGCCCGCGTTTCGGCCGACGCTTGCGACGTCGATACGACTAACGACCGGCGCTGAGTAGCATAGCGTCGAGCGCCAGCGCGTCGCGCAGCACGCGCTTGTTGAAGCGAACGTCGCGCGTCCTTGTCGCCACGCGCGTCGCCGACTAACCTCACGTCCGGCATGGACGCCGCATCGAACCCGAAGGCCTTTCGGGCGCGGTCGTCCGATCAAGGAGATCGAATGATTCGCACCCCCGCTATCGTGTTCTGCCTAACGCTTGCCGCGTGTTCGGCGCCGCATCCGACATCGACCGCCGACGCGCGGCCGCAGGCCACGCCGCCCAAGCCACAATCCGCGCCACTTCCTAGCGCGACGGTTGCGTCGCGCGGACTGCGCCCCTCGTACCAGACCTGCATCGAGCGCGCGGACGCCGTGATACCGGCGACGCAGGCCTGCATCGACGAAGAGGCCACTTATCAGCAGGCGCGACTGGACCGCGCCTTGGCCGATGCGAAACACGCGCAGCCTGCACAGGCTGCGGCACTGCAGTACCAACAGACCGCGTGGCAGGCGGACAGCGACGCAAAGTGTGCGTGGGACGAAAGCACCGAAGGCCAGCAGCAGCGCATTGAGGCGAACATGTGTTCCCTGAAAGCGATCGCGGCGCGCGCCGATGAGCTGAGCCGATAACTTTCATCGAAAGGAACTCCGATGAGCATGAGCAGCAAGGAAGCAAACGACATCGTCGCGGCGTGGCACCTTGGCCAGACTTCACAACGCTATGAATCGTCGGGGTTGGGGGCGGGCGTCGTGTCCAGCGGGCACCACGACCACGGCGGGGCGTCTTACGGTACGTATCAGTTGTCGAGCCGCGAAGGGACCGTGCAGGAGTACTTGGCCCAGTCCCGATACGGAAAGGAATTCGCCGGTCTCGCGCCCGCGACGCCCGCGTTCGATGCGAAATGGAAGGAAGTCGCCGCGCGCGACCCCGCGTTCGGCACCGACCAGCATGACTTCATCGGTCGCTCCCACTACGGTGCGCAGCTGCAACGATTGCACGATGCCGGCTTCGACATGAGCGGCCGCGGCCGGGCAGTGCAGGATTGCGTCTGGAGTACATCTGTGCAGTTCCGCAATATGACACCCGGCATCTTCCGGGGCGGGCTGCACGAGCGTTTCGGCAAGGGTGTCGACGTCAAAGCCCTCAGCGACGCGGATATCGTAGGCGCCGTGCAGGACTACAAGATCGCGCACAACGCGACCCTGTTTTCGAAGTCGCCCGAGTGGCAGCCGAATCTGCGGCGGCGTGCCGAGCATGAGCGCGCAGATTTGCTGAACCTCGCGGAAGCGGAGCGGCTCGCGCCGAGAGCCATCGACCCATCGTCGCTCCAGCCATCGTCCGCAGGCCACGGTGCACCAGCACCTCATCACGCGCCGCCACATGCAGCACCCCGTCCGTCGTCAGCTACGCATGCCCAGCAGGAGCTCGCGCATCTGGGTTACACAGGGCTCGATGGTCGGCTTATCCGAGCGGACGGCCACGCCGGTCGGAATACGCACCACGCGATCGAGCAATACCAACGGGATCACCACCTCCCTGCAACAGGCAGGCTCGATCAAGCGACGCAAGCACGCCTCGATCGCGACGACCGTACGATGGCCAGCAGCACGCATCCGGCGCACGGTTTGTACGCCGAGTCATTAAGTGCAGTCGCGGAGCTCGACCGCCGGCTGGGCGTGCGCGGCAGTTCGCATTCCATCGCATTGGCAGGCGTCGTCGCCGCGGAAGCCGCGCGAGCGGGGATGACGCACGTCGATCGGGTCGAGCTATCGCGCGACGGAAAGCTGGCGCAGGCCGTGCAGTTCCGCAACGGCGCAGATGTCTGGGTGACTAATCACACCAGCGCGCCAATCAACCTCGCGAGTGCCTTGCACCAATCGCTGGAAGCCAGCAGTGACGATGCTCGCGCAGCCATGGCATCTCAAGCGCAGACGCACGAGCATTCTGCGCGTGAACATGCGCCGATGCGGGCCCCTGTGCTCTAGGCGTTCTGAAACGTCGATGCAAATCGGAGTCCAGTTCCATCCCCCGCTTCGTGGTGCGGCACGAACGTTGCCCAGTGGCAGCCGCATCCGGCAGCCGGGGCTGCTTGAAGCAAACGTCGTGCGTTCGCGTTGATCGGCGAAACCCGAACCGATCTCGCGTCTGATATCGACAGCGCATCGAACCCGAAGGCCTTTCGCATCGCAGCGTTGAAGCACCAAACAAAAGGCCCCGAAGGCGGAGCCTTTTGCTTACGCGACAACCGATCCGATCACATCACGGCGGGCAAGTCTTCAACATCGCGATCGCGGCCTTGACGCCGGTGTCCGCCACTGCGTCGCGCAGTGCCGCAGTCTGCGGGTTGAAGTCGTTCTGGATCGGCCCGACCGGGCAGCTGCCGCGCTCCGGGGACGAGAACTCCTCGATCAGCGTGCCGAACGTGTGGCCGTCCTTGTAGAACCAGTCGTTGGAATCGCCGTAGACCATGTAGTGCGGCGTTGCGCAGCCGTCGACGACGCCGACCGTGGCGTAATCGTCCTGCACGTCGGTGTAGCTGGCGGCGGTTGCCATTGCCTTGGTCAGTTTGTCGAACGGTGCGACGTCGGGCGGGTTGAGGTTGGTCGCGGGCGGCACCGCGACGTGGCCCATCGGGTGCCCGACCACGCCGCCGTAGCTGTGCCACGACAGCATGCAGGCCAAGCCGTCGACCTCGCGCTTGTTGCGCGTCAGGAACTGGCTGTGTGCGAGGCCACGCACGGCCTGCGTTTCCACTTCGGAGAACGGCGAAGGCCCGGGGTAGGTGTCGTTGTCGGGTACGAGATTGCCGGCTGCATCGACGCCGCTCATGCCCATGTCGGGCAGCGACATGCGCTGCGCCTGCGTGAACGTCGACGGGTGTCCGAACGCGTAGTTGCGGTTGAGGTCGATGCCGCAGCGCTTCTGCCCGTCGACCAGGCGCGTGTTCTTGCGCCAGTCGACCTGGTTGGCGACCGCGCGGTCGTAGCCGTTCGGGTTGACCACCGGGATCACCCAGATCTCGCGCGAGTCGACCAGCTTCGTGATCGTGCTGTTGCTGCCGTAGCCGTCGGTCAACGCTTGCAGCAGTCGCATCGTCTGGTAGGCGGTGATCAGCTCGCGCGCATGATGCACGCCGAGAAATGCGACTTCAGGCTCGGGATCGTTCTGTTGCGGATTGGCCGACACCTTCACCGCGTAGATCGTGCGCCCGACGCGTCGCTTGCCGTCGCAGCTGTCGATGGTCTGCCCGGTCCAGTGGAACAGCCGCACCAGTGACGGATACGCCGTCGCGAGTTTGGACAGTTCCTGCTCGATCTCGGTGTATGTCTTGTAGATGCCGGGCGAGTTGTGCGGGTTGTACAGCGCGCGCTGCATCAACGCGGCGGAGGGCCGAATGCGCGGCGTGGTTGCCGTCACCAGCGGCGCGGTGACGTCGGGATACGGCAACTGCTTCGCGAGCGCGGCGGGGAAGTCACTGCCCTTGCGGATGCGAACGAGCGCTTCGCCCATCGCCGGGCTGTAGGTCGTACCCATCAGGTCGGCGAGCGGGCCTTTCAGCGGCTTGCCGACGGGTGACTGGTCCGCCGAATAGGCCTGGAAGTCGCTGACGCCGTCGCCGTTGCTGTCGACCTTGTGCGGCGACGAACCGAGTTTTGTTTCCAACGCATCGCCTAGGCCGTCGAAGTCCGCGTCGATGGTTTTCTCGCGCGGGTCGAAACCGAAGTACGCATTGATGACTTCGTCGAAGTCGCTCCAGCCGTCGCCATCGGTATCGGCCGACGTAGGATCGGTGCCCAGCTCCGCTTCGCGTGCGTCGGTGAGGCCGTCGTGGTCGCGATCGGTGTTGGGCTTCGTGGGATCGAAACCGAATTCGGCCAGGCGATCTTCTACGCCGTCGGCATAACCGTCCTGGTCCGTGTCCGCCTGTTCCGCGTTGCTGCCGAGATCGCGTTCGCGATCGTCGGGCACGCCGTCCTTGTCGCGATCGGTGCCGGGAAGCGACTGTCCGTTGCCGATGGGGATCGCACCCCATGCGGTCGAGCCCGGTGTATCGGCGGAATGCGTCGGCGCGGGCGTGCAACCGTTGACGGCGGCGAGCCCGAGTAATGTGCACGTCGCGATCGCGAGGATGCGCAGCGGCGGCGCGGGCAATGCGGGTGTATTCGGCTTCATCGTGCATCTCCATTTGCGGCGAACGAGCGAATCCGGGCTCTGCGCGCAGTGTTGCCCTCAACGCGACGCGCCGACCGACCGCTCGGCGGCGAGGGAGCTCTGCAGTGATGTGCGGCAAGCGGCTGGAGCGCGGTTTCGCTGCAAGCGGGCACGGCCGTGCGGCGCGTCGAGCGAGTGCGACGGTGTCGGAGTTGGTTGGGGTTGGAACGTGGGTGCGGCTTATGCCGCTTCGGCGCGTACGAATGGGTCGGTCGCATTCGCGCGTTCGTTGGACGTCATCGGTTCGACGAACTGACCGCGACCGCGAGCATCTTCGGTCCCGATGCACGGTTGCGGTCGTATGCGTTGGCGACGGGGCACTGAGCGGCCGACGGAGCGAAGAACGCGTCAGCTGCGTCTGCTACGTCGAGCCTGCGGCCTTGGACGCCCTAGGGCGTCGCCTTCAATTCCGCGACAAATGCCTCGGGCGTTTCCGCATCGACGATCTCCAGTGCACGCACCGCGCTCTTGAATGCGCGCGCCTTCACTCGCACCACGCGCGCGTCGTACTCGCTCTCCAGTCCAAGCCGGCGATACACGAGCTTCTCGAGCGCGAACAGATGCACGTGCGAAAGCGTTACGCCGTCCTCGGCCGCGTACTTGCGCAACAACGGCGTCGTCGCACCCGGTTTCGCGTCGATGATGTCGTTGATGTAGCGATGCGTGCTCTCGTGCCAGACGAGGTAATTGAAGCCGGACATCGGCCCGACCACGCCGGCCACGGCGCCGCCGGCACCGGTGCCATTGCGTTGCAGACCTTTGACGCCGACCGCGGGCAGCGACGCCGCCGCACGTGTGAACTGCGCGACCGAGATCAGCAGTGGCGCGGAGTACGACGGCATGTCGCGGCAACCGTGCAGGGTCGCCATCGTCTCGTGGAATCGATACGGCTGACCCGTCAGTTCGACGTTCGCGGCCATCAGGCTCGGGCCGGATGCCGCCCACGCCTGCCGGAACTCGCCCAGCCGCGCATCGATCTCGGCCAGCACCGCATCGTCAGGCTTATCGGTGGCGGACGACGCGCAATACCGCTCGATCAACCCGGAGTGGTTGAACGATACGACCGGCACCTGCGACGGCGTAGCGATGGCGGCTGCGGCCGCAAGCAGTACGTAGAGCATTGCGATCTCCCCGACGCCGACGTTGCGTCGGCCGACCGGAAGTAGAGCACGGCGCCTCGCTCGCACGGTGCCTTCTGTCGCCGGCCGTGTCTGCGGAAATCGGGTCACGTTCCATGTCCAACGGGACCGCGACGTTCGTCCAAGCTGCCGACCGCAAACGCGGATGGCATCATTCCGTGTGCCCTTCGCGGACGCGGCCATGCGCATCCCGCTCTATCAACTCGACGCATTCACGACACAGCGCCTGTCCGGCAATCCCGCGGCGGTCATGCTGCTGGACGGCTTCCTCGACGACGCGTTGATGCAGGCGATCGCCGCCGAGAACAACCTGTCGGAAACCGCGTTCCTCGTGCGGCATGGTGATGACTACCGCCTGCGCTGGTTCACGCCCGCGGTCGAAGTGCCGCTGTGCGGACATGCGACGCTCGCGAGCGCGGCGGTGGTGATGGAACGGCTGGAGCGCGGCCGCGACGCGGTTACCTTCCACACCGCGAGCGGCGCATTGAAGGTGGTGCGTAGTGCTGCAGGCTATCGAATGGATTTTCCTGCGCGCCATGCGGTGCCGGTCGACACGCCGGCGGGTCTGGTGCAGGCGCTGGGCGTCCAGCCCATCGAAGTGCATGCCGATCCCTTCAACTACCTCGTGCTGCTCGACAGCGCGCAACGCGTGCGTGATCTGGCGCCCGACATCGCCGCATTGATCGCGCTCGACCGCAGCGGCGTGGTCGTCACTGCGCAGGGCGACGCGCCGTACGACTTCACCAGTCGCTACTTCGCACCGCGCAAGGGCGTGCCGGAAGACCCCGTCACCGGCGGCGCGCACTGCGGCCTCGCGCCGTTCTGGGCGGCGCGACTCGGCAAGCACGAGTTCCGCGCTTGGCAGGCCTCGCGACGCGGCGGCGAGATCGTCTGTCGCGTCGCCGGCGATCGCGTCGAACTCGAAGGCAGCTGCGTGTTCTACCTCGAAGGCAGCGTCACGCTGTGACGCGCCACGACGGCACCTGCCACTGCGGCGCAGTGCGTTTCTACATCGACGCCGACATCACCGAGCTAACAACCTGCGACTGCTCGCTGTGCAGCAAGCGCGGCGCATTGATGGCGAAGGTGCCGGAAGCCGCGCTGACGATTACCGCCGGCGAAGAACGGCTCACGCTGTACCAATGGAACACGCGCCGCGCGAAGCACTACTTCTGCGACCGATGCGGCGTCTACGTCTTCCATCGCAAACGCGCCGCACCGCACCATTTTGGCGTCAATGTGTTTTGTCTCGATGGTTTCGACGTCACATCGGTGCTGGTGCGTGCGACGGAGGGCATTGGCATGACGATCGAAGATCCGCTTGCGCGCGCCGAGTGGCCGAGGCCACGTGTTGGCTGACCCCGATGCGAGCCGTCGCCCGGGGAGGCGTCGGTTCGTTCGTCACAGTCGATGATCGAAAGCGGGTTGTGCGCGCGAACTGGGCGGACGCGCGCCGGCCGACGGTTGGCAACGACCATGCACGGCTCGTCGATGGCCGAGGGCTATGCTTGCCTCATGCAGACTCGCACTCCCGATCATGAAGTGACGACGGCTGGAGCCGACTGGCGAGCGCAACGCCGGGCGGGGATCCGCGCGATCGCTGCGGCGATGCTGGTGGCCGCGCTTATGTGGTCGGCGGTGCGGTGGGGCGCGCCCGTGATTGCAGGCATGGACTCGGTGCAGGCGCGGCTCGTCTTCGCTTTCAAGGCTTGGTGCCTCGCAGTGCTGTTCTGCCTGGTCACCGGCATCGAAGCGGTAGCCCACGAACGATTGCAGTCAGCCGCCTTCGACCCACTTGCGGGCGTACAGACGCGGCGCCTGCAGGTGAACCAGCGCTACTTGCAGAACACGTTGGAGCAGCTCGTCGTGTTCACCGCCGGATTGTTCGGGCTCGCGTACTACAGCGACGGCGGTGACGCGATGCGTACCGTCCTGGCGACGGTCGTCGTCTGGATTGCGGCACGCCTCGCGTTCTGGATCGGGTACCACCGCAGCGCGGCGCTTCGAGGCTTGGGCGCGCCCGGCATGTTCCTCGCCCTGCTCATGCTGCTGTACGTCGCGGCGCGCATTGGGCGCGACGTCGCTGGCGTGCCTGGGGCAGTTGCGGTCGTGGCTGCCTTCTTGGCATTCGAAGCCGTGTTGTTTCGCACGACACGCGGACATACCGCGACCTGACCATCGGCGCGCGTATTGCGGGGTATTTGAAAGACCCTGGTTGCGTTCGAGAACACCGCAGTTTCGGAGAAGAACAGGCGATCCGGCGTTGCTACAAAGAACGCCTACTTCAAGGAGTCGCCATGAATCAGCATCCGAACATCGACATGGGCTTTGCGATGCGCCTGGCATCGCTCGCGCGAAAGAGCCATCGCTGGCTATCGATCGTGTTCACCGCGACGGTTGCGCTGAACTTCGCGTACCGCGCGGTGGCAGCAGGGGAGCCGCCGGCGCTCATCACATATGCACCGCTGCCGCCGCTGTTTCTGCAGTTGTTGTCGGGCCTCTATCTCTTCGCCGTGCCGTACATGGGCAAACGCGCGTTGCGACATGCGCAGGCGGAACAGGCATGAGTTTGGGGATGTTGGCCCGGGTGGTTGATCGGGCATGTCAGCGCTCATGCCCGCTGCGTCGGTGATCAGTCCATGCTCGATCGTCGCCTGGTCGGTCGACCTCAACGACTAGTTCGACGCGTTCTACCGCGAGGCCGGCACCGCCATGGCCGGCCGGGCGGCACCCGATAGCGACCTCCACCAGCATCGGCACACCTTTTGCAAGCCTCCCTTGGCCGGCGCGCGCACTGCCGGCATGACTCGGGGGGAACCATGTCAGCTGCCGCACATCATCGCGCCCGGATCGCCCTGCAGGCCGTGCTCTGGGCGGCCCTGTACGTCGCGGGGATCTGGTATTCGGACGTCTTCGTCATCGGGCCGTCGTACGTCACCCTGTTCTGGCCGGCGGCCGGCGTGGCCTTCGCCGCAGTGGTCGGCCGTGGCGCGTATTGGGCCGGCATCATTCCCGTGGCTGTCGTGGTCGCGCACGCGACATTCGCGCACGTGCCCGTCGCATTTGTGCCGTTTTCGGTCGCCAGTAACCTGCTCGGCGCGCTGGCGGCCGCGTGGGTCTGCAACACGTCGCGATATCGACACTTCGACAGCGCCAACGCGTTGTTCCGCTTCCTGTCGGGTGCGATCACGATGGCCGTCGTGGCGGCCGCGGTCGGCACGTCCGGGCTTGCGTTGACCGGGATGGTGAAGACGGCAGCCGTCGCGAGCGCGTACACCAAGTGGGCGCTGGGCGACCTGCTGGGCGTGCTGTGCATCGCGCCGACGGTGATGTTGGCTTCGCAGGGCCGTGCGCTTGCGGCGGACGCACCGGATCGCCGCGACTACGCGGCGTCAGGCGAGAAGGTCATCTGGACGGTGCTGTACGCGGCGTCGTACGCGTTCGTGTACTGGGTGGGGCTGCAGAACAGCAGCTATGCGCTCGGGATGGTCGCGTTGCCACTGGCACTGCTGTTGTGGAGTGCGTTCCGCTTCGAACGGCTGTGGACCGCGATCGCGACGCTCAGCTCCGTATTCGTCATCACCTCATTGACCGGTCTCGGGCTCGCCGCGTTCCAGGCGCCGCGCACGCTGCTCGACGTCATCCTGCTACTCGGTTTCCTCAACCTGTTCGCGACGTTGCCGCTGCTGCTGATGGTGTCCATCCATGCGCAGCGCGTCGATGCACGTCGAGCGTTGTTGGCGGCGGCGGATGCTGCAGCCCGGCAGCAGGTCGAACTCGAACGCCTGGTGGCCGAGCGCACGCGTCAGCTGGACGAAGCGAACCGGCAACTCGAGCATGCGAGCCAGACAGACGCGCTCACCGGCCTGCGCAACCGGCGATACATCGCACAGCAGTTGCCATCGGACCTTGGCTTCTACTCGCGCGAGGCGGCCGAAGCGCACACGCCGCCGCACGCGCTGTTCTTCGCGCTGGTCGACATCGACCACTTCAAGCACATCAATGACACGTTGGGTCATCGCGCCGGCGACGAGGTGCTGCAGCAGTTCTCATCCCTGTTGTCAGGCCTGGTGCGCGGCAGCGATTACGCCATCCGTTGGGGGCGGCGAAGAATTCCTTCTCGTGTTGCGCCCGATGCCGAGCGAGCACGTTTCGACGATTGGCGAGCGCATCTGCCAGAGCGTCGCCGCGCACGCCTTCCACGCCACGGGCAGCCCGCCGTTCAAGCTGACGTGCTCCGTCGGGTTCGCCGAACTGAATCTGCTGGAACAGCAGACGCCGGTGACGTGGGAGCAGATCGTCGAGGTCGCCGACGCGGCGCTGTACTGGGTGAAGCATCACGGTCGCAACAGTTGGGCCGTCCTGCGTCCCGGTGTGGGCCAGGACCTCGCGTCGCTCGCGACTGCATGCGCCGATGGTGCGGAGACGCTCGTGCGAAACAACGTCGCCGTTCTGCTGTCGGGATCGTCGCCGGATTCGCGGGTCGAAGCGGCCGACTGCGCCGTCTGAGGTCAGGCGGACAAGGGCCGGCTAGTTCCAATCCTTGTCCGGCTGCGTCTGGTAACGCTTCGCCGCATCGATCACGTCCTGCAGTTCCACCGGATCGCTGAAAGGATCCTCGTCGAGTTCGGTGACGCGGTTGAGTTCGCGCTGCCAGCGACGCAGTTCGTCGACATAGGGCCGGTAGGGCACGCGACGCAGGCGACCGCCGTCGTCCTCCACATCGCAGATGCCATTGTGCAGCCATTCGCCGGTATGCCAATCGGGCATGTCGACCGCGGGATACAGGCAGATGCCGTGCAGATCGATACCGCGATTCACGGCCGCCATCGATTCCTCCATCACGTCCTTCAGCCACGCGGGGCGACCATCGCGCAGGCCGCTCGTTTCCGAGATCAGCATCGGGCGGTGATAGCGATGCCACACGCGCTCGAGCATCGTGCACAGCGGTTGCACGCGATCGTCGCGCGCATCCAGCGCCATGTGCGGGCCGTGTTCGCGATATTCCATCTGCCCGAACGAGTAGCAGTTGGCGCCGACGATATCGAGAGTGTCCGGCGTGCCGCCGAGTTCGGGATGCTTGCGGCCCGACAGCACGTCCCACGCGTAACACGCGTCGTCGACCATCTCACGTTCGGCGTCGTCGGCAAGGTCGGGGCGGTCGCGCGGTGGCACCACCTGGATCACCGGCTCGACATGGATCACGCGCGCATCCGGCACGACCTCGCGGATCGCGCGCACGCCGGCGATCGCCGCTTCGCAGAGCACATGGCGAAAACGCAGCCGCGTCGCACGATCGCCACCGAACGGCGCGACCCAACCCCATTCACCGCCGCAGAAACCCCAGAACGTGATCTCATTGATCGGCGTGAAGTAATGCGGGCCGTGCACGCGCGAGGTCACGTACGCCGCGGCTGCACGACAGTACGACGCGAAGCGCTCGGCGAAACCGTAGCGGAACGGATCGACGTCGTCCGGATAACCGTAGTGGCAGAGGTCCCAGATCGGCAGCACCTGCGCGGCGTTCATGGCCTCGATCATCGGATCGACGTGGCTGAAGTCGTACTCACCACCGCGATCCACGAGCGGCCACGCAATGCCCTCGCGTGCGACCGCAATGCCCAGGCCGCGCAGGAACTGGTAGTCCTCGTGCGCATGCTCGCGATGTTGCGTCTCGTCGACCAGGTCACGACGCCCGCGCCCGCGCCATTCGAACGTCGAGCATTCGAAACCGGAGAGAAAAAACGTGGGAAACAGGCCGGGTCGCTGCGTCATCGGCATTGCCTGGTGGGGGCTGGCGATGTTCTAGCGCAGACGGGATTCGCGTGCGGCGAACGCGGCGTCCGCCTTTCACTTGGCGTCGACATGATCGACCCCGTTCCGCGAAGAGACAGGACGCATGGGTTACTCCTGACGCGCCACCACCGATAGACAGGAGTCCGCCATGTCCACCGACGCCAAGACGCCATTCGATCATGTCAACGACACGCTGACGCAGCTCAAGGAGATGCGTCACTACTCCAAGAACAACGTCGAACGGCTGACCACGCAGTGGCTGCTGTTCGACAGCGAGCTGAAGAAGCTCAAGCAGGCCGACCGCATCGAAGACCTGATGGTGCGCGCCGGCGAACTGCATGAAGCCGTGGAAGCCGAGATCGCCGAGCTCGAGGAGCTGGCGGTGACGTTGAAGCCGGTTGCAGAGGGTGCCGAAGTCGCGAAGGGGACGATCCACTGATCGTCGTGTATTGACCGCATCACGCGAAGGGCGCCGGAGACGGCGCCTTTTGTTTGTGGGCGGCGTATGCAACGCGTACGCGCCGTACTTCTCGTCCCTCCAACGCTCCGTGTGCTTTCCTTGCCGGCAACGTACCCATAGCCGCAGCCATGACCACGCCAGCTCCGATCCCCATCCGCATCGACTTCGTGTCGGACATCGTCTGCCCGTGGTGCGCGATCGGGTTGGCGTCGCTGGAGCAGGCGATCGCTCGGGTCGGTGAAGAGATCGCGGTCGAGCTGCATGTGCAGCCATTCGAGTTGAATCCGGACATGGCGCCCGAGGGCGAGGACATCGACGAACATCTCGGCCGCAAGTACGGGATGACGTCGGCGCAGCTCGAGCAGAACCGCGAGCGCCTTCGCGAACGCGGCGCTACGGTTGGCGTCGATTTCCGCATGGGCGCAAGAACGCGCACGTACAACACGTTCGACGCGCATCGGCTGCTGCACTGGGCCGCCAGTAAGGGCCGGCAGCTGCCGCTGAAGCACGCGTTGCTGCGCGCCTACTTCACCGACGGCGAAGATGTCAGCGACCACGCGACGCTTGCGCGCATCGCTGCCGAGGTCGGGCTGTCGGCCGAGCGCGCGAACGCCGTTCTCGCCTCGGACGAATATGCCGACGAGGTGCGGGCGGACGAGCAGACATTCCTGCAGGCCGGCATCAATTCGGTCCCGGCGATCATTCTCGACCGCGAATACCTGATCTCGGGCGGGCAGCCGGTCGAGGTGTTCGAGCAGGCGCTGAGACAGGTCGCGACAGGGCGGCGCGGCGGGGCGTAATCCGCGTCGTATGACCAGCGCTTCTCCGTCGCGTTACTGGCAGCAACCGTCGAGGCCGCGCCGCCGTGCGTCGCTGATCTAGACTGCGCGCATGCGAAATCCCCTACAGGACCAACTGCTCAAGGCCGGCCTGGTCAAGAAGTCGCAGGTCGCCCAGGCCGCGCGTGAGCAAGCCAAGCAGCGGCACGGCAAGGCGCCGCCGCCCACGAACGAGCAGCAACTCGAAGCCGAACGCGTGCGGGCCGAACGCGTCGAGCGTGACCGTGCACTCGCTGCCGAGCGCAATGTGCAGGCACGCGCGCATGAGCAGCGTGCGCAGGCGCGACAGATCGTCGAGGCCCAGCGCGTGCGCGTCGTCGGCGAAATCGACTACCGCTTCACCGACGGCGATGTCATCCGTTCGTTACAGGTCGATGCCGCAGCACGCGCACAACTCGCGAGCGGCGCGCTTGTCATCGCACGTCTCGACGACGGTTATGCGCTATTGCCGCGTGCGGCCGCCGAGAAGGTGCAGGCGCGCGATCCATCGATGATCGTGCTCGACCACGCAGCGACCGCGGCGAGCGCCGCACCGGCCAGCGATGACGACGCGTACTACGCGCAATTCACGGTGCCGGACGATCTCATGTGGTGAACGCACTCGTTGCAACGCGTCGTGGCACATGCGTTGCACGAATGAGATCGCGCGGTATGTCGGTTGCGCTGCGCCTGAGGTCGATACCTGAATCCGTCGACGCCAACAGTCATGCCGTTGTCGTCAATCAACACGCTGGCAGTGCGTCGTAGATTGCTCGAGCTTCACGCGGGCACGTGTTGACCATTCGGTGTCAGCTCCCGCAGCGACAGGCGACGGCAACTGGCACCGTCGCCTGCACGTGCAGCCGCGTTAAAGTCCTCGAACGCGCTCACCCATGACCTGACGCAGCGTAGGCTCGCCGACCTGCGTAGCCGCAGCGCGCTCGCGCCTGCCCACGGATTCGGTCGACGCGCCGATCGACCCCTCGCCACGATCGACCACCGCACCCGTCTTGGCGTCGTAAACACGCGTCACCAGCCGCGCACCGTCGGGAAGTCGATCGCGGCGTGCGTCCGTCTTCAACACCTGTACGCGCAAGGGCTGGTCGCGTCGTGCAACCGTGCGCTCGCGCGAGATCAGCTGCGGCTGCCGATCGGGCCCGGCCAGCCACGTGGCCACGATGACTTCGCGTTCGTCGACGACCCAGAGCCGCCAGTCGTCCCAGATCGGAATGACCACGATGTCGCAGTCGAGGAAGGCGGGGCCTTCATCGCGTTTGACGCGCCAGAGTTCGCGACCATGAGTGTCGTCGGCAGCGCTGAAGAACAGCATATCGTCGACCTGCACGCCGCGCGTCGGGAACGATCCAGGTTCGGGCAAGCCCGTCGCCGGCATGATGTCGCGCAGCAGCGACGTGGTGCTGCCGTTGAAGATGTAGGGCTCGCTGTTCTGCCAGTCGTCGTAGAAGCCGCTGAGGTACAGGAAGCTGCCCGTGTACGGCGTCAGGCCGCCTGCGCCCCAAGGAGCGCCCCCGGCGGAACCGCCCAGCGACTGGAGTGTGCTGCCGTCGTAGCGCTGGAGCCCGCTGCCGCTGGTGAAGTACAGCTTGCCCTTGAAGACGGTGAACTCCAGCGGCTGGCTGAAGGACCACGCGTTGGCCTGCAGGAACGCGACCTTGGTCGGTGCGCCGCTGCCGCTGTACTTCCACAACTCGTCGGAGACGTAGAGCGGATCGGCGGGCACCAGAACGCCGAAATACAGGGCATCGCCGTACACGCCGAGGTCGAATCCGTACGTCGTGAAGTTGCCGGTCGGCACGAGCTGCTTCACCAGCGTCATCGTCGAGCCGTCGAAGGCCCAGAGCCGATAGTCGGCACCCGTCGCCTTGACGAAGTACAGGCGGTTCTTGAACACCACGAACGGATGCGCGATGAGGTCGCTGGTCTCGATCCTGCCCGGCACGGCGTTCGCCGCTGCTACCGCTTGCGCGCTCGTGCCGTCGTATCGCCACAAGCTCGGCACGCCGTCGGCGTAGCGGACGAAATACAGCTTGCCGGCATACACCGTGAGTGCGGTGATCTCGACGTTCTGTGCCGCAGACATCGGGTCGACCGCGATCGCGATCGCGCTTCCGTTGCTCATGTACAGCGCATCGTGATTCGCACTGCTATGCGCCGCGAAGAACAGGGCGCCGTTGTACGGGGCGAACGAATGGGGGGCGGAGCCGGACGCGCCGGGCACGAGATCCACGACCATCGAAGGCGCACCGTTGCCGACGCGCCAGAGCTCGGAGCCGTGCGTGCCGTCGTCGGCCTGGAAATACAGGGTGTTGTTGAACTCCGTCATCAGCGAGTTGATGGAGGAGAAGCCGAGGATGGGATGGCTCGAACCCGCCGCGCCCGGGTTGATGTCGGCGACCATCTCGGTGGTGCCTTTCCACGTCGACGGCCGGGCGTGGCAGTCACGCATCCAGTAGGCCTGCACGGGCGAGGCGAGAAGCAGGCTGCCGACCAACAGCGACAGCGTGGAAAACAGCGCGCTAGGGCGCATCGGTGACGGGCGCACGGTGGAGTCCTCGTCGAACGCCGCGAAGTGCGGCCCGGCAAGGCTGGGCGCATTGGAAGCGACCGGGTGTGGGCGTTTGCGCCGTCGCGCGGTAGGACTTTTCCGTAGCCGATGAGCGGGAGCGCGATGCCGATCGTGTGACGACCTAGAATGCCTGCCCGTCTCCACCCGGCCTCGCAGCCAGGAACTCCATGGCACCCAAGGCCACCGTCGTCAAAGCCGAGTTGCAGGTCAGCGACATGGACCGGCACTACTACGCGTCGCACAACCTCACGCTGGCGCAGCATCCCTCGGAGACCGACGAGCGCCTGATGGTGCGGCTGCTCGCGTTCGCGCTGTACGCCGACGAGCGCCTCGAGTTTGGTCGCGGCCTGAGCGATGAAGACGAGCCTGCGCTGTGGCGACGCGACTACACCGGCGAGATCGAGCAGTGGATCGAACTCGGCCAGCCGGACGAGTCGCGCATCCGCAAGGCCTGCGGTCGTGCGCAACAGGTGGTCGTCGTGAACTACGGCGGTCGCGCCGGCGACGTGTGGTGGACGAAGAACGCACCGACCCTGTCGCGATTGAAGAACCTCACCGTCGTCGACATCGATGCCGAGAGCGTCGAAGCCGTCACTGCGCTGTTCGATCGCGGCATGCGCCTGACCGCGATGATCCAGGACGGCGAACTGCAGTTGATGGATACGACGCGCACTGTCGCGCTGCGGCCGACCGTGCGCATGGGGAAGCCGTTCGGCGCGGAGTAACGCGTTCGATCGGCTCTACGCGGACGCTCAGCGTCGCGAATACGCAAGCTCGACCACCAGCGCTTCCTTGACCTGTCGCGTTTCGTAGTAGCGCACGACGAAATGATCGTCGTCCACGCGCTGCAACTCCTCGCGCGTCGGAATGCGGTGTCCGGCGCCGTCCGACATGTCACCGCCGAGTCGGTAGGTGCGATCGCGTGCGTCGTAGTCGCCGCGCAGCACCATCACTTCGTCGAGGTTGAGGTCGGTCCACGTCGCGACGTACATGCGCGTGGTCGGGTCGTAGCCGATGTAGCCGAGCGCCTGGAAAGGCACGCGCGAGCTGACGCGCAGGTCCTGCTGCAGCTGCCGTCCACCGAGCACCATGTTGAACATCGCGGTGCCGAGGTCGATCTGCGGCGCGCCGGGGTGCAGCCATAGCGACTGTCGCACGGTCCACAGGCCGACAAGTTCGGCCAGTTGCTGGTGTTGCGCATCGACGGCCGCGCCGCTGGTCGGTGCAGGTGGCGACGCATTGTCGACGCCGCGTGCGATCGCGTGGGGCGCTATGAGGGTCAGGAGCAATGCGAGTACTGCGACAGGTCGGTGCGTCATCGTGTGCGGTTCCGTCAGGGTGACAGCCGCCATGCTCGGCCGCCGAGGGCCAGCGATGCGCGCACGATCGGCCGCTGGCGGGCACGGGAGGATGACTTGTGGGACTTCTCGCTTAGCCGCCCCGGTTCGAAGGTGGCGTCATGAGCGATACGGCCAGGCCCGCGTGTTACCCGGCCCCTGCGGGAGCGGCGTGCATCGGTGCGCCGGGCGGAATGTTGCCGTCGCTCGACGTGTTGGCCTCGCCGGTACCGAGCGGCCGCTTCGATTCGCCCGTCGACCACCGCCACGTGCTCTGCCTGCATCTGGGTGAGCCGGTGCCGGTGACGTATCGCGCCGGCAGCCATGAACGTCGTGGCACGCGCCTGCACGGACAGTTCTGCGTGGTGCCAGCGGGCTCGAGCACGCGATGGGAATTATCGAATCCGGCGACATCGCTGCTGCTGCGACTCGCGCCGACGGTAATGCGCGACGCCGCGCAGTCGGTGGGACACGGAACGGCGGACCTCGCACCCGCCATCCATATCCGCGACCCGCAGATCGAGCGTATCGGCTGGCTGATGCAGGCCGAAGCCAACGATAGCTATCCCGCAGGGCGCCTGTTCGCCGATGGTCTGGCTTGGGCGCTGGCGACGCGGCTTCTGGCGCTGCAACGCGTCATGTCGCAATCGTGCTCCGACGCGAACCGCGCGTTACCTGCTTGGCGCTTGCAGCGAGTGATCGAATACATCGAGGCGCATCTCGACCGCGACCTATCGCTCGCCGAACTCGCGACAGTCGCCGGCTTCAGCGTTTCCCACTTCAAGCCGCTGTTCAAGAATGCGACCGGCATGACGGCGCATCGCTTCGTCATGGAACGTCGCGTCGAACGTGCGCGCCTGCACCTGATGCAGCAGAGCGCGAGCATCAGCGACGTCGCGGCGCTCACCGGATTCGCGCATGCGAGCCACCTGGCGCGATGCATGCGGCGCGTGCTGGGTGTCACGCCGGCGCAGATCGCGGCGGAGTCAGGACGACTCGCGCGGAATTGATCGCTTGCGATAACGGCGCACGCGGCATCACGTATATGACGCCGCGCACACGGACT
Organism: Lysobacter sp. HA18; assembly: GCF_054057595.1. Classification (NCBI taxonomy): domain Bacteria; kingdom Pseudomonadati; phylum Pseudomonadota; class Gammaproteobacteria; order Lysobacterales; family Lysobacteraceae; genus Lysobacter; species Lysobacter sp. HA18. The sequence continues at coordinate 630,455 of NZ_JBSRZL010000001.1, forward strand.
GTGTCGTCGAGATAGGCGTGTGAAACCCTATCGGTGATGCAACGCGCCTAGCGCGAACCTGCATTAGTGCTTGCTGCAGCCGCGCGGTGGATCACACGCCCCGCTCGCACAGTCATCTCGACACGATCGAGCGCCGTGACATCCACCGCCGGATCCCCGTTCAACACGACAAGATCCGCATCCATCCCTTTTGCGACGCGACCCTTGTGCGCCGCCTGACCGAAGCGCTTACTCGGCTCGGTAGTGAGGCTGGCCAGGATGCCGCGCCAATCCATTCCGGCCGCGGCCATGAGCTGATATTCGCGCAGCGGGTCGTACACGTCGGTGTAGCCCGAATCGGTGCCGAACAGCACTTGGCCACCCGCGTCAAGGAAACTCTTGGTCTGCTGTGACGCCGCGGCGAGCATCGAATCCTGCGCCTCGGGCGGCGCGCCTTGGCGACCGACTTCCACTTCGATCAGCGTCAACGTCGGGATCAGCGCCATGCGGCGGTCGACGAGCGTCTTCGTGAGCGACCCCGGCCACGGCCCGATATTCGGCGTCGTATGCGCGAGCACGTCCACACCACTGTCGATCGACACCTGCAGCCCGGCGATATCCGAAGGATGCGCGAACGCCGGCTTGCCGCGACGATGCGCTTCGTCAACCACCACGCGCGCGATCGGCGTCTTCATCGGCAACACGCCGACGGCACCACCGACCATCGCGCCCGCGAAAATCTTCACGCCGTCGGCGCCTGCATCGAGTTCGCGCGTCGCGCGTTGCGACGCTTCGGCCGCATTCTTGACCTCGAACGTCGGGACCTTGAGCTGTTCGAGTAGACCTTTAACGTAGATCGGCGTGCCGTTCTCAGGAAAGAACGGTGCGTCGACCGTCAGGATCTGCGGACCCGTGACTTCGCCGCGTTCGATGCGGCCGCGCAGTGCGAGCGCATCTCCCGGCAACGACGAAATGTCGAACACCGTGGTGAAACCCCACTGCGTAAAGTTCGACTCGAGCGCGCTGGACAGCCCCGCCGCCGGCAACGACGCAGCGCCGCGGTAGGGCTCGCCGAGCAGATGCACGTGGCTGTTCCAGAAGCCGGCGACCACGACTTTGCCGCGTGCGTCGATGACGGTCGCGTCCTTGGGTACGGATACCTTCTTGCCGACCGCTGTGATCACGCCATCGCGGACGAGGACGGTCGCGTGATCCATCGGCTTTGCATCCGGCGCCGGATAGACCCTGGCATCAACGAAAGCGAGGGATTCGGCGTGCGCCGTCGTCGCGGAGACCAACAGCATCGACAGGGCAAGTAGCGTCAAGCGCATGGAAACTCCGGAAGCCGCGATACTGGACCAAGGGTAGCGGCGGCACGCTGGCTCCGCAGGCACACAGTAGGCATCAGGCGTGACGCGTTCTCATGGGCCGGAAGTTGGCGTGACGATTCGTCGCCGCCGGGCATGCCGCGCCGAGGCTGTTACGCGTCCACCGCCGCCGGCCGTGCATCACCGCCCAGAACCTTCATCAACGACAACCCATTGCGCTGCCCCTGATCGCCCTGGTTGTTGTTGAACACGACATGCAGCTCCGCGACGCGTTGCGCAAGCTCGCGGATCGGTGTCGCGACTTCGGTCAGTTCCTCATCCGAATAGTCGTAATCGAAGCGATCACTCGCGACGGTCGCACCCTTGATGTCCCACGTGGCGTGGTTGCGGCCGTGCATGCGGACGATGGCGAGTTGCGGCGAGGCGACGTCCCACACCTGAGGAATCGACTTCGCGCCGACCTGTGGTTCGTCGACGACCACATGCGCGACACCCAAGTCACGTTCCATCGCGAGCGTGACGTCGTCATGGCGCCCGTCGTACCAGGTGCGGTTGCGGAACTCGAACGCGAGCAGGTAATCGGGCAGGCGGCCGACGCATTCCTCGAGATGCCGTTTCCAGTCGGGCGACGGCGTAACCCACGGAGCGAACTGGAAGTGCAAAGCCGTGAGCTTGCCGGCGTCGCGCAGAGGACGCACCGCACGTTCGAAACGCCGCCAGAGTTCGTCGCGCAGGCTGTCGGGCACGTCTTTGTAGTAGACGTTGCGCTTCTGCGCGAACAGCGGTGCAAGTTCGGTCGCAATGTCGGGAGGAAGCGCTTTCGCCGGCGTCTGGTGGCCAGTGAGCAGGCGGAACGCCTTGAGGTTGAACGTGAAGTCCTCCGGCGTGCGTTCGACCCAGAGTTGCGCGTTGCGTTCGCTCGGCATCGCGTAATAGCTGGAGTCGACCTCGACCATCGGGAAGCGACTCGCATAGAAGCGCAGGCGGTCCTCGGCGGAGTTGCAGCCGCGCGGATAGAAAAGTTTCGACTGGATCAGCGTGGGATCCGTCCAGCTCGCCGTGCCGACTCGAATATGGGCCATCGAGAAAGCGTAGCGCGGGCGGCGTGTAGATGAACTGGGCAAGTCTGCTTCAGGCGCGTCGCGACGATGGCCGGCCGCTGAACGCTGCGGCCGCCTAACGCAACCCTAATGCCGGGGTCACCTGTGCCAACGGCATCGCCGTGTAGTCTGCAAATCGTCCGCAGTGCGGGCGATGTCGAAATGTCGATCCGGGAGGTCGCATGAACCGTAACGATCAGAACACGTCGAATCGCAACAGCAATCAGAACCTCGAAAGCGGCTCGCAGTCGCGCCAGGCGTCAGGGCGCAACGACAGTAGCGTTTCGCAGCAGGGTTCGTCGCGACAGGGTTCGCAGCAGGGAGTGAGCCAGCAAGGCTCGGGCAAGAACAGCATGGGATCGGGCAGCCAGAGCGGTAGCTCGTCGTCCCGCGACGGTGGCTCCAACCGTTGACGAAGTGAGGTTGTAGTGCTCGGCAACGAGCACCGGGAAGAGGGTCGAGTGAAGCTTGAAGGGACAGCAGCCGCTGTCCCTTTTTTTTGCGTTTTCATCGCGTCGCCATACAAACGCCAGACACCGGTCTGCCGGTTACGCATTTACGCAATGCGCGCGCGTTCGTCGACGACGAAGCGCTGAAGCTCGGCATAGAAGTCGTCGAACATCGCCTCCGCCTGCGGCTCGACGTCAAGGAAATCGTCGAGCGTCGCGACGAGTCGGTCGCCGTTGCGCGAAAGCCGATGCGCGATGCGCGTGATCGCGCGGTCGACGCTTGCACGCTCGCGGTAACTGCCGAGCCAGTCGTTCTCCGCCATCCGTGTCGCAATGGCCTGCAATCGGGGTGGCAGGTCGTGGAAGCGCGTGCGCAGCATCGAATACGCACGGGAAGTAAACGCGTCGAGCGAAACGTCGCTCCAGTTCGGCCAGCCACGCGCGAGCAGGTGATCGAAGTACACGTCGAGCACGATGCCAGCATAGCGTCGCCGCCCGTTCGGAAAGTGCGCGCGTAGCTCGGTCACCGCGGGATGCGCGTCGGTAAAACGATCGACACGCCGATGCAGCAGGATCTCACGCCGTTCGACGTCGCCGTACCGTTCCAGCCCGCTAGACCCGAACGCGAAGTCGCCCAGTAGCGCGCCGAGCATCGCGGCATCGTTGTAACGGGCGAGGTGCATGTGGGCGAGCCAGTTCATGGGCTGCATCCGGGTTCGCGAAGAACCAGTCTGCGCGCGGTTCGTGCCCCGCGGCAACGCATCGTCGACCCAGCGTTCGGCACAGCCAAGCACGCGCCAGTGCGGCTATCGTTACGGTAAATCTCCAGGGACATGCGTAATGACTCGTACGCTGCTCGTCTTCGCCAGCCTCGCCATCGCGACGTCGGCCTTCGCGCAACAACCGCCGGAAGACCGCTACGCCCCCGCCCGTGAAGTCGTCGCGGACATCGGCCACATCGTGACTCCGCACGGTGTGCAGGACACGTTCGAGGTCACGCTCGGTGGCGCGCGGCAGGTGGTGAACGTGCGCGGTGCGGATCGCGACAATCCGATCCTGATCTACATCCACGGCGGGCCCGGTGCGGTGGAGATGCCGGTGGCGTGGTCGTTCCAGCGGCCTTGGGAAGACTTCTTCACCGTCGTGCAGTGGGACCAGCGCGGCGCGGGGCGGTCGTATCCGCTGAACGATCCGAAGGCGCTCGCGTCCACGCTCAAGCCGGAGCGTTATCGCGACGATGCGATCGAACTGATCGACGAGCTGCGCAAGCGCTACGGCAAGCGCAAGGTGTTCGTGCTCGGCCACAGCTGGGGCTCCATCGTCGGGCTCAGCGTTGCGGTGAAACGGCCGGACCTGCTGTATGCCTACATCGGCATGGGCCAGGTAATCGACTTCCGCGAGAACGAACGCCAAGGTTACGCATGGGCGCTGGAGCGCGCGCGTCGCGACGGCAATGCGGATGCGATCAAGGAACTGGAGGCGATCGCGCCGTATCCGGGGAATGGACCGTTCGACGTCGAGAAGACCGGCACCGAGCGCAAGTGGTCGATCCATTACGGTGGACTCGCCGCCGGCCGCGACAACGCCGACTTCTACTTCCACGCGCCTCGCCTGTCGCCCGAGTACACGCCGGCCGACATCAAGGCCTGGGACGAGGGCAGCGGTTTTACGATCACCACGATGTTTCCGAACCTCGCCGGCATCACGTTCGCGAACGTGCATCGCGTCGACACACCGGTGGTGATGCTGCTCGGCCGGCAGGACTACACGACGCCCTCGTCGATCACCGCGTCGTGGATGGACGCGCTGCAGGCGCCGTCCAAGCGCGTCGACTGGTTCGAGCACTCGGCGCACCTGCCGATGATCGAGGAGCCCGGCCGCGTGCTGAAGGCGCTGGTCGACGACGTGCGTCCGCTGGCCGCCGCCGATCTGCCGGTCTACTCACCGCGCTGAGCAGACATCGGCGCGAGCACTACCGTTCGCCGGCTGCTGCCTGAATGCCGCCGGGCGGCGGTGCAGCGGCCATCACACCGGGCGTATAAGACTCGCACCCCCGCCATTTCGACGACGCACGTGTCCACGCATTACGCCGCGCTCAATGTCGCCACCGACGCGCCGATCGAGGTGATCCGCGCCGCGTATCGCGTGCTGGCGGCGCGCCATCATCCGGACCGCTGCGATGGGGATGACGACGCGCTGCGGCGCATGCAGGCCGTCACCGAGGCATGGCGCGTGCTGTCCGATCCCGCGTCGCGGAATCGCTACGACCGCGAGCTTCGCCGCGAATGGAAGCGGCGTGCTGCGGACGACGACGAGACGATCACGCTTGCGCAGCCGCTTTACGCAGCGACTGCACCGATCACGCTGCGCCAGCGCGCAGCGGCGACCTACGCCGAGTTCGCGGGATTGGGACGCCGCCTGTAAGCGGCGTCAGCGGGCTCAACCGGTGTAAGCCGGGTCCGCCGGAACACGCACCGTGCCTTCCATCAGGACGCGCGCACTGCGGCTCATCACGGCCTTGGTGACGATCCACTGGCCATCGACCTGCGACACCGCCGCGCCGACGCGCAACGTGCCCGACGGGTGCCCGAAGCGCACCACATCGCGTTGGCCGCCGCCGGCCGCCTGGTTGACCAGCGTGCCCGGCACCGCCGCCGCCGTCGCGATCGCGACCGACGCCGTGCCCATCATCGCGTGGTGCAGCTTGCCCATCGACATCGCGCGCGCGAGCACGTCGACATCGCTCCTGCGCACTGTCTTGCCGCTGGACGCCACGTAATCCTTTGGCGGCGCGACCCATGCCACCTTCGGCGTGTGCTGCCGCTTGGATGCATCGGCGACATCGGCGATCAGGCCCATGCGCAGCGCACCGTAGGCGCGGATGGTTTCGAGCTTCGCGAGCAGCGCACGATCATCGTTGACGGCCGACTGCAGTTCCGTGCCGTCGAAGCCGAGATCGGCCGCGCGCATGAAGATGGTCGGGATACCGGCGCTGATCATCGTGACGTCGAACGTACCGACACCCGGCACGTCGAGCGTGTCGACGAGATTGCCGGTCGGAAACATCGCGCCCGTATCGCCGTCGTCTGACGGGTCGACGAATTCCAGCGGAATCTCCGCAGCCGGGAACGTCACGCCGTCGAGTTCGAAGTCGCCGGTTTCCTGCACTTCGCCATTGGTGATCGGCACGTGCGCGATGATGGTCTTGCCGATGTTGGCCTGCCAGATGCGCACGATGCAGTGGCCGTCGCGCGGAATGCGTGCGGCATCGATCAGCCCGTTGGCGATCGCGAACGGGCCGACGGCCGAGGACAGGTTGCCGCAGTTGCCGCTCCAGTCGACGAAGGCGGTGTCGATCGACACCTGTCCATACAGATAGTCGACATCGTGATCCGGCACGTTGGACTTCGACAGGATCACGCACTTGCTGGTGCTCGACGTCGCGCCGCCCATGCCGTCGGTGTGCTTGCCGTACGGGTCGGGCGAGCCGATCACGCGCATCAACAACGCATCGCGCGCCGCGCCGGGAACGCGCGCGGCGATGGGCAGATCGTCGAGCCGGAAGAACACGCCCTTGCTGGTGCCGCCACGCATGTAGGTGGCGGGAATGCGGAGTTGCGGGGCGTGCGTCATGTCGTGGACTCGATGAAGAAGTGGAAACGGATCAGGCGTCGGGAATGTTCGGCTCGACCAGTTTCGCGAGCTGCTCCAGCGATTCCTGCCAGCCGAGATAGCAGAACTCAACCGGAATCGCCGCGGGCAGGCCGCTCTGCTCGATCGACACGTCGGTGCCGCACATCACGGGGCGCAGCGCGACGGTGACGTGGATCGTACCGGGCAGGTTCGGGTCGTCGAACCTGTCGGTGTAGCGGATCAGCTGGTCGGGAACCAGTTCGAGGTATTCACCACCGAACGATTCGACCTTGCCGGTACCGAAGTTGGTGAACGACATGCGGAACGTGCCACCGACGCGCGCATCCATCTGCTGCACCTCGGCGACGAAGCCGTAGGGCGGCAGCCACTTGGACATCGCGGCGGGTTCGAGGAAGGCGCGATACACCTTTGACGGCGGCGCGCGAAGCACGCGATGAAGGCGGACGGTACCGGTGGTTTCAGTCGTCATGCGTGTGTCCTCGTAATGGCGGGAAAATCAGAACGGCAATGCGGGTTGCGGGTCGATGGCGGGCACCAGCGTCCACGCGTCTAGCGTGCGATATCCGTAGGGATAGGTGACGACTTCGACCAGCTCGACGCTGTCGACGTTCCATTCGATCGGTTCGATTGACACCAAATCAAGCGATCCTGGTGCGCGATAGCTCAATGTGAGATGCGGTGCGTGACGTCCGCTCTTTTCGCCTTCGAGGTCGAGCGCTGCTTTTACGCTGCGTAACAGGCTTGAGAAACCCGGCGATGCAGCGGACGGCTCGAGAAATGCCCGACCGCCCTTGAAGCTCACGCGATCGAAGCGAAGCACAAACGGCTCGGCCGCGACACGTGATCCGGCACGGCGATACACATCGAGCGAATCGCCGAGCAACAGGTCGGACAACGACTGGTGCCAGTTCTCCGGCGCGAATAGCCGGCTTCCGAGCTGATCGAGAACGCCGACACGCTCAAGCTCTGCCAGCACGGCGGCGCGGAACGCCACCGGCGGCCGAAGCATGAAGAACTTGTCCCCGGCGTTCGCCATCCCTCACGCCGCGCTCTGCGCGCCTTCCAGGAAATCATTGGCGAACCGCTGCAGCACGCCGCCGGCTTCGTAGATCGACAGTTCTTCCGCCGTATCCAAGCGACACTTCACCGGCACTTCCAGCGTGTTGCCGTCCTCGCGGTGGATGACGAGCATCAACGTCGAGCCCGGCGTGCGGTCACCGGTGACGTCGAAGGTTTCGGTGCCGTCGATGCCGAGCGTCTTGCGGTTGGTGCCGGCCTCGAACTCCAGCGGCAGCACGCCCATGCCGATCAGGTTGGTGCGATGGATGCGTTCGAAGCCTTCGGCGACGATCGCTTCGACACCCGCAAGTCGCACGCCCTTCGCCGCCCAGTCGCGCGAGCTGCCCTGGCCGTAGTCGGCGCCGGCGATGATGATCAGCGGCTGGCGACGCTCCATGTAGGTCTCGATCGCTTCCCACATGCGAGTGACTGTGCCTTCCGGCTCGATGCGCGCGTACGAGCCCTGGCGCACGGTGCCGCTCTCGTCGACCACCATTTCGTTGAGCAGCTTCGGGTTCGCGAACGTCGCTCGCTGCGCGGTGAGGTGGTCGCCGCGATGCGTTGCATAGGAATTGAAGTCCTCTTCCGGCACGCCCATCTTCTCGAGGTATTCGCCCGCGGCGCTGTCGAGCATGATCGCGTTCGACGGCGAGAGATGGTCGGTGGTGATGTTGTCGCCGAGCACCGCCAGCGGACGCATCGCGGTGAGCGAACGTGCACCGGCGAGCGCGCCTTCCCAATACGGCGGGCGGCGGATGTAGGTCGACATCGGGCGCCAGTCGTACAGCGCCTTCACCGGCGCGCTGTTCTCGACGCGCACGTTGAACATCGGACCGTACACGCGACGGAACTGCTCGGGCTTCACGTGCTCACGCACGATCGCGTCGATCTCCTCGTCGCTCGGCCACAGATCCTTCAGCGTGATTTCGTTGCCGGACGCATCCGTGCCCAACACATCCTTCTCGATGTCGAAGCGGATCGTGCCCGCGAGTGCATACGCAACAACGAGCGGCGGCGACGCAAGGAACGCCTGCTTCGCGTACGGATGGATGCGGCCGTCGAAGTTGCGGTTGCCGCTGAGCACGGCGACGGCGTACAGATCGCGCTCGATGATTTCCTGCTGGATCTCCGGGTCCAGCGCGCCGCTCATGCCGTTGCAGGTGGTGCACGCGAAACCGACGATGCCGAAGCCCAGCTTCTCCAGCTCTGGCAACAGCCCGGCTTCTTCCAGATACAACTGCACGGCCTTCGAGCCTGGCGCGAGCGAGGTCTTCACCCACGGCTTGCGCACGAAGCCCAGCGCATTCGCTTTCTTCGCGAGCAGTGCGGCAGCAATGACGTTGCGCGGGTTCGACGTGTTCGTGCAGCTGGTGATCGCGGCGATGATCACTGCGCCGTCGGGCATCAGGCCGGCGGCTTCCTGCGCGCGCGCGGCGTCGAGGTTGCCGGAGATGCCGCGCTCGGCGAGGTCGCTGGTCGGCAGGCGGCGATGCGGATTCGACGGACCCGCCATGTTGCGTGTCACCGTCGACAGGTCGAACGTGAGCGTGCGTTCGTACTGCGCATCGACCAGCGCATCAGCCCACAGACCCGCGGTCTTCGCGTAGTTCTCGACCAGCGCGACCTGCTGCTCTTCGCGGCCGGTGAGGCGCAGGTAGTCCAGCGTGTTGTCGTCGATGAAGAACATCGCCGCGGTCGCGCCGTATTCGGGCGCCATGTTGGAGATGGTCGCGCGGTCACCGAGCGTGAGCGCGGCAGCGCCTTCGCCACGGAATTCGAGATACGCACCGACGACCTTGGCCTGGCGCAGGAACTCGGTAAGCGCGAGAACGATGTCGGTCGCGGTGATGCCCGGCTGCGGACGACCGGTGAGCTCGACGCCGACGATCTCCGGCAGGCGCATCCACGACGCGCGGCCGAGCATCACGCTCTCGGCTTCCAGCCCGCCGACGCCGACCGCGATCACGCCCAGCGCATCGACATGCGGCGTATGCGAATCGGTGCCGACGCACGTATCCGGGAACGCGACGCCGTCCTTGACGTAGATCACCGGCGACATCTTCTCCAGATTGATCTGATGCATGATCCCGTTGCCCGGCGGGATCACGTCGACGTTCTTGAACGCGTGCTTCGTCCACTCGATGAAGTGGAAACGATCCTCGTTGCGACGCTCCTCGATCACGCGATTCTTGGTGAATGCATCGGGATCGAAACCGCCGCATTCGACGGCGAGCGAGTGGTCGACGATGAGCTGCGTCGGCACCACGGGATTGATCTGCGCCGGGTCGCCACCGCGTTCGGCGATCGCATCGCGCAAACCGGCGAGGTCGACCAGCGCGGTCTGGCCGAGGATGTCGTGGCAGACCACGCGCGCCGGGAACCACGGGAAGTCGAGGTCGCGACGGCGTTCGATGAACTGCTCGAGATACGCCGACAGCATCGACGGATCGGCGCGGCGCACGATGTTCTCGGCGTGCACGCGAGAGGTGTAGGGCAGCGTCGCCCAGGCACCGGGCTTGATCGCGTCGACCGCCTCGCGGGCGTCGAACCAGTGCAGTGGCGTGCCGGGAAGGGGCTTGCGGTAGGCGGTATTCATCGTGGCGTAGGCGTCCTGGCTGCGCGGATGACCGCGCGCGGGCCCGAGCGCGGCGGGCTCGCAGGCGGGCCGGGCGGTCGGGACGGGAGGCGCCGGAAAAGCTCGCGGCGTTGCGGTAATTATCCCGCAGATGAGGTCGTCGGGCTCGCCGGTGATGCTCCTCGGGCCGGGCAGGATTCATCGGTGCGCGACGCCACTACGGCCGCTACGATGTGTCCGGGGGAACGTCATGACACACCGCTGGACGCGCCGCATCGCGGCGCTCGCATTCGCCTGTCTACCGTTGATGGCCAGCGCCGCGGCGCCGTGGCCGCGCATGACCGGCGAGAGCCCGCTGCATGCCGATCTGCTACCGCCTGATCGCGTTGCAGCCATCGTCGCCGAAGCGCAGCGCGTGGCGGCCGTCCGCCATCCGGGCACGCCGGTAACGCCGTTGCCCGATGCATGGCAGACGCTCGATCGTGAGACCCTGGCCGCATTGATCCGCATGCCGGTGTGGGCGCAGATCGAGAATCCGGTGCAGGACGACACCCACGACAGCGCCGGCGTGCTGCTGGATCAGGCCGCCACGTGGGACCTGCTCGACTTCCGCCGGCCATCCGACGTCGCACGCCTGTGGGCGCACCTGTGGCCGGAGTCGGTGGAACGCCCGGTCGAGGACGACCGCCACTTCATCTTCGGCACCGGTTACATGCCCGATCCGACGTGGTCGGTGAGGTCGCGCGCGATGGCGTCGATCCTCGGCTGCCTGCCGAACGAAGCGTGGGAGCTCGATGCCGACGTGATGGTCGAGCGCAATCGGCGTCACTGGGCGCAAAGTGATCGAGGCGACGATGCATTCCGCGGCTGCGTGGAGCGCACCGCGCGCTTTCTCGAATCTGATGAGGGCTACACGCCGCCGCACGATCCGCCGGGCATCGAAAAAGCCGTGGTCGAGTTGCTCAAGGACCGGTTCACTGCGGAGATCGCGGTCGACGGATGCAGCCGCCCCGGTCCAGACGGTTGCCTGGTGCTGCTGGACGCATTGCTGTCGCTCGACGGAAACGATCCGCGTCTGCCCGGTCTGTTCCGTCGGATCGAACCGGGCTTCCAGCTGGACGCGCCAATCGACGTGCGCGATATCACGCCGTCGAACGATGACGGCCCGTCCCCGAATGACGCGCGCCTCGAAGTTGCCGAGGGCGAAGCACTGCGCCGCATCGTCTATCTGCGACTGAAGACGCGACAGCTGCTGCGTCGGCCGGAGCACTGGCCTGCCGGCGAGCTGGACCGCACGCTGGCGCAGGCCGCGCGTGCGGGCTTGGTTCTGAACGATGCGCGCTCGCGGATGTCACGCCAGCGCAACCGTGAGGTTTACGGCATCGACTACGACGCGTGGTTGCGCGACCTCGTCAAACCGGACGTTGCGCGACGTATCGCGGGGTCGCAGCGCGCGTTGGCCGTCGAACTCGCGCGTACGGCGCCGTGCCGTTACCTCGAACAGGGACGCGACGAGTGGGACGTGTTTACCGGCACGGTCGATTTCTGGACCACGTACAACGCGCTTTCGAAACAGTCCGGCACGACCTGCAACGCCGATCGCTAGGCGTCGCCGTCGTAGGCCGCCTGCAGTGGTGCGAGGTCGAGCTTGCGCATGGTCAGCATGGTGCGCATGACGCGCGCCGCACGGGACGGATCGGCGTCGGTCAGCCAGTCGGGCAGTTGAGCGGGCACCACTTGCCAGGACACGCCGAAGCGATCCTTTAGCCAGCCGCACTGCTGCGCCATCGGGTCGCCTCCCTGCGAGAGCGCGTCCCAGTAGTGGTCGATCTCGGCCTGCGAGTCGCAGCGCACGACGAACGAGATCGATTCGTTGAAGCGGAACAGCGGGCCGCCGTTGAGCGCGGTGAAGCTCTGTCCGTCGAGATCGAATTCGACCGTGAGCACGCTGCCCTTCGGCCGGTTGGCGGCGCGTGCGGACGCGGCGTCGTAGCGCAGCACGCGGGTGACGCGCGAGTTCGGAAAGATGGCGGCGTACGCGGTCGCGGCCTCTTCGGCGGCGTCGGCAAACCAGAGGCAGGGCGTGATGCGGCTGACGAGACCCATGCGGTCGTTCTCCTGACGGCGCATGCAGTGTCGCATCCGACGGTTACATCGACGTTCGCTTGCATGGGACAGCGGCCGTCGGAAAAAGAACGCGGGACGGAGCGTGTGCTCCGCCCCGCGAGACCGCCGGCGACGAGGGGAAGCCGGCGGCGGAGCGCTGTTACGGCATCAGGACGGTGTCGACGACGTGGATCACGCCGTTCTTCTGCATCACGTCGGCGGTGGTGACGTGCGAGGTGCCGCCCTTGGCGTCGGTTAGCACGATGCCGCCTGCGCCGTCGTCCTTCGCGGTGAGCTTCTCGCCCTGCACGGTGGTGAGCATGGCGCTGCCGTTGCCGGCGGCGATCTGCTGCTTGAGCGCGGCGGCGTCGAGCTTGCCGGACACGACGTGGTAGGTCAGCACCTTGGTGAGGTCGGCCTTCATGTTCGGCTTGAGCAGCGTATCGACCGTGCCCTTGGGCAGCTTGTCGAACGCGGCGTTGGTCGGCGCGAACACGGTGAACGGGCCGGCGCCCTTCAGCGTGTCGACCAGGCCGGCGGCCTTGACCGCGGCGACGAGCGTGGTGTGGTCCTTCGAGTTGACGGCGTTGTCGACGATGTCCTTCTCGGCGTACATCGGCGCGCCGCCGACCATCGGGTTCTGCATCGGCATGGCGTTGGCGGACATATCGGCCGGCGCTGCGGCGGCAGGTGCGGTGTCGGCCGGCATGGCGGCGTTTTCGGCCGGCATCGGTGCGGCGGCGGTTTCGTCGGCGGGCTTGCTGCAGGCGGCGAGCGGCAGCGCGGCGATGAGGGCGAGGCTGAGGATGCGGTAATTCACGAGGCGCTCCTGAAAGGGGAAGGCGTGTCTAGCGGACACCTGGGCCTCTACGCGCCGAGACGGCGGCCGGATGCAGCAGGTCGCAACATCCGTCGACGATCGAGGTCGCGCCCGCTAGGCTGGGCCCAACGGCACGGAGGCTCGGATGAACTGGCTCGAATTCATCGCGGCAATGACCCAGGCGCTGGCGTGGCCGATCGCGCTGATCGTCGTGTTCCTTCTCGTGCGCCGGCAGTTGATCGCACGGCTGCCCGATCTTGAAAGCCTCGAATGGAAGGACTTCCGCTTCCGCTTCGGCCGGCGCGTGCACGAGCTCGCCACGCAGACGCGACAGGCGCTGGTCGACACCGAAGCCGCCGGCGCGGCACCACTCGACGGCGAAAGCCATCGTCTGCAGCTGGCCGAGATCTCGCCACGCGCGGCCATCCTCGAGGCATGGATCGAGCTCGAAGGCGCGGCGGCCGTCGCGCTCAAGCGTCGTGGCGCGAAGGTGACGCGTCAGGAGCTGCAGCAGCCGTCGCGACTGGCCGATGCGTTGATCACCAGCGGGCTGCTGGGTGCGAGCCAGGCGGGGCTGCTCTCGGAGCTGCGCCGACTGCGCAACGCCGCGGCGCATGCGGCCGATCCCAAGATCACCGCGGACACCGCACGCGAGTTCGTCGGCGTCGCCGGTGCGTTCGAGCGTCTGCTACGCCTGCGCACGCCGGACGCAGTCGAGGCACCGCCGGCTCAGCGGTAACCGGCCGCCTGCAGCTCGAACAGTTCGGCGTAGCGACCGTGCTGCGCCATCAGTTCATCGTGCGTGCCCGAAGCTTCGACCTTGCCGCCGCCGAGCACGAGGATGCGATCGGCCATGCGCACGCTGGAGAAGCGGTGCGAGATCAGGATCGCCGTGCGGCCTTCGCTCAGTTCCTTGAAACGCTGGAACACTTCAAATTCCGCGCGTGCGTCGAGCGCGGCGGTGGGCTCGTCGAGGATCATGACCTGCGCATCGCGCATGTAGGCGCGCGCGATCGCGATCTTCTGCCACTGACCGCCGGACAGATCCACGCCGGTATTGAATCGGCGTCCGATCATCTGGTCGTACTGCAGCGGCAGCGCTTCGATGACTTCATCGGCGAGCGAACGGCGTGCGGCTTCGCGGATACGTGCGTCGTCGCCCATCGCGTCGAGCCGGCCGACGCCGATGTTCTCGCGCGCGGTGAGGTGATAGCGCACGAAGTCCTGGAAGATCACGCCGACGTTGTTGCGCAGGTCTTCAAGGTCGTAGTCGCGTAGGTCGCGGCCGTCGAGCAGGATGCGGCCTTCGTCGGGGTCGTACAGGCGCGCGAGCAGCTTCACCAGCGTGGTCTTGCCGGCGCCGTTCTCGCCGACCAGCGCCAGCACTTCGCCCGCGCGCAGTTCGAACTCCAGCCCGCGCAAGGCCCAGCGCTCGGCATCGGGATAACGGAAGCCGACGTTCTCGAACACGAAGCCGCGATCGATCGGTCGCGGCACCGGTGATGCGTCGGGCTTGGATGTGATCTCCGGCTGGATCTCGAAGAACGAGAACAGGTCGTCGAGATACAGCGCTTGGCCGGCCACCTGCGAGAACCCGATTAGCAGGCCTTCCAGCAACTGGCGCAGGCGACGGAAGCTGCCGGCGAGGAACGTGAGGTCGCCGATCGTGAAATCGCCCTTGACCGTGCGCCAGATGATGTACGCATACGCGATGTAATAGCCCAGCGTGCCGAGTGCGGCCAGCACCGTGCCCCAGATCGCGCGACGCTGCGAAAGCGCGCGATTCGCGGCGTAGAACTTGTCGGCCAGCACGCGGAAGCGATCGATCAGGAAGCGGTGCAGCCCGAAGATCTTGATCTCCTTGGCCGTATCCGCGCTCGCACCGGTCTGGCGCAGGTATTCGAGCTGGCGACGCTCGGGTGTCCACTGGAAATTGAGCGAATAGCCGAGCGCGTTGAAGTGCGCTTCGCCGACGAACGCCGGCACAAGCGCGATGCCGAGCAGCACGATCAGCCACGGCGCGTATGCGATCAGGCCGATCGCAAAACTCACCACGGTGATCGTGTCCTGCGCCTGCCCGAACAACTGGCTGAGCAGGTTCATGCGGCCCATCGTCTGGCGGCGCGCGCGGTCGAGGCGATCCTGCAGGTCGGGGTCTTCGAAGTCCTCGAGGTCGAGCGTCGCCGCGTGTTCCATCAGGCGGATGCTGGTCGCGTTGGTGAAGAGCTCGGACAGCAGGCCGTCGACGTAACTCGCCGCGCGCGCCATCAGGTCCGACACCACGGCGAGTGCGAATTCGCCGATCACCAGCATCGCGAGCCGATGCAGCGCACCGTTCGCCCACAGCGTCTGCAGGTCTGCACCGGGGCCGGCGACGGCGACGAGATGGATCGCCTCGTCGATGATCAGCTTGCCGATGTAGAGCAGCGCGACCGGCGTGAGCGCCTGGGTGAGGCGCAGCACGAGGCTGGCGAGCGTCAGCGAGCGGCTGGTTTCCCAGATCTGCCGCAGGAACGGGCGCAGGTTGCGCAGGGCGTCGACGCGTTCGCGGAACGGCATCGACGCGCGACGGGGAGTGGTCGGCGACGGCATCGCGCCATTGTCGACAGGCGCCGTGAAGCGGGCGGCAGGTTCAGCCGAACAGATGCACGGCCACGGCCGCGATCGCAAGGAACGCGAGCAGGCCGAGTGTCGGGGCGGCGATGCGCAGGTCCGCGCGCGAAGGCGTTGCGGCGGTCAGCAACGTGCCGGCGATCCACGCGTGCATCGCGATCCACGCGCCGTGTGCATCGGCAAGGAACACGACGATCCACACCAGCGCGGCGGGCACCAGCAGCAGCGGTGCGAGCGCGATCGGGCCCGCGCGCCACCACGTTGCGCGGAACACCACCGCACCGAGGCGCCAGCCCGTCGCGGTTCGCTCGGGCCACAAACGCGGAAGCTGCGGATGCGCGCCCAGCAGCAACGCGATGACGTAATGCGCGAGTTCGTGCGAAACCGTGCCCGGCAGTGCGAACGCGGCGTAGAGCCACAGGCCGAAACGACGCGCGAAGCGCTGCAGCACCATCACTGCGGCCACAGCGCACCATGCCGTAAACGGCACGGAAGCGAGCGAGTCCTGCAGTGCGGGGATGTCGAGCGTCACGCGCGAAGTATGCGCATCGGGCGACGTCGCGAAGCGAACGCGTCAGTCCGCGGCGCGCAGGATGTCCTGTCCGCTCAGCGACTTCGGCGTCTTGCCGAGCGCGGCGCGATAACGCATGTACAGCGTCTCCACCTTCGCGAGGTACTGCTGCGTTTCGCGATACGGCGGCACGCCGCCATAACGCGCGACCACGCCGGAGCCCGCGTTGTACGCCGCGGCGACGAGGCGCAGGTCGCCGCGATAGCGCGTCGCGAGCTGGCGGATCATGCGTGCGGCCGCGTCGATGGACTGGTCGGGCGACGTCGGGTCCGCACCGAATTCGCGCGCGGTCTCCGGCATCAACTGCATCACGCCGACCGCGCCTTTCGGCGACACCGCGGCCGCGTTGAAACCGCTTTCGGCATGCGCGATCGCACGCAGGTAGGCATCGTCCACACCGGTCTTCTTCGACGCCGCCTTGAACTGCTTGGCGAAGCGATCGATCTGCGGCTTGCCGACCTGGCCAAGACCCACATGCGCAGGCTCGCCTGGTGGCGTTTCGACGGTGAACGACAGAACCTTGGTCGAGCCGGGCAGGTTGCGCGTGCTGTAGACCGTCTTGCCGTCCTGCTGGCGTTCGTAGAGGTTGCCCTTCACCACGCCGAGTGCGCCCCAGAGGTTGGGCACTTTCACCGCGTCATCGGCGATGGTCTTCGCCTCGCACTTGGACCCGGGCTCCGGCGCGGTGGCGAGGCTGACCGTCGCATTGCGCACGCAGCGATACACGGTGCGCGCCTCGGCCTGCGGCGCGAGCAGCAGGGCGGGAAGCAGCAGGAGAAGGGCACGACGCATGGCGCGCATCGTAGGCGCCACGCATGAACGCCGGATGTGCCCGTGGTCAGGGGGCCTGATGGTGAGGGGCCGTGCGCGATACTGCGCCAGCAGCCGCGGCCGGGGAGGGCCCGTGCGATCCATGACGATTCGATACCTGATGCCGCTCGCATACGCGGCGCTTCTGACGGTGTTCCAACCGGCGATGGCGGGCACGCCGGCCCGCTTCAGCGGCGACAGCCCGGTGATCGTCGATGCGCTGCCGCCCGACCGCGTCGCGGCGATCGTCGACGAAGCCTCGCATGCGCGTGACGGCATCAGCACGTGGGTCAAGCCGCTGCCCGCGCAGTGGAAGACGCTCGACCGGGAATCGCTGCTCGCGCTGCTGCACATGCCGTCCTTCGCGGAGATTCCGCACGAGACGCGCGGCGTGCTGCTCAACCAGGCTGCCACGTGGGATCTGCTCGGTTGGCAGCGTCCATCGGACGCGGCGCGCCTCTGGGAGCGCGTATGGCCCCGTGACGCAAGTGCCGATCCCGGAAACGCGCCGAACGCGTCCACTGGGATCGGTTACACGCCCGACCCCACGTGGTCCACGCAGGCACGCGCGATGTCCACCATGTTCGCCTGCTTCCCGCGCGATGTCTGGTCGTCAAAAGGTGAACCGATGGTGGAAGCATTACGCAAGCCGTTCTCCTTCCAGTTCGACAACTACACCGGCTGGGATGCATTCGGCCGATGCGCGCCTGAAGGCGCGTTCGCCGAGGAGACGCGCCCGACCGCGGAGGAAGCCGCCGAGTTGAAGCGCTTCCTCGCCGACCGCCTCGCCGGCGAGCTGTACGTCGACGGCTGCACGCGAACCGGGCCGGAAAGCTGCCTGCTGCTCTTGCACGCGTTGATGACGCTCGCGCCGCACGATGGGCGTTTGCCGTCGCTGATCAAACGACTCGAACCGCAGGTCCTGCCCGACATGCCGGTCGCGGTGCCGGATGTCCGCCCCATCCATATGGAAGATCCCGTCGACGCCAGCGTCGCGCAGATCGAAGCGGCGCGCGACGAAGCCGCGCGTCGTAGCGTGTTCCTTGCACACGAGATCCGGGTGATGGTCGATCGCCCCGCGGCGTGGCCGGCCGGTGCGCTGGATCGCGCGGTCGGGCAGGCCACCGACCTCGCCATCGTCCGTGCACGCATCCAGGCGTTGTACGGATGGCGATGGCAGAGCTTCGACCGCTATTACGACGATCCGTGGTCGCCGCTTGACGCGTCGGCGCGCGAGCGCCTTGCCGCGGATCAGCGTGCGCGCGGCGCCACGCTTGCGCGCGAGGTCGGGTGCAACGCCGAGACGTTGCAGATCAACGCATTACCCGAGTTCATCCATGCCGTGTACGTCGGTGTCGCCACGCAGCACTGCAACTAGCCGCGGCACAGGCAGGACACCGCCGCTTGTGCCTACACTCGGGCTTTCCGCCCGACAGGTCCTCGCATGAAGCTTCGTCTCGCGCCCTTGTCCGCCGGCCTGCTGTCCGCGGGCCTCCTCGTCACCGGCATGTTCGCCGCGTTCAACGGCCGCGCGCAGGCGCCTGCTGCAGGTGCAGCAGTCCGCCCCGTCGTGCTGAAGGCCGCGCACATGTTCGACGGCCGCAGCGGCCGCATGGTCGAGCCCGGCATGGTGGTGGTGCAGGGCGAGCGCATCGTCGGGGTCGGCTCGAACGTCGCGGTGCCGGATGGCGCACGCGTGATCGATCTGGGCGAAACCACGCTGCTGCCGGGTTTCATCGACGCGCACACGCACATCGCCGACGACCACGACGACGACTGGGCGGCCGGCATCTACAACGGAATGATGCGGTTTCCCGCCGAGCAAGCCTTCCATGCGCAGCGCAACGCGAAGGTCACGCTCGATGCCGGTTTCACCACCATCCGCGTGCTCGGCGCCAGCGACTTCATCGACGTCGCGCTGCGCAACGCGATCAACAACGGCTATGCGACCGGCCCACGCATGATCGTGGCGGGCCACGCACTCGGCTCGACCGGCGGCCACTGCGACAGCGCGCCTTATCCGCCGACTCGCGTGATTCCGTCGACGCCGCTCGAGGGCGTGTGCAACGGCGCGGAACAGTGCCGCGAAGCCACGCGCCTGCAGATGAAGTACGGCGCCGACGTCATCAAGATCTGCGCATCCGGTGGCGTGCTCAGCGAATCCGATCCGGTCGACGTGCCGCAGCTCACGCCGGATGAACTCAAGGCGATCATTTCCGAAGCGCACAACTGGGGCCGAAAAGTCGCCGCGCACGCGCATGGCGACACGGCCGCGCGGCTCGCGATCGAAGCCGGCGTCGATTCCATCGAACACGGCAGCTTCCTGAAAGCCGAGACGCTGCAGCTGATGAAGCAGAAGGGCGTGTACCTGGTGCCGACGCGCACGACGCTGCTGTGGACCGAATCGAAGCTCGCCGGCTATCCGCCCAAGATCGCGGGCAAGGCGCATGCGGCGTACACCGCGCACGAGACGATGCTGCGCAACGCGATCCGCATCGGCACGCCGATCGCGCTCGGCACCGACGCCGCGGTATTCCCGCACGGGCTCAACGGCCGCGAGTTCGGCGACTACGTGGACGTCGGGATGTCGCCGGCCAACGCGCTCATGACCAGCAGCATCGGTGCGGCGAAGCTCCTGGGCGTCGACAAGGACACCGGCACGCTCGAAACCGGCAAGTACGCCGATGTCGTTGCGGTGCCCGGCAACGTGCTCAGCGACATCCGCGCGACCGAACACCCGTCCTTCGTGATGAAGAACGGGCAGGTGGTTCGCGGCACCGAGTAACTCGGTGACGATCTCGCGCGGTCAGTCGCCGCGCGAGATGCCGAGCCGGTCGCGATCGTCGTTGTGTTTGCGCGTCGCCAGCGAGTCGTCGTGATCGGCGGTGCCCCGGCTGGAGCGGTCGCGCTGATGGTCTTCCAGTGATTCGCCGCCGTCGCGCGGGTCGATGTCGTGCAGGCGGTTCGCAGTGGTCTGGCCGTCGCTGGGGCCGCTGTAGGGCTCGCGGCTTCCGCTGGCTTCGCCCTTGCGTGTGTCGTTCGATTGAGTCGCCATCGTCGTTGCTCCGATTGGTCTAGCGACCTCGACGATTGCAGTGGCCTCGTAACCCATGCGCGAGCGCGGCGTCGTGCCAATGTTCAAGCGACCGCGCATACACACCGCCCTCACGATGCTGAGCCCGCCCGCGCGACATACGACGCGTTGCATGACCGGTTCAGGTGCAGGGCGCTAGCGTTCGCTGCAACCCATGAGGAGAACCACCATGACCCGCATCTCTCCGCTCGTGCTGATCGCTTCGCTGTTGCTCGCCGGTCCCGCACTGGCCGATCCGGGTCATGGCAAGGGCCATGACAAGGGCCACGGCTCCGACAAGCATGAGCGCTACGAAGGCATCCGCATTGGCGAGCCGAATCCGCACGGCCCGATGCCGATGCATCACGACAACGGCCGCCACTTGGGTCAGTACAAGCATTGGGCGCGCGGTGAACGCATGCCGGCCACGTACCTGGCGCCGCGCTATTACGTGCGCAACTACACCGTCTACCACCTCGCGCCGCCGCCGCAGGGCATGGTCTGGGTGCGCCCGTACGAGGACTCGCAGCAGGTGTACCTGGTGCAGGCGGCTACGGGCCTGATCCAGCGCATCCTCGGTATCTGATGCGAACGAGCTGACTGCAATGTTGGTCGAGGAGCCTCGCATCGCGGGGCTCTTCTTTTTGGCGAAACGGATCAGTTGCCGAGCGAGTCGCTGGCGCTGCACGCCGTGCCGACGGCCGCGCCGCTCACGCACAACCGGAAGCTGTGCAGGCCGGTGACCTGCCGGGATTCGCCGGCTGCAACGTCATAACGACGCACTCGCGTCGTGCAGTCCTGTTCCGCCGCGCAACCGCTCGGCAGCACCAGGTAGTGACACGCACCGCTTGCACTGCGCACGCAATCGAAACGCGCGACGCCGTCCTGCACGCTGGCGCGACTGAACAACGCATCCGCACCGCTGCCGACGATGCGATGCACGACGGTATCGCGGCCACCGTTCCAACCCAGCAGCGACGCGACGAAAGCGAGCAGGGCGAAGAGCTTGTCCATGGCGATATCTCCAGTCAGGCCGGGCGGAACAGCGCCATGAACGGCGCGCTGACGCTGAGCGTTTCAGGGCGGCCGCGCAGGCGCAGCGTGCCGCGGCCGGTGTCGTCGCGGGTCACGCCGGCGACGGTTTTCAGGTTGACGACGGTCGAGCGATGGATCTGCTTGAACGTGTTGGGATCGAGCCGGGCGAGCAATTCGCGCAATGACGTACGCAGCAGCGCTTCGCCGTCGGCGGTCACCACCGTCGTGTACTTGTGGTCGGCGCGGAAGTAGACGACCTCGTCGATCAGGATCAGTCGCGTTTCGCGGCCTTCGCTTGCGGTCAACCAGGTCAGCGGTTCGGCGGAGCCCGCCTGGCGCGGCAGCACGGGGCCGAGTTTCGCCAGCAGCGCGATGAGCGCTTCGTCACGGTCCTGTCCGCGTCGCAACTGCAGGCGCTGCACGGTGGCGTCGAGTCGTTCGGCGGTCACCGGCTTGAGCAGGTAGTCGACCGCGCCACGCTCGAACGCGGCGATCGCATGCTGGTCGTACGCGGTGACAAACACGATCTGCGTCTGCGGACTGGCTTCGGTCGATGCCGCGGCGACTTCGAGACCGGTGAGTCCCGGCATGCGGATGTCGAGGAAGGCGACGTCGGGATGATGTTCGGCGATCGCCTCGACCGCGCTCGCGCCGTCCTCGCATTCGGCGACGATCTGCAACGTCGGCCATGCGACTTTGAGTTGCGCGATGAGCGCCTCGCGCAGCAGCGTTTCGTCTTCCGCGACGACGCAGGTGGCGACCGGCTCAGCCATGACGCACCGCCTCGCGTTCGGCCGGCACGCTGAGCGTGGCGGCAACACCGGCAGGGAAGTTCGCGACGACTGCAAGCGATGCCGCGCCGTCGTACGCCAGCTTCAGCCGTTCGCGCACGTTCTTCAGGCCGATGCCTGTGCCACTGGTGCTCGTGCCGCCGAGGCCTTCGCCGTCGTCGGCAACGGTCACCGCGACATGGTCATCGTTGCGACGCGCGCGGATCCACACGGTGCCGCCACCGGTGCGCGGTTCCAGCCCGTGCTTGACCGCGTTCTCGACAAGCGTCTGCAGCATCATCGCGGGCAGCGGCGTGGTGCGCAGCGTCTGCGGCACGTCGATCTGAACGTCGAGGCGGTTGCCCATGCGCACTTTCATGATTTCGAGGTAGGCAAGTGCGCGTTCGAGTTCCGCGCCCAGCGTCGACGGCGTGTCTTCCGCGCGTGGCAGCGAATGGCGCAGGTACTGGATGAGATGGCCGAGCATTTCCTCGGCACGCACGGGATCGCTTCGCGTCAGCAACTGCGCGCTGGCCAGCGTGTTGTAGAGGAAGTGCGGCTCGACCTGCGCATGCAGCAGGTTGAGCTTGGCGACGGTCAGTTCCTTCTCGGTCGCGGTGCGCGCGGCGGCCATCTGTTCGCCGCGACGCATGTCGGCGACGCGACGCGTGATCGCACGCGTGATCGCTTCGGCGTTCTCGAGGTTGGTGCCGTCGTCGACCAGGAACCAGTCGCTCCATGCACCGATCTGCGGTTCGCAGACGAAGGTGACGCTGCCGGTGTCGTGCGTCGGCGTCACCGTCGCGAGGATCTGGTTGTGCTGCGAGCCGAACGCCGTCAGCGGATTCCACCGTTCCAGCACGGTCTGCCCGTAAGTGTCGGGGCGACGCACATGCGCGCGGATCTGCAGGCTGTCGCGCGTGCTCGACACGGTCAGGATGCCGGGAAGCTCACGCACCGCGGCGTCGAGCAGATCGAAGGCCTGGCCGGCTTCGAACGGAATCTCGACCTGACGACGATGACGATTGCCGAGCGCGCCTTCGCGGATGTGGCCGGCGATCAACCGCACGCGCCGCAGATGCGAGAACGCACCGGCGACGACGAAGGCCATCACGGTCATGCCGACCGCCACCATCGGGAACTCCCAACGCCCGATGAGCGGGATGCCGGAATACAGGCCCGTGCAGAGCGCCATGACGAGCGCCCAGGCGATGGTGATGCGCAGAACGAAGGCGATGCTCTTGAACACGGGTCGGTCCGGTCAGGTCAGGCGTTGCGGCGAGCATAGTGAGGCCGATCGACGCGTCGACGCCCGTGCGACGAAGCACGGAATCGGCGGAACGAACCCTTCGCGGGCCGCATCGGACCTGCGGCGATGGCGGACTCAGGCGGCGTCGATGCGCCGCTGCATGATCCAGTCGACCAGCGGATCGTCGCCCACGGGGAAGCGCGCCGTACCGACGATGCGGAAGCCCGCGCGCTGGTAGAACGCGATAGGCCCCGGCGCCTGCTGCCAGACGCTCAGCCAGAGGCCGTCGGCGCCGCCGTCGCGTGCGGCAGCGAGCGCGGTGTCGAGCAGTCGCAGGCCGAGCCCACGACCGATCGCGGCCTCGGCGAGATAGATGCGATGCAGCTGCGCCGGGCGTTCGAGGTCGACGACCGCCGGCGGGCTCGACGGCAGCCGCACCTGCAGGAAGCCGAGCCACTCGTCGCCGTCCTCGGCGATCCAGGTGACATGCGTGGGATCAACGAGCTCGGCAGCCTGCTGCGCGGCGCCGAAGGCATGGTCGAGGTAGGTGTCGACGTTGGCCGGCGTGCTGCAGTCGGCGTAGGCCTCGACGAACAGCTGGCGCATGAACGACGCGAGCCGCGCGGCTTCGTGCGGCGCGGCTCGGCGGATGGCGACGGACGAGGCCGTCATATGGGCGACCTAGGGATCAGGCGGCGCGCACTTCGTTGTCGATGTCGTCGGCGGGCGGCTGCACGTGATACGCCGGGTCGCTGCGATCTTCCGGACGCGCCGTCAGGCTGCGCACGCCGACCACGCGGCCTTCGCGCGAAATCATCGCGTAGCCCTTCTGGTCGTGCGCCACGAACACCGCGGAGGACTCCCCGCGTACGAACAGCAGGCGCCAGCCCAGGTATTCCAGCCAGCTCAGTTTCGCGCGCTGCGCCAGCGGGAGCCGGCGTCGAACTTCGAGGCCCGGCACCGGGCGGCAACGTCGACGGTCGTAAATGAGCATGGCGGCTCCCTGCGCGGAGACGTAACGGTAGGTGGGGGATGTTTCGGCCACGTGAAGTCGGCCGTAGCGTTTATGCCAGACGGCCGGTTGCCGCGCACGCAGTTGCCGGTGACCGGTCAGCGCGGTGTCTGGGCGGTTACTGGCGGGGGACGGGCGGTCGTCGTGGGCCCGCGCGAGACGTCTGTCGTGCTGCGGTTGCAGCGAACGCGCGCGGATCAACGCGCGGGCGCGACCCGCCAGATCGCGTTGCCGACGTCGTCAGCGACGAGCAGCGCGCCGTCCTTCGCGATGGCGACGCCGGCCGGACGGCCTTGCGCGTCGCCGCGTGCATCGACGAAGCCGGTCAGCACGTCGCGCGGCGTTCCGGTCGGGCGTCCGTCCACGAAAGGCACGAACGCGACGCGGTAGCCCGACAGCGGCGTGCGGTTCCACGAGCCGTGCATGCCGACGAACGCGCCATCACCGAACATGGGCTGCAGTGTCGTCGACGTATTGAATGCAAGACCCAGTGGCGCGACGTGGTTGCCGAGGCCGTAGTCCGGAACGCGCGCCGCGGCGACGCGCTCGGGGTTCTGCGGCGACACGCGCGGATCCGGATGCGTGCCCCAGTAGCTGTAGGGCCATCCATAGAACGCGCCGCGCTCGACATGGGTCAGGTAGTCGGGCACCAGCTCGCCGCCGAGCTCGTCGCGTTCGTTGACCACCGCCCACAGCGTGGACGTGCCGGGCTGCCACGCGAGCCCGACCGGGTTGCGCAGGCCGTCAGCGAACACCGTCGTCGTACGTGCTTGCGGATCGATCTCGAGGATCGCCGCACGCGATGCCTCGACCGCCATCCCGTTCTCGCCCGCGTTGCTGTTCGAGCCCACGCCGACGTAGAGCCGCGTGCCATCCGCCGATGCGATCAGGCTCTTGGTCCAGTGGTGATTGAACTTGCCGGTGGCGCCCGGCAACGGCACCACGGTTTCCGGAGTCGCGTCGACATGCGTCGCGCCATCCGTGTAATGCACGCGCACCAACGCATCGGTGTTCGCGACATACAAGGTGTCGCCGACCAACGCCATGCCGAACGGCGAATGCAGTCCGGTCATGAAGTCGCTGCGTGTTTCGGCGATGCCGTCGCCGTCGGAGTCGCGCAACAGCACGATGCGATCGGGGCTCGGTACGCCGGCCCCAGTGCGCGCCATCACCAGCTTCATCGCCCAACCCTTGAGGCCGCGGATGCCGCTCTTGCGCGGTGGTGCATTGCTTTCGGCGACGAGCACGTCGCCGTTGGGCAGCACGTAGAGCCAGCGCGGGTGGTCGAGTTGCGTCGCGAACGGCAGCACGGCCAGGCCCGGTGCGGGTGTCGGCGTCGCGCCGGCCGGCCAGTGCACCGCGGGCGCGATGTCGACGTGTGGAATCAGTGCGTGCTGTGGCGCGGGCAGCGTCGGCGACGGGCCGACGCCGTCCTCCTGGGGCGCGGCGATGGCGATACCGCAGGACCCCGCGAGCGCAATTGCAACGAGTCGACGCAACAACATGGCGGGCGCTCCGAGGGCTCATGACAGCCTCGCGTCGCGCATGTCGCGGCGTCGCGAACACGGTTTTGCGACCGCCGTCCGTCGTGTCGTCACAGCCGCTTCGCGATGGCCGCCGGATAGTGCGGCCCATGCAATATTTCGCCTTCGTCGAACGTGACGCGAACCGCCACTACTCGATCACGCTGCCCGACTTTCCCGGCTGCGTGACCGAGGCCAACAGCCTCGGCGCGATCACCGACGCCGCGCAGCAGGCGGTATCTGTGCACCTCGCCAATTGCGTGACGCCGCTCGGCAAGCCGATGCGCGCGGAGATGCTGCCGCCGTCGTTCGAAACGCGCGAAGGCTACTGGATGCTGGTCGACATGGCGCCGGTGATCGCGTCGTATCCGCCCGGCGTGGGCTGGTAATCAGGCCGGAACGTTTTCGCGCGACGCACGCGCCGCGGCGGCCGCAGCCAGTTCGGGGCGCCCACGTACTTCGCGCAACAACGCATTGAGATCGCGCGACGGATTTTCGTCGGCGATTTCGCCGGTCGCCGTCATCGCGACGATGCGATTGAGCCGGAACTGACGGAACGCGGCGCGCAATCGGCACCACGCGCCGAGCGTCCACGAACCACCCCAGAACACGATGCACAGCGGCTCGACTTCACGTGCGCTGGCGTCGCTGTTCTCGTTGCGATAGTCCAGGCGCAGCACGCGGCGTGCACCGATCGCATCGTTAAGCGTGTCGAGCAGTGATCCGAACTCCCGCGTGGATTCGCCGCGGCAATCGGGCGCGAGAATCGCGGTGCGATCGCCGAATGCGCGGATGCGATCGGGAATCGCGGCTTCGATCTTCACCATCGCGCGCGCCGCGCTTTCGCTGATGCGATTGCCGGCGAATGCACGCGCGAAGCGGATGCCGACGACGAGCGCTTCGATTTCGCCTTCGTCGAACATCAACGGCGGAATGTCCGCGCCATGACGCAACACGTAGCCGACGCCGGCTTCGCCTTCGATCGGCACGCCGGAGCGCTGCAGGTCGGCAACGTCGCGATACACGGTGCGCAGCGAGACGCCGAGTGTTTCGGCGAGATCGCGCGCCAGCACGGCGCGGCGTCGGCCGCGCATGGCGTTCACCAGCAGGAAGAGGCGGTCGGCGCGGCGCATCGCCGGATTGTAGCGATGCGCCGCCATCGCCCGGACTCAGGCCGCCGCGGTCTCGTGGCGCTCGGCCTGCTCGGCCGCGTAGCGCGCGTCGAGCTCGGTGGCGCGCTGCAGGCCGGGCAGCGAGGTCACACGCTCGACGTAGTCGCGGAACACCGCTTCGTCGGGCACCAGCTTGAACGCGAGCGTCCAGCGCAGCGCGGTGCCCCACAGCACGTCGGCCGCGGTGAAACGTTCGCCGAGGATGTACGGACCCTTCGACAGCTGCGTCGCGAGCGCGCGCATCACCGTCTCGTAATCGCCGTAGGGCGAACTCATCGCAGCGCCCGGGCTGCGCTCCTGCGAACGGTCGATGACCGCCGGCTCGAAGCTCGCGCCGTAGAACGCGACCCAGCGCAGGTAAGGCCCGCGCAGCGGATCATTGAGCGCGGGCGCGAGGCCCTTGTCGGCATAGAGATCGGCCAGGTAGATGAGGATCGCGACCTGCTCGGTCACTACTGCATCGCCATGGCGTATCGCCGGCACCTTGCCGAGCGGATTGATCGCCAGGTACTCGGGCTGGCGCTGAGTGCCTTCGACGAGGTCGAGCATGTGCAGGTCGTAGTCGGCGCCCAGCGTTTCCAGCAGGGCGAGCGTGCAGGACGCGCGCGAATGGGGGGCGTAATAGAACGTGATCCGTCGCGACATGGTGGGGCTCCTTGATGGGATGGCGACGCCCGGCGGCGTCGTGATCCCAGTCTCGGGCCGGCCTGCTGACAGCGTGGTGTCAGCAGTGTCGCGCGGAGCGGTTCAGGCCACGCGTCGCGACGGTGGCGGCCGGTGCAGGCGCAGCACGGCGTCGCGGAAATCATCGACCTTGAACGGCTTGCGGCAGACCGGCATATGCGCGAAACGCTCCGGCAATGCGCCCGGCTCGTTGGCCGTGGAGAACAGGAACGGAATGCCACGCGCTATCAGCGCGTCCGCCACCGGATAGACGACCTGCTGGCCCAGATTGACGTCGAGCACCGCGGCATCGATTTCCGGCACGCGCTCGACCAGCCCCAGCGCGTCTTCCACCGTCGTCACCGGCCCGAGGACCACCGCGCCCATGTCGCCGAGCGCATCCGCCAACCCGAGCGCGAGGACGTACTCATCCTCCACGAGTAGCAGCCGCAGGCCTTCGATACCGTCCATTCGTTTCGTCGTCTCCGCCCCACCCGGGCGCGACACGGAGCATGCGCCGCAGCGCGTTGCGCCGATGCGAAAACGCCGTCGCCGCACGGCGCAATGACGAATCGTTCAGGGATCCCGACGGGCGAGCGCAGCCATCGCCGCATCGCGGTCGGTGTCGTCGAACAGCGTCGCCTTCAACGCGTCCAGCGACACGCCGTCGAGGCATCGCGCGTTGATGCTGTAACCGTCGGGATGACTGCGCGGTACGTAGAAACTCTTGACGCCGCAGTGCCCGCAGAACAGGTGCCGTGCCGTTCCGGTGTTGAAGCGGTAGTCGACGATCGCGTCGTCGCCCTGCAGCAGACGGAACTGCCCGGCGGTCACGATGACATGCAGGAAACCCGTCATGCGACAGATCGAGCAATTGCAATCAAGCACATGCAAAGGCGACGGCGCATCGACTTCGAAACGCACGCGTCGGCAATGGCATCCGCCGGAGTAGGTGGTGAGTTGATCGGTCATGGAGATGAGTCGGGTGACGGGATGTCGACATCGAGGCCGCCCGCAACCAGCAGTGCGCGCAGGGGCTCGAGCGCCGGACCGTAACGCTTCCAGCGGTCGACCGATTTGCTGTTGAGTGACGAGCGTACCTGGACGGCGCTGGCAGTCGCGACAGGTGCCGCGTTGTCCACGAAGTCGAGGCAGCGCGGCGTCCATGCCAGCCCGCAGAACTCCAGCAGGCGACGTAGCACCGGCTCGGGCGATGCGACCAACTCCTCGTACGACAACTCGAAGATGCGGCCGCGAAGCGTCGTACCCCATGCCGCGACCAGCCGTTCGAACTCCACCACGTAATGACCGGTGTCCATCAGGTCGAACGAGTACGCGTGGTACGGCGACTCCGGCGCGAACAGCTGACGGAAATTGCTGAGGCAGGTGTCCATCGGGTTGCGCCGCGTGCACACGATCCGCGCGTTCGGCAGCGCGCGTGCGATGAGCCCGACGTACAGGAAGTTGTGCGGCAGCTTGTCGACGAAGCGCGGCGCACCATGCGCTAGGTCGCGTGTCGTCGCGAGGTAGTCCCGACCCACGGCAGCCCAGTCGCGGATTAGCGAGGCGTTGCGCAGCAGTTCGTCGAGTGATCGTGCCGGTGCGGATGCCCGCTGTAGTGCCGCGCCGAAGTGTCCGAGTTCGCCGGCGGACGCGACATCGGGATGCGACGAGAGCATGCGGTCCAGCAGCGTGGTGCCCGAGCGCGGCATGCCGAGCACGAAGATCGGCGCGTCGCCGGCGTCACCCGCTGCGTCCAGCGGATTAGCTACCAGACCTCCATGCGCGGCATCGAACGCCGCATGATCGGCCATGCGCGACGAGCCGCGGAGCGACGCGACTGCACGCTTGCCGCGTACCAGATGCTCGAACGCCGGTGGGAAATCGCCGAGGTCCTCGAGTTCCTTCGCGATCGCGAGGTTCACGTGCAGAACGGCGTCGGGCTCGCCCTCGTGGCCGACGAGTGCCGCGTGCAGCTGAGCCAGATGATTGCGCTCCCGCGTCTGCGTACGCAATTGCGCCAAGGCGAGCCAAGCGCGCCAATACGTGCGATCGGCCTCGATGCAGGCCTCGTATTGCGTTTCGGCTTCGTCGAGCCGGCCGAAATACATGAGCGACGTCGCGAAGTTAAAGCGCGCGTTGGCATCGCGAGGGCCAGCGTCGACCGCACGCCGGAACGCCTCTTCCGCGCGGTCGTGGATGTTCGCCTTGCTGTACACCGTGCCGAGCATCGACAGCGTTCCCGCATCGGCGCCGACCCGCGCCAGCGTCGCATCCGCGACCTTCGCCGCGTCGTTCATGCGGTGGCTTTCGACCAGCGCGCGAGCCAGCTGCGCACGCAGGTTTAGGCGGTCCGGCCACGCGCGACAACTCCGCTCGAGATGAGCGACGGCGAGCTTCGCGTGGCCGAGTTCAAGCGCGGCGATGCCGGCGATCATGTGCAGGGTCGGGTCTTCCGGCGCCGATTGCGCGGCCATACCGGCAAGCCGATACGCGGCCGGCCAGTCACCCGATTCGAATGCACGGGCAAGGTTCTGCGCAAGGTCGGGCGAACGTGTCATCGGGGCTCCATCGGGCGATGAAGGCTACGCGAATCGTGACCGCATTCGTCGGCGACGAACGGTGATTGCGGAGTCGCCGGACGCTGGCGTACGGTCGAGTCGGGCATGCCGCCCATGGAGGATCGACGATGGCCGCATCCACCTACGCTCCCCGCCTTTCCGATGGCGCGATGGCCGAAATGAACGTGACGCCGCTGGTCGACGTCATGCTCGTGTTGCTGGTGATCTTCATGATCACGGCGCCGGCGTTGACGCATACGTTGCCAATGAACCTTCCGATCTCGACGCCGCAACAGCCTTCGACACGGCCCCGCGCCGACCTGCGCGTCGATGCTTCCGGCGGCTACACGCTCGACGGCCGCGCGCTCGATGCGAAGTCACTGCGCTCCGCGCTCGGCAGCCTTGCACGCGTCTCGCCGGACACGGTGCTGCATGTCAGCGCGGCGGCCGACAGCGAGTACCAGGGCTTCGCGACCGCGCTCGCGGCGGCGCAGGACAGCGGCCTCGCGAACGTCGCGCTGGATAACTGAATCCGATCGGCTTTCTCATGTCTGCCTGAAGCGGAGTTGACGCGGATTTAACCGTTTCATGCTCCCATGATGCCGGGCCGCGAATTATCTTTCGCGGCCTCGGCACTTGTGGGATTTGCGGATGGCATCCATTGAACCGGTCGCGCCCGACACGCTCCAGTCGGGAATCGCGGGGCTCGACATCGTTCTCGGCGGCGGCTTCACGCCCAGCCGCCTGTACCTCATCGAAGGTGTGCCCGGCTCGGGCAAGACCACGCTCGCCATGCAGTTCCTGCTGGAAGGCGTGCGGCGTGGCGAGCGCGTGCTTTACGTCACGCTGTCGGAAACCGAGCAGGAGCTGCGCGAGATCGCGGCCTCGCACGGGTGGTCGCTGGAGGGCGTGACGATTCACGAACTCGCGCCCACGCACGACAACCTCGACCCCGACTCGCACTACACGATGTTCCACCCGTCCGAGGTGGAGCTCGGCGACACCACGCAGCGCATTCTCGACCGCGTACGCGACGTGCGCCCGACGCGCATGGTGTTCGACTCGCTGGCCGAGTTGCGCCTGCTGGCGGGCTCGCCGTTGCGCTACCGGCGCCAGGTGCTCGCGCTCAAGCAGTATTTCGTCGGCCAGAACTGCACGGTTCTGTTGCTGGATGACAGCGCAGTCGCCGAGCACGGCCTGCACGTGCACACGCTGGTGCACGGCACGATCTCGCTGGACCAGATGAATCCCGAATACGGCGGGGACCGCCGGCGCCTGCGCGTCACCAAGTTCCGCGGCCGACGCTTCGCCAGTGGCTTCCACGACTACCAGATCACCACCGGAGGCCTGCGCGTGTATCCGCGCATCATCGCCGCGCAGCATCGTCGCGACATCGACCAGGATTCGGTGTCGACCGGTTCTGCCGAGCTCGACCTGTTGCTCGGCGACGGCCTGCATCGCGGCACCAGCACGCTGGTGATCGGCGCCGCTGGCACCGGCAAATCCTCGCTGGCGACGGCCTGTGCGCTCGCGGCGTCCCGGCGTGGCGAACGCGCGGCGGTGTTCACCTTCGACGAGACCGTGCGTTCCTTCCTCACGCGTTCGCGCGGCATCGGCCTCGACGTCGAGAGCGCCATGCAAGACGGCAGCCTGATGATCGACTCGATCGATCCGGCGGAGTTGTCGCCCGGCGAGTTCGCGCATCGCATTCGCGACGCCGTGGTGCACGGTCAGGTCACCACGGTGATTATCGACAGCCTGAACGGCTATCTCAGCGCCATGCCGGAAGAGCGCTTCGTGCTCGTCCAGCTTCACGAGCTTCTCGCCTTCCTCGCGCACCATGGCGTCGTCACGCTGCTCATCAGCGCGCAGCAGGGATTGATCGGCCAGATGCAGAACGCACTCGACGTCAGCTACCTGGCCGACGCCGTCATCCTGCTGCGCTATTTCGAGACGCGCGGCGAAGTGCGACAGGCGATCTCCGTGCTCAAGAAGCGCACCGGCGGGCACGAACGAACCATAAGGCCCATGACCATCAGCAACGACGGCATTTCGATCGGCCCCCCGCTGCGGCAATTCCGCGGCGTGCTCACCGGCGTGCCCTACGAACGCGAAGACGAACCGGGACCGACGCGATGATGGCCTCGGCCATCGACGACGAGCTTGCCGCCCGGTTGCTGCTGTTGCTGCCGACCCAGCGCGACTGCGTGCTGACGTCGGAGGTGCTCGCGCGCGATGCCATCCGCACGCACGCCTGTTCGTCCCCATCCGAGCTCGAGCGTGAGCTGCAGCGCGGCGCGGGCGGTGTGTTCGTCTGCGAAGAGCTGCTCGCCGCCGGCGCGCACGCGGTGATCGCGCGCGCGGTCGAGCGCCAGCCGACGTGGTCGGATCTTCCGGTGCTGATCCTTGCGCGCGACGGCAGCGATTCGCGCCATGTCTCCGATGCGCTGGCCGAACTCGGCAACGTGATGCTGCTCGAGCGCCCGCTGCGCTTGGCCGCGCTGTCGAGCAACGTGCGCACCGCGCTGCGTGCGCGCGAACGCCAGTACCAGATCCGCCGCCACCTCGAGGAAATCGGTGCTGCGCGCGACGCGCTGACCGAGAGCGCGCGTCGCAAGGACCAGTTTCTCGCCATGCTCGGCCACGAGCTGCGCAATCCGCTGGCGCCGGTGCGCAATGCGGTGCACCTGTTGATGGCGGACGAGCGCCTGCCCGACGACGACGTCGCGCTGTGCGGAATGATGAAGCGTCAGGTCGACCACATGGTGCGGCTGGTCGACGATCTCATCGACGTCTCGCGCATCTCGCGCGGCACCATCGCGCTCAAGCGCGAACGCGTGGATCTGGCGACGGTGCTGCAGCACGCGATCGACCAGAGCCGTCCGCTCGTGGAATCCGGGCGCCATCGCCTGGAAGCATCACTGGGCGACGACCGCGTCGAGATCGACGCCGACCCTGTGCGCGTCACCCAGGTGTTCGGCAACCTGCTCAACAACGCGGCGAAGTACGCGGAGCCGGGTGGGCACATCGCGGTGAGCGTCGAGCGCGACCAGGCCAACGTGCGCGTGCGCGTGCGTGATCGAGGCATCGGCATCGAGCCGGAAATGCTGCCGCACGTGTTCGAACTGTTCACGCAGGGCCGTCGCGAACGCCATCGCGCGCACGACGGTCTGGGCATCGGCCTGACGCTGGTGCGCAATCTCGTCGAAATGCATGGCGGCACCGTCGAAGCGCACAGCGAAGGGCGCGGGCGCGGCGCGGAATTCGTGGTGACGTTGCCGGTCGCGACCGCCAAAGCCTCGCACGTGATCGCACCGGTGCTGCGTCGCGCACGCGATCAGGATCGCCCAGTGGCGCGCGTGCTTGTGGTCGACGACAACGTCGATGCGGCCGAATCGATGGGCATGGTGCTGGAACTGCTCGGCCTCGAGCATCGCGTGGTGTTCGACGGCCAGTCCGCGATCGATTCGATGGCGGAGTTCCATCCCGACGTGGTGCTGCTCGACATCGGCATGCCCGGAATGGACGGCTGCGAGGTGGCGCAGCGCATCCGCGCGCAGCGCGAGTTCGACGACGTGCAACTCGTCGCGCTCACCGGATGGAGCCAGACGCAGGACCGCGAGCGCACGCGCGCCGCGGGCATCGACCATCACCTCAGCAAGCCGGTCGACATCGGTGCGCTGCAGGCACTGCTCGATGCGGCGCCCGCCGCCTACACACATGCACCGCGCGCGGCCGCGGTGCATGCATCGCCGCGCGCCTGATCAGCCCGCGGAGCGGGCGTCCTTCAGCGCGGACTGCACCGCTTCGCGAACGACATCGACCACGTTGCGCGCTGCGCCGTCGACATCCGGAAGATTGCCGAGCATGTCTTCGAACAGCCGTGCGCGGTCGATGCCGGTCTGCTTGGACACCGCATCCGTCGCCGCGAGGATGACCACCGCAACGCCGACCGACATTTCGCCGAGCGCCTGACCCACGGCCTGCGCGACTGCGCCGGCGAGTTCGTTCTGTTCCATCGTCGTCTCCTCGCGGCTCATCCGCGGCTGTGTCCGGCGGTGATACACGACGATGCCGCGAGCGACCGTGACGGTGCCCGCGGCGGAGTTGGTCAACGATGGTTCGGAGCGATCAGCCGCCGCTGGAGTCGGCGAGCGCGGCCTTTGCAGATGCGCGCGGCGGCGCGGGCAAGGTCGTGGCAGACGTGCTGGCCTGCGCGGCGGTCGGCTTGTGGCTGTTCGCAGCCTGTTCCTGTGCGGCGCGGGTGAGTTCAGCCATAACCGCACCGAACGGGCTCTTGGGCTTGGACTTCGCGACGGACGCCGGTGCATCCGCATTGCTCAAGGCGACAGCGGCGGTCGTCGACTGCGCATGTACGCACATCGGGGCGATGAAAGCCACGAGGGCAACGGACAGGATGCGGCGCATGGCAGACCTCGGGTACGGCGGCTTCGATGGCGGTGAGGGTAGGGGCCGCTTCCGGCGTCACGCGTGAAATCGAACGTATCGTTTCGTACATCGCGCGCGTCGTAACGGAACAAGTCAGCGACGTGCACGCCCGGTGACGCCGCAAAGAAAACGCCCGGCTTTCGCCGGGCGTTTCGTATCACCACACCTTGACCCGTTTTTCGGGCGCCAGGTACAGCGCCTGCCCGGGTTTGACGTCGAACGCCGTGTACCAGTCGTCGTTGTTGCGCACCGTCTGCGCGCGGTAGCGGCCGGGCGAATGCACGTCGGTCAGCACTGCGTTGCGCATCGCTTCGTCGCGCGCCTTGCCACGCCAGGCCTGCGCGAAACCCAGGAAGAAGCGCTGGTCGGCAGTGAAGCCTTCGAGCGTCTGCGGCTGCTTGCTCTGCAGCGACAGGTGGTACGCATCGAGCGCGGTCGCGAGGCCGGCGACGTCGGCGATGTTCTCACCGAGGTTGAGCTTGCCGTTGATGGCGAGGTCGGGGAACGGCTTGTACGCGCTGAACTGCGCGGCCAGCGCCTGGCCCGCGGCATCGAACTTGGCGAAGTCCGCCGGCGTCCACCAGTTGTGCAGCTTGCCCTCGGCGTCGAACAGCGCGCCGGTGTTGTCGAACGAGTGGCTGATCTCGTGGCCGATGACCGAACCGATCGCGCCGTAGTTCACCGCGTCGTCGGCATTCGGATCGAAGAACGGCGGCTGCAGTATGGCCGCCGGGAAGATCAGGCGGTTTTCCAGCGGGATGTTCACCGCGTTGATCGTCTGCGGCGTCATGTACCACTCGTCGTGCGTGACCTTCGCGCTCAGCTTGGCGAGCTCACGCTGGTAGTCGAACGCTTCGGCGCGTTCGGCATTGCCGATGGCGTCGTCGGGTTTCACGGTGAGCGCGCCGTAATCGCGCCACGTATCCGGATACGCCACCGCCACCTGCAGGCGATTGACCTTGTCCTTCGCCGCGGCCTTGGTTTCCGGGCTCATCCACGCGAGCGCGTCGATGCGCTTGCCGAACGCGGCGACGATGTTCTTGACCATCGTTTCGGCGCGTTCCTTCGTCTTCGGGTCGACGTAGCGCTTGACGTATTCGTGGCCGACCGCTTCGCCGAGCACGTTGCTTGTGGTCGACACCGCGCGCTTCCAGCGATCGCGCTGCTGCGGCGTGCCGTTGAGCGTGTGGCCGTAGAACGCGAACGACTCGTCGGCGAACGCCTTGGGCAGGTAGGACGACGCGCGATCGATCGCGTGGAAGGTCAGGTAATCCTTCCAGGTGTCGATGGATTCGCTGCCCGCGAGCTTGGCGATGCCGGTGATGGCTTCCGGCTGCCAGACGATGAAGTCCTTCTGGCTGCCGAGCTGCGCGGCCTGCATGAAGGTCGTCCAGTCGATGCCGGGCGCCTTCTTCGCGAAGTCATCGGGCGTCCAGACGTTCTGCGAGCCGCGCTGCACGTCGTTGGTCTGCTCCTGCGTGGCCTGCACGCGCGCGATCGACGTTTCCAGCGCGACGATGCGCTGCGCCTTCGCCGCCGAATCCGCGATGCCGGCGAGGTCGAGCATCTTCTGCACGTGCGCCTGGTACGCCGTCTTCGTGGCCGCGCTCTTCGGGTCGAGGTAATAGCTGCGATCGGGCATGCCGAGGCCGCCCTGCAGGAAGTAGGGCACGTTGCGCGACGGATCGTGGATGTCCTGGTTGATCCAGACGCCGAACGGGCGGTCGGTGTAGTAGTCGGTGTTGTTGAGCAGGTCGACGTCGGCGCGCAGCAGCGAGCCGAACTCGCGCGACAGCGTGGTGCGGTCGTTGATCGCCGCGATCGCATCCAGCGCCGGCTTCAGCGGCGCGGTGCCCTTGGCCTCGATGCCGGCCTCGTCCATGAACGCGGTGTAGTAATCGCCGATGCGGCGCAGGTCGCCGCTGGCGGACTTGTCCTTGGCCGCGCCTTCGATCAGGTCGCGCACCTGCTTTTCGGTGTCCAGCGAGATCTGCGTGAAGCTGTTGAAGCTCGAACGGTCGGCCGGGATTTCGACCGTCTTCATCCATCCGCCGTTGGCGTAGGCATAGAAGTCGTCACCGGGCGCGACGGAGCGGTCCATGCCCGCGGTGTCGAAACCGAAGGTGCCGAGAACGGGTTTGGTCGGCGCCGTGGCGGCCTTCGGTGCGGAGGCCGCGGGTGCGGGCGTCGCCTGCCTGTTGCAGGCGGCGAGGCCGGTAACGAGCGCGGCGGAGACGGTGACGGCGAGCAGGCTGCGGGGCAACGTTCGCATGGGGTGATCCGGTGGAGGGATCACCCGAGCGTACCCGCTTCCCGCGGACGGCTACATGTACCGGTCGTCCGGGTTCAGCGCTGGCTGATGATGAAGCTGCCGAACGACACGCCGAGTTCGACGCCTTCGCCAGCGCCCGAAAGCGCGAGCGACACGGGGCCCTTGGTCACCACCTGCGCCTTGCCCGCCTTGCCGGCCGCGGCATTGGCCTCGGCCGTGGCGTAGCCGCCGAGCGTGTCGCGGATGTTGTTGACGCCGGCGAACTTGCCGGTGCCGGTGACCTTCGACTTGCCGAACGTCAGCCCGCCGCCCTTGGCTTCGATCTTCACCGGAATCGACTTGCCGTTGTTGCACGAAACCGTGCCCGAGCCTTCCGAGTGCTTGTAGATCGCACTCCATCCCGTCATCGAGAACTTCAGCTTGCACGACAGTTCGCCGGCCGACGCAGGAAGTGCGGCCAGCGAGAGGACGGCG
The DNA here is from genome assembly GCF_054057595.1 of Lysobacter sp. HA18. NCBI lineage: Bacteria > Pseudomonadati > Pseudomonadota > Gammaproteobacteria > Lysobacterales > Lysobacteraceae > Lysobacter > Lysobacter sp. HA18. The sequence goes on from NZ_JBSRZL010000001.1 coordinate 667,772, forward strand.
GCGACGATCAGGCTTCGTGCGTTCATGGCAGGGGTTCGCGATCGGAAGGAGCCCGGAGTATTGCGCGACACCGCTGAAGGCCGCGCATTCTTGCTGCACTGCACGATGTGACGCACTGCCGATCGTTGCGTCGGGCACACGCGCTGCAGCCGCTCGTGACCGTACGATCGGGGGCTTCACGCCACTGGATCGACCGAATGTCCCGACCCGCCCGTCGTCTGCTCCCCCTGATGTGCGCCGCAGTACTTGCCACGTCGCCCGCGTTCGCCCAGACCATTCCGCTGACCAGTGCGCAGGTGCCGATCCCGGCCGACACTGCGTATCCGGGCACCGTGTCGATCGCGGTCGATGCCACCGACCTCGCACGCCGCATCGTGCGCGTGCGCGAAACGATTCCCGCGCAGCCCGGCCCGCTCACGCTGCTGTATCCGCAGTGGCTGCCCGGCAACCACAGCCCGTCCGGCCCGATCGACAAGCTCGCCGGCATCAACTTCACCGCGAACGGCCAGAAGCTCACGTGGTCGCGCGATCCGCTCGACGTCTACGCGTTCCACATCGACGTGCCGGCGGGCGCGACGTCGGTCAACGCGGAATACCAGTACCTCACGCCGACCGACAACGCGCAGGGTCGGATCGTGATGACGCCGAACATGATGAACCTGCAGTGGAATGCGCTGGTGCTGTATCCAGCCGGCCACTACGCGAGCCGCATCGACACGTCGGCGACCGTGAAATACCCGGCGGGTTTCACCGCGGCCACCGCGCTCGATGTCGCGAGCAGCAACGGCGACACCACCGTCTACCGCAACGTGCCGCTCGACATCCTGATCGACTCGCCGATCTACGCGGGTCGCTACTCGAAGGTGATCGACCTTGCGCCGGGCGCGCACGTCCCGGTGCGTCTGAACGTATTCGCCGATGCACCGAAGTACCTCGAAACCACGCCGGCGCAGCTCGATGCGCATCGTCGCCTCGTCACGCAGGCCGTGAAGCTCTACGGCGCGCAGCACTACGACCATTACGATTTCCTGTTCTCGCTGTCGGACCAGATGGGCGGCAATGGCCTTGAGCATCACCGCTCCAGCGAGGACGGCGAGGACACCGGCTACTTCACCGACTACGACCCGAAGGCCGGCTTTAGCGACCTGCTCGCGCACGAGTACACGCATTCGTGGAACGGCAAGTACCGTCGTCCCGCCGACCTGTGGACGCCGAACTACAACGTGCCGATGCAGGACTCGCTGCTGTGGGTCTATGAAGGCCAGACGCAGTACTGGGGCAACGTGCTCACCGGTCGTGCCGGTCTTCGCAGCAAGCAGGCCGCGTTCGATGCACTCGCGCTCACCGCGGCGACGTACGCCGAAAACCGTCCCGGCCTGAGCTGGCGCGCGGTGCAAGACACCACGAACGATCCGATCATTTCGCAGCGTCGTCCGAAGTCTTATCGCAACTACCAGCTGTCCGAGGATTACTACTCCGCCGGCCAGATGGTGTGGCTGGAAGCCGACGCACGCATCCGCGCCAAGACCGGCGGCAAGAAGTCGCTGGACGATTTCGCGCGCGCGTTCTTTGGCGTGAAGGACGGCGAGTGGAAGGTCGAGAACACCTACACCTTCGACGACGTCGTCAAGACGCTCGACGGCGTGGTGCATGACGACTGGGCGACCTTCCTGCGCGATCGCCTCGACGGCCGCGTGCCGCTGACCGGCGGCCTCGAAGCCGCGGGCTGGAAGCTGGTGTTCAAGGACGAGCCGAACGACGTCGCCAAGTCGTACGCGAAGGACAAGAACGCCGGCGCCGACTTCGTGTATTCGCTGGGCCTTTCGATCGGCAAGGACGGCAAGGTGTCCGAGGTGCGCTGGGACAGCCCCGCGTTCAATGCCGGCATCGGCAGCGGCATGACCATCGTCGCCGTGAACGATCGCGAATACAGCAAGGATGCGCTCAGTGAAGCGGTGAAGGCGGCGAAGGACGACAAGGCGCCGATCCGCCTGATGGTGAAGTCGTTCGACCGGTACCAGACGATTCCGGTCGACTACCACGGCGGCCTGCGTTATCCGCACCTCGAGCGCGTCGAGGGCAAGCCCGACCTGCTGTCGTCGATCTACGCCGCACGCTGACGCAAAACCTCGCCGCGTGCGGTTCGCCGCACGCGGTCAGAGGCGCTGGATCGATCCGTTCGCATCGCTGCAGGCGTCGACCGAACCGTCGTCGCCTGCAATGCCGGTGATTCGCACGCGGTCGCCGACCTTGAGTTCGCCCGCCGTGCCGAGCCCGCGGCCCTTGCACAGGTTCCACCGCGCCGGAAGCGACACGCGCACGCTGCGCGTTCCCGCATCGACGGTGAGCGTGCCGCTGCCGTCGTAAGCCCAAGGCGCCGTGTCGATCGCGGTAACGCGACCTTCGATCGCATTCGGCGACGAAGCGGGCGTGGCGACATGCGCGCAGGCCGCAAGCGAAAGCGCCGCAACCGCGGCGACTGCAACATTCAATCGGGACATCGGCATCATCCAGGCGGCAATGTCGCAAGACTAGCGCGTGCGCGAAGGCCGCTGGATCGCCTGGAGTTCACGCTGCATCCGTAGCCTGCATCGCGACCCGGGCGATCAGCGCATGAACGACACCAGCGAAGAACGCAAGAACGAAGGCGAGGCCGACACCGGCGAAGCGGCGTCGCAGCTCACCGAGAAGGAAGAGCGCGACGTCGAGAAGAAACAGTCGCCGACGGCGCATGTGCTGCACGAAACCATCCGTCGCGCCGGCGACCGCGAACTCGAGCGCAATGCATCGGCACTGCTGTGGTCGTCGATCGCGGCCGGGCTGTCGATGGGGTTCTCGCTGCTCGCACCGGCGCTGATGCACGCACGCATCGGCGACACGCCGGCGACGCCGCTGCTGGTCGCCTTCGCCTACTCGATCGGCTTCATGCTCGTCATCCTCGGCAAGCAGCAGCTGTTCACCGAGAACACGCTGACCGCCGTGCTGCCGGTGATGACGAAGCCGGAACTCGGCAACGTCGGCCGCCTGCTGCGGCTATGGGGGCTGGTGTTCGTCGGCAACATGATCGGCGTCGCCGTGTTCGCGTTCGCGCTGGCACGGCTGGACATCACCGACGTCGATACCCAGACCGCGATGGTGCGGATGGGCGCGAAGCTGATGGGCCTGGCGCCGGGGCAGATGTTCGCGCGCGGCATCTTCGCGGGCTGGTTGATCGCGATCCTGGTGTGGTTGCTGCCCGCGGCCGAGCATTCCAAGGTGGTGCTGATCGCGCTGATCACCGGCCTGATCAGCTTCGCCGACATGACGCACATCATCGCGGGCTCGGCGGAAGCGCTGTATCTCGTGTTCGCGCACATCACGCCGTTCACCGACGTGGCGATGCGCTTCATGCTGCCGACGCTCGCCGGCAACGTCGTCGGCGGCAGCCTGATCTTCGCGCTGATCAGCCACGCACAGGTGCGGAGCGATACGAAGGAGTAGGGCGGCTCCGATTCGCCGCGGTTCTCGAAGCGAATTCCTACGTCGCGAACAGCTGCCCGTCGATGTCAGCGAACGCCTTGAACTCGACCGCATTGCCCGACGGATCGAGGAAGAACATCGTCGCCTGCTCACCGGGCTGGCCGACGAAGCGGATATGCGGCTCGATCACGAAGTCGATGCCGGCACCGCGCAGGCGGTCGGCGAGCGCGGTCCAGTCGTCCATCTCCAGCACCACGCCGAAATGCGGCACCGGCACGTCATGCCCGTCGACCGCATTGCCGCCGGCGACACGCGGCGCCATGCCGTCGACCTGATGGCAGACCAGTTGATGCCCGTAGAGATCGAAGTCGACCCAACGGTCGGCGCTGCGGCCTTCCGCGCAACCGAGCACGCCTCCGTAGAACGCACGCGCGGCCGTGACGTCGTGCACCGGAATTGCGAGATGGAAGGGCGTCAGGCGTCGCTTACTCACATCACCACCGCAAGGTTGAAGCGCGCGCCGTCGGTGGCACGCGGCCGCAGGAAGTCGAGCAGGCCCTGCAGTTCCTCGCGCACCGCGATGCGCGCTTTCGGGTCCAGCGTCGCCTCGCTGTCGAGCGCGGCGTCGAGGCCTTCGAACAGCAGCAATGCGCTCTCGGCTTCGCACCAGACGCCGGACGCCAGCATCGCGGCGTTCGAATCGTCATCGGGCAGATCGAGTTCGCCGAAGTTGAAGCGCAGGTCGGTGGTATCGACCATCCCGTCCAGACGCGGCAGGCCGAGCCGGTGCGCGAGCGCATCCAGTGCATGACGGTGGCGGTACAGCGCGAGACGGTCGGCGCCTTCGCAGTCCAGCGCGCCATTGCGCGCGACGTGCGCCCAGAACACCATGGCCATTGGGGGTCCCTCACCCTGCGGTCGACGGCGGATGCTCGCACGGCCGCGGGCGGGTCGGTCAGTCCGGTCGTCGGGCCGGCGCGGCGTCCTTTGCGGCGGTCAGCACCGCGTCGGCGCGCATGTAGACCGCTTCCGGCGATTCGTCCGGCGAGGCGGCCCGCGCGAAGCCCAGCAGTACGCGCGTGCCGAGCTCGCGCTCGATCACCTCGAAGCGCGAGCGCAGCCCGTTGAGCGCGGCCTCCGGTGTGTCGCCGTGCAGGAGCGCGACGAATTCGCCGCTGCCGGTCACGCGATCGATGCTGTCCTCGGGTGCAAGCACCGAATGCAGCACGCGGTCCGCTTCCTGCAGTGTGCGTTCGACGGTGCGATCGCCCTGCAGTGCGACCACATGCGCGAAGTCCTGCAGCTGGAAGATCGCGATGGAGTAGGGACGCAGCACGGTGTCCGACGCGGAGGCCGCGGCCGCAACTCGTGCCGCGGGTTCCAGCCGTACCGCGCGCTCGAGCTGGCGTTCGCGGCGCGTGCCTTCCATCAGGTTCATGGTCAGCCGCGCAAGCGATTCGAGCGCGGCACGCTGCGTGTCGTCGAGTTCGCGCGGCTCGTGGTCGATCACGCACACCGCGCCCACCGCGGCGCCGCCCGGCGTCACCAGCGGCATGCCGGCGTAGAAGCGCAGGCCCAGATCGCCGGTGACCAGCGGATTGTTGGCGAAGCGCGGGTCGGCCTCGGCGTCGCGCACTTCCATCAGGCGGTCGGGCTGCCGGATCGCGTGGTCGCAGAACGCGATGTCGCGCGGCATCGCGATGGTGTCGAGGCCCTTGCGCGCCTTGAACCACTGGCGGTCGCGGTCGATCAGCGAGATCAATGCGATCGGTGCACCGCAGAGCATCGATGCGAGCCGCGCGATGTCGTCATATGCCGCGTCCGGCAGGCTGTCGACGATGCGATAGAGGTCGACTTCGCGCTGGCGCTGGGCTTCGTTCGGCATGGAGGCGGTGGCTGCGGCGGGGCCTGCACGTTACGACAACGGCGCCGCTCCGTCGTCGCGAGCATGAACGAACGCCCGGGTCGTCCGTCTGGATTCACGTGCCAGCGACCGCCACCGCGAAGGATGGAAATCCCCAAGCCGCAGCAGTCCGCCATGCGATCGATGCACGTCCTCCGCCCCCTCGTCTCCGCGCTGTCCGCTGCGTTGCTCGCCGCGTGTTCGGTATCGCCCGCGCCGTCGACCGACACGCAGCCCGCCGCCGCGCCGGCTGCACCGGCTGCCACCACCGCACCCGCTGCACCGGGTACCGCCATGCCGCCGGGCATGCAGGACGCACAGTCCGGCGCGCCGACCACCGCGACCATGCCGGTCGCTCCCGGCACGGGCGCCGACGCGACCACCGCACCCGCCGCCCCGCAGATCGTTCCCGCCGCCGCCGACGCGAAGCTCGCGAAGGACGACCCGCTGCGCGCGCAGGTGCTGCTGGAACGCGCGTTCTTCTCGCCCGGCGAAATCGACGGCGCGAAGGGCTCGAACATGCAGCGCGCGGTCAAGGCCTACCAGGGTGCGCACGACCTCAAGGCCAGCGGCACGCTCGACACGGCCACGTGGGATCTGCTCAACAAGGACACCGCACCGATCCTTATCGACTACACGCTCACCGCCGACGACCTCGCCGGCCCGTTCGCGAAGACGCCGAAGTCGCCGATGGACATGGCCAAGATGGACGCCATGCCGTACGAAACGGCGCTCGAGAAGGTCGCCGAGAAGTTCCACATGGCGCCGGCGTTGCTGAAGAAGCTCAACCCGAACGTCGACTTCGCGGCGTTGGACACCACGTCCGACACCACCGGCAAGGCCGATGCGTCGTCGACCACTAAGACCGACACCAAGACCGACGCGAAGACCGACGCATCGAAGACGGCGTCGACCACGTCATCGACTGCGACCACCGGCAAGACCGCGCCCACCGCAGGTACGGCGATCACCGTGTTGAACGTTTCCGCGGGCGAGCAGTTCCCGGCGCCGGCGAAGATCGTCGTCGACAAGTCCGACTCCGCGCTTCTGCTCGTCGATGCCAGCGACAAGACGCTGGGCCAGTTCCCGGTCACCAGCGGTAGCGCCCAGTTCCCGCTGCCGATCGGCGACTGGAAGGTCACCAATGTGCAGCAGAACCCCGTTTGGCATTTCGATCCGAAGCTGATCGCGGGCAGCAAGAAGACCGACAAGGAAGCGGACGTGAAGCCGGGCCCGAACAATCCGGTCGGGATCGTCTGGGTCGGCCTGACCAAGGAGCACTACGGCATCCACGGCACGCCCCATCCGGATCGCATCGGCAAGACCGAATCGAACGGCTGCATCCGCATGACCAACTGGAGCGTGCAGGCGCTGTCGAAGGTGGTCTCGCAGGGCATGCAGGTCACGATGCGCGAGTGACGTTACGCGCGGCCCGTCGTTCGCGACGGGCCGCGTCAGGCGCGTTTGTAATCCTGCTTCGATCCGCGCACGACGATGTGTCTTGCGCCGACTTCGACCACCGCATCCCACGGCACGAACAGCGCGTCGGGCTCCTGCCAGCCCAGGCGTTCGAACAGGCCGAGCCGCCCGCACAGCAGGAAGTCGACGCCGCGCGTTTCGTACGTCGGCTCGGTTTCCGCGGCGCCATTGCTGCGGATCTCGAACACGTGACCCAGGCGGCTGCCATCCTCGCCGCGCACGGCGATGCCTTCCAGATGCGTGAGCTTCGTGAACTTGAACGACGTGCTCATGCCGCGCCCCGTTCGCTGCCCGGAATCTTGCCGATCTTGAGTCCGAGCTTGCGATCCATCGTCGCCAGCCCGTACTGCGCACGCCGACATTTCAGGCGGATGTGCTCGCCGACGCGCGAAACCTCCGTCCACGGCACGCGCACGCAACGCGTTCCGAACACATGCGGCAGCAGCCGTGCGAACAGCGATGGCGTGCGCGGGATCCATGCACCCGGCCCGATCAGCAGCGCGGTGATGCGCAGCGGTTCGCCGGATCCGCCTTCCACTTCGATGTCGTCGACGATGCCGCACATCCAGTCGTCCGCATCGATCACCGCGTGGTCGAGCACCTGGCGGTAAACGTCGATGTAGGGCTCGCGCCCGAGGTGATGCTTCATCCCTGGCCTCCATGCGTCATGACCAGCAGTGGAATTGCCGCGACCGCCGCGATGCAGACGATCACGAAGTAGGCCCAGCCCAGCGCGTTCGACAGCCAGCCATTGCGATACACGCCCATGGTGTCGGGGTCGCGCGAGATCGCCATCATCGGGAAGTAGGTGAGCGGCAGGATCACCACCGAGAACACGATCGAATACTCGACCACCTGGATCGGATCGACGCCCGTCAGCACGATCGCGGTCGCCACCGCGAACACGATGATCCATGCCAGCGCGAAGCGCGGTGCGCCGCGCGGTGTGCGGTACTTGCCCCAGGTCCAGCCGAAGAACTGCGCGATGTTGTACGCCGACGACATGGCAGTCTCGATGCCCGCGCCGGCGAACGCGAAGAACATGCCGCCCACCGCCAGCCACAGCCCCGCGCGGCCGAACACGCTGGCCGCACTCATGGCCGCGGTGCCCGGCAATCCCGGCTCGACCTGTGCATGCGCGAGATAGAGCTTGCCGATGATCAGCAGCGACGCCGACAGCAGTGAGCCCAGCGCGAAGCCGACGATCACGATGAACCGGTTGAGCCGGATGTACTTCGGCGTCCAGTGGTCCTCGACCACGCCCGACGCATAGAAATACGTTTCGTACGGCAGCATCACCGAGCTGAAGAGCGAGACCGCGTAGTACGCGTAGAGCAACTTGCGATCGGGCGGCAGCGCGGGAATCGACGGCACCAGGCCCTGCGCGACGGCGTGCCAGTCCGGATGCATCTTCCACGCAGCGACGAGGAACACCGTCATCATCAGGCCGAAGAGGCCGAACACGCGTTCGATGGTTTCGAACTTCAGGAACCACACGACGAGCACGAGGAACGCGAACGCGACCAGCAGCATCGGCCGGTAGGGCCAGCCCGCGAGCAGGTTCCACACCAGCGCGATTGCGCCGATTTCCGCCGCGGTGGTGAGCAGGCAGACCAATGTCGCCGACACCAGCGTCAGCAGGCCGAGGCGGATGCCCGCACGCTCGCGGATCACGTTGAACACGCCCTGGCCGCGGACGGCTGCGATGCGCCCGGCGATCTCGCCGTAGACCATGATGCCGACGGTGCCAAGCGCGACGATCCACAGCAGCGAATAGCTGAATCGGCTGCCCGCGTTGAGCATGAAGGTGAGCTCGCCGATCTCGACGAAGCCACCCATCGCGGTGAGCACGCCGAGGAACAGCTCGAGGAACATCGCCATCGCTCAGCCTCCGGGCTTGATGCGGTGGTCGAGCGCGTCCAGCGAGTTCGCGACCGTCGCGAACGCCTGCGCATCGGCGTCGGGCGCGGCCGCATCGCGGGCGAGTGCGTCGAGCTTCGACGTCAGCAGCGTCGCCAGTCCGAGCGCTTCGTGTCGCTGCGGTTCGCGCAACGCGTCGCCGGGCTTGCCGTCGATGTCGTCACGCACGCGTTCGACATTCGTACGGATCTGCTGCGCGTGGCGGCGGATGAATCCCGGCGCGAGGTGATCCTTCGACGCCTGTTCCATCAGCAGCTCGGCTTCGGCGGCGTTCGAGCGCAGGTCACCGACCTTGATCGACAAGGTGTCGGCGTCGAACGGCCGATGCAGCCGCACCACGAGCACGGCCGTGATCGCCGCCGCGCTGCCGAGCAGAACGATCGCCTGCCACCACGCGGCGCGTCGGGATTTAGGCTGCACGGGCACCTCCGGCCGCCACCGTAGAAAAGCGGCAGTGAAGGGGCTGTCGGGCGGCGGCATCCCGCCATCGCGCCGACCGCCTAGACTGTCGGCCCGCGTATTTCCGACCGATCCCATGCGCCCATCGTTCGCCCCGTTGTTCCTCGCCCTCGCTCTCGCCGGCTGCCAGCAACAGGCCGTGCGCGCCGATGGACCCATCGCGCCGGCCGCGGCCGTCGCCGCAGCGCCGGGCGTCCCCGCCGACGACAACCTCAACGCCGTGCTGTGGATGCAGACATCGGACGAATACCGCGCGAACTCGCTACAGACGTATCGCGCCGCCGCACGCGAACTCGATCGCGCGCTGGAGGATCGCAACTGGGATGCGCTCGATCCCGCCGAACGCGGCAATCCTGCGCGCGGCCTGCCGCCGGCGGTGATCTTCGACGTCGACGAAACCGTGCTCGACAACTCGCCCTACCAGGCGCGACTGGTGCAGTCGGGCGGTGAGTACAACGAAGCGCTGTGGGGCGAATGGGTGAACGAACGCAAGGCGACGGCCGTCCCCGGCGTGCTCGAATTCGCGAAGGCCGCGCAGGCCCGCGGCGTCACGTTGTTCTTCATCTCCAATCGCGCCGCGGACATGAAGGACGCGACGATCGCGAACCTGCGCAGCGCCGGGCTCACGGTGAAGGACGATTCGTTCCTCGGCCTCGGTACCGTCGTGCCCGATTGCGAGCAGGACGGAAGCGACAAGAACTGTCGTCGCCAGCTGATCGGCCGCAAGTACCGCGTGCTGATGCAGTTCGGCGACCAGCTCGGCGATTTCGCGCAGGTCGCGCCGAATACGCCTGCCAATCGCGACGCTATCTACGACGCGCATCGCGACTGGTTCGGCGAACGCTGGTGGGTGTTGTCGAACCCGACCTACGGCTCGTGGGAACCGGCGCTGTTCGACAACGACTACAAGGCATCCCGCGATGCACGCCGGGCCTCGAAGCGCGAGGCGTTGCGCGTCGCACATTGATGCACGTGAACTGCACCCGCGTCATCGCGCGAGCGCAGTTCAAGGCTGTTGCGTACGAAACAGACGGCGCGGAGTGATCCGCGCCGTCCTGGTTGCACCGGTATATCGATCAGCGGTTGTTGCCGCCGCGCCCGCCCTGGTTGCCGCCCTGATTTCCACCCTGGTTGCCGCCACCACCGTGGCTGGCTTCGCCGCCCTTGCGCCCTGCTTCGCGTGCTTCTTCCGACGTGAATTCGTGTGCGTTGCCACTGCGATGCGCCGCGCGACCGCCTTCGGACGCGATCTCGCGCTGCTCGTCGCGATCCATCGACGCGAAGCCGCGTCCGCTGCCCTGACCGCCCTGATTACCGCCCTGGTTACCACCCTGATTGTTCGCCATGTTCGATTCCTCTCGTAAGTAAGTGGATCGTGCGGGACGTGGTTGACGCCCGCGGCCAGTGTCGTGGCGATGGCGTAAGTTCCACGCCATGCGGATGTCGAGAGTGGTTAACGGCGTTCACCGCGATGAGAAATGCACTCACGACGATGACTGCGCGATGCGGCTGCATTCGTGCACCATGAACGGGGCAAGCGACTGGAGAACACGATGACGACCCGCGATCCACGCGTCGACACCTACATCGCGAACGCCGCGCCGTTCGCGCGACCGCTGCTCGAACGTTTGCGTCGCGACATGCATGCGGCCTGTGCGGAGCTCGACGAATCGATCCGCTGGGCGCGTCCCGTGTTCATGCACAAGGGCCGCCTTATCGCAGGCATGGGCGCGTTCAAACAGCACGCGAGTTTCGGGTACTGGCGCGGCGGCGAAGTGGTGGGCGAAGCGCGCAACGACGGCATGGGCCAGTTCGGCCAGTTGCGTTCGCTCGACGACCTGCCGCCCACCGCGGACATCGCCGAACAGGTGCGCCGCGCGATCGCGCTGGTCGAAAGCGACGCACCGAAACCGACGCGTGCGCGCACGCCGCGCCCCGCGCTGGAGATGCCCGAGGTCATGCGCGACGCGCTGGACGCGCATCCGGTCGCGCGTCGCCATTTCGACGCGTTCTCGCCCAGCCAGCGCCGCGACTACATCGAATGGATCGTCGAAGCCAAGCGCGACGACACCCGCGCCCGCCGGCTGGCGCAGGCGCTCGAATGGCTGGCCGAGGGAAAACCCCGCCATTGGAAGCATCTGGGCGGCTGAAGGTTCGCCCCCGACCGCCGTTAAGGATTGAGGCGGACCGTCTGGCCCGCCACTGCGGGGACGTCCCGCTGCCGTCGTTTGCGGGGCCATTGATGCACGACCACCTGCCGTCGGCCGCGATCGCATCGCGTGCCGGCGCTCCAACGGAGCCGCCGACGCGCCTGTGCGCGCGTCACGGGCGTGCGTTCCGCCGGAGTCGCGGATGAGTCGCGCGTCGCTGCGACGCCAGCTTGCCGCCGGCGTGATGCTGGTGCAGGCCGTACTGATGACCGCATTCGTCGCGCATGCGGTGCTGCGCCAGCAGTCGTCCCTGCGCGATGCCGAAGCCCGCCACGTGCACCAGCTGTCCACGCGTGCCGCCACCCGGCTTGCGTCCGCGGTGGTGCGGGGCGACGTCGCGTCGGCGAACACCATCGCCGCGACACTGGCCGACGACGCCGGGCTCATCGCCTTCGATGTGGTCGACGCCAACGGTGGCGAGGTGGTGCGCCGCGGCGACGCGCATGCCGGCGCGAGTATCCCGTTGCGCGCCGGCGGCCGCAGCGTCGGCACGCTGCGCGTCGTCTCCGATCCGGCACCGATCGCGCGCGCGCTGAGCGACACGTTGCGCGACGGCCTGATCTTCGCGCTCGTCGCCGTTGCGCTCGGTGCGCTGCTCGCGGTCGGCCTCGCTCACATGGTCACGCGTCGCCTGTACCGCTTGCTCGACGTCGCCGACGCCGTGCGCGAAGGGCGCCATGATGTGCGCGCACCGCCGAGCCGCGTGCACGAGGTCGGCCGTCTGGTCGACTCGTTCAACGGCATGCTCGACGCCCTCGCCGAACGCGGCCAGGCGCTGGCGCGGCTCAACGAGGAACTGGAAGCGCGCGTCGAGGAACGCACGGCCGAACTCGTCGAAAGCGCCGCCAACCATCGCGCCATCCTCGAGCAGGCGAACGATGCGTTCCTGATGCTCGACGAGGACGGCCGGGTCGTCGAATGGAACCGCGCCGCGCGCACGATCTTCGGCTGGTCGCGCAGCCAGGCCTACGGTCGGCGCTTCTCCGAGCTGCTGCTCCCCGAACTGCAGCGCGAGGATTTCGACGCCGACCTGCGTTCCTTCATTGCCGGCGGCGAGACGCAATGGATCGGTCGTCGTGCCGAGATGCAGGCGTTGACGCGCGACGGTCGCGAGATTCCCACCGAACTGTCGATCCGCTCGCGCTGGCGCGGTGATCGCCGCTATTTCGACGCGTTCCTGCGCGACATCACCGGGCGCAAGCAGCTCGAAGTGTCGCTGGCGATGCAGGCGCTGCATGATCCGCTGACCGGCTTGCCGAATCGTCGCCTGCTGCTCGAATCACTGCCGCGCGCGCTGCAGCGCGCCGATCGCAACGGCACGGCGCTCGGCGTCTACTTCATCGACCTCGACGGCTTCAAGCAGATCAACGACACCTACGGCCACGATGCCGGCGACGACGTGCTGCGCGAGTTCGCCTGCCGCATCCGCGATTCGGTGCGCGCGGTCGACATGGTCGCGCGGCTCGCAGGCGACGAGTTCGTCGTAGTCGCCGAAGCCTTTGCCGAACCGATGCCGACGGCGGATCTCGTCGCCGGCAAGCTGCTGCGCGTCGCCGATGCGCCCTATGTGGTGGCCGACACCGAACGCCACCTCTCGTCCAGCGTCGGCGTCGCCGTGTACAAGCCGCGCAGCGGCATCGACGCGACCACGCTGCTCGCCCGCGCCGACCAGGCCATGTACAACGCCAAGCGCAACGGCAAGGGCCGGGCGACGTTGTGGGCCCCGGAGCTCGCGACCGTCGCGTCGCACTGAGTCGACGCAGCGCAACGCGGCCGTGCGCTAGGGTTCGGCGTCCTTCGACGCGAGCCGACGATGAGCCTTCCCGCCACCATGACCGCGATCGCCGTGCGCGACGGTGCCGGCCCCGCCGACGCCCTGCATCCCGTGATCGCCGATCGTCCGGAACCCGCGCCCGGCCAGTTGCTGCTGCGCGTGCTCGCCGCGGGCGTGAATCGTCCCGACCTGCTCCAGCGAGAGGGCCGCTATCCGCCGCCGCCGGGTGCGCCGGCCACGCTCGGGCTCGAGGTCGCGGGCGAAGTCGTGCGGGCGGCCGGGCGCTGGCATGAAGGCGATCTGGTGTGCGCACTGCTCGGCGGCGGTGGTTATGCGGAATACGCCGTCGTCGATGCGCGTCATGCGCTGCCGATCCCAGGCGGCCTCGACGTGCTGCAGGCCGCGGCCATTCCGGAAACCGCATTCACCGTCTACGCCAACGTGTTCGAGCACGGCGGACTGAAATCCGGCGAGACGTTGCTAGTGCACGGCGCGACGTCGGGCATCGGCGTGATGGCCATCCAGATGGCGAAGGCGCACGGCGCGCGCGTGATCGCGACGGCACGCGGTGCGGAGAAGGCACAGGCGGCGCGCGACCTCGGCGCCGACATCGCGGTCGACACCACGCGCGAAGAGTTCGGCGCGATCGCGAAAGATGCGGGCGGCGTCGACGTCGCGCTCGACATGGTGGGCGCGCCGTACTTTGCACAGACGATGGAAGCGCTCAACACCGGCGGTCGCGTCGTCTACATCGCCTCGCAGGGCGGCGACATGCTCGAAGTGCCGGTGTGGATGCTGATGCGCAAGCGCGCGGTGCTCACCGGTTCGACGCTGCGCCCGCGCGACGCTGCGGAAAAGGCGCGGCTCGCGACGGAAGTCGAGCGCGTGGTCTGGCCGTGGATCGCGGATGGCCGCATCCGCGTCGTCGTCGATCGCACCTTTCCGCTCGCCGAGGCCGCGCAGGCGCATGCGTGGCTGGAGTCGGGCCGGCACACCGGCAAGATCGTGCTGATGCCCTGATGCGGCTCAGTCGATCGGCGTGACGGCGTCGCCGATCGCGATGCGGCCGGTGCCGCGCGGAATCAGGTTCATGCCGAACGCAACGCCCTTCGGCGTGCGGCGATACGTAAGCAGCGTACGCAAGGGCTCGCCGTCGGGATCGCGCGTCATCGTCGCGGGATCGATCGTGGTGAACACGCAGCGCGTGCAGAGTTTGACGGCATCGAACTCGACATCACCGATGCGCACGCGTCGCCAGTCGTCTTCCGCATGCGGTGCGGTGCCGGCGACGACGATGTTCGGACGGAAGCGCACCATCGGCACCGGCGACGCCAGTCGCCCGTTGAGGTCGTCGAGCGCGGCCTGCGAGATCACCAGCAGCGGATAACCGTCGGCGAAGCTCACTTCATCGCCGTCGATCGCGTAATCGGGGTCGACCGGGCGATGCACGCTGTCGTCCATGTGCACGAGTCGCGCGGGCAGGTTGAGATAGCGCGTCAGCCACGCGGCTGCAGCGTCGCCGGCATCGATCGCCTCGACGCGGTCGTCCCAGATCACGACGTGTCTGCGCGGTGCGTCGTGCCGAGGAACGGGCACATGGATCGGCGCTTCGCCACTAGCCGACAGCACGACGCCCTGCGCATCCGGCAACGCGCGAATGCCGACCAGCCGCGGATGCTTGCGGGCGGCCAGGAAGTTCCCGTCCGCATCGACCGCCAGCCAGCGCCGATCCCCGACCGGGCCGCGTGGCGTCACGTCGAGCGTGTCGACGTCGAGCTGCGCGCAGGACTTGAGCGGGTGGATGTGCAGCGAGGCGACGTGCATCGGGCGACTCCGGTCGGGCCGCCATTATTGCCGCGGCGGAACGTCAGGTGCGCGCAGCGGCTTTCTCTAGCTGCATGCGTTCCAGTTCGATCTGTTCGCGCTTTTCCTGTTGCTTGCGAAGCTCTTCGCGACGGATCGCTTCGGCTTCGTCCGCGCTCGGCGCCGCGTGCAGCGACAGCGACAGCCCGGCCGCGTTCGCAGGCTCGCCACGTCGACTCTTGAGCTTGATGTTCAGCCGCAACTCGTTCGCGGAATCCGCGTTGCGGATCGCTTCGTCGTACGAGATCAGGCCGTCGTTGTAGAGCTCGAACAGCGCCCAGTCGAACGTGCGCATGCCGAGCTCGCGCGACTTGTTCATGATCCCCTTGAGCTCGTTGAACTCGCCCTTGAAGATCTTCTCGGCGATCGTCGGCGTATTGATCAGGATTTCGATCGCCGCGGCGCGCCCCTTGCCGTCTTCGGTGCGCACCAGGCGCTGCGAGACGATCGCGCGCAGGTTCGCCGACAGATCCATCAGCAGCTGCGTGCGGCGCTCTTCCGGGAAAAAGTTGATGATGCGTTCCATCGTCTGCGACGCGCTGTTGGCGTGCAGGGTGGACAGGCACAGATGCCCGGTTTCGGAAAACGCGATTGCGTGTTCCATCGTCTCGGCATCGCGGATCTCGCCGATCAGGATCACGTCCGGCGCCTGTCGCAACGTGTTCTTCAGCGCGTGATGCCAGCTGTGCGTGTCGACGCCGACTTCGCGGTGCGTCACCAGCGATTTCTGCGACGAATGCGCGTACTCGACCGGATCCTCGACCGTGATGATGTGGCCAGCGGTGGTGCGATTGCGATGGTCGAGCATCGCCGCGAGCGAGGTCGACTTGCCCGACCCGGTGCCGCCGACGAGCAGGATCAGGCCGCGCTTGGCGAGCACGAGCTCCTTCAGCACCTCGGGCAGGCGCAGCTTCTCGAAGTTCGGTATTTCCGCGGCGATCGTGCGCAGCACCATGCCGACATGGCCCTGCTGCATGAACACGTTGACGCGGAAGCGCGACACGCCGGGCACGACGATCGCGAAGTTGCATTCGAACTGTTCGGCGAACTCCGCGCGCTGCTTGTCGTTCATCAGCGAACGCGCGAGCTGCTGCGTCACCGCGCCGGTGAGCTTCTGCGGGCTCAGCGGCGTCATCTGGCCGTTCGACTTCATGCTGGGCGGGAAGTCGTGCGCGATGAACAGGTCCGAGCCGCCGGCGTTCGCCATGGCGGCCAGGAGCTTGTGCATGTAGTCGCGAGCCTGGTCGTCGGTGAGCTGGGTCATGCGCGGCGATCGGGGGAAGACCCCCGCGATATCGGCCGCGTTCGTCGACGATGAACCGCGCGAAGCGTGCGCCGCGTGGCGATCCGGAGATCGCGCGCGGCGCGGGGTGCGTCAGTCGGCCTCGACGTCCGACGCGGCGTCCGGCAGCAGCGCGAACGGCTCGACAGCGCCGCGCAGCTTCAGCGTCATCGGCTGGCCGCGGCGGTCTCGAGCCTTGCCGGCGGCGACGCGGATCCAGCCTTCGCTCACGCAGTACTCCTCGACGTCATTGCGCTCCTTGCCGTTGAAGCGGATGCCGATGCCGCGCTCGAGCAGGGCGGCGTCGTGGAAGGGGCTGCGTGGGTCGGTGGCGAGGCGGTCGGGGAACGTGTCGGTCATGGTCGATCAGGGTCGGGCGGAGCGGGGCCGCATTATCGCAGCCGACCGTGACCAACCGCCCGTGCGCGCGCAAATCGCCTGCCGCTAGGCTTGTGCGGATGAACGAGACGCCGCCCTTCACGCTCCGGTTCGAGCCGCGCGAGCACTACCTGCTGGCCCGCGTCGACGGCCCGGAAGACACTTTCGAGGTGTCGATCGCGTACTGGATGCAGATCGAGGCCGAGTGCCGCGCGCGCGGCGTCCAGCGGCTGATGGTGGTCGAGGCGCTGCTCGGAAACGCGGTGCCGGCGGAGATGGCCGAGGTCGTGGAAGTCCTGATCGGCATGGGTTTCCGGGACATCCGGGTCGCTTATGTCGACGCCACCGAGAACGCCGGGCTGCTGGTCGCGGCCGAGGCGCGGGCCTTGGACGCAGGGCTCGTCGGCCGCGTCTTCCGGAATGAACAGGAGGCCGAGCGCTGGCTGCTGGCCGACCTCGCGCTGGCCCAAGCGGACGCCGCACCGGCAGCGCCGTTACGGCGACCCGCCTGAAGAAGCGACAGACGGACGTTGCAATTGGTGGCTACACGCTCTACGGTAGCCCCGCTGCTCCAGGGGTCACCGTGACCTGTGACCCGATGCTGTTGATCGATGATCCGCTCCATCGTTGCTAGATCACTCCTTGTGAACAGCGCTACCGCCGCTCCCGCGGCACCATCCATTGTTCTAAGGAGTTACACATGTCCCGTGAAGTCGGCACTGTGAAGTGGTTCAACGACGCTAAGGGCTTCGGTTTCATCAGCCGCGAGAATGGCGAAGACGTGTTCGTGCATTTCCGCGCGATCCAGACCCAGGGCTTCAAGTCGCTGAAGGAAGGCCAGAAGGTCTCCTTCACCGTGACCCAGGGTCAGAAGGGCCTGCAGGCCGAAGCCGTCCAGCCGGAGTAATCCGCGCGGACCTTCAGGTCGCAAATTAAAAGCCCGGCTTCGGCCGGGCTTTTTTTTGCCTGTCGTTCGGGCGGGTCAGCGCACTTCGACCCGCGCACCGCCCGCGCCGCGTGCCTGCGCGAGAGCATGCTCGGCGCACTCGAGCGCATCGCTCGCGCGTTCGCCGGGTTCGACCGTCGCAAGCCCGATGCTCAGCGTGACCGGCACGCCGGAAGCGGGATTGCCGGCGTGATCCGACAACCGCACGCACTGCGCGACCGCCTGGGTCAGCGACATCGGCATCGCCAGCGCGAACCCGCGGCCGATGCGCGCCACGCGACCTTCGGTGACGTCGCCAGCGCTCAGCAGTCGGCCGAGTTCGAGCAGTACGCGCCGGGTTTCGTCGCCACCGTGGATTTCCTCGAAGTTGTCGAGGTCGTCGATCTCGATGCGCGCGACCTGCAGTTCGCCGTCGGTGCGCGCCGCGATTTCGGCGTCCAGCGCCTCGGCGAACGCGACCGGGCCGGGCAGGCGCGTCAGCGGATCCACCACGCCCGGGGTCGCCGCCTGCGGCGCATGTGACTGCAGCAGCGCTTCATGACGGACCAGCTGCGAAGCGAACCATTCGCGCTCACGCAGATGCAGCTTCAGCAGCCGGCTCGCGCGGCGCAGTTCGATCATGCGTGCGACCTGCCGCGCCAGCGCCTGCAGCACCTCGATCTGTTGCTGCGTCAGGCTGCGCGGCTCGCGATCGAGCACGCAGACGGTGCCGATCGGCATGCCACCGGCTTCGATCGGCGCGCCGGCATAAAAGCGGTAGCCGTTCTCGGTGACGAGCGGATTGTCGGAAAAACGCGGGTCAGCTGCGGCGTCCTCGACGATCAGCGGATCGTCCGGATCGAGGATGGCGTGCGCGCAGAACGAGATCTCGCGCGGTGTTTCCGAATCGTCGATGCCGACGCGCGCCTTGAACCACTGGCGGTCGGCGTCCACCAGAGAAATGGTCGCGGTCGGCGCGCGACAGACCGTCGCGGCGATGCGCACGATGTCGTCGTAGTCGTCTTCCGGCGCGGTGTCGAGGATGCCGAGCGCTTCGAGCAGCGACTGGCGGGACAGCTCATTGGCAGGCAGGGCGGCAGCGGACATGGCGCATCGCGAGGCGGAATTCGAACCAGCTTAGCGATGCGTGCGTTACGCCACAGCGGGGGAAATCACCTGCGCCGGTGTGAATAAAGGTGACGCGCGTCGCGCTTCAGTGCGGCGCGTCCTCGATGCGCACCGCATTGCCGCCCGCGTGCTTGGCCGCATACATGCGGCGATCGGCATGCGCGATCAGCTCGTCGGCGGTGATCGGCCCCGAGGTCTGCACCACGACGCCGACACTCGCCGACACCGCGATCTGTCCGACGCCCACATCGACCGGCAACGCCAGCGCATGGCGGATCTTCTCCGCGACGCGGCGCGCATGCGTTTCCGGATCGCGCACGTTTTCCAGCACGATCACGAACTCGTCGCCACCGAGTCGCGCGACGATGTCGGTCTTGCGTACCGATGCCACCAGGCGTTGCGCGCATTCGCGCAGCAGCACGTCGCCCGCGTCGTGGCCGAGCGTGTCGTTGACGTGCTTGAAACGATCGAGATCGACGAACATCGCGACGATCGCGCCTTCATGGCGCGCGCTGCGGTCAATCGAGCGCGGCAGGCGCTCCATCAAGCCGCGACGATTGGGTAGGCCGGTCAATGCGTCCTGCCGCGCTTGGCCTTCCAGTACCGCCATCAGGCGTTCGAGTTCGACCGTGCGCTCGGCGACCTTCGCTTCCAGTTCTTCGTGCGCGCGCTGCAATGCAGCTTCGGTCGCCTTGCGTGCGTCGATGTCCTCGACGACGACGATGAGATGCACCGGCGCGCCGCTCGCGTCGCGACGGATCGACACTTGGCGTCGCGTCCAGATCGCCTTGCCATCTATGCAGAGCAGGCGCGCTTCGACGTCGAGCGAATCGATATCACCTGCGAGCAGGCGTGCCATGTCGGCGGCGTCGGCATCGCGATCATCGGGATGCACGATGTCGCGCAGCGTGGTGCCGACAAGTTCGTCGAGGTCGCGACCGAGCAGGTCGGCAAGTCGGCGGTTGATCCGCAGCCAGTGCCCATCGAGGGCGACGTGCGCCATGCCGACCGCGGTCTGCTCGAACGCGAGGCGGAACCGTTCCTCGCTGTCGGCCAATGCCGTCGCCGCGGCTTCGCGTTCGGTGACGTCCTGCACCAGCGAAAGGATCGACGTGACGCGTCCGCTCGCGTCGAACAGCGCCGAGTCGAACCATTCGCAGACGCGCGTGCGGCCGTCGCGCGCGACCATGCGCACGGTGTGCACGCTGCGCGAGGCTTCGCGCGTGGCGAGGCGCTGCATCGCGGCGTCGACGACCGCAACGTCATCGGGATGCAGCATCGGTGCGGTGGACGGTTCGCGGCCGACGATCTCGTCCTCGCGCCAACCGAACATTTCGCGTGCGCGATGCGACCAGTGGGAGACGCGCAGGTGGCGATCCCATTCGACGGTCGCCAACGGGGAGTTGTCCGCATGCAGCTGCAGGCGGGCCAGCGCGCGATCGAGTTCGTGCGTGCGCTGCGTGATGCGGCGTTCGAGTTCGTCGCGATGGCGAAGCAGCGAATCGCGTGCGCGCACCTGGTCGGTGACGTCGCGCGCGGTGCAGTAAAGACGCGCGACGTCGAACTCGCGCACCTGCCATTCGATCCAGCGATAACCGCCGTAACGCGAACGCAGGCGGCCGCGGAACGTCGTATCGGCCAAGCCCCCGCGCACGTCGGCGAACTGCGCGAGCACGCGGTCGCGATCGTCCTCGTGCACGAATTCGTCGACGCGATGGCCGACGAGTTCGCGCGCCGGCCAGCCGAGCGTGGTTTCCCATGCGGGATTCACTTCGACGAGCCGATCGCGTGCGTCGACGAAGGCGAGCAGGTCGGGCGTCAGCGCGAAGAAGGCATCGCGCTCGGCGGCGGCACGGCGCTGCGCGGACAGGTCTTCGGCATGGACGATGAAACCGGCAACGCGGCCGTCCGCATCAAGCATGCGCAGAACGTCGAGCACCGGCTGCGATGCGGCGTGCTCTGGTTCGAGCCGCAGCCGTGCACGACGGCCGGCGAGCAGGTCGTCGAGCGCCGTGGCATGCATCGCCCCGGCCAGCTGGCGCAGCGACGGCAACGTGTCGCCGCCGAGGATGGCGCGCAGCGCGGTGTTGGCATGCAGCCACTGAGCGGCCGTGTCGACGCAGCCGATGCCGAACGGCGCGTCGGCGAATGTGCCCTCGAGGGCAGCATCGAGCGAACGGTCGAGGGTGGTGCTGTTCATGGCGCGAATTGGTGCGCGGCAACACGTGCGGGCGTCGCAGTTGCGCCTGATCCGCGCGCGACGCGGGCGCGAGGCAGGACACGGACGCCGCGATGGGGTGTCGTTCGCATGGGTCGGCCGGAGTGGATCTCCGGGCGGGCGGCCCGGGCGGCGCCAAGGGTGGGCCGCACCGGGTGGAGAATCAAGCGCGTCGCCTTAGTCGGCGTCGACCTCGAGGTTGAGCACGCGGTCGACCAGGCGGGTGATGTGGCGCAGCTGGTCGTCGAACGCAGGCGCCGCGACCTCGCGATCGGGGCGACGCAACGGGGTCAGGCTGGCGCGGATTTCGCAGGCCAGCGCGACGAGCTGCTCGCCCTGCGCACGCACGCGCTGACGCTCGGCCTGCGCGACGCGGTGCTGCTCGGTGACGTCGACCAGCAGGTCGAGCCCGCCGGTCACGTCACCGTGGTCGTCGATCAGCGGGCTCGCATAGCTCAGTGCATGGCGACGCGTGCCATCGGGCCGCGCGAGCTGCACGCGACGCCCGTGGTGCGGCACGCCGTCATGCACGGCGCGCGCGAGCGGCGATGAGCAGTGCGACATCGGTCGGCCGTCTTCGTCGAACAGCTGCATGGCGCCGCTCCAGCGCGGTGCGTCGTCTTCGAGGTCGGGTTGGCAACCCCAGAGCGCGATCGCCTTCGCCGTGCAGTGGGTGATGCGGCCGTGCGCGTCGCAGATGCACGCACCCGCCGGCAGTAGATCGAGCATCGTATGGAGATGGACGTGCGCGTTGTTGCGCGACGCCGGGGAGCGGTGGATCTGCATGAGCATCCCGCGCCTCTTGGACCTACAGGGGGCGGCGAGGATTTGCGTCGTTCCGTGAAGCAGGCGTCAACGTTCCCTGTTCATTCCGTTCGCGACGAGTGCACGCTGTCGCTTGCGCCAGCGGCCGGTCGCGCAGCGAGTTCGTGTCGATCGAGATGTCGCACTTCGACGATCTGGTCGAGGAACAGATCCACCCATCGCGCCTGCTCGGGATGCTCGAGTGCGGGTTGTTCGAGGCGCACGGTGCCGTTCGTACCTTCCACGCCGTTCGGATCGAAGAACTGCATCGTCATCGGACGCCCCGCGATCACGCCGCTGAGCACGCGGCCGTCGTCGAGCGTGAGCTGCACGTGCTCGTCGTTGGGCAGCTCGAAGATCATCGCCTGCAGGCGATCGATGTCGTACTGGGCGGTGTAGACGCGGGGTGCGATGCGCATGGGCGGTCTCCTGAAGGTCGCCATGCTCGGCGGCGGCGCGCCAAACCGCGGTGAACGAAGCGGCTTCACGCGGGTGCGAACAGCCGCTGTGCACGATCAGCGGCAGGAGGCTCCACATGCTTCGTTACCTGCTCGTGTTCGCCATCGGCGCGCTGCTCGGCGCGAACGTTGCCTGGTACTACGCGCGTTCCAACGCCGCGCCGTGCCCGGTGACGCCTGTTGCTGTGTCGACGCCGACCGGCACCGCGACGCCTGCAACGACCACGCCCTCAGCGCCGGTCGCGCCGACGCCTGGGCTGTCAGCCGTCGCGCCGATTGCGCCAGCGGCTACGCCCGTCGTCACCGGCAGCGGACTGATCATTCCGGTGGCAGGCGTCGCGCGCACGCAACTCGTCGATACCTACACGCAGAGCCGCGCCGCGGGCCGCGTGCACGAGGCCATCGACATCATGGCCCCGGCCGGAACGCCGGTATTCGCCGCGATCGACGGCACCGTCGCCAAGCTGTTCACCAGCAAGCTCGGCGGTCTGACGATCTACGAGTTCGGCCCCGACGGGCAGCGCGTCTACTACTACGCGCACCTGCAGGGCTATGCGCCCGGCCTCGCCGAAGGGCAGGCGCTCAAGCAGGGCCAGGTGATCGGCTATGTCGGCAGCACGGGCGACGCCAGCCCCGAAGCGCCGCACCTGCACTTCAGTGTCGGCGACCTCGGCCCCGAGAAGCAGTGGTGGAAGTCGACGCCGATCAATCCGTATCCGCTGCTGGCGCAGTAACGCCGCAGGCTCAGTGCACCGTTTGCGCCTGCGCGGCGAAGCGTCGCGCGTAATCGCGTTCGTCGGCGACACGCTGGACGAAGCCATCGTCGACGTCCGGCGCGCCGTACACCGCATAGACGACGCGGTCTTCGGTCGTTCCCACCTGCCGAAGGCTGTAACGCGACGCGCCTCCACCCGTGTTCTCCGGGTAATGCTTCGGTGGCTGCGGACCGTCCAGGTCCATCTCGCTGTTGTCCACTACGCCGCCGACGAAGAGTGCACGGATCATGTCGCCTCCGGATGGATGGGTTGCGACCAGACTGGTCCGACTCGTGTTCGCATGCGATGAAGCGAGCGTTGCGGCCGCGGCAATGGGCGAGGCCCTAGACTGTCGCGCCCCCGCAATCCGACACGCCGTGCAGACCGATCCGGCCCTCGACGCCCTGTTCCTTCCCTTCGACGACGGCCAGTTGCCGCCGCCGACCGGTGCCGTCTTCCTCGGCGCGCGGCCGGGCCCGGCCTTGCAGCGCTGGGCCCACGCCGGCATCGCCTGCGAGCAGGACTACCGCCCGCCGGCCGCGGCGCTGGAGCGCAATGGTTTCAACATTGCTGCGGAGGAGTTCATGCCGCCTGCCACGTTTCCATTGGTTCTCGTGCTTCCGCCACGCCAGCGCGAACAGGCGCGCGCAATGCTGGCGCGCGCGATGAAACTCGCCGGCGACACCGGTCGCGTCGTCGCCTGCGCCGCCAACAACGCCGGCGCGCGTTCGATGCAGGACGACCTCGCCGCGGTCGGCGGCGAAGTCAGCGTGCTCAGCAAGCACAAGTGTCGTGTGGTGTGGACCGAGCCGGGTCGCGCCGTGTCGTCGGTGGTCGATGATTGGCTGGCGCTCGATGCGCAGCGCGCGATCCTCGGCGGTGATGTGCTCAGTCGGCCCGGCCTGTTCGCATGGGATCGCGTGGATCCGGCATCGGCATTGCTGGCCGCGCATCTGCCGGCGGATCTCGCCGGACGCGCCGCGGATCTCGGCGCAGGCTGGGGTTACCTGGCGATCGAACTGCTGTCGCGTAATCCCGGCGTGATCACGCTCGATGCGTTCGAGGCACAACGTCGCGCGTTGCCGCTGCTCGCACACAACCTCGCGCGCTTCGCACCGCGTGTCGCCATCGACACGCATTGGGCCGACGTCACCGCCGGCATCGACGGGCGCTTCGACGTGATCGTCAGCAATCCGCCGTTTCCATGCCGACGACCGCATGGATCGTCCCGATCTCGGCCGACGCTTCATCGAAGTCGCCGCGGGTGCATTGAATCCCGGCGGACGTTTCTTCATGGTCGCCAACCGCCACCTGCCGTACGAAGCCACGCTCACCAGCGTGTTCCGCGAGGTGCGCGTGCTCGCCGACGCGCGCGGCTTCAAGGCGTTCGAGGCGCGTCGATGAAACTGCTGCGACTCATCGCCAACCTCGGCTACGGCTCGCGCCGTCAGGTGCAGCAGATGTTCCGCGAGGGCCGCATCACCGACGCAACCGGCGACGTGCTCTACGCTGACGACGTGCGTGATGCGCGCGACGTCCGCTTCGACGGCGAACCGCTGGATCCGCCGCCCGGTCTCGCGCTGATGTTGCACAAGCCCGCCGGCTACACCTGTTCGACCAAGGACGCCGGCCGTCTCGTCTACGACCTGCTGCCCCCGCGCTTCCGCCTGCGCGATCCGATCCTGTCCACCGTCGGCCGACTCGACCGCGATACCAGCGGTCTGCTGCTGATGACCGACGACGGCGCGCTGCTGCACCGGATCATTTCGCCCAGGCACCACGTGCCCAAGGTGTACGAGGCGACGCTCGCCAGCAATCTTCGCGGCGACGAAGCCGCGTTATTCGCCAGCGGCACGATGATGCTGGAGAACGAAACCACGCCGCTGGCACCGGCCACGCTCGAGGTGATCGATGCACGCCATGCGTGTCTGACCATCACCGAAGGCCGCTACCACCAGGTGCGCCGCATGTTCGCGGCGGTCGGCAATCACGTCGACGCGCTGCATCGCGCGCGCATCGGTACGCTGGATCTCGGCGACCTGCCGTCCGGCCAATGGCGCGAGATGACGACTGCCGATATCGACGCGGTCTTCGTCCGTTGATGCGGCGACCTGCTTAGCCGGCGCGCGCCTGCAGCTGGAACACGTCGTCGATCGCCGCGCCGAGCGCTTCCGCGATCAGGAACGCGACTTCCAGCGACGGCGAATACTTTTCGCCTTCGATGGCGATGACGGTTTGCCGCGTGATGCCCGCGGCGTCCGCGAGATCCTGCTGGGTGATCCCCGCGTCCAGCCGCAATTGCTTCAGGCGATTGGTCAGGCGTCGCGTCGATTTGCCCATCACGCCCCCCGGCGATAGAGCGCGATTCGCGTCGTCAGTTCGACGGCCTGCGACAGCACCCAGAAGCCGAACAGCACGTGCACGACGACGAAGTTGCCCCGCACCAGCAGCGCGGCGCACAGCGTGGCGAACACGCCGACCGACAGCACATGCAGGGCGATGCGCCCGGCGCGCTGGTCGATCAGGCGATCGCGCTCGTCACGCTGCACGCCGTGGGCCAGATCGCGACGGTTGGCGACGGTGAGCATGACGTGGCCGACCACCTGCAACAGCACCATGGCGATGACCGCGCCGACGAACCGGGCCACGTCGGACGGCGCCACGTCCGCGCCATGCCCCGGCAGCGCGCGGACGAAGTAGGGCACGTAGACCAGCAGCAGCGCGATGAGCACGACCCACTGGCTTTTCTCGCGGAACGACATCGGCATGGCGGCGTCTCCTAATGTATGAAAAACCTTACATGTGGAGGTTGAGCGGATCGCCGAGCGATGTCAAGAAAAATTTACATCACGGCGCCAGCAGCCGGCGGAAACCGTCGACGCCCAGCCGCCGCATCGTCGCGATGTTCCGCTCGACGATGACGTCCGGATCGGGATACGCCGCGACCGCGCGATCGATGCTCGCCTCGCGTAGCAGGTGCAGCGTGGGGTAGGGCGTGCGGTTGGTGCAGTTGGATGCGTCGTCGTCCGGCTCGCCGGCGAACACGTAATCCGGATGGAAGCTCGCGACCTGGATCTCGCCTTCCAGACCGAGCCTGCGCACGGTGCGGTCGGCGACGGCGAGGAAGGTGTTGTAGTCGAGGAAATCCTGCAGCACCCGCGGATGCACGATCAGCGTGGTGTCGATCTCGTCGGCGGGCGTGGCGTGCAGATGCTGCAGTTCGCGTTCGAGTTCGCCGCGCAGCGCGTCGGTATCGCGCGCATCGCTCAGCACGAACCGGATCTGCCGTTTGACGTGCACCGCCTTCGCGAACGGGCAGAGATTCAGCCCGATCACCGCGCGCTCCAGCCAGCGGCGCGTCGCGGCGATCTCGACGGGCTCGACGTCCACTCAGTCGCGGAAGTTGTCGAACTGCAGCGGGCGTTCGAACTCGGCGGCGCGCAGCAGCGCCATCGCCGCCTGCAGGTCGTCGCGCTTCTTGCCGGTCACGCGCAGCTTCTCGCCGTTGATCTGGCTGTCGACCTTGAGCTTGGCGTCCTTGATCGTCGTCTGGATCTTCTTCGCCAGTTCGCGCTCGATGCCTTGCTTGACCGCCACCGTCTGACGCGCACCGGCCACGTTCACCAGCACGTCCTTGAACTCCAGGCAGCGCGCGTCGATGCCGCGCGCGATCAGCCGCGCACGCAGGATGTCGCTGAGCTGCTTGAGCTGGAAGTCGCTCGGCGCGGACATGTTGATGTTCTGGTCGTCGAGCTCGAACGTCGCATCGACGCCCTTGAAGTCGAAGCGCGTCGTCAGCTCGCGGTTGGCCTGGTCGACGGCATTGGTGAGCTCGTGGGCGTCGACTTCCGAAACGATATCGAACGAAGGCATGGCGGATTCCCGTGAAAACGGCGACAGGTTAGCGCAGCGGTCGCGTGGCGACGACGGCCGCTGCGCAATGCTCGCGCGATGACACGACCGATCGCCCCGTTTCCCGCCGTCATCGCGCCGCCGTGCCGCTGCTGATCGCACTCGCGCTGCTGGTCGCGGTGATGGCGCTGGGCGTCGTGCTCGGCGTGGTCGGGCTGGTGCGACGCCCGTTCCGTCGCCCGGTCTGGCAGCCCGTGTTCGGCCCGCCGCTGGTGCTGCGGGCGGTGTTGCTCGTCGTCGCGCTGCTGGTCGCGTTCGCCATCGCGGCGTGGCGTCATCCGGATTCGGTGACCGCGCTCGCGGCGGGACTCGGCGTCGGGCTCGTGCTCGGCGCGGGTGCGGCTTTCACCACCGAGCTGCGCCGCGGTGGGCGCTTCGTCGAAGCACGTCCGCATCGGCTCTTCATGGCGCTGCTTGCGACCGCCGTGCTCGCACGTGCGCTGCTGTCGGCCGCCGGCGGGCTGACGGTGCTGCCCGCATCGATGCACACCACGTTGCCGATGCTCGGCGGGCTGCTCGGCGGTTATCCGCTCGCGCATGCGCTGGTGCTGCGTGCGCGGCTGCGGCGCTTCGCGAGGTTGCGCGCCGGCACCTAGCCACGCATCGTGCGGCTTCGTCTCCGGAGTCGTCGATGTCGAGCCGCCCGTCCCGTGCCATGTTGATGATGCTGGCCGCCGTCGCCAGCTTTTCGCTGATGGACGCGGGCCTGAAGCATCTCAGCGCGCATTACCCGGCGTTCGAAGTCGCGGCCTTGCGCGGCGCGGCGTCGCTGCCGTTCGTGCTGGCGTGGGCGCTGCATCGAGGCGGCGTCGCGCCGCTTCTACGCGTGCGCTGGCCGCTGCATCTGCTGCGTGGCGCGATGGGCGTGGCGATGATGGCGTCGTTCGTCTATGCGCTGAAAACATTGCCGCTGTCGACGGCGTATTCGATCTTCTTCGTTGCGCCGCTGATCGTCACCGCGTTGTCCGTGCCTATCCTGCGCGAGAAGGTCGGGCCGCGACGCTGGACGGCGATCGCGATCGGCCTGCTCGGAACGCTGGTGCTGCTGCGGCCGACCGGCGACGGCCTCGTCAGCACTGCGGCGCTTGCGGTATTGCTCGCCGCGACGATGTACGCCGTCAGCGCGATCAGCGTGCGCATTCTGGCGCGCACCGACAGCACGCAGGCGATGATGGTCTGGCTGCTCGTGTTGATGGCGGTCGGCGCAGGTGCGTTCGCATTGCCCGACTGGCATCCCGTGCGCGGCGCGGACGTCGCGGTCATCGTCGGTGTCGGCGTGGCGGGCAGCATCGGCCAGTACGCGGTCACCGAAGCATTCCGGCTCGGCGAGGCCTCGCTCATCGCGCCACTGGAATACACCGCACTCGTCTGGGGCGTACTGCTCGACGTCGCGATCTGGGGCGTGCTGCCCGATGCGATGACCTGGCTCGGCGCCGCGATCATCGTCGGCAGCGGGCTCTACCTGCTGCGACGCGAACGCGTGCGCGCCAGCGAGGTCGAAATCGTTACGACCCCGTGAAGCCGACAGGCGGCCTCTTGTGCGCGCCGTCACAGGTCCATCCTCCGCGCACCACAACTCACGGAGGGGATGTAATGGCTCGCATCACGACAACGGTTTCGCTGGCACTCGTACTCGCGGGTGTGCTCGCCGCGCAGCAGGCGGGCGCCGCAACACGCCGGTCAGTAGAACCGCGCGGCCTGGACCTGCTGCCCAGCAAGCAGGCACTGCGCATGACGCGCGGCAACAAGAGCGTCGCCACGCCGACGATGTCGGCAGCCGCGGTCACCGTCGATGACGTCGGCGATGTCGATTCGTTCGGTCGCAACCTCACGTGGCTCGGCCTGACGCAGGGCGTGGTCACGCTCGATACCGCGTGTGACCCGGCCAGCACCGATCCGTGCACGCCCATCACCAGCACCACGGTCAACACGAATTTCGCACTCACCGACATCGCGCACATCGCGCTGCCGGGCAAGGCCACCAAGTCGCTGATGTGCTACTGGTTCTCGCCGTTCATCAACGTCACCTACACGAATCCCGGCGCGACGAACGCCGTGTCGCAGCTGCGCTACAACCCGACGCTCACCATCGAGAACCCGGTGCTCGCGGATCCGTCATTGATCGATCCGACCACGGGCCTGCCGTTCAACGGTCACCTGACCTCGAGCATGACGTCGTCGGAGATGTACCAGGTGCCGCTGCCGCCTGGCACCACGATCAGCGAGCGCTATCGTGATTCGGCGGTCTGCATCGCGGGCTTCATCAATCGCCGTACGCTGACCGACACGTTTCGGCCTGACCGATGCGCAGGTGAACGAGTTCTTCAAGAAGCCGACGACGGTGCGTCTCAACGTGAGCGGCTCGGTGCGTGGCGTGCAGTCGGCTCAGCTGATCTTCGGTCTGCGCATCATCGGCGACTGACGCGTTTGGCCGGCTTCGGGGCGGACTTCGTCGACCGCTTCGAAGCCGGTTTCGTCGGTGGCGACGGCACGTACACCGTGTCGCCGTAGAGCTTCTGGCAGGTATCGCACCAGAACGCGCGGCGTTTCTTGACGCCGAGATGGCGCTCGAAGCTCAGCGGTGTGTCATCGCGCGGGCAGGTCTTCTTCGCGTGCACCTGCCAGTGCTTGCGCAGGGTGAACTCCTTCTTCCATTCGTAGAAGTCGAAGCTGTAGGTGCGCGCCTCGCGGATCATGTCGCCGAGCTTGCGCGGCGGCAGGTCGCCCACGCGCGTCGCGGGATGCACGCGGATGCGGTGGAGCACCTCGTTCTTGATGATGTTGCCGACGCCGGCGAATACGTCCTGCTCGAGCAGCGCATCCGCGCAGATCGTGTTCGGCATGTCCTTGAGCTTGCGACGCGCGGCCTTCGGGTCCCATTCGTCCGCCATGACATCGGCGGTGAAGTCGTAGGCCTCATCCAGCGGCTCCTCGATGTAGCGCACCGAGCACGAGTAGAAGTTCAGCTCGCGCTTGCGGGTGAAGCGCAGCGACAGCCGCGGCGTCTTGTCTTCCTTGCGTTCGTCGATCGCATAGCTGCCGAACATCAGCATGTGGATGCGGATGGAGAAATCGCCGAAATCCAGCAGGAAATGCTTGCCCCAGGTACGGATCGCGCGCAGCCGCGACCCGGGCAGGCGTTCGAGCGGTTGCTTGGTGTTGCCGGTGGCTTCGAGCACCTTGAGCCCGACCAGTGACTCGGTGGCTTCGCGCAGGATGACGAGTGAGGGGCCTTCGGGCATCGCTCAGTTCCTGAGGTTCGCGACGCTGCCCTGCAGCGCGGCGGCGAGCCCCGGCGTCACCGCTGAGCAGCGCCTTCCATTGCAGGTCGAGACCCTTGCGACGGCCCTTCTGCACAAGTCGCAGGCCATCCTTGTCGATGGTGAGCGTGTAGGCCTGTCCGCCGACGTCGAGTTCGCGACGCAACGGCCCGTCGAGTTTCGTCGTCATCGCGGCACTCCCGTGGTCGACCTGCAGGCTAGCGGCCGCGCGACGGACGACGCGTGAATCCATGCGCGCCAAACAGAACGGGCCCCGAAGGGCCCGCTCCGTTCCCGCTGTCGCGAGCTGTTGTTACCAGCGCGTACCGATACCGACGCCGACCACCACCGGATTCGCCTTCACTTCGCCGGCCTTGACGCCGTCGACCGAAAGATCCGAGTTGCCGTGCAGGTAGCGCACGTCACCGCGCGCGAACCAGTGCTCGCCGAGGTTGAGGTCCGCGCCCACCGTGGCCATCGGGCCCTGCGCGGTGTCCACGCCGATGCGATGGCCCGACAGGGCCGCGCCGGCCTGTGCGGATTCGTCGTCGTAGTTCATCTGGTAGTAGCCCAGGCCCACGAACGGACGCACCGTCTTGTCCGGCGAGCCGAAGTGGTACTGGCCGCTCAGTGCATACGGCTGCGCATCGACGCTGCCGACCTTGCCGTTGGCCGTGGTCATGCGATAACCGGCCTTGCTGGCACCCCAGCCTTCGATCGCGATGTTGTCGTTGATGAACCAGCTGGCGCCCAGCGTGCCGACGGCCTCGCCGTCCAGATTGGTTCGTGCCGCCCCGACGTTGGCATCGCCCGTCGGATTGTTCAGAGCGACGCCGCCGACGATGGCGACGTGCTTGCCGCTGGCGGAACCGGTGCCGGCGTCCTGAGCAAAGGCGCAGGGAGCGACGGCGAGAGTGCCCAGAAGGGCGAGGGTGAGATGCTGTTTCATGGAGTGGCCTCCTTGTAATCGTTTGCAGGGAACGGTCGGCGCCACCGACCGGTGCATGCAACCTAACCTCGTGCGACTGAACCTTCCTTGCCCCGCGGACGGTCGCTTCCACGCGCACGAAACATCGCGTTCGGTAGTCGCGCGTCGATGTAATGTCGAGGCGCGGTTGGCGCAATCGTCGCCAGAGGCGAGAATGGTGGTTTGGCAATATTCATTGCGGAGTCCTGCATGGCTGACCTGAAGGAAGCGCGCGTCCCCGACATCGGCAACTACGACGACGTCCCCGTCATCGAGGTGCTCGTGTCCGTGGGCGACACGGTGAAAGCCGACCAGGGCCTCGTCACGCTCGAGTCCGACAAGGCCACGATGGAAGTGCCCGCGCCGTTCGCCGGCGTGGTGCGCGAGCTCAAGGTCAAGGTCGGCGACAAGCTCGCCGAAGGCGCACTGGTCGCGATGATCGAGCCGGCCGACGCAGCCGCACCCGCCGCAGCGACGTCCGGTCCGTCGTCGAACGGTGCGCAGCCGGGCGCCGATACCGCGCAGGTCGCGACGTCTTCGTCGCAGCCGCGTCCCGCCGAAACGCCCGAACCGCGTCGAGCCGGTCGCGGTGTCGGGCGATGTCGACAACCTCACCAAGCGCGACATCGCCGCGCACGGCGGTTCCGTTCCGGGTGCAGCGCCGACGACGACCACTGCGCCGATGCCGCCTGCCGAACCGCGTACGCCGCCGGTGACGTTCGACGCCGGCGAGCTGATGCCCGATGCCGTGCCCTACGCGAGCCCCGCAGTGCGCCTGTTCGCGCGCGAACTCGGTGTCGACCTCGCACGCGTGAGTGGCAGCGCGAAGGGTGGCCGCATCACCAAGGAAGACGTGCAGCAGCACGTCAAGCAGGTGATGTCGGGCGCGACCGCCGCGCCGTCGGCGGGCGGTGCATCGCTCGGTGGTGGCCTCAACCTGCTGCCGTGGCCGAAGGTCGACTTCGCGAAGTTCGGCGAGATCGAAGTGCGTGAACTCTCGCGCATCAAGAAGCTTTCCGGCGCGAACCTGGCACGCAACTGGGCGATGATCCCGCACGTCACGCAGCACGACGATGCCGACATCACGCAGCTCGAAGAACTGCGCGTCGCGCTCAACAAGGAAAACGAGAAGAGCGGCGTCAAGGTGACGATGCTCGCGTTCCTGATGAAGGCCGTGGTCGCCGCGCTCAAGAAGTATCCGGACTTCAATGCATCGCTCGATGCGAGCGGCGAGAAGCTGGTGCTGAAGAAGTATTTCCACGTCGGCTTCGCCGCGGACACGCCGAATGGCCTCGTGGTGCCGGTGATCCGCGACGTCGACAAAAAGGGCGTCGTCGAACTCGCGCAGGAAACCAGCGAGCTCGCGAAGAAGGCGCGCGACGGCAAGCTCGGCCCCGCCGACATGACCGGCGGCTGCTTCTCGATCAGCTCGCTTGGTGGCATCGGCGGCACCAGCTTCACGCCGATCGTCAACGCGCCGGAAGTCGCGATCCTCGGAGTGTCGAAGTCCGCGATGAGGCCGGTGTGGGACGGCTCGCAGTTCCAGCCGCGCCTGATCCTGCCGTTGTCGCTGAGCTACGACCACCGCGTGATCGATGGCGCATCGGCCGCGCGCTTCACCGCATATCTCGCGCAGCTCATGGCCGACATGCGGCGCGTGCTGCTCTGACGATGCCGCACGCGCAGACGGCGCGCGACCTGCACGCAGCCGGCGCGCGCGTGCGCGATGCCGCGCAGGACGGCTGGCAGGGCGTGCAGCCGTTTCTCGACTACGAACTCGTGCGCGTCGCGGGGCTCGACCTCACGGTCGGCGACCTCGCGTCGGCGATCGTGCTGCTCATCCTCTTCTTCGCGGCGTCACGCTTCATCGGCCGAGCACTCACGCGTTACGGCGAACGCGAAGGTGTCAACGCCGCATCGATCTACACGATCAGTCGCGTCGTGCGTTACGCGCTGCTGTTCTTCGGCGTGCTCATCGCGCTGGAAGTCGCCGGCATCCCGGTGTCGAAGTTCACCGTGTTCGCGGGTGCGATCGGTGTGGGACTGGGCTTCGGCCTGCAGGCCATCTTCAACAATTTCCTGTCCGGCCTGATCCTGCTGTTCGATCGTTCGATCAAGATCGGCGATTTCGTGGAACTCGAATCCGGCGTGCACGGGGTGGTGCGGGACATCAAGATCCGCGCGACGCGCATCAGCACCAACGACAACCTCAACATCCTCGTGCCCAACGCAGAGTTCGTGAGCGGCCGCGTGGTCAACTGGACGCTGCTGGAAGCGTCGCGCCGCATGCGTATTCCGTTCGGTGTCGCCTACGGCACTGACAAGGAAGTCGTGAAGAAGGCCGCGCTCGAAGCTGCGTGCGAGGTGCCCTTTACGCTCGCAAAAGAAGGTCCGCGCGGCCCGCAGGTGTGGTTGGTCGAGTTCGCTGAAAGCCGCCTCGAGTTCCAGCTGATCGTCTGGCTCAACGCCGAAGCCACGCGCCGGCCGTCGACGGTGAAAGCGGCCTACAACTGGGCATTGCACACTGCACTGCAGCGATACGGCATCGAGATTCCGTTCCCGCAGCGCGACCTGCACGTGCGCAGCCTGTTCGGACACGAAGGCGTCGAGGCGATGGCAATGATGAGCGGCCGCGTGATTCCGGAAACGGACAACGCAGTGCCTGCAGCGCCGCTGCCGACGGCGAACGAGCGCACGGCGCTCGCCGAGAACGACGCGCTACGCGACGTCGAACGCGAGATCCATGAAGATCCACCGGCCGCCCCCGCGGGCGCCGGACCGACCCCGGAGGAGAAGTGATGGCGACCCCGATCGAAGTGAAAGTCCCCGACATCGGCGGCTTCGATGACGTACCCGTGATCGAGGTGCTGGTCGCCGTCGGCGATCGCGTAGCGAAGGACCAGGGCCTGGTCACCCTCGAATCCGACAAGGCGACGATGGAAGTTCCGTCGGCCGCCGACGGCGTGGTGCGCGAGCTGCGCGTCAAGGTCGGCGACAAGGTGTCGGAAGGCGCGGTGATTGTCGTGCTCGACGCGGAAGGTGCGGGTGACGCGAAGCCGGCTGCGCCGTCGAGCGCTGCTGCACCGACACCGCAAGCAGCGCCTTCAGCACGCGATCCAGTGGCCGCATCGCCATCAAGCGCGGAAGCGAAAGGCTACGGCGATGCGAAGCAGCCTGCGCCTGCGCCGCAACCGTCGGCGCCTGCGCCGAAGGCCGCAGCCGCAAGCGGTCGCAAGGCCGATGTCGAATGCCGCATGCTCGTGCTCGGTGCGGGTCCCGGCGGTTACACCGCGGCATTCCGCGCGGCCGACCTCGGCCTCGACACCGTGCTCGTCGAGCGGTACGCATCGCTCGGCGGCGTCTGCCTCAACGTCGGCTGCATTCCTTCGAAGGCGCTGCTGCATGCGGCGGCGGTAATCGACGAAGCGCAGCATGCAAAGGACTACGGCATCGATTTCGGCGCGCCGAAGATTCAGCTCGATGCGCTGCGCACGTACAAGGACAAGGTCGTCGGCCAGCTCACCAAGGGCCTGAGCGGCATGGCCAAGCAGCGCAAGGTGCGCGTGGTGCAGGGCACCGGTCGCTTCGTGTCGCCGAACGAAGTCGAAGTGCAGGGCGAGGCGGGCACGCAGCTGATCCGCTTCGAGCAATGCATCATCGCCGCGGGCTCGCAGGCGGTGAAGCTGCCGAACTTCCCGTGGGACGACAAGCGCGTCATGGATTCGACCGACGCGCTCGATCTCGCGGATATTCCGAAGACGTTGCTGGTCGTCGGCGGCGGCATCATCGGTCTCGAGATGGCGACGGTGTATCGCGCACTCGGTTCGCAGGTCACCGTCGTCGAACTCGGTGCGCAGCTGATGCCGGGCGCTGACATCGACCTCGTCAAGCCGCTCGCCGATCGCCTGAAGAAGCAGGGCGTCACCGTGCATCTCAACGTCAAGGCATCCGGCGTCGAAGCATCGAAGTCCGGCATCAAGGTGACGTTCGAAGGCGAAGGCGCACCGTCGCCGACGTCGTTCGATCGCGTGCTCGTTGCAGTGGGCCGCGTTCCGAACGGCGCGAAGATCGGTGCAGAAGCAGCGGGCGTGCAGGTCACCGATCGCGGCTTCATTCCCGTCGACCGGCAGATGCGTACGAACGTGCCGCACATCTTCGCGATCGGTGACGTCGTCGGTAATCCGATGCTCGCACACAAGGCGACGCACGAAGGCAAGCTCGCGGCCGAAGTCGCGTCGGGCGAGAAGCGCGAATGGGTGGCGCGCGTGATTCCGTCGGTCGCTTACACCGACCCGGAAATCGCATGGGTCGGCGTCACTGAAACCGAAGCCAAGGCGAAGGGCCTGAAGGTCGGCGTCGGCAAGTTCCCGTGGGCCGCGAGCGGTCGCGCGATCGGCATCGGTCGCACCGAAGGCTTCACCAAGCTCGTGTTCGACGAAGCCACGCATCGCGTCATCGGCGGCGGCATCGTCGGCGTGCACGCGGGTGATCTGATCGCGGAAGTGGGGCTTGCCATCGAGATGGGCGCGGAAGTCGCCGACATCGGCATGACGATCCATCCGCATCCGACGCTCAGCGAGTCGGTGGGCATGGCGGCCGAAGTGTTCGAAGGCACGATCACCGACCTCTACATTCCGAAGAAGAAGTGAGGTCGTCGCGCATGCGCAGTTGCATGCGCCGGCTGCACAAATAAAAAGCCCCGGCCGGAGCCGGGGCGTTCGCGAAGCCACCGTCGACGAGGAGAGGCGTCATGGCCGGCGCGGACATGGAGTACGACCGGGCCTTCTTCGAAAGGTTCCGCCGCGTCGCGCGATGGCGATGAGCGGTCGCAGGCGGCGGTAGTTTGCTGGTTGGGCGCGCCCAAGCGGGCGTAGACCCTGACGTGGCACGCGATCTGTCGTCGACCGACGCGGACCTAGAGCGAGGCCAGTCCCGGACCGTCAGGGTCGGCTAGCTGAAGCGGCCGACCGACCCGGCGTGGCTCCGCCGGTTGCCCGGAAAACTCACGCCCTTTATACTTTTGGGGCTCCACAGGGCGCTTTCGCGCCGTCCTCCAGACCGACGATCCCGCGTGCACGATCCATTGTCCGCAGGCCGCCGGCTGGCGTCGCGCGCGATCGTCTGGCAAGCCGGCGCGACGGCGTTGGCCACGCTGGCTTTCCTCCCCTTCGGTGTGCGCGATGCGCTCGCGACGGCGGTGGGTGGCGGCGCGGTCGTCGCGGCGGCGCTGGTGTCGATGCTGATCGCCCTTGGCGGCGGGATCGGCACCGCCGGTCTCGCGATGGCGCGACTCCTGTTGGGCATGGCGGCCAAGTGGGCCACGGTCGCCATCGTGATCATCCTCGGCCTCGCCGTCTGGCGCCTGCCTACGCTCGCACTTCTGGTGGGCGTACTGGTGGCGACAGTGGCGGCCGTCCCGGCCCAACTTCTGAATCGATAGGTGTCTTCAGTGAGCGAGCAGACCGGTTCCGGCGGCGGCCTGAACGAGTACATCCAGCATCACCTGACCCAGAACACCATCCAGCTGGGCGGTGGCGGCTTCCACATCGACACGTGGGTCGTCTCGCTGGTGCTGGGCCTGATCTTCGTCCTGTGGTTCGGCATGGCGGCGCGCCGCGCGACCGCCGGCGTTCCGTCCAAGGGTCAGGCGTTCGTCGAGCTCATCCTCGAATTCGTCGACGGCCAAGTGAAGGACACGTTCCACGGCGATCGCCGCTCGATCACGCCGCTCGCGCTCACGATCTTCGTGTGGGTCGTGATGATGAACTGCATGGACCTGCTGCCGCTCGATGCGCCGGGCTTCGCGGTCAAGACCGTATCCGGCGCTGAAGCCGCGCACCACACCTTCTTCCGCTGGGTGCCGACCGCCGACCTCAACACCACGTTCGGCCTCTCGGTGCCGGTGTTCTTCATCATCCTTTACCACTCGATGAAGGCGAAGGGCATCGGCGGTTTCGGCAAGGAGTTGCTGACCGCGCCGTTCCACGCGCACGGCACCGTCGCCAAGATCGTCCTCGCGCCAGCGAACCTCGGCCTCAACCTGATCGAGTACTGCGTCAAGCCGGTCAGCCTCGCGATGCGACTGTTCGGCAACATGTACGGCGGCGAGCTCGTCTTCATGCTGATCGCCGGCCTGCTCGGTGGCAGCCTCTACACCTTCCTGCCGGGCGTGGCCTTCAACGTCGCCTGGGCACTGTTCCACATCCTGATCGTGCTGCTGCAGGCCTTCATTTTCATGATTCTCACCGTCGTCTACATCGCCGGCGCGTACGAGAGCCATTGATCCCGATTCCGCTGTCGCGGTACCGCTCCACCCTTTCGTTCCACCCTTCAAACTTCACTTAAATCCGCAGGAGAAACACCATGGAATTCATCGCTCATCTGCAGGGCATGACCGCGATCGCGATCGGCATGATGGTCGGCCTGGGCGCGATCGGCGCCTGCCTCGGCATCGCGCTGATGGGCTCGAAGTTCCTCGAGTCGGCCGCGCGTCAGCCGGAGCTGGTCCCGATGCTGCAGGGCCGTATGTTCCTGCTCGCCGGCCTGATCGACGCCGCGTTCATCATCGCGCTCGCCGTCGGCCTGCTGTTCGCGTTCGGCAACCCGCTCCTCGGCGCCGTCCAGGCCGCCGCGAACGCTGGCTGATCGCCCGCTGTCCTGCTTCAAGGCCGCCCGCACTCGCGGGCGGCTGACCGGGCCCAAACGCCCGACTCGCGATCACCGGAGCTGTCATGAATATCAACATGACCTTCTTTGGCCAGATGCTCACCTTCGCGGTGCTGATCTGGGTCACCATGAAGTTCATCTGGCCGCCGTTGAACGCGGCCATCGAGGAGCGTCAGCGCAAGATCGCTGAAGGCCTCGCCGCGGCCGACAACAGCCAGAAGAAGCTGGAAGAAGCGCAGCAGAACGCCGACGTGGCGATCCGCGAAGCGCGCAGCAAGGCCAACGAGATCATCGAGCAGGCGCACCAGCGCGCGAGCCAGATCCTCGAGCAGGCGCAGTCCGAAGCGGTGGCCACGGCCAATCGCCAGAAGGATGCCGCGCAGGCCGAGATCGACGCCGCCGCGAACCGTGCCCGCGAGGAGCTGCGTTCGCAGGTCGCGTCGCTCGCCGTCGCGGGTGCCGAGAAGGTGCTGCGTCGCGAGATCGACCCGAACGCCCACCGCGCGCTGCTCGACGAGCTGGCCGCCCAGCTCTGACGGAGATGCATTGATGAGCCAGGCACTGACCCTTGCCCGTCCCTACGCCCGCGCCGCGTTCAACGCCGCGCGGGACGATGGCCGTGTCACCGCGTGGTCGCAGGCGCTGGCCTTCGCTGCGCGCGTCGCCGCCGACCCGCAGGCGCAGGCGGTGCTGAAGCATCCGCAGCTGACCTCCGACAACGCGTCGAGCCTGCTTGCGATCGACGGTGCCGATGCCTCGGTGCAGCGTTTCGTGACGATGCTGGCCGACAACCGCCGACTCGAACTGCTGCCCGAGATCGCCGGCCTGTTCGAGCAGCTGCGCGCCGAGGCCGAGCGCGTCGTCAAGGCGCGCGTGACCTCCGCATCGCAGCTCAGCGACGCCGAGCTCGCCGCGATCCGCGATGGCCTCAAGCGCCGTTTCGGTCGCGAGGTCGAGCTGGAATCGGCGATCGACACGTCGCTGATCGGCGGCGCGGTGATCGATGCCGGCGACGTCGTCATCGACGGATCGGTCAAGGGCAAGCTCGAGCGCCTGCAGTCGGCGCTCGCCGCGTAAGCCCACGAATTCATCTACTCCCGGCGTCCGCGTCGGAACCAGGGAAACTCCCATGCAGAACACGCTCAACCCGTCCGAAATCAGCGAACTGATCAAGACCCGCATCGAGCAGGTCGGTCTGGCCGCCGAAGCCCGCAACGAAGGCACGGTCACGTCGGTCTCCGACGGCATCGTCCGCATCTTCGGCCTGGCCGACGTGATGCAGGGCGAAATGATCGAGCTGCCGGGCAATACCTTCGCCCTCGCGCTGAACCTCGAGCGCGACTCCGTCGGCGCCGTCGTCCTCGGTGACTACGAGCACCTGCGCGAAGGCGCCGTGGCCAAGACCACCGGCCGCATCCTCGAAGTGCCGATAGGCGACCAGCTGCTCGGTCGCGTGCTCAATGCACTCGGCGAGCCGATCGATGGCAAGGGTCCGCTGGGCCACAGCCTGTCGGCACCGGTCGAGCGCGTTGCCCCGGGCGTGATCTGGCGCAAGTCGGTCGATCAGCCGGTGCAGACGGGCTACAAGTCGGTCGACGCCATGATCCCGATCGGCCGCGGCCAGCGCGAGCTGATCATCGGCGACCGCCAGACCGGCAAGACCGCGATGGCCGTCGACGCGATCATCGCGCAGAAGGGCACCGGCATTAAGTGCATCTACGTCGCGATCGGCCAGAAGAACTCGACCGTCGCGAACGTCGTGCGTCGCCTGGAAGAGCAGGGCGCGCTCGCGCACACGATCGTCGTTGCTGCGACCGCGTCGGAATCGGCCGCGATGCAGTACATCGCGCCGTACGCCGGCTGCGCCATGGGCGAGTACTTCCTCGACCGCGGCCAGGACGGCGCGCTGATCATTTACGACGACCTGTCCAAGCACGCCGTCGCGTACCGCCAGATCTCGCTGCTGCTGCGCCGTCCGCCGGGCCGCGAAGCGTATCCGGGCGACGTGTTCTACCTGCACTCCCGCCTGCTCGAGCGCGCCTCGCGCGTGTCCGAGGAGTACGTCGAGAAGTTCACCAACGGTAGCGTCAAGGGCCAGACCGGTTCGCTGACCGCGCTGCCGATCATCGAGACGCAGGCGGGCGACGTGTCCGCGTTCGTCCCGACGAACGTCATCTCGATCACCGACGGCCAGATCTTCCTCGAGACCGACCTGTTCAACGCCGGCATCCGCCCGGCCGTGAACGCGGGTATCTCGGTGTCGCGCGTCGGTGGCGCTGCGCAGACCAAGATCATCAAGAAGCTGTCGGGCGGCATCCGCATCGCGCTTGCGCAGTACCGTGAACTCGCGGCGTTCGCGCAGTTCGCGTCCGATCTCGATGAAGCAACCCGCAAGCAGCTCGAGCGCGGCCAGCGCGTCACCGAGCTGATGAAGCAGAAGCAGTACGCACCGCTGTCGATCTCCCTGCAGGCGCTGTCGATCTATGCGGTCGACAAGGGCTACATGGACGACGTGCCGGTGTCGAAGATCGGCGCGTTCGAAGCCGGCCTGCATTCGCACTTCACCAACACGCAGGGCGAGCTTGCCGACCGCATCACGCAGACCGGCGCGTGGGACGACTCGATCGAGAACACCTTCAAGCAGGTGATCGCCGAGTTCAAGCAGACGGGCAGCTGGTAAGCCCAGCCGTCATCCGGGCGCGGTGAATCGCGCCCGATCCCGGTTAGCAGCACACAAGCGAGCGAGAGATGGCAGGCGGACGCGAAATCAAATCGAAGATCAAGAGCGTGCAGAACACCCGCAAGGTGACGCGCGCGCTTGAAATGGTCTCCGCCTCGAAGATCCGCAAGGCGCAGGACCGCATGAAGACCTCGCGCCCGTACGCGCGGGTCATGAAGCAGGTGATCGGCCACCTCGCGCAGGCGAGCGGCGACTACCAGCATCCGTACATGGTCGAGCGTGCGAACGTGAAGCGCGTCGCGTACGTGATCGTGTCGAGCGATCGCGGCCTCGCCGGCGGCCTCAACAACAACATGTTCCGCAAGCTGGTCGGCGAGTTCCGCCGCTGGCACGAGCAGGGCGTCGAAATCGACGTCGTCACGATCGGCCAGAAGGCGTCGGTGTTCTTCCGTCGCCTGAAGGTCAACCTGATCGGCTCGGTCACCCACATGGGTGATATCCCGAAGCTCGAGCAGGTCGTGGGCGTGGTGAAGGTGGTGCTGGACGCGTACGAGGCCGGCTCGGTCGACCGCGTGTTCGTCTGCTACAACCACTTCGTCAACACGATGACTCAGCAGGCCACGTTCGACCAGCTGCTGCCGCTGCCGGCGTCGACGACGAAGGTCGCGCAGCACGACTGGGACTACATCTACGAACCCGACGCGCCGACGGTGCTCGAGCACGTGCTCTCGCGCTACATCGAGTCGCTGGTCTACCAGGCCGTGCTCGAGAACGTGGCGTCGGAACATGCGGCGCGCATGGTCGCGATGAAGGCCGCATCGGACAACGCGAGCAAGCTGATCGGCACGCTGCAGCTCGTCTACAACAAGGCCCGCCAGGCCGCGATCACCCAGGAAATCTCGGAGATCGTCGGCGGCGCCGCGGCGGTCTAAACGCCGCAACCCGCTGAGCGCGTCATCCGCGCTCGCATCCAACGAATCGATTTGCCAAGGAAACAACCATGAACGCTCAGGTCACTCCCAGCACCACGGGCACCATCGTCCAGATCATCGGCGCGGTCGTCGACGTCGAGTTCCCGCGCGATGCAGTGCCGCGCGTGTATGACGCGCTGAAGGTCGAAGGCACCGCGATCACGCTCGAAGTCCAGCAGCAGCTCGGCGACGGCGTGGTGCGCACGATCGCACTCGGCTCGACCGACGGCCTGAAGCGCAACCTGGTCGCAACGAACACCGGCAGCGCGATTTCGGTGCCGGTCGGCGCCGGTACGCTCGGCCGCATCATGGACGTGCTCGGTCGCCCGATCGACGAGGCCGGCCCGGTCGAAGCGTCGGCGCATTGGGAAATCCACCGCGCTGCGCCGTCGTACGAGGACCAGTCCTCGGGCAACGACCTGCTCGAAACCGGCATCAAGGTCATCGACCTGATGTGCCCGTTCGCGAAGGGCGGCAAGGTCGGCCTGTTCGGCGGCGCCGGCGTCGGCAAGACCGTCAACATGATGGAACTCATCAACAACATCGCGAAGGCGCACGCGGGTCTGTCCGTGTTCGCCGGCGTGGGCGAGCGTACCCGCGAGGGCAACGACTTCTACCACGAGATGAAGGACTCCAACGTCCTCGACAAGGTCGCGATGGTGTACGGCCAGATGAACGAGCCGCCGGGTAACCGCCTGCGCGTCGCGCTGACCGGCCTGACCATGGCCGAGTACTTCCGCGACGAGAAGGACGAGTCGGGCAAGGGCAAGGACGTGCTGCTGTTCGTCGACAACATCTACCGCTACACGCTGGCCGGTACCGAAGTGTCGGCGCTGCTCGGCCGCATGCCGTCGGCCGTCGGCTACCAGCCGACGCTCGCCGAGGAAATGGGCGTGCTGCAGGAGCGCATCACCTCGACGAAGACCGGTTCGATCACCTCGATCCAGGCCGTGTACGTGCCCGCGGACGACCTGACCGACCCGTCGCCGGCGACCACGTTCGCCCACCTCGACGCCACCGTCGTTCTGTCGCGAAACATCGCTTCGCTGGGCATTTACCCGGCGGTCGACCCGCTCGACTCGACGTCGCGCCAGCTCGATCCGAACGTCATCGGCAACGAGCACTACGACGTCGCGCGCAAAGTGCAGTCGACGCTCCAGAAGTACAAGGAGCTCAAGGACATCATCGCGATCCTCGGCATGGACGAGCTGTCGGAAGAAGACAAGCAGGCCGTGTCGCGCGCGCGCAAGATCGAGCGCTTCTTCTCGCAGCCGTTCCACGTGGCGGAAGTCTTCACCGGTTCGCCGGGCAAGTACGTCTCGCTGAAGGACACGATCCGCGGCTTCAAGATGATCGTCGAAGGCGAAGCGGATCACCTGCCGGAGCAGGCGTTCTACATGGTCGGCGGCATCGAGGAAGCCTTCGAGAAGGCCAAGAAGATCGCCGGCTGAGCCGACTGATCGACACGGCGCCGATGCGAGTCGGCGCCGACGCCCTCCGAACGAAACGAGAACACCATGGCATCCACCATCCGTTGCGACATCGTCAGCGCCGAGCGTGAGATCTACAGTGGCGACGCCGAACTGGTTGTCGCGACCGGCGAACTCGGCGAGCTCGGCATCGCGCCTAAGCACGCGCCGCTGATCACACGCCTGAAGCCGGGCAAGGTCGTCGTGTCCCTGCCGGGGGGCGAGAAGCTCGACTTCGCGATCTCCGGCGGCATCCTCGAGGTGCAGCCGAGCGTGGTGACGGTCCTGGCTGATACGGCCGTCCGTGCCGACGAGATTGACGAGGCGGCGGTGCGCGCGGCGAAGGACGAAGCCGAACGCATCCTCGCGCAGAAGGATCCGAAAATGTCGCTCGAGGAAGCGCAGAACCAGCTCGCGATGTCGATCGCGCAGCTGTCGGCGCTGGAGCGTCTGCGCAAGAACCTCAAGCACTGAGGTTTCGCGCGTCGTGTGCGAAGACGCCGGCCCTGGCCGGCGTTTTTGTTTGTGGGGATCGATTGGTGAGGGTTCGCGCATCACTGGAAGTCGCGCGAGCGCACCAGGAGAGAGCCGAGCAATTCGTTGAGGTTTTCCAGTCGCGTCGCGATGAGATGTCGCACGCCGTCCTTCGATTCGAGACGTCCACGCACCCGCATCAGCTTCGACTCCATCAGCGCCCGGCGATCACGCTCGGCGATACGGCGCTGTACGACGACGTTGACCATTCCATCCTCATCTTCGAGCGTGAGGAACGTGATGCCGCTCGCCGTCTGCGGACGCTGGCGGAGCGTAACAAGACCGGCGAAGGCGACGGCGCAATCATTCGGCAGCGTGGCGAGTTCGCGCGAGCGCGGGCATCCCTTTCGCATCAGCACGCTGCGAAGTCGCGACAGGGGATGCCGGTTGAGCGTGAGGCCGATCGTTTCGTAGTCGGTACGGATCTCGTCGTCGATATGCGGCATGGCGAGCGCGACGTTCGGTTCCACCGTTGGCATGTCGAAGAGCGGACGCTGTGCTTCGACACCCATCACCTGCCAGCGCGCCTTGTGTCGATGGCCGAGCAGGCCG
The DNA here is from genome assembly GCF_054057595.1 of Lysobacter sp. HA18. Taxonomy (NCBI): domain Bacteria; kingdom Pseudomonadati; phylum Pseudomonadota; class Gammaproteobacteria; order Lysobacterales; family Lysobacteraceae; genus Lysobacter; species Lysobacter sp. HA18. The sequence goes on from NZ_JBSRZL010000001.1 coordinate 711,798, forward strand.
CGGAGTGCGCCGGCGTCGGCGAGCAGATCGCGTTCGCGTCCATCGAGCGACGCACGCAGACAGAGGTCGGTGGCATCGGTGAACATTCTTTCGCTACGCGCCGCTTCGATGCGACGGGCGCATTTTTCGTCGAAACCTTTGATCAGGCACAGGCCGAGGCGCAGCGAGGGTTGGTGTGAAAGATCATCCGGCGCGCCACGGAATTCGAGCGAACAGTCCCAGTCGCTGTATCGGATGTCGACGGGGCGAATCTCCACGCCATGACGTCGCAGGTCCTGCACGATCTGGCTCGGTGAATAGAAACCCATCGGCTGCGAGTTGAGCAGCGCGGCAGCAAAGGCGACGGGCTCGTGGCATTTGAGCCATGCGCTTTGCCAGCAGAGGATGGCGAAGCTGGCCGCGTGTGATTCAGGGAAACCGTAGCTGCCGAAGCCTTCGATCTGCTTGAAGATGCGTTCGGCAAAATCCAGTGGATAGCCGTTCTTCAACATGCCGCCGATCAGCCGATTGCGATGCGTCAACACCGAGCCGTTGCGTTTCCAGGCGGCCATCGAGCGTCTTAATGCATCGGCATCTTCGCCGGAGTAGCTGGCGGCGGTCATCGCGATCTGCATGACCTGTTCCTGGAAAAGCGGGACGCCCATCGTGCGTTCCAGCACGGCGTCGAGCTCGGGCTTCGGACTTTTTGCAGGGGTGCCCATGCGCCGGCATTCCAGATAGGGCTGGACCATGTCGCCCTGGATCGGCCCGGGCCTGACGATCGCGATCTGGATGACCAAGTCATAGAAACAGGCCGGCTTCATGCGCGGCGCCATCGACATCTGCGCACGCGATTCGATCTGGAACACGCCGATGCTGTCAGCGCGTTGGATCATCTCGAAGACCTTCTGTCCTCGATCGGTGCGCTCGTCATCGAGCATGAGGTCGGCCGGCGTGATTCTTCGACGGCCGGTATCGGCAAGCAGGTTTAGTGTCTTGCGGATACAGGTGAGCATGCCGAGTGCGAGACAGTCGACCTTGAGCATGCCCATGTATTCGATATCGTCCTTGTCCCACTGCACGACGGTGCGGTCGTCCATCGCGGCGTTTTCGACCGGAACGAGGGTGGACAGCGGTTGCTCCGAAATCAGGAAGCCACCGGGATGCTGTGACAGATGGCGCGGGAAACCGATGAGCTGTTCGGAAAGACGCACCAGCCGACGCATCAATGGCGCATCGGGGTCGAAGCCACGCTCGCGCAAATACTGCGCAGCCGGCGCTTCGCCGCTCCAACGGTCGAGGCTGCGTGCGAGTTCGGAGATCTGGTCCTCCGGCATGCCGAGCGCACGTCCGACGTCGCGTACCGCACTGCGACCGCGATAGGCGATGACGACGGTCGCCAGTGCGGCGCGTTCGCGCCCATAGCGTTGGAAGACGTATTGCAGAACCTCCTCGCGTCGCTCGTGTTCGAAATCGACGTCGATGTCCGGCGGTTCGTTTTTTCGGTTCCTAGAAATGAAGCGCTCGAGCAGAAGATTGGCGTGGCCCGGCCGCAACTCGGTGATGCCGAGCGCATAGCAGACCGCGGAATTGGCGGCCGAGCCGCGTCCCTGGCAGAGGATTCCGCGTTCGCGCGCGAAGCGGACGACGTCGTGGACAGTAAGGAAGAATTTCTCGAATCCGAGTTCTTCGATCAGCTCGAGTTCCTTTTCGAGAAGCCGGCGCGCTTCGGCTTTCTGTACTTCGGTGGCCGGCAGTGCATTCCAGCGGGCTTCGATGCCGTCATCGACAAGCTTGCGCAACCAGCTCGATGCGGTGTGGCCATCACCGATCACCTCGTGCGGGTACTCGTAAGTGAGTTCGTGCTTGAGGTCGAACGTACAGCGCGATGCGATGCGAATGGTCTCGTCGAGAAGCTCGCGTGGATAAAGCGACGCCAGCGTCGTCCGGTCGCGAAGGTGGCGCTCGCTGTTGGGAAACAACGCGTAGCCGGCTTCGCGCAGCGAAGTGCGCAGACGTATGGCGGTCATTACGTTCTGCAACGTGCGACGGCCGCGGATATGCATGTGTACATCGCCGCTGGCCACGCAGGGCAAGGCGAGTTTCTTGCCTATTTCCTGCAGTTGCCGTGTTCGTGCGGCATCGTCGGGGCCGCGATGAAGCTCGACCGCGATCCAGCACCGCGACGGGAACCGTTCGGCGAGCCAGCGCCCTTGCGCGACATTGGACTCGGCACCGGGCAGCCAGAGTGCAAGCAGCCCATCGAGCGGACGATCGAAGTCGCTGGCGAGCAGGCGGTAGTGCCCCTTCTCGGCACGTCGACGGGCCACGGTGATGAGCGAACACAGCGCGACGTAACCTGCTTTCGATTCGACGAGAAGCACGCAACGCGGCCCATCTTCGATCGACATCTCACTGCCCACGATCAACGGCAGGTCGACATCCTTGGATGCCTGCAGGGCACGCACGATGCCGGCGAGCGTGCACTCATCGGTAATGGCGAGTGCTGCATAACCTTGGCGTTTCGCGCGTTGAAACAGCTCACGCGCGTTGGAGGCGCCGCGCTGGAAGCTGAAGTCGGAGAGGCAGTGCAACTCGGCGTAAGCCGGCAGCGCGTCGAGCGTCGGCAGCGCCATGGCTCAACCGAACAGGCCATGCAGAATGAAGTCCGTATCGGCGCAGGCATCGCGGAACGCCCAGAGCCGTTGCCCGGCCAAGGTATCGACGACGAAATAGTCGCGACGTATGTCGTTGTCGTCCCACCAGCCTGTTTCGATGCGCTCGGGCCCCGAACGCACGGCGTCGATGTGCTCACGGCAGGCCACAGGCATAGGCAGCAACCAGCCGGGACGCAACGGCATCGACTGCGGTAGCGAGCGTGCAAGACCTTCGTCGAGCACGACACATTCGGGGCGATGATCCGCACGCCAGCTTGGCGGCCGCACGGCAGTGTCGCCAAGGCGTGCGCGTAGCCGTTCGCGTAATTGCGGCCATGGCAGGTGCTGATGCGTGCGGGCATCGAACAGATCACCGGCTTCCGGCACGAACGGCGGAAGTTCAGCCGTACACAGCCGCAGTCCGCGTACTGGCGCGGGGACGTGTATCTGTTCGAGCCTGCCACGCGAGAGTTCGAACAGCGCCGCGGCTTCACGTTCGGGTGTCAGCAGGCCAATGACGACTTCACTGTCGGGCTTGCGCTCGTGTTCGAGCCAAAGGCTGAAACGCTGCACACCGCCGTCGCGGCTGCGCAGGAACGTCGAGAGATCCGCAGTCAGGCGACGCAACGGAAACAGGAGTGCCTGGCTGGATTCGACGTCGTACTCGAACTCGATTCGCGCTTCGAAGCGATCGGCTGGGCGATGCCAGGTCAACGATGCCGGTGTGCCTGTTTCGAGCCGGTCGATGTGATCCAAAACGGCAGTCGAAAAACGTCGCGCGATCGATGATCGCGGCAGGCCTTTTAGTTCGCGCCATCGACGAAGGCCCATGCGGGCGAGCGCGGTGCATACGTCGTGCGGCAAGCCGGTGCGCGCGATCGGTAATTCACCCAGTCGTGCACGCAGGCCACCCTCGTCGACAATCAATTCGTCCTGCACGTTTGCGAGCGCACGCGCAGCCCAGGGATTCGGTGCGATCACAACACGATGCCGGAAACCCATCGCCCGCAATTCCTCGCGCATGCGGGGGACGAGCTGGGTCCATGCACCGAACAGGCGTCGGCTGCGGCCGATCTCGAGCACGACGGAATGCGGCAGGTCGAGGCTGACCAGCGAGCTGTAGCTGTATGCCCAGGCGGCGAGAAGACGACGGCATCGATCGGCCGCATCGGCGTCGAAATCGATCGCACGGTAGGCGATGCCGAACGCCTGCGCGGCCGCCAGCGTCATGCCCGGGCGCAGGCCAAGGGCGCGTGCGCCCGGATTGACCGAATGCAGGATGCGACGCTGCCGCGGCCCGTGCACGAGTGCGGTCGGTGCGAGTGGATCCTCCATGCGACGCAGCACGTCGTCGAGCGCGAGCTGCGGCAGGAACAGGCAGGCCCATTGCATCTCAGGCGCTCCCGTCGCGCGGGAACGCGATCGGCCACGGCGGCGGATTCGAGCCACGGCACTTGAGGACGCGCAGGCGTCGCGTCGGCGCTGTCTCGATCGCGATGCGTAGCGGAGCAGGGGATGGATTGCGCGCCACACGGATCGGCCGGAATGCGAAGCCCGTGCAACGCCCGGTTTCGGCCGCGACCTGCAGGCGACGCACCAGGCGATCGTCGTCCGTCGCAGTCCAGCACAGCACCGCCGCGCAGGCGCCCGAACGCAGGCATTGCTCGGTCGCCCAGAGCGCATCCCGCGAATTGGCTTGCACGATGTAGAGCGAATCGAGCCGTACGCCCGCTGCATGCCAGGCCGGTGGATACGGGATGTAGGGCGGGGCGACCAGCACGACGGGCGCGCGTGGCTGCGCCAGGCGCGCGAGCGCCGGCCAGACCAGCTCCAGCTCGCCGACGCCGTCAGCGGGCAGCAGCACTTCATTGAGGCCGGAAGGCAGCCAGCCGCCGGCCGGAAGCACCGCATCGAGCGCTGCAAGGCCGGTGGAAACACCGTCCTGCGCGGGTGGCGACCCTGTTCGCCCGCGCCAGATCGGGCGTTCGCGGAGCAGGCGATCCAGCGCATGCACCTCACCCATCACGGTCTCTCCGATCGAGATGCAGGCGGGATGAGGCTGAAAAGTTCATGCTGTTAGTAATATTACTAACGGCGTGACGAGGCGGCTAGCCCGCCGGTCGTCTCACTAGCGCTCTGAGACGGCCGCAGTGTCCGGCCGTGGGTTCGCATCCAATGCGACCGCGCAACACGGCAGCCCAAGCGCATGCACTTTCCCGGCAACGCATCGCGCCAAGCTCATGCTCAGGCAAGGGAGATCGCCATGCGTCCTTTCGATATCCAGCGCGTCGACCACGTGGTGCTGCGCGTTACCGACCTCGAACGCAGTCGACGCTTCTACGTCGACGTGCTCGGTTGCACGATCGCGCGCGAACGCATCGATCTCGGGCTCGTGCATCTGCGAACCGGTGCGTCGATGATCGATCTGGTCGATGTCGCGGGCCGGCTTGGACGTCGTGGTGGCAATGCCGCCGGCACGACTGGTCGCAATGTCGATCACATCTGTCTGCGCGTCGAACCGTTCGACGAAGCAGCGATCCGCGCACACCTTGCAGCGCACGGCGTCGACGTACCGGAGGCCATGTCAACGAATTTCGGTGCGGAAGGCGATGGGCCTTCGCTTTACCTGAGTGATCCCGACGGCAATTCGATCGAGCTCAAGGGTGCTGCGACGTCCTGAGCGTCGAAGCACGTCCGATGTGGAACGCGCTTCGATCGGAGTCGAGGATCGAGCTGCCATGACGCGGCAGCTCGCGCCCGATACTCAGATATTCACCTTCGTCATCCCATCCGCCGGATAGCGCGTACCTGCCACCGGATGCGCATCCAGCACCGCGTCGATGCGTGCGACTTCATTCGCATCCAGCGTGATGTATGCGGCCTGCGCGTTTTCATCGAGGCGCTCGATCTTGCGCGTGCCGGGAATCGGCACGATGTCCTCGCCCTGCGCGAGCAGCCAGGCGAGCGCGAGTTGCGCGGGCGTGCAGCCACGCGTCTGCGCGAGATCTTTCACCGCATCGACCAGCGCCTGGTTGCGCGTGACGTTCGCATCCTGGAAACGCGGATGGTTGCGGCGCGCGTCGTTGGCAGCGAGTTCCTGCGCATTCGGCAGCACGCCGGTAAGGAAGCCACGGCCGAGCGGGCTGTAGGGCACGACGCCGATGCCGAGTTCGCGGCAGGTCGGCAGGATGTCGGTCTCGATGTCACGCGTCCACAGCGAGTATTCGCTCTGCAGCGCGCTGATCGGATGCACGGCGTGTGCGCGGCGGATTGTCGCGGCCGACGCTTCCGACAGCCCGAGATGGCGCACCTTGCCGGCGTCGACCAGGCGCTTCATCGCGCCGACGGTGTCTTCGATCGGCACGTTCGGATCGACGCGATGCTGGTAGTACAGATCGATCGTCTCGACGCCAAGCCGCTCGAGGCTCGCATCACACGCGCTTGCGACGTACTCCGGCCGGCCGTTGACGCCGAGATGCGCACCGTCGGGCGCGCGCATGTTGCCGAACTTGGTCGCCAGCACCACGTCGTCGCGACGCGTCTTCAGCACCTTCGACAGCAGCCGCTCGTTCTCACCGACGCCGTACATGTCCGCGGTGTCGAGGAAGCAGATGCCGCGATCGAGTGCGTGGTTCAACACCGCGAGGTTGGTCGCTTCCTCGCTCGGGCCGTAGAAGTCGGACATGCCCATGCAGCCGAGCCCGATCGCCGAAACGGTCAGGCCCTGGCCGAGGGTGCGGCGGGGAAAGTTCGTCATCGCAGCCTCCAGAAAAAAGAGAGCGTAGCGAACATGACGTTAGCCGGCGGCGACGCGCATTGCTGGTAGCCGAGCGTCAGAGCGACGACCGGGCCCGCAAGGCCCGGTCGCCGATTTCATCGGACTGCCGAAGTGTTGCAACTCAGGTTGAGTCGATCGATGACCTGGCGTTGAGCGTCGACCATTGCAGCGCTATACGCGCCGTACGCTTCGTCGATCGACCCCGCCCAGTTCATGGAAGCCGGCTGCGCTCGAACGATGAAGCTCCCGCCATTTGCCGGCACGACCTCGTACACCGCCACCGGTACCTTGGTGGTCGTGTTCTGGCCGAGATACAGCTGACGGATGCGGATGCGCAAAGGCGGCGCGTCACCCGACGTCTCGAACCCGGCGGCAACGAACCGGGCGCGTACGACATCCGCTGCATTGGCGAATTCGAACGCCTTTCGACCGAGGCCGCCGGACTGGCTGCCGCCGTCGCGCGCATCCTCCACACCGTCCAGCCGATGCGGGCATCGCAACGCCGTTGCCCGCGCCGCGCGGCCCGCCGGCGACGGAGCGAGGCGGTTGGCGTCCATCGTCTGGTGAATGACAGTTGATGCACAGCCCGTGGCGAGCACCATGCCCGCCGCCAGAAGGGCGCCGCGAAGCATCAGTGCGCGCCCGACGACGCGGGTGCAGCGTCTACCGGCGCGGCCGGAGCCGCGGATGCGGCCGGGACAGCAACCGGCACTTCAGCCGCCGCCGGCGCGACCGTCGCCGTGTTCGCATCCGCCGCCGGCGCTGCGACCGCCAGCCGCAGTTCCTCGCTCACCGGACGGAAACCCTGGATCGACTGCATGGCGCCGCGGCCTTGGCGCACCCATACGTAATCGTCCGACTTGCGCACTGGCAGACCATCGAAGCCCACGCCATGCACGATCGTCGACTGCCGCGCCGGCTTCTGATCCCACTGCGCGCGACCTTCGGCGGAGAAGTCCTGCACGAGCATGTCGACGACCTGGTCGACGCCCATGTCGAGCATGGCGGCAAGCTGTGCTGATCCCAGATGCACCCAGCGATCCCGATCCGACGTGCCGTCGGCGCCCGGCGTCAGCGGAAACCGGAACGCATACGTGCGGTTGAAGCGCGTGCTGGTCTTGACCTTGCCGTTGGACTTCACCGTGCGGTCGACGAGCTGCGCGTTCAACGTGACGCTCATCTGCTTGAAGGTGTTGTCGACGCTGTAGCGCGGTGAGAGCACCAGAGCGCTGGGTGGCATCGTCGACTTGTCCTGCGACGCGTCCACCGCGTCCCACACCGTCGGCATGACGCTGATCGTGGGATGGGGCGTCAGCCCCGGCGACGCCAACCGTTCGCGCACGACCGATTCCACGCGCGGTGCAAAGTGGTAGTCGAGCAGGAGATCGCGAAGCGGAACCACCTGTTCCTCCGCCTTCTTGGCTTCCGCGTTCTGGATACCCGCGCCGATCAGTGCGCCGATCAGTCCGAATTGAGCGCCCACCGCCGCAGCGGTGTCCGGCACGACGACGTCCAGTTCCTTCTGATGCAGCACGACTTCGACCGGAAGCGAATCGGCGACCGGCATCGGCGGCGGCGCCTGCTTTGCCGACGACGCGAACGAAAACGCTGCCAGCCCGAGGGCCAGGCAAATGCGACGAACCATTGAGTTCCCCTGATGAATGAGCCGAGCGTGTCGGCGGGCTTCCCCAAGCCCGCCCGCATTTTCCTTCAGCCGATTGCAGGAGGAAAGCCGCACTGCGGCATGAACGTCTATGCCAGCCGCGTCGCCGCGAACGCGCGCATCGCGGCCGCCAGCCATTCGGCGAAACCGGGCGCGATGGCTTCGTACCGCGCGACGAAGTCCGGATGGCCGACGTAGAAGTCGGCGAGCCCGGCATAGGCCGCTGCATCGGGCGGACGCGGCCAGCTGCGGCCGACCCAGTCGCGATGGCGCGCGATCAGCTGCTGCACGCGCGGCGTGTCGACCGCATCGCCTTCGGCCATCGCTGCCGCGAGCGCGCTTTCGATATCGCGCAGTTCGGCAACGAAGCCGGCCTTGTCGTCGGCCGACCACGTGGACATCGTGCGACGCGCGTGCTCGATGCCGCGCTCGCCGTCCTCGCCGTATTTCGCTTTGACCTCCGCCTCGTAGGCGGCCTGCTTTTCCGCGTCGAAACCGTCGAACAGCGTCTGTCCGTTCATCGTCGTGTCCTCATCCAGAGTGGCGACCGTGTGGTCGATGGTGCGGATGAGGCGATGCAACTGCCCGAGGCGTTCTTCGAAGCGCGCGCGATGCTCGAGCAGCGCGGCCTTCAGGTCGAAGGCCGGGTCGTCGAGTACCGCCGCGATGCGCGCGAGCTCGAAACCGAGCTCGCGGAAGAACAGCACCTGCTGCAGGCGCAGCAGTTCGGCGCGGCCGTAATAGCGGTAGCCGTTGCCGCCGACTTCGGCCGGCACCAGCAGCCCGATCGCATGGTAGTGGTGCAGCGTGCGAACGCTGACGCCCGAAACCTTCGCGAGTTGCCTGACCGTGTAACGCATCGCATCACCTCATCCGTCCCGCACAGCCTGCGGCCTGACGCGACGTGAGGGTCAAGCGCCGCGCGTCGATTATTCGACGGTGACCGATTTGGCGAGGTTGCGCGGTTTGTCGACATCGGTGCCGCGTGCGAGCGCCGCGTGGTAGGCGAGCAACTGCACCGGAATCGCGTGGACGATCGGCGACAGCACGCCGACATTGCGCGGCGTGCGGATCACGTGCACCTGCTCGGACTCACCGAAGTGGCTGTCGGCATCGGCGAACACGAACATCTCGCCGCCACGCGCACGCACTTCCTGGATGTTCGACTTCACCTTTTCCAGCAGCGAATCGTTCGGCGCGATGACGACGACCGGCATCGCCTCGTCGACCAGCGCGAGCGGCCCGTGCTTGAGTTCGCCGGCTGGATACGCCTCGGCGTGGATGTACGAGATTTCCTTGAGCTTGAGCGCGCCTTCCAGCGCGATCGGGTAGTGCATGCCGCGGCCGAGGAACAGCGCATGCTGCTTCGGTGCGAAACGCTCCGACCACACCGCGACCTGCGGCTCCAGGTTCAGTGCGTGCTGCACGGTGCCCGGCAGCTGGCGTAGCGCATCGATGTACGCCGCTTCCTGCGTCGCATCGAGGCGGCCCTGAAGCTTGGCCAGCGTGCAGGTCAGCGTGAACAGCGCGACCAGCTGCGTGGTGAACGCCTTGGTCGACGCCACGCCGATCTCCGCACCGGCGCGCGTGTAGTACACGAGGCGGCTGGCGCGCGGGATCGCGCTCTCGGGCACGTTGCAGATCGACAGCGTCTTCGCGTGACCGAGGCTCTTCGCGTACTTCAGCGCTTCCATCGTGTCGAGCGTTTCGCCCGACTGCGAAATGGTGACGATGAGATTCTTCGGGTTCGCATGCGCGTCGCGATAGCGATATTCGCTCGCGATCTCGACGGTGCACGGCACCTTGGCGATCGCTTCGATCCAGTAACGCGCGGTCAGGCCGGCGTAGTAGCTGGTACCGCAGGCGAGGATCTGCACGCCTTCCACATCGCGTAGTACCTCGGCGGCATCGCTACCGAACAGCTCCGCGGTGAACGCGCCGTTGTCCATCAGTGCTTCGATGGTGTCGGCGACCGCACGCGGCTGTTCGTGGATTTCCTTCTGCATGAAGTGGCGGTACGGGCCCAGCTCCAGCGACGCCAGCGAAACGTCCGACACATGCACGCCGCGATCGACCGGCGCGCCTTCGGCATCGAACACATGCACGAATTCGCGGGTGACGTCGGCGGTATCGCCTTCTTCCAGGAAGATCACGCGGCGCGTGGCCTGGATGATCGCGGACACATCGCTGGCGACGAAGTTCTCGCCGTCGCCCAGGCCGACCAGCAGCGGGCAGCCCACGCGCGCGGCGACCAGCCTGCCCGGATCGCGCTTGCTCACCACGGCGATCGCGTACGCGCCTTCGAGTTCGCGCACGGCGGTCTGCGTGGCCGCCAGCAGGTCGAGGCCGCTCTGCTGGTGGAAGTGGATCAGGTGCGCGATGACCTCGGTATCGGTCTGCGACTCGAACACGTAGCCGGCCGCGCGCAGGCGATCGCGCTGCTGCTCGTGGTTCTCGATGATGCCGTTGTGCACCACCGCCAGCTCACCGAACGAGATGTGCGGATGCGCATTGGTCTCGGTGACGCCGCCATGCGTGGCCCAGCGCGTATGCCCGATGCCGAGCCGCGCGTGGAAGTTCTCCTGCGCGGCGGCGTTCTCCATTTCGGCGACGCGACCGGTACGGCGCACGCGGCGCACGTCGTCGCCGTCGATCACCGCGATGCCAGCGGAGTCATAACCGCGGTATTCGAGCCGCTTCAGGCCGTCGATCAGGACCGGAACCACATCGCGATCCGCGATCGCGCCGACGATGCCGCACATGGGGAAGCTCCTCGAAGAAGGTGCCTAGTGTAGCGGCCGGGTGTCCGTCCGGCGGACGCGGACGCTGTCCGCGGACGGCGTCCGTTCGGAATCCAGCGTTTCGGATCAAGGGCTTACGGTTGGCACGATGCCTGCTTAAAGCCGCTGGCAAAGCCCTTCCTTTTTTTGTCGATCCCATGGCCATTCGCGACACCTCCGCACAGGACGTGCAGGTTTCCACCACCGAACCCGGCCGCGGCCGGCGCCGCCTGTACCTCGTCGGCGGCGTCGCCGTGGTCGCGCTCGTGCTCGCTTTCGGCGTCGCGGCGCGCTTCACCGGCTCGCGGTCGATCGACGTGCAGCGCCTGCGCATCGCCGAGGTCACCCGCGGCACGCTGGTGCGCGACGCGCAGGTCAACGGTCGCGTGGTGGCCGCGGTCAGCCCGACGCTGTACGCGCCGGTGGCATCCACGGTCGTGTTCGAGAAGCACGCGGGCGACAAGGTGAAGAAGGGCGACGTGCTCGCCCGGCTGGTGTCGCCCGAACTCGAAAGCGAACTGGCGCGCGAGCGTTCGACGCTGCAGCAGCTCGAATCGCAGACCGGCACCGCGCGCATCGCGGCGTCGCGTTCGCGGCTGGACGCACGCAAGGAAGCCGACGAAGCGCAGATTGCGCTGCAGTCCGCCGAACGCGACCTGCAGCGCATCGAGCGCGGCTTCAAGGGCGGCGCGCTGGCCGAGATCGACTACCTGCGCGCGCAGGACGCGCTCAAGACCGCGCAGATCCGCTCGCGTAACGCGATCCAGGCCGCGCAGCTCACCGGCACCAGCGCCGGCTTCAGCGTTCAGACCAGCGCGCAGGAAGCGCAGCGCCAGCGACTGGTCGTGATCGAAGCGCAGCGTCGCGTCGATGAGCTCGAAGTGCGCGCGCCGATCGATGGCGTGATCGGCACGACGCTGGTTGCTGATCGCGCGGTCGTGCCCGCGAACGCTGCGCTGCTCACCGTCGTCGATCTGTCGCGCCTCGAAGTCGAACTCGAAGTGCCGGAAACCTATGCCGAAGACCTCGGCCTCGGCATGACCGCGCAGGTGCAGGTCGGCGCGAACACCGCGAACGCGACGATCTCGTCGATCTCGCCGGAAGTCGTGAACCGCCAAGTGCTGGCACGCGTGCGCTTCGTCGACGGCAAGCAGCCGCCGGGCCTGCGCCAGAACCAGCGCGTCAACGCACGCGTGTTGATCGAGGAGCGCCCGAACGTGGTGATGGTCGAGCGTGGCCCGTTCGTCGATGCCGCCGCCGGTCGCTATGCCTATTTCGTCGACGGCAACAGTGCGACCAAGCGCCCGATCCGCGTCGGCGCCACCAGCATTTCCGCCGTCGAACTGCTCGACGGCGCCAAGCCGGGCGACCGCATCGTGGTCGCCGGCAGCGACCTGTTCGGCGACGCCGAAAAAATCTCCATCTCCAACTAATTCCTTTTCCGAATCCCGCAGTCGAGGACGTCCCGATGCTCCACATGAGCCAGCTCAGCAAGGTCTACCGCACCCACATGATCGAGACGCATGCGCTGCGCGGGCTCGACATCCACGTCCGCGAAGGGGAGTTCGTCGCGGTGACCGGCCCGTCGGGTTCGGGCAAGACGACCTTCCTCAACATCGCCGGCCTGCTCGAGGATTTCACCGGCGGTGATTACAAGCTCGACGGCGTCGACACGCGCGGCCTCAACGACGGCCAGCGCAGCAAGCTGCGCAACGAGAAGATCGGTTTCATCTTCCAGGGCTTCAACCTGATTCCCGACCTCAACCTGTTCGACAACGTCGACGTGCCGCTGCGTTATCGCAAGCTCTCGTCGGCCGATCGCAAGAAGCGCATCGAAGAAGCGCTGGGTCAGGTCGGGCTGTCGTCGCGTATGAAGCATTTCCCGGCGGAACTCTCGGGTGGCCAGCAGCAGCGCGTCGCGATCGCGCGTGCGCTCGCCGGCAGCCCGCGCCTGCTGCTCGCCGACGAACCGACCGGCAACCTCGATTCGCAGATGGCGCGCGGCGTCATGGAACTGCTCGAGGAGATCAACGCGAAGGGCACCACGATCGTGATGGTCACGCACGATCCGGAACTCGCCGCGCGTGCGCAGCGCAACATCCACATCATGGACGGACTGGTGACCGACATCAGCGCGGCGTCCGCGCTGCACGCGGTCACGCATCCGGACATGCAGGCTTCCGCCTGAGGACATCGCCATGTTCAGTTATTACCTGAAGCTCGGCGTCCGCAACCTGCGGCGCAACCCCGTGCTCACCGCATTGATGGTGCTGACGCTCGCCGTCGGCGTCGCTGCGAGCATGTCGTCGCTCACGCTGCTGTATGCGATGAGCGGCGATCCCATCCCGCAGAAGTCCGCGCGCCTGATCGTGCCGCTGCTCGACAACGCGCCGCTGCAGCAGCCCAACCCCAGCAAGGATCCGCCCACGCAGCTCACCTATCGCGATGCGATGGCGCTGCGCGCATCGGGCAAGACGCCGCATTCGACGGCGGTGCTCGGTATCGGCGGCGCGGTCGCCAGCGACAAGCCGGACGCGCGTCCCGAACTCGTCGAAGGCGTGGCGGTCAACAACGACTTCTTCGGCATGTTCGACGTGCCGTTCGCCGCCGGCGGTGCATGGAGCGCGAGCGACGACAGCCGCGGTGGCGACGTCGCGGTGATCTCCAAGTCGCTGGCCGGCCGCGTGTTCGGCGAGGCGAATGCCATCGGCCGCACCATCCATTTCGACAACCGCGACTACCGCGTCACCGGCGTCATCGACCGCTGGGAGCCGCTGCCGAAGTTCTACCGGCTCGTGGGCGGCAATACGCTGGCGTTCGAGGACGTGTTCATCCCGTTCAACAACGCGATCAGCAAGGAAATGGATCCGAACGGCAGCGTCGAATGCAATTCCAACGGCGAGATCAAGCCCGGCTACCAGGGCCTGATGGATTCGGAATGCGTGTGGGTGCAGTTCTGGGCCGAGCTCGCGAGCGCCGGTGATCGCGCCAGCTACAAGCAGTATCTCGACGACTACTCGCGTGAGCAGAAGAAGCTCGGCCGTTTCGAGCGCCCGCTCAACAATCGCATCTACAACGTCACCGAATGGCTGGACAAGCAGGAAGTCGTCAGCGACGACAGCCGCCTGCAGACCTGGCTCGCGTTCGGCTTCCTGCTGGTCTGCCTGGTCAACGTGATCGGCCTGCTGCTCGCCAAGTTCACCGCACGCAGCGGCGAGATCGGCGTGCGTCGTGCACTGGGTGCGCCGCGCATCGAAGTGTTCAAGCAGTACCTCACCGAGTCGGGCGTGGTCGGGCTGGTCGGTGGTGGTCTCGGTGTCGCGCTGACGTTCGCGATCCTCGCACTGATGTCGCGGCAGTCCACGCAGATCAAGGCGATGGCGCACATGGACTGGGTGATGTTCGGCACGGCGATCGGCCTGTCGCTGGCCGCCAGCCTGCTCGCCGGCCTGCTGCCCACCTGGCGTGCCTGCCAGGTGCGTCCCGCCGTCCAGCTCAAGTCGCAGTAAGCGGAGAACATCATGGAAATCCGTCCAATTCTGTCTGCGCTCCTGCGCAGCAAGACCGGCGCCGTGCTCATCGCCGCGCAGATCGCACTCACGCTCGCGATCATCGCCAACGCGCTGTACATCGTGAACGATCGCGTCGCGCGTTCGAACCGGCCCACCGGTCTCGACGAAGCCAACACGTTCTATATCGACTTCCAGACGATCGGTAAGCCCACCGACAAGGAAGCGATGCAGAAGCGCGACGTCGAAACGCTGCGCGCGATTCCGGGCGTAGTCGACGCCGCGTGGATCAACCAGTTCCCGATGACGCAGAGCGGCTGGGGCCTGGGCCTCACCACCACGCCGCAGGACGATGCGTCGGGCACCGCGGGCGCCGCCTACTTCACGCCCGATTCGCTGACCAAGACGCTCGGCGTCAAGATCATCGAAGGCCGTGATTTCACGCCGGACGACGTGCGCACCGTGGACCCGGACACCGGCCAGCTCGCCGCCGACAGCGTGATCGTCACCAAGACGATGGCGAAGAAGCTGTGGCCCGACGCGACGTCGTACGTCGGCCGCCCGGTGTCGCTGGGCGCAGGTGGTGAAGCGGTGCCGCTGCGCGTGGTCGGTGTCATCGACCAGCTGATGTCGCCGTTCGCGCAGCGCACCGATAACGCCTACAGCGGTTTTGTGCTTCCGGTGCGTTATCTCGTGAGCGAAGGCAGCTACGCGGTGCGCACCGCACCGGGTCAGCGTGATCGCGTGATGCGTGCGGCGGAAGACGTACTCGGCAAGCTGCGCAACGACCGCGTCATGACCAGCAACCGGTCGACTGACGAATATCGCGCGCGTCGCTACCAGAGCGAGCACGCCGTCGCCGGCATGCTCATTGCGGTCACGATCGGCCTGTTGCTGGTCACGGGCAGCGGCATCGTCGGCCTCGCCAGCCTGTGGGTGACGCAGCGTCGCAAGCAGATCGGCGTGCGCCGCGCGCTGGGCGCAACGAAGCTCGACATCCTGCGTTACTTCCTCGTCGAGAACGCGATGATCACCACGATCGGCGTGGTCATCGGTGTCGCGCTGGCGCTCGCGCTGAACCAGGTGCTGGTGAGCAAGCTCGAGCTGCCGCGCCTGCCACTGCCGTATCTCGGCTACGGCATGCTGACGCTGTGGGGCTTGGGCATACTGGCGGTGTACGGGCCGGCGTCGCGCGCAGCCGCGGTTCCACCCGCGATCGCCACGCGCAGCGCCTGACGCCTGCAGGGGAAACCATGTCCGACCACGATCGACGCGAGCACCGGGAAGCGATGCACTGATGGCCCGCGTGCTCGTCATCGACGACAACCCCGCGGTGGCGACCGCGCTCGAGGTGCTGTTCTCGCTGCATGACATCGAGACGGTGCCGGCGTCGTCGCCGCAGGATGGCCTCGCGCTGCTCGATCGCGAGATGGTCGACCTGGTCGTGCAGGACATGAATTTCCACGCCGACACCACGTCGGGCGAGGAGGGCCGCGCGCTGTTCGCCGAGATCCGCGCGCGGCATCCGGACCTGCCGGTGATCCTGCTCACGGCGTGGACGCATCTGGATGCCGCGGTGGATCTGGTGCGTGCAGGCGCCGCGGATTACCTCGGAAAGCCGTGGGACGACCGGCGCTTGATGGCGTCGGTCAACAACCTGCTCGAGCTGTCACAGGCGCGGCAGGAGATCGGTCGTCGCCTGTCGTCCGAGCGTCGACGTCGCGAAGCACTCGCGCGCGAGTTCGACCTGCGTGACGTCGTGTTCGCCGATGCGATGACGGAGGCCGCGTTGTCGTTGGCCTGCCAGGTCGCGCGGTCGGAATTGCCGGTGCTGATCACCGGTCCGAACGGCGCAGGCAAGGAAAAATTCGCGGAGATCGTGCATGCGAACTCGGCAGTGAAGGACGGCCCGTTCGTCGCACTCAACTGCGGCGCGCTGCCGGGCGAATTGATCGAAGCCGAACTGTTCGGCGCCGAAGCGGGCGCGTACACCGGCGCCACGCGAGCACGCGAAGGCAAGTTCGAAGCCGCCGACGGCGGCACGCTGTTCCTCGACGAGATCGGCACGCTGTCGCCGGCCGGGCAGGTCAAGCTGTTGCGCGTGCTGGAGACCGGGCGTTTCGAACGCCTCGGCGGCAATCGCGAGCGCACGGTCAAGGTACGCGTGGTCAGCGCGACCAATGCGGACCTGCCGTCGATGATCGCTTCGGGCCAGTTCCGGCAGGACCTGTTCTATCGCCTCAATGCCGTCGAAGTGCGCGTGCCCGCGCTCGCCGAGCGCACCGACGACATCATTCCGCTCGCGCGACACTTTCTGCCACGCGGCAAGCGTTTTGCGGCCGATGCCGAGCGCGCGCTGGTCGCGCATGCATGGCCGGGGAACGTGCGCGAGCTCCGTAACGTGGTGCAGCGTGCGGCGCTGCTGTCGCGCGGTGATGCGATCGAGGCGCGTGATCTCGGATTGCCGACGCCGGTCGCCGTCGCCACGAGCGATGAGCCGGACCGCGGCAGCATCGAAGCGGCGTTGACGCGGCATGCCGGCGTCGTCGCGCAGGCCGCGGCCGATCTCGGCCTGAGCCGTCAGGCGCTGTATCGGCGCATGGAGCGGCTGGGGATCGCGCGGCCATGAGCCGCCATTGCCACGACTTGTTGGAGCGCGCGAAGTGCGCCGGCGTCGCCTCCCGCTGACCGCCGCATTCACGCTGCTCGCAGCGCTGCACGCGCTGATCGCCTCGACGATCGCGCTGGCTTTGTATCGCTATGTGTTCCATGCGTTCGGCGTGTCGATGCTGCTCGGCGTGCTGGTGGACCTGCCGTTGCTCGCCTACCACGTGCGTCGCGTGCTGGCACCGATGCGTTCGCTGTTCCGCGCGCTGGCGGGCACAGTGGCCAGCTATCGCGATGGCGACTTCAGCTTCGGCATCACCTGGAACGGCGACGGCGAGCTGCAGGAACTCGTCGACAGTCACAATGCACTCGGTGATGTTTTGCGCGAGCAACGCGCCGCGCTCGTGCAGCGCGAGCTGCTGCTCGACACCATGGTGCAGAACACGCCGGTGTCGATGGTGCTGGTCGGGCCGTCCGGCCATGTCGTGCATGCGAACCTCGCCGCGCGTCGCATGCTCGGCGAAGGTCGTCGCCTTGAAGGTCGCACGTTCGACGACCTGCTTGCCGAATCACCCGAAGCGCTGCGCGATGCTTTCGAGCGCGGCGGCGACGCGATGTTCACCGTCGGCGATGACGACGAGGAGGACATCTACCACCTCTCGCGTCGTCACTTCCGCCTCAACGGTGGTCGACACGAACTCGTGCTGCTGCGACAGCTCACCGCCGAGCTGCGACGCCAGGAAGTGCAGACGTGGAAGAAGGTCATCCGCGTGATCTCGCACGAGCTCAACAACTCGCTGGCGCCGATCGCATCGCTCGCGCATTCCGGTGCTGAGCTCGTGCGTCGCGGACAGTACGAGCGGCTGCCGATCGCACTATCGACCATCGAGGAACGTGCGCGGCATCTGGAAGGCTTCATACGCGAGTACGCGCGCTTCGCGAAGTTGCCTGCGCCGCGGCTGGAGACGGTCGAGTGGTCGCGCTTTCTCGCGCAGCTGCAGGCGCAGGTGCCGTTCAAGGGCGAGACGACCATCGACGGCGTGGCGCGTATCGACATCGCACAGATGGAGCAGGCGCTGCTCAACCTGCTCAAGAACGCGCACGAATCCGGTTCGACACATGACGGTGTCGAGCTGATGTTGCGACGCCTACCCGACGCGTGGCGAATCGACGTGCTCGATCGCGGGCAGGGCATGAACGAAGCCGTGCTCGCCAACGCGCTGCTGCCGTTCTATTCGACCAAGCGCAACGGCACAGGGCTGGGGCTGGCGTTGGTGCGCGAGATCGCCGAGGCGCACGGCGGGCGCGTGTCGCTCGCCAATCGTCAGGACGGCGGGCTGTGCGTGTCGATGACACTTCCGGCCTGATCAGTCCGGCTTCGGCATTACGTAGACGTCGGGCGCGTACCGCTCCATCAGCGATGCCGGCTTCACCGGCGGCGTGAATCCGTAGCGCGCGTACAGCGCATGCGCATCCCGGGTGGCAAGCATGAACCGGCGCAGGCCCTGCAGTTGCGGATACGCGAACACCGCGTCCATCAGCTGCATGCCGTAGCCGCGGCCGCGCACCTCGTCGAGCACGAATACGTCGGCGAGATAGGCGAACGTCGCGAAGTCGGTGACCACGCGCGCGAACGCAACCTGCCGCCCAACGAGCAGTCCGGAAAAGCACAGCGAATTGTCGATCGACCGCTGCACGGTCTCGCGCGGGATGCCGGGCGCCCAGTACGACTGCGTCGACAGCCAGCGATGCACCAGGTCGACATCGACCGATGCACGATCGGTGCTGACGACGAACACGTCGCTCACTTCGGCGTCTTGGTCGGGCGCTGCCAGCCTTCCAGCGTGGCCTGACGCGCACGTCCGACGGTGAGTTCGCCCGCCGGTGCGTCCTTGGTGATCACCGAGCCCGCACCGATCGTCGCGTTGGCACCGATCACCACTGGCGCCACCAGCGACGAGTTCGAGCCGATGAACGCGCCGTCCTCGATCGTGGTGCGGTGCTTGTTCGCGCCGTCGTAATTGCAGGTGATGGTGCCCGCGCCGATGTTGACCTTGCTGCCGACCACCGAGTCGCCGACGTAGGCGAGGTGGTTGGCCTTGCTGCCGATGCCCATGGTTGTCGCCTTGGTCTCTACGAAGTTGCCGATGTGCACGCCGTCGGCCAACACGGTGCCGGGGCGAAGTCGCGCGTACGGGCCGATCTGCGCGGCGCCATCGACGACCACGCCTTCAAGATCGCAATGCGCGCGCACCACCGTGCCGGCACCGAGCTTGACGTCCTTCAAACGCGTGAACGGCCCGATGCGCACGCCGTCGCCGAGTTCCACTTCGCCTTCGAGAATCACGTCGACATCGATCGACACATCCATGCCCACGCGCACTGTGCCGCGCTGGTCGAAACGATTCGGATCGGCGAGCGTCGCGCCCGCCACGCACAGCGCATGCGCGCAACGACGCTGCAGGGCGCGCTCGAGCTGCGCGAGTTGCCAGCGATCATTCGCGCCTTCGACTTCGATCGGATCGTCGACCAGCACGATCTCCGCGGGGCCGAACTCGTCCGCGGCCGCGGCGAACACGTCGGTGAGGTAGTACTCGCCCTGCGCGTTGTCGTTGGTCAGGTGCGTCAGCCAGCGATGCAGCGGCGCGGCGTCGGCGACGAGGATGCCGGTATTGATCGTGGTGATCTGGCGTTCGTCATCGCTCGCGTCCTTCTGCTCGACGATCCGCGCGACCTTGCCCGCGGCGTCACGGATCACGCGGCCGTAGCCGTTCGGGTCGTCGACTTCGGCGGCCAGCATCGCGATGCGGCCTTCGGCTTCGAGCAGCGTCTGCAGCGTGTGCGTTCGGATCAACGGGACGTCGCCATACAGCACGAGCACGCGCGCTTCCTGGTCGATTTCGGGAATCGCCTGCAGCACGGCGTGGCCGGTGCCGAGGCGCTCGGTCTGCTCGACCCAGTCGAGGTCGGACTGCCCGTCGAATGCGGCGCGCACCTGCTCCCCGTGATGGCCGTAGACCACGTGGATGCCGGCCGGCTCGAGCACGCGGGCGGTGTCGACCACATGCTGCAGCATCGGAATGCCCGCCACCGGCTGCAGCACCTTCGGGCGCGCGGATTTCATGCGCTTGCCTTCACCGGCGGCGAGGATGACGACGTGCAGGGGCGCGGACATGGCGGTCACAGACGGCAGGGTGGACGCAGGATTCTAACGGTCGCGCCGGTGACGGCCGGCAGGCGCGGCTGCCCAAGCAGCGGGCGAGCCTCTACCATCCCCGCCCGTGTCCGTACCGCCTTCGCCCCCGACGCCCGGCGTCCTTCTCCAGCGACGCCTCGTCGAAGCGGGCGCGCTCGCCTGCGTGGCGGGCTTCGTCGGCCACCGCATGTGGACGGCGCTCCCGACTGCGCGGTTCGGCGAATCGCTGGTGCTTGCGCTGCTGTGGCTGGCGATCGCATGGAGCGTGGCGCGCGTCGCGAGGCGCCGTACGGCGGATGGCGTCGGGCTCATCGGGTTGATTGCGCTGGTCGTGATCGCGGGGCCGGCGCCTGTACTCGCGACCGTGCTGCTGGCGGCAGGTGCGATCGCGGTCGGCACGTGGTTCGTCGAAGACATCGCGACTGCCTTCGGCGTCGGCGCCGCGGTGATAGCGGGGATCGTCGGCTGGTTGCTGCCGGTACCGATGCATTCGCTTTGGTTGTATGTCGTGGCGTTCGTCGGGTTGGTCGCGCTTGGCAGCCGCGCACTGGTCGGCGTATTGCGTGTCACGAGCGACGCATGGCGTTCGACCGTCGACGAGTCACCACGTGCTTGGACCGCCGCCGCGCTTGCCGTCGGGCTCGCATTGGCGGGCACCTGGCTGCCGACGCTGCAGTACGACGATCTCGCCTATCACCTCGGCCTGCCTTGGCAGTTGATGGAGCACCGGCGCTACACGCTCGACGCATCGCAGCAGGTGTGGGCGCTGTCGCCGTGGGCGGGCGATGTGCTGCAGGGCATCGCGCAGGTGATCGCGCGGCAGGAAGCGCGCGGTGCCGTCGATGCGATGTGGTTGCTCGCGATCGCCGTCGGTTCGTCGCGGCTTGCGGCGTTGCTCGGTGCGACCGTGACAACGCGTGCATTGACGGTCGCGCTGGTCGCCACGCTGCCGCCCATCGCGGCACTCGCCGGCAGCATGCAGACCGAGCTGCCGGCGATGGCGGTGATGCTCGCGCTGGCATGTCTCGCGACAAAACCGCAAAGCGGCGCGCGCGGACTGATCGCAATCGCCATGCTCGCGGGCCTGCTCGCGGGCCTCAAGTCCATCCATCTGCTCGCCGCGGCCCCACTGGTGCTGATCGCCGCATGGCGGTGTCGAAAGGACATGCGCCTCGGGACGGTGCTCGTCGCATCGCTCGCCTTCCTCGCAGTCGCCGGATCGAGCTACGCCTACGCGACGCTGACCTGCGGCAACCCGGTGTTGCCGCTACTCAACGACATCTTCCGCTCGCCATGCTTCGCGCCGATCAACTTCAACGATCCACGCTGGCACACGGTCGCAGACGTGCCGCTTCCGTGGTCGATGACCTTCATGACGCGCGCGCACCTCGAAGGCTGGAACGGCGGCATCGGGTTCGCGCTCATCGCACTGTCGGGCGCCGCGATCGCTGCATTGATCGACCGTCGCACCCGCGTGCTCGCCGTCTGCGCGCTGTTCGCTATCGCCGCGCCAATGGTGCTGATCGCTTACGCGCGGTACGTCGTGCCCGGGATCGTGTTGATGATTCCGATCGCGGTCGTCGCGATGCAGCGCGTCATGCCGCCGCGCCGGGTCGCGTTGTTGGGTATCGCGCTATGCGTGCTCGATCTCGCGTTCCAAGCCAACTCGCAATGGATCCTGCATACCGGCGGCATCAAGCGCGCGCTCGTCGCCGGCGGCCGCGACGCGCCTCTGTTTGCGCGCTACGCGCCCGAGCGTCTCGCCATTGCACGACTCCGTAGGCTCGCGCCTGACACCACGGTGCTGGACCTCGGCGGCGCAGCGCATGCCGAGCTCGTCGGCCGCGGGCGCACGACGCTCTGGTATTCGCCGCGCCTGAATACGGCGGCGATGCAGGCGGACGCCGACCCGACCGGTGCCGCATGGGCCCAGCTGCTGCGCGGGAACCGCATCGACGTCGTGCTCCTGCGTGAACAAGACGCAACCCCCGCGCGCCTTGCGGGCCTTGCCCGCACCGCCGCCCACCCGATCCTGACCGTCGGCCCGGTAGAGTGCTGGCGCCTTCCCGAACCCGGTCCACGATGAGCCTCAGCCGACAAAGCCGCGCGTACCTCACCATCGGCCTGATCCAGTGGCTGGTCGACTGGGCCGTGGTGGTCGCGCTGAGCCATGCCGGCATGAGCATCGAGGTCGCAAACGTGATCGGCCGCATCGCCGGCGCGATGCTCGGTTTTCGCATGAACGGGCGTTTCACCTTCGGCGATGGCGACACCGCGCCGGGCGGCCCGCAATTCACGCGCTACATGGTGATGTGGGTGTCGACCACCATCGTCAGCACATGGTCGCTGGGCGCGATCGATCGCGGCGTCGGCCTGCACTGGGCATGGATCGCGAAGCCCGGCGTCGAGTTCATCCTCGGCGTGATCGGCTTCCTGCTGTCGCGGCACTGGGTCTATCGCCGCTGACGCCCGTCGCGGTTTCGAAGCGTTCACCGGACGCCGGTTAATTCTTATCTCCAGTCGGCCCCGCGCGGGCCGATAGCCAGGTTGTGGGTCTTTGGCGACGGAGGTCCGGGGATGGTCGAATTGCGTCGGGGCGCGCCTGCCGAGTTGTGGCAGACGCTGGTGCACGAAGCGGGCGAGCGCGCCGGTTGCGCGCTCGACGAATCGCGCGAGAGCTACCTCGTCTTCGTGCTGCTCAGGCACCAGGGCGACGGCCACCTGCTCGCGCGCACGCAGGCGATCGAATGGCTGCATGCGCAGTCGCTCACCGGTCGCGCGCGCGACGATTCATTGCGCGATGTCGGCGACCGCTGCCTGCTGATCGCGGGCCTGTATCCCGCGCTTGCGGAGCGACGACGCGTCGACGTCCGCTACTTCATCGACATCGGGCGCAGTGCGTACGCCGGCATCGCCGACGCCGGGCGCA
The DNA here is from genome assembly GCF_054057595.1 of Lysobacter sp. HA18. Lineage (NCBI taxonomy): Bacteria > Pseudomonadati > Pseudomonadota > Gammaproteobacteria > Lysobacterales > Lysobacteraceae > Lysobacter > Lysobacter sp. HA18. Next base: position 734,896 of record NZ_JBSRZL010000001.1, read on the forward strand.
CCGCATACGCGACGCTGTTCGCACAACTCGCCGACAGTTACGGCGAGCTGGTCTGCACCCTGCGGGCGGTGCGACCCGACATGACCGGCCTGTCGATCGACTACGAACGGCTCGCACGACTGGTGCCTGCACCCGGGCGACACTGACGCGACCGCCGGCATCTGCCGACGGTCGCGACGCGGTTACAGCGTGGGCGCGTAGCGGAGGGTCACGAACAAGCCGCGGCCGGACTGACGGTAGTACTCGACGGTTTCGTACGCGCGATCGAACACGTTCTCCAGCCGCGCCTGCAGTCGCAGCGCGGGCGTGAACGCGTATTCCGCGCGCAGGTCGAACGTCGCGAAGGCGCCGAGGCGACGCGTATTGCCGAGATCGTCGTAGCGTGCGCCTTCGCCCGCACCGGTGACGCCGAAGCGGAACGCGCCGAAGTCGTGGTCCAGATCCAGCCGCGCGCTTTCACGTGCACGGCGCGGGAGCAGGAAGCCGGACAGGCCTTCGCTGCGATTCTTCGCGTCGACCCAGCTGATGCTGCCGGACGCCACCCAGCCCGCGAGTGTCGTATTGCCGCTCAGCTCGGCGCCGCGCAGCCGTGCGCGATCGATGTTCTCGGGGCGGCGCGACTTCGCGCTATATGAGATCAATTCTTCGACGCTGGTCTGGTAGAGATCCAGGCGCGCACCCGAGTTCGCCGCGTTCCATGCCAAGCCGGTTTCGATCGTGCGTGAACCCTCGGGACGCAAATCCGGATTGCCGAATCCGAACGGGTAGTACAGCTCGTTGAACGTCGGCGCCTTGAACGCGGTGCCGGCGCCAACAGTGAAGCGCCACTGCGATGCGAAGTCGACGCCGAAGGCGAGGTTGCCGGTCGAGTGGCCACCGAACTGCTCGTTGTCGTCATGACGCGCGCTTGCTTCGAGGTCGAACATGCCGAAGTCGCCCTGGTACTGCAGGAAGCCCGCGCGATCGATGCGCTGCTTGAGGACGTAGCTGGTCGTGCTCTGCACTTCGTCGCGCTGCCATTCCAGCCCCGCGCTCATGCGCTGGCCGGCGGCGACGGTGAAGTCGCCCTGCAGCGATGCGGTGTCGCGATTGCTCGCGAAGTCGCCTTGGAACGTGGTGCCGGAGAAGTTGTCCGACGCGTCGCGGTTTCGGCCCGCCTGCAGGCGCAGCGACGCATTGCTCGACGGCGTCCAGGTTACGCCACCGCCGACCACCTGCTGCACGACGGTCGAGCGGTTGTAGAAGCCGTCGTATTCGTTGTCGCCTTCGGCGCGAAGCGCGTTCGCGTCGGCCTTCCAGCCCTCGGCGATGTCGATACCGCCGCGCAGCGACAGCGCATCGCGCGTGTAGCCGTCGCGATCAGGTTCATCGGCGAAGCAGCCGGCGAACACCGGAAATCCGGCGCCGCGACACGAGTCAAACCCGCGCGTCTCCTGATGCGAATAATCCGCGCCGAACCAGCCCCGCCCCACGCGGCCACCGAAGCCCGCGCTTGCTTCATACGTATCGCGGCTGCCTGCGCCGATCGACATGCGCGGCGTCAGCGCACCGGTGTCGCGCTTGGTGAAGATCTGGATGACGCCGCCGATGGCCTCGCTGCCGTACAGGCTCGAGCGCGGGCCGCGCACGATTTCGATGCGGTCGATCAGCTCGACCGGAATGTCCTGGAACGCGACGAGGCCGGACGTCGCCGAACCCATGCGCACGCCGTCGACGAGTACCAGCACGTGGTCGGATTCCGAGCCGCGCATGAAGATGGTGGTGAGCTTGCCTAGCCCGCCCTGGTTGCCGATCGAAATGCCGGCGCGGCCGCGCAGCAGGTCGGGCAGCGAACGCGCCTGGCTGCGTTCGATCTCGGCGCGATCGATGACTTCGACCGGCGCGAGCACGTCGCGCACGGCGACCGGCGCGCGGTTGGCAGTGACCACGACAGTGTCGAGCTTGGTCGCGTCGTCCGCGAAAGCGGGCGTCGCCAGCGACGAAGCGATGGCGAGGGTGATGAGGCGATACGTCATTGCGGTACTTCTCCGGCGTGCACGACCCCACGTCGTGCGGTCATAAGGAATCGCGAGGAGAAGGCGGAAGCGGGACGACGGCGCGCAGCAAGGCGACGCGAGCCGCCGCAATGCCCTCCGCATCGCAACCAGTCGACAATCGGGCCGGTCTCCGGACTCGCGAGTGGATGCCGACTTCGCATCCCTCCTTGGCGCCTTCCCGTGACGTGACGTCACAGTGGCCGATGCCGCGGATCGACTCGCTTACCGTTGCGGGGGCAGTGCCGGGCTGGCGCAGTGCGCGTCACCGGATTCCCGTTTCAACCTGCCAATCGCAGGTCACCCGAAAGCGGCGCGAAGTCTACGGGAAAGCACGGTGCCGCGCGCGGCGTCGCTCAGAACGAAAGCGCATCAGGCGCTTCGACATCGGGTTCGGGCTGGTGAGCGTCGCCCATCGTGGTCGTGACTTCGGACGCCGGCGGGCCGCGTCGCGACGACGGCAGCAGCGCGACGCCGGCCTGCGCGAGCGCGGTGAGTTCCGCGCGGCGCTCGATGTCGACCTGCTGCCAGTGGCAACCGGTCAGCGCGCCTTCCAGCGCATACAGAAGATTGAGGCTGGGCTTGAAGCCCGCACGCTTGACGCGCAGGTAAGCGTCGACCGCGCCGATCGCGTTGACGTCATCCCAGGTGCGCAGGCCCACCTGTCGCAGCCACGCCGCCGACTTGCCGCCGATGTTGAGCATTTTCGGCGCGTCGGTCATGGCTCAGCCCAGGGATTCGACGAAGGCGTGCGCGATTGCTTCGAGGCCGCGCTGGTCGTCGGCGTCGAAACGATCGGGTTCCGGGCTATCGAGATCGAACACGCCGATCAGCGAACCGTCGCGCGCGATCAGGGGGACGACGACTTCCGAACGCGATGCCGAATCGCAGGCGATGTGTCCGGGGAATGCATGCACGTCCGGCACGCGCTGCGTTTCGCGCGTCGACGCCGCGGCACCGCAGACGCCCTTGTCGAGCGGAATGCGCACGCAGGCCGGCAGGCCCTGGAACGGTCCGACGACGAGTTCGGTGCCGTCGAAGAAATAAAAGCCGACCCAGTTGAGCGAAGGCAGCGCGTTGTAGACGAGCGCCGACAGGTTGGCCGCGTTGGCGATGCGATCGCGCTCGCCGTGCAGCAGGCCGTGCGCCTGCTCGAGCAATTGCGCGTACTGCTCGGGCTTGGTGCCGTCGAGCGTGGAGGCGGCGAAGGTCATGCGCGAAGTCTAGCGCGCAGCCCCGCGGCCGGATGCGCCGCTTTCATGCGTTGACTGTGTCATGCCCATGCAACGACCGATGGCGACCGTGCGTCGTCGCGGTGGTCGCGCATGACTTTCCGCCCGGGCAGCCGCTTCGGGCATAGCTATACTCCGCAGTGCACAAATTGGCCTGCAGCCTCGTTCGGAGCCCCCGCATGACTTTCAACACGCGCCTCATCGTCGCGGCCGGCGTCCTGTCGCTCGGCCTCGCTGCCTGCAAGGGTGGCGACGCACAGCAGCAGGGCACGGGCCCCGGCGGCGCGATGCCGCCGGCCGAAGTGGGCGTGGTCGAAGTCGCGCCGCAAGCGCTGCCGCTGAGCAAGGATCTGGTCGGTCGACTCGCGCCGTTCCGCAGCGCCGACGTGCGCGCCCGCGTTCCGGGCATCGTGCAGCGTCGCCTGTACGAGGAAGGCGCGGACGTGCGCGAAGGCCAGGCGCTGTTCGAGATCGACCCGGCGGAACTGCGCGCGGCGACCGGCCAGTCGCAGGCGGCGGTCGCACAGGCCGAAGCCAGCTACACCAACGCGCACGCGACCGCCGAACGCGCGCGCCGACTCGCGCCGACGCAGTACATCGCGAAGTCCGATGTCGACAACGCGCTCGCGGCCGAACGTTCCGCCGCGGCGGCCGTGCAGCAGGCGCGCGCCGCGTTGTCGAGCACGCGCATCAACCTCGGTTATTCGACGGTGCGTGCACCGATCTCCGGCCGTGCGGGTCGCGCGCAGGTGACGGAAGGCGCGCTGGTCGGGCAGGGCACGGCGACGCTGCTCACCACGGTCGACCAGATCGATCCGCTGTACGCGAACTTCTCGATCTCGGTCGCCGAACTCGACCAGCTGCGTCGCGCGCAGACCAGCGGCGAGCCCGCCGATCGCGACGTGCAGATCGTGCTGCCCGATGGTTCGATGAATGCCGAACGCGGCACGCTGGACTTCGAAGGCAGCGTGGTCGACCCGGCCACCGGCGCGGTGTCGCTGCGGGCACGCATTCCGAACCACGACCGTCGCCTGCTGCCGGGCACCTACGTCGGCGTGCGCGCGACGCTGGGCCTGCAGAACGGCGTGTACCTCGTGCCGCAGGCCGGCGTGCTGCGTGATGCGCAGGGCGCGTACGTCTATGTCGTCGGCGTGGACAACAAGGTCACGCGCAAGGATGTCGGCGCCGATCGTCAGCAGGACGGCAAGTGGATCGTCGATCGCGGCCTCGCACCGGGCGATCGCGTGATCGTCTCGGGCCTGCAGAAGGCGCAGCCGGGTGCCGCGGTGAAGGCGGTGCCGTGGACGGAAACGCCTGCCGCGGGTGCTGCGCCGCCTGCCGCGCCCGTCGCGCGCAAGGGCTGATCCGCCATGTCCCGCTACTTCATCAACCACCCCGTGTTCGCGTGGGTGATCGCGATCATGGTCGTGCTCGCGGGCCTGCTCTCGATCCGCGGCCTCGGCGTGGAGTCGTACCCGAACATCGCACCGCCGCAGGTCGGCGTGTCGGCGAGTTATCCGGGTGCGGATGCGCAGACCGTCGAGCGCGCGGTCACGCAGATCATCGAGCAGCAGCTCACGGGCATCGACGGGCTGGACTACTTCAGCGCGTCGTCGAGCCAGGGTTCGGCGTCGGTGAACCTGACGTTCAAGCCCGGCGTCGATCCCGACATCGCGCAGATGCAGGTGCAGAACAAGGTCGCGCAGGCGACGCCGCGTCTGCCGGCGGACGTCACGCGTAATGGCATCACGGTGGCGAAGGCGAACTCCGGCTTCCTGTCGGTTGTCGCACTGCGATCGACGGATCCCGCGATCGGCAAGGACCAGCTGTCCGACCTGCTCGCATCCAACGTGCTCGACCAGATCTCGCGCGTTCCCGGCGTCGGCGGCACGCAGCTGTTCGGCGGCGAATACGCGATGCACATCTGGCTCAACCCCGACAAGCTGCAGGCCTACGGCCTGTCGGCGAGCGAGGTGCTGGCCGCGGTGCGCGCGCAGAACGTGCAGTTCTCGGCGGGCCAGGTCGGTGGCGAGCCGTCGCCGGCATCGCAGATGTTCACCGCGACTGTCGCGGCGGAAGGTCGCTTCTCCACGCCGCAGGAGTTCGAGAACATCCTGCTTCGCGCGGATCCGAACGGCGCCAGCGTGCGCCTTCGCGATGTCGCGCGCGTCGAGGTCACCGGTTCGGCGCACAGCTTCGATCTGAAGTGGGACGGCCAGCCGGCCGCCGGCTTCGCCGTGCAGCTTGGACCGGGCGAGAACGCGCTCGCCGTCGCCGCCGCCGTCAAGAAGCGCATGGACGAGTTGCAGCCGAGCTTCCCGAAGGGCGTGCAGTGGTTCTCGCCGTATGACAGCTCGGACTTCGTGCAGGTGTCGGTCGACGAAGTCGTGCAGACGCTGCTCGAGGCGATGGTGCTCGTCTTCCTGGTGATGCTGCTGTTCCTGCAGAACATCCGAGCGACGCTGATCCCGACGCTGGTCATCCCGGTCGCGCTGCTCGGCACGTTCCTGGGCATGAAGATCCTCGGCTTCACCATCAACCAGCTCTCGCTGTTCGGCATGGTGCTGGCGATCGGCATCGTGGTCGACGACGCGATCGTGGTGATCGAGAACGTCGAACGCATCATGACCGAGGAAGGCCTGCCGCCGCGCGAGGCCACCTACAAGGCGATGCAGCAGATCACCGGCGCGGTCATCGCGATCACGCTGGTGCTCGCCGCGGTGTTCGTGCCCAGCGCATTGCAGGCCGGTTCGGCAGGTGCGGTGTATCGACAGTTCGCACTGACCATCGCAATGGCGATGCTGTTCTCGGCGTTCCTCGCACTCGGTTTCACGGCCGGCGCTGTGCGCGAACCTGCTCAAGCCGAGTGCGCATCACGACGCACGCAACCCGATCTTCCGCGGCTTCAACCGCATCTACGACCGCATGGCGACGACGTACGTCGGCCACATCCGCAGCGCCGTGCAGCACACGCCGCGATGGATGGGCGTGTTCGCGCTGCTGGCGGTGCTCACGGGCTTCCTGTTCTGGCGCATGCCGGGTTCGTTCCTGCCGGAAGAAGACCAGGGCTATGCACTCGCGATCGTGCAGCTGCCGCCGGGCGCGACGCTGCGTCGTACCGAAGCGGTGTTCGAGCAGGTGCGCCAGTCGGTCAACAAGATCGACGGCTACGCCGGAATGATGCAGGTCGCCGGTTTCAGCTTCATCGGCCAGGGCGAGAACGTCGGCATGGCGTTCATCAAGCTCAAGCCGTGGGACGAACGCAAGACGACGGCGACGGAGTTCATCCAGCAGGCGAACATGCACCTGTTCCCGATCCGCGACGCGCAGATCTTCGTGATCAACTTGCCGACGGTGAACGGCCTCGGTGCATTCGGCGGCTTCGACATGTACCTGCAGGATCGCAGCGGCCAAGGCCGTGAAGCGCTGCAGCAGGCGATGGGCACGTTGCTGGCGAAGGCGGGGCAGGACAAGACGCTGGTCGGCGTGCGTCCGAATACGCTCGAGCCGTCACCGCAGCTCAAGCTCGACGTCGACCGCGTGCAGGCGCAGGCGATGGGCCTGTCGGTCGGTGACATCTACAGCGCGATCCAGATCATGCTCGCGCCGGTGTACGTCAACGACTTCGTTCAGGGCGGCCGCGTCAAGCACGTGACCATGCAGGCCGACGCGCCGTATCGAACCGGGCCCGAATCGCTGGCGCATTTCTACACGCCCGCACCCGGCATGACGTCGGCCGATGGCACCGCCGCCATGGTGCCGCTGTCGAACGTCGTGCACTCGAAATGGACGGTCGCCGCGCCGTCGCTCACGCGATACAACGGCTTCGCCGCGGTGGAGATTGTGGGCTCGCAGGCGCCGGGCAAGAGTTCGGGCGAGGCGATGACGTCGATGGAGCGCATCGTCAACAACGACCTGCCGCCGGGCTTCGGCTACGACTGGGCCGGGCAGTCGCATCAGGAAATCCTGTCGGGCAGCCAGACCACGATGCTGATGCTGCTATCGATCGTCGTGGTGTTCCTGTGCCTTGCGGCGCTGTACGAAAGCTGGTCGGTGCCGGTGTCGGTGTTGCTGGTGGTGCCGCTGGGCGTGCTGGGCGCGATCGTCTTGTCGATGATGCGTGGCTTGCCGAACGACATCTATTTCAAGATCGGCCTGATCACCGTCATCGGCCTTGCGGCGAAGAACGCCATCCTGATCATCGAGTTCGCCATCGCGGAGCGTCAGCTCGGCAAGCCGCTGCGCCAAGCCGTGGTGGAAGCGGCGAAGCTGCGACTGCGGCCGATCCTGATGACGTCGTTCGCGTTCATCATGGGCGTAATGCCGCTCGCGATCTCGACGGGCGCAGGCGCGAACTCGCGTCACGCGATCGGTACCGGCGTCATCGGCGGCATGCTGTTCGCGACGTTCCTCGGCCTGCTGCTGATACCGGTGTTCTACGTAGCCGTGCGCCGTCTGCTGGGCGACAAGCTGGACGAGCCGCCGAAGCTCGACCCGAACGAGATCCATCGACAGATTCCGCTCTGAGTCGAGTCGACCCGCTGCAAATCGAAGCCTCCGCATTGCGGGGGCTTCTTTTTTGGCGGCGTGACGACGCCGGCCGAGCAGGGTTGCGATGTTGCTATCGCGCGAGCCCGTCTGCGTCGATCACGGCACTTCGCGCGATGCAGCCCGGACGTCTGGGGCGCACATCACCAACACGCAGACATAAAAAAACCCGGCAGCGCGAGCTGCCGGGTTCGGTTCCAGTGGGAACTGGAGAGAGAAACTTACTTCGCGGACTTGCCGGCAGCGGCGTTGACCGTCTGCTCGGTCGCCTTGGCGGCGCCGTTGGCGGCCTGCGAGAACTGGTCCTGCGCCTGGCGAACGGTGTCGTTCGCGGTGCGGGTCGCGGCCTCGAACTGGCCCTTGGCGATCTGGGCAACCGACTCGTTGACCTTGGCGACGCGGCCGAGGACGTCCTGACCGGTGGTCAGCGCGCGCTCGACGTTCTCGCGGGCGATCTGCGCGCCCTTCGGCCACAGGTTCTTGGCGCCGTCGAGGTCACGGACCTGGGCGGCTTCGCCGAGGAACGCGAAGGTCGCGGTGCTGCGCTCTTCGATGGCGGCGAGCTGCAGGCCGAAGATGGCCTCGGCATTCTCGAGGGTCAGGCGGTTGATGCGGGCGGCCGTGTCGGCGAACTGACGGGTGGCCGCGGCGAACTGCTCGTTGAACTGTGCGTACATGGGCGGGCTCCTGGCCTTGAAGGCCGATACAGCGTTGATGGTGCGTTGCAGCATAGGCCTGTCCGTTGTGCAGTGCAACAACCGCTCATCGGTCGTTGTCACGGTTTCAGGGACGTGAGCATGCCGTGGCGGCCAGCCACTGCCGCTTGGGTACGGAAACAACATGAGATGCGGCGTGGAAACGCCGCGGCCGTCAGCCAGCCGGGCCCCGGTAGCGGCAGCCGGACGTACAGGTCTCGTGGACCACGACTTCCGACAGCAGCGGCAGCGCGGGCTTCAGCCGGTCCCAGATCCATGACGCGAGCCGCTCGCTGGTCGGGTTCTCCAGCCCCTCGATCTCGTTGAGGTACTGGTGGTCGAGCTGGTCGTACAGGGGACGGAATGCCGATTTGAGATCGGCGAAGTCCATCACCCAGCCGGTGTCCGCGCCCGGCTCACCGGACACGTGGACCTCCACCCGGAACGAATGGCCGTGCAGGCGCGCGCACTTGTGCCCGTCGGGCACGTTCGGGAGACGGTGCGCGGCTTCCAAGGTGAAGACTTTGAAGATGTCCATCACAGTCATTGTAAGGGCCAGCCTCGCGCTCGCGGACCGTGCGGGGCCCTCTGCTAACGTACGGCCGTTGCGGCTTCGACCGATTCCACGTGTCCGATTCCGTCCCCAGTACCGCTGCGATCGACCCCACCCGGGCACACCCGCCGCGGCCGCTCTGGCCGACGGTCGTCCATATCCTCGCGCTGGCCGCGATCTACGCGCCGCTGGCCTTCGTCGGCCTGCGCTGGGGCATGACCCGCGGCGTCGCCTCGCCGATCTGGCCCGCTGCGGGCGTCGCACTTGCAGTGTTCGTTCTGCGCGGGCGACATCTGTGGCCCGGCGTGGTGCTCGGCTACCTTGGCGGCGCGATGCTCAACCACTCGCCGAGCGCGTGGTGGGTGTTGCTGATCGTCGCCGGCGGAAACGCGCTGGCGACCTACAGCGGGCAGGTCGCGCTCGAGCGCTCGCGCTTCAATGCATCCTTCGAATCGTTCCGCGATTTCCTTCTGTTCGCGGTCGTGGCCGCGTCCATCGCCGCGATCTCATCGACCGTCGGCTCTCTCGCCATTGCGGCGCCGCTGCACCTCGGCGCCGATCGCATCTGGCTGATGTGGAGCCACTGGTACCTGGGCGACGTCACCGGCGTGCTGATCGTCGGCACGATGGTGCTGGCCTGGGCGCGTGGCACGTGGCCGCGCACCGCGCGCTGGTGGGGCGAGTTCGCGGCCTGCCTCGTCATATCCGCCGCGATCGCCGCGTTCGTATTCATGCGCCACGGCGAGCGCATGTACACGTTCATCGCGTACTGCCCGCTGATCTGGGCCGCGCTGTCGTTGCGACTGCGCGGTGCGAGCGCGGCCTGCTTCCTGATTTCGATGATCGCAGTCGTCGGCACCACGTTTGGTTACGGTCCGTTCGCCACGCTCGACGTGCACGCACGCTACGTCGACCTGCAGATATTCCTCGCGGTGATGGCGGCCTCGGCGCTGGTGCTCGCAGTCGTCGCCGACGAGCGCCGCGCGCAACATGCGCTGCGCCTGAGCGAAACGCGCCTGCGACTTGCGCTCGAGGCATCCGACACCGGGCTGTGGAAGATCGACCTGCAGACCGGCGCAATGGCGTTTTCGCCCGAATGCGCGCGCATCACCGGCATCGCCGAGAACGCGATCGAGCACACGCGTGCGGGCGCGGCGACGCTGCTGCACGAGGAAGATCTGCCACGCGTGCGTGCAACGCTGGCCGATGCGGTCGAGCGTCACACGTTGTTCGAAAGCCAGTTCCGCGTGAATCGCCCGGACGGCAGCGAGTTGTGGGTCGAAGCACGCGGTCGTGCTGTTTACGAAGACGGCGTTCCGGTTTCCGTTCTCGGCACCATCAACGACATTACCGAGCAGCGTCGCAATGCGCGGCGCCTTGCCGAACAGGCGAGCCTGCTCGACCTCACCAGCGACGCCATCCTGATCCGCGATCTCGATGGCCGCATCACGTACTGGAACGACAGCTCCGCACGCCTCTACGGTTTTTCGCAGGATGAAGCCATCGGTCGCATCGCGCGCGATCTTCTGCGCACCGAGTTCCCGCTGGCGCTCGGCGAGATCGGCCGCGTATTGCTCGAGCACGGGCGCTGGGATGGCGAGGTCGTTCACCACCGCAAGGACGGTGCGCCGCGAATCATCCACGCGCGCTGGGTGCTCACGCGCGATGCGATGGGCCAGCCGCAGTCGGTGATGCAAACCCATACCGACATCACCGATCGCAAGCGCGCCGATGTCACGGCCGCATTCCTCGCCGAGCTCGACAAGCGCATCGGCCAGACCTTGAACGTCGACGAGGTCGCGGACATTGGGCTGCAGTTGCTCGGCGAACACCTGCGACTCGTGCGCTGCACGTTGTCGGATATCGACATCGAGCACGGGCGCGTGCGCGTGCTGCACGAGTGGACGCAGGGCGTGCCGCGGCTCTCGGAGAGTTACGACGCGCGCGCCTTCTTCACCAGCGAACTCGGCATCACGCTGGCGTCCGGCGATGCGGTCGCCATCTCGGACGTGCGACGCGATCGGATGACCGCGCCATTCGCGATCAACTTCGTGCCGCACGGCACCGTCGCGCTTGCGGCCGCGTCATACGTCATCGAAGGCCGCCTGGTCGGCACGCTGATGGTCGCCGCGGCGGATGCACGCGACTGGCGCAGCGACGAGAAGCAGTTGGTGCGCGAGGTCATCGCGCGACTGTGGCCGGCGATCGAGCGCGCGAAGGCGTTGTCGGCGCTGCGCGAGTCGGAAGCGCGCTTCCGCCAGCTCGCCGACACCGCGCCGATCATGATCTGGGTCGCCGAGGCGGATGGACGTTGCAGTTACGTCAGCCGGCGGTGGACCGAATTCACCGGGCGCCTCTACGAAGCCGAACTCGACTTCGGTTGGAAGGCGATGATCCATCCCGACGACCTCGAAGGCTATTCGATCGCGTTCGAGGAAGCCGCGCGCGAGCACCGCGCGTTCTCCGACGAATACCGCGCGTTGCGCTGGGATGGCGCGTATCGCTGGTTGCACGTCACCGCGCGTCCGCGCTTCGGTGCGGGCAGCGAGTTCCTCGGTTACATCGGTGCGGTGATGGACGTGACCGAACGTCGCGAAGCCGAAGAATCGCTGCGCGAGGCGGATCGTCGAAAGGACGAATTCCTCGCCACGCTCGCGCACGAACTGCGCAACCCGCTGTCGCCGATCCGTACCGGCCTACAGGTGCTCAACCTCACCGACGATGCGGACACCGCGCGTCGCACGCGGCAGATGATGGAGCGCCAGCTCGGTCACATGGTGCGGCTGATCGACGACCTGCTCGACGTCTCGCGCATCACGAGTGGCAAGGTCGTGCTGCAGCGCGATCGCATTTCGCTGCAGGACGCCGCGCTCGCCGCGATCGAATCGGCACGGCCGTTGATCGAAGGCGCGCGCCATCGCCTGCATCTCGACCTGCCGGGCACGCCGCTCTGGATCGACGCCGACCCCACGCGCATCGCGCAGGTCATGGGCAACCTGCTGACGAACGCCGCGAAGTACACGCCGGATGGCGGCGACATCACGCTGCGCGTCTACGACTGCGACGACACGGCCTGCGTGTCGGTGTCCGATACCGGACTCGGCATTCCAACGGATTCGCTGGGTGCGGTGTTCGGCATGTTCGCGCAGGTGAACCGCACGCTCGAACGCGCGCAGGGTGGACTCGGCATCGGGCTGGCGCTCGCGCGTCGCCTCGTCGACATGCACGGCGGTACGGTTACCGCGCACAGCGATGGCTTGGGGCGCGGCAGTACGTTCACAGTCTGCCTGCCGCTCGCGCCCGACCTGCCGGATTTCGCCGCGCCGCGTGCAACAGCCATCGACGCGCAGCCGCGACGTCGCGTGCTGGTCGTCGACGACAACCAAGACGCGGCGGAAACGCTGGGCATGATGCTCGAGCTCGATGGCCACGCGACCTGCGTGGCGTACTCGGCGATCGACGGCTTGCGACTGGTCGACGAATTCCAGCCGGAGATCGCGTTCCTCGACATCGGCATGCCGGTGATGAACGGCTACGAGCTTGCACGTCGCCTGCGCGGACGCGCCGATGGCGAGTCGATCACGTTGGTTGCGGTGAGTGGATGGGGCGGTGAGGCCGACAAGTTGCAGGCCGCGGCCGCCGGTTTCGATCTGCATCTCACCAAGCCGGTCAGCGTGGATGCGGTGCAGGCCGCGGTTGGGCGTGTGCGTCGATTTGCTTCGGACGACGCCTGAGTCCAGCAGCTCGCAATGACGTCGAGCGCGAGTCGTCGCGGTCGATACCGTTGCGTATCGTTGCCGGTGCGCCGACTCCGCTGACCCCAACCTCGAGGACGATGACTGCGAGTCCGCGGCGCACGAGGTCATTGAACGCACTCGTGAAGGTCAGCGCCTGGTGCCAGCGCGCATGCGTCGCCGGCCTCAGTGAAGACATGACCCTGCAGTCGGACCGCGACCGGGCGCACTCCGCCGCCCGCGAAACTCGGTATACACTCGGGACTGTGCGCGCCATCACGGTCCGCGTCGGCATGCGACGAAACAGTCGAACGCGCCGTCATGCGCTTCGCGCCAGCCAGGAGTCGATGTGACGTCCCAACTGCTCCAGACCGCGGTGGATGCGACCGAGGGCAGCGACCAGGACCCTGCGGGTCGGGTCGACCGGGAAATCATTTGTCAGGTCGATCTGGATCGCGCCACGGCGCTGATCGAACGTCGCAGCGCATCAGGCCTGCTCGATGAAATCGCCGCGATCGTGCAGGCGCTGGAAGTCGCAGATCCACGCACAGTTCCGCGTCGCGGCACCATCGTCGGCCGATTGCTCGGTCGTGATCTCTCCTCGCAGGCGCGTGCACGCCAGGCGCACGAACACATCCGCATCCGCCTGCAACTCGCCGAGCGTCGCGCGCTCGACGTGCTCACCCACGTACGTGAACTCGACGACGCGGCTGCACACATCTCACGCCAACGTGCGCGCCTTGCCGAGATCGCGGAGCGCGGCCGCGAGGCCTACGACGCGTTCGCGGTCGAGGCCGGTACGCGGCCCGATGCGATGGGCCGTCGCCTCGATCACCTGACCATGCTGCTGAGTTCGTGGGATGTCGCGATGGCGCACATGCGGCTCGTGCGCCAGTACGACGAACTGCTGCTTGCGCGCTATGCGCACGTGCGCGACGTCGTGGTGCCGCAGTGGCTGCGTCGTGCCGATGCCGCGCTTGCCGCCGACGAGCACGACGGCCCGCCGCCCGGCGAACTGCTGCGCGAGGCGCTCGAAGTCTTGCTGCAGGTGACGGCGCCCGAGCCCGCGGTGTTCCCGCGCGCGGAAGACGTGCGCGTCTGATTCAACGCATCGGGCGGTCGAGTTCGTCGCGTGATTCGCGCGGACCGCGCGGCTGTCGATTGCCTTCCAGCGTCACGTCCGTCGTGACCGGCGGCGGCACGTTCACCGCGGCCGGCGACCCCTTCTTCCACGCCTGCGTTTCGTAAGCACCGAGCCCGACCACGCCGGGCATCAGGTCGAGCAGTGATGGCGCGTCCGCGCTGCGCGGCAACGGCATCGTGCGACTGCCCAGCGCCGCGACCGTCGCCGCCGCGAGTAGGCCCCACATCATCAGCGTTCGCGTATTGCGGACCATGCGGAAGGCCTCGTCGCGCGGGAGCCTGCAGCGTTGCACGCCGCGACTGCACGCGATGTCGACGTGTTCGTGCCGTGGAAGGTCGTGTTTATCGACGATGCGGCTGGATGATGGACGCGTGACCCGGCAACGCCACCGGTGGCGACCGAAGCGGCTGTAACCCCAGCCCGTCCTCGGGTACGTTCTAGCCGGGGACATTCAACGGATTCACGCCATGCGATCGCTCATCGCCGCACTCGTCTGCGCCTTTTTCGCCTTGCCGTGCGCCGTATACGCGCAGCGCGACCTAACTGCACCGCCGCTGGTATCCACCGCCGAGCACGACACGCCGGTGCGGCTGGAACGCGCAGCGATGTCCGTCGACCAGGCTGGCGGCACCGTCCGCACCACGCTGGACATGACCTTCCGCAATCCGTCGTCGCGCGTCCTCGAAGGGACCCTCGACTTCCCGTTGCAGCCCGGCCAGCAGGTGGTCGCGTTCGCGCTCGATATCGGCGGCCACATGCGCGCGGCGGTGCCGGTCGAAAAGCAGCGCGGCCGCCAGGTGCTGGAAGCGATCGAGCGTCGTGGCGCGGACCCGGGCCTGCTCGAGCAATCGCAGGGCGAGCATTTCCGCTTACGCATCTATCCGTTTGCGCCACAGGGCACGCGCAGCGTCCGCATCGTGCTGTCGCAGGCGTTGCCGGCGAACACAGCGTCCGTGTTGCTGCCGACCTCGTTCGCCGCAGGTCTCGACACGTTGCCACTCGTTGTGCACGCCGCGGGCGTTCCGCATATCGACGGCGCGCTTCATGCCCCGGTATTCCAGCGCGGTGCGCATGGGCGTTACCAGACGACGCTGCATGCCAGCGACGTCGCTAAGGGGCGCAGCATCCGCCTAGTGTTTCCGGCGACCACGGCGCCCGTCGCACAAGTACAGACGTGGCACGGCGAACGCTATTTCGTCGCCGACGTGCCGGTGACGCTGACGCCGGAACGCCGTGCGCTGCCATCGAAGATGGTGCTGCTCTGGGACAGTTCCGCGTCGGGCGCGAAGCGTGCGCACGATCTGGAGTTCGCGCTGCTCGATGCGTATTTCGGCTCGACACGCTCAATCGATGTCGACCTCGTCCGCTTCCGCGACACCACGGAACCTGCGGTGCACTTCAGCATCCGCACCGGCGATTGGAGCGCATTGCGCAAGGCGCTCGAAACCACCGTCTACGACGGCGCGACGAGCCTCCGCGGCTGGACGGCGCCGGCGGACGTGGGCGAGGTCCTCCTCTTCAGCGACGGCCTGTTCAATTATGGCGACGCGACGTTCGCGGCCTTGGACACGCGCCAGCGGCTTTACACCGTGCGTGCGGGCGTCGCAGGCGATTCGGCACAACTCGCTGCGCTAGCCGACGCGCGCAACGGTGCGTCGATCAATCTCGACTCGACGAGCGACCTTGCCGCGGCACGCAACCTTCTGCTGTTCGATCTGCCGCGCATCGTCGGTATCGACGCGGTCGGCGCGACTGACGTGGTCGCCGAGTCGACCATTGCCCGCGACGGCGTCGTACGCGTCGCCGGTCGCATGCTGGATGCCGAGCCGCGCGTCACGCTGAACGTCGCGCGCGGCGTCGAACGCACGCGCATCGACGTACCGTTGAATGGCGCAGTCGAAAGCGACGCCGCCGCGCCGCTATGGGCGCAATACAGCGTCGCCCACCTGATGGACGCGCCGGAGCGCAACCGCGCCGCGATCGCACGCATGGGCAGCGAGTTCGGCATCGTCACGCCGGGCAGCTCGCTGATCGTCCTCGAAAACGTCGACGACTACGTCCGCTATTCGATCGCGCCGCCTGATGAATTGCGCGATGAGTACGCGCGACGCGCCGCCGCTGTTGCCGCCGAACAGGATGAAGCACGGAGCAAGCAGCTCGACGCAGTGCGCTCGCAGTGGAAGGAGCGCGTCCAGTGGTGGTCGACGGCCTTCCCGAAGGGCGCGCCGCCGAAGACTAAGAATGAGGACGTGCGCGGCGCTGTTGCCTACGCGCCTCCACCTGCACCCTCACCCATGTCGGTCGAGGAAGCGCCGATGCTGGCCGAGCGTGCGGCCAGCGACGCGGCTGCGGCAAGCGCGACGGCCAACGCCGAGCAGGCGCAGCGCCGCGCGCAATCGCTCGACCGCGTCGAGGTGACGGGAAGCCGCATCAGCCGTGCCGAACGCGCCGAAGGTGCCGCCGAGATCGGTGTGCAACTGCAGCCGTGGACGCCGGATTCGCCGTTCGCGCGTCGCCTGCGCGGCCTGGATGCGGACGCGGCGTACGCGGCGTATCTCGACGAGCGTGCCCGCGCCGAACCGGGCACTGCGTTCTACCTCGACGTTGCCGACGTGCTGTTCGATCGCAAGCGCGACGACCTCGCGTTGCGCGTGCTGTCGAACGTCGCCGAGATGGATCTCGACAATCGCCACGTGCTGCGCGTGCTCGGCTATCGGCTGATGCAGGCGGGGCGCGCGGACCTCGCGGTGCCGGTGCTGGAACAGGTGCTCGCGATGAGTGACGACGAGCCGCAGAGCTATCGCGATCTCGCGCTGGCCCAGGCTGCGCTCGGTGATCGCCAGAAGGCGGTCGACCTGCTGTACGAAGTCGTGGCCGGCACTTGGGACGACCGCTTCCCCGGCATCGAGGTTACGGCGCTTGCGGAACTCAATGCCCTCGTTGCGACCTCAACGACGCCGCTCGACACGCACCGCATCCCGGCCGACCTCATCCGCAATATGCCGCTCGACCTGCGCGCCGTCCTCAGCTGGGATGCCGACAACAGCGACATGGACCTGTGGGTGACCGATCCGAACGGCGAAAAGGCGTACTACGGGCACCGCCTCACGTACCACGGCGGGCAGATGTCGCGCGACTTCACGGGCGGCTACGGACCGGAAGAATTCGCGCTGCGCACGGCGAAGCCGGGCCGCTACAAGGTCGAGGCCAATTACTTCGGCGATCGCCAGCAGATCGTCACCGGTGCGACGACGCTGCAGCTATGGCTGAGCACGCATTTCGGCACGCCGCGCCAGAAGGACCAGCGGATCACCCTGCGCCTGCGCGACAAGAAGGAAACGATCTTCGTCGGCGAGTTCGAGTTGAAGTAGGCGAGTTGGGCGCCGCCGGGAATACGTCGCGACGGCCTCGCGCGGGTCGCCGCGGCCGAGCATTCCCGCAGGATCGTCAGCGGATCGCGAGGGCGAATGCGCCGATCAGGTTCGCGAGCGCGACCATGATCCCGAGCGTCGTCAGCACGGCGGTGCGATTGCGGCGAGCACGGTAGCTCGTCATGAGGACTCTCCGACGTCACCCGACGCTGCGTCGCGCGTCGCGACCACTGGCGTCTTTCGGTGTCCGCTATCGCGGCACTGGGTGACAGCCATGCTGGCCTTCGCCGGCTAAGGCCGCTATCCGGCGACACCGCGCTGGCGGGTAGGAATAGTCCGAAGCAACGGTTCGCGCGGCGCTTCCTGCCTGACCGATGAGGCGGCACCGCGTGGCCGCGTGGATCGCGACGGCAGATGCCCATCGCGATGGGCACGCATCAACGTGGCGGGCAGGGCGGTGGCTGGAGATCGCTAGTGATACATCGGATTCTCGAGCAGCAACGACCGTGGCACCCGCTGGCGCTTCACCCACATCAGCGCGTCGACCGAATCCTCGAAGACATGCGTCTGCAGGCCCAGGCGGGTCGCCATGATCTGACCGATGCGATCGGGGTCGAGCATTTCCTCGCGCGCGGCGATCGCGAGCGTGAAGGGTTCGGGCGCCGCATCGGCCCATTCGCGCACGATCTCGAAGCGCTCGGCCAGCGTGGGGAGCGGCGAGATGGTTGCGTCGGTGAAGTCCAGCAGCAGGCGCTGCAGTTCGTAGGCGCGTGCCTCGGCGATGGCGTCGAGCGCGATCGCGCGGGCGTTGGTCAGTGGCAGTTCGCCGATCGGGTGCACGATCAGGCAGTTGTCGTCGAGGTGGCGGGCGAGTTCCATGCGTGACCTCACGTGTGCGCAGGGGTGGACGGCTCGCGCAGCCAGCGTTCCGCTGACGCGCGATCGGTGAATGCATGCGCATCCAGGCCGAGTCTTGATGCGACGTACAGCCCGGCACGGTCGCTGTGCAGAAGCTCCTCGCGCGCCGCGAGTGCGAGCGAGAACCCGTCCGGCGCCGCTTCGGCCCATTCCTGCACGATGTCGATGCGTTGCACGAGCCCCGGCACCGGCTCGACGCGGGCATCGAGCAGGTCCAGCAAAAGGCGATGCATTCCGCTGTCGCGACAGGCCAGCACCGCGTCCAGCGCCGCCGAACGCAGTTTCGCAAGCGTCGCGGTGCCGGTGACGCGTAGCACGAAGGTATCGCCGTCGACGCGGACATCCGTATTCATGTCGGCCTCCGACCTCGATCGTAGGAGCCCGATGTTTGCGTCGAACGACCGCTGGTCGCGGATTCACCTTGGGGCAATGCGGCGGTGCGCAGATGCATCGTCGTGATGCGCGTTCCGTGTGCAACACATGGGTCGATCAGCCAGACGATCAGTTCAGGTAGCGGCAATTAGCTGCAACGGAGTGCATACGGCTATAGAAGACCGCTTTACGATGCTCTGCGCGTTCGACGCTGCCTCGTCATCACGCGTGCCGCAACCTCAAACGTAAGCGCTGCTCGCAGCCCACTTCACCTGCGCGATCACTTCCTTCACGCGGCCGCGCTCGATGAGTTCGGCCGGCGATTCTTCGCCGCGTCGCGCGCACAGCCATCTCGCCAGCGCCGCCTCGTCGTTCTTCCAGAAATCCAGCAGCAAGGCGGCAAGTTCCGGGCAGCGGGCCTGCACCAGCGTCCATACGCGCATCTCGCTTGCGCGGAGCGCAGCCTGCGCACGCTGGAGCGACTCCAGCTCGAGGGACAATTCGTCGTGGGCACGCTCGCGACCGGTCATGCCGAATGCTCGCACGGTGATTTGGTCGCGCTGCTGAACTTTCGGCAACGACGAACGCTGGCGCACGCGAAGCCATTGCCGAGGCCGCTCTCGCGCTTTTTGTCCCGACGAATGGTCGCCGCGCGTACCGCGTGGTCGTATTGCATAGCCGCAATTACCGGGCGTTCCATGCGGCCGTTCTCGCGCGTGCCGCGCCGCTACGCATGTGGGGCGACCCATGGGATCTGCGCATGTTCGCCACGCTCGACGGCATCGACGCGCGCTACCGCTACCGCCTTCGGCTCTGGATCGCGCGCGCGTTCGCCGTGCAGCTCGTAGTCGTTGGCGCGTTGAACATCCGCGTGGAGCGCGACAACGCGGCCATCCTGGACGCGGCATGGATCGCGTGCCTGATCGGCGTCCTTGTCGCCATACACGTGGCCCGCTCGCGCCCGTGGCCCGGCGACGCGCTGGTGCTGGTCAATGCCATCTTCGCGTCCGTCAACATGCACGTGGTCGGGCTGAACGGCCTGGGTTGGGTGTTCCCGATCATCGTCACGTCGTTCGCGATCAGCGCGACGCGTGCGGCGTTGGTCGTGTCACTCACCATGCTGGTCAACGCATTCGTGTTGACGCCGCGGTTCGCGCCGCTGGATGCGACCGTCGCGTTCGCACTGTCCGGCGCGTTGATCACCCTGTTGTCGTACGTCGTCGCGCGGCACGTCGAGCGGCTTCGAAGCCTGCTCGGTCGTCTCGCGTTGCGCGACCCGCTCACCGAGGCCGGCAATCGGCGTGCGATGGACGACGCCGTGCGACGTGCCGCCCATTCGAACGCACCGGCGGTGCTCGCGGTGATCGATCTCGACCATTTCAAGAGCATCAACGATGCGTACGGTCATGCCGTCGGCGATCGCGTGCTTCGCGAAACCGCGGCGGTCATTCGCGACCACGTCCTCGATGCGGGCGATCTCTACCGGCTCGGCGGCGAGGAATTCGTCGTGCTGCTCGGCGACGAGAGTCGCAGCGCGGCAAGCGAACGTCTGCACGCGCTCGCCGGCAGCATCCGTCGCGACGTGCGCCTGCGCGAGGTGCAGGTGACCTGCTCGATCGGTTTCGCGGCGAAACGGCCCGGCGACGATGAAGTCGGCTGGATGGCGCGTGCCGATCGCGCGATGTACCGCGCCAAGGCCATGGGGCGCGATCGCGTGGTCGATGCGGATGAGTCGGACGACGCGATCGAGCCGGGCGCTGCACGGTTCCCGGCATGAGGTGTCGTCCGCCACGCTGAAATGGCTGGGCAGGACGAGTTGGCGCCGAATGATACGAACGCCGGCCCGCTAGAATTGCACCCGTCGCAATGCGCAGAGACGGTTCGGATGGTCAGGCGGTTGCGGGTCGCGGTGGTGGGCTACGGCACGGCCGGTCAGGCCGTCGCGTTGTTTCTGTCTCGCGATGGGCACGACGTCGAAGTCTTCGAACGCACGACGACACTCGGACCGGTCGGCGCAGGGTTTCTGTTGCAACCCGTTGGCCAGCGCGTGCTGTGGGAACTCGGGCTGCTCGATTCAGTGCTCGCGCACGGCGCTGTCGTCTCGCGTTTATACGGCGAGACCGCCAGCGGGCGACCGGTCATGGACATGCGCTACGGCGAACTCGACGCGCGCCTGTTCGGTCTCGGCCTACAGCGCGGTGCGCTGTTTTCAATTCTCGACTCCGCGTGGTCGGAAGGCCGCGTGCTGCATTGCGGCTCGACGATCGTCGACGTGGATGCGGAGGCGGGCGCGATCACCGATGCGGACGGACATCGTCACGACGGGTTCGATCTTGTCGTGGTTGCGGACGGCGCGGCGTCGTCGCTGCGGTCGCAGATCGCACCGGCGAAGCTTGATCGGCCGTATCCTTGGGGCGCGCAGTGGTGCCTGGTGCCTGCGGACGATTGGGAATGGCGCGACGTCCTGCAGCAGCGTTATGTCGGTGCGCGACGCATGGTTGGCATGCTGCCGGTCGGCACGCGCCCCGGTGATCCTGTATCGCGTTTGAGCTTCTTCTGGAGCGTGCCGGCGACGGCGCTCGATTCGGCTGTCGCCGACGCCGACGCCGACGCATGGCGGGCGGAAGTGGAGAGCGTTTGGCCGGCCGCCGTAGAGCGTTTGAGTGAAGTCGCGATTCCCGAAGGGCTCGCGCGTGCGCGTTATCGCGACACGGTGCATCGACGCTGGCATCGCGGTCGCGCGGTATTGCTGGGTGACTCGGCGCATGCGATGAGCCCGCAGCTCGGCCAGGGCGTCAACATGGCGCTGCTCGACGCGCTCGGCCTTCGCGATGCATTGCGGTCGTGCGCGTCGGTCGAGGCAGCGCTCGAACAGGCGGTGGCGACGCGTCGCCGCCACGTCGGCATTTATCACTTCTGGAGTCGATGGCTGACGCCGTTGTTCCAGTCCGAGCGCGACGGCTGGGCGCGCCTGCGCGATCTGACCTTCCACCCGATGTCGCGCCTGCCCGGCGGTCGCGGCCAGATGCTTCGCGTACTGTCGGGTACGCGGCAGGGGTGGCTAGGCACGGTGCCGCTGCCATCGGCTTTCCTCAACGCACTCGCTGCGCTGCCCGCGCCTGTCGCAAACGCCACACTGACCGACACGGCGATACGCGCGTGACCTCGCGCGATCGACGTCCACTGTTCGCGCACCTGCTCGGCCCCGCGTTCGACCAGCTGCCGGACGTCGTGCAGCGCCTGCATCTACGCGCAGGCAGAAATGCCTACGCCGGTGAGGTGGAGGTCGAGCGCGGTACCAGTCTGTTGGCGCGACTCTGCGCATGGGCGACGCGACTGCCGCCCGCGGGACGAGGGCCGATCCATGTCGACATCGAAGCAACGAGCAGTGACGAGCGTTGGACTCGCCACGTCGCCGGCCACGCGATGCGTTCGCGACTCTGGGCGGCGGACGGATTGCTGTGCGAGCAACTCGGCCTCGTGACGTTCGCCTTCCGGCTCGGCGTCGACGACGGCCGGCTGACATGGACCGTAGTACGTGTGCGTGCGCTTGGTGTTCCGCTTCCTGCCCGATGGTTCGACGGCGTGGCTGCGCTGGAATGCGAGATGCCCGACGGTCGCTATACCTTCGATGTAAGTGCGCGCCTTCCCGTCGTCGGCCCGCTCGTGCACTACCGCGGATGGCTGCATGTCGAACATTGATCCACCGGAAGTCATTGTCTTCGACGGTGTCTGCGTGTTGTGCAACGGATGGGTGCGTTTCCTGCTGCGATACGACCGTAAGCAGCGTTATCGCTTCGCGGCGATGCAGACGCCGGCCGGGCGTTCACTGCTCGAAGCGCATGGGCTCGATCCCGACGATCCGGTCTCGTTCCTTCTCGTCGCCGGCGCCAACGCGTGGACCGATACCGACGCGATCGCGCGCGTGCTTTCCGGCCTCGGCGGGGTGTGGCGTGTGGCGGCCGCTGTCGTGACGCTGGTGCCGCGGTTCGCGCGGGATCCGATCTATCGCGCAATCGCGCGAAATCGTTATCGCTACTTCGGGCAGTACGCGTCATGCCACGTACCGTCGCCGGAACAACGCGAACGTTTCATCAGCTAGTGCACGTGCGTGGTCGCGGTGATCGAGAAGTTCTCGAGCGCCTGCATGAACTCGTCGAGCGTGAAGAGATCGACGCAAGAACGCGCGCCACTGTTCGGCAATTCGTCGCGTGCGAGTTTGCGTGCGAGCACGACGGCGGCGGTCGCGGGAATCTGCGGGCCACTCCCATCCCTAGCGACGATCGACCACATGACGTGCTTCGCCTTGCCGTCGTGGCCGACGCCTCGCATCTCGACCGTCATGATGCCGACGTCGCTTCCCGTCGCCTGCCACCACTCGCTCATTCGAAGCAAAGGCCGCGCCCATCGCGCAAGGCTGCGCACTGCGCCGACGCGCACCAGCCAACTGGCGAGCCACAGTCCGAAATGCATGCGCCGCAGTTCGAGACCGGCGCGGAAGTCGCAATGACGCAGCGTCGGATAGCGCGAGGGCAACACGGACAGGTCGGGCACGTCGCAACGTGCGACCCAACGTGGTGACACGCCCGGCACGCGGATTCGCCGGAGCGACTGCCATCCGCGAACGTCCTGCCACCGTCCATCGATAAGCGCGGGAAACGGCTGGCCGACATAGCCGAGGATGGCCTGCGTGGTCGCGAGCCCGCGCGCCGTGCGATTGCCGGGGCTGATCGCGGACTCGATCGAACGCAGTTCGGCGAACTCGTGCTGATGCGCCGCGACGACGGCTGCACTGAGCCCGGGCACGGTACTTGCGCCCGATACGACCCATCGCCCGCCTGCTCTTGCCAGCGCATCGAGTCGAGCGATGCCCATGACGAATTCGCGTCCGTCGGCAAGATCGATGTAGTGCGCGCCGCATGCGAGCGCAGCTTCGGCGACACGGTAGTCGCGCTGCTGGAACGGCCCGGCGGTGTGGATTACGACATCGGGCGCGAGCGCTGCGATCTTGCTCTGCAGATCGGCCGACTCGACGTCCAGGCTCGCAGCGGTGACGGACGCGTCCGGGTAACGCTTCCGCAGGTCCGAGGCGAACCCGTCCGCTGCAGACGCACTTCGCCCGGCGACGATCACCTGCATCGCGGCGTCCTGCACGAGCTCGGAGGCGATCCGCTGTCCGAATTGCCCGTACGCACCGATGACGAGAATGCGCATGCTGGTTGGCGGGCCGGCGGTTGTCGAAACAGGTGATGCGATTGTCCGGCGTCGATCCGGGGCTGTCACCGACATTGGGCTCGTTCGGCCCTCGGCACGAACTCGATGGGTCGATCGCGATCTCCAGAACCAAACGCCGCCCACAAAAAAACCCGCACATCGGCGGGTTTTTTGCATGGTGGCTATGGGTGGACTCGAACCACCGACCCCAGCATTATGAGTGCTGTGCTCTAACCGGCTGAGCTACATAGCCATGCGGTGAACCGCGAATTCTTCCGGTTCGGCCGCTGGCTGTCAATCGCTGGCGGCCGGGCGCGGCGTTCGCTTGTTGTCGACCGGCCCGCGTGGCAGAGTCGATCGCAATGGCTTCGTGCCTAAGCGATCGAGGTCCGCATCGTGATCGATCCGGACGGCTACCGCCCCAATGTGGGCATCGTGATCATGAACGCCGACGGGCGCGTGTTCTGGGCCCGCCGCGTGCATCGCGACGGCTGGCAGTTCCCGCAGGGCGGCATGAACACCGACGAGACGCCGCTCGAGGCGATGTACCGCGAGCTGCGTGAAGAGACCGGGCTGCTGCCCGAGCACGTTGACGTGCTGGCGGCCACGCCCGGCTGGCTGCGTTACCGGCTGCCGCAGCGGGCGATCCGGCGCCGCGACCGGCTGGTCTGCATCGGCCAGAAGCAGGTGTGGTTCCTGCTGCACCTCAAGGGCGACGAGACCGAGGTCCGCCTCGACCTGACCGACAAGCCCGAATTCGACCACTGGCGCTGGGTGGACTTCTGGTACCCGCTCGACCACGTGGTGACCTTCAAGCGCGGTGTGTATTCGCGGGCGCTGCGGCACCTGGCGCCGTCGGCCCGGCAGATCGCGGGCGCGTCGGCCATCCCGACGCCGATGCCGGACCCGTACGACCCGCGCAATACCCGCCCGCAGAACCGCCAGCGGCCGCGGTCCGGCGGGTACGGGCCGCTTCAGGCCGGGGCGCCCGAGCCCGCCTCCAATTGACAATCATTCTCATTCGTGTTCGACTGGTGGCGTCCCAATAGCGCTCTCGATCCCCATGTACGTGTGCATCTGCAACGGCGTCACCGATCGCGACATCCGCCAGGCGGCCGAAGCCGGTTGCCGGACGCTGCCCGAGCTGACGATGCGCACCGGCGCCGGCGCGACCTGCGGCAGCTGCGTCGAGATGGCGACCGCGATCCTCGACGAGACCACCGCGCGTCTGCAGGCCGTACCGCTTCCGGTGCTTCGGGCTGCTTGACCCAACGCGGTCGATTCGCATTACCGACATCGCATCGCGCACCGGTTTAGAGTTCGCGCTCCGCGTCACGGAGCCGGCCCATGAAGGGTGATGCCAAGGTCATCGAATTCCTCAATCGCTCGCTCTACAACGAGCTGACGGCGATCAACCAGTACTTCCTGCACGCCAAGATGCTGAAGAACTGGGGCCTGAAGGAACTCGCCGACCACGAGTACCACGAGTCGATCGACGAGATGAAGCATGCGGACAAGCTGTCCGAGCGCATCCTCTTCCTCGACGGCCTGCCGAATTTCCAGGCGCTGGGCAAGCTCAAGATCGGCGAAAACCCACGCGAAGTGCTGGGTTGCGACCTCGCGCTCGAATACGAAGCGCTGCCGGTTTTGCGTGAGGCAATCGCGTATTGCGAGCAGGTCGGCGACTACGTCAGCCGCCAGTTGTTCGCTGACATCCTCGAGTCCGAGGAAGAACACATCGACTGGATCGAGACGCAGCTCGCGCTGATGGATCGCCTCGGTGACGCGCTCTATCTGCAGTCGAAGATGGAGAGCTGATCAGACGACCGCGCGCGATGTCGGCGTCGCGCGCCGCATCATGCTACGCACGCGTCGCCACAGCCAGGCGATCGCGAGCGCGATCAACAAGCTGATCACTGCCACCAGGCCAAGCGCGGCGACCGGATGCGCGACGACCAACGCCAGCAGGCCGACCGTCGCGGTGTCCTCGCCGAGCGACGCGCTCCAGTTGGTGACCGGTTCCGGCGACAGGTTGAGCAGGGCGCGCGTGCCCGACTTCAAGCCGTGACTCGCCAGCGCGACGCTCGCGCCCGCTGCGAGTGCGCCCGCGCCGAGATGGCCATCGGGCGACAGCGCCGCGGCGGTCAGGAATGCGCCGACCGGCACGCGTAGCAGCGTATGCACGAGATCCCAGGCCGAATCGACGCCGGGGATCTTGTCGGCGAAGAATTCGATCAACGCCAACGCGCCGGATACACCCAGCACCCACGGCGACTTGGCGACTTCCAGCGCGGGTGGCAGGTCCATCCAGCCCAGCGCGCCCGCGACGCCGATGCCGAACACCGTCAGGTAGACGCGGATTCCGGAAAGCCAGGCCAGTACGAGGCCGAGCGCGAACAACGGGGCTGCAGGCATGACGGGCTCTCCGGACGGCCGCTGACATGGAACGTCCGCCCGCGTGCAGGCGGCGTCGGCATACTGCGGGCACTGCCGCTTCGTCGAGGCCGACATGTCGCCACGTCCGACACCGTCCACCGTCGCCCGCACCGGGATCGGGCTGGTCGCCGCCCTGTTCGTCTTCCTGCTCGCGCTGCTGTTCGGCGCTTGGGGCGTCTGGCAGGTGGCGCGGACTACGCGTGCGCCCTGCGATGCCACGGCGACCGACGCGCTCGCCCAGCGCGTCGCAACGCTGACGCGCTCGGACCAGGTCAGTCGCGACGCCAACGGGCGGCTGCAGTCGACGCTCGCTGATCGCGAGGAGCAGATCGCGCAGCTCAAGGCCGATGTCGACTTCTACGAGCGCTTGGTCGGCGCGACCGGCCAGCGCCACGGCCTGAGCGTGCATGGGCTGCACCTTCAGCGGCAGCCGGGCGGCGCATGGCACTTCGCCGCGGTGCTGACGCAGAACCTCGACCGCGCCGCGGTCAGCACGGGCACGCTGACCCTCGCCGTCGAAGGCAGCCAGCAGGGCCGCCTGCAGACGCTCGACTGGGCGACGCTCCGCCAACAGCCGCAGGCGGCCGGCGAGCCGTATTCGTTCCGCTATTTCCAGCAGATCGACGGCGACCTGTTCCTGCCGGCGGGCTTTGCCCCGGCGCAGGTCACCGTGCGCCTGCAGCCGCGCGGCGGGGCGGTGGTGGAGCGCGCGCTCTCGTGGGCGGAAGCGACCGGCTCCCCCGACGCCGCGCACTGAACGCAGCGTCGCGGCACGTTCGCCGGGCGTTGCGACGGGCGCTGGTATCCTGACCGCATGGAAATGATCGACCTGCCGACCGCGCCGAATTACCAGTCGCTGGATCGGCCGCTGCTGTTCACCTCGGCCGCGGCCGCGAAAGTGCGTCAGCTGATCGACGAGGAAGGCAATGACGCGTTGAACCTCCGCGTCTACATCCAGGGCGGCGGTTGCTCGGGCTTCCAGTACGGCTTCGAGTTCGACGAGGAGCGCGGCGAGGACGACCTGGCCGTGCAGACCGATGGCGTCACGCTGGTCGTCGACCCGCTGAGCCTGCAGTACCTGATGGGCGCGGAAGTCGACTACACCGAAAGCCTGCACGGCGCGCAGTTCGTGATCCGCAATCCGAACGCGAAGACCACCTGCGGCTGCGGGTCCTCGTTCTCCGCATGACCTCCGCATCCGGCGCGCCGTATTCGCTCGTCGGAGAAAACCCCTGCCTTGCGCCGCTGGATCGCGCCGAGCACCTGCGCGGTGACGCGACGGCGCTTGCGTCGCTGTGGCGCGGTGGACGCGTTCTGCGCATCGACGGGGAAGGTCGCGCGGCGGCGGATGCGTCCGGCGCGGCGGATATCGTTCGCGGCGATGCATTGGATGCGTCGCATGACGGCGCGTATTTCCTGGGCCTCGACGATCACGGCGTCGGCTGGTTCGCGCAGACGCATGCCGACCTCGGCGACGCACGCATCGACCTGCGCTCCGCCGCGGCCACATGGCCACTCACCGAAGCCAGCGCATTCGCGACCGCACACGCGCTGCATCACTGGCATCTACGCCATCGCTATTGCGGCACCTGCGGCGGCGAAGTCGAGTTCGTTCGCGCCGGCTGGCTCGGCCGCTGCCTGCGTTGCACGCGCGAGCATTACCCGCGCACCGATCCCGCGATCATCGTCGCGGTGGGCGAGGGCACGCGCCTCTTGCTCGGTCGACAGGCGAGCTGGCCGGCCAAGCGTCATTCGCTGATCGCAGGATTCGTCGAGCCCGGCGAAACGCTCGAACAGGCCGTCGTGCGCGAGGTGATGGAAGAAACCGGCGTGCGCGTGCTTGCGTGCCGCTATCTCGGCTCGCAGCCGTGGCCGTTCCCGACATCGCTGATGATCGGCTTCATCGCCGTCGCGCGGCCGGGCGACGTGCATGTCAGCGACGAACTCGAGCATGCGCGCTGGTTCGAACGCGACGAGATCGTCGCGGCGCTCGATGCCGAAGCGCGCGACGACACCGAGAGTTCGTTGCTGATGCCGCCGGCGCGCCTGTCGATCGCGCACTGGCTGCTGCGCGAATGGCTCGCCGCGACCGCCTGATCAGCCCGGCGCGAGCGCCGTGAACGGCGCCCACGGCAGGTTGCGCAATACACCGAAGACGAGCGCCCCGATGATCCACAGCGGGCCGTTGAACGCGATGCGTCGTGCCACGCCATGCAGAACGCGGCGATGCGTCATCTGTTCGAACGCGAACAGCGCGAGCACCGGCAGGCCGATCAGCGCGAGTACGTTCATCGACGCTGCGCCCGCGATATCGCCATGCACCAGCGCATGCAGCATGCGGGTCATGCCGCACCCGGGACAGTAGAGCCCGGTGAACGCGCGGAACAGGCAGCCGGGAAACGGGCTGGACGCGGCATTCGGATCAAAACGGTAGAGCAGCCCGACGCCCGCGAGCGCCACCGCGCCGAGCGCGGTGACAGTCGCAGTACGTCGGGCGTCGAGCGGGTTCATCGATGCTGCATGGACTGCAGCTGCTGCAGCTCCTGCGTGTAACGCGCCATGCCGCCGGTGGCGATCATGCCGATGTTGATCAGCAGGCCGAGTGCGCACAGGCCCGTCGTGATCCAGCACCACAGCTTGGCGGTGTCGGACGAACGCTTGGCCTCGGCGAAATCACCGCGATCCAGCGCGCTGTTGACCTTCGACGAGAACACGATCGCGACGATGCCCGGAATCGTGCCGACGATGCAGCAGACGCACAGCGACACGATGGTGATGATGATCGACCACACCATGTAATTCGGAACGGGAACGCCGCCGGCCTGCGGCGGCATCGGCGACGGTGGCGGCGTGATGGGTGGCGGTGTGCTCATGGCGGGTCGTCCTGTCGGGTCGGAGTTTGAAACGTCGGGGTCGATGCTAGCAGGGCGCGTCGATCAGGCCGCGTCGCCGCGCAGCGCACGCACCTGGGCTTCCAGCGAATCGGCCGTGGCGGTGGCGCCGTCGACTGGTGCGTCGGCGATGACGTCCACATGCGCGCGCACGCGACGCGGCAGGCGGGCGCGGCCGAGGCGATCGTCGCGACGGCTCCACATGCTCGACCACATGCCGCGCAGCGCCATTGGCACCACCGGTACCGCGCGGCGTTCGAGGATCTTCTCGACGCCCGACTTGAACGCCGCGATGTCGCCGTCCTTGGTCAGCCCGCCTTCGGGGAAAATGCCGACCAGTTCGCCTTCGGCCAGTGCGGCGTCGATCTCGTCGAATGCCTTCTGCATGAGTGCGGGGTCTTCGCGTGCGCCGGCGATCGGGATCGCCTTCGCGGTGCGGAAGATCCAGCGCAGTAGCGGCGCGTTGAAGATGCGGTAGTACATGACGAAGCGCACCGGCCGCGGAATGCTGCCGGCGAGGATCAGCGCGTCCATGAAGCTGACGTGGTTGCAGACGATGAGCGCCGCGCCTTCGTCGGGAATGTTCTCGATGCCGCGCGAGCGCAGTCGGTACAGCGAGCGCACCAGCACCCAGCTGAGGAAGCGCATCGCGAATTCGGGAACGATGCTGAGGATCCAGATCATCACCAATGCGTTCGCGATCGCGAGCGCGAGGAACAGCTGCGGGATCGTCCAGTGCAGCCAGCGCTGCAGTGCGATCGCGCTCAATGCCGCGATGACGATGAACACCGAGTTCTGGATGTTCATCGCCGCGATCACGCGCGACAGCTCGCTCTTCGGCGTGCGGCTCTGGATCAGCGCGAACAGCGGCACCACGAAGATGCCGGCGGACAGGCCGACGCCTGCGAGCGCGATCGCGATGCGAACGCCGCCCGGCGCATGCAAGAACTCACGCAGCGCGAGGCCCGTCGCCGGCGGTGCGCCCGTGCGTGCGAAGTAGAGATCGAGCAGGAACGCGGTAATGCCGAACGCACCGACCGGAACCAGCCCAATTTCCACCGTGCGCGCCGAAAGCTTCTCGCACAGCACCGAGCCGATGCCGGTGCCGACCGAAAACAGCGCGAGCGCGAACAGGTAGAGCGCGCCGTTGCCGAGGTTGACGTCCGCATACGCGGGCAGCTGCGACGTCAGCATCGTGCCGACGAACCAGAACCACGAGACACCGAGGATGGAATTGCGCACCGCGAGCTGCTTGCGCGCCATGCGGATGATGCGCACTGATTCAGGGAACGGATTGAAGCTGATGCGAAGGTCCGGCGCGTTCGCATCGGAACGCGGGATCGAACGGCTGGTGATGTAGCCCAGCACCGCGAGCAGCACCACCGCGCCCGCAGCGATCATCGGCGCATCCGCATGACCCATCGCGAAGATGCCGCCGCCGGCGAGCATGCCGAGCAGGATCGCCACCGACGTGCCCATCTCGACCAGGCCATTACCGCCGGTGAGTTCCTGCGGCTCGAGCACCGCCGGCAGGATCGAGTACTTCACCGGCCCGAACAGCGTGGCGTGCACACCCGTAAGGAACAGCGCGACCATCAGCACCGGCAGGCTCTTGAGCGCGAAGCCCATTGCCGCCACCGCCATCACCGCGATGCCGAACAGGTTCACCGCGCGGATCAGTCGCGACTTCTCGTACTTCTCGGCGATCTGCCCCGCCAACGCGGAGAACATGAAGAAGGGGACGATGAAGATCGCCGGCGCGAGGTTGGCGTAGAGCGTCGTCTGCGCCGTGCCGACCGCGAGGAACGCGAGCAGGCCGATGATCGCCTGTCGATAGACGTTGTCGTTGAACGCGCCGATCGCCTGCGTGGCGAAGAACGGCGCGAATCGGCGCTGGCCGAGCAGTTGGAACTGGTTGTGCGCCATGCGCTGGTCTCCCCCGGGACGGGCCGGAGCCTAGCAGAGCGCCGCGTAGTTTCGCCTCGCCTCGCGCGTCACTGCATCGTCCAACCGCCGCCCATGGCCTGGAACAGCGCGACGCGCGCATTGAGCTCGTCGGCGCGTGCCTGTACCAGCGCGAGCTGCGCGTTGAGCAGCGCGCGCTGCGCGTCGAGCTGTTCGAGGTAGGACGTGTAGCCCGCCTGGTAGCGATTGGTCGCGTGACGCAGCGCGTCGGTGAGCGCGTCGACTTCGGCTTGCAGCGCGGAGCGTTGCTGTGCGAGCGACACCGTGGCGGCGAGCGCGTCGTCGACTTCGCGGAACGCGTTGAGCACCGTGCGCTGGTAGGCGAACGCGGCTTGGTCGCGACGCGAAGCGGCGACATCGGCCTGCGCGCGCAGTCGTCCGCCGTTGAACAAGGGCGCGAGGATGCTGCCGCCGATCGACCAGATGGCGATGGGGTCGGGCAGGGCGCGCGTGAACAGGCCGCCGGCGGTCGCGGCGAGACGCACCTGCGGCAGGAACTGCGCACGTGCGACGGCGAGGTTCGCGTCGCTCGCGGCCAGCGTGTATTCCGCCTGCGCGATGTCCGGCCGTCGTCGCAGCAGGTCCGACGGCAGGCCTTCCGGCACCGGCGGCGGCAGCAGTTGCGATGGCGGCAGACCGCGCGGCACCGGGCCGGGTGGCGTGCCGGCGAGTACGTGCAATGCGTTCTCCTGACGCGCGATCGCCAGTTCGACCTGCGGAACGATCTGCGCCGCGGCTTCGAACTCCGCTTGCGCCTGACGCAGTTCCAGCTGCGACGTGTAGCCGGCCTGCGCGCGCGACCGTGCGATGCGCAGTGCCTCGGCGCGGGTCTTCAGCGTGGTGCGCGCGACGTCGAGCCGCGCGTCGAGCGAGCGCAACGTGATGTAGCCGCTCGCCGTCGCCGCCGCGACCGACAGCGTCGTCGCTTCGCGCGCGGCATCGGTCGCGAGCGTCGTCTCTCTCGACGCTTCGACCTGATCGCGCAATCGACCCGACAGGTCGACTTCATACGCCGCCTGGAACACCGGTTGCGCCACCGTGCTTTCAGTCGCGCGTCCGAGCGCACTCAGGCTGCGCGAACGCGATGCCGACACGCCGAGATCGAGCGACGGCAGCAACTGCGAACGCGCGACGCGTTCCTGCGCGCGCGCTTCAGCGACGCGTGCCGCCGCGATTGCCACGTCGGGATTGTTCGCCAACGCCTGCTCGACCAGCTGCGTCAGCACCGGATCACCGAAATGCGTCCACCACGTCGTCGTCGCCGGGATCGTCGGCCCGACCGACGTGCGCCACGCGACCGGTGGTTGCACGTGGGCCGCATCCGGTGCGCGCGGCATCGGGCCGACACAACCGGCAAGCAGCGTCGCAAGCATCGCGGCTGCGGCGACCTTCAACGACCGCCCCCATTCGAACGCGTGTCGACGCTGGCCTCCACCGACATGCCGGGCCGCAGGCGCGCGGCGAGCGGCTGGCCCGGATCGATCGCGATGCGTACCGCGATGCGCTGCGGCACCTTCACGAAGTTGCCGGTCGCGTTATCGGGGCGAATCACTGCGAACTCGCTGCCGGCGGCAGGCGCAAGGTGCTGCACGCGCCCGTTGAGCATCGCACCGCCGAGTGCATCGACACGGAACGTCGCGCGTTGCCCGGGCGCCATGCGCGCGGTCTGCGCTTCCTTGTAGTTCGCCACCACCCAGACGTTGGACGGCACGAGGAACAACAATTGCGAACCCGCGGTGACGTACTGCCCGAGCCGCACGCCGACCTCGCTCACCTGGCCTGCCTGTGGCGCGCGCACGACCGTGTTTTCCAGATCGATCTGCGCGAGCCGCAACGCGGCCTGCGCGCTCGCCACCGCCGCCTCCAGACTTCCGCGTCCCACTTCGACCGTGCGCACCTGCTCGCTCGCCACGCTGCGTTGCGCCTGCGCCTGACGCACCGCGGCTTCGGCCTGCCGCAATGCGGCGAGTGTCTGGTCGCGCTCGCGCAGAGACACCGAACCTTCGGCGACGAGATCATCGACACGGCGCATGTCGGCCTGCGCGCGCTGCAGCTGCGCCTGCGCGCTCGCCACCGCGGCCGACTGCCCGCTCACCGTCGCCTCGCTTGCGCGCCGGCTCTGCAACGAGTTCGCGAGCGCCGCGCGTTGTGATGCGAGATTCGCTTCGGCCTGCTGCACGCGCTGCCGGTAGATGCGGTCATCGATGCGCACCAGCGGCTGCCCGCGTTTGACCTGCACGAAGTCCTGCACCAGCACTTCGGTGACGTAACCGTTGACCTGCGGCGCGATGATCGTGGTCTGCCCGCGCACGTAGGCGTTGTCGGTCACCTGCGCGTTGTGGCGGAACGGCGGCAGGTCCCATGCGTACAACACGACGCACGCGCCGGCGACCAGCAATGCGGCGAACAGCACCGTCAGCCACGGGCCGTTGCGCGGTGGCGACCAGCCGCGCGAGTCGGACGAGGGCACGGCGCCGGTCTCGATCGGGTCGTCGAGTCGCGGTTTCGACGGGGCGTCGTGCGCCGGCTCGCGGCCTTCGGTCATTGCTGGCTGGCCCTCATCTTCTGCAGTGCACTCAATTCCTCGGCCAGCGGATTGATGCCGTGCGTGCGCAGGTAGACCCAGCGCCCGCCGAGCCAGACGAGCACGACGCAGGCGATCGCTCCGATCAGCAGGAACATGTCGTTGAACGCGAGGATGTTCGCCTCGCGCGTGACCTGCTGTGAAAGCAGCACGCCGCCTTCGGCCTGCCGTAGCGTCGGGTCGCCGAGCACGCGCCCGTAGGCCGCGCCGAGTGTCTGCAGCCGGCCGCTCACCAGCGGGTCGGTGGGCAGCAGGCCCTGCACGAGTTCGTTCGAGTGGAAACGCTCGCGCATGATCTGGAACGTGCCGAGCAGCGCGCCGCCGCCCAGGCCGCCCAGCGTCTGCGAAATGCCGAACACCGCCGAGTAGCTGACCATGTGATTCGGCCCGCGCGCGAGCGCACGCAGCACGCCGGTCATCATCATCGGGCCGATGAAGTAGATCGCCGCGAACGACATCACCGCCTGCGTGATGTAGAGGTTGGCTGGTCGCGTGAGATTGCTGGCGTGCGCGTCGAACAGAGCGACCAGGCCGATCAAGGCGGTCGACGTCACCACCGGGCGCAACAGGTCGCGCGTGTCGAGGTTCTTGATGCTGGCGGCCAGACCGAACAGTGTGGCCAGCGCGACCACCGACCAGAACTTCACCAGCTGGTCCTGGCCCATGCCGACGGTGGTGAGCAGGCCGACCGAACCATAGTTCTGCTCCGACAGCAGCACGCGCATGACGGCCGCCGCCGCGGCGAATCGCAGGATGTTGCGGCTGCCGATCCAGCGCGTATTGAGCATTGGGTTGGCGCGGTGATGTTCGACCAGCAACGCGGCGCCGATCAGCACCACCGATGCGGCGAGCGCGTAGCCGATCCACGGCGTCGTCCACCAGACGATGCGCCCTTGCACCAGAACCGCGGTGAGCAGCGCGATGCCCGGCGCGAACAACGCGATCGTGAGCGCATCGAGCGGTTCGAACACGCGCACCGTGTCGCTGGGCGGCAGTCGCAACAACGCGACGCAGCCGAGGCACAGCAGGCTCAGGCCGAACTCGAACATGTAGAGCGTTTCGATGCTGCCGTTGGCGAGCAGCATCGGCGAGATCGCGCGCGCCAGCGGCAATGCGACCTGCCCGAGCCCGACGCCAATGATCATTCCCGACATGCGCGCGGCCGCCGGCATCGACTGCATGATGTAGAAGAAGCCGAGCGGCGTGAATCCGCTGGCGATCACGCCCGCCGCGAGCCGCATCGCCATCTCGCCGCCGTAGGTGTGCACGATGAGCTGCAGGCCGCTGAGCGCGACGAAGCCGGTGAGGAACACGCGCGTCAGGCGCTGCAAGCCGTACTGCTGTCGGAACTTGATCAGCACGAAACTCGTGCAGACGTTGGTCATCGAATACGCCGCGCTCAACCAGCCGCCTTCGACCGATGTCAGCCCGAGTGCGCCTTGTATCTGCGGGAGGTTCGCGACCAGGAGACCGTTGCTGAAGCCCGCAGTGACTGCGATGAGCACGCCGATCGCGGCGTACGCGATGCGGCGCGGCATCGGGTGCTCGGGCGTGGCGGGCGAACCCGGCAGCAGCGGACGCTCGTGCGGTTTGAAGACGTAGGTTTGTCGCGCGTCCGGTCCGGGCATCGAAAGCCGCGATGGTGCGGAGGCCGCGACAGTAGGCCGCGTTGCGACGGCAGATCGTGAAAGCAAGCGGCGAAGCGCCGTGTTGCAGCGACGCGCGAACGCGTCGTCGTCGAGCAATGCGAACTGGAAGCGCGAGGCGTGCGTGCGTCGTGCGATGCATCGAAGCAAGCGGCCGTTGTCGTCGCCGAATCAAGCTGCCGTCACAGCGGCACTCCTAGCCTGCGCGTCGCGGCGCCGTGCCGCACAGGAGCGACACGATGGCGACGAAGAAGACGAGCGGCCGCAAGACAGCGTCCACCAGCGCGAGCAAGGCGAGTAAAACCGCGGGCAAGGCCGCCGCACGCAAGACGGACAGCGGCAGTGCGAAGGGTCCGCCGAGCGGCACCGGTGATGCAGCGGCCGAAAAGATGGCGCAGACGCAGCAGGTCGCGGCCGCGATGCCGATGAACACGGCGAAGGCGGCCGAACACGCAAAGCGCGGCGCGATTCCGATCGCGCCCGAAGGCGACCACGTCGACATCGAACCCATCGTCGGCGCCAGCACGCTCACCGAGGTCAACGTCAACGACAAG
The DNA here is from genome assembly GCF_054057595.1 of Lysobacter sp. HA18. Lineage (NCBI taxonomy): Bacteria > Pseudomonadati > Pseudomonadota > Gammaproteobacteria > Lysobacterales > Lysobacteraceae > Lysobacter > Lysobacter sp. HA18. The sequence continues at coordinate 770,786 of NZ_JBSRZL010000001.1, forward strand.
GCCGGTGCGCCCGCCGGCATCGGCGAGAACCCGACGGTGGATCCGCTCGATCGCGTGCGCGTCGATTCGACCGGTCAGGCGCTCACCACCAACCAGGGCGTGCCGATTTCTGACAACCAGAACTCGCTGAAGGCCGGCCTGCGCGGTCCCGCGCTGCTCAAGGACTTCATCCTGCGCGAGAAGATCACGCACTTCGACCACGAGCGCATTCCCGAACGCATCGTGCATGCGCGCGGTTCGGGCGCGCACGGTTTCTTCGAAGCGTACGAGCCGATCACCGACATCACGATGGCCGCGCCGTTCCAGGCCGCAGGCAAGCGCACGCCGGTGTTCGTGCGTTTCTCCACCGTGGCCGGCGAGCGCGGCAGCAAGGACACCGCGCGCGACGTACGCGGCTTCGCGGTGAAGTTCTACACCGAGCAGGGCAACTGGGATCTCGTTGGCAACAACATCCCGGTGTTCTTCATCCAGGACGCGATGAAGTTCCCGGACCTCGTGCACGCCGTCAAACCCGAGCCGCATCACCAGATGCCGCAGGCGGCGAGCGCGCACGACACGTTCTGGGATTTCGTGTCGCTGATGCCCGAATCTACGCACATGCTGCTGTGGCAGATGAGCGACCGCGCGATCCCGCGCAGCTATCGCACCATGCAGGGCTTCGGCGTGCACACCTTCCGCATGGTCAATGCGAAGGGCCGCGCCGTCTTCGTCAAGTTCCACTGGACGCCGGTGCTCGGCACGCATTCGCTGGTCTGGGACGAAGCGGTCAAGATTTCCGGCGCCGATCCCGACTATCACCGTCGCGACCTGTGGGAAGCGATCGAAGCCGGGCAGTACCCGGAGTACGAACTCGGCCTGCAGGTGTTCACCGAGGAACAGGCCGAGCAATTCAGTTTCGACGTGCTCGATGCGACCAAGATCGTGCCGGAAGAACTCGTTCCGGTGCGCGCGGTCGGCCGCATGGTGCTCGATCGCAATCCCGACAACTTCTTCGCTGAGACCGAACAGGTCGCGTTCTGCACCGCGCACGTCATTCCGGGCATCGACTTCACCAACGATCCGTTGCTCGCCGGGCGCATCCATTCGTACGTCGATACACAGCTCACGCGTCTTGGTGGGCCGAACTTCCACGAGATTCCGATCAACGCGCCGATCGCGCCGATCCACAACAACCAGCGCGACGGCTTCCATCGCCAGGCGATCAATCGGCGGCCGCGTGTCGTACGAGCCCAACAGTCTTGCAGGCGGTTGTCCGTTCCAGGCGGGCGGCGCGGGTTTCGTCGCGTTCCCCGAACCGGTGGAAGGCAACGAAGTACGCGGCAAGCCCGAGAAGTTCGCCGAACACTTCAACCAGGCGCGCCTGTTCTTCGACAGCCAGACGCCGATCGAGCAGGCGCACATCATCGCGGCGTTCCGTTTCGAGCTCTCGAAGGTGACGGTGCCGGCCGTGCGCGAACGCGTGGTATCGATGCTCGCCAACGTGTCGGACATGCTGGCCGAGGGCGTTGCTGCAGGCCTTGGCATGGACGTGCCGGAACCGATGCCGCCGGTGCTCGCGAAGGCGCCCAAGCCCGAGGTCACGAGTTCCGATGCGCTATCGCTACTCGCGCGTCCCGGCGACGGCAGCATCCGCACGCGGCAGATCGCGCTGGTCGTCGCCGATGGTGTGGACGGTGCATCGGTCACCGCGATGCAGGCGGCATTGCTCGACGAAGGCGCGGTGCCGCGTCTGGTCGGCCCGCGCATCGGCCCGGTGCGCACGTCCGATGGCGGCGTGCTCGATGCCGATGCCTCGCTCGAGAACGAACCGGCGTTCCTGTTCGACGCGATCGTGCTGCCCGATGGCGCTGGCGCGGTCGACACGCTGCTCGCGAACGGGCGCACGCTGGAAGGCCTCAAGGATCAGTACCGCCACTGCAAGACCATCCTCGCGCTCGGCGAATCGCAGCGGCTCGTCGCCGCCGCCGGCCTGCCGACCGATCTGCCCGACGGCTCGCCGGACCCCGGCCTGCTGTTGATGGACGGCGGTGATGTCGACGCGGCGCTTGAAGCCTTCGTGCAGGCCGTCGCCATGCATCGCCATTGGGACCGCGAGACCGATCCGCCGCGCGTGTGACCTGTGCCGCGCCCGTCGCAATGGCGGGCGCGGTCGATATGGCGGCGCTGCGTGCCGATGGACGGCCTCCGCAGCGGCCGTCGCCATCGGATGATTCCGGCGCGCCATCCGGCGCGTCAGGGGAGTCTCCATGAAGGGCACGCTGTTCCTGCGCACCGGCATCCTGCTCCTGCTGGGCGGCATCGTGATGGGCATGGTCATGGGCGCAAGCCAGAACTTCACCTACGCGCCGGTGCATGCGCACCTCAACCTCGTCGGCGGCGTGCTGATGATGGTCGCGGGCCTGTTCTACAACTCGCGGCCCGACCTCGCCGGGCGCATGGTCACCGCGCACTACGTCACCCACACGCTGGGCGCGGTGCTGCTGCCGATCGGCATCTACGGTTCGATCGCCGGCCGCTCGTGGGCCGGGCCGGTGGTGGGCCCGGGCTCAGTGCTGGTGCTTCTCGCGCTGCTGCTGTTCGCGGTGAACCTGTTCAGGCGGGCCCCGCAGGCCGGCGCCGAACTGCTCGCTGCGTCGCGAAACCCTTGAGTGGCATGGCGTTGCGCCCGTCGGCTCACCCGGGCGTAACGTTATCTACACCGACGTCGGGGTATCGATAGCGTCATGCGCTTTCTCGATGCCGAAATCCGACCGATCGCCGCGACCGATGCTCTGTCGCCGCTGATCACCGCCACCGCCATCAGCGGCATGACCGCGCTGGTCAGCCTGCTCGTAGGCGGCAGCTGGGCGATCGCGATGAACCTGTTTCCGGGCGTCTTCATCGGCGCGCTGCTCGCGCAGGCCGGTGTGTCGCCGATGCGCACGCCGCGCGCGATGCTCGCCTGCCTGCCGGTGATCGGCCTGCTGATCGCAGGCAGCGGACAACTCGCGCAGTTCGTCGCCGCCTGACGCGGCCTTACGCGACGTCCGTCAGCGACGTCGCGCCAACCACCGATCGATACCCGCCGCAAACGCCTGGCGGTCGCGCGCGTGGAACGGCGCCGGCCCGCCGGTCTGCACGCCGGCCCCGCGCAACTCGTCCATGAAGTTCCGCATGGAGAGTCGCTCGGCGATGGTGTCTTTCGTGAACACCACGCCGTGCGGATTGATCGCCGTCGCACCGGCTTCGATCGCACGCGCGGCCAGCGGAATGTCCTGCGTCACCACCAGGTCGCCCGCGCGCACATGCGACGCGATTTCGTTGTCGGCCACGTCCGGCCCCTGCGGCATCTGGATCGCACGCAGCCACGGCGACGTCGGCAGGCGGATCCACTGGTTCGCGACGAACACCACGTGCACCTGCGCGCGGTTCGCCGCACGCACCAGAATGTCGCGCACCGGGCCCGGGCAGGCGTCCGCGTCGACCCAGATGCGCGGCGCTTCGTCGCTCACATGCGGCGCACGCGGAAGCGCTTGGCCTTGATGCGGCCTTCCTGCAGGCGCGACAGCGCACGCGCCGCGTGCTCGCGCTTCACTGCCACGTAGCTGCGCGTGGGGAACACGTCGATCTTGCCGATCGCATCGCCGGGCAGGCCCGCTTCGCCGGTGAGCGCGCCGACGATGTCGCCGGGGCGCAGTTTGTCGGTGCGGCCGCCGTCGATGCGCAGCGTATTCATCAGTGCGCGACGGCCCACGCCATTGCGCAACGGCGCGAGCGACGGCTTGCGCAGAACGGCATCAATGCCCAACGCGGTTTCGATGGCCGCAAGCCGCGAACGCTCGCGACCGGTGCACAGCGTGAGCGCAACGCCACCACGCCCCGCGCGACCGGTGCGGCCGATGCGATGCACGTAGGTGTCGGGGTCGCTCGGCACGTCGTAATTCACCACCAGGCCGAGGTCGTCGATATCCAGCCCGCGCGCGGCCACGTCGCTGGCCACCAGCACGTCGCAACTTCCATTGGCGAAGCGCACCAGCACTTCCTCGCGGTCGCGCTGCTCGATGTCGCCGTGCAATGCGAGCGCGTCGAAACCCAGGTGCGCGAGCGACGAGGCCACTTCATCCGCATCGCGCCGCATGTTGCAGAACACCACCGCGCGGCCGTCGGACTGTGCGAGCAATGCACCCGCAAGCGCGGCGACCTTCTGCGCGGGCTCGACCTCGACGAAGCGCTGCTCGATCGCCGGCGCATCGCTCTCGTCGCGAACATGCACTTCCACGGGTTCGCGCATCGACGCCTGCGCAACCTCGCGGATCGCATCGGGGAACGTCGCCGAGAACAGCAGCGTCTGCCGCGAGCGCGGCGTGGCTTTCACGATCTCGCGGATCTGTTCCTCGAACCCCATGTCGAGCATGCGGTCGGCTTCGTCCAGCACCAGCACGCCCACGTCGCGCAGGTTCAGCGCCTTCTTGCGCAGCAGCTCCTGCACGCGCCCCGGCGTGCCGACCACCACATGCGGCGCGTGCCCCAGCGACGCCAGCTGCGGCGCCAGCGCCACGCCGCCGGTGAGCGTGAGCAGCTTGAGGTTGGGCATGCCGGTGCCGAGCTTGCGCAGCGAGCGCGCCACCTGGTCGGCTAGCTCGCGCGTGGGGCAGAGCACCAGCGCCTGCAGCGCGATGCGCGACACGTCGAGCCGGTGCAGCAGCCCCAACCCGAACGCGACCGTCTTGCCGCTGCCGGTGGGCGCCTGCGCGATGACGTCGCGGCCGTCCAGCAACGCCGGCAGGCTGCGCGCCTGCACCGGCGTCATGCGCGTGTGGCCAGCCGCGGCGAGTCCGGCGAACAGCGTGGGGTCGAGGGCGAGATCGGAGAATTCGACGGCTTCGGTCATGCCACATGATACGGGGCGGGTCGGTTCAGCCCCGGTGGGCGTGGGCGACGCGGTGCGATTGGGCGGCCGTTTCATGCGAGGCGACGCCGAGCCGGCACGCGACATCGCCGGCGCGCTGCACGGCATGCGAGCCGCGCGGCGCGGCAGCCGTGCCGCAATGCGCGCCACGCATGGCGAAAAAAGCGCCACGCGTGCGGCGCGTGAGGGCGGCCGTGGCGCATATAGCGGCACGCGACGCGCCCACCACCGCAGCGATGGCGGAAAATGCGCCGCGCGCCGCGCCCGGTGCCGCTGCGTCGACACCCACCACGCCGCCAGAAACGCGAAAAGCCGCATCGCTGCGGCTTTCCGTGACACACCAACAAGTCGGCGGATCAGGCCGGTTCGGACGTCCTGATCGGCGGCACCACCGGGCCGATCGGCGCGGAAGGCTCGGCCGCTGCGCGCGCCACCTTGGCGAAGCGCGCGCCCAGGTCCTTGCGCAGGCCTTCCAGCCCCTGGTTCTTGCCGGCCACCTTCAGCAGCGCATAGCCCTGCAGTGCCGCGCTCATCACGTCGCTGCCGAGCATCGTCTCCGAGTCCTGCGCGCGCTCGGTGAGCCGCTGCAGGCGCTGCAGGCGCGGGCGAAGGCGGTCGATCGCATCGAGATCGGCGCGCACCTCGGCCAGCTTCAGGCTGGGCGGCACGATCTGCGGGTTCTGCTCGAGTACCGACAACGTCTGCCGGCAGAACGCCTCGCTCTTGCCGCCCATGCGCGCCAGCGACTTGCGCTTTTCCGCCTCCATGGACCCGAGCCCTGCGAGCTGCGCTTCGAGGTCGGTCAAGAGATTGTCGATCGCCATCAGCTGGCTATCGGGCAAGGGCAGGCTCAAAAGATTCTGATTACTCACGTGCGTTCCTTTGCATTCCATGTGATGGGTTGCCCGTCCGGCGTATGCCGACCCGGGCTCGAAGCCCCGCCGCCTTCCCTGCGGTCTTTGATGAGTTGTCGCCGAACGTCGTGTTGGCGGTGGAGCGGGGCGGAGTTTTGCAGACTCGGTCAGCCGACTCAACCGGTTCGGCTCGCCCCGTGAGACGAGCAACGGCACTATGGGCGGGTCGCGGGCCCGTCTGGCGCGCTCATGCCATTCCGGTCGCTGATGAACTCCACGAACCTCTCCGCCTTCATCTGGTCGGTCGCCGACCTTCTCCGCGGCGACTACAAGCCGCACGAATACGGCACGGTCATCCTGCCGTTCACCGTGCTGCGCCGCCTCGACTGCGTCTTGGCGCCCACCAAAGCCAAGGTGCTGGCGGAGTTCGATAAGCGCACGGCCGCCGGCGTCAATCCCGAGCCGTTCCTCAAGCGTGTCGTGGGCGCTGCCGGGTTCTACAACACGTCGAAGCTCGACCTGCCGACGCTACTGGGCGATCAGGACCACATCCGCCAGAACCTCTATGCGTACATCGAGGGCTTCTCGCTCGAGGCGCGCGACATCTTCGAGCGCTACGACTTCCACGCGCAGGTGGAGCGGCTCGCGAAGGCGGGGCTGCTGTATCTGGTGACCGAGAAGTTCGCCAACATCGATCTGCACCCCGACCGCGTGGACAACGCGCAGATGGGGCATGTCTTCGAGGAGTTGATCCGCAAGTTCGCCGAACTTTCAAACGAGACGGCCGGCGAGCACTTCACGCCGCGCGAAGTGATCCGGTTGATGGTCAACCTGATCTTCATCGAGGACGACGAGGTGCTGACACCGGGCTACGCAGTGGTGCGCACCATCTACGATCCCACCGCAGGCACCGGCGGCATGTTGTCCGTCGCGGCCGAGCACCTGCTGGAGCACAACCCGGCGGCACGCCTCACGTTGTTCGGGCAGGAACTCAATGACGAGTCCTATGCCATCTGCAAGGCAGACATGCTGATCCGCGGGCAGAACGTCGCCAACATCGTGCCGGGCAACACCCTGAGCGAAGACGGCCACGCGGGACGCCACTTCGACTACATGCTGTCCAACCCGCCTTTCGGCGTGGAGTGGAAGAAAGTCGAGAAGGTCGTTCGCGCCGAGCACGAGCAGAAGGGGTTCGACGGACGCTTCGGCCCTGGGCTGCCTCGCGTGTCCGACGGATCGATGCTCTTTCTTCTGCACCTGGTCGCCAAGATGGCGCCCGTGGTGAATGGCGAGGGCGGCAGCCGGTTCGGCATCGTGCTCAACGGCTCGCCACTGTTCACAGGTGGCGCTGGTTCCGGTGAAAGCGAGATCCGCCGCTACCTGCTGGAGAACGATCTGGTGGAGGCGATCATCGGCCTGCCCACCGACATGTTCTACAACACCGGCATTGCGACCTATGTCTGGATCGTCTCCAACAAGAAGCCGGCACATCGGCGTGGGTACGTGCAGCTGATCGATGCCGGGACCTTCTGGCAGAAGATGCGCAAGAGCCTCGGCAGTAAGCGCAAGGAAATGGGCGACGCACACATCGCCGAGGTCACCCGTTTGTTCGGTGGCTTCGCCGAGGCCGACCTAGTCACCGTGCTGAATAGCGAAGGCAAGGAAACAGCGCGCCACGTGCTGCGCGATGGCGACACCGTACCTGAAGCGCCGCAGGGCGGAAAGGTGAAACGCGCGCCTCTGGCACGCCGGTTCTGCAACGAGGCATTCGGTTACACCACCATCATCGTCGAGCGCCCGCAACGCGACCCCGCCGGCAACGTCCTGCTGATCGCTAAGGGCAAACAGAAGGGGCAGCCGCAACCCGACAGCAGCCTGCGCGATACCGAGAACGTGCCGCTGGGTGAGGACATCCGCGCGTACTTCGAGCGTGAGGTGTTGCCGCACGCACCTGATGCGTGGATCGACGAGGCCAAGAGCAAGGTCGGCTACGAGATCCCGTTCAACCGCCACTTCTATGTGTTCGAGCCGCCGCGTTCGCTTGAGGAAATTGACGCGGAGCTGAAGCAGGTCGCCGGGAACATCATGCGGATGCTGGGGGAGCTGGCGGAATGAGTTTGCCGAAGTATGCGGAGTACAAGCACAGCGGCGTGCCATGGATCGGGACCATACCGAGCGAATGGCAGGTGACGCCGTTACTCGGAATTGCGCGCGAGCGGTACGAATCGAATCATGGAATGAAAGAAGCAAACCTTCTTTCCCTAAGCTATGGACGTATTGTCCAAAAGGACATGGCGTCCAACGACGGTTTGCTTCCAGAATCGTTCGAGACCTATCAGATTGTGCGGCCGGGGGATGTCGTATTTCGGCTGACCGATCTGCAGAACGACAAGCGGAGCCTTCGTACTGCGCCAGTTTTGGAAGTCGGGATCATTACGTCGGCGTATCTAGCCATCGAGCCGCAGGACATCGATAGCGGCTACTTCTCCCATCTCCTTCGAAGCTACGACCTGAGCAAGGTCTTCTATTCCATGGGTGGCGGACTACGGCAGTCGATGAAGTACGACGACGTAAAGCGTTTGCCGGTACTGGTTCCCACTGTGGCGGAGCAGCGGAGTATTGCGAGTTTCCTCGCTCGCGAAACCGCCAAGATCGACGCGCTGATCGCCGAGCAGGAAAAGCTGCTGGCGCTGCTGGCCGAAAAGCGCCAGGCGACCATCTCCCACGCCGTCACCCGCGGTCTCAACCCCAACGTCCCGATGAAGGACTCCGGCATCCCGTGGCTGGGTGATGTGCCGGCGCATTGGGACATGCTGACGTTAAAGCGTGATCTTGCATTTCTGACTAGTGGCTCCCGCGGATGGGCAGAGCACTACGCTGACCAAGGTGCGCTGTTCCTCCGAATTGGGAATCTCACACGAGATCGCGTGGAGCTGGACCTTGGCGATATCCAGCGTGTTGCTCCACCTGTAGGTTCAGAGGGCGAGCGCACAAAGGTCGAGCCGGGCGACGTCCTCTTCTCAATCACTGCGTATTTGGGATCTGTTGCAGTTGTTCCGGAGCGGCTGGAAGCGGCATACGTCAGCCAGCACGTCGCGCTTGCTCGCCTGCAGGGTTCCAGGCTTCTGCCGAAATGGGTGGCGTATGCAACGTTGTCGCGCGTGGGCGCCACGTACCTGGCCACCCAGGGTTACGGCGGTACCAAGGTCCAGCTCAGCCTTGACGACATTGCTTGCCTGCCGATCACGGCCCCGCCTCTCGAGGAACAGCAGAGGACGATTGATGTTGTCGAATCGGAGCTTGAAAAGTTGGAGAGGGTTCGTCTCCGTTCGGTAACTGCCGTCGGCTTATTGCGCGAGCGCCGAAATGCGCTGGTTACCGCCGCGGTCACCGGCCAGATCGACGTGCGCGACTACGTCTCTCAAGGTTGCGCTGCATGACCGAGAAAAGCACGGCGATCGTCGCCTTCCTCGCCAGCCTCTTGCCGCTGTACGACCGTGAGCAGTACGAAGGCGCGGATGGCGCGCGTTCTTTGCAGGACGGGACGGTGATCCTGCCAGTCGACGAATCGGACTGGGACGAGGAGCGCGGCACTGTGCGCGCCCACTGGCAGGGCGATCCGCGCCGCGAGAGCATTGTCGAGGGCGAAATGCTCGCCGCGATTGCACTTGAGCGTTACGTTCGTCTACATGGCATCGGTGCGCCCGAAGAAGCGATCGCCGCCGAGTTGTGGTTCATGGCGAGACACTTCCATTTCAAGACCGGCTGCACCGCCTACCTGCCGCAACTCGCCGAGCCACCGTCCGCGTGGATGCGGGCCGGCAAGACCGCAATGGAGTTCGGCCGCGGCATCCTCGTCAATCTCCTGAGCAAGCCGTTCGGAGCCTGAGCAATGAAGCCGCATCCGCAGACGATCCAGATTTTCCTGCCCACTGGCGATCCACAGGGTATTCGGGTGGCGGAGATCACGACTCGCATCGTGAGAGTGATCGAAGTGCCACGAAGTGACCTGGCCGAGTTCCTGGCGGCGCCAGAGTCGGAACAGGTGGGCGTCTATTTCCTATTTGGTGAGGACGAGGCCAGTGGTCGGCCCATGACTTATATCGGCCAGACAGGCTCTCTCCGCACGCGTCTCGCACAACACAACGCGCACAAGGACTTCTGGAATCGCGCCGTTATCGCACTTTCGCTTACAAACAGCCTGACCAACACACATGCGAGCTTTCTGGAGTGGCTTTCAATCCAGAAGGCGCAGAAGGCGGCGCGCTACGTTTTGGAGAACGGAAACGCTGGAGGCCGGCCGCACACGCCGCCACCGTTGCTCGCGGACTGCACGGAGATACACGAGACGATTCGCGTGCTACTGGCCACGCTCGGCTATCCCTTGTTCGAAGCTGTAGCGCGCCGTGCTCTCGAGCCGATCGTTGCTGAGGGCGCTGTACTGCACGAGCAGCCGGAGCCTATGCCGACGGAACTGGAAGCCCGACGCTTGTACTTCTGTGCGGGTCGGGAGGCTGAGGCGCGCGGGATCTACACCAATGAGGGGTTCGTGGTCCTTGCCGGATCAACGGCGCGCGCCGAGGCGGTGTCTTCCTTCCAGCCGACTGGGTATTACCGGCAGCGGGAGCAGCTGATACAGGAGGGGGCGCTAGCGGCCGAAGGGGCGCGGCTGCGCTTTGTGAGGGACACGCTTTTCAAGTCGCCCAGCGCGGCGGCGGCGTGCGTGCTCGGCCGCACTGCGAACGGGCCACTGGAATGGCGGGACGCCAACAGCGTCACGCTGTGGGAGCACGAGATGAAGCCGCTGGAAGCGGCTGCGGAAGCCAGAACATCAATCGATGTCAGCGTATGACTGATCTGCGTCGCGAGTGTGCCGTCCTCGACCGACTAGTGACCGATATCGCTCGGCTGGCAAGCGCAAACGTGGTTGCGTCCGTCGTCGCGCATTTGAACGGGCTGCCCGGGGCGATGGATGAAGGCCGCTCTACGGCGTGGGATGAGATCTGTGTGCAGGTCCAAAGCGGTGAATCGCTGGAGTGGGAGAGCTATCGGCTGACTCTGGAGCAGGCTGCCCGCGGCGCCATTTTCCAGCTGGCGACGGCAATGCAGCAGGCGCTGTCACTGCAGACCGCGGATGGCATGGAGTGGATAGATGTCGGCCGCGACGATGAGGTTCCGGTGTACGAAGATGCCGTCGTGCAGCACGTCGTCGTTGAGGTTCTGGCGTTGGCCGGTTCCTATACGTCAGCCGCAATGGGCAATTGCCAGAGCGGTGGAATGGCAGATGACGCCGAGTGACGCTACGGCTTTGGGCCGCCAGCAGGCGATTCCATTTCTATCCGAACAGGAGCCGGTATGAGCCTGCATCAGGAAGTCCATTTCGAGCGCGAGATCTGCGACCACCTCGCCGCGCACGGCTGGCTCTACGCCGAAGGCGACGCCGCGCAGTACGACCGTGAGAGCACGGTTTTCTTGCCCGATCTGCTGGCCTGGATCGAAGCCACCCAGCCCGATAGCTGGCATCGCCTCGTCAAAACGCACGGCCCGCAGCTGCGCGACCGCCTCGCGCAGCGCGTGCGCAAGAGCCTGGACGAGCGCGGTACGTTGGACGTACTGCGCCACGGCGTGGAGATGCTTGGCCTGAAGGCGCCGCTGTCGCTGGTGCAGTTCAAGCCGGCACTGGCGATGAATGAAGCCATCAGCACCGCGTACGAGGCCAACCGCCTGCGTGTGGTGCGGCAGGTGCGGCATTCGCTCAACAACCCGCTGGAAGCGATCGACCTGGTGCTGTTCGTCAATGGCGTCGCAGTCGCTACGGCTGAGCTGAAGTCGGACTTCACCCAGTGCGCGGGGGACGCGGTGGACCAGTACCGGCACGACCGCAACCCGCAGCCGAAAGGCGGGCGTGTCGAACCGTTGCTGTCCTTCCCCGGTGGCGCACTCGTCCACTTTGCGGTGAGCCAGGCCGAAGTAATGATGACCACGCGGCTGGCGGGTACGGAGACATCCTTCCTGCCGTTCAACCGCGGCAACGATGGCGGCGCGGGCAATGCGCCGAACCCGGAGGGCTTCGCGACCAGCTACCTGTGGGAAGAGGTCTGGGCGCGCGACGGCTGGCTGGAGATCCTTGGCCGCTACCTGATCGGCAAGCGCGACGAGAAGAAGCAAATCAGAGCGGTGATCTTTCCGCGCTATCACCAGCTGGACGCCACGCGAAAGCTCGTAGCCGACGTGCGCGGGAACGGCGTGGGCGAGCGTTACCTGATCCAGCATTCGGCCGGCTCGGGCAAAACCAACTCGATTGCATGGACCGCGCACTTCCTCGCCGACCTGCACGACGCCGAGCGGAAGAAGGTGTTCGACAGCGTGCTGGTGGTGTCCGACCGCACCGTGCTGGACGCGCAGCTGCAGGAAGCCATCTTCGACTTCGAGCGCAACGCCGGCGTGGTGGCCAGTATCACCAGCGAGCGCGGCGCCAAAAGCGCGCAGCTGGGGCAGGCGCTGAAGGACGGCAAGAAGATCATCGTCTGCACGATCCAGACCTTTCCGTTCGCGCTGCAGGCCGTGCAGGAACTGGCTGCGACGGAAGGCAAGCGGTTCGCGGTGATCGCAGACGAGGCGCACAGCTCGCAGACGGGGCAGTCGGCCTCCAAGCTGAAGGAGTTGCTCAGCGCGCAGGAATGGGCCGATCTGCAGGACGGCGGTGAAGTCGATACCGAAGTGATGCTCGCCGCGCAGATGGGCGCGCGCAGTGCATCGTCGGGTCTGACCTACGTGGCGTTCACCGCCACTCCGAAGGCGAAGACGCTGGAACTGTTCGGCCGGCCCGGGCCCGACGGGCTGCCGCAGCCGTTCCATGTGTATTCGATGCGGCAGGCGATCGAGGAGGGGTTCATCCTCGACGTGCTGAAGAACTACACGCCGTACGACCTCGCGTTCCGGCTGGCCCACAACGGGCAGGAGTTCGACAACACCGAGGTCGAACGCAGCACCGCGATGAAGGGGATCATGCAGTGGGTCCGCCTGCACCCGTACAACATCGCGGCCAAAGTGCAGGTGGTTGTCGAGCACTACCGCGAGAACGTGCAGCCGCTGCTCGATGGGCAAGCCAAGGCGATGGTGGTGGTCGGCTCGCGCCTCGAAGCCGTGCGCTGGCAGAAGGCGATCCGCGAATACATCGAGCGCCAGCGTTATGCGCTGGGCGTGCTGGTCGCGTTCTCGGGGGAGATCGATGACCCGGCGAGCTATCCCGATCCCGTAAGCGAGACCAGCAAGGCGCTGAATCCGACGCTCAACGGCCGCGATATCCGCGAGGCGCTCGCGCGGCCGGAGTTCCACCTGTTGCTGGTAGCGAACAAGTTCCAGACCGGCTTCGACCAGCCGCTGCTGTGCGGCATGTACGTGGACAAGCGCCTTGCCGGCATCCAGGCGGTGCAGACGCTGTCGCGCCTGAATCGCGCGCACCCGGGCAAGGACACCACCTACATCCTCGACTTCCAGAACGATCCGGCGGAAGTGCTGCAGGCGTTCAAGACGTACTACGAGTCGGCAGAGCTGGAGGCCGCGACAGATCCAAATCTCGTCTACGACCTGCGCGCGAAGCTCGACGCGAGCGGCCACTACGACGAGTTCGAGGTGGACCGCGTCGCGAAGGTCGAACTTGATCCGAACGCGAAGCAGGCCCAACTCGCGGCGGCGATCCAGCCCGTCGCCGATCGCCTCCTCAAACGCTACAAGGCCGCCCAGCAGGATCGGGCCGCCGCCGAAGCCGCCGGTAATTCCTCAGCTGCTCAGACTGCCAAGGACGCGCTCGACGCGCTGATGCTCTTCAAGGGCGATCTCGGTACGTTCAACCGCGTCTATGCGTTCCTGTCGCAGATGTTCGACTACGGCAATACCGCGATCGAAAAGCGCTTCCTGTTCTACAAGCGCCTGCTGCCTTTGCTGGAGTTCGGACGCGAACGCGACACGGTCGACCTGTCGAAGGTGGTGCTGACGCATCACACGCTGCGAAGTGGCGGCAAGCAGGCGATGAGTCTCAACGCCGATGGCGGCTACAAGCTGCCCGCAATGGATGCCGCGGGCAGCGGCCACGTCCAGGAGAAGGAGCAAGCCTATCTCGCGGAGATCATCGAGAAGGTCAACGGCCTGTTCGAGTCGCAGGTTAGCGACGGCGACAAGCTGGTCTACGTCAATGGCGTGATCAAGGGGAAGCTGGCTGAGAACGAACGTTTGCTCGAGCAGTCGGTAGTCAACAGCAAGTCACAGTTTGCGAATTCACCGGACCTGCGTGCCGCGCTGATGGACGCGATCATCGATGCCGAAGGCGCACATACCGCGATGAGCACCGAGGCGATCAATTCGGAGCGCCTGCGCGAAGGGCTGCTCGACTTCCTCTTGGGCCCCGGGCAGCTGTACGAGATGCTCAGAGCCAAAGGGCAGGCGCGCGCTGCAGCGCCGTAGCCGTGTATCGCGACCTCTAACTGGAACGGTACCCTCATGAAAACTCGCCTGCATTCGCACGACGATGGACTTCGCCGCTTGGCTGTTCTCATCGACGCCGACAACGCGCAGCCGTTGGTGATCGAGGGGTTGCTCGATGAGGTCGCGAAGTACGGGGTCGCGAGCGTGAAGCGGATCTATGGCGATTTCACCTCGAATCAGCAATCCAGCTGGAAGAAAGCGCTTCTGACGCACTCCATCCAGCCGGTGCAGCAATTTGCATACACGACGGGAAAGAACGCCACCGATTGCTCGCTGATCATCGACGCGATGGACCTGATGTACACGCGTCGATTCGACGGCGTCTGTCTTGTGTCCAGTGATAGCGACTTCACTCGGCTGGCGCAGCGGTTACGCGAGGAAGGCCTGACCGTATACGGCTTTGGCGAGCGCAAGACGCCCGAGGCATTCCGGACCGCCTGCGACAAGTTCATCTACACGGAAGTGTTGCGGGCGGAGCTGCCTGCGCCAGCCGCGGCGGTGAACATGTCGAAGTCGGCGGCGAAGCCCGCGCCGGCCGCCCCGCAGCCAGTGGTCGCACCCACGGCGCCTTTGCCCGTACCGGTGGACCTGATCCGTCAGGCCATCGACGAGGCGTCCGACGAAGAAGGGTGGGCGCACTTGGGTGCGGTGGGGCACTACCTCAACAAAATTCGATCCGACTTCGACCCGCGGCTGTATGGCAAGAAGAAGTTGAGCGACCTTCTGCGACTTCATCCGAAGGCGTTTCGACTTGAAGAGCGATCGGGACCCGGCGGTCAGGGCCCATCTTTGTATGCGCGTCTACTAGGCTGAGGCCGCGACCTTCATCGCTCCGCCGTAATCGACGAGGTTGCTAGGCTCATGCGATGACGCCCGAAACCGACCCCCGCGTCGCCGCTCTCCACCGCCGCAAGCGCATCGCCGCCGCGTTGCTCATCTTCGCCGCGCTCGTCCTGCTCGCAGCACGCATCGCGCAGCAGCACACGCCGCACTGGTCCCTCAGCCTCCTCGCCGCCATGGCCGAGGCCGCGCTTGTCGGTGGGCTCGCCGACTGGTTCGCCGTCGTCGCGTTGTTCCGCCATCCGCTCGGGCAGCGCTGGATTCCGCACACGGCGATCATTCCCACGCGCAAGGACGCCATCGGCGAGAGCCTGGCGGATTTCGTCTGCAACCATTTCCTCGGGCGCGAGCAGGTGGCGGAGAAGTTGCGCGAGGTCGACATCGGCGGCGCGCTGGCGCGTCGGCTTGCGGATCCGGTGACGGCGCAGAAGGTGGGGCGCGTGGTCGCGCGCGGTGCGTCGCGGTTTCTGGATGTGCTGTCGGACGAGCGCCTGCTGCGCTTCGTGCACGACCTTTCGCGCGACAAGTTGCGCAGGCTCGATCTGTCGGGGCTCGCGGCGCTCGGCATCGAGCGCTTCACCGCGGACGGCCGGCACCAGGCGCTGGTGACGGACCTGCTGCGCTTCGTGTCGGAGAAGCTGCAATCCCCGGAGGTGCAGGACGAGGTAAAGCGCCGCGTGGGGCGCGAAGTGGGGCGGGTGATGAGTTGGCTCGGCGCGGATGCGTACGCGGCGAACCGCTTGATCTCGGCGGGCATCGACCTGATCGGCGAGATGGCCGAAGACCCCGACCACGAGATGCGCCAGTACGTCGAGCGGCAGGTGCAGGACCTGGTGGTGCGCCTACGCAGCGACGAACGACTGCGCGACGATATTGCCGAGTACCGCGACCGCCTGCTCGACGGCGACGAGTTCGCGACCTACGTGCGTGCGTTGCTGATGGACGTGGTGCAGTGGGTGCACGAGGACGCGGCCAAGCCCGATTCGGTGATCGCCGATCGCGTGGCGCGCGGCATCGCGGAGGTCGGCGCACGCCTGCTCGATGACGCGGACATGCGCGCGTGGATCAGCAGCGGCGTGCGCGAGACGATCGAACCGCTGATCGACGAGCATCGCGACAGCATCCGCACGTTCATCGTCGAACGCATCCATCGCTGGAACGCGGAGGAAATGACGCGCGAGATGGAGCTGGCGGTCGGCAGCGACCTGCAGTTCATCCGCTACAACGGCACCGCGGTGGGTGCGCTGATCGGCGGGCTGATCTTCGCCGTCGTGCAGGTCGCCGGGTTGGGCGGCTGAGCGCGCGCCCGCAGCGGCGGTTCTGAGGTTCGTTCTTGCTGCCGGCTATCGCGCGGTAGCGCGTCGCTGAAAGCTTCGGGTTCGCGCAGGAAGGCGACCCGCGACCCGATCGTTTGTGTGGAGGTTGCGGCCGCGGCGGGTAGCCCGCGTCACGACGCCGCCACGGCACGACGCCGGTCTCGGCACGCATGCATCCGTCCGTCTACGCTTGGCCGATCGATCACCGAGGCTTCCGCCATGCGCCGCACGCTTCCCGCACTCGCCCTGATGCTCGCCACCCCGGCCTTCGCCGCCGACGCGCCGCAACCGCCGGCCGGCAACCCCAAGCTCTACGACATCGGCACCGCGCCGTCGGCGGCGCGTATCGAGGCCGACGTGCGCAAGCTGGTGTCGTTCGGCACGCGGCACACGCTGTCGGACCAGACGTCGGATACGCGCGGGATCGGTGCGGCGACGCGGTGGATCTATGCGGAGTTCCAGCGCATCTCGAAGGACTGCGGCGGCTGCCTGGACGTGCGCTATGTCGAAGGCACGGTGCAGGGCGAGCCGCGCATTCCCGGGCCGCTCAAGGTGATCAGCGTGATCGCGATCCAGCGCGGCACGTCGGACCCGAACCGTTACGTGATGATGAGCGGCGACATCGATTCGCGCGTGTCGGACGTGATGAATTCAACGTTGGACGCACCGGGTGCGAACGACAACGCATCGGGCATGGCGGGCACGATCGAAGCCGCGCGCGTGCTGACGAAGTACAAGTTCCCGGCGTCGATCGTGTACGGCGCGCTGTCGGGCGAAGAACAGGGCCTGTTCGGCGGCAAGTTCGTCGCGGCCGAGGCGAAGAAGAACGGCTGGCGCCTCGAGGCCGAACTCAACAACGACATGATCGGCAACTCGTCGGGCATCAACGGTGTTGTCGACAACACCACGGCACGCGTGTTCTCCGAAGGCGTGCGCATCGTCGAGACGGCGGACGAAGCCAAGCAGCGTCGCTTCGAAGGCGGCGAAGACGATTCGCCGTCGCGCAACCTCGGCCGTTACATCGACCGCATGGCCGATTACGTGCCCAACCTCGACGTGATGATGGTCTACCGGCTCGATCGCTTCGGTCGCGGCGGCCACCATCGCCCGTTCAACGAGGCCGGGTATCCGGGCGTGCGCGTCATGGAGACGAACGAGAATTACGACCGCCAGCACCAGGACGTGCGCGTCGAGAACGGCAAGCACTACGGCGATGTCATCGAGGGCGTGGACTTCGGCTACGCGGCCAAGCTCACCGCGCTCGATGCCGTCAGCCTTGCGTCCATGGCATGGGCGCCGCCGCCGCCGGCGGGCGTCAAGGTGGAAGGCGCGGTCACCGCCGACACCAAACTTACGTGGACGCGCCCGAGTGCTGCGCAAGCGCCGAACCTCGCCGGCTACAAGGTCTACTGGCGCCTCACCACCGACCCGCAGTGGACGCACAGCCGCTGGGTGGGCGACGTCACCGCGTACACGCTGAAGAACGTGGTCATCGACAACTACTTCTTCGGCGTGGCGGCCGTGGCGAAGGACGGCACCGAAAGCCCGGTGGTGTTCCCCGGCGCGGCCGGCAGCTTCGGCGGCTACTGAACGGCTCAGTCCGCTAGGTGAACGGTTCGGCGCGCCTGTTGCGACCGGACCGTTCCATACTGGGCGCCTCTCCCCCCGGAGGCGCCCTTGCCCATCCGTTTCGACGCGCTGTTCCGGAGCTCGCCCAACGCCTACATGGTGCTGGACCGTGACCTGCGCTATCTCGACGCCAACCACGCCTACGAATTGCTGACGGGACTTTCCCGCGAGCATCTCGTGGGCCGCGGCGTGTTCGAGATGTTTCCCGGCACGGTCAACGACGACGGCACCTCGCAGTCGACGATCCTGCGCCGTTCGTTCGAACGCACATTCGAAACCGGCGAGCGCGACACGCTGGCGCTCATCCCGTACGCGATCAGCACCGAGACGCCGGACGGTGTCGAGGTCGACGTGCGCTACTGGAGCGCGACGCATACACCGATCCTCGATGAAGACGGCCACGTGGTCGCCGTCATGCAGCACACCACCGATGTCACCGAAGTGCAGCGGCTTCGCGAAGAGCTCGAGCATTCGCGTAGCGCGACGGGGCTGACGCGCGCGCAGGTCGAAAGCGGCGTGCTGTCGCGCGCGGCGGCGGTCCAGCGCGACAACGACCGCCTCAGCGCACGCGATGCATTCCTTACCGATCTATTCGCGCAGGCGCCGGGGTTCATGGCGGTGCTGCGCGGGCCGGACTTCGTGTTCGAACTCGCGAACGAAGCGTACGAACTGCTCGTCGGCCGCACCAATTTCCTCGGCCGCGCACTGCGCGACGTGTTGCCCGAAGTCGCCGGCCAGGGCTTCGTGCAATTGCTCGACCAGGTGCGCGCGTCGGGCGAACCGTTCGTGGGCCGCGGCGTGCCGGTCGCGTTGCGCGCAGGCGAGGGCATCGAACACACGCGTTACGTCGACTTCGTCTATCAGCCCGTGCGCGATGCGAGCGGCGTGGTCGACGCGATCTTCGTGCAGGGCGCGGACGTTACCGATCGCGAAACCGCGCTGATCGCATTGCGCGACAGCGAAGCGCGCTTCCGCACGATCGCCGACCTCGTGCCGCAGATGATCTGGTCGACGCAGCCCGACGGTTTCCACGACTACTACAACCGCCGCTGGTACGACTTCACCGGCGTGCCGGTGGGTTCGACCGACGGCGAAGCCTGGGCCGGCATGTTCCACGCCGACGACCAGCCGCGTGCGTGGGCGCGCTGGCGGCACAGCCTGGAAACGGGCGAGCCCTACGAAGTCGAATACCGGCTGCGCGACCGCAACGGCGAATACCAGTGGGTGCTTGGTCGCGCGCTGCCGGTGCGCGATAGCAGTGGCGCGATCGTGCGCTGGATGGGCACCTGCACCGAGATCGACGACATCAAGCGCACGCAGCAGATGCTCGAGCGCAGCGAGAACGCATTGCGCGCAGCGGATCGCCAGAAGGACCTGTTCCTCGCGACGCTCGCGCACGAGATGCGCAACCCGCTCGCGCCCATCGTCACCGCCGTGCAGCTGCTGCGCATGGCGCCGGATCGCGAAGCCACGGTGCGGCAGGCGGCGGAGATCATCGATCGCCAGGCCGGCCACATGCGCAACCTCGTCGAGGACCTGATCGACGTCTCGCGTGTGACGCGTGGCCTGACCACGCTGCAGACGCGTCGCGTGCAGCTGTCGGACATCGTCGCCGGTGCGGTCGAGCAGACACAGTCGATCATCGCGCGCCATCACCACAGCCTGCACGTCGAGGACAGCACCGACGGCATCACGCTCGACGCCGATCCGGTGCGTCTGACGCAGATCCTCACCAACGTGCTCAACAACGCGGCCAAGTACACGCCGCCGGGCGGAACGATCACCCTCACCGTCGGCATCGATGGCGGCGATGTCGTGGTGCGCCTGCACGACACCGGCGTCGGCATGGACGATGCGTTGCTCGCGCGCGTGTTCGGGCTGTTCGAGCAGGCGGAAGAAACACCCGAGCGCGGGCACGGCGGGCTGGGTATCGGCCTCGCACTCGCGCGCAGCCTTGCGCAGCTGCACGGCGGCTCGCTGACCGCATCGAGCCCGGGCCTGGGTCTCGGTTCGACGTTCGAGCTGCGCCTTCCGCTGGATCCGGAAGCCGTCGCGGCCCACTAACCGGGCTGTCACGCCGGCGAAACTGCCGCTTCATGGCCGCTACACACGGCCGCCCGGAAGGTGACCGCTGGTCTTTCGCGCGTACCGAACATGCCGCTTCCCTTGCCGAGTTCCGCGCCGACCGGTCCGCTCGAAGTGCGCCTCGCGCGCACGCCGGCGGAAATCCGCGCCGCACAGCAACTGCGCCATGCGGTGTTCCGGGCGTCAGGCGACACCGATCCCGATGTGCGGCTCGATCGCGACGAGTACGACGCGCGCATGGAGCACATCGTGGTGATCGATCCGAGCTACCGCGGCAACGACGCGGGCGTGGTCGGCACCTACCGCGTGGTGACGCATGCGGATGCCGCCGCCGCACTACGCGGTTACGCCGCGCAGGAGTTCGACCTCGCGCCGCTGGCGAACGTCGACGGGCCGCTGATGGAGCTCGGCCGCTCCTGCGTGCTGCCGCCGTATCGCACGCGTGGCGTGCTCGCGCTGCTGTGGCGCGCGATCGGCGACTACGTCGCCGCGAACCATATCGAGCTCATGTTCGGCTGCGCGAGCATTCCGGGCACGGATCCGGATGCCGCGCGGCTGCAGCTCGCCTACCTGCAACGTCACCACCTCGCGCCGTCGGCGATCCGTCCGCGCGCGCGTGGCGATGGCGCGATTCCGCTGCCGGTCGGGCCGGTGCGTCCGCTGGACGACCATCGCGCGCTGTTCTCGCTCGAGCCGCTGATCAAGGGTTACATCCGCCTCGGCGCGCGCATCGGCGACGGCGCTTACGTCGACCACGACTTCGGCACGATCGACGTCTGCATCGTGCTGCCGACGGAAGCGCTGTCCGCGCGATCGGTGCGTCGCTATCGCCCGGTTCGCGCCGAGCCTGCACGCGTCGCCTACGCCGGCGACCATTGAGCCGTGCGACGTGCCTGGCGCCTGGTCGCGCTGCTGGCCTGCGCGCTGACACTCGGCGTCGCGCAGGCGCTGCTGCTGTGCGTGCTGCGTCGCGGACATCCGCTGGCCTCGCGCTTGCCGATGTTGTTCCATCGCGCCGCAACGCGTCTGCTGGGGCTCCGCGTGCGCGTCCATGGCGTGGCGAGCACCGCTCCGCGCACTGCGTGGATTTCCAACCATCTGTCCTATCTCGACGTGCCGGTGCTTGGCGCGTATCTGCCGGCGCGCTTCGTCGCAAAGAATGAGGTGCGCGGCTGGCCGCTGTTCGGCCTGCTGTCGCGACTGCAACGCACCGTGTTCATCGGCCGCCGTAGCGCCGATGCGAGGGTGGCGCTGGACTCCATGGCCGGTGCACTGGTCGAAGGCGCGAACATCGTGCTGTTCGCCGAAGGCACCACCAGCGACGGCCGCGCCGTACGTGCATTCCGCTCGCCCGCATTCGCCGCGCTCGCAGCCGTCGACGGCACGACCGTGCAGCCCGTGACCATCGAAGTCACGGGTCCGGATCCGGAAGCCCGCCGCGCGTACGCCTACATCGACGACGACACGCTGGCGTCGCATCTGTGGCGGTTCCTCGCGCGTCGAAATACCGATGTGCGGGTGACGTTGCATCCATCGGTTGCGGCAGCTGAACTAGGCGATGATCGAAAGGTCGCGGCATCGCGCGTGCGTGACACGGTTGCGTCCGTGCTGCCGGCAGCGGGCGCATGAGATCGCGAGCGATGCGAGTGGTTGTGGTGCTTGCGGCGGCCGCGACCATCGTATGGGCGGGCGTCGAACTGTTCGTCCAGCTGCGTACGTTCGACATGCACGCTGTCGCGCGCGCAGCGGCGGCGATTCCGGTTACCAAGCTGATCGCAAGTGCGGCATTCACCGCGCTCAGCTTCATCGCCCTCGGCGTGATCGAGGTGTTCGCGTGCCGCATGACGGGCGCGTCGCGGATTCCCGCGAGCCACGCGCTTACCCGCGGTGCGATGGCGCATGCGCTGTGCAACACGCTCGGCTTCCATGCCGTGCTCGCGCCGTCGTTCCGGCTCGCGTTCTATCGCGCGTACCGCATCTCCGCTGCCGAGGTCGCACGCATCGTGGTGGTGGTGGGCGCTGCGATCGTATCCGGCACGGTCGTGCTGGCCGCGCTTGCAATGACGGTGAAGTGGTTCGGCGTGGTCGCCGCGCTGATGCTCGCCGCGCTCATCGGCGTCGCCATGTATGCGCTGCCGCGACTACCAACCGCCGTGGCGTCGTGGTTGCCACGCCCACTGCTGCGGACCACGCCGCGCATCGTGATCATCGCGATCGCCGAGGCACTGTGCGCGATCGCCGCGCTGTACGTGTTGATGCCCGACGCGGTGCAGCGCGACCCGGCGCACTTCGCCGTGGCGTTCATCGCGTCCGCCGCGATCGGCGTGGTGAGCCACTCGCCCGGCGGCGTCGGCGTGTTCGAAGCCGGAATGCTCGCGGCACTGCCTGGCGACCGCGCCGGCGTGCTCGCCGCGTTGCTGGTGTTCCGAGTCGTCTACAACCTGCTGCCCGCGGCGATCGCCGGTCTCGGGCTCGCCTCGGGTGCGGCGCGCCGGCTCGTCAGTTCGACGGCGGATACGCGCGGATCGCACGACGCTGCGCGAGGTACAACCGCGCCAGTGCGATCGCACCGATCGGACGATGTCCACGCTGGCGCATCGCGTCGCTGATGCGAAACAACAGGCGCTGCTTCGCGAAGACGATGCGGTAGACGTGGCGGATCGAATACTTCGGATCCCAGGCGTGCACCGCTTCCGAGCCGGCGCCGTTGACTTCCATGATGGTGAATTCGCCCGCGCGCAGCGCGTCGATCGATTCGTAGCGCACGTCGAAACGGCCGACGTGGAATTCGCCCATGTCCTGCGCGATCGCATCGACGCGCTCGGTGAGTGCCGACGTCGCATGCAGCGTGCCGTCCTCGTACGCGCCGCCTACGCGTGTCGACGCGACCGTCGACAGGCGCACGCGTTCTCCGGGGCGCGGCACATACGCGGGATCGAATGCCAGCTCGTGGCCGGGCGCGTGCAGTGCGCGCTGGAGTCGCGTGTCGCGTTCGACCAGCGTGGCAATCGTGTCGCGACCGTTGCCGACCACCGCGGGATAGTGGCGCAGCAGGATGCCGAGCAGCCGCCCGCGCGCGTCCCACGGCTCACGGACGTAGAACAGGCCCGCTTCGCCGGGTGCCGGCAGATAGCGCTGCAGCAGGAAGCGGTGGCCGGACGGGAAGCGGGCGAGGTAGTCGTCGAGTTCGGACGTGTGTCGCAGCAGGCGAACGCCATAGCCGCACCAGCCCACGTCGGGCTTGGCGACGATCGGAAAGCCGAGCCCCGACGCCCTTATGCGCGCGAGCACATTGTCGCGCGTGCACTGGCCGGCCACGATGTCGATGTAGTCGGCGGTCGCGCTGCGCGCCAACGTACCCATCGCCTCGAAGTATTCGAGCTTGCCTTCGCCGACGAGCCCGCCCGACGTGATGCCCGGGTTCGCGCACGACGGCAGGGTGATGCTGCGGTAGCGCAGACCCAGCCACAGCCACTGCAACACCATCGGCACCAGGTTCAGCGATTTCGGAAGGCGCTCGAAGCGCCCGGTCGGCAGTGGCGCGGCCGGCTCGGTCGATGCAGCGACCACAGCGGCGTCAAGCGTGTCCACGCTCGATCCGGTAATCGATGGGCTTGTAGTGGAAGTTGTTCGACTGCCCGGCCGAACACGCCGTCATGCCGACCACCAGCGGCATGCGCGCGCGCAGGCGCACATGGTCGCCCGCACGGCTCAGTGGCGGCAGCACGCGAATGACGCCGCTATCGCCGTCGACGGCGACGTTCATGAAGACGTTGAACGCGATCGGGATGCGGTCGACCTCGATGCCGTAAGGCTGCAACGCACGCACGAGGTTGCCTTCGCAGCCGGGGCGGTTTTCGGTCTCGCCGTAGATGATCGAGAACGTGTCCTTCGAGCACGGCGTCAGCGTGAAATCGTGGCGGCCGCAGGTGTCTTCGATGATGTCGAACATCGGCCGGCTGCGGTTCGAATACAGCACGTCGCCGGCGGTCAGAAAGAGTTTCGATGCGTAGTCGATCGTGCGGCCGGACGAAAGATATTCGCGCAGGTCGTCGCGATTGAACGCGGTGAGGTCGCTGACCTGCTGGCCTTCCGGGTCGATGACGATCAGCTCGTCGCCTTCGTCGAGTTCGAAGGCCTGTGCCGAGCACGGCTCGATGCGATGGACCTGCGTCATCAGTGCAGCCCTCCGGTGCGCACGTGCAGCGGGCATCGCCATTCCGCTTCGACCGCGCGACCGCTGTACTGCCGCGTTTCCGATGCGGTGCCGAAGTCGGCGAGGTTCGGATTGATCGAACCCTGCAGTGCGGTGTCGCGCCCGCGCGTCGCCGCCTGCATCTTCGCGTAGCGGCCATCGGCGCGCAGGCGATCGAACTGGCGATGCGAATTGAACACCAGCGCCGGGCGCTCGAAACGACGCGCGATGCGCGATGCATTCGGATGCAGGCCGATCACGAAGAACGGATGGCCGGCGAGGCTGAGGCTGAAAAGCGGATGATCGGGACCGCTGGCGACATCGTCGGCCCACGCATTGCCGCGCGCACGGTCGATGTCATGCAGGTGCTGCAGCTGCAGCCACAGCAGTCGTTCGAACGCGGCTTCGTCCGCTGGAATCGGCGTGTCGAATACGGCGACGAAGCTGTAGACCGTGCTGTCGTCGTCGCCGAGCGCGTCGATGCCGTCGCCGAAGTCGGTCAGTGCATCAAGCAGGCGCGCGGCGCCGCGTGGGCACCCCAGCGCCGGGTACTCGCGGACTTGGATCGAGCCGCGGCTCAGCGCCGCCTTCGCGCCGACGCACGGAAAGCGGGCATCGGCGACATGGTCGAGGAAGCGGGCCGCGAGGCTGTCGCCGGCATCCGGCGCGAACGCCTCGGCCGGTTCGATGAAGCGGGTGGAATTGAAGTCCATGCGGGCCCAGGCGGCGGTGCGGCCATCACCCTACGGGCGGCCGTGCATGGGGACCGTGGACAGCGGCGGTTCTGAAGCCGCCGGGCTGAAGAACCGTTCAGCCGGCGACGGCGCGCTCGCGTTCGATCGCGCGCCAGCCGATGTCGTGGCGATGGAATTCGCCGTCCCACGAGATACCGGCGACCAGCGAATACGCGCGACTCTGCGCTTCGGCCACCGTGTCGCCCAGCGCGCATGCGCACAGCACGCGGCCGCCTGCGGTTTCGACGTGCTCGCCGACGAGCTTCGTGCCCGCGTGGAAGACCTTCGCGCCCGGCTCTTCGTCGGGCACGTCCCACTGGTTGATGACGTCGCCGGTGCGCGGCGTGTCCGGATAGTTCGCCGCCGCCATCACCACGCCAAGCGACGCGCGCGTGTCCCATTCCGCCTGCACGGCATCAAGCTTGCCGGTGATCGCCGCTTCGACGAGATCCACCAGATCCGACTGCAGGCGCAGCATCACCGGCTGCGTTTCCGGATCGCCGAAGCGCACGTTGAATTCGATGACCTTGGGTGCGCCGCTCGCGTCGATCATCAGGCCGGCATAGAGGAAGCCGCTGAAGGGGACGCCATCGCGTTCCATGCCACGCACGGTGGGCTCGACGATCTCACGCATCACGCGCGCATGCACGTGGGGCGTCACCACCGGCGCGGGCGAGTACGCGCCCATGCCGCCGGTGTTCGGGCCCGTGTCGCCGTCGCCGACGCGCTTGTGGTCCTGGCTGGTCGCCATCGGCAGCGCGGTGCGGCCGTCGACCATCGAGATGAAGCTGGCTTCCTCGCCGTCGAGGAATTCCTCGACCACCACGCGCGAACCCGCATCGCCGAACGTGTTGCCGGCGAGCATGTCGCGCACGGCGTCTTCGGCTTCAGGGAGCGTCATCGCGACGATCACGCCCTTGCCGGCCGCGAGTCCATCGGCCTTGATGACGATGGGTGCGCCGTTCTCGCGCACGTAGGCGAGCGCCGCATCGACGTCGGTATGCACCGCGTAATGCGCGGTCGGGATGCCGTGGCGCGCGAGGAACTCCTTCGCGAACGCCTTGCTGCCCTCCAGCTGCGCGGCCGCGGCGGTCGGCCCGAAGATGCGGTGGTTGGCGGCGCGGAAGCGGTCGACCACACCGGCCACCAGCGGGCCTTCAGGGCCGACGATGGTGATCGAAATGCCTTCGCGTTCGACCAGCTCGAGCAGCGCGTCGATATCGGTGGCGCGTACGTCGACGTTGCGGCACTTGGCCTCGCGCGCGGTGCCGGCATTTCCCGGGGCGACCAGCACTTCGGACACGCGTGCGGACTGCGCGATCTTCCACGCCAGCGCGTGCTCGCGGCCGCCGGAACCGATAACGAGGATCTTCATGCGTGCGCGTCGATCAATGCGGGGACGCGGCATTTTACGGGACTCATGGGGCCGGGCGGCCCGCCGGTGTCACTCGCTGGTGTCGCAACCGCGGGATTTCAGGTCGCGCGCCGATATGCGGTAGCCGTAGGCGTCGCGCGGAATGTCGATGGTGCGTTCGACGATGTCGCCGCGTCGCGTGCCGGCTACCTGCAGCTGCAACAGGTAATAGCCGTTGTCGATGTGCGAGGCATTGGCCTGCAGCGTGCACTCGAGTTCGAGCAGGCGCTTGCTGCAATGACGCGAGGTCATCGGCGTGCACGCACCGCGATTGGTGACGACCGACGTCACCGCGAGCATCTGCCGCAGCTCCCCGGCGATTTCCGCGTACAGCGATTCGTACGCGCGCTGCGGCATCGCAGCGGTGTCATGCCGGGTAATCACGAAACCGGTATCCGCCGGGCCGAGCGCAAGAAAGCCGACATCGCCAGACGTCGCATCCACGCCGCGTGCGTCGATGCCACGGAATCGCGTGCGCAGTTGCGCGGGATCGCGACGCGTCGCGCCGGCGCGGATCACGAACAGGTCGATGCGCGGTGAGCTGGTGCTGGACGCGGACGTCGCGGTGCAGACCGCGATGCGGCGTTCGCGCGGCTGCACGCCGGAGTCGGCGCAGATGCGGCGCGTCGACGTGGCATCGTTCGCCACCTTCCAGTCGCCCTTGATGCGCGCGGTCTCGTGTTCGTATTCCGACGACAGCACGCGCACCGCCTCGCGGTCGGACACGACGACGTCCGTCGGCACAGGTGCGGGCGCCGGCTGCGGCGTGCGGGCCGACGCCGCGGTGGCGACGGCCAGGAGGAGGAGAGGCGCTCGAAGCATGCGCGCAGTGTCCGGGGACCGCGCGAAGCCGGCGTCAGTGGCGGAAGTGGCGGATGCCGGTGAAGACCATGGCGAGGCCGTGCTCGTCGGCTGCGGCGATGACTTCCGCGTCGCGCATGGAGCCGCCCGGCTGGATCACCGCCTTGATGCCCGCCGCCGCAGCGGCGTCGATGCCGTCGCGGAACGGGAAGAACGCGTCAGACGCCATCACCGAGCCCGGCACGACCAGCCCGGCTTCCTCGGCCTTGAGCGCGGCGATCTTGGCGCTGACCACGCGGCTCATCTGCCCGGCGCCGACGCCGACGGTGCGGTGGTCCTTCGCGTAGACGATGGCGTTGGACTTCACGTACTTCGCGACGCGCCATGCGAACAGCAGGTCCGCCATCTGCGCGTCGTTCGGTGCGAGCTTGGTGACGACCTTCAATTCGTCGCGCGTGACTTCGCGGATGTCGGCGGTCTGCATGAGAAGGCCCGAACCGACGCGCTTGACGTCGACATTGTTGCGGCCGTCGCCATGCGGGATGCGCAGCACGCGCACGTTCGCCTTCTTCTTGGCGTAGGCGAGTGCTTCGTCGTCGTAATCCGGCGCGATCAGTACTTCGACGAACTGGCGATCGAGGATGGCTTTCGCGGTCGCGCCATCGAGCGTGCGGTTGAAGGCGAGGATGCCGCCGAATGCCGACGTCGGATCGGTCGCGTACGCGAGTTCGTATGCATCGCCGCAGGCCACGCCCTCGGCCACGCCGCACGGATTCGCATGCTTGACGATCACGCAGGCCGGGCGCTCGAACTGACGCACGCATTCCCATGCGGCATCGGCGTCGGCAAGGTTGTTGTAGCTGAGTTCCTTGCCCTGCAACTGCGTGAACGTGGCCAGTGTGCCGGGCACCGGCCACAGGTCGCGATAGAACGCGCCCTGCTGGTGCGGGTTCTCGCCGTAGCGCAGGTCCATCACCTTGACGAAGTTGCTGTTCTGCTGCGCGGGGAATACGGCGCGCGTGCCGTCGTCCTGCAGCGACGAAAGATGATTGCCGATCGCCGCGTCGTACTGCGCAACACGATCGAACGCGGCGACCGCGAGTCGGAAACGCGTCGCACCCGAGAGCGCGCCATCGTTGCCGTCGAGTTCGGTGACCAGCGCGTCGTACTGCGTGGGATCGGTCGCCACCGCGACGCGCGCGAAGTTCTTCGCGGCCGAACGCAGCATCGCCGGGCCACCGATGTCGATGTTCTCGATGACGTCGTCGAACGAGCTCGACGGATCACATGACACCTTCTCGAATGGATAGAGGTTCAGCACCAGCAGGTCGATCGCACCGATGCCGTGCTGCCGCATCACCGCGTCGTCGGTACCTGCGCGACCGAGCAGGCCGCCGTGCACGATCGGGTGCAGCGTCTTGACGCGACCGTCCATCATTTCCGGGAAGCCGGTGAGCTCGCTGACGTCGCGAACGGCGAGGCCGGCGTCGCGCAATGCCTTCGCGGTGCCGCCGGTCGACACCAGCTCGACGTCGTGGCGCGCGAGCGCCTGTGCGAGCGGCAGCAGCCCGGTCTTGTCGGAGACGGACAACAGGGCGCGGCGGAGCTTCACCGACGGGCCGTTCAGGGCTGCAGTCATGGCGTTGGGAGCGACGTGGGGAAGCGCGAATTATAGCGGCGCGCCGCCCCCGGCCCGGGACTGCGCTACCGTTCGTGTGGACGCCACATCGTCCCCGCCAGCCCCGGCCGCGACGCGACGATGCCGACATCGCAAAGGAACGCCCGATGATCTTCCGCCAGCTGTTCGATCCGGTGTCGTCGACCTACACCTATCTCGTCGCCTGCGCGGAAACCGGGGAGGCCGTGCTGATCGATCCTGTATTGCCGCAGTGGCAGCGCGACCTGCAGTTGCTGCGCTCGCTCGGCCTGCGCCTGGCGATGACCATCGACACGCACATCCATGCCGGACCACGTCACGTCGGCGCTGACGCTCAAGCACGAGACCGGCAGCCGCATGGCGTTTCCGGAGATGGATGCGCTACCGCTGACCGACGTCCCGCTGGTCGATGGCGTGCAGCTGCAGATCGGTTCGTTACAGCTGCAACCGATCCATACGCCGGGCCACACCGACAGCCATTTCGCGATCGCGAGTGGCGATCGCGTATTCACCGGTGACGCGTTGTTGATCGACGGTTGCGGCCGCACCGATTTCCAGAACGGCGACGCGCACGTGCTGTATGCGAGCGTGCACAACAAACTCTTCCCGCTCGGCGACGACGTGCTCGTGTATCCCGCGCACGATTACCAGGGCCGCCGCGTGTCCAGCATCGGACAGGAACGCACGCGCAACCCGCGCCTTGGCGGTGAGCGCAGCGTGGACGAGTTCGTCGCGATCATGGCGGGGCTCAGCCTGCCGTATCCGAAATTCATCGATTACGCGGTTCCGGGCAATCGCGCCTGTGGCGTTTGTCCGCCGGACATTCCGGATGAGTTGAGTGCGTACTGGCGCGTCGCGGAACCGGCGCCAGTTATCTAGCGAGCGACGCGATCAGCCCTGCGCTAGGCCGTATTCGCGCAGCTTCTTGCGCAACGTCGCGCGATGGATGCCCAGGAGCTGCGCGGCGCGGCTCTGGTTGCCGTCGCAATGGCGCAGCACTTCCTGGAACAGCGGAATCTCGAGTTCGCGAAGCGCGACTTCGTACAGATCGCAGGTATCGCAGCCGTCCAGATCACGCAGGAAGCGGCGGATCGAAACAGCGACGTGCTCGCGCAGCGGCGTACGTGCGCCGGGGCGGATGTCGGTAACGTTCGGGGCGAGGTCGGATGCAGCAGCGCTCATGGCAGTTCGACAACCCGCGGTCTGCGCGGGCGGACGCGGAGTCTAGCCCGACCACGTCGCGCACAACGGGGCGACGCAACGCCGCCGGTCGCCGCGCGACGAACGGTGGCGAACATCACGCATGAACCGGGATTACTGCAGCTGGAAGTCGTACGACTCGACGCGTGCGCCGGGCTCGCGCACATCGAATGCGATGTCGAGGCTGTCGCCGGGCGCGATCAGTGCGCCGACGCGCTCGCCGTAGTCGTGCGGCGTGACCTGGCGCGCGCCGACGAGGCGGCCGTCGAGGTCGGACAGGCTCAGCACGATCGTTGGCGCCGGCTGCGGCCACTGTGCATCGTTGCGCACGGTGGCGGTGACGTGCAGCACGCCGCGCTTGGCTGGGTTCGGTCGCACGTTACGCGTGACCATGCGGTAGGCCTGCGGTTCGTGCCACGCGGGTACGTTGCAGCCGAGCACGCCACAGGCGTTCATGACTAGCGGTCGCCAGCGTGCGTCGGCGGCAAGCGCGGTGCGTTGCGCGAGCAGCAGCTGCAGCGCGAACAGCACGGCTAGCGCGCCGATAACGGTGGCGAGCGGCCAGCGGCGACCTGCGGGGCGGGCGACGCGGCGTCGCACGAAGCTGGGGCCATCGTGGGTCGCGCGGGGCGTGGTGTCGGGCGCTGGAGCGACGTCGGCGGGCACGTCGTTGCGCGCCGGTTGGACGTCGTCGTCGACGGCCTGAATCGCGGCAACGGGTTCTTGCGTCGGCGCCGGGTCGGCGGGCGTGCGCAATTCGGTTTCAGCGCGTTCGCGCAACGGTGCTTCTGCAGGCGCCGTCTGCGCAGGCGCGCGCTCAGTGTCCAGGCGGCGACGCTGCGGCACGTCCTGATCCGGATCGAGCACCTCGTTCTCGCCGACTAGCGCGCTGCCGCAGCGCGGACAGCGCTGGCTGGCTTCGCGCCCGGCGATCAGGGCGACCAGGAATCCGCAGTTGGGGCAGGGCTTGAACATGGGCGCTATTCCACCATGCCTCGCGCCCGGAATGCGACGTGGTTCACAGGCGGCGCCGTCAGCGGCGTCGACCGCTCACCCGCATCCAGTCCTCGAGCTGTTCGATCTGCACGTCGTCCAGCACGTCGGCATACGCATCCGCGACCTCGCCTTCCTGCCCGGCGAGGATGCCGGACATCGCGAGCAACGCGCCCGGCGCGCAACGCGCGGCGATCACGTCACGCAGTTCGATCAGCGCGGACGCAAGGATGTTCGCCACAACGACGGGATACGTCGACACTGGTTCGTCCTGCGGGAGGTACACCGACAAACGATCCGCGACGCCATTGCGTTCCGCGTTGTCGAGCGTCGCCGTCACCGCCTGCGGATCGTTGTCGACACCGATCGCCGATGCCGCGCCGAGCTTGAGCGCTGCGAGGGCGAGGATGCCGGAGCCGCAGCCGAAATCGAGAATGCGCGCGCCGTCGAGTACGCGGTCGTCCGCGAGCCCATCGAGCCATTGCAGGCACAGCGCAGTGGTGGGATGCGTGCCACTGCCGAACGCGAGGCCGGGGTCCAATCGCACGACTGCCGCGTCGAGCGCATCCGCGCCATCAGGCAGTTCGTGATTCCACGGCACGATCCACGTACGACGCCCGAACTGCAGCGGCTCGTACTGGTCCATCCACGCGCGTTCCCAGTCCTGGTCCTCGACGTCGCGGAACTCACCGCGTGACCAGTCGAGGCCTTCGTCCTGCGCGGCAAGAGCTTGCAGCAAGGGCTCGCGCGGCGTCCCGGCTTCGAACAGCGCGGTCAGCACCATCTCGCCCCACAGCGGCGTTTCGCCGACGCCGGGCTCGAAAATGGCCTGTTCGTCCGGCGCATCGGCGTGCGCGTCGACCAGCGTGACAGCGAGCGCGCCGACATCCTCGAGCGCTCGCTCGTAGCGCGGTTGCAGCGCTTCCGTGCACGGCAGCGAGAGCTCGAGGAACGGCATCGCTTACTTGCCCACCAGCTGCACGGCGTCGACCGTCTTGTAGCCGGACGCGACGTTGTTGGCGAAGGTGAGCTTGACCGACTTCACCGGATACGGCGTCGCGTCGAACTTGCGCACGAACCAGGTGCGCGAGCCGCGCTCGTCGCGGCCGGTGTCGCTGATGCCGCTCCACACGGTGTGCGCGGCGCCGTCGACGCCGATCAGTTCGACCTTAGTGATCGACTTCACCGCGTCTTCGTCGAGCACCGCGCGGACTTCGGTTGCCGACACCGGGCGCTCGTAGTCGAGCTGCAGCCAGTCGAAGCCGATGTCCTGGTTGTTGTTGGTCCACTCGTCGCCGTTGACCGCGCCGGTGGCCTGCCACGCCGTGTTCTGGTCGTGCGAATCCGGCGGCAGCTTGTTGGCATCGCCGAACGCCGAGCTGGCCTTTGCTGCGACCGCCCACTGCGCGTTCGCATCGTTGATGTAGCCGTCTTCCATCGTCGCGTAGTCGAGCTTGGCCTGCGCTTCGGACTTCGCGGGATCGGCGGCCGGTGTCGCGTCAGCGGCCGGTGCCGGCGTCGCGGCCGGCGCTGGCGTCTGCGGGGTGGCGGCATCGGCCGGCGCTTCGGCGTCGTGCTTCTTGCAGCCGGCGAGTGTGGCAAGCGCGATCAGCGACGCGGTCGCAATTCCCTTGTGCATCGTGGACTCCTGTAGTGAAACCGTGTGCAACGCACGATGAGGCGATCGGATGACCGCCGTGCGTCGCGATGTGATCGCCGCGATCAACCGATCGCGATCGCCTTTTCCTTCTGCTCTTTCAGGCGCTTTTCCAGGTAGTGGATGTTCTGTCCACCCTGCTGGAAACCCGCGTCGGCGAGGATGCGCTGCTGCAGCGGAATGTTGGTCTTGATGCCGTCGACCACCATCTCGTTGAGCGCGACGCGCATGCGCGCGATCGCGATCTCGCGCGTCGGGCCGTGCACGATCAGCTTGCCGATCATGGAGTCGTAGTTCGGCGGCACGCGATAGCCCTCATAGATGTGGCTGTCGACGCGCACACCCGGGCCGCCCGGCGCATGGAAATGCGCGATCAGGCCGGGGCAGGGCATGAAGGTGTCGGGATCTTCCGCATTGATGCGGCACTCGATCGCATGACCTTCGAGGACGATGTCCTCCTGCTTCAGGCGCAGCTTCTCGCCCGACGCGATGCGCAGCTGTTCGGTCACCAGGTCGATGCCCGTCACCAGTTCCGTCACCGGATGCTCGACCTGGATGCGGGTGTTCATTTCGATGAAATAGAAGCGCCCGTTCTCGAACAGGAATTCGAACGTGCCGGCGCCGCGATAACCGATGCGCACGCAGGCTTCGACGCAGACCTTGCCGATCTCCGCGCGCAGCTCGGGCGTGATGCCCGGTGCCGGTGCTTCCTCGACGACCTTCTGGTGGCGACGCTGCATCGAGCAGTCGCGCTCGCCGAGGTGGATCGCATTGCCCTGGCCGTCGGCCAGTACCTGGATCTCCACGTGGCGCGGGTTCTCCAGGAATTTCTCCATGTAGACCATGTCGTTGCCGAACGCGGCCTTGGCTTCCTGCTTGGTCGTCTGGATCGCGGTGACCAGCGCGGCTTCGGTATGCACCACGCGCATGCCGCGACCGCCGCCGCCGCCCGCGGCTTTCACGATGATCGGATAGCCGATCTCGCGCGCGATCTTCACGTTCTCGGTCGGGTCGTCGCCGAGCGGACCACCGCTGCCGGGCACGCACGGAACGCCCGCCGCCTTCATCGCGCGGATCGCTTCGACCTTGTCGCCCATCAGGCGGATCGTGTCGGCCTTCGGGCCGATGAAGATGAAGCCCGACTGCTCGACGCGCTCGGCGAAGTCCGCGTTCTCGCTGAGGAAGCCGTAGCCCGGATGGATGGCCTGCGCGTCGGTGACCTCGGCGGCCGCAATGATCTGCGCCATGTTGAGGTAGCTCTGCGCGCTCGGTGCCGGGCCGATGCAGACGGACTCGTCCGCCATCGCGACGTGCTTGAGGTTGCGGTCGACGGTGGAATGCACGGCGACCGTGCGGATGCCGAGCGCGTGGCACGCGCGCAGGATGCGCAGCGCGATTTCGCCGCGGTTGGCGATGACTACTTTATCGAGCATGGGTTATGTCCAATGCGGCTTGGAGCTCGGGAACGTCCTGCCCATCGGCCGCGCGGCCGACGGGCGTTCGCAGGCCCGCGGCAATGCCGCGGGACAGCTCCTGCTCACCCAATAACAAACAACGGCTGGTCGAACTCGATGGGCTGGCCGTTCTCGACGAGCACCTTGAGCACGGTGCCGGAGACGTCGGCTTCGATCGGGTTGAACATCTTCATCGCTTCGATGATCGCGAGCGTCTCGCCCGCCTTCACCGACTGGCCGACGCTGACGAACGAGGGCTTGTCCGGCGACGGCGACGCATAGAACGTGCCGACCATCGGGGCGCGCACGACGTGGCCGTCGGGTAGGTCGTTGCCGGGCTTGGCCGAACCGCCGGTCGCGGCTTCGCTCGGGCTCTGCATCGGCATCGGGCGCTCGGCCTGCTGCTGCGGCGGCGGCATCGCGTAGGTCGGCGCCGGCGCGTAGGTGACCTCACGCGTCGGCGTGCGCGCCAGGCGCACGGTTTCCTCGCCTTCCTTGATCTCGATCTCGGAGAGATTGCTCGCCTCGAGCAGGTCGATCAGCTTCTTGATTTTCCGCAGGTCCATGTCGGGCCTCGTGTGTGGATTCGGAGTCGATCGACGCGCATCGCGCGCCGATCGCGGAGGTATCAGGAACGGTTGGCGTGCGCCGCCGCGCGCTTGTCCAGCCAGGTCACTGCGGCGTCCATCGCGAAGCGGTAGCTGTCGGCGCCGAAGCCGCAGATCACGCCCATCGCGAGGTCGCTGAAATAGCTCTGCTTGCGGAACGGCTCGCGCGCATGCGGGTTCGACAGGTGCACTTCGATGAAGGGCAGGTCGGCCGCGGCCACGGCATCGCGCAGCGACACGCTGGTATGCGTGAGGCCAGCGGGATTGATGATCAGGAACTCGGTGCCATCCGAGCGCGCGGCGTGCAGGCGGTCGATGAGCTCGTGCTCGGCGTTGGACTGCATCGAGTCCAGCGTATGGCCATGCGATTCGGCGTCGAGCTTGAGTGCGCGGTCGATCGCGGCGAGCGAGGTGCGTCCGTAGACGGTGGGCTCGCGCTCGCCCAGCAGGTTGAGGTTCGGGCCATGCAGGACCAGCAGCTTCGCCATGGCTCACCCGTTCCGACGTCGTGGCCGGGCAGTCTGCGCTTCGGCGCAAAACCTGTCCAGACGTTCGCTACCGTATCGCCGACGTTGGGCGAAATTCAATCGCGCGTTCGAAGCGCCTGCGCCGCCCAGTCGTCGAGGTCAGAAGGACTGAGCGGGCCTGCGGACGTGCGCAGGATCCGGCCGTCCGGGGCGACGAGCACGCTGTACGGCAGCACGCCGCGCGTGTTGCCGAGCCGCGTGCCCGTATCGGTCGGACCCGGGGTGTCGATCAGGATCGGATACGCGACCGGGTGGGCGCTCAGGAAGGTCTGGATCGCTGCGGCGTCATCCAGCGCGATGCCGACCACTTGCACGCCGTTTGCACCCTGTTGCCGGGCAAATCGGTCGAGCGCCGGCATTTCTTCGAGGCACGGGCCGCACCAGCTGGCCCAGAGATTCACCAGCACGGGTCCGCCATGGGCGAGTTCGACGACGGTGTGGCGTTTGCCGTCGAGACCGGGCAGTTCGATCTGTGGGGCGTGCGTGCCGGGCGATGGCGCCGTCGGCGCGTTGCGTTCCACGAGCTGGCCCAGGCGCGTTCCCTCGAGCCACCTGCCATCCGTTGCGAGACTCGCCGCTACGCCGAGCATCCCCGCGAGTACCGCGACGATGACGACCGTTCGCGTCCTCATCGTGCCGCTGCAGCGAGTGCGGTCGCGACCATGTCGGGCGTGAGCAGCGTCGGCAGCACCTTCGGATCGCCTTGGCGCGGGTAGACGACGTAGAGCGGGACGCCGACCGCGCCATGGCTCTGCAGGAACGCGGTCAGCGCCGGGTCGACGTCCGTGTAGTCGCCCACCAGATACGTGGCGTTCGCGGCGCGCAGCGCGTCAGTGAAACCCGATCGGGCGAACACAGCGCGCTCGTTGGCCTTGCAGCTCACGCACCAGTCGGCGGTGATGTTGACGAAGACGACGCGGTCTTCGGCGCGCAACGCGGCCAGTCGGGCATCGGTAAACGGTTCGCGCGACGAATCCACGACCGGTGTCGCGTTCGGGCGCGGCAGCTGATGCACGGTCGTAAGCGCCATGCCAGCACCCACGAGTGCGACGACCAGCGCGACCACGCCCCAGGCACGGCCGCGATGATGCGTGCGGTTCCACGCCCACGCGGCGAACGCGATCGCGACCGCCGCCGCGAGCGTCCAAGCGATCGCATCCGGCCCACGCTGGCGGCCGAGCACCCACAGCAGCCACGCGCACGTCAGGTACAGCGGGAACGCGAGCGCCTGCTTCAGCGTCTCCATCCATGCGCCGGGACGCGGCAGCATCGCGGCAAGCTGCGGCACGAGCCCGATCAGGATGAAGGGCAGGGCGAGCCCGAACCCGAGCGCGACGAACACGGAAAGCGCGAGAACGGTCGGTGCCAGGAAAGGCCCACGCCAGCGCGGCCCCCATGAACGGCGCGGTGCAGGGCGTCGCGACGACGACGGCGAGCACGCCGGTAAAGAAGTCTCCGGCGAGGCCGCTTCGCTCCGTCAACGAATGACCGGCGCCGGTCCAGCGCCCGCCGACATGCCAGACGCCCGACAGGCTCAGACCCAGCGCGAACATCACCAGTGCGAGTACGGCGACGACGATCGGCTCCTGCAACTGGAAGCCCCAACCGAGCGCACGTCCCGCGTGTCGCAACGCAAGCGCGAGACCACCGAGCGCGACGAAGCTCAGCACGACGCCCGCGGTGTAGGCGAACGCATGACGACGCGCGGCCGCCGGCGAGTGGCTTTCGGCGAGCGACAACGCTTTCAACGAGAGGACCGGCAGAACGCACGGCATGAGGTTGAGCACGAGCCCGCCGAGCAGCGCGAGCAGCAGCGCGGACAGCGCGTCGCCGGCCTGCACGCTGCGTGGCGCGGCCGGCGCCTGGCGCGCGGGCATCGCGAGCGGTGTGCTCGTCGCAGGCGCAGCGATGCTCGTCGTTGCACTGTTCACTGCGTCGTTTGTCGCAGGCGATGCAGCATCGGTCGACGGCGTGGTCGGTGTCGCGATCGTCAAAGCCGTCGCAATCGCACCCGCCGGCAATTCCACATCGACCGTGCGCGTCATCGGCGGATAGCAGATGCCGTCGTTCTGGCAGCCCTGGAAGCGTGCGGTGAGCTTGAGTGCGCGCGCGGTCGTCGCGGTGCGCGTCACCGGCAACGTCAGATCGACCGGGTCGAAATACACCGCGACGTCGCCGAAATGTTCGTCGCGATGCATGCGCGCCTGCGGCCAGCGCGGTGCGCCGAGCGCGAAGCCCGCTGCGCGCGAAGCGGCATCGAGCTGGAACGTGGTGCGATCGCGATACAGGTAGTAACCGGGTGCTGGCGAGAAGCGCACGAGCACGGTGTTCGACGTGCCGGGAATCGCTTCAAAACGGAACGCCTCTTCGGCCGGCAACGGTGCGGCGTCGACGCCCGCGGTCGCGCCGCGTGCAAGTGCGAACGGCGAGCGGCCGAGTGCGGTTGCGGGCGCAGCGTTCGCGGTAGGCAGGTCGACAGTCAGGCGCCGCGTCTGCGGGGGATAACAGACGCCCGCATCCGCGCAGCCCTGGTACTTGATCGTCACCACCGTGCTCGCGGCAGACGGCGTGCCCGGCAGCGTTGCGACGAGCGCATCGCGATAGGTTTCGACGTCGCCGAAGAATTCGTCGTGATGTGCATCGCCCTTGGGCAGCCGCACCGCGCCCGCGTCGAAGGCGGCGTCGGCCTGCACGCCGATGCGGTGGCGATACAGGTAGTAGCCCTTCGCGATCGTCCAGCGCACTTCGATCGCGCCGTCGGTGTAGCGCGCGCTCGGTACGAACACGCTGTCGACCGGCGGCAGCTGATCGGGCGTGATCGCATGCGCGCGCAACGACACGGCGCCGAGGAGGAGGAAACAGATGCCGGCGATCCGGCGCAACAGGTCAGGCATTCGGTCGGCTCTGGGCGATCACCCAGTCGAGGTAGGCGGGTGCGCCGGCCGTCGCATCAAGCGCGAGCAGTTCGGGCACGTCATAGGGGTGCAGGGCCTGTACGCGGGCGGCGACGTCCGGGATGCGGTCGTCCGCCGTCTTGATCAGCAGTAGGATCTCGTCCGCGCGTTCGACGCGGCCTTCCCAGCGGTAGGTCGAGCGCAGGCCGGGCAGTTGCTGCACGCAGGCGGCGAGGCGTTCGTCGACGAGCGCCGTGGCGATGCGATCGGCCGTCGCCGCGTCCGGGCAGGTGCAATGAAGGACGACGGCGTGCATGCGGCGATTGTAGCGAGCGGCTGCGCGCGGCCTCAGGTTTCGCGCTTGGAACTGCGCGAGCGGCCGGTGCGCAGTGCGGCCATCTGCTCCATCAGTTCGACCAGCGGCGCCTGGCTGCGTGGCGGCAGGCTGCGGAACGCAGTGAGCATGCGCAGCTCGAGGCGGCTCGTCCACCATCGTGGCGTCCACTGCGGCGACGCCGTCCATCGCGTCGTCGGCCGACAGCGCCATGCGGCCGCGACCCGTCGCGATCCATTCGAACTGCACGCCGGTCACCGTGGCGACCCGGCGCAGGTTGGACATGCTCGGGCTCTTGCCCTGCACGGCCTCCCAGTGGCTCACGGCGCTGCGCTGGACCCCGACGGCCTCGGCCAGCGCCGACTGCGACAGGCCGGCATGGCGACGGGCGAGGCGTATTCGCTGCTGGGAATTCATCGAAAGTGACGCTCCACGTCAGTGAAAATGACGCCCGAGGGCCGAGTTTACCGTTTTTCACCTCGCTACCAATAAAACCGGCATGAGGTGCGCTTCGGGTCACACTATTGGATGAAGGGTGGATGAAACCCGGGAATGAATACGATTTCATAAATGTCCGGTTTCCATCCGCTACCGGAATCGGACGTCTCTATCGGTAGCGGCGGGGTGGCGCGGGTGACGTGGACCGCCCACAATCGCCCCACGTCGACAGGGACCGTCGGCAGACATGGGGTCACGGGTTCTTGGGGAGACGCGCCGGATCGCGCGAGCTCGGATAGCCATCCTCAAAAGCCGAGAGCGCGTTTCTTCGGGACGCGCTCTTTTTTTGTCTGCGCGATTCGTACTTGTGACGACCGTAGGCCTCGGGCCCATCCGAACTTTTTCGCCCGCTCGCCCTTGAAAGCCGCGAGGCGCATCCCATATCCCGCCCCGTCCGCGATGCGGGCGCATCACGCCCGGTGTTTGGCACTCGCGGGCGTCGACTGCTAAAATTCCCCGTCTTTCGCTGTAATTTCAATCACTTAATCGCTTAGCCGGAGGTTCGTGCATGAACATCAAGCCGCTCTACGACCGCGTGGTCATCAAGCGCATGGAAGAAGAAAAGGTCTCGGCCGGTGGCATCGTCATCCCCGATTCGGC
The DNA here is from genome assembly GCF_054057595.1 of Lysobacter sp. HA18. NCBI lineage: Bacteria > Pseudomonadati > Pseudomonadota > Gammaproteobacteria > Lysobacterales > Lysobacteraceae > Lysobacter > Lysobacter sp. HA18. The sequence continues at coordinate 810,448 of NZ_JBSRZL010000001.1, forward strand.
CACCGAAAAGCCGATCAAGGGTGAAGTCGTCGCGGTCGGCGAAGGCAAGGCCTTCGACAACGGCAACGTGCGCGCGCCCAAGGTCAAGGTCGGCGACAAGGTGCTCTTCGGCAAGTACAGCGGCACGGAAGTGAAGCTGGACGGCACCGAGTACCTGGTGGTGAAGGAAGACGACATCTTCGCGGTCCTCGGCTGATCGCGTCCTTCCGTACCCGCATCTCCTTTTTGAACACTTTTAGCTGACAGAGGTAATTGCAAATGGCTGCCAAGGAAATTCGTTTCGGTGAGGACGCGCGCGCCAAGATGCTGCGCGGTGTCAACGTGCTCGCCAATGCCGTCAAGGCAACGCTCGGCCCGAAGGGCCGCAACGTCGTGCTCGAGAAGAGCTTCGGCGCGCCGACGATCACCAAGGACGGCGTGTCCGTCGCCAAGGAGATCGAACTGGCCGACAAGTTCGAGAACATGGGCGCGCAGATGGTGAAGGAAGTCGCGTCGCGCACGTCCGACAACGCCGGTGACGGCACCACGACCGCGACCGTGCTCGCGCAGGCGCTGATCCGCGAGGGCATGAAGGCGGTCGCCGCCGGCATGAACCCGATGGACCTCAAGCGCGGTATCGACAAGGCGGTCACCGCTGCCGTTGCCGAGCTGAAGAACATCTCCAAGCCGTCGAGCACGTCCAAGGAAATCGCGCAGGTCGGTGCGATCTCGGCCAACTCCGACCAGAACATCGGCGACCTCATCGCGCAGGCGATGGACAAGGTCGGCAAGGAAGGCGTGATCACGGTTGAAGACGGTTCGGGCCTCGAGAACGAGCTCGACGTCGTCGAGGGCATGCAGTTCGACCGCGGCTACCTCTCGCCGTACTTCATCAACAACCAGCAGTCGATGCAGGCCGAACTGGACGACCCGTTCATCCTGCTGCACGACAAGAAGATCTCGAACGTCCGTGACCTGCTGCCCGTGCTGGAAGGCGTGGCCAAGGCCGGCAAGCCGCTGCTGATCATCGCCGAGGAAGTCGAAGGCGAAGCGCTGGCGACGCTCGTCGTCAACACGCTGCGCGGCATCGTCAAGGTGTGCGCGGTCAAGGCGCCGGGCTTCGGTGATCGTCGCAAGGCGATGCTGGAAGACATGGCGATCCTCACCGGCGGCACCGTGATCTCCGAGGAAGTCGGCCTGCAGCTCGAGAAGGCGACGATCAAGGATCTGGGCCGCGCGAAGAAGGTGCAGGTCTCGAAGGAGAACACGACGATCATCGACGGCGCCGGCGAAACCGGTGGCATCGAAGGCCGCATCAAGCAGATCAAGGCGCAGATCGAGGAGACCTCCTCCGACTACGACCGCGAGAAGCTGCAGGAACGCGTTGCCAAGCTCGCCGGCGGCGTTGCGGTGATCAAGGTCGGTGCGTCGACCGAGATCGAGATGAAGGAAAAGAAGGCGCGCGTCGAAGACGCCCTGCACGCCACGCGTGCGGCGGTCGAGGAAGGCATCGTTCCGGGCGGCGGCGTTGCGCTGCTGCGCGCCAAGGCTGCGATCAAGGGCCTGACCGGTGCGAACGAAGACCAGAACCACGGCATCCAGATCGCCCTGCGCGCGATGGAAGCGCCGCTGCGCGAGATCGTGACGAACGCCGGTGAAGAGCCGTCGGTCATCGTCAACAAGGTCGTCGAAGGCAATGGCGCGTACGGCTACAACGCCGCGACCGGCGAGTACGTCGACATGATCGAGGCCGGCATCCTGGATCCGACCAAGGTCACGCGTACCGCGCTTCAGAACGCGGCGTCGATCGCCGGCTTGATGATCACGACCGAAGCGATGGTCGGTGAGCTGCCGAAGAAGGACGAGCCGGCCATGGGCGGCGGCGGTGGCATGGGCGGCATGGGCGGCATGGACTTCTAAGTCCCGCTTTCCGCTGCACCGCAACACGAAAAGCCCCGCGCAAGCGGGGCTTTTTCTTTGCGCCACCGGCTGCCAGCCCCGCTGGGCGTAGCCGGTCAGGAACATTTCCGACCGTTCGTCGTGCGGCCGAGAGAATGTGACCCGTGTCGCGTTTCGTGAAGATAGGCTAAATCACGGCTCCCGCTCCGTCCTGTCCGGCGCGGGAGCTGCGTTCAACCGCCGTCCAGTGGCTCCCCTCCCCCGAACTGACGAGGTTTCGCCGTGAAGAAGTCGTCCACCCTCGCTTTATCCGTCCTCGCATGCGCGTGCGTCGCCGCGCTTGCGGCCGACGTGCCGCCTTATATCGAACTGCAATCGCAGGAGTCCGGCCTGACCGCCGATTCCGACAGCACGCCGGTCGACGAGTCGCCGCAGCGCTGGTTCGTCGAGCTGAGCAATGCGCCGCTGGCCGACCGCGGCTCGGCGGCGCAGCTCTCAAGCGAGAAGCAGTCGTTCCGCAACGCCGCACGCAGCGCGGGCGTCAAGTACATCGAGAACTACGCGTTCGACAACCTGTTCAACGGCTTCTCGATCACCGTCTCGCGCGCGCAGCTCGGCACCCTCGCGCGCATGCCGGGCGTCAAGGCGGTTTATCCCGTGCAGACGGTGAAGATGCCGGACAGCACGCCGGGCTCGCAGTACAACCCCGACCTCTACACGGCGCTGCAGATGACCGGCGCGGACGTCGCGCAGAACAGCCTCGGCCTCGACGGCACGGGCGTGCGCGTCGCGGTGATGGATACCGGCATCGACATCGACCATCCGGCCTTCGGCGGTGGCGGTGTCAATGGCGGCACGCCGTTCCCGAGCGCGCGCGTGATCGCCGGCTGGGACTTCGTGGGTGATGCCTACAACGCCGATCCCAGCTCCGCCGCCTACAACCCGGTGCCGACGCCGGACGCGCGTCCCGATGACTGCGCGGGCCATGGCACGCACGTCGCCGGCATCATCGGTGCGAACGGTTCGGTCAAGGGCGTCGCGCCCAAGGTGTCGTTCGGTGCGTATCGCGTGTTCGGTTGCTCGGGTTCGACCACGGACGACGTGATGCTCGCGGCGATGGAACGCGCGCAGGCCGACCGCATGCAGGTGCTCAACATGAGCATCGGTTCGGCGTTCGACTGGCCGCAATCGCCGACCGCGAAGGCCGCGTCGCGCCTGGTCGACCATGGCATGGTCGTCGTCGCATCCGCCGGCAACGACGCCGCCACCGGCATGTACTCGCTCGGCGCGCCCAGCGTCGGCGACAAGGTCATCGGCGTCGCGTCGTACGACAATATCGGCATCGCGCAGCCCGCATTCCAGGTGTCGCCGGACAACGTGAAGGTCGGCTTCAATGCCGCCACCGGCGCACCGCCGCCGCCGAGCTCGGGCACTGGCGTACTCGCGCGCACCGGCACGACGTCGTCGACCAGCGACGCGTGTTCCGCGCTGCCGGCCAACAGTCTCGCCGGCAAGGTCGCGTTGATCCGTCGCGGCACGTGCTCGTTCTACATCAAGGCAACGAACGCACAGGCCGCGGGCGCCGTCGGCGTGCTGCTCTACAACAACGTGGCGGGCGCACTGAACCCGACCGTCGCCGGTACGCCGTCGGTCAACATCCCGACCGTCGGCATCAGCGCCGCGGACGGCGTACTGCTAGACGGACGCATCGCCAGCGGCACGACTCAGATCACCTGGGGCGATTTCCACGTCTCGCAGCCCAACCCGACCGGCGGGCTGATCTCGTCGTTCTCGTCGTGGGGCCTGTCGCCCGACCTGACGCTCAAGCCCGACATCGGCGCACCGGGTGGCTCGATCTACTCGACCTTCCCGCTGGAACTCGGGGGCTATGCCTCGCTGAGCGGCACGTCGATGTCGTCGCCGCACGTCGCGGGTGCCGCGGCGCTGCTGCTGCAGGCGTTGCCGCGCACCCCGGCGCAGGCCGTGCGTTCGATCCTGCAGAACACCGCACAGCCGTCGACATGGTCCGGCGCTCCGGGTGGCCCGTACATCGAAGCCACGCATCGCGCGGGCGCCGGCATGTTGCACATCGATCGCGCCATCGTCGAAGCCACGCGCGTCGAGCCCGGCAAGCTGTCGCTGGGTGAAGGCCAGGCGGGCCCGCAGACACGCACGCTGACACTCAGCAACAACGGGCCGACGCCGGTGACGTATGCGATGAGCGCCGTGCAGTCGGTCGGCACGTTCGGAAGCACGTTCGCGCCGCAGTACTTCATCGGTGGCGGCGTGGCGGCGAACTTCTCCGCTCCGTCGGTGACGGTCGCGCCGCACGGCACGGCGTCGGTCAACGTGACCATCACCCCGGCGCAAACCGGCATCGGTTACGACGGCGGCATTTACGGCGGCTACGTCGTCATGACGCCCAACGATGGCAGCAGCACGTTGCGCGTTCCGTTTGCCGGCTACATCGGCGATTACCAGGCGCGCCAGGTGCTGGTGCCGACGGCGAACGGCTTCCCGTGGCTCGCGAAGCTCACCGGCAGCTCGTACTTCAACCAGCCGTCGGGCGCCGCTTACACGATGGCGGGCAACGACATCCCGTTCTTCCTGATCCACTTCGACCACCAGTCCGCCGCGATCCGCATGGACGTGTTCGACGCGGACTCCGGTCGTTCGTGGCACAGCGCGTTCTCGACCCAGTTCTTCGGCCGCAACTCGTCGGCGACGGGCTTCTACGCGTTCTCGTGGGACGGCACGACGACCCAGGGCGGCAGGGCGTACACGGTCCCGAACGGGCGCTACACCGTGCTGCTGCAGGTGCTGAAGGCGAACGGCGATTCCAGCAACCCGGCGCACTGGGAAACTTGGCGTTCGCCGGTCATTACCGTCGCTCGCTGAGAGGGCCGAGCGTGGGGCGGCCACGGAGGGCCGCCTGAACGGTAAAGTTTTTGCTGCACTGCAGCGTGCATTCACCGTCACGTCTCTTTAACGATAGAGCTGCATCCCGACGTGGGGGAGGGAGCAAAGGCCCGCTGGTGGCGACACCAGCGGGCTTTTTTTCGTCCCGGGTTTGCCCAAGCCGCGTGACAGAATGCCGCGCATGAGCGAACCGACCCGCGCCGCGGATGCCGTCGACGCCGCGGTCGAACGCGCGACCCGTCGTCTCGGCATCGCGCAGGACGCGGCCGATCGTGTCGCCGCCGTCGCCCGCGCAAGCGACTTCGCGATCGACGTACTCGCACGCGATCCGACGCTTCTCGCGCAACTGCTGGCCGACGACGGCGAATCGCCTGTCCCCGAACCCACGCTCGACCCTGCGACGCCATCGGGCTGGCCGTCGCAACTGCGCCGCTATCGCACCGCCGCCTCGACGCGCCTGATCTGGCGCGATGTGCACGGCTTGGACGATGTCGACACCACGCTCGCCGGCAGCACGCAACTCGCCGAACGTTGCCTCGCGCTCGCGATGGATGCGCTCGAAGCGCAGTTCGTCGCGCGGCACGGCCACGTGCGCGACGCCGACGGCCGCGTGCAGCGACTGGTCGTGTTCGGCCTCGGCAAGCTCGGCGGTGGCGAGCTCAACTTCAGTTCCGACATCGACCTCGTCTACGCCTACGAAAACGGCGGCGACTCCGACGGTGCGCGTCCGCTCGACGCCGAAGGCTATTTCACCCGGCTCGGTCAGCAACTCGCAAAGCTGCTCGACGAAGTCACCGCCGACGGCTTCTCGCATCGCGTCGACCTGCGCCTTCGGCCGTTCGGCACGGCCGGACGGATCGCGTGGTCGTTCGCCGCGCTCGAGCAGTACTTCCAGCGCGAAGGCCGCGACTGGGAACGCTATGCGTGGCAGAAGGCGCGGCCCGTCGCGGGCGATATCGAAGCGGGTGAACGCTTCCTCGAAACGCTTCGGCCGTTCGTCTACCGCCGCTATCTCGATTTCGGTGCGCTCGACGGCCTGCGCACGATGAAGGCGTCGATCGCGGCGGAAGTCGCGCGTCGCGAACTCGTCGACGACATCAAGCGCGGGCCGGGCGGCATCCGTGAGATCGAATTCCTCGTGCAGGCGTTGCAGCTGATCCGCGGCGGCCGCGAGCCGACGTTGCGTGGTCGTCGCCTGCTGCCGTCGCTGCGCGCGCTTGTCGACGCGGGGCATGTCGACGCGGCAACAGGGGACACCCTGATCGCCGCTTACCGCACGCTGCGTCGCGTCGAAAATCGCCTGCAGATGCTCCGTGATGCGCAGACGCATGCGCTGCCCGATGACGAGGCCGCACGTCATCGCATCGCTACCGGGCTTGGTTATCGGGACTGGGACGAGTTCCGCGTTGCACTCGACGCGGTGCGCGCGCGTGTGACCGCCGAATTCAACGCCCTGCTCGCGCCGCGCGAACGCACCGCCGCACCGGATGCACTCGCGACGTACTGGTGCGCTTTGCCGGCCCGTGGTGACGCGACGACGCTTGCCGACGCCGGCTTTCCGCAAGAGAACGAGGCCGACGCGCTGCTACGCGACTTCGCGCGATCGCCCGCGGTGCATGCGTTGTCGGATGCGACACGTGCGCGGCTCGATCGCGTCATGCCCGCGCTGCTGCACGGCGCCGCGCAGTCGCGCGAGCCGCTGCTGGCGATGCGCCGCTTGGTCGCACTGGTGGCGAACGTGCTGCGCCGAAGCGCGTATCTCGCATTGCTGGACGAACAACCGGTCGCGCTGGAGCGCCTCGTGGACGTCGTCGCGCACAACGCGCTGCTTGCCGAACGACTCGCCGCATATCCGCTGCTGCTCGACGAGTTGCTCGACGCGCGCATCGCCGGCGCGTTGCCCGACCGCGACGAGCTGCGCGCGGCGTGCAATGCCGCCGTCGAAGGCATCGACGACACCGAGCACGCGTTGCGCGCACTCAACGAAGTACGACAGGCGCTGAGCTTCCGCATTGCCATGGCGGTGCGCGACCGTCGCCAGCCCGCGGACGAAAGCGCACGACAGCTCGCATGGCTGGCGGACGCGGTCGTCGACGTCGTGGTTCGCATCGCCGAGAACGAAGTCGGCGCCGCGAGCGGGCGCGTACGCGATGCACGTTTCGCCGTACTCGGTTACGGCAGCGTCGGTGGCGAGGAACTCGGCTTCGGTTCCGACCTCGACCTCGTGTTCCTCTATGACGCGCCTGCCGATGCGGAGTCCGACGGCGCGCGCACGCTCGACGCGCAACGCTGGTTCGCACGCCTCGCGCAGAAGGTCGTCGCGCTGCTTGGTGCGGCGACGGGTGCAGGACGCCTTTACGACGTTGACGTGCGCTTGCGCCCCGATGGCGCGAAGGGGCTGCTCGTCTCGAGCCTCGCGAGCTTCGCCGCCTACCAGCGCGAACGCGCGTGGACCTGGGAGCACCAGGCGCTGGTGCGCGCGCGATGCATCGGCGGCGACAAGTCGCTCTGTGCCGACTTCGAGAACGTCCGCGCAGAGGTGCTCGGACGCGAGCGCGATGTCGCGACGGTGATGGACGACGTCGCGAAGATGCGCCAGCGCATGCGCGCCGAACTCGACCGCTCCGATGCGGCGAACTTCGACCTCAAGCAGGGCGAGGGCGGGTTGGTCGATCTCGAATTCGTGCTGCAGGCGCTGGTGCTCGCGCATGCGTCGCACGCGCCGTCGCTGCTGGAGCCGCGCAATACGCGCGCCCTGATCGATGCGTGTCGTGCGGCGCGAGTGATGGATGACGCCGTCGCGACACCACTCGCCGAAGCGCGCGCACTGATGCTCGCCAGCGGCCTCGACTGCACGCTCGACCGTCGCACGCGGCGCGTTCTGCCCGGCGGCGCGATCGATGCCGCGCGGGCGATCGTCCGCGAAGCCGTGCACGCCTGCGGCCTTCAATTTCTCGGATGACGCGATGACGACGACCGTTCGCAACGCGCATGTCGATGATGCCCGAGCGATCGCGGCCCTGTCCGGCCAGCTCGGCTACGCGGCGACCGAACAGCAGATGGCCGAGCGATTAAGCCTGCTCGCGGACGACGCGCACGGCGCCGCGTTCGTTGCGGAAGTCGATGCCGATGTCGTCGGCTGGATCGCCGTCGCGCGGCGTCTCACCATCGAATACGGCATCACGTTCGAGATCACCGGGCTCGTTGTCGACGCCAGCCGTCGCCGCACAGGTGCGGGCCGCCTGCTTGTCCAGGCGGCCGAGCAGTGGGCGCAGGCGCACGGCGGAGATGCGCTCGTCGTTCGCTCGAACGCCGCACGCGAGCTGTCGCACGTCTTCTACGAAGGGATCGGCTTCACGCGCACCAAGACGCAGCACGTTTACCGCCGCGACATCGACCGCGGCTGAGCCTTACTTCGACGGCGCAGGAAGACCGAAGCGTTCCCGCAGCAATGCGGCAACGCGCTGCGTCTCGCGCATCGGCTCCGCATCGAACCTGGCCAGCTCGCGCGACAACGGCTGGATACGTCCCGACTTGAGTAGCGCGTTGACGAAGCGACGCGGCCGTCCGCGGATCTTGCGCTCGCCGGCAACGAACACGGGCGCGCGGGTCGCGGATGCTTCGGACAGCATGTTCACCGAGTCCGCGGTGCAGATGATGCGATCGGCCCAGCCGAGCAGCGCAGCGTACGGATTGCGGCCGTCGACCGAACCCGTCCACACCACGCCGGGCAAGCCGGCTAGACGCTTCTTCACCCGCGCGACCATCTTCGGCGGCGTGCGGCGCGACGTGGTTGCCAGCACGCTGCCGCCTTCGCGTTCGATCAGCGTGCGCACGTCGCGCAGCCAGCGATCGAGTCGTCGTACCGAGAGCCGCATGTTCGAGGTCGGCCCGCCGATCAGCAGCGTCGTACGCGGACCGGGTAATGAGCCGAGCGCTGCGAATGCAGCACGCGATGCGCCCAGCCACGTGTCCTGCACAGGGTTGAGCGAGCCGGTCAGTTCGATCGCGTTCGGTGCGCGCAGTCGATCGTGCGCGGGCGAGATGACAACGTCCCAGTGCGACGTATCAATGCGCGGGTCGAGGATCTGCACGGCATGCGCGCCGCGCGCGCGAAGCAGCCGCGTCGCCAGCGCGGCCTGGCGGCCGCAACCGATCACCAGCGTCTGCGCGAGGTCCGGATCACGCAGTCGCTGCGCGAACTCGTCGCCGAACGCACGCTCGGCATTGCCGACGATGCGCGGCGCGAACCAGCGCCACGGCAGGCGCGGCCTGAGGATGAGGTCCTGCGTCGGCAGTTTCAGGGCGTCCGCCAATGCACGCGCCTGGCGCACGTTGCCGGCATGGCCATCGGTGACGACGAGGGTTCGGGTTGGGGTCGAACGTTGCACGGGTCAGATCGATCCGTTCTGGGGCGGCCACGGCCGTTTTGCGGGCGTGACTCTACACTGCGCCCACCCCACGTCGAGGAAATGCCGATGTCGCAGCCGCTGTCGAAGGAGGCGCTCGACCAGCTGTTCGTCACCGCCCGCACCCATAACCGCTTCACCGGAGAGGTCAGCGACGAGACGCTGCACAGGCTCTACGACCTGGTGAAGATGGGCCCGACCACCGCGAACGCATCGCCGGCGCGCTTCGTCTTCCTCAAGTCCGCCGAAGCCAAGCAGCGGTTGGCGCCGGCGCTGGACGAAGGCAACCGTGCAAAGACGCTGGAAGCGCCGGTCGTCGCCATCGTCGCGCACGACATGGCGTTCTACGAAAAGCTGCCGTACCTGTTCCCGCATACCGACGCGAAGGGCTGGTTCGACACCAAGCCCGATGCGCAGCTGGAAACCATCGCGCTGCGCAACGGTTCGCTGCAGGGCGCGTACCTGATCCTCGCCGCGCGCGCGCTGGGGCTCGACACCGGCCCGATGTCGGGCTTCGACAATGCGAAGGTCGACGCCGAGTTCTTCGGCGGCACGAAGATCCGTTCCAACTTCCTCGTCAATCTCGGGGAAGGCGATGCCAGCAAGATTTTCGACCGTTCGCCGCGCCTGCCGTTCGACGAAGCAGCGCGAATCCTCTAAGCGACACCACACGGAGCTCCGTCCATGTTCAAGCGCATCGCCCTCGGTTTCGCACTCGCCGGCCTCGCCGGCGTCGCCTTCGCCGCACCGCTCACCTACACGATGGACGCGAACCACACGCAGGTCACCGCGACGTGGACGCACTTCGGTTATTCGCACCCGTTCGCGAACTTCGGCCAGGCCGACGGCACGATCGTGTATGACCCGCAGAACGTCGGCGCCTCGTCGGTGAAGGTGACACTGCCGCTCGCCGGCCTCGACTCCACCATTCCCGCGCTCGACGAACACCTGCGCAGCGCCGATTTCTTCGACGCCGAAAAGTACCCGACCATCACCTTCACCAGCACGAAGGTGGAAGCCGCCGGCGACAAGAAGCTGCGCGTCACCGGCGACCTCACCGTGCACGGCGTGACCAAGCCGGCAGTGCTCGACGTCACCATCAACGGTGCCGGCCCGCATCCGATGAGCAAGCGCGAAGCCGTCGGCTTCGATGCGACGACCACGATCAAGCGCAGCGATTTCGGCGTCACCAAGTACGTGCCGAACGTCAGCGACGACATCCATATCCATATCACCACCGAAGCGATGGTGCCGAAGGCCGACGGCGCGCCGGTACCGCCGAAGAAGAAGTAAGACGATGATCATCGAGCGCCCGGGCGATTCACGCGGCCACGCGCAGCACGGCGGTTGGCTGGACAGCCACCACACGTTCTCGTTCGGCAGCTTCTACGACCCGCAGTGGATGGGCTTCGGGCCGCTCCGCGTGATCAACGAAGACCGCGTTGCCGGCGGCGGGGGCTTCCCGCTGCACGGCCACGCGAACATGGAAATCCTGTCGATCGTGCTCGACGGCCAGCTCGCGCATAAGGACAGCGCGGGCGGCGGTGGCACGGTCGGTCGCGGCGAAGTGCAGTGGATGAGCGCCGGCCATGGCGTGCAGCACAGCGAGTTCAACGCGTCCAAGACCAACGCTGTGCATTTCCTGCAGGTCTGGATCCAGCCCGATCGCGTCAACGCGCCGCCGGCCTACGCGCAGCGCGCACCGCAGCCCGGCGACGACAGCGGCGAGTGGGTGCTGCTCGCATCGCCCGACGGCGCCGACGGCAGCATCGCGATCCGCCAAGACGCGCGGCTTCATCGCGTCGAGCTCGCGGCTGGCGCCAGCGTCCACCGCACGCTCGACAGCGACCGTCGCTACTGGCTGCAGGTCGCGCGTGGCACGGTGATGGCCGCCGACCGCGTGCTGCGTGCCGGCGATGCGCTGGGCTTCGTGGAGGAGGGTGGCCCGCTCGTGGTCGAGGCCAACGGCGCCGCCGAGGTCCTGCTGTTCGACCTGCCGCACTGACGGGACGTCGCGGCCCGGCTGGTAGAATCGCCGGCCTCACCGCACCGTCCTGCCGTCCATGACCGACCGCAACGCCACCAGCGCCCCGCAGACCGCCGAGCCGGCCAATGCCCGCCAGCGCTACGTCGTCGGCGCAAAGGACCTGCCGCTGAGCTGCCCGCTGCCCGAAATGGCGCTGTGGAACTCGCACCCGCGCGTCTACCTGCCCATCGAGGCCGAGCGCGAGTGCCAGTGCCCGTACTGCGGCGCGCACTTCGTACTGGAAGACTGAGGCGTCCACGGCCTCGCGCCGCATGACGCCCGCTCCGCATCGTCGCCTTACCGTCGTCCAGCTGCTGCCTGCGCTGGAGTCCGGCGGCGTCGAACGTTCCACCCTCGAGATCGCGCAGGCGCTGGTCGATGCCGGGCATCGCGCGGTCGTCGTCTCGCGCGGCGGTCGGCTCGCGCCGCGGCTGGAAGCGCTGGGCGCGCAGCACGTGCCGCTCGACATCGGCGCCAAGTCGCCGCTCGTGCTGCGCCACGTCGGCGCATTGCGACGCGCGATCGATGGCGCCGACATCGTGCATGCGCGATCGCGTATGCCGGCGTGGCTCGGCTTGATGGCGCTTCGTGGCATCGACGCATCGCGACGTCCGCGCTTCGTCACCACCGTGCACGGTTTGAATTCGCCGTCGCGCTACAGCGCGGTGATGACCCGCGGCGAGCGTGTGATCTGCGTGTCGCGCACCGTTCGCGACTACGTGCTGCGTCATTACCCGGCGACCGACACCGCCAAGCTGCGAGTGATCCCGCGCGGCATCGATGCAACCGCATTTCCGCGCGCACCGCACCCCGACCGCGATGCGCGTGGCTGGGCTGCGTCGCAGCATCCCGCATTGCAGGGCAACGGCCCGCTGCTGTTGCTGCCCGGTCGCGGCACACGTTTGAAAGGCCACGGCGACGGTCTTGCGCTGCTCGCAAAGCTGCGTGGCGACGGCATCGATGCGCGCCTGTGGTTGCCCGGCGCGCGCGAGGCCGGTCGCGAGGCCTACATCGCCGAACTCGAGCGCGACGCCGCGCAGCTCGGCATCGCCGAGGCGATCGCGTTCACGCCGCCGACCGACGCCATCGCGCGCGCCTATGCCGCCAGCGACCTCGTACTGCAGCTCTCGCGCAAGCCGGAGTCGTTCGGTCGCACGGTGATCGAGGCGCTGTCGGTCGGCCGCCCGGTGCTGGGCTGGGCGCATGGCGGCGTCGGCGAACTGCTCGATGATTTCGAGCCGCAGGGCGCGGTTGCGCCGTTCGATCTCGACCGGCTGCACGCCACCGCGCGCGATCTTCTCGCGCAGCCACCGGCACTGCCGGCTAGCATTCCGCTCACGTTGCAGGCCATGCAGGAGTCGACGCTTGGCGTCTATCACGAACTCGCCGGCTGACGGCGTGCCCGAAACCGGCTGGCGCTGGGCGCCGGCATGGGTGCTCGCGTTCGTCGCGTTGTGGCTCGCGCCAGGCTATGCCGAAGCGGTGCTGGTCATCGGCGCGCTGATCGCGATGTACATGCTGGTGCGCGCGCGCTTCCGTGGCGGCACGCGGCTGCTGAGCGGTCAGGCCTGGGCGCTGACGACGCTGATGTTCGCGGCCTACTGGGTGCCGCGACTGGTCTCCGCGTTCGACACCTTCGACCCGCCGCGTTCGCTGCTCGACGCCGCCGCTGATCTGCGCCATCTGCCTTTTCTGTGGCTCGTCGCTGCATCGGTTGCCAATGCGGAAAGCCGCCGTCGCACGTTCGCGGGCCTCGGCATCATCGTGCTGGTCTGGGTGGCCGACGCACTGCTGCAGGCGATGACGGGCATGAGCCCGATCTTCAACGTCATCGACCACGCCAAGCACGCGATCAGCGGGCACGGCATGTGTCCCGCCGACGCCGCAATTGCGGTCGATCGACTCAGCGGTTTCCTCGGGCCGTGCAACCTCAAGCTCGGCCAGGTCGTCGCCAGCCTGTCGCCGTTCCTGCTCTACGAAGCCGCGCGACGTTTCCGTGCGACCGGTTGGCTCGTCGCCGCGGCGGGCATCGGCATGGTGATCGTGCTCGCGGGCTCGCGCGCATCGTGGATCACGTACGGTCTGGTGCTGCTGCTGTCCGGCTGGCGCCTGCTCGGATGGAAGCGCCTCGCGGGCGTGTTCGCATTCGGCGCCGTCGCGCTGGCGTTGCTGACCGTGAGCGTGCCGCAGGTGCGCGAGCGCATCCAGCGCACCACGCTCGTGCTCGCCGGCGACCATCGCGACGTCGACAGCGCGTTGTCCGGCCGCGGCCGCATCTGGTCGGCGGCGACGTGCATGGTGCGCGAGCATCCGGTCAACGGCGTCGGCGTGCGTCGTTTCCGCCAAGCATTCCCGTCCTGCGACCCGCTACCGGGCCAGCGCGCGGAGTGGGGCGACGGCCCAGCACTGCACGCGCACCAGATCGTGCTCGAGATCCTCAGCGAGACCGGCGTCTTCGGCCTGATCCTCTGGCTCGCCGGCGCCGCGCAGGCCTGGCGTGCGTGGCGTTACGCGACGCCCGAGGCGCGACGCCGCGCACTGCCGGCGATGTACGCGCTGGTCGTCACCGTGTTCCCGTTCAACACGCACCTCGCGTTCTATTCGACGTTCTGGGGCGGGCTGACGCTGATGCTGTTCGCGCTGTACGCCGGCAGCCTGTACGCGACGGATCGCGACGTCACTTCAACGGTCGACGCATGACGGACGCCGCGAGCCAGACGTCGCCGGGACCGGTGCCGCGCGGTGCGCGTTACTGGCCGATGCGCGCGGGCGTCGCAGTGCTCACCGGTGCGGCGCATCTGCCGTGGGGTTTGCAGCGTGCACTCGGTCGTGCGCTGGGTGCAGTCGCGTTCGTACTCGCATCGCCGCGAAGGCATGCGGCGCGCGTGAACCTGCGCCTGTGCTTTCCCGAACTCGACGAAGCGACGCGCTCGCGCCTGCTGCGCGAAACTTTCCGCGACTTCGGCATCGGCCTGTTCGAATTCGCGCGTGCGTGGTGGGGCGAGATTGCGCCGATGCGTCGCGACGTCGTCATCGAAGGCCTCGAGCACCTGCGCGAGCTGCAGGCGCAAGGCCGTGGCGTGCTGATGATCTCGGGCCATTTCATGACGCTGGAGATGTCTGGGCGCCTGCTCTGCGACCACGTGCCGCTCGCCGGCATGTATCGGCGTTACCGCAATCCGGTGATGGAGTGGGCGGTCAAGCGTGGCCGCCTGCGCTACGCCGCGGCGATGTTCGCGAACGACGAAATCCGCGCGGCGATGCGCCATCTCAAGCAGGGCGGTTTCCTCTGGTACGCGCCCGATCAGGACATGCGCGGCAAGGACACGGTGTTCGCGCCGTTCTTCGGCGTCCCCGCGGCGACGATCACCGCGACGCATCAGTTCGCACGACTCACGGGTTGCGCGGTGGTGCCGTTCTTCCACCGCCGCGAGGGTGATCGCTACGTGCTGCGCATCGCGCCGCCGATCGACAACTTTCCATCGACTGACGCAGCGACCGACAGTGCGCGCGTCAATTCAGCGATCGAAGCGATGGTGCGCGAAGCGCCGTCGCAATACCTGTGGATCCATCGCCGGTTCAAGCGCCGTCCCGACGGCGAGGCCGCGCCGTACTGATGGACGCGCCCGTCCGCGATCGTCTCGAACCGCTGCTGCGCGCGCTGTACTCACTCGCGCTGTACGTGTTGACGCCGATCACCGTCTACCACCTGATCTGGCGCGGCTTCCGTCAGGCTGCGTACTTCGAACGCTGGAGCGAGCGTTACGCCAGCTTCGGTGCGCCGCGCGACCATCGCGTGCTGTGGGTGCATGCGGTGTCGGTGGGTGAGGTGAACGCGGCGATTCCGTTGGTGGATGCATTGCTGCAGCGTCGACCGGACCTGCGTCTGCTCGTCACCACGATCACCCCGACCGGCTCGGCGCGCGTGCGATCGCTCTGGGGCGATCGCGTCGATCACGTGTATCTGCCTTACGACCTGCCCGGTGCCGTGTCGCGATTCCTGCGCCATTTCCGGCCGTATGCGGCGTTGATCATGGAAACCGAGCTGTGGCCGAACCTGCTATTCGGCTGCCGCGATCACGGCGTGGCGGCCTACGTGCTCAATGCGCGGTTGTCTGCGCGATCGCTGCGTGGCTACCGCGTGCTTGCGCCCCTCGTGAGTCGCGCTGTGCGCACCCTGCGTGGCGTGGGCGCGCAGTCGCATGCGGATGCGCGGCGGTTCGTTGCACTCGGTGCCGACGCCGACCGCGTGCACGACACCGGCAACCTCAAGTACGACATGGCGCTGCCGGCAGCCGTGCATGCGTTCGGGCGTGACTGCCGTGCACGCCGGGCGGGTCGTCTGGCGTGGATCGCTGCGAGCACCCACGTCGAGGAAGAAGCCGCGGTGCTCGCCATCCATCGACGGCTACGCGGACGCTGGCCCGACCTGCTGCTGATGTGGGCGCCGCGCCACCCCGAGCGTTTCCGTGCTGCCTGCGAACAGTCGACCGCCGCGGGCTTCCGTACCTCGCGCCGATCCGAAGACCGCTGGGCGACACCCGACTGCGACGTCTTCGTGATCGATACGCTGGGCGAGCTGCTGAACTTCTACGCCTGCGCCGATGTCGCGTTCGTCGGCGGCTCGCTGCAGGCAGTCGGCGGCCACAACCTGCTGGAACCGGCCGCGACCGGGACGCCGATCACCACCGGCCCGCACCTGCATAACTTCGCCGACATCTCGCATCGTCTTGAAAGCGCCGGCGCGCTGCGCATCGCGCAGGACGAAGCCGGCGTCGCCGATGCATTGGCCGCGATGCTCGGCGATGAGGTCCTTCGCGCATCGATGGCGGATGCGGGTCGAGCGCTGGTCGAATCCGGGCGCGGTGCACTCGAACGCACGCTTGAGCTGGTCGACGCGGACATGCCGCCGCGCAGCTGATTCGGGCGCCGAGCCGGCCCATGCCGCACAAACAAAAAGGCCGTCGTTTCCGACGGCCTTCTGCATTGCGGATGTGGCTTGCGCTTACGGCGTCAGCGCGACCGGCGTCGGCGCGGTGACGGTCAGCAGGCGATTGACTTCCTGCAGGTCATCGAGGCCCAGCGTGCCGACCGACTGCGCCAGCAGCAGGCGAGCCTGCAGGAACGTATAGCGGGCCTGCGAGTACAGGCGCTGTGCGACGAACACGTTCTGCTGGTTGTTCAACACGTCCAGCACCGTGCGCGTACCGACTTCGAGACCGACCTGCGATGCCTCGAACGCAGCGCGCGCCGAGATCAGCGCCGCACGGCGCGATTCGACTTCGGTGATACCCGCCGCAAGCGCCTGATAGGCCGCATTGGTGTTGCGCGTCAGCGCGCGACGCTGCTGCTCGACCTGGTCGGCAACGACGTCGCGGGTTGCAAGCGCCTGGCGAACGCGCGAGGACGTGGCGCCGCCGGAGAAGATCGGCACGTTGAGCGTGACGCCGACACTCGGGCCGCGGCTCTGGCTGTCGTTCGCAATGTCTCGCGATGGAATGCCGGTGGCCGTGAGCGTGGTGTCGCTATTGCTCCTGCGGTCGCCGTAGGAACCGTTGAGATACAACGTGGGCCAGTGCCCCGAGCGCGCCGTTTCAACGTTCTCGTTCGCCGATGCGAGCTGTTCTTCGGCCGCGTGCAGCGACGGGTTGTTCTCCACCGCGCGCGCGACGAACGAGTCGGCGTTGCCATGTTCGGGCAGCGTGGGTTGGAAGTCCTCCGGCAGCGCCTTGAGCGCACCCGGCGGCTTGCCGGTGATCTCGGCGAGCGCTTGATAGGCATCAAGCACCGCGTTACGCGCGACGATCGTGTTCGCGCGTGCACTGTCGTACTGCGCGCGCGCCTCGTGCACGTCGGTGATCGGCGCGAGGCCCACTTCGAGGCGCTTGGACGCCGCTTCGAACTGCTTCTTGAGCGCAGCTTCCGAGGCTTCGGCGGCGGTCAGCGTTTCGATCGCTACGAGCGTATTGAAGTACGCGGCCGATGTGCGCGTGATCAGCAGATCGTCCGCGGCCTGCAGGTTGAAGTCGCTTGCGCGACTCAGCGCCTGCTGACTCTTGAGGATAGTAAAGCGTGACCGGTCGAACACCATCTGCTGCACGTCGACGCCGACCGAGCGTGAGGTGGTTGTGGTTTCGAAGTCACCGGTGGCGAACTGGCCGGTCGCATTATCAAACAGGGGCTGCGAGGACGGCCCGGTACTCCGAGACCTGTCGTACGAAGCCGTTCCGTTGATCTGCGGCAGCAGCGCAGCACGTGCCTGCACCTCGCCTTCGCGGACGGCCAGCCGGTTGGACTGCGAGGCCGCGAGCTGCGGGTCGTTGTCGCGTGCGAGCGAATAGACCTGCAGCAGGTCTTCCGCGGAAGCGGCCACGGGGGCCAGGGCGAGCACAAGGGCGAGGACGAGCGGACGGCGGATCATGTCGGGAGCTTCCTGGAAAACCGCGCGTTCGGCGCGGCGTCGTCATGGCAAACCGGGAGCCGGTGCCCGCATGGTCCCCGTGCGGGCATCGGAATCAGAACTGGAACACCGGCACCGGCGCAGCGCCGGCGAGGTAGGGGATATCGGTTTCGAACAACGATTCGATGCGCGGCGTGCCGTTTTCGTTGCGCACGCACACCGCTTCCATCGCCGGCGCGCGACCGCGGACGATGAACATGCGGCCGCCGGGCTTCAGCATCGCGACGAACTGCTTCGGAATCGTGTCGACCGCGGCATTAACGCAGATCGCGTCGAACTGGCGATCGGTGCTCCACGACAGCGCATCGGCGACTTCGAAGCGCACGTTCGCCGCGCCGATCTGCTCGACGCGCGCACGCGCGGCGTCGACGAGGTCGGCATGGCGATCGATGCTGGTCACTTCGCGCGCGAGCTGCGCGAGGCAGGCGGTGACGTAGCCGCTGCCGGTGCCGATCTCCAGCACGTCGTCGGTGTCCTTCGGGCGCAGCGCTTCGAGCGCGCGACCGGCGACCACCGGCTTGAGCATGTATTCGCCATGCGCGAGCGGAAGCGCGACGTCGGCATACGCGGCGCCGAGATACGCGGTCGGCACGAACAGCTCACGCGGCACCGCGGCCAGCACGGCGACGACGCGCGGGTCCAGCACATCCCAGGGACGGACCTGCTGTTCCACCATCATTTCGCGAGCGTAGGCGTAGTCGGGTGTCATCGGCGTGGATCGGGCGGGAAAAGGACGGCAATTCTACCGGGACGGGCCCGTGGCTCCGGGGTGTTCAGGATCGCGTGCTGCCGCCTGAACACCCGAGTGCCGGAAGTCACCGGGACTGCGGTCACGATCCGCGCTCATCGACGGCCATACGCGCGAAGGAACATTTCCACGCTTGCGGCAACGTGCGCGGCGGGCGTCAGGTTGACGTCGCCGCCGCATCCGCAGCCGAACACCATGCGTGCGTGCGGTTCGCCCTTGAGCAGCGTGAAGAACTGCGACGAGGCGAGCGCGGTGTCGGGAACGTCGAGTTCACCGGTCGCGACGCGTGCGTCGAGTAGTGCCGCGAACCCTTCCTGCACGCGACGCGGGCCGGACTCCCAGAACATCTGCGGCAGGTCGGAGTTCGCCAGCTGCGGGCTGCACAGGATGCGATGACCGGCGATGGCCTCGGGCGACGAAATCATCGCGTAGAAGGCCGTCGCGATCTCGAGCAGGCGCTCGCGCACCGGCGTTTCCGGCCGGTCCTCGAACAGCGACGCGGGCATGCCGTTCGCGCAATGCGATTCGACCGCCGCGGCGAACAGCGTCTCCTTGTCGCCGAAGTGGCTGTACACGGTGAGCTTGCTGACGCCGGCTTCGGCGGCGATCTGGTCCATCGACACCGCGTCGAAACCCAGCTGCACGAACAGCTTCTTCGACGCCTCGAGGATGGCCTCGCGCTTGGCGAGGTCCTTCGGACGGCCGGGACCGGCCGCGCGGGTGGCGGTGTCGTCGGCACGGTAGGGGCGGATCGGGGCCATTGGTCGGAATCCTACTCGAAATACTGGACCGGGGCGTTCGGTAATTTTACAGTACCGACCGGTTCATTAATTGCCGCTGAGGCTGACATGCGTCTGCTCCCCCTCGTCACCGCTCTCGCCGTCACTGCCTCGACCCTCGCGCTCTCCGGCTGCGGTGACGCCCCGGCGGCCGTCGAACGCCCGCGTCCCGTGCTCGTTGTCCATCCGGACAGCGCCGACGTCGCATCCACCTCGTTCGCCGGCGAGATCCGCGCTGCCGAGGAGACCGTCTTGTCGTTCCGGGTCGGCGGCAACCTGATCGAGCGCCGGGCCGACGTCGGCGACCGCGTGCATCGCGACGACCTGCTGGCCGTGCTCGACGCCGGCGACCTGCAGGCCCAGGCACGGGCCGCGCAGGCCCAGCTGGGCGCGGCGCAGGCGCAGCTCGAGCGCGCCCGCGCCGACCAGGCACGCTACGCCAAGCTGGGCCACGACCAGCTGGTCAGCCGATCCAGCATCGACGCCCAGAACGCCGCCGCCGCCGCCGCGCAGGGCGAGGTCAACGCCGCGCGCGAGAACCTGCAGGTCGCGCGCAACCAAGCGGGCTATACGCAGCTGCGCGCGCCGCGCGATGGCGCGATCGCGACCCGACAGGCTGAGGCCGGGCAGGTGGTCGGCGCCGGGCAACCGGTGTTCACGCTGGCGGCGGATGGCCGTCGCGAGGTGTCGTTCGCCGTGCCCGAGGGCGCGGTGCGCAAGGTTCGACCGGGCGATACGGTGCAGGTTGAGCTGTGGTCGGCGCCGGGCACCCGGATCTCTGGACGCGTTCGCGAGATCGCACCCGCCGCCGATCCCGCGTCGCGCACGTTCGCGGTGCGCGCCACGCTCGACGACGGCGCGTCCGCCGAACTCGGCGCCAGTGCGCGCGTCTACCTGCAGGGCGACGGCGATTCGACGGTCAGCGTGCCGCTCGCCGCGCTGCAACGCAGTGCATCCGGCGGCGACGCCGTGTTCGTGGTCGATACGCGCACCTCCACGGTCCACCTGCGCCCCGTGCAGGCCGGTGCGTTCGGCAGCGACCGCGTGCCAGTGCTGCGCGGCGTGGCGTCGTCCGACTGGATCGTCGCGGCGGGTGGCCATCTGCTGCGCGACGGCGAAGCGGTGATGCCGGTCGATCGCGACAACCGCCCCGTTCGCCGGTAAGGACACCGACATGCGCTTCAATCTTTCCGAATGGGCGCTGCGCCATCGCAGCCTGGTCGTGTACGCGATGATCGTGCTCGCGATCGCCGGCACGCTCGCGTATCTCAAGCTCGGTCGCAGCGAGGACCCGCGCTTCACCTTCAAGGTGATGGTCGTGCGCACGATGTGGCCGGGCGCGACCGCCGACGAAGTCGCATCGCAGGTCACCGACCGCATCGAAAAGAAGTTGATGGAAACCGGGCAGTACGAGTTCATCCGCTCGTACTCGCGGCCAGGCGAATCGCAGGTCATCTTCGCCGCGAAGGATTCGCTGCATTCGGACCAGATCGCGCCGCTCTGGTATCAGGTGCGCAAGAAGGTCGGCGACATCAAGCCGATGCTGCCGCGCGACGTGCAGGGTCCGTACTTCAACGACGAGTTCGGCGACACGTTCGGCAGCATCTACGCGCTGACCGGCACGGGTTTCGATTACGCGGTGCTCAAGCACTACGCCGAGCGCGTGCAGCTGCAACTGCAGAAGGAACCGGACGTCGGCAAGATCGAGCTGTTCGGCGTGCAGGACGAGAAAGTCTGGGTGGAGCTCGACAACACGCGGCTCGCGACGCTGGGCATCCCCGCGCAGGCCGTGTTCGACGCGCTGAATGCGCAGAACGCCGTCGCACCCGCGGGCTTCTTCGAAACCGGCTCATCGCGAATCGCATTGCGCGTGGACGGCCGCTTCGATCGCGTCGACGACATCGCCGCGTTCCCGATCCGCGTCGGCGATCGCACTTTCCATCTCGGCGACATCGCGACGGTGCGTCGCGGCTTCGCCGATCCGCCGGCGCCGCGCATGCGCTTCATGGGGCAGGACGCGATCGGCATCGGCGTGTCGATGAAGGACGGCGGCGATATCCTCGCGCTCGGCAAGACGCTGGAAGCGCAGCGCGACAAGTTGCAGCAGATGCTTCCGGTGGGCATGGAACTGCGCAAGGTGTCGGACCAGCCGGCCGCGGTCGAAGAATCGGTCGGTGAGTT
Source organism: Lysobacter sp. HA18 (assembly GCF_054057595.1). Lineage (NCBI taxonomy): Bacteria > Pseudomonadati > Pseudomonadota > Gammaproteobacteria > Lysobacterales > Lysobacteraceae > Lysobacter > Lysobacter sp. HA18. The sequence goes on from NZ_JBSRZL010000001.1 coordinate 831,848, forward strand.
CATCCGCGTGCTCGCCGAAGCCGTCGCGATCGTCCTGCTGGTGAGCTTCTTCTCACTGGGCCTGCGCACCGGTCTGGTCGTCGCGCTGTCGATCCCGCTCGTGCTCGCGATGACCTTCGCGGTGATGAGCTATTTCGACGTGGGCCTGCACAAGATCTCGCTGGGCGCGCTGGTGCTCGCACTCGGCTTGCTCGTCGACGACGCGATCATCGCCGTCGAGATGATGGCGATCAAAATGGAGCAGGGATACAGCCGCCTGAAAGCCGCGGCATTCGCCTGGGAATCCACGGCGTTCCCGATGCTCACCGGCACACTGGTCACCGCAGCGGGCTTCCTGCCGATCGCGACGGCGCAGTCGAGTACCGGCGAATACACGCGCTCGCTGTTCCAGGTGGTGACGATCGCGCTGCTGGTGTCGTGGGTGGCGGCGGTAATGTTCATTCCGTATCTCGGCGATCGCCTACTGCCGGATCACGGCCACGCAGGCCCGCCGAAGCCCGGCTCGATCGCTGCACGCTGGCAGGCCTATCGACTGCGCCTGGCCGATCGTCATCCTGCGTTCGCCGACATCATCGCGCCGCTGCCGAAGCCCGACGACGGACGCGCGCATGATCCGTACGCGACGAAGTTCTACACCCGCTTCCGCGGCTGGGTGCTGTGGTGCGTGCGCCGACGCAAGACCGTGCTGGCGATCACCGCCGGCGCGTTCGTGCTGTCGATCGTGATGTTCCGTTTCGTGCCGCAGCAGTTCTTCCCGGACTCGGTGCGACCGGAGCTGATGGTCGACGTCGAACTGGCGGAAGGCAGTTCGCTCCGGCAGACCGCGACGCAGGTCGAGAAGCTCGAGAAGGTCCTCGCCACGCGCAAGGATCTCGCGAGTTACGTCGACTATGTCGGCACCGGCTCCCCGCGCTTCTACCTGCCGCTAGACCAGCAGCTGCCCGCAGCCAACTTCGCGCAATTCGTGCTGACGCCGAAGGACATCGCCGCGCGGGAAGCCGTGCGCGAATGGCTGATCAGCGACGTGTTCCCACGCTTTCCGGACCTGCAGCTTCGTGTGACGCGCTTGGAGAACGGTCCGCCAGTCGGCTACCCGATCCAGCTGCGCGTATCGGGCGAACACATCGAGGACGTGCGCCGCATCGCCGGGCAACTCCGCGAGAAGGTGCTGGCGAATCCGCACGTCACCAACGTCAACCTCGACTGGGACGAGCCGAGCAAGGTGGTGCGCCTCAAGCTCGACCAGGAACGTGCGCGTGCGCTCGGCATCAGCTCCTCGCAGCTTGCGCAGTCGCTGTCGGCTGCGTTGTCGGGCACGAATGTGGGCACGTATCGCGAAGGCACCGAGCTGATCGGTATCGATGTGCGTGGCTCGGCGCGTGATCGCAGCGACCTCGACGCATTGCGATCGCTGATGATTCCGACATCGACCGGCCACAGCGTGCCGATCACGCAGGTCGCCACGCTCGACTACGGCTTCGAGGACGGAATCATCTGGCATCGTGATCGCCAGCCGACGATGACCGTGCGCGCCGACATCCGTGACGCGCTCACGCCGCCGACTGTCGTCGAACAGCTGATGCCGACGGTCGAATCGCTGCGTGCGCAATTGCCCGCGGGTTACTCGATCGACATCGGCGGCACGGTGGAAGACTCCGCACGCGGCCAGAACTCGATCAACGCCGGCGTGCCGCTGTTCGTCTTCGTCGTGTTTACCCTGCTGATGCTGCAGCTGCGTTCGTTCTCGCGCAGCCTGATGGTGTTCCTCACCGCACCGCTGGGCCTGATCGGCGTCACGTTGTTCCTGCTGGTGTTCCGCGTGCCGTTCGGCTTCGTCGCCATGCTCGGCACGATCGCGCTGGCCGGCATGATCATGCGCAACTCGGTGATCCTGGTGGATCAGATCGAGCAGGACCGCCACGATGGACGCGATGCATGGGAAGCGATCGTCGAAGCGACGGTGCGACGTTTCAGGCCCATCGTGCTGACCGCGCTCGCCGCGATCCTCGCGATGATCCCGCTGTCGCGCAGCGCGTTCTTCGGGCCCATGGCCGTGGCGATCATGGGCGGCCTGCTGGTCGCCACGTTCCTGACGCTGTTGTTCCTGCCCGCGCTGTACGCCGCGTGGTTCCGGGTGAAGGTGCCGGCGGATGCGACGGCGCGCGCACCTGCGCTGGACGACGACGCGCTGCCGCAGTCAGCGTGACGGAGGCGGCGTCCTTGCGAGCACCTGCAACAGCAGCGGCTCGAAGGACGCCGGATCCTCGATGTGCGGGATGTGGCCGACGCCATGCAGCACATCGAGCTGCGCGCCGGGCACCAGCGCATCGAGTCGCCGTGCCTGCACGAGCGGCGTGATCGTGTCGGCATCGCCCCAGATCAAATGGAGCGGCACGGCGAGACGCGCAACGTCGTCCGGCCGCGTGCTGACACCGGTGCGTGGCGCGCAGGCGAAGTCGTGCGCCCACACGCCGAGCGCATTCGTGCTGCCGCGCAGCTGCAGCGGTGCGCGGTAGGCGGCCAGGCGTGCGTCGGTCACCGCGTCCTTGCGCGCGACGAAGCTACGCAGGAGCGTGCGGGCCCATAACGGATTGGTGGCGGTCGACGCGACGACGGCTACACGGCCGCGATGCGCAAGCAGGCGGCAGGCGAGGGTGTGTGGATCGTTCGGCGCGGCATCCAGCGCGAGCGCAGCGTCGACGAGCACGAGCCGTTCGACCCGCTGCGGCGCGGTCAGGGCGAGTTCCAGCGCAGGCCCGCCACCGAACGAATGCCCGACCACGCGCGCCTTGCGCACGTGCAGGGCGTCGAGCACCGCGAGCAGTCGTGACGCCTGCGCGGGTCGGGAGAAATCCGTATCGATAGCCCTCGACGAATAGCCGAACGGCGGCAGGTCGACCGCGATCACGCGGTAGCCGGCCTTCGTCAGCGCGGGCACGAGCGAGAACCACGTGCCGCTCCACGCACCGGTGCCGTGCACCAGCATCACGGGCGCGCGATCCGCCGGGCCACTGACCTGCACGAACAGCCGCACGCCGCCGGCATCGACGAATTGACCGCCACGCGGCGCCGTATCACGCGCGTTCCCGCGCTCGTGCTGGCCGACCCATGCCACGCTGATCAGCACGTAGGCGACGAGGGTCGTGATGACGACGAAGGCGGTGCGGCGGACAACGCGCAGGAGTTTCATGTCAGTAGTCGAACACGTGTTCGACCTCGTCGCCGGCTGCATCGCGTGCGGCGAGCAGTGGCGCGAGGCCTGCGACCGACGTCACCAGTGCGCGGCGTTCGTAACCGGGGCGAGTGAGGATGGGTTGCCGGAACAGCAGGCGTGTACCGGATGGCGGGTCGGCGGTGGCGGGCATCACCACGCTGACGAGCAGGTCGCCGCGGTTGCCGGCGATGTCGCGGAACGTGCCGCCGTCGCGGGCGATGGCGGTCGCGTACGGCGTGAATGCCTGATAACGCGGCAACGTGACGCGCGCGACGTCGCCATCGCGTGCGAGGACGTGCATCTCCGGCAGTTTCGCCTCGATGTCAGGTGGCAGCGACGCGACGACCGCACTCGTCGTGGGCTTCGCCGCTTCGAACGCCGTGTGCGTCGCCTTCTCGATCAGCGCCGCATAACCCGCCTTGACCAGCCATTCGCTGGTGAGCAGGTAGCGGCGTTCCCACTTGCGGACAAAGTGCGCGCCGGTCGCCGGCGTGTCGCGCCACAGCGTCTCCAGCGGTGTGACGAAGTCGAACTCGTACCACGGCCGCACGCGGATGAACTCGACGTAGTCGCGCGCCTCCTTCGCGGCCAGCCGGTCTTCGGGCGTCGACAGCGGCGGCACACCGAGTTCACCGAGTCGTCCGATCAGCGTTTCGTACGCACCCTTGAGCCCGTATTCGACCGTCGTGCTGGCACCGATCACGACGATCATCGTGTGGTACTCGCCGTTGAACGCCCAACGGCCGCGCACGGAGTCGATGACGCGACCGTAGGCCTGCCAGAACTGCCCGATGTGTGCGAAGAACGGGAAGCGGCTCGGCGACTGACGCGCCTCCAACATGTCGGCGTATTCGTCCGGGCTGAAGACGAGGAACCACTCGGGAAAGGTCAGGAAGGTCTGGTCGCCGGTGCGCTGCTCGGCCGCGGGAATTGCGAGCGGATCGGGCAGCGACGCGGGAACGGCTGCCGCGACCGGTAGCAGCGTCAGCAATGCAGCGATAGCGGCGAGTACGCGCTTCACGTGCGTCGGAACGCCAGCAGCGTGTTGAGCGTGGGGTCGTGGTCCTGAAGCAGGCCGTCGCCCATCGGCTCGAAGCCGTGTCGACCGAGGATCTCCATCCACTCGGCGACGGTGCGGAAGTGGCGCAGCTCCTTCGCGTTGGTTTCCCACGGCACGCCGAGGCCTGCGTTGAACACCGCATGCGCCAGGCTCACCAGTGCGTTCATTGGCGCGTCGGCGACGTCGTGGTCGCGCAGGATGAAGACGCCGTCCTTGCGTAGCACGCGACGCAGCGACGCGATGAACGCATCAAGCCGGTCGAGCGGAATGTGGTGCAGACCGATCAGGCAGGTCACGAGGTCGAGGCTTTCGTCGGCGACCGCTTCGCGCGGGATTGGCGCGTAGTCATTAAGCGGCACGTAGCGACCGAGCTTGCGCAGGCCGCCGCGTTCGACGATGTCGATCGGCGAATACGTTGGCGCCGCCTCGTGCAGGACGACGAGATCGCCGCGCAGCTCGACATGCTTGCGCAGGTCGCTGGCGTAACGCCCGACGCTGCCGATTTCCATGTGCCCGTCGAAACGTCGGCGGTTGCCGAGCAGTTGCAGCATCTGGCGCGACATCTCCTTCTTCTGCTTCGACAGCGACGGCACCGCGTATGTCAGCTCTGACAGGAACGGTTTGATCGACGGCAGCTTCGCCTGCAGCGTGCGGTAGATCGCTTCGTCATCGCCGCGCTCGCGCACCGCGTCGCGGATCAACGTGTGGAAGCGGTCTTCCGGGTACAGGCGGTAGATGTTCTGCAGGAAGCGGTAGAACGCGTCGCTGCCCGTGGTGGTGCCGTAGACGGCGTGGAAGTCGCCTGCGGGCGTGGCAGCGGTGGTGTCCATCGGGTTCTCGGTAGCGTGCGGTGCGTAATAGGTGTCCCAGAGGACGTTGCGCCAACGGAAGTCGGGGTCGAGCCGGCGCTTGAGCGCGAACAAGTCCTTCGCACGCGGATAGGCGCGGTGGAACTGCTCCGGCGTGGCGTGCGGCTGGTACGGCAGGTAGTAGGTGCCGCCACAGGCGAGCGCGGCGTCGATCAGCTCGCGCGTCCACACCGCGACGCGCGCCTTCGCGTTCTCGCGCGTACGCTGCTTGTGGTACAGCACGAACGCGAACGTTTCGCCGCGCGCCCACGCCATGAGCGAGCCGGGGTCGGTGAACGCATGGCGCACCGACACGTTCACCGCGTTGACGCGATGCCGACCGAGGATCTCCGCTATGCGCGGCACGAACTCGTCGAACCGTTCGACCGGCACGAAGTATTCCTGCAACACGTAGGTCGACTTGCGACGCGACGCGGGCTCGAGCTCGGCGACGTCATAGCCGGCTTCGTAGTTGCGCCAGTGCACGGGCTTCGACAGGTACAGCAGCGGCTCGAGTAGGCGCTCGCGACGGAACTTGCCGCCCGGTGTCTCGGTGAACGCCCACATAAAGTAGCGATGCAGCGGGAAGTAGCGACGCATCGGTTGCAGGCGATGCTGCACGGTGGCCGCGCGTTCAGTGCGTCGCCAGGTCACGGCACGTGCGCGGCGGTAATGCGGCGGATAGAGGTCCGCGTTGTGGAAGACCGACGCCGGGTCGTTACGCACGTTCTCGCGGAACCAGCGCGCGTAGTTCGAGGTCGGCATGCAGGCATGTACGCGCTCGACCCGCACGTTCTGGTCCAGCGACAGTTCCGCCTCGACGATCACCCCGAGCCCGCCGTAGCCCCCGATCGCGCCGTAGAAGATTTCCGCATTTTCATGCGGGCTTGCATCTACGACACCGCCGTTCGCGAGCACGATGCGGATCGAGCACACCGACAGGACCAGCGGCCCGAGTCCGATGTAGCGACCGTGCACGTTGACGCTCAGCGACCCGCCGACGGTGAAGTTGGCGTACGTCTGCATGATGCGCACGGAGAGATCGTGCGGATCCACGAAGCGCTGGATGTCGCACCAGCGGATGCCCGCCTGCACTCGGATCGTGCGCGCGACCGGATCGAAGCGCAGCACGCTATTCATGCGACGCATGTCGAGGTGCAGGCTGTCCGGGCTCGCGGTCTGCCCGCCCATGCTGAAGTGGCCGCCACCTACCGAGATCGGCCCATCCGAACGACGGATCGCTTCCACGACCTCGTCGGTCGACGTCGGCGTAGCGACAGCCCAGACCCGCACCGGATTGAGCCGCGTGACGTCGTTGACGATCACGCCCGTGCTCATCGCCGGGACGTCAGGCCGGTTCATGGATCGCCACCTGCAGGTAGTCGTAGCCGCGCAGTCGCGGATCGTCGCCGTACTCGTTCGTGCCGTGCGTACCGCACGTCAGCAGCAGCCGCCAGGCGAGGATCAGCGGACCGAGCACGGGAATGATCGGCACCAGCAGCCACCACGCCGAGCGCGCCTGGTCATGCAGGCGGCGCGTCATCAACGATGCGAGCACGACGAAGTACGGCGGATACAGCACGAGCGTGCTGTCGTAACCGACGATGCGATCGAGGAAAACGAACAGCACCACGAACACCAGCGTCGCGATGACGAGCCGCGCGAGGAAATCGCGACGCCGCAACCGCCCGCGCCACCGCGTCCAGCCGAGAACTCCCTGTGCCATCGAGCGACCTCCCCGTCGCGACCGCGGACGCCGCCATGGTAGCGGCGTCGCGGGTCAGAGGCGCGGTCGCTGACGACGACCGTTGCGTTCGGCCGAACGATGCCGGTCGCGGTCGTCACGGGTCCGACGGCAGGCGCGCCGCTCGCAGCCGCTCAACCATCAGGTCCGCATCGAGATACGTACGCGAGGGGCGTCGCCCGAAGCGCGCAAGCCACTTCGCACGCTTAGGCCTTCGCAGCAGACGCAGCAGGCGCTCGTTGACCGGTGTATCGGCGAGGACATGCAGGTTGCGCCCGTTGCTCGACAGGCGTCGACCGAGCCGTTCGGCGACGACCTGCAGCGCCGAACGCGTAAAGAACCCGATGTGCTGGCCGCTCTCCGGCGCGTAGTAGGGCCACGCGTCGATCGGTGGCGCGGGATCCGGCAGCAGATCCGTGGAGATGAGCAGCCGTGGCGCGAGGGCGCCCAATGTGTCGAATGCAGCGCGCGGATCAGGCAGGTGCTCGACGAGCTCGAACGCGGTGGCAAGGTCGTAGCGTTGCGACATATCGGCCTCGAACCCGATCGCGAGCAGGTTCGGGCTGTAGGCATCGTTCCACTGCACGTCGTGTCCGCGATCGCGCATCAGGCGCACGAACAGGCCGGTGCCCGCGCCGTAATCGACGGTGCGCTCCGCGTCGCGGAACGCCAAGCCCAGCAGGGCAGTCGTGACGTCCGCCAGCCACAGGTTGCGGACGACGATTCCCGTGTCGAGCGCTGCGATCGCTGTTCCGTAGGCCTCGCCCAGCCAGTGCGGCTCGACGACGAAGATGTAGCCGCAGCGCGTGCAGCGACGATATTCGGCGTCGTGCCGACCCAGCACGGGATGTCGTGCGAAATGGTCGGTGGCCGATTCGCAGACGAGGCAGGCGGCAGTCATGCGCGGATCATACGCAGCGCGCCCGCGCCATCGATCTAACCGAGCAGGACGTCAGTCAATTCACGATACGACGCGCCGATCGGCTCGGCGGTGGCAGGGCGCGCAAGGCAGGCTGCGAGCGCGGGCGGTGGTTCGATCGTGTGGCCGAGCCGTGCTTCCACCACCATTTCGAACTTGGCGGGATGCGCGGTCGCGACGACCGCCCAAGGTCGCGCATCGCCGCTCCTGCGCAGCTGGGCAAGTACGTCGAATCCGGTTGCGGTGTGCGGGCAGATGGGCTCGCCGTGTTGCGCGTGGTGCGCGTCGATGGTGGTGAGGATGGTTGTATCGCTCACGCTGACCGCACGCATCGCGCCGCGGAGTTCATCGTCGTCCGCATGCCACGCGCGCAGGCGCTCGAAGTTGCTCGGGGCGCCGACGTCCATTGCATTCGCGAGCGTTGCGCGGGTGTCGGCGGGTGCGTAGTCCTCGCCCGCGAAATAGCGAGGCAGGACGTCGTTGGCATTGCAGGCGAGCACGATGTCGCCGATCGGCAGGCCCATGCGTCGCGCGAGCCAGCATGCGGTCGCGTTGCCTAGGTTGCCGGTGGGGATGACGAAGTTGAGCGGTTCGCCGTGGTCGCGCTGGAACTCGAGCGAGGCCTGCGCGTAGTACGCAGCCTGGGGCAGGAGGCGACCGAGACTGATGCTGTTCGCGGAGCCGAGCGCGGCTTTCGCGCGAAGTTCGGTGTCCGTGAGCGCCTGCTTCACCAGCCGCTGGCAGTCGTCGAACGTGCCGTCGACGCGCAACGCGCGGACGTTGTCGCCCCAGCAGCCCAGACCGTGCGCCTGTCGTGGTGATACGCGGCCGTCGGGATACAGCACGACCACACGGAAACCGGGCCGACGATGGAACGCAGCGGCGACCGCAGCGCCGGTGTCGCCTGACGTGGCGACGAGGATGGTCGTTTCGCGGTCATCCGGTCGACGTAACGCGCCGAGCGCACGGGCGAGGAAACGCGCGCCGAAATCCTTGAACGCGGCGGTTGGGCCATGGAAGAGCTCGAGGACGAATGTGTTGCGATCGAGTTCGCGCAGCGGCGCCGGGAAGTCGAACGCGGCATCGCAGATCGATGGCAGCGCATCGGCGATGCGGGAGTCGTCGAAGTAGGGCGCGTGCAGTGACGCCGCCGTGCGTGCAAGTCCGTGCGACGGATCGATCGACGCCACAGAAGGAATGGTCTCGGGAATGTAGAGCCCGCCATCCGGCGCTAGACCCGCCGCAAGCGCACTGTCGACATCCACAGCCGGCGCGATGCCCCGCGTGCTGACGTACCTCATGCAACGATTTCGGCGCGCGGGCCGTTCACCGGTGACACGTAGGCACGGCTGTCGAGGCCGGCGCTACGGAAGGCTTCGACCATCGCGGCACCGCCGGTTTCGGCCTGCGTACGTGTATCGAACCAGCCGAACACCGTAGGGCCGGCGCCGGAGATGCTCGCGCCGAGCGCGCCGGCATCGATGGCCGCTTGCTTCACCTGAGCGAACCCGGGAATCAGTGATGCTCGACGCGGTTCCACCAGTACGTCGCGCAAACCTTCACCGATGAGTGAACGATCGCCGCGCGCCAACCCAGTGAGAAACAGCGCGAGATGCGACGTCTGGTGGACGATCTCACCCAACGGATACGGCGCGGCAAGCACGGCGCGCGCGTCACGCGTTTCCAGCACGTACGCCGGATGCACGGCTGCGCAAAACAGCTCGGGCGCATCGAGCCGAATCGCACGTGTTTCGGTCGCCAGCACCACGCCGCCGAGCAGCATCGGCGCGACGTTGTCGCCATGCAGGCTGCCACTCGCGACGGATTCGCCGGCCAGCGCGAACGGGTACAACGCTTCGCGCGAAAGTGGCACGTCGAGCAACGCGTTCGCCGCGACAAGCGCAGCAACGCACGATGCTGCAGAACCGCCGAGCCCGGAACCCAGCGCGATGCCCTTGTGCAGCGTCAGCGCGAAGCCGCGCGTCAAACCGAGATGCGCGCGCAGGTCGATCAATGCACGCCCCGCAGTGTTGCGCTCGGCGATGAGCGGAATGCGCGACAAGCCCGGCACGTCCCCGTCGATGCCATCGATGCGCACGATCGGCTCGTCGATGATGCGCACCGTCGCCGAATCACCCGGCCCTTCGATGGTGTGGCCGAGCAGGTCGAAGCCGACGCCGATGTTGCCGATGCTGGCCGGCGCGAAGGCGCGGGCGACGCGGCGCAGGTCGGTCACATCGCGAGGGCTGACATCGGGTTGGTTCACAGGCGGGCTCCGAGATACTGGGCGATCGCGAGGACGTCGCCGAACACGCCGGCGGCCGTGACCTCGGGGCCCGCGCCGGGCCCTTGCACCACCAGCGGATTATCCGCGTAGCGGCGGGTGCGGAAGCGGATCAGGTTGTCAGTGAGCCGGCCGTGCGCCGTCGCGTCGTCCGGACCGGGCATCACCAGGCCGACGCGCGCGTCGCGACCGTCGAAGCTGGCGATGTACCGGAGCGAACGGCCGGACGCGCGCGCCGTGTCGAAGCGCGCCTGCATCGGCGCGTCCAGCGTGTCGAGTTTCGCGAGGAATGCGTCGCGCGGCACGTCGCGCAGTTCGGCCGGGACGAGGCTTTCGACGTCGACGTGGTCGAGTTCGATCGCATGGCCGGCCTCGCGCGCGAGGATTACGAGCTTGCGTGCGACGTCGAGGCCCGACAGATCGTCGCGCGGATCAGGCTCGGTGTAGCCGAGGTCCAGCGCCTCGCGGACAAGTTCCGAGAACGGGCGCGTGCCGTCGAAGCGATGGAACAGCCACGCGAGCGTTCCGGACAGCACGCCGTCGACCCCGAGCAGGTCGTCGCCCGTGTCGAGCTGGCTGCGCAGCGTCTGGATCACGGGCAGACCTGCGCCGACGCTGGCTTCGTGGCGGAATCGCGCACCGTTGCGCGTGGCGTCGCGGATCGCGCGCCAGCGTCCGAGCGGGCCGCTGCCGGCGCGCTTGCTGGGCGTGACCACGTGCAGGCCCTGGCCGAGCCAGCGCGCGTAGTGGTCGACCACGTCGTCGCTGCCCGAGCAGTCGATGACCACCGCCTGCACGCGCCCTTCGTCGACCAGGTGCGGCGCGAAACGGTGGACGTCGGGTGCGGACGTCGCATCGAACTCGTGCATCACCGTGTCGAGATCAGCGCGCGCGGCGCCGAGCCACAGATGGCGACGATCCATCACGCCGCGCAGCACGAGGTCGATGCCCTGCGCACGCAAGCGCGGGGCGACGTCGGCCCACTGCGCCAGCAGCGCGCGGCCGACCTTGCCGGGGCCCACCAGGCCGAGCGCGATCGTGGTGGTGGCAGTCCGCGCGCACGCGCCACGCGGCGCGTGCTGCGGTAACGGGGCGGGTCGTCGGCGTTCGGTCAGTACGGCGGACATGGCAGGGCACTCCTTGGCAGGAGCCCCGTGTCCGTTGGGATGCATTACCGCCGCATCCTGATCGGATGCGGGGCGGGTGGCGGACGGTCAGTCCGGAATCACGCGCAACCGCATCCGCCACGGAGTCGTGGTGGTGCGGGTGCTGGTACCGAGGCCGTTGCGCATGGCGCCGCACGTCGCGGAGGTCGCGACGGAAGATGCGGCGGCAGGGGCGCGAAGGGCGCTCACGACCCGAGTAAACGCCCGCCGCGCCGGGCTTGTCAAAGGCTTTGTCGCTACGGCCGCTTGGCCCGGCCGGTGGCCCCGGGCGGGCCCGCGTGTTGAAATGCGCCTCGAAGCGGGGGTACCGGCCGGACCGGTTGAGAGAGTCCCTTCGAACCTGATGCGGTTGAGACCGCCGTAGGGAAGCTTCGCGGGGCGCATTGCGCCCTCGCGCCGCCCGCTCGCAGTGAACGTCGACCTTCGACGTTCGACCTTTCATGCAGCGGATGACCCGATGAACGCAGTCGCCACCGAACTCCTCCAGCAGGCCGAAAAGCTTTCGGCCGACGTCGTCCGCCCGATTCCGGGCTCGCGCAAGATCCACGTCGAAGGCTCGCGCCCGGACATCCGCGTGCCGATGCGCGAGATCGCGCTGGCGCGCACGCCCACGTTGTTCGGTGGCGAAGAGAACGCACCGCTAGCGGTGTACGACTGCTCCGGCCCGTACACCGACGAGACCGCGACGATCGATCTGTCGACCGGCCTGTCGGCGTTGCGCGCGCAGTGGATCGCCGAGCGCGGCGACACCGAAGTGCTTCCCGGCCTGTCGTCCGAATACGGCCGCGCGCGCGAACACGATCCCAAGCTCGCGCACATCCGTTTCGGCAACCGCGCGCTTCCGCGTCGCGGGATCGGCGGCGCGAACGTCACCCAGATGCACTACGCGCGACGCGGAATCGTGACGCCGGAGATGGAGTTCATCGCGATCCGCGAGAACCAGCGCATCGAGGCGATCCGCGAAGCGCACCTGCTGCGCCAGCATCCGGGCGAAGCGTTCGGCGCGAACATCCAGAAGCTGATCACGCCCGAGTTCGTGCGTGACGAAGTCGCCCGCGGCCGCGCGATCATCCCGAACAACATCAACCACCCGGAAAGCGAGCCGATGATCATCGGTCGCAACTTCCTGACCAAGGTCAACGCGAACATCGGCAATAGCGCGGTGTCGTCGGGCATTGCGGAGGAAGTGGAGAAGCTGGTGTGGTCGATGCGTTGGGGCGCCGACACGGTGATGGACCTGTCGACCGGCAAGCACATCCATGAAACGCGCGAGTGGATCATCCGTAACTCGCCGGTGCCGATCGGTACGGTGCCGATCTACCAGGCGCTGGAGAAGGTCGATGGCCGCGCGGAAGAACTCAACTGGGAGATCTTCCGCGACACGCTGATCGAGCAGGCTGAGCAGGGCGTCGACTACTTCACGATCCATGCCGGCGTGCTGCTGCGCTACGTGCCGCTCACCGCGAGCCGCGTGACGGGCATTGTGTCGCGCGGCGGTTCGATCATGGCGAAGTGGTGCCTCGCGCATCACAAGGAAAATTTCCTCTACACGCACTTCGAGGACATCTGCGAAATCATGAAGGCGTACGATGTCGCCTTCTCGCTGGGCGACGGCCTGCGTCCGGGCTCGATCGCGGATGCAAATGACGCCGCGCAGTTCGGCGAACTCGAAACGCTCGGCGAGCTGACCAAGATCGCGTGGAAGCACGACGTCCAGACCATGATCGAAGGCCCCGGCCACGTGCCGATGCAGCTGATCAAGGAGAACATGGACAAGCAGCTCGCCGAATGCGGCGAGGCGCCGTTCTACACGCTGGGACCGCTCACCACCGACATCGCGCCGGGCTACGACCACATGACCAGCGCGATCGGTGCCGCGATGATCGGCTGGTTCGGCACCGCGATGCTCTGCTACGTCACGCCGAAGGAGCATCTCGGCCTGCCGAACAAGCACGACGTCCGCGAAGGCCTGATGGCCTACAAGATCGCCGCGCACGCCGCCGACCTCGCCAAGGGCCACCCCGGCGCGCAGGCGCGCGACAACGCGATGAGCAAGGCGCGCTTCGAGTTCCGCTGGGAGGACCAGTTCAACCTCGGCCTCGACCCCGAACGCGCCCGCGAGTACCACGACGAAACGCTGCCGAAGGACGCGCACAAGAGCGCGCACTTCTGCTCGATGTGCGGCCCGCACTTCTGCTCGATGAAGATCACTCAGGACGTGCGCGATTACGCGAAGGACCACCCGGAATCGCTGGTCGAGATCGAAAAAGGCATGGCGGAGAAGTCGGCGGAGTTCCGTGCGACGGGCGCTGAGGTCTATCACAAGGCGTGATGCACGAATCGCCACGCATCGCGGGCGGTAGCGGAGACCCCGGGTGAGGCTTCCGCGGCCGTGGATGCCGTTGCCGTTTCCCGCACCCGTGTCCACGCTGCTGGACGCGGTGCGCTGCATCGACCGATCGGCGTGGCATGCGGTTGACGGCGTCGGTGAGCGCGCGGCGATCGCGCTCGTCGGCCCCGGGGCCGCGAACGTGGCACCGGACGACGCGTTCACGCAGTGGCTCGCGGCGTTCGACGTGGCCTGGGCGGAAGCACGCGTGCTTCGCTTCGAGGCCGGCGCGCACACACCGCTGCAAACCGATGCACAGCGCGCGGCGCGTGATCGAATGCAGGTGCTGGTACCGCTCACGCCCGGCTGGGCACTGGACGTCGACGGCGGCCGCATCCCGCTGCAGCCCCGTCAGGTGGGTGCGATCGACACGTGGCGTCCGCATCGACTCGCGAATCTCGGCAACGATCGCGGGTTCGCGCTGGTCGCCGATGCCTGCGGTATGCCGGAGCCGTACGCGTCGCGAAACGGCGGCGAGTTTCCGTCGTTACGACTCGGGCGCAAGGAACGAATGCCTGACCCGTGGGAAATCGAATCGACGATCGGTGCATTGCTTGCCGATGTCGTAAGCCCCGGCGTTGATCGGATTCAACCGGTGCTCTCGCGGTTCGTACGTGCGTGGCGCGGTGATTGGGCGGCGACAGTCGACACCGCCGCGCGGAATCGCGCACTGATCGACGACGCGCGCGTGGGACTACAGCGCGCTGGCGCAGACACGGTCCGCCTTCGCAACGGACTCGGTTTCGTGACGGTGCTCGAGCACCAGGTGTTCGCCTGGTTGGACGGTTCGGCGGACGCGAGCAGCCGCGATCGGCTGGCGGCACTTGAGACGCGCGATCCGCAATTCGACCGCCCGGTCTTCATCGTCAGCCCGCCGCGCGCAGGTTCGACGCTGCTCTTCGAAACGCTGGCGCGGGCCCGCGGTGTTGTCACCATCGGCGATGAAAGCCATTCGCTGATCGAAGGCATCGAGTCGCTGACACCTGCGGCGCATGACTTTGAATCGAACATCCTGCGAGCCGGCGATGCGATTCCGGCCGTTTCCGCAGCGCTGCGAACACGCTTCATGGACCAGCTGCGCGATCGCGACGGCCACCGCGTCGACGGCATGTCGCCGGTGCGCATGCTGGAGAAGACGCCGAAGAATGCCCTGCGGATTCCGTTCCTGCGGGCGGTGTTTCCCGAGGCGCGGTTTGTCTACCTGCATCGCGACCCGCGACAGGTGATCGCCAGCATGCTCGAGAGCTGGGAGTCGGGGCGATTCCGCACGTATCCCTCGCTGCCGGGCTGGGACGGCCCGCCGTGGTCGCTGTTGCTCGTGCCCGGATGGCGCGAACTGTCCGGCCGACCCCTTGCCGACATCGTTGGGCACCAGTGGGAAGCAACGACGCGCGTGCTCTTGGATGACTTGGCCGCCCTCGAACCGGACCGCGTGCTCGGAGTCGACTACGCCGCACTGCTCGATGACCCCGATGCAGAGCTTCGGCGCATATGCGACTGGGCCGGCTTCGAATGGGACCGCCCGCTCACCGGCGACCTGCCGCTATCCCGCTACACGACGACGAAGCCCGACGCGTCGAAATGGCGTCGCCGCGAGGCGGAAGTCGCAGCGCAACTCGCGACCCGAGGCGAGCTGGCGAAACGGGCCGCGGCCGCGGCCGGTCGCAGCCTCGCGGAGTAGGATGACGGCGATTTCCCGTTCCGACACCGATGAAACTCCACGCTCCGTTTATCCAGTTGCCGCTGCGTTTCGACGCTGAGGCGCTTGCACGCGAAGTCGATGCACTCGGCGAAGATGCGTGGATGCCGCATCCGCAGGGATTCGCCGGCAATTCCATGCTGCCGCTGCTCGCCGTCGACGGTAATCCGCACGACGAGTCGTTTACCGGCGTGATGCGTCCGACGCCCGCGCTGCAGCGTTCGCCGTACCTGCGTCGCGTGTTCGCCAGTCTCGGTGCGACCGTCGGCCGTAGCCGGCTGATGCGCCTCTCCGGGCATGCCGAGGTCACCCGCCACGCCGATCAGTTCTATTACTGGGCGGAGCGCGTTCGCGTGCACGTTCCCATCGTCACCCAGCCGACCGTGCGTTTCGAATGCGGTGGCGCTGCGATCAACATGGCCGCCGGCGAGTGCTGGATCTTCGATACGTGGCGGCAGCATCGCGTGCTCAACGACGCGGTTGAGTCGCGCATCCATCTCGTCGTCGACACGGTGGGCGGCGGTACGTTTTGGGACTTCGTCGCGCGCGGCCGCCGTCATGACGAACGACGTGCGGACTGGTCACCAACGCTCATCGCCCCGGGCGAAGGCGATGCGGACATCGAGTTCGCCTGCGAGGCGCGAAACCTTCCGACGGTGATGAGCCCGTGGGAGATGACGTCGCTCTTCGGCCTGTTGTTCTCGCACGCAGTGCCGCATCCGGCATGGCGCGCCGTGCATGAGCTCACCGCGCGGTTCGCGCGCGAGTGGCAAGGCCTGTGGTTCGAATTCGGCGACGAGCCAGTCGGTCGCGAGCGCTTCCGCGACGCGTTACGCCGCTATGTCGATGCGGTCACGCCGATCAGCCAACCGCTCGCACTCGACAACGAACTGGCCTGGCATGGCGCGATGATCTCGACGATCGCGCAGGTCGCGGTGCGACCCGACGCCGCATGACTCCCGAAACGAAAACGGCGCCCAAAGGCGCCGTTTTCGTCAACGAACGACCGATCAATACTTCGGCTTGTCGCTCGAATCGTCGTAGCTCTTCATCGCCTCGGCGAGGATCTGCTTCGCGTCTTCCGCGCCGCCCCAGCCGGAGATCTTCACCCACTTGCCCTTCTCGAGATCCTTGTAGTGCTCGAAGAAGTGGCCGATGCGGTCGCACCAGTGCGGCGAGACCTGGTCGATGTCGTTGATGTGCGAGTAGCCGTTGAAGACCTTGTCGACCGGCACCGCGAGGATCTTCTCGTCCGAGCCCGCTTCATCCGTCATCTTCAGCACGCCGACCGGGCGGCAGCGGATCACGGAGCCCGGGATCAGCGGCAGCGGAAGGATGACAAGCACGTCGGCCGGGTCGCCGTCGCCGCAGACCGTGTGCGGCACGTAGCCGTAGTTGCACGGGTAGCGCATCGGCGTGGAGAGGATGCGGTCGACGAAGATCGCGCCGGTTTCCTTATCTACCTCGTACTTGACGGGCTCCGCGTCCTTCGGAATCTCGATGATGACGTTGATCTCGTGCGGCGGGTTCTTGCCGGTGGGGACGAGGTCCAGGCCCATGGCGGTTGTGCTCCAGATAGCGATGCGCCCGCCGGTCGGCGGGCGCGGGTGGCGGATTTTAGCGGTCCTTGTGCTGCGCTGCAGCACCCGGGCCCCGGCCGGCGGATGACGTCGACGAGGTGACGTCATCCGCCGGCGCCCTCAATGCGGTTCGTCCGGCGGGCGGCGTTCGAGGTAGTCGTCGGCCCAGCGGCGGGTGATGCGGCCTGCGGCGTCGCGGCCGCCCAGGCCGAACGCCAGCGCGAATGCGATGGCCACCGCGCCCAGCACCAGCCCGAAGGCGAGGTTGACGATGTCGTCGGCCACGCCCATGGCGCGCAGGCCCATGGCGATGACCAGCCCGAGGATCGCGAAGCGGACGATGCGGGCGAGGCCGCGGCCTTCCGGGTTCGCGCGCTCGATCGCGCGCGCGGCGACGTCGGCAAGCCACCAGCCGACCGCGAGGATGACGAGCCCCAGCAGCACGTCCGCACCGAAGTCGATGAACTGCTGCAGCAGCGCATTGATGCCGGCGAAGCCGAGCAGCGAGGCGGCCTCGACGGTCGCGAACAGCATGATGAAGAACAGCGCGAGCTTGCCGCCGAACGCGGACAGCGTGCCGGTCGACGATGCGCGCGTTGCGGCGATCGTCGAGGTCGGCGTCGACTCCGGCGTGCGCGCCATTGCATCGGTCGGCGTCGGCAACGCGTCTTCAGCTTCCGCGGCGCGTTCCATGGTCGACGTCGCCATCAGCACGTCGGATGTGGCGTCAGTGGTCGCGGTCGACGTCGCGTCCGGATCACTGAATGCATGGCCGAGACCGAGACGCGCGGGCAGGCGATCGAAGCCGAGGTCCGACAGCAGGCGCTCGACCAGGCTCGCGACGAAGCGGCCGAGGAACCACGCGAGGATGAGGATCGCCGCGGCCGCGAGCAGGTTCGGGATCGCGTCGAAGAAGATGCTCAGCATGCGCGTGAGCGGCGCGGAGATCGCGGTGATCTTCAATGCATCGAGCGCGGCGATCAGCGCCGGCACGATGACCATGACGAACGCGAGCGTGCCGGCGAGGTCGGACAGCTTGAGTCCGCGCGTATCGGGATGCTTCTGGCTCCAGCGGTCGATGCCGGTGCTGGCGAGCAGGTTGCTGACCAGCCCGCGCACCGCTTTTGCGATCAGCCAGCCGACGCCGCCGATGATCACCGCGGCGAACAGGTTGGGCAGCATGCCGAGCAGCGTCGACGTCATGCCCGTCAGCGGCGTCATCAGCCCTTCGATCTGCAGCGCGCCGACGATCGCGGGCAGGAACAGCAGCAGCACGAGCCAGTAGGCGACGTTGCCCATCGACTGCGACAGCGGCTTCATGTCCGCATTGCGCGCGAGTTTCTCGTCGACGCGCGTGGTCGACAGCGTGCGGTTGACCAGCGTGCGCACCACCGTCGCCACCAGCCATGCCACGACAGCGAGCGCGGCCGCGACGAGAAGGCGCGGCACGTACAGCATCACTGTCGTCGCCAGCGTATTGAGCGGGCCGGAGACGCCGTTGACGCGCAGCACGCTGAACATGCCGATCAGCGCGAGCAGCATGATCAGCCAGAAAACGATGCGCCCGGCGATGCGCTCGAAGTCGACATGGCTCTGCGTATGCGCGCCGACGCGCTGGTTGGTGCCCATCGCCGCGAGCGCGCGTCGCGTGGCCGTGGCCGCTACCAGCGCGATGATCCAGCCGACCAGCAGGATGGCGATGCCTCCGAGCACGCTCGGCAGGTAGACGCCCAGGGAGTTCTGCAACGAGGCCTGCCAGTTGGTGTCGTTCACGTCGGGCTCCACGAAAGCCATGCGGCGCACGGCAGCCCGGGACCGTAGCGAAGCGACGATCAACGTCGCGTTGAGCTGTTGTCCGTTGTCCGAAACGACGAAGGGCGGCCCGCAGGCCGCCCTTCGCTTTCACGCGTTGTGTCGATGCATCAGGAGCCGAGCAGCGGCACCAGCAGCAGCGCGACGATGTTGATGATCTTGATCAGCGGGTTGATCGCCGGGCCCGCGGTGTCCTTGTAGGGATCGCCGACGGTGTCGCCGGTCACCGCCGCCTTGTGCGCCTCGGAACCCTTGCCGCCGAAGTGGCCGTCCTCGATGTACTTCTTCGCGTTGTCCCATGCACCGCCGCCGGTGGTCATGGAGATCGCGACGAAGATGCCGGTGACGATCGTGCCGATCAGCAGGCCACCGAGCGCCTTCGGACCAAGCACGAGCCCGACCACGATCGGCACGGCGACAGGCAGCAGCGACGGGATGATCATTTCCTTGATCGCCGACTTGGTGAGCATGTCGACCGCGCGGTCGTACTGCGGCTTGCCCGTGCCTTCCATGATTCCCGGGATGTCGCGGAACTGGCGGCGCACTTCCTCCACCACCGCACCCGCGGCTCGGCCGACCGCTTCCATCGCCATCGCGCCGAACAGATACGGAATCAGGCCGCCGATGAGCAGGCCGATGATCACGTAGTGGTCGGAAAGATCGAAGGTGATCGGCGTCGCCGCGACACCCGCCGCCGCGGCCCGCGCGGCGTTGGCGACATCGAGGTTGTGCGTGTAGTCGGCGAATAGCACGAGTGCCGCGAGCGCGGCCGAACCGATCGCATAACCCTTGGTCACCGCCTTGGTCGTGTTGCCGACCGCATCGAGCGGATCGGTGACATTGCGCACTTCCGGCGGCAGCTCCGCCATCTCCGCGATGCCGCCGGCGTTGTCGGTGATCGGGCCGTACGCGTCGAGCGCAACGATCATGCCGGCCATCGACAGCATCGAGGTCGCTGCGATCGCGATGCCGTACAGGCCACCGAAGTAGTGCGCGCCCCAGATCGCAAGGCACACCGCGATGACCGGCATCGCGGTCGACTTCATCGACACGCCCAGGCCCGCGATGATGTTGGTGCCGTGGCCGGTGGTCGACGCCTGCGCGACGTGCCGCACCGGCTTGTACTGCGTGCCGGTGTAGTACTCGGTGATCCAGACGATCGCGCCGGTGAGCGCCAGGCCGATCAGCGCGCAGTAGTACAGCGACATCGCGCCGTACTTCGAATCGCCCATCAGCTGCTGCGTCACGAAGAAGAACGCGATCGCCGCGAGCACGGCCGACACGATGACGCCGCGATACAGCGCGCCCATGATCGAGCCACCTTCGCTGACCTTGACCACGAACGTGCCGAAGATCGAGGCGATGATCGACACGCCGCCGAGCACGAGCGGGTAGAGGACGGCGTGCGTGCCGGCTTCGGCCGACATCAGCCCGCCGAGCAGCATGGTCGCGATCACCGTCACTGCGTAGGTTTCGAACAGGTCGGCTGCCATGCCGGCGCAGTCGCCGACGTTGTCGCCGACGTTGTCCGCGATCACCGCGGGGTTGCGCGGGTCATCCTCCGGAATGCCCGCTTCGACCTTGCCGACCAGGTCCGCGCCGACATCCGCGCCCTTGGTGAAGATGCCGCCGCCGAGTCGCGCGAAGATCGAGATCAGCGAGCTGCCGAATGCAAGACCGACCAGCGCGTGCAGCGACGCTTCCTCGCTGTAGCCCATGTGCAGGTGCAGGATCGCGTAGTAACCGGCGACGCCGAGCAGGCCGAGGCCGACCACCAGCATGCCGGTGATGGCGCCGCCCTTGAACGCGACATTCATCGCCGGGCCGATGCCGCGGCGTGCGGCTTCGGCCGTGCGGACGTTCGCGCGCACCGACACGTTCATGCCGATGTAGCCGGCCGCGCCCGAGAGCACCGCGCCGACCAGGAAGCCGATCGCCGTGGGCCAGCCGAGGAAGAAGCCGATCAATGCGAACAGCACCACGCCCGCGATCGCGATCGTCATGTACTGGCGGTTGAGGTAGGCCCGCGCGCCTTCCTGGATCGCACCCGCGATCTCCTGCATGCGTTCGTTGCCCGCGGGCTGAGCGGTGATCCACCGCGCTGAAATGATCCCGTACAGGATCGCGACGACGGCGCAGATCACCGCCAACATCAAACCGTACTGCTCCAGCATGAACCCCCTCCCCAACTAGAAAGTGGACATCGGACAACGGTGTTTTGAGCTCCTGGCGGCCTCGGCCGCGCGGACCGCCGGACTATGGCACAGGCATTGCGACAACGAATGTTGCGCTGCGTGATGAGCCGCCAGCGGCCGGTGAACGCCCGGTTCAGTGCATCCGTGCGAGGCTCGCCGCCATTCGACAGGAGACCGTCCATGCGCGCAGCCGTCCTTTCCTCGTTCCTCGTGCTGGCGACCGGGCTCGCCACCGCCGCGACCCCGGAGATCCAGCGCCCCGCCAGCGCGCCGCAGGCGAACGGCGTCACCCATATGGTCCGTGCGATTCCCGAGGCCTGCGCCTGGCTCGAAGGCACGTTCACCGGCAACGCGTCCGCGCCGTACAAGTTCGCGCCGGTGCGCAGCAGCCCGACCTGCCAAGCCCGCGCGCGACTGCTGAATCCGGAGAAGGCGAAGCCGAGCGAGGCATCGGGCTGGAAGCTCAACGACGTCGTGCGCATTCCGTCGAAGGACTGCCCGGGCCTGCAGGCCGTCGTCGAAATCTGGCGTCTGACCGCCGACGGCAAAACCCTGCAGCTCGACGCCCAGGGCCGCGCGCGCCTCTACCTGCAGGACGCGAAGGCCAACGCCGCGAAGGCCGCACCGACGCCTGCGTATACGGCGAAGGTCGCGTTGGAAGGGAAGGTTTGCGGTGGCGCGTAAGCGGGCGCGAAACGGTTACGGCTGCCGACGTCGCTAGTAGACGCGGGTCGTCAGCCACCGCATTTGGCGGCTACGCAGCACATCGGCTGTCCGTGTCAGCGATATAGCATCTCCTGCCAGAACGCCTGCCGGGCGAGCGCGGCCGCATCGACATCCCGGTAGATCTCGGAAAAGAAGCTCATCTGTAGTCGCTCGGGCGAAGACTGGGCCGCCGGGTCACAGGCGAACTCGACTGCACGTTGGATCCAGCTCTGCGGCGCCGCTCGCCAATCAAGGACGTTGTCCTTCGTCATGAATTGGCTGTTGGTGGCAGCCGCTAACATCCGCTCCACCTTTATCTGTCGCGTCCCGCAACGGATGGCAATCGAGTAGGTCACGTAGTCGCTAGGCGAAGGCGTTTCGAACACCTGCGTCACGGCGACGCGTCGCTCATCGCCGTCTTGTGCGCCCACGCGCCGGGCAAGGAACAGGTCACGTTTCGGTGTATCGCCCGTGCCAAAGATTACGTACCAACAGCGTGGGCCTTGCGTACAGCCCTCGCGAGCGAATGCAGGTAGCGCGGCGACGGTGCCGAGAACAAAAAGGACGGCGGGAAGTGCTCGGGTTAGGCAGTTGTGGCGGTTCATATCGACTTCCTTGTCGTTACTTGATGGCGTCGAGAACTGTGGGCTTTCCGGCTTGTACGTCAACGACCATGTTGACGTAGTGCTCGAGATCCATCTTGATCGCGGTTTCGTTGTAGATCGGGCTCGATGTCGCGGTTCCGTTCCAGTAGTCGATGTTGTATTGGCGCTTACCTGTCTCTTCGCGTCGCACTCCATCCACCGAATACGGTACGGATGCGTGCAGGAGGTAGCGGCCCGGTTGAAGACCGCGGATCTCGAAGCGACCGTTTTTGTCGGTTATCACGCGTGCGGTGTAACGCGCCGCATCATCCGACATGAATGTCATTCCGATCACCATGTCGGTCTGGTACTTATCGAGCCAACTCTTCAGATACGTGGTCATCGGAAACAGCGTGACGAGTTCGCGGTCGGCGTACACCACCTGCTTTCGCGCGAGTAGCCCGGGCTTGGACGCGAGCATCAGTACGCCGCTGAGGCTGCCTGTGCCCGGCTCCAGTAGTCTCTCTGCCTCGGCGGTATCGAAGAGCCCGTCACGGTGCTCGACCGTGTCATGGCGTGAGCGAGAATAGATGCGTTGGGCCGATGCCGTGCCCACGGCGCACATCGTCAACAGCGCGGCAGCAACCGCGATCCTTGCAGTGTTCATGGCGTCCTTGTCGAGAGTAGGCCCGCGCAGCAAGCGCGGTCTCGGAAGTCTAGCAGCGCGTTATGGGAACGCGGAAAGGCGTGGCGGCACGAGAGAGAGATCCACCTGCACGTACTTCGGTATCCCGTTGCGCCCGTACGGCGGTGGCGCTTCGCCGCGGATCAGCGGTTCAAGGTATCGACGCGCGACATCGGTGATGCCGTAGCCATCGTCGCGAATGAAGTCGTCAGGCATCGTGCGTTCGTGGTTCGCGATGTCCGACAACGCGGCCGGCGCGACGGTCCATCGATACGGGCGATCCTTCATGCGCACGATCACCGGCATCACCGCGTTGCGGCCTTTCATCGCGTAATCGACGGCCGCGCGGCCGACGGCGAGCGCCTGCTTGAGATCCGTTTCCGATGCGAGGTGCCGCGCCGAGCGTTGCATGTAATCGGGCAGCGTCCAGTGCACCTTGTAGCCCAGCGTGTCTTTGACGCGCGCGGCGAGATGCGACGCGACGCCGCCGAGCTGCGTGTGCCCGAACGCGTCCTTGCCCGCGCCCGCATCGGCGACGAACGTGCCATCCGCGGTGCGGATGCCTTCGCTAGCGACGACGACGCAGAACCCAACGCGCTCGACGACCTCGCGCACCTTCGACAGGAACGCGGCTTCATCGAACGCGCGCTCGGGAAACAGGATGAGATGCGGCGCGTCGTCCGGCCCGCGACCTGCGAGTCCGCCGGCGGCAGCGAGCCAGCCCGCATGCCGCCCCATCGCCTCATAGACGAACACCTTGGTCGACGTATCGGCCATCGCGGCGACGTCGAGCGCGGCTTCGCGCACCGACACCGCGGTGTACTTCGCGGCCGAGCCGAAGCCGGGGCAGGTGTCGGTCACCGCGACGTCGTTGTCGACCGTCTTCGGCACGCCGACGCAGGTCAGCGGATAACCGAACTCCCCGGCCAGCTGCGACACCTTGAGCGCGGTGTCGGCCGAATCGTTGCCGCCGTTGTAGAGGAACCAGCGCACGTCGTGGGCGCGGAACACGTCGATCAGCCGCTCGTATTTCGCGCGGTCGGCGTCCAGCGACTTCAGCTTGTAGCGGCAGGACCCGAACGCGCCGCCCGGCGTATGGGCCAGCGCCTTCACCGTAGACGCCGACAACGGGGTCGTGTCGACCAGTTCCTCGCGCAGCACCCCGAGGATCCCGTTGCGGCCGGCGAGCACGCGCACGCCGTGCTGGCGGCCGGCCTGGATGACGGCCGAGGCGGTGGCGTTGATGACGGCGGTGACGCCGCCCGACTGGGCGTAGAGCAGGGTTCCGGCGGCCATGGGTGTCGAGGATTCGGGACGGTATGCGGTAAGCTGCCGACATCATGCCGGCATTGGCGTCGCCCCGCGTGGAGCGGCTGCGAACAGGTCGGAGATCCATCAGGAGCGACGAATGCGATTGGTACTTCTGGGAGCCCCGGGCTCGGGCAAGGGCACGCAGGCCGCGAGGCTCAGGGAGCACCTGCAGGTACCGCACATCTCCACCGGCGACCTGCTGCGCGCGGAAGTCGCCGCCGGCAGCCCGCTCGGTCTGGAAGCCAAGGAAATCATGGCGCGCGGCGAGCTCGTCAGCGACGGCATCCTGCTCGGCATGCTCGAGGACCGCTTCTCGCGTCCCGACACCCGCGGCGGTTTCATCCTCGACGGCTACCCCCGCAACCTCGTGCAGGCCGACGCCATGGGCACGCTGCTGCAGCGCATCGGCCAGCCGATGGACCACGCGGTCTGCCTCGACGTGCCGACCGAGCTGCTGGTCGAGCGCATCGCCGGCCGCGCCAAGGCCGAAGGCCGTGCCGACGACAGCCCCGAATCGGTGCGCAAGCGCCTGCAGATCTACAACGACTCGACCGCGCCGGTCGTCGAGTACTACCGCCAGCATGGCCAGCTCAAGGTCGTGGACGGCGTGGGCTCGCTGGACGACGTGTTCACCCGCATCGTCGAGACGATCGCGCCGGTGAAGGAAGTCGGCTGATTTTCCCAAGGAGATGCACATGAAAGGATTCATCGCCCTCGCACTGTTCGCCGTGTCCGGCACCGCGTTCGCGAACTCGGCCTGCGACCGCGTCAACAACGATTTCGACGGGCTGTACTGCCTCAACAAGGTCTACCAGCAGGCCGACACCGATCTCAACACGGCGTACAAGGCGCTCAACGGCAAGCTCGACGCCGCCGGCCACACCGCGTTGAAGGACGGCCAGCTCGCGTGGATGCGCCAGCGCAACGAGCAGTGCTCGATGCGCAAGGGCGACGGCTTCTACGTCGACCTCGACTGCGCCACGCGCACCACGATCGAGCGCACACGCTTCCTGCAGGATCGTGTGCGCGAATGCGTGAGCTCGGGCTGCCGCAACAGCCGACTCGCCACGCCTTGACCCGTCCCCGCGTCGCCGGGGACCGCATGACGGATTCCCTATGAAGCTTCATATCCTCGGCATCGCGGGCACGTTCATGGGCGGCGTCGCCGCGCTCGCACGCGAGCTCGGCCACGACGTGCAGGGCACCGACCAGGCGATCTATCCGCCGATGTCGACGCAGCTCGAACAGCTCGGCATCCAGCTCGCGCAGGGCTACTCGCCCGAATGGATCGACGCCGACTGCGACCAAGTGGTTGTCGGCAACGCGCTTTCGCGCGGCAATACCGCGGTCGAGCATGTGCTTGACACGCAGATGGATTACACCTCGGGCGCGCAGTGGCTCGCCGAGAACGTGCTGCCGGGACGCGAGACGCTCGCCGTCGCCGGTACGCACGGCAAGACCACGACGACCACCATCCTCGCGTTCCTGCTCGAAGCCGCGCATCGCGATCCAGGCTTTCTGATCGGTGGCGTCGCCGAGGATTTCGGTGTGTCGGCGCGCATCGGCACCGGCAAGGAATTCGTCGTCGAAGCGGACGAGTACGACACCGCGTTCTTCGACAAGCGCAGCAAGTTCGTGCACTACCGGCCGACGGTTGCGATCCTCAACAACCTCGAGTTCGACCACGCCGACATCTTTCCCGACGTCGCGGCGATCCAGCGCCAGTTCCACCACCTCGTACGCACCGTTCCGCGCCGCGGCCGCCTGATCGTCAATGGCGAGGACGCGCGCATTTCCGAAGTGCTGGAGATGGGCTGCTGGACGCCGGTCGAAACCTTCGGCCTGGCCGATGCCGACGTCAGTGCGAAGCCCTTCGACTGGACGGCGCGACTCACCGAACCCGACGGCTCGAAGTTCGTCGTGCTGCACAAAGGCAAGGAGCAGGGCGAGGTGCACTGGTCGCTGCTTGGCCGGCACAACGTGATGAATGCGCTGGCTGCGCTCGCCGCTGTGCATGCGGTTGGGGTCGAGCCGCGCAAGGTGATTCCGTCCCTCGCGCGCTTCAAGAGCGTGAAGCGCCGCATGGAGGTTGTGGGCATCGTCGGCGACCTCGCGGTGTACGACGACTTCGCCCATCACCCGACCGCGATCGAAACCACGCTCGAAGGCCTGCGCAGCAAGGTCGGCGATGCACGCATCGCGGTGGCGATGGAGCCGCGCAGCAATTCGATGCGCCTCGGTGCGCATTCCGATGCGCTTGCACCGTCGCTGGCGCAGGCCGACATCGTGGTGTTCCTGCATCGGCCGGAACTGCCGTGGGATGCGACCAAGGTGGTCGGCGCGTTGCGCGGCGACGGCCTGACGGTTCCCGACGTCGACACGTTGATGCGCGAACTGCACAGCCGCGTGCATCCCGGCGACCACGTGGTGTTCATGTCGAACGGCGGTTTCGACGGTGCGCCGCGTCGCTTCGTCGAGCTGCTGCGTGCCGAAGGCGTACTGTCCGCGGGTTGATTACTGCGACGACGCTCAGCGCGTCGTGCGGATCCGCAGTACCGACGTGCCGTCGCCCGCGTCCTGCGTTTGCGATGGCAGCGCGCCAAGCGCATTGAACGTGAGTTGCGCATCGGTCGGCGTGAACCGCTGCGGCCGCCAGAGCGCGAGTGCATCGAACGGTCGCGTCAGCACCAGTCGCTGCGCGGTGCCGATCCACAGCGGCGTGCCGTCACCCAACACCGCCGGCGCGCGCCACAGCCGAAGCACGAAGCGTTCGTCGAAACGCGCGCCGTCGTGGACCATGAGCAACGTCTCGGCGCGTGCGCCGAAGCTGGCTGGCAACACGGGCTGACGTTGCGGCGAAATGTCGTCGTCGAGCAGGCCGAGCACGGCTTTCCAGTCCGCCTGCGGCTGCACGCGCCAACCGCGCGATTCGAGCGTGCGGCGCACCGGCGCGACATCGCCCGCGACCTGCACGTTGAACGGCCAGCCACCGAGACCGCCCGCATCCTCGCGTGCGGCGGGCAGCTGTCGCCAATCGGTCGTCCACCATGCGTTCGCGTCGAGCACCAGCGTCGCCTCGGGCGGCGTGAAGCGCGCGAGCAGCGGCGCCGATGCACGCGGCGCATGCCACAGCGCGCCGGCCAGCAATGCGACGTAGAACAGCGTCGCCAGCGGGCGCATCCAGAACGAGCGCGCGACGTGGCGCCGGTAGGCGAGCCCGAGCACCAGCAGCCAGACGATGCCGAACACCGTGCCGCCGACGATGTCGCTGGTCCAGTGCGCGCCGAGGTACAGCCGCGCGAAGCCGACCAGCGTCGTCAGCACGCCTGCGAGCAGGTAGGGCCAGACGCGGCGTCGGCCCGGCAATTCGCGCGAGATCAGCACCGCGAAGAAGCCGAGCACCACGGTCATCATCGTCACCGCGACCGACGGGAACCCGAAGCCGGGCGGCGCGGTGGGCGGGCGCGGCATGTCGACCACTGCTTCGAGCATTGCGGTCAGCGCAAGGCCGAACACCACCGCGGCGAGCCAGTGCGCCGCGGCCATCCAGCGGCGTCGCCATACCAGATAGACCAGCGCGACCGCCGCGGCGGGACCGAGCACCTGCGCATCGCCGAGGCTCGCGAGCCCGGCCATCAACTGGTCGGCCAGCGGATTGCGCAGCGACATCATCATCTCGTGCACGCGGTAGTCGATGCCGAGCGGGCCACCGTTCGCGAGCAGCAGCGCGACCAGCGAGAACCACACCCAGCTGATCGCGAGCAGGCACACAGCCAGCATCAGCAGCGACGGCGATTCGGGCCGGTTCGGGTCCACCAGTGCGATCGCGTATCGCTCGAACAACGGATGGCGCCGCGACCACGACAGCAGCCGCGCGAGCAGCGAGTCGGCATGCCCGGCGAACCACCGCCACGTGTACAGCACGACGGTCCAGGCGACCGCGACCGCGACCAGCAGCGCGCCGAGAACCAGCGCAAGCCGATCCGCGACCGCTTCCACCGCCTCGTACGACGCCCCCAGCGCCCAGCCCGGCGCGAGAAATGCGACTGCCCAGCCCACGCATGCAACGGCACTCGGCACGAGGTAACGCAGCGTCGGAACATGCAGCATCCCCGCGATCGCCGGCACGAACGGCCGCACCGCGCCGACGAACCGCGCGATGAAGACGCTCTTGGTGCCATGGCGACGGAACATCGCCTCGCCGCGTTCCAGCCATTGCGGCCAGCGCGCGAACGGCCCACGCGTGCGCAGCTGCGGCCCCCAGCGTCGCCCGATCCAGTAACTCATGCCGTCACCGATGAACGCGCCCAGCGACGCGCTCGCCACGGCGTACGGCCCGTTGACGTGGCCCAGCCCGATCAGCGTGCCAACCGCGAACAGCAGCGGCATCGCCGGCACCACGATGCCGAGCACGATCACCGCATCGCAGAACGCGACGAGGAAGATCAGCGCGCCCGCGGCGAGCGGATGTGCGCTGATCCAGGCGGTGGCGGACGCGAGCCAGGCGGATGTCATCGACCCGATTATCGCCAGCAGCCGCTGTATCGGAAGCGGCAGCGTCGATGCGACCCGTACACTTCGCACGATGGATGCCGCATCGCCCACCGTCGCGCCGATCGAAATCGAGGCGCTCAAGGCCGACAGCTTCGGCCGCATCGCGCTCATGCGCGACGGCGAGCGCGTGTTCGTGCGTCGCGACCTCGCGCACGTGCCGCTGTGGTTGCGCCTGCCTGCGTGGTGGCTGGCGCGCCGCGAAGCGCGCGGGCTCGAGGCGGTGCGCGGGCTCGACGCCGTGCCGCAGCTGCTGCGTTGGGACGGACGACGGCTCGATCGCAGCTACATGAGCGGCGCCGCGATGTACCAGCGCCCGCCACGTGGCGACGTCGCCTATTTCCGCGACGCGCACCGCCTGCTGCAGCGGCTGCACCGTCGCGGTCTCGCGCACAACGATCTTGCGAAGGAAGCGAACTGGCTGGTGCTCGACGACGGGTCGCCGGCGGTCATCGACTTCCAGCTCGCCAGCCGCGGCCACGCGCGATCGAAGTGGATTCGCCTGCTCGCGCGCGAAGACCTGCGTCACCTGCTCAAGCACAAGCGCACGTACTGCCCGGACGCGCTGACGCCCACCGAGCGCCGCGTGCTCAAGCGCCGCTCGTGGGTGCGCGAGTTCTGGTTCGCGACCGGCAAACACGCCTACCGCTTCATTACCCGGCGCATCCTGCGCTGGGAGGACAACGAAGGGCAGGGGCCCAAGCCCTGAGCCACCGACCACGGACGCATCGATGAGCACCCTTTCCGGCAAGACCGTCTTCATCACCGGCGCCTCCCGCGGCATCGGCCGCGCGATCGCACTGCGCGCAGCGGCCGATGGCGCCAACGTCGCCATCGTCGCCAAATCGAACGTCCCCAATCCCAAGCTGCCCGGCACGATCCACACCGTCGCCGAGGAAGTCGCGAAGGCCGGTGGTCAGCCGCTCGCCCTGCAATGCGACATCCGCGAAGAGGACGAGGTGCGCGCGGCGGTTGCCGCCACTGCCGACACGTTCGGCGGAATCGACATCCTCATCAACAACGCCAGCGCGATCTGGCTGCGCGGCGCGCTCGACACGCCGATGAAGCGTTTCGACCTGATGCAGCAGGTCAACGCGCGCGGCACGTTCCTCGTCACCCAGGCCTGCCTGCCGCAACTGCTGCAATCGCCGGATCCGCACGTGCTCACGCTCGCGCCGCCGCCCAGCCTCGACCCGAAATGGTGGGGCCCGCATGCCGCCTACACGCTGGCGAAGATGGGCATGAGCTTCGTGACGCTCGGCCTCGCGGCCGAGTTCCACGAGCAGGGCGTCGCGATCAACGCGCTGTGGCCGAAGACCATCATCGCGACCGATGCGATCAACATGATTCCCGGCGTCGACGCCGCGAAGTGCCGTCGTCCCGAGATCGTCGCCGACGCCGCGCACGCGATCCTGACGCGGCCGGCGCGCGAGGCCACCGGCCGCTTCTTCATCGACGAAGAGGTGCTGCGCGAAGCCGGCGTCACCGATTTCGCACGCTACGCCGTCGATCCTTCGCAACCGCTCCTGCCCGACCTGTTCCTCTGAGGTGCCGCCGATGAAGTACCTGCACGCCATGGTCCGCGTCCGCGATCTCGACGCCTCGCTGCGCTTCTGGTGCGACGGCCTCGGCCTCGTCGAAAACCGCCGTCGCGACAATCCGCAGGGCCGCTTCACGCTGGTCTACCTCGGCGCGCCGGAGAACCCGGAATCGGAGATCGAGCTGACCTGGAACTACGACGACGAGGACTACGGCACGGCGCGTAACTTCGGCCACCTCGCGTTCGCCGTCGAGGACATCTACGCGACCTGCGCGCACCTGCTGTCGATGGGCTACACGATCAACCGCCCGCCGCGAGACGGCCATATGGCGTTCGTGCGTTCGCCGGACCTGATCTCGGTCGAGTTGCTGCAGCGCGGCGAGCGCCTCGCGCCGCAGGAGCCGTGGGCGTCGATGGCGAATACCGGCGTCTGGTGATGCGCGTCCTGCGGGACGCCATGTAGCGGCGGACCGCGCGCTGCGTCGCGTCACCGCCGGTTGCGATCGACGACAATGCCGCTGCGCCGAGTGGGCGTTCCGAAGTCGATACCGATGTCCGATTCCGATTCGCTGCTCGGCCTGGCCGATCGCTACTACGTCCCCGTCTACCGTCCGCGCCGCATCGTGCTCGACCACGGCCGCGGCGCGCGCGTCTGGGATCGCGAAGGTCGCGAATACGTCGACTTCGGCGCGGGCATCGCGGTCAACGCACTCGGCCATGCGCATCCCGCGCTGATCGAAGCGCTGACCGCACAGGCGGGCAAGCTCTGGCATACCAGCAACGTCTTCGTGTCGGAGCCGCCGCTGCGGTTGGCGGAAGCGCTGGTCGAGGCGTCGGGTTTCGCCGAGCGTGTGTTCCTGTGCAATTCCGGCGCGGAAGCGAACGAAGCCGCGATCAAGCTCGCGCGTCGCTGGGCGACGTCGCAGGGCCGCGAGCCGTCGCGCCGCACTATCCTCACCTTCGAAGGCAGCTTCCACGGCCGCACGCTGACCACCGTCACCGCGACCGCGCAGCCCAAGTACCACGAAGGTTTCGAACCGCTGCCGCCGGGCTTCCGCTACGCGCGCTTCAACGACATCGACGCCGCGCGTCAGGCGATGGCGGCAGGCGACGTCTGCGCAGTGCTGGTCGAGCCGGTGCAGGGCGAGGGCGGCGTCATGCCGGCGACGCCCGAATTCCTCGCCGCGCTGCGCGAGCTATGCGATACGCACGGCGCGCTGCTGATGTTCGACGAGATCCAGTGCGGCATGGGGCGCACCGGCCGCCTGTTCGCCTGGCAGGACTACGGCGTGCGCCCGGACGCAGTGACGCTCGCCAAGGCACTGGGCAGTGGCTTTCCGATCGGCGCGATGCTCGCAGGCCCGAACGCGGCCGACACGCTGCAGTTCGGCTCGCACGGCACGACGTTCGGCGGCAATCCGCTTGCGGCGTCGGTCGCGCTGGCGGCATTGCGCGAGCTGTCGTCGGATGCGGTGCTCGGCAATGTCGCGAAGCAGGCAGCTGCGATTCGCGACGCGCTCGCGTCGTTCGATCAGGAGTTCGGTCTGTTCGACGACGTGCGCGGCCGCGGACTGATGATCGGCGCGCAGCTGCGAGCCGCGTTCGCCGGACGCGCCGCCGAGATCCTCGACCGCTGCGTTGGCCACGGGCTTTTGCTGCTGCAGGCGGGGCCGGATGTGCTGCGTTTCGTTCCTGCGCTCAACATCAGCGATGCCGACGTCGCGGAAGGTCTGACGCGCCTGCGCGCCGCGCTGCAGGACTTCGTGGCGCCTCAGCCGAGTCCGTAATTCGCCAGAACGGCGGCAAGGTCGCTCGGCGTCGCGACGCGCGCGGCCTGCAAGCCCGCGCGTCGCGCACCTTCGACGTTCGCGACCGAGTTGTCGAGGAACAGCGTCGATTCCGGTGCATGGCCGAGCACCCGAACGGCTTCGAGATAAACGTGTTCTTCGGGTTTGCGGAGGCCGAAGCGGCCGCTGCAGAGCACGCGATCGCGGAATGCGGCGGCCAGCGACGGTGCGATCTGCGGCAGCAGTTCGACCAGCAGTTCACCGTTGTTGGTCAGCACCGCGATGTCGGCATGCTCGCGGGCGGTGGAAAGAAGCGCGGGAAGCGTGTCATCGACATCCATCGCGGCGCATCGCGCAGCCGCCCAGAGTTTCCGGTCCACGCGCGCGCCGAGTCCCTCACCGAGCTCGAGGAGATACGCATCCGCGCCAATCTCGCCCGCATCGAAACGATCCTCGAGCCCACTGTCGAACAGCGCCGACCACACCGCATCGACGCGCACGCTCAAGGAATTTGCGAGATGCGCCACCCGAGTGGCGCGGTCATACGTGGCAAGCACGCCGTCGAGGTCGAACAGAACCAGCGACGGCGTCGTCCTCACAGTTCGACGAACGCCTCGCGTGCGGCGGCGATCGTGTGCGCGATCTCCGCGTCACCATGCGCGCTCGACATGAAACCGGCTTCGAATGCGGACGGTGCGAGATACACGCCGCGCTCCAGCATCGCGTGGAAGAAACGAGTGAAGCGCGCGGTGTCGGACGCCTTCGCGTCTTCGAACGTCTCGACGGGTCCTTCGCGGAAATACAGGCCGAACATGCCCGGCGCACGCGTGGTGTGGAACGCGATGCCCGCATCACGCGCTGCAGCCTCGAGCCCGTCGCACAGTGCATGCGTTGAGCGCTCGAGGGCGTCGTGGAAGCCCGGCGCTTCGATCAGTTCCAGCGTCGCAAGGCCAGCTGCCATCGCCACCGGATTGCCGCTCAGCGTGCCGGCCTGGTAGATCGGGCCCGCCGGCGCGATCTGCTGCAGCAGGTCGCGACGTCCGCCATACGCACCCACTGGCATGCCGCCCCCAATGATCTTGCCGAACGTCGACAGATCCGGCGTGATTCCGTAACGCTGCTGCGCGCCACCGAGCGCGACGCGGAAGCCCGTCATCACTTCATCGAAAATCAACAGCGTGCCGTGCTTCGTGCACAGCTCGCGCAGGTGCTGCAGGTACCCGTCGCGCGGCAGGATGCAGTTCGCGTTGCCGACGATGGGTTCGATGATCAGCGCGGCGATTTCGTCCCCGGTGCTGTCGAACAGCGCGGTCGCCGCGCCGAAGTCGTTATAGGGCAACGTCAGCGTGAGGTCGGCGAGCGCCGCCGGAACGCCCGGCGAATTTGGCAGCCCCAGCGTCATGACGCCGCTGCCGGCTTTCACGAGGAAGCTGTCGCCGTGCCCGTGATAGCAGCCTTCGAACTTGACGATGCGCGTGCGGCCGGTGGCGCCGCGCGCGAGGCGGATCGCCGACAGCGTCGCTTCGGTGCCGGAGTTCACCATGCGCACCATCTCGCAGCTCGGCACGATGCGCGTGATTGCTTCCGCCATGTCGACCTCCAGCGGATTCGGCACGCCGAAACTCAGGCCGTTGCGCATGGTGCGTTCCACTGCGTCCAGCACGCGCGGGTGCGCGTGGCCCGCGATCATCGGACCCCACGAACCCACGTAGTCGACATAGCGATTGCCGTCGACGTCATGCAGATACGCACCTTCGGCGCGCTGCGCGAAGAACGGCGTGCCGCCGACGGACCGGAACGCGCGTACGGGCGAGTTCACGCCGCCCGGAAGCAGCTCGGAGGCGCGGGCGAACAGTCGCTCGGACGTGGTGTGGTTCATGCGGGATCCTTGAAGCAGTCGATGTAGGCGCGCGTAGCGGCGCGCGGGCCGGGCGAATCGAAGAGGCCGCCGATTACGGCGATGAGATCAGCGCCCGCGGCGATGAGGATGCGCGCGTTCGCGGCCGTGATGCCGCCGATCGCGACGCGCGGCAGCCTGAGGTCCGCACTGTCGCGAAGAAGATCGGGTGTTGCGCGGCGTGCGTCCGGCTTGGTACCGGACGGGAAGAATGCTCCGAACGCGATGTAGCTCGCGCCAGCATTCGCGGCGTCGCGCGCACGGTCGAGGCTGTCGTAACAGGACGCGCCGATGATCGCGGTGTCGCCGAGCGCGCGCCGCGCTTCCTGCACGTCGCCATCGTCGCCGCCTAGATGCGCGCCATTCGCGCCGATGCGCAAGGCGAGGCGCCAGTCATCGTTGATGATCAGTGGCACGCCGCGCGCATGGCACAGCGGCTGCAGTGCAAGCGCCTGCTCGCGACGCAGCGCGTCGTCAGCCTGCTTGTTCCGGTACTGCAAGACCGTCGCGCCGGCATCGAGCACAGGCGCCACGCGAGCGACGAGCCGCCCGGTGTCGGCTTCGTCCGGCGTGATCGCATACAGGCCGCGACGCGGCCACAGCGGCAGGGTGGGAGACATGCTTTCCGCGAAGTGTGGCGGGTGGGACAATGCGCGCCCGCAATCCACGCATTATCCCCCCATGTCGATGCCCGCAGAAAACGCCCCGTTCCGCACCTGGATGTGCGTCGTCTGCGGCTTCATCTACGACGAGGCGGCCGGGCTGCCGGAAGAAGGCATTGCACCCGGCACGCGCTGGGACGACGTGCCGGACACTTGGACGTGCCCGGACTGCGGCGTCACCAAGGATGACTTCGAGATGACCGAAGTCTGATCGCTTACTTGAGGGGCGTGATGCCGGGTCCCAACTTGAGTTCGGCACCGTTCTGGAGCTTCAGCTGTTCGGCTTGGCCGGCGTTGAGTTCCAGCACGTAGCGAGCGGGCGTACCGCTCGGGTAAGGCGGGCATGCATCACCCAGCGTGCAGGGTGGGACGTCGCGCTGCTGCGATACGAGCTTGCGGCCGGTGTCGAAGTACAGGATGTCCAGCGGGATCTTGGTGTTCTTCATCCAGTACGCGAGCGGCTCCTCTCGGTCATGCAGGAAGAGCATGCCGTGGTCGGCGGCCATCTCGTCACGGAACATGAGTCCGCGTTCGCGGCTCTCTTCCGTGTTCGCAAGCTCCACCGCATAGCGCTTGCCCGAAAGTTCGACCCACGTATCACGGCCGCTCGCGCAACCGGTCACCAGCAGCAGTGCGAGCGCGAGCACCCATCCCTTGTTCATGGCATCCCCTCCGAAAAGTGCGGACGACGTTCCGGTACGCGCGCGCCACGGTCAAGTGTCGATGAACAAGTAGCGCGCAACCGCAAATTGCCTCTTCCCAAACGTCGAGGCGCTGTGCACAATGCGCGCCCCGTTGAAGGGAACGCACCGCGACCGCGGCCGGACCTGAAACGAAGCAAAAAACTTCGATCACAGGGTGTTGACAGTGATCGAAACTGCCCTAAAATGGGCGGCTCACTCGGACGGACTGAAGTCGGTTCGAGGGGTTGAAAAGACGAGGCGCTGAGGCCGAAGTCTTCTGATCTTTGACAGTGTGCGCAGGTGACTTGTGCGGGCGTCTGGTGGTGGATGACTGTCCA
>NZ_JBSRZL010000001.1:870000-3230596 GCF_054057595.1 Lysobacter sp. HA18
AAGGCGGGGCACGTGAAACCCTGTCTGAACATGGGGGGACCATCCTCCAAGGCTAAATACTACTGACCGACCGATAGTGAACCAGTACCGTGAGGGAAAGGCGAAAAGAACCCTGGTGAAGGGAGTGAAATAGATCCTGAAACCGTGTGCGTACAAGCAGTCGGAGCCCGCAAGGGTGACGGCGTACCTTTTGTATAATGGGTCAGCGACTTACTGTTCGTGGCGAGCTTAACCGTATAGGGGAGGCGAAGGGAAACCGAGTCTGATAAGGGCGCATAGTCGCGGGCAGTAGACCCGAAACCGGGTGATCTAGTCATGCCCAGGGTGAAGGTCGGGTAACACCGACTGGAGGCCCGAACCCACTCCCGTTGCAAAGGTAGGGGATGAGGTGTGATTAGGAGTGAAAAGCTAATCGAACCCGGAGATAGCTGGTTCTCCTCGAAAGCTATTTAGGTAGCGCCTCATATGTATCCTCTCGGGGGTAGAGCACTGTTATGGCTAGGGGGTCATTGCGACTTACCAAACCATTGCAAACTCCGAATACCGAGACGGACTGTATGGGAGACACACGGCGGGTGCTAACGTCCGTCGTGAAAAGGGAAACAACCCAGACCCACAGCTAAGGTCCCAAATTCATCGCTAAGTGGAAAACGATGTGGAAAGGCACAGACAGCCAGGAGGTTGGCTTAGAAGCAGCCACCCTTTAAAGAAAGCGTAATAGCTCACTGGTCGAGTCGGTCTGCGCGGAAGATTTAACGGGGCTAAGCGATGAACCGAAGCTTGGGGTGCATACTTCTGTATGCGCGGTAGAGGAGCGTTCCGTAAGCCGTTGAAGGTGACTTGAGAAGGTTGCTGGAGGTATCGGAAGTGCGAATGCTGACATGAGTAACGATAATGCGGGTGAAAACCCCGCACGCCGAAAGCCCAAGGTTTCCTTGCGCAACGTCAATCGGCGCAGGGTGAGTCGGCCCCTAAGGCGAGGCTGAAAAGCGTAGTCGATGGGAAGCTGGTTAATATTCCAGCACCTCGCGTAAGTGCGATGGAGGGACGGAGAAGGTTAGGCAGGCCCGGCGTTGGTTGTCCGGGTGAGAGAGTTGAGGCGGTTCCCTTTGGCAAATCCGGGGGAGCAACGTTGAGACTAAGGACGAGCCCATTAGGGCGAAGCTGCCGATATCACGCTTCCAGGAAAAGCTCCTAAGCTTCAGCTTACGCAGACCGTACCGTAAACCGACACAGGTGGGCAGGATGAGAATTCTAAGGCGCTTGAGAGAACTCGGGTGAAGGAACTAGGCAAAATAGCACCGTAACTTCGGGAGAAGGTGCGCCCTTTTTGGTTAATAGCTGAGAAGGGCCGCAGTGACCAGGCCGCTGCGACTGTTTATCAAAAACACAGCACTCTGCAAACACGAAAGTGGACGTATAGGGTGTGACGCCTGCCCGGTGCTGGAAGGTTAAGTGATGGGGTTAGCCGCAAGGCGAAGCTCTTGATCGAAGCCCCAGTAAACGGCGGCCGTAACTATAACGGTCCTAAGGTAGCGAAATTCCTTGTCGGGTAAGTTCCGACCTGCACGAATGGCGTAACGACAGCGGCGCTGTCTCCACCCGAGACTCAGTGAAATTGAAATCGCTGTGAAGATGCAGCGTTCCCGCGGCAAGACGGAAAGACCCCGTGAACCTTTACTATAGCTTTACACTGAACGTTGAGTTCGTCTGTGTAGGATAGGTGGGAGGCTATGAAACCGAGGCGCTAGCTTCGGTGGAGCCATCCTTGAAATACCACCCTGATGTGCTTGACGTTCTAACCTGGCGCCGTTATCCGGCGCGGGGACCGTGTATGGTGGGTAGTTTGACTGGGGCGGTCTCCTCCCAAAGAGTAACGGAGGAGCACGAAGGTACGCTCAGCGCGGTCGGACATCGCGCACTGTGTGCAAAGGCATAAGCGTGCTTGACTGCAAGATCGACGGATCAAGCAGGTACGAAAGTAGGTCTTAGTGATCCGGTGGTTCTGTATGGAAGGGCCATCGCTCAACGGATAAAAGGTACTCCGGGGATAACAGGCTGATACCGCCCAAGAGTTCATATCGACGGCGGTGTTTGGCACCTCGATGTCGGCTCATCACATCCTGGGGCTGTAGTCGGTCCCAAGGGTATGGCTGTTCGCCATTTAAAGTGGTACGCGAGCTGGGTTCAGAACGTCGTGAGACAGTTCGGTCCCTATCTGTCGTGGGCGTTGGAGATTTGAGAGGGGCTGCTCCTAGTACGAGAGGACCGGAGTGGACGAACCTCTGGTGTTCCGGTTGTCACGCCAGTGGCACTGCCGGGTAGCTATGTTCGGAAGCGATAACCGCTGAAAGCATCTAAGCGGGAAGCGCGCCTCAAGATGAGATCTCCCGGGAGCTTGACTCCCCTAAAGGAACGTTGAAGACTACGACGTTGATAGGCAGGGTGTGTAAGCGCAGCAATGCGTTGAGCTAACCTGTACTAATGATCCGTGCGGCTTGACCATATAACCTCAAGACGCTTTGGGTTAACCAAAGCACCTTACCCTCGTGACACGTCACGACATTCACTGCTCGCTACATCCAACTTATTCCGCTCAGACCGCAAGGTCTGTCCGGTAACCGTCGAGAGCGTGGCGCCGAAAGGCGACCCTCCACCCTCTCCCTGGTGACCATAGCGGTGTGGAACCACCCGATCCCATCCCGAACTCGGAAGTGAAACGCACCCGCGCCGATGGTAGTGTGGCATTTGCCCATGCGAGAGTAGGTCATCGCCAGGGTCTTTATCCCGCAAACCCCCGCCTGTGAAAACAGGCGGGGGTTTGTCTTTGCGCGGGCGGAAATGTTTGCGGCTAAATGTCCGCGGCTAGTTGGGCAGAAGTAATGTCGAGTGTCAGGGCTAGGTAATGCACGACCGCGCCAAAAGTCCATGACTCTGCGACGCCCTAACGAAGGAGCAAACGTCAAGCGTCCGGTCGCGCATTGCGCCTAGGCGCCTAGCGGATATTCGATTTGCTAAGCATTTACTATGCAGTGGCGTTAAAACGGCGCGCTATTTCAACCAGCATCAGGCCGGGACAGGTGCAGCAGCCTGGCCGGGCAAGGTCGAGCTGAGCGTGTCAGATCAGAGGACGCGCGGCGTCTCGCCGCCGATGATGACGATGTCCGCCGCCCGTCGCGCGAACAGCCCGACGCTGACCACACCCGGCGTTTGATTCAGCGCCGTCTCCATTGCGACTGGGTCACAGATGCGAAGGCCGTGCACGTCCAGGATCCAATTGCCGTTGTCGGTCGTGACGCCGTCGCGCCAGACGGGCTGGCCGCCGGTGATCGCGACGATCGCGCGTGCCACGAGGCTGCGTGCCATTGGGATGACTTCGACGGGCAACGGGAAACGCCCGAGCACGTCGACCTGCTTACTCGGGTCGACGATGCAGACGAAGCGGTCGCTCGCCTGGGCGATGATCTTTTCGCGCGTCAGCGCTGCGCCGCCACCCTTGATCAAGCGCTTGGACGGGTCGCATTCGTCCGCGCCGTCGACATAGAGCGCGAGCGGGCCAGTCGCATTGAGATCCAGCACTTCGATGCCGTGGGATCGCAGGCGTTGGGTGCTTTGGTCGGAGCTCGAAACTGCGCCACGGATGCGGTCGGGCTCACGACCCAGCGCGTCGATGAAATAGGCGACGGTCGAGCCGGTGCCGACGCCGACGATCATGCCGTCCTCGACGTAGTCCATCGCCTTTTCGGCGGCCAGGCGTTTCGCTTCGGTCACGGGCTTACTCGAGGGAAAGAAGAAGTTTCCACTGCGCGGCGGAGACCGGCAGGACGGACAGGCGGCTGCCGCGACGGATCAACTCGAATTCCTCGCCGAGTTCTTCGGCGTGCGAGCGAATCTCGTCGAGCGGAATGATTCGCGAGAGCTTGCGCTCGAAGCTCACGTCGACGTTGAACCAGCGGGGTTCTTCCTGCGTGGCCTTCGGATCGAAGTAGTGCGACTTGCGCTCGAATTGCGTCGGGTCGGGATAGGCGTTCGTCGCGACCGTCGCGACTCCGACGATGCCCGGGGGGCTGCAATTCGAGTGATAGAACAGCACGCCATCGCCAACGCGCATGCCGTTGCGCATGAAGTTGCGTGCCTGGTAATTGCGCACGCCCGTCCACGGCTCGGTGCCAACACGCTGAAGATCGTCGATCGAAAAAGCGTCGGGCTCGGACTTCATGAGCCAGTGTCGGCGGCGGGTCGTCATTCGTTCGCCATGTAGGTGTCGGATTCAGTGCAGACGGCATCGAGCGGGACATCCCACTCGGTGGGTGTGAGCGCGTCGACGCGCTGGAGTTCGTAGGCGATGCCGACCAGCAGAGGCCGCGTCGCGCGTTCGCGCAGGCCCGCGAGGCTGCGGTCGTACCAGCCGCCGCCCATGCCGAGGCGGTTGCATGCGGTGTCGAACGCGACCAGCGGCATCGCGATCAGTGCAAGGTCGGCAGGTTCGAGCAGCGACGACGGCGCGACGTCGGGCTCCGGGATGCCGAAACGGTTCGACACCAAAGCGTCGCCACTACGCCACGGCGCGAAACGCAGCCGCGCGTCTTCGCCGAGCACGGGCAGGCAATAGACGCAGTCGGCCGGCAGACCGAGCTGCCACACATGCAATGGCATTTCGCCGTCGACCGCCCAGTAGCCCGCAACGTAACCCGACGACGGATGAGCAGGCAGAGCGCGCAATCGCGCAGCAACCTGCTGCGCCGCGGCGATGCGATGAGCGGGAGAAAGTGCCGCGCGGCGCGAGCGAATGTCGCGCCGGAGACGACGCAGGTCGTCGGTGGCGACGGTCATCGCGCGGCGCCCAGGAGGGCGCGACGCGACGAACGGAAAAGAGTGTCCTCCACCATGCCGATGCGTGCGAAACGACCTTGAACCCTGGGTTCAAGTGGGAACGCTCGGTCACCTTCGGGCTTCCCGCTCGCGGGCGGGCATGCACTCCGGATGACGGTCACGTTCCCGGTGTCGTTTTTAAGGGCCAAGGCGAATGTTTGCACACGCCGTCGCACACAGCAGAGGACGTGCGAGAAGTATACCGCCCGATGTCGTGTGCAACCGGTCATTCGTCGTACCGACTCGGGTGTAATTCAGTCGCGTCGTGAAACGCGGGCGCAGCGCGGAATGACCGTCGCTCAACCGGCCGGAAGATCGAGCAGGTCGTCGAGGCGACGGTTCAGCATGCCGAGGGAATGCGCGATATCGCGCTCGCTGTGCGTGTCCTGCTTCACCTGCAGCAACTCGTGCGCGATGTTCAATGCGGCGAGTACTGCAATACGGTCGACCGCCGCCATCTTGTTGCTGCCACGCACCTCGCGCATCTGCTTGTCGAGCAGTTTCGCGGCTGCGAGCAGGCCTTCACGCTGCTCGGGCGTGCAGCCGACCGTGTACTCACGATCGAGCACACGGATGTTGACCGGCTCTGTCGTCGAGTTCGTGCTCATGTCGCTCACGTGTGCTGCTCGAGCGAACGCAGGCGCGCGATCATCGCTTCGACGCGTACGCGTGCCTGTTCGTTCTTCGCGAGCAGCGACGCGCGTTCTGCGACGAGTTCGTTCTGCTGGTGCCGCAGACTGCGATTCTCGTCCTGCAGTCGACGAAGACGATCGCCGAGTTCGTCGATGCGCCGGGCCAGCCGGTGGATCAGCTCGAGCGTCTGGGGCCTGTCATCCATGCCGCCACGATAGCAGCGCGACCGCCCGAATCAAGGCGCGGGCGGCACGCCGTCTTCCCAGCGCCATTCGCGCATGAAGCGCTCGCAGTCGTCGGGCAGCAGCGGACGCGCGAGCCAGTAGCCCTGGATCTCGTCGCAGCCGTGGCGGCGCAGGAATTCGAGCTGGCCGTCCGTCTCGACACCCTCCGCGACGACGTTAAGGCCCAGCGAATGGCCCATCGCGATGACTGCGCTGGTGATGGCTTCGTCGTCCGGGTCGCGGGTGAGATCGCCGATGAACTCGCGGTCGATCTTGAGCGCATTGATCGGCAGGCGCTTGAGGTAGGCGAACGACGAGTAGCCGGTACCGAAGTCGTCGATCGACATGTGCACGCCAAGGTCGCGAATCGCCTGCAGGGCCGACCACGTTTCCTCCGCCATGATCACGCTCTCGGTGAGCTCGAGTTCCAGGCGGTCCGGCGGCAGGCCGGTGTCGGCAAGCAGGCGTTCGATCACGCCGGCAAGGTGCCCGCGGCGCAACTGCAATGCGGAGACATTGACCGCCATTGCGATGTCGAGGCCATCCGCGCGCCATGCCTGCAACTGTTCGCACGCATTGCGCAGCGCCCATTCGCCGATCTCGAGGATCAGGCCCGATTCCTCAGCGAGCGGGATGAATTGCGCCGGCGACACCGCGCCGAATTCCGACGAATTCCAGCGCAGCAGCGCTTCTACGCCGACGATGCGCTGTTGCGACAGCGACAGCCGTGGCTGGTAGACGAGATGCAGCTCCTCGCGATCGATCACCTTGCGCAGCGCCGCGGACAACGTGGCACGGCGCCGAATGTCCATGTCCATTGCGCCGCTGTAGCGCATGTAGGTGCGGCGGCCGAGCGCCTTCGCCTGGTACATCGCGGTGTCGGCGTGTTTCAGAAGATCTGACGGCGTGTCCGAATCGTCCGGGTACAGCGCGACGCCGATCGACGGCGAGATGATGACGTCGCGCAGGTCGCCGGCGTCGAGAGGTGCTTCGAATGCGGCGAGCAGTTGCCGCGCGACCGTCTCGGCTTCCTCGGCGTCCTCGACGTGTTCCATCACCACGGTGAACTCGTCGCCGCCGAGTCGCGCGACCACAT
This sequence comes from Lysobacter sp. HA18, assembly GCF_054057595.1. Taxonomy (NCBI): domain Bacteria; kingdom Pseudomonadati; phylum Pseudomonadota; class Gammaproteobacteria; order Lysobacterales; family Lysobacteraceae; genus Lysobacter; species Lysobacter sp. HA18. The sequence goes on from NZ_JBSRZL010000001.1 coordinate 876,826, forward strand.
GCCGGCCACCAAGCGCATGACGCAGCCGGCCCGCGGTGGCTCGAAGAATCGCGTCGCCCGCCGCGTGGCCGAGCGAATCGTTGATGTCCTTGAAGCGGTCGAGATCGAGGAATAGCACGGCGATGCGCGTCTCCTGGCGCTTGGCGCGTGCGATCGCACGCGACAGGCGTTCGAGCAGCAACGCGCGATTCGGCAGGCCGGTCAACGTGTCGTAGTTCGCGAGGTAGCGCAGTTCCTGCTCGGCGCGCTTCTGGTCGGTGATGTCGGACAACACTGCAACCCAGTGACCGCGCTGGCCCGCGTTGTCGAGCACCACGCTCGCCTGCAGCCAGCACAGGAACTCGCTGCCGTCCTTGCGACGCTGCCACAGCTCGCCCGACCACCGACCTTCGCGCTGCAATTCATCGCGCATCTGCCGGTAGACGATTTCGTCGTGCTGGCGGCTGTCGATGAGGCTGGTTTTCTGTCCCGCGAGTTCCGCTTCGGTGTAGCCCGTCATGCGGGTGAACGCCGGATTGACCGAGATGAAATTGAACTCGTCGTCGAACACCGCGACGGCTTCCGCCATGCTGCGCAACACTTCGCTGGCGACGCGGCGATCGCGTTCGGCGCGGCGTGTGGAGGTGATGTCGCGCGCAGTGCCGGCGATGCGCAGCGCGCGTCCCGTATCGTCGCGCTCAACCACGCGGCCGCGTGCACGCACCCAGACCCATTCGCCGTTCTCGCCGATCACGCGGTGCTGCGATTGGAACACCGGCAACTCGCCGCGCAGGTGTCGACGCAACTGGCCGAGCACGCGTTCGGCATCGTCGGGATGGATGCGATGCGCCTGTTCCTCGATGGTGTCGACCCCGATGTCCGCTTCGCCGACGTCGCCCACGCGCGCCTGCGTGCGATGCATCAGTTCGCGTTCGAGGTCGTAATCCCAGAACTGTTCGCCCGACGCCCACAACGCGAGCTTGAGGCGCTCCTCGCGTTCGCGGAGATCGGCGAGGTGCACGCTTTCGCGGCGACGACGCTGCACCCACTGCCACGCCGCGAACACCAGCGGTGCGAGCAGCAGGAACGACGCCAACGCGATGACCAGCGGGTGCCGCCACAGCGGACGTGCGACGTCGAGCGGCAGCGTGAGCTCCCCCGGCGACCAGCGTCCGTTGCGGTCGGTGGCCCTGCGCGCGGAACGTGTAGTGCCCCGGCGGCAGATGCGTATAGGTGATCTCGCGCTGCGTGCCGTTGTCGATCCAGTCGGCGTCGAAACCGTCCATGCGATAGCGGTAGCGCGGACGCGTCGATGGTGCGAAGTCGAGCGCGCCGATGCGGAGGCGCACGATGTCCTCGCCCGCGCCGATGTGCAGCGACGTCGGCGGCCATAGCGCGCCTTCCGCGCTTTCGCGATTGCCGACGCGTACGGACAGCAGGCGCAGCGGCGCGGCGTAGGTTGGAGCATCGGGACGGCGCGGGTCGACGAGGTTGATGCCGCGCACACCGCCGAACGCGAGGCGGCCGTCGGCGAGCGTGCCGGACGCGCCGCCGTTGAACTCGAGGTCCTGAAGGCCTTCGCCGAGCCCGAATAGTCGCGCGTCGCCGCGGTCGGGACGGAAGCGCAGCAGGCCGGCGTCGGTGCCCGCCCACAGCGTGCCGGCCGGCGCTTCGCGCAACGAGAAGATGGTGACGGTGCGGCGGTCGGGCAGGGCGGTGTCGAGCGGGCGACGGAAGAGCAGTCCGTTCGCGGTATCCGGCACCGCCTGGCTGAGGCCCGCATGCGTGCCGACCCAGATGCGCCCCGCGGCGTCCTCGTACAACGCGCGCACGACGTTGCTCGGCAGCGAATCCTCGCGATCGGGGTCGTGGCGGTAGTGACGGATTGTGCCGTCGGTTGCGCGCACGTCGAGGCCGTCGCCGGTGCCGAACCACACGCGGCTTGCGTGGTCGACCAGCAGGGCATGCACGTTCGGATGCGAGAGCTGCGCGCCGGGTGCGAGGTGGTCGACCGTTGCGCGCGCGGGGTCGTAGCGATACGCGCCGTCGCCCGACGTTCCGATCCAGATCACGCCGTCGGCACCGCGATAGATCGAGCGTGCGACCAACTGCACGCCGTTCGGCAGAGCGATGCGATGGATGCCCCGGGTCGCGGGATCGAGATCCATCAGCCCATTCGCGGCTGCGAGCAGCAGATGGCCGTCGGGCTGGCGAAGGAACGCGGCGACGCGCGTCGGCCCGCCGGGCAGGCGGTCGGTGATGTCCTGCGGCGTGCGTGTGGCGAAGTCGTAGCGGACCAGGCGGTCGCCGTCGGTGCTGTACCAGAGCGCGCCAGGCGTGCCGATCACCGAGCGCACGCTGTCGTCGGCCGCGGCGTTGACGTCGTTCCGCGGGGTAGTGTCGGTAATGAACGCGAACTCGGCGCCGCGCGGATCGCCCACCGCCGCACCGCGGAACTGCCCGCCCAGCCAGAGCAGCCCGCTGCGATCGACCAGCATCGTGTTGACGCTGTTCTCCGGAAGCGTGCCGGCGACGGAGCGATCCTCGTTGAGCGCGAGCGCCTCGCCGGCGGCGGGGTCGAAACGGCGCAGGCCGTGCGGGTAGACCGACAACCAGAGACGACCATCCGGCGTCTGCACCATGGCGCGGATCTGCGCGGGCTGGTTGTCGGCGGGCCAGACGTGAGTGCGGCCGGCCGGGGTGACGAGGTCGAGGCCGTTGTCGCCGCCGACCCAGATGCGCCCGTCGTGGCCTTCCTGCGCGGCATAGGCGGGCTGCGCGCCGGCCACCGAGATGACCTGCGTGCCGTCGATGCGGAACAGCCCGGCGCCGGTCGCGTACCAGAGATGCCCGGCGCGGTCGCGCACGAGTCGCTGGTTGGGGACGCCGCTCGGCTTGCGAGGCGGCAGGTCCAGCACGCGTCGACGCGTCCCGGTCTTGGTGTCGAGCCGATCCAGACCGCTGACCGTTCCGATCCACAGCGCATCGCGATCGGGCTGCAGCGCGAGCACCTGGCGGTCGTCGCGACGATCGGGCACCACGCCGAGGTAGCGGCGGATCTCCCCGGTGCGCAGGTCGAGCCGCGCCACGTACTGCGAGAACGTGCCGACCCACAGCGCGGGCGACTCGTCGACCGCGAGCGCGGTGACGAAGCTGTCGGGCAGGCTCTTGGGGTCGCGCGGGTCGTGGCGGTAAACGCGATAGCGCTCGCCGTCGTATCGATGCAGGCCGCCCTGCGTGCCGACCCAGACGAAGCCCAGCGGGTCCTGCGCGATCGCGCCGACGGAGTTCTGGGTCAGGCCGCGGTCGCTGCCGATCGGTTCGAAGTAGAACTCGCGCGTCGCCGCGACGGCCGGCCCCTGCGGCACACCCAGCAGCGCAGCGATGAGCAGCGGAGCGAGGAAAGCCCGGAGCCGAACGGTGACAGGCGTGCGCACGGCACTCGCGACCGGGAGGATGAGCCAATGTAGGCGTCGCCAGCGCGCAGCCTCAACCGGCAAACGGGTCGGGGTTGTTACACTCGCGAACCCCGTCGCGCTTTCGTTCGCCCGTGTCCGAATCCGAACTGCCGTCCGTTGCCGACATCGATGCCGAATCCGTTCGCTACGGGCTCGCGACGTCGCCTTTTGAACTTCATGGTGCGCTCTGCGGCTGGCTCGCCGGTGGCGGCCAGAACGACCGCGCCTGGCTCGCGCCCGTCTTCGCCGACCCGCAGCTGCCGGCGCCCGGCGCGGGTTCGCCGCTGGATCGACTCCGCGAAGCGACCGCCGCGCAGCTGGCCGATCGCAGCTTCGAGTTCGAACTGCTGCTGCCCGACTCCGACGCGCCGCTGATCGAGCGCAGCGGTGCGGTATTCGACTGGTGCCGCGGCTTCGTCAGCGCGTTCGGGCTGGCTTCGGGCGCGAAAGCGCCGCTGTCCGACGAAAGCAGCGAAGCGCTCGCCGACCTCGCCAAGCTCGCCGCTGCGCAGCCGCAGGACGAGGGCGACGAAGAGGACGAGGAAGCGCTGGTCGAGATCGAGGAGTTCGTCCGTGTCGCCGCGCTGCTGCTGCATGGCGACTGCGTGCTCGCCCGCGAACACCGCCAGCGCCTGAACTGATCGCGTAGCCATTCGCGCCGCGCTGGACCTACCATCGGCGCGATGGCCAAACCGTCCACTCCCCGTACGACGACGCGAACGCCCGCGTCCCCGTTCGCCCGCCGCCGTCGCCAGCTGATGCGCATGGCGGGCGACGACGCGATCGTGATCGTGCCCGCTGCCGCGGAACGCGTGCGCAGCCGCGACACCCATTTCCCGTACCGGCAGGACTCCGACCTGCTGTACCTCACGGGCTTTCCCGAGCCTGACGCGGTGCTCGCGCTGATTCCGGGCCGCAAGCACGGCGAGGCGATCCTGTTCTGCCGCGAGCGCGATCCCGAGCGCGAAGGCTGGGACGGCCCGCGTTTTGGTCCGGATGGTGCGGTCGACGCATTCGGCCTCGACGACGCGTATCCGGTCACCGATCTCGACGACATCCTGCCGGGCCTGCTCGAAGGCCGGTCGCGCGTGTACTACCACTTCGGTCGCGACGCCGAGTTCGATCTCAAGCTCATCGGCTGGCTCAACCGCGTGCGCGCGCAGGTGCGCAGCGGCGCGCAGCCGCCGCACGAGTTCCTCGAACTCGGCCATCTGCTCGACGAGCTGCGCCTGTTCAAGGACGCCGGCGAATTGAAGCTGATGCAGAAGGCCGCCGATGTCAGCGTCGCCGCGCACCAGGCCGCGATGCGCGCCGCGCGGCCCGGCATCACCGAATACGAACTGCAGGCGGAAGTCGAATACGTTTTTCGTCGCCATGCGGCAGTGCCCGCGTACAACAGCATCGTCGGCGCCGGCGCGAATGCCTGCGTGCTGCACTACAACGCGAATCGTGGGGGTGCGCGCGACGGCGACCTCGTGCTGATCGATGCGGGCGCGGAAGTCGACGGTTATGCCGCGGACATCACGCGTACGTTCCCCGTCAGCGGCCGCTTTACGCCGCCTCAGCGTGCATTGCATGACCTCGTGCGGGACGCGCAGTCCGCCGCGTTAGCGAAAGCAATGCCGGGAGCGCCCTGGGATGCGATTCACGAAGCGGCGGTCGCGACGCTTGCGGAGGGCCTGCTGCGACTCGGGCTGCTCAAAGGCAAGCTCGAGAAAGTGATCGCTGACGGCAGCTACAAGCGCTTCTATCGCCACAAGACCGGCCACTGGCTGGGCCTCGACGTGCACGACGTCGGCGACTACCGCGTCGACGGGCAATCGCGCGTTCTGGAGCCGGGCATGGTGTTCACCATCGAGCCCGGTCTCTACGTTGATGCGGACGACGCGACGGTCGATGCGAAATGGCGTGGCATCGGCATCCGCATCGAAGACGACGTGCTGGTGACGAAGGCCGCACCGCGCGTGCTGACCGATGCGCTTGCACGCTCAGCCGATGAAATCGAAGCCTTCATGGCCGACGCACGCAAGCTCGCCTGATCGCATGGATTTCGCGATCCGCGCCGCGACGGAACACGATCACAACGCGATCCTCGCGCTGGTTCCGCGACTTGCGGCAACCGGAACGCCGGCCGGTCGCGATACCGAACAGGTGCGCAAAGCTGACATTGCCGCCGTTACCGAAGCTCTGCAAGAAACCGACGGGCGCAGCGCATTCTTCGTCGCCGAACTCGATGGCGCGATCGGCGCATTCATCCACGTGCGCCGCATTCGCGACTACTACACGCAGTCGGACATAGCGCATGTGTCCGACGTCGTCGTCGCGCCTCAAGCGGAAGGTCGCGGCATCGGTCGTGCATTGATGGCGACGGCGGAAGACTGGGCGAAGGCGCAGGGCTTCGCGCTGATCCAGCTCTATGTGCTCCCGGAGAACGACGGAGCGCGCCGGCTGTACGAGCGCGTCGGCTATGCGCCGGAGTGGCTGAAGTACGTCAAGCCGCTGGACTGAGCGTCACCAGCTCGCGCCATCGGCGACCAGCGCGCCTGCATGCGCGGCGGCCGATTCGGCGAGCGCCTGCAGGTCGTAACCGCCTTCGAGCATCGACACGATGCGGCCGTCGCAGTGGCGACGCGAAATCTCGCGCAGCTGGCCGGTGATCCACAGGTAGTCGACCGCTTCGAGTTCGAGCTGTGCGAGCGGATCGCGCTGATGCGCGTCGAAACCGGCCGAGATCAGCAGCAGCTGCGGCGCGAACGCATCGACTGCCGGCAGCAGCGTTTCACTCCACGCGCGACGAAAGCCTTCGCTGCTCGTACCCGGCGGCAGCGGTGCGTTGAATATGTTGCCGATGCCGCGCTCATGCGCATGCCCGGTTTCCGGATACAGCGGGAGCTGGTGCGAGCTGCAGAACACGACGCGCGGATCGTTCTCGAAGATCGCCTGTGTGCCGTTGCCGTGGTGCACGTCGAAATCGACGATCGCTACGCGCTCGAGCCCGTACACATCGAGCGCGTGTGCGGCGGCAACCGCGATCGAATCGAAGAAGCAGAAGCCCATCGCGGTGTCGCGCGTGGCGTGGTGGCCGGGCGGTCGCACTGCGCAGAACACGCGACGTGCCTGTCCGCTCATCACCGCATCGACCGCGGCGACGCCCGCACCCGCGGCGCGCAGCGCGGCCTCGGCAGCGCCCGGCGAGAGGAAGGTGTCGGGATCGAGCTGGACCGTGCCTTCCGCGACGGCGTTATCGAGCACCTGCGCAATCAGCGAGTCGTCGTGCACGCGAGCGAGCTGCTCGCGCGTGGCGAGCGGTGCCTCCGCCCAGGGCAGGTCGGGATAGGTGTCGCGGATCGCGTCGACGACGGCCGCGAGCCGCTCGGGACGCTCGGCGTGGCCTGGTGGCGGCACGTGCGCGGCGCAGGCGGGGTGGGTGAGCAGCAGAAGCGGGAGGGTGTCGGCCATCGGCGGATTCTCGCTCGAACGTTCGCGCGCGTCGCGGGCCGTTCAGCCCACGGCTTCGCGAAGCTGGAACACGTTGCCTTCCGGGTCCATCGCATTGCAGGCAACGAAGCCCGGGCCGCTCCAGCGTTCGTCGAACAGCGCGCCGCCCAGGTCAGCCGCCGTGCATGCGGCGGCTTCGAGGCTGGCGACCGTGAAGAAGAACTTGAGCGCCGTGTCAGCGCGACGCTCGGGCGGCGAGGTGATGACGATGTCCGCTGCGTATTCGTCGGGGATACGATGCACCAGCAGTTGCAGGTCGGGCGTATCGAGCACGACGATCTCATCGCGCGCATGCAGCCGCGTCATCCCGAGCAGCCGTTCGTAGAACGACGCGACGCGTTCGAGATCCTTGGCGTAGACGACCAATCCGGCGCGTGCGGGTCCTGCCATGGCGGCGTTCCTCTGAGGAAGACGCGGAGTCGATGCAGCAACGCTCAGCCGTGGCGACGCTCGTGATTCCACAGCACTTCGCCGTGGCCGCTCGCACGCGCGAGAACGCGCGCGAGCACGAACAGCAGGTCGGACAGGCGATTGAGGTAGCGCACCGCTTCCGGCCGCACGGTTTCCACGCGGGCCAGCGCCACGCATTCGCGCTCGGCACGTCGAACGACGGTACGCGCGATATGGCAACGCGCCGCGGCCTCGCCACCGCCGGGCAGGATGAAATCCTTCAGCGGCGGCAGCGGGTCGTTGAAGCGGTCGAGCTCGCGTTCGAGGCGGTCGATGTCGGCATCGAAAATTGCGGCGTGGCCGGGAATGCACAGCTCGCCGCCGAGGTCGAACATCTGGTGCTGGATCGACGTCAGCAGTTGCGCGACGTCGTCGGGCAGTTGCGTAGCAAGCACCAGGCCGATGCAGGAATTCGCCTCGTCCACCGTGCCATACGCATCGACGCGCGGCGAATCCTTGCCCGTGCGCGAACCGTCGCCGAGGCCGGTGGTGCCGTCGTCGCCGGTGCGCGTGTAGATCTTCGAAAGGCGGTTGCCCATCAGCCCGCGGCGAGCGCGCGGTCACGCGACAGCGAGGTCGCGACGACGTGCACCACCGCCGCGCCGGCGACGTACATCGCGGCCGTCTGCATGTACGGGAACAGGTACTGCACGTAGTTCTGCCACCAGCCGGCGAACGACGGCGACGACACCGAAGCGGACACCCAGTAGAAGCTGCCCTGCGCGATCAGCTGGCAGACGATCGACGACGCAACCACCGACACCGCGAGCAGGCCAAGCGAACGCACGTCGGTCGCGACATTGCGACGGCGCAGCCACATGCCGCCCGCCCACATCGCAAAGTATGCCGGCGCCAAGCACCAGTACGCGGCGGACACGCAGTACGCCTGCCAGAAGCTCTGGCCGCTGCGGGTGATCACCGCGTAGTCGACGACGACGGCCAGCGCCATCAGCGCCGGGAACGCCCAGCGCGTCCACGTCGACAGGTAGAAGCCGCCGATGAAGAACACGGCCCACGACGCGTCCGGGATCGGCGCGAAATGATTGATGCGCGTGGCCGCCATCAGCGCGGCGAGCAGCGTGAGGATCAGGGTGCGCTGGGCGGTGGCAGTCATCGGTCGCTCCGGGAAAACGGGGCCGGCGCGGAGCCGGCGAGCCCCGCATTCTAACGGACCCCGCGCGGGCAGGCCGTATCATGGCCGCATGAACGACGCCGCCTTGCGCACGCACGACCTCGTCATCGTCGGAGGCGGCCTGGTCGGCGCGAGCCTCGCCCTCGCGCTCGAGCCTCTGGGCCTCGATGTCGCGCTGGTCGACGCGACGCCGGCCGGCGAAATGCCCGCGGTGTTCGACGAGCGCTCGCTGTCGTTTGCCGAGGCGACCGTCAACGCGCTGGACGCGCTCGGTGTCATGCCGAGGCTGCGCGCGGCCGGCGGCCCGATCCGCCGGATCGTGGTCAGCCGACAGGGCGATTTCGGACAGGCGCGACTCGACGCCGAACGCTACGGACGCACCGCGTTCGGGCAGGTGGTGGTCGCACGCGATTTCGGACATGCGTTGGAAGCGCGATTGGAGACGGTGCGCGGACTCACGCGTTATCGCCCTGCGCGACTGGTGGCGACGTCGCTCGACGGCGCGATGCGTCGCATTACGTTGCAGGGTTCGGATGGCGCGGTCGAACTCGCTGCGCCGCTGGTCGTCGGTTCGGACGGCACCGCGAGCGCGATGCGCGAGGCGCTGGGCATCGGCACGAGGGAAACGGATTACGGCCATGCCCTGTTCGTCGCGCGCCTGCGTACCGAGCGCGCGCCGGATGGCACCGCGTACGAACGACTGACTGACGACGGGCCGACTGCATTGCTGCCGCGTGCCGATCGCCATTACGGGCTCGTGCACGGCGTCGCGCATGACGACGCGGACGCTGTCGAAGCGCTCGACGACGACGCGTTCATCGCCCGCCTGCAGGAGCGCCTGGGCTGGCGCCATGGACGGCTGCTCGGCTGCGGTGCGCGTAGTCGTTACGCGGCGCATCGCGTGATCGCGAACGCTACCGTCGCACAGCGCGCGGTCTTGATCGGCAATGCCGCGCAGACGATCCATCCTCTCGGTGCCCAAGGTTTCAACCTCGGCCTGCGCGACGCGCTCACGCTGGCGGAGGAAGTCGGCGCTGCATTGCGCGACGGCCGCGACGCGATCGGCAACGACGCGCTTCTTCATCGCTACGCCGAGCGTCGCGTCGAGGATCGCCGTCGCACGCTCGCTTTTTCCGACCGGCTGCTGCGCATCGGCACCGCACGCGGCGTGTTCGTGCGACCGCTGCGTTCGCTCGCATTGCTGTCGCTCGATCATCCGTCGTGGCTGCAGGCCTGGCTGGTCGGCGGCGCAATGGGGTACCGCGGCGACGTGCCAGCGCTGTGCCGTGGCAACGACGGACGACGCAGCGCATGAGCCGTCGCGACGTGGTCGACATCGCAGTCGTGGGCGGTGGCGTGGTCGGCGCGGCCGCAGCGCTCGCGTTCGCGCGCGACGGCTGGAGCGTCGCGCTGCTGGAAGCGCGTGAGCCGCCACCGTGGCGGAACGACGAATCCGATCTGCGCGTCTACGCGCTCGCACCGGACGGCATGGCGCTGTTCGACACGCTCGACGTCGGATCGTCGATCCGCGCCGCACGCGCCTATCCGTATCGCGGCATGGATGTATGGGACGCCGCGGGTGGCGGCGCACTGCGTTTCGATGCCGACCGTTTCGCACGTCGCGAGCTCGGCTGGATCGTCGAACACGCGTTGCTCGTCGACCGCCTGTGGAATGCGCTGCAGCGCGAGGACGTGGCGTTGCACGTGCCGGCGTCGGTCGCCGGCTTCGAACAGGACGATGCGCGCGCGACGCTCCGGCTCGAGGACGGCCGTCGCCTGCAGGCGAAGCTGGTCGTCGCTGCCGACGGCGCGGCATCATCCCTGCGTGCCTTGGCAAACATCGACGCGCCGCTGCATGACTACGCGCAGGGCGGGCTCGTCGCCTACGTCGAAACCGAGTTGCCGCTGCATGCGACCTGCTACCAGCGCTTCCTGCCGACCGGCCCGCTCGCATTCCTGCCGGTCGCCGAACATCGCGCGTCGATCGTGTGGTCCGCGCCAATCGATGAGGCGAAGCGATTACGTGATCTCGACGACGATGCACTTGCCGTCGCGCTGACCGATGCATCCGGCGCGCGTCTCGGGAGTGTTCGTCCCGCATCGCCGCGCGCCGTCTTCCCGCTGCGACGCCAGCTCGCCGAACGCTATCGGGAAGGTCGCCTGCTGCTGGTCGGCGACGCCGCACATGTCGTGCATCCGCTGGCGGGGCAGGGCGTGAACCTCGGGCTGCGCGATATCGCGGCGCTGCGTGCGGCATTGCCGCGCACCGGCCGTGATGCGGATCCTGCGACGTCGCGGCTCGCACGATGGGCACGCGAACGACGCAGCGCGAGCGCGCGCGCCGCGTACGCCTTTGAAGCGATCAATCGCGTGTTCTCGAACGATGCCCCGGTGCCAACGATGTTGCGAGGCTCGTTGCTGGGCATCGCGGGTCGCATCCCACCGCTGCAGCACGCGCTGTGGCGCGAGGCTGCGGGCCTCTAACGAAAACGCCCCGCCGAAGCGGGGCGTCGTTCGATCGAACGAAAACCGTTATGGCTTGCGTGCGCCCGCTGCGTCGTATTCCGACTGCGACAGGATGCCGTCGTGGTTGGTGTCGAGCGTGCGGAAGCGCGACTTCAGGCTGGCCTGCGCGCCCGCTTCCTTGCTGCTGATGCGGCCGTCGCCATTGACGTCGAGCATCTGGAACGCCGACGCGGAGCCCACGCCCGACAGCATGTCGTGTACCGGAAGCGAGTTCTTCGCCAGGCCGCCCGCGCTGATCCACGTGCGGAGCTCGTCGGTACCGATGCGCCCGTCGGCATTGGTGTCGATGGTCGCGAAGTCGGTGTTGAGCGTGAGGTTGCCCGCGGCTTCCTCGCGGCTCAGGTAGCCGTCGTGGTTCGCGTCGAGCACTGCCGTGTCGATGCTGAAGCGCGTCGGCGAATGCATGTCGGCGACCGCGCCCGGTGCGGACGTTGCGACCGTCGCGGTGCCGGATGCCATCGGCGAAGGCATCGACGGCGTCGTCGTAGTCACCGGTGCGGGTGGCGTGGCGGCGTCAGTAGCCGCTTGGCTGTTCACGTCGGCCCGCGCGCTCGCTTGTTCGCTCGCACGGGCGGCAACGGTCGCTTCAGCCGCAGTGTCGATCGGCGCAACGCTGGACCCCGCGCCGCTGGCCATACCGGTTGCATCATGCGCAGCCTGCACGGCGTCATTCTTTGCATGTTCGGCTGCTACCGATGCCTGATGCGCTGCCTGCGCCGATGCTGCATCGCCGGTCTGTGCGGCGGTCTTGGCGGCTACCTTGGCGTTGTCGGACGCAGCGCGTGCAGTCTTTGCGGCGTCGTTGGCGCGCTGTGTGGCGGCATCGGCCTGCACAGTGGCGGCCGCGTGGTCTACACGCTGGGCCATCGCCGGACCGGCGAGTCCAAGTGACGCCGCAAGCGCGAGAGTAAGGGTGCTGCTGCGGAGAGTGCTCATGGTCGTGCCCTACGCGGTGGGATCACGACGACGCTAGACGTGCGTTGATCAACTCGACGTCATTTTACCAGCGCGTTGCTGTCGCTTCCTCAGCGGCCGGACAGGGTTGTGTCAGCTGTGTAGACGCGCGAATACCGTGATCTCTTCGCGGTCGTGATAAAGCTGCTTGGCGCGCCATTCGACCGGTCGACCGACCTCGCGTTCGAACAGTTCGAGGCACTGCCGCGTCTCGTCCCAGCGCTTCTTCATCGGCAGCTTGAGGTTGAAAATCGTGCGGCGGCACCAGCCTTCGCGCAGCCACGTGGCCATGCGTTCGGCGACGCGTCGCGGCTGCTCGACCATGTCGCAGACCATCCAGTCGAGCGTGCGTCGCGGTTGCCAGACGAAACCATCCGCGCGCACGTGTTCAACGTAACCGCTGTCGAGAAGGTGCTGCGCTAGCGGGCCGTTGTCGACACTGACCACGCGGACGCCGCTGCGCATCAGCACCCAGCTCCAGCCGCCTGGCGCGGCGCCCAGATCGGCTGCGTGCATGTTGTCGCGCAACCACGCTTCGCGTTCTTCCGCATCGAGCAACGTCAGAAGCGCTTCTTCGAGCTTGAGTGCGGAGCGGCTTGGCGCCTGCGGATTCATGCGCAGGCGGGGGATGCCCATCGGAAAGCTGCTGCGATCCTTCGGCGCGGTCACCGCGAGATGCGCGTGGTCGCCCGACTGGAGCAGCACGTGCAGGTGCGGACGATCGGGCGAATCGATGTGGGTGAGCCAGCCGGCTTCGCGCAGCGCGGGGCGCAGCGCATTGCCGAGGGCGCGCGCGAGTGCGGCCAGCGGCTTGCCTTCGTCGCTGTCGGGATGTTCAACATGCACTTCGCCGAAGTGAAGCTCCGGCGTGCCGAGTGTCGCGGCCATCGCATCGATGATCGCGCCGACGCGATCGGGTTTGACGCCCGGTCGCGCACCCAGCGTCGGCAATTCGGCGAACGCGACGAGCTTCTGTCGCGCGAAGATCAGGTCGCGCAGCGGCAATGCTTCCGACAGCGCTTCGGCATCCTCGCAGACGAAACGGACGAAGCCGGCGCCGCGCTCGGTGCGCGCATAACCCGCGAAGCCGAGCATGCCGGCGCGTTCGCTGAGCTCCGCTGCAAGTTCCGGCTCGAAGCCTGCGCGGCAGTAGCCGAGCAGTGCGGGCTGCGCAATAGCGGTCGTGTTGGAGGCGGCCATGGCGGCGTCAGTAGCGCGCGCCGCCGGACGACGAATAGTGGCGGAGCACGTCGCAGGCGGCGTCGCGCTGCACGTCGCGCAGCACCGCGATGCCGCGGCGTTCGAGTTCACCGACCCAGTCCGCCGGCAGCGGGCCTTCGTCGAATTCCGTCAACGCTTCCACGTCTTCGCTGCGCGCGCCGATCAGAAGCCGATCGATGCCTGCCCAGACCGTCGCGCCGTAGCACTGGCAGCACGGCTGCGCGGATGTCGCGAGCGTGATTGGGCCGACGCGCTGGCCGGTGCCGTTCTCGTTGAGTCGCGGCCGCTGCGTGCGCTGCTGCGCCAGCATGTAGGCCATCGTTTCCGCATGCGCGACCGAACACGTATGCGGCAGCACGCGATTCACGCCAACCGCGATGACGCGATCGTCCGGGCCGAACACAGCGGCACCGAACGGCCCGCCGCTGCGTGCATCGACATTGCGACGCGAGAGTTCGATCGCCAGTGCGACCTTCGCGTCGTCCCCTTCGTAAGCGCGTGCGGTATCCACCGCGTCATGCACCCACGCGGGAAGCGTGAGGTGCACCTGTGCGTACAGCATCATCGTCATTGAGCCACCGGTGTGGAGCTGCTGCCCGAATCGCGGCACGTGCCGGCGACGCAGCTGCAGCTCTGGATGTCCTTGAAGCCGCAGGTCGACGACATGCCCTGTCGCGCGCAGTCGGCCTGTACCGCCGCCGGATCGACCGGCGAGTTCTTGTTGACGCAGGCCGGCATCGCACCGCAGCAACTGCCGACGTTCTTGACCGTGCAATCCGAATTGCTCGCGCAGCTCGTCACCAGCTTCGGCGCGCCGTGCATCTCGACGCGTTGGGGCGGCAGGCCCGTGCTCTTGATTGGGTGATGTGCCGGCGCCGTGTTCTGCGCCGCGCTTGCGGGTGTCGACTGCGCGGGTGGCGCATCGTGCGATGCAAGCGATGCATCGTTCGACGTCATCGCCTCCGGGGCACCGCTCGCCGTTTGCGGACGTGCGCAACCTGCGGCGAGCAAGAGCGCGCACAGGATCGGAACGAACGTCGACAGGCGCATGGCGATGCTCCGGTGGGGAATGCTCAAGCCTTGCCCGACCACGTGTCACGCAGCGTGACGCTGCGGTTGAACACCGGGCGATCGGCTCGATGGTCATAGCGGTCGGCAACGAAATAACCCATGCGCTCGAACTGGAAGCTCGTCTCCGGCGCAGCCTGCGCGGCGGACGGCTCGACATAGCCCGTCACCACGCGACGCGATTCCGGATTCAGATAGTCGCGATAGGTCTTCCCGTCTTCGTCGACGTCCGGGTCCGGCACGGTGAACAGGCGGTCGTACAGGCGGATCTCCGCTTCGACCGCGTGCTTCGCACTGACCCAGTGGATCGTGCCCTTCACCTTGCGGTTCGCACCTTCCATGCCGGGGCGCGATTCGGGATCGAGCGTGCAACGGACTTCGACGACGCGGCCGTCCGCATCCTTGACCACCTCGTCGCAGCGCACGATGCCGGCGCCACGCAGGCGCACGTCGCCGCCGACGGTGAGGCGCTTGAAACCCTTCGGCGGGACTTCCTCGAAATCCTCGCGCTCGATCCACAGCACGTTCGAGAACGGCACGCGCCGCTCGCCGGCGGATTCGTCCTTCGGATGATTGGAGAACGTCAGCGATTCCTCGTGGCCGTCGGGCAGATTCGTCAACACCAGCTTCAGCGGATCGACCACGCCCATGCGGCGCTGCGCCGCGGCGTCGAGGTCATCGCGCAACGCTCCTTCGAGGATCGAGATGTCGAGCAGAGAGTTCTGCTTCGAGATGCCGACGCGATCGACCATCAGCTTCAGCGCGCCCGGCGTATAGCCACGACGACGGATGCCCTGCAGCGTCGGCATGCGCGGATCGTCCCAGCCGTCGACCAAGCCGTCGTTCACCATCGCGAGCAGCTTGCGCTTGCTCATCACGAGGTAGTTGAAGTTCAGGCGCGAGAACTCGATCTGCCGCGGCTTGGCGGCTTCGCGCGGGAAGCCCTTGTCGAGCAGCGGCTTCAGCAGTTCGGCGTAATTGACGAGGTCGACCTTGTCGACGCACCAGTCGTACAGCGGGCGGTGGTCCTCGAACTCCAGCGTGCACAGCGAATGCGTGATGCCTTCGATCGAGTCGCTGAGCGAATGCGCGAAGTCGTACATCGGATAGATGCACCACGCGTTGCCGGTGTTCTGGTGCTCGACGTGC
The DNA here is from genome assembly GCF_054057595.1 of Lysobacter sp. HA18. Taxonomy (NCBI): domain Bacteria; kingdom Pseudomonadati; phylum Pseudomonadota; class Gammaproteobacteria; order Lysobacterales; family Lysobacteraceae; genus Lysobacter; species Lysobacter sp. HA18. The sequence goes on from NZ_JBSRZL010000001.1 coordinate 892,261, forward strand.
TTGATGCGGTACAGCGCGGGGTCGCGCAGGTTGATGTTGCCGCTGGACATGTCGATCTTCGCGCGCAGCGTGCGTGCGCCGTCGGCGAATTCGCCCGCGCGCATGCGGCGGAACAGGTCGAGGTTCTCGTCGACGCTGCGATCGCGGAACGGCGACGGGCGGCCCGGCTCGGTCAGCGAGCCGCGATACGCACGAACTTCGTCAGCGGTGAGGTCGTCGACATAGGCATCGCCCTGCGCGATCAGCTTCTCGGCGGCGAGGTAGAACACCTCGAAGTAGTCGGACGCGTGGCGCAGCGAATGCCACTCGAAGCCCAGCCAGCGCACGTCGTCCTGGATGGCGCGCACGTACTCGGAGTCTTCCTTCGCCGGGTTGGTGTCGTCCAGGCGCAGATTGCAGACGCCACCGAACTCGGCCGCGACGCCGAAGTCCAGGCAGATCGCCTTCGCATGCCCGATGTGCAGGTAGCCGTTGGGCTCCGGCGGGAACCGCGTGCGGATCGCCTGGTGCTTCCCGGCCGCGAGGTCCTCGCGGACGATCTGGCGGATGAAGTCGTTCTTGACGCCGGTTTCGGGCGCGGCGTTCTCGGGCGATGCGGACATGCGGGCTTGCAACCACGTGGGGAAGCCCGCAGTTTAACGGAGCAGGCCGCTCCGGCCCGGCGGGAGACCCGCATGAAGCCCGTCTACGACGCAGCGAACCTCATCGACGCCCATCTCGTGCGCCATGCGCTCGAGGACGCGGGCATCCCGGTGTTCATCCGCGGCGAAGCGCTCACGGGCGGCATGGGCGAACTGCCGCTGTACGGCGTCGTGCAGGTCTGCGTGCCGGAGATGGCGTGGCCGCAAGCCGACGCCGTGGTGCGTGCGCTCGATTTCGGAACGCCGCCCGATGTCGACGCCGAGCCCGACTGGGACGCCGGCCTCGCGCCGATGTGACGCATCCGTCGCCACCCGCGCGACGTATCCATCGACGCCGCATTCGCATCGCGGGTGCTGCGCTGTCCACATTGCCGGCGGAGCCGGTCGAAGGAGTCCACATGCTCGAGAAACTGCTCGGAATCGGCGCGCACAAGCAGCGCCTGCCACGCGCCGGCGAAGCGCTGCCCGGCCGCGATACCGCGATGCCGGTGCACAACGCGCACCACGTCCACGGCCGCCCGATCCAAGGCGACTTCGCCGGCTTCGAGCAGGTGCAGTTCGGCCTCGGCTGCTTCTGGGGCGCCGAGCGGCTGTTCTGGAAGATCCCCGGCGTGCATACGACGGCGGTCGGCTACGCGGGCGGCGAAACGCCGAACCCGACCTACCGCGAAGTCTGCAGCGGCCAGACCGGCCACACCGAAGCCGTGCTCGTCGTCTACGACCCCAAGCAGGTCACCTTCGACGCACTGCTCAAGGCGTTCTGGGAAGGCCACGACCCCACGCAGGGCATGCGCCAGGGCAACGACACCGGCACGCAGTACCGCTCCGCCATCTACTGCACCACGCAGGCCCAATACGACGCCGCCATCGCCAGCCGCGACGCCTATGCCGCGAAACTGCGCGACGCCGGGCTGGCCGACATCACCACCGAAATCCGCTACCCCGCGCCCGAGTTCTACTACGCGGAAGACGACCACCAGCAATACCTGTCGAAGATTCCGAACGGGTACTGCGGCCTGGGCGGGACGGGTGTGAGTTGTCCGATTGGTTCGGGTGTGGAGGCGGGCTGACGAGATGCGAATGCAGCGGTGATGCAACACGCGTAGTCGCTCCCCGCATCCGTTCGTGCGAATCCGAACGCGACTGCGTTTTGCAGTCCATCAAACCCTACAACCGCCAACAACAATCGTGAGACCCGAAGGGCGGCGCGCAGGACGCGCGCCGTCCGCACCCGAGCCAGGATGGCGAGTGTGCGGATCGCGTCAGGCGAACCCGATCGCAGGCTGTAGATCCGTCGGGGAAGGCGCTTTCTTTTGGTCACTTTTCTTTGCGCCCGCAAAGAAAAGTGACTCGGTCGCGAAGCGAACGAAAGCCTTTGCTCAATCTTCGACGTCACACGTCGACCGGCGCGCAGTCACCGCGAAACCGTCCGCAACGAACAAACGTAAATCACCTCACACGCCCCATCCCCACTGTCATCCCGCGACATCGAACTCCGCCACGTCCACCCATCAGGCGCATCCGCCTCGACCAGCCACCCGTCGATACGTACGCGATCCCCGGCATGCACGTCGGCTAAGGCAGACGCCGCATCGAGATTCGCCGGAATCATGTGCATGTTCGCGCTCGACCGCACGATCTCGTCGGCCGGAATCGGCGGATCGCCGCGCCAGCGATACATGTACCAACGCCCCGACTGCGAGATGTCCAAGCCTTTGAGTACGGAGTCATCGCGCATCCGTCCCCAGCCGAGCGCGAGATCGGTAGGCGACAGGTCCGACTCGCGACCCATCGAATAATCCTCGCGAGACAGCACGCGCGCATCGACGCTGAAACCCGCGAGCGGTTGCAGCGTGGCCGCGCGCAAGCGGAACGGGCCGACACCGGAGTGAACCTCACTCTGCAGCGGCTCGCCGAATGCCGTGACGCTCGGCGGCATCGGGCAACTGACTGCGCCCACCGCTTCCGCAGCGCGCGCACGATGATGGCTCGGTCCGATCGGCGAGAACCACCAGCCGACTGCGACGACCGCAAGTGCGATGGCGAGGCTGCGACGCATGCGTCAGCTCTTGCGACGTCGCGGCGCGGGCTTCGCCGCGGGTGGCGTGAGCAGCCCGTCCGGCAACCGACGGAATTCCGCCGCGAGCTGCTCAAGGAACGTACTCATCGCGGAACTGCGTCGCCACACCATGGCAATGCGCCGATGTGGCACGTCACCGGAAAACGGCAATAGCACTAGGTCCGGCGACGGTGGCACCGGCGGCTGCACGGCGAGCATCGGCAGCAGCGTCATGCCGACGCCGGCTGCAACCATTTGCCGGAGTGTTTCGAGCGATGTAGCGCGGAAACCGTGGCGCTCGCCCGCGCCGGCAAGGCGGCAGACGTCCAGCGCCTGGTCGCGCAGGCAATGGCCTTCTTCGAGCAGGAGAAGATCCGCATCGCGCAGGTCGTCGCCATGCAGCGTGCCGCGCGAGGCGATCGGATGCGTGCGCGGCGCGGCGAGCACGAAGGGTTCGTCGAACAGCGGCTCGATACGCAGCTGGTCGTCGTGCAGCGGCAACGCGAGGATGGCGGCGTCGAGGCGGCCGTCGCGCAGTCGCTGCAGGATCTGGTCGGTCTTCTCTTCGACCAGCAACAACTCAAGGCGCGGGAAGCGCGCACGAACGCCGGGCAGCACGTGCGGCAACAGGTAGGGGCCGAGCGTGGGGAATAGGCCGAGTCGTACGCTGCCGGCTTCCGGATCGCGGCTGCGACGCGCGAGTTCGATCATCTGGTCGACTTCGGCGATCACGCCGCGGGCGCGTTCGGCGACTTCCCGGCCTATGGGCGTGAGCATGACGCGGCGGGGCGCGCGTTCGACCAGCGAGACGCCGAGCTCGTCTTCGAGCTTGCGGATCTGGGTGGAGAGGGTGGGCTGGCTGACGAAGCTCGCCTGCGCGGCGCGGCCGAAATGGCGGTGGTCGGCGAGGGCGACGAGGTATTTCAGGTCACGCAGGTTCATTGCTTGATGGTAGGGCCGGTGGGGGCGGGTTTCCATCGAAAGCGGTGGATCGATTCATTGCATCGATAGGCGGCATGCGGCGCGATGTCGCTTGGCGGGTCAGGGCACAGGCGTTTCGTGCGCTGTCGCGCCCGAGTCACTTTCTTTGCTGGTGCAAAGAAAGTAACCAAAGAAAGCACCTTCCCCGACGGATCTACAGCTCGCGACCGGGTCAGTCTTCGGCGATCCGCACACTCGCCATCCTGGCTCGGGTGCGGACGGCGCGCGTCCTGCGCGCCGCCCTTCGGGTCTCACGATTGGTTCGACTGTTGTGGCTAAGCAAGCGCGTAGCCCGGGTAAGCGAAGCGCACCCGGGGGCCGTCCGCGCGCGCGGCGCCAACCCGCAACCGATCCCGGGTGCGCTTTGCTTACCCGGGCTACGTAGCTTTCCAAGCGCGTCGCGCGCGGCGGCGCTATCGCAAGCGCAATTTCACGCCGCTTGCGACTGCGCCTGCGACTGCTCCGCCGGCGCCGACGTCCGGATCAGATGATCGAACGCGCTCAGCGCTGCCGTTGCACCTGCACCCATCGCGATCACGATCTGCTTGAACGGCACCGTTGTCGCGTCACCCGCAGCGAACACGCCGGGGATGCTCGTCGCGCCGCGGTCGTCGATGACGATTTCGCCGCGTGGGGTGAGTTCGACGGTGCCTTTCAGCCATTCGGTGTTGGGTAGCAGGCCGATCTGCACGAACACGCCTTCGAGTTCGATCGTGCGTGCACCGCCCGATGCGCGATCCTTCATCACCAGGCCGGTCACCTTCGCGCCGTCGCCGATCACTTCGGTGGTCTGGCCGCTCACGATCACCTCGACGTTCGGCAGGCTGCGCAGCTTGCGCTGCAACACGTCGTCCGCGCGAAGCTTCGAATCGAACTCGACCAGCGTGACGTGCGCGACGATGCCGGCCAGGTCGATCGCCGCTTCCACACCCGAATTGCCGCCGCCGATCACCGCCACGCGCTTGCCCTTGAACAGCGGGCCGTCGCAGTGCGGGCAGTACGCCACGCCCTTGTTGCGGTACTGGTCTTCGCCGGGCACGCCCATCTGCCGCCAGCGCGCGCCGGTGGTGACGATCACCGACTTCGACTGCAGCGATGCGCCGTTCTCCAGCTCGACGGTGATCAGACCGCCGGGCTGCGAGGCGGGCACGAGCTTCGTCGCGCGCTGCAGGTTCATCACGTCGACTTCGTAGTCGCGCACGTGCTGTTCGAGCGCGGTCGCGAGCTTCGGGCCCTCGGTGTACGACATCGACACAAAGTTCTCGATCGCCATGGTGTCGAGCACCTGGCCGCCGAAGCGTTCGGCGGCGACGCCGGTGCGGATGCCCTTGCGCGCCGCGTAGATGGCAGACGCCGCGCCTGCGGGGCCGCCACCGACGACGAGCACGTCGAATGCGTCCTTGGTCGCGATCGATTCGGCCGCGCGCGATGCCGCGCCGGTGTCGAGCTTCGCGAGCACCTGTTCGACCGTCATGCGGCCCTGGTCGAACGGTTGGCCGTTGAGCAGGATGGTCGGCACCGACATGATGCCGCGCGCTTCGACTTCGTCCTGGAACAGCGCGCCGTCGATCGCGACGTGATGGATGTTCGGATTCAGCACGCTCATCAGGCTCAGCGCCTGCACCGTGTCTGGGCAGCTCTGGCACGAGAGCGACATGTAGGTTTCGAAGCGGAACTCGCCTTCGAGCTGGCGCACCTGGTGCGCGACGTCGTCTTCGATCTTCGGCGGATGGCCGCCCACCCACAGCAGCGCGAGCACCAGCGAAGTGAACTCGTGGCCGAGCGGAATGCCGGCGAAGCGCACGTCGACATCGGTGCCGTCGCGAACGATGGCGAACGACGGTCGACGCTCGCAGTCGTCGGTGCGGTCGTATTCGACCTTATCGGACAGCGTGGCGATGTCGCGCAGCAGGCCTTCGAGCTCGCGCGAGGCGTCGGAATCGTCGAGCGACGCTTCCAGGCGGATCGGCTGCTGCAGGCGCTCGAGATACGCGGCGAGTTGGGACTTAAGGCTGTCGTCGAGCATGGGTGTACTCCATGGCGAACGGGAAAATGCAGGACGCACTTCGCCACAACGGCGCGCAAGGCGACGTCGGCGGATGGCGGAGGATTCGAACGCTGGCGGCAGTGTCGTCGGTGCGACGCCGCTGCCGTCAGCCGTCGATGGACGCCGCGCGACCTGCGCGCGGCGTCCCCGATGAGTCAGATCTTGCCGACGAGGTCGAGCGACGGCTTGATCGTGTTGGCGCCCTGCTGCCACTTGGCCGGGCAGACCTCGCCCGGATGCTCGGCCACGTACTTGGCGGCCTTGAGCTTGCGCAGCGCTTCCTTCATGTCACGGGCGATCGCGTTGTCGTGCACCTCGTAGGCCTTGATCACGCCTTCCGGGTTGACGATGAACGTGCCGCGCAGCGCGAGGCCTTCCTCGTCGATATGCACGTCGAACGCGCGGGTGAGCTGGTGCGTCGGATCGCCGACCAGCGGAAACGTCGCCTTGCCCACGGCCGGCGAGGTTTCGTGCCAGACCTTGTGCGAGAAGTGCGTGTCGGTGGTGACGATGTAGACCTCGGCGCCGTTCGCCTGGAACTCGGCGTAGTTCTCGGCGGCGTCCTCGACCTCGGTCGGGCAGTTGAAGGTGAAGGCGGCGGGCATGAACACGACCACCGACCAGTGACCCTGCAGGCTCTTGTCGCTGACTTCGATGAACTTGCCGTTGTGGAACGCCTGGGTCTTGAACTCCGGAACCTTCTTGTTGATCAGGGACATGCGACTTCCTGTGGATGGGGGAAATGGACCGACGAGCATCGTATCGGCCACCGGATGGTCGATCAAATCGATTGATCCGATACGGCCGATAGGCAGGGGCAATGGATGAGCCCGCTCGAAGCGTGACCGCCGCCGCGAAACCGGGACTTTCGACCTACGCGGCCGGTGGGCGCGGCCCCGTACGCTCGGGAGTTCATCTCCGGGGAGCACCACCGATGCACCGACCGCGCCGCCATGCCCTTGCCATCGCCCTCGCACTCGCCACCTGTGGCGCCGCGCAGGCGGCCGATACGACCGTCCCTACTGGCCCGCTGCCGCGCACCGTCGTGCCGACGCTGGTGCAGCTCGAACTGAAGATCGATCCCAAGCAGGCGAACTTCAGCGGCAGCACGCATATCGATGCGGACATCGCGGAAGCGACCGACACGGTGTGGATGCATGGGCGCGGCCTGAAGATCGCCAGCGCGCAGGCGCATGTCGGCAAGAAGGCGTATCCGCTGACGGTGACCGAGGCCGATCCGTCGGGCGTGCTGAAGCTCGTTTCCAAGACGCCACTTCCCGCCGGCAAGGCGACCTTCGACATCGCCTTCGACGCGCCGTTCGGCGAACTGCAGGGCGCGTACAAGGTCAAGCCGGACGGCCGCGACTACGTGATGACGCAGATGGAGCCGCTCGGCGCGCGCACCGCGTTTCCGTCGTTCGACGAACCCAGCTTCAAGCAGCCCTGGGACATGACGCTGATCGTTCCGCAGGACGACGTTGCCGTCGCCAATGGCCCGGAAACGAAGACCGAGGCGCTGCCCGGCGGCTGGAAGAAGGTGACGTTCAAGCGCACGCAGGCGCTGCCGAGTTATCTCGTCGCGTTCGCGGTCGGCCCGTGGGATGTCGTGCCCGGCCCGGATATCGCGCCGAACGGTGATCGCACCACGCCCGTCCACCTGCGCGGCGTCGCCGCGAACGGGCAGGGCGGCAAGATGAAGTACACGCTCGCGCATACGCCGGAGATCGTCACCGAGCTCGAGAACTACTTCGGCATCCCGTATCCGTTCGATAAGCTCGACAACCTCGCGGCGCCGGATTTCTGGGCGGGCGCGATGGAGAACGCGGGCCTCATCGTCTATCGCGATTCGCTGATGTTCCCGGACGAAACCTCGTCGGTCGGTCGTCGCCAGAGTTTCTGGGGCACCAGCTCGCACGAACTTGCTCACCAGTGGTTCGGCGACCTCGTCACCACGCGCTGGTGGGACGACATCTGGCTCAACGAAGGTTTCGCGACGTGGATGGGCAACAAGATCCACGGCCAACTGCAGCCGCAGGCGCATACCGACCGCGGCCTGCTGGAAGGTGCGATCGGCGCGATGGGCGCGGACAGCCTGGCGTCGACGCGCCGCGTGCATGAGCCGATCCGCGACTACCGCGACATCGAATCCGCGTTCGACGGCATCACCTACCAGAAGGGCGGCGCGACGCTCGCGATGTTCGAGCGCTATATCGGCGAGGACAAGTTCCGCGAAGGCATCCGCAACTACCTGAAGGCGCATGCGCGCGGCAACGGGACGAGCGCGGACCTCATCAGCGCCGTCGCTGCGCAGAGCAACGATCCGGCCGCGGTATCGAAGGCGTTCTTCGGCTTCATCGACCAGCCCGGCGTGCCGTACGTGAAGGTCGACCTCGACTGCTCGGGCGCGAAGCCGGCACTGTCGATCACGCAGCAGCGCTACCTGCCGATCGGCTCGACCGCCAGCGCGACCGGCGAGTGGGGCATCCCGATGACCATCCGCTACGCCGACGGCACGACCGTGCGCGAGCAGAAGTCGCTGGTCACCGGCGCGCAGTCGCGTGTGGAACTCGCCGAAGCCACGAGCTGCCCGAAGTGGGTGATGCCGAACGGTTACGGCGCGGGTTACTACCGCTTCGCGCTCTCGCCGAAGCTGCAGGCGTCGCTCAACGATGCCTTCGCCACGCTCGACGAACGCGAGCAGCGCATGGTCGCCGACTCCGCCGTCGCCGCGTACGGCGCGGGCACGCTCACGCCGTCGCAGCTGCTCGCCGCACTGCCGCGCTTCGCGAACGCGAACGTGCGCCAGACCGCGACCGCCGGCATGGGGTCGACGGAATGGATGAGCGAACGCCTGCTCGGCGACGACAAGGCGCGCGATGCGTTCCATACCAAAGTCGCGGCGATCTACCGCCCGCGCCTGGAACGCCTCGGCCTGACGCCGAAGCCCGGTGAGGCGGAAGACGACGCGTTGCTGCGCAGCTCGCTGGTCGACTTCTTCGCGCTCAACCTGAAGGACCCGGCGGTGCGCAAGGAAATGAACCGCGTTGGTCGGCAGGTGCTGGGCCTCGACGGTGACGGCCAGCTTCATGCCGACGCTGCCGCACGCGACCTGCGCGACACCGCGCTCGTCGTCGCGCTGCAGGAAGGCGGCGCCCCCGCGTTCGATGCCGCGGAGAAGTACTTCCGCGCCAGTCAGGACGCGGTGCTGCGCAGCGAGCTGTTGACCGCGATGGGCGCGACGCACGTGCCGGCGCTCGACGACCGTGCCCGCGCGCTGGTGTTCGAGAAGGGCCTGCTGCGTCGCAACGAGATCTTCCCGATCGTCGGCGGGCAGACCGATACGGTGGCGACGCGCACCGCGCTGCGTGACTGGGTCGACGCGCATTTCGCCGAACTCGAGGCGCGCCTCGCCCCGGCGGGTGCGTCGCTGGTCCGTCTGTACTCGGCCGGCATGTGCAGCGATGCCGATGCCGACGCCCTGCAGGCGAAGTTCACGCCGCGCATGGCGCAGGTCGAAGGCGGCCCGCGCGAACTGGAGCAGACGGTCGAAGGCATCCGCCTCTGCGCCGCCCAGGCGAAGGCCCGCAACGGCATGCCGCTGGACTTCGCGACGCGCTGATCGCCGGCAAGTTGTCCCGCGACGGGCGGCCTTCGGGTCGCCCGTCGTCGTTTGGCGGTTCGGAGGTGCCAGATGGCGCGTCAAGCAGCCGTTCGGCACAAACATTGCATCGCATCCGGCGGGAACCAAGGAGCCGGATGGACCTGATCGGCCAACTCGACAGCGCGACGCTCGCCTTCGTCACGGGGCTGGCCGGGCTGTTGCTCGCCGCGACCATGGCCGGCATCCGCACCGCCGGCATGCGCAACGACGCGCTGGTGTTCTGGGGCATCGCCGGCCTGGCCGCGGGCATCGCCCATCTGCTCGCCCACCTGACGCTCGGCTTCCACATCCAGTTGCCGCGCCGCGAATCGCTGGCCGTCGCCAATGCACTGGTGACGCTGGTGCATGTCTCGCTGCTCGCCGGCGTGCGCGTGTTCCTCGGCAAGCGCTCGTACTGGTTCCCACTCGCGCTGCTCGCCATCGCGACCGGAAGCGCTGGCTACATCGCACCGCAGGAGTGGACCGTCCTCTCCAATCGCGTGCTGGTGCTGGCGCCGATCTACCTTGCGCTCGACCTCGTGGCTGGCTTGATGCTCTGGCGCGCCGGCACCTCGCATGGCGAGCGCTTCCAGAACCTCGCCGCGGCGTCCTTCCTGTTCAACAGCGCGGTGCTCGCGATGCGCATCGTGCACGCGCTGGTCTACCGCACGCCGGTAGGCATCTTCGACCGCGATCCGTTCCAGACGCTGGTCTTCGTGCTCGGCCTGGTCTTCATCGCCGTGCTGACGATGGGCCTGGCGCTGCTGATGTTCCGTTCGAAGGAGCTGGAACTGCGCCGCCTCGTGCATTCCGATCCGCTGACGGGTCTCTTCAATCGACGTTCGCTGTTCGACTACGCACAGCGCGAGCAGGCCCGCAGCGAACGCTACGGCACCCCGCTGGCGCTGGTGATGGTCGACATCGACGCATTCAAGTCGGTCAACGACACCTACGGCCATGCCGCAGGTGACGACGTCATCTGCGAAACCGCCGTGCGTGTCGCGTGCGGTTTGCGTGACGTCGATACCGCGTTCCGCCTCGGTGGCGAGGAATTCCTGCTGCTGCTGCCGTCGACCTCGCTCGACGATGCGGTCGCGGTAGCACAACGCCTGCGTCGCGCAATCTGCGAAACGCCGATCCCCGCGATCGGTCGCGCCGTTACCGCGAGCTTCGGTGTGTCCGAGCTGGTCCGCGGCCACGAGGACTGGGAGGCGGCGATGCGTCGCGCCGACGCCGCGCTCTATCGCGCCAAGGACGAGGGACGGAACCGCGTGGTCGCGATGTCGGCCGCGCAGGCCGCGGCGATCGCGGGCGCCGCGAACGGTGTGGTGCTCGACGTACCATAAGCGCCCGTTTTTCCGGAGCCGCCGCATGCGCATCGACGCCCTGCTGCGCGACGCACGCACGCGGCTCGACGCCGGCGAAGCCGAGCACCTGATGGCGCACGTGCTCGACCGTCCCGCCTCATGGCTGTTCGCCCACGGCGACGACGACATCGATGACGCGAAGCGCGACGCCTTCATGCATCTGGTCGAGCGACGCGTCGCCGGCGAACCCGTTGCCTACCTCGTCGGTCGACGCGGCTTCTGGACGTTCGATCTCGATGTCACGCCAGCGACGCTGATCCCGCGCCCGGAAACCGAACGTCTCGTCGAACTTGCACTCGAACATGCGGCGTCGAACGCGCGCATCGTCGACCTCGGCACCGGCAGCGGCGCGATCGCGCTTGCGCTGGCGAGCGAGCGACCGGGCGCGACAGTCATCGCCACCGACGCGAGCGCCGATGCACTCGACGTCGCGCGTCGCAATGCAATGCGTCTGCAGCTCGACCGCATCGATTTCCGCCACGGCGGCTGGTATGCACCGCTGGCGGGCGAGCGCTTCAATGTCATTGCCAGCAACCCGCCCTACATCGCCGACGGTGATCCGCATCTGCAGCAGGGCGACCTGCGACACGAACCCGCGTCCGCGCTCGCGTCGGGCCGCGATGGCCTCGACGACGTCCGTGTGATCGCGGGCGGTGCGCATGCGCATCTCGTCGCGGACGGCTGGCTGCTCGTCGAACACGGCTGTGACCAGGGGGACGCCGTGCGCGGGATATTCGTCGACGCAGGCCTCGTCGAGGTGCACACCGCGCAGGACCTCGAACATCGCGATCGCGTCACGCTGGGCCGAGCAACGTAGCCCGGACGGCACATGCCGCCGCGTAATGCGGGCGCCTAGACTGCCGGACTCCTCCGAGACAGATCGCCATGCGCAGCCTGTATCCCGAGATCGAACCCTTCGACAGCGGCATGCTGCAGGTCGACGACCGCCACACGCTGTACTACGAACAGTGCGGCAATCCGAACGGCAAGCCCGTGGTGATCCTGCACGGCGGCCCCGGCGGCGGATGCAGCCCGAAGATGCGGCAGTTCCACGACCCCGCGAAGTACCGCATCGTGCTGTTCGACCAGCGCGGCTCCGGTCGTTCGACACCGCATGCGGACCTCATCAACAACACCACGTGGCATCTCGTCGCCGACATCGAAACGCTGCGCGAGAAGCTCGGCATCGATCGCTGGCAGGTGTTCGGCGGTTCCTGGGGTTCGACCCTCGCACTCGCGTACGCACAGACGCATCCGCATCGCGCGACCGAGCTCGTGCTGCGCGGCATCTTCATGCTGCGTCGGTGGGAGCTCGAATGGTTCTACCAGCAGGGTGCATCGCGACTGTTCCCCGAAGCGTGGCAGCAGTACATCGCCGCGATTCCGCCGGTCGAACGCCATGACCTGATCAGCGCCTACCACCGGCGGCTGACCAGCGACGATCCGGCGACGCGCCTCGCCGCTGCGCGCGCATGGAGCGTGTGGGAAGGCGCGACATCGTTCCTGCACTACGACCCCGACTTCACCGCCGCGCACGACGAAGCCGAGTTCGCGCTCGCGTTCGCGCGCATCGAGAACCACTACTTCGTGCACAGCGGTTTCTTCGAAACCGACGACCAGCTGCTGCGCGACACGCCCCGCATCGCACACATTCCCGGCGTGATCGTGCACGGCCGTTACGACGTGGTCTGCCCCGTGCAGAACGCATGGGACCTGCACCAGGCGTGGCCACTCGCGCAGCTGGTGATCACGCCGGCGTCGGGGCATTCGGCGTTCGAGGTCGAGAACATCGATGCGCTGATCGCCGCCACGGATCGCTTCGCGAGCTGACGACTGCATCGCGGCTGCAAAGAAAAAGGCGAGCCGCAGCTCGCCTTTTTTGTTCGATCAGTACGCCGGCGAGCGATGCCACGCCCATGCGGTTTCGATGATCGGTTCGATGCGATCGAACTTCGGCGTCCAGCCGAGCTTCTCGCGCGCCTGCGCGCTCGATGCGACCAGCACCGGCGGATCACCCGCGCGGCGCGGGCCGATCTCGTAGGGAATGTCGCGACCGCTGACCTTGCGCGCGGCCTCGATCACTTCGAGCACCGAGAAACCATTGCCGTTGCCGAGGTTGAAGCGGTGCGCGCCGGGTTCGCGGGCCATCCAGTCGAGTGCGCGCAGATGCGCGTCGGCGAGGTCGAGCACGTGCACGTAGTCGCGCACGCAGGTGCCGTCGGGCGTCGGGTAGTCATTGCCGAACACCTTGAGGCCCGCGCCTTCCCCGTTCGCCGCCTTCAGCGCGTTCGGGATCAGATGCGTTTCCGGCTCATGCGATTCGCCGATGCCTTCGTCCGCCGCCGCGCCCGCGGCGTTGAAGTAACGCAATGCGACCGACCGCAGGCCATACGCGTTCGCGGCGTCGGCGAGCACGCGCTCGACCATCAGCTTCGACGCGCCGTACGGGTTGATCGGATTCGTCGGATGCGTCTCGTCGATCACATCGCTGACGGGGTTGCCGAACACCGCGGCGGTCGACGAGAACACGAGCCGGTCGACGCCATGGCGACGCATCGCCTCCAGCATGTTGATCGTGCCGGTCACGTTGTTCTGGTAGTAGGCGTACGGGTTTATTACCGATTCGCCGACCAGCGATCGCGCGCAGAAATGCATGACGGCATCGACCTTGCGATCGAACGCAGCGTCGAGCGTTTCGGGCTTCAGGATGTCGGCATCGACGAGGCGTCCCCAGCGCACCGCTTCGCGATGGCCGGTGAGCATGTTGTCGAGGACGGTGACTTCGTGCCCGGCGCGCGAGAGCGCGAGGCAGGCGTGCGAGCCGACGTAGCCGGCGCCGCCGCAGACGAGGATGTGCATGGTCGCTTCCGTGTGAGGCGTGCGGATTCTAGGCGGCGGTATCGTCAGCAGCCCGCGAAGGCGCGAGCGGCGAGCCGTCTGGATTGCGCTCGAGCATCCACAGCCCGCCCCAGAGCTTGAGGTCGATTTCAAAGCCTTCCGCGTACTTTCGCATCAGCCACGCCGGCGCCTCGGTGCGCGGCACGTGGTGCACGGTGATGCCTTCGTCGTCGATGCCGCCGCCTTCGCCCACGCGAACAAGTCCGGTGGCACGCACGAACGCGATGCGCTCGCTGCTCATGCCGGCGGTGGTGGGGCCGACCAGCAGCACTTCGAGATGCGCGGCGTCCCAGCCGGTTTCCTCGATGAGTTCGCGACGTGCGGCGTCGATCAACGTGTCGTCGTCCTGCACGTCGCCGACGAGGCCGGCCGGCATTTCGATGGTCGACTTGCCGAGCGGCATGCGGAACTGTTCGACGAACAGCACCTCGTCGTCCGGCGTCGCCGCGATGATGATCACCGCCATGCCATGGCCGTGCACGCGCTCGGCGTATTCCCAGCGGCCGCGCTTGACCAGTCGCAGCCAGCGGCCTTCGTGCAGCGTTTCGAGCGGGGCGTCGCGATCGTCGGTCATGGTCTGCAGGCTTCGATTCCTGCAGCCGATGCTAGACGGTCTCGGATGCCACGGGTATGAAATCGATGCCGCAGGCGGCGTGGATGCGGCGGCGCGTGAGCGGGCCGAAGCGCAGGCGTTCGCAGAGATCGAGCAGCGCTTCGCGTTGCGGCTCGCCGCGACGGAACAGCGCATCGGCACCTTCGCAGGGCGCGTCGAGCGCGATGGTCGTGAGCTCGCGGCACAGCAACGCCTGCTCGCGATGCGTCTTCAGCTGCTGCGCGCAGCGTGCGGCGCCGCGTAGTGACGAGAGATACGGCACTTCCTCGACGCGACGCAGCAGTTCGTCCAGCGTGCCGAAGTGTCCAAGCAGAATCGCCGCCGATTTCGCGCCGATGCCGGGCACGCCAGGAATGTTGTCGATCGCGTCGCCGGTGAGTGCAAGGTAGTCCGCGATCTGGTCGGCGCGAACCCCGTGACGCGCCGGCACGCCCGCCGCGCTCCAGCGCTGAGCGCGCGCGAAGTCCCATTGCTCATCGTCGTCGGTGAGCAACTGCGACAGATCCTTGTCCGCCGACACGATCACGCCGCGGAAGCCATGCGCACGGGCCACATGCAACGCGCTACCGATGAGGTCGTCCGCTTCGTAATCGGTGTGCCCGAGGATGGTCAGGCCCATCGCCACGCACAGTGACTTGCAGGCCGCGAACTGGCGCTTGAGTTCGTCCGGCGCGGGGTCGCGATTCGCCTTGTACGCCGGATAGACGCGATTGCGGAAACAGCTGTCGAGCGCTTCGTCGAAGGCGATCACGACATGCTCGGGGCGAGTGCGTTCGAGCAATTCCAGAAGGAAACGCGCGAAGCCGTGCACGGCGTTGGTGGGCCAGCCGTCCGAGTCGGTGAACTCGTTGGGCATCGAATGCCACGCGCGGAACACGTAGACGCTGGCGTCGACGAGATGCAGGGTGCGGAGCGTCGTCGACGCGGGTGTCATTAGGGTGTCCAGTCGGTGAGCAGAAGCGCGGGGTCGGGGCGGTCGCGCTCGGGCGCGTGCTGGCGGATCGATCCGATATGGATGAAGCCGGCGACGACTTCGTGGTCCGCGACGCCGAGCACGCGACGCATCGCGGGATCGTAGGCGGCCCAGCCCGTCAGCCAGACGGCGCCGAACCCGAGCGCCTGCGCCGCCTGCAACAACGCAAAGCATACGGAGCCCGCGCTGAGCAGACGCTCACCGGGCGGAATCTTCGCGTCCTCGCCCTGGTCGGCGACGACGGTGATGATCACGGGCGCATGCAGGAAACGCTGCCGATCCTTCTCGATCACCGCATCGCTGGCACCCGGATCGCGCTCGCGGCTTCGCGTGGCCAGGCGCTCGCCCAGCGCTTCGCGCGCCGCGCCTTCGATGCGCACGAAACGCCAGGGCACGCGTTTTCCGTGATCGGGGACACGAACCGCGGAGCGAAGCATGCGCATCACCTGCGCATGATCGGGACCGGGGTCACATAACTGCATCGCAGGCACGGAGCGTCGCGCGTCGAGCACGTTCAACGCTTGGAAATCACCGCCTGTCGGCGTCGTTTCGGTCGCTTGGGACATGGCGCACAGATCGGTAAAGGAAGTCAGGAAGTGACGCAGATTGCCACTATCCTGCATATCCAGTCGAACCCGTTATAGCGGCGACACCTGCTGGAGTAGCAAAAGTGACCAGCCCGTTTTTCGATCAGGGAATTGATCCGCGCCATGACCCGGCGCGCGTGCTCGAAGCATTGAAGCGGCTTGCGGTCGAGCGCCTGGGAACCTTCCCGACCGCGCTCTACGTCACCGCGGAGAAGGAACTCGCCGAGGCCGGCCCCGACGCGTATCACGAGCTCGCCGGGCTCAACGTCCTGCGCACGCGCAGTGCGTCCGACACGATGAACTTCCGCCAGCAGATCGCGCAGGCGTTCGACGAATTCCGCAATCCCTTCATCCGGTCGGGCATCACGCTCGGCCTGATAGAGGAAGAGATGATCGACCTGCACCTCCAGGCGCAGGCGCTCACCGAAATCCTCGACAAGCGTTATCAGCAGCCTCTGCAGGCGCTGCGCACGCAGATGGAAGAGCTCGCGCTGGCCATGCGCGTGCCGGCCGGCGCCAATCCGGTGTCGCCAAGCAAGCTGTGCTCGACGCTGATCGCATCCGTCAGCAACGCCGGCGTGTCCGAACCGCTCGGCCGCGTGCTGTTCCGCCAGTTCCAGCAGCAGCTCGTGCCGCTGCTCGACGCGCTCTATCCGAACCTGGGCGCCGTGCTTTCGCGCGCCGGTTACGGCATGTCGGCGTGGTCGCCGGCCGTGCTGGCGAAGTTCGACCGCGAAGAGGCCGAAAAGCCCGCGCCACTGCCGGAGCCGGAAGTCGAAGCTCCGCAGCAGACGCAGCAGACGCAGCCGTCTTTTTACGGTGCGCCGCAGGCAAGCCCGCAGTACGCGCCGCAGATGCCGATGCATCCGCAGGCGCCGTCCTATTCGCAGGCGCCGCAGCAGCGGGCGCTGGGCGATGGCCTTGGCGGCCATCGCCATGCCACCGAACTCGAGCCGCTGCGTGAGCAGCTGCGCATCTGGCGCATGGAGCGTCAGCATGGCGGCGTGCGCACGCTGGCGCAGGCGCCGGTCGGGCTGCAGTACGGCGTTCCCGGTTTCTCACCGACGGGTGCTGGCGCAGGCATCGGGGCAGGCGGCTTCGGTGCGGCGCCCGCGCTACGCGAATTCCAGCCGCGCGAGATCAGCAGCATCGCGTCGGTGCTGCAGGCCGAGCCGCCGGATGTGTTCGCTCGCGCGCTTGGCGTCACCGGCAAGCTTTCCGATGCAATGCGCAGCTACCTCGCCGAAGGCGCACGTCGCATGGGCCTGCATCCCGAATACACCGCGCTGTCCGCGGAGGACGAGGACGCGGTCGACATGGTCGCGCTGCTGTTCGAATCCCTGTTCCGCACGCATGCGCTGCAGGACCGTGCGCGTCGCGTCTATGCGCGCCTGGTGCTGCCGTACCTGAAGGTCGCGATCAACGATGACTCGATGTTTGTCGAGCGCGGCCATCCGGCGCGTCGACTGCTCGATGCGCTGACCGAGGCCTGCGAAGACAACACCGGTTCGACGCCGCAGGAGCGCGAGCTTCTCGAGCGCGCATCGGCCGTGTCGCAGCGCATCGTCGTCGAATTCAACGAGGACCTCTCGGTCTTCGAGATGGCCTACGCCGAACTCGAGGACCTGCTGTCGCAGCAGCGTCGTCGCGTCGAGCTGCAGGAGCAGCGCGCAGCGAAGGCGAGCTACGGCCGCGAGCGTCTGGCGCAGGCGCGTACGCGTGCCGACACCGTGCTGCAGCGTCGTCTTGCTCAGACGCCGCTGACGCAGGCGGTCGGCGATTTCCTGGTCACGCCGTGGCGCCACCATCTGGTGCAGACGCTTCTGCGCGACGGCGAGGACAGCGTGCGCTTCCGTGACGCGATCGCGATGGGCGACGCGCTTGCACACGCCGACATGCTGGCCTCGCGCGCCGATGGCGATGCGCTGGTACGCCAGCTGCTCGAACTCGAAGAGCCGCTGACCGAATGCCTCGCATCGTCCGGTCTCGACGCCACCGCCGCGAGCCACGGCCTTGCCGGCATCGTGCGCGGCCTGGCCGATCCCGATGCCTCGCGTCGCGTGCGCGCCATGCCCGCACCGGTGCGTGACGAGCCCGAGCAGGAAACGCGTCTCTGGCTCGCTGGCGGCACGGATGCACTGCGCGCCGATCCGCAGTGGGTGGCGAAGATCCGCAAGCTCGAAGTCGGTTCGTGGGTGCGCATGTCCGATGCGCAGGGCGAGCCGATCTCGGCGAAGGTCGCCTGGGTCAGCCCGCTGACCTCGCGCCTGCTGCTGGTCAACCGTCGCGGCATGCGCGTGCTGGCTGCCAGCGTCGAGGAACTCGCGCTGCTTGGCGCCGAAGGCCGCCTGACGGTCGCCACCGGCCAGTCGCCGTTCGAAGCCGCGATGGAGCAGTTGCAGCAGCAGCTGCAGGCCGTCGGCGGCAACTGAGCCTCGGCGTTCGGGGTACGGAGGGCGGCTTCGGCCGCCCTTTCGTTTTGTGGCGATCGGAAACGAACTGCCGCCCGCCGCGATTGCCCGCTACGATGCGTCGAAGCACCGACGGAGCATGCGCATGACGGCAGTGACAGTAGGCATCCTGCGCGAGCGCGCGCCCGGCGAACGACGCGTGGCGGCGACGCCCGAGACCGTGCGCAAGCTGGTCGCACGCGGCGCGCAGGTCCGCATTGAATCGACTGCCGGTGCGAGCGCGGGGTTCGTCGACGATGCCTACGTACAGGCCGGCGCGACGATCGCGGACGCTGCATCCATCATCGGCGACGGCGACCTGCTGCTCGCGGTGCAGTCGCCCGGCGACGACGTACTCGCCGCGATGAAGCCCGACGCGACGCTGGTCGGCCTGCTGGCGCCGCAAGCGTCGGAATCGCGCGGCACGCTCATCCGCGATCGCGGCATCGTCGCGTTCCCACTGGAGCGCCTGCCGCGCACCACGCGTGCTCAGGCGATGGACGTGCTGAGTTCGCAGGCCGGCATGGCGGGCTACAAGGCGGTGCTGATCGCCGCCACGCTTGCCCCGCGGTTCTTCCCGATGCTGACCACCGCCGCGGGCACGATCCGGCCGGCGAAGGTGCTGGTGATCGGCGCTGGCGTTGCAGGTTTGCAAGCGATCGCGACTGCGAAACGCCTCGGTGCGCAGGTCGAAGGTTTCGACGTTCGCCCCGAAACGCGCGAGCAGATCGAATCGCTGGGCGGCAAGTTTCTCGACCTCGGCGTCAGTGCGGCAGGCGAGGGCGGTTACGCACGTGCGCTCACCGACGAGGAACGCGCCGAGCAGCAGAAGCGGCTCGGTGCGCATCTGGGCTCGGTCGATGTCGTGGTCTGTACCGCTGCGGTCCCGGGCCGACCCGCGCCGAAGATCGTGACGTCGACGATGGTCGCCGGCATGAAGCCCGGCAGCGTGATCGTCGATCTGCCCGCGGAAAGCGGTGGCAACTGCGAGGCGACGGTGCCCGGTCAGACGGTCGACGTCGGTGGCGTCGTCGTCGACGGGCCGCTCGGGCTGGCCAGCATGGGCGCGGTGCATGCGAGCGAGATGTACGCACGCAATGTGCTGAACTTCGTCAGCCTGTTTCTCGACGGCGGCGCGATGTCGTTCGACTGGAGCGACGAGCTGCTCGCGAAAACCGTGTGGCCGGAACGCGCCGCCGAGGCCGCGATCGCCGCGGCCTGAGTCCGATCAGCGACGGATCGATACGATCGAGCCGTCGCGATGCATCAGTGCTGCGCCGACTGCGACTGCAGCCACGTCTTGCGCTGATCCGGCGTCATCCCGCGCAGTTTTTCGCGCAACGCCTTCTTGTCTTCAGGTGACATCGAGCGGAAGCGCTCGAACGCGGCGCGCGCCTGCTCGCGCTCGGCGGGCGACATGTCCTGGAACTTCGCGAGCCCGTGTCGCGCCTGCTTGCGCTGGTCCGGCGTCATCGTCTTCCAGCGCTGCGCGTGGCCGAACATGCGCTGGCGCGTTTCCGGACTCGCATTCCAGCGCTCGCGCATCGGCGCGATCAGCATGTCGCGCTGCGCCTGCGTGAGGTGATCCCAGTCGGGCAGTGCGGCCGTCGTGCTCTGCGCGTGCGACGGTAGCGCCGCGAGAAGCAGCGCGACCGGGGCGAGGGAAAGGGCGAAACGCTTCATGGCTTACTCCGTTTGCGCCGAGCGCTCGGCGCCCAGCCACAGGTAGAACTCGGGATCTTCGGTGAGGTCGGGTGCGACGACGTCCGCGTCCGTTGCGGTCGGCAGGCGCGTCGCCGGCGACGGCGTGACCGCAGCGATGCGCGGCTGCGATGCATTCACCGCAACGCGCGTGTTCGTCGCTGCGACCTGGCGATGCGACACGCCGCCCGCACCGGACCCCGGCGGACGCAGCTGCACGACCAGCGCGAGCGCGAGGCCCGCAGTGGCGACGCCTGCCCAGCGCAGCACGCCGTGCGAACTGCGCCGCGTCTCGCCCTTCAACGCGGCGCGGCGACGCTGCGCGAGTTGCGCATTGACGCGCGCCGACAGTTGGTCGAGCGACGCCGCATGGACGCTGCGGGCGCGCGCGTCGAAAGCGTCACCGGCGTTGTCGTGCATGCTCATCGGAAATCCTCCAGTTTCTTTTGCAGGGCGTCTCGCGCGCGCGACAGGTGCGTCTTGACCGAGCCATCGCTGCAACCCATCACGCGTGCCGTCGTTTCGACGTCCAGTTCTTCCAGCACCCGCAGGGTGAATGCTTCGCGCTGTCGCGCGGGCAGGCCCTGCAGGGCTTCGACGAGGCGTTCGTACGCCTCGCGCGAATCGTTCGCCCGTGACGGATCCGGTCCCGGATCCGCCCAGTCGATCGGTCCTTCGTCGTCCGCCGGCGGTGGCGCGAGCCACTTCAGGCGGAACGTGCGGCGGCGCTGCAGATCGATGATCCGGCTGCGCAGCACGCTCCAGAACAGCGGCGTCCATTCCGCCGGCGGCCGGTTCGCGTAGGCGAGCATCTTCACCATCGCGTCCTGCACCACATCCAGTGCGTCGTCGCGATGACGCAGGCCCATCTCGGCGAAGCGGAAGGCGCGGCCGGAGATCGATGCAAGGAATGCATCGAGCGTCTGCGGCTCACCGCCATCCACCTCGGCCTCGAGGGCCTGCGCCATCGGGAGCGTCATCCGTGGTGACGATCCCAGCGGCGGTCGATGCGCTCACCCTTGCGGTCGAGGCGGTGGTCGATGCGGTCACCGCGGGCGTCGAGGCGGTTCTCGGCGCGGTCGCCGCGGCGGTCGAGGCGGGCGTCGGCGCGGTCGCCTTCGCGCTCCAGACGCGCGGCGCGCTGCTCGTGGCCCGCGGCTTCGGCCTTGGCGGCGCGGTTGTCGAAGCGCTGTTCGACACGGTCACCCTTGTTGTCGAAGCGCTGGTCGATGCGGTCGCCCCGGGCGTCCAGGCGGTCCTCGATGCGATCGCCCTTCTGGTCGAGGCGGTGTTCGATGCGGTCGCCACGGTCCTGGGTGGACTGGGCATGGGCGACCGGCAGCACGGCGATCAGCGCGGGCAGGGCATAAGCGACGATCTTCTTCATGGCGTTCTCTCCTTGGTCATGTCGTGGACCGGCGTCCCGGTGATGTGCCGCGCAGCACATACGGAAACGCCCGGCCTCGACCCGGGTTGACGAACGCCCGGAAGAATTCAGCCATCGTTATGATGGAACGAACGGGGCAGTGGAGGGGAGCATGGGCGACGGGTTCGTGGCGCTGTACATCTTCATGCTCGCGGCGATCGCGGGCCACGTGATCATCTCGCGGGTGCCGGTGATCCTGCATACGCCGCTGATGTCGGGGTCGAACTTCATCCACGGCATCGTGCTGATCGGCGCGATCGTGGTGCTGGGGCAGGCCGACACGACGGTGGAGAAAGCCATCGGCTTCCTGGCCGTGCTGCTCGGCGCCGGCAACGCCGCCGGCGGTTACGTGGTGACCGAGCGCATGCTCGACATGTTCAAGGCCTCGCGGAAGCCCGGAGGTCGCGCATGAGCGGCGCCATGGATCCGCGCGTGCTGCTCGCGTCCGCAAGTTATTTCGTCGCCGCCACGCTGTTCCTGCTGGGCCTGCAGCGCATGGCCTCGCCGGTGACCGCGCGCAGCGGCATCCGCTGGGCCGGCGCCGGCATGCTGATCGCCACGGCGGCCACGTTCCTTCTGCCCGGCCTGCACAACCTGCCGCTGATCGTGCTGGCGCTGGTGATCGGCACGCTGGCGGCGTGGGTGTCGGGCAAGAAGGTGGCGATCACCGACATGCCGCAGATGGTCGCGCTCTACAACGGCATGGGCGGCGGCTCGGCGGCGGCGATCGGTGCGGTCGAACTGCTGCGACTCAACGCGGGTGAGCCGGCGACGTCGATGACGTCGGTTGTGCTCGCAGTCATCGGTGCATTGATCGGCGCGGTGTCGCTGTCGGGCTCGGTCATCGCGTGGGCCAAACTCGACGGGCGCATGGACAAGCGCTACACGTTCCCGGGCCAGCAGGCGTTCAACGCGTTGGTGTTCCTCGCGACGCTCGCAGCCGGCGTGCTCGCGGTGATGTGGCTCGGCAATACCGTCGATGGCACGTCGTACGGCCTCGCGCCGATCATCGCGTTCTTCGTCGGCGCGTTGCTGGTCGGCGTGCTGATGACGTTGCCGATCGGCGGCGCCGACATGCCCGTCGTGATCTCGCTGTTCAACGCGTTCACCGGTCTTGCCGTCGCGTTCGAAGGCTACGTGCTCGGCAACGAAGCGCTGATCATCGCCGGCACCATGGTCGGCGCGGCCGGCATGTTGCTGACGCGACTGATGGCCAAGGCGATGAATCGCCCGATCAGCGGCGTCATCTTCGGCAGCTTCGGCGGTGGCGGCGAAGCGCAGGAAATCACCGGCAGCCAGAAGCCGATCGAAGCCGGCGATGTCGCTGCATTGATGGGTTTCGCCGAGCGCGTTGTGATCGTGCCGGGCTACGGCATGGCGGTCGCGCAGGCGCAGCACAAGATCTGGGAGCTCTCGCAGAAGCTCATGGATCGCGGCGTCAAGGTGAAGTTCGCAATCCATCCGGTCGCGGGCCGCATGCCGGGCCACATGAACGTGCTGCTCGCGGAAGCCGGCGTGCCGTACGACCTCATCGCGGACATGGACGACATCAACCCCGAGTTCAAGAACACCGACGTCGCGCTGGTGATCGGCGCGAACGACGTGGTGAACCCGGTCGCGAAGACCGACCCGGCGAGCCCGATCTACGGCATGCCGATTCTCGATGTCATCGATGCGAAGAACGTCGTGGTGATCAAGCGCGGCCGCGGCACCGGCTTCGCGGGCATCGAGAACGCGCTCTTCTATGCGGACAACACACGAATGCTGTTCGGCGACGGCGCCGAGATGGCGGCGGCGCTTGTCAGTGAGCTGAAGACGCTGGACGGCGGCGGGCACTGATCGCCGGCCAGGCGCAGGCGACGGCGAGCGCGAGCACGACCCACACCGCGTCGCGCCAGTCGTTCGCGAGGCCCGCGAGCGTCTGCGCGTGATGCACGCCGAGCTTGCCGAGCGCCTCGATCGTGCCGCTGCCCAGCGGCACGCCCACGTTGATCGCGATGATCGCCCAGTTCGCGAGCGCGACCATCACGACGGTGGCGAGCGTCGCGGCGACTGCGCGCATGCCCGGCCGCAGCGTCGGCGCGAGCCCGAGCACCCACAGCACGTCCACCGCGCCGACTACCGCCATGAAGCTGCACTGGCGGCTGGAATAGAGCGCGGCCAGTGTCCACAGCGCGGCGAAGCCGAACACGACGAGCGGAAGCAGGAACCAGGCGAGCCAGGCGGAGCGGGGCAGGGGCATCGGATCGTCGTGGACAGCGGCCGCACAGGATAGCCGGCGGACAGGGAAGGGCCGCGAAAGTGGACTAGAATGGTCCGAGTTAAAAGGTGACACGTCCGATGTATTCCCGTTCCAGCGAACCCGTCCGCTTCGAGCGCGACTGCGCCGCCGTGCTCGTGCCGCAAGGCGAGGCCGTGAACCTGCCGGCCGGCAGCGTCGGCTACATCACCCAGGCGCTGGGCGGCAGCTTCACCGTGTTCGTCGAAGGCAACCTGTTCCGCATCGCCGGCCGCGACGCCGACGCGATCGGCAAGGAGCCGCCGTCCCCGCTGGAACTCGCGGAAGGCGCCGACGACGCAGCGGTCGAAAAGCTCGTCTGGCAGCAGCTGCGGACGTGTTTCGACCCGGAAATCCCGATCAACGTGGTGGACCTGGGCCTGGTCTACAACGTCGACGTCGAGCGCAACGACGAAAAGCCCGGCGAGCGCGTTGTGCGCGTCGAGATGACGCTGACCGCGCCGGGCTGCGGCATGGGCGACGTGCTGGTCGCCGACGTCCGCGACAAGCTCGAGCTGATCCCGACGGTGACCGACGCGGACGTCGAGCTGGTATTCGACCCGCCGTGGAACCGCTCGATGATGTCCGAGGTCGCGCGTCTCGAGACCGGGATGCTCTGAGGCAGTGGAGCCGGGCGACACGCCGGCAGCGATCCATTCATGTCCGAACGTACCGGCGCGATTCATTCGCGCTGGTGTGTCGCTGCACGCGTCGGCTGTGCCCTCGGTTTTGCGGCGGCCCCTCCCGGGGGCGAAAGGCGCATGCTCGATGTGCGGGCGGGGTAGCCGTGTCGCCAAAAGCCTTTCGCGGCTTGCGTCGGATAGGCAGAAGGGCCGCATAAAGCCGTTCGTCAGCACGCTTGAGCGGCCGGACGCGCGGTCGCCCGATCTGGAACGACAACGGCAAAATTTGTGGACGCCGGACACGCTACTGTCGCAATTTCATGCTGCGACGCGCCATAAAACGGCGCGCAAAAGGCTTCACAAAGCCATAACGGGCGCGGCGACGGTCTTGAAAATCAGCAGGTTACGTTCGGTAACGTAAACCGCTCATCGGACCGGACAAAAAATTTCAAACTTTTTTGCGTGAAGGGCCGGGGACGCATCCACCTTCGCTGGACGGACGCAGACGGATCGCGTCCGCCCGTGCCCCAGTTTGCTTCGTATGAGTCAGACCCGGGGCTTCGCCGTCCACCTTCCGGCGTTCCCACGTCCAAGGATTTCTCTCCGATGTCGCACTCGACTTCCCGCTCCTGTCTCCTCGCGCTGTCCCCGCTGGTCCTCGCGCTCGCCGCGGGCAGCGCAGGCGCCGCTACCCGGATCGACCTGCAGAAGGTTTCGATCGCCAAGGCTGCCGGCCAGTACAAGGCCGCCACCGCGACGCTCGGCGTCGCCGCTGCTGCAAAGGATCGCCACGCCGAACTGATCGGCATGGATTCGCTGTCGTCGCTCAACCAGATCGGCCTCGTGCAGGATCGCGACGGCACCAAGCACTACCGCTACCAGCAGACGTTCCGCGGCATCCCGGTGTTCGGTGAGAACATCGCGGTCTCCGAGCAGAACGGTGCGGTCAAGTCGATGTTCGGCCGCAAGGTCGACGGCCTCGCCGCCGAAATCCCGGCCGGTGCGGTCAAGCTCTCCAGCGCGCAGGCGCTCGACGTCGGCAAGCGCGTCGGCCTCGGCCAGGGCATCGCCAAGATGGCGACGCGCAACGAGAAGTCGGACCTGATGATCTACGTCGACGACGCCGGCCACGCGCACCGCGCGTATGTCGTGTCGTACTTCGCCGATCGTTCGGGCACCGGCGGCGACGCCACCCGTCCCTTCATCATTGTCGACGCCAACACCGGCACGGTGCTGAAGCGTTGGGAAGGCCTGACCACCGCGCTCGTCGGCACGGGCCCTGGCGGCAACGCCAAGACCGGCCAGTACGAGTGGGGTTCGGGCGGCCGTTACGGCTACCTCGACGTCGCGCAGTCGGGCACGACCTGCACGATGAACAACACGAACGTGAAGTCGGTCAACCTCAACGGTGGCACGACCAGCACGACGGCGTACACGTACACCTGCCCGCGCAACACCTACAAGGCCATCAACGGCGCGTACTCGCCGATCAACGACGCCCACTACTTCGGCGGCGTGATCACCAACATGTACCCGGCGTACACCGGCTACAACGCGCTGAACTTCCAGCTCGTGATGCGCGTGCACTACTCGTCCAGCTACGAGAACGCGTTCTGGGACGGCGCCACGATGTCGTTCGGTGATGGCGCCACGACGTTCTATCCGCTGGTCAGCGCGGACGTCGCCGGTCACGAGGTCTCGCACGGCTTCACCGAGCAGCACTCGAACCTGACGTACTCCGGCCAGTCGGGCGGCATGAACGAAGCCTTCTCCGACATGGGCGGCGAAGCGACCGAGTACTACTGGAAGGGTTCGTCCGACTTCAACGTCGGCACCGAAATCTTCAAGAACACCGGCGCGCTGCGTTACATGTGCAACCCGACGCAGGACGGTGGCTCGATCGACAACGCTGCGAACTACAACAGCGGCCTCGACGTCCACTACTCGTCCGGCGTCTACAACAAGGCGTTCTGCACCCTGGCCAAGACGGCCGGCTGGAGCGTCCCGACCGCGTTCAAGGTGTTCGCCCGCGCGAACGCCGTGTACTGGACCGCGAGCAGCACGTTCAACTCCGGCGCCTGCGGTGTTGAAACGGCAGCGACCGATCTCGGCCTGAACAAGGCGGACGTCACCGCGGCGTTCAACGTCGTGGGCGTCAGCTGCGCCGGCGGTGGCGGTGGTGGCGGTACGACCACCCCGATGACCAACGGCACGCCGATCACGGGTATCTCCGGCGCGGCCGGCAGCGACAAGTTCTACTCGCTGGCCGTTCCGAGCGGTGCGACCAACCTGGTGTTCACCACCTCGGGTGGCACGGGTGACCTCGACCTGTACGTCAAGGCCGGTTCGGCTCCGACGACCACGTCGTACACCTGCAAGTCGGAAGGCAGCACCACCGCCGAGACCTGCACGATCGCGGCTCCGGCTGCGGGCACGTACTACGTCCTGCTGCACGGCTACGCGGCCTACTCGGGCGCCACGTTGAAGGGCAGCTACACCACGGGTGGTGGTGGCGGTGGCGGCACGGTGCTGACCAGCGGCGTGCCGGTGAGCCTGCCGTCCGTTGCGACCGGCGGCGTCTCGTCGAACTACACGCTGAGCGTGCCGGCCGGCAAGACCAGCGTCGTGTTCACGATCTCGGGTGGCACGGGTGATGCCGACCTGTACGTCAAGGCGGGTTCCGCCCCGACGACCACGTCGTACACCTGCCGTCCGTACCTCAGCGGCAACGCCGAGACCTGCACGATCAACGCGCCGGCTGCTGGCACGTACTACGTGAATGTCCGCGCCTACGCTGCGTACTCGGGTGTCACGCTGAAGGGCACCATCAACTGATGTAACCGGGCGCCGGCTTCGGCCGGCCCCGTCGCTGCACATCAAGACCCCGGCCTCGCGGCCGGGGTCTTTTTTGTGGGCGCGATGAGTGAACTACACGGCGTGTCGTCTCGCGCAGCGCAACCGAACTCGCGTTGCAGTCAGCGTGCGCTGGATGCCCGTGCGCGACGCACACAAAAAACCCGGCACATGGCCGGGTTTTTGATGTCGCCTGTTCACGCGATCAATCGATCGATTCGAACCGGTTCGCGTCGACGTTCTTGCGCACCTTCATCGGGTCCCAGATGCGCCCGTTCATCGCGATGTAGACGCCCGGCGGCAGGCATTGCACGGCGCCGACCGCGGTACCGATGTTGAACTCGGCATCCGAGCCACGGAAGCGCGCCGGATTCAGCGCGCCGGTCAGCACGATGGTCTTGTCGGTCAGCGACGCCAGCACGCGCGCGGTCTGCACCATGCTGTCCGTCCCATGTGTCACCAGCACGTGGCGCGACGGCTGCGCTGCGATCGTCGCGCGCAGCAGCTCACGGTCGGCCTCGGTGATGTGCAGCGAATCCTTGCGCAGGATCGGGATCACGCTGAAGCGGAACGCGACGCCCAGTTCCTCGAGGATGCGCCCGATCTGCGGCTCGCCGACCTGGAAATCCGACTTGTCGTCGAAGTAGATCTTGTCGATCGTCCCGCCGGTGGTGACGATGCAGAGCGAATCCATGGCGCGGTCCAGACGTCGGGGACGCGAATTATAGGACGCCGCCCGCTCAGCCCCGCCGCGCGAAGCGCGAGCGCAGGCCCGGAATGCTCGCGGCCGCCACGATCACCAGCGACAGCACGACCTCGCCCCAGGCGTAGCCGCGCTCGGCCGGGCGCGTCCAGGCCACCATGACGCCGTGGCTGAACCAGAGCAGCGCCAGCACGCCCGACCAGAACGCCGCGGTGCGGCCACGCGCGATCAGCGCGGCGATGCACATCACGGGCGGAATCGCGAACACCGCCAGCGCGACCCATTCGGCGCGCGTTCCGAACCATGCCGCGAACAGCAGCGCGAGCGCCGCGAGCGCGACCATCAGCACCATGCGCGCATTCATGCGAGCTTCGCCGCGAGCATCGCGATGCGACGCCCGAGCACGCGCGCAAGATGCGCTTCGTCCTCGTCAACCGGCTGATCGTCGCGCACGCCTGCGACGTGGCTCGCGCCGTACGGCGTGCCGCCACTGCGCGTCGAACTCAGGCGCGGCTCGGTGTACGGAATACCGGCGATCACGCAACCGTGGTGCAGCAGCGGAAGCATCATCGACAGCAGTGTCGACTCCTGCCCGCCGTGCATCGTCGACGACGAGGTGAATGCGCCCGCGGGCTTGCCGACCAGCGTGCCGCTCGCCCAGTCGCCACCGAGCCCGTCAATCCAGTGTTTCAGCGGCGCGGCCATGTTGCCGAACCGCGTCGGGCTGCCGATCAGCAGACCCGCGCAGTCCTGCAGGTCGCGTGCGTCGACATACGGTGCACCGTCTTCAGGTACTGGCGGCGCAGCTGCGGTGGTGACCACCGCGACCGGAGGCACGGTGCGCAACCGCGCCTGCATGCCCTCGACCTCTTCCACGCCACGCGCGACATGCCGCGCAAGGCGCGCGACCGAGCCGTTGCGGCTGTAGTACACGATCAGGACGTCGGGCATCGGAAGGCGTGGCGTTGGTGGACGCGGAGGATAGCGCGGCAGCGGCCTGACGCCGCGCCACCGGCCGTTCGGTTAGGCTGCGCCGCGATGGAGCTGCCTTATCTCTTGAGTCTCGTGAGCCCGCGCCTGCGCGATCGTGCGCGGGCGATCGCGTTCTTCAGGTTCCTCGGTCGACGCTTCCTCGACGACGAGCTGTTCCAGGCCGCGGGCGCGCTCGCATTCACCACGCTGTTCGCGCTGGTGCCCCTGTCGATGGTGGTGTTCGGCGTGCTCTCCGCGTTCGACGCGCTGCGTCCGCTGTCGCGCGGGCTGGCCGACTACGTGTTCGCCAACTACGTGCCCGGCGTCGCGCGCGCCGCGCAGGACTACCTGCTGCAAACCGCCGCGGCGAACACCGGAAAGCTCACGTCGACCGGTGTGGTCGCGCTCGTGGTCTCGGTACTGGTCACGCTTACCAGCATCGAAAGCACGTTCAACAACATCTGGCGAGTCAAGGCGGCGCGGCCGAAGTTCGGTCGCTTCCTCGTCTACTGGACGGTGCTCACGCTCGGCGCGTTGTTCGGTGCCGCGAGCCTGGCGATCTCGGCGCGCTTCTTCGCGATGGCGATGTTCGCGACCCGCGCCGGCCACGTGCTCGAGTCGGTGATGCTGCAGCTCACGCCGCTCGCGCTGGAAGTGGCGGCATTCGCGACGATGTATCGCGTCGTGCCGCATCGCACGGTCAAATGGCGGCATGCGCTGCCCGGCGCGATCCTCGCCACGTTCGGCTTCGAGATGGCGAAGTGGGGCATGGGTTGGTATCTCGGCAGCTTCAACAGCTACGCACGCATCTACCAGCAGCTCGCGATCATCCCGATCTTCCTGCTGTGGGTGTACGTGGGCTGGGTGGCGATACTGCTCGGCGCGTCGTTCGCGGCGTCGCTGTCGGCCTTCCGCTACCAGCCCGTCAGCCAGCGCCTGCCACCGGGCTACGAGATCTACGGTCTGCTGCGCATGCTGGCGCGGTTCGACCAGGCGCGTCATAACGGGCGTGGCCTGCATGCCGACGACATCCTGCGCATGGAGCCCATGCTGACCGACGCGCTCGTCCAGCAGATGCTCGCGCAGCTCTGCACCATCAACGTGGTGCGACGCGCGGAAGACGGCGAATGGCTGCTCTCGCGTGACCTCGATGAGCTCACTCTTGCCGAGCTCTACGACGCCTGCCACCTGCGCATCCCGATCGCGGAAGCGCATCTGCCATGCCGCGACGACCCGCTCGGCGCGCAGGTCACGCGCACCATCGACGACCTGCGCATCCCGCTCCGCGACCTGCTCAAGCGTCGCGTCAACACCGTCTGGTCCGGAGACGCGCCATGAACCGTCGAATCCTTCCGTTGCTGCTCGCGCTTTGCGCGGCTGCATGCAGCCCGCAGTCGACGACGCCTACGTCGAACACCGCGCCGAAACCCGCAGCCGCCAAGCCCGCCGAAACGAAGCCTGATCGCGAACATCCGCAGCTGAAGATCGACCTCGTCGACGGCGGCCATTACGACCTCGCGCAGCATCGCGGGCGCTGGGTCGTCGTCAACTTCTGGGCGACGTGGTGCGGGCCGTGCCTGAAGGAGATGCCGGAGCTGTCGAAGCTCGCGCAGCGCGGCGACGTCGATGTGCTCGGCCTCGCGTATGAGGACATCACCAAGGCGGACATGCAGGCCTTCCTCAAGCAGCATGCGCCAACGTATCCGATCGCGATCCTCGACACCTTCAGCCCACCGCGCGACTTCGACACGCCGCAAGGCCTGCCGATGACTGTGATCGTCGCGCCGGACGGGCATGTCGCGAAGAAGGTGCTCGGCCCGGTGACGATCGCTGCGATCGACGAAGTCGTCACCGCGAAGCCCGACGCGAAGGGATGAGCGCGGCACGCTTTTTCGTCGAAGGACGCGTGCAGGGCGTGGCGTTCCGCGCTTGTACGCGGCACGAAGCCCAGCGTCTCGGGCTTAGCGGTCACGCACGCAATCTGCCTGATGGCCGCGTCGAAGTGATCGCGCATGGCGACGACGCTGCGATCGATGAACTTGCCGCATGGCTTGCGCACGGGCCGCCGCTTGCACGCGTCGAAGCACTGCATCGCGAATCGCTCAACGCAACATCCACGCCCGCCGGCTTTTCGATCGGCTGAGTACGCTTCACCGTGTTCCGACGTCGCGCCGGCGACGCTCGCTGCATGCGAATCCGCCCACGACATCCATGAATCTCACCGACGCCATCGGCTGGGCCGCGTCCGCAGTGCTGATCGCCACGCTCGCTCGACAGGTCTACACGCAGTGGCGCGAGCGCACGACCGAAGGCGTGTCGCGCTGGCTGTTCATCGGGCAGATGTGCGCGAGCGTCGGCTTCGTGATCTACAGCTGGATGCTCGGCAACGGCGTGTTCGTGTTCACGAATGCCGTGCTGCTGCTCACCGGCGTGGTCGGCCAGCTGATCTACCGGCGTAACCGAAAGCTGGCCGAACGCGAAGGCGCGGGTTAGTCGAGGATCGGCTGCGGCGCATTGCCGTTGCGCCACAGGGTCGCCATTCGCGATGCGAGCGTTGCGAAGTCGCGAGCGAAACGTGGCATGTCGAATAGTGGCGAGGTGCGCCGCGCATCGTAGAGGCGGCGTCGCAATGCCGTACGCGCATCGGCGTCACGACCAAGCGCGATGGCCGTCGCGACGAACTGCGTGTCATCCGAAGCGACCAATTCGTCGAGCCCGAGCGTATGCAGCAGGCTCGCGGCGACCCGCGATGCGAACGTCGTTCCCGGACGCGTAAGCACCGGGCAGCCCGCCCATAGCGCGTCGGATGCCGTGGTGTGCGCGTTGTACGGCGAGGTGTCGACGAACAGGTCCGCGACGCCGAGACGCGCGAGATACGCAGGCTGCGGCTGCTTCGGCATGAACACCAGGCGCGATGGATCGACGCCGGCCGCGCGTGCTGCTTCCCGCAGGCGATCGTCCGCGCGACCCGGCCCGCGCAGCAGCCACAGCACGCTGCCGTCGACTGCGCGGAGCACCTCGAACATGCGGCGCATGCTGGCGGCATTGAGCTTGTAGCTGTTGTTGAAGCAGGCATACACGAGGCTGTGTTCGGGCAGTCCGCATTCCGCACGGCTCGGCGCCGGCAGCGGCTCGCGCGTCGTGTCGGACGGCTGGAATGCATGTGGCATCCATGCGGCGCGCTCGCTGAAGTGCGGCACGAGCTCGCGCGGTAGCACGTTGCGATCGGCGATCACGTAGTCGATCCACGGCGCGCCCGACGTGCCGGGATATGCGAGCCAGTTCACCTGCACGGGGGCAGGCCGCATCGCGAGGACTTCGGGCACGCCGCCACCACCCCAGCCGCGCAGGTCAAACAGCACGTCGATGTGCGCGTCGCGAATGGTTTGCGCGATGTCGCCGTGCGAACGATGCGAAACATCGTGCAGCTGCGTGGCGGCGGCGAGTCGCGACCGGATCAGGCTCGAATCGTCCGGCGTCAACGCGAACGTATGGGTTTCGATGCCTTCGATGCCGGACAAAGCCTCGAAGAACGCGACCGTCAACAATCCGGTCGGATGTGCGCCGAAGCCGTTCGACAGGAAGCCCAATCGCTGCGGTTCGCCTGCACGTGTCGCCCGATCCACCGGCGGAAGCGGATGCACCGTGTTCGCGATGATCGACGCACGCAGCTGCGCGCACTGCAGCTGATCGGCCGGCGTCGCGTCCTCGCTGAGAAATGAAAACGGCTCGACAGGCGCCTGGCGCGTACGCACCGCGTTCCGTACCTGCGACGACAAGGCATCGACATCACGCCAGTCGCACAGCCGACGACGCGCCCCGAGCAGGTACGACGCCACCATCGGCTCATCCGGCATCAACCGGTATGCATGAGCGAACGCGTCGGCCGCTTCCTCAACGCGCTGCACGTCCTCGAGCGCGTGTCCCAGCCACACGGCGATACCCGGATGCCCCGGCGCGGCATGCGCGGCACGCAGCAGACTGTCGACCGCTTCGTCCATCCGCCCGAGCATCGACTGCGCACGACCGAGTCGAGCCAACGCTTCGGGATGACCTGGTCGCAACTGCAACGCTCGTCGCGACGCACGTTCACCGGCAATCGCATCGCCCGCGTCGAGCTCGGCTTCCGCCAGCACGACCCACGCGATCGCGTCGTGCGGTGCACGCTCGACCTGCAGACGTGCGAGCTGGCGTTCGTCCATCGACACGTCAGGCGTTGTCCGCGAGATTGAGCGCGTACCACTGGGTCGTCTCTTCCTGCCAGCCGGCAGATCGATACAACGCACGCGCGGCATCGTTGTCCTGCGCGGTTTCGAGCACGATGCGCGCCGCACCGGCGCCGCGCGCTGACTGGGCCGCGGCGTCGAGCAATGCGCGCGCGACGCCGAGACGTCGCGCGCTTGCATCGACATAGAGATCGTTGAGCACGCGCACAGGCTTCATGCGCACTGACGAGAACAGTGGATAGATCTGCACGAAGCCGACCGCATCGCTGCCGCGCCATGCGAGAAGGACGGTCGACTCGCTGCGCGACATGCGTTCGGAGAGAAATGCGCGTGCGGCCGTGACGTCGCCCGTCTGCCCGTAGAACCGGCGATACGCATCGAACAGCGCGGCCGCGGCGTCGAGGTCGTCGGTGGTGGCGGTGCGGATGCGAACGTCCATGGCGATGCGTCGAAGTGGCGTCGCCCGATTGTCGCCGC
Organism: Lysobacter sp. HA18; assembly: GCF_054057595.1. Classification (NCBI taxonomy): domain Bacteria; kingdom Pseudomonadati; phylum Pseudomonadota; class Gammaproteobacteria; order Lysobacterales; family Lysobacteraceae; genus Lysobacter; species Lysobacter sp. HA18. Next base: position 925,776 of record NZ_JBSRZL010000001.1, read on the forward strand.
TCACACCGCGGCGCGACACCCCGTCAGCCCGACGAGGTCAGGCGCGCGAGTTCGTCGGCCTGGTGTTCCTGCTGCAGGCGGTCGAGCAGCGGGTCCAGCGCGCCCTCGACAACGTTCGGCAGGTCGTACAGCGTCAGCCCTTCGACGCGGTGGTCGGTGATGCGGCCCTGCGGAAAGCTGTAGGTGCGGATGCGCTGGCTGCGATCGCCGCTGCCGACCTGCAACTTGCGCGTCTCTGCCTGCGCCGCGGCGGCCTTCGCGATCTGCGCGTCGGACAGCATTGCGCGCAGGCGCTTCATCGCCTTGTCGCGGTTCGCGTGCTGGCTGCGCTCGGTCTGGCTCTCTACGACGATGCCGCTCGGCAGGTGCGTGATGCGGATCGCCGAGTCGGTCTTGTTGACGTGCTGGCCGCCGGCGCCTGAAGAGCGATATGTATCGACGCGCAGGTCGGCCGGCGAGATCTCGATGGGCGCTTCGTCGGCTTCGACCGGAATGATCGCGACCGTCGCGGCCGAAGTGTGGATGCGCCCCTGCGATTCCGTCGCCGGCACGCGCTGCACGCGATGCGTGCCCGACTCGAACTTCAGCCGCGAGTACGCGCCGGTGCCTTCGACGCGTGCGATCACTTCCTTGAAGCCGCCGTGCTCGCCCGGACTTGCCGATTCGACTTCGATGCGCCAGCCCTGGCGTTCGGCGTAGCGCGAATACATGCGGAACAGATCGCCCGCGAAGATCGCTGCCTCGTCGCCGCCGGTGCCGGCGCGTACTTCGAGATAGAGATCGCCCTCGTCGCGCGGATCCTTGGGGATCAGGTGGGCGAGCAGCTCGGCTTCGAGTTGTTCGAGCCGTTGCGACGCCGCGTCGATTTCCTCGTCGGCGAGCTCGCGCATCTCCGGGTCGTCGCGCATCGCCTGCGCCGCGGCGAGATCGGTACGCGCGCGCTGTTCGTCGGAGAGCGCGGTCGCCACCGGTTCAAGCTGCGAAAACTCCCGTGACAGGCGACGGAACTGCGCGGCGTCATTGATGACGGCGGGATCAGCGAGCAGGCGCTCGAGTTCCTCGCGACGTTCGGCGAGGGCTTCGAGCTTGCGACGCAGGGAAGGATTCATGACGTGACCGGGCGACAGGGCAAGACGGTCGCGACGCGACCGAGCGACGACACCGCAGCGTCGCTAACGCTCGGCGTCGTTACCCGGCGCGTTCGGAAACAGGCGTTCGACCGCGCGCGCGAGGTCGGCATCACCCTGCGTCGCCGCATCGCGCACCGCAACGGTAGGTGCGTGCAGCAGGCGATTCGTCAGCGTGTGCGCGAGAAATTCCAGCGCGTCTTCCGGCGACATGCCCGACGCGAGTTGTTGCTTCGCCTTGGCCAGCACGTCCACACGTGCGTTTTCGCCATGCGAGCGGATGCGCTTGACCGGCTCACTGCGCGCGCCGGCTTCGAGCTTGTCGCGAAAACGCGCGACCTGCAGTTCGACGATCGCTTCGGCTTCGTCGGCCGCTTCGCGACGGCTGCGCCGGTTGTCCTCGATCGCGCGTTCGAGGTCGTCGACCGTGTACAGGAACACGTCCGACAACAGAGCCACATCCGCGGCGACGTCGCGTGGCACCGCGAGGTCGAGCAGCAGCATCGGGCGACGACGTCGTGCGGCAAGCGCGGCTTCCACCTGCACCGCGCGAAGGATCGGTTCGCGGCTGGCGGTCGCACTGATCACGACGTCGGCTTCGGCGAGGTGCTTGTCCAGATCGTCGAGTGGCAATGCATAACCGCCATGACGCTGCGCGAGATCCTGCGCATGCGCCAGCGTGCGGTTCGCGACGAGCAGTCGCTTCGTGCGCGCCTGCACGAGGTGCCGCGCAGCGAGTTCCATGGTTTCGCCGGCACCGATCAGCAGCACGGTCGATGAGTCGAGGGGCGCGAACGATTCCTGCGCCAGCTTCACCGCCGTCGATGCGACCGACACCGGATTCGCGCCGATGCGCGTATCGGTGCGCGCGCGCTTGGCGGTGCTGAAGGCGTGCTGGAACAGGCGGTCGAGCCGCGTGCCGAGCGTGCCGGCGGCGCGCGCCGTCGCCCAGGCGTCCTTGACCTGGCCGAGGATCTGCGGCTCGCCGAGCACCAGCGAATCCAGCCCCGTGGCGACGCGGAACAGATGACGCACGGCATCGGCGTCGCGATGCCGATACAGATACGCGAACAGATCGGGACCGACGGACGAACGCGTCGCGAGCCACTGCGCCAGCGCGTCGCCATCGTCATCCGATTCGACGTACAGCTCGGTGCGGTTGCAGGTCGACAGCAGCGCGGCTTCGCTGACCTGCGGCATCGCGCGCAACTCGTCGAGCGCACCGTTCAGCGCATCGCCGGCAAACGCCACCCGTTCGCGCACGTCGACGGGCGCGGTGGCGTGATTGAGGCCGATGACGTGGAAACCCATTCGTTACAGGGGCGTGCGCTAAGCTGCGACGGCAGGCCCGGCATTCTACCGGTGCGGGTGCTGCAACCTTCGAGACCAGTATCCCGGGTGCGCATGCCTCTCGTTTTGCGTTCGATCAAACGGTTCAGCCTGGCACTCGCGATCGCTGTCGCGCTGCCGGCCCTGGCCGCACCCGCCGCCAAGTCGGCGACGCCCGGCGACTTCCCGCTGCAGCCGCTGCTGTCCGGCGAATTCGCCCTGCAGGCCGGCAAGCTGGACGACGCAGCCGCGGGCTACCTCGCCGCTGCCCGAGCCGCGCGCGACGTCGCCCTGGCCGAGCGCGCGACCGGCATCGCGTTGGTCGCCAAGAACGACCGCCGCGCCGCCGAAGCACTCAAGCTCTGGCGCGAATTGCTCGGCCCCAAGGCCGACGACACCGCCGACGTGCGCGTCGCCCAGGCCACTCTGGCGCTGCACCGGGGCGACGATACCGCCGCAACCCGCGAGCTCACCGCCCTGTTCGCGCGTCCCGAAGACGGCTGGCGCCTCGCCATCGGCACGCTGGCCGGGGGCGCGACCACGCCCAAGCAGGCCGCCGGCATCGTCACCCGCCTGCTCGACACCAACGCCGTCCCGACCACGCTCCAGGCGTGGCTGGCGCTCGGCGGCCTCGCCCAGCGCCTGCAGCAGCCCGCGCTGGCCGATCGCATCGTCAATGAAGTGATCACGCGTTTCCCGCGCGACCCGCGCGTCACGCTGCTGAAGGCCAGCCAGTTGCGCGAGAGCGGCAAGAACGCCGAGGCGAAGGCGACGATCGATTCGCTGCGCGCGGCAACCGAAACCGACGCCGACCTGCGCCTGCTCGTCGCCCGCGAATACGACGCGCTCGGCGAGCCCGTCGCCGCAGCCGATACGCTCGCCACCGGCCCGCAGGACGACCAGACCTACCAGCTGCGTGCCTCGCTGTATGCGCGAGTCGACGATCGCGCACGCCTGCAGCAGCTCTACGACGAGCTCTCGCGCAATGCGCAGCGCCCCGAGCCCGATCGTCGCCTGCTGCTCGGCCAGATCGCCGAATACCTCAAGCACTACGACGCGGCGCTGCAGTGGTACGGCTCCGTGCCGGGCGGCCCGCAGCGCTGGACCGCGCGCCTGCGCCGGGCGAACGTGCTGCACGAACTCGGCCGCGGCAAGCAGGCCATCGACGCGCTGCACGACCTCCAGCAGGACGCGTCGGCGGAAGACGACGTGCGCCGCGCGGCGTACACGCTCGAAGCCGGCCTCTGGCAGAAGGACAAGGACGACGCGCGCGAAATGGACGCCTATGCGCGTGGCCTCGCCGCATTCCCGGACGATCCCGACCTGCTGTATTCGCGTGCGCTGACCTGGGAGCGTCGCGACGACATTCCGCGCGCCGAAGCCGACCTGCGCCGCATCCTCGTCGGTCAGCCGGACAACGTCGCTACGTTGAACGCGCTGGGTTACACGTTGGCCGATCGCACCACGCGTTATCGCGAGGCGCTGGAGTTGATCAACCGCGCACGCGCCGCCGAACCGAACAACGCCGCCATCGTCGACAGCTACGGCTGGGTGCTTTACCGCCTCGGCAAGCCGGCCGACGCGCTGGTCGAACTGCAGCGCGCCTACACGATGCAGAAGGATGCGGAGATCGCCGCACACGTGGGCGAAGTGCTGTGGGTGCTCGACCGCAAGGACGAAGCGCGCCGCTACTTCGAGGATTCGCGCCGCATCGACCCGGAAAACCGTTCGCTCGCCCGCGCGCTGCAGAAGACTGGCGCGACGTTGCCGCCTGCGCCCGCCGGGAGCAGCAGCAAGAGTGATGCGTCGAGTACTGCAGGCGATGCCGTGTCGCCAGCTGCCACTCCGAAGCCGCCGATGGTCAAGAATTCCGGCGGCAAGGGCGGCCTCGCATGAGTGCGTTCGGTCGAGCCGCGCGCGAATCGATCGGTACGCGACTGTCGTCCCCGCGTCGCTGGCTTATGGGGCTCGTCGCGCTGACGCTGCTGGCGGGCTGCGCGACGACGCAAGTGACGCCGACGCCGATCGCCTCCGATGCGGCCACCGGGCGCCTCGAGCAGCGCGAACACGAACTCGCCACGCAGACACGCTGGGGCCTCGAGGGCCGCATCGCCATCTCCAATGCCCGCGACGCCGGCAGCGGCCGTATCGAGTGGCGTCAGGATGGCCCGCGCTTCGACATCGAACTCACCGCACCGATCACGCACCAGGGCTGGCGCCTGCACGGCGAACCCGGCCGCGCCACGCTTGACGGCCTCGCCGGCGGCCCGCGCGAAGGCAGCGACGCGGAAAGCCTGCTCCGCGTCGCTACCGGCTGGAGCATTCCGGTGCGTTCGTTGCCGGCCTGGGTGCGGGGTATGCGTGCCGATCCGGGTAGCGCCGTCGTCCAGTTCGGCGCGGACGGCCGCCTCGCGCACCTCGCCGAATCCGGCTGGACCATCGACTACACCTGGCCCGCGGACGCTGCCGCCGCGCGGCCGAGCCGCATCGACGCCCGCCGCGACGACGCGCGCGTCCGCCTCGTCATCGACCGCTGGACGGACGGCACCGACGCGCCATGACGGCGTGGACCGCCTGGCCGGCGCCGGCCAAGCTCAACCTGTTCCTGCACATCACCGGCCGCCGCGACGACGGTTACCACCGGCTGCAGACTGTCTTCCGGCTGCTCGATTGGGGCGACACGGTCCGGCTGCGGCTGCGTGATGACGGGCGAATCGAGCGGGTAGGTGACGGTGCCGAAGGCGTCGAGTCGCACGATGATTTAGCGGTTCGTGCCGCTATCGCACTGCAACGTGCGGCGAACGTCGCTGAAGGCGTCGACATCGCCGTCGAAAAACTCATCCCCACCGGCGGCGGCTTCGGTGGCGGTTCGTCTGACGCTGCGACCGTACTCGTCGCGCTCAACCGGCTGTGGGGCGTCGACTGGCCGCTGGAGAAGCTGGCGGAACTCGGCCTCACGCTCGGCGCCGACGTCCCGGTTTTCGTCCTCGGCCGCAACGCCTGGGCCGAGGGCGTGGGCGAAGTGCTGACGCCAATCGACCTCCGCCCGGCCTGGTACATCGTGGCCGAGCCTGGTGTGCATTGCCCCACCGCCTCACTTTTCGCATCTCCCGATTTGACGCGCGATTCACCGCCCTTGAAAATGGCGGACTTCGTTGCGGGGGGAGACCCCCGGAGTGGCCGGTTCGGGAATGCCTTCGAACCCGTCCTGCGCGCGCGTGAACCGGTGGTCGACACCGTGCTCGCGACGCTGTCGCAGGTGGGCAAGGCGCGACTGACCGGCTCGGGCAGCGGGTGCTTCGTCGAATTCGCCACGCGTGAATCGGCCGAAGCCGCGCTCCGTCGGCTGCCGCCGACCCTCCGATGCCGGCTCGTCGCCGGTGCCGGTGTGTCGCCGCTGCATCGGGCACTCGAAAGGTTCCGGGCGCCGTAACACGCGTCGTCATCGCGTTCGACAACGACAGGGGCGTCGCCAAGTGGTTAAGGCACCAGGTTTTGATCCTGGCACGCGAAGGTTCGAATCCTTCCGCCCCTGCCATTAGCGATGGATATGGATGCGAATGACGGCGCGACACGCGCTTCGTCCGCACCTGTGCATCAGACCGAACACCGACTTCCTTTCCGATTGCCGGCCGCCATGCACAAAGATCGCAATCTCCTCGTCTTCAGCGGCAACGCCAATCGCCCGCTTGCCGAAGCCGTGTGCAAGGAACTCGGCGTGCGTCCCGGCAAGGCGCTGGTCGGCACGTTCTCCGACGGCGAAGTGCAGGTCGAGATCGAAGAGAACGTGCGTCGCCAGGAAGTGTTCGTCATCCAGCCGACGAATGCGCCGACGGCCGAGAATTTCATGGAGTTGCTGGTGTTGATCGACGCGCTCAAGCGTGCGTCGGTCATGAACATCACCGCGGTCGTGCCGTACTTCGGTTACGCGCGACAGGATCGCCGCCCGCGCAGCTCGCGCGTGCCGATCACCGCGAAGGTGGCGGCGAAGATGTTCAGCGCGGTCGGTACCGATCGCGTGCTCACCGTTGACCTGCACGCCGACCAGATCCAGGGCTTTTTCGACATTCCCGTCGACAACGTCTACGCATCGCCGCTGCTGCTCGCCGACATCTGGCGCGCGCACGGTACGGACAACATGGTCGTGGTGTCGCCCGACGTCGGTGGCGTGGTGCGCGCACGCGCGATCGCCAAGCGCCTCGATGACGCGGAACTCGCGATCATCGACAAGCGTCGTCCGAAAGCGAACGTCGCGACGGTGATGAACATCATCGGTGACGTCGCCGGCAAGACCTGTGTGCTGGTCGACGACATCGTCGACACCGCCGGCACGCTGTGCGCCGCCGCCGGTGCGTTGAAGGAACGTGGTGCGTTGAAGGTCGTCGCCTACTGCACGCATCCCGTGCTGTCGGGTGCGGCGATCAGCAACGTGAGCAATTCGCAGCTCGACGAGCTCGTCGTCACGGACACGATCATGCTCACCGACGCCGCGCGCGCCTGCAGCAAGATCCGCCAGCTCAGCGTCGCCGAACTGCTCGCCGAAACGATCCGGCGCGTGGCGTTCGGCGAATCGGTGAGTTCGTTGTACGTCGACTGATTTCGCGGCCGCAAGGCCGCAACCGGCTCACCTGGTCGCGGGTGAGTCACTCCATCGCCGCGAGGCGATTTCATCGCTAGAAAGTGAGTAATCGAAATGTCCGAACACACCATCAAGGCCACGGGCCGCAACGACGCGGGGAAGGGTGCGAGCCGCCGCCTGCGCCGTTCCGCGAGCATCCCGGCCATCGTCTACGGCGGCACGTCCGCGCCGAAGCAGGTCCAGCTCGACCACGAGAAGATCTGGCTCGCCAGCCAGAACGAGTGGTTCTACTCGTCGATCCTGTCGCTCGACATCGAAGGCAGCGTCGAGAGCGTCGTGCTGCGTGACATGCAGCGCCATCCGTACAAGCAGCAGATCGTCCACCTCGACTTCCAGCGCGTCGACGCCAACCAGACGCTGCGCGTCTCGGTGCCGCTGCACTTCCTCAACCAGGAAAAGTCGCCGGCCGGTAAGTCGACCGAAGTGGTCGTCACGCACGAGCTCAACGAAGTGGCCGTCAGCTGCCTGCCGAAGGATCTGCCGGAGTTCATCGAGGTCGACCTTTCCGACCTCAAGCAGGGCGACATCGTCCACCTGTCCGACATCAAGCTTCCGAACGGCGTCGAGCTGCCGGAGCTGAAGCTGGGCAAGGAACACGACGTCGCCGTCGTCATCGCCAAGGCGGCGCGTACGTCGGAAGAAGACGAGACGCCGGCTGCGGAAGGCGACAAGAAGTAATCGCGTCATGCGGACGGGCCGGCCTTCGTGGTCGGCCCGTTCGTATTTGCGGACCTCGCGATGTCAGGCCTGAAACTCATCGTCGGACTGGGGAATCCCGGTAACGAGCACGCGCGCCAGCGGCATAACGCCGGGTTCTGGTTCGCGGACGAACTCGCACGCAAGTACGGCGCGCAGTTCCGCATCGAACCCAAGCTGTTCGGCGAAGCCTGCAAGCTCGATATCGGCGGCAATTCCGTGTGGCTGCTCAAGCCCGCGACCTTCATGAACCTCTCGGGCAAGTCCGTCACCGCCGCGCTGCGGTTCTTCAAGATCGAGCCGGACGAAGCACTGCTTGCGCACGACGAACTCGACCTCGCGCCCGGCATCGCCCGCCTGAAGTTCGATGGCGGCCATGGCGGCCAGAACGGCCTGCGCGACACGATCCGGCTGCTTGGCCACGCGAAGTTCCACCGGCTGCGCATCGGCATCGGCCATCCTGGCCACAAGGACAAGGTCGTCGGCTGGGTGCTCGGCAAGCCATCACCGGCGGATGAGTCCATGATCCTGCGTTCGATCGACGACGCGCTCGACGTACTGCCGCTGGCGGTTGCCGGCGACGTCAACGAGGCGATGAAGCGCCTCAATACCGCGAAAGCCTGAGCGGGCATGCGGAAGCCGCTGTAGACCGGCTGCTTCCGCTTTTCCGTTTGAATACCGGAGCCCCGTCATGGGCATCAAATGCGGCATCGTCGGCCTGCCGAACGTCGGCAAGTCGACCCTTTTCAATGCGCTGACCAAGGCGGGCATCGCCGCGGCGAATTTCCCGTTCTGCACGATCGAGCCGAACGTCGGCATCGTGCCGGTGCCGGATCCGCGCCTCGGGCAGCTCGCCGAGATCGTGAAGCCGCAGAAGGTCATCCCGACCGCGGTCGAATTCGTCGACATCGCCGGCCTGGTCGCCGGCGCAGCGTCGGGCGAAGGCCTGGGCAACAAGTTCCTCGCGCACATCCGCGAGGTCGACGCGATCACGCACGTCGTGCGCTGCTTCGAGAACGCCGACGTCATCCACGTCAACAACAAGGTCGATCCGCTGGCCGATATCGACACCATCGATACCGAACTCGCGCTCGCCGACCTCGAGTCGGTCGACAAGGCCCTGCAGCGCGCCGAGCGCTCGGCCAAAACCGGCGATAAGGACGCGAAGGTGCGTGTCGAGGTGCTCGCGCGCATCCGCGCCGGCCTCGATCAGGGCAAGGCCGCGCGTGCGCTGGGCCTGTCGGATGAGGACAAGGCGGCCGTTCGCGACCTGTTCCTGATCACGATCAAGCCGGTGCTCTACGTCGCCAACGTCCTCGAGGACGGCTTCGAGAACAACCCGCACCTCGACGCCGTGCGCGAGCGCGCGAAGGGCGAGGGCGCCGAGGTGGTGCCGGTGTCGGCCGCTATCGAGGAGGAGCTGAGCCAGCTCGAAGACGCCGACCGCGACGCGTTCCTGACGGACCTGGGCCTCGACGAGCCGGGCCTGAACCGCGTCATCCGCGCGGCGTACAAGCTCCTCGGCCTGCAGACCTACTTCACCGCCGGCGTGAAGGAAGTCCGCGCCTGGACGGTCAAGGCCGGATCGACCGCACCGCAGGCCGCGGGCGTCATCCATACGGATTTCGAGAAGGGATTCATCCGCGCCGAGACCATCGGTTTCGACGATTTCCTCAAGTACAAGGGCGAGTCGGGCGCGCGCGACGCCGGGCGCCTGCGTCTGGAGGGCAAGGAATACCGGGTCCAGGAAGGCGACGTCCTGCACTTCCGCTTCAACGTCTGAGCGGCGGCCGCCCCACGCTCGGAGAAGTGAACAGTCCGTTGACTTGCCCCGAACGGTCGGCCAGAATTGCGGGCTCTCCGGAGGGATACCCAAGCGGCCAACGGGGGCAGACTGTAAATCTGCTGGCTTACGCCTTCGGTGGTTCGAATCCACCTCCCTCCACCAGCTCCACGAAGTACTGCAAATCACCGGCGGAAGTGTGGCCGGGACGAACAAGAGGTGGATGAGAACCACCGCTGGTTCGGCGACGACGCAAGTCGTCGTGTGCGCCGAAAGGTGCAGCCCGAAGGGCCAAGAGCGCGTAGCGCTCGCAGCCATCCACCTCCCTCCACCAGCGTTTTGTTTCAAGTCGACGGCGTTACCAACCATCGATGCAGTGCCCAAGCGGTTCGTCCGGCGCGGGAGTAGTTCAACGGTAGAACCTCAGCCTTCCAAGCTGATGGTGCGGGTTCGATTCCCGTCTCCCGCTCCATTGAACGCCGCGACAGACACCGCAAAGTTTTCGCTCACGTAGCTCAGTCGGTAGAGCACCTCCTTGGTAAGGAGGAGGTCGAAGGTTCGATTCCTTTCGTGAGCACCATGTTGTCTGCGGATATTTCCGCACAAGCCGGCCTGATGGCCGGAATCACCAAGATCGCAATCCACCGAACGCTTCTCGCGAAGCGCCCCAACGAGACGGAACCATGGCCAAGGGTAAGTTCGAGCGCACCAAGCCCCACGTGAACGTGGGCACGATCGGCCACGTCGATCATGGCAAGACCACGCTGACGGCGGCGCTGACGAAGGTGGGCGCGGAGCGGTTTGGTGGCGAGTTCAAGGGCTACGACCAGATCGACGCGGCGCCGGAAGAGAAGGCGCGCGGCATCACGATCTCGACGGCGCACGTGGAATACGAAAGCGCGAATCGTCACTACGCGCACGTCGATTGCCCGGGCCACGCCGACTACGTCAAGAACATGATCACGGGTGCGGCGCAGATGGACGGCGCGATCCTGGTGTGTTCGGCCGCGGACGGCCCGATGCCGCAGACGCGCGAGCACATCCTGCTGTCGCGTCAGGTCGGCGTGCCGTACATCGTCGTGTTCCTGAACAAGGCCGACATGGTGGACGACGCCGAGCTGCTCGAGCTGGTCGAGATGGAAGTGCGTGAGCTTCTGTCGAAGTACGAGTTCCCGGGCGATGACACCCCGATCATCCACGGCTCGGCCCGCCTGGCGCTGGAAGGCGACCAGTCGGACATCGGCGTGCCGTCGATCCTGAAGCTGGTGGACGCGCTGGACACGTTCATCCCGGAGCCCGAGCGCGCGATCGACAAGCCGTTCCTGATGCCGGTCGAAGACGTGTTCTCGATCTCCGGTCGCGGCACGGTGGTCACCGGCCGTATCGAGCGCGGCATCATCAAGGTGGGCGACGAAATCGAAATCGTCGGTATCCGCCCGACGCAGAAGACCACGGTCACCGGCGTCGAAATGTTCCGCAAGCTGCTCGACCAGGGTCAGGCGGGCGATAACGCCGGTCTGCTGCTGCGCGGCACCAAGCGTGACGACGTCGAGCGCGGCCAGGTGCTGTGCAAGCCGGGCTCGATCGCCCCGCACACCACGTTCGAAGCCGAGGTGTACGTGCTGTCGAAGGACGAGGGCGGCCGTCACACCCCGTTCTTCAAGGGCTACCGTCCGCAGTTCTACTTCCGCACGACCGACATCACCGGTGCGGTGACGCTGCCGGAAGGTGTGGAAATGGTCATGCCGGGCGACAACATCAAGATGGTGGTCGAGCTGATCAACCCGGTCGCGATGGACGAAGGCCTGCGCTTCGCGATCCGCGAAGGCGGCCGCACCGTCGGCGCCGGCGTGGTGGCGAAGATCGTTAAGTAATACCCGCGGCCGCCGCCTCCGGGCGGCGGTGCACCCCGCGACCGGCGCCTGGCGCCGGCCTACGGGACGCGAAGCCGGTTTCGACCGGCCTCGCACAACCGGGCGGGAAAGGCAGGCGGCGCAAGCCGCCGTTGCCTTTTCGGGAAACGCCTACAAGTCGATACGCCAGTAGCTCAATTGGCAGAGCAGCGGTCTCCAAAACCGCAGGTTGGGGGTTCGAGTCCCTCCTGGCGTGCCACCTCGACGGCCATCCGGATGCCCGTCGATCCGAACATCATCGAAGCCCAGGCAAGGATGCAGGGGCTTTCGCGAGGGAATCGCGGGTTGAACAGCAAGGTCGTACAAAACCGTGGTGCACAGGCTGGCGGCGTGTCCGCCGGCGACGTCGCCAAATACGTGGTCGCCGTCCTGCTGGTCGTTGCCGGCCTCTTCGGCTTCTACTGGTTCGCCGATCTCGCGACCGGCGTTCGCGCGCTCATGGTCGTGGCCGGCCTGGTGCTTGGCGGCGCGCTGTTCGCGACGTCCGCACGTGGCGGCCGCACGCGCGAGTTCCTCTCGGAGTCGCGGTTCGAGCTGCGCAAGGTGGTCTGGCCGAATCGCCAGGAAGCCATGCGCACGACGTGGGTCGTCATGCTCGCCGTACTCATCCTCAGCTTGCTGCTCGCCGGGTTCGACGTGGTGATCCAGTGGCTCGTCAAGCTTCTGCTGGGACGTTGAAATGACGGAAATCAACAAGCGCTGGTTCGTCGTGCATGCCTACTCGGGTTTCGAGAAGCCGGTTGCGCAGGCGCTGCGTGACCGCATCGCGCGCGAGAACATGCAGGACAAGTTCGGCGACGTGCTCGTGCCGACGGAAGAAGTGGTCGAGATGCGCGCCGGGCAGAAGCGCCGCTCCGAGCGCAAGTTCTTCCCCGGCTACGTGCTGGTGCAGATCGCGGTGCATGACGACAACGGCATCCCGCGCATCGACAGCGAGTGCTGGCACCTGATCAAGGAGACGTCGAAGGTGATGGGCTTCATCGGCGGTACCGCCGATCGTCCGCTGCCGATCTCCGATCGCGAGGCCGATCAGATCCTGCAGCGCGTGCAGGAAGGCGTCGAGAAGCCGCGTCCGAAGGTGCTGTTCGAGCCGGGCGAGATGGTCCGCGTCACCGAGGGCCCGTTCAACGACTTCAACGGCGTCGTCGAAGAAATCAATTACGAGAAGAGCCGCCTGCGCGTGGCGGTGCTGATTTTCGGTCGTTCCACGCCGGTCGAACTCGAGTTCGGACAGGTGGAAAAGGCCAAGTAAGCGTTACCCGAACCTTCGGTTCGGATAACTCTCGCCGTCGATCCGGCCTTGCGGCCGGATAACGCCGAGGGAGCGAAACAGGCCAAGGCCTGTTTCGAACTTCAACGAAAGGAGGAGTCGCCGGTTCGCAGCCGCTGACGTTCGAACTCCAGGAGAAAGATCGTGGCAAAGAAGGTTGTCGGTTACATCAAGCTGCAGGTGAAGGCCGGTCAGGCCAATCCCTCGCCGCCCGTCGGTCCTGCGCTGGGTCAGCGCGGTCTGAACATCATGGAGTTCTGCAAGGCGTTCAACGCCGCGACCTCCAAGCTCGAGCCGGGTCTTCCGACTCCGGTCATCATTACGGCGTACTCCGACCGTACGTTCACGTTCGTCACCAAGAGCACTCCGGCGTCCGTGCTGCTGAAGAAGGCAGCCGGCATCCAGTCGGGTTCCAAGCGTCCAAACACCGAGAAGGTGGGCAAGGTCACCCGCGCCCAGCTCGAGGACATCGCCAAGCAGAAGGAAGCCGACCTGACGGCGGCCGAGCTCGAAGCGGCGGTGCGGACGATTGCGGGCTCCGCCCGCTCGATGGGTCTCGTGGTGGAGGGCTAAGAACATGGCAATGAACAAGCGCCAGAAGGCTATCAAGGCCGCGGTCGTCCCGGGTAAGGCTTACCCGATCGAGGACGCCATCAAGATCGTCAAGTCCGCCACCAAGGCGAAGTTCGTCGAGTCCGTCGACGTCGCCGTGCGTCTTGGCGTTGATGCCAAGAAGTCGGACCAGCAGGTGCGCGGCTCGACCGTGCTGCCCGCCGGCACCGGCAAGACCGTTCGCGTCGCGGTGTTCGCGCCGGCCGGTGCGAAGGCCGACGAGGCCCTCGCCGCAGGCGCCGAAGCGGTCGGCATGGACGACCTCGCCGAGCGCATGCAGGCCGGTGAGCTCAACTACGACGTCGTCATCGCCACGCCGGACGCCATGCGCGTCGTCGGTAAGCTCGGCCAGGTGCTGGGCCCGCGCGGCCTGATGCCGAACCCGAAGGTCGGTACCGTTTCGCCGAACCCGGCTGAAGCGGTCAAGAACGCCAAGGGCGGCCAGGTCCGCTACCGCACGGACAAGGCAGGTATCATTCACTGCACGATCGGCAAGGCCGATTTCGACGGCGACAAGCTGAAGGACAACCTCCAGGCGCTGCTGCTTGACCTGATCAAGGCCAAGCCGTCGACCTCGAAGGGCCAGTACCTGCAGAAGATCGCGATCAGCACGACGATGGGTCCCGGCGTGATCGTCGACCAGACGTCGCTCGCCCTCAAGTAATCGTTTCAAGGCCGGTGGCTCACGCCATCGGCCGACTCTTTTGAAGGCGCTGCCGCTTCAGTGGCAGCGACCGTCAAAGACCGCAGGTGCGGTCAGCGCCGACCGGCGACGGGCAGGAAGCTCAACACGGCAGGGAATCGCCGTCGGTCGAAGCGGGATCGCTTAATCCACCAAGCCTGCGTAGATGGTGCCCTTCTGGAAATTCGTTTCTGGACGGCCACCACCGGGATGTCCTCGCGACATCCCCGGCGCCATGGATCCGGTGCCGCCCCGTCCTGCTGTGGCGCATGCCATCGCGGAGTTCAATTGGAGGAGTGCAATGGCTCTCAATCTGTCCCAGAAGCAGGTAGTCGTCGCGGAACTGGCGGAAATCGCCGGTAAGGCGCACTCCCTGGTCGCGGCCGAGTACGCGGGCACCACGGTCAGTCAGATGACCGAGATGCGCAAGAAGGCTCGCGAAACGGGTGTGTACCTCAGGGTCGTCAAGAACACGCTGGCATCGCGCGCCGTTGAAGGCACCGATTTCGCGTGCGTCCAGGACGCCCTGGTCGGTCCGCTGCTGTATGCGTTCTCGCTCGAGGAGCCCGGCGCTGCCGGTCGCCTGATCAAGGACGCGTCCAAGAGCAACGACAAGCTCAAGGCGAAGGTCGTCTCGGTGGAAGGCAAGCTGCTGCCGGCCGCCCACGTGGACGTCCTAGCCTCGCTGCCGACCCGCGAGCAGGCGCTCGCGATGCTCGCACGCGTCCTGGCCGAACCGGCCTCGATGTTCGCGCGTGCCGTCAAGGCCGTGGCCGATCAGCAGGGTGGCGGCGACGCCGCGCCGGCTGAAGAAGCTGCCGCCGAAACCGCCTGATCGCCGACGTAAATTCCTGAATCCGCTTTAGAAACCTATTTCCGAAAGGTAAATCACAATGTCCGTTACCAACGAGCAGATCGTCGACGCCATCGCCACCAAGTCGCTGATGGAAGTCATGGACCTCGTCAAGGCGATCGAAGAGAAGTTCGGCGTCTCCGCCGCTGCCCCGGTCATGGCCGCGGGCCCGGCTGCCGCCGCCGCTCCGGTCGAAGAGCAGACCGAGTTCAACGTCATCCTGAAGTCGGCTGGTGAGAAGAAGGTCGAAGTCATCAAGGCTGTCCGCGCCATCACGGGTCTCGGCCTGAAGGAAGCGAAGGACCTGACCGAGGCCGGTGGCGTCGTGAAGGAAGCCGTGTCGAAGGACGACGCTGCCAAGATGAAGAAGGATCTGGAAGCTGCAGGCGCGACCGTCGAGGTCAAGTAAGCAGCTCTTGCGTCGCCGGATTCCACTGGCGACCAACCGAAGGCTGGGGGCGAATGCCCCCGGCCTTTGGCCGTTGTAGAAGGACCCGGTTTTTTCGGAACGTTCCGACCCGGCCCGTTGTCCAACGCCGCGCACCACGGCGAGGCAACGAGCCCTTCCGTTCCCCGGTTCCGGTGTCAAAGAAACCCAAGAGAGTTGGTAGTTGGAAGCAGCTTCAGAAGGCGTGCAGGTGCCGGCAATACCTGCGGCTTCCAACTGACAGTTCATCCCCTTACGGGGTTGACGGATCGAGTGTCCGAACCATCACAACGCGACGGATCCCCGATCCCCGATCCCCGCTCCAAGAGAGGCGGTAGTTCCCCATGACGACGTACTCGTTCACCGAGAAAAAGCGCATCCGCAAGGATTTCGGCAAGCGCCGCGCGATCCTCGAAGTGCCGTTCCTGCTGGCCATCCAGGTCGACTCGTACCGCGAGTTCCTGCAGGAAAACACCGATCCCACCAAGCGCGACGACAAGGGCCTGCATGCCGCCCTGAAGTCCGTGTTCCCGATCGTGAGCTACAGCGGCAACGCTGCGCTCGAGTACGTCGGCTACAAGCTCGGCGAGCCGGCGTTCGACGAGCGCGAGTGCCGCCAGCGCGGCATGAGCTACGGCGCCCCGCTGCGCGTGACCGTTCGCCTGGTGATCTACGACCGCGAGTCGTCGACGAAGGCGATCAAGTACGTGAAGGAGCAGGAGGTCTACATGGGCGAGATCCCGCTCATGACCGAGAACGGCACCTTCATCGTCAACGGCACCGAGCGCGTCATCGTCTCGCAGCTGCACCGTTCGCCGGGCGTGTTCTTCGACCACGACCGTGGCAAGACGCACAGCTCGGGCAAGCTGCTGTACTCCGCGCGAATCATTCCTTACCGCGGCTCGTGGCTGGACTTCGAGTTCGACCCGAAGGACGCGGTGTTCTGCCGTATCGACCGTCGCCGCAAGCTGCCGGTGACGATCCTGCTGCGCGCGCTCGGCTACAACAATGAAGAGATGTTGAAGTCGTTCTTCGACATCAACACGTTCCACATCCTCCCCGAGGGTGTGCAGCTGGAGCTCGTGCCGGAGCGCCTGCGTGGTGAAACGCTGGACTTCGATCTCTCCGACGGCGACAAGGTCATCGTCGAGGCGGGTCGTCGCGTCACCGCGCGCCACGTGCGCCAGCTCGAGCAGGCCGGTATCTCCGCGCTCGCCGTGCCGGACAGCTACCTCGTCGGCCGCATCCTGTCGCATGACGTCGTCGACGCGAAGACGGGCGAGCTGATCGCGAACGCGAACGAAGAGCTCAACGACGGCCACCTCGAAGCCTTCCGCAAGGCGGGCATCGCGCAGGTCGGCACGCTGTGGGTCAACGACCTCGATCGCGGTCCGTACATCTCGAACACGCTGCGTATCGATCCGTCGAAGACGCAGCTCGAAGCGCTGGTCGAGATCTACCGCATGATGCGTCCCGGCGAGCCGCCGACCAAGGACGCCGCGCAGAACCTGTTCCACAATCTGTTCTTCACGTTCGAGCGCTACGACCTGTCGGGCGTCGGCCGCATGAAGTTCAACCGTCGCCTCGGCCGCAAGGACACCGAGGGCGCGTCCGTGCTGTACGACGCGAAGTACTTCCAGGATCGAAAGGACGAAGAGTCCGGCCGCCTGCGTGGCCTGTTCGGCCAGACGTCGGACATCCTCGACGTCATCCGCGTGCTCACCGAGATCCGTAACGGCCGCGGCATCGTCGATGACATCGACCACCTCGGCAATCGTCGCGTGCGTTCGGTCGGCGAAATGGCCGAGAACACGTTCCGCGTCGGCCTCGTCCGCGTCGAGCGTGCGGTCAAGGAGCGCCTGTCGATGGCGGAGTCCGAAGGCCTCACGCCGCAGGAACTCATCAACGCCAAGCCCGTTGCCGCCGCGATCAAGGAGTTCTTCGGCTCCTCGCAGCTGTCGCAGTTCATGGACCAGAACAACCCGCTGTCGGAAGTCACGCACAAGCGTCGCGTGTCGGCCCTCGGCCCGGGTGGCCTGACCCGTGAGCGCGCGGGCTTCGAAGTGCGCGACGTGCACCCGACGCATTACGGCCGCGTCTGCACCATCGAGACGCCGGAAGGCCCGAACATCGGCCTGATCAACTCGCTCGCCGTGTTCGCGCGCACCAACCAGTACGGCTTCCTCGAGACGCCGTACCGCAAGGTCGTGGACGGCAAGGTCACCGACGACGTCGAGTTCCTGTCGGCGATCGAAGAGAACGAGTACGTCATCGCCCAGGCGAACGCGCCGCAGGACGACAAGGGCATGATGACCGCCCAGTTCGTGGCCTGCCGCTACCAGGGCGAGTCACTGCTGAAGGCGCCGAGCGAAGTCCACTTCATGGACGTCTCGCCGATGCAGACCGTGTCGGTCGCGGCCGCGCTCGTGCCGTTCCTCGAGCACGATGACGCGAACCGCGCACTCATGGGCGCCAACATGCAGCGCCAGGCGGTTCCGACGCTGCGTGCGCAGAAGCCGCTCGTTGGTACGGGCATCGAGCGTGCGGTTGCGCGCGACTCGGGCGTGACCGTCAACGCGCGCCGCGGTGGCGTGATCGAAGCCATCGATGCCGCGCGAATCGTGGTCAAGGTCAGCGAAGGCGAAGTCAACGAAGGCCTCGACGCCGGCGTCGACATCTACAACCTCGTCAAGTACACGCGTTCGAACCAGAACACCTGCATCAACCAGCGCCCGCTGGTGAAGGTCGGTGATCGCATCGAGCGTGGCGACGTGCTGGCCGACGGTCCGTCGACGGACATCGGCGAGCTCGCGCTCGGCCAGAACATGCTGGTCGCGTTCATGCCGTGGAACGGCTACAACTTCGAAGACTCGATCCTGCTCAGCGAGCGCGTCGTCGAAGAAGATCGCTACACGACGATCCACATCGAAGAACTCACTGTCCAGGCGCGCGACACCAAGCTCGGGCCGGAGGAAATCACCGCCGACATCCCGAACGTGTCCGAGCAGGCGCTCGGCCGTCTCGACGAGTCGGGTGTGGTCTACATCGGTGCGGAAGTGCGTGCGGGCGACATCCTCGTCGGCAAGGTCACGCCGAAGGGCGAAAGCCAGCTGACGCCGGAGGAGAAGCTGCTCCGCGCGATCTTCGGCGAGAAGGCGTCCGACGTTAAGGACAGCTCGCTGCGCGTTCCGCCGGGCATGGACGGCGTCGTCATCGACGTGCAGGTCTTCACCCGCGACGGCATCGAGAAGGACAAGCGCGCGCGCCAGATCGAGGAAAGCGAAATCCGTCGCGTCAAGAAGGACTTCGACGACCAGTTCCGCATCCTCGAAGCGGCGATCTACGACCGCCTGCGCGGCCAGCTGCTGGGCAAGGTGGCGAACGGTGGCGGCAGCCTGAAGAAGGGCGACACCGTCACCTCGCTCGTGCTCGACAGCCTGTCCAAGAAGGACTGGTTCACGCTGCGCATGAAGGACGAAGATGCGGTCGAGGCGATCGAGCGTGCGCAGAAGCAGATCGACGAATACCAGAAGGAATTCGAGCGTCGCTTCGCCGACAAGCGCGGCAAGATCACGCAGGGCGACGACCTCGCTCCGGGCGTGCTCAAGATGGTCAAGGTCTTCCTCGCCGTTAAGCGCCGCATCCAGCCGGGCGACAAGATGGCAGGCCGCCACGGCAACAAGGGTGTCGTGTCGACGATCGTTCCGGTCGAAGACATGCCCTACAGCGCCAACGGCGAGACCGTCGACATCGTGCTGAACCCGCTGGGCGTTCCGTCGCGAATGAACATCGGCCAGATCCTCGAAGTCCACCTCGGTTGGGCGGCGAAGGGCCTCGGCAAGAAGATCGATCGCATGCTGCAGGCGCAGAACGCGGTGACCGAGCTTCGCAAGTTCCTCGGCGACATCTACAACCACGACACCGCGGTGGTGGGTGAGCGCGTCGACCTGACGCAGTTCTCCGACGAGGAGCTGCTGCGCCTCGCGAAGAACCTCGTCGACGGCGTGCCGATGGCGACCCCGGTGTTCGACGGCGCGGCCGAGTTCGAGATCAAGCGCATGCTGGAACTCGCGGAGCTTCCGTCGAGTGGTCAGACGATCCTGCATGACGGTCGTACCGGCGAAGCGTTCGAGCGCCCGGTCACGATCGGCTACATGCACATGCTGAAGCTCAACCACCTGGTCGACGACAAGATGCACGCGCGTTCGACCGGTCCGTACTCGCTCGTTACCCAGCAGCCGCTGGGCGGCAAGGCGCAGTTCGGCGGTCAGCGTTTCGGCGAAATGGAAGTCTGGGCGCTGGAAGCCTACGGCGCGGCCTACACCCTGCAGGAAATGCTGACGGTGAAGTCCGACGACGTGCAGGGCCGCAACCAGATGTACAAGAACATCGTCGATGGCGACTACGAGATGGTCGCGGGCATGCCGGAGTCCTTCAACGTCCTCGTGAAGGAAATCCGCTCGCTGGCGATCAACATGGAGCTCGAAGAGATCTGAGAACGGGACGCCGGCTTTCGCGGCGCGCGGTAACGCGCGCCGAACGGCCGGGATTCAACGACGTTCTCGATGCACTTCGCTCCCCAGGAGACTGAAATGAAAGACCTGCTCAATCTGTTCAACCAGCAGCGCACGACGATCGACTTCGACGCGATCAAGATCGGCCTGGCCTCGCCGGACCTGATCCGCTCGTGGTCCTACGGCGAGGTCAAGAAGCCGGAGACGATCAACTACCGCACGTTCAAGCCCGAACGCGACGGCCTGTTCTGCTCGGCGATCTTCGGACCGATCAAGGACTACGAGTGCCTGTGCGGCAAGTACAAGCGCATGAAGCACCGCGGCGTCGTCTGCGAGAAGTGCGGCACGGAAGTGACGCTGGCCAAGGTGCGCCGCGAGCGCATGGGCCACATCGACCTCGCGTCGCCGGTCGCGCACATCTGGTTCCTGAAGTCGCTTCCCTCGCGCATCGGCCTGATGCTCGACATGACCCTGCGTGACATCGAACGCATCCTGTACTTCGAAGCCTTCGTGGTGACGGAGCCGGGCCTGACGCCGATGGAACGTGGCCAGCTGCTCAATGAAGAGCAGTTCCTGCAGGCGCGCCAGGAGCACGGCGACGATTTCGAAGCCGCGATGGGCGCCGAAGCCGTCTACGAGCTGCTGCGCACGATCGACCTGCAGACCGAGATGGTGCAGCTGCGCGAGGACATCGCGTCGACGGGTTCGGAGACCAAGCTCAAGCGCCTCACCAAGCGCATCAAGCTGATCGAAGCGTTCATCGAATCCGGCAACCGCCCGGAGTGGATGGTCATGACCGTCCTTCCGGTGCTGCCGCCGGATCTGCGTCCGCTTGTCCCGCTGGACGGTGGCCGCTTCGCGACGTCGGACCTCAACGATCTGTACCGCCGCGTCATCAACCGCAACAACCGCCTGCGTCGCCTGCTCGAACTCAATGCGCCCGACATCATCGTGCGCAACGAGAAGCGCATGCTGCAGGAGTCAGTCGATGCGCTGATGGACAACGGCCGTCGTGGCCGTGCCATCACCGGTACGAACAAGCGCCCGCTCAAGTCGCTCGCCGACATGATCAAGGGCAAGCAGGGTCGCTTCCGCCAGAACCTGCTCGGCAAGCGCGTCGACTACTCCGGCCGTTCGGTCATCGTGGTCGGCCCGACGCTGCGCCTGCACGAGTGCGGCCTGCCGAAGAAGATGGCGCTCGAGCTGTTCAAGCCCTTCATCTTCGCCAAGCTGCAGCGCCGTGGCCTCGCCACGACGATCAAGGCTGCGAAGAAGCTCGTCGAGCGCGAAGAAGCACAGGTGTGGGACATCCTCGAAGAGGTGATCCGCGAGCATCCGGTGCTGCTCAACCGCGCACCGACGCTGCACCGCCTCGGCATCCAGGCGTTCGAGCCGGTGCTCATCGAAGGCAAGGCGATCCAGCTGCATCCGCTCGTGTGTACGGCATTCAACGCCGACTTCGACGGTGACCAGATGGCCGTCCACGTGCCGCTCTCGCTGGAAGCCCAGCTGGAAGCGCGCGCGCTGATGATGTCGTCGAACAACATCCTGTCGCCGGCGAACGGTGAGCCGATCATCGTGCCGTCGCAGGACGTCGTGCTCGGCCTGTACTACATGAGCCGTGCGCTGGTGAACAAGAAGGGCGAGGGCATGGCCTTCGCGAACGTCGCCGAGGTCAAGCGCGCGTACGACAACCGCGTCGTCGAGCTGCACGCCAAGGTCAAGGTCCGCATCACGCAGACCGTGATCGCAGAAGACGGCACGCGTTCGAAGCAGACGTCGATCGTCGACACCACGGTCGGCCGCGCGCTGCTGCAGGAGATTCTGCCGGAAGGCCTGCCGTTCGAACTCGCCAACACCGAGCTGACCAAGAAGAACATCTCGCGCCTGATCAACAGCTGCTACCGCCAGCTGGGCCTCAAGGACACGGTGATCTTCGCCGACCAGCTGATGTACACCGGCTTCGCGTACGCAACGCGCGCCGGCGTGTCGATCGGCATCGACGACATGACCATCCCGGACGAGAAGAAGGCGATCCTCGCCGAGGCCGAAGCCGAGGTGCTGGAAATCCAGGAGCAGTACCAGTCGGGCCTGGTCACCGCCGGTGAGCGCTACAACAAGGTCGTCGACATCTGGTCGCGCACGAACGAGCGCGTGGCCAAGGCGATGATGGACGCGATCGGCACCGAGATGGTCGAAGGGACCGACGGCAAGCAGGTCGCCCAGAAGTCGATGAACTCGATCTACATCATGGCCGACTCGGGTGCGCGTGGTTCGCAGGCGCAGATCCGTCAGCTCGCCGGTATGCGCGGCCTGATGGCCAAGCCGGACGGCTCGATCATCGAGACGCCGATCACCGCGAACTTCCGCGAAGGCCTGAACGTTCTCCAGTACTTCATCTCGACCCACGGCGCCCGTAAGGGCCTCGCGGATACCGCGCTGAAGACGGCGAACTCCGGTTACCTGACGCGTCGACTCGTCGACGTCGCGCAGGACGTGGTGATCACCGAAACCGACTGCGGCACGCTCGAGGGTCTGATGATGACCCCGATCGTCGAAGGCGGTGACGTGGTCGAGCCGCTGAAGGAGCGCGTGCTGGGTCGCGTGGTTGCCGAGGACGTGTTCCTGCCGGGCAACGACGACGATCCGATCGTCACCCGCAACACGCTGCTCGACGAAGCCTGGGTCGCCAAGCTCGAAGAAGCCAGCGTGCAGTCGATCAAGGTGCGTTCGACCATTACGTGCGAAACGCCGTTCGGCGTCTGCGCGTTCTGCTACGGCCGTGACCTCGGTCGCGGTCACCTCGTCAATCACGGCGAGGCGGTCGGTGTCGTCGCGGCGCAGTCGATCGGCGAGCCCGGCACGCAGCTCACCATGCGTACGTTCCACATCGGTGGTGCGGCATCGCGCGCGGCGGCGATCGACAACATCACGGTCAAGACGACGGGTTCGGTCAAGTTCAACAACCTCAAGCACGTCGATCACGCGAACGGTCATCTGGTCGCGGTCTCGCGCTCGGGCGAACTGTCGATCCTCGATGCGCACGGTCGTGAGCGCGAGCGTTACAAGCTGCCCTACGGTGCGACGATCACGGTGCGCGACGGCGCGGACGTCAAGGCCGGCCAGCAGGTCGCCAACTGGGATCCGCATAACCACCCGATCGTGTCGGAAGTGAAGGGCTTCATGCGCTTCATCGACTTCATCGACGGCGTCACCGTCATCCAGAAGACCGACGAACTGACCGGCCTCGCCTCGAGCGAAATCACCGATCCGAAGCGTCGTGGTACGCAGGCGAAGGATCTGCGTCCGCTGGTGCGCATCGTCGACGCGAACGGCAAGGACCTGCAGATTCCGGGTACCGATCTGCCGGCGCAGTACATGCTGCCGCCGCGCTCGATCGTCAACCTGCAGGACGGCGCGCCCGTCGGCGTGGGCGACGTGGTCGCCAAGATCCCGCAGGAAGCGTCGAAGACCCGCGACATCACCGGTGGTCTGCCGCGCGTTGCCGACCTGTTCGAAGCACGCAAGCCGAAGGATCCGGCGATCCTCGCCGAGATCTCCGGCATCGTCAGCTTCGGCAAGGACACCAAGGGCAAGCAGCGCCTGATCATCAAGCCGATCGATGGTGAAGAGCACGAAGAGCTGATCCCGAAGTACCGCCAGATCATCGTGTTCGAAGGCGAACACGTGGAGAAGGGCGAGACGGTCGTGGACGGCGAGCCGAACCCGCAGGACATCCTGCGTCTGCTCGGCGTCGAGCCGCTGGCGGTCTACCTGACCAAGGAAATCCAGGACGTCTACCGCCTGCAGGGCGTCAAGATCAACGACAAGCACATCGAGGTAATCGTTCGCCAGATGCTGCGCAAGGTCGAGATCGCGGACGCTGGCGACAGCAGGTTCCTGGCGGGCGAGCAGGTCGAGCGTCAGCGCGTGATCGAGGAGAACCAGCGCCTCGGCAAGCGCAACGAGATCCTGACGAAGTACGAGCCCGTGCTGCTCGGCATCACCAAGGCCTCGCTGGCGACCGAGTCGTTCATCTCGGCGGCCTCGTTCCAGGAGACCACCCGCGTGCTCACCGAGGCGGCCGTCCGCGGTACCCGCGACACGCTGCGCGGCCTCAAGGAGAACGTGATCGTCGGTCGCCTGATCCCGGCCGGTACCGGTCTGGCGTACCACAGCCAGCGCCGCAAGAACGCCTCGGGCCTGACCGATCAGGAACTCGAGACGCTCTCCGCACCGGCGACGGTCGAGGAAGCTCCGGCCGCTGCCGAAGCGGCCGAGGGCGGCGAGGAAGAGTGATGCACCGGGCCCGCTTGCCTTCGGGCAGGCGGGCCCTGCTATACTTCCCCGGCTAAGCATTACCCGGGCGGCCTTCGGGCAAGCCCCAGATCACCAAATGAGGTCACAGGACGTGCCTCGTATTGGACCCAAGGCAGGGTGGGATCTCGCGATGCGCGCGCCTTATGGCGGTCGCGCGTCGCACAAGTCGAGCCCGCGACCGGTTTAGCCGGACGCGGGCTAGGCTTTTTCGTCTTGGCTGGTCCCTCGGGGCTGGCCTTCCGTTTTCCACGGGCCCCGCGCCCAAACGAAGAGCTCCAGATGGCGACCATCAATCAGTTGGTGCGCAAGCCGCGCAACCCTGAAACCTACAAGAGCACGTCCCCGGCCCTGCAGAACTGCCCGCAGCGTCGTGGCGTGTGCACCCGCGTGTACACCACGACCCCGAAGAAGCCGAACTCGGCCCTCCGTAAGGTCGCCAAGGTGCGCCTCACCAACGGCTACGAGGTCATCTCGTACATCGGCGGCGAAGGCCACAACCTGCAGGAGCACTCGGTGGTGCTGATCCGCGGCGGTCGCGTCAAGGATCTCCCGGGCGTTCGCTACCACACGGTTCGCGGTTCGCTCGACGCCGCCGGCGTCGCCAAGCGTCGCCAGAGCCGCTCCAAGTACGGCGCGAAGCGTCCGAAGTCCTGATTCCGGACGGCGCACCGCGCCGCCGACTGATACGAGAGGTACACGCCAATGTCGCGTAAAGGTTCTACCCCGCAGCGCTCGGTTCTGCCCGATCCCAAGCACGGCAGCGAGACGATCGCCCGTTTCATCAACATGGTCATGCAGAGCGGCAAGAAGTCCGTCGCCGAGAAGATCGTGTACGGCGCGATGGACGTCATCGGCCAGAAGAGCCCCAACGCTCTCGAGCTCGTCGAAAAGGCTCTGACCAACGTCGCTCCGGCGGTCGAGGTCAAGTCCCGCCGCGTCGGCGGTGCCACGTACCAGGTGCCGGTTGAAGTGCGCACCTCGCGTCGTAGTGCGCTCGCCATGCGTTGGCTGATCGACTCCGCCCGCAAGCGCGGCGAGAACTCGATGCCGCGCAAGCTGGCGGCCGAGCTGCTCGACGCCAGTGAAAACCGCGGCGGCGCGATCAAGAAGCGCGAAGAAACGCACCGTATGGCCGAGGCCAACAAGGCCTTCGCGCACTACCGCTGGTGATCTAGCGCTTCGAGCGCTACAGGGCGACGTTCGCGTCGCCCTTCCACCGGAGGCCGCCTTCAGGGCGGCGTCCGGCCATTTGAGAATCCGAAAACTTACGAGAGGGTCCCGTGGCTCGCACCACTCCCATCGAGCGTTACCGCAACTTCGGCATCATGGCGCACATCGACGCCGGTAAGACCACGACGTCCGAGCGCATCCTTTTCTACACCGGCGTCAGCCACAAGATCGGCGAAGTGCACGAAGGTGCCGCGACGATGGACTGGATGGAGCAGGAGCAGGAGCGCGGCATCACCATTACGTCGGCCGCTACGACCGCGTTCTGGAAGGGCATGGACAAGTCCCTGCCTGAGCACCGCTTCAACATCATCGATACGCCCGGCCACGTCGACTTCACCATCGAAGTCGAGCGTTCGCTCCGCGTGCTCGACGGTGCGGTGTTCGTGCTGTGTGCCGTCGGCGGCGTGCAGCCGCAGTCGGAGACGGTGTGGCGCCAGGCCAACAAGTACTCCGTGCCGCGCATGGCGTTCGTCAACAAGATGGACCGCACCGGCGCGAACTTCGACAAGGTCGTCGAACAGCTGAAAGCGCGCCTTGGCGCGTACGCCGTTCCGATGCAGGTGCCGATCGGTGCCGAAGACGGCTTCGAAGGCGTCGTCGACCTGCTCAAGATGAAGGCGATCCATTGGGACGTCGCGTCGCAGGGCACGAAGTTCGAGTACCGCGAGATCCCGGCGGAGCTCCAGGCCAAGGCCGACGAAGCGCGCAGCTTCATGATCGAAGCCGCGGCGGAAGCGTCCGAAGAGCTGATGGACAAGTACCTCGGCGGCGATGAGCTGACGGAGGCCGAGATCGTGTCCGGCCTGCGCGAGCGCACGCTGCGCGTCGAGATCGTGCCCGTGTTCTGCGGCAGCGCGTTCAAGAACAAGGGCGTGCAGGCCATGCTCGACGGCGTCATCAACCTGCTGCCGTCGCCGGCCGATCGTCCGCCGGTGCAGGGCATCGACGACGACGAGAAGGAAGACAGCCGCAAGGCGTCCGACACCGAGCCGTTCTCGGCGCTCGCGTTCAAGATCATGACGGACCCGTTCGTGGGTTCGCTCACGTTCTTCCGCGTGTACTCGGGCGTTCTGAATTCGGGTGACCAGGTCTATAACCCGGTCAAGTCGAAGAAGGAGCGCGTGGGCCGCATCCTGCAGATGCACGCCAACAACCGCGACGAAATCAAGGAAGTCCGTGCAGGCGACATCGCCGCCGCGGTCGGCCTGAAGGACGTCACGACCGGCGACACGCTGTGTGCGCAGGACGCGATCATCACGCTTGAGCGCATGACCTTCCCGGAGCCCGTCATCTCGATGGCGGTCGAACCGAAGACCAAGTGCGGACCAGGAAAAGATGGGTATCGCCCTAGGCCGTCTGGCGCAGGAAGATCCGTCGTTCCGCGTGCGTACCGACGAAGAATCGGGCCAGACCATCATCGCCGGCATGGGCGAGCTGCACCTGGACATCCTCGTCGACCGCATGAAGCGCGAGTTCAACGTCGAAGCCAACGTCGGCAAGCCGCAGGTCGCGTACCGCGAGACCATCCGCAAGTCGGTCAAGGTCGAAGGCAAGTACGCGCGCCAGACCGGTGGTAAGGGTCAGTTCGGCCACGTGTGGATCGAGCTGTCGCCGAACGAGCAGGGCAAGGGCTACGAGTTCGAGAACGCGATCGTCGGCGGTGTGATTCCGAAGGAATACATCCCGGCCGTCGACAAGGGCATCAAGGAAGCCGTCGCCAATGGCGTGCTTGCCGGCTACCCGATCGTCGACGTCAAGGTCAAGCTCGTCGACGGCTCGTACCACGAGGTCGACTCGTCCGAAATGGCGTTCAAGATCGCCGGCTCCATGGCGTTCAAGGACGGCTTCCACAAGGCGAGCCCGGCACTGCTCGAGCCGATGATGAAGGTCGAGATCGTCAGCCCCGAGGATTACCTCGGTGACGTGATGGGCGACGTCAGCCGTCGTCGCGGCATCCTGCAGGGTCAGGACGACAGCCCGTCGGGCAAGATCATCAACGCGATGATCCCGCTGGGCGAGATGTTCGGCTACGCGACCACGCTGCGTTCGATGTCGCAGGGCCGCGCGACCTTCACGATGGAATTCGATCACTACGCCGAAGCGCCGACCAACATCGCCGAAGCCGTGATCAAGAAGAACTGACGAAAACCAATCGCCCCGGGCGCGAGCCCGGGGCAACTGATCAACTGAAAAACTGAGGTATTTGCAATGGCCAAGGGTAAGTTCGAGCGTACCAAGCCCCACGTGAACGTGGGCACGATCGGCCACGTCGATCATGGCAAGACCACGCTGACGGCGGCGCTGACGAAGGTGGGCGCGGAGCGGTTTGGTGGCGAGTTCAAGGGCTACGACCAGATCGACGCGGCGCCGGAAGAGAAGGCGCGCGGCATCACGATCTCGACGGCGCACGTGGAGTACGAAAGCGCGAATCGTCACTACGCGCACGTCGACTGCCCGGGTCACGCCGACTACGTCAAGAACATGATCACGGGTGCGGCGCAGATGGACGGCGCGATCCTGGTGTGTTCGGCCGCGGACGGCCCGATGCCGCAGACGCGCGAGCACATCCTGCTGAGCCGTCAGGTCGGCGTGCCGTACATCGTCGTGTTCCTGAACAAGGCCGACATGGTGGACGACGCCGAGCTGCTCGAGCTGGTCGAGATGGAAGTGCGTGAGCTCCTCTCGAAGTACGAGTTCCCGGGCGATGACACCCCGATCATCCACGGCTCGGCCCGCCTGGCGCTGGAAGGCGACCAGTCGGACATCGGCGTGCCGTCGATCCTGAAGCTGGTGGACGCGCTGGACACGTTCATCCCGGAGCCCGAGCGCGCGATCGACAAGCCGTTCCTGATGCCGGTCGAAGACGTGTTCTCGATCTCCGGTCGCGGCACGGTGGTCACCGGCCGTATCGAGCGCGGCATCATCAAGGTGGGCGACGAAATCGAAATCGTCGGTATCCGCCCGACGCAGAAGACCACGGTCACCGGCGTCGAGATGTTCCGCAAGCTGCTCGACCAGGGTCAGGCGGGCGATAACGCCGGTCTGCTGCTGCGCGGCACCAAGCGTGACGACGTCGAGCGCGGCCAGGTGCTGTGCAAGCCGGGTTCGATCGCCCCGCACACCACGTTCGAAGCCGAGGTGTACGTGCTGTCGAAGGACGAGGGCGGCCGTCACACCCCGTTCTTCAAGGGCTACCGTCCGCAGTTCTACTTCCGCACGACCGACATCACCGGTGCGGTGACGCTGCCGGAAGGCGTGGAAATGGTCATGCCGGGCGACAACATCAAGATGGTGGTCGAGCTGATCAACCCGGTCGCGATGGACGAAGGCCTGCGCTTCGCGATCCGCGAAGGCGGCCGCACCGTCGGCGCCGGCGTGGTGGCGAAGATCGTTAAGTAAGTACGGGTTATCCGAGCGTTTGTTCGGATAACTGCCGCCGTTGATCCGGCCTCTCGGCCGGATAACGCCGGCGAATAAGAAGGGGCGCTTCGGCGCCCCTTTTTATGAGGGGACCGCAAGGTCGGAGTGGTTGGAACAGGGCGACTCCCGTGTTTTCCGGCTGCGATTGCTCGAATCGCTTCGGATGCGCGCACAAGGCGACGCTCGGCACTGCCGCTCGTCGCCCCGAAATGCATTTT
The DNA here is from genome assembly GCF_054057595.1 of Lysobacter sp. HA18. Taxonomy (NCBI): domain Bacteria; kingdom Pseudomonadati; phylum Pseudomonadota; class Gammaproteobacteria; order Lysobacterales; family Lysobacteraceae; genus Lysobacter; species Lysobacter sp. HA18. The sequence goes on from NZ_JBSRZL010000001.1 coordinate 954,809, forward strand.
TTCGGACGCCGCCTCTTTACGCGGTCTTCGCATACAGGCTAGAATCACGGTCCCTTCGAGTCACCTTGAAGGGACCGACAGCGAAATGAGGGGCAGGACGCCACTCGTATTCGTCCGACAGGGAAGCGTCGTGTGTCGCTCCGGCCGCAGCTAGCGCTGCTTGCCGACGGGCTTCACGCGTCCTATACTTTCTTGTCTGGCGAGCCGGGAAACCGGCTCGCTTTGTTTTTCGCGTGTCAAAAGCCGAAAGGCACGAGATACGTGGTCATCGTGGGGTCCGGCGCATGAAGCCGCCGTGCCCGTCGCTCTTTACTGAAGGAAATCCCGTCATGGCGGACCAGAAGATCCGAATCCGGCTGAAAGCGTACGATCATCGACTGATCGATCGCTCGGCCAGCGAGATCGTCGAGACGGCCAAGCGGACCGGCGCGCAAGTGCGCGGCCCGATCCCGCTGCCGACCAAGCTCGAGCGCTACACCATTCTTACTTCCCCGCATGCCGACAAGGATGCGCGTGACCAGTACGAAACCCGCACGCACAAGCGCGTGCTCGACATCGTCGACCCCAACGACAAGACCGTGGACGCGCTGATGAAGCTCGAACTCGCGGCCGGCGTTGACGTCCAGATCAAGCTGACCTGAGGCCTCCTACCATGACCGCGAAGAAGTATTCGTTGGGCATTGTCGGTCGCAAGGCCGGCATGAGCCGCGTCTTCCTCGAAGACGGCAAGTCGGTTCCGGTGACGCTGATCGAAGCGACCCCGAACCGCATCACCCAGATCAAGACCACGGACACCGACGGCTACAGCGCCGTGCAGGTCACCGTCGGCGTGCGTCGCGCGTCGCTGCTCACCAAGCCGGAAGCCGGTCACCTCGCGAAGGCGAAGGTCGAAGGCGGTCGCGGCCTGTGGGAGCTGCGCGTCGAGAACGACCAGATCGATGGCTTCGAGATCGGCGGCGAAATCAAGGCCGACATCTTCCAGCCGGGCCAGATGGTCGACGTCCAGGGCGTCAGCAAGGGCAAGGGCTTCCAGGGCACGATCAAGCGCTGGAACTTCACCATGGGTGACGCCACCCACGGTAACTCGCTCTCGCATCGTTCGCCGGGCTCGATCGGCCAGCGCCAGACGCCGGGCCGCGTGTTCCCGGGCAAGAAGATGTCCGGCCACATGGGCGCCGAGACGAAGACGATCCAGGGCCTCGAGGTCGTCCGCGTGGACGCCGAGCGCGGTCTGATCGCCGTCAAGGGTGCGATCCCGGGCGCGCCGGGTGGCGACGTCATCGTCCGCCCGACGACCAAGGGCTAAGGAGAACACGATGGAACTCGCCATCAACAACAGCGACAAGAAGCTGTCGGTCTCCGACGCGATCTTCGGTCGTGATTTCAGCGAAGACCTGGTCCACCAGGTCGTCGTCGCCTACCGCAACGCAGGTCGCTCGGGCACCAAGGCCCAGAAGACGCGTTCGGAAGTCAACGGCACCACCAAGAAGTCGAAGAAGCAGAAGGGCGGCGGTGCGCGTCATGGCGCGCTGACGGCTCCGATCTTCGTCGGCGGCGGCGTGACGTTCGCAGCGAAGCCGCGCAGCTTCGCGCAGAAGGTCAACCGCAAGATGTATCGCGCCGCGATGGCGTCGATCCTCTCCGAGCTCAATCGTCAGGGCCGCATCTCGGTCGTCGACGCTTTCGAAATGGAAGCGCCGCGCACGAAGGACTTGATCACCAAGCTCAAGGATCTCGGCACCGGCCGCCGTCCGCTCCTCGTGACCGAGGATGCGACGGAGAACCTGTACCTGTCGGCGCGCAACCTGCCGTACGTCGAAGTCCGCGATGTCCAGGGTCTCGACCCGGTGACGCTCGTCGGCGTCGACTCGGTGGTGTTCACCGCTGATGCGGTCAAGAAGATCGAGGAGTGGCTGGCATGAACGACGCCAAGCTCTACAGCATCATCCGCGCCCCGCGCATCTCGGAAAAGACGGCTCGTCTGCAGGAAGTCTCGAACCAGTACGTGTTCGAGGTCGCCACCGACGCCAACAAGCTCGAGATCAAGGAAGCCGTCGAGAAGATTTTCGGCGTCAACGTCCGCGCGGTGAACGTGGTCAACGTGAAGGGCAAGGGCAAGGCCTTCAAGTTCCGCATGGGCCACCGCGCTGACTGGCGCAAGGCCTACGTGACGCTGGCCGAAGGCCAGTCGATCGACGTGATGGCCACGGCCTGAGGATAGACAGATGGCATTGATGACCTTCAAGCCCACCTCGCCCGGCCGCCGTAGTGCGGTCCGCGTGGTGACTCCCGGCCTCCACAAGGGCGACCCGTACCAGGGTCTCGTGGAGAAGCAGGGCAAGAGTGGTGGCCGTAACCACCACGGCCGCATCACCACCCGCCACATCGGCGGTGGCCACAAGCAGCATTACCGCATCATCGACTTCAAGCGCGACAAGGTCGGTATCCCCGCCCGCGTCGAACGCATCGAGTACGACCCGAACCGCACCGCGCACATCGCGCTGCTGTGCTACGTCGACGGTGAGCGCCGCTACATCATCGCGCCGAAGGGCCTGGCGACCGGCGATCAGGTGATCGCGGGCCGTGATGCTCCGATCCGCGTCGGCAACACGCTTCCGCTCACCAACATCCCGGTCGGCTCCACGGTGCATTGCATCGAGATGAAGCCGGGCAAGGGTGCGCAGCTGGCCCGCGCCGCTGGCGCCGGCGTCCAGCTGGTCGCTCGCGAGCAGGGTTACGCCACGCTCCGCCTGCGTTCGGGCGAGATGCGCAAGGTTCCGGCGGACTGCTGCGCGACCATCGGCGAAGTCGGCAACGACGAGCACAACCTCGAGAAGTTGGGCAAGGCCGGTGCGAAGCGCTGGCGCGGTGTTCGCCCGACCGTTCGCGGCGCCGCCATGAACCCGGTCGACCATCCGCACGGCGGTGGTGAGGCCAAGGCGGGCCAGGGTAATCCGCATCCGGTCACCCCGTGGGGCGTCCCGACCAAGGGTTACAAGACCCGCAAGAACAAGCGGACGCAGCAGTTCATCGTTCGCGATCGCAGGAGCTAATCGGCCATGCCACGTTCACTGAAGAAGGGCCCGTTCGTCGACCACCACCTGATCAAGAAGGTGGAGACCGCGGGCAACAACAAGAAGCCGATCAAGACCTGGTCGCGTCGTTCGACCGTGTTGCCGGAAATGATCGGCTTCACGATCGCCGTCCATAACGGGAAGAACCACATCCCGGTTCTCGTCAACGAGAACATGGTCGGACACAAGCTCGGCGAGTTCGCCATGACCCGGACGTTCAAGGGTCACGTGGCCGACAAGAAGTCGAAGTAAGGAGATGACCATGGAAGCGAAAGCCATCCTGCGCAGCGCGCGCATCTCCCCCCAGAAGGCCCGTCTCGTCGCCGACCAGGTCCGTGGCCTGCCGGTCGAGCGCGCTCTGAGCCTGCTCAAGTTCTCCGACAAGAAGGTCGCGGGCATGATCTACAAGGTCGTGTTCTCCGCTGCCTCGAACGCCGAGAACAACCTCGGCGCGGATGCCGACGACCTGCGCGTCAAGACCATCATGGTCGACGAAGGTCCGACGCTGAAGCGCTTCATGGCGCGGGCCAAGGGCCGCGGCACCCGCATCCTCAAGCGCACCAGCCACATCACTGTGGTCGTGGGCGCAGGCAAGTAAGGCGGAGCAGACTCATGGGTCATAAAGTTCATCCCACCGGTATCCGCCTGGGCATTGCCAAGGACTGGAACTCGAAGTGGTTCGCCAACAAGAAGCAGTACGCCGGGTACCTGGCGGCTGACCTCAAGGTCCGCGCCCTTCTTCGCAAGAAGCTGGCCGCCGCCGGCATCTCGAAGATCCTCATCGAGCGTCCTGCCAACAACGCGCGCGTCACGATCCACACCGCCCGTCCGGGCGTGGTGATCGGCAAGCGTGGCGAGGACATCGAGAAGCTGCGTAAGGAAGTCAGCGACGTGATGGGCGTTCCGGCGCACATCAACGTGTCGGAGGTTCGGAAGCCGGAACTCGACGCGCAGCTCGTCGCCGAGTCCATCGCGCAGCAGCTCGAGCGTCGCATCATGTTCCGCCGCGCGATGAAGCGTGCGGTCGGCAACGCGATGCGTCTCGGTGCGCTGGGCATCAAGGTCAACGTCGCAGGCCGCCTCAACGGTGCGGAAATCGCCCGTTCGGAGTGGTACCGCGAAGGCCGCGTGCCGCTTCACACCCTCCGCGCCGATATCGACTACGGCTTCGCTGAAGCGAAGACCACGTACGGGATCATCGGTATCAAGACCTGGATCTACAAGGGCGAGATCTTCGACTTCGCCCAGGTCGGCCAGGAAAAGCAGGAAGAGAACTCGTCGCCGCGCGGCGAGCGCTCGGACCGCGGTGATCGTGGCGATCGCAATGATCGTCGCGGCCGCGAGCAGAGGTAATCGCCATGCTGCAACCCAAGCGAACCAAATTCCGCAAGATGCACAAGGGCCGCAATGACGGCCTGAGCTGGAGCGCGAACGCCGTCAGCTTCGGCGAGTTCGGTCTGAAGGCAACCGCCCACGGCCAGCTCACCGCGCGTCAGATCGAAGCGGCACGCCGCGCGATCAGCCGCTACGTCAAGCGCGGCGGCAAGATGTGGATCCGCGTGTTCCCCGACAAGCCGATCACCCAGAAGCCGATCGAAGTCCGAATGGGCTCGGGTAAGGGCAACGTCGAGTACTGGGTCGCGCAGATCCAGCCCGGCCGCATGATTTACGAGATCGAGGGCGTCAGCGAGGAAGTCGCGCGCGAAGCGTTCCGTCTTGCCTCGGCCAAGCTCTCCGTCACCACCACCTTCGTTACCCGGACGGTGCGCTAATGGAACTCAAGGAACTTCGCATGAAGTCGGCCGACGAGCTGAATACCCATCTGACCGACCTGCACAAGGAGCGTTTCGCGCTCCGCATGCAGCAGGCCACGGGTCAGCTCGCCAAGAGCCACAACGTCCGCCGCGTCCGTCGCGAGATCGCTCGCACGATGACGCTGCTGGGCCAGAACCAGAAGTAAGGACCCGCCATGACCGACAACAATACAGAGAAGGCAATTCGCACGGTCGAAGGTCGCGTCGTCAGCAACAAGATGGACAAGACCGTAACCGTGCTCATCGAGCGCCAGGTCAAGCACGCGCTGTACGGCAAGTACATCCGTCGCTCGTCCAAGCTGCACGCGCATGACGCCGACAACTCCTGCAACGAGGGCGACATCGTCCGCCTGCAGGAAATTGCGCCGATGTCGAAGACCAAGAACTGGCGCGTGGTGCAGGTCGTCACCCGCGCGGCCGGTTAAGAGGAGAGCTAATCATGATCCAGATGCAGAGCTACCTCGACGTGGCCGACAATTCCGGCGCAAAGGAAGTGATGTGCATCAAGGTGCTGGGCGGCTCGAAGCGCCGTTACGCCGGCATCGGTGACATCATCAAAGTGTCCGTCAAGGACGCGATTCCGCGCGGCAAGGTGAAGAAGGGCGACGTCTATGACGCCGTCGTCGTGCGCACCCGCAAGGGCGTCCGTCGTCCCGACGGTTCGCTGATTCGTTTCGACGGCAATGCCGCCGTGCTGCTCAACAACAAGCAGGAGCCGATCGGCACCCGCATCTTCGGACCGGTTACGCGCGAGCTGCGTACCGAAAAGTTCATGAAGATCGTGTCGCTCGCCCCTGAAGTTCTCTGAGCGGAGGAAAATTCATGAACCGTATCCGCAAGGGCGACCAGGTGGTCGTTACAGCCGGCAAGGACAAGGGCAAGCAGGGCGAGATCGTCCGCGTGCTCGGCGACAAGGTCGTTGTGTCCAATGTCAACGTGGTCAAGCGCCACACCAAGCCGAACCCGCAGGCGGGTCAGCCAGGTGGCGTCATCGAGCGCGAAGCGCCGATCCACGCGTCCAACGTGATGGTCCTCAACCCGGCGACGGGCAAGGGCGAGCGCGTTGCTTTCAAGGTGCTGGAGGATGGACGCAAATTGCGTGTGTTCCGCTCCAGCGGTGAGGCGGTTGACGCCTGAGGAATGCAGAAATGACCACCCGTCTCGAAAAGTTCTACAAGGACGAAGTCGTCCCGCAGCTCATCCAGAAGTTCGGCTACAAGAACGTGATGGAAGTGCCGCGTCTGGACAAGATCACGCTCAACATGGGCGTCGGTGAAGCCGCGACCAACAAGAAGATCCTGGAAAACGCGGTCGCGGACATGACCAAGATCGCGGGCCAGAAGCCGATCGTGACGAAGAGCCGCGTGTCGGTCGCTTCGTTCAAGATCCGCGACGGCTGGCCGATCGGCGCGAAGGTGACCCTGCGCCGCGCCAAGATGTTCGAGTTCCTCGATCGCCTGGTGAACATCTCGCTTCCGCGCGTCCGCGACTTCCGCGGCGTGTCGGGCAAGTCGTTCGACGGCCGTGGCAACTACAACATGGGCGTCAAGGAACAGATCATCTTCCCGGAAATCGATTTCGATCAGGTCGACGCGCTGCGCGGCATGGACATCGCGATCACCACGACCGCGAAGACCGACGCCGAAGCCAAGGCGCTGCTCGAAGCCTTCCGCTTCCCGTTCCGCAACTGATCCCTAAGGACGACACACATGGCTAAGACCTCCATGGTCAACCGCGAGATCAAGCGCGCGAAGCTCGCCAAGCGTTACGGCGCGAAGCGTGACGAGCTCAAGAAGATCATCGCCAGCGACACCGCTTCGTACGAAGACAAGATGGACGCGGTCGTCAAGCTGCAGAAGCTGCCGCGTGACTCCTCGCCGTCGCGCCAGCGCAACCGTTGCGCGCTGTCGGGCCGTCCGCGTGGCGTGTATCGCAAGTTCGGCCTCGGCCGCAACATGCTTCGCAAGGCAACGATGAACGGCGATGTGCCCGGCCTCCGCAAGGCGAGCTGGTAACATAGTCGGCTTCACCGCGGCGGGGCGACTCGCCGCGGCTTACAACTGAAATTCGCAATCCCGCGGATATCGGTGCTTCTCATAAGGAAACTCTCATGAGCATGACTGATCCCATCGCCGACATGCTGGTCCGCATCAAGAATGCGGCGGCTGTTCGGAAGCAGACGGTTACGATGCCGTCGTCCAAGATCAAAGCCGCGATCGCCGGCGTGTTGAAGGAAGAGGGCTACATCCTCGACTTCCGCACCGCTGAAGCGGGCCCGGGCAAGACCCAGCTCGAAATCGCGCTGAAGTATTACGAAGGCCGTCCGGTGATCGAGCGTCTCGAGCGCTTCTCGCGTTCGGGTCGTCGCCAGTACCGCGGCAAGGGTGAGCTTCCGAAGGTGCTCAACGGCCTCGGTATCTCCATCATCTCCACCTCGAAGGGCATCATGACCGACTCGCAGGCGCGCCAGCAGGGCGTCGGTGGCGAAGTCCTGTGCGTCGTGGCTTAAGGGAGGAATCGACATGTCCCGAGTTGCCAAGAAGCCGGTCGCCCTTCCGAAGGGTGTCGAGCTCAACATCCAGCCCGAGTCGATCAGTGCCAAGGGTCCGAAGGGCTCGCTGAGCGTCCCGAAGCCGGTCGCGATCGACGTCAAGATCGAAGACGGCACCGCCGTGTTCACGACGCCGGATGCCGCGCTGATCCCGCTCACCGGTACGCTGCGCGCCATCCTGGCCAACATGGTCAAGGGTGTCTCCGACGGTTTCGAGAAGAAGCTCGAGCTCGTCGGCGTCGGCTACCGCGCGTCGATGCAGGGCAAGGACCTGAACCTCTCGCTGGGGTTCTCGCACCCGGTCGTGTTCCCGGCGCCGGAAGGCATCACCATCACCACGCCGACGCAGACCGAGATCCTGGTCGCGGGCACCGACAAGCAGCTCGTCGGTGAAGTGGCCGCCAAGATCCGTGGCTTCCGTCCGCCGGAGCCCTACAAGGGCAAGGGTGTGAAGTACGCGGGCGAAGTGATCATTCGTAAGGAAGCCAAGAAGGCCTAATCCGGCCGGGCGCCGCCGAACGCGGCGCCGGACCTTCCGCCTTCAGCTTTCGAGGACAAGACCATGCTTAAGAAAATCGCTCGCCTTCGCCGCGCCAAGTCGACCCGCTCGCACATCCGTGTGCTCGGCGTGCCGCGCCTGTCGGTGCTCCGCACCGGCCAGCACCTGTACGCCCAGATCTTCTCGTCCGACGGCTCGAAGGTCCTCGCATCCGCGTCGACCCTCCAGTCCGACGTCCGCGACGGCCTGAAGAACGGCAAGAACGCTGACGCCGCCACCAAGGTCGGTCGCACGATCGCCGAGAAGGCCAAGGCCGCCGGCATCGAGAAGGTCGCATTCGACCGTTCGGGCTACCGCTATCACGGCCGCATCAAGGCGCTCGCCGATGCCGCCCGCGAAGGTGGCCTGCAGTTCTAAGAACGGCTTCGCCGTTCGGCCTGCCGGTGCAGTCGTGCACCGGGCAACGGCGCGGATTCCCGCGCCGTTGATGCACCCGCGGTAACACACAACCATAAGCGGCCACGCCGCAAATCCTTTCACTACAGAGAATCAACATGGCAGAAGAACGTCAGCAGCGCGGTCGCGATCGTGATCGCAACCGCGAGGAAGTCGACGACGGCATGATCGAGAAGCTGATCGCGGTCAACCGCGTCAGCAAGACGGTCAAGGGCGGTCGCCAGTTCACCTTCACCGCATTGACGGTGGTGGGCGACGGCAACGGCAAGGTCGGTTTCGGTTACGGCAAGGCGCGCGAAGTGCCGGTCGCGATCCAGAAGTCGATGGAGCACGCGCGCAAGTCGATGGTGAAGGTCGATTTGAACAACGGCACGTTGTGGCACACGGTCAAGGCCGGCCACGGCGCAGCCCGCGTGTTCATGCAGCCCGCGTCCGAAGGTACCGGTGTCATCGCCGGCGGCGCGATGCGTGCGGTACTCGAAGTGGCGGGCGTCAAGAACGTCCTCGCTAAGGCCGTCGGTTCGCGTAATCCGATCAACCTCGTGCGCGCCACGATGCGCGGCCTGACCGACGTCCGGTCGCCGTCGCAGATCGCGGCCAAGCGCGGCAAGAAGGTGGAGGATCTGGTCCATGGTTAAGAACCAGGCTGTCGAGGGCGGCACCGTCAAGGTCCGTCTGGTCAAGGGTCTTCGCGGCACGCAGTCGATTCATCGTCTGTCGGTGCGCGCGTTGGGTCTCAACAAGATCAACGATGTTCGTGAACTGAAGGACAGCCCGCAGGTACGCGGCCTGATCAATAAGGTTCACTACCTCGTTCGCGTCGAGGAGTAATCGACCATGCGTATGAATACATTGCAGCCCGGCGACGGCGCCCGTACCGAACGCAAGCGCGTCGGTCGTGGTATCGGTTCCGGCCTGGGCAAGACCTGTGGTCGCGGCCACAAGGGTTCGTTCGCGCGTTCGGGCAAGGGCAAGATCAAGGCCGGCTTCGAAGGCGGTCAGATGCCCATGCAGCGTCGCCTGCCGAAGATCGGTTTCCGTTCGACCACGGCGAAGGAATCGTCCGAAGTGCTGCTGTACGCACTGGAAGGTCTTGAAGCCGGCGAGATCAGCATCACTTCGTTGAAGGCGGCAGGTCTCGTGGCGCCGAACGTGAAGAAGGTGAAGATCGTCAAGAAGGGCGACGTCACCAAGGCGTTCGTTCTGAAGGGCGTGTCGGCAACGGCAGGCGCTAAGGCGGCGATCGAAGCCGCTGGCGGTTCGATTTCGGAGTAAGGGCCTGATGGCGCGTAGCAGCAATTCGATGGCCGGCCTCGGTGGCGGCGTCGGTAAGTTCACCGAGCTTCGCCAGCGACTTCTTTTCGTCGTCGCGGCGCTGATCGTCTATCGAATCGGCTGCTACGTCCCGGTCCCGGGCGTGAATCCCCAGGCGATGGTCGACTTCATGTCGACCCGCCAGGGGACGATCGTCGACATGTTCAACATGTTTTCGGGCGGTGCACTGCATCGCCTGAGCCTGTTCGCACTGAACGTCGCGCCGTACATCTCGGCGTCGATCGTGGTCCAGCTGCTCACGCAGATGGTGCCGAGCCTGAAGGCCATCCAGAAGGAAGGCGAATCGGGTCGGCGCAAGATCAACCAGTGGTCGCGCCTCGGCACGATCCCGCTCGCCGTGTTCCAGGCGTGGGGCATCGCGACCTGGCTGCAGACCGCGACCGCACCGGGCGGCACGCCGGTCGTGTACGCGGGTGGCCCCGGTTTCATCATTACTGCGGTCGTCGCATTGACGGCCGGCACGGTTTTCCTGATGTGGCTCGGCGAGCAGATCACCGAGCGCGGCATCGGCAACGGCATTTCGCTGCTAATCTTTGCCGGCATCGTGTCGCGAATCCCGGCCGAAGTGATCAACATGTTCGGCCAGATCCGCGACGGCGACATCAGTGCGCCCGCCGCGCTGATGACGCTCGCGCTGGTCCTCGGTTTCACGTACTTCGTGGTGTTTGTCGAGCGCGGCCAGCGCCGCATCACAGTGAACTACGCGCGTCGCCAAGGTGGTCGCAGCGCCTACCAGAACCAGACGTCGTTCCTGCCGCTGAAGCTCAACATGTCGGGCGTCATCCCGGCGATCTTCGCGTCGAGCATCGTCATGTTCCCGGCCACCGCCGCCACATGGTTCAGCCAGAACAACTCGCAGTCGTGGCTGCTCAAGCTCAGCCAGATGCTGTCGCCCGGCGAGCCGCTGCACATGATTCTGTACGCGGCGCTGATCATCGGCTTCGCATTCTTCTACACCGCTCTCGTCTTCAACTCGCAGGAAACTGCCGAGAACTTGAAGAAGTCCGGTGCGCTCATTCCGGGTATCCGTCCGGGCCGCGCGACCGCCGACTACATCGACGGCGTGCTGACGCGACTGACGGCTGCCGGCGCGGTGTACCTGGTGCTGGTGTGCCTGCTGCCGGAGATCATGCGCACGCAGCTCGGTACCTCGTTCTACTTCGGCGGCACGTCGCTGTTGATCGTGGTCGTGGTGGTGATGGACTTCATTGCGCAGATCCAGGCGCACCTGATGTCGCACCAGTACGAGAGCCTGCTCAAGAAGGCGAATCTTCGTGGCGGCAACCGCGGCCGCTGATGCGGCCGCTTGCAGTCCTCACGCGGGCTGCACGGCTCGCCGTTTGATGGCATAATGGCGCGCTGAGTGGCGCCTGCTGCTCCAGGCCAGGATGGCCGATCGGTTTGAATCCCGGCCGGGATGGCGAAACGAAACACGACGCGGTACGTCGACCCTCGAGTCGGCGCCGCACATGGGCGACCCGGGCGGCAGTCCCGCGCACGGGTGGACCCTTGGCCATACGCGTGCCTGAGGAGCGCGCGGGGCCGGGCAGGGCGGTTCGCCGCAATGTCCGGTACAGCCGGGGTTCGTCGCCGGAGCATGGGCACACTCCCCATGCCGGGTCGAAGCGGTTCGCCGCATCGGCTCCAAGCAAGCCGGGACACACCAATTTCGGGTTTTTTCTCGAGAGTTCACCGCCGGGCGCGAGCCGGGCGCATTTCAGTTTGGAGATCGCCTCATGGCGCGTATTGCAGGTGTAAACCTGCCTGCCCAGAAGCACGTCTGGGTGGGGCTGCAGAGCATCTACGGCATTGGCCGTACCCGTTCCAAGCAGGTCTGCGAGTCGGCGGGCGTCAAGCCCACGACGAAGATCCGTGACCTGTCCGAGCCGGAAGTCGAGCGCCTGCGTGGCGAAGTCGGCAAGTTCGTGGTCGAGGGCGACCTCCGCCGCGAGATCGGCATGGCCATCAAGCGCCTGATGGACCTCGGTTCGTACCGCGGCCTCCGTCACCGCCGCGGCCTGCCGCTGCGTGGTCAGCGCACCCGGACCAATGCTCGTACCCGCAAGGGTCCGCGCAAGGCCATCAAGAAGTAAGGAACCGACATGGCCAAGCCTGCCGCGAAAGCTCCGAAGAAGAAGATCAAGCGCGTCGTCACTGACGGCATCGCGCATGTCCACGCTTCGTTCAACAACACCATCATCACGATCACCGACCGCCAGGGTAATGCGCTGTCGTGGGCGACGTCGGGCGGCGCGGGTTTCCGCGGTTCGCGCAAGTCGACCCCGTTCGCCGCGCAGGTCGCCGCCGAAAAGGCCGGTCGCGCTGCGATGGATTACGGCGTCAAGGCGCTGGAAGTCCGCATCAAGGGCCCGGGTCCGGGTCGTGAATCGGCCGTACGTTCGCTCAACAACGTCGGCTACAAGATCCTCAACATCATCGACGTGACGCCCATCCCGCACAACGGATGCCGTCCGCCGAAGAAGCGCCGCGTCTGAGGAGGAATAAGACATGGCACGCTATATCGGTCCTACCTGTAAGCTCGCGCGCCGCGAAGGCGCCGACCTCAGCCTGAAGTCGCCGGCCCGCGCCCTCGACTCGAAGTGCAAGCTCGAGCAGAAGCCCGGCCAGCACGGCGCCACCGCCCGCAAGGGCAAGCTGTCCGACTACGCCACCCAGCTTCGCGAGAAGCAGAAGGTCAAGCGTATCTACGGCCTGCTGGAGCGTCAGTTCCGCAACTACTACAAGAAGGCTTCGAACCGGAAGGGCAACACCGGCGAGAACCTGCTGCAGTTGCTCGAGACGCGTCTCGACAACGTCATCTATCGCATGGGCTTCGCGGTCACCCGCGCGGCTGCTCGCCAGCTCGTCAGCCACCGCGGCGTCACCGTCAACGGCAAGATCGTCAATCTGCCGTCGTACCAGGTGAAGGCCGGGGACGCGATCGCGCTCGCCGAGCGCGCGCAGAAGCAGCTCCGTGTGCAGGAGGCCCTGACGGTCGCCCAGCAGATGGATCTGTCGCCCTCGTGGATTGAAGTCGACGCGAAGAAGTTCGCCGGCGTCTTCAAGTCGGTTCCGGACCGTGCAGACCTGCCGGCCGACATCAACGAAGCGCTCATCGTCGAGTTGTACTCGAAGTAATTTCATCCGGGCCGGCGTGACGACGTCGGCCCCCAGGAGAAGCCACAACATGACGGTTACCGCCAACCAGGTATTGCGCCCGCGTGGTCCCCAGATCGAGCGCCTCACCGGCAATCGCGCCAAGGTCGTCATCGAGCCGCTCGAGCGCGGCTACGGTCACACCCTCGGCAATGCGCTGCGCCGCGTGCTGCTTTCGTCGATCCCCGGGTTCGCAATTACCGAGGTGGAGATCGATGGCGTGCTCCACGAGTACACCACGGTCGAAGGCCTCGAAGAGGATGTGCTCGAGGTTCTGCTGAACCTCAAGGACGTCGCGATTCGCATGCACACGGGTGACAGCGCGATGCTGTCGCTCAACAAGTCGGGCCCGGGCGTCATCACCGCTGGTGACATCCGCACCGACCACAACGTCGAGATCATCAATCCGGAACACGTTGTCGCGCACCTGACCAAGGACACCGCGCTCAACATGCGTCTGAAGATCGAGCGTGGCTACGGCTACCAGCCGGCAGCCGCGCGTCGTCGTCCGGACGAGGAGACCCGCGCCATCGGTCGCCTGATGCTGGACGCGAGCTTCTCGCCGGTCCGTCGCGTCGCCTACGCGGTGGAAGCCGCGCGCGTCGAACAGCGCACGGACCTCGACAAGCTGGTTCTCGACATCGAAACCAACGGCACGATCGACGCCGAGGAAGCCGTCCGCACCGCGGCCGACATCCTTACCGACCAGCTGTCGGTGTTCGGCGACTTCACGCACCGCGAGCGCGGCGCTGCGAAGCCGGCGACCGGTGGTGTCGACCCGCTGCTGCTGCGTCCGATCGATGATCTCGAGCTGACGGTTCGTTCGGCCAACTGCCTCAAGGCCGAGAACATCTACTACGTCGGCGACCTGATCCAGAAGACGGAAGTCGAGCTGCTCAAGACGCCGAACCTCGGCAAGAAGTCGCTCACCGAGATCAAGGAAGTGCTCGCGCAGCGCGGGCTCGCGCTCGGCATGCGCCTCGAGAACTGGCCGCCGGCCGGCATCGCGTCGCACGGAATGATGGGGTGAGTCGCCGCTGCTAGAACGCGAAAGCGTTCTGCGGCGACGAACGCCTGCGCCGCTGGCGCAGGCAGGGCAACGAGAGAACTAGCTTCCCTCGTTGCCCGCTTCTCCAGCTTCAGCAACACGACGCAGCGCCGCATCTCAAGCGCCACGTAGCAAGACCCGCTTGAATGCCTAGGCATCCAAGCACTGGCTCCCGTCCTCACCGACGGGATCCCGCTCCATCCGACGGGCGCATAAGCCCGCGGCAATCCGGTCAGGACGACCGGATCCGGACCATCCGCAGTCCACAGCGTCAACGCCGGGATGGCGACAGCGAAATCCAGCAGTTCCAACATTCACTTAGGAATCGATCGCCATGCGCCACCAGAAAGCCGGCCGCAAGTTCAGCCGCACCAGCGCTCACCGCGATGCCATGTTCACCAACATGGCGGCGTCGCTGATCAAGACGGGCCTGATCCGTACCACGCTCCCGAAGGCCAAGGAGCTCCGTCGCGTTGCCGAGCCGCTCATCACGCTTGGCAAGACCGACGGCGTCGCCAATCGCCGCCTTGCCTTCTCGCGCCTGCGCGACAAGGAAGCGGTGGGCAAGCTGTTCATCGAGCTCGGCCCGCGTTACCGCGAGCGTCCGGGCGGTTACCTGCGCATCCTGAAGTGCGGCTTCCGCGCTGGCGACAATGCTCCGATGGCGTACGTCGAGCTCGTCGACCGTCCGGATGCGGCGCGGTAAGTAGTACCGAAGTATCGATCGGCGACTTCGGTCGTCGGTCGCGACAGAAACCCCGGCTTGCGCCGGGGTTTTTGCGTTGTGGAGAGCGTGGATCAACGCCCGCGTGCGAGGCGTGCTCCGTAGTGCGGCTCGCCTCGCTGCACGAATCACGATGAACCTCATTCCCTCGCACGCTTTGCGTCCTGCACGTCTGCCTGCGACCATGGCCGCATCACGGGGATCACGTCGCCTTATGGCTCTCAATCCGTTCCGCGCTTCATTCCGCACCCAGTTCCTGTTGGGTTTCGTCGCCTGCTGCGCGCTGATGGCGTACGCGCTGTACGCCGAACACGTGCTCAAACTCGAGCCGTGCCCGCTGTGCATCTTCCAGCGCATCGCGGTGATGTCGCTCGGGCTCATCTTCCTCATCGGTGGACTCGTCGGCCCCAAGCGGCCGGGCGCTCGTCGCGGCTGGGGACTCGTCGCGTTGATACCCGCGCTTGCGGGCATCGGCATTGCCGGTCGTCACGTGTGGATCCAGCACCTGCCGCCCGAGCAGGTGCCGTCGTGCGGGCCGCCGTTCGCGTTCCTGCGTGAAACGCTGCCGTTCATCCAGCTCATCCGCAAAGTGCTGACCGGTGACGGACAATGCGCCAAGATCGAATGGACGTTCCTCGGTCAGTCCATGCCGGTGTGGACGCTGATCTGTTTCGTGGTTCTGGCGATCTGGATCGCGTTCGCCGCGTTCCGTCGAAGGTGAGGTAGATGGCAATCAACGACAACCTGCAGGCCGTGTCGCTCCCACGCGAGTGGAGCGCGCAGTCGTGGCGTGCGCGCCCGGCGATGCAGATGCCGCAGTATCCCGACGCCGGCGAGTTCGAGTCCGCGCTCGCAGAGCTACGCCGCCTGCCGCCGCTGGTGACGTCGTGGGAAATCCTCAGCCTCAAGCAGCAACTCGCCGAAGCGCAGGAAGGCAAGCGCTTCCTGCTGCAGGGTGGCGACTGTGCGGAAAACTTCGACGAATGTTCGTCGGACGTCATCTCCAATCGCCTGAAGGTGTTGCTGCAGATGTCGCTCGTGCTCGTGCACGGCATGCGCAAGCCGGTCGTGCGCGTCGGTCGTTTTGCCGGTCAGTACGCGAAGCCGCGTTCCACCGACATGGAAACGATCGACGGCGTCAGCCTGCCGAGCTATCGCGGCGACATCGTCAACGCGCCGGCATTCACGCCCGAGGCGCGACGCCCGGATCCGCGACGCATGATCAAGGCGCATGCGCGCTCGGCGATGACGATGAACTTCGTCCGCGCGTTGATCGATGGCGGCTTCGCCGACCTGCATCACCCGGAGTACTGGGATCTCGGCTGGGTCGGCCATTCGCCGCTCGCCGACGAATACCGCCGCATGGTCGCTGCGATCGGCGACGCGGTGCGCTTCATGGAAACGCTGTCGGGCGCAGAGGTGCACAACCTCAATCGCGTCGACTTCTATACCTCGCACGAAGCCTTGCTGCTGCCGTACGAGGAAGCGCTGACGCGCCAGGTGCCGCGCAACTGGGGCTGGTTCGATCTCAGCACGCATTACCCGTGGATCGGCATGCGCACTGCGCAGATCGACGGCGCGCACGTCGAATTCCTGCGTGGCATCCGCAATCCGATCGCGGTGAAGATCGGTCCGTCGGTGACGCCGGACATGTTGATCAAGCTGGTCGACGTCCTGAACCCCGAAGACGAAGCCGGGCGCCTGACGTTCATCCATCGCATGGGTGCATCGCATATCGCGGCGAAGCTTCCGCCGCTGCTCGATGCGATGCGGCGCGACGGCCGCCGCGTGCTGTGGGTCTGCGACCCGATGCATGGCAATACCGAGGCGACGGCGAACGGATACAAGACGCGTCGCTTCGCGAACATCGCGGGCGAAGTCGAAACTGCGTTCGACCTGCACGCCGCGGCGGGAACGCGCCTGGGTGGCGTGCATCTCGAACTTACCGGCGAAGACGTCACCGAGTGCCTCGGTGGCGCGCGCGAGCTCAAGGAAATCGATCTCGAGCGCGCGTATCGCAGCAGCGTCGATCCACGTCTCAACTACGAGCAGGCGCTGGAAATCGCGATGCTGATCGTGCGCAAGCAGACGCAGATCAGCGCGCCGGTGTAAGTACGCAATCTTCGACTGTTTCGAGTTCCAATCGACGGCTCCGCGAGCGAATCGCGGGGCCGTTCTGTTTCGAGCCTACGATCTAGTGACTTGCGACGGTGCTGACGTCATCGATCGTCTGTAGATAACGCGGTGCCGTGCGTGCATGCGTCGCCTGTTCGAACGAATACGCGAGTTCGATCAGGCGCGGCTCGCTCCACTTCTTGCCGAGGAAGACAAGGCCGAGCGGCAGCCCGTGCGCATCGCCCATCGGCACGCTGATGCTCGGATAACCCGCGACCGCCGCGGCGCCGTAGCCTGCGCCGCTGAAGTGATCGCCGAGTACCGTGTCGATGCGCCACGACGGACCGGTCGACGGCGCGATCAGTGCATCGAGCTTCTGGCGCTTGAGCGCGGCATCGATGCCTTCCGGGCCCGCGAGGCGACGCGCGTTGTCGCGTGCGGTCTTGTATTGCGAGGACGACAACGCCGGCGCCTTCATCGACTGCTCGAACAGTTCCTGCCCGAAGTAGGGCATCTCCTGCGTCGCGTGCGCGTTGTTGAACTCGATGATGTCGCGCAGGTGGCGCATCGGTGCGTCGGCCTGGGCGAGGTAGGACTCGAGGCCCGGTCGGAACTCGGCGGTCAGCACGGTGTTCTCGGCGTCGTCCCATTTGCCCGCGGTCGGGATGGAGGCATCGACGACCGTCGCGCCCGCGGCCTTCAGCGCCGCGATCGCGCGATCGAAGGCGGCGTCGACCTCCGGGTGGTAGCCCGCGCTCTTGCGCAGCACGCCGATGCGCGCGCCCTTGAGCGCGTCGGGTTTCAGGTGCGCGGTGTAGTCGACGGATTTCGGCCGCGATTTGCCGCCGTAGGCCGGGTCCTTGGAGTCGGGCGCCGCGATCGCGGTCAGCACGGCCGCGGCGTCGGCGACGCTGCGCGCCATCGGGCCGGCAGTGTCCTGGCTGACCGAGATCGGCACGATGCCCTTGCGGCTGACGAGTCCCACCGTCGGCTTCAAACCGACCACGCCCATCACCGACGCCGGGCAGATGATGCTGCCGTCGGTCTCGGTGCCGATCGCTGCCGACGCGAGACTTGCCGCGGCCGCGGCACCGCTACCGGAACTGGAGCCGCACGGATTGCGATCCAGCGCATATGGACTGCGCGTCTGGCCGCCCGCGCCGCTCCAGCCGGAGATCGAGCGCGTGGAGCGGAAGTTCGCCCACTCGCTGAGGTTGGTCTTCCCGAGAATCACTGCGCCGGCGTCGCGCAGGCGTTTGACGAGGAAGGCGTCGTGCGAGGGGCGATTGTCGGAGAGCGCGAGCGAGCCTGCGGTCGTCGCCATTGGCGTGGCGTCGATGTTGTCCTTCAGCAGGATCGGGATGCCGTGCAGCGGTCCGCGCACGTGGCCGTCGCGGCGTTCGGCGTCGAGCGCATCGGCTTCTCGCATCGCATCGGGATTGAGCGCGAGCACTGCGTTGAGTCGCGGACCGCCGTCGTCGATCGCGGCGATGCGGTCGAGGTAGGACTGCGTCAACGCATGACTCGTCAATTCGCCCTTGGCCATGCGCGCGGACAGCGTCGCGATGTCGGCGTCTTCGAACGGGAAGCGGAAATCCGTCGCGGCGGGCGCGGTGACGGTCATCGTCGGGCCGCCCGTATCGGGCTCGGTCTTCGACGAGGTCGCACAACCGGCGAGCGCGGTTGCGAGGAGAAGGGCAGGCGGAGCGAGGCGCATGGCGGTCTCCAGAAGGACACGCCAGCATCCAACGATGCGGTCAGCCGGGCAAGCGGGCTCGGCGTCGGATCAGGTCACGCGCGAGCACGTAGACCACGACGACGTTGATGACGAGCACGCTGATCGCCGGCCAGCCGGGGTGGTGCCAGAGCGCATAGACGTCGAAGGGCAGGTAGATGGCCGCGGCGAGGCAGCCCAGCAGCGACGCCCAGACCTTGTCGCGCCACAGGCCCCAGGCCTCGACCGCGTGCAGCACGCCGTAGACGAAGGCGATGGCGGCAGTCGCATGCACGGCGCCCGGGCTGATCGCATTCGCGAGCCAAGCCAGCGGGCCGTCGGTCGAGCTCAGTTCGAAATGCCGGATCAGCACGTGGACCGCGCTGCGCAGCGGCAGCGGGCCCAGGATCTCGAGCCCGCTCGCAGCTAATAGAGCGAGCAGGCCCTTCGTGCCTTCGACCAGTGCGATCGCGCGCAACCCGGGATGGGCGCGCGGATTCGTGTTGTACGGGCGGGGGTGGTCCGTCACCGGCGGGAGTGTACCGACTCAGCCCTTGCGCGATTCACGCTTACGGTCGGTTTCCGTCAGGAACTTCTTGCGCAGACGGATTTCCTTGGGCGTGACTTCGACGAGCTCATCGTCCTCGATGAAGTCCAGTGCCTGCTCCAGCGTGTACTTGATCGCCGGGCTCAGCTGGATCGCATCGTCCTTGCCCGAAGCGCGCATGTTGGTCAGCGGCTTGGTCTTGATGGCATTGACCGTGAGGTCGTTGTCCTTCGAGTGGATGCCGATGAGCTGGCCCTCGTAGACCATGTCGCCTTCCGCCGCGAACAGGCGGCCGCGTTCCTGCAGCGGTCCGAGCGAATACGCCGGCGTCGCGCCCGGCGCATTGGCGATCAGCACGCCGTTGATGCGCTTGGCGATCGCGCCCTGTTCCTTCGGGCCGTAATGGTCGAACACGTGGAACAGCAGGCCGGAGCCCTGCGTCAGCGTGCGGAATTCGTTCTGGAAGCCGATCAGGCCACGCGCCGGGATCATGTAGTCCAGACGCACGCGACCCTTGCCGTCGGATTCCATGTTCTTCAGCTGCGCCTTACGCGTGCCCAGCTTTTCCATGACGCCGCCCTGGTGCACTTCCTCGATGTCCACCACCAGCTGCTCGACCGGCTCCATCATCTGGCCGTCGATTTCCTTGATGATGACTTCCGGACGCGACACCGCGAGCTCGAAGCCTTCGCGACGCATGTTCTCGATCAGCACCGACAGGTGAAGCTCGCCGCGGCCCGAGACGAGGAACTTGTCCGGGTCCGAACCTTCCTCGACCTTCAGCGCGACGTTGTGCAGCGTCTCGCGCTCGAGGCGCTCGCGCAGCTGGCGGCTGGTGAGGAACTTGCCGCCCGACAGATCCTTGTTACCCGCGAACGGCGAGTTGTTGACCTGGAACGTCATCGAGATCGTCGGCTCGTCGACGGTCAGCGCCGGCAGCGCCTCGGGTGCGTCAAGAGCACACACGGTGTCGGAAATGCTGAGGTCCTGCACGCCGGAGATGGCGATGATGTCGCCGGCTTCGGCTTCCGGCACTTCGATGCGCTCGAGGCCCATGAAGCCGAGCACCTGCAGCACCTTGCCCTGGCGCTTCTTGCCTTCGCGATCGACCACGCTCACCGGCATGTTCGTGCGCACCTTGCCGCGCTGCACGCGGCCGACGCCGATCAGGCCGACGAAGTTGCTGTAATCCAGCTGGCTGATGCGCATCTGGAACGGGCCGTCCGGATCGACCTGCGGCGGCGACACGTGCTTCATGATCGCTTCGTAGAGCGGGGTCATGTCGCCGCTGCGCGCGCTGTCGTCGAGGCTGGCGTAACCGTGCAGCGCGGACGCGTACACGATCGGGAAGTCGAGCTGTTCGTTCGTCGCGCCGAGCTTGTCGAACAGGTCGAACACCTGGTCGATGACCCAGTCGGGACGCGCGCCGGGGCGGTCGATCTTGTTGACGACGACGATCGGCTTGAAGCCCATCGCAAACGCCTTCTGCGTGACGAAGCGCGTCTGCGGCATCGGGCCGTCCATCGCGTCGACGAGGATCAGCACGGAGTCGACCATCGACAGCACGCGCTCGACCTCGCCACCGAAGTCGGCGTGGCCCGGCGTATCGACGATGTTGATGCGATTGCCGTTCCAGGTGATCGCGGTGTTCTTGGAAAGGATCGTGATGCCACGTTCCTTTTCCTGGTCGTTGCTGTCCATGACGCGCTCGGCGAGCACGGTGCGCTCGTTGAACGTGCCGGACTGCTTGAGAAGGCAATCGACGAGGGTGGTCTTGCCATGGTCGACGTGAGCGACGATGGCGATGTTGCGCAGGCGTTCGATAGACATGCGAAGAGACGCCTTAAGGCGCAAGCTGAGAAGGGAAGCCGGCTATTATAGCGGTCTAACTGCTGCCGACGCCCGCCATGCCTGAACAGCCGTCCGTACTGCCGTTTCCGAAGTGGCTGATCGCGGTCGACACGGTCGCCGCGCTGCTCATCGTCGCAGGCCTGTTGCTTCGAAACGGTGTCATCGACGCGTCGTCCGTTCCGGCCGGCACCGACATTGTGCTGCTCGCGCTCGGTGGCCTCGGCATCGTCGGCTGCGGCGCGCAATTCGCCCGTTACGCGATGGCGACCGCCGCTGCGTCCAAATCCTCCCGCTGACCCTCCCCCAGGAGTTTCCATGTCCCTCATCGCCAATTTCGACACCGACCGCGGCCCGATCCGCGTCGAGCTCGCCGCCGACAAGGCGCCGCTCACGGTCGCCAACTTCGTGAACCTCGCCAAGCGTGGCTTCTACGACGGCCTGTCGTTCCACCGCGTCATCAACGACTTCATGGTCCAGGGCGGCTGCCCCAAGGGCACGGGCACCGGCGGCCCGGGCTACAAGTTCGAGGACGAGGCGCGTAACGGCCTATCGCACGACCGCGGCGTGCTCTCGATGGCCAACGCGGGCCCGAACACCAACGGCAGCCAGTTCTTCATCACGCACGTTTCGACGCCGTGGCTCGACGGCAAGCACACCGTGTTCGGCAAGGTGCTGGAAGGCCAGGAGATCGTCGACTCGGTGAAGCAGGGCGACATCATCCGCTCGGTCAAGATCGAGGGTGATACCGACGCCGTGCTGGCCGCCAAGGCTGACCGCGTGGCGGAGTGGAACAAGACGCTCGACGCCGACGCCCGTCCGTAATCCGTTGCTTCGCGACGCCCGCCGGTAGCTTCGGCGGGCGTCGTCGCGTCCGGGCGGGCCACCGGCGGCGCGATAGTTTCACGTGATACCATTTCGGACCTGTTCCGGCCCCTGCGCCGTCGCGCCTCGGCCGGCCTCCACTGCCGTACTTTTCGAGGTTCCGCGATGCCCCGTATCGCCTCGCGCATCGGTCGCGCCAAGCCCAGTGCGATCATGCAGGTCGCCGAAAAGGCCAAGCGTCTCAAGGCCGAAGGCCGCGACATCATCAGCTTCTCGATCGGCGTCCCGAACTTCCTGCCCGGCCCGCACGTCTACGAAGCCGCGGCCAACGCGCTCACGCACGACAGCGGCCAGTACGGCAGCAATCGCGGCGCCGACGCGCTGATCGACGCCTTCCTCGCGCACATGGCCGAGATCGGCATGACCGGCTACACGCGCGCCAACTGCGCGACCGGCATCGGCGCCAAGCACGTCATCTACAACCTCGCCGAAGCGCTGCTCGACGAAGGCGACACCATCGTCTTCCCGACGCCGTACTGGACCAGCTACGTCGACATCGCCGAGATCGTCAACGCGAAGATCGACCTGCTGCCGTGCCCGGCCGAGCAGAACTACAAGCTCACGCCTGCGCAGCTGGACGTCGCGCTCGCGAAGAAGCCGCGCGTGTTCCTGTTCAACAATCCGTCGAACCCGACCGGCATGGTCTATTCGAAGGACGAGATCACCGCGCTCGCCGACGTGCTGGTGAAGTATCCGGACACCTGGATCATCACCGACGACATCTACAACCGCATGGTGTTCGACGGCCTCGGCTATCACAACTTCGTGCATGCCCGTGCCGAGCTGCGCGACCGCGTGATCTTCATCGACTCGCTGTCCAAGACCTACGGCATGCCGGGTTGGCGCGTCGGTTTCATGGCCGGCCCGGAAGTCGTCGCGCAAGCCTGCGTCACGATGAACTCGAACCACATCACCAACCTGCCGGAAGTGACCACGGCTGCCGCGATCGCAGCGCTAACCGGTCCGCAGGACGTGCCGCAGCAGAAGTCGGCCGAGTTCCAGGCCAAGCGCGACCAGGTGATGGTGGTGATGGACAGCATCCCCGGCCTCAAGTGCCCGCGTTCGCAGGGTGCGTTCTACGTGTTCCCGGACATCAGCTTCGCGTTCGGCAAGACGCACGGCCCCAGCGGCATCGCGATCAACAGCGACGTCGAGTTCTGCAACGCGCTGCTGGAAACGAAGGGCGTGGCCTGCGTGCCGGGCTCGGCGTTCGGCGAGCCGCGCGCGCTGCGCATCAGCTACACCTGCCCGACGCCGCAGCTGCTGCCGGGCCTCGAGCGCTTCCGCGAATTCTGCGCAGAGCTCGTGTGACACATGGACGCGGAAGCGTTGAGCTCCGCGTCCAAGCCGTCCGGTAAGACCGGTGGCATCCAGGAACATTCCTCCGACAACCCCACGCTTGATCCACGGAGTTCGTACATGAAGACCCCCGTCCGCGTTGCCGTTACCGGCGCTGCAGGCCAGATCGGTTACTCGCTGCTGTTCCGCATCGCGTCCGGCGAAATGCTCGGCAAGGATCAGCCCGTCATCCTGCAGATGCTCGAGCTGCCGATGGAGAAGGCGCAGGCCGCGCTCAAGGGCGTGATGATGGAGCTCGAGGACTGCGCGTTCCCGCTGCTCGCCGGCATGGTCGGCACCGACGATCCGGAGGTCGCGTTCAAGGACGCCGACATCGCGATGCTGGTCGGCGCGCGTCCGCGTGGCCCGGGCATGGAGCGCAAGGATCTGCTGCTCGAGAACGCGAAGATCTTCACCGCGCAGGGTGCGGCGTTGAACAAGGTCGCATCGCGCGACGTCAAGGTGCTGGTCGTCGGCAACCCGGCGAACACGAATGCCTACATCGCGATGAAGTCGGCCCCGGACCTGCCGGCGAAGAACTTCACCGCGATGCTGCGCCTCGACCACAACCGAGCGCTGTCGCAGCTGGCGAACAAGGCCGGCGTTGCGGTCGGCGACATCGACAAGCTCGTCGTGTGGGGCAACCACTCGCCGACGATGTATCCGGACTACCGCTTCGCGACGGTCAACGGCAAGTCGCTGAAGGACACCATCAACGACGCCGACTGGAACGCGAACGATTTCATCCCGAAGGTCGGCAAGCGCGGCGCGGCGATCATCGAAGCGCGCGGCCTGTCGTCCGCGGCATCGGCGGCCAATGCGGCAATCGACCACATCCGCGACTGGGTGCTCGGCAGCAACGGCAAGTGGGTGACGATGGGCGTGCCGTCCGACGGCAGCTACGGCATCCCGGAAGGCGTGATGTACGGCGTGCCGGTGACCACCGCGAACGGTGAGTACACCCGCGTGACCGACCTGCCGATCGACGAGTTCAGCCGCACGGCGATGGACAAGACCCTAGCCGAGCTCGAGGAAGAGCGGCAGGGCGTCGCGCACCTGCTGTAACGCGCATGACGAAGGCGGCCACGGTCGCCTTCGTCGCTTTGGTGGTCCGGCGGTGCATGCATCGCCATCGCCCGCGATGCGGGCTGCAATCGACGAGGTCGCAATGACGCAACAGTCTGCCGGCGCACGTTTTCGTGCCGCACTCTCCGAAGAAACCCCGCTGCAGGTAATGGGCGCGATCACCGCGTACGCGGGCCTCATGGCCAAGCGCACCGGCTACAAGGCGCTGTACCTGTCCGGCGGCGGCGTTGCCGCGAATTCGCTGGGCATGCCGGACCTCGGCATCTCGACGATGGAAGACGTGCTCACCGACGCGCGCCGCATCGTCGACGCCACGCAGATGCCGCTCCTGGTCGACATCGATACGGGTTGGGGCGGCGCGTTCAACATCGCGCGCACGATCCGGTCCTTCATCAACGTCGGCGTGGCCGCCGTGCACATGGAAGACCAGGTCGGGCAGAAGCGCTGCGGCCATCGTCCGGGCAAGGAAGTGGTGCCGAAGGCGGAAATGGTCGATCGCGTGAAGTCGGCGGTCGACGCACGCACCGACGCGAACTTCGTGATCATGGCGCGCACCGACGCCGCCGCGGTCGAAGGCATCGATTCGGCGATCGAACGCGCGCAGGCCTACGTCGAAGCCGGCGCCGACATGATCTTCCCCGAAGCGATGAACTCGCTCGACGACTACCGCAAGTTCAAGGCGGCGGTGAAGGTGCCGATCCTCGCGAACCTCACCGAGTTCGGCTCCACGCCGTTCTTCACCACGGACGAGCTGCGCGACGCCGGCGTCGACATCGCGCTGTACTGCTGCGGCGCGTATCGCGCAATGAACAAGGCCGCGCTGAACTTCTACGAGACCGTGCGCCGCGAAGGCACGCAGAAGAACATCGTCGACACGCTGCAGACGCGCGCCGAGCTGTACGACTTCCTGGGCTATCACGCCTACGAAGACAAGCTCGACCAGCTCTTCGCGACGTCGAAGAACGACTGATCCGTCGCGATCCCACGAATTCCACGCTTCCGCATCGCGGAAGCCGCCATGAGAGAGATGACATGAGCGAGCAAGTGCTCCCGAAGGCCAAGAAGTCCGTCGCCCTGTCCGGCACCGCCGCGGGCAATACCGCGCTGTGCACGGTCGGTCGCAGCGGCAACGACCTGCATTACCGCGGTTACGACATCCACGACCTCGCGACGAAGTCGACCTTCGAGGAAGTCGCGCACCTGCTGGTCCACGGCACGCTGCCGACGACGTCGCAGCTGCGCGCGTACAAGGCCAAGCTCAAGCGCCTACGCGGGCTGCCGGCGATCGTGCAGGAAGCGCTGGAACTCGTGCCCGCGAACGCACATCCGATGGACGTGCTGCGCACGGGTTGTTCGGTGCTCGGCACGGTGCTGCCGGAACGCGAAGGTCATCCCGCGTCGGAAGCGCGCGACATCGCCGACAAGCTGATCGCGAGCTTCGGTTCGATGCTGCTGTACTGGTGGCACTTCACCCGCAACGGCGAGCGCATCGAAGTGCAGACCGACGACGATTCCGTCGCCGCACACTTCCTGCACCTGCTGCACGGCGAGCGTCCGTCGTCGCTGCACGCGGACTCGCTCGACAAGTCGCTGATCCTCTACGCCGAGCACGAGTTCAACGCGTCGACGTTTACCGCGCGCGTCATCGCGGGCACCGGCTCGGACCTGCATTCCTGCATCACCGGCGCGATCGGCGCGCTGCGCGGACCCAAACACGGCGGCGCGAATGAAGTGGCGATGGACATCATCAGTCGCTACGCGACGCCGGACGAAGCAGAGGCCGACATCCGCGCACGCATGGAACGCAAGGAAATCGTCATCGGCTTCGGCCATCCGGTCTACACGATCGGCGATCCGCGCAATCCGATCATCAAGGAAATCTCGCGCAAGCTCTGCGCTGACGGCGGCAACATGACGCTGTTCGACGTGTCCGAGCGGATCGAGAACCTGATGATGGACACCAAGAAGATGTTCCCGAACCTCGACTGGTACAGCGCGTCGGCCTATCACATGATGGGAATCCCGACGCCGATGTTCACGCCGCTGTTCGTCGTCGCGCGCACCACCGGCTGGAGCGCGCACGTCATCGAGCAGCGCGAGGACGGCAAGATCATTCGCCCCAGCGCGAACTACATCGGCCCGGAAGACCGCGAGTACGTGTCGATCGACAAGCGCTGATCGGTGCTCGCCGGCGCGCCCTATGAGGTGCACGCCATCGCCATCGCGACGTCCATCGTCGCGGTGGTCGTGGCGGTGGCGATCAACTTCGAAGGGATGAAGCGGCTCGGCGAGCTGTACACCCGGCATCGTAAGCGCAGCGGCGGGCCGGTCGCGCGTCACCACATGCTGTGGATGGTGTTCGGGCTGCTCGTCCTGCACGCACTCGCGATGCTGGTGTTCGGCGTCGGCTACTGGGCGCTGCTGCGCGTGCCCGAGGCGGGCAGCATTGACGGCGCGCACCGCGCCAGTGTGTTCGACGCGTTCTATCTGTCCGCGATGACGTATTCGACGGTGGGCTTCGGCGATCTCACGCCGAAGGGACCGATCCGCTGGCTCGCGGGCGCGGAAGCGCTGGTCGGCCTGATGATGATCGCGTGGTCCGCGTCGTTCGCATTTCTCGAGATGTCGCGCCACTGGCGCGATGATCTCTAACGAACCCGCGCGACGTTTCCGCCGCGCGGGCTTCAAACATCAGGCGAGGCCTTCGGCCTTGAAGGCGGCCTGCACGCCGGCGTCGGCTTCCATGCGGCGCATGAAGGCCGCGAGGTTGTCGAAACCGCTCAGGTCGACGCCGGTCTTCGTCGCCCATATCAGCGTGATGTAGAGATACGGATCCGCGTAGCTGCGGAAGCCAGCGATCCACTCGCGGCCTTCGAGCTGGCGCTCCGCGCGCTCGTACATGCCGCGCAGGCGCTGCCGAGCCATGGCGCGCACCGCGTCGAACTGCGACTCGTCGGCGATGAAACGGCCGGGCCCGAACAGCGGATGGAAGGCCGGGTGCACGTCTGCGTTGCAGAAGGCCAGCCAGCGGTTGGCTTCGGCGCGTTCGCGCGGGCTGCCGTCGCCGCCAAGACCGGAGTCGGGATACATGTCGGCGATGTAACCGACGATCGCCGCGTTCTGCGTCAGCTTGAAGTCGCCATCGACGAGCGCCGGCACCGCGCCGACCGGATTGATCGCGAGGTACGGCGCGGACTTCATTTCATCGGCCGTGAGCACCTGCACGCTGAAAGGCGCACCGGACCAGTGCAGCGAGATGTGGCAGGCGGTCGAGCAGGCGCCGGGCTTCGTGTAGAGCTTCATGGACGACTCCATTGGACGGGACCGGCGACTATCCGGCCACGCGCGGCCTTACGGCAACGCGATGGCTGCAATGGATGGTTGCGCCGATGACGTCGCGGCCGCTCAGAGCGCGACGGCGACGCTGCTTCCCTGCGCGATCGCGCGCTTGGCATCGAGCTCGGCCGCGACATCCGCACCGCCGATGACATGCACGTCGCGACCGGCCGCACGCAGCGGTGCTTCCAGCGTATTGCTCGATACCTGGCCGGCGCAGATCACGATGTTGTCGATCTCGAGCGTGCGCGGCTCGTCATCCACGGTGACGTGGAAGCCGGCATCGTCGAAGCGCACGTACTGCACGCCGCCGAGCGCCTGCACGGCGCGCGATTTGAGGCTTGCGCGATGGATCCAGCCGGTCGTCTTGCCGAGCCGCGCGCCGGGCTTGCCGGTCGTGCGCTGCAGCAACCAGATCGTGCGCGCGACGGGCGGACGCTCGGGCGCGCGCAGCCCGCCCGGGACGTCGGTGTAGTCGACATCGACGCCCCACTCGCGACGCCATGCATCGATGTCGAGCGATGGCGATACACCTTCGTGCGCGAGGAACTCCGCGACGTCGAAACCGATGCCGCCGGCACCGACGATCGCGACACGCGGGCCGACGGCGACGCGACCTGCGAGTACATCGTCGTAGCGCAGCACACGCGGATCGTCGCTGCCCGGGAATTCGACGGGGCGGGGCACTACGCCGGTGGCGACGACCACGCTATCGAAGGCGTCGAGTTGGTCATGCGTCGCGCGCGTCAACACGCGTAGGTCGATGCCATCAATCTCGATGCGACGACGGTAGTAGCGGATCGTTTCGTCGAACTCTTCCTTACCGGGAATGCGTCTCGCCAGATTGAACTGGCCGCCGATGTCGTCCGCGGCTTCGAAGAGCGTGACGTCGTGACCGCGCTGCGCGGCAACCGTCGCGCATGCAAGGCCGGCGACGCCAGCACCGACCACCGCGACGCGTTTGGGCGTCGACGCACGCGTATAGATCAGTTCGGTTTCATGGCACGCGCGCGGATTCACCAGACACGTCGCACGCTTGTTCTCGAACACATGGTCGAGACAAGCCTGGTTGCACGCGATGCAGGTATTGATCTCGTCGACGCGCGCATCGCGCGCCTTCGCAACCCACTGCGGGTCCGCAAGCAGCGGACGCGCCATCGACACCATGTCCGCCGCACCGCTGG
This sequence comes from Lysobacter sp. HA18, assembly GCF_054057595.1. Taxonomy (NCBI): domain Bacteria; kingdom Pseudomonadati; phylum Pseudomonadota; class Gammaproteobacteria; order Lysobacterales; family Lysobacteraceae; genus Lysobacter; species Lysobacter sp. HA18. Next base: position 983,519 of record NZ_JBSRZL010000001.1, read on the forward strand.
CGAGCACGCGTTCGGCGACTTCCGGCATGTTGATGCGGTTGGTCGCGACGAGCGGAACGCTTACGTGCGGCTTCAGTCGTGCGGTAACGTCAACGAACGCGGCGCGCGGTACGGACGTGGCGATCGTCGGAACGCGTGCTTCGTGCCAGCCAATGCCGGTGTTGATGATCGTCGCGCCCGCGGCTTCGACCGCCTGCGCCTGCTGCACGACTTCGTTCCAGTTGAGCGATTCGTCGACCAGGTCGATCATCGACAGCCGATAGATCAGGATGAAGTCGGGACCGCAGGCTTCGCGGATGCGTCGAACGATCTCGACGGCGAAGCGCATGCGTTTCGCAGCGTCGCCACCCCAGGCGTCGCCACGCTTGTTGGTGCGCGGCGCAGTGAACTGGTTCAGCAGATAGCCTTCCGAGCCCATGACCTCGACGCCGTCGTAACCGGCTTCGCGCGCGAGTACCGCGGTGCGCACGAACGCACGGATCTGCCGCTCGACGCCGCGCGACGACAACGCTGTCGGCTTGAACGGATTGATCGGCGCCTTGATCGCGCTCGGCGCGACCTGCAGCGGGTGATAGCCGTAGCGACCGGCATGGAGGATCTGCAGACAGATGCGTGCGTCATGCGCATGCACCGCCGATGTCACCTGTCGATGCCGACGCACATGCCACGGCATGGACAACGTCCCCGACAACGGCTTGAGCCATCCGCGCACGTTCGGCGAGAAGCCGCCGGTCACCATCAGCCCGACGCCGCCTGCCGCGCGCTCGGCGAAGTAGGCCGCGAGTTTCGGGAAGTCGCGCGCGTGGTCTTCGAGGCCCGTGTGCATCGACCCCATCAACACGCGGTTGCGCAGCGTGCAGAAGCCGAGGTCGAGTGGCGCGAACAGGTGCGGAAAGCGCGGGTGCGGCGCGTCGGTCATCGTGGATACGCGTGCGTACGGTGCGGGCACGATGCCGGGAAAGCGCGGGCGGGGCAAGGCGCAGCCGCTTCAGGCCCTGATATCCGCCCCCTGCAGACCCGAGTTGCCCGCGCAAAACGGTTCACGAAAGACGGGCGATTTCGTGCCAACGCAGCGCGCGATTAACCGAAACCCACTGAAAAAAGGCTCTTCGGGAACTTCGAAAATTGTTACGGGCCAGTTAACAGCACCTTCACAGGGCCGCTTCTAGTCTGCGCGCCGATGGCTTTGTTCAGTTAGCCGTCTCGCACGGTCGGAATAAAAAAACGCTGACGCGGACTCCCCCTCTCCCGATCCACAAGGAGCTAGTACAAGATGAACAAGAAACTCCTCTGCGCCGCCCTGCTTGGTGGCTTGTCGCTGGCGCAGGCCGCACAGGCCCAGCAGTTTGACGACCGCTGGTACATCACCGGTTCCGTCGGCTACAACCTGCAGGACAATGACCGCGGCACGCGCAATGCGCCGTTCGCGGCAATCGGCTTCGGCAAGATGTTCAACCCCAACTGGTCGTGGGATCTCGAAGCCAACTACCAGAACCCGAAGGCCGACTACAACCAGAACCTCTGGTGGAGCCAGTACGGCGTTTCGTTCGACGTTCGCCGCCACTTCGTGACCGAAGGCCGCGCGTGGAACCCCTACGTGGTGATGGGCCTGGGCTGGCAGCGTTCGGAAGAGGAGTTCGATCCGTCCGATGCCCGTATTCCGGCTCGCTTCGAGCGTAACGGTGCTCCGAGCCAGCGCGAGGACGACCATGTCGCCGGCAAGGTCGGTATCGGTATGCAGGGCGACGTCGGTCGCGTGAAGATCCGTACCGAACTCGCTGTGCGTCTCGACGCGGACAACGACAGCGTGGGCGCACTGCTCAACGACGACAACCATGACGACGGCGAAGACTGGTTCCAGGACGTCCTGGCCTCGGTCGGTGTCGTGATCCCGCTGGGCCCGCCGCCGGCGGCTCCGGTCGCTCCGGCTCCGGTTCCGACCTGCGCGGACAAGGATGACGACGGCGACGGCGTGAACAACTGCGACGACAAGTGCCCGGGTTCGACGGCCGGTCAGGCCGTGGGTCCGGACGGCTGCGCCGTGCCGCTGACGATCGACCTGAAGGGCGTGAACTTCGACTTCGACAAGTCGACGCTGCGTCCGGACGCGATCGCGATCCTCGACGAGGCGGTCTCGATCCTCGGTCGTTACCCGCAGCTGCGCGTTGAAGTCGCCGGTCACACCGACCTGTGCGGCAGCGATGCGTACAACCAGTCGCTGTCGGAGCGTCGCGCCCGTGCGGTGTACGACTACCTGACCAGCCACGGTATCGACGCCTCGCGTCTGGCCGGCCCGACCGGTTATGGCGAGAGCCGTCCGCTCGAGAACACCCCGCAGACCCTGCCGGCGTGTAAGAGCGAGCGTAACCGTCGTACCGAGCTGAACGTCCAGAACCAGTAAGACGTCCGGTTCACCGCTGCACCCGAAGCCCGGCCTTGTGCCGGGCTTCTTTTTGCGGCCCGCCGGTCGGCCCTTTCGTTCAGGGATGTTAAAAAATCCTAGCGGCCGTGTAATCATTCAGCTCGGCCTGTTCAGGACACTACCGGCCTGGCTGCCGTTTCCGACCTCTTTTGGAGCTCCACATGAAGAACCGCATGCTGAGTACCGCATTGCTCGCGGGCCTGGCGTTTGGCCAGGCGGCGCACGCCCAGGCGTTCGACGACCGCTGGTACCTGTCCGCCGACGCCGGCTTCAACATCCAGGACAACGACCGCGGCACGCGCAATGCGCCGTTCGGCGCGATTGGCATCGGCAAGGCCATCAATCCGAACTGGTCGTTTGAAACCCAGCTCAACTACCAGAACCCCCGTTTTGACGCCAACCAGAACCTCTGGTGGAGCCAGTACGGCATCTCGTTCGACGCCCGCCGCCACTTCCGCGCGGAAGGCCGTTCGTGGGATCCGTACCTGCTTCTCGGCGCCGGCTACCAGCGCTCGGAAGAAGAGTACGACGCGTTCCCGAGCCCGAACTCGCCCGGCCAGCGTAAGGACGGCAACTTCGCCGCCAAGATCGGTGGCGGTATCGAAGGCGATGCCGGCCCGGTCCGCATCCGCACCGAACTCGCGTACCGCGTGGACTTCGACGACCAGAGCGTCGCGGCTCCGGACAAGAGCGGCTTCGGCGACCTGCTCGCTTCGGTTGGCGTCCTGATCCCGCTGGGTCCGCCGCCGATGGCGCCGGTCGCCCCGGCTCCGGTTCCGACCTGCGCGGACAAGGATGACGACGGCGACGGCGTGAACAACTGCGACGACAAGTGCCCGGGTTCGACGGCCGGCCAGGCCGTGGGTCCGGACGGCTGCGCCGTGCCGCTGACGATCGACCTGAAGGGCGTGAACTTCGACTTCGACAAGTCGACGCTGCGTCCGGACGCGATCGCGATCCTCGACGAGGCGGTCTCGATCCTCGGTCGTTACCCGCAGCTGCGCGTTGAAGTCGCCGGTCACACCGACCTGTGCGGCAGCGATGCGTACAACCAGTCGCTGTCGGAGCGTCGCGCCCGTGCGGTGTACGACTACCTGACCAGCCACGGTATCGACGCCTCGCGTCTGGCCGGCCCGACCGGTTATGGCGAGAGCCGTCCGCTCGAGAACACCCCGCAGACCCTGCCGGCGTGTAAGAGCGAGCGTAACCGTCGTACCGAGCTGAACGTCCAGAACCAGTAAGACGTCCGGTTCACCGCTGCACCCGAAGCCCGGCCTCGTGCCGGGCTTCTTTTTTGCCCGCGATATTCGACTGCGCGCGGCGGTTGCATCGACATGTCGCGGCACGCGTCGGCCGATGAGGCAGATGGAAGCAAACTGTCGAGTCCGACAAACGCGCTTTCACGAATCGCGACGTATGCTGTCCGCCCGATTCGGCCGCCGGAGATCACCATGCGTCGCCTCGTTCTCATCTCCCTCGTGCTGGCCAGCGGAAGTGCGTTCGCGCAGGACGCCTGCACTGGCATCGCGCGCTCGTCGACAGCGCCGGTATCCGCGCCCGCGCTCGCACCCGAACTCGTTGCACCGGCGCCGCAACTCGGTGCGCCCAGTGGCGTGCTCGCGCAGGCGTTCGACCAGACGCAGACGGTCGACGCCGTGCTGCTGCGCATCCGCATCGACAAGTGCCGCGCGACCGCGATGTCGACCAAGCCCGGTCAGTTCACGCCCGGCATGGATCCGGCGACCTACAAGCCGCAGACGCAGTTCGACAACACGCCGTGGCGGTTCGACATGAACCAGAACGGCAAGCGCATGACGGCCGACGAATTCGACGCGTGGATGAAGGCCAAGGGCGTGCGCGTGGCCAAGGGTGCGCAGGCCGCGCCTCCTCCGCCGCCTCCGCCGGCCGACGCACCGCAGAAGTAAGCGTCGATGCCGCCAGCGGTGCCGCGCCACGGGTTGGCGCGCGTGCTTTCAAAGCGCGGCCTGTGTTCGCGTACGCAGGCCGCGACATGGATTCGCGACGGTCGCGTCACCGTCAACGGGCGCACCGTTCGCGACCCCGAGTTTCCCGTGCGCATGGACGTCGATCGTGTCGACGTCCGCGATCTCGATGACGCCAACGCCTCGCCGATCTACATCGCGCTCAACAAGCCACGCGGCTTGGTGACGACTGCGCGCGACGAGCAGGGCCGCGACACGGTCTATAGATGTTTCGACGGCGCAGGGTTGCCCTGGATCGCGCCGGTCGGACGTCTCGACAAGGCCAGCGAAGGCCTGCTTCTGTTCTCGAACGACCCGCGTTGGGCCTCGTCGATCACCGATCCGGAAAGCGGACCCGACAAGACCTACCACGTGCAGGTCGACTGCATTCCTGACGACACGACGCTGCGCGCGATCGAAGCCGGCGTCGACGTCGATGGCGAACGACTCGTTGCCGCGAAGGTCACGCTGCTGCGCAGTGGCGCGCGCAATGCGTGGCTGGAAATCGTGCTGGACGAAGGTCGCAATCGACAGATCCGTCGACTGCTCCAAGCGTTCGATATCGGCGTGCTCCGGCTCGTGCGCGTCGCGATCGGCACCTTGCCACTGGGCGAACTGGGCAAGGGGGAATGGCGCATGTTGACCGCCGACGAAGCCGCCGTGCTCGGTCCAACCCGCGACGCCCTGGATGTGAAGGCCACGTCGACATCGTCTTCAGATCAGCAGGCGTAGCGTCCGTCGACCGCCACGGCCGGTGCACCGGGCGGTCCCGCCACGCACCGCTGGAGCCGTCATGGACATCCTGTTCGCCATCCTCCTGTACTGGGGCGTGATCCCCAGCCCGTCGGTCACCACCACGACGCCCGCGGCCACGCCGACTGCGGTCGCCGACGACGGCAGCGACATCGTCAAGCCACGCCCCTGCGGAAATCGCTGCTCGTACTGACGCAGTGCCGTTGTCCGTCGACGCGCAGTCCGCGCGCGACGAAAGCGCTCACGTGAGGATCGCGAAAGCGATCGTCGTCGGCGATGCCATGCCCGTCAGCCCGCCACGTCGTCGTCGAACGGCAGGCGCCATCGCGCCATGCGCCTATCGAGCAGCGACGTGACGACCTCGCGTGCGCGTGCATCCGACGGCCCGCGCGCATCGGGGCCTTTGCCCTTGTCCTGATTGCAGCGCGTGCAGGCGATGGCGAGGTTGCGTGCATCGTCGGGCGCGTCGCCCACGCGTGCGGTGAGCTCGTTCGCCGCGCGTTTGCCGAACCATGCGCGCGGCACGACGTGTTCGAGCGAACTCGCGCCGATCGCCATGCCGTCGTCGCGAACCTGCAGGCGCGTGCGGCAGTGCAGACAGCGTGTCGTCCAGACGCCGTTGTCGCGTTGCGCCTCGCGATCCGTTTCGAGCGCGAGCAGGAACAGGCGGCGCAGGGCAGGGCGCATCAGGGAATCAGCAGCACCTTGCCGAGCGCGCGACGGCTTTCCAGGTGCGCATGCGCGGCGGCGCCGTCGGACAACGCGAAGCGCGAATCGATCGCGACCTTGACGTCGTCGCGTCGCACCGATTCGAACAGTTCGGCGGCGCGGTTGCGGCGATCGTCCGCCGTGCGCAGCACGTTCCAGAGATCGCCGCCGGTCAATGTCTTCGAGCCGTCCATGAGCATGCGTGGATCGACAGGTTCCGGGTCGCCACCCGCCATGCCGTAGAAGACGACAGTGCCGCCCGTGCGCACCGCGCGCAGCGACTCGTGCACGGTGCGGCCGATCGAATCGAACGCCACGTCGATGCCGTCGGGTGCGAGCTGCTGGACGCGCGCGACCCAGTCGCCGTCGTACGTCGATGCCGCAGCGGCACCGGCCCGTCGTGCGACATCGCACTTCGCTTCGGTCGACGCCAATGCGATGACATATGCGCCGCGTGCCTTCGCGAGTTGCACCAGCAGTTGCCCGACACCGCCGGCCGCGGCGTGCACGAGCGCAGTGTCACCGGGTCGCAATGCGTAGCTGTCGCGGATCAGGTATTGCGCGGTGAGTCCCTGCAACAACAACGCCGCGGCGGTGTCGTATGCGATGTCGTCGGGCAACGGGATCAGGCGATCGACATCGACCGCCGCGAGTTCCGCATTCGCGAACGGCGCATCGGCGAACGCCACGCGATCACCGACGGCGAAGCCCGAACCTTCCGGCGCCGACACGATCTCGCCCGCACCTTCGTAGCCCGCGACCCACGGCGGATCACCGGCGAGGAGGTAGTGGCCCTGTCGACGATAAACATCGGCGAAATTCAGGCCGATCGCATGCAAACGAACGAGCGCCTGGCCGTCGCCGGGTAACGGGTCCGGCACATCGCGATAGACCAGAACCTCGGGACCGCCGAAGCGATCGAACGTAAGCGCCTTCATGTCGCATCTCCAATCGGAGCGAGCACGCTACACGCGTCGCGTGCCCGGACTGCGTGCATGCGCCGGACACTGCGGCGCATGCGTTTGGCGTCAGACTTTCAGGACACCAAGTTCGCGACCGATGCGCGTGAACGCATCGATGGCGCGGTCGAGATGCTCGCGCGTATGCGCCGCCGAGATCTGCGTGCGGATGCGCGCCTGGCCCTTCGGCACGACCGGGAAGAAGAAGCCGATCGCATAGATGCCTTCTTCCAGCAGCCGTTCCGCGAAGCGCTGGGCGAGTGGCGCGTCGTACAGCATCACCGGGCTGATCGGATGCACGCCCGGCTTGATGTCGAAACCGATCGAGGTCATGCGCTCGCGGAAGTAACGCGTATTCGCGGCAAGCGCTTCGCGCAGCTCGCCGGCCTGCTCGAGCATCTCGAAGGCCTTGATCCCGGCGGCGACCACGTGCGGTGGCAGCGAGTTCGAGAACAGGTACGGACGCGACCGTTGGCGCAGCAGTTCGATCACTTCGCGCTTGGCCGTGGTGAAACCGCCCAGCGCGCCGCCCATCGCCTTGCCCAGCGTGCCGGTGATGATGTCGATGCGATCGAGCACACCCTTGACCTCGGCCGAGCCGCGGCCGGTCGCGCCGAGGAAGCCCGTCGCATGGCATTCGTCGATGTGCACCAGCGCGCCGTACTGCTGCGCGAGGCGCGTGATCTCGTCGAGCGGCGCGATGAAGCCGTCCATCGAGAACACGCCGTCGGTGGTGATCATGATCGTGCGCGCGCCGTCGGCCTTCGCCTGCTGCAGCTGCTTCTCGAGATCGGCCATGTCGCAGTTGGCGTAGCGGTAGCGCTTGGCCTTGCACAGGCGCACGCCGTCGATGATCGATGCGTGGTTGAGTGCATCGGAAATGATTGCGTCGTTTTCGTCGAGCAGCGGCTCGAACAGGCCGCCGTTCGCGTCGAAGCAGGCAGCGTAGAGGATCGTGTCCTCCTTGCCGAAGAACGTCGCGATGGTCTGCTCGAGCTGCTTGTGCAGGTCCTGCGTGCCGCAGATGAAGCGCACGCTGGCCATGCCGAAACCGTGCGTATCCAGCGCCTTCTTCGCTTCCGCAATGATGTCGGGATGATCGGCGAGGCCGAGGTAGTTGTTGGCGCAGAAGTTCAGCACCGTGCGGCCGTCGGCGAGGGTGATTTCGGCCGACTGCGGCGACGTGATGATGCGCTCGGACTTGAACAGCCCGGCGTCGCGGATTTCGTCGAGGGTGGTTTCGTAGCGTTCGGTAAGTGACATGCGGTCCTGCCCTCGGGGCAAATAAGTTCAGTCGGAGCTGCCGCTGTCGCCCGAATCGCAGGTGTCGTTCGACGCGGAATCGTCGGACGTATCGCTGCACGTACCGGGTTCGAACGGGCGGTCGTTGTTCTCGTTTGTGTCGTACGGGTTGTCGTACGCGTTCACCGGCGCGTAGTCGCCGGAACCGGCGGTGTCCGAACGCACGACGCCGCTGTTCTGATTGTTCGCGAGATAGATCCAGCCTACGATCACGATGACGGCGATGATCAGCACGAACATCATCGCGGCGCGCTCAGTTCCAGCTCAGGACGATCTTGCCGCTCTTGCCGGCTTCCATCAGGTCGAAACCTTCCTGGAATTTATCGATGGGCAGCTGGTGCGTGAGCACTTTTCCGAGCGGGAAACCCGACAGCACGAGCTGCGTCATCTTGTACCAGGTCTCGTACATGCGACGGCCGTAAATGCCCTGCAGCGTGAGGCCCTTGAAGATCACCTTGTCCCAGTCGGCGCCGGCGCCCTTGGGCATGATGCCGAGCATCGCGATCTTGCCGCCGTTGTACATGCAGTCGAGCATGTCGTTGAACGCGCGCGGATTGCCGCTCATCTCGAGGCCGACGTCGAAGCCCTCCATGTGGAGGTCCTTCATGACGTCCTTGAGCGATGTGTTCGACACGTTGACCACCCGCGTCGCGCCCATGTCGGCGGCGAGCTTCAGTCGATAGTCGTTGACGTCGGTCACCACCACGTTGCGTGCGCCGATGTGCTTGCAGATGCCGGCGGCGATGATGCCGATCGGGCCCGCGCCGGTGATCAGCACGTCCTCGCCGACGACGTCGAACTCAAGCGCGCAGTGCGCGGCATTGCCATACGGGTCGAAGAACGCGGCCAGCTCACTCGGGATCTGGTCCGGAATCGGCCACAGGTTCGAGGCCGGCATCACGATGTATTCAGCGAACGCGCCATTGCGGTTGACGCCGATGCCGACGGTGTTCGGGCACAGGTGCTGCTTGCCCGCACGACAGTTGCGGCAGTGCCCACAGACGATGTGGCCTTCGGCCGACACGCGCTGGCCGACGGTATAGCCGGTTACGCCGGTGCCGAGCGCGGTGATGCGGCCGACGAATTCATGGCCGATGACCAGGCCCGGCTTGATCGTGCGCTGGCTCCACTCGTCCCACATGTAGATGTGCAGGTCGGTGCCGCAGATCGCCGTCTTCTCGAGCTTGATCAGCACCTCGTTCGGGCCGGGCGTCGGCACCGGCACCTCCTCCATCCAGATCCCCTTGGCGGCTTCGCGCTTCACGAGGGCGCGCATGGTCTGCGCGGGCAGGGGGATGGTGACGGTCTCGGACATGCTGGGAGGGCCTGCGATGCGCGGCGCGCGATGGAACGCGAATTATACGGACGGCGACCTGAAGGCCTTGCCGGATTGCGGCCGCCCGAGCGCTGCCGCTATGGTCGGCGGCCGATCGAAGGGAACACCTCCATGCGCCGCCGTCTGCTCGCCACCGCCCTGTCCCTGTCCATCGCCCCGGTCGTGGCGTCCGAAGGCATGTGGATGCCGTCACAGCTGCCGGACCTGGCGCCGCAGCTGAAGGCCGCCGGCTTCGAGGGCGACCCCGCGGCGCTGGCCGACCTCACCCGCCCGCCGCTGAGCGCGGTGGTGAAGGTGGGCGGCGCGACCGGCGCGTTCGTCTCCAAGGACGGCCTGGTGCTGACCAATCACCACGTCGCGTTCCCCGTGATCCAGTACAACAGCCGTGCCGACCGCGACCTCATCGGCAATGGCTACGTCGCCAAGACCCGCGGCGACGAGCTGCCCGGAGCGCCCGACTACCGCGTGCTGGTGACCACCGGCTTCGACCGCATTACCGACCGCATCCTCGCCGGCGCCAAGGGCAAGAGCGGCCGTGCGTATTACGACGCCGTGGACGCCGCGACGAAGGCGGCGGTCGCCGAGTGCGAGCGCGACGCCGGCACGCGCTGCAGCGTCGCCAACATGTATTACGGCACCGACTTCTACCTGATCCGCCAGCTCGAACTGCGCGACATCCGGCTTGTCTACGCACCGCCGGAATCGATCGGCAACTACGGCGACGAGGTCGACAACTTCGTGTGGCCGCGTCATTCCGGCGACTTCACCGTGCTGCGCGCCTACGTCGGCCGTGATGGCAAGCCGGCCGACTACAGCGCGGACAACGTGCCGTACAACCCGCCGGCGCACCTGCAGGTGTCGACGCGCAACGTCGGCGAAGGCGATTTCGCGATGCTCGCCGGTTATCCCGGTACGACGTATCGCCACCGCATGGCGAGCGAATTCGAACAGCAGATCGGCTGGCAGCTGCCGACGCGCGTCGCGTTGAGTCAGGGCGTCATAGAGACGATCGACAAGGCCGCCGCGACGCCGGAATCGCACGTGCTGTACGCATCCCAGCTGCAGAGCCTGAAGAACAACCTCAAGCGCGCTCAGGGGGAGCTGGATGGCCTGCGTCGCAGCGACGCCGCCACCGTGCGTCGCACCGATGAAGCACAGATGCTGGCGTGGCTTGCGAAGCAGCCCTCGGCCGGCGCGACGCGCACCGACATCGCCGCGGTGCAGAAGCTGCTCGACCAGGCGGCGATCGTCCGTGATCGCGACCAGCTGCTTGGCATGATCCGCTCGCAGACGCAGCTGCTGCGCGCCGCAATCACCGTGCAGCGTCTCGCGCATGAGCGCAGCAAGCCTGACGCGCAACGCGAACTCGGCTACCAGCAGCGCGACGAAGCGCTGATCACCGGCCAGCTCAAGCAGGTGCAGCGCCGCTTCGATCCCGCGGTCGAAAAGGCGGTGTTGACGTATCTGCTCACGCAGTACCAGGCACTGCCCGCGGCGCAGCATGTCGCCGAAGTCGACGGCGTGTTCGGCCGCACGCCGGACGAACTGCGCACGAGGCTCGACGCGCTCTACGCCGGTACGAAACTCGGCGACGAAGCCACGCGCCTGGCCATGATGTCGCGCGACGCCGCGTCACTCGCGAACGAAAGCGATCCGCTGCTGCGCGCCGCCGCGACGTTGCAGCCTGCGCTATTGCGCATCGAGGACGAGAGCAAGGCGCGCGAAGGCGAGCTGCTGCGCCTGCGGCCGTCGTACATGCGCGCGCTCATCGCGTATCGCAAGTCGCAGGGCCGAGCGGTGTATCCGGATGCGAACTCCACGCTGCGCGTGAGCTACGGCAACCTGCGCGGCATGGATCCACGTGATGGCGTGCACTACGTGCCGGTGACGACGGTCGCCGGCATCGTCGAGAAGCACACCGGCATGAAGCCGTTCGACGCGCCGAAACCGCTGCGCGACGCGATCGCCAAGGGCGACTTCGGCACCACGGCCGACCCGACGCTCAAGACGCAGACGGTCGACATCCTCACCGACCTCGACACCACCGGCGGCAATTCAGGTTCGCCCGTGCTCGACGCCAACGGCAACCTCATCGCGCTCAACTTCGACAGCAACTGGGAAGCGGTGAGCGCGAGCTGGATGTACGACCCACGCTACAAGCGCGCGATCCACGTCGACATGCGCTACATGCGCTGGCTGATGGCGAAGGTGTATCCCGCGCCGCAGCTGCTCGCGGAAATGGGACTTCCCGCCGAATGAACACGCGATGTGCAGCGCGATGCTGTGACGTGCGTCAAGCGCGTCGTCGCGCGTGCATTGGCTAGACTCGACCGTCCAACGAAACCGAACACCGGAGCACCCATGCGCATGCGTCCACTCGCCCTCGCCACGTTCGCCGCGCTCGCGGCTCTTTCCACGAGCGCGGTCGCGGTCGAAGGCATGTGGGTGCCGCAGCAGTTGCCCGAAATCGCCGCGCCACTGAAGAAGGCGGGCCTGAAACTCGACGCGCGCCAGCTCGCGGATCTCACCGGCGATCCGATGGCCGCGGTGGTTTCGCTCGGCGGTTGCACGGCGAGTTTCGTGTCGCCGCAGGGCCTCGTCGTCACCAATCACCACTGCGCGTACGGGGCCATCCAGCTCAATTCGACGCCGCAGAACAACCTGATCGAAACAGGCTTCAATGCGACGACGCCCGCGCAGGAACTCTCGGCCGGGCCGAACGCGCGCATCTACGCTCTGGATTCGATCCAGGACGTGACGAAGACGGTGAAAGCCGCGATCGCCGCGGCACCGGATGCACTCGGCCGCACGACCGCGCTCGATGCGATCGAGAAGAAGCTCGTCGCCGACTGCGAAGCGCCGATGGGCTATCGCTGCCGCCTGTACAGCTTCGCCGGCGGCAATACGTATCGCCTGTTCAAGAACCTCGAGATCAAGGACGTGCGCCTGGTCTACGCGCCGCCGCGCAGCGTGGGCAACTACGGTGGCGAAGTCGACAACTGGATGTGGCCTCGCCACACCGGCGACTTCTCGTTCTATCGCGCCTACGTCGGCAGGGACGGCCGCCCGGCCGCGTATTCGCAGGACAACGTGCCGTATCGCCCGAAGCACTTCCTCAAGATCGCCGACAAGGCACTGGGTGATGGCGACTTCGTAATGGTGGCCGGCTATCCGGGCAGCACGAGCCGTTACGCGCTCGCCAGCGAATTCGACGCGACCGCGAACTGGACGTATCCGACCGTCAGCCGTCACTACAAGAATCTGGTTGCGCTGGTCGACAACGCCGGGCGCCGCAATCCGGACATCGCGGTCAAGTACGCGGCGACGGTGCGCAGCTGGCAGAACGTGCTGAAGAACTACGACGGCCAGCTCGAAGGTTTCCGTCGTATCGATGCGGGTGCGCGCAAGCATCGCGAGGAAGAAGCCGTGCTCGCATGGCTTCGCAGCCAGGGCTCGCGCGGCGCGACAGGTCTGGCCGCGCACGACCGGCTCGAACAGCTGGGCGAGGAAGCACGCGCGCATCGCGATCGCGACCTCGTCTTCGGCCAGCTGCGCAGCACCGGTGTTCTCGGCGCGGGAATGCAGATCTATCGCACCGCCGTCGAACGCGAAAAGCCGGACGCGCAGCGCGAAGCCGGCTACATGCAGCGCGACCTGCCGTCGCTGGAAGGCGCGCTGCGCCAGATGGAGCGCCGCTACCAGCCGCAGATGGATCGCGACCTCATCGCTTACTGGCTACGCGAGTACGTGAAGCTGCCGGCGACCGAACACATCGCGTCGGTCGACAAGTGGCTGGGCGGCACCGACGACAAGGCGGTCAGTCGTGCGCTCGATCGACTGGCGAAGACGCGCCTCGGCGACACGACCGCACGCGTCGCGCTGCTCAGCGCGGATCGCGCGGCGCTCGAGAAGTCGAAGGATCCCGCGATCCAGTTCGCCGTCGCGGTGATGCCTGACGTGCTGCGTCTGGAAGAAGAAGCCAAGACGCGTTCCGGCGATGCGCTGGTTGCCCGACCGGAATTCCTGCAGGCGCTCGCCGACTACCGCAAGGCGCACGGCCAGGCCGTGTATCCGGATGCGAACTCGACGCTGCGCATCACCTACGGCCACGTCACGGGTTACACGAAGCCCGACGGCGCGAAGCAGCCGTCGTTCACTACGCTCGAGCAGGTCGTGCAGAAGGCGACCGGCAAGGATCCGTTCGACGCGCCGCAGGTGGAACTCGATGCGATCCGCGCGAAGAACTACGGCGGGCTCGCGGACAAGCGCCTCGGCACGGTACCCGTGAATTTCCTGTCCGACCTCGACATCACCGGTGGCAACTCGGGTTCGCCGGTGCTCGACGCTCAGGGCAAGCTCGTCGGCCTTGCGTTCGACGGCAACTGGGAGTCGGTGAGCAGCAACTGGGTGTTCGACCCCGCGATGACGCGGATGATCTCGGTCGACCAGCGCTACATGCGCTGGATCATGCAGGAGGTCTATCCCGCGCCGCAGATCCTGCAGGAGCTGGGCGTTCCCGAGCGCAAGTGATGCACTGACGCGTGCGAAAAGGCCGGCGTAGATCGCCGGCCTTTCTCGTTGCACGACGCTAGATGTTCACGCGTCGGGCAGCGTGTAGTCGAACGTGTAGAAGTGCTCGCCGCCGGTGATGTCGATCGTCATCGTTCCGCGAATGCCTTCGAGTTCGTCGTCGCCGGAATCCGGCACCACTTCGATGCGCAACGACGGCGAACCGCGATCCATCACGCCGAAGTGCATCGCTGCGAAATGTCCGCTGCGCCCATCCAGCGAACCTTCAATGCGTTCGACCGCGACGTAACCGGCCGAACCGTCGACCTCGGTACCGACCGCGAGCATGTGCACAACGCTGGTCGCGCGCAGCGGGCCTTCGAACGTCTTGTCGATGCGCAAATGCATTGCATGCGCGTCGCCACCGATTTCCAGCGGATCCTGCGGCGTGCGCTTCACGGTGAAGCGGCCTTGGGCGACGGGCATGGCGGTCTCCGGATCGAATGAATGCCGATCATCACGCACGCGCCGCCGGTCGGCCAGCGGTTGTCGACCACATCGCGTCTGCTAGTCTCCAGCCCGTCGCGGATTCCCATGCCAGCCGGCCCCGTCTCCCGACCCGCAGTCCGCATGCGTCCGCGCATGCATGCAACACCGCAAGACCGCATCACCGTCGCAGCCCGATCCGGGCCTGCACGACGGCCGGCTGGCAGGGCATCCGCGCATCCCTCATTCAAGGAGCGCGACGACGATGCGAGTGCTGGCATGCGATGGAATCCATGACGACGGCCTGAAACTGTTCCGCGAAGCGGGATGGGACGTGGTCGTCGCACCCGAACCGATCAAGGACGCCGACAAACTGGCCGCCGCGCTGGTCGATGTCGACGCGGTGCTCGTGCGCTCGGCAACGCGCGTGCCGGCCGACGCGCTGGTGCAGGCGACGAAGCTGAAGGTGATTGGTCGCGCCGGTGCTGGTGTCGACACCATCGACGTCGACGCGGCGACCGCACGTGGCATCGCGGTGATGAACGCGCCCGATGGCAATACCCTAGCTGCGGCGGAGCATGCGATCGCGTTGCTGTTCTCGCTCGCACGCCACATTCCGCGCGCCGATGCCGGCATGAAAGCAGGGCAGTGGCCGAAGGCCGGTCTCACCGGCTTCGAACTCGAAGGCAAGCGCCTCGGCGTGATCGGCCTCGGCCGCATCGGTGGCACCGTCGCGCGCAAGGCGCGTGGCATCGGCATGGAAGTGGCCGCGTACGACCCGTTCCTGCCGGCCTCCGCGGCAGGCAAGGGCAGCGTGCCGCTGATGACGCTCGATGACCTGCTCGCTTGGGCCGACATCGTCACGCTGCACATTCCACGTACCAAGGAAACAACCAACCTGCTGTCCGAAGCGCGCATGCGCACGATGAAACCCGGCGCGATGATCATCAACGCCGCGCGCGGCGGGCTGGTCGACGAAGCCGCGTTGCTGCGACTGCTCGACGAGGGCCATCTCGCGGGTGCGGCGCTGGATACCTTCGTCACAGAACCGCTGCAGGAAGACTCGCCGCTGCGCGCGAATCCGAACGTCGTGCTGACGCCGCATCTCGGTGCATCCACCAGCGAAGCGCAGCAGGCCGTGAGCACGATCCTCGCGCGACAGATCATCGATTTCGTCGCGACGGGTGCGGTCGCCGGCTGCGTCAACCTGCCGCCACTCACTGCAGAAGCCGCGCTCGAGGTCGGGCCGTGGATGCCGCTGATGACGGCGCTCGGTCGCGTTGCGTCGCGTCTTGTTCCCGCGCCAACACGGTTGCACATCCGCTACGCCGGCAGGACCGACGGCCTCGATACGCGACCGCTCACGCGACTGCTCGTGTCGTCGTTGCTCGGCGCGGCATCGGGTCGTGTCACGCCGGTCAACGCATTGCAGGAAGCCGGCGCACGCGGGCTTGAAGTCTCCGAAACGATCGGTGGCGAAGGCGACGGCTATGATCGTCTCGTGCGCCTGACGGTCGAAGGCGACAACGCCGGCCGCACCGTGCGTCGCGAGATCGATGCCACATTGCATCGCGCGCCGCGCGTGGTTGCACTCGATGGTGTCGAGATCGAATTCGATCCGCTCGCGCACGTGTTGCTCATGCGCAACGAGGACCGCCCCGGCATGGTCGGCACCGTCGGCTCGCAGCTCGGCGCCGCCGGCATCAACATCATCAGCTTCGCGCTTGGCGCAGCGGGCGACGGTTATGCGCGCGCCGCGATCACCATCGATCGCGAGATCGATGACGCGCAACTCGACGTGCTGCGTGCCACGTCCGGCGTGTTCTCGATCCAGCAGGTCTGACCCATGCGAATCATTCTTGCCCGTCACGGCGAAACGCCGTGGAACGCTGAAGGCCGCTACCAGGGCCAGGTCGATATTCCGCTGTCACCGGTCGGCGAATCGCAGGCCGCGGCACTCGCGCGACGGTTGCGCGATGTGCCGATCACGCGCGCGGTCGCGTCGCCGCTGCTGCGTGCGCGTCGCACCGCCGAGGTCGCGCTGGGCGACCGTGCTGCGATGCTCACGACGGACGCCGGCCTCATGGAGATCGCGCACGGCGAGTGGGAAGGCCTGCTCGCCGGCGAAATCCGCGAGCGCGACGGCGAGCGGCTGACCGCGTGGCGCGACACACCGCATGACGTGCTGATGCCCGGCGGCGAATCGCTGCAGCAGGTGCTCGATCGTGCATGGCCAGCGTTCGCGCGTGCATGCGACGGACTCGGCGATGACGACACGCTGCTCGTGGTCGCGCACGACGCCGTCAATCGCGTGCTGCTCTGTCGGATCCTCGGCCTGCCACTCGCCAACCTCTGGCGCTTCCGCCAGGCGCCGACCACGCTGAACCTGCTGGAAGGGCCGGACGTCGACCACCTCGACGTCGTGCGCCTCAACGACTGCAGCCACCACACCGCACTGTTCGGCGAAGCCGTGCATCGCGCCTTGTAGCGCGGGTTTCAACCCGCCGTCGCGTACGTTCGACGATGGCGGGTCAAGACCCGCCCTACAATTCGCGCATGACGTCCGAACTCGACCACTGGCTCGCCCGCCTTGAGCAACAACATCCGCGCAGCGTGGATCTCGGCCTAGACCGCATCCGCGCCGTGCACGAACGCCTCGGGCTGACGCGGCCGGCGCCCGTGGTGATCACCGTCGGTGGCACCAACGGCAAGGGTTCGACGGTCGCGTTCATCGAGGCGATCGCGCGTGCGCAGGGACTGCGGGTTGGCGCATACACGTCGCCGCACCTGCTGCGCTACAACGAGCGCATCCGCATCGATGGGCGCGATGCGGATGACGCGTCGATCGTCGACGCATTCGAAGCGATCGAAGCCGCGCGCGGCGACACGACGCTGACGTATTTCGAAGTCGGCACGCTGGCGGCGTTGTGGTTGTTCGAGCGCGCACCGCTGGATCTAGCGATCCTCGAGGTCGGGCTCGGCGGCCGACTGGATGCAACCAACCTCGTCGATCCGGACGTGGCGGTGATCACGACCGTCGACATCGACCACACCGATTGGCTCGGTCCGGACATCGAATCGATCGGCTTCGAGAAAGCCGGCATCGCGCGCGCGTGGAAGCCGCTGGTGCTGGGCGACGACGACCCGCCATCGAGTGTGCTTCGCCATGCATATTCGATCGGCGCGAAGGCGTTGCGGATCGGCTGCGATTTCTTCGTCGATGCGAATGACGGCGGCGACACGTGGACGTGGCGCGCGGTCGGCGAAACGTACGAGCTTCCACGGCCGTCGCTTGCAGCGCCGTCGCAGCTGCGGAACGCGGCTGTGGCAATCGCGGCGCTTCGGTCGAGTCCGTTGGAGATCGGCGAGGATGCGATCGTCGCGGGCGTCGCCGATGCACGTGTCATGGCGCGGCTGCAGCGGATCGAGCGCGACGGCGTCGAGTACGTGGTCGACGTTGCGCACAACCCGCAGGCGGCGCGAGAGCTCGCCACATGGCTGTCGCGCACTCCAGTCCAAGGGAAGGTGATTGCGTTGTTCGCGGCGCTCGGCGATAAGGACGCTGCAGGCGTGGTCGAGGCGCTTGCCGGCCATGTCGCTGCTTGGCATATCGCGGGCCTCCCGGGCCACGGGCCGCGCGCGGTAGACGTCGACGCATTCGCCGATCGTCTTGCAGATACCGCCGCTTCGACAGCGACGCGCTGGACGGACGTGGCGTCAGCGCTCGCCGGAATCCAAGCGAACAAAGGCGACCGCATTCTCGTGTTCGGCTCGTTCCACACCGCGGCTGACGCCTTACGGACAATCGACGCGGGAGCGACCGCCGGCTGAACGGTCGTCGCGCGGCCGGGGCCGCCCGGACCCGGCGCGTATAATTCGCCGCGACAAGGCGGGCCGCCCCCGCCGCATGCGGACGCGATGGAATCTGCCCTGAAACAGCGGCTGCTCGGCGCGGCGGTGCTCGTCGCCCTGGCAGTGGTCTTCCTGCCCCTTCTCGTGATGGATCCCGCGCCCGACAGCGGCGCATCGCGCGTTCCGCTCAAGGTGCCGCCGGCGCCTGAGGCAGCGAACGGCGATACGCGCACGCTCGACCTGCCGCTCGCGCCGGAAGCCACCGGCAAGCCGGTGCTCTCGGCGCCGGTCGAGGCGGGTGCCGGAGCGCCCGAGGTCGCGACCCCGCCAGCCGCTGCGCCTACAACACCCGCCACCGCGGCCGGCAACTACGCAGTGAACTTCGGCAGCTACGCGACCGAGTCCGACGCTGCGCGCGTGATCGATGCGCTCGGCGCCGCGCACCTCGCCGCGTACCAGGAACCGACCGCACTCGGCACGCGCACCGTGCATCGCGTGCGCATCGGCCCGTTCGTGACGTCCGCCGACGCCGAAGCCGCGCGCCTGGCCGCAGGCCGCGTGCGCAGCGACGTCAACGCAAAGGTTGTCGTGCTCGACGCGGATACCGCGACGCCGGCCAAGCCTGCCGCGACGACCACGGCGATCGCCTCCACCGCGCCCGCAGTGACCACCGCGCCGCTGCCGGCAGCACCTGCGACGCCGGCACGGGCGACGCCGTCCACAGACGCGACGTCGACGACGGTCGCCGCCGGCACGCAGCGACCGGCACCGGCTGCGACCACACCGCCCAAGCCCGCGACGCCGCCAGCACCGACGGCCGCAACGCCTGCGGCCGCGACCGTCGCGACGACCGCACCCGCCGCATCGAACGTCGGTTTCGCCGTCCAGCTCGGCGCGTTCGCTGATGCCGACGAAGCCACACGCCTCCGCGATCGCGCACGCAACGCCGGCTTCCCCGCCTTCGTCGAAAAAGTGCACACCGACCACGGCGACCTCAGCCGCGTTCGCGTCGGGCCGGTTCCGGATCGCGCTGCGGCCGATGCATTGCGCACGCAGGTCGCGTCCAAGGTCGGCGTCAGCGGCATCGTGCGACCGCATCCCTGACGATGAGCGCGCTCGACTGGCTGCTGCTCGCGATCCTCGGCGTCTCCGCGCTGACGGGCCTGATGCGCGGCTTCGTTGGCGTGGTCGCGTCGTTTGCGGCATGGCTGCTTGGCGGTAGCGTCGCTCTGCTGCTCGGCGGCAGCGTCGCGCATGCGATCGCGGGGCCAGCGGGTCCGACGCCGGTGCAGGTATTCGCCGGATACGCAGCCTGTTTCGTCGCGACGTCGATCGGCGTCGCAGTCATCGCTTTCCTGATGCGACGCGCGCTCAAGGCCGCGGGCCTCGATGGCGTCGATCGCATGCTCGGCCTCGCGCTCGGCAGCGTTCGTGGCATCGCGATGGCCTGCACAGTCGTACTGCTGCTCGGATTCACCGCTATTCCGCGCCAGCGACCGTGGCAGGCGTCGACGCTGGTGCCGCTGTTCAAGCCCGGCGCGCGTTGGATGGCGACGTGGCTGCCGGCGTGGGCGCGTGAACGCGTCGATCTCGACGGCGCCACGCCCGCTCGAAACCTCCCGGAACCGCCCCCATTACCGGGGCTTCCCGTCTGATCTTCTGCAGGACACCGAACTCATGTGCGGCATCATCGGAATCGTCGGCCAAAGCGACGTCGCAGGGCAGCTCTACGACGGGCTGACCGTGCTCCAGCATCGCGGCCAGGATGCCGCGGGCATCGCCACCGCCAGCGGCATGCGCATCCGCGTGCACAAGGGCAACGGCCTGGTCAGCGACGTGTTCGACGAGGCGGCGATGCAGCTGCTGCACGGCAACTTCGGCATCGGCCACTGCCGCTATCCCACGGCGGGCAGCGCCGGTTGCGACGAAGCGCAGCCGTTCTACGTGAACTCGCCGTACGGCATCGCGCTGGCGCACAACGGCAACCTGATCAACACCGACGCGCTGCGTCGCGAGGTGTTCGAGCAGGACAAGCGCAACGTCAACACCGAGTCCGATTCCGAAGTGCTGCTCAACGTGTTCGCGCATGAGCTCGACACGCAGGGCGTGCTGTCGCCCGAGTCCGTGTTCAAGGCGGTCGAAGGCGTGCACCGCCGCTGCATCGGCGGCTATGCGGTGGTCGCGACGGTGCTCGGTTTCGGGCTGGTCGCGTTCCGCGATCCGCACGGCATTCGTCCGTTGGTGCTCGGCAAGCGCACCAGCAACGGTCGCGACGAATATGCGGTCGCATCTGAATCCGTAGCACTCGACCTGCTCGGTTATGAGCGCCTGCGCGACGTGCGGCCGGGCGAGGGCATCGTCGTCACCGCCGATGGCACGCTGCATGCGCGCGCCTGCGCCGAAGAACGCGCGGCGACACCGTGCATCTTCGAATACGTCTATTTCGCGCGCCCCGATTCAATGATGGACGACGTGTCGGTGCACAAGGCGCGCATGCGCATGGGCCAGAAACTCGGCGAAAAGATCCTTCGCCTGCGACCCGATCACGATATCGACGTCGTCATCCCGATTCCCGATACCTCACGCGATGCGGCGCTGGAAATCGCCAACGTGCTTGGCGTGAAGTACCGCGAAGGCTTCATCAAGAATCGTTACGTTGGCCGCACCTTCATCATGCCGGGGCAGGGCGAGCGCGCGAAATCGGTGCGTCGCAAGCTCAATCCGATTCCGCTGGAATTCCGCGGCCGCAACGTGCTGCTGGTCGACGACTCGATCGTCCGCGGCACCACGTCCAAGCAGATTGTGCAGATGGCGCGCGACGCCGGTGCTGCGAAGGTCTACCTCGCGTCCGCTGCGCCGCCGGTGCGCTTCCCCAACATCTACGGCATCGACATGCCGTCGGCCGACGAACTCGTCGCGCACGATCGCACCGATGACGAAGTGCAGCAGCTGCTGGGCTGCGACTGGCTGATCTACCAGGACCTCTCGGATCTCGAAGAAGCGGTGTCCGGCCCGAAGCACCGTATCGACGCGTTCGATTCGTCGTGCTTCAACGGCGACTACGTGACCGGCGTCGAGCCCGGCTATTTCGAGCGCATTAAGCAGCTGCGTTCGGACGCCGCCAAGCAGGCGCGGAAGGTGGCGTGACATGAAGTCGCTGCAACTCGTGATGATTCCGGATGACGAGAACGGCGACGTACTGCGCGCGATGGTGGAGGACGGCGACGACCTCACGATCCCGCGCGAGATCGATTTCCATCTGGTGTTCGGCGAGGAAAGTGCGGCACGCGCATTCACCGACGCTGCCAATCAATTGCCGGACCTGCTGCTCACCGCGCCTGCGATCGACGAGGAAGGCATCTGGCAGGTCACCGCGAGCCGCCACATGGCCGCCAAGCACGCGGACATCACGAAGCTCGAGCGCGATCTGACGGTGCTGGCTGAATCGTTCGGCGGCTATCCCGATGGCTGGGAGTGCTCGCGCGCCGCCGGTCCCGAAGAAACGGACGACTCGGGCGACGACGCGGACGCGTGATGCACGCGGACCTGCATGACGCCGCGCACGCCTGCCTGCGCGCGGCGACGCCCGAGGACAAAGTCGCGCGTTCGTTCGAAACATTCGAACGCTTCTCGCGTGGCGAGCTTGCACCGCGTGCGGACTCGCCTGCACCTCGACCGGTCGAAATGCCCGGCCGCCCCGAGCGTCCGCGCCTTGTATCCGCACGTGACCTCCCGAAGCGTGGTTTCGGCACTAACGAAGGCCTTGCCGCATTCGTGCACGCCATCGCGCACATAGAGTTCAACGCGATCGACCTCGCTTGGGATGCCGTTTACCGCTACCGCGCTATGCCCGCGCAGTTCTATGCCGACTGGGCATCCGTCGCGAACGATGAAGCACGTCATTTCACGATGCTGCGCGGACGCCTGCGTGATCTCGGCTGCGACTACGGCGATTTCGACGCGCACAACGGCCTGTGGGAAATGGCCGAAAAGACCGCGCACGATGGCCTCGCGCGCATGGCGCTGGTGCCGCGCGTGCTCGAAGCGCGCGGGCTGGATGTGACGCCGGGAATGATCGTGAAGCTGCGCCAGCGCGGTGACGATGCGACCGCCGACATCCTCGACGTGATCCTGCGCGAGGAAGTCGGCCACGTCGCGGCGGGAAGTCGATGGTTCCGCTGGCATTGCGTGCAGCGCGGCCTTGAGCCGCAGCCGACGTTCAAGGCACTGCTCGCCGAATACGCGCGCGCCGTGCTGTACGGACCGTTCAATCGTGAGGCGCGACTGGAAGCGGGGTTCGACGCCGAAGAACTGGCATCCCTGGAATCACTCGCGAACTGAGTGGCACAGCGGCGGGTTACGCAAGGCCCTGCAGGTCGATCCGGTCGCCGTCGACGCGCAGCACCGACCCGTGGTCGTACCAGTCGCCGAGCACCACGCGTCGACGCGCGCGTCCGCTGACGTCGAGTTGGTGGATCGCCGGACGATGCGTATGCCCGTGGATCATCAGGTCGACGCCGTAGCGCACGAAATATTCGTCGACGGTCGACGGCGCGACGTCGGTGATCGTTTCCATGGTGCCGGCATCCTTGAGCGCGGCCTGTGCATCGCGGCTCTGCGCACGTGCGTGCTGCGCGAACGCGATGCGTGCGGCCAGCGGCTGCGACAGGAATCCCGACTGCCACTTGGGCTCGCGCGTCTGTGCACGAAACGCCATGTAGCCGGTGTCGGCGGTGCAGAGCAGGTCGCCGTGCAGGATCAGCGCCGGACGGCCTTCGAGCATCAGCACCGACGGGTCCTGCAGGATGGTCATGCCCGCCGGGCGCGCGTAGTCGTCGCCGAGCAGGAAGTCACGATTGCCGCGGATAAAATACGTGGGCGTGCCGGCGTCGACCAGTTCACGCAAACCGTTCGCGACCGCGCTGCCGACCTCCGACGGATCGTCGTCGCCGACCCAGGCTTCGAATAGGTCGCCGAGGATGTACAGCGCGTTCGCGCCGCGTGCTTCGTCACGGAGGAAGCGCAGGAACAGGTCGGTGACCTGCGGGCGCTCGGCGTCCAGGTGCAGGTCGGAGATGAAGAGCGTAGTCATCGCGGCATTGTAATTGCGGGTGCGAATGCGCTCGGCCATCGGGGCGGCGGCGTGCCGGCATCCATGAATGCGACGCGCCGCACGTCTCGATCTGCGCCCTGCGTACGCCGCGATCCGCGAGCGTATAGTCGGCGGACCGGTCACGGCCTTGGGGGGCGGTCGGCATGGGGACGCACGACAACACATTCGGCGCACGCGCCACGGTGCATGCATGAGTCGCGGCTATTTCGCTTTTGTTCGCCGCGATGCGCAGCATCGTTACCACGCCACGCTGCCGGACTTTCCCGGCTGCACCGCGGAGGCCGAGCGGCTGTCGGCGTTGACGCAGGCGATCCGCGAAGCCGTGCAGGCGCAAGCCCGCACCAGCGGCTGGCCGACGCCGACGCGCCTGGAAGCGCTGCCGCGACAGGTGGACGACCATGAGGGCTACTGGCTCATGGTGGAGATGTCCGCCGCGGGCTGAACGGCCACGTTGACGGCAAGCGTAAAATCGTCGGTTCCACGCCTGACGAGTCGTCGCATGACCAGCCGCACCCGCTTCGCACCCAGCCCCACCGGGTACCTCCACATCGGCGGCGCCCGCACGGCGCTGTACTGCTGGCTGGAGGCGCGGCGTCGCGGCGGCGAGTTCATCCTGCGCATCGAGGACACCGACCGCGAGCGCAGCACGCAGGCCGCGATCGACGCCATCCTCGAAGCGATGGACTGGCTCGGCCTGAACTACGACGAAGGCCCGATCTACCAGACGCAGCGCCTCGACCGCTATCGCGAAGCCGCCGAGCAGCTGGTTGCGGCGGGCAAGGCGTATTACGCGTACGAGACAAAAGACGAACTCGAAGCGATGCGCGAGAAGGCGATGGCGGCGGGCGAGAAGCCGCGCTACAGCGGCGCCGCGCGCGACGCGAATCTTCCATATCGCGACGACGCGAACCGCGTGATCCGTTTCCGCAATCCGCAGGACGGCACCGTCGCGTGGGAGGACAAGGTCAAGGGCCGCATCGAATTCGCGAACAGCGAACTCGACGACTTGGTGATCTTCCGTTCCGACGGCTATCCGACCTACAACTTCGCGGTCGTCGTCGACGACATCGACATGCGCATCACCGACGTCGTGCGCGGCGACGACCACGTCAACAACACGCCGCGACAGATCAACATCTACGAAGCGCTCGGCGCACCCGTGCCGCATTTCGCGCACCTCCCGATGATCCTCGACGAGCAGGGCGCCAAGCTCTCGAAGCGCACCGGCGCGGCCGACGTGATGCAGTACCGCGAGAACGGTTACCTGCCGCACGCGCTGCTGAACTATCTGGTGCGGCTCGGCTGGTCGCATGGCGATCAGGAGATCTTCTCGATCGAGGAGCTCACGCGCCTGTTCGATCTCAAGGACGTCAACGCGAAAGCATCGCGTCTGGATTCGCAGAAGCTCGGCTGGCTCAACCAGCAGTACCTCAAGAGCGATGCGCCGGACGACGTTGCGAAGCATCTCGTCTGGCATCTCGAGCAACAGGGCTACGACCTGTCGAGCGGCCCCGCGCCGGCGGACATCGTCATCGCCATGCGCGATCGCGTGCAGACGCTGAAGGACATGGCCGAGCGCGCGGCGGTGTGGTTCCAGCCGCTGACGAACTACGACGATGCGGCCGTCGCCAAGCACCTCACCGCTGCGGCGCGCGCACCTCTGGACGAAGCACGCTCGCGCCTCGCGCAGCTCGCCGCGTGGACGCCCGATGCGATCCACACGACGTTGAACGAAGTCGCCGCGACGTGCGGCGTCGGCATGGGCAAGGTCGCGCAGCCGTTGCGCGTCGCCATCACCGGCACGCAGGTGAGCCCCGACATCGCGCACACCATCTATCTCGCCGGGCACGACGAAGCGCTGCGTCGCATCGACGCCGCGCTCGCGAAGCTGCCGGCCCACGCCTGAGGTCCGCATGGCCCATGACGACAACTGCACCGATCCGCGTCATCACGTCCACACGGGCGATGATTTCGTTGCGCAGGTCGAGCGTGCGTGCGAGGAACGCGGCCTTCGCCTGACGCCGCTGCGCGCGAGCGCATTGCGCCTGATTGCCGATGCCGACCGCCCGGTCAAGGCGTACGAACTGCTCGAGCTGATGAAGGCGACGCATGAAGGCGCGGCACCGCCGACGGTGTATCGCGCGCTCGACTTCCTGCTGGAGCACGGTTTCATCCACAAGCTGTCGTCCATCAACGCATTCGTCGGCTGCCACCATCCCGGCGGCGCGCAGCACGCGGTGCCGTTCCTGATCTGCGACCGCTGCCATGCCGCGACGGAACTCGAAGACGAGCAGATCGTCGGCGCGCTCGACACCCGCGCACGTGCGCTCGGCTTCGCGCCGCGCGCGCAGACGCTGGAAGTGCACGGCCTGTGCGCCAGCTGCGCGGCGGAGGCTGCTGCCGCCTGAATCCGTGACTTCCGGGCTATTGAGGGGATGACCGCCGGGTCCGTAACGTAATGTTATAACCTTCTGAAAATCGGAATCGGCGTCGATGAAGAAATCCCTTCTGGTCCTGGCGCTTGCGGGCGTGCTGGGCACCGCGCACGCCGCGGACGGCGTGTCGCAGGCCCAGCTCGATGCCCTGAAGGCTCAGGTCACGCAGCTCGCAGCCGAAGCCAAGGCCGCACGCGCCGAAGCGGACAAGGCCAATGCCGAGGCGCGCACGGCGCGAGCCGAGGTCGCCCGGCTCCGCGACGAGATGACGCATGTGGCGGCGGCGCCTGCCACCGACGCGACCGACACCGCTACGCATCCGTCGAGCGCACCCGTGGCGCCGGCCGCGGCATCCGACATGTCCGACCTTGCCGCGAACGACGACCTCGCGGCACCGGACGACAATGGGTCCGCTGCACCGGCTGCCGCTGCGTCTTCTGCTTCCGTCGCCAGCGCCGATTCCGGTAGCTCAGGCAGCTCGAATCCGAACGCCTTCAATCCGGCGATCTCGATCATCCTCAACGGCAGCTACACGCATCACTCGCTGGATCCCGCGAACTACATGCGCGCTGGCTTCCCGCTCGTCGATGGCGGCCGCCCGGCACCGAACGGTTTCTCGCTGGGCGAAAGCGAAGTGTCGTTCGCCGCGAACATCGACGAAAAGTTCTACGGCCAGCTCACGCTGACGGCGGAGAGCGAAGGCGGGCAGGACCACATCGGTGTCGAGGAAGCCTTCATCGACACGACCGCGCTGCCGGCGGGCTGGAACGTGCGCATGGGCCGGTTCTATTCGAACATCGGCTACCTCAACAGCCATCACGCGCACACCGACAATTTCTTCGATCGCCCGCTGCCGTACCAGGCTTTCCTCGGCAACCAGTATGGCGACGACGGTGTGCAGGTGCGTTGGGTCGCGCCGACCGCGCTGTTCTTCGAAGTCGGTGGCGAAGCGTTCCGCGGCGAGAACTATCCGAGTTCGAACGCGGGCCATGGCGGCGTCGGCACGAAGACGTTGTTCGCGCATCTCGGCGGCGACGTCGGTGCGGAAAACGAATGGCTGGCCGGCGTGTCGATGCTGCGTTCGAACGCGATGAACGGCGAAGACGGATTCACCGGCGACGGCACGCTCTACATCGTCGACGGCACGTGGAAGTGGGCACCGCAGGGCAACTTCAAGGATGGCGGCCTGACGCTGCGCAGCGAATACCTTATCGACCATCGCGATGGCACGGTCACCGATCCGCTCGGTTCGACGCTGCCGTTCGCGTGGAACGGCGATCGTCGCGGCGCGTACGCGGAAGCCGTGTATCGACTCAATCGCCAGTGGGACATCGGCTATCGCTTCGATCGCCTGTGGTCGGCCAGCGAAGGTCCGTTCGCGAGCGAAACCGACCCGACGCGACACACCGTCGAAGCGACCTGGCGCAACAGCGAATTCAGCCTGTTCCGCCTGCAGCTGAGCCATGACAAACCGAACGCGACGGACACGGACAATGCCGTGACCGTGCAGTACCAGACCAGCCTCGGCGCCCACGGCGCCCACAAGTTCTGAGGAACCGAATCATGAAGTCCTTGCTCATTTCCGCGGTGCTGCTTGCCGGTGCGGTTGCCGCGCCCGCGCAGGCCAAGATGCGCGTCTTCGCGTGCGAACCCGAATGGGGTTCGCTGGTGCACGAACTGGCCGGCGACAAGGTCGACGTCGATGTCGGTACGTCCGCGCTGCAGGACGTGCACGTCATCGAAGCCAAGCCGAGCCTGATCGCGAAAGTGCGCGCGGCCGACATGGTCGTGTGCACCGGTGCCGAACTCGAAGTGGGTTGGCTGCCGCAGCTGATCCGCCAGTCCGGCAACGCGAAGGTCGCGTCCGGTGCGGGTTACTTCGAAGCGGCGAAGCAGGTGAAGACGCTCGAGCGCCCGACCGCGCTCGACCGCGCCAACGGCGACGTGCATCCGGAAGGCAACCCGCACATCCAGATGGATCCGCGCCGCGTGCTGATCGTTGCGCAGCGCCTCGATGCGCGCCTCGCGCAGCTGGATCCGGGCAACGCCGCCGCCTACCAGCAGAATCTCGCGAACTTCCAGACGCGTTGGACGGCCGCGATGGGCCGCTGGAAGGCGCAGGCCGCGCCGCTCGCCGGGCGCAAGGTCGTCGTGCACCACATCAGCTGGGTCTACCTGTGGGATTGGCTCGGCATGCAGCAGATCGGCGCACTCGAGCCCAAGCCCGGCGTGCCGCCGACCAGCGCGCACCTCGCGAGCCTGATCGCGACGACGAAATCCGCGAATACGCTCGCCATCATCCGCGCGGCGTACCAGGACCCGAAGCCGGCCGACTGGCTGGCCGAGCGCACCGGCGTCAAGGCGGTGACCTTGCCGCTGACGGTCGGCGGTGACGCGCAGTCCAAGGATCTGTTCGGCCTGTTCGACTCGACCATCTCCAAGCTGCTGCAGGCCGCCAAGTGACGTTGAACTGGGAAGGTCTCGATCTCAGCATCCTCGGGCCCGCCTGCGCGGCGGGCCTGATCGTACTGTCGACCCACGTGCCGCTCGGTCGGCAGGTACTGTCGCGCGGCATCATCTTCATCGACCTCGCGATCGCGCAGATCGCGGGGCTCGGCGTGATCCTGGCGCAGTTCCTCGGCATCGATGAGCACGGTTACGGCGTGCAGGCCGCGGCGGCCGCTGCGGCGCTGCTCGGCGCCGGTTTGCTGTCGTGGACGGATCGTCGCTGGCCGCAATACCAGGAGCCGCTGATCGGAACCCTGTTCGCGCTCGCCGCGACGGGTGGATTGCTGCTGCTCGCGAACAATCCGCAGGGCGGTGAACACCTCAAGGACCTGCTGGTCGGCCAGATCCTCTGGGTGAGTTACGCGCAGCTGATCCCGGCGCTGGTCCTGTCCGTGGTGCTGCTCGCTTTCATGTGGATGCGTCGCGGCCAGCTCGCCGGGCTGGTGTTCTACGCGCTGTTCGCGCTCGCGATCACAGCATCGGTGCAGCTCGTCGGCGTCTATCTGGTGTTCGCCAGCCTGATCGTTCCGGCACTCGCGACCGCCGGCATGACCGGCAAACGCCAGCTCGTCGCCGCATACGCGATCGGCATCGCCGGCTACGTGTCCGGCCTCGCGCTGTCGGCCGTGCTGGACCTGCCGAGCGGTGCGCTGATCGTCTGGATGCTCGCGGCCTGCGCGCTGCTGGCGCAGGCGATTCCGGCGGTGCGTCGCGGCCGGCGCGAGGGCGCCGCGCCCGTCGCCGTGCATTGACGGGCCGTTCGCAGGCGAATGTTATAGTGTTTCAAATGGCTGCTTCCCCTCAGCACACGACGCCGCACCCCCGGTCGAGGCCTGTCCTCGACCGGATCGGCGCGACCGGCTCCCTACTGTGCGCGATCCATTGCGCGCTGCTGCCGGTGCTGATCGTGCTACTGCCGACGCTGGGGTTCGCAGCCTGGCGGAACGAAGCCTTCGAACTCGGCTTCATCAGCTTCGCCAGCGTGCTCGGCCTCTACAGCCTCGTGCGGGGTTACCGGCGCCATCGGATCGTGCGGGCGCTGGTGTTGCTGGTGCCGGGTCTCGCTGCGCTGTGGCTCGGCGTGACCTACGCGCCGCTGCACGATTCGACCATCGCGCACGCCATCTCGATGACGCTCGGCGGCACGCTGGTCGGGCTCGCCCACGTCACGAATCTGCGCCTGCAGTCCCTGCACGACGGCGACTGCTGCACGCCCTGATGGGCCGGGCCGACGGCCGCCTGTGCTAGGCTTCGCAGCCTCGCGCAAGCGCGATCCTTCACGCGGCTCGTCCGCAGGCCCGCATATGCGGCGCCGACGTTTCAATCTCAGATTCCAGGAGCACCACGATGGGTAAGGGCGACCGCAAGACCGCCAAGGGCAAGCGCTACAACTCCAGCTACGGCAATGCGCGTCCGAAGGCGACCGCCGTCGCGACGGGCACGACCGCTGCGCCGGTCGCGAAGAAGGCGACCAAGACCGTGTCCAAGGCACCGGCGACCAAGAAGGTCGCGGTGAAGAAGGCCGCGTCGAAGGAGTAAGCACCGGCCCGCCCGGATGCACGAAAGCCCCGCGAAAGCGGGGCTTTTTCGTTTCAGGTAATCGCGTTGGTTGCAGCGCTAGAGCGAGTCGAAGAACCGCCACATCACGTCGTTCGCCGGGATCGCCTGCGACGCCACTTCGCCGCGGTCCTTGTGACCGCCCGGCCAGGAATGTCCGCCCGTCTCGGTGACGCATAGCTGCACTTTCGCTCCGCCATCGCACGGCGTGCGCAGTTCGCAGTACGCACCGGGCACGCTGAGCACGCGGCGCGGCGGTGCGCGGCAACCGTCATGGCGCGACCACCGGTCGATCGTCGCCGGCACTGACGTGAAGTCGGTAACCATCGATGTGTCCCGGAACGCACCGGGCCCTGCGCCGCCGTCGAACAGCACGTGGTCGTCGTTGCGAGCGTGGAAATGCGCGACAGCGACAGGTCGCGATGGCGTGCAATGTGTCGTGTTGTCGGTACCTGCAACCGGCGCGATCGCACGGAACACGTCGGCCGCGTCGCATGCTAGGCGGTACGCCATCATTCCGCCGTTCGACATGCCGGTTGCGTAGACACGCGATCGATCGATGTCGAGCTGATGCTCGACGTTGTCGACCACCGTGCGAATGAAACCGACGTCGTCGATGTCGCGATCGCGCGCGGCACCACAGCAGCGCCCCGCATTCCATGTCGCCAGATGACCGCCCGGCATGCGGCTGAAACCGTTGGGAAATACCGCGATAAAGCCATGAGCTTCCGATGCGGTGATCAGCCCGTACTTCGAATCGTCCGCCTGCCAGTCCATGTCGCCACCACCGCCGTGCAGCGCGACGAGCAGCGGCACGGGATGACCCGCTCGATAGCTGCGCGGAACGTGTACGCGGTACATGCGGACGATGCCGTCGTGGCGGATTTCGTAGCGGTAATCGCCCGGCGTGGTGAGCGTCGCGCGTGGGTCGCCACCGTTGACGACATGACTGTTCACGGAGCGCTCGGCCGCGCGGGCGCGAAGGATCTGCATGAATCGTCCGCCACGCGCCTGCGCGACGACATCCGCGGCGAAGAGCAGGAGAAGTGCGATCACGACGTAACGCCAGCGATGCATTGGCGGCTTCCGCGAAGTGGACCTGTTCCGTCCAACGCGCACCACGGAGTTCGGTTGACCGTCGGCTCGCGTGGCCGACGAACGCGCGCGGTGTGTCGGTCGGATACCGCAAATCGAATAACGCGCCTAGGGCGTCGACATCGCGCCTTTCGTCCTGCGTCAGCTCATGCGCGTCATCGTTCCAGCCTCCGCTGCGGGACGACTTCAGGTGGCTTACGCGTTACGACGACTCGCCGCGCAACTTCGCACCCGCGGCGTCGACCGCCTTCCACACACGCATCAGATTTCCGCCGAGCACCTTGCGGATCGTCGCGTCCGAATAGCCGCGGTCGCGCAGCGCCTGCACGAGGTTCGGATAGTCGGCGACGCTCTTCAAACCATCCGGCAACGCGCCTGATACGCCGTCGAAATCCGAACCGAGCCCGACGTGGTCCTCGCCAATCAGCTTGATCGCATAGTCGATCTGGTCGACAACCTGCTTGATGGTGGTCGGCGGCTTCGGATGCGCGGCGTCCCAGGCCTTGTCCCACTCGTCGAAGGACTCCACCGCTTCGCCGCGTGCCTTCGCTTCGGTCTGCGCGTGCTGGAACTTCGCCATCTCGCGGAAATACGCGGTGGTGTCGGCGGCGGCCTTGGGGTCAATGAATCCGCTACCGAACGTTATCTGCACGACGCCGCCAGACTTCGCGATGCCCTTGGCAAGTTTGTCGCTCAGGTTGCGCTCGAAATCGGGCGTGAAGTGGCGCATGCCCGAATGGCTCGCGATCACCGGTGTCTTGGTCACGCGCAGCACGTCCTCGACCGATTCGTCCGACAGATGCGAAACGTCGACCATGATGCCGAGCCGGTTCATTTCGGCGACCACCTTCTCGCCGAACGGGCTCAGTCCGTGCCACGGGCGATCGAGCGAGTACGAGCCATCGGCGATGCGATTGCTGTGGCTGTGCGCGAGGGTGATGTAACGCACACCGCGGTCGTAAAACGTTTGCAATTGCGACAGCTCGTCGCCGATCGGTGCACCGTTCTCCATGCCGAGCGCGAGCAGCACGCGGTGGCCGGGCGCCTGCAGGTGCAGGTAATCGCCGGGGTCGCTGATGAGCGCGAATCGATCGCTGCAGCGCGCCGCCATCGCTTCAACCGCGTCGATTTCCATGTGCGCCTTCTGCCGCGCGACACCGCTGGCATCTTCTTCCGGCGACGTGTAGATCGACATGAACGCGACATCGAGCCCGCCGCGGGACGCTTTGGTCGCATCGAACTCGCGGTCGGGCGTTTCATTGCAGAGGTCGCGCCACGACTTCAGCAGTTCCGTCGGCGCATCGATATGCGTGTCGACGATCAGCGCGTCCTGCACGAACTGCGATGCGGGCGCGCGCTTGTGAGCCGCGCATGCGAGCGAAGGAATCAGCAGGAGAAGGCAGGGCAGGGCGGACGGGCGCATCGCGTTCTCCAGCAGGTGGATGGATCGATCAGCAACGTATTCCGGCGACGTAGCGCGCGTCGAGCAGGTCGCCGCCGAGCCAGTAGCAGAGCTCGGCGGGATGCGCGATGCGCCACAGCGCGAAGTCGGCACGCAGGCCGACGCGCAGCGTGCCACGGTCGGCGAGCCCGAGCGCGCGCGCCGCATGCACGGTCGCGCCGCGCAACGCGTCTTCGGGCGTCAGGCGGAAGTGCGTGCAGGCGAGCTGCATGGCCTGGCGCAGCGATAGCAATGGCGACGTGCCGGGATTGCAGTCGGTCGCGATCGCCATCGGCACGCCGTGCTCGCGAAATGCGTCCAGCGGCGGCAGCTTCGTTTCGCGCAGAACGTGGAAGGCACCGGGCAGCAATACGGCGACCGTTCCAGCACGCGCCATAGCTTCGACGCCGGCGTCGCTGGTGTGCTCGACATGGTCGGCCGACAGGCCACCGAATTCGGCAGCGATGCCAGCGCCACCGAGGTCGCTCAGTTGATCCGCATGCAGCTTGACCGGTAGCCCGAGCGAACGCGCGCATTCGAACAACCTGCGCGTCTGATCGGGCGAGAAACCGATGCCTTCGCAGAACGCATCGACGGCATCGACGAGGCCTTCCGCATGCAGCTTCGGTAGCCAGTCGATCGCGGCGTCGATGTACTCGTCCGCGCGACCGGCATATTCCGGCGGCAAGGCGTGTGCAGCCAAATACGTCGTACGCACGGTGAGGCCCGCATCGTTGAAGCGACGCGCGGCCCGCAGCATCTTGCGTTCGTTCTCGAAGTCCAGCCCGTAGCCGGATTTGATCTCGATTGTAGTGACACCGTCGGCGCGCAGCGCATCGATGCGCGGCTTCGACTGCGCGTACAACGCGTCTTCGTTGGCGCCCCGCACGGCACGCACGGTCGAGAGGATGCCGCCGCCGGCGCGTGCGATCTGTTCGTACGTCGCACCCTGAAGACGCATTTCGAATTCGGTCGCGCGATCGCCGGCGAACACGGCATGCGTATGGCAGTCCACGAGAGCAGGCGTGATCCAGCCGCGCGCTTCGATCACCTCGCGAGCCAGCGACGCCGGGTCGCCGTGCAGCGAATTACGTGGTCCGACATGCGCGATCAAACCGTCGCGCCACGCGATGACGCCGTCCTCGATCGCGCCGTAGTTGTCGCCATCGAGCGTGGCGAGCGACGCACCGACGATCATTCCGTCGAACATCGGCGTCGTCATGCGGGCTCGGCCGGTGCAGCGGGCGCCATCGATGCGACCAGCCGATGCGCGAGCGCCTTGTACACCGGTACATGGCAGACCAGCGACGACGCGGCACGCGCGATCAGCACGGTGCCGAGGATGGGAAGCAGCATGAGGCGATTGTCGGTCAGCTCCATGCAGATCACGGCCGAGGTCAGCGGCGCCTGCGTGACGCCCGTGAGGTAGGCGCACATGCCGAGCAGCACGACCGCGGTCGGCGAGACGCCGGGCAATAGCAGCGAGAGGTCGTGGCCCAGGCCCGCGCCGACTGCGAGCGCAGGCGAGAACAGTCCACCCGGGATGCCGGCGACGTAGGACACCAGGTTCGCGACCAGCTTGGCCGGGCCGAACGTGCGATCGATGCCGCCGCCCTGCAGCAGCTCGCGCGCCTGCGCGTAGCCGGTGCCGAACATGCCGTTGCCGAACGCGAGGCCGAGCAGCGCGAGTACGAGGCCGCAGAGCACGGCGAGCAGCACCGGATGACGCGCACGCAACGCGCCAAGCGCGCGCGGGCGGCCGTCGACCGCGGCCAGCAGCAGCCGGCTGAAACCACCGCCGGCCAAACCGCAGACCACGCCGCAGAGCACGACGGCGAGCCAGCCCTGCCCAAGCGGAAGCGACGTGCTGACGTGTCCGAAATACGTGTAGCTGCCGAGCAGACCGAGCGACACCACGCCACCCACCAGCACCGCGGTCAGCAACGTGCCCGAGAAGCGATGTTCGAACGTGCCGCTGAGTTCTTCGATCGCGAACACGACGCCTGCGAGCGGCGTATTGAACGCGGCGGCAATACCGGCCGCGCCGCCTGCGAGCAGGAATCGCGCGCCCTGTTCGGGATCGCGAAAGCCCATAGCGCGGCCGACCGCGTACATGATGCCGGCGCCGAGATGCACACTCGGCCCTTCGCGACCGATCGATGCACCGCCCGCGAGCCCGAGCGTCGTCAACACGAGTTTCGCGATCGATACGCGCAGCGAGACATGCTCGACGCGGCGGTCGTCAGGAAGATCGAGCGACGCGATGACCTGCGGGATGCCGCTGCCGCGCGTCGCTTGCAGGCCGCGCGACGTCGCCCACGCGCAGCCGCCGAGAACGATGGGCGTCACGATCAATGCGGCGTAAGGCGAGAACGCGAGCGCGCGCTGGAACAGCCCGAATGCGGCGTCGGCCGCCTTGGCGAACACGATTGCCGCGAGCGCGACGGCAAGCGCGCCGCCCCACAGTGCGATGCGGCGCCTCCAGCCTTCGCTGGACAGCAGGACGGCAAGTCCGGCCTCGTCATGATGGAAACGGCCCATGCGGCATTCTCGCATGCGGCCGTCGTGCGGCCGGCCTCAGCGGTCGGCGTTGTCGTCCGCGTCGCGCGCGGCCTGGCGATCGCGTTCGGTCGACGCGAGCGTGTGCCGCTCGCCGGTCATCCACGCGAACAGCGCGATGACGGCGACCACGAAACCCACGAATTCGACGATGCGCATGCGGTGCGACCTCCTGCCGCCGCGGTAGCCTAGCGCACCCGACGCCTGCCGCCCGCCCATGCCCGACTCGCCCGTCCAGCGCACCGCCCGCGGCTGGGAACTGCCCGGCCTCGCCAACCTGCATTCGCATGCATTCCAGCGTGCGATGGCGGGCATGGCCGAGCGGCAGACGGACCCGGCCGACAGCTTCTGGACCTGGCGCGAAACCATGTACCGCATGGCCGCGCGCTTCGACCCCGACACGTTGCGCGACGTCGCCGCGCAGCTCTACGTCGAGATGCTCGAAGCCGGTTACACCGCCGTCTGCGAGTTCCATTACGTGCACCACGATGTCGACAGCCGGCCTTATGCGGATCCGGCGGCGATGTCGCGTGCATTGATCGACGCGGCGCGCATGACGGGCATTCGACTGACGCTGCTGCCGGTGCTGTACATGACCGGCGGTTTCGACGGCCGGGCACTCGCCGAGCACCAGCGTCGTTTCGGCCACGACGTCGACACGTATCTGCGGCTGCTCGACACCTTGCGCGATTCCCGCGACGACACGTTGCAGGTCGGCTGCGCGCTGCACAGCCTGCGCGCCGTGCCGGAAGACGCGATGCACGAAGTGCTCACCGCATTGCCGGCCGATTCGCGCATCCACATCCATATCGCCGAGCAGACGGTCGAGGTCGACGAATGCATCGCGTTGCGCGGCGCGCGGCCGGTGCAGTGGTTGCTCGATCATGCACCGGTCGATTCGCGCTGGACGCTGGTGCATGCCACGCATCTGGACGACAGCGAGATAGCCGACATCGCCGCGTCACGTGCGACGGTTGCGATCTGTACAACGACGGAAGCGAATCTCGGCGATGGCCTGTTTCCGCTGCGCGCGTTCGTCGATGCCGGCGGACGCTTCGGTATCGGTTCGGATTCGCATGTGTCGACATCGCCGGTCGAGGAACTGCGCTGGCTGGAATACGGACAGCGACTGGTGACGCGGCGTCGCAATGTCGCGGTCGGTGCGTCGACCAGTGTCGGGGAAACGTTGCTCGAGCGTGTGCTGGAAAGCGCGCTCAATTCGTCGGGGCAGGCGACGCACGACGATCGCGTGGTGCTCGATGCGGACGCGCCGATTCTTGCGGGGGCGACGGCGGATGACGTCGTCGACCGCTGGATCTTCTCCGGCAATCGACCGCTGGTGCGCGAAGTCGATGTCGCCGGACGCACCGTGGTGCGCGATGGCCGCCACGTCGATGCGGAGACGATCGCGACACGCTATCGCGCCGCGATGTCGAAACTGCTCGCCTAGTCGACGCGAACGACGCATAAAAAAAGCCGATGCGGCCATCAGCCGCACCGGCTTGATCAACTCACCAAATTACTTGTCCGAACGCAACGCGCCAGTCAGCGCCGATGGATTCCCGTCGTTCGGCATCGGCGTGACGCCGAGCACGCGCGCGAGCATCGGATACACGTCAACGTTGTCGATCGCGGGCAGCACCACGCCATTGCGGAACGACGGGCCGTCGGCGACGAACACCGCGCGCATCGACGGCAGCGCCGGGTCGTAGCCATGCGAGCCGCGCATGCCGCCCGCACGCGTCGCGAGCTTGGCGCGGGCAACGGCGTCCCAGCCTTCGTCCATCTGGCAGACGATGGGCGGCACGCGCACGTTGGTGCCGTAGTGCCAGCGCGCCGGCATGGTTTCGCGCGTCCAGCATTCGTAGTGGTCGTGGCGGCCGACGAGCTTCGCCGTCGCTTCGGCTTCGTGACCCGCGACAGGGCGGAAGCCGACGGACTGGCCGGTCGTGATGTTCGCCGCGATCTCCGGCGACGCCATGTCCTCGATCACGACGACCTGGCCCTGCGGAACCGGCGCCATGCCGTGGTCGGAGACGACGACGATGTTCACGCGGTCGGTGAGCCCGCGCGCGGCGAGGCCGGCGCGAAGGCGCGCGAGGTAGCCGTCGACCTTGGTTTCGGCCGCGAACGCTTCCGGCGACGCGGGGCCGTGGTCGTGCTCGGCGTGGTCGACGTCCTCGAAGTAGAGCGTGACGAGCTTCGGTCGCGCCGGCTCGGGCCGGTCGAGCCAGCCGAGCACGGTGTCGACGCGATCGGTGCCGCTGAACTTCTCGTCGAACAGGCGCCATTCCGACGGACGCACGCCGCCGGTCGGCGCGGCGCTGCCGGGCCAGAACATCGTGGCCGCGTGCTGGCCGGACTTCTCGACCGTCGCCCAGATCGGCTCGCTGCCCCACCACGCGGCGGTGCCGGTGGCGACCACGTCGTCCATGTTGAAGTGGCCGAGCTGCGGGTCGTCCATCGTGTTGTGCACGATGCCGTGGTGGTCAGGCCGAAGGCCGGTCACTAGCGTGTAGTGGTTCGGGAACGTCAGGCTCGGGTACGACGGCCGCATGTATTCGGCACGCACGCCGTCGCGGGCGAGAACGTCCAGCGTCGGCGTATGGCCGTGCTGGATCGCGTCGGCACGGAAGCCGTCGATGGAGATCAGGATGGTCGCGACCGGCGGCGTGGCCGGCGCGGCGGACTGCGGAGCGAGCGATGCGCATGCGGCGAGCGACGCCGCGGCGAGGGCAACAACGAGCGGTCGGATCACGTACGGCCGTGGAGGTCTGCGGAAACCATGACTTTAGCCGCTCGTCATGAACGCACGATGCGCACAGCATCGCAGGACTTCACCGGAGCTCCGTCCATGGCCTTCGCATTCGCGCTCGTTCCGCTACTCGCCGCCGCCGCCGCCGCGCCCGTTCCGCCGCGGCCGGCGCCGTTCTCCGCCGACGAATGCGCCGTGTTCGCGCGCGAGTTGTCGTTCGCGCAGTCGGTGGCCGATCACGACGCCGCGGCGTTCGCCGAGCACGTCGCGCCCGATGCCGCGTTCGCCGCCGGCTCGCCGCGACCGCAACGCGGCCGCGACGCGATCGTCCGCGCATGGGCGCCGATCGTGCGCGGCGACGGCATCCGGCTCGAGTGGTATCCGGTGCGCACGACGGTGGTCGGCGACATCGCGTGGTCGACCGGGCCGGCGCTGGTCGAGGAAACGGAGAACGGCGCGACGCGGCTTACGCAGGGCACGTTCGAGTCGGTCTGGCGTCGCAATGCGCAGGGCGTCTGGCAGGTGGTGTTCGACGGCGGCACGCCGCCGCGCGAGGTCCAGCCCGCCGAAGCCGAGGCCTTCCGCAAGGCGCGCCCGACCACGTGCCCGGGCGCGTAAGCCGGGCCTGAATCCGCGCGCCTGCCGCATGCGCCGACGACGCGGCAGAGGCGTATCGTGGCCGGGTCGACCTTTCGGGAGACCCGCCATGAACCGACGCCCCCTTTTCCTCGCCACGCTCGTGCTCGCCGCGCTGCCCGCCTTCGCGCAGCAGGCCGCCCCGGCGCCTGCCGTCGAGCCCGCGCCTGTCGCCACGCCTGACACCCCGGCGCCAGCTGCGATGCCGACACCCATCGTCGATGCCAACGCCGCGGCAATCGCCGACGCCGAAGCGCATCCGAACTGCCTGCGCGAAACCGGCACCCTGATCCGCGCCCGGTCGCGCTCGGGCAATCAGGGCTGCGCCAACCACGGCCCGGGCCGCGTCTACACGCAGGACGACCTGCGCAGCACCGGTCAGACCGATATCGCCGACGCGCTGCGCATGCTGGATCCGTCGATCCACTGACGCGATTCACGCGCGGCTCCTGACGCCCGGCTCCGGCCGGGCGTCGTCGTTTTCGGCGATGCGATAATCCGGCGATCACCGCACCGGAAGCACCGATGTCCACGCGCGTCGATCCGTCCCGCATCATCCGCGCCCCGCGCGGCACCGCACTGACCTGCAAGTCCTGGCTCACCGAAGCGCCGTTTCGGATGCTGCAGAACAACCTGGACCCCGACGTCGCCGAGAACCCGGCGGAACTGGTGGTCTACGGCGGCATCGGCCGCGCCGCGCGCGACTGGGAATGCTTCGACGCCATCCTGAAATCACTGCGCGAGCTCAACGACGACGAGACGCTGCTGATCCAATCAGGCAAGCCGGTCGGCATCTTCCCGACGCACGCCGATGCACCACGCGTTCTGCTCGCCAACAGCAACCTCGTGCCGCACTGGGCCACGTGGGAACACTTCAACGAGCTCGATAAGAAGGGCTTGATGATGTACGGCCAGATGACAGCCGGCTCGTGGATCTACATCGGCTCGCAGGGCATCGTGCAGGGCACGTACGAAACGTTCGTCGAGATGGGCCGTCAGCATTACGACGGCGATCTGACGGGCCGCTGGATCCTCACCGCCGGCCTCGGCGGCATGGGCGGCGCGCAGCCGCTCGCGGCGACGCTGGCCGGCGCGTGCTCGCTCACCATCGAATGCCAGCAGAAGAGCATCGATTTCCGGTTGAAGACGCGTTACGTCGACGAGCAGGCGACCGATCTCGACGACGCGCTCGCACGCATCGAGAAGTACACGAAAGCCGGCGAAGCGAAGTCGATCGCACTGCTTGGAAACGCCGCCGACGTGCTGCCGGAACTCGTGCGTCGCGGCGTGCGTCCCGATGCAGTGACCGACCAGACCAGCGCGCACGATCCGGTGCACGGCTACCTGCCGATCGACTGGACGGTCGAGCAGTGGCAGGCCGCGCAGAAGACCGATCCGCAGCGCGTGCGCGACGAAGCGAAGAAGTCGATGCGCGTGCATGTCGAAGCGATGCTTGAGTTCGCGAAGCAGGGCATTCCGACCTTCGACTACGGCAACAACATCCGCCAGATGGCGTTCGACGAAGGCTGCACGAACGCGTTCGATTTCCCGGGTTTCGTGCCGGCGTACGTGCGGCCGCTGTTTTGCCGCGGTGTCGGCCCATTCCGCTGGGTTGCGCTGAGTGGCGATCCGGAAGACATCTACAAGACCGACGCGAAGGTGAAGGAGCTGATTCCTGACGATGCGCATCTGCATCGTTGGCTCGACATGGCGCGCGAGCGCATCGCGTTCCAGGGCCTGCCGGCGCGCATCTGCTGGGTCGGCCTCGGCCAGCGCCACAAGCTCGCGCTCGCGTTCAACGAGATGGTGCGCAATGGCGAGCTGAAGGCGCCGGTGGTGATCGGTCGCGATCATCTCGACAGCGGCTCGGTCGCGTCGCCGAATCGCGAAACCGAATCGATGAAGGACGGCAGCGACGCGGTCTCCGACTGGCCGCTGCTCAACGCGATGCTCAACGTCGCCGGCGGCGCGACGTGGGTATCGCTTCACCACGGTGGCGGCGTCGGCATGGGCTATTCGCAGCACTCGGGCGTCGTGATCGTCTGCGACGGCACCGAAGCGGCGGACCGTCGCCTCGCACGCGTGCTGTGGAACGACCCGGGCACTGGCGTGATGCGCCATGCCGACGCGGGCTACGAGATCGCGCAGCAGTGCGCGGTGGAGCAGGGCCTGAAGCTGCCGATGCTCGGTGCCTGACATGACGGACGACGCGACGATCCGCGAAACGATCGTCGCGTTGCTGTCTGCGAGATCGGCCACTGCATCGATCTGCCCGTCGGAAGTTGCGCGTTCGCTCGCGGGTGACGACGCGTGGCGTGCTGCGATGCCCGACGTGCGTCGCGTCGCTGCAACGCTGTCAGAAACGCGCGTATTGCTGGTCACGCAGGGTGAGCAGGTGCTGCCGTCGGCCAGCGTGCTGATGGCCGCCGGACCCGTTCGTCTGCGTCGCGGTCCGCTGTTCCCGGTCGACGCCTGATCGCTGTCTCCGAACTGCAACACGGCGGTCATAACGTGGCGGCAATCCGTCCGGATCGACCTGCCATGACCGTGCGCCGCGCCCTGTTCGCCTTGCTGCTCGTTGCATCGTTTGGCGCTGTCGCGGCGGGTCGCTACGTCCCGATCTCGAAGCGGCTGACGCCGGAACAGATCGCGTCGACCGGCATGACGCGCCAGCAGCTCGAGCAGCTGGATGCGTTGCTCGAAGCCGCGGATGCGCGCGACGCCGCGACACGCACGGCTTCAAGCGTCGAGGCGGACGTCGCGAAAGCCAGCACCGCACCGATGCAGTACATCGGCCTCGACAATGCGCCGATCGCCGCGAAGGTTCGCGGCAGCGTGTCCGGATGGTCGGCGGGCACTGTGTTCGAACTCGATAATGGTCAGCAGTGGAAGGTGCTCAAGGGCACGGTGAAGCTGTCGCACGCCATCGATTCGCCGAGCGTGCGCCTGGTGCCGGGCGTCGCGGGCCGCTGGTTCTTCGAACTCGACGAAGACCACCCGAAGGCGCGCGTCTACCGCATCGACTGAGCGGCAACGTCCGCGGCCCGCAGGCTGACTTGCTTCCCGCCGGGCAAGGTCTGACGCCCGACTTCGACGAAACCCTGCCGCGCATGGAAGCGCTCGGACGCGGGGTTCGGCGGCTCGATATCGAACTCGCAGGTCACGTACGGGACGTCATCGCATCTTGCGCGGTCGAATACGTCCGCATACAAGCGTTGGCCGAAGCCCGCGCCGCGAAGCCGTGAGTCGACCACCACGCGATCGACGTACAGGAATCGCGGATAGCGTGCGTCGAACCATCGATAGTTGACGCTGTCGTAGGCGGCACGTTCGCGGAATGTGAGCACGAACGCACGCACGACGCCCTCGTGTTCGACGACGCGGCACATCGCGCTCTGCGTCAGCAACGCGTCCAGCCGCGACGCATCCATCGGACTCAGCACTGCGACCGACGCCTCGTTGAGCGCGAGCAGGGTAGGGCGATCGTCGGGCGTCGGGTCGCGAAGAAGGATGCGTTCGTCGGTCATGGCCGCCGGATCGTAGGCGGCCGAAGCCGGTCGCGCTAGCATCGGCCGCATGTACGAACATCGCGGCCGTCCGCCCCTCACCCGTGCGCAGTTCCTGCGCCGCATCGGCAAGCACGTGCTCGTGGCGTCCGCGCTGCTCGCGCTCTCGCTCGGCATCGGCATGGTCGGCTACATGGCGTTCGAATCGCTGACGCCCACCGACGCGTTCCTCAACGCGTCGATGCTGCTTGGCGGTATGGGGCCGGTGGATGCGCCGAAGACGCAGCCGGGGAAGCTGTTCGCAGGTCTGTATGCGCTTTACGCCGGTCTGGTGTTTCTCGTCGCCGCCGGCCTGGTGGTCGCGCCGATGGCGCATCGGTTATTGCATCGGTTCCACTGGGAAGCCGACGGCAAATCGTCCTGAGGAGATCGTATGAAGCGGCTCGCGTTTTTGTCCGTTGCACTGCTGATGTCCAACGTCGCGTTCGCGGCCGATCACGTCGAACGCGATCTGCGCACAACCGAAGCCGCCGTCTGTCACGCGTTCGAAGTCGGTGATGCGGCCTACCTGCGACGCGCGCTCGATCCCGGCTTCACGCTTACCGGCTCGAGCGGCGCGGTCGAGAACCTGCAGCAGACCCTCGACGAAGTGGTGAAGCGCGAGCCGCGTTACGACGAGTTCCGCAACAGGGACCAGGTCGTGCGTCGATATGGCGATGCGGCGGTGATCACCGGCATCACGCACATTCGCGGCACGTCGGGCGGGCAGGCATTCACCGCCGACTTCGCGTTTACCGACACCTGGGTGCTGCGATCAAAGCACTGGGTGCTCGTCGCGAGCCACGCATCCAAGCGGCCCGCGACGACGCACTGATCAGCGCACTACTTGCGCAGCCAAAGGAACGCGATCAGGCCGACCAGCCCGACGGCCGCCACCGAATGCACGCGCTTCGACTTGCGTGCATCGTCGAACAGGCCTTCGATCACGTTCACGCGATCGGCCAGCAGCAGCA
Organism: Lysobacter sp. HA18; assembly: GCF_054057595.1. Taxonomy (NCBI): domain Bacteria; kingdom Pseudomonadati; phylum Pseudomonadota; class Gammaproteobacteria; order Lysobacterales; family Lysobacteraceae; genus Lysobacter; species Lysobacter sp. HA18. Next base: position 1,026,446 of record NZ_JBSRZL010000001.1, read on the forward strand.
TCATCCAGTGACGCAGCCGGCCTTCGCTATGGCGAAAAGCCGCACGACGGATCTTGCCGGACAAGCCGCTAGGCGGACATGCGCTACCGAACACGGGCGTAAGGCCCGGGCGTTCGATGGAATGCAGGATTTCCACGGTCTGCGGCTGTGCTTCGGGAATCTCCCAGTGCACGTTTTCGAGTCGCGGCGGCTGGCGCTCCATCGGCACCGCGGGGCGATTCTTGCGATCGAGATCGGCGCCCCAACCGGGGATCTGCGAACGGTCGAAGGTCATGTCGGTCTCCTCAATGCAGGTGCTGCGTCGGCGTCGATGCGCCGGACGTTGCGGTTTCGATGCTGCTCATGCCCGGCGGGATCAGTACGGTCTTGATGCAGCCGTCCTTCTTGGCCGAGAACATGTGGTACGCGTCGTTGACATCTTCCAGCGGCACGCGGTGCGTGATGATTTCGCGTGGCTTGATGCGCCCGGCCATGACGTGCTCGATCAGCCGCGGAAGGTGGCGCTTCACGCTCGCCTGGTTGCCGCGGATGGTGAGGCCCTTGTTGAGCGCATTGCCGATCGGAACCATGTTCACCGTCGGGCCGTAGACGCCGACGATGGAGATGTTGCCGCCCTTGCGCACCGAGTTGATCGCCCACTGCAGCGCAGTCGCGGCGCCAGCCTGGATCTTCATGCGCACGCCGGTGATCGACTGCCAGAGCGAGCCGTCGGCTTCCGCGCCCACGCAGTCGATGCAGACGTCGGCGCCGAGCCAGTCGGTCATCTTCTTGAGATGCACCACCATGTCGTCGACTTCCTTGAAGTTGACGATCTCGGCGGGGCCCCACTTGGCGACGAAGTCGAGGCGGTAGTCCACGTGGTCGACGACGATCACGCGGCCCGCGCCCATCAGCCATGCCGAACGCGCTGCGAGGATGCCGATCGGGCCGGCACCGAAGATCACGACGGTGTCGTTCTCCTTGATGTCGCCCATTTCCGCCGCTTGGTAGCCGGTAGGCACGACGTCGGTCAGCAGCACGGCGTCCTCGATATGCATGCCGTCGGGAATCTTGGTCGGGCCGATGTCTGCGAACGGAACGCGCGCGTATTCGGCCTGGCCGCCATGGAAACCGCCGGTGGTATGCGAATAGCCGAATATTCCGCCGACCGCGGTCGCTTCGGGGTTGGTGTTGTGGCAGTTCGAGTACAACTCGCGCTGGCAGAAGTAGCAGGTGCCGCACGCGATGTTGAACGGCACGATGACGTGGTCGCCCGCCTTGACGTTCTGCACGGACGAGCCGACTTCTTCGACGATGCCGCAGAACTCGTGGCCGAAGATCTGGCCGACGCGGGTATCGGGCACAAGGCCGTGATAGAGGTGCAGATCGGACCCGCAGATGCAGGTACGGGTGACTTTGACGATCGCGTCGTTCGGATGCTCGATGCGCGGTTCGGGCATTTGTTCGGCGCGCACCTTGTAGGGCCGCCGGTAGGTCGTCGCAAGCATGAGTCGTCTCTCTCGCTGGGGCGTGTCATCGAGGCTATGCAGCGCGACATCTAGGCAGCGGCAAGCCGGCCGTAAGCGCGATGCATCGATGACACATGCGATGACTCGTTCGGGTTGTGCGGCCTCGCTGTGTCGCACGCGCACCGATACGCGCGATGCGATCGCATGCACATGTCGATCCCGCATCGCCGCGGCGCAGCATTCGCGCCGTGCATTCGCGGATCAGGGTCGGTTAACCCGCCGCGCCGCACCTTTGCGCCAAGGCCGCCGACAAGCAAAGCCGTACAGGCACCGACCGCGGCCCCCGACACACCGAGTGCACAGGTGTGCTGCGGCGACGATGCTTGCCTGCCCCGGTCATGCCGGGGCTTTCTTTATCCGCAGCGCACAAAAATCGCGGCACGAAAGTGCTGATGCGACGGACGGCAAGCGGCCGTCACGGGGATCTCACGGCTGCTGCATAAACCTCAACGCGTAGTCACGCACCACCGTGGTCGCGGTCATTTCCTCTCCGCCCCGAGTCCCCTGGCTCGGGGTTTTTTCTGCGTGTTTCCCCATCACGCATGGCTAACGTCTGTCGGCGCAGCGTGATCTTGCGACGGCTCTCCGTCGCATTCCGCCCTACAAAGCGCGGAGCCAGCCTCCTGAGAGGCGTGAGTCCCCGGCGTCGTCGGCCGGGGACTCCTCGTAAGGGGTCCACGAACCCGGCGGTCGCCCGATGCGGCCAGGGAATGGCGACACGATCGCCCGCGAGGCAATGCATGCGTCTCCATGCATTCCAGTTGACCGACGGCACGATGCACGTGGTGGCCGAACGACTCGCCGCCGCACTCGATGCCCAGCGCGAACTCGACGCGCACGACATGGGCGTCGCCGATGTCGATCTCGCACAGCTCAGCCCCAACCTCGTGCTCGGCATCGGACTCGATGCCTGGGCCATCGCGCGTGGCGAGGATGCCTTGCTGATCCGCGGCGCCATCGCGTCGCAGGTGATGTAGGCGTCAGTCCTGCAGTTCGCGCAGCGTCGTCGACGGCGGCGCATCCAGCACGCGGCGCGTCGCCCACAGACCGGCAATCAAGGCAGCGAGCGTGCCGATCACGCCGCCGGCGAGTGCAGGCTTCGCATCGAACTGCCACGGCAGGTCGAACACGCGCGTGGCGACGACGCCGGACAGCACCGATGCGGCGATTGCAGCGACCAGCCCGGACAACAGCCCGATCGCGACGAACTCCGACGCTTGCGCCAGCCGGAGCTGGCCGCGTCGCGCACCGAGCACACGCATCACGCCGCCTTCGAGCAGACGCTCGTCCTGGCTCGCCGTCACCGCCGCCATCAGCACCAGCACGCCGGCCGCGAGCGAGAACCAGAACACGACCTGCACGACCGTCGACACCTGATCGCCGGTCGCGCGCACCTGCGCGAGCACCGCATCGACGTCGATCACCGTGAGGTTGGGAAAGCGGTCGACGATGCGCGCCGTGAAGCGCGGCTGCGAGGCCGGCACGCGCACCGCGGTGATCCAGCTGGCGGAATAACCGTCGAGTGCATGCGGCGAGGCGACCACGAAGAAGTTGGGCTTGAAGCTTTCCCAGTCGACTTCGCGCAGCGAGGTAATGCGCGCTTCGAACGGCTGGCCGGCGACATCGAAACCGACGCGATCACCGACCTTCCATCCAAGCCGATCCGCGAAGCGTTTCTCGACCGACAGTTCCGGCGCACGCGGCGTGCCGGTCCACCAGCGGCCGGCGACGATGTGGTTGCTGGCTTCGGGCTTGTCGGCGACCGACAGGTTGAACTCACGCTCGGCGAAGCGCCGCGCATCCTCGTCGGCGTAATGCTTGGGATCGACCGCCACGCCGTTCCGGCTTACGAGATGCGCGCGAATCATCGGAAACATCACCGGCGCTTCGAGGCCTTCGCCGCGAATGAAATCGCGAACACCGGCCACCTGTTCCGGCTGCACGTTGATAATGAAGCGGTTCGGCACATCGGTCGCCAGCGAGTGCTGCCAGCGGTCGAGCAGGTCGGTGCGCACGAACGTGAGCAGCAGCAGCGCCATCAGCCCGAGGCCCAGCGCACAGACCTGCGCCACGCTGGTACCCGAGCGCCGGCTCACGTTGGCGAGCCCGTAACGCAACGGCCCGCGCATGCGCGATCGAAGTGCGCGCACTGCGAGGATCAGCAGGCCGGCGAGCAGTGCGAGAACCGCAAGCGTCGCGACGATGCCGACCAGCATCGCGACACCGAGCGTCGCCGAGCCAGCCTTCCACCACAGCAATGTGCCAAGCGCGGCGAGACCGAGTGCACCGACCAGCCATGCGCTGGGTTCCGCGCCATCGAGGTCTCGACGCAGCACGCGCAGTGCGGGCACGCGACGCAATGCGAGCACCGGCGGCGCGCCGAACGCGAGCAGCACGACAAGCCCGAGCAGCAGGCCCTGCAGCGCGGGCGCATAACCAGCCGGGGGAATCGACAGTCCCAGCCGCTGCGCGAGCCACAGGCCGATGCCCCATTGCATGGCGAAGGCGAGCACGACGCCTATCACGCTCGCGCCGACGCCGAGCAGCATCAGCTCGCCGACATGGATGGCGACGATGCGTCGCTGCGACGCGCCGAGGCAGCGCATCACCGCCGCGCCCTGGCGATGGCGTTCGCTGTGGCGACGCGCGGCCATCGCGACGGCCACCGCCGCCAGCATCACCGACACCATCGCGGCGAGCCCGAGGAAGCGGCCTGCACGATCGAGCGCGGATCGAACTTCGGGTCGCGCGCTGCCGATGGTGTCGAGCCGCTGTCCGCGGATACGCGAGGACTTGGCGAGCGCCGTGAATCGTTCGACCGCGCCGGCATCGCCCGCGACCACGAGCTTGTATTCGACGCGGCTGCCCGGCTGCACGAGTCCCGTGCGCGCGAGATCCGCCATCGCGATCAGAACGCGCGGCGCGATGTTGAACATGTCGGTCGACGCGTCCGGCTCCTGCGCGACGATGGCGCTGATCGGAAACGACGCATCGCCGAGCGTCACCACGTCGCCGAGCTTCGCGTCCAGCGCCTGCGCGCCGTTGCGGGTCAGCCATGCAGTGCCGGGCGCGGGGCCGTGCGTTGCACTGGTTTCGCGGCCTTGCGCGTCGACGAGTTTGAAGTTTCCGCGCAGCGGGAAGCCTTCGCCAAGCGCACGCAGATCGGCGAGCTTCAGCCGCTGCGCATCGCCTTCGCCGACCGACGCCATCGTCGTGAGTTCGCGCGTTCCGGTGGCGCGCAGTCCGGGTGCACGTGCTGCTTCGAGTTGTCGTTTCGATGGCGGATCGTCGCCACGCAGCACCGCGTCGCCGCCGAGCAGTCGATTCGCTTCGATCGCCAATGCTCGATCAGCGCGGTCGGTGACGAAACCGACGGCGGTCACCGCGAGCACCGCCAGCACGATCGCCGCGAGCAGGATGCGCACTTCGCCCGCGCGCAGGTCGCGGCGGAGCTGGCGCCAGGCGAGGACGAGCGCGGTCGGCATCAGGCGGTCGCCGAGTCGTCGACCAGACGGCCGGCGTCGAGGCGAAGACGCCGGCTGCATCGCGTGGCGAGTGCGTCGTCGTGCGTCACCAGTACCAGCGTGGTGCCGGCCTGCGCATTGAGTTCGAACAGCAGCTCGATGATGGCCGCGCCGGTGCGGGTGTCGAGGTTGCCGGTGGGCTCGTCGGCGAACAGAAGGCCGGGACGCGTGACGAATGCGCGGGCGAGGGCGACGCGTTGCTGCTCGCCGCCGGACAGTTGCCGCGGGTAGTGACCGAGACGCTCGGCAAGACCGACGCGCTGCAGGATCGAACGCGCAGGCGCTTCGGCATCCGCATCACCGCGCAACTCGAGCGGCAGCATCACGTTCTCGAGCGCGGTGAGCGATGGCAGCAGCTGGAAGTTCTGGAAGACGAAGCCGACCTTCTCACCGCGGACGCGCGCACGGCCGTCCTCGTCGAGCGACGACAGCGGCGCGTCGTCGAGCAGCACGCGGCCCGACGACGGCACATCAAGCCCGGCGAGCAGCGAGAGCAGCGTGCTCTTGCCGGAGCCCGACGCGCCCACGACGGCGATCGTCTCGCCCGGCGCGATGGAGAAGCCGATGTCCTGCAGGATCACCAGGTCGCCGGCCGGCAGCGGCACGTGCTTGCCGAGACCCTCCACGGCGAGCGCGGAGGGCGCGGTCCTTCGGCCGGGGTTCACGGTGGCGTCGAGCATCATGTCTCCAGTGAGGCCGGGTCGGCCGGAGGACTGCATGAGCAAGACATATGAAGGCATGAGGGGCCGTGTTCAACAGGGCCTTTGGTGGGTGGTACTTCTGTTCGCCCTCGCGGTGGTCGCGCCGGTGTCGGCCAAGGCGCCCGTCCGCGCGCCCGCAACGACGCACACCGTGCTGGTGATGGGCGACTCGCTGTCGGCCGGTTACGGCATCGCGGTGTCGCAGGGCTGGGTGTCGCTGCTGGGCCAGCGGCTGCGCGCCGACGGCGGGCGATGGTCGGTGGTCAATGCCAGCGTGAGCGGCGAGACAACATCAGGCGGCCTGTCGCGACTGCCCGCGGCGCTCTCACGCGCGAAGCCGTCGGTGGTGGTGATCGAACTCGGCGCGAACGACGGCCTACGCGGGCTGCCGGTGCGGGACATGCAGGCGAATCTCGACCGCATGGTGAAGATGTCGCGCGCATCGGGCGCAAAGGTGCTGGTGCTGGGCATGCGCATGCCGCCGAATCTGGGCCGCGCGTATACGGAAGGTTTCGCGAATGCGTATACGACGGTCGCGCGGACCAACGGTGCGTCGCTCCTGCCGTTCTTCCTCGAGCCGATCATGCTCGACCGCACCGCCTTCCAGCGCGACAACCTGCACCCGACCGCGGCGGTCCAAGGCCAGCTGCTGAATCACGTGTGGCCGTCGCTGCAGCCGCTGCTGCGTTGAGCGATACGTCGCGTCAGGTGACGTGGATTTCCACCAGTCCGACGCGCACCACCTGACCCGCGCGGATCTTTGCGGTCTTGCGCAGTTCCACGGCGCCGTCGACGTTGACGGCGCCGCTGGCGACGATCTGCTTGCCTGCGCCGCCGCTGTCGCAAAGCCCGACCAGCTTGAGCAGCTGGTTGAGTTCGACGAACTCGCTTTCGAGCGCGAAGTCGATCGTCCGCGTCATGCCGTCAGCGCTCGTTGACGCTGAAGCGTCCCGGGCCGAGCAGTGCGAGCGCCAGCGCAGAGACGAGATACATCCCCTGCAGCTCCAGCGCCCAGCCGCCCTGCTCGTTGAACGAGCCGATCTGGCGCATGTGCACGAGCAGCACGGCGATCACCATGTTGATGAAGACCAGCACCGCGCCGATACGCGCGTGGAAGCCGGCGATGAGCATCAGCGGGCCGATCACTTCGCCCAGCAGCACACCGTAACCGAGCGCGCCGGGCAGGCCATGCGCCTCGACCATGTGGACGATGCCGCCCATGCCGCCGTTGAGCTTGGACAGCCCGTGGAAAAGGATCAGCACGCCGAGCGTGACGCGGAGCAGGAGCTTGGCGATATCGTGCTGGGTGTTGGCGTTCATGGCGTTCCCCCTGTTCGAACGCGGCGAGCATAGACGCAACAGCGCGCGGCTGTCTCCGCCAGCAGCCGGCGGCCTTCGCATCGTGTGAACGGGTTAGCATCCCGGCTCGCTTTCCGGAGACGCACGGATGATCGCCTACACCACCATCGGCACGAACGACCTCGCGCGCGCGGCCGCGTATTACGACACTTTGCTCGCGCTCATCGGCGGAAAGCGCGAGATGGAGCAGCCCGGCTATTTCATCGCCTACGGCACGGGCGGACACGGCGCCGGCCTCGGCGTCACCGTGCCGTTCGACAAGAACGCCGCGACCGTCGGCAACGGCGTGATGGTCGCGCTGGAAGCGAAGGACCGTGCGCAGGTCGACGCGGTGCATGCGAAGGCGCTGGAACTCGGCGGTACCGACGAAGGCGCGCCGGGCGAACGCTTCCCCGGCTTCTACGCCGGCTACTTCCGCGACCTCGACGGCAACAAGCTCAACATCTGCCACATGACGTTCGACCAGTCGGACCACGCGCCGGCCGCGTGACCGTCGATACGTGGTCGACCCGAAGACGTCGCGAGTTGCGGCGCCTTCGTCGTTTCCGGGACTGATCGGCCGTCGACATGTGCGCTGCCAGCCTTCGTGCAGGAGGCGGCCATGCACACCAAGAAGCTCAGGTTCGGCGAAGGGTTCCGCGTCGCGTTCGAAGTACGCCGCGCGCAGTGCGCGGAGATGGTGCTGCCGCCCGGTGACACCGAAGGCGGCGACGACAACTATCACCGCGGCGCGGATCAATGGCTCTACGTGGTCGACGGCCGCGGTGTGGCGACGGTGGAAGTCGACGGGCGCAAGCGTCGCGTCACGCTGGAGCCGGGCCGCCTGCTCGTCATCGAGAAGGGCGAGCGGCACGAAGTACGCAACACCGGCAGCGGTCTGCTGCGCACGCTCAACTTCTATTACCCGCCGGCGTTTGCGCGCGACGGCGATCCGAAAGGGCCGGGCCGCAAGCGCGGCTGACGCTCAGTCGACCGCGCCCTTGGCTTCCGATGCCGCGAGCATCTCGGGATGCTCGATGCGACGCAGCCGGTGCAGCAGCGGATACGCGAGCACCGCACCGAGAATGATGGCCACGCCCGCATAGAATGTGATGCTCAACTGGCGCTGCTCGCCCAGCAGCAGGATCGCCAGCACGATCGCGTAAACGGGTTCGAGGTTCACCGCGAGCTGCGCGGCGAACGCGCTCATGTGCCTCAGCGCGACCAGCGACAACGCATACGGCACCAGCGTGCAGCCGATCGACAGCACCAGCAGCAGCCCGATATCGCGTAGCGAGGGGAGGGCGAGCGCGAGCCCTTCGCCCGGCATCAGAACGCTCATGAGCGGCGACAGCAGCGTCAGCGCGACGGTGCCCGCGGCGAGTTCGATCGCCGTCACCGTCAACGCATCGCCGTGTTCGACGAGCCGCTTGTTGAGCGAACCGAACAGCGCGACCAGCAACGCCGACAACGTGCCGACCGCCACACCCGCCCGCATGCCATGCGGAATGCCGCCAACGACGAGCGCGACGCCCGGCAGCACGGCGACGCCGAGCAGGAAATCACGCGGCTGGAAGCGCGTGCGTGCGAGCCAGGGTTCGACCATTGCGGTGAACACCGTGCCGAGCGCGATGCATGTCGCGCCGACCGACGCGTTCGACAACTTGATCGAGCCGTAGAACGTCAGCCAGTGCAGTGAGACCAGCACGCCGATGCCGCCGTACGCGGCGATGAGGCGGCCCGGCATCGCACGCAGGCCGCGCCATACGCGCGGAACGCACGCGAGCACCGCGACCACGAACAACATGCGCCACCACACCAGCGGCAACGCGCGCAGGCTGATTAGCTTGCCGAGGATGGCGGTGAAGCCCCACAGCACCACGCAGGCGTGGATCTGCAGGAAGGCGCGGCGGGTTTCGGGTGTCGACATCGCGACATTATCGGTGGTGCATGCGTCGATGCCGCGCCGCGGTCGTCACGGAACGCGCGAGTCAGCCGGCGTGCGCGCGCGCTTCGTCGATCACCCAGTCAACGAACGTCTGCGCGGCGGGGCGCAGGCGACGATGCGTCGGCACCACGATGTAGTACGCCCAGCGCGCGGTGAGCGACGGCCCCGGCAGCTGCACGAGCCGGCCGTTGGCGAGGTAGGGCGCGACGATGTGTTCGCGTGCGAGCACCGCACCTAGCCCCGTCGCCGAGGCTTCGAGCGCGCCCGTGGAATCGGTGAAGCGGAAGCGCTCGTCCGGCGTGATGCCCAGCACCTTCGCCGCGCGGAACCAGTCGTGCCAGCCCTGGCGTGCGTTGTCGGCCACCAGCGGAAGGCTCGCGACGTCGCGTGCGGTCTTGGTTTCGGCGATGCCCGGCATCGTCGGTGCGGCGACGGGGAAGAGATGTTCGTCCATCAGCTTCGTGGCCTGCGCGCCTGGCCACTGGCCGCCGCCGTGGCGGATCGCGAGGTCCGGGCCGCTGTCGTCGAAGCGGGCGAGGGCGAAGCCGGTTTCGATGCTCAGCCGCACGCCCGGGTGCATCGCCGCGAAGCGCGGCAGCCGTGGCATCAGCCAGGCGCAGGTGAAGGAATGCAGCGTGGCGATGCGCACGATGTCGTGGTCTTCGCTCGATGCCTTGAGCCCGCGCAGCACGTCCTCGAGGTCGGCCAGCGAACTGCTTGCCGCATCGGCCAGCTGGCGACCGGCCGCGGTCAGTGCCACGCCGCGCGCATGGCGCTGGAACAGCGGCAGCCCCAGCCGCGATTCCAGCTTGCGCACGTGGTGGCTCACCGCGCTGGCGGTTAGGTGCAGCTCCTCGCCGGCATGGGCGAAGTTCTGGTGACGCGCCGCCGATTCGAAGGCGGCCAGCGCCGACAGCCATTCCGCGCGGGTACTCATGCGAGCCTCAAGCCAGATTTGGGTCGGACCCCGAAAGTATGCGCTTGTGCCGCCCCGCGTCGCACGGACAATAGGCTTCGACACCAACTTCGCTCGTGGCCAGTGGTGCGCAAGACGCGGATAGCGTCGACGCCGCCGGGCCCAGCCTGCGCTTTCCGGAGGAAACGCCATGTCCGCCAATGCATCCGCCACCGCCAATGCGGTCCCATCCGCCGCGTCCTGGGTGACGCCGCTGGAGATCGGCGTGCTCGGCGCGATCTGGGGCGCGTCCTTCCTGTTCATGCGTGTCGCCGCATCGGAGTTCGGGCCGGCCGCGCTGGTCGAGCTGCGCCTCGCGCTCGGCGCGATCGTGCTGATGCCGTTCCTGTGGAAGGCGCGGGCGTCGTTCCCGCTGCGCATGTGGCCGAAGCTCGCGTTGATCGGCGCGATCAACTCGGCGATCCCGTTCCTGCTGTTCGCCTGGGGCGCCGAACGCGCGCCGGCGGGCGTCGGCGCCATCTGCAATGCGATGACCGTCCTGTTCACCGCATTGGTCGGCGCGATGTTCTTCCGTGAAAAGATCGGCTTGGCGCGTAGCGTCACGCTGGCGACCGGTTTCGCCGGCGTGGTCGTGTTGGCGAGCGGTCGCATCGCAGGCGCCGACATCGGCCCTGCGGTAATGGCGGGTTCCGCGGCCGCGCTGCTCTACGGCGTCGGCATCAACCTGGTGCGTCGACACCTGACCGGCCTGCCGGCCAGTGCGGTCGCGCCGGCGACGCTGCTGTGCAGCGCGATCCTCGTCGCGCCGTTCGGCATCGCGCAGTGGCCGACGCAGATGCCGTCCGCGCATGCATGGCTGTCGGTGATTCTGCTTGGGGTGATGTGCACCGGCATCGCGTTCGTCATGTACTACCGCCTGATTGCACGCATCGGCGCGGGGCGTGCGTCGACGGTGACGTACCTCGTTCCGCTGTTCGGCGTCGCCTGGGCGTGGATGCTGCTTGGCGAAGCACCGACGCTGCGCATGGTGATCGCCGGCGCGCTCATTCTCGGCAGCGTGGCGATGAGCCAGCGCGCGAAGTGATGTCGACGTTCGCGGCTGCGTATCTCGCGTCGCGTTACGGCACCGCGGAGCACCTTGCGGCGGATCGCGGGACCAGCATCGTGACTTGATTCATTCGATCGATGCATACGCGAACGCGGCGATAAGGTTCGCGTCCGCCAGTATGCGTCGAGCAGTCATTGTCGATCGGGCGAGGACTTGGCCGCAATCGTTCGGTCAACGCTCGCGATGACCCTCGCGAAACATCCAAGATTCACCACGGAGCTTTCCGATGGCAGTACATAAGGATCTCGTCGCTCTTGCCTCGACGCTGCCAGAAGCGTGGTGTTCGACCGTCGTCGGTCGCGCCGCGGGCGCCAACGTCAAGGTGACGCGCATGGACGGCCGTGCCTATCCGAACGAGTCGCATGCGGTCGACGAAGCGTTGCTGGTTCTGGAAGGGCAGATGAACCTCGATATCGGAGGCGCGATCACCCACGTGCGCGCCGGCGAGGTGTACATCGTTCCCGCCAACGTTCCGCATGCGGTCGCCGAAGGCAGCCACGGCACGCTGGTGACCATCGACGCCTGACGGCTCGTCGAAGCGCAGTCGTTACGCGGCTGTAGTGGATGTCGGTAGTGCAGCGATCGCCCACGTACCGCGCTGGCGCGGCGACGTTTAGGCGTTGCAGATCAGCGACGCAGCAACCGCGAAATCATCGCCATGCCCGCAGCCGGATTGCGCTGCTTCGCACCGCCGATGAAGTAGACGTAGACCTCGCGCTTGCCTAGCGTCGACGCCGGTTCGACGAGATGTGGCACGTCGCTGGGCTCTTCGCCACGCGCCCATTCGCGCGCGCGCTCGAGCCAGGTATCAAGTTCCGCACCTTCGTAACCTTCAGCGAGATCCACTCGCGAGCGCATCAGTCGCAGGTAGACGATGCGCCCGGTGACGTCGCCGAATACCGGCATGTCGGGCGCGTCGGTAAAAACGGTGCCGGCACCGAAGCCACGCGCGATCTCGATGAAGCGCGGGTCGACGAAACTCGGATGACCCGGTTCGATGACATGACGCAACGGTCGCCCGTCCAGCGTGCGCGGCAGCAGGTCGAGGAATGCAGCGAGATCGTCGGCGTCGAACAATCGGCTCGGCGGCATGTGCCAGAGCACGGGGCCGAGCCGATCGCCGAGTTCGGCGAGTCCACCATTGAGGAACGCCCACGCGGCCTTGCCGCATTTCGCCAGCGGCCCGCGCTGCGTGATGTGCTGCGGCGCCTTGACCGAGAACACGAAGCCTTCCGGCGTTTGCTCGCGCCACTGCGCGTATTCGGAGGCACGACGCGCGCCGTAGAACGTGCCGTTGATTTCGACGGTCGAAAAACGACGGCTCGCGTATTCGAGTTCGCGACGCGTCACCAGGCCCGGCGGATAGAACGTGTGGCGCCACGGTGCATACGTCCAGCCACCGATGCCGATGCGAATGCCGTCGACCGCAGGCACGCCGCTACCGAACATCGCGGGTGCGCCGGCCAGATACGTGCTCGTCCGCGGAGAAAGGTCCGACAGCAGCGCTTCGTGCAGCCGGCCTTGCATGATCAGGCTCCCGTCGGGCCGTGGACGCGCGCAGGCTCGCGCACCATCGTGCGCGGGCTAGTCGTTCGCATCAGGGGCGCGACACGCGGCATCGTTCGCTCAGCTGTTCCAGTCGTCGTCGTTCTCGAACTCGACCATCACGTCGAGGTCGTGGGCCAAGGCCTCGACCGCGTCGCGCACGCGCTGCACGGTGTAGTCGTTGCCGGCTTCGACTTCGAGTTCGTGCACGCCGGGGCCCTGGTCGTCGGGCAGGCCTGCTGAACTCGAATCGTCGTCGTCGGCATGCGGCATCAGATCCGCCACTTCTTCGACGTGCTCGATGCCGTCGATGCTCTGCAGCAGATTGCCGATGGCGCGGGCGTGGTGGTCGCTGCCTGTCACTCGCATACGCATCACGGGCATGGCATTTACGTCCGGTGTTAGGGCGGTTTCGAGGCTAGGCACGCAGCGGCAAAGGCCGTGTGATGGGCTGCGCCCTGCAGCTGAGCGGTTCATCGCGTAGACGGGGTGACGCGTCCCGGCTAGATTCCGCGCGGGGGATCACTTCTTGGGGAAACACAGATGCAGGGACACTCGATCGACCATCCGCGTCGCGCCGTTCTGAGTTCGACGATCGCCGTCGTGCTCGCGCTCGCCGCCATGCCGAACGCATACGCACAGGACGCGACCACCGCACCTGCCGACGCCGCGACGCCGCAACTCGACACCGTGAGCATCGTCGGCTCGCGCCGCGTGCAGCGCTCGTCCGAAACCACCACGCCGGTGCCGGTGGACGTGCTGCCGATGCAGCGCCAGGCCGAGACCGGTGCGCAGTTCGACCTCGCGCAGTCCCTGCAGGCCACCGTGCCGTCCCTGATTTCCACGCGCCAGACCGGTGCCGACGGCGCCGACCTCGTCGACGGCGCGGCGTTGCGCGGCCTCGGTTCCGACCAGACGCTCGTGCTCGTCAACGGCAAGCGCCACCACACGGTGTCGCTCGTGAACATCTACGGCGCGCGCAACCGCGGCAACACGGGTACCGACCTCAATTCGGTGCCCGTGATGGCGATCGACCGCATCGAAGTACTGCGCGATGGCGCGGCGGCGCAGTACGGCTCCGACGCGATCGCCGGCGTCATGAACATCGCGCTCAAGCGCCGCGAAGGCTGCGAAACCGCGCTCGGCTGGGGCCAGTACTCGCGCGGCGACGGCGAGAACTGGCTGGCGTCCGCCTACTGCGGCATGAAGCTCGCGACCGGTGGCACGCTCGCGGTGACTGGCGAATGGCAGGACCGCGGCCGTTCCAACCGCGCCACCGCCGAGAACCCGCTGCGCATCATCGGTGACTCGCAGGTCATCAACCGCACGCTGTTCTTGAACGGCGACCAGCCGCTGGGCGACGCCGCGACCGTCTACTTCACCGCCGGCATCCAGAGCCGCGCCGCGTCGTCGGCCGCGTTCGCGCGCGGTGGCATCGGCAGCGACGACATCCCGTCGCGCAACTCGCCCGACATGTACCCCGATGGCTTCGTGCCCTTCATCGATGCCGACATCGAGGACCGCTTCGGCATCCTGGGCGTGCGCGGTGATGCCGGGCTCTGGCATTGGGACCTGTCGCAGACGCATGGCTACAACGAGCTGCGCTACGACATCAACCACACGCTCAACGCGTCGATCGCCAATGCCGAGGCGACCGCGGGCCGCCCCGCGATCAGCCCGTCGCGCTTCGACGCCGGCGGCTTCTCGTTCGAGCAGAACACCACCAACCTCGACTTCTCGCGCTTCTACGACGGCGTGCTGGACGGCATGAACCTCGCGTTCGGCGCCGAGCATCGCGACGAGCGCTACCGCATCCGCGCGGGCGAGCCGAACTCGTACCGCGATGCGGACGGCGCAGGCGTCGGCGGCAACGCGGGCAGCCAGGGCTTCCCGGGCTTCCAGCCGGCCGACGTCACCAACCGCACGCGCTCGAGCGATGCGCTGTACGCGGACGTCGAGCTCGACCTGTCGCCGCGCTGGACCACCGACCTCGCCGTGCGCTGGGAAGACTTCAGCGATTTCGGCTCGACCGTTGACGGCAAGATCGCCGCCGCGTTCAAGGCCACCGACACGCTGCTGCTGCGCGGTTCGTACAGCACCGGCTTCCGCGCGCCGTCGCTGCAGCAGAAGTACTTCTCTTCGACGATCACCGACTTCATCAGCGGCCAGCCGGTCGACATCGTGATCGCGTCGAACGACAGCCCGCTCGCGCAGGCCGCAGGCATCCCGGCGCTGACCGAAGAGAAGTCCAAGAGCGGCACGCTCGGCCTGACGTGGACGCCGTCGCGCGCGCTGTCGCTCACCGTCGACGCCTACCGCATCGACATCAGCAACCGCATCATCCTCACCGGCGAGTTCGGCACCGACGATCCGAACATCGGCGCGATCCTCGAGGCACGCGATGTCGGCGTGGCGCGCTTCTTCGTCAACGCGGTGGACACCAAGACCACCGGGCTCGACGTCACCATGTCGAACCACGCCACGCTGTGGGGCGGTGCGCTTGATACGTTCCTGGCGGCGAACTTCAACCGCACGGAAGTGACGCAGGTGAATGCGCCGGCATCGCTCGCCGGTCGCGAAGACACGCTGCTGCCGGAGCGCGATCGCCTGTTCGTCGAGAACGGCGCGCCGCGTCGCAAGGCGGTGCTCGGCTTCGACTGGACGCGTGCGCAGTGGAACGCGAACCTGAAGATCATCCACTTCGGTCCGCAGGAACTCGGCACGTTCTCCGGCACCGAGGCCGGTGTTCCGAACCAGCACTACGACGCCAAGACCTCGGCCGACGTCAGCGGCACGTACTCGTTCACGCCGAAGGCCAAGCTCACGCTCGGCGTCACGAATCTGTTCGACGTGTTCCCGACGCGGCAGGACCCGAACGAGACCGACAACGGCCATATCTACGAGAGCGTGCAGTTCGGCCTGAATGGCCGCGCGTACTTCGCGAGGATGTGGTTCGGCTTCTGATCCAACTCGTACCTGTGATGCGAAAACGCCCGCGCGATGCGGGCGTTTTCTTTTGCGGCGGTGGCGAAGTCAGTCGACGCGGTTGTCGCGCGGCTGCCAGTCGGCGTTCGGCGGCGAGCTGGAGAACCCGCTGCCCGGCTGGTTCAGGCCGCTGCGCACCGCGCCGCCGGTGCCGAACGAAGCGACGCCGTTGTCGACGCGGATGCGGTTCTCGACCTCGGCCACGCCGCGGACGGAATCGGCGATGTCCTCGGCGCGATGCTTCATCCAGCGCTGCGGCACTTCGCCGGTCAGCAGCACGCGGCCGCTGTCGACGCTGATGAGGATCTCCGACGCGTCGAGCAGCTCGTCGTGCATGAAGCGCTCGTTGAGTTCCTCGGTGAGAGTGGAGTCCGAGCGGCTGGCGTTCTTCGGCCCGCGGCGCGCGTGCATGGCGCGGTGGGTCGACCGGGTCAGGGCGCGGTCTTCGTCACTCTGCACGTCGCGTCCGTAGCGTGGTTCCTCGGGGCCGCCGATCTCGGGCGGGCCGAACGAGTCGTCGGCGCGGCCAGTGTCGGCGTCGCCACGGTCGGTGATCGAGGGCATGTCCTCGTACAGGCGGGCGCCGGCGTCGCGGTTGGGGCCGTGCTGCGGGGTGGTGGGATTCATGGCGTGCTCCTGCGGGTCCGGCCCCGATGCTGTCCGCGCGGGCGTGACCGAAGCGCCAACACGAAGCGGCCGTAATGCGACGCAGGCCCCGCGCCACGGCCGCTTTGCTCAAGATCGCCGGGCCATCGCCGATAGGTTCGGTGTCCAGTCCCCCGCGTCAGGAGCCACACGGATGTATCTGATCATCGGCGCCGTCGTCGTTCTCGCCAGCGTGCTCGGCGGCTTCACGATGGTGGGCGGGAAGCTGCTCGCGTTGTGGCACCTCAACGAAATCATCGTGATCGTCGGCTGCGCCGCCGGTTCCTGGGTGGTCGCGACGCCGATCAAGGTGATCAAGGCCTCGCTCGCGGGCGTCAAGGGCGTGATGAAGGGCCCGAAGTACAAGCGCGAGGACTACGTCGACCTGCTCAAGCTCATCTACGAGCTGCTGGTGAAGATGCGTCGCGAAGGCATGATGGCCATCGAAGCGCACATCGAGCAGCCGCAGGACAGCTCGATCTTCCAGAAGTATCCGAAGGTCCTCGCGGACCATCACATCCTCGACTTCATCACCGACTGCCTGCGCCTGATCGTCGGCGGCAACATGGCACCGCACGAACTCGAGTCGCTGCTCGAGTACGAACTCGAGACGCACCACCACGAATCGCTCGAGCCCGCGCATTCCATGCAGAAGGTGGGCGACGCGTTGCCGGGCTTCGGCATCGTCGCGGCCGTGCTCGGCATCATCAATACGATGTCGATCGTCGGCAGTGCGTCGCCTGCGGAGATCGGCGAGAAGGTCGCGTCGGCGCTGGTCGGTACGTTCCTCGGCATCCTCGTGTCGTACGGCTTCGTCGGCCCGATCGCCAGCGCGATGGAAAACCGCGCGCATGAGGATGGCAAGGCGTTCGAAGTGGTGAAGATGGCGCTGATCGCGTCGCTGCGCGGCTATGCACCGAGCGTCGCTATCGAATTCGCGCGCAAGCTTCTGTTCTCCGACGTGCGCCCGACGTTCCAGGACCTCGAGGCAGACCTCAAGGCCGCGAAGGGCTGATCGATGTCGGCGCAACCCGCTCCCATCATCATCGTCCGACGTCGCAAGAAGAGCGGCGGCGGGCATCACGGTGGTTCGTGGAAAGTGGCGTACGCCGACTTCGTGACCGCGATGATGGCGTTCTTCATGGTGATGTGGCTCGTCGCGCAGATGCCGCAGGAACAGCTCGGTGGCATCGCCGACTACTTCAAGAACCCCAGCGCCGTGCAAGGCCGCACCAGCACGATGGTGCAGGGACGCATGGGCCCCGGTGGCGCCGGCGACACGCCGATCAAGATGTTTTCGCAGGTGCGCAATCCGCCGGGCGCGGGCGCCGCGAAAGTTCCGGGCCTTGGTAACGGCAAGAACGCCGACGAAGCCGCGCGCAAAGCCCTCGAACAGGCCGACAAGAAGAAGCTCGAACTGCTGAAGCAGCAACTCGAGAAGGCGATCGCGCAGAGCCAGGCGCTCAAGCCGTTCAAGGATCAGCTGCTGATCGACATCACGCCCGAAGGCCTGCGCATCCAGATCATCGATGCGATGAACCGCCCGATGTTCGACTCGGGCTCGCCCGAGCTGAAGGGCTACACGAAGCAGATCCTGGTCGAGCTCGCCAAGTACGTCGACCAGGTGCCGAACCGCGTCGCGATCACCGGGCACACCGACACCGCGCAGTACGCCGCGAAGATCGGTTACAGCAACTGGGAACTGTCGGCCGAGCGCGCCAACGCCGCACGTCGCGCACTCATCGAAGGCGGCATGCGCGAGGAGAAACTGGCGCGCGTGGTCGGTCTGTCGTCGTCCGTGCCGTTCAATCGCAATGATCCGGCGGATGCGCGCAATCGCCGCATCTCGCTGGTGGTGCTCAGCCAGGAAGCCGAACGCATCGCCGCGGAGAGCGATGAGCCGCGACTTGCGGGCGATGGTCGACCGAACGATCCGCCGCCGGTGCCGCGTTCGATGGATGCTGGCCCGCTCAAGCCGCGCACGACCAGCGTCGCATCGAACGTAACGCCGGACATCGTGCCAATGCCGGGCGTTGCGACCGCACCCAAGAATGCGACGACGAAAACCGACGGCGCGACTTCGGCCGCAGAGGCCGCGCTCAAAATCGCGAACGATCACCCGACGCAACCGGCGGCGCGCGCCAGCGTCGCGCCGCCGATGATCACGCGCTGAGCGTTACTTCTTCGCTTCGCGCGAAGGCAGCGGCACGTTGCACAGATCGATGTGGTGCGCCTGCACCTTGTAGAACGCATCGCGACGATTGCGGCGCGATTCGACCAACTCCTTGAACAGCGGCGAATCGGTGCGCATCAGCTCGATATTAGTGCGCTCGCTCGCCGGCACGTCGGATGCGAGCCGGATCGACGTGATGCCGACGCGCTGTTCGGGCTTCTCGAAGAAACCGAGCGCGCCAGTGCCGCGCGGAATCGTCGACAGCCATTCCATGCCCTGCACGACGCGGCCGACCATCGACATGTTGCGGTCGAGCTGTCGCGGCGATTGCCCGGTCACGACATAAAGCTCGGTTGCGTCGCTGGAATCGGCTTCGTTGTTGCGGCCCGCGCCGACCGCGCCATAGCAATGCGCCATCCAATACGTGCCGGCCTTCGGGTCGTGACCGACCGGCATGCCGTCGGCGAAGCCCACTTGCGGCGCCCAGCCGTCGACGTCGGGAAGTCGCGTCCACGTTTTCGTCAGCGATGCATCGCGACTGGTGAACTCCGCCGGCAACTTCGCCTTCGCGCTGCCGATCGGCTTGCGCTTGGCGGCGTCCTCTTCCGGGTCGCCCCACTGCACGACGAAGTTGTCCTGCGAACGCACGATGCTCAGCCCGTTCCAGTAACCCTCCTTCGCGAACGTGCGCACGTTGCCGACGTGCTGCGGCGAGAAGTGCGGCGCGAGTTCGATGACGACGCGGTGCCCGTTCGCGAGATCCATGTACAGCGCGTTCTGCGGATCCAGCGCACGCCAGTCGGACGGCTTGGACGCGTCGATGATTTCCTGCATCGAACGCACGGCCGCGGGTTTGGCGGGCGTCGCGGCCTGCGTGGCGAGTGCGCAGCAGGCGAGGGCGATGGACAGCGAGAGGGCGAGCGGGCGCGACGTCGGCATGGGCGGGTTTCCCGGAGTGGTCGGCCGATTCTGGCGCAGCGGCCGCTTCGAGGGTGGGGCGTGACCATGTCTTCGGTCCGCATGACCTCCGGCAGGTTCGCTATAGCGGAGTTCGCACTAGATTGAACTCGACACCAGGCCGAGCCTCCGTCATGTCCGCCCAACCCGACATCGATCCTGACATCCACCTGCGCAAGTTCCAGAAGGAGCTAAGCGCTGGAACCGTCTCGCTGGCGCTGCTGGCCGTGCTCGCGGACGCCACCGAGCCCATGTACGGCTACCAGATCGCCAAGCGGCTGGAGCAGCTCGAGGGCGTGCTGTCCGGCAAGCAGAGCGCGCTGTACCCGGTGCTGCGCGGGCTGGAGGGCAGCGGGCTGCTCGAAAGCTTCGTCGAGCCGTCCGTGTCCGGCCCGCCGCGCCGCTACTACCGCATCAACGACGACGGCCGCGCCGTGCTCATGCGCTGGGCCGACGCCTGGCGCGGCACGCGCGATTCCGTCGACGCCGTGCTCGGACCGCTCGCCCGCGCGACTTCCACCTCCACTTTCCCGTCCGTCTCCCGGGGAGACCTCGTATGAACGCCGCCCACTCCTTCACCGACCTGCGCGCGCCGGCCACGATCGCCGAATACCTCGAACGCCTGCGTGCCGCGCTCGCCGGCGCCGATCCCGCGCTGATCCAGGACGCGCTCTACGACGCCGAGGATTACCTGCGCTCGGAAATGGCCGCGAACCCCGGTCGCTCCGAAGCCGAAGTGATCGCCGACGTCGCCGGCAGCTACGGCGCACCGTCGGAGGTCGCCGACATCTATCGCGACACGGAAGTGCGCGTGCAGACCGCGTTGCAGCCGCCGAAGGTAGTCAAACGACGCACCGCGCTCGGCCGGTTCTTCGGCGTCGCCGCCGAACCGCGCACGTACGCCGCGCTGTTCTACATGCTGCTCTCGCTCGCCACCGGCATCTTCTACTTCACGTGGGTGGTGACGGGACTTTCGATGACTGCGGGCATGTCCATCCTCATCATCGGCATTCCGCTCGCGATCCTGTTCTTCGGATCCGTGCGCGTGCTGTCGCTGGTGGAAGGTCGGCTGGTGGAAGTGATGCTCGGTGAACGCATGCCGCGTCGACCGCGTTACGTCACCAAGGACGCGCCGCTGCTCGATCGCATCCGCACGATGTTCACCGACCCGCGCACGTGGAGCACGATGGCTTACATGCTGTTGATGCTGCCGATCGGCATCATCTACTTCACCGTCGCGGTCACGTTGCTCGCGCTCTCTGCAGGCTTCATCGCCGCACCGGTGGTCGCCGCGCTCGCATGGTTCGGCTGGGTGCCGTTCAACGAGGTGCAGGTCAACGGCATCGATGCGTGGGGCCTGCCGTTCGTGTTTGTCGCCGGCGTGTTCCTGCTGTTCGCGACGCTGCACTTGGCGCGTGGTGTCGGCCGCGTGCACGGGCAGATCGCCAAGCACATGCTGGTCGAATCCTCGACTTCCGCCTGACCAATCACGATTGCGAAAACAAAACGGGCGCCTCGAGGGCGCCCGTTTTTCATCGCGATACCGCGATCAGTTCGTCGAATACTTCGCGAAGAAGTCGCGCACCTTCGGATACACCTGCGTGCGCCAGCGACGTCCGCTGAAGATGCCGTAATGACCGGCGCCTTCAACGACCAAATGCTGACGATCAGCCTCCGGAATGCCGGTGCACAGTTTCTGCGCCGCGCGCGTCTGGCCGCGGCCGGAAATATCGTCCAGCTCGCCTTCGATGGTGAGCAGCGCGATGTTGTGGATCTTCGACGGATCCACGCGCTGGCCGCGCACTTCCCATTCGCCCTTCGGCAGCAGGTGTTCCTTGAACACCACGCGTACGGTGTCGAGGTAGTACTCGGCCGGCATGTCGAGCACCGCGTTGTATTCGTCGTAGAAACGACGATGCGATTCGGCGTCTTCGAGATCCCCTTGCAGCAGGTTCTCGTAGAAGTCCCAGTGCGACTGGAAATGCCGCTCGGGATTCATCGCGACGAAACCCATGTGCTGCAGGAAGCCCGGATACACGCGACGCCCCGCGCCCGGAAACGGCGGCGGCACCGGGTGGATCAGCTGCGATTCGAACCACCACATCGGCTTGTGCGTGGCGAGATCGTTGACCTGCGTCGGGTTCTCGCGCGTGTCGATCGGGCCGCCCATCATCACCAGCGACTTCGGCGTCGGCTCACCGCGCGCGGCCATCAGCGACACCGCGGCAAGCACGGGCACGGTCGGCTGGCACACGCTGATCACGTGCAGGTTGCCGGTGCCGATGTGGCGGATGAATTCCTCCACGTACAGCACGTAGTCGTCGAGATGGAATGGGCCTTCGGCAGCCGGCACCATGCGCGCGTCGACCCAGTCGGTGATGTACACGTCGTGGTCGCGCAGCAGCGTGCGCACGGTGTCGCGCAGCAGCGTGGCGTGGTGGCCCGACAGCGGCGCGACGACCAGCACCTTCGGCGACGCGGCGAGCGTCTGCACGCCGGCGACGTCGTCGGCGAAGCGCTTGAAGTGCAGCAGCCTGCAGAACGGCTTGCGCAGCGACTCGCGCTCCATCACCGAATACACGCGGCCGTCGACTTCGACATCGTGGATATCGAATTCGGGCTTCTCGTAGTCCTTGCCGAGCCGGTAGAACAGCTCGTAGCCGGCGGACAACTGCGACGAGCCGGGCATGCCGTGCAGCCAGCTGCCGGGTGCGCCAAAAGCCTTGCTCATCGCGTCGGCCCAATAGGTCATCGGCGCGAGCCAGGCGCGGCCGAGTTCATGCATCTGATAGAGCATTTATTCCCCCTGTCGCAGCGCAGCATAGCGCAGGGGCTTGACGGCGGAATGTGAAGCGTGTCCGCCTCGTTCAGCCCGGAATTTCCAGCGCCGCGGCCTGCTCGGCGAGGGCGGGCGACAGCCACAGGTGCGAGGCAAGCTGCACGAATCCGGCGCCTTCCAGCCGTGCGCGATAGAAGCGCGCCGGGCGACGACGGAAGCCCGCGGTGTCGCCTTCCACCTCGTCCTCGCGGGTGAAGGTTTCCAGGAACGCGATGCCGCCGCATAGCTCGGCGAGGCCGGGCAGGCCGGCATCGAGGTCGCGCGCCTCGAGGTAGTGCATCACGTCGCTGCAGACGACGAGGTCGGCCGGCGCGCAGGGGCGCAGCGAGGCGAAATCGGCGAACGCGGCGAGGTGCAGGTTGCGGCGTCGTCCGAAGCGTTCGATCGCATATGCGCTGCTGTCGAAGCCGATGTAGCTCGCCTTCGGCCTCAACTTTTTGACGGCCGGCTGCCACGCGCCTTCGCCGCAGCCGACATCGAGCACGCTGCGCAGCGGACGCTCGAGCCAGTACTCGGCGGTGGCGACTGCCAGCGCGACCTTGCGCGCCAGCCGTGCGGCACCGCCGATCGCCTCACGCTTGAGCGCGGGGTCGCGATACCAGCGTTCGAAATAGTCGCGGTCGTAGTGCTTGGTCATGCGGATGCTCGTGGACGATCGCGGCGCGATGCGCGTGGCATCCTACCGGCCCCGCCCGAAAGCTACCGCGCCATGGCCTATCTCTGGATCAAGACCGCCCACGTCGTGTTCGTCATGGCGTGGATGGCGTCGGTGTTCTACCTGCCGCGCATCCTCGTCAACATCGCTGAAGCCGGCGACAACGCCGCGGTGCGCGAGCGC
This sequence comes from Lysobacter sp. HA18, assembly GCF_054057595.1. Classification (NCBI taxonomy): domain Bacteria; kingdom Pseudomonadati; phylum Pseudomonadota; class Gammaproteobacteria; order Lysobacterales; family Lysobacteraceae; genus Lysobacter; species Lysobacter sp. HA18. The sequence goes on from NZ_JBSRZL010000001.1 coordinate 1,049,471, forward strand.
CTGGTACTGATGGGCCGCAGGCTCTATCGCTTCGGCCACTCCATGTTCGGCATCGCGTTGGTGCTCGGCCTGTTGCTCGCGTCCGCCGGCAAATTCATCGCCGGCGCGCCGGTGTGGTTCGCGCCCGGCAACGGCTGGCTGCACGCGAAGATCGGCGCAGTGGTGCTGATGCTCGTGTTCTTCGTGATGAGCGGGCGCTGGCTCAAGCGCGCCGCGGCGGGCGGCGCGATTCCGTCATCGCGCACGCTGCGCCTGGTCAACGAGCTTCCCGTGTTGCTGCTCGTCGCGATCGTCTACCTGGTGCTCGCCAAGCCGTTCTGATCGACGACGGCGGCATCGCGCCGCCGTCGTGTTGCGTCGTCAGTGCGACGGAACGATCGACGCCGGCATCGACACCGGCACGCCGTGCGCATCGCAGCCGCCGGCCTTGCACACCGCATTGCGAAGGCGCGGCGTGGCCTGCAGCAGGATGTGGAAAATCGAGTTTTCTTCGAGGCTGCCGCGCACCGCTTCGCTGCCCGGCCCGCGTGCCCAGATCCCGACGTCGTCGCCGCCGTGTGTTTCCGACGCCATCGGCACGAGCGCTTCCTGCATGTAGTTCGGTGATGCGGTGTCGACGTTGGTAAGGTCGGGGCGGCCGTCCTTCGCGTCCTGCGCACCGCTGACGAGATGCGGGTAGTGCTTGATGCCTTCGGGCTGCTGGTCGGTCGCGCCAACGTAGCCGGGGCCGTTGCTGTAGTTGAGCGTGGTGTACGGATGCCCCGCGGCGTCGAGCGCGTATTCGGTCTTGCCGTCGCCTTCGCCGCTGCTGCCTTTCACCTTGCCGAGGATCGGATTTCCGCGCACCGGATAGCCCACGAAACTCAGCGTATGCGAGTGGTCGGCGGTGACCAGGATCAGCGTGTCGTCGGCCGACGTCGCGTTCATCGCGGCACGCACCGCATCGCTGAATTCGACGGTTTCGGTCAGCGCGCGATACGCATTGCCTTCGTGATGCGCGTGATCGATGCGTCCGCCTTCGACGAGCAGCACGTAACCGTCGCGGCTCTTCGACAGGCGCGAGATGGCGGCCAGCGTCATCGTCGCCAGATCGGGCTCGCCACCTGCATCACTCGCGCGATCGGTGACGTAATGCATGTGGCTGGGGTCGAACAGGCCGAGCAGCGGCGCGTCGGCCGGCGCCTGCGCGAGTTGCTTCGCATTCCACACGTAGGCGCCACCGGGATGGCGCTGCGACCATTCGCTGACGAGGTCGCGACCGTCCAGTCGCAAACCATGTTTGTCGGCGTATTCCGGATCTTCATCCGCGGCCGGCAGGAAGTTCGAACGTCCGCCACCCATCAGTACTTTGACGTGGCCCGCGAGCGGCGATTCCACGAGCTGCCGCGCGATGTCGATGCAGCCCGCGGCGAGCGCGTCCTGCGGCATCTCCTCGTCGATTTCCCAGTTGCGATCGGGCACGTGCGTGAACGTTGCCGCCGGTGTCGCATGCGTGACGCGCGTGGTGGTGACGATGCCGACGTCCATGCCCTGCGACGCGGCGACCTCCCACAGCGTCGTCGTCGGATGCAACTTGGCCTGCTCGCAGTTGCCACGCGGTACTTCCGGGCCGACGGAGATCACGCCGATGCGCGTTTTCACGCCCGTCGCGATCGCACTCATCGTGCCGGCGGAATCCGGCGTCTGCGAATCGGTGTTGTAGGTCTTGCTGAGCGCGGTGTACGGGAAGTCTTCCCAGCTCAGGCGGTTTTCCTCGCCCGGGTGCCCGTGGCGCTGGCCTTCGAGGATGCGCGCGGCCGCGACCGTGGGCAGGCTCATGCCGTCGCCGAGGAAGACGATGACGTTCTTCGCATGCCCGCCCATCGCGCCGCGCGCGGCGGCCTGCGAGGCGCCATTGCGGAACCACCAGGCGCTGGTTTCGCCGGTCGGGCGGTCGATGGCGGGAACGTCGACGGTGTACTGCGGAGCGCTGGCGGAGGTGGTGGAGCAGGCAGCGCAGAAAACGGTAGCGGCGAGCGCGAGGCCCGCGGGCAGGAAACGGTGCATGGACGGAACGGCAGTCGTGAGGCGGCCGATTATGCCGACGCGACTTGTCGATTCGTGTCGGCCGGACGGATGCGTGCGGTCGGTCACGCCAGCGGGACGCTGAGGCGTCATCGGGAGCATCGTTCCACGACGCGCACTTCGCTATGGTGCGGTTCTGACCTTTCCGGCTCGCCCCATGTCCCTTGTCCACGCCTGGCTGAAGATCCGCTTCTGGAAGCGCGTGCTGCTCGGCTTCGTGCTGGGCGCGTTCGCCGGCTGGGCGATGGGCCCGGCCGCCGCGACCTGGTTCGGGCCGCTCGGCGATGTCTACGTCCGCCTGATCAAGATGATCGCGGTGCCGCTCGTGTTCTTCGCGGTCGTCAACGCGGTGGCGGCTCTGAGCGGGCAGAAGTCGATGGCCAAGCTCGGCGGCCGCACGTTCCTGTGGTTCGCGCTGACTGCGATCATCGCGGTCGGAATCGGCCTGGGCGTCGGCACGATCATGCAGCCCGGTGTCGGCGTCGCGCATCTCGCCGTCGACCCGGACTACGTGCCGAAGGACGTGCCGAGCGTCGCGAACGTGCTGCTGTCGGTGGTGCCGGACAACCCGTTCGCGGCGATGACCGGCATCGGCGAGAAGAAGAACGCGGCGGGCGAGGTGGTGCTCGCGTTCGGCAAGGGGTCTATCCTTCCGGTGATCTTCTGGGCCGGCCTGCTCGGCTTCGCGATGGTGAAGCTCGGCGACCGCGTGCCGCGCATGCGCGAGCTGATGGGCGAGGGCCGCGACCTCATGGTGCAGGTCACGCGCTTCGTGCTCGAGATGACGCCGATCGGTACGTTCGGCCTGATCGCCGCGCTGGTCGGCGAATTCGGCTTCTCCAAGTTGCTGCCGCTCGGCAACTTCGTGCTCGCGCTGTACATCGCCTGCGCGCTGCACATCGTCGTCAGTTACAGCGGTCTGCTGCTCGCGCATCGCCTCAATCCGCTGCGCTTTTTCAAGGGCGCGTTCCCGGCGATGCAGGTCGCGTTCGTCAGTTCGTCGAGCTTCGCGGCGATGCCGGCGTCGCTCAATGCGGCCACGCGCAACCTCGGCGTCGACAAGGATTACGCGGCCTTCGCGGTGCCGCTGGGCGCGTCGATCAAGATGGACGGCTGCGGCGCGATCTATCCGGCGCTGTGCGCGCTCTTCATCTCGCAGTACACCGGTACGCCGCTCAGCGCGGACCAGTACTTCATCGTGCTGATCGCGTCGGTGCTCGGCAGCTTCGGCACCGCGGGCGTGCCCGGCACGGCGGTGGTGATGGCGACGGTGGTGCTGAGTGCCGCGGGGCTGCCCCTGGAAGTCATCGGCTACCTGTATGCGATCGACCGCGTGCTCGACATGATGCGCACGATGACCAACGTGACCGGGCAGGTGCTGGTGCCGGTGCTGGTCGCGCGCGAAACGGGCTTGCTGGATATCGACGTGTACAACGCGGGGCGTTCGGACGTCAGCAACCTCGGCGCGGACACCGAAGCGGCCTGATCGCAGCGGCTGTGCTACACAGGCGCGCATGAGAGATCGCGAACTGACGCTGCGCTTCCTCGCGCAGCCCACCGACGTCAACTACGGCGGCAAGGTCCACGGCGGCGCCGTGATGAAGTGGATCGACCAGGCCGGTTACGCCGCGGCGGTCGCATGGAGCGGGCACTACTCGGTGACCGTCGCGGTCGGCGGCATCCGCTTCCTCGCGCCGATCCGCATCTCCGACCTCGTCACCCTGCAGGCCAAGCTGGTGCACACCGGCACGACGAGCATGCATTTCGCCGTCGAGGTGCGCGCACGCGACCCGAAGGATCCTGAAACGGGCGATCGGCTGTGCACGCACTGCGTCATCGTCTTCGTCGCGCTCGATGCGCCGGAAGGCAAGCCGGTGCCGGTGCCGTCGTGGACGCCGACCGACGAGGAAGACCGGCGCTTGGCCGAGTACGCGGAGCAGGTGATGGCGCTGAGCCGCGGCATCGAACCGCTGCTCGAAGACGTGCTCGGCGCGCCGGCGAAGCCCTGAAAGCAGAAGGCCGCCCGGAGGCGGCCTTCGAAACGATCACTTCGCGCGGATCAGATGCCGGCGACGCGGCGCGCCTGCACGAACTTGCCGTTCCAGTAGCCCGTGTCGAGCTCGGAGACGGTGACGTCGCGACCGGTGCGCGGCGCATGCAGGAACTTGCCGTTCCCGATGTAGATGCCGACGTGGTCGACGCCGCTGCTGTGCGTGCTGAAGAAGACGAGGTCGCCGGCGGTGAGCTGGCTGCGATCGACCATCGTGCCCGTCTGCGCCTGGTCGCGGGCAACGCGCGGCAGTTCGACACCGAGAGCGTTACGGAAGACGTAGCCGACCAGACCCGAGCAGTCGAAGCCTTCGGTCGACGTGCCGCCCCAGCGGTACGGCGTGCCGAGGAGGGCGAACGCGCGGGCCAGGACGCTCTGCGCGCGGCCGGTGACCGGCGTAGCGGTGGCGCTGGTGCTGCGCGAGCCCGGCACGATCAGGCGGTTGATGTCCGAGGCGAGCATGAGCGCGCGATCGGAGAGGGACATCGAATCGGGAAGCGCTGCGCGCGAGTCGGCCGGCGCGTCGGCGCTGTCCGCACCCATGCCCACGGTGGTCGCCGGATCGGCGAACGCCGGGGCCGCCGCCAGCGCCAAAAGGGCAGCCAGGGCAGCGCGAGTGAAGGAGCGGTTGAAGATGTTTCCGGTCATCACCGGGGCCTCACTAGTTCGTCACGGGGGCATCATGCCCGCCGAACGGACCCGTTTGGTTAGTAAGACGTTAGGTGACCGTTAATTCGCGGGGCCCGTGTCCCAGAAACGGACTTCAGCGTTGTGATGGCGGCAGTAACGGGCGGACCCCGTCCAGCCGCTTGGCTTTCACATCAGGACGCGTCGCGCCCCGCGGAAGTGGTCCCGCCAATACGGGCCGTCCAGCCGGTCCAGCCGCACCGTCCCGCCGGTGCTGGGCGCATGCACGAAGCGGCCTTCGCCCACGTAGATGCCGATATGGCTGACGCTGGCGCTGTCGCCGAAGACCACGAGGTCGCCGGTCGCCATGCGGTCGAAACCGACGCCTTGGCCCAGGCGGGCCAGATCGCCCGAATTGCGCGGCAGCTGCTGCGCGAGCGTGTCGTGGAAGACGTAGCCGACCAGGCCGCTGCAGTCGAAGCCGGCGTCCGGCGTGTTGCCGCCGTAGCGATACGGCGTCCCGACCAGCGACAACGCGCGCATTAGCACGGCATTCGCGGCGTCGGGGTTATCCGGCGTGGTGTTCGGCCAGACTGTGGGAAACACGACGTGCGGCAGCGACGCATGGCGGACCACCGGCGCGGTTCCGCCACAGGCGGCCAGCAGCAGGGGCAGCAGCAGCGCCACGCTCGCTGGCGCGAGCAAACGCTTGCCGGGATAATGCGGCGGTTTCATTGTCGGCAAGCTTGACGGCTCATTCACGCCGCTTCAATGCCGCTCGTCCCGCCAGCCGCCGCGTCCATGCGCGGGCGCCGGCTTCGCTCCCTTCCGCCGCCGGCGGGTTCCAGGATTTCCATGAAGATCGAGAAGAACAGCGTCGTCCGCTTCCACTACACCGTCTCCGAGCAGGGCCAGGAGTCGATCGAGTCGTCCGAGGGCCGCGAGCCGCTGGCCATCATGATCGGCCACGGCAACATCATCCCGGGCCTCGAAGAAGCCATGATGGGCCACGAGGACGGCGACAAGTTCGACGTCGACGTGCCGGCCGCGCAGGCCTACGGCGAGCGTCGCGACGGCCTGAGCCAGCGCATCCCGAAGAAGCATTTCGAAGGCCAGCCGCTGCAGCCGGGCATGCAGGTCGTGCTCAACACGAATTTCGGCCCGCGCGCGGTGACGATCCAGAAGGTCGGCATGACGGTGGTCGACGTCGACCTCAACCATCCGATGGCGGGCAAGGACCTGCACTTCGCGATCGAGATCGTCGACGTGCGCGAGGCGACCGCGGAAGAGCTCGAGCACGGCCACGTCCACGGCGAGGGCGGTCACCAGCACTGATCCACCGCACTCATATATATATGCGTGCAAACGAAAGGCCCGCCGAAGCGGGCCTTTCGCGTTTCCGGCGCCGGGATCAGCGGGTGGACGAGGTGACGTTCGCCCCGGCCCAGGCGCGGCTGACCGCGTTGTACTCCGGCGAGCTCGCGCCGTAGAGGTCGCGCGCGGCGTTGAGCGTGTAGGTGCGCGCCTGCGCGTACGTGGTGCCGGATGTGAAGTACACGTCCATCGCGCGGTACCAGATGGCCGCCGCCTTGGTCCTGCCGATGCCGACGATGCCGGTGTCGGCATTGCAGACCAGCGACGCCGGCGTCAGGTTGTAAGTGGTGCCCGCGCCGAACCCCGCCGGCACCACCGCGCCTTCGGCCAATAGATAGAAGAAGCGATTGGCGACGCCCGAGGTGTAGTGCGGGTCGTCGAAGAAGGTGAAGCGGCGGTTGCGCGGATAGCAGGCGTACGACGCGCCATCCATGTCCTGTTTGAACATGCGGCGCAGCGCCTTGGTGTTGTCCGGATTCGAGTTGTAGATCTTCTCGCCGATCAGGTAGTCGCCCGCATCGTTCGGGTTGGCGACCGAGAACTCGACCATCGTGCCCATGATGTCCGACGAGCCTTCGTTTAGGCCGCCGGCATCGCGCGAGTACGCGAGGCCGTTGACCGAACTCGTCACGCCGTGCGTCATCTCGTGGCCGGCGACGTCGAGCGCGACGAGCGGGCGATACGTCGTGCCGTCGCCATCGCCGTAGCGCATGCAGAAGCAGGAGTCGTCCCAGGACGCGTTGACCCAGTTGGTGCCGACATGCACCAGGCTCTTCGCGCCCTTGCCATCGTTCTTGATGCCGTTGCGGCCGAACGTGTTCTTGTAGAAATCCCAGGTCGCCGCGACGCCGTAGTGCGCATCGACCGCCGCACTCGCACGATCGCTTACCGCGCTATTGCCCCAGGCGTTGTCGGCGTCGCTGAAGATGGTGCCGGTGGTCGAGCTCGTCGAGCCGTTGTGGTTGTCGAGCGTCGTGCCGCCGCCGCGCACCGTGTCGCGCAACTCGTAGCCGCCGGTGACTGAATCGGTATTGATCGACACGCTGCCCAGCGTCAGCGAATTGCCGGTGCCGACGGCCGCGGCGGTTTCGATCGCATCCCAGCGATCGAGCATGCGACCGGTGCGTGCGTCGACCACGTAATGCATTTCGGTCGGCGTGTTGTCCGGCTTCAGGCCGCGCATGACGACTTCCCAGCCGAGCGACGGCAGCGCATCGCGTGCGAACACGACCTTGCGTGCGGTCGGCATGCCCTGGAAACCGGTGCCGAAATCGCCGCCGGCGATGACGATGGCGTCCTGCGAGCTGATGCGTGCGGCGATGTCCGGGCGGATCGTCGTCGACAGCGTCAGCGACGCGGCCTGCAGCTGGCCGTTGCGCGAATGCGTCACGAAGTCGCCGCCGATGACGGGCAGGCCGAGGTAGCTGCGGGTGAACCGCACGTGCTCGGTGCCGTCGCGGTCGACGATGACGTTGCGTACCGTGAACTCGTCGCCGTCGGTAGCGGCGATCGCGGCGTGGTGGCTGTCGAGCAGCGCGCGTGCGCGGCTGGCGACCGGTGAGGAGTCGGCCGCGACGACGGCCCACGTGGAGGCGCCGAGCACTGCGACGACCGCAAGGCAGAGGAGGGACGGGGTGTTCGACATGGCAGGCACCTGTGGGTTCGGGGGAGGCCGCGCAAGGCGGAACGCGCCGGCCTCCATGGCCGGCACGGCGACAGTCCCGAACGGGCGTCCTGCGATCGACCTGCGCGGAAACATCCATGTGCTTCCGATCCGCGCAGGCCCGGACGAACGATCCGGGAATGTGACGCGCGTCAAAAAATAACCCGATCGCGGGTGCAGCGGATCGGTCCCGGCCGCATTTGCGGGCCCGTTCGTCGGACGCCGCGCCAACGAAAACGGCCCGCCGAAGCGGGCCGTTCCGGAACTGCCGACGAGGGCGGATCAGTTGACGCTGGTGGCCGTCCAGGCGCGGGCGACCGCGTTGTACTCGGGCGAGTTCAGGCCGTACAGATCCTTGGCGGCGTTGAGCGTCGCCGTGCGGGCCTGCGGGTAGGTCGTGCTCGAGGTGAAGTACACGTCCATCGCGCGGTACCAGATGGCCGCGGCCTTGGTGCGGCCGATGCCGGCCACGCCGGTGTCGCCATTGCAGACCAGCGAGGCGGGCGTGAGGTTGTAGCTGGTGCCCGCACCGAACCCGGCCGGAACCACCGCACCTTCCGCGAGCAGGTAGAAGAACCGGTTGGCCACGCCCGACGTGTAATGCGGATCGTCGCGACGGGTAAACCCACGGGCCGTGTAGCAGACGTACGACGCGCCATCGAGGTTCTGCTTGAACATCCGGCGCAGCGCCTTCGTGCCGTCGTTGACGTTGTAGATCTCTTCGCCGATCAGGTAATCGCCCGGATCGTTCGGGTTGGCGACCGACCACTCGACCATCGTGCCCATGATGTCCGACGAGCCTTCGTTGAGGCCGCCGGCATCGCCCGAATACGCGAGGCCGTTCACCGCGCTGGTCACGCCGTGCGTCATTTCGTGGCCGGCGACGTCGAGCGCGACCAGCGGCTTGTACGTCGCGCCGTCGCCATCGCCGTAGCGCATGCAGAAGCACGCGTCCGACCACGACGCATTGACCCAGTTCGTGCCGACGTGCACCAGGCTCAGCGCACCCTTGCCGTCGTTCTTGATGCCGTTCCGGCCGAACGTGTTCTTGTAGTAATCCCACGTGGCCGCGACGCCATACGCCGCATCGACCGCTGCCGTCGCGCGATCGCTGTTGCTGCCGTTGCCCCACGTGTTGTCAGCATCGGTGTAGATCGTGCCGGTGGTCGAGGTCGTCGCGCCGTTGTGGTTGTCCTCGCTCAGGCCGCCACCGCGCACGGTGTCGCGCATCTCGTAGCCGCCGGTGATCGAGTTGGTGTTGATCGACACGGTGCCGAGCGTCAGCGAGTTGCCGGTGCCGGTCGCCGCCGCAGTTTCCACCGCGTCCCAGCTGTCGAGGATGCGGCCGTTGTTGGCGTCGACGAAGTAGTGCATCTCGGTCGGCGTCTGGTCGCGCTTGGCGCCGCTCATCACGACTTCCCACGCCAGCACCGGCGCGGCGTCGCGTGCGTACACGACCTTGCGCGCGCTCGGCATGCCCTGGAAGCCGGTGCCGAATTCACTGCCGGCCGCGACGATCGCATCGCTGGAGCTGATGCGCGCGGCGATGTTCGGGCGCAGCGTCGAGCGCAGGCTCATGGTCGCGCCGCGCATTTGGCCGTTGTGCGAATGGGTGACGAAATCGCCGCCGATTACCGGCAGGCCGAGGTAGGTGCGATTGAAACGGACATGCTCGGTGCCGTCGCGGTCGACGACCACGTTGCGCACGGCGAACGCGTCGCCATCGGTGCCGGCGACCAGCGAACGGTTGGCGTCGACCAGGCCGCGCGCGCGGTCCGCGGCGGGCGAGGTGCCGGTGGCGGCGATGGAGTAGGCGGAGACACCGAGCGCGGCCAGGACGGCAGCGGCGAGGACGCGGGACTTCGTATTCGACATGGAAACCCTCGGGAGATCGGGAGAGAGATGAGTCGTACGCACCGCAACGGGCTGCGGGTCACCTCACGGGTCGGCGGCGTCCTGTCGGCGCGGCGCATGGGCTAACGTCGAACATATGAAAACCGGACGCGTGACCAGCCCCGATTTTTCGAAGTTGTGACCGTCGTCGAACAAGCTGGCTGAAGCGGACAGCGTGCGCGGTCCGAACCGGTTCCGAACGTTGTTCCGCGTCACGAAATTCGTGGCATCGGCGGCCGGCGAAAACGCGTGAAGCGCATGCGAAGGCGCGATTCCGGCATGGAACGGGTCGGTGCGCAGGCCGCGGCGGTGCATGTCGACCGCCATGCGAGACTTGCCGCACGGTTCGGCGGGACGCCAGCCGGTTCCGCGATCCGCTGCCCCAGGACCCGACCTTTCGTGACCGACGCGACGCCGACCTCGACCGACATTCTGATCATCGGCGGCGGCGTCATCGGGCTGGCCTCCGCTCTGGCGCTGGCCGAAACCGGCCGCGCCGTGCGGGTGATCGAGGCTGGCCGCATCGGCGGCGGCAGCTCGCACGGCAACTGCGGAACGATCACGCCCAGCCACGCGCCACCACTCGCGGCGCCCGGCATGGTCCGGCGCGCGCTGTCGATGATGCTCACGCCCGATGCGCCGCTGTACATCCGTCCGCGCGTCGACCCCGCGTTGTGGCGCTGGCTATGGGCGCTGCGTGGGCGTTGCAATCGCGCGCATTGGCGAGAGAGTGCCGTCGCCAAAGCCGCATTGCTCGACGATTCGCGACGCCGCCTCGAAGACTGGATAACGCGATACGGCCTCGACTGCGAGTTCCAACCGACCGGCGAGGACTACGTCTTTCGCGATGCGCGCCGCTTCGAACACGGCCAGCACGAAGTGCCGCTGCTGCGCGAATTCGGCATCGACGTCACTGTGCTCAACGGTGCGGACTACGAACGCGACGAGCCGTCGATGCTTCGCGGCGTCGCAGGCGCGATCCGTTTCGATGGCGATGCGGCGTTGCGTCCGGATCGCTACGTGGCCGAACTCGCACGCGTTGCGCGCGAACGTGGCGTGGTGATCGACGAGCATCGCGCGTTGACAGGTTTGATCGACGGCGCGAACGGCTACGTCGTGCGCACGCCGAGTGGTGACATCCAAGCACGCGACGTCGTGGTCGCGACCGGCGCGTGGTCGCCACGACTCGCGGAATCGCTCGGCCTGCGTTGGCTCGCGCGCACCATCCAGCCTGGTAAGGGCTATTCGATCACCTACGACCCGCCGGCACTCGTGCCGCGTCGGCCGCTGGTGCTGCGCGAACGCGCGGTCTGCGTGACGGCGTGGGCGAGCGGCTACCGGCTCGGCAGCACGATGGAATTCTCCGGTTACGACGAACGCCTCGACGAACGACGCCTCGGCGCGCTCGAACGCGGCGCGCGCGAATACCTGCGCGACCCCGTTGGCCCGCGCGTGCGCGAACGCTGGTTCGGTTGGCGGCCGATGTCGCTCGACGACGTGCCGATGATCGGCGCGGTGCCGGGACGACGCGGCCTCTGGCTTGCAACCGGCCACGGCATGATGGGCGTCGGCATGAGCGCAGGCACTGGGCAGCTGCTGGCCGACCTTGTCAGTGGCCGCGCGACCGCGATCGATCCCGCGCCGTATCGCCCCGACCGCTTCGTGCGTTGAACGACCGCGGCGACGTAACGCGCGTCGCGGCCTAATGCGCGTCCACTTCTAGCGAGAACACCATGACCGACACGCCCGCACGCACCGACTTCGACCTCATCGTGATCGGTGGCGGCTCGGGCGGGCTCGCGGGTGCGTTCCGCGCGGCCGAGCACGGTGCGCGTGTCGCGCTCCTCGAACCGAATGCGCTCGGCGGCACCTGCGTCAATGTCGGTTGCGTGCCGAAGAAGGCGATGTGGCTGGCCGCGAACGTCGCCAGCACGTTGCGCCACGCCGAATCGCTCGGTTTCGAATCGGCCTCGTGCACGCTCGACTGGCCGACCTTCGTCGCGCACCGCGAGCGCTACATCGAAGGCATCCACGCGAGCTATCGACGTCGCCTCGACGCAGCTGGCATCGCGCTCATGCCTGTGCGCGGCACGATGCTCGACGCACGCCGCGTGCGCACGTCCGACGGCGTCGTGCTCACCGCATCGCACGTACTGATCGCCACTGGCGGCCGGCCGGTGAAACCGGACATTCCCTGCGCGGAACTCGGCGGCGTATCGGACGACTTCTTCGCATGGCGCGCACCGCCGGCGAGCGTTGCGGTGATCGGCGGCGGCTACATCGCGGTGGAACTCGCAGGCGTGCTGCAGGCGCTGGGCTGCCACGTCACCTTGCGCGTGCGCGGCCGACTGCTCGACAGTTTCGACGACGAGATCACCGCGCAGCTGGTCGAGGATTACCGACATCTCGGCGTCGACGTGCAGATCGCGACAACGACGACTGCGCTGGAACGCGTCGAAGGCGGCATTCGCCTGCGCAACGCCGACGGCTCGTGGACAGATCCCGTCGAACAGGTGCTGTTCGCAACCGGTCGTTCGCCCAATGTCGAAGGTCTCGGCCTCAACGCAGCCGGCATCGCGCTCGACGCACGCGGCTTCGTGCCCGTCGACGCGTACAACCACACGATCGTCGAAGGGGTATTCGCAGTCGGCGATGTCACGCCGTCGCCCGCACTCACGCCGGTTGCGATCGCTGCGGCGCGTCGACTGATGGATCGTGTATTCGGCGGACGCACGCGCGCGCCGCTCGACCTGGTCGACGTGCCCACCGTCGTGTTCTCGCATCCGCCCATCGGTCGCATCGGCCTGTCCGAACGCGCGGCCCGCGATGTCTACGGCGATGACGTGCACGTGCTGCGTGCCGGCTTCCGCCCGATGTTGAACGCGCTCGCCGAATCGCCGCAGCGCAGCCTGTTCAAGATCATCTGCACGGGCGAGGAGCGCCGCGTCGTCGGCCTGCATCTGCTCGGTGACGCCGCCGACGAAATGCTGCAGGGCTTCGGCGTCGCGATGCGTCGCGGCCTCACGCTCGACGACCTGCACGATACGATCGCCATCCATCCGACCAGCGCCGAGGAAGTCGTGCTGATGCGTTGAGCATCGCGCGGATCGATCATGAGCGACGACGTCCTGACCACCGACACGTTCACCGTGTATCGCGGCCGCGCGCCGTTGCTGGTGAGCCTTCCGCACGACGGCAGCGCGATTCCGCCGGAACTCGCGGCGCGCATGACGGAGGAAGCGCGCCGCGCGCCGGACACCGACTGGCACGTCTCGCGCCTCTATGCATTCGCACGCGATGAACTCGGTGCGTCGGTACTGGTTCCACGCTATTCGCGCTACGTCGTCGATCTCAATCGGCCGCCGGACGACACCTCGCTGTATCCCGGACAGAACACGACGGGCCTGTGCCCGACGCGCCGCTTCACGGGCGACGATGTGTATCTCGACGGCACGCAACCCGACGAAGCCGAAGTTCGCTCGCGCGTCGAGACGTACTGGCGTCCTTATCACGACGCGTTGCAGTCAGAACTCGCGCGACTGCGCGGTGCGCACGGTCGAGTTGTGCTCTGGGAAGGGCATTCAATTCGCGGTGACAAGCTGCCGTTCCTGTTCGAAGGCCGGTTGCCTGATCTCAACCTCGGTACGTCGGGCGGCGCGAGTTGTGCGCCCGAACTGCAATCATCGTTGGAAGACGTGCTTACCACGCAGCCTGTATTCGACTGGGTCGCGAACGGACGTTTCCGCGGTGGCTACATCACGCGTCACTACGGGCGACCGGCCAACGGCATCGACGCCGTGCAACTGGAAACCAGCCAGCGCACCTACATGGACGAGGACAGCTTCGCCTACGACGACGTCAAGGCGCTCGCGTTGCAAACGGTGCTGGAACGACTCCTTCGCGCTGCGCTCGACCACGCGCGGCGCTGAGCCTCACCACAGGCAATCCTTGCAGCGCTTCTCGACGTTCGCGACAACGCGCTTGAGGCCATCGACCGTACGTATCAGGTCGCGCGGCTTGCCATGCAGCGTGGGGTCTTCGGTGTCCAGCCACTCGTCCATGCGCTCGGTCGAACCGTAGACGTCACCCAACCCGCGGTGCAGGCGCACGAGCAACAACATGCGCGTCGCCGCGGGATCGGTGCCGGGCGGGATGCGCGCGCTACCCGCCTGGATTTTCGCGACCGTGTCGCGATCTACGTCCAGCAGTTCGCTTACTTCACCCGCACCGAAGCCCAGCGCCGTGATCGCACGACGCGCATCGAGCGCGAGTGCTTCCGTTGATGAACGGGCGTCGCCGGGGCTGACGTCGACCGCGTGATGGTGGGAGTTGGCAGTGCCCATGGCGTCACCCTCCATGAAGCGGCATGACGGGGAGGTACAGGCTGCATGCCGACCGTCATGTCCCGGCGCAACAATCGTCACGTATCCGTCGCGCTGAGCGACGGAGCGCGGGCGCTTTGGACCGCCCGCGCTCAATTTCGGCGGTCGCAATAGCTACGGCGAAGGGAGATGCTTCGACAGAAAGTCTTCGAGGCGCCGGTACAGCTCCGCCTGCGAGTCGGGGCTGTAGAAGCCGTGGCCTTCGCCGGCGACCACGTATGTCTCTGGAACGTTGCCTGCGGCGGTAAGGGCGTCGAGCATCGCCTTGTACTGATCGAAGTGCGCGGTCTGGTCATCCTTGCCGTGAATCAGGAAGACCGGGACCTTCACATCGGACGCGTGGCGTGCCGGCGAAACGCGCGCGAGCTCCGCGTCGTCGGCGCCCATCGTTCGCGCGAAGAAGCGCTTGGATGCGACGTTGGTGACCTGCTTCTGATCGAGCGGGAGGTCATAGACGCCAGCGTATCCGATCGCGCACTTGAACAACGTCGGCGCAACGCGTACGGCCTGCAGCGCTGCGTATCCGCCGTAGCTGGCGCCATACACGCATGCGTCCCCGGCTTCCGTCAGTTTCTGCGTTGCGGCCCACTTGACGCCGTCGACCATGTCGTCAATGAGGCGGCCGCCCCACTGGCGCCAGCCTTCTCGTTGGAACGCCGTTCCCCGATCGCCGGAACCTCGGTAGTTGACCTGGAGGACGCCGTAGCCGCGACTGGCGAGGAACTGTGCGTCCGCGTCGTAACCCCAGCGGTCGGCGATGCCGAACGGCCCACCATGCGGGTAAAGCACCAGCGGTCGCGGACCGTCCCCGCTAGCGGTATAGAAGCCGTAGATCTTCCGGCCGTCGCGCGCCGCGAACTCGATGGGCACTGTCGTCGCCATGGCGTCGGGCGCGATCCATGGCTTCGTTTCGCCGATGAGCATGACCTTGTTGGCGGTGCGATCCATGACGTAGTAGGCGCCGGGGTGACGATCGGACATCACTGTAAATAGCAACCGCTTGCCGTCCCGGCTGACGTCGCGAATGTCCACCAGCTGCCCCGGGAATGCCTTTAGCAGTCCCGCGTGGAGCCGTGCCCATTCGGAGGTTGGATCAAAATATTTAATCGACGGCTTTCCGGCCGTGTAGATCACGCCGAACGGGTCGCCGGTGTCACCGACGCGCAGCAATACCGAGTGCTCAAGTTCGGGGTTCGACGTCACGAACGTGCGCGTCCCATTCTTGAAGTCCACCCGATAGAACTTCGGTGGCTCGCCTGCGTCGCTGATCTCCAGGAATGCGATGTCAGGATTCGAGGTGAATGCGCCGCCGGATACGCGATAACCGGCGATCGACTTCGGCATCGGCTGCCAATCAGCACCAGGCGTGGGGCGATAGGCAAGCACGGGCTCGTCCTGTGCGTCCCGTGTCGTACGCACGCGGGCGCGACCACCGGCGTCGAAGATGAAGGCCCCGGGTCCCTCGGACCGCTCGATCTCGGATCGTTCGCCGGTCACGCTGTCGACCTTGTAGATCGTGCTATCGGGTTCGTCGCCGCAGTTCCAGCAATTGAAGCGCACCAGGATCTTGCCCGGCTCGGCGGGAAGCACCGTCTCGACGCTGGCAAACCCTTGGTCCTTGCGCCGGCCCGGATAGTTCATGCCGTCGGGCTGGTACCCGAACAGCAAGTCCTGGTTCTTGCCGTGAATGTCGGTAGTGAGCAGCTCTCCGTAGCTCGTCGGCAGCGGCTGGAAGGGAAACGTGCGAGCCCGGGACATCACGATCTGTTCGTCGGAGGTCCAGAAGATGTTGATGACGTGCTGCTTCTGCGGGAACCGCAGCACCTGTGTCTTACCCGTGCCATCGAGCTTGAGAATTTCGAGCTGCGTCTCGCGTCCGTCCTGCGACGGCACGGCCAGCGCCACGTAGTCGCCGTTCGGAGACAGGCTTGCCTCGTTCAACTCGGCGTGGCGGGCGAGATCTTCGATCCGTATCGGATCGGCAGATGCGTGAAAGCTCAACAAGAGCGCCACAGCGATGGCGCATCGACCCCACGTCGACATAGTGCTTCCCCGTTTGTTGGAAAAATCCCCACGTCGAGTCTAAACGGGGCCGCGGGCGGCGTCAGCGTGCGTGGTCGAGGCGCTCAGACAATCAGGTGGATACGCGGTTTGCCGTTTGCTGGCGGGGCGATTCAGCAGGGGCGCAAAAGGAAGGCCCGCCGAAGCGGGCCTTGAACGCCGAGTTGCCGATGACGTCAGACCTCGAGCGTCGCCAAGTCGCCCTTGCTCTCCAGCCACGCTTTCCGATCGGAGGCGCGCTTCTTGGCGAGCAGCATGTCCATCAGCGCCGAGGTGGCGTCCTGGTCATCCACGGTGAGCTGCACCAGGCGGCGCGTGTCGGGATGCATGGTGGACTCGCGCAGCTGCTCCGGATTCATCTCGCCGAGGCCCTTGAAGCGGGTGACGGAGATGGCGCCCGTCGGCGTGCCCTTCTTCTTGGCCGCGCGATCACGCTCGATGCGATCGATGAGGATGCGCTTCTCTTCTTCGTCGAGCGCATAGAACACCTGCTTGCCCACGTCGACGCGGAACAGCGGCGGCATCGCGACGAAGACGTGACCGGCAGCGACCAGCGACGGGAAATGCTTGAGGAACAGTGCGGCCAGCAGTGTCGCGATGTGCAGGCCGTCCGAGTCGGCGTCGGCCAGGATCACGACCTTGCCGTAGCGCAGGCCCGCGAGATCGTCCTTGCCGGGATCGCAACCGATGGCGACTGCGAGGTCATGCACTTCCTGCGATGCCAGCACGCCGCTCGACGCGACCTCCCATGTGTTGAGGATCTTGCCGCGCAGCGGAAGGATGGCCTGGAAATCTTTCTCACGCGCTTGGCGTGCACTGCCGCCCGCGGAGTCGCCTTCGACAAGAAAGAGTTCCGTACGCGACAGATCCTGCGATGCGCAGTCGGCCAGCTTGCCCGGCAGTGCCGGCCCCTGCGTCACCTTCTTGCGCAGAACGATCTTTTCGGTCTTGAGGCGCGCAGCGGCACGTTCGATCGCGAGCTGCGCGATGCGCGTGCCGAGCTCGACATGCTGGTTGAGCCACAGCGAGAACGCATCGTGCGCGGCGGATTCGACGAAGCCCGCGGCCTGTCGCGATGACAGACGCTCCTTCGTTTGACCCGAGAACTGCGGGTCGGTCATCTTGATCGACAGCACGAACGCGACGCGGTCCCATACGTCTTCCGGCGCGAGCTTCACGCCACGCGGCAGCAGGTTGCGGAAGTCGCAGAACTCGCGCAACGCATCGGTGAAGCCTGTCCGCAGGCCGTTGACGTGCGTGCCGTGCTGCGCGGTCGGGATCAGGTTGACGTAGCTCTCCTGCACCAGCTCGCCTTCCGGCACCCACGCAGCGGCCCAGTCGACGACTTCGGTTTCCTTCGACAACGAACCCGAGAACAGATTCGGCGGCAGCAGTTCGCGTTCGCCGAGCTCGCCCTTGAGGTAATCGCGTAGGCCATTCTCGAAGTACCACTCGTCGCGCTCGCCGGTCGCTTCGTCGAACAGGCGAACGGTTAGGCCCGGGCAGAGCACGGCTTTCGCGCGCAGCAGATGACGCAGCGCGCGGATGTTGAACTTCGCGGTGTCGAAGTAGCTCGCATCCGGCCAGAAGTGCACGCGCGTGCCGGTGTTCTTCTTGCCGACCGTGCCGATGACTTCCAGCGGCGAATCGCGGAAGCCGTCCTTGAACGTCATCCGGTATTCGTTGCCGTCGCGCTTGATGCGCACGTCGACCTTGGTGCTCAGCGCGTTGACCACGCTCACGCCGACGCCGTGCAGGCCGCCGGAGAACGTGTAGTTGTTGCCGCTGAACTTACCGCCGGCGTGCAGGCGGGTGAGGATGAGTTCGACGCCCGGAATCTTCTCTTCCGGATGGATGTCGACCGGCATGCCGCGGCCGTCGTCGGAGACCGATGCGGAGCCGTCGCTGTGCAGCGTGACCTCGATGGTCCGCGCATGGCCGCCGAGGGCCTCGTCGACGGAGTTGTCGATGACCTCCTGCGCCAGATGGTTGGGACGGGCGGTGTCCGTGTACATGCCCGGGCGGCGCTTGACCGGGTCCAGCCCGGAAAGCACCTCGATGTCGGCGGCGTTATATCGCTTGTTCATTAGTCGAAATGCTAACAGAGCGCGTCGCATAGGCTTGGACGGCTGAAGGCTGAACGACCGAACGCGACCTTAGCGCCGTTTTCACGAGCGGCCCACGTAGGCCGCCAGTAGGGTCGCGGGCCGGATGACGGCACTCCCCCGAGCCGTCCCGGTTTCCCTTATGGAGGCTCCATGAAGAAGCGAATCCTCGCCCTTTCGATTCTGGCCACGATGGCCATCCCCGCATTCGCGCAGGTGTCCGTGCCGCCGGTGTCCGTCCCGGCAACCCCGGTCACGACGCCGACCGTCCCGACCGCCACCGGCTCCGCGACGGGTGGCGTCACCGGTTCGGTGACCGACTCCACCACGCTCCCCGCCGGCAAGGCACGCAGCAGCGCGGTCCACACCGCGAAGACCACCGCCCGCAAGGCGGGTGACAAGGTCGGTCCGGCCGTCAGCGACGCGGCGCATGCGCCGATCAATGCGACCACCGGCGCTGGCGTCGATGGCAGCGTGACCGCCGGCACCTCGGGCGTCGACGCGTCGGGTTCGGTCTCCGGCAACGTCGCCGGCTCGACCGCGGGCACGTCCGCCACGGGTTCGACCGGTGCGACCGCCGGCGCCACCACGCCGGCGCTGCCGGTCGCCGGCGCCACGAACGCGGCGACCAATGCCGTCAATGCCGTTTCGGGCAACGCCAACGCCGCCACGCACTCGGCCGTCACCGCCGGCAAGACGGCGGCCTCGACCGCCACCACGGCGACCGACGACGCGCTCGCCGGCACCGGCCAGATGACGGACGACGCGCAGGTCAGCGCCGACGCCAAGGCCGATGCGAAGGCCGCTGCGGACGCGCGCAAGGCCAAGCGCGACGCGCACAAGCGCAAGTAAGACGTCTCGCAGTACTGCAACCCAGCGCCCCGGCTCGTCCGGGGCGCTTCTTTTGTGCGTCGCGCGCTCGTCGATTCGCGGGACGCGCGTCACGCCTGTAAACTACGACTTTCCAGCGCACCCCACGCCCATGACTTCCGCAAGCCATGTAACGCCGCTCGTGTTCGTCACCGGCGGCGTGGTGTCCTCGCTCGGCAAGGGCATCGCGGCGGCATCGCTCGCGGCCATCCTCGAATCGCGCGGCCTGCGCGTCACGATGATGAAGCTCGATCCGTACATCAACGTCGATCCGGGCACCATGAGCCCGTTCCAGCACGGCGAGGTGTACGTCACCGACGACGGCGCCGAAACCGATCTCGACCTCGGCCACTACGAGCGCTACGTCCGCACGCGCCTGTCGCGCAAGAACTCGATCACCACCGGTCGCATCTACGAATCGGTGATCCGCAAGGAGCGCCGCGGCGACTACCTCGGTGGCACCGTGCAGGTGATCCCGCACATCACCGACGAGATCAAGCGCTGCATCGTCGACGCCACCGACGGCTACGACATCGGCATGGTGGAAGTCGGCGGCACGGTGGGTGACATCGAATCGCTGCCGTTCCTCGAAGCGATCCGCCAGCTGCGCAGTGAGCGCGGCCCGGAATCGACGCTGTTCATGCACCTCACGCTGGTGCCGTGGATCGCCGCAGCCGGCGAGCTCAAGACCAAGCCGACGCAGCACTCCGTCAAGGAACTGCGCTCGATCGGCATCCAGCCCGACATCCTGCTCTGCCGCAGCGAACAGCCGCTGCCGGATTCCGACCGTCGCAAGATCGCGCTGTTCACCAACGTGCCCGAGCGCGCGGTGATCTCGGCCGTCGACCTCGACAACATCTACAAGCTGCCGCGCTTCTTCCACGAACAGGGACTGGACGACATCGTCATCCGCCGCCTCGGCCTGCAAGCGGGTCCGGCCGATCTGTCCGAGTGGGATGCGGTGCTCGACGCCAGCGAGCATCCGGTCGATGAAGTCACGATCGGCGTCGTGGGCAAGTACGTCGATCATCAGGACGCGTACAAGTCGGTCGCCGAAGCGCTCAAGCACGGTGGTCTGCGCCAGCGCACGCGCGTCAACTTGAAGTGGCTGGAATCCAGCGACGTCGAGAAGCAGGGCGTGTCCGCGCTCGACGGCGTCGACGGCATCCTCGTGCCCGGCGGCTTCGGCGATCGCGGTTTCGAAGGCAAGGTTGCGACGTCGAAGTTCGCACGCGAACACGGCATTCCGTACTTCGGCATCTGCTACGGCATGCAGGCCGCGGTGGTCGATTACGCGCGCAATGTCTGCGGCCTCGACGGCGCGAACAGCACCGAGAACGACAAGGCATCCCCGCATCCGGTGATCGGCCTGATCACCGAATGGCGGACGCAGACGGGCGACGTCGAACGTCGCAGCGAAGCCAGCGACCTCGGCGGCACCATGCGCTTGGGCCTGCAGGATCAGCGCCTCAAGCCGGGCACGCTCGCGCGCGACACCTACGGTCGCGACGTCGTCGGCGAACGCCATCGCCATCGCTACGAGTTCAACAACCGCTACCGCACGCAGCTCGAGGACGCGGGCCTCATCGTGTCGGGCAAGTCGATGGACGACCTGCTCGTCGAGATGGTCGAACTCAAGCGCGACGCGCACCCTTGGTTTCTGGCCTGCCAGGCGCATCCGGAATTCCTGTCGACCCCGCGCGACGGCCATCCGCTCTTCATCGGCTTCATCCGTGCCGCCCGCGAACACAAGGCGCAGGCGGGTGGTCGATTGCTGAAGGAAGTGCGCAACTGATGCGCGCTGCGCCTTCGTCGTCTCGAGCGATGCGCGGACCGCGCATCGCCTCGCTTTGGAGTACCCCATGAAACTCTGCGGATTCGAGGTCGGCCTCGACAAGCCGTTCTTCCTGATCGCCGGCCCGTGCGTGATCGAGTCGATGGAACTCCAGATGGAGACCGCCGGCAAGCTCAAGGAAATCACCACGGAACTCGGCATTCCCTTCATCTTCAAGTCGAGCTTCGACAAGGCGAACCGCACGTCGCTCAACGGCTTTCGCGGGCCGGGCGTCGAAGAAGGCCTGAAGGTGCTGTCGGAAGTGAAGCGCCAGCTCGGCCTGCCGGTGCTGACCGACGTGCACGAGTACACGCCGATCGACGAAGTCGCGAGCGTGGTCGACGTGCTGCAGACGCCGGCCTTCCTCGTGCGTCAGACCGACTTCATCACCAAGGTCTGCAGCGCCGGCAAGCCGGTCAACATCAAGAAGGGCCAGTTCCTTGCGCCGTGGGACATGAAGCCCGTCGTCGAGAAGGCGAAGTCGACCGGCAACAACGACATCATGGTCTGCGAGCGAGGCGCGAGCTTCGGCTACAACAACCTGGTGAGCGACATGCGCTCGCTCGCGGTGATGCGCGAAACCGGTTGCCCGGTCGTGTTCGATGCGACGCACTCGGTGCAGTTGCCGGGCGGGCAGGGCTCGTCCAGCGGTGGCCAGCGCCAGCACGTGCCGGTGCTCGCGCGCGCGGCGATGGCGGTCGGTATCGACGGCATCTTCATGGAAACGCATCCCGATCCGTCGAAGGCGCTGTCCGACGGCCCGAACGCATGGCCGCTGCCGAAAATGCGCGCGCTTCTCGAAACGCTGAAGGCGCTCGACGAAGTGACCAAGCGCAACGGCTTCCTCGAATCCACTGTCTAAGGACGACGCTCCAACGATGACCACGATCGCCAAGATCCACGCCCGCGAAATCCTCGACAGCCGCGGCAACCCCACGCTCGAAGCGGACGTCACGCTCGCCGACGGCAGCTTCGGCCGCGCGATGGTGCCGTCGGGCGCGTCGACCGGCACGAAGGAAGCCGTGGAGCTGCGCGACGGCGACAAGACGCGCTATCTCGGCAAGGGCGTCACGCACGCGGTGGCGAACGTCAACACGGCGATCGCGCAGGCGCTGGTTGGTTTCGATGCGAACGACCAGGCCGGCCTCGACCGTCGGCTGATCGATCTCGACGGCACCGACAACAAGGGTCGTCTCGGCGCGAACGCGCTGCTCGGCGTTTCGATGGCGAATGCGCACGCGGTCGCAGCGTCGAAGAAGATGCCGCTGTGGCAGCACCTCGCGAATGGTCGCGAAGCCGTGCTGCCGGTGCCGATGATGAACATCATCAACGGCGGCGCACATGCCGACAACAACGTCGACCTGCAGGAATTCATGGTGCTTCCGGTCGGCTTCGACAGCTTCCGCGAAGCGCTGCGTGCGGGCACCGAGATCTTCCACGCGCTCAAGAGCGTGCTCAAGGGTCGCGGCCTGAGCACGGCCGTCGGCGACGAGGGCGGTTTCGCGCCTGACCTGCGCAGCAATGAGGAAGCGCTGGAAACCATCCTCGAAGCGATCGGCAAGGCCGGTTATCGCGCGGGCGAGGACGTGCTGCTCGGTCTCGACGTCGCGTCCAGCGAGTTCTTCGAGAACGGCAAGTACAACCTCACCGGCGAAGGCAAGCGCCTGACCAGCGAACAGTTCGTCGACTTCCTCGCCGACTGGACGCAGCGTTACCCGATCATCACGATCGAAGATGGCATGGGCGAGCACGACTGGGCTGGCTGGAAGCTGCTCACCGAGCGCGTCGGAAACAAGGTGCAGCTGGTCGGCGACGACTTGTTCGTCACCAATCCGAAGATCTTCCGCGAAGGCATCGACCAGAACGTCGCGAACGCCATCCTGATCAAGGTCAACCAGATCGGCACGCTGACCGAAACGTTGGAGGCCATCGCGATGGCGGATGCCGCGCGCTATGCGGCCATCGTCTCGCACCGTTCCGGCGAAACCGAGGACACGACGATCGCCGACATCGCGGTCGCGACCACGGCAACGCAGATCAAGACCGGCTCGCTGTGCCGCAGCGATCGCGTCGCCAAGTACAACCAGCTGCTTCGCATCGAAGAGCAGCTCGGCAGCGCCGCGCGTTACGCCGGCCGCGACGCGTTCGTGTCCCTGGTGCGCTGACCGATGGCGCGAACGCGCTACGGCCTGCTGATCCTGATCGGCCTGCTGGCGATGCTGCTCGCAGTGCTGCAGGTGCGGCTGTGGCGCGGTGAGGGCGGACGTGAAGCGGTCGGTACGCTGCAGTTGCAGGTCGACGCGCTCGCACACGACAACGGCGGCCTGCAGCAGCGCAATGCCGCGCTGGCCGCCGAAGTCGAAGACCTGAAGTCGGGCGAGGCCGCGGTCGAGGATCGCGCGCGCAGCGAGCTCGGCATGATCAAGCCCGGCGAAGTCTTCTATCGCGTGGTCGAGAACACGCGGCCCGTGCAGAAGCCGGCCGACGCGCCGACTGCGCCCGCGACGCCATGACGCGCATCTGGGCCGTCGTGCCCGCCGCCGGCACCGGCACCCGTTTCGGTGGCGAGGTTCCCAAGCAATACCTCGACGTCGCGGGCAAGCCACTGATCGCGCATGCGCTGGATGCATTGCTGCGTCATCCGCGCGTCGAAGGTGCGATGGTCGCGATTGTCGAAGAAGACACGCGCTGGCCCGGCTGGACGTCGCTGCACGGCAAGCCGGTGCTGACGTGCACCGGTCGCGCCGACCGCGCGGGATCGGTGCTGGCAGCGCTGGACGCGCTGGCGGCGCACGTCGATTATGACGACAGCGTCCTGGTGCTCGTACACGATGCGGCGCGTCCGAACCTGGATGCAGCGGATCTCGAGCGCCTTATCGCCGCCGCGTCCGACAGCGACGACGGCGCACTGCTCGCCGCGCCGGTACGCGACACGCTTAAGCGCCTGGACAACCACGGATGCAGCGCGGGAACCGAGCCACGCGAGCGGTTGTGGCGCGCGTTCACACCGCAGGCCGCGCGCCTGCACGTACTGCGCGACGCACTCGTCGCTGCATACGCCGCGCGCGTCAACGTGACGGATGAAGCGATGGCGCTCGAACTCGCCGGTTGTCGACCACTGCTCGTCGAAGGACGCGAGGACAACATCAAAGTGACGACGCGCGCGGATCTTGCGCTCGTCGAATTCCTGCTGTCGCGCCGGTCGAACCAGGTGAGTGCATGAGCGTCCGCATCGGCCAGGGTTTCGACGTCCATGCGTTCGGTGATGGCGACCACGTGATGCTGGGTGGCGTGCGCATTCCGCATTCGCGCGGCGTCGTCGCGCATTCGGATGGCGATGTCGTGCTGCATGCGCTGTGCGACGCGATCCTTGGCGCGCTCGCGCTTGGGGATATCGGTCATCATTTCCCGCCAAGCGATGCACGCTGGCGCGATGCCGACAGCCGTACGTTCGTGCGCCACTGCGTCGCGCTCGCAGCGGAGCGCGGCTTTCGCGTCGTGAACGTCGACGCGACGGTGATTGGAGAACGTCCCAAGGTCGGGCCGCATGCGCAGACCATGCGCGAGTGCATCGCGCAGGATCTCGGCGTCGCCATCGACGCGGTAAGCGTCAAGGCGACGACCACGGAACGACTCGGCTTCACAGGTCGCGAGGAAGGCATCGCCGCAATGGCGGTCTGCCTGCTCGAGTCGGTGGCATGACGACATCGCTGCCGCGCGCGCACGGCGATGCCGTGCTGACCGCCACGTTCCGGTCGCGCCCCGAGGATTTCGTCGTCGAGGAGATCGCGGGTTTCGAACCGACGGGTACGGGCGAGCACCTGCTGCTCGAGATCGAGAAGCGCGGGATGAACACCGCGTTCGCCGCGCGACGCATCGCCGAGTGGGCGGGCGTCAAGGAAGTCGCCATCGGCTACGCGGGTTTGAAGGATCGCCACGCGGTGACGCGACAGCGCTTCACCGTGCATCTGCCGGGTCGTGAATCGCCGGACATCGCGACGCTCGAGAACGAGTCGCTGCGCGTGCTGTTCTCCGCGCGTCATTCGCGCAAGCTGCCGCGCGGCGCGCTCGCGGGCAATCGCTTCACCATTACGTTGCGCGATGTCGAAGGCGATGCCGCGGCGATCGATGCACGCCTCGCAGCGATTGCAGGACGTGGCGTGCCGAACTACTTCGGTGAGCAGCGGTTCGGTCGCGCCGGCGACAACGTCGAGCAGGCGCTCGCGATGTTCGCGGGGCGTCGCGTGCGTCGCGAGGAACGAAGCCTGCTGCTGTCGGCCGCGCGTTCGGAGCTGTTCAATCGCGTGCTCGCCGAACGCGTGCGTCGCGACTGCTGGGACACGCCGCTCGACGGCGAGGTGTGGATGCTCGACGGCCGTCGCAGCGTATTCGGCCCCGAGCCGTTCGACGACGCGCTGGCGCAGCGGCTTGCCGAGTTCGACATCCATCCGACCGGGCCGCTGTGGGGCCGCGGCGACTTGCGCAGCGCGGGCGACTGTCGCGAGCTGGAAGCGACCTGCATGGCCGCGGACAACGGTCCGGCGCTGCAGGCCGGGCTCGAACGGGCAGGGCTCGAGCAGGAACGTCGCGCCTTGCGATTGCGGCCGTCGGCGCTGACGTGGCTTCGTCCGGATAGAACGTCACTGGAGCTCACGTTCGGCCTGCCGCCCGGCGCTTATGCGACCTGCATTCTGGAAGCGTTGGGCGACGTGCGATCGACGGCCGGCCGGCTCGACTGACCGTTCGTCGAACGGCCCGCGAATCACGCGAAACGCATTCAGTGGCGGGCGTATAAGGAAGTCGACGCCCGCCATGGGGGCGGATGTCGATCGACGTCCGAAGGAGGGTTTATGTCCGCAATGCGTTCCGCATTCCTGGTCGTTCTCCTCGCAGGCGCTGGCACCGGCTGCGCGAGCATGCACGAGTCGTCTTCAACCACGTATGTAGCGCCGCGCGCGTCCAGCTCTGTTCTGGGCCAGCAGGACGGCGAGTTCATCGCACGGATCAATCAGCAGGCCGTCGCACGCGGAATCCACGTGGAGTGGGTGAATCCGCCACTGAAGCACGCAGCTGCGAAGACTCCGCGCTAACGCTTCGCCAGCAACACCACAACCGCGCCCGTCCCGCCTTGTGCGGGCGGCGCGGAATGGAAGCCCAGCACGTCCGCGCGATGTCGAAGCACGCGGTCGACGAGATTCTTGAGCACCGGTGCGCCGCTGCTGTCGAGCTCGTCCGCACCGCGGCCCTTGCCGTGGATGATCCGCACACAGCCGACGCCATGACGCCGCGCATCCGCAAGGAATTCGCGCAGCAGTGACTGCGCCTGTCGCGCATCCAGGCCGTGCAGGTCGATCTCTTCCTGCGCGGACAGCTCGCCGCGCTTGAGCCGCTGGAAGGTGTACGGCGGCAGGCGCTCGGTGCGATGACTGAGCACGTCGCCCGCGCCCAGCAGCTGTTCGTCCAGCGCCAACCTGAACTCGGTCGCTGCCGCGGCTTCGTCGCGTTCGGCCATTCGCGCACGCGGCTTAGGCTTCGGTCCGGCCGGCGGCAGCGGCGGGGCGTCGACCGGGCGCACCGGTCCAACGGCCTGCCGGAACAGTTCGAGGTCCTCGTCGCGCGGATCGTTGTCGCCCATGCGGCCAGCGTAACGGGACGGCGTGCGCATCGTTGCGACAGCGTCTTCATTGCGCGAATGGGCGCTGCGGTCGTTCGGCTATCATGAGTGCCCGCCGTCGCCGGCGGTTCCTCCACACCGGCGCAACGACCCCGAATGCGAGTTCTTGTCAGTAACGACGACGGCGTCGACGCGCCGGGCATCCGCGTCCTCGCGGACCACCTGCGCGCCGCCGGCCATAGCGTCATCACCGTCGCGCCCGACCGCGACCGCTCCGGCGCGAGCAATTCGCTCACCCTCGACATGCCCGTGCGCGTCGTGCAGCGGGACAACGAGACGTTCCGCGTGTTCGGCACGCCGACCGACTGCGTGCACGTCGCGCTGACCGGCATGCTCGACGAGGAGCCGGACATCGTGGTGTCAGGCATCAACAACACCGCGAACCTCGGCGACGACGTCATCTATTCCGGCACCGTCGCCGCGGCGATGGAAGGCCGCTTCCTCGGGTTGCCGGCGATCGCGGTGTCGCTCGCGACGGTCGACCACGTCGGGTGTCATTACGAGACAGCCGCCCGTGCGGCGGTCGAGTTGGTCGCGCGTCTGGCGGTGGATCCGTTGCCTGCCGACACCATCCTTAACGTCAACGTGCCCGACGTGCCGTGGGACGAACTCGCGGGCTTCGAGGTCGGGCGCCTCGGTAACCGCCATCGCGCCGAAGCCTGCGTCTCGCAGGTCGATCCGCGCGGTCGCCAGTGGTACTGGATCGGCGCCGCCGGCCCGGAACAGGACGCCGGCCCCGGCACCGATTTCCACGCGATCCGTCGCGGTTGCGTGTCGATTACCCCGATCCACGTCGACCTGACGCGCTTCCAGGCGCTGGAGCAGGTTGCCGGTTGGGTGGGCGGTCTCGCCGACACGCTGCGCCTGCGGACGGAGTCATAAGCGTGCGCATGCATCTCAAACCCGAGGCGACGGGCAGCGGGCTCACCTCGCAGCGCGTGCGCGACCGCTTGGTCGAGCGACTGCGCGCGAACGGCATCGTCGACGAGCGCGTGCTCAACGCGATCCGCACGGTGCCGCGCCATCTGTTCGTCGACGAAGTGCTCGCGACGCGCGCCTATGAAGACACCGCGCTGCCGATCGGTCACGGGCAGACGATCTCGCAGCCGTGGGTCGTCGCGCGCATGACCGAAGCGCTGATCGAAACAAATCCGAAGAAGGTGCTGGAGATCGGCACCGGCTCCGGCTACCAGGCCGCGGTGCTCGCTGCGCTAGGCCTCGAGGTGCACACGGTCGAACGCATCGGCGAACTGCTGCGTATCGCGCGCAAGCGCCTGCGCCAGCTCGGCCTGACTGTCCGAACGAAGCATGACGACGGTCGCATCGGCTGGCCCGAGAACGCGCCGTTCGATGCCATCCTCGTCACCGCCGGCGCACCCGCACTGGTCGATGCGTTGAAGGCGCAGCTGGTTCCGGGCGGCACGCTCATCGCGCCGGTCGGGCCGGCGAACGCGCAGTCGCTGGTGCGTATCCGCCAGCGCGAGGACGGCACGTTCGACGAGCAGGTGTTGGCGCCGGTCGTGTTCGTGCCGCTGTTGTCGGGCATCGTGGATTGAGACGGAGAACCGCTTGAAGCTTTTCGCCCCGCTGTACGACCGCGCGATCGGATGGGCCCGTCATAAACATGCGGTGCGTTACCTCGCAGCGTTGAGCTTCTTCGAGGCGATCATCTTTCCCGTCATGCCCGAAGTGATGCTCGCGCCGATGTGCGTCGCCGAGCCGCGTCGCGCATTCCGCTACGCCGGCTTGAGCCTCGCGTTCTCGCTGCTCGGTTCGCTGGTCGGCTACGCGCTGGGCCACTACGCGTTCGAAGCGATCAAGCCATTGTTCGCGGCGATGGGCATGCTTCCGGCAATCGAATCGGGCATCCACACGGTGCAGGCGAAAGTCGCCGAATCGCCGTGGGCGGTATTTACGTTCCTCGTGCTGGGCGGTTTCATGCCGATCCCGATGAAGATCTTCACCTGGGCGTCGGGCATCGTCGGCGTACCGATGCTGCAATTCATCCTTGCGATGGCGATCGGGCGTGGCAAGCGCGTGTTCCTGGTCGCCGCGGTGATCCGCGCAGGCGGCGAGCGTGCGGAAGCGACGCTGCGTCGCTACATCGAACCGATCGGCTGGGTGGCGATGGTGCTCGTCGCGGTCGGCGTGGGCGTGCTGGTCTGGAGGGCGCAC
Source organism: Lysobacter sp. HA18 (assembly GCF_054057595.1). Taxonomy (NCBI): domain Bacteria; kingdom Pseudomonadati; phylum Pseudomonadota; class Gammaproteobacteria; order Lysobacterales; family Lysobacteraceae; genus Lysobacter; species Lysobacter sp. HA18. The sequence continues at coordinate 1,078,243 of NZ_JBSRZL010000001.1, forward strand.
GGCGCATGAATCGTCTTGGCATTCGTTCCCTGATGGCGATGAGCGCCGTTGCGCTGATCGCCGGTTGCTCGAGCACGGTGGTGCGCGAGTCGACAGGCTCGCGCACGTCGAGCGCGCCGCGCGTGTCGACGGGGAAGCCCGGCGGGACCACGATCGTGCAGCGTGGCGAGACGCTTTATTCGATCGCGACGCGCAACGGCATCAGCGTGCTCGACCTCGCGTCGTGGAATGCATTGCCGCCGCCGTACACGATCTATCCGGGCCAGCGTTTGCGCCTGTATCCCGGCGGCACCCGCGCGCCGTCGGTTCCAACGCCAGCGCCCTCGCGCGACACGACCGCGCATACGCCGACCACGGCACCGCCGGTCGTGCACGACACGCGTCCCGTGCCGCCGCCCGTGGTGGTCGCGCCGCCCGCGAGCGGGTTCGCATGGAAATGGCCGGCGGACGGCTCGCTCGTCGGTCGCTTCGTGCCTGGCGAGCCGACGAAGCAGGGTATCGACATCGGCGGCAGCGAGGGCGCGCCGGTGCGTGCGGCGGCCGACGGCACCGTCGTGTATTCCGGCGCCGGATTGGTCGGTTATGGCGAGCTGGTGATCATCAAGCACAACGAACAGTGGCTGTCCGCGTACGGACACAACCGGCGCCGGCTGGTCAACGAAGGCCAGCTGGTGAAGGCGGGCGATGCGATCGCCGAGATGGGCCATAGCGGCGCACCGCGCGACATGCTGCACTTCGAGATCCGCTACACCGGCAAGCCGGTCGATCCGCTGCTGTACCTGCCGGCGCGCTGATCGTCGATTCGACGCCACGGTTACGGCGTCGACCGCGAATCAGCTGCCCAGAATGAAGCCCGCGACGACGCGCCGGCCTTCGCCGGCCAGCACGCTGTAAGTGCGCGCGGCGGCATCGTTGCCCATCACTTCGAAGCCGACGCCCGCCTGCAGGCAGGCCGCCTGCGTCGCGACCGGCGCGAATGCCTGGCGGCCGCCGCTGCCGATCACGATGACGTCGGGCTTCAGCGCGAGCAGCGGTTCCAGCAGCTCGGGCGTCAAAAGACCGACCGCCACCACGGGCCATTCCTCGATCAGCGTGTCTGGCGAGACGGCAAAGCTCGTCGTCAGGCGCCGATCGTTGACCAGAGCCGAGCTGCCGTCGGCGCTGCGCAGCACGTAAGCGTGTTCCGGGGTTTCGAGCGTCAGTTGCATGCCGGCTCCTCGTTACGACGAGTGTCGACGCGCCGCCGTCGGGGCGGCGTCAGGCGCGGGGAAGGACGATCTGCCGCTTTTCCTGGCTCTGGCGGAAGAGCACGGCGGTATGGCCAATGCGCTGCACCAGCGCGGCGCCCGCGCTGTCGGCGAGCGCGTCGATCAGCGCATCGCGCGCCTCGCGATCCTCGGCGGCGACCTTCACCTTGATCAGCTCGTGGTCCTCGAGCGCCTGCGCGACTTCGGCGATGACCGCGGGCGTCACGCCCTTGCCTCCGACCTGCAACATCGCCTTGAGGCCGTGGGCCTGCCCGCGGAGAAAACGGATCTGGGCATTCGTAAGGCGGGGCGCGGTCAAGCGGAGGTACCGGGAGCGTGGGGAGGCGCAGGGTATCATGCGGCCTTGCGCCGCCTTTTCCGGCGCGTGCACACGACGATGCCGACGCGCAGCAAGTCCAGCCAACGCTGGCTCAAGGAACACTTCTCCGACCCGTACGTGAAGAAAGCGAAGGCCGAGGGCCTGCGCTCGCGTGCGGCGTACAAGCTCGAGGAGCTCGTCGAGCGTGACCGCCTGCTCAAACCGGGCATGGTCGTCGTCGACCTCGGCGCCGCGCCCGGCGGGTGGTCGCAGTGGGTTCGTCAGGCGATGGGCGACAAGGGCCGCGTCATCGCGCTCGACATCCTCGAGATGCCGACACTGGCCGGCGTGGAGTTCCTGCTGGGCGACTTCCGCGAAGACGAAGTCCTCGCCCGGCTCGAAGCCTCGCTCAACGGACTGCCGGTAGACCTTGTGCTGTCGGACATGGCCCCCAACATGAGCGGTATGGACGCGGTGGATCTGCCGCGCTCCATGCACCTGGCGGAGCTCGCCATGGATTTCGCCGATCGGCACCTGCGTGTCGGCGGCAACTTCCTGATCAAGCTGTTCCAGGGCGTGGGGTTCGACGAATACGTGAAGGAGCTGCGGCGGCGCTACGACAAGGTCGTGATCCGCAAGCCGGCGGCTTCGCGCAAACGATCGCCGGAGGTCTATGCGCTCGCGCAGGGTCGACGATCGGAGATGAAGTAAGGTGGCCCGAGGCCGTTAATGGCCGAAGGCAGGCGCCGCGGAAACGTGGCGATGCGATCGCGGTGCAGCAAGCGGCCGTTGTCGATCCGGGTCCGATGTGATCCGTGCTTGAAGGCGCGTACAGGATGTGCGTGCTTCAATGACACACAAGGTATGAAGATGAACGACTTGGCCAAGAATCTTTTGCTGTGGGTGGTGGTCGCCGTCGTATTGATGGTGGTCTTCCAGGCCTTCGGGCCGCGCAGCGCGCAGACGGAAACGCTGGCCTACGACCAGTTCATCCAGCAGGTGCAGTCCGACCGCGTCCAGAAGGTGCAGATCGCCGAGGACCGCACGACGATCGCCGGCGAGCGCAAGGACGGCACGAAGTTCGTGACCTACGCGCCGGAAGACAGCGGGCTGATGTACGACCTGCTGCACCACCGCGTGTCCGTCGCCCAGCAGCCGCCGCAGAACGGCCCGTCGATGTGGGCGATCCTGCTCAACTTCCTTCCCATCCTGTTGATCGTCGGCGCGTGGATTTTCGTCATGCGGCAGATGCAACAGGGCGGCAGCAAGGGTGCGATGAGCTTCGGCAAGTCGCGCGCAAAAATGCAGGGCGAGGACCAGGTCAAGGTCACGCTCGCCGACGTCGCGGGTTGCGACGAGGCGAAGCAGGAAGTCGGCGAACTCGTCGAGTTCCTGCGCGATCCCACGCGCTTCCAGAAGCTCGGCGGCAAGATTCCGCGCGGCGTGCTGATGGTCGGCCCGCCGGGTACCGGCAAGACGCTGCTCGCACGCGCCATCGCGGGTGAGGCGAAGGTGCCGTTCTTCTCGATCTCCGGTTCGGACTTCGTCGAGATGTTCGTCGGCGTCGGCGCGAGCCGCGTGCGCGACATGTTCGACCAGGCGAAGAAGCACGCGCCCTGCATCATCTTCATTGACGAAATCGATGCGGTCGGTCGTCATCGCGGCGCCGGTCTCGGCGGCGGTCATGACGAACGCGAGCAGACGCTCAACCAGCTGCTCGTCGAGATGGACGGTTTCGAAGGCGGCGAAGGCGTCATCGTGATCGCCGCGACCAACCGTCCGGACGTGCTCGATCCCGCGCTGCTGCGTCCAGGCCGTTTCGATCGCCAGGTGACGGTCGGCCTGCCGGACGTTCGCGGTCGCGACCAGATCCTGAAAGTGCATATGAAGAAGCTGCCGCTCGGCGACGACGTCGACGCGATGGTGGTGGCACGCGGCACGCCGGGCTTCTCCGGCGCCGACCTCGCGAACCTCTGCAACGAGGCCGCGCTGTTCGCCGCGCGCGACAACGCCAAGCAGGTGCACATGGAGCACTTCGACAAGGCGCGCGACAAGATCCTGATGGGCGCCGAGCGCCGCTCGATGGCGATGAGCCTCGAGGAAAAGACCAACACCGCATACCACGAAGCGGGCCACGCCATCGTCGGTCGCCTCGTGCCGGAACACGATCCCGTCTACAAGGTGACGATCATTCCGCGCGGCCGCGCCCTCGGCGTGACCATGTACCTGCCGGAAGGCGACCGCTACAGCTACAACCGCACGATCATCGAGTCGCAGCTGTGCTCGCTGTACGGCGGCCGCGTCGCCGAAGAGCTGATCTTCGGCGCGGGCAAGGTCACCACGGGCGCGTCGAACGACATCGAGCGCGCGACGAAGATGGCCCGCAACATGGTCACCAAGTGGGGCCTGTCGGAACTTGGCCCGATCACGTTCGGCGAGGAAGAGGACGAGGTGTTCCTCGGTCGCTCGGTCACGCAGCACAAGAACGTGTCCGACGAGACCGCTCGCAAGATCGACGAAGTGGTGCGCGGCATCCTCGACAATGCCTACGCCCGTTCGGTGAAGATCCTCACCGACAACGTCGACAAGCTGCACGCGATGGCGAAGGCGCTGCTCGAGTACGAGACCATCGACGCGACGCAGATCGACGCGATCATGGAAGGCCGCGATCCGCCGCCGCCGTCCGGCTGGGGCCGTGGCGGCCCGGCGAACGAGGAGCCGAAGCGCCTCACGCTCGGCGGCCCGCAGCCCACCGGCACCTGATCCGCGTTGCCAGCGACATCCGAAAAGGCCAGAGTCCGCTCTGGCCTTTTTTGTTGGGTGGCGAATGAAGCAGTCGGGTCGGATGGGCGCGTTTCTCGCCATTGGTATCGCCGTCGGTGCGGGGATCGGTGTGGCGATGCACAACATCGCGGTCGGCGTGGGGCTCGGCGTCGCGTTCGGCGTCGTGCTGAGCAGGATTGCAGCACGGCAAGGCCAGCCCTGATGTTCGACATCGCGCCGGCACTCGACTGCGGCGGCCGTCGCCTCGTGCTCGATCGGCCGCGCGTGATGGGCATCGTCAACGTCACGCCGGATTCGTTTTCGGATGTCGGTCAGCATTTCGATCTCGAAGCCGCGGTCGCGCACGGGCGGAAGCTGGTCGACGAAGGCGCGGACCTGCTCGACATCGGCGGCGAATCGACGCGTCCCGGTGCGGATGAAGTGGATGCGGACGAAGAGATCCGCCGCGTCGTGCCCGTCATCGAACGACTCGTACGCGAGACCGGTGTGCCGGTCGGCGTCGACACATCGAAACCCGAGGTGATGCGCGCAGCCGTCGCCGCGGGCGCGGGTTTGATCAATGACGTGTATGCACTACGACGCGAAGGCGCGCTCGACACCGCGGCGTCGTTGGGCGTGCCCGCCGTTCTGATGCACATGCTCGGCGAGCCGCGTTCGATGCAGGACGATCCGCGCTACGACGACGTCGTCGCGGACGTGCATCGTTTTCTCGCGGAGCGCATCTTCGCTGCGGAAATGTCGGGCATCGACAAGAAGCGCATCGTCGTCGATCCCGGCTTCGGCTTCGGCAAGACGCGGGATCACAACCTGCAACTGCTCGCGAATTTCGACCGGTTCACGGATCTCGGCGTTCCGGTGCTTGCGGGGCTTTCGCGCAAGCGCACGATCGGTGACATCACCGGTCGCGACAAACCTGCGGAACGTATTTTCGGCTCCGTCGCCGCGCACCTGATCGCGGTGCAACATGGCGCGCGCATCGTGCGCACGCATGACGTCGCTGCGACGGTCGATGCGATCAAGGTGTGGAGCGCGGTCGACGCGCAACCGCGACCGAAAGCGCGCAGCGCGGCGCCGACGATCCGCTGGCCGGACGAGGATTGAGGCGGCGATCCCGTCGTCCACGCACGTCGCGAGACTGCGCAACGACTGTCCGCGCCGGACATCCGCGCGCGACATCGACACCGACGAGATCGCTTCTTCGTATTGACTTTCGGCACCACTCAACATCGCGCCGAACGGGCGCGACGCCGCTTACCCACACATGCTGTGGATAACCTGCGGGAGTCGATTGTGGATAAGCATGCGAAGCCGCATGGCGTCGGGGCTGCGTCCCAACATGGCGAAATTTTGACCGCGGCGGCGGGCGCATCGCATCGCGGTCGCGCTTGCTCCACACTTCGGCCACCGTTCGCCGCCCCGAGGCATGCATGTCGACCTGGCTCCGTCGCAAGGACATCGATCGCATCACCGTGCACGAGGAGGGGCGACGCCTCGTACGGACGCTGAGCTGGCCGCACCTGGTCGCGCTCGGCATCGGCGCGATCGTCGGCACGGGCATCTACACGCTGGTCGGGGTCGCGGCGAATCTCGCCGGCCCGGCGGTGCTGCTGTCGTTCGTGGTGGCGGGCGTGGTCTGCGCCTGCGCCGCGCTCGCGTATGCCGAGATGGCGACAATGATGCCGGCCGCGGGCAGCGCGTACACGTACAGCTACGCGGTGCTCGGCGAGAGCATCGCCTGGGTGGTGGGCTGGAGCCTGATCCTCGAGTACTCGCTGGTTGTGAGTGCGGTGGCGGTCGGGTGGTCCGGCTCCGTCGTCGAGTTTTTGCGCGGGCTCGGCGTCGCGCTACCGCAGGCATTGATCGCAGGCCCGCATGCCGGCGGCATCGTCAATCTTCCGGCGGTGCTGATCGTGTTCGTGGTCGCCGGGTTGTTGATGGTCGGCACGCGCGAAAGCGCGACGCTGAATGCGATTCTGGTCGCGGTGAAGGTCGTCGCGCTCGGCGTATTCGTCGCGATCGCGATGCCGCATTTCGACGCGAGCAACCTGCATCCGTTCATGCCGTACGGCTTCGAGAAGTCCGCAGGGCCGGATGGCGTGGAACGTGGCGTCATGGCGGCCGCCGCGATCATCTTCTTCGCGTTCTACGGTTTCGACGCGATCTCCACCGCCGCGGAAGAAGCGAAGAACCCGGGGCGCGACCTGTCGATCGGCATCGTCGGTTCGATGATCGGCTGCACCGTGATCTACCTGCTCGTCGCGGTGGCCGCGGTGGGTGCGATGCACTACACGGTGTTCGCGCAGAGCCCGGCGCCGCTGGCGCTGATCATGCGTGAGCTGGGGCAGGGCGCTGCGGCGAAGATCGTCGCAGGTGCAGCTGTGGTCGCGCTGCCGACGGTGTTGCTCGCGTTCTTCTACGGGCAGAGCCGCATCTTCTTCGTCATGTCACGCGATGGCCTCTTTCCGCGTGCGTTGTCGAAGGTCAATCCGCGCACCGGCACGCCAGTTGCGATCACGTTGTTCACCGCGTTGATCGTCGCGGCGCTTGCGGGCATCGCGCGACTGGACGAGATCGCTGCGCTCGCGAATGCCGGCACGCTGGCGGCGTTCGTCGCGGTCGCGACCTGCCTGCTGGTGTTGCGACGCCGCGATCCGCAGCGTCCGCGTGTGTTCCGCACACCCGCGGCGTGGATCGTCGGGCCGGTCGCGATCCTCGGCTGTCTGTACCTCTTCTACAGCCTGCCGCATCGCACGCAGTACTGGTTCCTGATCTGGAACGCGATCGGCGTGGTCGTGTACCTGCTGTTCGGTCGACGCGGCAGCGTGCTGGCGCGCGGCGAACACGCCTGACGTCGCGACGTCGTCGATGGCCGACCCGCGCCCGCTCGCCATCGCATTGATGGGCCCGACCGCGTCGGGCAAGACCGCGCTCGCGGTCGAGTGGGCGCAGCGGTTTGGCGGCGAAGTGGTGAGCGTCGATTCGGCGCTCGTGTATCGCGGGCTCGACATCGGCGCGGCGAAGCCGACCGCGGAGGAACGCGGAGGCGTCGCGCATCACCTCATCGACGTGCGCGAGCCGTGGCAGCCGTACTCCGCGGCCGAGTTCGCGACGGATGCGCTCGCCGCTGTCGACGACATCCTCGCGCGCGGCCGACTGCCGATCCTCGCCGGCGGTACCGGGCTGTACTTCCATGCGCTGCTTCGGGGTCTCGCGCCGATGCCCGAAGCCGATGCCAACGTCCGCTCGACGCTCGAAACCGAAGCCGCCGAGCGCGGCTGGGCGATGCTGCATGCGGACCTCGCGACAGTCGACCCCGAAGCGGCGTCGCGAATCCACGCGACCGACGCGCAACGCATCCAGCGTGCGCTCGAGGTCTGGCGCATCAGCGGCCGCACGATTTCCGACTGGCGCCGCGAACGGCCCGCGCATGGTTTTCCGTGTCGCGTGCTGAAGCTCGTGGTCGCGCCACCATCGCGTGAGGTGCTGCACGACCGCATCGCGCGTCGCTTCGACGCCATGCTCGACGCCGGCTTCCTCGACGAAGTCCGCCGCCTTCGCGCTTTGCCCGAACTGGCCGCGCATCCGCGACCGCTCGACCTGCCGGCCATGCGCGCGGTCGGCTATCGCCAGGCCTGGGAACATCTCGACGGCCAGTTCGACGCGGCGACGCTGCGCGACCGCGGCATCTTCGCCACGCGCCAGCTCGCGAAGCGGCAGCTCACGTGGCTGCGCAGCGAGCTCGACGCGCTATGGGGCGACCCGCTGGCCGGCCGCGCCCGGCTCGACCGACTCGTGACGGACTTCGTCGAACGGCGCTGATCGTCGCGTTCGTCCACGCCGTCGCCACGGGAAATCAGCCACTTTGCGATACCATCGGGCCGTCGCTGCCGTGGGGACAACCGCGGCGACACGGCCTGCATCAGCGGGCCGCCCAATAACAACAAGAGCAAAAGGTGGGGAACAGCAATGTCGAAGGGGCAATCTCTCCAGGACCCGTTCCTGAACGCACTGCGCCGCGAGCGCGTGCCGGTGTCGGTGTACCTGGTCAACGGCATCAAGCTGCAGGGGACCATCGAGTCCTTCGACCAGTTCGTGGTGCTGCTGCGCAATACCGTGAGCCAGATGGTCTACAAGCACGCGATTTCGACCGTCGTGCCGGCGCGCAACGTGCGCGTGGGCCCGGGCGGCGGCTACGTGCAGCCGGGCGATGGCGACGTGTCGTCGGAGCCGGTATCGGAATGACCGAACTGCGGTTGGAGGTGCGGAGTGTTTGAACGCTCACGCGGGGGCGAGAACGCGCTGCTGATCCAGCCGCATGCCGGCCCGCTCGACGAGGCGGTGCTGGAGGAGTTCCAGGAACTCGCGCGTTCGGCCGGGGCGACGGTCGCCACCGTGCTGACCGCGCGCATCGATCGCCCGAACGCGGCGACGCTGATCGGCAGCGGCAAACTCGAAGAAGTGCTCGCCGCGGCGGAAGCCAGCGGCGCCGACCTGATCCTCGTCAATCATTCGCTGTCGCCGGGCCAGGAACGCAACCTCGAGAAGCTGCTCAAGCGTCGCGTGGTCGACCGCACCGGGCTGATCCTCGACATCTTCGCGCAGCGTGCGCGCAGCCACGAAGGCAAGTTGCAGGTCGAACTCGCGCAGCTGCGGCACATGGCCACGCGCCTGGTTCGCGGCTGGACCCACCTCGAGCGCCAGCGCGGTGGTTCGATCGGCCTGCGCGGCCCGGGTGAAACGCAGCTCGAAACCGACCGCCGCCTGCTGCAGAAGCGGCTCGAACAGCTGTCCAAGAAGCTCGACAAGGTCGAAGTGCAGCGCACGCAGATGCGTCGCGCGCGCACCAAGGGCGAGCTGCCGCGCGTCGCGCTGGTCGGTTACACCAACGCCGGCAAGTCGACGCTGTTCAATTCATTGACCGGCGCGGAGGCCTACGCCGCCGACCAGCTCTTCGCGACGCTGGATCCGACCGTGCGTCGCATCGACGTCGCCGGTGGCGGTGTGGTGCTGGCCGATACCGTCGGCTTCGTGCGCGACCTGCCGCACGACCTCGTCGCCGCGTTCCGCTCGACGCTGTCCGAAGCGCGCGAGGCCGACCTCCTGCTGCATGTGATCGACGCGGCCGACCCGCTGCGCACGGATCGCATCGCGCAGGTCGACGCCGTGCTCAAGGACATCGGCGCCAGCGACATCCCGCAGCTGCTGGTGTTCAACAAGATCGACCGGCTCGAGGACATGGCGCCGCGTTACGACCGCTTCGTCGAGGAACGCCCGCGCGTGTGGCTGTCGGCGCGCGACGGTACCGGCCTCGACCTGCTGGGCGAAGCGCTCGGCCAGATGCTCGGGCTCGAACGCGTTACCGGGCGCATCCACCTGCCCAGCGCATCGGCACGGCTACGCGGCCGCCTGTACGAACTGGGCGCCATCCGCGCGGAACGCATCGAGGACGATGGTTGGTCGCTCGACGTCGACCTTCCGCAGGTCGATGCCCGCCGAATCGCCGACAGCGCGGGCGGTCACCCACTGGTGCCGCTGCTCCCGCCGCCGACGGACGCCTCGCCCCTTGGTTGAGGCGGCCGGACCCCCCACCTAGAATCCGAACATCCCCGCGCCGGCAGTCGCCGCCCGCGAAGGCGCGATCGACGCGCCCGCGGCGGCCCGCAGGTGCACCCCTCAGGAGTCCGCATGGCCTGGAATACGCCCGGCAGTGACAACGGCGACCGCGAGCCGCGATCGCGCGGCCCGCGCCGTGGTTTCGCGCCGAACGATCTGCTCGACCGGCTGCGCGGCATGGCCGACGGCAACGGCCCGGCGCGCTGGGTCGCGCTGGTGCTCGGCGCTTGGCTGGTGTTCTCGACATTCACGCTGATCTCCGAGCAGCAGCGCGGCGTCGTGCTGCGCTTCGGCCAGTTCGCGCGCGTGCTCACGCCGGGCCCGCACCTGAAGATGCCGTGGCCGATCGAGAGCGTCACCAAGGTCAACGCGACCGAGATCAAGACGTTCACGCAGACCGTGCCGGTGCTGACGTCGGACGAGAACATCGTCTACGTCGACTTGAACGTGCAGTACCGCATCGCCGACTCGCAGCAGTACCTGTTCGGCACGCGAGATGCCGACGAAGTGCTGAAGGAAGCGTCGCTGTCGACAGTGCGCGAGATGGTCGGCCGTTCGAATCTGGACACGGTGCTCGGCTCGCGCAACCAGCTCGCGGTCGCCGCACGCACGCGTCTCGAGAAGTCGCTGCTTGCGTATCGCACCGGGCTGACGGTCACCGAACTCAACCTGCCGAACGCGCGTCCGCCGGAAGAAGTGAAGCCCGCGTTCGACGACGTCAACAGCGCGCAGCAGGACAAGGATCGCGTGATCAGCGAAGCACGCGCGTATGCCGCCAAGGTGATCCCGGAAGCACGCGGTGAAGCCGCACGCGTGCGCGCGACCGCCGAAGGCGAAAAGGCATCTGCGATTGCTCGCGCGACCGGCGATGCGAATCGTTTCTCGCTGCTCGTCGAGCAGTACAAGGCCGCGCCGGATGTCACCCGCAAGCGCCTCTGGCTGGAAACGGTGCAGCACGTGCTGTCGGAGAACCGCACGATCGTGGGCGGCGATTCGCGCCAGCTGATCTACGTGCCGATGTCCGACGCGAACGCCACGCAGCCGACCGTTCCGCCGTTGCTCGCGCAGCCGCAGGCGCAGACCGCGCCATCGATCATTCCCGACGTGATGTCGCCGGTCACCGCATCGGGTGATTCGGGCGCGAACGCCGGTCGCGGCCCGCGCTCACCACGTGAGCCGCGCAGCGCAGGAGCCGAACGATGAGATATCCCGTCCTGATCGCACTTGTCGTCGCCACGCTGCTCGCGCTGATGGGCTCGGTGTTCGTTGTGCCCGAAGGCCATAGCGCGATCGTGCTCAACCTGGGTCGTCTTGCGCGCACCGATCTCGGCCCGGGCCTGCACTTCAAGTTCCCGCTGGTCGAAAGCCAGCTGGTGTTCGACCGTCGACTCAACGTGCTTCCCGCGGAGCCCGAGCGTTACCTGACGTCCGAGCGCAAGGACATCAGCGTGGACTTCTTCGGCGTCGGCCGCATCGAGAACCTGCGCGCGTTCTATCGCGCGACGGGCGGCGATGAATCCGTCGCGATCGAACGCCTCGCGCCCATCATCAAGGACGCGCTGCGCAACGAGATCAATACGCGCACGTTGTCGGAAGTGGTGTCCGGCGATCGCAGCCGCATCGTCGCGGCGCAGCTGGCGGCGATCAACACCGGTGCGTCGACGCTCGGCGTTCGCATCCTCGACCTGCGCATCAAGCAGATCGACCTGCCGACCGACAGCAAGGTCATTGCCGACGTCTACAGCCGCATGAGCGCGCAGCGCAAGCAGGTCGCGAGCCAGCTGCGTGCCGAAGGTGCCGAAGCAGCGCAGCGCATCAAGGCCGATGCCGATCGCGACGCTGCGGTGATCGTCGCGGAAGCGGAGCGTGATGCGCAGGAACAGCGTGGCCAGGGTGATGCACAGGCCGCGCGCCTGTACGCCGATGCCGCACAGAAGGATCCGGGCTTCTACGCGTTCCAGCGCAGCCTCGAGGCGTATCGCAATGCGTTCGGCACCGGGCAGACGGTGATCGTCGTCGACAAGAACGATCCGTTCCTGCAGTACCTCAAGTCCGACCATTGATGGCGAGGGAGTTGCTGTCGGCACTGTGCCTGGTGGCGGTGCTCGAAGGCCTGTTCCTGTTCCTCACGCCGGAGGGCTGGAAGCGCACGGTGGAGCGGCTGTACGTGCTGACGACGCCGCAACTGCGTGCGTTCGGCGCGGCGATCGTCATCGTCGGCCTGCTTTCGCTGTGGGCCGTGCGCGCCTGAACGACAGGCGGGGTGGCCCCGCCGGACCGAAACCCGGATAATGCACAAAAGCCGGACGGGGACACCCGCCGGCTTTTTCCATGTCTGCGATCCGCCACGGTGGATCGGTCGGCCGGAGTGCGCCCGAGGGCGCCATCACGCGCGCTGCCGCGTGCCGCCGATATCGCGTGTCCACGCGGCCGGACGTCTGCATGCAGCGCATCTGGAGAGCGGTAATGGGTCAGTCGGTGGTGGTGTTGGGCGCCCAGTGGGGCGACGAAGGCAAGGGCAAGATCGTCGACCTGCTGACGCAGGACATCGGCGCGGTCGTGCGCTTCCAAGGCGGCCACAACGCCGGCCACACGCTGGTCATCGGCGGCAAGAAGACCGTGCTGCACCTGATCCCGTCGGGCGTGCTGCGTCCCGATGCGCTGTGCCTGATCGGCAACGGCGTGGTGCTGCATCCCGGCGCGCTGCAGAAGGAGATCGCGGAGCTCGAAGGCAATGGCGTCGAAGTGCGTTCGCGCCTGAAGATCAGCCCGGCGACGCCGGTGATCATGCCGTACCACATCGCCCTCGATCAGGCGCGCGAGAAGGCTGCCGGCGGCAAGGCGATCGGCACCACCGGTCGCGGCATCGGCCCGGCGTACGAGGACAAGGTCGCGCGTCGCGGCATCCGCATCGCCGACCTGCATTACCCGCAGGAAATGGCCGAGAAGCTGCGCGCCGCGCTCGACTATCACAACTTCGTGCTGACCAAGTATCTCGGCGTCGAAGGTGTGGACTACCAGCAGACGCTGGACGAAGCGCTCGCGTTCGGCGAGTACGTGGAGCCGATGAAGGCCGACGTCGCCGGCATCCTTCACGAGCTGCGCAAGCAGGGCAAAAAGGTGCTGTACGAAGGCGCGCAGGGTTCGCTGCTCGACATCGACCACGGCACCTATCCGTACGTCACGTCGTCGAACACGACGGTGGGCGGCGCGCTCGCTGGTACCGGTGTCGGCGCGGACGCGATCGATTACGTGCTCGGCATCGCCAAGGCGTATGCGACGCGCGTCGGCGGCGGCCCGTTCCCGACCGAGCTCGACGACGAGATCGGGCAGGGCATCCGCGATCGTGGCCAGGAATACGGCGCGACCACCGGCCGGCCGCGTCGCTGCGGCTGGATGGACATCGTCGCGCTTAAGCGCGCGGTCGCCATCAACGGCATCAGCGGCCTGTGCATCACCAAGCTCGACATCCTCGACGGGATGGAGAAGCTCAAGATCTGCATCGCGTACGAATACCGCGGCAAGCGCACCGAATACGCGCCGCTGGACGCCGGCGGCTGGGAAGAGTGCACGCCGGTCTACCTCGAATTCCCGGGCTGGGAAGAGAGCACCGCGGGCATCACCGAATGGGACAAGCTGCCGCCGGCCGCGCGCGCCTACCTGCGTTCGCTCGAGGAACTCGCCGGTTGCCCGCTCGCCATCGTGTCCACCGGGCCCGACCGCGACGCCAATATCGTGCTGCAGGATCCGTTCGCCTGAAATCGATGTAGTTCGCCGCATGACGCGGGCCGCCTTCGGGCGGCCCGTTGCGTTTCAGCGCGCGTCGATGCGGCCTGCACGGGCGATATGCGACGAAGGAGTTGTGAGCACACCTGCGGCCAGCGTCATCTTGATGTCGATCCGTCGAGGCCGCGCATGGCGTCGATGAATCTCCGGCAGGCGCGCAAGCGCCTTTCCCAGTGGCGGCTCGGGCTGACGTCGAGCCGCTATGAGTCATCGGGGCGCGGCGCGGGCGTCATTTCGACCGGGCAGGACGACGCGGGTGGCAAGTCGTACGGCGAATACCAGCTCTCGTCGCGCGCGGGCACGCTGCAGGCCTACCTCGCGCAGTCGAGCTACGGGCAGCGCTTCGCCGGACTCGAGCCTGGCACGTCCGCGTTCGACACGATGTGGAAGCGCATCGCCGCCAGCGAACCGGGCTTCGCGCAGGACCAGCACGATTTCATCGGGCGCACGCATTACGACGCTCAACTGACGCGCCTTCGCGAGGCCGGCATCGACCTCGCCGCGGCCGGTTACGCCGTGCACGACATGCTATGGAGCACAGCGGTGCAATACGGCGCGCTGACGCTGTCGATCGTCACCAAGGCGCTGCGCACGGCGTTTGGCGCGACGGTGGGTGCCTCGACATTGACCGACGCGCAGATCGTCACCGCCGTGCAGGACTACAAGCTCGCGCATGTCGATACGCTGTTCGCGCACTCCAAGCCGCTGTGGCCCGGCCTGCGACGCCGCATCGGCGACGAGAAGCGCGACCTGCTGCGCCTCGCGGACGCCGAGCGCATCGTCGTCGAAGCAGACCGCACCGCGACCGACCGCGCGGCTCGGAGCGCGTGACCGTCTGCACCTGCGGCTAACGTCGCGCGCCTACGCTGTCGGCCTGCTGCAAGGAAGCCGACCGATGCGCGACCGTCGCCCCGCACTCCCGTTCCAGGCGTTCGTGCTCGCAACGGCCGCGTCGCTGCTGTGCACGGGCTGCCACATGCTCGGCGCGCTGTTCGACGTGCATCCGCTGCGCATCGTGGTGCTGATGGTGGTCATCGTCGCGCTGATTGGGTTCTTCGCGCTGAAGTCGAACCGGCGCTAGTCGGCGTCGATGCGGTGCACGTCCTGCGCGATGCGAGCGACTTCCGCGGGCACATGGCTGACATAGATCATCGGCAGGCCGCTCTCATCGCGCACGCGTTGCAGGTAAGGCAGAAGTTCGTCGCGACGATCCGCGTCGAGCATCGACAGCGGCTCGTCGAGCAGCAGCAGTCGCGGCTGCGCGAGCAGGGCGCGACCCAGCGCGATGCGTTGCACTTCGCCACCGGACAGCCCATTGCTTCGACGCGCGAGCAAGGGCGCGAGTGCGAGCAGCTCGACGACATCGTCGAAACGTGTCGCAGCGTTCGATGGTGACTGCCTCGCGCCGTAGAGCAGGTTGGCGCGAACGTCGAGATGCGGAAACAGGCGGCCGTCCTGGAACACGTATCCGATGCGGCGACGGTGCGCGGGCACGTCGATACGTCGAGTCGAATCGAACAACGTTTCGCCCGCGATTTCGACGCGGCCTTCGAGCGGTGTGACCAACCCCGCGACCGCATGCAGCAGCGACGTCTTGCCGCTTCCGGACGCGCCGACCACCGCGATGACGCGCGACGCGCTCTGCAGTCGCACGTGTCGTTCGAAGCCGCCGCGTCGCAGCACTACGTCGATGTCGTGGACGATACCGGTCATGTCGGCGGATCCGTGCGGCCGCGCTGCAGCAGCGCTTCCGCCGCGAGCATCGCGATGAACGAGATCGCGACCGAAACCGCGCAAAGCAACCAGACGCGCGACTCCGCACCCGGTACCTGCAACAAGCCGTAGATCGCCGACGACAGCGTGCGCGTTTCGCCGGGAATACTGGAAACGAAAGTGATGGTCGCACCGAATTCGCCGACCGCTTTCGCGAAGCCGAGCACGGCGCCGGCGACGATGCCCGGCCACGCGAGCGGCAGCGTAATGCCGGTGAACACGCGCCACCGCGATGCGCCAAGTGTGGACGCTGCGTTCTCCAATCGACGGTCCACGCCTTCGATCGACAACCGGATCGCGCGCACCATCAGCGGGAAACCCATCACCGCGCATGCAAGCGCGGCGCCGGTCCAGCGGAACGCGAACGTGATGCCGAGCGCGTCGTGCAGCCACGCGCCGATGAGCCCGCGTCGGCCCAGCAATGCGAGCAGGGCGTAACCGGTCACCACGGGCGGCAACACCAGCGGCAGGTGTACGAGCGCGTCGACGAGCAGCCGACCCGGGAAGCGACGTCGCGCCAGCAGCCAGCCGACCGCGATCGCGACCGGCAGGCTCGCGAGTGTCGCGACCGTCGCGACCTTCAGGCTCAGCAGGACCGCCGAGGCTTCGTCGGCGGTGAGCATGCTCACTTGGGCGCCGCGAATCCGTGGCGACGGAAGATGGCCTGCGCCGCCGGAGATGCCAGCCACGCGACGAAACCCGCAGCCTGCGGATTCGTGCTTTCGGCAACGCGCGCGGCCGGATACACGATGCGCGGATGCGTGGACGCCGGGAAACGCGCGACGACGCGAACGCGCGGTTCGGCAAGCGCATCGCTGGCGTAGACGACGCCGAGCACCGCTTCGCCACGCGCGACCAGCTGCAGCGCCGCACGCACGTTCTCCGACTCGACCACGCGCGGCTGCACGCCGTTCCATGCGCCCAGCGATTGGAGTGCCGCGCGGCCGTACCTGCCGGCCGGAACGCTGGTCGTAAGCGCGAGGGCGATGCGCCCGTCGTTGCCCAGCATTGGACGCAGGTCGACGCCGCGCTTCAGCGCGGTCGGCGGCGTCTGCGAATTGGCCGGCGCGATCAGCACCAGTGAATTGCCGGCGACGTCGCGACGCGTCGTCGCATCGATCAGTCGCTTCGCCTGCAACTCGTCCATCCAGTCCAGGTCGGCGGAGACGAATACGTCGGCGGGTGCGCCGTCCTCGATCTGCCGCGCCAGTGCCGAGCTGGCGGCGTACGACGTGCGCACCGTCGCGCCATGCGTGCTGCCGTAGAGCGCGCCCGCTTCGTCCAGCGTTTCCTTCAGGCTCGCCGCGGCGAACACCGTGATCGGCTGCGCGGCAAACGCCGGAGGCGCGGCGAATGCGAGTACGAGCGCGGCGAGAAAGCGGGGTGGCAGGCGCATGGGGCGGTCGGCTACAGGGCTGGCGGCATTAGACCAGAGCGCGTCTTCACCCGGCGAGCGCTGGCGGCATCGTCCAATTCAGGCGGTTCACGACGAGCACGGCATGGACGGCGATTCCGGGCACAAGACTCCTAAGCGGCAGGCCAGGCGCGACGACGCCTTCGTGCGCGTCCGCGGCGCGCGCGAGCACAACCTGAAGGACGTCGACGTCGACATTCCGCGCGATGCGCTGGTGGTGTTTACCGGCGTGTCGGGTTCGGGCAAGTCATCGCTCGCGTTCGGCACGTTGTACGCGGAAGCGCAGCGTCGCTATTTCGAGTCGGTCGCGCCGTATGCGCGCCGCTTGATCGATCAGGTGGGCGTACCGGACGTCGACGAGATCGAAGGCCTGCCGCCCGCCGTAGCGCTGCAACAACAACGCGGCACCGCGAGTGCGCGATCGACCGTCGGCAGCGTGACCACGCTCTCGAGCCTGGTGCGCATGATGTATTCGCGCGCCGGCACGTATCCGCCGGGGCAGGCGATGCTGTACGCCGAGGATTTCTCGGCGAACACCCCGCAGGGCGCATGCCCGAACTGCCACGGGCTCGGCTACGTCTACGACGTCACTGAAGCGTCGATGGTGCCGGATCCATCACTGTCGATCCGCGACCGTGCGATCGCATCATGGCCACCCGCATGGCATGGACAAAACCTGCGCGACATCCTGGTGACGCTCGGCTACGACGTCGACACGCCATGGAAGAACCTACCGAAAAAGGATCGCGACTGGATCCTCTTCACCGAGGAAACGCCGACGGTACCGGTGTATCCGGGCTTCACGCCCGCGGAAACGCGCGCGGCGCTCAAGCGCAAGGCCGAGCCCGCGTACATGGGCACGTTCACCGGTGCGCGCCGCTACGTGCTGCACACATTCGCATCGACACAGAGTGCGCTGATGAAGCGCCGCGTTGCGCGATATCTCACCGGCACGTTGTGCCCGGTCTGCGATGGCAAGCGACTCAAGCGCGAAGCGCTGTCGGTCAAGTTCGCGGGACTCGATATCGGCGAGTTGTCGCAGTTGTCGTTCGATCGACTGGCCGACGTGTTGCGCCCCGTGGCGGAAGGCCGCTTCGAAGCCGCATCACGCAAGGCACATGGCGACGCGCGCGGGGCCGAGGCGACGAAGCGCGATCGCGCGACACGCAAGGCGGCCGGTCATGCCACGCACGCGGCCGCGCCGGATATTCACCGCACCGGCAACATGTCGGAGGAAAAGCGCATCGCCGCGCAACGCATCGCGGCGGATCTCGTTGCGCGCATCGGCACACTGCAGGGCTTGGGACTCGGCTATCTCGCGATAGATCGAGCAACGCCCACGCTGTCGCCCGGCGAACATCAACGGCTTCGGTTGGCGACGCAGATCCGCTCGAACCTGTTCGGTGTCGTCTACGTTCTGGACGAGCCGTCCGCAGGCCTGCATCCGGCCGACAGCGAGGCGCTGTTCGAGGCGCTGCTGCAGCTGCGCGAGAGCGGCAATTCGATCTTCGTGGTCGAGCACGACCTGGACACCATGCGGCGCGCCGATTGGCTGGTCGACGTCGGGCCCGCCGCCGGCGAACGCGGCGGGCAGGTGCTCTACAGCGGCCCGCCGCCGGGGCTCGAAGCGGTGTCGACGTCGGAGACTGCGCGCTATCTGTTCGATCGCGTGCCTGCGCCGACGCGCGTGCGTCGTGATCCGACCGGCTGGCTCGAACTGCGCGATGTGCATCGCAATAACCTGCATGGGCTCGACGCGCGCATTCCGCTCGGCGTGCTCACGGCGGTGACCGGCGTGTCGGGTTCCGGCAAGTCCAGCCTGATCAGCCAGGCGCTGGTCGAACTCGTCTGCGGGCATCTCGGCCATGAGCCCGAGGATGACGAGCCGGAACCCGAGGACGGGCCCAGCATCGTGCAGCGCACGCGCGGGCATCTCGGTGGCGACGTCGATGCGATCCGTCGACTGGTGCGCGTCGACCAGAAACCCATCGGCCGCACGCCGCGGTCGAATCTCGCGACCTACACCGGGCTGTTCGACCACGTGCGCAAGCTGTTCGCGGCCACGCGGGATGCGCGTCGTCGTCGCTACGACGCCGGGCGTTTCTCGTTCAACGTCGCCAAGGGGCGTTGCGAAACCTGCGAGGGCGAAGGGTTCGTCAGCGTCGAACTGTTGTTCATGCCGAGCGTCTACGCGCCATGCCCGACGTGCCACGGCGCGCGCTACAACGAGGCGACGCTGAAGGTGCAGTGGAACGGCAAGAACATCGCGCAGGTGCTGGCGATGAACGTCGAGGAAGCGTGCGAATTCTTCGCGGACGAATCGACCGTGCTGCGACCGCTCGAACTGCTGCGGGATATCGGCCTCGGCTATCTGCGCCTCGGGCAACCGGCGACGGAACTGTCGGGCGGCGAAGCGCAACGCATCAAGCTGGTGACCGAGTTGCAACGCAGCCAGCGTGGGCGTGGTCTATACGTACTCGACGAACCGACAACGGGCCTGCATGCCGCCGACGTCGACCGTTTGATGGCGCAGCTGCACGGGCTCGTCGATGCGGGCAACACCGTCGTGCTGGTCGAGCACGAGATGCGCGTGGTCGCGCAGAGCGACTGGGTGATCGACATCGGCCCCGGCGCAGGAGAGGAGGGCGGTCGACTCGTCGCCTGCGGGCCGCCGGCGGAGATTGCTCGCGCCGCCGACAGCCGTACCGCGCCTTATCTCGCCGAAGTCATGGGCCGCCGACGCCCGTAGCTTCCTCGTTGCAGCTGGCGACGTCCGCCACCGGCGATGGCGGCATCGCCGGCACTTCTGCCGGCACCGCGATTTCCGTGTGGCCAGCCGGCAACATCTTCGCCTTGCGCCAGCCGCCGAACAGGTAATAGGCGCCGGATGCGAGCATGGCGACGATCGCGCTCGCCGGGAAACTCCACCAGATCGCGTCCGCACCCAGCCGCGGCTGCAGCATCGACGCGAATGGCACGCGCACGCCCCACAGCGCGAACGCGAGGATCAGCAGCGGCGGAATCACCGCGCCGGTCGCGCGTACAACGCCGGACAGCACGAACGTCACGCCGAAAAACAGGAACGAGACGATCACGATCGGGTCGAGGTGCTGCGCGATCGCGAGCGCCGGGCTCGACTCGGGCAGGAATAGCGACAGCGTCTGGCGATCGAACACGATCAGCGGAATGATCAGTGCGCCGGTCATGAGGAAGTTGAACAGCACGCCGGACTTCGCGGTGGAATGCACGCGGTCCCAGCGATTCGCGCCGACGTTCTGCGCGGCCATCGACGAACACGCCGCACCGATCGCCATCGCCGGCATCTGCACGTAGGTCCACAGCTGCAGCGATGCGCCATACGCGGCCGTCGTTTCGACACCGTGCTTGTTGACCATCGTCATCATCGCGAGCATCGCGACGGAGATCAGCATCATCTGCAGGCCGATCGGAATGCCCTTGACGATCAGCGACTTCAGTACCGCGAAGTTCGGCTTGTAGAGATGTCGCTCGTTGCGGCTGATCCACAGGCGATGCTTCTTGTGGCGCAGCCACAGCAGCAACGCGGTGAGGCTGGTGGCGTTGGCGATCAATGTCGCCGTGGCCGCGCCGGAGATGCCCATCTTCGGGAACGGGCCGATGCCGAACAGCAGCAGCGGGTTGAAGCCAATGTCGAGCACGACGGTCAGCAACAGGAAGATGAAAGGCGTGCGCGTGTCGCCGGAGCCGCGAAGGATCGCGGTGATGAACGTAAACGCGTAGAGGAACGGCAGCGCGAGGAAGATGATGCGCAGGTAGGCCTCGGCGAACGGCAGCGCGGCGGCGGGCGTGTCCATCCACGAGAGCACGTGTCGCGACAGGGGGAGGCCGACCGCCGCGATGATGATCGACAGGCTGATGAAGAAGGTCGCGCTGGTGCCGATGACGCAGCGTGCTTGCGTCAAATCGTTGCGACCGATCGACTGCGCGACCAGGATGCTCGCCGCCATGCCGACGCCGAACACCGCACCGAGTAGGAGGAACATCACGTTGTTGGCGTTTGCGGTGGCGGTGAGCGCCTGCTCGCCGAGGAACCGGCCCACCCATACCGCGTTGATGGAACCATTGAGCGACTGCAGCACGTTGCCGCCGAGGATGGGCAGCGCGAACAGGAACAGCGTGCGGGCGATGGGGCCTTCGGTGAGGTTGTGACGTTGCGGCATTCGATCCTCCGGAAGCGCACCAGCCTACCGAGGCGGCGTGACCGCGATGCGCACTGGACGCGCGCCGCGACGACGAACGGAGTGCAGATGTGAACGTCCGGTTGGCGCGCCGATAACAATCGTGTCGATAACCTGTGAACGCTCCCGGCCGGTGCACGGACCCGTCGGGCAGCGCGGACCGTTGCTGACTGCCCCCGCAGCAGCCACGGAATGGAACGGCGTCGAAGACGGCGCCGCCGCCAATCGAGGAAGCAGACATGACCAGCAGCAACCGCGGCGGCCGCCACGGAGGTGGCTTCGGCAGCATGGATCCGGATAAACAACGTGCAATCTCATCGATGGGCGGCCGTGCCGCACACGAGAGCGGCCACGCCCACGAGTTCGACTCGGCGGAGGCCCGCGAGGCCGGCCGCAAGGGCGGCGAGGCGGTGAGTCGCGATCGCGCGCACATGGCGCAGATCGGCCGGCTGGGTGGCGAGGCCAGCCACGGTGGCGGGAAACGCACCGCGGCAGTCGCCATCGTCTCGAACGAACGACGGGCCGACCCGCTGATGGGCGACGTCGTCTGACGGATGCAGCAAAGAAAAAGCCCCGCAGATGCGGGGCTCTTTCCGGCCGATTTCCGGCTTACATCACGTTGGGTTCGCTGAAGGCTTCCGGCTCGCCGTCGAAGGCCTCGATCGGCACGCACGAGCAGAACACGTTCTTGTCGCCGTAGACGTTGTCGACGCGCGCCACGGGCGGCCAGTACTTGTGCTGCTTGAGCACCGGCAACGGGAACGCGGCCAGCTCGCGCGGATACGCGTGCGTCCATTCGCTGCCCGCGACCATCGTCGCGGTATGCGGTGCGTTCTTGAGCGGGTTGTCCTCGCGATCCAGACGACCGTCCTCGATCGCACGGATCTCGTCGCGGATCTGGATCATCGCGTCGATGAAGCGGTCGAGTTCGTGCAGCGACTCGCTCTCCGTCGGCTCGACCATCAGCGTGCCCGCGACCGGGAAGCTCAGCGTCGGCGCATGGAAACCGAAGTCGATGAGGCGCTTGGCCACGTCCTCGGCGCTGATGCCGGTCGCGTCCTTGATCGGGCGCAGGTCGAGGATGCATTCGTGCGCGACCAGCCCGTTACGACCGGTGTAGAGCGTCTCGTAATGCGGCTCGAGCTTCTTCGCGATGTAGTTCGCGTTGAGCAACGCCACCTGCGTTGCGCGACGCAGGCCGGACGCACCCATCATCGTCACGTACATCCAGCTGATCGGCAGGATCGATGCGGAACCAAAGCTCGCCGCCGACACCATGCCGACGCCGCCTTCGCCCACGCCCGACGTGCGCATGCCGTCCTTGTGCAGCGCGCCCGGCAGGAAGGGCGCCAGGTGCGACTTCACCGCGCACGGACCAACACCCGGGCCGCCGCCGCCGTGCGGAATGCAGAACGTCTTGTGCAGGTTGAGGTGCGAAACGTCCGAGCCCCACTTGCCGGGCTTGGCGACGCCGACCAGTGCGTTCATGTTCGCGCCGTCGGTATAAACCTGGCCGCCGTGCTTATGCACGACCTCGCAGATCTCGACGACGTCTTCCTCGAAGACGCCGTGCGTGGAGGGGTACGTCATCATGATCGCGGCGAGTCGGTCGGAATATTTCTCCGCCTTCGCGCGGATGTCGCCGACGTCGACGTTGCCGTTCGCATCGCACTTGGTGACGACGACCTGCATGCCGCACATCTGCGCCGACGCGGGATTCGTGCCGTGTGCGGATTCCGGGATCAGGCAGATGTCGCGATGGCCTTCATTGCGCGACAGGTGGTACGCGCGGATTGCGAGCAGGCCCGCGTATTCGCCCTGCGCGCCCGAGTTCGGCTGCAGGCTCACCGCGTCGTAGCCGGTGCATTCGACCAGCATGTCCTCGAGGCCGGCGATCAGTTCGCGATAGCCCTCCGCCTGGTCGGCCGGCGCGAACGGATGGATGTTCGCGAACTCCGGCCACGTCACTGGGATCATCTCGGCCGTGGCGTTGAGCTTCATCGTGCACGAGCCCAGCGGAATCATGGTGCGGTCGAGCGCGAGGTCCTTGTCCGCCAGCATGCGCATGTAGCGCAGGATTTCGTGCTCGCTGTGATGCGTGTTGAACACCGGGTGCGTCAGGAACGCGCTCGTGCGCTGCACTTCGGCCGGGATGAGCGACGGCGCCTTCGCGTCGAGCGTGTCGATGTCGGGCAGCGCCGCGTCATCGCCGCCGAAGATGCGCCACAGCAGTTCGAGGTCCGCACGCGTCGTCGTTTCGTCGAGCGAAATGCACAGGTACTCGTCCCACGCGATGCGCAGGTTCGCGCCCATCGAACGTGCGCGTGCCGCGATCGCGTCGGTGCGGTCGCCGGTCTTGAGGCAGATCGTGTCGAACGCCGTGTTGTGGTGATGGCGATCGAAGCCGAGTTCGGCGAGGCCGGCGGAAAGGATTGCGGTCATACGCGCCACGCGCGATGCGATGCGCGTCAGACCTTCCGGGCCGTGGTAGACGGCGTACATCGACGCCATCACCGCCAGCAGAACCTGCGCGGTGCAGATGTTCGACGTCGCCTTCTCGCGACGGATGTGCTGCTCGCGCGTCTGCAGCGTCAGGCGATACGCGGGCTTGCCTTCGGTGTCGATCGACACGCCGATCAGGCGGCCCGGCATCGAGCGCTTGAACGCATCGCGGCAGGCCATGAATGCGGCATGCGGACCGCCGAAGCCGAACGGCACGCCGAAGCGCTGGCTGTTGCCGATCACGATGTCGGCACCCATTTCGCCCGGCGGCTTGAGCAGCGTCAGCGCGAGCAGGTCGGTGGCGAACACGACAAGTGCACCGTTCGCGTGGATCGCTTCCGCATCGGCCGTCCAGTCGGCGAGCCAACCGCTGGACGCCGGGTACTGGATCAGCACGCCGAAGAAGTCGCCCTTGGCGAGCGCGGCCTTCCAGTCGTCGTTGCCATTGGCCAGCTCGACGTTGATGCCGAGCGGTTCGGCGCGCGTGCGCAGCACTTCGATCGTCTGCGGATGCGTGTCGCCGGACACGAGGAAGGTGTTCGACTTCGACTTGGCAGAACGCTTGGCAAGCGTCATCGCCTCGGCGGCGGCGGTCGCCTCGTCGAGCAGCGATGCGTTCGCGATCTCCATGCCCGTGAGCTCGGCGACCATCGTCTGGAAGTTGATCAGCGCTTCCATGCGGCCCTGCGAGATCTCGGCCTGGTACGGCGTGTAGGCCGTGTACCACGCGGGGTTCTCGAGGATGTTGCGCAGGATGACGTTCGGCGTCTGCGTGCCGTAATAGCCCTGGCCGATGAAGCTGCGGTACACGCTGTTCTTCGATGCGATCGCGCGGATCTTGGCGAGCGCCTCGACCTCGCTGATGGGCTCGGGCAACGCGAGCGGATTGCCGGATGCGATGGAGCCGGGGACGATCGCGTCGGTCAGTGCGTCGAGCGAATCGTGGCCGACGGTGCGCAGCATCTGCGCGATCTCGGCGTCGTTCGGGCCGATGTGGCGTTCGATGAAGCCGTCGTGGTGCTCGAGGGCGCGCAGGGAGGTGGGCTGGGTCATGGCGGGCATCAGTGCGCGGCGCGCGGCCGCGGGAAGGTGCCCCTCTGTCCTTTTGCCTGAGAGTTTGGACACGCGGGGGAGGATGCGTGTCTTGCCCCTTCGGCGCCGGCGCGTACCCGAAGGCAGGCCGATCTCTCCAGAGTGTGTGCAGCCGGCGGTGTGGGGGCCTGAGCGATTCCGGGCGATTGCGCCTTCGGCAGCGGGTCGAAACCCGCTTCTCCCACCGGGTGCGTCGACGCCGATTGTACCGCGAGGGCTGGGCGCGCCGCAGGCGCCGGGCTACGCTGACGGCCGCTCATTGGGGAATGCGCATGACCCGGTTCATCGTGACGTCGCTGGCATCGACTCTGCTTATCGCGGGTACCGCCGGCGCCCAGGAACGCGAACTCGTGATTCCCGACGTCGGGACGCCGACACTGCCGGCGAAGGCCCCGACGGTGCAGGGCTTCGTGCCCGCTGGCTGGACCATCGAAAGCAGGCTCGACGGCCCGATCGACGCCGACGCCAAGGCCGACGCCGTGCTGCTTCTGCACAACGCCGACCCGCGCAACGTCCTGCACAACGACGGCTTTGGCGTGCAGGAGCTCGACACGAATCCGCGCCTGCTGGTCGTGCTCGTTGCCGACCCCGCGGGCGGTTGGCGCCGCGTCGCGCAGTCGGACCGGCTGATCCGCCGCAATGACAACCCGACGCGCGAGGATCCACTGGAGGAAGGCAGCGTGTCGCTCGATAAGCGCGTGCTCGCAGTGACGGTCGGCTTCTTCGCCAACATGGGCTCATGGTCGACGAGCCGCACGACCTACAAATTCCGCTGGCAGGACGGCTGCATGCGCATGGTCGGGTTCGACGAGGACAGCGTGCAGCGCAACAGCGGCGAGACGACCGACGTCAGCGTGAACCTGCTCACCAACAAGGCGTCGCGCACGGTCGGCAGCATCGAGGACGACCGCACGCACGTTCGCCGGTACACGCTCAAATCGCGTGCGCCGGTCTGTCTCGAAACCGTCAACGACGAGTTCGATCCCGGCGTGCCGGGCGAGTAACCGTTACGCCGCGGCCGCTTCGTCCGCGGCCTGCAACTGCAGCTGCCACAGCTGCGCGTAATGGCCCAGCGCGGCGATGAGCTCGTCGTGCGTGCCCTGTTCGACGATGCGGCCGGCGTCCATCACCAGGATGCGGTCGGCATTCATCACGGTCGACAGGCGATGCGCGATCACCAGCGTCGTACGGCCTTGGGCGATGCGTTCGAGTTCGGCCTGGATCGCTTTTTCCGAGCGCGAATCGAGTGCGGACGTCGCTTCATCGAAAATCATGATCGCCGGGTTCTTCAGCAGCGCGCGCGCGATCGCAACGCGCTGCTTCTCGCCACCCGAAAGCTTCAGGCCGCGCTCGCCGACTTCCGTTTCGTAACCATCCGGCATCGCGAGGATGAACTCGTGGATGTGCGCCGCCTTCGCCGCGGCTTCCACTTCGTCGCGCGTCGCCTCAGGGCGGCCGTAATGGATGTTGTAGAAGATCGTGTCGTTGAACAGCACGGTGTCCTGCGGGACGGTCGCGATCGCAGCGCGCACGGACCCTTGCGTCAGATCGCGGAGGTCGTGGCCGTCGATGGTGATGCGGCCGTGGTCGGGGTCGTAGAAGCGGTAGAGCAGGCGTGCGAGCGTCGACTTGCCCGAGCCCGAATGCCCGACGACGGCGACCGTCTGCCCCGGACGGATTTCGAAGTTCACGCCCTTGAGGATCTCGCGACGCGGGTCGTACGCGAAGCGCACATCCTCGAAGCGCACGTGCGCCCTGCGCGTGTGCAGCGGCTGCGACCCGGCCGTGTCCTGCACGTCGAGCTTCTCGTCGAGCAGGCCGAACAGGCGCTCCATGTTGGTGATCGACTGCTTGATCTCGCGATACATCATGCCGAGGTAGTTCAGCGGGCCGGCGAGCTGCAGCAGGTAGGCGTTGACGAGCACCAGGTCGCCCAGCGTGAACTGCCCGGCGACGACGCCCGCTGCCGCGCGCCACATCAGCGCGGTGACGCCGAGCGACACGATCGCGGTCTGGCCGACGTTGAGCACGGCGAGCGACTTCAGGCTCATCACCGTCGCTTCCTCGACGTGCTTGAGGTTCTCGTCGTAGCGCCGCGCCTCGTGCTCTTCGTTGTTGAAGTACTTCACCGTCTCGTAGTTGAGCAACGAGTCGACCGCACGCGAGTTCGCCTTGGTGTCCGCTTCCACCTTTGCGCGGTAGTAGCGCGTGCGCCATTCGGTGACGGCGAACGTCCAGCCGATGTAACCGGCGAGCGTGAGCAGCGTGATCCCGCCGAACGACCAGCCGTACTTGTAGACGAGGAAGCCGGTGACCAGCGTCACTTCGATGATCGTCGGGATGATCGTGTAGATCGTCCAGTCGAGAAGATCGGTGATCGCGGTGCCG
The DNA here is from genome assembly GCF_054057595.1 of Lysobacter sp. HA18. Taxonomy (NCBI): domain Bacteria; kingdom Pseudomonadati; phylum Pseudomonadota; class Gammaproteobacteria; order Lysobacterales; family Lysobacteraceae; genus Lysobacter; species Lysobacter sp. HA18. The sequence continues at coordinate 1,105,378 of NZ_JBSRZL010000001.1, forward strand.
CCGCGTTCGACATCGCGCGACACGCCGCCCGTGCGTCGCGACAGGTGGAACTTCAGGCTGAGCGCATGGAGGTGGCGGAACACCTTCAGCGTGACCTCGCGTGCGGTGCGCGCCATGACGCGTGCGAACACGACCTGCCGCAGTTCGGTGAACAGGTTGACGCCGACGCGCGCCGCGCCGTACGCAGTGAGCAGCAGCACCGGCAGCACGCGCAACGACGCCTGGATGTTCAGCGAATCGACGATGTGCTTGAGCAGCATCGGCACGGTCAGCCCGAGCAGCTTGGCGACCAGCAGGCAGCCGATCGCGAACGCGATGCGCGCGACGTGCGGTTTGAGGTAGGGGAGCAGCGAGGCGACGATGCCGTAGTCGCTGCGCCGCGTGCCGCGCGTGGCGACGCTCAGGGGGTCGGGGGAGGCCATGCGGTCAACGTAAGGGCGCGGGCGCGGCGGAACAACCCGCGGCCGGTCCACGGCCCGTTCCATTGGTCGCGACGAAGCGGCCGTCGGGCACGTCCGGGGCGGTCGGCGGTGTCGCGCCGGTTACCCTAGTCCGCCGTCACGCGCCTCGACCATGACGCCGAACGTCCGCCCCTCGACGCGACGCCTCGCCCTGCTGCTGGGCGGGCTGGCGATGTTTGGCCCGTTCTCGATCGACACCATCTTCCCGGCGTTCCCGCAGATCGGCGCGCAGCTGGGCGCGGACGCCTTGGCCATGCAGCAGACGATCAGCGTCTACCTGATCGCCTACGCGCTGATGAGCGTGGTGCACGGGCCGCTGTCTGACGCGATCGGGCGGCGGCGCGTGATCATCGGCGGGCTGATCGTCTTCGCCGCGGCGTCGGCGGGGTGTGCGCTCGCGAAGGACCTGCCGACGCTGCTCGCCTTCCGCGCGCTGCAGGGGCTGTCGTCGGGCGTCGGCCTCATCGTCGGGCGCGCCGTGATTCGCGACGTGCTGCACGGCCCCGACGCGCAGCGCCTGATGAGTCAGGTGTCGATGATCTTCGGCATCGCGCCGGCGATCGCGCCCATCATCGGCGGCTGGCTGCTGGGCTGGAGCCGCTGGCCGATGATCTTCTGGTTCCTGGTCGCGTTTGCGCTGGTGTTGCTGGCCATGACGTCGGCCGTGTTGCCGGAGACGCATCCGCCTTCATCGCGCCTCCCATTCGTGCCGCGCACGCTGCTGCGCGACTACGCCGGGATCTTCACCAACCCGCGCTTCCAGCGACTCGCCGCCGCGGCGTCGTTCAACTTCAGCGCGCTGTTTCTCTACATCGCATCGGCGCCGGTGTTCGTGCTCGAGATGCTTCGACTGCACGGCCGGCACTTGGGCGAAACGCAGTTCGGCTGGTTCTTCGTGCCGACCATCGGCGGCATGGTGATCGGCGCGTTCGTATCGGGGCGCGCCGCGGGAAAGCTCAGTGGCGATCGTCTCGTGCGCATTGGGTTCGCCGCAACCGCGATCGCGATGGTGTTCAACGTCGCCTACAACGCGATCGTCCCGGTGCCGCAGATTCCATGGGCGGTGTTGCCGATGACGCTGCATGCGTTCGGCATCGCGCTGGTGTTCCCGGTGCTGACGCTCGCAATCCTCGACATGTATCCGCGTCAGCGCGGTTCGGCGTCGTCGCTGCAGGCCTTCACCAGCCTGGTGATGAACGCGCTGGTCGCGGGCGTCATCTCGCCGCTGCTGTCGCACCACGTGCTCTGGCTCGCCGCGGCTGCGACCACGATGACGCTCGTCGCCTACGCGTTCTGGAGCTGGGAAATCGCCGTGTCGAAGAAACAGGCGCTGCGCTGCGAAGGCGCGGACGTGCCGGCGCCGTAACCCATAACGAAGAAGGGCCGGCAATGCCGGCCCTTCGGTTCGATCACGCCTTGGCAGGCGATGTCGCGGGTGTGGACGGTGCCGGTGCAGGCGGCGCGGATGTCACTGCGTCCGGCTGCCAGCCGCAGGTCTTGCCTTCGTTCTGCTGCTTCAGCCACTGCTGCAGCGGTGCGAAGTATTCGAGCACGGCGGACGCATCCATCTTCTCGCTGCCCGTCATTTCCTTGAGCGTCTTCTGCCACGGCTGGCTGGCGCCATGCGACAGCATCGTCAGGTAGCGACGTCCGGCTTCCGGGGTTGCCGTAGAAGCTGCATTCGTACAGCGGGCCCTTGTAGCCCGACGCATCGCAGAGCGATTTGTAGAACTGGAACTGCAGGATGTCGGCGAGGAAGTAGCGCGTGTACGGCGTGTTTGCCGGCACGTGGTACTTCGCGCCCGGGTCGAAGAAGGTTTCGCCGCGCGGCGTCGGCGGCGCGACACCCTGGTACTTCGCCTTCAGCTGCCACCACGCGGTGTTGTAGTTCTCGGGCTTGATCGAGCCGTCGAACACGCCCCAACGCCAGCGGTCGATCATCAGGCCGAACGGCAGGAACGCGACTTTCGCCAGCGCCATGCGCATCTGCGCGTTGATCAGCGCTTCGTTGCTCACCTGCGGCTGGTCGACCAGCCCGATCTGGTGCAGGTAGGACGGCGTCATCGACAGCACGATGGTGTCACCGATCGCTTCATGGAAACCGTCGTGCGCGCCCGACTGGAACAGCGGTGGCTGCTTGTTGTAGGCCAGGTAGTAATACACGTGGCCCATCTCGTGGTAGATCGTGGTGAAGTCTTCTTCCGTCGGCTTCGTGCACATCTTGATGCGCACGTCGCCGGCCATGTTCATGTCCCACGCGGACGCATGGCAGACCACGTCACGATCACGCGGCTTGATGAACTGCGTGCGCTCCCAATAGCTCGCCGGAAGCTTCGGCATGCCGATCGACGTGTAGAAATCCTGCGCACGCTCGTTCATCTGCTTCGCGGTGACGAGCAGCGCATCGTGCTCGGCCTGCGACGTCGCCGACGGCGAATGCTCGCCGCTGATCTTCGCGGTCTCGGCCGTCAGGTTCTTCTGGTACTGCGCTTCCAGCGACGCATTGACGTCGAGGCTGCCCGCGCCCGGATACGGCGCGAGCATGTCCCAGAGGTTGCTCCAGTCCTGCTGCCACATGTTGCCCATCAGGTGCGCGGGGAGCATGTGCCCGGCGACGTGGCCGCGCTGCGCGCCGTACTTCGCGTCGAGCTTGGTGCCCGCGTAGCAGTGCAACTGTTCGTAGAGCGGCTTGACCTGGCCCCACAGTCGATCCGTTTCCGCCGACAGCTCCGCAGGCGTCATGTCGTAGCCCGAACGCCACAGCTCGCCGGCGTCGGCATAGCCCATGTCGCGCGCGCCTTCGTTGATCAGGCTGGCGAAACGTGTGTAGTCCTTGCGCTGCGCGGAGGCGGTCGAATGCCAGCCCTGCCACGCATCGAGTTGTTCGTCGTAATCGCGGCTCTTGGCCAGCACTTCCTCGAGATCACCGAGCTGGCGACAGGTCTTCGCCGGGCCTTCGCCGGTGCAGTACTCGCCCTTGCCGTACGCGCCTTCCATGCGCGTGGCGATGCCGGTGAGTTCGGCCAGCTTCTTCGGATCCTTGGGTGGCGGCATCGCGGCCTGCAGCTTGAGCAGCTGGATGGCGCGCGCCGTGTCCGGAGACATCTTCTGGCCTTCGAAACGACGCGACTGTTCGATCCAGCGGTTGAGCTGCGCCAGATAGCGCTCGTTCGCCTTCGCCGAAACGAGTTCGCTGTCTTCGTTGATGTACGTCGAGGACAGCCACTGCGCCGACGTCAGCTCCGGATACATGGCTCGGTATTCGTCGTTGACGCGCGCGACGAACTGGTCGGCGGTTTCGTTTTCCGGCGGCGCGGCGGTGCCGGACGCGGTGGGCGCGGTCGTCGAGGACGTGCCGGGCGGTGCCTTGCAGCCGGACAGGCCGAGGACGGCGACGATGCTCAGTGCGAGCAGGGCGCGGACGGGTTTCATGGGGGAACTCCGGTAGGGCGTGTCCGGAGGCTAGAGGCGGCCAACCGCCCGCGCAAGGCGGCCGTTCGACAGGTCGGTTCAGCCCGGCAGGCGCAGGCGTCGCGTGGTGGCGTCGGCCAGCCCCGCACGGTCGAGCCATGCCCAGGCTTCCGCGGCGTCGTTCTCGACATAGGCCTTCGCCGAGCCCAGCCGGAATGTGTAGCCCCAGGTGTCCATGTCGGCGAGCACGCGGTCGGCGCCGACGCCGGGCAGGGCATCCCCCAACAACGACTGCAGCACGCAGACGGCGTCTTCTTCCTCGACCGAATCCGTCGCATCCGTGTGCACCAGCGCACGACGCTCCGGCGGCAGCACGATCAGGTGCGCGGCTTCGTGCAAAAGTGAATGCACTGGCGTGTCGCTGCGCGCGTATACGGTCGAGCCGATCAATCCGGCCTCGCACTCGCCCCAGTAGCTGCCGGGAATCGGTTCTCCGTCCGCCACGCGCACGAGCACGAGCCCGTAGCGCGCGAGCAGCGCGGACGCGGCCTCAAAGTCGATGTCGGCGAGTGTCAGCATGGGCCGGAGACGACGATGCCCCCGCGCGGGCGAGGGCATCGAAGTGGAAACGACATGTGGATCAGGACTGCACGGGGCCTTCCGGCAGCGCGACGGAGATGTCGAGCACCTTGTTGTCGCCGTCGCCGATCAGGTCGACCTTGACCGCCTCGGCGTCGACGTTCACGTACTTGCGGATCACCTCGAGCAGCTCGCGCTGCAGCATCGGCAGGTAATCCGGGCCGCCGCGGGTGACGCGCTCATGCGCGACGATGATGCGCAGGCGGTCCTTCGCAACCGAGGCCGTCTGCTTCTTCGTCGTCAGGAAATCGAAGATGCCCATGGCTCAGCCTCCAAAGAGCTTGCCGAAGAAGCCCTTCTTCTCGACCTGTACGAACCGCAGCGGGCGGGTCTCGCCGAGCAGGCGCGCGACGGAGTCGTCGTAGGCCTGCGCTGCGTCGGACGTGGTCTCGAGGATGACCGGCTCGCCCTTGTTCGACGCGTTCAGCACGTCGCCGGACTCCGGGATCACGCCGACGGCCTTGAGGCCGAGGATTTCCTCGACGTCGCCGATGCTCAGCATCTCGCCGGTCTCGACGCGCTTGGGGCTGTAGCGGGTGAGCAGCAGGTGTTCCTTGACGCGTTCGCCGTTCTCGGCGCGGCGCGTCTTGGACGCCAGCAGGCCGAGGATGCGGTCGGAGTCGCGCACGGACGACACTTCCGGGTTCACGACGACGACCGCCTGGTCCGCGAAGTACATCGCGAGGAACGCGCCCTTCTCGATGCCGGCCGGCGAATCGCAGACGATGTAGTCGAAGCCGTCGGCGGAAAGATCGTCGAGCACCTTCTGCACGCCTTCCTTGGTCAGCGCGTCCTTGTCACGCGTTTGGCTGGCGGCGAGCACGAAGAGGTTGTCGAAACGCTTGTCCTTGATCAGCGCCTGCTTGAGCGACGCTTCGCCATGCACGACGTTGACGAAGTCGTACACCACGCGACGCTCGCAACCCATGATCAGGTCGAGGTTGCGCAGGCCGACGTCGAAGTCGATGACGGCGACCTTGTGGCCGCGACGCGCGAGGCCGCAGGCGAGGCTGGCGCTGGTGGTGGTTTTGCCCACGCCACCCTTGCCCGACGTGACTACGATGATTTCTGCCAACTGAGGTTCCTCCGGATTCGTGCTCAGGTCCCCGCCGGCAACGCCGGTGCGGGCGACAGCATGCCCTAAAGCATGCGGATGTGTGACGGCTTACGCGTCCAGTGCTTCGATCCGCAACTGGCCCGCTTCGAGCCACACCTGCACGGGCTTTCCGAGCAGATGGGCGGGGATGTCTTCCGACACCTTGTAGTGACCGGCGATCGCGACGAGTTCGGCGTGGAATTCGCGGCAGAAGATGCGCGCCTGCTCGTAACCCTGCGCGCCGGCGAGCGCGCGACCGCGCAGAGCGCCGTAGATGTGGATGGAGCCGTCGGACATGACTTCCGCGCCTGCACCGACCGACGCGAGCACGGTGAGATCGCGATTGTCGGCGTAGACCTGCTGGCCCGAACGCACCGGCGCGGACTGCACCATGCCGGGCTGCGACGTCGACGCGGCCGCGGGTGCCGCTACGGGCGCGGCCACAGGCTCCGGCGCGCGCTCGCGACGTGGCGCGGGCGCAGGTTCCGCCGGCGCGCCATCGGCACGTTCGTACTGCGCGCGGAATTTCGCGAGAAGCGGAAGCCCGAGCTCGCGCGACAGCGCTTCGATCTCGGTGGTGCCGTAGGCGAGGGCGACAGGCAGCACGCCCGCATCGCGCAGCGCATCGACCAGCGCCTGCGCGGTCGCGACGTCCGGCGTACGCGTCAGGCCGCCGAAATCCAGCACCACCGCTGCACGCGCGAACAGGTTCGGCGCGCGCTGCACGCGGCCGCGCATTTCCTCAGCGAGCTTCGCGACATCGAGCGTGCGCACGCGCAAATTCGCGATGCCGACCTGCCCGATCTTCAGTTCGCCCGCGGGCTCGAAATCCATTTGCGCGCTCATGCGCGGCCTCCTGCGGCGCGCGTTCGCGAGGCGATCGGCGTGCGCGGCGTGTGGATCCAGGGTTCGGACGGCAGGTCGCGGCCGTACGTGTCGCGCACCCACGGATAGCTGCACAGCGGTTTCATCAGCATCGACGCACGCAGGCCGGTTTCGTCCATCACGTGCTGGCCGACTTCGTTGAAACCGAACGTGCCGTGGAACAGCAGCACCGGGTCGTTGCCGCCCTGCATCAGTACTTCGCAGGCCATCTGCGGATAGCGCAGTTCGGCATAGGTCTGCGCATCGGCATAGAACGCGCGGCCGACACCGCCGCCACGACGTCGGCTGGCCACGACGATGCGGTCGATATAGAAGAACTCCGAATGACGCTCGCGGAACCAGCGGAAGTTCGAGCTGTCGTGATCCGACGCGTCGCCCATGCCGATGAGGAAACCGGTGAGCGACCCGTCGCGCTCGGCGACACGGAAGTACTCGGCGGTCTCGTAGAAGTGCTGAAGACGGGTGGCATCCAGCGGAAGGATCGCGGGGCCGGCGGCGTTGTTCAGGGCTAGGACGGAATCCAGCTCGTGCTCGCGCACGTCGCGGACGACGATCGACATTCTTCCGGCTCCGGGGAGGGCAGCCGAGCCAGTGCGGCGCGGCGCGCGATTATCGCACGCCCGCCCCGTCGGGGCCAGCGCCGCTTGCCATGACTTTCGGCCGGAGGGCGCTGCGGAAACGCGGCGTAGGATGCATCGATGCCGGTCCAACTGAACCACACCCGACTCCTGCGGTACTCCGGTCTCTCGACCTGGGCCATGGTCGGCTTGCCTCTGCTCTACATGACGTTCGGCCCGCAAGGCGCCGAAGACCTCGCAGGCGACGAGGCTCTGGGCCCGCGGTCGATGACTCTCCTCGGCTGGGGCGTCTACCTGCTTTTCGGTGCGAGCTACTTCTGGCTGGCCAAGGGTTTCGGCCGCCGGACGGCGCGCATCGGCGACGTCATCGGCCTTTTGCTGCTCACCGCGAGCGCGATCGGCGTCAGCTACTACAGCCGAAGTGGCCTCGGCAGCGTGCTTCTGATGACCGCCGCGTGCCTGCTGCCCTGGCTGCTGCCATTGCGCGCAGGCATCCCGTGGCTGATCGCGAGCCAATTTGCGGTGATGCCGGTCTTCGTCTACGGCTTCAACTTCCCGTTGTTCGAAGCGTTGATGCAGTCGCTGCTGTACACCGGATTCTCGGTGTTCGTGTTCGCGACGAGCCTGATCGCACGACAGCAGGCGGATGCGCGCGAAGAACAGCGTCGACTCAATGCCGAACTGCGCGCGACGCGTTTGTTGCTTGCGGAGAGCGCGCGCGTCAACGAACGCACGCGCATCTCGCGCGAATTGCACGACCTGCTCGGGCACCATCTCACGGCGCTGAGCCTGAATCTCGAAGTCGCGGGTCATTTGGCCGAAGGTCGCGCGAAAGACCACGTTTTGCAGGCGCATACGCTTGCACGTCTGTTGCTCACCGACGTGCGCGAAGCGGTGAGCCAGCTGCGCGACGGTGGTGCGATGGATCTTTCCGTCGCGCTGCGTCCGCTCGCCGAAAACGTGCCGTCGCTCGACATCGCGATGGACATCGAATCGCCGTTGACCATCGACGACCCCGAGCGTGCGCACGTGCTGCTGCGCTGCACGCAGGAAATCATCACCAATGCCGTGCGTCATTCCGGCGCGCGGCATCTGTGGATCGCGGCGCGGCGCGAGGGCACCAACATCATCGTGACCGCGCGCGACGACGGCCGCGGCGCGGACCTGCTCGTCGCCGGCAACGGCCTTCGCGGCATGCGCGAACGCCTTGCGCAGCAGGGCGGCACGCTCGACATCGAAACCCGGCCCGGCGACGGCTTCCGTCTCCGGCTCGTTCTACCCATCGCGGCCGCCGAGGCCGTCCGAGAAGGAGTTGCCGCATGACCGCGCCATCCGATCGTCGCATCCGCGTGATGCTGGTCGACGACCAGAACCTCGTCCGACAGGGCGTGCGCTCGCTGCTCGCGCTGGCCGACGGCATCGACGTGATCGCAGAGGCCGCCGATGGTCGCCAGGCGGTCGAGCAGATCCCGCAGATCAAGCCCGACGTCGTGCTGATGGACATGCGCATGCCGGTGATGTCCGGCCTGGAAGCCGTGCAGACGCTCGCGCGCCTGGGCCAGCTGCCGCCGACCATCATCCTCACGACCTTCGACGACGACCAGCTCGTGCTCGCGGGCATCAAGGCCGGCGCCAAGGGCTACCTGCTGAAGGATGTCTCGCTGGACCAGCTGGTCGGCGCGATCGTCGCCGTCGCCGACGGTGGATCGCTGGTGCAGCCGGCGGTCACCCAGCGCCTGCTGTCGGGTCTGGAGCACATGCGCAACGATTTCGTCAGCCTCGACCGCCCGGACCCGTTGACCGAGCGCGAGACCGAAATCCTGCGGCTGATGGCGGGCGGCTTCTCGAACAAGGAAATCGCGAATTCGCTCGGCGTGGCGGAAGGCACGATCAAGAACCACGTGTCGAACATCCTGTCCAAGCTCGGCGTGCGCGACCGCACGCGCGCCGTGCTCAAGGCGTTCGAGCTGCAGCTGGTCTAGCAGCGTTTCGCCTGCGCCGCGGTCCGGCCCGCCGGATCCGGCGCTTTTGCGCCCGCGTTGGTGTGAAGGCGGCTGTAGCAGCTTGGCTGCCGCGCGCAACGTGGCCCGGCACATCGGCAGGCCAGCGGCACCCCGAAAACGCGGCCTGCTTCACGCCGTCGAATTCGACCCGCATTCGGCATTCACGCCAGTGCCGCTGTCTTGCTACGATTGGCGGTCTGCGCCTAGGTCCTGCGAAGGGTGGCGCGGGCCAGGCCCCGGAGAACTCCTGAATGACCCGTTTGCTCGAGATCCTGATTTCCATCGCGATCGTCTTCGCACTGTTCGTGATCGTGGGCATTTTCCTGCCCAGCAGTCGTCACCTGTCCGAGTCGGTCCAGTCGAACCGCAAGGTCTCGATCGCGTACGACCTGCTCAACAACACCCGTCGTTTCACCGACTGGAACCCCGTGCTGCTGCACGACCCGGCCGCCCAGGTTCAGACCTCGGGCAAGGACGAGGGCGTCGGCGCCAAGATCGCGTACCAGTCCAAGGTCCGCGGCGTCGGCAACGGCAGCTGGGAGATCACCCAGAGCGAGCGGAACAAGCGCATCGCTTATGCGATCGAAACCGGCTCGCCGGGCAACAACAAGCGCAGCGAGTTCAAGCTGCAGCCAGTCGGCAACCACGGTCGCAATACGCAGATCACGCAGACCTACGACGTCGACTACGGCTTCAACCCGATCGCGCGCTACGCCGGCCTGTACGTGAGCAACAGCGTGGGTGAGGACATCAAGCTCGGCCTGGGCCGCCTGTCGAACGCCCTCGCCGGCGTGCCGAACATCGACTACAGCCAGCTGCCGACCGAGTACAAGTCGCCGCTCCCGAGCCTGACCAACCGTCCGGTCGAGACGCTGCTGACTGTCGGCGCCGTCGTGCCGATCGACCGCGACAAGATCCGCGGCCAGATGAACTCGAACCTCGAGTGGATCAAGAAGGTGATCGCGTCGAATGGCCTCGAGCAGGCCGGCCCGGTGCGCATCATCACCAACGAGCAGGGTTCGGCGAACTACTCGTTCGACGTCGCGGTTCCGGTCAAGAAGGCCGGCGCGGGCGACAAGATCGAGGGTATCACCACCGCCGGCACGCCGGTCAAGGTCGCCTACAACGACGCCTCGAAGGTCGTGGGTACGACGTTCACTGGCGACATGGGCAACCTGCAGCATCTGCGCGACGCCATCCGTGCGTGGTCGCTGACGCACGGTTACGCCACGGTCGATCGTCCGTACGAGCTCTGGAACGGCGGCATCGATGCCGGCTTCACCGACCAGGGCAAGTTCACGGTCCAGTGGGCGGTCAAGTAAGCCCGACCGACTTCGAAAACGCGCCGCTTGCGGCGCGTTTTTCGTTGGGCGGCGGAAATGTTGCGGCGCCAGCGTTTCGAGGCCACGCATGAGTCGTGATGCGCGCTGGCCCGGTGTCGTCGGTGCGCTGTTCGGCGCTTCGGGCGTCGCGCTCTCCGCTTATGCGGCGCACGGCGCGACCGGTGATGCACAGCGTTGGCTCTACACCGCCGCGGCAATGGCGCTGGCGCATGGCATCGCGCTGGTCGCATACATCCCGAGCCGCGGGCGCGTGGGCGGTCTCGCGCGAATCTCCTTCGTGATCGGCGTGCTGTTGTTCTCCGGCAGCCTCGTCGCTGCGCAGCTGATGGGCTGGCCGACGCGACTCGCGCCTGCGGGCGGCATGTTGCTCATCGTCGGCTGGCTGCTCGTCGCCGTCGAACGGGCAGGGCGCTGACATGCCGCGCTGGTCCCGTGGATTCGATGTCGACGCGGCGACCAAGCATCTGCGCCGCGCCGATCGTGCGCTCGGGGCTTGGATGCGGCGCATCGGCCCGATCGATGCGGAGCCGCGCTGGCGCAAACCGTTCGATCCCGTCGACGCGCTGGCGCGCGCGATCCTTTACCAGCAGCTGTCGGGCAAGGCGGCAGCGACCATCGTGTCACGCGTCGAAGTCGCCATCGCCAGCGCCCGACTGCACGCCGACACGCTAGGTCGTTGCGACGACGCGACGCTACGCGCATGCGGCGTATCGGGCAACAAGCTCCTCGCTCTGCGCGACCTCGCAAGGCGCGAGGCACTCGGCGAGATCCCGACGCTGCGCCAGATGTCGGTGATGGACGAGGACGCGATCATCGCGGCGCTCGTGCCGATCCGCGGCATCGGGCGCTGGACCGTCGAGATGATGCTGATGTTCCGGCTCGGGCGGCCCGACGTGCTGCCGGTCGACGATCTCGGCATCCGCAAGGGTGCACAACTGCTCGACGACCTCGATGCAATGCCGACGCCACGCACGCTTGCCGAACGCGGCGAGGCGTGGGGCCCGTATCGCACGTACGCCAGCTTCTATCTCTGGCGCATCGCAGACTTCGCCGCACCCGCGCCGGCGAAACCGGTGAAGCGCTCGCAGGGCTGACGCGCGGTCAGTGCGCGAGGCGCGGGTCCAGGGCCTGCGCGAGTACGAGCCGGTTGTCGTCCGGGTCACGCAAGGTGATCGTGCGTACCGCGTCAGCATCGGTCGAATCCACGATCTCCACGCCTAGCGTCGCGAGTCGTTCGCGCTGCGCGTCGATGTCGTCGACCGCGAGCGTGGCGGACGACGAGCCGGCACGTAGTGGATCGCGAAACAGCTGCAGGCCGCCCCCGCGCGGCAGCGACCATTCGGCCACCTCGGGCATCGGACTCGACGATGGCGATTCGAGCAACGCTTCATACCAGCCGCGCGAAACGGCGAGGTCCTGCACGGCGATGCCGGCGAGCGCGTTGGCGATGGGCATGGCGGTCCTCCATGGAAAACGCGGAGGGTTGCGGCGCGGCGGTGATCGACGGGTGAGCGGGCTCAGCCGCGATGACACCAATGCCACGGCTCGTAGACGATGCCGTGCGGGTTGTCGCGCGGGTAGCTCATGACGAAGCCGTAAGCGCCCGCGTTGCGCTGCAGCCAGTCGAACGCGGCCGTCGTTTCGAACGATTCTTCCGCCGGCGGCTCGCCCGGTGCGGAGATGTCGAGCGCGCGACCGGAGTGATGTTCGCTGTAGCCCGGCGCCGCGTTGACGGTCAGGATTTCTTGGACGGTCTGGCCGCGTGCGAGCTTGCGATCGAAGATGCCGAGTTGGTAGTCGTGGCTTCGATAGCCGGAGATCGCTTCGAGCACGACGCCTTCGCGTTGCGCCGCATCGTGCAGGCTGCGCCACGCGCGCGCCGCCGCCGGTCTCAGCCACAGCGGACGGCGATAGCGATCGAAACCGGCGAACGTGAGCGCAGCCGGTTCGGCGACGAGATCAAGACCGGTGCGATCGCGATAGGCGTCGGCGTCGAGTCCAAGGATTTCGAGCCGCTGCGTGATGCGCGCGAGCGGCAGGTCGCGATCGTCGACGTGCGGGGTTCGAGAGCTCGAAACGAGCGCGCGCAGCGCGTTGTCGACGCCCGCTTCGCGCCGCCAGTTCCAGCTCAGCGGTTCGATGCCCGTCGACGTCGCAGCAGCGAGGAAGCGGCCGTCGCGCTTGCGTCGCAATACGTGGCTCGCGCGCGCAACCACGCGCGCATCGGCGTTCGAGCGTGCGCGCAGCAGGTGCGCCGGCCAGAGCTCGATGTCGGGTGTGTTGACGAGGATGTCGGGTCGCGCGCGCATGCCGGCAGGTTAGCGGGACGGCGCCGACGAAACCATGCTGCGCAGCGCGGTCAGCAGCATGTCGGGCTCCGATGGCGTGAGCACGAACGGCGCGGCATCGCGCACCGGCAGGCGCAGCACGCGGCCGCGTGTGGCCAGCACGAACGCGCGATGGCCGTCGAGCATTACGAACCAGCCGGCGCGATAGCCGGGCAGGCGTGCACCGAAGAGTTTGAGCGCAGCGCGGGTGTCGGCCTGCTCGCCTGCAGCCGCGATGCGTGCGGACTCGACGTCGAGTTGTTCGCGCGGAATGCGTCGCGTGAACGGTCCCGCCTTCACGACCAGCTGCGATGGCGTGAGTTCGATGCGGCGTCGACGCAACGAAAGGACTGCGAAACCGGCGGCGATCGCGCATGCCAGAAGCGCTGCGCTGATCGTGACGACGGTGCCTTCGCGATCCGCCGCCCTGTCCATCCCCGCAAGCAGGACGGCCACGACCAGCATGGGCAACACAGCAGTGGCCGCGAGCATCGCGACGGTCATGCCTGCCGGCGGCTCGATCTCGAACTTACGCGTCCCGTCCATCAGATCAGGTGCGTGCCGGCAGCTACGGCGATCAGGATAACGATGAACACCACGGCGACGGATGCATTGCGCTTGCGCATGTCAGATTTCCTTCTTGAGGTAGAGCCACGAATACATTCCGACCTGCACGGCATTGACGAGCTCCCAGCCCGCCTGCCCGTGCTGGGCCAGTACCGCTTCTACATCGGCCGTGCGCGCGCCGAACAGCTTCGGTTTCACCTGCACGACCTTGTACGACCAGCGACGTCCGCTCATGTTTCTTCGCCCTCCGCGGGCGTGTCATCGCCGGGCTTGGGCAGCCGGCCGGCCTTGCGCAGTGCGTCGCGCAACACGTACTCGATCTGTGCGTTGAGGCTGCGCAGTTCGTCGTCGGACCAGCGCTGCACCGCCGAAAGCACTTCGGCATTGATCCGCAGCGGATAGGCCTTTTTCTCGCTCACCGTCGACGCCCGCGCACCACGGCGACCAGCATCGCGATCGCCAGTGCATTCACCGCGAGCGCGACGCCGAGCGCGACGATCACGATGTGGCTTACGTCGTCGCGTACCCAGTACATCGCCGCCGCGCCGACCAGCATGGTCGCGCCGACGATGCGCATGAACCGAACCAGCACCAGTGCGAGATGCGATTCACGCGTGTCCGGGTCGCGTCGCTGCGCACTGCGTGACAGCGACTGCGCGACCAGGAACGCCGGCACGCTGGTGAGTGCGAAGGCGAGGGCGATACCGGTGCCATCCATCAGTAGATCGAGCCCGCGTTGACGATGGGCTGCGTGCCACGTTCACCGCAGAGCACGACCAGCAGGTTGCTCACCATCTGCGCCTTGCGCTCTTCATCGAGATGCACGACGCCGTTCTTCTCGAGCTCGGCGAGCGCCATCTGCACCATGCCGACCGCACCCGCGACGATCCGCGTACGCGCCGCGATGATCGCGTTCGCCTGCTGGCGCTGCAGCATGGCCTGCGCGATTTCCGGTGCGTAGGCGAGGTGGCTGATGCGGGCGTCGACCACCTGCACGCCGGCGTCGGCCAAGCGCTCGGCGAGTTCCTCGGCGAGATGCTTGCTGATCTCGGCCGCGTGGCTGCGCAGCGCGAGCTGGCCTTCCTCATGCTGGTCGTACGGGTAGCTCGTGGCCATCGCGCGCAGCGCCGACTCGGCCTGGATGTGCACGAAGCTTTCGTAGTCGTTGACGTTGAACACGGCTTCGGCGGTGTCGGCCACCTGCCAGACGATCACGGCGGCGATTTCGATCGGCGAGCCGTCGAGCTCGTTGACCTTGAGCTTGCCGCTTTCGAAGTTGCGCACGCGCAAGCTGACCTTCTTCTTCGAATAGAAGGGGTTGTTCCAGCGCAGGCCGTTCTGGTGGTCGCTGCCGACGTAGCGGCCGAACAGGCTCAGTACCGCCGCCTGGTTGGGCTCGAGCATGTAGAGGCCGAACAGGCAGAGAAACAGCAGGCCGCCGATCACGGCCGCGATGGCCATGCGGGCCGGCAGGGCGTCGGCCGCGGCGTTGATGAAGAACGCAACGTCGGCGAAGCCGGCGACCAGCAGCGCGAGCAGAACCGGGATTCCGGGCAGCGAACGGGCTTGGATCTCTTTCATGGGTGTTCCCTCAGTGGTGAGGAAACGATATCAGATCGATATCACTCTCTAATGCCGCTCGTCGGCGGCATCGACGTCGATGCGGTAGAGCGGGGCCGGGACGAACTCGCCGGTCGCGAACACGTGGTGGCCGTCGCGGTCCCAGCCCATCGCCTCGGCCTGCGGTAGCCAAGGCAGCGTCAGCACCTGCGGCGGATGGGTGACGGCGCGCGCCCAGTCCTCGTCGGACATGCGCGTGTAGATGAGCAGGTAGCGGTAGGTCAGAACGGCGAGACGCGTGCCGTCGGGCGAAATGCTGGCGGCGGTGACCTGCGCGGACAGCGGCGCGCGCTCCTCGGTGCCGCTCTGCGGTGCCAGTTGCGGCGGCATGCGCAGGCGCGCGATGCGTTCGGCGACGGCGGGCGGGTCGAGCTGCGGATGCAGCGGCAGGCGGAACAGCTCCGGCGGCTGGCGACGCTTGGAGATCAGCAGTACCTCGCCGCGGCGTGCGTCGACCGCCACCGCCTCGCAGTCGCGCGGGCCGTCGGGCCAGCGGAAAACGATCGACCAGGCCGGTTTCAGGCGCGCGTTCTCGAGCGTCGCCGGCTCCTCGATCGCATGCAGTTGCAGCGTGCGACGCAGGCCGCCGTTGTCGCCGGTATCGGCCAGCATCAGGTAGTCGCGGCCCTGCATCTGGAACGCCGCGATGTCTTCCCAGTCGGTCTTGGGCACGCCTTCGACGCGGAACGTGGCGACGCGATCGCCGCTGCGGTCGATCGCGAACAGCCGCGGCGGGTTGCCACCGTCGTCGTGCATCCACAGCGTGTCGGCGTGGCGGTTGGACACCGCGAGCCCGCTGATCTCGCTGAGCTGCGAATCCAGCATCAGGCCACTCACGCGCGCATCGCCATCGGCGGGCGCCCGCGAGCAACTCGCAAGCACGATCGCCAGCGCGCAGGCGAGGCCGCCGCGCAGTCGGATGGGCAGCCCCGGTCGACGCATGCGCACAGGATCGCACGTGCATCGCCATCGTTCGACGACGCGACGACCACGCAGCGATGCGCCATCGATGCCGACCACGCCGACGCCGCCTAGACTGTGCGCTTTCCGCAGGACGCCCGCGCCATGCCCACGATCGGAACGCCACTGTCTCCCTACGCCACGCGCGTGCTCCTGCTGGGCTCGGGTGAGCTGGGCAAGGAAGTCGCGATCGAGCTGCAGCGCCTGGGTTGCGAGGTTATCGCCGCCGATCGCTATGCCGACGCGCCGGCCATGCAGGTCGCGCATCGCAGCCACGTGCTCGACATGCTCGACGGCGACGCGGTGCGCGCACTGATCGACCTCGAGAAGCCCCACCTGATCGTTCCCGAGATCGAGGCCATCCACACACCGACGTTGGTGGAACTCGAGCTGCAATACCAGCAGGACGGCACACCGACCCGCATCGTGCCCACCGCCCGCGCCGCATGGCTGACGATGGATCGCGAAGGCATCCGCCGTCTGGCCGCCGAGACGCTGGAACTGCCGACGTCGCCGTACCGCTTCGTCGACACCTACGAGGAATACGTGGAGGCGATCGCGGCGGTCGGCATGCCGTGCGTGGTCAAGCCGGTGATGTCGTCATCGGGCAAGGGACAGTCGACGGTTCGCGCGGAAGGCGAGATCGACAAGGCCTGGGAATACGCACAGACCGGTGGTCGTGCCGGTGCGGGGCGCTGCATCGTCGAAGGCTTCGTCGATTTCGATTACGAGATCACGCTGCTGACCGTGCGCCACGTCGGCGGCACCACGTTCTGCGCGCCGGTCGGGCATCTGCAGCGCGACGGCGACTATCGCGAAAGCTGGATGCCGCAGGCGATGAGCACGCGCGCGCTGGCGACGTCGCAGCGCATCGCGCGCGCGATCACCGACGAACTCGGCGGCTGGGGCATGTTCGGCGTCGAACTCTTCGTGCGTGGCGACGACGTGTGGTTCAGCGAAGTCTCGCCGCGCCCGCATGACACCGGCCTGGTGACGCTGATCTCGCAGGACCTGTCCGAATTCGCGCTGCATGCGCGCGCGATCCTCGGCCTGCCGATTCCCGCGGTGCGCGAGTACGGCGCGGCGGCGTCGTGCGCGGTTCTCGCCGAAGGCCACGGCGTGCCGGTGTTTTCCAACCTCGGCGATGCGTTGGCGCACCCTGATACCGCGCTTCGGTTGTTCGGAAAGCCGCGCGTTGCGGGCCAACGGCGCGTGGCCGTCACGCTCGCTCTCGGTGCCGACGTCGAGGATGCCCGCGAACGTGCGCGGCAGTCCGCCGCCGCGTTGAACATCGACCTGAAGTGAGAATGCGCACATGACCGAGCACACCAGCGGATACGCCGTCTTCCTCTTCGAGCAGGCGTGGGAAGCGCTGGGCGAGGCGATCAAGCCGTACGTGCAGGAAGGCGCGACCGGCCCGCACATTCCATGTCACATCGTCGATACGGGCGGCGCGTTCGTGGAAATGACGCTGCGCGCGAAGGACGATGCGGGTGGCGACGCCGAGATCGAACTCATGATCCCGATGGCGATGGTGCGCATGATCGTGTCGATGCACAGCGACATTGCGTTCGGCTTCGCGCGCAGCCGTGAGCCGCGTCCGAATGCGTTGCCGGTGGTCGGGCCGGGCGCGCCGTCGCCGAAGGAAACGTCCAGCGCGATGCCGCATTCGGCCGAACCTTCGGGTGCGAACGCGTCGGTCGACGACGATCGCCGGCGTCCGCCGGAAGGCTGAGTCGCGCGCGTCTCAGCGCGGAGCGAAGTCCAGCCAGACGAGGTGATGGTCGCTGGCGTCGAGCAGTTCGCTACCCGGCGCGCCCGCCTTCGGCCAGAACATACTGCCGCCACGGACCGGTAGATCCTTCGAAGGCAGCACGTAGTCCAGTCGCAGCGTGCCGGCCTGCGGTCCGAAGTCGCCCGTGTGCGTGGCGATGTCGCCCTTTCGTGCGATCCCGTACTGCGCGGCGCGCTCGGGCCCACCTTCGCTGGTCGGCGGCACCGTACCGTTGACGCGCGGATGGTTCACGAGCTGACCGATCGCGCCGGGCTCACCGTCGCCATCGACCGGGTCCGCGTTGTGGTCGCCCAGAATGACGAACGACGCATCCTGCGCGAGGCCACCGCAACGGCCGCGGTCATCGCAGAGCCACGGCTTGTCGCCCGGCGACAGGTATTCGGCCCACAGGCGGATTTCGTCGTAATTACGCAGGCCGTTGCGGTTTTCCGGGCCGTCGAATACCGGCGGCGTGGGATGCGCGGCGAGCACGTGGATGCGGCCCAGCGGCGTCTCGATCGGCACGTCCCAATGCGATTTCGACGACAGCGGGAAACGCGCCCATGCGTCGGCCGAATACCAGGGTTCGCCGGTCTTCGGATCACGCGGCACGCGCGCGTTCGGCAGGTTCTTCCAGCGGAAGTTCTGGAACGTGCGCACGTCCTTCGCGGTGATCGGATAACGCGACAGCACGAGCATTCCGTACTGGCCGGGATGCAGCCCGAAGCCCCACGAATCGTTTCCCGCCGCGCGACCTTCGCCACCGACCTTGCCGTTCCGATCGAGATCGAAACCGCTTGGCACGCCGGTGTTGACCGGAGCGAGATAGCGATACGGATACGTCAGCGCATCACCGCCACCCGCCTGTGCGACGCCGAGATAGCGCTGCTGGAACAGATCGGCCGCGCGATGCTGCGCGTCGAAGTCGAACTCGTTGAGCAGCACGATGTCCGGACGCACGCGCTGCAGCACGGCGGCGACCTTGCGTGCATTCGCGTCGTCGCCTTGGAGGCGCGCGATCAGGCCGCCGGCGCGATCGTCGTTGAGCGAGGTGTTGTACGTCGCGATGCGCAGCGCGGCGGCGCCGTTCGCGCGGATGTCGCGCGCCCACTGGTCGCGGTCGCCCTGCACGCGTACGCGAACGCAGGCCGCAAGAACGAGCAGCGCCGCGATGAGCAGCGCGGCAGTCAGGATTCGGGTCATGGGGTCTCGTCGGGGAAGGCCAGCCACTGGCGGCCGTCGAACGCTTCGAGCGGACGGAAATTGCGCTTGTAATCCATCTTGCGATGTCCGGCGATCCAGTAGCCGAGATACAGGTGAGCGCGGTTTTCCTCGGCCGCCCATTGCAGCTGGCGCAAGATCGCGTAATTGCCGAGCCCGCGATCGGCCTGCGCGGGGTCGTAGAACGTGTACACCGCCGACAGCGCATCCGGCGTCATGTCGGTGACGGCAACCGCGAGCAGCGTGTGATCGGGCGTCGACGTGCGGAACTCGAGGAAGCGCGTTCGGCTCCAGCGCCCGACGAGGAATTGGTCGAACTCCGGCGCGCCGTGCATGTCCATGCCGCCGCCTGCGTGTCGCGTGGACAGGTAGCGTCGATACAGGTCGAGATGCTCTTCGGTGCGCTCGGCCGGACAGACGCGCATGACGAGGTCGGCATTGCGACGGAGCGTCTTGCGCTGCGTGCGGTTCGGATGGAACTCGGCGACCGGAATGCGCACCGGCGTGCATGCGCGACACGATGCGCAGTGCGGGCGGTAGACGATGTCGCCGGACCGTCGGAAGCCCCAGCCCAGCGCGAGCGCGTACCAGTCGGGCAGGCGGGGGTCCCGCGGATCGAGCACGAGGTCGCGCGCCTGCCGCTCCGGCCAGTAGCCGCAGTCGTGCAGACCTGTGTGGAACAGGCGGAGATCCTCGCCTTCGCGCGCCGGGGTGTTGCCCATGACCGGAGCATACCGCCCGTTGCAGCTGGCCCGCGGCTGAACACGGGCCGCGCTGCGTCAACCGCGCGACGGGCCGGGCGTTTCCTCCTGCATCGGCGGTAACGCCTGGCACCCGGAGTAACACACGTGAAGCACACCCAGATCCTTGCCCTCGCTGTCGCCTCGGTCCTCGCCGCCGGTGCGGCGTTCGCGGCCCAGCCGACGACCGCGTCGACGACCGCCACCGCCGGCGCGCGCACCCATGCCCGCATCGACGCCAACGGCGACGGCGTGATCGATCGCACCGAAGCCGCCGCCCGTCCGGGCTTCGCGGCCAAGTTCGATCAGCTCGACAAGAACCACGACGGCCGCCTCGACGCGTCCGAGCGCCCGCAGCGCGACGGCATGCGCGGCGGCCACGAAGGCGGCTGGAAGAAGATCGACGCCAACAACGATGGCGTGATCGATCGCGCCGAAGCCGCGACGATGCCGCGCTTCGCCGAGCACTTCGACCAGCTCGACAAGAACAAGGACGGCCGCATCGACGCCTCCGAGCGTCCGCAGCACGACGGCATGCGTGGCGGCCATGAAGGTGGCTGGAAGAAGATCGACGCCAACAACGACGGTGCGATCGATCGCACCGAAGCGGCGAAGATCCCCGGCTTCGCGCAGAAGTTCGACCAGCTCGACGTCAACCACGACGGCCGCATCGACGCGAACGAGCGACCGAAGCACGAAGGCCGTGGCGGTCTCGCCAAGCTCGACACCGACAAGGACGGCCGACTGAGCCGCGCCGAAGCCGGCACCTCGCCCTTCGCGTCGAAGTTCGACCAGATGGACGCCAACCGCGATGGCTTCGTCACCCGCGACGAAATGCGCGCCGCGTTCAAGCGCATGCATCCGGAGCGCGCGAACGGCGTGGGCTCGGGCGGCACTGGCAAGTCCTGATTTCCCCAAAGCAGCACGAATTGCCCCGCGTCTTCGGACGCGGGGCATTTTTTTGTGTGATGTTTTTCTGCGGCGCGCGAGCAGTTACGCGCGCCACGACGACTTAAGGCGAGACGACCTTCAGCGTCTTCGTGACCTGCCACACGCCGTTGACGCGTCGCACTTCCAGCGTCTTGTACTTCGCCCACATGCGGTGGTGGTACGCGCTGTATTCGATGGTGCCGGCATCCGGCGACGTCGGCCGGAAATGATCGACGTCGACCATCGTGGCCTTCTTCTTCGACGGCGGATGCACCGAACCGGTGTCCTCGTCGGCGATGCGTTGGCAGTGCGACGCCGGCACGATGGTCATGCCCGCGGGCGGACGCAATGCATCGCGCACTTCGCGCGGTGCGTCGGCGTGGTCGACGGCGAGGCAGGCGACCGGCGTGTCGATGTCCGGCAGTTCCTTCTCTATGACGGCCTGTGCGATGGGGATCAGCGTGGCGGCGACATGGCCGTCGAACGGGCCGCTCGCGACGCTCGGCGGCACCGGTGTCTGCCCGGCGCGGATAAACGCCATGACGACCACGATGACGATGCCGAACAGCAGCGCGACTTTCACCTTCGTCGCGCGGCGCTGCGCTGGCGTGCGCGTGGTTTCGTCGCCGAATTCCGAGCGGAAGCTGAGCTTGGCGTCGCTGGGACGTGTGGAGTCGAGCAAGCCCGCGCCACGCAGGATCTCGCGCGCGCGACCGCTGTCTTCCGATCGCACCACCCATACCGCGGGACGCGCGGCATCGCCCTGGTCGCGATAGCTCACCGTCGAACGGCGACCGCCCTTGTACGAGCGGCCGTCGGTGATGCGCACTTCGATGTCCGCTTCGCGCAGCATCGCGGCAACGCGTTCGACGTTCTCGAGTCGCGCGCTGGAAAAGACCTGACGCATCAGCCCACCATCGGGCCGCGCGCGGCCTTGTCGTCGAGCACGCGGATCATGCCTTCCTGCGCGGTGCTGGCCACGAGCCGGCCGTGGCGGTCGTAGATCATGCCGCGCGCCAGGCCACGCGCATGCTGCGCGCTAGGGCTGTCGATCGAATACAGCAGCCAGTCGTCCGCGCGGAACGGGCGGTGGAACCAGAGTGCGTGATCGAGCGACGCCATCTGCACGTTCGGCTGGTAGTAGCTGATGCCGTGCGGGAACGTCGCCGTGCCGAGCAGATGGAAGTCGGACGCATACGTCAGCAGCGCGCGATGCAGTTCGGGCTCGTCGCCGACCTTCTCGCTCAGGCGGAACCACACCTGCTGGTAGGGCGGGCGCTTCGGCGGCTTGAGCTCGTCGCGCGGATACACGTGGCGGAACTCGAACGGCCCCTGCCGCGACAGCCAGCGCTGCACCTTCGTCGGCAGGCGCGCCAGCACTTCGGGGGGCACCGTGTGGTCGTGCTCGACGTCTTCCGGCTGCGGCACTTCCGGCATCGAGAGCTGATGCTCGCTGCCCGATTCCTCGTGCTGGAACGACGCGGCGAGGAACAGGATCGGTTGGCCGTGCTGGATCGCCGTCACGCGGCGTACCGAGAAGCTGCCACCATCGCGCGTGCGGTCGACCATGTACAGGATGGGCGCATCGATATCGCCGGCACGCAGGAAGTAGGCGTGCAGCGAATGCGCCGCGCGCGGATCCTTGGCCGAATCCATCGTGTTCTGCGCGGCGGCGAGCCCCTGGCCGAGCACCTGGCCACCGAAGACGTACTTGGTGCCGATGTCGCGGCTCTGGCCGCGGAACACGTTGTCTTCGAGCCGCTCGACCGCCAGCAGGTCGACCAGCTCGGAAACGGGGGAAGTCATGCGCGGCAAATCCTTGCGGAACGGCCGCGAAGTATACCGGCCGGTCTTTTACGGCCCGGCGGCAGGCGCCGGCACGTTCAGGCGCTGCAGCGGCGCGCCGGCCAGCACGTGGTCCCACGGGAACAGCGGGCCCGGGTCGCGCTTGCGATGCACCTGCTTCGTCGGGTCGTCGGTCGCATCGACCATCGTGGTGTCGAGGTCCTCGTGTCCGGCGATGAAGCGCAGCGCCGGGTGCTGGGCGACGAGCCGCTTCAGCAGTGCGATGAGCGTGTCGATCTGCGCCGGCGTGTAGGGCTCGGTCATCGCCTGATGATCGGCGTCGAGCCAGCGCGGGTAGCGGCCGGTGTTGACCAGCTCGATGCCGATCGACCGCGGGTTGTAGCCGCGCGTGTGGTGCGCGACGCGATCGGTCGCCACGTACTGATGCAGTGACCCGTCGCGGTCGATATAGAAATGCCCGCTGTTGCCGGTGCCGCTGTCCTCGTACAGCACCTTCTCGCCGAACGTGCGCGATTCCGCGAGCGTCGGCACTTCGGTGCAGTGGATGACGACGAGGTCAACCTGCGACAGCGGGCGCGCGGCGAGGCGCGACTCGTAGGGCAGGGGATCGACGTCGATGGGCAGCGGCGGGAGGTCGGGCAGCATGCGGCGATGCTACCCGGTCGCGCGGCGCGCGTTCGCTTCACCCGGCGACGCTAGGATCGACGCATGAATCGATTTCCCGACCGTTCGCTGCTCGGCGCGCTGATGGCGCGTTTCCCGCGCGAGGGCCGCGTCGAATGGCTGGGCGTTCGGCCCGCGCGCGATGCGCCGGTCGTCCCATGCGATGTCGTGGAAGCAGTGGCCGACAAAGGCCTCGTCGGCGACCGCTACGCCGGTGGCGGCGGCAAGCGCGGCGTCACCCTGCTGCAGGCCGAGCATCTGCCGGTGATCGCGCAACTCGCGGGGCTCGGCGCAATCGATCCGACGCTGCTCCGCCGCAATGTCGTCGTCAGCGGTATTCCCGTGATCGCGCTTAAGGGCCGGCGTTTCCGCATCGGCGACGTCGTGCTGGAAGGCACCGGTCCCTGCGACCCCTGCTCGAAGATGGAAGCGGCGCTGGGCGACGGCGGCTACAACGCGATGCGCGGCCACGGCGGGCTGTGCGCGCGGATCGTGGAAGGCGGCGCAATCCGGCTCGGCGACGCCGTCATCGCGCTCGACTGACACGCCGCAAGCGCGGACCGGCGACAATGGCGGCCTTTCCCGGCACGGCCCCCGCATGCGCGGACACTGCATCCTCTCCCACGGCTTCGAAAGCGGCCCCGACGCCACCAAGGTGACGGCGCTGGCCGACGTCGCCGCGCGCCTGGGCTTCACGCACGAGCGGCCCGACTACACCGACCTCGACGCCAAGCGCGACATCAGCCCGCTCGGCGATGTGTCCGCGCGCGTCGAACGCCTGCGCGAGCGCGTGCGCGAGGCGGCGTCGCGTGGGCTGGTCGTGCTCGCCGGCTCGAGCCTCGGCGCGTGGATCAGCGGACACGTATCCCAAGAATTCGACATCGCCGGCCTGTTCCTGATGGCGCCGCCCGTGCGGCTGGATGCGAAGCACCCTCTCGAAGCCGCGCACGTGCCGACGTCCGTGATCCATGGCTGGGACGACGAACTCATCCCGGCCGACGACGTGATCGCGTGGTCGCATAAGCGTCGCGCCGCGCTGCTGCTGGTCGACGACACGCACCGGCTGTCCAATCACGTCGAGGCCAGCGCGCAGGCGTTCGCCGCGCTGCTCGCGAGGCTCTGACCGATGCGCTTCTTCGCCAGCTGTGGCAAAGGCCTCGAATACCTGCTCGTCGACGAGCTCATTGCGCTCGGCTGCACGCATGCGACTGCGACCGTCGCCGGTGCAAACGTCGAAGGCACGCCGGTCGACGCGCAACGCGCGGTGATGTGGTCGCGCCTCGCGAGCCGCATCCTGTGGCCGATCACCGAATTCGAATGCGCTGACGAACATGCGTTGTTCGCCGGTGCATCCGCCGTCGACTGGACGCAGCACGTGCCGGCGGGCGCGACGATCGCGGTGGATGCGCATGTCGGCGGCAGCGGCCTGAACCACGCGCAGTACGCGGCGCAGCGGGTCAAGGACGCGGTGGTCGATACGCTGCGTGCGAAGACGGGTTCGCGCCCTGACGTCGACCTCGAATCGCCGGACGTTCGCTTGAACCTCGTCGTGCGCAAAGGCCGCGCGATCCTGTCGATCGATCTGTCGGGCGCGCCGATGCATCGCCGCGGCTGGCGTCGCAAGCAGGTCGACGCACCGCTGAAGGAAAACCTCGCCGCCGCCGTGCTGATGCGCGGGCGCTGGATGGATTCGTATCGCGACGGCGGTGCGCTGCTCGACCCGATGTGCGGCAGCGGCACGTTGATGATCGAAGGCGCGCTGATGGCCGCCGACGTCGCGCCGGGGCTGTTGCGGCATGGCGATGAGTTGCCGACGCGCTGGCTGGGGTTCGATACGACGTCGTGGGCGGACGTGCGCGTCGATGCGATCCGCCGCGAGGCCGAAGGTCGCGCGTCGCTGCGAAACGTCTTCTTCGGGCGCGACATCGATCCGCTGGCCATACGTGCTGCGCGCGACAACGCGATCACCGCGGGGCTCGTCGATGTCATCGACTGGCGGGCAGCGGACGTGCGCGATCCGGGCCCGACGTTGTCACCCGAGATCGCGTCGGGCACCGGCGTCGTCGCGTGCAATCCGCCGTACGACGCGCGACTCGAAGCCGACCCCGCGCTGTATCGCGCGCTGGGCGACGCGTTGCGCAAAAGCCTGCCGACCTGGCGCGCAAGCCTGCTCTGCGGCGACGAATCACTCGCACGCTCGACCGGCCTGCGCGCGAAGAAGACCTATCGCATGTTCAACGGTGCGATCGAGACGGTGCTGCTCACCGTCGATCCGATCGGCCCCGCGCGCGACAGTGCAAACGTCGAAGCGCCAAGTGCGCTGTCGCCCGGCGCCGAGATGGTCGCGAATCGTCTGCGCAAGAACGTGCGCAAGCTGAAGTCATGGCGCGAGCGCGAAGGCATCACCTGCTTCCGTGCGTACGACGCCGACCTGCCGGAATACTCGGCGGCGATCGACGTCTACACCACCGACGAACGCGAGCCGCGCACCTTCCTGCATGTGCAGGAATACGCGGCGCCCGCGGACATCCCGGAAGCCGACACGCGACGTCGTCGCAATGAACTGCTCAACGCCGCGCGGGAAGTGTTCGCCGTGCCGCGCGACAACGTGGCGCTGAAGACGCGCGAGCGCGGAAAGGGCGGCAGCAAGTACGGGCACTTCGATCGGCGCGGCGAGTTCATCGTCGTACGCGAAGGTCGCGCGCACCTGCGCGTGAACCTGTTCGACTATCTCGATACCGGCCTGTTCCTCGACCACCGCCCATTGCGCCTGCGCATCGCGGAAGAAGCACGCGACACGCGCTTCCTCAATCTGTTCGCATACACCGGTGCGGCGACCGTGCATGCGGCACTCGGCGGTGCGCGCTCGACGACGACGGTCGATCTGTCGGCGACGTACCTGCAGTGGTGCGCCGACAACCTGCAGGAAAGCGGCGTCGGCGGTTCGCGCCACCGGCTGGTGCAGGCGGATGCCATTGCATGGCTGGAGGGCGACAGCGGCCAGTACGACCTCGTCTTCTGCGACCCGCCGACGTTCTCCAACTCCAAGCGCGCCAGCGACTTCGACGTGCAGGCCTCGCACGTGCGGCTGCTTCGTGCGGCGGTCGCGCGGCTGGCGCCTGGCGGCGTGCTGTATTTCTCGAACAACTACCGTCGGTTCAAGCTCGACGAAGCGCAGCTGGCGACGTTCGCTAATGTCGAGGACATCAGCGCGAGCACGATTCCGCCCGACTTCGAGCGCGATGCCCGCATCCACCGCTGCTGGAAGATCACCGCGCTGGGCTGACGGGCTGGCGTCACCGATGGAACGAAACGTGCGCCTCGTGCGCACTTCGGTTTGCGCTACGCGCCGCCATCCTTGTCGGATCGAATTCGCTGGAGCCGCCGATGTCCCGTCCCGCCCGTATTTCCCGCCTCGCGACTGGCATGCCGGCGTCCGACGGCGCAGGCGTCAAGCTGACGCGCGTGATCGGCACCCCGCAGCTCGATCATCTCGACCCGTTCCTGATGCTCGACGAGTTCGGCACCGACCGGCCGCAGGATTACCTCGCCGGCTTCCCGGATCACCCGCATCGCGGCTTCGAAACCGTCACCTACATGCTCGACGGCCGCATGCGTCATCGCGACAACCACGGCAACGAAGGCGTGCTGGTGCCCGGCAGTGTGCAGTGGATGACCGCGGGTCGCGGCCTCGTGCATTCGGAAATGCCGGAGCAGGAATCCGGCCGCATGCGCGGTTTCCAGCTGTGGGTGAACCTGCCGGCGCGCGACAAGATGGGCGAGCCGAAGTACCAGGAATTCGCGCCGGAACTGATTCCGGTCGCGCGGCCCGCTGCGGGCGTCAGCGTGAAAGTGATCGCGGGCGAAGTCGGCGATGCGGTCGGGCCGATCGCGCAGCCGGCGACGTCGCCGGTCTATCTCGACATCGCGCTCGATGCCGGCGCGTCGTGGACGTACGAGCTGCCCGAAGGCCACTCCGGGTTCGTGTACGTGTTCGAAGGCGACGCCGAGATCGCCGGGCAGCTCGTGCGTACGAAGCAACTCGGAGTGCTCGATGGCGAAAGCGTCGCGTTCGAAGCGAAAGGTGCTGCGCGCGTATTACTGGTCGCAGGTCGCCCGCTGCGCGAGCCGGTCGCGCGCTATGGCCCGTTCGTGATGAACACGCGCGCGGAACTCGAGCAGGCCTTCGCGGACTACCAGGCCGGCCGATTCTGAAAACGTCCGGGCACGTGCCCGGACGTCGCCGTCACTTGCTCGACAGTTGCGCGCCGCCGCCGGCGCCGAAGCGCAGCGTGCTGCTCTGCGTGATCGCCTGCGTCAGGTCGTCTTTCGAGTTGGCCTGGATCCACAGATAGGCGACGCGGCCGCCGGGCAGCGAGATCGACGTCTCGCGCGCCTGCACGTCCGGCTGGCCCGCGAGTTCGCTGCGATACCAGTAGGTGTCGCGGCCGTCGATCTTCACTTCTTCGGCGCGATCGCTGCGGTTCGGTTTGAACGGCGTCTGCGCGGCCATGTAAAGGCCGAAGGCTTCGCTGCCGTCCGACCGCATCGCGCGGCAGAACTGCGTGTCGCCTGCAGTCTTCGTTTCCCACGTGAGGCCGCTGTCGGCGGGCAGCGTCGGGCAGGTCGTCGTGGCCTGTGCGTGCGCGAAGCCCACCATCGCGAGCAGCGCGAAGCCGATCGATGCGCGATTGGTCTTGACCATGTTGTTCCCCATGCGTATCGCGGCGACGGCCGCGACCACAGCCCGAACATAGTCCGATCCAGAGCGCTTGACAAATGATCCGTGTTCAGGCTTGGGATGTCTCAGCCTGTCATGTCGCACTGCGTCAAAAAAAGACGCGCCGCGTCAGGTGAACACGGCGCGCCTGGGTTTTTCGCGGCGATCAGCGGCGGTCGACGCGCACCGTCGCGTTCGGCGGCGAGGCGAAATCCAGCGTGATCAGTGTGAGGCGCCACGTGGCGTCCATGTCGGCCGAAGGCGCCTTGCCCGAATCGAGCACGACATCGTGTGACGCCGTACCCGCGCCGTGGCGGAACGCGACGATCGCGGTGCCGGCCTGGATGCACTGCACGTTCGGCGGGCAGCGCGAATCGCTGTTGACGTCGACATAGGTGAGCGTGGACGCGTCGGGCAGGGTGATCGTCTCGCCCTTGGCGAGCGTGACCGGCGTGCCGGCCGCGACGGTGTGGCCGCTGCCGGCACCTGCGGACGCGCAGCCGGCAAGCAGGAGCAGGGGAAGGAACGCGCTGGCGAAACGGGGCATGGCGACTCCGGTCGAAGGGGCAACCCGCCGAGCCTAGCCGGCCGTATGTGTCGGCCTGTTCACGGCTCGCGGCGGTCGTCGACCGTGGCGCGGCCGTCCGGCAGCACCTCGATGGTGATGCGTCGGCCGTATTCGCTTTCGGCGGTCGGGCCGATGTCGCAGCGGCACAGCGCCTGCGCGAGTGCCGGGATCGTGTTGCTGTGGCCGACGACGAGCACGGTGCCGGTCGGATGCGCACTACGCAGCGCCGCGGCGAATTCAGCAGCCGGACGCGCCGCGTCGTAGGTGATGACGGTCAGGCCGTGCGCGGCGGCAATCGGCGCCGCGGTCTGCTGCGTGCGTCGAAAGTTGCTGGCGTAGACCGCCGTGAGCCGCGTGTCGCGCAGCCGCGACACCAGCCGTTCGACACGCTTGCGGCCGGCCTGCGACAGCGACGGATCGCGCGCGTCGTCGTCGCCCTTTTCGGCGTGGCGGATGAGCACGAAGGTGGCGCCCGGCTCGACGTCGCTACGCGCGGTAGCGCAGGCAGCGAGCAGCACGAGCATGGACAACGCGACGAGCCGGATCAGCAGGCTGCGCATGGCGACGGTTTCCCCAACCGGAATCCGCCCATCACAGCGCGCCGGGGCTCGGCGCGCATGTGCAGCTGGTCATGTCACCGCGCGGCGAGCGTGATCAGCAGCCCGCGCGCGGCCGCTATGCGCTGCGCGCCCTCGGGCAGGTCGAGCGTCAGCTTCAACTTGTCCGAGCCTTCCATCTTGTAGAGCTTGGGCTGGCCCTGGATGAGCCGGATCACCGCCATTGCGTCGACGTTGGGCTTTTCCAGGAACTGCACGCGCCCGGTCTTCTCCGCGAGTTCCAGCTTGCGGATGCCGAGCGTCGTCGCGTCGAGCTTGAGCTCCGCGATCGCGAAAAGGTTCTTCGCGGCGTCGGGCAGCAGGCCGAAGCGATCGATCATCTCGACCTGCAGTTCGCGCAGCTCATCCGCGTTACGCGCGCTGCTGATGCGCTTGTAGAGCGTCAGGCGCGTATGCACGTCGGGCAGGTAGTCATCTGGAATCAGCGCCGGCACGTGCAGTTCGACGTCTGCGCCGCGCGCTTCGACCATGTCGACGTCCGGCAGCTTGCCCTGGCGGATCGAACGCACCGCGCGTTCGAGCAGCTCGGTGTAGAGGCTGAAGCCGACCTCCGCCATCTGGCCGCTCTGCTCTTCGCCGAGCAGTTCGCCGGCGCCGCGGATTTCTAGGTCGTGGGTCGCGAGCGTGAAACCGGCGCCGAGCTCATCCATCGCCTCGATCGCGTCGAGTCGCTTCTTGGCGTCGGCAGTGATCGTCTTGCGATCCGGAATGACGAGATAGGCGTAGGCGCGATGATGCGATCGACCGACGCGTCCGCGCAGCTGGTGCAACTGCGCAAGGCCGAACTTGTCGGCGCGATTGATGATGATGGTGTTCGCGTTCGGAATATCGATGCCCGATTCGATGATCGTCGTCGACAGCAGCACGTTGAAGCGCTGCTTGTGGAAGTCGAGCATCACGCGTTCGAGCTCGCGCTCCGGCATCTGTCCGTGCGCGACACCGATGCGCGCGTCCGGCACGAGTTCCTGCAGCTGGCGCTGCATACGGCCGATGCTTTCCACGTCGTTGTGCAGGAAATAGACCTGGCCGCCGCGCGACAGCTCGCGCTGGAACGCTTCGCGCAGCTGCGCGTCGTCCCACGGCACGACGAAGGTCTGCACCGCGAGGCGATGCGCGGGCGGCGTCGCGATGATCGATAGATCCCGCAGGCCGGCCATCGCCATGTTGAGCGTTCGCGGAATCGGCGTCGCCGTCAGCGTGAGCAGGTGCACGTTCGCGCGCAACGCCTTCAGCGCTTCCTTCTGGCGCACGCCGAAGCGCTGTTCCTCGTCGACGATGACGAGGCCGAGATCCTTGAACTTCACGTCGGGCTGCAGCAGGCGATGCGTGCCGACGATGACGTCGATCGTGCCTTCGGCGACCTTCTCGAGTTCCGCCGCGATTTCCTTCTTCGACTTGAAACGCGACAGCACTTCGACGCGGATCGGCCAGTCGGCGAAACGGTCGCGGAAGTTGCGGTAGTGCTGTTCCGCGAGCAGCGTGGTCGGTACGAGCAGCGCGACCTGCTTGCCGCCCGCGGCTGCGGTGAACGCCGCGCGCACCGCGACTTCGGTCTTGCCGAAACCGACGTCGCCGCAGACCACGCGGTCCATCGGCTGGCTGCTCTGCAGGTCGCGCACGACCGCGCTGATGGCGGAGGCCTGGTCCGGCGTTTCCTCGAACGGGAACGCGGCGGCGAAGGGCTCGTACATCGTGCGATCGACATCGATCGCGAGTCCCGCGCGAGCCCGGCGCTTGGCCTGGATTTCGAGCAATTCCGCGGCGACGTCGCGAACCTTTTCCGCCGCCTTCTTCTTCGCCTTCTGCCACTGCTCGCCACCCAGCGAATGCAGGGGCGCGGTCTCTTCGGACGCGCCGGAATAGCGGTTGATCAGGTGCAACTGCGCGACCGGCACGTACAGGCGATCGCCCTTGGCGTACTCGATGTCGAGGAACTCGCCCGGCATGCCGCCGACGTCGAGCGTCACCAGTCCGCGATAACGGCCGACGCCGTGATCCTCGTGGACGATCGGCGAGCCTTCGTTGAGCTCGCCGAGATCGCGGATGATCGCTTCGGGCTCGCGGCCGGCGCGCTTGCGCCGACGCGGCTGCGATGCGCGCTCGGGGAACAGCTGGCGTTCGGTGAGGACGGTGAACGTCGGCGTGCTGATCGCGAAGCCATCGTCGAGCGGTGCTACGGCGATCGCGAAGAACTTGTTATCCGGCGTCGGTGACGCCGGACCAACTCGCACCGATCGACCGTCGTCTTCGCGACGGTCATCGCTGCGGGCGTTACCGCGTTTGGCGGTAACGCCGTTGGAGGTGTCGGTCGATGTGCTGTCGGCGGGGCCTTCGCGGGTGGCGGGGCCGCGCTCGTAGAACGTCGTCCAGTCGGGCAACACCGTTGGCGTCAGGCCGACGGCGTCGAGGAGTTCGAGCAGGGCTTCGCGGCGGCCTGCGGAATCCGCTGCGATCAGGACGTCGCCCGGGTATGTGCCCAGGAACGACCTCAGCGAATCCGTCGCAGCGGGATCTCGCGGCGCGAGCGGCAGCGGCATCGCTGGCTGATCGCCGAGCGGTTGCGCGCGGTCGAGCTGCGCATGGTTCGCGCCGCAGACTTCGACGCGCGAGGTTTCGTTGAATACGCCACGCAGCGCGTCCGGCGACAGATACAACTCGGACGGCGGCAGCACAGGACGCTCGACGTCATGGCGGCGCTGCTCGTAGCGATCGCCGGTCTGCGACCAGAACTGTTCCGCGGCTTCGAAGCTGCCTTCGGTGACGATGGGCAGCACGCCTTCCGACAGGTAATCGAAAAGCGTCGCCGTCTCGTCGAAGAACAGCGGCAGGTAGTACTCGACGCCGCTGGGCGCGAGGCCCGACTTCAGGTCCTGATAGAGCGAGCTGCGGCGCGTGTCGACGTCGAAGCGTTCGCGCAGGCGTTCGAGTGCGCCCTTGAGCGCGGCTTCGTCCAGCGGAAGCTCGCGGCCGGGCAGCAGATGGATGCGATCCATCTTTTCCAGCGAACGCTGCGATTCGGGGTCGAACACGCGGATGGTGTCGATCTCGTCGTCGAGAAGCTCGATGCGGAACGGCTGGTCCGAACCCATCGGATAGACGTCGAGCAGGCCGCCGCGCACGGCGAAGTCGCCCGGATCGAGCACCTGCGGAACGTGGCGATAGCCGGCGGCTTCGAGACGACGCTTTTCGGAGTCGAGGTCGAGACGCTGGCCGACGCGCACGTCGAAACTGCCGCCGACCACGTGCCTGGGCGGCGCGAGCCGCTGCATGAGCGTCTGCACGGGCAGCACGACCACACCGCGCTTGAGCTGCGGCAGTCGGTGCAGCGTGGCCAGGCGCTGGCTGACGATGTCCGGATGCGGGCTGAAGGCGTCGTAGGGCAGCGTTTCCCAGTCGGGGAAGGCGAGCACGGGCGTATCGCCTTCGACGCCGGCGCGCGGGCCGAGCAGCGTGCGCAGGTCGCCTTCGAGCTGGTGCGCGCTCTGGTTGTCGCGGGTGATCGCGAGCAGCGGGCCGCTGTGGGCGGTCGCGGTGGCGGCGATATGGAAGGCCAGCGCGGACGGCGAGACCGGCGCGCGCCACCAGGCGCGCTGCTGGCCGGCCTTCGGCAGCGGCGGAACGGGAAGAAGAGGGGTCGGCATGAGGCGCGCGATTCTACTGAACCGCGTCGCATGTCCTGAGTGCGGTCATCGGCGCGGCAGTTCCAGCGAGACGCGCACCAGCGACGGATCACGGCCGCCGTCGCCCGCCTGGAAGCCCAGCGACTCGGCGAGCCCGAGCACGTCCGGGTCCTGCGGCAGCTCGCCGCGCAGGACGCCGAGGCCGCGGCTGCGCGCCCATTTCGCCACGCGGGTCAGCAGGTAGCGGCGCATGCCCATGCCCGCGACGAAGCGGCTGACGAGGATGGTGAAGTCGCCGACCTGGCCGGCGCTGTCGGTATGGACATAGGCGATCGCGCCGATCAGCGCCTCGCCGGGGGAGTCGAGGTCGGTGGCGACCAGCGTGAACTCGGTGCGCGGGTTCGGGCGCGCGAGGCGATCGGCGTCGGAGGTCGACAGCTCGGTGCCCCGCACCAATGTCGACCGCACCACCTCGGGCTCCAGCAGCGCGAAGCCTGCGCGCAGCGGTTCGGCGTCCTCCGGTCGGATGGGACGGATCAGCACCTCACGGCCGTTCGGAAGACGATGGCGTTCGTGCCAGGGCGGGAGACGGTCGCGCGCTGCCATGGCGGGATCGTTCCAGAGTCGACGTGAGCCTTTCGTTGTCCGGCGCGTTGTATTTGCGTTGTGCGCGGCCGCCTCGTCATGCGCCGTTCGGTTCGCCCGCAGCTACGGTCGCTTGGATGGGACGAATCGCGCACTGCGAGCAGCTGCACGGCCGATTGGTAGACTCGCCGGCCTATTCGAAACAGGACGATCCATGGCTGGCGGCGATTCCACTCGCGCGATCTTCTTCGCGCTCGGCGCGAACCTCGCGATCGCGATCGCGAAGGGCGTGGCGGCGTTCTTTACGGGCTCGAGCGCGATGCTCGCCGAAACCGTGCATTCGTTCGCCGACTGCGGCAACCAGGTGCTGCTGCTGGTCGGCGTGCGCCAGTCGCAGAAGCCGCCGTCACCGAACTATCCGCTGGGCTACGGCAAGGCGATCTACTTCTGGTCGTTCCTGGTCGCGGTGATGCTGTTCACCATCGGCGGCATGTTTTCGCTGTACGAGGGCATCCACAAGCTGTCGAGCCCCGAGCCGCTGAAACAGTGGTGGTGGGCGGCGGGCGTGCTGACCTTCGGCGTGATCGCCGAAGGCATTTCGATGCGCGCCTGCATGCAGGAAGTGAACAAGGCCCGTGGCGGCCGTTCGCTGTTCCAGTGGTTCCGCGAAACGCGCCAAGGCGAGCTGCTGGTGATCTTCGGCGAGGATCTCGCGGCGCTCGCCGGCCTCGTGCTCGCACTGGTCGCGGTGATGCTGTCGGTCGTCACCGGCAATCCGATCTGGGATGCGGTGGGTACCATCGCGATCGGCGTGCTGCTGATCGTGGTCGCGATCATGGTCGGCATCGGCATCAAGGCCATGCTGATCGGTCAGAGCATGGATCCGCTGCGCGAAACCCAGCTGTGCGAGTTCCTGAAGGCGCGGCCCGAGATCGATCGCGTGCTCAACCTCATCACCGTGCAGCTCGGCAATCACGCGGTGGTGTCGGTGCAGGCGCAGATGCACGAGGCAGGCAGCGCGACGGCGATGGTGCACGCGATCAACACCGTCGAGCGCGAGATGAAGGTGGCATTCCCCGAGGTGCGCTGGAGCTTCTTCGAGCCGGACCTCGTCGACAAGAACGGCGTCGCGACGAACGACTGATCAGGCCGGCGCTTTCAGCCATTCGACGCGCCACGCCGAACCGGCCGGCTCGCCGAGCACATCGGCGAGCACAGGCAACAGCTCGCGCATGCGCTGGTCGAAGCGGTAGGGCGCATTGAGCAGCAACAGGCCGCTACCGTTCATGCGCAGCGGCGAGTCGTCGGGTCGCACGAGCAACTCGGCGAGCATCACCGACTTCGCCGGGATCGTCGCCATCGAGCGATAGGCGCGCTGCAACGCGCGTCGCTGCTTGATCGGGTACCAGAACGCGTAGGTGCCCTGCGGCCAGCGCTCGATCGCATCGCGCAGCGCGCGCAGCGCCGTCTCGAATTCCTGCAGCTGCGCTTCGAACGGCGGGTCGATCAGCACCAAGCCGCGAGCGAAGCGCTCGTTGCCGATGCGCGGCGGAAGCAGGGCGTGCATCGCGCCGTAGCCGTCACGTGCATGCACGGCGACGCGTGCGTCCGGCGCCATCGCGGTTTTCAGTGCTTCGGCTTCTTCAGGCAGCAGCTCGCAGCAGGTGATGCGGTCTTGCTCACGCAGCGCATGCGCCAGCAGCCACGGTGAGCCGGGGTAGGCGTTCGGGCCGTGCGCATTGCGGCAGGCCGTGATCGCGTCGACGTAGGCCCGCAGCGGCGCAGGCGCGGTGCCCGGCTGCAGGCGATCGACGCCGCCAACACCGCCCGACGCCTCACCCGTGCGCTTGGCCTGCGCCGCGTCGAGGTAATACATGCCGCGGCCGGCGTGCGTGTCCATCGCGAAAAGCGGCGCCGGCTTGGCGGTGAGCGCGTCGCAGAGCGCGAGCAGCGCGGTGTGCTTGAGGACGTCGGCATGGTTGCCGGCATGGAAGGCGTGGCGATAGTTCATGCCGGATAGGGTACGCGGGTACGCGGTGGCACACTGATGGCGGCATCGGAGGGGCACATGGGGCGGATCCTGCTGGTCGAGGACGAGAGCGCGATCGCGCGGACCATTGAGTTCGCGCTGCGCGAGGACGGTTTCGAGGTCGAGCACGCGCTGACCGGTGGCGACGCGCTGCGTCTCGCGGCCGCGGGCACGCACGATCTCGCCATCCTCGACGTCGGCCTGCCCGACATCGGCGGCTTCGCGCTCTGTCGCGAACTGCGCCGCGGCCGCGACCTGCCGGTGATCTTCCTCACCGCACGCGACGCCGAAGCCGATCGCGTGCTGGGCTTCGAGATCGGTGCCGACGACTACGTCGCCAAACCCTTTTCGCCGCGCGAACTCGTCGCCCGCGTTCGCGCGGTGCTGCGACGCAGCCGCGGCGCGGCGCCGGTGGGCCGATTCGTGCACGACGCCGAAGGCCATCGCATCGCCTGGCGCGGGCGCGCGCTGGACCTGACGCGTTACGAATACGGCCTGCTCGCGGCACTGCTGCAGCGGCCCGGCGCGATCCTGACCCGCGCGCAGCTGATGGACCGTGTCTGGGGCACGGACAGCGACAGCACCGACCGCACCGTCGACACGCACATCAAGACGCTGCGCGCGAAGCTGCGCGACGTCGACCCGGACGCCGACCCGATCCGCACGCAACGCGGGCTCGGCTACTCGCTGCACGTCGACTGACATGCGCATCGGCCTTCGCATCTTCCTCGGGTACTTCGCGATCGTCGCGCTGGCCGGCCTGCTGCTGACGAAGGTGTTCGTCGCACAGGTGAAGCCCGGCGTGCGGCAGGCGATGGAAGACACGCTGGTCGACACCGCGAACGTGCTGGCCGAACTCGCAGCCGACGATCTCGCATCCGGCCATATCGCCGATGGCCGCTTCGCGCAGCACGTGCGCGCATTGCACGGCCGCGACCCCGGCGCTGCGATCTGGGGTTTTCCCAAGCGCGTCACGACGTATCGCGTGTACGTGACCGACGCCCGCGGCATCGTCGTGTTCGACAGCACGGGGCGTGATATCGGGCGCGACTACTCGAAGTGGAACGACGTCTATCGCACGCTGCACGGCCAGTACGGCGCGCGATCGACGGCGGAGAATCCGAAGGATCCATATTCGACGGTGATGCACGTCGCGGCGCCGGTGCGCGACGCGAACGGTCAGCTGATCGGCGTGCTCACCGTCGCCAAACCCAATCGCGCGCTGCAGCCGTTCATCGATCGCAGCCAGAACATCATCACGCGCTGGGGTGCCGTGTTGCTCGGCGTCGCGTTGCTGACGGGGCTCGCCGCCGCGTGGTGGCTGTCGCGACAGCTCGGGCTGCTGCGCCGCTACGCGCAGTCCGTCACCGAAGGCGAGCGCGCGACGCTGCCGTCGACCGCCGGCGAATTCGCGGAGCTCGGCCACGCGCTGGAAACCATGCGCACGAAGCTCGAGGGCAAGCAATACGTCGAGCAGTACGTGCACTCGCTGACGCACGAGATGAAGAGCCCGCTGGCCGCCATTCGCGCGAGTGCCGAGCTGCTCGAGCAACCGCTGGCCGACGCCGACCGCGCGCAGTTCGCCGCCGGCATCCGCGCGCAGAGCGATCGCATGGCGCAGATGATCGACAAGCTGCTCGCGCTCGCGGCGGTCGAACATCGCCAGCGCATCGAATCGCCACAACGGGTCGATATCAACGCGTTGGTCGACGGCGCGCTGTCGGATTGCCGCGAACGGCTCCGTGCGCGTGGGCAGACGGCCGAAGCGGCGATCGCGACCGGTCTTCCGCAAACTGCAGGCGACGCGTTCCTGCTGCGCCAGGCGCTCGCCAACCTCATCGAGAACGCATCGGACTTCGCGCCGGACGACAGCACGATCGAGTTGCGGGCCGAACACGATGACGGCGGCGTCGTACTTCGAGTCCTCGATCGTGGCGCCGGCGTTCCGGACTACGCGACCAGCCGCGTCTTCGAGCGCTTCTACTCGTTGCCGCGCCCGGGCGGGGCCAGCCGCAGCAGCGGCCTCGGACTTTGTTTCGTTGCCGAGGTTGCCGCCCTGCACGGCGGCACTGCCACGCTCCGCAATCGCGATAATGGCGGCGCCGAAGCGCGCATCGACCTTCCCGCCTGACTTCATATTCGCTTCACCGTCCGGCCATCGCCGGCGCACGCTCATGCGCGAGGCTCGTCGCACCTTCATATGGATGGGCGACATGCGCATCGGGTTCAAGCTGGTGTTGGTAGCGGTGATGACGTTGCTGATCCTCATACCGCTCGCGATGGTCAACGGGCTGATCGGCGAACGGCAGCGTTATCGCGAACAGGCGGTCATGGATATCGGCCGCATGTACGCGGGGCCGCAGACGGTGATCGGGCCCGTATTGACGGTGCCGTATTCGGAGACCGTGGACGTCCAGGAGACTGGAGCTGACGGCGTCGTTCGCAGCGTGCGCAAGCGACAGGCGTCGGAGTGGACGTTCTTCCCGACGCGGCTCGACGCGGCCGGCGCACTCGCGACCACGACGCGCCGTCGCGGGCTGTATCGCGTGCCGGTGTACGAGTGGAATGGCGCGATTACCGGCGATTTCGACGTGCAGATTCCGGCCGAATCGCCGGGCGCCGACCGCGTCATCGGCGTGCCGGTGCTCGGTTACGCGCTTTCCGACGTTCGCGGCTTGCATGGCACGCCCCGCCTACGCATCGACGGCCGGGACGCCGCGCTGCAGGAGGGCGCGGGTGCACGCGACGACGCGGGCATGCACGCCTCGCTCGCGGTGCCCGCATCGGGTGCACATTTCTCGCTCACGTCGCGGCTGGACGTGCAGCTCGCGGGCACGCAGTCGATCGCGTTCGTGCCGGTCGGCAAGCGCAACAACATCGACATCCATTCGACGTGGCGGCATCCGAGCTTCCAGGGGCTCTCGCCTTGGCGTAGT
This sequence comes from Lysobacter sp. HA18, assembly GCF_054057595.1. Classification (NCBI taxonomy): domain Bacteria; kingdom Pseudomonadati; phylum Pseudomonadota; class Gammaproteobacteria; order Lysobacterales; family Lysobacteraceae; genus Lysobacter; species Lysobacter sp. HA18. The sequence goes on from NZ_JBSRZL010000001.1 coordinate 1,143,477, forward strand.
GATATTTCCGACGCGGGCTTCAAGGCGCAGTGGCAGGTCGCGTCCATCGCGACGGATGCGCAGCGCCAGTACCTCACGGGACGCGCTGCATCACTACGAGGCGCATCGGGCACGGTGCTTGACGCCACCGCGCCAGCAACCGTCGGCGTCGTGCTCGATGACCCCGTCGATGCCTACACCATGGCCGACCGCGCGACGAAGTACGGCGTGCTGTTCATCGCGATCACCTTCGTCGCCTTCTTCATGTTCGAAGTGATCCGCCAGTTGCCGATCCACCCGATCCAATACGGATTGGTCGGCCTCGCACTGGTGATCTTCTTCCTGCTGCTGGTCAGCCTCAGTGAGCACATCGCGTTCCCCGCGGCATATGCGGTTGCCAGCGTCGCGTGTATCGGACTGATCGGCTTCTATCTCAGCGCAGCATTGCGTAGCGCACTACGCGGCACCGCGTTCGCCGCGATGCTGGGCCTGCTGTACGCGGCACTGTACGGGCTGCTGATTTCAGAAGACAACGCGCTGGTGATGGGCTCGGTACTGCTGTTCGCGATCCTCGCCGCCGTCATGATCGCGACGCGTCGACTGGACTGGTATCGCGTCGGTACACCGGCTGCGCGGACTGCATGATGCGAAACGGGCGCGACGATGTGAGTCGTCGCGCCCTATTCGTCAGAGCGTATCGATCACCAGCTCAATACCGAGGCCGCCGAAGTAATCCTGTTCCGTGCGGACGTCGGCTTTCAGCAGCGGCCGACTGTCGAACCACGGCCGCGACAGGGCCAGCGTCAGCAGATCGCCTTCGGCACGCGCGCCGAGCTGCGGAATCGGCTCGGGGTCGTGACCGCGATGCAGCACAACCGCGACACGCAGCAGCGCAGCGAGTCGGCGCGCGGAGGCGAGCAGTCGGTCGGGCAGGGCATCGAAATCGCTCTTGTGCAGGCGACGGCGATGCGTCCGCACCAGCGCGGCGAGGAACTGCTGCTGCTGTTGCGAGAAGCCCGAGATGTCGGAGTTCTCGATCACGTACGCGCCGTGCAGGTGGTACTTGCTGTGCGCAATGGTGAGGCCGAGTTCGTGCAGGCGCGAGGCGCGCGCCAGCATCAGACGGTCGTCGTCGTCCAGCGACCAGTCACGTGCGACCTGGTCGAACAAGCGAAGTGCCGTGTCCTCGACGCGCTGCGCCTGCGCACGGTCGATGCCGTAGCGCTCCATCAGCGCCACCACGGACGCTTCGCGCGGATCGTCCAGCCCGCCGCGGCCGATCATGTCGTACAGGATGCCTTCGCGCATCGCTGCCTTGCTGACGGCCACACGCGTGAGTGCCAGCGCGTCGAACGTCGCTTCCATCACCAGCAGGCCGCCCGCGATGATCGATTGCCGATCGGGCGACAGACCGGGCAACTGGATGTCCTCGATGCGTTCGGCCTGCAGCAGGCGGTCGCGGACCAGAGGCAGAGCTTCCGCGGTGATTGCACCCTTGGTGAGCTTCATCGCAGCGCAGATCTCGCCGATCGCTCGCGCCGTGCCCGATGAGCCCAGTGCTTCGTCCCAGCCCAGCGAGCGGTACGTGCCGGCGAATTGCTGCAGCTCCGCGCTGACTGCGGCGACGCCCGCACGCCAAGCCTTGCGCGAGAGCTTGCCGTCGCTGAAGAACCGCCGCGTGGTGGCGATCGCGCCGACCTGCACGCTCTCGCGCTCGATCGCCTCGAACCCGCTGCCGATGATGAATTCGGTCGAGCCGCCGCCGATGTCGATGACCAGGCGCAGATGACCGGACTTCGGCGGCTGCTCGTGCGCGACGCCCAGATAGATCAGTCGCGCCTCTTCGCGGCCGGCGACCACTTCGATCGGATGGCCCAGTGCGCTTTCCGCGGGCGCAAGGAACGCTTGCGGCATCGCGAGGCGTCGCACGGTATTCGTCGCGATCGCACGCACATGCTGCGGCGGAATATCGCGCAGGCGCTGACCGAAACGCGCGAGGCATTCGAGCGCGCGTTCGCGCACCGGCGCCGACAGCCCGCCCGCGGAATCCAGGCCTTCGGCTAGCCGTACGGTTTCCTTGATGCGATCGACGATGCGCAGCTGACCGAGTACGTAGCTCGCCACCACCATGTGGAAGCTGTTGGAGCCGAGGTCGACGGCCGCGAGCAGGTCGCCATCCTGCAGCGGAAGTCGCGCGGTATGAAGCAGTCCGTTCATCACCGCATCAGCCGCAGAACTTCGTCAGCAATTTGGCCTGCGCGGAATACGGTGCTTCGCCTTCGGCCGGCACCACGCGTTCGTAGCGGCCATCGGCCTGCAGTTCCCAGGCGTTGCAGTTGTCGGCGAGGTAGTTCTCGAGCGCTTCGGCGTACACGCGACGCGCGACGCGTGGATCGACGATCACGAACCCTGTTTCGACGCGACGCAGCAGGTTGCGTTCCAGCCAGTCCGCGCTGCCGCAGAGAAGCTCGGGCTCGCCGCCGTTCTCGAACCAGTAGACGCGCGAATGTTCGAGGAAGCGCCCGACGATCGAACGCACATGGATGTTGTCCGACACGCCGGGCACGCCCGGGCGCAGCGAACACGCGCCGCGCACGATCAGGTCGATGCGTACACCGGCTTGCGAGGCCTTGTACAGCTCGCGGATCACCTGCGGCTCGTTGAGCGCATTCATCTTGGCGATGATCCGCGCCGGCTTGCCCGCACGTGCGTTGCGCGCCTCGCGTTCGATGCGCATCAGCATTCCGCTGTGCAGCGTAAACGGCGCCTGCAGCATGCGGCGCAGTTCCAGCGACGGCGCGAGGCCTGAGATCTGCTGGAACATCAGGTGCACGTCGTGGCCGATGTCGGCGTCCGCCGTCAGCAGGCCGATGTCGGTGTAGGCACGCGCGGTGCCGGGGTGGTAGTTGCCCGTGCCGAGATGCACATAGCGCATCAGCGTCCGGCCTTCGCGCCGCACGATCAGCATCATCTTCGCGTGCGTCTTGTAACCGACGACGCCGTACACCACCTGCACGCCGGCAGCCTGCAGTCGGTCGGCGAGACCAAGGTTGGCTTCCTCGTCGAACCGCGCACGCAGCTCGACGACGACGGTGACGTCCTTGCCGGCGCGCGCCGCCTGGATCAGGTGCTCGACGATCTGCGAATCCTTGCCGGCGCGATACAGCGTCTGCTTGATCGCGAGCACGTTCGGGTCTTCCGCCGCCTGCCGCAGCAGTTCGAGCACGGGCGTGAATGCATCGAACGGGTGGTGCAGCACCACGTCGTGCGCGGCGATGGTCTCGAACATCGATTCGACGCCGGGCAACATGCGCGGCGTGAATGGCGGAAACTTGAGGTCTGGGCGACGCACCAGGTCGTAGACCTGGATCGCGCGGTTGAGGTTCACCGGCCCGTTGATGCGATACACGGCGGACGCGTCGAGCTCGAAGTTCTGCAGCAGCAGGCCGACGATGTCGTCCGGGCACTGTTCGGCGATCTCCAGCCGCACGGCGCGCATGTAGCCGCGACCGAGCAGTTCATCGCGCAACGCCAACGCAAGGTTCTCGACTTCTTCCTCGTCGACCAGCAGTTCCGAATTGCGCGTCACGCGGAACTGGTACGCGCCCTTCACCGTCATGCCGGGGAAGAGTTCGTCGACGAACGCGGACAGCATCGCCGAGAGGAAAACGAAGTCGGTCGGCCCGCCTGAAACGCCTTCAGGCAACTGGATGATGCGCGGCAGCGAACGGGGCGCACGCACGATGGCGAGGTGACCGGCGCGACCGAACGCATCGCGGCCGTCGAGCACGACGACGATGTTCAGCGACTTGTTGAGGATCTTCGGGAACGGATGCGCGGGGTCGAGGCCGAGCGGCGACAGCACCGGCAGGATCTCGTCGCGGAAATGCGCGCGCAGCCATGCGGTCTGCTCGTCGGTCCATGCATCGCGATGCAGCACGCGCACGCCGGCATTGGCGAGTTGGGGGCGCAGCACGTCGTTCCAGCATTCGTACTGGGATTTGACGAGGTCTGCGGCGCGCTCGTGGATGCGCGCGAGCGTCGCGGACGGCACCAAACCATCGGGGCCGGCGGCGAGACCGAGTTCCTGCGCATGCTGCAAAGTGCCGGCGCGGATCTCGAAGAATTCGTCGAGGTTGGTGCAGCTGATGCACAGGTAGCGCAGCCGCTCGAGCAGCGGCACGGAATCATCCTGCGCCTGCGCGAGCACGCGGAAGTTGAAGTCGAGCTGCGACAGCTCGCGGTTGAAGTACAGCGACGGGTCGCGGAGGAGTTCCTCGGAGACGTCGGTTTCCGCGTTCATGCAATCTGCTCCAGCGGCTGGCGATCGCGCACGCGCGCCGCGCCGAAATGACAGGAAAACGTGCTGCCCACGCCGACTTCGCTGCGGATGTCGAGCCGCGCCTGGTGCAGGTGGAGCACGTGTTTGACGATGGACAGGCCGAGCCCGGTTCCGCCGCTCTCGCGTGAGCGGCTGGTCGAAACCCGGTAGAAGCGTTCGGTGATGCGCGGCAGGTGCGCGGCCGGGATACCGTAGCCGCTGTCGGTGACCGAGAGCATCACGCCGGTCGCGCCGTCGGCATCGCGTTCGAGTTCCCAGCCGATACGGATGCGACCGCCAGCCGGCGTGTAGCGCACCGCGTTCGCGACCAGGTTGGAAAACGCGCTGTGCAGTTCCTTCGGCGAACCAAAGAGGTCGACGTCCGCGCGGTCGTCCACTTCGATCTCGTGCCGCGACAGCCCGATCGCCAGCGCTTCACGCCGCAACGCAGCGAGCATGCCCGCCATCGGCACCACTTCTTCCGACGGCAGCTCGTCGCGCGATTCCAGCCGCGACAACGTGAGCAGGTCCTCGACCAGCTGCGTCATGCGCGACGACTGGCGCTGCATCTCCGCGACCATCGGCGCCCATTCCGGCTGGTCGGCCGGGTCGAGCATGTCGAGATAACCGTGCAGCACCGTCAGCGGCGTGCGCAGCTCGTGCGAGACATTTGCGACGAAGTCGCGTCGAACCTGTTCGAGCTGAAGCAGGCGGCTGACGTCGCGCGCGACCAGCAGCCACAGCTCGTCGGAGTAGGGCAGCAGGCGCAGGCTCAGCGTCACGTTGGCGTTGAGTGGGGACGCGATCTCGAGCGGCTCCGCATGCCGGCCGCGCGCCAGCCACGATGCCAGCGGCAACGCGGGCAGGCTTTCGACGATGGATCGATCGACGTCGGACGGGTAGCGCAGACCGAGCAGCGTCGTGCCGGCCTCGTTGAACCACACGACGCGCTGGGTGTCGCGCTCGACCACGATCACCGCATCCGGCAGCACCGTCGCCGCAGCGCGGTAGGCGCGCAGCATGCCGACCAGACGACGCTTGCGAACGCGCGCGCTCGCCTGTCGACCGTGCAGCAGGCGCTCGATCTCGCCGTAAATGTCGGACGAAGCATCGGGGCGCGCATGGCGACCGTTCGTGAGCCGCGCGACGAGTCCAGCGATGCGCCACATCTGCCAGGCGATCGCCACCATCGCGCCGATCGAGAGCCCCGCCGCGGGGTGATGCGCGATCGCGCCGCACAGCAGGCCCGCGCCGGTCGGGATCGCGACCAGTCCGAGCGTGCGCAACCAGGCGGATCGGGCGCTGGACGTCATGCCGAGCAGTCTAAACGGCAGCGGCCGCCGCCCGGCCGCGGAATACGTCGCCACGACCGCGGTACTCAGATTTCGGGCGAGGCGGAGAACCGGTAGCCCGCGCCGCGCACCGTCTGCACCATGCCGTCGAGCAGGTAGGGCTCGAGCGTCTTGCGCAGGCGGCGGATGTGCACGTCGATCGTGCGTTCCTCGACGTAGACCGAACCGCCCCAGACGTGGTCCAGCAGTTGGGACCGCGAATACACGCGATCCGGGTGCGTCATGAAGAAGTGCAGCAGGCGGTATTCGGTCGGGCCGATCTGTACCGGCTGGTCGCCTGCGTCGGAACGCGCGATTACGCGATGCGCCGCGCCGTCGATGCGAAGCGAGCCGACCGCGATCGAGCCGTCCTCGTCGTCCTCGCGCGTGCGGCGAAGCACGGCGCGGATGCGTGCGAGCAGTTCGCGTGCCGAGAATGGTTTCACGACGTAGTCGTCGACGCCCGCTTCGAGCCCGCCCACGCGATCGTTCTCCTCACCGCGCGCGGTCAGCATGATGATCGGCACTTCGCGGGTCAGCGTTTCGCGGCGCCAGCGACGGGCGAGGTCGAGCCCGCTGGTGCCCGGAAGCATCCAGTCGAGCAGGATCAGGTCGGGCACGCGATCGGCGATGGCCTCCTGCGCCTGGCGCGCGTCACCGGCATGCACGGGGTCGAATTCCCCCTTGCGCAGGGCGAACGCGACCATGTCCCGGATCGCGGGTTCGTCTTCGACGATCAGGATGCGCTTGTGCATTCGGCCACCGGGTCCCTCGGATGACCGCACTACACTACCGTTTGGTTACACGTCCATGACAGTGCGGAACGTTAGCGCCTGAGGTCCTCGTCGCGGATGCCCTGCCGCTTGAGCTCGAGCACGGTCGGCGTGATCTCGGCGATGCGCGCATCGATGCGCGAACGCGCGTAGTAGTCGAGGTCGCCGCGCTTCTTCAGGTTGTTCAGCTGTGCGAGCGCGAGTTCGGGACGACCGCTTAGGTATGCCGCTTCTGCATGCGCTTCGCCCGCGCGGACGGGATCGCCGGCGAGTTCGCTGGCGCGCGCGAAGGTGCGCTGGAACAGCGGGTCATCCGACAGCGTCGGCATCAGCGGTCGAAGGATGGCCTGCGCGCGCTTGCCGGCGGTCGCGCTGCCGCGTTCGGCCAGCACCTTGGCGTAGGTCAATACGATCGCGCGGCTGGTTGGCGCTTTTTTCACCAGTGCTTCGAAGCGAGCGTCGGCAGACGTCGAATTGCCCGTCGCGGCTTCCGCCTCGCCGAGCGCGAGTTGCGGCCAGATGTCCGCCGGGCGCTGGTCAGCGACGCTGGTCAGCAGCGGCAACGCGGCCTTCGCCTGGCCCGCCTGCAGGTGCGCGACGGCAAGGCCGTACTGCTCGGGTGCCGTCAGCGCGCGCGCATGACGCACGCCCTCGTATTCGCGCATCGCCTGTGCCGGCGTGTCCGCGCTCATGACGCGCAGGCGCTCGCGTGCGTAGTCGAAGAGGCCGGTCGGGCCGGTGCCGGTGCTGGCGTCGACATGCAGGCCGCCGGGAAGAAGCGGGTTGTCGGTGGTGAACGTGCCGCCGTAGTTCGGCTGCGTGCGCAGTCGCTCGGCGCGGTCCTTCGCTTCGGTAATGCGCGACAGCGTGACCGGGTGGCTGCGCAGGTAGTCGGGCGATTCGTCGCCGTAAGCGCTGGCTTCGTTGGTGCGTGAACGGGTCTGCAGTTTCTCGAAGAAGTCCGCCATACCGCGCGGATCGAAATGGCTGCGCGCGAGCACCTGCATGCCGACGCGATCGGCCTCGGCTTCGCTGGCGCGGGTGAAGTTGATCGCGCGCTGTTGGGCCAGGCCCATCGCAGCGACGACAGCGGCCTGGCTCGCATCGCCCGACGAATTGCCGTGTGCCTGCTGCGCGACGACGATCGCGCCGAGCATCGCCAGCAGCGTCGGCAGCTGGTCCTGCTTCTGCTTCTCGACCGCGCGCAGCACGTGTTGCTGCGTGATGTGCGAGATCTCGTGCGCGAGTACGCCGGCGACTTCGTCCTCGCGATCCGCGGCAAGTACGAGGCCCGAGTTCACCGCGACATAGCCGCCCAATGTCGCGAACGCATTGATCTGCCGCTCGCGCAGCATGAAGAAGGTGTAGTGGCGCTTGGTGTCGTCGCTAGCACCGGCAAGTCGATGCCCGAGCGTGTCGAGCCAGCTGTCGATCAGCGGGTCTTCGAGCACGTAATCCATGTGGCGCAGCTGCGCCAGCGTCATCGCGCCGTAGTACTCCTCCTGCGCCGGCGTGATGAGCTCGCCCGCCGACGAGCCGATGTCGGGCAGGCGTGTCTCCTGTGCATGCACGGGAGCGAGGCCGAGGACGGCGACCAGGGCGGCAGACAGGAGCGAGATGCGACGCAAGCGGAATTCCCCATGGGCGCGCGACGGTGCCGCCGCGCATCGCGAGGATGCCGCGACGGCGGCCGTCAGGCGTGAATCGTCTGTTAAGCGGGATGTTGGACCCCGCCGCCGCTGGATCGTTCCATCGCTGTGTTCCACCGCAAGGGGTGGAAATGGCCCGTCGCGGCGTCCATAGTCCTCCGCGATTCCTGCAGGAGAGCCGTTTTGAGCAGCGCCAACATTGTCATTTACACCACCGCCGTCTGCCCCTACTGCGTGGCCGCCAAGAACTTCCTGCAGAGCAAGGGCCAGACATGGACGGAAGTGCGCGTGGACACCGACCCGGCCGAGCGCCAGAAGATGATGTCGACCACCGGGCGCACCAGCGTGCCGCAGATCTTCATCAACGACACCCACGTCGGCGGCTACGACGACATGATCGCGCTGCATCGCAAGGGTGGGCTCGAGCCGCTGCTGGAAGGCCGCGCATGAGCGCGCCGACCGAGAAGGACCGCGTCGCCGAGTTCACCGCGTTCCGCAAGCGCATGAACGAACGCATCCTCGCCGAGCCCAACCAGGTCGTGCGCCGATTCTTCGCCCTCGACACGCAGACCTACCAGGCCGGCGCGCTGGACGTGAAGACAAAGGAGCTGCTCGGCCTGGTCGCATCGATGGTGCTGCGCTGCGACGACTGCATCAGCTACCACGTCGCGCAATGCAAGGAAGCCGGCGTCACCCGCGAAGAGATGTTCGAGACGTTCTCGGTCGGCCTGGTGGTCGGTGGATCGATCGTCATTCCGCACCTGCGTCGCGCGGTCGATTTCCTCGATCGGCTGGAGCAGGGCGAGGCTGCGCCGGCCGCGCACGACCACGGCTGAGCGGCGCCCAGCGGCCGTATGCGACGAGGGCCCGGGCTTTGAGCCGGGCCTTCGGCATAATGGGCGGCTCAATTCGGCGCCGTACAGCCACGTTCGGCCGCCATTTCCCGGAAATCAGAAATGACGCAAACGATCACGGTCATCCGCGGCGACGGCATCGGCCCGGAAATCATGGATGCCACGCTCAAGGTTCTCGATTCGATGAACCTCGGCCTGACGTACGAATTCGCCGACGCCGGCCTCGTCGCCTACGAGAAGACCGGCGAGCTGCTGCCGGCCGCGACGATGGAATCGATCCATCGCAACCGCATTGCGCTCAAGAGCCCGCTGACCACGCCGGTCGGCGAAGGCTTCAGCTCGATCAACGTCGAGCTGCGCAAGCGCTTCGACCTGTACGCGAACGTGCGCCCGGCGATCTCGTTCCCGAACACCAAGTCGCGCTTCGGCAGCGGCGTCAACCTGATCACCGTCCGCGAGAACACCGAGGGCGCATACATCGGTGAAGGCCAGTCGGTGTCGGAGGACGGCGAAACGGCGCTACTCACGCAAAAGGTCACGCGCCGCGGTTCCGAGCGCATCGTGCGTTACGCGTTCGAACTCGCGCGCCGCACCGGCCGCAAGAAGGTCACGGTGGTGCACAAGGCGAACATCCTGAAGTCGACGTCGGGCCTGTTCCTCAAGACCGCCCGCATCGTCGCGCAGGAATACACCGACATCGAATGCAACGAGATGATCGTGGACAACTGCTGCATGCAGCTGGTCATGAAGCCGGAACAGTTCGATGTGATCGTCACCACGAACCTCTTCGGCGACATCATTTCGGATCTATGCGCCGGCCTCGTTGGCGGCCTTGGCCTGGCGCCGGGCGCGAACATCGGCACCGACGCGGCGATCTTCGAAGCCGTACACGGCACCGCGCCCGACATCGCAGGGCAGGGCAAGGCGAACCCCTGCGCGCTGCTGTTGGGTGCTGCGCAAATGCTCGATCATCTCGGCAAGGTCGATGACGCCGAGCGCCTGCGCAAGGCGATCGTCGCAACGCTGGAAGCCAAGGATTCGCTGACGCCGGATCTCGGCGGCACCGGCACGACGACCACGTTCGCCGAGGCGATCACGCGTCGCCTGTGATTCGGTATCGCGCATGAAAAAGGCCGTCTTCGGGCGGCCTTTTTTTGTTTCGTCGTCGCTATGTCAGCGGCGCGACAGCTTCGACAGCAGTCGGAGCATCTCGAGGTACAGCCACACCAGCGTGACCAGCAGGCCGAACGCGCCGTACCACTCCATGTACTTCGGTGCGCCCTGCTCGACGCCCTGTTCGATGAAGTCGAAGTCCATCACCAGATTGAGCGCGGCGACCACGACGACGAACAGCGAAAAGATGATTCCGACCGTGCCGCTGTCGTGGATGAACCCCATGCCCGAGAAACCGAACAGGCGCATGCCCATGTTGATGAGGTAGAGCAGGGCGATACCGCCAGTCGCTGCGACGACGCCGAGTTTGAAGTTCTCGGTCGCGCGGATCAGTCCGCTTCGGTACGCCACGAGCAACGCCGCGAGCGTCGCGAACGTCAGCCCGACCGCCTGGATCACAATGCCCGGGTAGCGCTGCTCGAACACGGCGGAGATCGCACCGATGAACAGGCCTTCTAGCAGCGCGTACATCGGCGCCGTCACTGGCGACCACTGCTTGCGGAAGATCGTCACCATCGCGACGACGAATCCACCCAGCGAGCCGCCGAGCAGGAACGGCATCGGGTTGAACGTCTTCGGTGATGCGAAGAACTGCGTCCACGGATACAGCGCGGCACCGAGCGTGAGCACGAGCAGCAGTGCCGTGCGGTTGACCGTTCCGTTCAGGGTCATGCGCTCGGCGGGCGAGCTGACGACGCCGCCGGATGCGATGTCGAGGAATGCCGACGACTGCAGTGCGGGATTGCCGCTTCGCATGGTGGAGCCCTGTGATGGAAAGCACGAGGATAGCTCGCGTCGCGACGGCTTCCGCGCATTGACAGCGGCGGGGTGCCCGTCGAGAATGCTCAGCCTTTCGCGGCGCTGGCGCGCGACGGAAGGTCCGGCCGGGGCATAGCGCAGTCTGGTAGCGCATCTGGTTTGGGACCAGAGGGTCGGGGGTTCGAATCCCTCTGCCCCGACCATCCGGCCTCCGGGCCTGCAGACGGTACCGCTCGGGATACGCGCCCGTAGCTCAACCGGATAGAGCACCGGCCTTCTAAGCCGGTGGTTGCAGGTTCGATTCCTGCCGGGCGCGCCACGCAGTAATGAAATTCAGAGCGTCGGCGGGAAAGAACACGCTGCGCGATGCGATACTGATTTGCCGGTGTGCCGTTGCATTTCGACGGCTCACCACACGTTCTACGGTGGCTGTAGCTCAGCTGGTTAGAGTACTGGATTGTGATTCCAGATGTCGGGGGTTCGAGTCCCCTCAGCCACCCCATTTCGCTCTCGCGGTTGTGTCTTTTTCGCGATAGCTGTTAAAATTGCAGTGCGGGCCGTTAGCTCAGTTGGTAGAGCAGTTGACTCTTAATCAATAGGTCCAAGGTTCGAATCCTTGACGGCCCACCATCTTGAAAGCACCCGGTTCGCCGGGTGCTTTTTTCTTTTGCGGCGAGCCTTGCCGCATGCGCGAAAGTGGCGGAATTGGTAGACGCACTGGATTTAGGTTCCAGCGCCGCAAGGCGTGCGGGTTCGAGTCCCGCCTTTCGCACCAGCCCGCGAGGAGTTTCAGGTCGCGGCTCAACCCAACGCGCGCTGGCGCGGGACGGCACTCGCTTCCCAGATTGCCGAGTGCGTCTTTGCCGGAGACATCGGCGCATGGCGTCCGTCCCGCGATGCGCGGCCGCACGGTCTGGTCTGCCGCGCCCGTCGTAAAACACGCCAGCTGGCGCGCCCCCGCCCGATCCGCCAAACTATCCCGTTCTTACCTTGACGGCCGGCGATCCCGCCTGTCGTCCCGAATCGTCAGTCAGATACGTGCCGTGGCGGAGCCGCGGTCGCAGGAGTGGATATGCAAGTTTCGGTCGAATCCGTCGGCAACCTCGAGCGCCGCATGACCCTCAGCCTCCCGGCCGACCAGCTCGACTCGGCGGTCGAGACGCAGCTGCGGGAGATCGCGCGCACCGCCAAGCTCAAGGGCTTCCGCCCGGGCAAGGTGCCGGCGAAGGTGATCGAGCAGCGCTACGGCGCGCAGGTCCGCTCCGAAATCCTCGACCGCATGCTCGGCGACAGCTTCCGCAACGCCGTGCGCGACAACGCGCTGCAGATCGCCGGCCAGCCGCGTATCGAGCCGTCGACCGATGACGACGGCAAGATCGCGTTCGTCGCCAACTTCGAAGTCGTGCCGGACTTCGGCGACATCGACGTCGCCAAGCTCAACGTGTTGCGCCACACCGCGGAAGTCAGCGACGCCGACATCGACACGATGATCGAGAACCTGCGCCTGCAGCGCCGCACTTGGCAGAACGTCGAGCGCGGCGCGCTCACCGGCGACCTCGTCGAGTTCCAGACCTGGTCGCAGGCCGGTGACCAGCGCGTTCCGGCGGAAGGCGTCGAGCACGGCGCCGACGTGATCGGCTCGGGCATGATGTTCGAGACGATCGAGCAGCAGCTCACGGGTATGCGCACGGGCGAGAGCAAGGCGTTCGACGTCGACTTCCCGGCCGACTGGCGCGTCGCCGAGTTCGCGGGCCGCACCGTAAAGGTCAACGTTTCGGTCGACCGCGTCGCGGAAGCCGTGATGCCGGAGATCGATGCCGACTTCATCAGGAGCTTCGGCGTGAAAAGTGGCGACCCGGAGCACTTCCGCACCGAGATCCGCAGCAACCTCGAGCGCGAGCTCAAGGGTGCGCTGATGAACCGCCTGCGTCGCGAAGTCGGCGACCAGCTGATCGCCGCGTACGAGCACGTCGAGCTTCCGCCGCGGCTGGTCGAGAACGAAGCCCGCGCCATCGCCGCGCAGGCCGTCGACAACGCGCGTCGCCAAGGGCAGCCGGCCGAGCTCAATGACGAACTGATCGCCGAAGTGCAGGACCCGGCGCGCAAGCGCGTGCTGGTCGGCCTGCTCGTGGGCGAGATCGCGCGTCGCAACGAACTGCGCCTCGACCCGCGTCGCGTCAACGAGACGATGCGGCTGATCGCGTCGACCTATGAAGAGCCGCAGCAGGTCATCGAGCTCTACCGCAACGACCAGAACCTGATGCAGAGCCTGCAGAACCGCGTGATGGAAGAGCAGGTGATCGACTGGATCGCCGAACGCGCCCAGCACACGGAACAGTCGCTGAGTTTTGCGGACGCGATCCGCCAGTAAGGCCTTGTGTCGCGGTCCGGCCGGCCCCACCCTTGGCCGGACCGAACACATAGTTGAGAGATCGACGCACCCATGGACAATCGCCCCCACGCCCTGAATCTCGTGCCGATGGTGGTCGAACAGACCAGTCGCGGCGAGCGCGCGTACGACATCTATTCGCGCCTGCTGAAGGAGCGCGTGATCTTCCTCGTCGGCCCGATCGACGACCACATGGCGAACGTGATCGTGGCGCAGATGCTCTTCCTCGAGGCCGAAAACCCCGAGAAGGACATCAACCTCTACATCAACTCGCCGGGTGGCGTGGTCACCGCCGGCATGGCGATCTACGACACCATGCAGTACATCAAGCCGGACGTGAGCACGATCTGCGTCGGCCAGGCGGCGTCGATGGGCGCGCTGCTGCTGGCCTCGGGCGCCGCGGGCAAGCGCTTTGCGCTGCCGAACTCGCGCGTGATGATCCACCAGCCGCTGGGCGGCTTCCAGGGCCAGGCGTCGGACATCGACATCCATGCTCGCGAGATCCTGACCCTGCGCCAGCGCCTCAACGAGATCCTGGCCAAGCACACCGGCCAGCCGATCGAGACGATCGCCCGCGACACCGAGCGTGACAACTTCAAGAGCGCCCAGGCGTCGAAGGAATATGGCTTGGTCGACCAGGTGCTCGAGCGTCGTCCGGACGAGTCGATCCAAGCAAGCTGAGGACTCGTCCGCAACGCATGCGGACCGCCTTCACATCCCCCGGAAATGCCGGTGTCCCGGGCCCCCAAGGGCCTCGGGACGCTGTGCTATCCTCGGGCCGCCATTCAGCGGTGTGGCTCCACACTGCTTTTCCGAGTAAGCCAGGCAGAACATGAGCGACGACCGACAGGGCCGCACGGGCGAAAGCAGCAAGATCCTCTACTGCTCGTTCTGCGGAAAGAGCCAGCACGAGGTGCGCAAGCTCATCGCCGGCCCGAGCGTGTTCATCTGCGATGAATGCGTCGAACTGTGCAACGACATCATCCGCGAGGAGCTCCAGGAGAAGGCGCAGTCCACGCGCAGCCATCTCCCGAAGCCCAAGGAGATCCTCGACGTCCTCGACCAGTACGTGATCGGGCAGTCGCGCGCCAAGCGCACGCTCGCCGTCGCGGTCTACAACCACTACAAGCGCATCGAGAGCCGTCAGCGCAACGACGACGTCGAGCTTGCGAAGTCGAACATCCTGCTGGTCGGCCCGACGGGCTCCGGCAAGACGCTGCTCGCCGAGACGCTCGCGCGCCTGCTCAACGTGCCGTTCACCATGGCCGATGCGACGACGCTGACCGAAGCCGGCTACGTCGGCGAGGACGTCGAGAACATCATCCAGAAGCTGCTGCAGAAGTGCGACTACGACGTCGAGAAGGCGCAGCAGGGCATCGTCTACATCGACGAGATCGACAAGATCTCGCGCAAGTCGGACAACCCGTCGATCACGCGCGACGTGTCGGGCGAGGGCGTGCAGCAGGCGCTGCTGAAGCTCATCGAAGGCACCGTCGCCAGCGTGCCGCCGCAAGGCGGCCGCAAGCACCCGCAGCAGGAGTTCCTGCAGGTCGACACGCGCAACATCCTCTTCATCGTGGGTGGTGCATTCGCGGGCCTCGACAAGATCATCCAGCAGCGCAGCACCGATTCCAGCGGTATCGGTTTCGGCGCGAAGGTGAAGAGCTCCGAGCGCAAGGCCGAGATCGGCAAGGTGCTGGCGGAAGTCGAGCCGGAAGACCTGATCAAGTTCGGCCTGATCCCCGAGTTCGTCGGTCGCCTGCCGGTGATCGCCACGCTCGAGGAGCTCGACGAGCCGGCGCTGGTGAAGATCCTCACCGAGCCGAAGAACGCCATCACCAAGCAGTTCAAGAAGCTGTTCGAGATGGAAGGCGTCGAGCTCGAGTTCCGTGCGGACGCGCTGTCGGCGATCGCGAAGAAGGCCCTCAAGCGCAAGACTGGCGCGCGCGGCCTGCGCACGATCGTCGAACAGGTGCTGCTGGACACGATGTACGACCTGCCGTCGCAGGAAAACGTCAGCAAGGTCGTCGTCGACGAGACGGTCATCGAGCACAAGGCCGAGCCGTACCTGATCTACCAGACGCCGCCCGCGCCGCAGGCGAAGGCGGCGTCCGGCGAGTGACCGGACCGGCAGCAGAAGTAAACGGACGGGCGGCCCAGCGGGTCGCCCGTTCGCGTTCTGGCGGCCGCATCCGCGCAGATCGCGCGGTCGTAACCTCAGAGACGCATGCGCGTGAAGATGGTTCGGCCGAATCGCGTCGCGCAAGCGCGTTGTCGGAAAGCCGCGGCCGCTGGGCGATCGCCCTCACGAATCAGCGACTTGCGGCGCGTCGCAGCGTGGTATGACGCTTGCAACACCCCTGTCGAGCCCCATTAAGGGCGTAAGCGTGATCCTCCTCCACGCACCTTTTTCGGCGCCGGTCTCATGCTGGCCAGCGCCATGACCCCGGGAGCACTTTCAATGACCGAATCCACCGCCCGCGAGAACCTGGACCTGGCGGTCCTGCCGCTCCGCGACGTCGTGGTCTTTCCGCACATGGTCATCCCGCTGTTCGTCGGGCGCGAGAAGTCGATCCGCGCGCTGGACTACGCGATGGAGTCCGACAAGCGGATCCTGCTGGTCGCGCAGAAGTCCGCGGATGTCGATGACCCGTCGGGAAGCGACCTGTATTCGGTCGGCACGCTCGCGCATGTGCTGCAGTTGCTGAAGCTTCCGGACGGCACGATCAAGGTGCTGGTCGAAGGCGTGTCGCGTGCGCGCGTCGATAAGGTGAGCGAGCGTAATGGCGCGCTGCTTGGTCGCGCCCGCGTGATCGAACCCGATCAGGACCGCGACGAGCGCGAAGTCGAGGCGGTGACGCGTACGTTGCTCGGCCTGTTCGAGCAGTACGTCAAGTCGAACCGCAAGCTGCCGCCGGAACTGATGCAGACGCTATCGGGCATCGATGAGCCGGGCCGCTTGGCCGACACCATTGCCGCGCATCTGTCCGTGCGTATTTCCGAAAAGCAGCGACTGCTCGAGGCCAACGGCATCGGCGCGCGCCTGGAGATGCTGGTCGGTTTCGTCGACGGCGAAATCGACGTGCAGCAACTGGAAAAGCGCATCCGCGGCCGCGTGAAGTCGCAGATGGAGCGCAGCCAGCGCGAGTACTACCTCAACGAGCAGATGAAGGCGATCCAGAAGGAACTGGGTGAGCTGGACGATGCGCCGAACGATATCGATGAGCTGACGCGCAAGATCGCGGAAGCGGGCATGCCGAAGGATGTCGAGGCGAAGGCGAAGGCCGAGCTCAACAAGCTGAAGCAGATGTCGCCGATGTCGGCGGAATCCGCCGTCGTGCGCAACTATCTCGACTGGCTGCTCGGCGTGCCGTGGAAGAAGCGCACGAAGGTTCGCAAGGAACTGAAGGCCGCGCAGGAAGTGCTCGACGCCGATCACTTCGGCCTCGAGAAGGTCAAGGAACGCATCCTCGAATACCTCGCGGTGCAGACACGCGTGCAGAAGATGCGCGGCCCGATTCTCTGCCTCGTCGGTCCGCCCGGCGTGGGCAAGACGTCGCTCGGCCAATCGATCGCGAAGGCGACGAACCGCAAGTTCGTACGCATGTCGCTCGGCGGCGTGCGCGACGAAGCCGAGATCCGCGGTCATCGCCGTACGTACGTCGGTTCGATGCCGGGTCGCATCGTGCAGAACCTCAACAAGGTCGGCAGCAAGAATCCTCTATTTGTGCTCGACGAAATCGACAAGATGGCCATGGACTTCCGTGGCGATCCGTCGGCCGCGTTGCTTGAGGTGCTCGATCCCGAGCAGAACAGCGCGTTCAACGATCACTACCTCGAAGTCGATCTCGACCTGTCGGAAGTGATGTTCGTTGCGACGTCGAACTCGCTGAACATCCCGGGCCCGTTGCTCGATCGCATGGAAGTCATCCGCATTCCAGGTTACACGGAAGAGGAGAAGCTCAACATCGCCGAGCGTTACCTGCTGCCTAAGCAGATCAAGGCGAATGGCCTGCGCGACGACGAGATCAAGGTCACCGAGGACGCGCTGCGCGACACCGTGCGCTACTACACGCGCGAATCCGGCGTGCGAAACCTCGAGCGACAGATCGCGAAGATGTGCCGCAAGGTCGTCAAGGAAGTCGCGCTCGCGGGCGCGAAGGTCCGCAAGGGCCCGATGCTGATCAACACCAAGAACCTCGAGAAGTATCTCGGCGTGCAGCAGTTCGACTTCGGTCGTGCCGAAGAGCAGAGCGAAGTCGGCCTGGTGACGGGTCTTGCGTGGACGCAGGTCGGTGGCGATCTGATGCAGATCGAAGCCGCACTCGCGCCGGGCAAGGGCGCGATGCTGCTCACCGGTCAGCTCGGCGACGTGATGAAGGAATCGGCGTCGGCAGCGTTGTCGGTGGTGCGTGGTCGTGCGGAACGCCTCGGCATCGACATCGACTTCCTGACCAAGCACGACCTGCACGTCCACGTGCCGGAAGGTGCGGTGCCGAAGGACGGTCCGTCGGCGGGTATCGCGATGGTCACCGCGCTGGTGTCGCTGCTCACGCGCAATCCGATCAAGGCGGATGTCGCGATGACGGGCGAGATCACGCTGCGCGGTCGCGTGCTGCCGATCGGTGGACTTCGCGAGAAGCTGCTCGCCGCGCTGCGCGGTGGCATCAAGACGGTGATCATTCCCGACGAGAACAAGAAGGATCTCGTCGACATGCCGAAGTCGGTCACCAAGGGCCTGCGCATCGTGCCGGTGAAGTGGATCGAGGAAGTGCTCGACGTCGCGCTGGAGCACCCGGTAACGCCCGCCGCGGCACCCACGCCGACACCGGAAGAAATGCCGGTGCTCGAGCCGCCCGTCGCGTCGACGCCCGTGGAAATAACGCACTGAGACATACGTAACGGACATGCGCACATAGCCGGAAAGCCGCGTCGTTATTGGCTTTCCGGCTTGCGCCTGTCGCGAGCGCGCTGGTATAACGAGCGCCGTCCGCGTCATGGCCCGGTGAAGGGCATCGCGGCAAGGTCGAACAGGGGACTCTGCCGGTCAGGGGTTTGTCCGGTTCTCAGTACATCTGCGGCTTCGCGCCGCCCACGGAGTAGAAGAATGAACAAAGCCGATTTTGTTGCGGCCGTCGCTGACGCCGCCGAACTGTCGCGCACGGAAGCTGCGAATGCCGTCGATGCGATGGTCAGCGTCATCACCAAGACCCTCAAGAAGGGCGACACCGTGACCCTCGTTGGCTTCGGCACGTTCGAAGTACGCGCGCGTGCTGCGCGTCAGGGTCGCAACCCGAAGACGGGTGAGACGATCAAGATCGACGCTTCGAAGAATCCCGCGTTCAAGGCTGGCAAGGCCCTTAAGGACGCTGTAAACTAAACAGCTCGCCCGCCAGCGCCGGTTGTGGCTGGTAAGACCGGGTGCTTAGCTCAGTGGTAGAGCGTCTCCTTTACACGGAGAGGGTCGGGGGTTCGAAACCCTCAGCACCCACCACACAGCGGCCCGGCAGGCGAAAAGTTTTGAACGCGGAGCGGTAGTTCAGTCGGTTAGAATGCTGGCCTGTCACGCCGGAGGTCGCGGGTTCGAGTCCCGTCCGCTCCGCCATGTTTTCCGAAGGCGCCGCTCGCGGCGCCTTCGTTTTCCGGATCGCAGCACCGGGCGCATTTCGCGAATGCTGCGGACAACTTCGGTTGTCGCTTCAAATGGAGCGGTAGTTCAGTCGGTTAGAATGCTGGCCTGTCACGCCGGAGGTCGCGGGTTCGAGTCCCGTCCGCTCCGCCATCTTCGAAAAGCGCCGGAAACGGCGCTTTTCTTTTGTCCGAAGGGTTCATGCACGGCGGGCGCGACGCGTTCACGGCGCATGCAAGCGGCTACACTGTCGGGCTTCGCCCAACGCCGTCTCCGCAATGCTGCAGACCCTACGCGACAAGACTTCCGGCTGGTTCGCCACCGTGGTGCTCGGCCTGATGGTCATTCCGTTCGCCTTCTTCGGCGTCCAGGATTACTTCCAGCGCTCGCGCGAGATGCCCGTTGCAATCGTCAGCGCGCCACCGACATGGTGGGCCGGTGCGCCGTCGTTCTGGCCGGTGTCGCTGCTGTGGCAGCACGAGGACGTCAACCAGCGCGATTTCCGCGAGCGCTTCGAGCAGGAACGCCAGCGCGCGCGTCAGGAGCAGGGTGCGCAGTTCGACGCGCGCGAGTTTGAAAGCGCCGCGAGCAAGCGCAAGGTGCTCGAAGATCTGATCGACGAACGCACGCAGTCCTTGTGGGCCAAGCGCCAGGGCATCGTCGTGAGCAACGCGATGGTGCAGCAGGAAATCATGGCGGTGCCGGCCTTCCAGGCGAACGGCAAGTTCGACATGCAGCAGTACCGCCTTGCGCTGCGCAACCTCAATCCGCCGCGCAATGAAACGCAGTTCGAGCAGATCATCCGCGATGGGCTCGCGCAGTCGTTGATGCGCACGAGCGTCGGTGCCTCGGCATTCGCGACGCCGTCGGAAGTCGATCGCATGGTGGCGCTGCTCGGTGAGAAGCGCGACCTGTCGATCGTCGAGATCCCTGCACCTGCAGCGGACGTCGCGCCGGTAAGCAGTGCGGAAATCGACACCTGGTATCGCGCGCATGGCAACGACTACCGCGCGCCGGAGACGGTGAACCTCGAGTACGTCGACCTCGATGCCTCGACGTTGCCGCCGCCGGTCGTCGACGAGGCCGCGCTTCGTCAGCGCTACGAGCAGGAAAAGACGCGCTTCGTCGCGGCCGAGCAGCGCCAGGCGTCGCACATCCTCATCGCCGTGCCGGCTGGCGCGAGCGCCGCGGTCGAAAAGGCGGCGAAGGACAAGGCCACGCAGCTCGCTACACAGGCCAAGGCACCGGGCGCCGATTTTGCCGCGCTCGCACGCGCCAACAGCGACGACACCGGCTCGAAGGCCGCGGGTGGCGATCTCGGCTTCGTCGCCAAGGGTGCGCTGGCGCCTGAGTTCGAGAAGACGCTGTTCGCGATGCAGCCGGGCCAGGTCAGCGATCCGGTCCGCACCGAGTTCGGCTGGCACGTCATCCAGCTGCGCCGGATCCAGCAGGGCAATCAGGAAACCTTCGAGCAGGCGCGCGCCACGCTCGAGAAGGAGCTGGTCGACGCCGGCCGCGAGCACCAGTTCAACGAAACGACGTCGAAGATCGTCGACGCCGTGCTCAAGAATCCGTCGTCGCTCGGCCCGTCCGCACGCGTCGTCGGCGTTCCGGTGCTGACCGCCGGCCCGCTGGCACGCGGGCAGGGCACCGGCGTGCTCGCCAACCCGATGGTTCAGCGCACGGCGTTCTCGGAGTCGGCGATCGGGCAGGGCATGGTGTCCGACCCGATCGACGTCGGCACCAACCACAGCGTGCTGCTGCGCGTGACCGCGCATTCCGCTGCGCGCCAGCTGACGCTCGCCGAGGTGCGCGACCGCGTGATCGCCGCGATCCACGCCGATCGCACGCTCAAGGCGGCCCAGCAGCGCGCTGCGGCGGTGCTGGCGCAGGTCCGGGCCGGCCAGCCGCTCGCCCAGGTCGCGACGGCGCAGGGCCTGGCCGCACCGAAGCCGGTGATCGGCGTGCCGCGCAATGCGCAGGTCGCCGCGCCGGGCGTCACCGACGCGTTCTTCGCCGCCTATGCGCCGAAGGGCAAGGTCGCCGCGGGTTCGAAGGTGCTGCCCGACGGCCGCGGGCTCGTGTTCGTCGTCGATGCGGTCAAGCCGGGCACGGCTGCGGAGGCCGGCGGCGACATCTCGATGCTCGGCCGCCAGATCGCGCAGCTGCATGGGCTGGTCGACTTCGACGCCGCGGTTCGCACGCTGCGTCGCGGTTACAAGATCGAGGTCAACGAGTCGAACCTGTAACGGTCACGACTCGGCTCATCCGGACGGCCCGCTCATGCGGGCCGTTCGCGTTTTCGGCGAACGGTTGCCGCGCGCAAGGCGAAAAAAAGCCCGGTCGGAACCGGGCTTTCGATGAAACGTATTAATAAGAATCGCGACGATCAGTCGTCGTCGCCGATGCCGGTCATGCCGAGGATGTTGTAGCCCGAATCCACGTACGTGACTTCGCCGGTGATGCCGAGCGCAAGGTCCGAGCACAGGAACGCGGCGGTGTTGCCGACGTCCTCGATCGTGACGCTGCGGCGCATCGGCGCGTAGGTCTCGAAGTGGTGGAGCATCTTGCGGAAGTTCGCGATGCCGGCGGCGGCGAGCGTCTTGATCGGGCCGGCGGAGATCGCGTTGACGCGCGTGCCTTCCGGGCCGAGGTTGAGCGCGAGGTAGCGAACCGTCGCTTCCAGGCTCGCCTTCGCCACGCCCATGACGTTGTAGTTCTGCAGCGCGCGCTCGGCGCCGAGGTAGCTCAGCGTCAGGATCGAGCCGTTGCGGCCGGCCATCATCGGACGCGCCGCCTTGGCGAGCGCGGCGAGCGAGTACGCCGAGATGTCGTGCGCGATGCCGAAGTTCTCGCGGGTCAGGCCGTCGAGGAACTCGCCTTCGATCGCTTCACGCGGGGCGTAGGCGATGCAGTGGACGAGGATGTCGAAGCCGTCCCAGCGCTGGCCGAGCTGCTCGAAGCACTGCGCGATCTGCTCGTCCGAGGTCACGTCGAGCGGAAGCACGATGTCGCTGCCGTATTCGGCGGCGGCGGACTCGACGCGCGACTTGAGCTTGTCGTTCTGGTACGTCAGCGCGAGCTCCGCGCCCTGGTTCCGCATCGCCTCGGCGATGCCGGTGGCGATCGAGCGCTGGCTCGCGATGCCCGTGATCAGTGCGCGCTTGCCCTGCAGGAAACCCATGTGCTCTCCGTTCTGGCGCCCGCCAGGCGGCGGGCGGGCGCCGTAGTGTGCCCGCGGCGGCGCCGGGAGGCTACTTCGCGGCGAGCGAGTCGACCGCCAGCACCATGCCGGGTGCGAGCAGCTTGCCGGTCTTCAGGCCGTTGCGGCTGACCAGGTCGGCCACCGAAATGCCGTAGCGACGGGCGATGGTCCAAAGGTTCTCGCCGACCGCGACCGTGTGCTTGCGCGGGCCGTTCGAGATCGCGACGACCGCGGA
Organism: Lysobacter sp. HA18; assembly: GCF_054057595.1. Classification (NCBI taxonomy): domain Bacteria; kingdom Pseudomonadati; phylum Pseudomonadota; class Gammaproteobacteria; order Lysobacterales; family Lysobacteraceae; genus Lysobacter; species Lysobacter sp. HA18. The sequence goes on from NZ_JBSRZL010000001.1 coordinate 1,165,774, forward strand.
GGTCAGCGCGGCCATTGGCGCGGTCAGGCTCTGCGCAGGTGTGGACGCGGGGGCGACCGGTGAAACGGCGGGTGTCGACGTCGCGGCGACCGTGGCAGGCTCAGGCGTCGTCGCCGGCGACGGCGCGGGCGCACCGAGTGCCGCGGCAGCCGAACCCGGGGCCAGGATCGACGGCGTGGACAGCCCGGCGAGCATGGCGGTCGGTGCCGGCTTGCTCGGCACCATGGCGATCATCGTGTCGGACGCCGGCGTCGGGCCCAGCGTGCGGATCGGGCGGTCGAGCGCGGCGAGGAAGCGCGGCTGCTGCTGCGCCTGCGCGATCACGCAGGAGATCGCGTGCAGCTTGTCGTCGTAGGAATTGGTGATGCCGGACAGGCCAGCGAGCGTCTGCGGGTTCGCGGTGCGCGGCGTCTGGCCGGCGCGCTTGATCGCGCCGAAGACGCGGTACTCGCCGGCGTTGTACGCCATGACCGCCAAGCGCCAGTTGCCGCCAAACATGCCGTGCAGGGTCTTGAGGTAACGGACCGCCGCCTTGGTCGAGTCGACCGCCGACATGCGGCCGTCGTAGCCGGCGCGCATCGGGACGTCGTGGTTGCGTGCGGTCGTGGCGATCATCTGCCAGAGACCGGCCGGGCCGGCGCCGCTGCGGGCGCTGGGCTTGTAGCCGCTTTCGACGAACGGGATCAGCGCGTATTCGCTGGGCAGGTGCGCGGCGCGCACCGACTCGACCACGTGACCGAACAGCTCCAACGTATTGGAGTTGCGATCCGTAAGGCGGTCCGGAGCGCCGGAGAACTGCTTCGTCCAGCGCGACGGCTCGGCCGGGCAGGTGGGTTCGGCGAGGCCGGCGCGGAAGTGCTCGAACACTTCGCGGCCGTTGCGGGAGTCGGCGGCGTGGGCGGCGGTCGTCGCCAGGCCGAACGCGGCCGCGAGCGCCAGGGCGCCCGTCTTCATGGAATAGGTATTCATGCCGCGAACCCGTCTTTCCACGCTCGAAGCGTGGCAAAGGTCTCGACACGGTCGGCCGGTGCACGGCCGAGGCGGCGCGTGGCGGCATCGACGACCGCGGGCTGGTCGCAGCGAAGGAACGGGTTGCACGCCAGTTCGTTACCGATGGTGCTCGGCAGCGTGGGCTGTTGGGCGTTGCGCATGGTCTGGGCCTCCTTCATGCGGCGCCGAAGCGCCGCGTTGTCGGGATCGACCACCGCCGCAAAAGCGGCATTGGCCAGCGTGTACTCGTGCCCGCAGCAGACCCGGGTTTCGGGTGGTAGCGCTGCAAGCCTCCCCAACGAGGTCTCCATCTGGGCGGCGTCCCCTTCGAACAGGCGGCCGCATCCCAGGCTGAAGAGCGTGTCGCCGCAGAACAGCACCGGATCGTTGCCGGCCGTCTCGACGAAAAAAGCGATGTGCGTGCGCGTGTGCCCGGGAACGTGCATCACGCGGATGGACCAGTCGTCGACTTCGAACGTGTCCCCGTCAGCGGGGCGGTTCATCGCAAGATCGACGCGGTCGTCGTCCGGTCCGTAGACCGGGGTGCCCTGCCAGCGCTCGAGGAGAGGCGCGGCGCCACTGACGTGGTCGGCGTGGTGGTGCGTGAGGAGAATCGCCGCCGGCGAGAAATCCTCGTTGTTCGCTGCGTCGACTACCGGGCCGGCTTCGCTGGGATCGACCACCAGCGCTCGGCCCTGATCGTTGCGAAGTACCCAGATGTAGTTGTCGACGCGCGCAGACAGCGGCTGCAATCGCATTGGCAAACACCTCCGTTCGGTTAGTGCCACCTCAGCGTGATGCCTCCTGAATACGCTGAACGGCTGCGGTGCTGGTCCCGAGGAAGCGGCGACCTTGCCGGCCTCGGTCCACCCCGTCAACCCGCGGTGACCGTGACGAACGCCCCTCACCGGCCGGAGACCTTGAGCAATCGTCCCTAAATGACTGATTCCTAGGCGCCGAATCGCATACTGAAGCGTATGGTTCCGTCCCGACGAGCGGTCGAGGCCGGGGTCCGTGCACAATGCCCGATGCGTCAAATTCCGATGAACGACTAGATGAACGAGCTGAAGGCCGTCCAGATCCACACCGACGGCGCCTGCTTGGGGAATCCCGGGCCGGGCGGCTGGGGTGCGCTGCTGCGCTACAAGGGCCGAGAACGCGAACTTTCCGGCGGCGAAGCGGCGACCACCAACAACCGCATGGAGCTGATGGCGGCGATCCAGTCGCTCGAAACGCTGACCGAAGCGTGTGCGATCGACCTCTATACGGACTCGCAGTACGTGCGGCAGGGCATCACCGAATGGATGCCGGGATGGGTTCGTCGCAACTGGAAAACAGCGGGCGGCGATCCGGTCAAGAACCGTGACCTGTGGGAACGGCTGCACGCAGCGACGCAGCGTCATCGCATTGCATGGCATTGGGTGAAAGGCCACAGCGGCGATCCCGACAACGAACGCGTCGACGTGCTCGCACGCACGCAGGCGCTCGCGATCAAGCAGGGCGCGAGCGCACCGATCGAATCGTGACGCGCGCGTAGTTCGCGCACACGTCTCCGAGACGCGGCCCGGCTACGCTTACCCGCAACGACGTACGGACTTATCGATGCGCCAGGTCATCCTCGATACCGAAACCACCGGCCTCAGCTGGGAACGCGGCTGCCGCGTCGTCGAAATCGGATGCGTGGAATTCGTCGAACGTCGTCCGACTGGTCGGACGTTCCATCGTTACTTGAATCCCGATTGCGACTTCGAGCCGGGCGCGTCGGAAGTCACCGGCCTGACGCTCGAGTTCCTCGCCGACAAGCCGCGCTTCCACGAAGTCATCGAGGAATTCCTCGAGTTCATCGACGGCGCCGAGCTCGTCATCCATAACGCGACCTTCGACGTCGGCTTCCTCGATAACGAACTGCGCAAGTGCGGTGCGCACCACGGCAGCATCGCGTCGCGTTGTCGCGTGGAAGACACGTTGCTGCTCGCGCGCAAGCGTTATCCGGGCCAGCGCAATTCGCTTGATGCGTTGTGTCGTCGACTCGGTGTCGACAATGCGCATCGCCAGCTGCACGGCGCACTGCTCGACGCGCAGCTTCTCGCAGAGGTCTACATCGGCCTGACGTCGGGCCAGACGGATCTCGGGTTCGGCGAAGTGGCGTCGGAATCGTCGGGCGATGCATTGCCGTTCGAGATCGACCTGAGCCGTCCGCGTCCGCGCATCGTGGTGTCGGACGAAGAACTCGCTGCGCACGAATCGCGCCTTGCGGTTTTGCGCAAGAAGGCGGGCAGCGCGGTGTGGGATCGCGTGATCGAAAACGCGACGGACGACGACGGCGCATTCGCGCCCGCGTGAATCAGCCGCGGCGGATCAGTACCGCCGTGATGTTGTCGGAGCCGCCGCCATCGAGCGCAGCGGCGACCAGCGTGTCGGCGCATTCCTGCGCGCTGCAGTCCATGCGCGCAAGCACCTTGCCGATCGACCGGTCGTCGACTTCTTCCGTCAGGCCGTCGGAGCAGAGCAGCAACTGCATGCCAGGACGCAGCTCGCCCGTCATCGTTTCGACATTGAGGCTCTTCGGGTCGGTGACGCCGAGCGCCTGCGTGACCACATTGCGATGCGGATGGCTGCGCGCCTGTTCCTGCGTCAGCGCACCGTTGGCGATGAGTTCCTGCACGTAGCTGTGATCCTGCGACAGCTGCAGCAGCTGGCCTTCGCGCCACAGGTAGACGCGACTGTCACCGACCCATGCGACTTCGAAGCGTTCGCCCTTGATGCGCGCGGCGACGACGGTGGTGCCCATCGGCAGCGCATCGTTGCGACGACGCGACATCGCGATGATTTCCTCGTCGGCGATGCGGATGGCCTGCGCGAGCGGCGTGCCGTCGCGCACTTCGCGAACGATGGTTTCGCGCGCGAGCGCGCTCGCGACTTCTCCGTACTCGTGACCGCCCATGCCGTCGGCAACGAGCCACAGGCCGAGCTCACCGTCGGCGTAGTAGGTGTCCTCGTTGAGTTCGCGACGCAATCCTGCGTGGGTCAGATGTCCGTATTCGATCATTGGGTCACGCGCGGGCGGTGGCCTGTCGAATCATCGGCGCGACGGTCCAATAGGGCAAGGCGGGGAAACACCTAATGCCTCGGGCGGTGGTTCGCGGCCGGTATTCGTGGGGTTTGACGTGGTGCGTCGCGGCGGTGCGCGCAGTACGTCGCGTCGGGTGGGATGGATGCGGGCCATCCATGGCCCGCACCCGCGCGTCGCGCGGGCGGCCATGCGGCCGTCCAAATCGGCTGTCCTGCCGATTTGTCGAACCCGGTGGGTTCTCGAAAGACCACCCGCTCGCCAGATACGAAAAAGGCTCCCGCGAGGGAGCCCTTTTCGTATCTGGCGGAGAGGGTGGGATTCGAACCCACGTTACGGCGAAACCGTAAACCGGATTTCGAATCCGGCGCATTCGACCACTCTGCCACCTCTCCGTGGTCCCCACCGGCGTACCGGCGGGCCGCGAATGATACGGCGGCGGTGGGGCGGCCGACAAGGCCGACCGTGTCACGGGTTTACACTGGCGCCCCCTGAATTCGAGGCTGCCCATGTCCGAGATCCTCGTGCCGGTGTCGTTCGGCGAGCTGCTCGACAAGATCGCGATCCTGCAGATCAAGTCCGAGCGCATGAAGGACGAAGCCAAGCTTGCCAACGTCCGCAAGGAGCTGTCGGCGCTGGAGAAGACGTGGATGGCGCATCCGGCGGCCGGGCACGACATCGTCCGCCTGCGCGCGGAACTCAAGGCCGTCAACGAGCGGCTCTGGGAGATCGAGGACGACATCCGCGTCAAGGAGAAGCGGCAGGAGTTCGACGGCGAGTTCGTCCGCTTGGCACGCGCCGTGTACTTCGAGAACGACGAGCGCGCCCGCATCAAGAAGGACATCAACCTCGCGCTGGGCTCGTCCTACGTCGAGGAGAAGTCGTACGAGGACTACCGGCAGCCGTCGGCCTGACCTGTCTCAGGCGTTGTCGGCGACGTAGCGCTCGAATGCCGCGATCGCGTCATCGACGGTAACGAGGTCCATGACCCCGTCGTACTCGATCTTGGTGCCCCACTTGATCTCGCTCGCCCGGCGCTTGAGGTGCTGGCGCGCCGCGTCGTCGTAACGATCGACGCAGTAGCGCACGTCGCTGTACGGTCCGCTGCGCAGCGGGTTGCTCGCGGCATGCAGGCCCAGCACCTTGGTGCCCATCGCGTTGGCGATGTGCATCGGCCCGGAGTCGGGCGTCATCACCAGATCGGCGCGTGCGAGCAGCGCGGGCAATTGTTTGAGCGTGTCCTTGCCGATGAGGTCGAGCGCCGGCTGCTTCATCGCCGCGAGGATCGCGTCGCCGGTCGTGCGTTCGAGTTCGCTTCGACCGCCGCATAGCACCACGCGCCAGCCGCGTTCGACCGCGTGGTCCGCGACTGCGGCATAGCGCTCGCTGCGCCAGTTGCGTCGCACGTGGCTTGAGCACGGCGAGATCATCAGCGTGCGACGGCCGTCGTCGGGCCATTGTGCCGCGGCCCATTCGAACGCGTCGGCGGGCACCGGCATGTCCCAGCGCACGGGCAGCGGCGTCAGACCGAGCGGCTCGGCGAAGCTGCCGATCGCATCGAGTACGTGCATACCGGGTCGATCGGCAATGCGTTCACGCACGAATAGGCCGTGCAGATCCTTCGATCGTGAGCGGTCGTAGCCGATGCGTCGTCGCGCCGGGACGAATGCAGACAGCAGATTCGCGCGTGCAGCCACCTGCATCTGCAGCAACGCATCGAATGGTTGTTGAAAGCCGCGCCGCATTGCCCGCATACCCGCGAGCGCGCTCTTCTTGTCGTATTCGACGAACGCCACATCCGGCAGTCCATCGAGCAAGCGGTGCTCGCCGCGTCCGATGATCCAGCTGATGCGCACGTCGGGAATGCCGGCGCGCAGCGTATTGATCAAAGGCAGCACGTGGGTCACGTCGCCCAGCGCCGACAGGCGCAGCAGGCAGACGCGCGCGCCGGGCGGAAGCGGAAGGGGGCGTGTCATGCGCTGATAGACTCCGGTCATGGCGACCGCGCATGCCAACGACGCACGGATCGAGTTCCACGGCCCCGAAGGCCGTGGCGTGATTGTGTTCGACCCCGAGCGCACGGGACAAGCGAAGCCCGAATGGTTCTCGCCGGTGGCATGGGGTGAGGGCGCGCGACCGGTCGCAACCGGGGGGCGCGGTGCAGCCTGGTTCGTCGACGCGCCGTTCGGCGCCTGCGTGCTGCGACAGTACCGGCGTGGCGGACTCGCCGCACGTGTCAGCAGCGCTGGTTACCTCTGGAATGGCGAGGACCGCGTGCGCAGCGTCGCCGAATACGAACTCACGCGCGAAGCGCGGCGTCGTGGTGTTCCGGTGCCGACGCCGCTCGCGGCGATGTACGAGCGGCGCGGGCTTCGTTATCGCGCGGCGATCCTGGTCGAGCGTCTGCTTGGAGTGGAGACGCTCGCAGCGTTGGCGATCGAAGGTGCTGCACCGTGGCGTGAAGCGGGTCGTCTCGTCGCGCGCATGCATCGCGCGGGACTCGATCACGCGGACCTCAACGCCGACAACCTGTTGTTCGATCGCAACGGTGGCGGCTGGGTCATCGACCTCGATCGCGGCGTGTTCCGCACCATCGGCGATGGTTGGCGTCACCGCAATCTTTCGCGCCTGCATCGTTCGTTGCTGAAGCGACGAGGTGTGCGTGACGTAGGCGAAGTCGAAGAAGATTTCACGCGTCTACAGGAAGCGTACGAAGACGCGTGGAGCGCCGCGTGAGCGAGTGGTCGCTGCGCCTGCACGGCGTCGGTAATGCATCGGCGGTGACGCTGGGTTCGGCGATGGCGACCATCGAACGCGGCGGTCGCCCGTGGCTGACGATCGACTGCGGCGGCGAAGGGCTGACGGCGTATCAGTCGACCTACGGCGAATCACCGCGCGCCCTGTTCGTCACGCATACGCACTTCGATCACGTCGCGGGTTTCGAGCGCCTGTTCGTCGATACGTTTTTCAACGATGCGCGACGTGGCAACGTCGTGATCTATGCGCCGGCGCCGCTGGTGCCGTTGCTGCAGCAGCGCGTCGCCGCGTATCCGAACGTGCTCGCCGAAGGCGGCGTCAATTTCTGGGATGCGTTCCGGCTGGTGCCAGTCGGCGATGCGTTCTGGCATGACGGCATTCGCGTCGACGTATTTCCCGTGCGCCACCACTGGCCCGACACTGCATTCGGACTGCGCCTGCGCGGCAGCGTGGTGTGGACCGGCGACACGCGTCCGATTCCCGAGATGCTCGCCTGTCATGCGGGCGAGGGTGAACTCGTCGCGCACGATTGCGGCCTTCACGGCAACCCGTCGCATAGCGGCATCGACGATCTCGAACGCGAGTACCCGCGCGAGCTGCTCGACCGCTGCGTGCTCTACCACTACGCAAGCGTGGCTGATGGCCAAGCGCTTGCCGCGCGCGGCTACCGCGTCGGGCAACCGGGCGAGGTGATCCCGCTCGCCGAGCCGACCGCCGAGCGCGCGACGCCTTGGACCGGCTGACCGTCGCACCGTTCTTACGGGCGGCCGGTTAATCTTCGCGATCCGATTTGCGAGGTTGCCATGTCCAAGCGTCGCCACCGCCTGCGCGTGTTCCTCACCGAGCCCGGTCGAATCGAGCTGGGCACCCTGCTGACGCCGTGGATGCGCGTGGGTTCCGCGTTCGGCGCATATGTCGAATGCCGCAAGGTCGACCTGGACGGCGCCTACGTCGAACTGAGCCTGGACCTGCAGGGCGATGACGACGAGAGCGTCGAGGTGCACCTGTCGGTGCCGCATCACTGCATTTCCGCGGTGCTGGAAACCGCCGACTTCGAAGCGTTCGGGTCGCTGTACGCGGATTGATCGCGAAAGGCCGTCGCCCGAATGGGCGATGACCCCGCCGGCTTGCCTCGGCACCCGCGTCAGTCGATACCGTTGCTGCCTTCCGGCCCTGGCGGGGTTTTCGACCTAGCGTCGCGAGGGGCCGACGGGGCCACCATAGAGACTTGCATGGAGCGCACCGCAAGCGCTGCGGTGTTATGGCGGAGAGAGGGGGATTCGAACCCCCGAAGCGCGGTTTAGACGCTTACACACTTTCCAGGCGTGCTCCTTCAACCACTCGGACACCTCTCCGCACCTGGGCCTGAGTCGGGCGTCCGGCCGTCTTCAGGGCCGGTGATTCTACGCCGCGGGGGTCGGCAGCCACAAGGCGCGCACGGCGTGCGACGGGGCTCTGGCACAATCCTTTCACCACGCCGGAGACGCCGGCGGCACGCGCCGGAATCGAATGTCCTACCTCGTCCTCGCCCGCAAATGGCGCCCGAAGCGCTTCGCTGAACTGGTCGGGCAGGAACACGTCGTACGCGCGCTGACCAACGCGCTGGACAGCGGCCGCGTGCACCACGCCTTCCTGTTCACCGGCACCCGCGGCGTCGGCAAGACGACCATCGCGCGCATCTTCGCGAAGTCGCTCAACTGCGAACGCGGCACGTCCGCCGACCCCTGCGGCGAGTGCAATTCCTGCCGCGACATCGACGCCGGCCGCTTCATCGACCTGCTCGAGATCGACGCCGCCAGCAATACCGGTGTCGACGACGTGCGCGAGGTCATCGACAACGCGCAGTACATGCCGTCGCGAGGCCGGGTAAAGGTCTACCTGATCGACGAAGTGCACATGCTGTCGAAGTCGGCGTTCAACGCGCTGCTGAAGACGCTGGAAGAGCCGCCGGGCCACGTGAAGTTCCTGCTGGCGACCACCGACCCGCAGAAGCTGCCGGTGACCGTGCTGTCGCGCTGCCTGCAGTTCAACCTCAAGCGCCTGGACGAGGAACAGATCCGCGGGCAGATGCGCAAGATCCTCGAAGCCGAGGACATTGCCGTCGAAGACGGCGCGGTGAAGCAGCTCGCGCGCGCGGCCGATGGCTCGTTGCGCGACGGGCTTTCGTTGCTCGACCAGGCGATCGCCTACACCGGCTCGCAACTCACCGATGAAGGCGTCGCCGCGATGCTCGGCACGGTCGACCGCGGTCGTGTCGGTGCGTTGCTGGACGCGTTGTCGTCGGCCGATGGCGCGGGTCTGATGGCGGAAGTCGAACGCCTTGGCGAGTTCTCACCGGATTGGGACGACGTGCTCGAAGCCGCCGCCGAAGCGCTGCATCACGTGCAGTTGCGACAGTTGGTGCCGGGCGCGGCGATCGAGGTCGATGGTGTCGATATCGATGCGCTGGCCGATGCATTGCCGGCCGAAGTCGTGCAGCTCTGGTACCAGATGGCGTTGAACGGTCGACGCGACCTTCCGCTCGCTCCGAGCCCGCGCGCCGGGTTCGAGATGGTGATGCTGCGCATGCTGGCGTTCCGTCCGGGCCCGAGTAGTGCGACGTCGACGGGTGAAACGCGTCCCGAGCGGGCGTCGGTGCCGACGCGTGCTTCGGGTAATGCAGCCGCCGCGGCACGTGCGGCGCTCGATGCCTCGCCGTCTCCGCGTGCAGCCGAGCCCGCGGTCCCACCGCCACGCGCGCCGGCGGTCGAAACCAAGGTCGCGCCGCCGGTGACCGAATCGAAGCCGGTCGCGGAGGCAAAGGTCGAGCCTGTATCCGCACCGGTTTTGGAGGCTCCGCGCGCAGCGACGCCGGAACCCGCGGCGGCGTCCATTGCATCCGCGACGACAAATGACGGCGGCTTTTCAGACGCCGATGCATGGCGCGACTGGGTCGAAACCTGCGACCTGCGCGGTCCCGCGCGACTGCTCGCCGAGCACGTCGGCTTTGTCGCATGTCGCGATGGCGTGCTGAGCCTGTCGATCGAGCCGTCGGACGAGCACCTCAAGGGCGCGTTGATGGTGAAGATGCTTACCGACGCGCTTGCGGCACGTTTCGGCCAGGCGCCGCAGCTTCGCTTCGAAGCGCCGGCGCGTCCGGTCGACTCGGTGCGCGTGCATGTCGAGCGCGCGCGCGATGCGAAGCAGGCTGCTGCGCAGCGCGACTTCGAACAGCATCCCGATGTGCAGCGCCTTGTCGCCGCGGGCGGCCGCATCGTCCCCGAATCCGTGCGTCCGCTCGAACGCTGACGCCAACTTTTCGCTACGGAGAAAACCTCATGCGTGGAAACATCGCCCAGCTGATGCAGCAGGCGCAGAAGATGCAGGAAAACCTCGCGAAAGCGCAGGAAGACCTTGCCAAGATCGAAGTCACCGGCAACGCCGGCGCGGGCATGGTGAGCGTCACCATCACCGGCCGCATGGAGTGCCGCAAGGTGCGCATCGATCCGAGCGTCATCAGCGATCCCGAGATGGCCGAAGACCTGATCGCCGCTGCGTTCAATGACGCAGTGAACAAGGTGAATGCCGAATCGCAGTCGCGCATGTCGGCGGCCACCGCGGGCATGCCGATTCCGCCGGGCATGAAGATTCCGGGCTTCTGAAGCAGGTGTTCGCGTTGAGCTTCCACCGTTCGCGGAACGTATCGCGATGAGCACGCTGCTTGACCAGTTGATCGAGGCGTTCCGTGTGTTGCCGGGCGTCGGCACCAAGTCCGCGCAGCGCATGGCGTATCACGTGCTCGAGCGCGAACGCGCGGGCGGGCGCCAGCTGGCACAGGTGCTCGCCGAAGCGGTGGAGCGCATCGGTCACTGCGAACGCTGCCGCGACTTCAGCGAGAGCGAGGTCTGCAACGTCTGCTCGAGCGCATCGCGCGATGCCGACCAGCTCTGCGTGGTCGAGACGCCAGCCGATCGGCTCGCGATCGAACAGGCGACTGGCTATCGCGGTCTGTACTACGTGCTGCAGGGGCGGTTGTCGCCGCTCGATGGCATCGGCCCGCGCGAACTCGGTCTCGATCGCCTGAGCGCGCGACTTGGCGAAGGCGAAGTACGCGAATTGATCATCGCGACGAACCCGACGGTCGAAGGCGAGGCGACCGCGCATTACGTCGCGCAGCTCGCACGGCAGCAGGGCGTTGTGCCGAGTCGTCTCGCGTACGGGGTGCCGCTGGGTGGCGAGCTGGAATACGTCGACCGCGGCACGCTGTCGCATGCGTTCGGCAGCCGCAGCGAAATCAAGGAGTGAGCGCGTGACCGAGACCGATACGACCATCTTCGGCAAGATCATCCGTCGCGAGATTCCAGCGGACATCGTGTACGAAGACGATGACCTCATCGCGTTCCGCGACATCGCACCGAGCGCGCCCGTGCATGTGCTGTTCGTGCCGAAGACGCCTATCGCGTCGCTCGATGCGGCGAAACCCGAGCACGCCGAACTGCTCGGCAAACTCATGCTGGCCGCGGCTGCTTATGCGCGTCGCGAGGGGTTTTCGCAGGACGGCTATCGCGTCGTCATGAACACCAATGCACATGCGGGGCAGACCGTGTTCCAGGTGCATCTGCATCTGCTCGCGGGTGCGGCGCTCGGTGGGTTCGGAACGCATCGCTAACGAAAACCCCTAGCCGTGTGCGCGATCGCCGCACAATGAAAAACGCCCGGAATTCCCGGGCGTTTTTGCTTTCGACGCTAGCGCGTCGCGATCACCACCAACCCCACCACGGCCACGGCGCAGGACGTTCGACGACGTCGACGTGCTCACGTACCGGCCACAGGTACACCACGTCGGCGGCGACGCGCGGCACGCGGTAGTCGTAGGCGCCGATGCGGCGGTTCTCATAACCGTCGATGTGGCCGGTGAAGGTCACTTCGCGGTTCTTCTCGAACACCGCAGGGTCGTAGAAGCCGTTGCGGCAGGCGATGAAACGACCGCCGACGTCGTCGCTCGCCCAGTACGGGCGGCCCGATTCGTCGAGGTGCGTGGAGATCATCTGGAAGCAGGTGCGATTGCTCTGCGGTTCGACCTCGACGATGCGGCCACCCCAACGCACGGTGGTGCCGGCGCTGTCGTGGTCGGACGCCTCGCGCGGCGTGATCGGTGCGTACTGGCCCTGCAGCGGTTGCGGCAACGTCGCGCAGGCCGCGAGGGCCATGGCGAGCGCGCCGGGAACGAGTGTGTTGCGTCGTTTCATTGCGGCCTCCGGACGGGAGCGCGTCCAGCGCATGAGTCTTATGAAGAAGGCCGATGCGCACGTAGATCGCGTGCCAGCCTCCGCGCGGACGCCTCGTCCGCGACATCGGCAGCGTATCGCGAATCCGTGAAGCGGGCGGTGAGATCCAGCAACTCGTGCGCGCCATCGCTACGTGCCTTTGAGATCCGTTCAGCCCAAGCGCTCGCCGGCTCGTACGGTGCGCGTCCGAGGCCGGCACGCGCGTAGCGTCGACCCAGTACGTGCCACGCGCGCATCACCGGGTCCTGCTCGCGCGGTGCGCGCAGGCTGAGCCAGACCATGAGGCCGACCGCGAGCGACGCGGCGATCGCGAACATCAGCACCAGCTGCATGCCGCTCAGTCGCCCCAGGCCGAACGGCGCGAGCAGGCGTTCCTGGCGGTCGGCATTGAAGCCGAGCACGAGGTCGTTCCAGTTCTGCCGCATCCAGTCGCCGACCTGCGCGAACCCGCGCGGCCCTTGCAGGGTTTCGAACAGCCCGCCGGCGGGAAGGCGATCGTCGACGGTGTCGTAGATGCGCTCGGGCGCGACCGCGGCAGTCGGATCCACGCGCACCCAGCCGCGCTCCGGCAACCAGACTTCAGCCCACGCATGGGCGTCCATGCGACGGATCATCCAGTAGCCGCCGAGCCGGTTCCATTGCCCGCCGACATAGCCGGTGACCACACGCGTCGGAATGCCCGCGGCGCGCATCAACATCGTGAAGCCGCCGGCAAAGTGTTCGCAGTAGCCGGTATGCGTCTGGAAGAGGAACTCGTCCATGGTGTCGCGGCCGAGCGGTGGCGCGGAGATCGAGTACGAGAAGTCGCGACGGATCCAGTTCAGCGCGTATTGGACGATCGCGTTGTCGTCATGCAGGCGCGCGCGCAGGTCGCGGCCGAGTGCGACCGTGCGCGGGTTGTAGCCGTCCGGCAGTGCGAGCGCGCGACGACGCAATGCATCGGGCAGCCGCGTCTGCATGACGGCCGGCGGCGACGACGTCATCTGCCAGCGCGTCAGGCTCGCGAGCGGTCGCGCGGCATGCAGGCTGTAATCCCACGTCAGCGACGCGCCGTCGGGCGCGGCGAGCGGCAGGTCGAGCGCGACGAGCTGGTTGCGATCGGTGGGCTCGACTTCGAGTGTGTAGGTCCAGCGCGTGGTCGACGGCTGCGCGCGATCGAGCGACCAGATGCCGATGTCACGCGCGCGCCGCCATGTGCGGCCGTCGAAGTCCCAGAGTACCGGCCCGCGCCAGTACATCGCGCTTTTCGGCGGCGTCGGCCCGATGAAGCGCGCGCGCACCGCGACGCTGTCGTCCGCGAGCAGGTCGATCCAGTCGCCGGGCGACATGGAATCGGAAAGCCCGACCTTCGCGGCGGCGCGATCGGGCACGCCCCACATCGGCGAACCGACGCGCGGGAACAGCCAGAAGATCGCCAGCGCCAGCGGGATGCCGAACATCAGCAGGCGCATCGCCTGTCGCATCGGCGGCAACAGGCCGGGCGCGGGCATCTCGCCTTCGAGTGCGGCGAGGCGTTGCAGCGCGCCGAGTACCAGCATCGCGCCGAGCAGGCCGAGTGCGAGCGTCCATGGCCCCTGGTCGAGCAGGAACGTGGAGAACGGCGCGAACAACGCGAAGCCTACGAGGCTTCGACCGTCGCGCAGGCTCGTCGTTTCGGCCGGCTTCAGCGCGAGCATCGCGCCGAGCATCGCGCAGCCGGTATCGCGGCCGAAGTGGAAGCCGAACTGCGCCGCGATGGCGACGACGATCGTGATCGCGAGCAATGCGCGCACGAAGTTGGATAGCGGCTTGCGCCAGGACAACATCGCGATCACGACGGCGGTCGCGCCGATCGCGAGCGCAGTCGGCCCTGGCAGTTGCAGCAGCAAGGGCAACAGGCAGAGCGCGGCGACCAGCAGCGTCCAGCGACGGCTGCCTTCGTCCAGCGGGCGGGCGATCGCGTCAGCCATGCGGCATCAGCGCGAGAGCGCGCAGGCACGCATGACGCTGCGCGGGGCCGCGGTCGGGACCGATGACGGCTTGCGTCGGCAACCACAGGCGATAGCGGCGACCATCGCGTTCGGCGTCCTCGACCCAGCGTGCGAGCCGGGCGATGCGAGCTTCGTGCGGCAGCCCGTGCAGCTCGCGCCAATCGAGTTCGATGTCGGTGCCGGTCGGCTGCTCGAACTCACGCACCAGCAGCGTGCCGCGCCGCGCGGAAGGCTTCCATGCGATCGCGCGCTGCGGATCACCGGCGCGGTAGTTGCGCAGATGGTGGACGTCGTCGCCGGCGGCATGCAGCCGACGCGCAGCGGGATCGCCCGAGCCGGTCGGCAATGGCGGCGACACGGCTTCGGGCGCGGGATACACCAGCACCGGCGTGTCCGGCCAGACGTACGACCATGCGCGCGCAAGCCCCAGCGGCCACGTCGTATGCACGCGGATGCGCGGCACGTCGAGCCAGCCGCGATGCTGGGTCGCGACGTCGAGCACGACTTCGCCCGAGCCGTCGCGCAGCGTGAGCGGCACCGCGTCGATGTTCTCGTAGTCGACCATCAGGCCCGATCGCGGGCGCGCATCCGCGTTGCGGGCATGCACGCGAAGGTGCAGCGTGCGACCCGCGTGCACCGGTTCGGCATCGACCGCAACGATCGACACGCCGCTCAATTGCAGCTGCGCGGAAACCAGGCTCGCCATGCCGGCGCCCGCGAGCAGGAACGCCATCAGCAGTGCGGGATTGTTGTTGTAGTTGAGGCCGCCCACCGACATCGCGGCGATGAGCGCCGCGAAGAACAGGCCGAAGCGCGTCGGCAGCACGTAGATGCGTCGCCGGTCGAAGCGGACGGGCAACGATTCGGGATCGCGCGGTCGCGCCAGCGCGAGCAGCCGCCGACGGAGGCCACGCGCCTTTGCCATCAGTCGACGGGGACCGAATGCAGGATGGATTTCGCCGCCGCGTCGTCGCTTCCGGCGTCCGCATCGATCACCAGACGATGCGCGGCGACAGGCGCGAACAATGCCTGCACGTCTTCCGGCACCGCATGCGCGCGACCGAGCAGCAGCGCATGCGCGCGCGCCGCACGCAGTAGCGCGAGCCCCGCGCGCGGCGAGAGCCCGACGCGCACGCCCGGATGCCGGCGACTGCGTGCGAGCAAGGCCTGCACGTAGCTGATCAACGCCTCGCTGGCGTGCACCTGCGATACCGCATGGCGCGCAGCGTCGAACTCGCCGTCGGCGAACTGTGGTGTCAGTTCCGCGATCAGCTGGCGGCGATCCGCACCCGCGAGCAGTTCGCGTTCCGCGTCCTCGCCCGGATAGCCGAGCGAGAGCCGCAGCAGGAATCGATCGAGCTGCGAATCCGGAAGCGGATACGTGCCGGACAGATCCACCGGGTTCTGCGTCGCGATGACGAAGAACGGCGAGGGCAGCGGACGCGTGACGCCGTCGACCGTCACCTGATGCTCGGCCATCGCTTCCAGCAGCGCGCTCTGCGTGCGTGGCGGCGCGCGGTTGATCTCGTCGGCCAGGAGCACCTGCGTGAACACCGGGCCGGGATGGAATTCGAACGCCTGCCGCGTGGTGTCGTAGATCGACACGCCGAGGATGTCGGCGGGCAAGAGGTCCGACGTGAACTGCACGCGCTGGAACTTGAGGCCGACGGTCGCGGCCAGCGCATGCGCAAGCGTCGTCTTGCCTAGGCCCGGAAGATCCTCGATGAGGATGTGCCCATCGGACAGCAGCGCGACGAACGCAAGACGCACTTCATGCGCCTTGCCGAGCACGAGCGCATTGACCTGCGTCTGCGCGCGGTCAAGGGCGTCGCGGTGGTGTTGCGCTAGCATGCTCGCCGTCGTGCCTGAGGCCATGTTGTCTCCGCGCAATGGAATCGGGCGGCATCCCGCCGCAACCCGAGTGTAGCGAGGTCGGATGAGGATGCAGTCGGAGCCCGTGGCGACGCGTGCGCGGCGCCAGTTCTGGGCGCTGTGGGCGGTCGTGTTCGTCGTCAAGATCGTCGTCGCGGCGCATTTGCCGCTGTTCGTCGACGAAGCCTTCTACTGGCAGGAGGGCCAGCACCCCGCGGCGGCGTATTCCGATCTGCCCGGCCTGACCGCGTGGTTGACGCGACTGGGCGTCGCGATCGGCGGCGCGCATACGCTCGCGCTACGCATGCCGTTCCTCGTCGTGGCCATGCTGGTGCCGTTGCTCGTCATGCGCATCGCGCGACGCACGTTCGGCGAGACCGAAGGCTGGCAGGCCGGTGCGTTCACGCTGCTGCTGCCGCTGGTGGGGACGCTCGGACTGCTCGCCGTGCCCGATCCGCTGCTCGCGCTGGCGACCCTGCTATGCATGGACGCCGGCGCCTGCCTGCTGCGCCGCGTCGACGCAGGGCACGCGCTCGAACTTGCGGCTGGACTCGCGATCGGCGCGCTGAGCCACTACCGCTTCATCGCAGTGATTGGCGTTGGCTTTCTCGTGCTCCTCGCCACGCCCGACGGCCGCCGCCTGCTGAAGGACGTGCGCGTCATTATGGCCGTCATCCTCGGCGCGGCCGCGTGGTCGCCGCTGGTCTGGTGGAACTACGACAACGCCGACGCCGGCCTGCGTTTCCAGCTGGTCGAGCGCCATCCGTGGGCCTTCCATGCGAGCGGCCTGTGGTTCATCGCGATCCAGGCGCTGCTGGTCACGCCGCTGCTCTTCGTCGCGCTGCTGCAGGCGGGGCGCAACGGCCTACGTAGCCCGCTGCTCACCGCGCGATGGTGCGCGATGCTGGGTCTGCTCGTCGTCGCCGGCTTCTTCGTGCTCGGCTTCTTCGCGGACACCGAGCGCGTGAGCTTCCACTGGCCGGTGCCCGGTTTCGTCGCATTGATGCCGCTACTCCCGCGCTTCCTCGCCGGCTGGCCGCCGATGTGGCGGCGCGCGACCGCGGTGGTCGCGGGGCTCGGTTTGATTTCGGTGATGGGCTACTACGTCGCCGTGTCGATTCCCGACGTGCGCGCCCGAACCGCGGCGGAGAAGTGGTATCCGTCGAACTTCGCCGGTTGGGACGAGGTCGGCGATGCGGCGCGAGCGCGACTGCAGCAGATGCCGCCGGGGACACGCGTCGTCGCCGACAACTTCAAGCTGGGCGCCGAACTCGGTTTCGCGCTCGGCGATCCCGACATCGTCGTTCTCGACCATCCGCTCAACCGCAAGCACGGCCGCGCGCCGCAGTTGCATCTGTGGGGCCTCGACGCCGATCCGCGTACGTTGCTCGCGCGTGGGCCGGTGCTGCTCGCGGTCGGCATCAGCGAGGTCGACTTCAAGGACCTGCATCATCGCTACCTCGAGCTCTGCCAGCACGTTGGCCCCCTGCCGGCGCCGCAGGTTCTTAATATCGATCACGGTCGCCAGCGACTCGCGCTGTTCCGCCTCGACAAACCCACGCAGGGTCCGTGCACGACGCCCGCGATGGCGTGGATCGACCGCCCCGCGATCAATGCGAAAGTCGGCCGCAAGTTCGAGGTATCGGGCTGGGCATTCCGGCACGGCGTCGGCTTGCAGCGCGTGGAGGCGACATTGGACGGGCACGTCGTCGGCGAAATGCGCTATCGCCTGCCGTACGAGGGATTGACGAAGTCGTGGCCCGGGCTCGTCGAGCCGAACGCTCCGGCGCTCGGTTTCTCAGGATCGGTCGACGCGGGCATTGCGCACCCGGGGCGCCACTGGCTCGGCTTGCGCCTGCAAGGCGACGACGGCGCGGTCGAAGAATGGCCGGAAGTCCCGGTCGTAATCTCGCGCTGAGTCAGGGCAGGGCGAAGCCGGCGTCGCGCAGCAGGCGCGTCGTCGCGATCAGTGGAAGCCCGATCAATGCGGTCGGGTCATTGGTTTCGATCGCGTCGAACAGCGCAATGCCGCGACCTTCCGACTTGAAGCTGCCGGCGCAGTCGAGCGGACGTTCAGCGTCGACGTAGCGCTCGATCTCGGCGGTCGACAGCTCGCGGAAACGCACCCGCGTGCGATCGATATGCAAGCCGAACTCGTGTTCGCCGCGCATGACGCACAGCGCGGTAAGGAACGTGACGCTGCGGCCCGACATCGACGCGAGCTGCGCGATCGCACGCTCCGCCGAACCGGGCTTGCCGAGGATGCGACCGTCGAACTCGGCCAGCTGGTCGGAACCGATGACGCAGGCTTCGGGCACGGCGCGGGCCACTGCGCCGGCCTTCGCGCGTGCGAGTCGTTCGACGAGTACCTCCGGCGACTCGTCGTCCAACGGCGTTTCATCGACGCCCGGCGCGATGCAGTCGAACGTCACGCCTAGTCGTTCCAGCAGTTCGCGCCGATAGCGCGACGTCGAAGCCAGGACGAGCCGCGACTCAGTCACGCGGCAACCTCGCTTCCTCGATCTGCACCAGCTGATGATCGATGCGAGTGCGTGCCTCGTCGATCGCATCGCGCACGCGGGCGAGTTGCTGGGGCGTCGCGTCGTGGCCGTGGTCCCGCAGCCACAGGCGCTGGCGGAGCATTTCGCGCATCGCGTCGCCGACAGCATTGGGGCTGTGTTCGCCGGCAACCGCCTCGATCTCGGCCTTCGCGACGCGCAGGCGATCTTCCAAGGCGTCGGCTGCGTCGAGGACGTCGCGCACCGCGCGCTGGTGCGGCGAGAGGCGGCGGGCACGCAGCAGCAGGAAGATGGCGGCGAGGACCGCGACGACGGCAAGCAGGGACACAACAACGGTCACGGCGATCTCCGGCTGAGGCCTCGCAGTCTGACCCGCAGCCCCGGCGCGCGGCAACGCACGCGGCGTGACGGCCGTCGCCGGTTTGACACCGCGCGGGCGCCTCTCTAACATTTCGCGGCTTATGTCCGCGGAAGCGCCACGCCAGTCTGTACCCGCGACCCTGGACGCCTGGCGCCAGGTCACCGCGCGGTCGGGTTACGAGGGTCGCGTTCCGCTGGCGTCGCTTCGCAGGCTCGCGAGCCTGCTCGAGTCGCCCGACGGTCACGCGGTGTTCTCGCTCGATTTCGATCGTGACAATTTCGGCATCGCGTATGTCGAGGTTCGCGTCGAAACCGAACTGCCGCTGGTCTGCCAGCGCACGCTCGAACGGTTCATGTTGCCGGTCCATATCGACCAGCGCATGGGCCTGATCCGCGACGAGGCCGAGGAATCGGCCCTGCCGCCGGGCTACGAGGCGCTGCTGGTCGACGAGTCGGGGGAGCTGGAAACGCTCGCGCTGGTCGAGGACGAGCTGATCCTGGCGGTGCCGGTCGTGCCGGTGAAGCCGGGGTCGGAAGCGGTCGAAAGCGAATGGGGTGAGGGTGAGCTGGAGGAAACCGGCCGTCCCAATCCCTTCGCCGCTCTCGCCGCGCTGAAGAACAAGCCGGAGTAACGCTCCGGACGGGTCCGCCGGTGGCATGCGCCGCCGGGCTGGGCGATAATTTCCCTCTTTCGGCCCGGGCGAGCTGCCCGACGCCGCCACACGTTTCACCGGAGCACCCCGATGGCCGTTCAGAAGTCCCGCGTTTCTCCCTCCCGCCGTGGCATGCGCCGCGCCCACGACGCGCTGAGCCCGAAGCAGCTGGCGACCGATCCGACCACCGGCGAGACGCACCTGCGTCACCACGTCACGGCCGACGGCTACTACCGTGGCAAGAAGGTCATCGACGTCCGCTCGAAGGTCGCCGACGAGGAGTGATCGACGGGCGCCCCGGCGCCTGACGACACGGTCCGCGTCGATGGCTTGGCCTCCGGCGCGGGCGGCGGTTGATCCCGCCACCGATCTCGATGCGACCTCCGGGTCGCATCGCCGTTTTTCAGGCCGCCGTACATACGGCGGCGTCCGTGGACGCCTCGCGCTCCCCGGACCCCGGCGAGGCAGGGGATGACCCAGACCATTTACGCGCGCATCGCGGGCACCGGCAGTTACCTGCCGGAGAAAGTGCTGACCAACGCCGACCTCGCGAAGTTCGTCGAAACCAGCGACGAGTGGATCGCATCGCGCACCGGCATCCGCGAGCGCCACGTCGCCGCTGAAGGCGAAACGACCTGCGACCTCGCATTCCATGCGGCAACACGTGCGATGGAAGCTGCGGGTGTCACGGCCGCCGACATCGACCTGATCATCCTCGGTACGACCACCCCGGACATCATCTTCCCGTCCACCGCCTGCCTGCTGCAGGCACGCCTCGGCGCGATCGGTTGCCCGGCGTTCGACGTCAACGCCGCCTGCTCCGGCTTCGTCTACGCGCTGACGGTGGCCGACAAGTTCATCCGTTCGGGCGCCGCGAAGACCGCTTTGGTCATTGGCGCCGAGACGCTGACGCGGATGCTCGACTGGAACGACCGCTCGACCTGCGTGCTGTTCGGTGATGGCGCGGGTGCGGTCGTGCTCAAGGCCGACACGGACACCGGCATCCTCAGCACGCACCTGCACGCCGACGGCACCAAGCGCGACCTGCTGTACAACCCGGTCGGTGTGTCTGTGGGCTTCAAGCCCAAGGAACACAACGCCGGCGTGCGCGTGATGATGACCGGGAACGACGTCTTCAAGTACGCGGTGAAGGCCCTGGATTCCGTCGTCGAGGAAACGCTCGAAGCCAATGGCCTCGATCGCCATGACATCGACTGGCTGATTCCGCACCAGGCCAATCTGCGCATCATCGAAGCGACGGCCAAGCGCCTCGACATGCCGATGGAGCGCGTCATCGTCACCGTCGACAAGCACGGCAACACGTCGTCCGGCTCGGTGCCGCTGGCGCTTGACGAAGCGGTGCGTTCGGGTCGGGTGCAGCGCGGCCAGCTGCTGCTGCTCGAAGCGTTTGGCGGCGGTTTCACATGGGGCAGCGCGCTCGTTCGCTACTGATCGGGTAGCGCGCCGCAGCCATCGAACGCCCGCCGCATTCCGGCGGGCGTTCGCATTTTCGGCAAACGGCTGTGGGATGCGCCGATCAGCGGCGTACGCCGGAGTACAGACAGCGCGAAGCCTTCGTCCGTATGATGGCGCGTTCTTCCAAACGGGCTGTCGCGTGACCGGTACGCAACTCGCATTCGTCTTTCCCGGCCAGGGCTCGCAGTCCGTTGGCATGCTCGCCGACCTCGCTGCGGCCGAGCCGATCATCGCGACCACGTTCGCGGAGGCCAGCGAAGGCGCTGGCGTCGACCTCTGGGCGCTGAGCCAGAACGGTCCCGACACCGAACTCAACACCACCGAATTCACCCAGCCGGCGTTGCTCGCTGCCGGTATCGCCGTGTGGCGCCTGTGGCAGGCGCGCGGTGGCGCGATGCCGTCGCAGCTGGCGGGCCATAGCCTTGGCGAATACAGCGCGCTCGTCGCTGCCGGTGCGTTGCCGCTGGCCGACGCTGCGAAGCTCGTGCGCTTGCGTGGTCAGCTGATGCAGGCCGCGGCGCCTGCGGGTACCGGTGCGATGGCCGCGGTGCTCGGTGCGGACGACGCGCTCGTACTCGAAGTCTGCGAGGCCTGCAGCGGTCGCGAAGTCGTGGTGCCCGCCAATTTCAATTCGCCGGGGCAAATCGTCATCGGCGGACATGCGGATGCCGTCGAACGCGCGCTGGTGATGCTCGCCGAACGCGGCGTGCGCAAGGCGGTGAAGCTCGCCGTCAGCGTGCCGTCGCATACGCCGCTCATGCGCGAAGCGGCCAATCGCCTCGCCGAGGCAATGAACGGCCTGCAGTGGTCGGCGCCGCAATTGCCGATCGTGCAGAACGTCGACGCAGAGGTGCGCACCGACATCGCATCGATCCGCGATGCGCTCGTGCGCCAGCTCTACCTGCCGGTGCAGTGGACGCAATGCGTCGAAGCGCTGATCGCGCGTGGTGCGGGGCGCATCGCCGAGTGCGGTCCGGGCAAGGTGCTGACGGGCCTGGTGAAGCGCATCGACAAGTCGGTCGACGCACGCGCGCTCGGAAACATCGCCGACCTCGACGCCGCGCGCGTCGAGTGGCGCGCCTGATTCCACGACGTCGCCAATAACCGGCGACATGCATTACGCGACCGGCGCGTCCGCGCGCAGCAACGGAGATCCACGATGACGGAAGCACTGAAGGGCGAGATCGCGCTGGTCACCGGCGCAACGCGCGGTATCGGCGCGGCGATCGCCGACGAACTCGCGGCGCAGGGCGCGACGGTGATCGGCACGGCGACGTCCGAATCGGGCGCGGCGTCGATCGGTGAGCGCCTTGCATCGAAGGGCGGCAGCGGACGCGTGCTCAACGTCACCGCGCCCGGTGCGATCGAAGAGCTCGTCGACGCGATCGCGAAGGACATCGGCCCCATCTCGATCCTAGTCAACAATGCCGGCATCACGCGCGACAACCTGTTGATGCGCATGAAGGACGAAGACTGGCAGGCGATCATCGACACCAACCTGACCAGCGTGTATCGCTCGTCGAAGGCGGTGATGCGCGGGATGATGAAGGCACGCAAGGGCCGCATCGTCAACATCGCGTCGGTGATCGGCGTGACCGGTAACGCAGGCCAGTCGAACTACGCGGCGGCGAAGGCCGGCATCATCGCTTTCAGCAAGTCGCTGGCACGCGAGATCGGTTCGCGTGGCGTCACGGTCAACGTCGTCGCGCCGGGCTTCATCGATACCGACATGACGCGCGGACTGCCGGAGGATGCGAAGAAGGGCATGCTCGACCAGATCGCGCTGGGCCGCCTTGGCGAGCCAGCCGACATCGCGCGTGCGGTGGCGTTCCTCGCGGGTCCGTCCGCGTCGTACATCACCGGCGAAACCATCCACGTCAACGGCGGCATGTACATGCCGTAAGGCCGCGGAACCCGTAGTTCCAACGACTTTTTCACGCGGCACCGGCCGCTATACTCCGGCCCGCCGCGATTCATTTAGACTTGTCCATCTAGCATCCCGTCCCGGGAGGAGAGAGATCCAATGAGCACCATCGAAGAGCGCGTCAAGAAGATCGTCGTCGAACAGCTCGGCGTGAAGGAAGAAGACGTCACCACCAACGCCTCGTTCGTTGACGATCTGGGCGCCGACTCGCTGGATACCGTCGAGCTCGTCATGGCGCTCGAGGAAGAGTTCGAGTGCGAGATCCCGGACGAAGAAGCCGAGAAGATCACCACCGTGCAGCAGGCCATCGACTACGTGAAGTCGCACGTCAAGTCGTAAGCCGCTGACGGGAAGACGGAAGGCTGTGGCGCTTCCGTCTTCCGCGCAATACCGACGGGGCCGCATTGCGGCCCCGTGTTTTTGATGCCACGCCCTACGGCGACGTATCGCCGCCAGCCATCTACCGGGCAACCGGTGCAGTTCGAGGTCGAAGTCATGTCCAAACGCCGCGTCGTGATCACAGGTCTCGGTATCGTCTCTCCGCTGGGCAACGACCTGGCGACGACGTGGGACGGCATCGTCAACGGACGTTCGGGCATCGGCCCGATCACGCATTTCGACACCACCAACTTCACCACCAAGATTGCCGGTGAAGTGCGCGACTTCGACATCACCAAGTGGGTGAATCCGAAGGACGCGAAGAAGATGGATCCGTTCATCCACTACGGCGTCGGCGCATCGCTGATGGCGATCGAGGATTCGGGTCTCACGATCGATGACAGCAACGCCGAGCGCATCGGCGCGCTGATCGGGTCGGGCATTGGCGGCATCCTCGGCATCGAGGAAACCGCGATCAAGTACAACGAGGGCGGCCCGCGCAAAATCTCGCCGTTCTACGTGCCCAGCACGATCATCAACATGCTGCCGGGGCAGGTGTCGCTGCTTACCGGGATGAAGGGCCCCAATTTCTCCGCGGTGTCGGCCTGCGCCACGTCGAATCATTCGATCGGCATGGCGATGCGCATGATCCAGTACGGTGATGCGGACGTGATGATCGCGGGCGGCGGCGAGCGCGGTTCGTCGCCGACGTCGGTCGGCGGCTTCTGCTCGATGAAGGCGATGAGCACGCGCAACGACGATCCGACGCGCGCATCGCGCCCTTGGGACAGCGAGCGCGACGGCTTCGTGCTGGGCGACGGCGCCGGCATCCTCGTGCTCGAGGAGTACGAACATGCGAAGGCCCGCGGCGCGCGCATCTATTGCGAGCTTGCCGGCTTCGGCGCGACGTCCGACGCGTTCCACATGACCGCACCCAGCGAGGACGGCGAGGGCGCCGCACGCTGCATGACGATGACGCTGAAGGACGCCGGCATCGCGCCGCACGAGGTCGGCTATGTGAATGCGCACGGCACCTCGACGCCGCTGGGCGACCTCGCCGAAACGATGGCGATCAAGCGTGCGCTAGGCGATCACGCCTACCGCACGATGGTGAGCTCGACCAAGTCCATGACCGGCCACCTGCTGGGCGCTGCCGGCGGCGTCGAAGCGATCTTCTCGGTGATGGCGCTGCACACCGGGATCATCCCGCCGACCATCAATCTCGAAAATCCGTCGGAAGGTTGCGACCTCGACTACGTGCCGAACGCGGCGCGCGAGGCGAAGGTCGATGTGGCGCTGTCGAACGGCTTCGGCTTCGGCGGCACCAACGGCTCGCTGGTGTTCCGCCGGATCTGACTGCGCGTAAGCGTGGACGATCGAAGCCCGCGCCCGCCGCGGGCTTCGTCGTTTGTAGCGATCGGACGCCACGGGCATTACCCGGCGATAATCGCGTTCCCGACGTCTCCGCACCGACGCATGCCTTCGCCGCCTCCCGTCCGACGCGTCCTCGAGCGTGCCGGAGATCTGCTCGACTTGCACCGGCTCGCGCCTGCGCGCTACCCCGTGCTGCTCGAGTCCAGCGCGTCGGGCACGCGCATCGGGCGCCGCGACCTGCTGCTCGCGACGAGTGGCGAACAGATCGTGCTCGACCACGACGGTCGCGTTCGCGACGGTGGCGGGCGCGACCTCGGCAACGATTTCTTCGCCGCGCTGGATGACGCATTCGCCGCGACCTCGCGAACGCATCGGTCGCCCGTCGGCGGTTGGGCTTTGCTGATCGCGTATGAAGCCGCGGCGCAGGTCGAGCCGATTCTCCATCTGCCGTCTGCGCCCGGCTCGCTCCCCATCGCGATCGCATTGCGTATCGACGCCGCGATCGAGCGCGATCGCGTCGACGGCAGCTGCGTTCTGCACGCTGTCGACGACACAACAGCAGATTCCACCCACGCGGATCTGCAGCGCGCGAGCGATATGTCACCGCTGCCCGAATGGCGCAAGCCCGTTGCGATCGACGAAGAAGCGCCAGATCGCTTCACCGACGGCGTCCGCCGCATCCTCGACTACTTGGCCGCGGGGGACGTCTTCCAGGCCAATCTGTCGCGCGCGTGGAGTGCTCGCTTCGATGCCGACGTCGAACCCGCGGCCTTGTTCGCGCAGCTGCGTCGCAACAATCCCGCGCCGTTCGCAGGTCTGTTCGCCGGTGACGGATGGTCTGTGGTGAGCGCATCGCCGGAGCGGCTCGTGTCGGTGCAGGGCGATCTCGTCGAGACACGCCCGATCGCCGGCACGCGTCCGCGCATTGCCGGCGACGACGACGCATCGCGTGTGCAGGAACTCGTCGGCCACCCGAAGGAACGCGCCGAGCACGTGATGCTGATCGACCTCGAGCGCAACGACCTCGGGCGCGTGTGTCGCGCCGGTACGGTCGAGGTCGACGAGTTGATGACGGTCGAGAGTTACGCGCACGTGCACCACATCGTCAGCAACGTGCGCGGCCGTCTGCGCGATGGCGTAACGCCGGGCGAGGTCATCCGCGCGGTGTTCCCGGGCGGCACGATCACGGGCTGCCCGAAAGTGCGCTGCATGCAGATCATCGCGGAGCTGGAAGGCGTCGGTCGCAGCGCGTACACCGGCGCGATGGGCTGGCTCGCGCCGAACGGCGACATGGACCTCAACATCCTGATCCGCAGCGCGGAAGTCGAAGGTCGCGAAGTGCGTTTCCGCACGGGCGCGGGCATCGTCGCCGACTCCGACCCGCAGCGTGAGCTCGACGAAACCCGGGCGAAGGCGCGCGGCATGTTGCGTGCGCTCGGCGTCGAGGGCTGACGTGGACGTGCGCATGTTCTCCGGGTCGACGCGCGTCGATGCGATCGCGCCGAACGATCGCGGCTTCGCGTATGGCGACGGCCTGTTCGAGACGATGCGCGCATTCGACGGCGACGTGCCGTGGTGGGATCGCCACTGGGGACGCACGCGTCGCGGGGCGGAGGTGCTTGCGTTACGTCTGCCAGACGAATCGCAGGTGCGCGTGGAACTCGCCGAGTTGCTCGACGGCCGCGACGGCGTAGCCAAGCTGATCGTGACGCGAGGCGCTGGCGGCCGGGGCTATGCGCCGTCGCAAGTTGATCCCTTCTGGATGCTGTCGCGTCACGACATCCCCGCATCGCCACAACGCATCACCCTGCGCTGGTGCGAGACGCGCCTGACGATCCAAGAGCGACTCGCCGGCATCAAGCACTGCAATCGCCTCGAACAGGTGCTGGCGCGCAGCGAATGGGCGCCGGACGACACCGCCGACGAAGGCCTGATGCTCGACACCGACGGCCACGTCGTCAGTGCGGTCGCCGGCAATGTGTTCCTGCTGAACAGGGACGGCTGGTCGACGCCGATGATCGATCGCTGCGGCGTGCGTGGCGTCTGCCGCGACTGGGCGATCGCCGCACTCGAGGCGCGCGAGACCCGCGTCACGCCGCGCGACATCGAATCCGCCGACGCTCTGTTCGTCTGCAATGCCGTGCGCGGTATCCTCGAAGTCGCGCGACTAGGCGATCGCGTGTGGTCGCCGCATCCGCAGGTCGCCCGGCTTCGGGGCCGTCTGGCGACCGAACATCCCGCCTTCGCACACACACCGGAGTCGCCGTGAGCCGTTCGCGCAAGCGCCGAAGTGGTTGTTTCAGCCTGCTGTTGCTCGTCGCGCTGGTCGCTGCGCTTGCCGGCGCCTGGTACCTGTACGCGGACTTCGCCGACGCGCCGATGCGCGGCGTCAAGCCCGGCAGCAGCCTCGTCGTGCGGCAGGGCGATTCGCTGCCGAAGGTGTTGCGCAAGCTGCACGAAGCCGGTGTCGAAGGTTCGACGCTGGAATGGACCGCGCTTGCGAAACAGCTCGGCGCTGCGGGTCGCATCCAGGTCGGCGAATACCGCCTCGAACCGAACATGACGGCGCGGCAGTTGCTGATGGACATGCGCGACGGCCACGTCATCCAGCACAAGGTGACGATCGTCGAAGGCTGGAACATCCGCGACGTGCGCAATGCGCTCGCGAAGGCTGATGCGCTGGTGCACGACAGTGCGCAGCTCGACAACACGGCGCTGATGGCGAAGCTCGGCCATCCGGGACAGCATCCGGAAGGGCGCTTCCTGCCCGAGACGTACATCTACACGCGCGGCGATACCGACCTCGACGTGCTCGGTCGCGCCTACAAGTCGATGCAGAAGGCGCTGGATGCCGCGTGGCGTTCGCGCAGCGCCGACAGTGTGGTGAAGACGCCGGACGAGATGCTGACGCTGGCATCGATCGTCGAAAAGGAGACGGGCATCGCCGAGGAGCGCCCGGAGATCGCGGGCCTGTTCTCGCGTCGCCTGAAGCTCGGGATGATGCTGCAGACCGATCCCACCGTGATCTACGGCATGGGCAGCACGTACGCCGGCAACATCCGCAAGGTCGACCTGCTGACCGACGGCCCGTACAACACGTACACGCGCGTCGGCCTACCGCCGACGCCGATCGCGATGCCGGGCGTGGCCGCGTTGCAGGCGGTCGCGAATCCCGCGCCCGGTGATGCGCTGTACTTCGTCGCGCGCGGCGACGGCAGTGGGCACCACTTCTTCGCGAAGTCGCTCGCCGAGCACCAGCAGAACGTGCAGAAGTACCTCGTCAATTACCGCGCCGCGCAGGCCGCACCGCAATGACGGAAGCGGTCGTGCTGCGTCGCGAACCGAAGCTGGTGACGCTGGAGGGCGGAGAGGGCGCGGGCAAGTCGACCGTGCTGGCCGCATTGCGCGGCGAACTCGAACGCGACGGCGCGGTGACGTGCACGCGCGAACCCGGCGGCACGCCGCTTGCGGAGCGCATCCGCGAGTTGCTGCTCGACCCGACGCGTGAAGCACCGTGCGACCGCACTGAATTGCTGCTGATGTTTGCGTCGCGCGCGCAGCTGGTCGCGCAGGTCGTCGCGCCCGCACTCGAACGCGGCGACTGGGTCCTGAGCGATCGATTCACCGACGCGAGCCACGCCTACCAGGGCGGCGGCCGCGGATGCGATCCGCATCTGATCGACGTGCTGGAGCGTGAGTTCGTCGGCATCGAGCCGGGGCTGACGTTGCTGCTGGACGTGCCGGTCGACGTCGGCCTTGCACGCATGCGCGGCCGCGGCGACGCGGATCGCATCGAGTCCGAGCAGGTCGGGTTCTTCGAGCGCGTGCGTGCCGCGTATCTCGCGCGTGCGAAGGCGCATCCGCATCGCTTCGTGGTGATCGATGCATCGCAGTCGCCGGACGCCGTCAGCGCGGCCGCGGTCGACGCATTGCGTCGTCATCGCGCGTCGCTGGCATGAGCGCGATGGCGCCCTGGCAGTCGCGCATGTACGCGCAGGTGGCGGCGACGTTGGAGTCGGGCCGCCTCGGTCATGCGCAGCTGTTCTGCGGCCCGGCGCAGCTGGGCAAACGCGACGTCGCGATCCGTCTCGCGCGGCGCGTGCTGTGCGAGACGCCCAACGGTATTGACGCCTGCGGAGTGTGTCGCAGCTGTCGCCTGCTCGATGCCGGCACGCATCCGGACTACCGCTTCATCAGCTTCATCCCGAATCGCGAAGGCACCAAGCTGCGCAGCGAGATCGTCATCGACCAGATGCGCGAACTGTCCGCCGCGCTGGCGTTGACGCCGCAGTACGGGCGCGCGCAGGTCGCGATCGTCGACCCCGCGGATGCGATCAACACCTCGGCCGCGAACGCGCTATTGAAGACGCTCGAAGAGCCGATGACGGGCCGCTACCTGTGGCTGGTGTCCGCGCATCCCGCGCGCTTGTCGGCGACGATCCGCAGCCGCTGTCAGCGCGTGGAATTTCGCCTGCCGCCCGCGGACGAAGCGCGCGCGTGGCTGCTCGCGCAGGGCCATTCGGCGAAGGATGTCGACGAGGCGCTTCAGGCCGCGAACGGGCATCCGGGCCTCGCCAACGACTGGCTGCGCAATGGCGGTCTCGAGATCCGCCGCCGCGTCGCCGCCGACCTGCAGAAGCTCTCGCGCGGCGACGCCACGTCGCAGGAAATCGCCCAGCAATGGGGAGCCGACGACCAGGCCGCCCTGCGCCTGCGCCACGCGGCCGACCTGGCGGTCGAACGGGCGCGCGGCTTGACCGACCCGCACGCCGCGCGCAGTCTGGCGACCTGGTTCGACCAAGCGAACCGCAGTCGCGACCTGTTGCGGACCACCGTCCGCGCGGACCTCGTGCTGATCGAACTGTTGACGGCCTGGCGCGCGGCATCGCGTGCGGGCCAGGAGATCCGCGACCGATGAGTGCTACTCCCGGCGGCGCGCGACAGGGCATCCTGTCGCTGGTCCTCAAGGACAAGTCCCAGCTCTACCAGGCGTACATGCCGTTCCTGAAAGGCGGCGGCATTTTCGTGCCGACGCCCAAGCGCTACACGCTGGGCGACGAGGTCTTCCTGCTGGTCACGCTGCCGGAATCGGGCGAACGCCTGCCGGTCGCGGGCAAGGTCGTCTGGCTGACGCCGGTCGGCGCGCAGGGCGGGCACCCGGCCGGCATCGGCGTGCAATTCCCGGAAACGCCGGAAGGCGATTCGGTGAAGGGCAAGATCGA
Source organism: Lysobacter sp. HA18 (assembly GCF_054057595.1). NCBI lineage: Bacteria > Pseudomonadati > Pseudomonadota > Gammaproteobacteria > Lysobacterales > Lysobacteraceae > Lysobacter > Lysobacter sp. HA18. Next base: position 1,195,606 of record NZ_JBSRZL010000001.1, read on the forward strand.
GACGCTGCTGGCGGGCCTGCTTACCGGCGACCGCTCGACGCACACGATGTGACCGGCGCGACGCGTCGCTTGCGTCCGTCCGTTATGCATCGTCCCCTTGCGATTGCGTTAGTCGTTGCGGTCGCAGCGTGTGCGCCTGCGCCGGAGCCATCGACGCCGGCCGCACCGTCGACGACCGCGGCGGTGTCGCCATCCGCACGCGAACCGCGTGCGCCGCGCTCCACGATCGCCGCACAGCGCGCACCGTCGTCCGCATCGACGCTGCCCGCGCGACTCGACGACGTCGCGACCGCGACCGATACCTACGACTCGTTGCGCGAACGCTACGGCGATACATCGATCGCACACGAAACACTTCACGGCGCCGAAGGTGCGGAAGCGCCGGGCTGGGTGTTGTTCCCGAAGGACGCAACGCGCCGCATCGAAGTGCATCTCGACGAGAAGGGCGAGCATCCGTCAGCCCTGTACGTGCGCAAGCCGTCCGTGTGGACGCGCGCCGACGGCGTGCGTACCGGCATCACCACGGTCGAACTCGAGCGACTCAACGGTCGGCCGTTCGAGTTCGCCGGTTTCGGCTGGGATTACGGCGGCGTGGTCACCGACTGGAAGGGCGGAAAGCTGTCGAATGACGGGCGCTTCGTCGGCCCGGTGACGCTCTGCGAACCGTCGGATTCGCCGGACGATTATCCGGTCGGCGATGCCGACTTCATGTCGGACCTGCCGATCGTTCGCAAGCTGCCGCCGACCGTGTGCGAAGTCGGCATCGATCTGTCGCAACCGACGACGAACTAGCTTCGCTGCGACGGTGCAGCACACCGTCGCGTTCGATCAGTCGATTACGAACTAAGCGGAGTCCGCCGCGGGCAGTACAGCGCGCGTCGGACTCTCGATCACGCACGCAGCGCCGGATTGTCCCAACCCGGACGCGGCGCAAACCGCGCGCCGTGCCTAGCTTCCAGCTGCCGCAGACGCTGCAGCAGAACGTCGACACCGGTCTCGCGGACGTACTGGATCGGGCCGCCGCGGAATGGCGCGAAGCCGGTGCCGAAGATCACGCCGGCATCCAGCAGGTCGGCATCCGACACCACGCCGTCGTGCAGGCACGCGACCGCCTCGTTGAGCAGCGGCAGGATCAGTCGATCCTCGAGATCGTCCGGCGCCGTGTAGCCCTGCGGAATCTCGGGTTTCACCGCCTTGCCGTTCTCCCACTTGTACAGGCCCAGGCCGTCCTTTTTGCCGCGACGTCCCGCTTCCGGCGGCGTCGCCAGTGCGGCAGGAATCGGCAGCCCGAGGAAGGGCGCGAGTTCGCGACCGACGCCCGCGGCAACATCGAGACCGACCGTGTCGACGAGTTCGATCGGCCCCATCGGCATGCCGAAGTTCACCGCAGCCTTGTCGATGATCGGACCCGGAATGCCTTCCGCGTAGGCCGTCGCGGCTTCGAGCATGTACGGGAACAGCACGCGGTTGACGAGGAAGCCCGGCGTGCCCGCGACCGGCACCGGGAACTTGTCGATCGCGCGACAGAAACCCGCGAGGCGCTGCTCGGTGCGCGGGTTCATGCCGTCGTGGCGGATGATTTCCACCAGCGGCATCAGCGCGACCGGATTGAAGTAGTGCAGGCCGGCGAACTGCGCCGGTCGCTGCAGGCCTTCGCGCAATTCGTCGAGCGGAATCGACGAGGTGTTGGTCGTCAGCAATGCGTCGGGCTTCATGCGCGGCTCGACGTCGCCGTACAGCGCGCGCTTCGCGTCGGGTCGCTCGATGATCGCTTCGATCAGCAGGTCGGTATCGGCGACACCTTCGCCCGCGACATCGCCGCGCAAACGCGCCGCGACTTCCGGGCGCTTGCTGTCGTCCTTGACGCGCTTGGCGAAGAGTTCCGACGCACGCTGCATCGCCGCGTCGACGAAGCGCTGCTCGCGATCGGCCAGCGTCACTTCGAAGCCCTTGTAGGCCGACCACGCCGCGATGTCGCCGCCCATCACGCCGGCGCCGACGACATGCACGCGCTTGATGCCGTGGTTCTTATCGCCCTGCGACTTCAGGCGTTCCTGCAGGAAGAACACGCGGATGAGGTTGCGCGCGGTCGGCGTGGACGACATTTTCACGACGGCGCGGCGCTCGTTGTCGAGCAACTGCTTCGTCGAACCGCTGCCGCGACGCCAGCTTTCGATCAGTGCATACGGCGCGGGGTAGTGCGCCTTCCTCGCCTTGCGCGACACCTGCTTCACCAGCTGCGGCGCGATCGCCTGTCGCGCGGGCCACGTGTTCGTTGCCCACGCGAGTGCGCGCTGCTGGAACGTGCGTTCCGTGCCGCGCGTCGCGAGCTTGATCGCCGCCTCCATCAGTTGATCGACCGGCACGACGCGGTCGACCAGGCCCATCGCCTTCGCCGCCTTGCCGCTCACGGTGCGGCCTGTGAGCATCAGGTCGAACGCGGCGGGTGCGCCGATCAGGCGCGGGAGGCGAACGCTGCCGCCCCAGCCCGGAAAGATGCCGAGTTTCACTTCGGGCAGGCCGATGCGCGTGGACGCATCGTCGCTGGCGACGCGGTAGTCGCAGGCCAGCGAGATCTCGGTGCCGCCGCCCATGCAGAAGCCGTGGATCGCCGCGACCGTGCGGAAGGGCAGGTCGGCGATGCGCTGGAACACACGCTGGCCGCGTGCGATCGCGTCGTTCACCGTGCCTCGCTGGTCGAAGACCTGGAACTCCTTGATGTCGGCGCCGGCGATGAATCCGCTGGTTTTGGCCGAGCGGATCACCAGGCCTTTCGGCGGTTCGAGCAGCAGGCGCTCGAGCAGGCCGTCGAGCTCGATGAGCACGTCCTGCGAGAACGTGTTGACGGAACTTTCCGCCTTGTCGAACGACAGCACGACGACGCCGTCGTCACGGGACTCGGCGCGCCAGTGGTGCATCGGCAGGCCGTCAAAGCGGGAGGGGGCAGGCATTACGACCATCCGTTCACGTATGGAGCATCCGGCTATCATGCGAGTTGTTTCGCGTGCGTCAATCCGCGCCCTGTTCCGCGCCCCGCGCCTGCCGCGGCCGATGAACTTTTCCGCGATGGCGTTGTCCCAGTGCTCGGCGATGCCGGGCCGATACAGGAGTGCCGGCCCGACATGGCCGAAGAGGAAGGGTCTGCAATGGATTCCGGCCCGGGACGCGAGTCCCTGGACCGGGAGCTGGTCGAGCGCGTGCAGCGCGGCGACAGCTCCGCGTTCGATGTCCTGGTGCGCAAGTACCAGCATCGGATCATCGGGCTGATCGGGCGCTACGTGCATGACTGGAGCGAATGCCAGGACGTCGCACAGGAAGTCTTCATGCGTGCTTACCGCGCGCTGGGCAACTTCCGGGGTGACGCCCAGTTCTCCACGTGGCTGCACCGGATCGCCGTGAACACCGCCAAGAATCATCTCGTCGCGCAACACAGAAGGCCGCCGACCGACGACATCGACGTCATGGACGCCGAACAGTTCGACGCGTCGCTGCGCCTGCGCGATACCGACACGCCCGAGCACGAGTTGCTTCGGCAGGAGATCGAAACCACGGTGATGGACGCGGTGAACCGGTTGCCGGTGGAGCTGCGCGAAGCGATCACGTTGCGCGAGGTCGAAGGCCTCAGCTACGACGAGATCGCCGAGCGCATGGGTTGCCCGATCGGAACGGTTCGCTCGCGCATTTTCCGCGCCCGCGAAGCGATCGACGTGCAGCTCAAGCCCCTTCTCGACCCCGAACGCGAAACCCGAACCCGGGAGCGGCAGCGATGAAGCCGAACGACAACCAAGACCGTCAATCCCTGAGCGCGCTGTTCGACGGCGAGCTGCAAGGCGAAGCGCGCCTGTTCGCGATGCGTCGCCTCTCGCACGACAACGGCTGGCAGGACGATTGCGGCCGATGGCAGCTGATCGGCGACGCGATGCGCAAGCAGGCACCGATCGCCGCGCCGGCGGATCTCGCGTGGCGTGTTCGCGCTGCGGTGGCGAGCGAGGCGCCGGTGCTCGCGCCGGCGCCGGCGGTTGCGACCATCGCCGCGCCGACGCGTCGTCCGGCCCGCTTGTGGGTGGGCGGTGCGCTGGCCGCATCGTTGGCACTGGTCGCTGTGGTGGCGACGCGTGGTCCTGAGCGTGCTGCCGCGCCGTCCGTGCCTGGGGTTGCTACGACGACTGCAGCGCCTGCGCTGACGCCGAGCGTGCCGGTCGCGACGAGTCCCTCGATCGAAACCCCGGCAGTCGCGGCGTCGACGACCGCAGACGATCTCGCACCGACCGCGCCGCGCCAGCAGCTTGCGTCCGTCGAACGTCCGCAGGCCCGTGCGCCGGTGTCGCGTCCCGCACGTCGCGTCGACGCCGTGACGCGTGGCGAAGCCGAAGCGCCGACGCGGGTCGCTGTCGCCGCGTTCACCCCGCCGGATGCGGGCAACCCGTTCCACGTGCCCGCGACCGACCCGCTGACCTCGCGTCCGTGGCCGCGTGCCGCGCTCGGCACGGGTGCGCTCACTGCCAGCTATGGCACGGTGGGCGAGACTCGCGGCGAGTCACCGTCGTTCTATCCGTTCGAGCCGCGCCTGCACGGCGAAGCGAACGGGCAGACGGTCACGCCCTGATCCCTTCCAAGATTCGAGGCCGGCATCGCCGGCCCTCCCGACTGTTCCTGAGGCCGATTCGATGAACCGACCGCTCCACACGCTCGCCCTCGTCGGCGCGATCGCGCTCGCGCTGCCCGCCGCCTGCACCGCCCAGCAGCCGCAAGCCGCCGCGTCGCTGCCCGTTCCGTCGACCGCGCCGCCGGCCGTGTCGATGGTGTCCGGCCTGCCGGACTTCACCAACCTCGTCCAGCAGGTCGGCCCGGCCGTGGTCAACGTTTCCGCCGAGATTCGCGGCGGCAACAACCGTCGCCTGGCCGACGAAGATGACCAGATTCCCGAGTTCTTCAAGCGCTTCTTCGGCGAGGACCCGCCCGGTGCCGGCGGCGGCCCGAAGCAGCCGCAGGGCCCGGACGACAGCCTGCAGGGCATCTCGCTCGGCACCGGCTTCCTGATCTCCGACGACGGCTACATCCTCACCAACCACCACGTGGTCGACGGCGCCAGCACGATCACTGTGCGCCTGTCGGACCGCCGCGAGTTCAAGGCCAAGCTGGTGGGCAGCGACGAGCAGTCGGACGTCGCCCTGCTGAAGATCGAAGGCAAGGGCCTGCCAGCGCTGCGCACTGCGACGGACCCGCCCAAGCCCGGCCAGTGGGTGGTCGCGATCGGTTCGCCGTTCGGCCTCGATCATTCGGTGACGGCCGGCATCGTCAGCGCCGTCGGTCGCTCGAACCCATACGCCAACCAGCAGTACGTGCCCTTCATCCAGACCGACGTTGCGATCAATCGCGGCAATTCGGGCGGCCCGCTGCTCAATACGCGCGGTGAGGTGGTCGGCATCAACTCGCAGATCTTCTCGAGTTCCGGCGGCTACCAGGGCGTGAGCTTCGCGATTCCGATGGATCTCGCGGCGTCGGTCGTCCAGCAACTGCGCACGACCGGGCGCGTATCGCGTGGCCAGCTCGGCGTGCAGGTGCAGCAGATGACCGCGAGCCTCGCGAATTCGATGGGCCTGCCGAGCGCATCGGGTGCGCTCGTCGCCGACGTGCTGCCCAACAGCGCCGCGGCGCGTGCCGGCCTGCTGCGCGGCGATGTGATCCGCGCGGTCAACGGTCGCGCAGTCAATGATTCGGGCGACCTGCCTCCGTTGATCGGCGCGCTTCCGCCCAAGAGCAAGGCGCAGCTCACCGTCATCCGCGAAGGCAAGACCGTGCAGGTTCCGGTGGTGCTCGATGCGCTCAGCGTCGCAGCCGCGGATGCGAGCGACGAGGCGCCAGCGCGCGCGCCCGTCGCCGAGCCATCGTCGAATGCCAGCCTCGGTATCGCCGTGCAGGACCTGACGCCTGCGGAGCGCAAGCGTCTCGGCCTCGGCAACGGCGAAGGCGTCAAGATCGGTCGCGTCGATGGCACGCCGGCTCGCGATGCGGGCCTGCAGCCGGGCGACGTGATCCTGCAGGTCGGCCGAAGCGCCGTGGGCAGCGCGGCGGACCTGTCGCGCGCCGTGTCGGCGCTGCCGCGCGGCCAGGCGATCATGCTTCTCGTTCGACGCGGGACTTCCACGCAGTTCGTGGCGGTCGATCCGACCGGCAGCTGACGTTTCATGACGGCGACCGCGGAAATCCCGCGGTCGCCGGGGCGGGACCAGGCGCTATGCGATAATTCCGCGTTATTTCGCCTTGGCGCAGCCCGCTTCATGCAGCAGATCCGCAACTTTTCCATCATCGCGCACGTCGACCACGGCAAGTCGACGCTCGCCGATCGCATCATCCAGATCTGCGGCGGCCTCGAAGCGCGCGAAATGGAAGCGCAGGTGCTCGACTCGAATCCGATCGAGCGCGAGCGCGGCATCACCATCAAGGCACAGTCCGTCTCGCTGCCGTACAAGGCAAAAGACGGGCAGACGTACTTCCTCAATTTCATCGACACGCCGGGCCACGTCGACTTCAGCTACGAAGTCAGCCGTTCGCTCGCCGCGTGCGAAGGCGCGCTGTTAGTCGTTGACGCGGCGCAGGGCGTGGAAGCGCAGTCGGTCGCCAACTGCTACACAGCGGTCGAGCAGGGTCTCGAAGTGGTGCCCGTGCTCAACAAGATCGACCTGCCGACCGCCGACATCGAGCGTGCGAAGGCGGAGATCGAAGCGGTGATCGGCATCGATGCCGAGGACGCCGTCGCGATCAGCGCGAAGACCGGCCTCAACGTCATCGACGTGCTGGAGGCGATCGTCCTGCGCATTCCGCCGCCGAAGCCACGCGATACCGACAAGCTGCAGGCGCTGATCATCGACTCGTGGTTCGACAACTACCTCGGCGTGGTGTCGCTGGTGCGCGTCATGCAGGGCGTGATCAAACCGGGCGACAAGCTGCTCGTGATGTCGACGGGCCGCTCGCACCAGGTCGAGGGCGTCGGCGTGTTCACGCCCAAGCGCAAGCCGCTCGACGCGCTGCGCGCAGGCGAGGTGGGCTGGGTGACTGCATCGATCAAGGACGTGCACGGCGCGCCGGTCGGCGACACGCTGACGCATACCGCACAGCCCGCGCTGTCGCCGTTGCCGGGCTTCCAGGAAATGCAGCCGCGCGTGTTCGCGGGCCTGTTCCCGGTCGACGCCGAGGACTATCCGGATCTCCGCGAAGCGCTTGAAAAGCTGCGCCTCAACGACGCCGCGCTGCGCTTCGAGCCGGAAAGTTCGGAAGCGATGGGCTTCGGCTTCCGCTGCGGCTTCCTCGGCATGCTGCACATGGAAATCGTGCAGGAGCGCCTCGAGCGCGAGTACAACCTCAACCTGATCACCACCGCACCCACGGTGATCTACGAAGTGCTCAAGACCGACGGCTCGATCATCCCCATGGACAACCCGGCCAAGCTGCCGGCGGTCAACATGGTCGACGAGATCCGCGAGCCGATCATTCGCGCGAACATCCTCACGCCGCCGGATTACGTCGGCAACGTGATCACGCTGTGCGAGGAAAAGCGCGGCGTGCAGATCGGAATCACCTACATGGGCCAGCAGGTGCAGATCAGCTATGAGCTGCCCATGGCCGAAGTGGTGCTCGATTTCTTCGACAAGCTGAAGTCGGTGTCGCGCGGATATGCGTCGCTGGACTACCACTTCCTGCGTTTCCAGGCCGGCCCGTTCGTGCGCGTCGATACGCTGATCAACGGCGACAAGGTGGACGCGCTCTCGATCATCACGCATCGCAGCCATGCCGACCGCCGCGGTCGCGACCTGACCGAGAAGATGAAGGAACTGATCCCGCGCCAGCAGTTCGACGTCGCGATCCAGGCAGCCATCGGGGCGCAGGTGATCGCGCGCACGACGGTCAAGGCATTGCGCAAGAACGTGCTCGCCAAGTGCTACGGCGGCGACATCTCGCGAAAGAAGAAGCTTCTCGAGAAGCAGAAGGAAGGCAAGAAGCGCATGAAGCAGGTCGGGCGCGTCGAGATTCCGCAGGAAGCCTTCCTCGCGGTCTTGAAGGTCGACCAGTAACGCAAGTGCCGTCGGGCAGGCCGGGACTTCGGGAACCCCGGCGGCCGTCCACGATCCAAGCTCCCGTCACGAATTCCGTTTGCAGGGACTGCCATGCGCTGGTTCGAAATCATCCTCGTCGTGCTGACGCTCGCCAGTGGCGTCATCTGGCTTCTGGACAAGCTGTTCTTCGCCAAGCGCCGCGCGGCGCGCGGTGGCCTGCTCGACAGCGACGACGAGCCGATGCTCGTCGACTACGCGAAATCGTTCTTCCCGGTGCTCGCCGCGGTGCTCCTGCTGCGCAGCTTCGTCGCCGAGCCGTTCCGCATCCCGTCGAACTCGATGATGCCGACGCTGCTGACGGGCGACTTCATCCTCGTCAACAAGTTCAGCTACGGCCTGCGCCTGCCGATCACGAACACCAAGGTGGTGCCGGTTGGCGAGCCGCAGCGTGGCGACGTCGTCGTGTTCAAGCCGCCGCACCATCCGGAGCAGGACTGGATCAAGCGCATCATCGGCCTGCCCGGCGACCAGATCGCGTATCACGACCATCAGCTTTTCCTCAACGGAAAGCCCGTGCAGGCGCAGCCGATCGGCGTGTACCAGGGTGTTGCCAACGGCGCGGAGATGACCGGCGCCGAGGAAATGCAGGAAGCACTTCCGGGCCGTCCGCACCACATCCTTGCGCGCAGCGACCTGATCCGCACCGACGGCGACGGCGAGTGGACCGTTCCGGCGGGGCACTATTTCGTGATGGGCGACAATCGCGACAACAGTGAAGACAGCCGATACTGGGGTTTCCTGCCGGAAGCGAACCTGCGCGGCAAGGCCTTCCTGATCTGGTTGAACTGCGAAGGCTGGGTTTGCTCGGGTGCGTTCGATGCCTCGCGCATCGGCACCCCGATCCGGTGATATCGTCCGCGTGAAGACCCTTGGGGAGAGAGTCATGAGACGCCAACAGCAGGGCATGACCCTGGCCAGCTTTATCATCGTTCTCGCCGTAGTCGGCGTGTTCATCTTTATGGCGATGAAACTGATTCCAATGTATTCGGAATTTTTCTCGGTGAAGAAGGCGCTCGAAGGTATGGCGCGAGAACCCGGCATGGCCGAGAACGAGCCCGAAAAGATCAAGGATCTCTTTTTCCGTCGAATGGACGTGGACTATGGCGACGACATCAAGCCGGAAAACATCAAAATCGCGCGGAAAGAAGCTGGCTGGGTCATGACCGTGGACTACGAGGTCCGGCGTCCGCTCATTTCGAACCTCGACGTCGTTGGGCACTTCAACGCCGAAAAGGAATTCAAGCGCATCGCGGATTGATGGTGGGCGTTATTGGTCATTCGTTCCAGCAGCCTGCGCTGCTGGAACAGGCGCTGCGGCATCGCAGCGCCGGCACGCCGCATAACGAGCGGCTGGAATTCCTCGGCGACGCGCTGGTCAACCTGTTCGTCGCCGAGGCGCTGTACCTGCGATGGCCAAAGGTCGACGAAGGCGCGCTGACGCGCGCACGCGCCGAGCTGGTCCGCGAGTCGTCGCTGGCGCAGATCGCGCGCGATCTCGACCTCGGCACGAAGCTGACGCTCGGGCCCGGCGAGATGAAGTCCGGCGGGCATCGGCGCGATTCGATCCTGGCCGATGCCGTCGAGGCGCTCGTCGCAGCCATCTACCTCGATTCGGATTTTGAAACCTGCCGCGCCGCCGTGCTGCCGTGGTTCGAGCCCGCGATGGCCGCGCTGCCGCCGCCGAACAAGGTCGGCAAGGACGCCAAGACGCGGCTGCAGGAATGGCTGCAGGCGCGCCAGCGGCCGCTGCCGGTCTACGCGCTGCTGTCGGAGGACGGCGAGGAACACGCGCGCATCTTCCACGTCAGCTGCACGCTCGTGCAGCCGGAGCTGGTGACGGAGGGCGAGGGCACCTCGCGCCGCATCGCGGAGCAGGCGGCCGCCGAGGCCGCGATGGCGCGGATCGACGCGATGCAGGCCGATCGCAAGGCCTGAGGCCGCCGCGTTTCCACGGGCTGCGACGCACGGCCCGTACAATCGCGGCATGAATGCCAAATCCCACCGTGCCGGCCACGTCGCCGTCATCGGCCGCCCGAATGTCGGCAAGTCGACGCTGGTCAATGCGCTCGTCGGCGCGAAGATCTCGATCACCTCGAACCGCCCGCAGACCACGCGCCATCGACTTCTGGGCATCGCGACCTTCCCCGAAGGCCAGCTGGTGCTGCTCGATACGCCGGGCCTGCACCGCGAGCAGAAGCGTGCGATGAATCGCATGATGAATCGCGCCGCGCGTGGTGCGCTGGAAGGCGTCGATGCGGTGATGCTGGTCGTGCAGGCCGGTCGCTGGGATGACGAGGACGGCCTCGCTTACGACGCGATCAAGGCCGCGGGCGTGCCCGTCGTGCTGGTCGTGAACCAGGTCGACCGCATGAAGGACAAGACGGCGCTGCTGCCGTATCTCGCCAAGGTCAGCAATGGGCGCGACTTCGCGTCGGTGCATCCGGTGTCCGCGCTGAAGGCGCAGGGCCTTGAGGGCCTGGTGCGTGCCGCGCTCGCGCTGGTGCCCGAGCAGGACGCGCTGTACGGCGAGGACGAGATCACCGACAAGAGCCAGCGATTCCTTGCCGGCGAAATGGTGCGCGAACAGTTGATGCGCCAGCTCGGCGATGAACTGCCGTATGCGACAACCGTCGAGATCGAAAGCTTCGAAGTCGACGGCGCACTGCTGCGTATCGGCGCAGTGATCTGGGTCGAACGCGCGGGGCAGAAGGGCATCGTGATCGGTAAGGGCGGCGAACGCCTGCGCGAGATCGGCGCACGCTCCCGTCAGCAGATGGAAAAGCTGTTCGACTCGAAGGTGTTCCTCGAGACCTGGGTGCGCGTGCGCGAGGGCTGGTCGGACGACGAGGCGGCGCTGAAGTCGCTGGGTTATCACGACTGATCGCGGCGCGATGACTTTCGCGTCGACTACGGCACGCTAGGCCGACGCCCGGACGCCGCCATGCGCTACGCCCAGGAAAACGCCTTCGTCCTGCACGCGCGGCCGTATCGCGAGACCAGCCTGCTGCTCGAGTTGCTGACCGCGCAGTACGGCCGCATCGGCATGCTCGCGCGCGGTGTCACCGGCCCGCGTCGACAACTGCTTCGTGCGGCGCTGCAACCGTTGCAGTGGATCCGCTTCGACGCCGTGCAGCGCGGCGAACTCGCGCAGATGGCGAATGCCGAGGCTGTCGACGCGGCGCCTCGCTTGATCGGCGATGCCGCGCTCGCGGCGTTCTACCTCAACGAGCTGACGCTGCGCCTCGCGCCACGCCACGACCCGCAACCGGATCTGTTCACTGCCTACGCGCGTGCCCGCGAACGACTGCGCGCCGGCGAGCCATTGGCGTGGACGCTGCGTCGCTACGAACGCGACCTGCTCGAAGCGCTGGGTCTCGGCTTCGACTGGTCATTCGACGGCGATGGTCAGCCGATCGATCCCATGGCGCGGTATCGGCTCGATGCCGAGAACGGTCCGCGACGTTTGCTCAGTGATCGCGGCGCCGCCGATCGCAGCGATGCGCCGAGCGGGCAGGCATTGCTCGCGCTTGCACAGGATGAAATGCCGGCACCCGGCGACCTCGCCGCGTTGCGACGCGGCATGCGTCGCGTGCTCGAACACCATGTCGGGCCACGCGGGCTGACCTCGTGGCAGATGCTCGGCGAGTTGTCGCGCGTCGGCGCGGGTGATCAGCCTTCGGGGAACTGATCGCGCGTTGCCCGTAGGACGGCGTCGAACGCTGCCCAACCTTCGGATGGCTCCTGCGTGGCGAGTCGCGCAGCGGCATCGCCTAGACGCGCGGCACCGACAAACCCGCAGCTCGCGCGCAGGCGGTGCAGCAGCGAGCGGATCTCTCCGCGGTCATCGGTATCCACGGCATCCGCGAGCGAGCGATGCACGACGTCGAGCTCCGGCCGGAATAGCCCACGCAATGCAGTGAGATGCCCGCGATCGCCGAGCAGCGCGGACAGCGCCGACGCGTCGTCCCAGAGCGGTAATGCCGGGTCGGCCGGGGTGGGCGACGGCAACGCGGCATCGAGCCCCAACGCCATGCGGGCGGCAGCCGCGGTTTCAGCGGTCGACAACGGTTTGACGAGAACTTCGAGAAACCCGGCTGCGAGCAGGCGTTCGTGTTCTTCGGCTTCACGTGCAGCCGTGTGAGCGATCGCAGGCGTCATCAGCCCCTGCTCGCGCAAGGCGATGAGAAGCGCGTCACCCCGACCATCGGGAAGATTCGCGTCGAAAACCCAAAGATCGTGTCGGGTCGACGCTGCCAGCTCGCGCGCCGCGGCGCAGTTGCGCGCGACGTCGACGTGAAGCGGTACGCGGGCCAGCGCGGCTTCGAGGAAGGCGGCGCTGACCGCATCGTCCTCGACGAGCAGCGCGCGGTGGTGTCGATGGTCCGTCATCGTGAGTCGGCGTCCTGTCGGTATGCTCGCGGCGATGCCCATCGTACGCGCGATCGTCGCGGTGCTGCTGGCCGCCACGTTGCTGGCGGCCGCGCCTGCGCACGCGCGGTCGGCGCACGCCCGCATCGCACGCATGACGCTGCCGGGTGGCGAGATGCACGGCGTGCGCATCGATCTCGATTGGCCGCCGACTGCGAAGCAGGGCTTGCTGCGCCTTCGTGCCGAAAAAGTCGATGCGCCCGACCTCGGCTATCACTTCACGGCTGTCGACTGGCATTGCGCACTGCGTCGCGACGGTTGGAGCGGTTGGCATTGCGACGGCCCGGCGGTGACGCGACAGGGCGCGATGCAGCTGCGCATCGATCTCGCCGACTCCGGCGTGCAGGCGCAGCTCACGCGCGGCGGAACCGCGATCCGCGTTCGACACGACGACACGACCGGCGACGCCACGCGCGTCGAGCTGACCGCGATTCCGCTCGCCTGGATGCGCAGCCTGCTCGCAAAGGCCTGGCCCGCCGCGCAGCTCAAGACAGGCGCGGGCGACGCGACCTTCGCCGTCACCACGCCGAACCACGACCTGCGCATTGTCGGCCCGATGACGTTGCGCGACGTTTCGTTCGACACGCCGGATGGCACCATCGCGGCGGAAGGTCTCGACGCGCGTCTCGACCTCGATATGACATTGGGCGCGACCGATCGCGTCGCATTGCGAGGCCGCCTCGGCGGCGGCGAAGCACTGTTCGGCACTGCGTATGTCGCACTCGCCGGTCGCATGGGTGACCTGTCGATTGACGCCGTGCAGCACGGTGATTGCTGCTGGCAGGTGCCGCATTTCGAGTGGCGCGACGACGGCGTGCTGCAGGCGTCGGGCAGCGCTGCGTTCGGTCCGGATGCAAGCGTGCGCGCGTTGCAGGCGGACGTGCGCAGTGCAGATCTTGCGGGATTGAAAGCGCCGTACCTGACCGGTTGGCTCGGTGCCGCGGGCCTCGGCGACCTCGCACTGCGTGGCGGCGTCGATGCGCACGTCGACATGGGCGACGGCGCGCTGCATGCGGTCGATGCGCGCTTCAACGCCGTCGAACTCGACGATCCGAAGGGACGCTTCGCCTTCCACGACCTCGCCGGCGACGTGCGCTATTCGGCGACAACGCGGGTCGACAGCGAGCTGCATTGGACATCCGGCCATCTGTACGGGCTCGCGTTCGGCGCATCGACGCTGCCCATGCGGAGCGAACAGGGGCGCCTCGCGTTCGCGCAACCGGTCGACGTGCCGATGCTCGGCGGACGCCTGCACTTCGATCACCTCGCGATCCAGCCGTCGAGTGGTGCGACCGGCGCGAGCGCGGACTTCGGCCTCGACGTGCAGAACCTCGACATCGGTGAGCTCGCGAAGGCACTCGGCCTTCCCGCGTTCACCGGTCAGCTCTCCGGCCGCATTCCCAGCGCGCATTACGCGGCGCAGCAACTCGTGTTCGACGGCGGCCTGTCGATGGCGCTGTTCGGTGGACGGCTCGACGTATCGGCGCTATCGATGGAGCGCCCGTTCGGCGTCGCGCCGACGCTGAGCGCGGACATCGCGTTCGATGACCTCGACCTCGAATCGCTCACCGGCGTGCTCGGTTTCGGCAGCATCACCGGCAAGCTCGATGGCCGCATCGCCGGCCTTCGCCTGGTCGACTGGCAGCCCGTCGCCTTCGACGCGCACCTGCGCACCGATCGCCACATCGGCACCCACCAGCGCATCTCGCAGCGCGCGGTGCAGGACCTGTCGAGCGTCGGCGATGCCTCGTTCGGCGCCGGCTTGCAGGCGCGCCTGATCGGCCTGTTCGACGACTTCGCGTACTCCGCGATCGGCATCGACTGTCGCCTCGCGGATGAGGTCTGCGAAATGGGCGGCCTCGGCGCGCGCGGCCCGAACAGCTTCACCATCGTGCAGGGCGGTGGCATCCCGTGGCTGACGGTGGTCGGCATCAATCGTCGCGTGGACTGGCCGACGCTGGTCGAACGCCTCGTGGCGGTGGGGAAGGGTGAGGCCAAACCGGTTGTGCAGTGACGCCCCTGTTCACGTTTCGCCTCGCTTCACGCATGCTTCGGCACGATCGCCTCAACCGACTGGAGAAACACCCATGCGCCGCTGGATGATGCTGCCGCCCCTCGCCGTCGCGCTCACCGCGTGCGTGACCATCAACGTGTATTTCCCGGCCGCCGAGGCGCGTGAGGCGGCGAAGCAGTTCGTCGAGAAGGTGATCAACGATCCGAACGCGAAGACGGTGGAGCCAGTGAAGCCCGGTGGTGGAAGCGCGTCGATCCAGGCGCCGTGGTCCGAGCGCGTCGCCTCCCAGCTCGCGCGCGTCGACCTCGCGTCGGTCATGGGCATCGGCAGCGCGTACGCGCAGTCGCAGCCCAACTTCAAGATCCAGACGCCGGCCATCCAGGCCATCCAGGCGCGCATGGAGCAGCGCTTCGACAGCCAGCTGCGCGCGGCGTTCGACGCGGGTGCGCTCGGCTTCACGGCCGACGGCATGGTCACCGTGCGCGACGCGGCCAAGCTCGCGCTCAAGGATCGCGTCGCGGTGAACCAGGCCGTCGCGGACGAGAATCGCGACCGCGCCGCCGTGTATCGCGAGATCGCCGTTGCCAACGGGCACGCGGAGTGGGAATCGCGCATCCGTGAGGAGTTCGCGCGGCAATGGATCGACAGCGCGCACGGCGGCTGGTGGTACCAGTCCGGCGCGGCCTGGAAGCAGAAGTAACCCGTTTTCGAGAGGCGCCCCGGGGCGCCGAACGGCGGCCCGCTTCGGCGGGCCGTCGCCTTTTGCGGACCCGGTTCAGGGCGCGGCGGGCGTTTCTGGGACAATTCGCGGCTGTCTTCCCGTTGCTTACGCCGTGGCCCGTCTCGATCTCACCCCGTTTTCCGTCGACATCACCGACCTCACGCATGACGGCCGCGGCGTCGCGCGCCTGCCCGACGGCAAGGCCGTCTTCGTCGCCGGCGCGCTGCCGGGCGAAAAGGTCGTCGCCGTCCGCACCGGCAAACACCGCACGTTCGACGAGGCGCGCACGGTCGAAGTGATCGACGCCGCTAGCGAGCGCGTTGCACCACGCTGCGCTCATTTCGGCACCTGCGCCGGCTGCGCGTTGCAGCACTACGACGAAGCGAAGCAGATCGTCGCCAAGCAGCGCGTGCTGATGGAAAACCTCGAACGCATCGGCCACGTCACACCCAAATCCGTGCTCGAACCGCTGACGCACGATGCCTGGGGCTATCGCCGCAAGGGACGTTTCTCGGTGCGCCGCGTCGAGAAGAAGGACAAGACGCTGGTCGGCTTCCGCGAAACCGATCCGCGCTTCGTCGCGGACATCGCCGAATGCCACACGGTGATTCCGTCGATCGGCTCGAAGATCGGCGCGCTGTCCGCGCTCATCGACGGCATGGACGGGCGCCGCGACATCCCACAGATCGAATTCATCGCCGGCGACGACGCCATCGCGCTGACGTTTCGCCACCTCGCACCGCTTAGCGAAGGCGACCGCGCGAAGCTCGCCGCGTTCGGACGCGAACAGGGTTTCTCGATCTACCTGCAGCCGGGCGGTCTGGAAACGGTGCATCCGCTGGAAGCCGACGAGCCGAAGCTCGCGTTCCGCCTGGACGAGTGGAACGTCGAGCTGGTGTTCCGGCCGCTGGATTTCATCCAGGTCAACGCCGGTCTCAACCACCGCATGATCCAGCGCACGATCGAACTGCTCGACCCGCAGCCGGACGAGCGCGTGCTCGACCTGTTCGCCGGGCTTGGCAACTTCACGTTGCCGCTTTCGCGCTATGCGCGCGAAGTGGTGGGTGTGGAAGGTGACGCGGGCCTGGTGCGTCGCGCACGCGAGAACATCACGCACAACGACATCAGCAACGTCGAATTCCACGCCGCGGATCTCGCGAAGGATCTTTCCGGCGAACCGTGGATGCGCGAGTCGTTCGACAAGCTCCTGCTCGACCCGCCACGTTCCGGCGCGGACTTCGTCCTCGCGCATCTGCCGTTGAAGCAGTTCAAGCGGATTGTCTATGTCAGCTGCCACCCGGCTTCGCTTGCACGCGATGCGGGCTTTCTCGTCAAAGAGAAGGGCTGGACGTTGAAGGCTGCAGGTGTGATGGACATGTTCCCGCACACGGCGCATGTCGAGTCGATTGCCGTGTTCGAGAAGAAGTAGTCGTTCCGCTGGCGAACCGCGCAGCGTTCGGCGACGTAGTGCGGTCAAGGGCTTTGCTTTCGCTTCGACAGCCAGACCAACCGTAAAGACCCCGAAGCGGCGGCCGACACGATGTCGGCCGTCGCCACCCGAGGCAGGATGCCGAGTGTGGCGATCGAGATGATCTGGCCGATCGCGGGCTGTAGATCCGTCGGGGAAAAGCGCTTTCTTTTGGTTACTTTTCTTTGCACGAGCAAAGAAAAGTGACTCGGCCGCGACAGCGGACGAAACGCCTTTGCCTTCGATCGCGACGTTCTTCAGAAGCAACATCAACAGCCTTTCGGACGCTGACGCGCCCGAGGTACTTTTCTTTGTTGGCGCAAAGAAAAGTACCCAAAAGAAAGCGCCTTCCCCGACGAATCTACAGCCGGCGACCGGCCGCCCTTCTGCGATCGCCACACTCGCCATCGATGGCTCGGGTGGCGACGGCGCGCTTCCTGCGCGCCGCCCCTTCGGGGTCTTCACGATTCCCTCGGCTGTTGCGGCTGTCAGAAGCGGCAAGCGCGGTCCCGCCATCGCCTGCAGGGTGCATCCGCTGGTTACCGGCATCGGCGCAGCGAAACCGATAGAAGGCGTAACGTGTGCGCCGCATCCGTCACCGGCGATCGCCATGCCCCTCGAAATCGAACGCAAATTCCTCGTGACCTCCGACGCCTGGCGCGCCCAAGCGTCGAAGCGTGTCGAGATGGCACAGGCCTACCTCAACGACCTCGCCACGCTCGACGCCGGCGCGATGAACGTTTCGGTGCGCGTCCGCATCCAGGGCACCGAAGCGTTCCTCAACATGAAGTCCCGCGAGCTCGGCACCACGCGGCAGGAGTTCGACTATCGAATCCCCGTCGACGACGCGCGGGCGCTGCTGAAACTGTCGGTCGGCGGGAAGATCGAAAAGGTGCGGCATTACGTCGAGTTCGGCGGCCGCACCTTCGAGGTCGACGAGTTCCTCGGCGACAACGTCGGCCTCGTCGTCGCCGAACTCGAGCTGGATGACGCCGATGCCGCCTACGAGCGGCCGGAGTGGCTGGGCGAGGAAGTCACCGACCAGCCGCGCTACTACAACCTCGCGCTCGCCAGCCGGCCGTATTCGGCTTGGTAGGCCCGCCGCTGCGCGTCGACGCCGTCCGGGGCACAATGCCGGCCCGAATCGAAAACCGGAGTGTTGCGACATGCTCGTAATCGGCGTGGCCGGCACCGAACTCACCGCGCAGGAACGCGACTGGCTGCAGCACGATGCCTGCGGCGGCGTGATCCTCTTCAGCCGCAACTTCGCATCCAAGCAGCAGGTCGCCGAGCTCAGCCAGGCGATCCGCGAAGCGGCGCCGCGGCCGCAGTTGGTCTGCGTCGACCAGGAAGGCGGGCGCGTGCAGCGTTTCCGCGACGGCTACTCCGCGTTTCCGCCGCTGGAGAAGTTCGACGCGCTGTACCGTCGCGATCCCGAAGGCGCGACCAAGCTCGCGACCGAGCATGCGTGGCTGATGGCCAGCGAAGTGCGCGCGACCGGCGTCGACCTCAGCTTCGCGCCCGTCGTCGACCTCGGTCGCGGCAATCGCGCGATCGGTGACCGCGCGTTCTCCGCCGACCCCCAGGTCGTCGCCGAGTTCACCCGCGCCTATGTCGAAGGCATGCACGCCGCCGACATGGCCGCCACGCTCAAGCATTTCCCCGGCCACGGCTCGGTGCTGGAAGACACGCATTTCGACGATGCGGTCGATCCGCGTCCGCTCGAGGAGATCCGCGCGCTCGACCTCGTTCCGTTCGTTGCGGGCATCGATGCCGGTGCCGACGCGGTGATGATGGCGCACGTCAAATATCCGGCCGTCGATCCCGATCCGGCCGGTTATTCGAAGCGCTGGATCGAAGGCATCCTGCGCAAGGAAATGGGTTTCCGTGGCGTCGTGTTTTCGGACGACATCGGCATGGCGGCGGCGTTCTCCGCGGGTGGGATCAAGGCGCGTATCGATGCGCATCTGGACGCCGGCTGCGACGTCGTGCTGGTCTGCCATCCGGAACTCGTGCCCGAATCGCTCGCGGCGGTCGAAGGTCGCAAGCTCAATACCGCGTCGATGGCGTCGCTGATCGGACGCGGCCCGTTCGGCTGGCGCGAGCTGCTGGCGGACGATCGCTACGGCACGACCAAGCAGCGCATCGAAGGCCTCGCCTGACATGGCGCGCGACCTCGCCTGGGCGCTGGCCAACAGCGACGTCATCCACGATCGCGACACGCTCGAACAGGCGATCGCGCGCATGGCGCAACCGATCGCGCGCGACTTCGCCGGCGGCGTGCCGGTCTACCTCACGGTGATGCATGGCGGCCTGCCGTTCGCGGGCCGGCTGGCGATGGAAGTCGGCGCGCTCGGCGTCGATTTCGAGTTCGACTACCTGCACGCAACGCGCTATCGCGGCGCCACCAGCGGCGGTGATCTGACGTGGAAGCATCGTCCCGCGACGCCGCTTGCCGGCCGTCGCGTGCTGCTCGCGGACGACATCCTCGACGAGGGCCACACGCTGCGCGCGATCGCGCAGTGGTGCCGCGAGGAAGGCGCGGTCGACATCCGCATCGCGGCGCTTGCAGTGAAGCGCCACGACCGCTGCGTCGAAGGCGTGCGTGCGGATTACTTCGGTGTCGACGTGCCGGATCGGTACGTCTTCGGCTACGGCATGGATTTCCAGGAGCAGGGCCGCAACCTGCCGGCGGTCCACGCGCTGACCGACGAGGCGCTGAAAGCGCTCTGACGCCGCACCGCTTCGCATCACGACTTCGCACGGACACGACATGAGCGACATCGCACTCGCCGTCATCGGCGGCACCGGGCTGTACCGACTCGCCGAACTGCACGATGTCGAATCGCACGAGCCCGATACGCGCTTCGGTCGCGCGTCCGGGCCGGTGCGCGTTGGCACGATGGCCGGGCATCGCATCGCGTTCCTCGCCCGCCACGGCGAAGGTCATTCGGTACCGCCGCACCTCGTCAACTACCGCGCGAACCTTGCGGCGCTGCAGGCGCTCGGCGCAAAGCGCGTGCTCGCGCTCAACACGGTGGGCGGGATCACCGAGCGTTTTGGTCCGCGTGTGCTCGCGTGCCCGGATCAGGTCATCGATTACACCTGGGGTCGCATTTCGACGATCTGCGAAGAGCCCGGAACCGAGGTGCTGCACGTCGACTTCGGCGAACCGTACACGCCGTCGCTGCGTAACGCCGTGCTCGCCGCCGCGCAGGACGCAGGCGTGCCGCTGGTCGACGGCGGTTGCTATGGCGCGACGCAAGGCCCGCGACTGGAAACGCGTGCGGAGATCGCGCGCATGCGTCGCGACGGCTGCGACCTAGTCGGCATGACCGGCATGCCCGAAGCCGGGCTCGCGCGCGAAATGGAACTCGAGTACGCGTGTCTGGCGATCATCGCGAACTGGGCGGCGGGCGCGGGGCCGCAGGTCGATGAAGTGATCACGCTGCAGGACGTGCTCGACAACGTCGCCGCGGCGTCCGCGCACCTGCCCGCACTGCTCGGCGCGCTGCTCGACCGCACGTCAGGCGATACCCGCTAGGACGATTGTCAACCGGCTGCGGCGTTTGCATACTCGGCCGCGCGGCTGCGACCCATACGGGCCACCGCGGCGCGCCTACGCTCACAGCATGAGGTCATCAAGGATATGCAGTACGGCACCGTGAAATGGTTCAACGATGCGAAGGGATTCGGTTTCATTTCGCCCGAAGACGGAACTGCGGATGTGTTCGTGCACTACTCGGCGATCAGCTCCAAGGGTTTTCGTAGTCTCAAGGAAGGGCAGCGCGTGTCTTACGAGGTCAGTCAGGGCCCGAAGGGCATGCAGGCATCGGGCGTCGTTCCGGCCTGACGGTTTGCTGCATACCGTGTCCCGAGGCCCCGCTCCGGCGGGGCCTTTTTATTGCCCCCGCGACGCGGTTCGTCGCGCGGACTTCTTCACTCACGCGGCGCTGCGGTGCCCGGGTATATCGACATCGTGAACCCTCGCGCTATCAAGGGGACTCCACCTCCGCGTATGTCCGACGCCACCGCCCCGTCGACGTTCGGTGCACGCGACGCCGCGTGGGGGGCGGCGACGGTTGTTGGCGCCGTGGTGCTGTCGTACGCCGCGGTGGCACTGAGCTGGATCCACGCAACGCAGGTGCCGGCGATCCGCCTCGCGGGTGCGTGGCTGGTCGGCATGCTGCTGCTGCGGCGCGCATCGCCGAGGCTGGCCGCTACCGTGCTGCTCGCCTGCGCGGTCGTGCTCGGCGCGCTGGTCTTCGTGTTCGTGCCGCCGGCGCGCGTGCCGGTGGTGCTCGCGCACAGCATGCTGCGTGTCGCCGAGGCCGCCGTCGCCTACGTGTTGCTGGTGCAGGCCGGTTGCGACCCGCGTGGCCTGCGCCGCGTATCGGACCTCGCGTGGCTGGCTGGCATCGCGGTGGTCGCCGTGCCCGCGGCAACGGGCTTGGTGGCGACGTTGATCCCCGGCGCGCAGGCCGATGCATGGTCGATCTGGCGCGACTGGGCACTCGGCGGCGCATTCGGGATGCTGACGCTGCTGCCGGCGGTGCTCGCGTCGACGCCGGACGAGTGGCGACGCTTCCGCCAGCCGCGTTCGCTCGCTCTGTTCGCACTGCTGGCGGCGCTATCGATCGCGGGCGCGGCCGCGGCGTCGCTGTGGTTGCGGCAGCCCTTGATCGTGCTGCTGCTGCCGTTGCTCGTCGCAGGCCTGCGCCTCGGCATCCTTGGTACAGCACTGCTCGACCTCGTCGCGATCCTTGCGCTGCTCGCCGTGCATCGCTGGTTGCCCGGGGCACGCGAAGGTGCGCTGGCGGGGCTGGGCTTCACCGAACTCGCGGCGTCGGCGGCATTCGGCCTCTTCGCGCCGTTGCTGGTCGCCGTGCAGACCGAGCGCCGGCGCGCCACCGCACGCGAACTGCGCGAGACGGCACATCAGCTGCGCGTGCTGCACGACCACGTGCCCGCAGCGATCGGCCTCATCGATGCGGAGGGCCGCTACCAGCTGATCAATCGCCGCTACGCCGAGTTCCTCGGCCGCGAACCCGCCGCCATGCTCGGGCGGACGCAGCGTGAGGTGCTGGGTGATGCGTACGCCGAGAGCGTCGATGCGCCCGTCAGTCGCGCGCTGGCCGGTGAGCGCGCCACGTTCGAGACGCGCGTCCTCGGCCGCGACCTCGAGATCCACTACGTCCCCAATTTCACCGACGACGGCCGCGAAGGCTTCTTCGTGCTCGCGATCGACGTGAGTGCGCGCGTCAAGGCCGAGCACGCACTGCACGAGGAAAAGGAGCGCATTCGCGTCACGCTGGATTCGATCGGCGACGCCGTCGTCGCCTGCGATACGCAGCTGCGCATCACGCTGCTCAATCCGGTGGCGGAAGAGCTGACAGGCTGGGCGGAAACCGACGCGCTCGGCCGTTCGATCGACGAGGTGATCCGGCTCGTCGATGACGACAGCGGCACTGAAGTCGCATCGCCGATGCGCACCGCGCTATCGGACGATCGCATCGTGTCGTCGCAGTTCGATCGTGCGCTGCTGCGGCGCGATGGCGAACGTTTCGCGGTGGAGGACTCCGCCGCGCCGATCCACGACGGCGATGGCCGCGTGATCGGCGGCGTCATGGTCATCCACGACATCAGCGAAACACGCGCGATGGCACTGCGCATGGCGCACCAGGCGCAGCACGACCACCTCACCGACCTGCCGAACCGCGTGCTGCTGCAGGACCGGCTGGAACACGCCGTCGCCGCCATTCCGCACGGCGGACGCGGCGCGCTGATGTTCGTCGATCTCGACCATTTCAAGACGATCAACGATTCGCTGGGCCACCAGGTCGGCGACGTGGTGCTTCAGGAAGTCGCCAAGCGCCTGCAGTCGACCGTGCGGCCGGAGGACACGGTGAGCCGGCAGGGCGGCGATGAATTCGTCGTGCTGCTCGAACGCCTGCCCGATCCCGAAGGCGCGGCGCGCATCGCCGAACGCATGATCGAGGTGATGCGTCGGCCGGTCGAGGTCGAAGGCCATCGGCTGCATGTGTCGCTGAGCGTCGGTATCGCGCTCTATCCGCAGGACGCCACCGATCGGCGCGGCCTGATGCGACATGCCGACGCCGCGCTGTATCACGCCAAGCATGCCGGTCGCGCGCGGCACAGCTTCTTCGCGCGCAGCATGAGCGAGCGTGTCGAGCGTCGGTTGCGCATGGAACACGACCTGCGCGACGCGCTCGCGCACGGTGGGCTGTTCCTCGTCTACCAGCCGAAAGTGCGGCGGCCCGACGGCACGATCATCGGCATGGAAGCACTGGTGCGCTGGCGTCGCAGCGACGGCACGCTCATCCCGCCGATGGAGTTCATTCCGATCGCGGAAGAGAGCAGCCTGGTCACCGAAGTCGACCGCTGGGTGATGCGCGAAGCCTGCCGACAGGCGCAGCTCTGGCGCGCCGCGGGCCAGCTGCCGGGGCCGGTGTCGGTCAACGTTTCGCTTGCGCGCTTCGACGCGGACCGCCTGCTTGCAACCGTCGCCGACGCATTGCGCGACACGCAGTTGCCCGGCGAACTGCTCGAAGTCGAGTTCACCGAAAGCCAGATGTTCGCCGACCGCGAGCGAGCCGAGCGGCTCATCACCGGCCTGCATGCGCTCGGCGTGCGTATCGCCATCGACGACTTCGGCACGGGTTATTCCAGCCTCGGCTACCTCGCCAACCATCGCTTCGACACGATCAAGATCGATCGCTCGTTCGTGAGCGGACTGCCGGGCGACGCGAAGCAGGGCGCGGTGGTGCAGGCGATCATCGCGATGGCCAACGCGCTGGAAGCGCACGTGGTGGCCGAAGGCGTGGAAACGCTCGCGCAGGCATCGATGCTCGACGCGCACGGTTGCCGCGACGTGCAGGGCTATCTCTACAGTCGCCCGCTGGAAGTGCTCGATTTCGAGACGTTGCTCGCGCTCGGCATCCTGCCCGCCGCCGATGCGGCGTGACGTACGTCAGTCGATGAACTGAAGGCGCGCGAGTTCCGCGTAGAGCCCGCCCTGCGCCATCAGGTCGGCATGCGTGCCTTCCGCGACGATGCGGCCGCCATCCATCACCACGATGCGGTCGGCCTTGAGCACGGTGGCGAGTCGATGCGCGACGACCAGCGTCGTGCGGCCGTCCATCAATTCGTCGAGCGCGGCCTGCACAGCAGCCTCGCTCTGCGCGTCGAGCGCGCTCGTGGCTTCGTCGAGCAGCAGGATCGGCGCGTCGCGTAGTACGGCGCGTGCGATCGCGATGCGTTGCTGCTGGCCGCCAGACAGGCGCGCACCGCGTTCGCCGACGGTCGTATCGAGGCCCTGCGGCAGTGCATGCACGAAGTCCGCCGCGTGCGCGGTTTTGAGCGCGCGTTCAATCGCAGCGTCATCCGCATCGAGGCGACCGTAGCGCACGTTCTCACGCACGCTGGTCGCGAACAGCGTCGGGTGCTGCGCGACAAGCGCAATCGCGCTGCGCAGGGCGGCCGGGTCGACGCTGTCGATCGGCACGCCGTCGATGCGGATCGCGCCGGCGCCGACGTCATGGAAACGCATCAGCAACGAGAACACGGTGCTCTTGCCGGCGCCCGATGGGCCGACCAGCGCGACGGTTTCGCCCGGTCGCACGCGAAGGCTGAAATCGCGCAACACGTCGCGGTCCGGTTCGGCGGGATACGCGAAACCGACGTGATCGAATTCGATGTCGCCGGTGACGGGCGACGGCAGGGCGCGCGGCGATGCGGGAACCGTGACCGTCGGTGTTTCTTCCAGCAGTTCCGCAATGCGACCCATGCCGCCGGTCGCGCGCTGCAGTTCATTCCACACTTCCGCAAGTGCGCCGACGGAGCCGCCGCCGACCACCGCATACAGCAGGAACTGCAACAGTGTGCCGGCCGTCATGCGGTGCGCGAGTACGTCGTGCGCGCCGAGCCACAGCACGGTGACGATCGCACCGAACACCAGCGTGATCGCGACCGCAGTGACCAGCGACTGCGCGCCGATGCGCTTGCGAGCGACACCAACCGCAGCCGTCACGGCGTCGACGAATCGTTGGCGCTCGTACGGCTCGCGCGCATGCGCACGCACCGTCGCGACGGCGCCAAGCGTTTCCGCGGCGATGGAGTTGGCGTCGGCCACACGATCCTGGCTGGTGCGCGCGATCTTCCGCAGACGTCGTGCGCCGATCACGATCGGTGCGACGGCAAGTGGAATGCCGATCAATGCATACGACGCCAGCCGCGGGCTGGTCGCGAACAGCATCACCAGGCTGCCGACCACCGTCACCGCACTGCGCAATGCGATCGACATCGTCGACGCGACGAGGCTGCGCAGCAGTTCGGTATCGGCGCTGAGGCGCGAGACCAGCTCCCCGGAACGCGTGCGGTCGTGGAACGCGGCGTCGAGGCTGAGCAGGTGCGTGTACAGACGATCGCGGAGATCGGCAACCACGCGTTCGCCGAGCAGCGAGACAAAGTAGAAGCGCGCGGCGGTGAACAGTGCGAGCAGCAGCACCACGCCACCCAGCGGGAGGAACGCGACGTTGATCGAATGTGCGGTGCCGTTCGCGAAGCCGTGGTCGATGACGCGACGGAACGCGACGGGCAGCGCGAGCGTGGCCGTGGATGAAATGCCGAGCGCGACCAGCCAGCTGACGAACAGCGGACGATGGCGCTGCACGAAGGGCCACAGCGCGCGCAGGCCGGCGAAGCGCGAAACGGGGGCGGCGCCGGCGGGGGCGTCAGGCATCGGAAGGATTTTCCAGCAGGCGGACCCGATCCCGGGTGGCGTCGCGCAGGTGCGCTTTCAAGGTGTCCGCGCGGTCGGCGGGCAGGCGGATCGCGAGTTCGACGCCGTCGCCGTCGAAATGTTCGTCGATGCGTTCGACGCCCGCGGCCGCCAGCACCGAGTGTACGGCGCCGGTGTCGGCGAACGCGAAGCGCAGCCGCAGCGTGGCGCTTTCGACGCGCTCGATTTTTTCGGCGAGCCGCAGGCATTCGGCAGCGCAGCCGCCGTAAGCGCGTACCAGGCCGCCCGCGCCGAGCTTGATGCCGCCATACCAGCGCGTGACCACCGCCACGACGCCGTCGACTTTTTGTCCGTCGATGGCGGCGAGGATCGGTCGGCCTGCGGTGCCCGAAGGTTCGCCATCGTCGCTGGAGCGGTAGTCCTGGCCGATCCGATACGCCCAGCAGTTGTGCGTGGCTGCGTCGTCGCGAACCTCTGCGAGGAAGGCGAGCGCGGCCGCGGGCGACGTCACCGGCGCGGCATGCGCCATGAACCGGCTGTGCTTGACCTCGAGCGTCGCCGACGCGGGGCCGGCGAGCGTCAGCATCGACGCGTCACGGCGACCAGGGATCGTCGTCGCGCAGCAGCGGACGCAGGTCGGCGGGCACGGCGACGCGCGGGTGCGCGATGACGAAGCGGGCGAGGCTGGCGCGCGCACCGGCGACGTCACCGGCGTCGCGGCGAGCGCGGATACGGATCAGCCAGTCGCGCGTCGGAAGACGGGCGTCGGTGGAGACATCGGGAAGCGGGGCGGCGACGGCTTCGCGTCGTGCGCGCGACGCTGCAGCGGCGGCCTGCGGCATGCCGGCTGCGTCGGCCTCGGGTTTGGCAGACGTCGCCGAGAACGCGCGGGAATCCTGAGCCGGCTGTGGCGCCGGAGGCGGAGGAGGCGGCATCGCCTCGTCGACGAAGTCGTGCACCGATGGATGCGCCGCCGCCTTGCGCGCGGGAGCGGGCGCAGCGGCGACACGAGGCGCGCCACCGCCCGCAACCGGCGACGCCTTGCGCGCAGACGCGGCGGGTGCGGCCTGCGCGGGCGCGTTACCGACCGCTGCGACCGGCGCTTCGCGGCGCGGCACGCTTTCGACCTGCACCACCGTGTCGGACTCGGCACCAGCGCCGTTCGCGTCGCCCGCATGCTCGGCATGCGTCACCAGCGGCGTTGGCAGCTCGAACATCGGACGCAGCTGCCAGGCAAGGCCGACGGCTGCGACCAACACCGCGGCGGCGCCGATCGCGCTCGGCCAGCGACGCGCGCGTCGCGATGTCGGGGACACGGATCGCGACGGCGTGGCCGCACGCGCGGCCGAAAGGATGCTCGCGTCCAGCGCAGCCGATGGCCCGGACGCGGCGTCGAGCCGGGCCAGGCGCGCGGCGAGGTCGCGTTCCTCGGCGGACAGCGCGTCGTGGTCGGGCTCGGGCGGTCGGGCGGTCATGTCGAGAGTCTCGTGCGCAGCTTGTCCATCGCGTATCGAAGGCGCGACTTCACGGTCTCGCGGCCGGCACCGGTGATCTCCCCGATCTCCTCGAGGGTGAGCTCCTGCTCGAGCCTGAGCAGCACGACTTCGCGCTGTTCGGGCGGCAGCTCGTCCAGCGCCATGCGAAGGCGACGGCGCTGCTCGAAATCACTCAACGTCCGTTCGGGCGATTCGGGGTCCGCCAAAGCCTCGATCCGGGGTTCGGCGTCGGCCGGCGCAGCGGGGCGGTGCTTGGCCGCGCGCCAGTGATCACCGAGCCGATTGTGGGCGATCCGGTAGAGCCACGTGCTGAATGCCGCGTCCGGGCGCCAGCTGTCGCGGGCCGCGATGACGCGCTGCCAGACGTCCTGGAAGATCTCGTCGGTGGTGGCCGCATCGCGCAGCTGGCGGAGCACGAACCGGTAGAGCGGGCCCTTGTGGCGGCCGTAGAGCTCCTCGAACGCGCGCACGTCGCCGGCGCACCAGGCGCGCATCAGCTCGTCGTCGGTGGCCGCAGGCGCGCCATTCATCGGCGGCAGCGTACGGGGGCGGCCGGTTGCGGTACAGCCCGGCGTGCGGCCGCCCCTTTGGGCAAGGCCCTTCAAAGCGCGCTGCGATCACGTATTCTCGTCCGGGCCCGCCCCGCGGGCGGGAACCGGCAGCCGGCTGAAAGGCCGACCCGGAGCGTGGGTCGGGCGCAGGCCCGGCATGGCGACAGGGGGAGTCGGCGTTGCGGAAACCCGATCCAACGGACAATGGGATGCGTCGCGCCCGACGGCGTGAGCTCGTTGCTGCGTTGGAAGCGGGATTGCCAAACGACGCAGCGGTTGCAGCCGGTTGGCGCGAACGCGAAGGCGTCACCGTCTACACGTCCGACGATGCCGACGACACGCTCGCCGAGGTCGTCCGCAATTCACTTCTTGGTGCGACGCCGATCGATGTCGCCGACGGCTGCGTAATCGAACGCTGGCCGTTGCCCGGCGGTCGTCATGGCGCGGTCGCCGCGCGCGTACACGGCGGGCTCGACGCCGACGTGCGCATGACCTGGTCGGAGATGTCGCGCGCGCTGATCGCCGCGTATCTCGATGCCGACCGCGTGCAACGTCGCGCGGACTCGCTTGAAAAATCCGAGCGCCTGCAGCAGGCGCTGTACGAGATCGCCGACCTCGCGGGCTCCGGCCTCGAACTGTCCGCGATGCTGCGGATGATCCATCACGTGATCGGCGGCCTGATGTACGCCGCCAACTTCTACATCGTGCTGTACGACGACGCGCTCGACACCGTGCGCTTCGTCTACTTCGCCGATGAGCGCGACGACTACGTCGCGGAGCCCGACCGCGAGATTCCCGCGTCGGAAATGCCGAACAGCCTGACGCTCGCGCTGCTGCGACGTGGCGAGCCGGTGCGTGGCGCATCCGATGCGGTACGCGATCAGCTCGGTGTTGTGCGCGACCCGACGCACGGCCCCGACAGCGAAGACTGGCTCGGCGTGCCGATGCGTCGCGACGATCGCGTCTGTGGCGCAATTGTTGTGCAGAGCTACGACCGCGCCGGTGTGTATGGCGAGGAAGAACGCGCGCTGCTCGCCTTCGTCGCGCAGCACATCCTGACCGCGCTCGAACGCCATCTCGCGCGGCAGGATCTCGAGCATCGCGTCCGCGAGCGCACGCATGCGCTGGAGCGGCTCAACAACGATATGCAGGCGGAGATCGAGGAACGCCAGCGCGCCGAACAGTTGCAGAGTGCGCTGTTCCGCATCGCCGAGCTGTCGATGAGCGCGCCGTCGCTGGACGATTTCTATCGCGAAGTACACGCGATCGTCGGCGAGCTGCTGTACGCGCGCAATTTCTACATCGCGATGATTTCCGAGGACGGAGAACGCCTCGAATTCCCGTATTCCATCGACGAACGCGACGGCCGCCGCGTCGCGCGCCCGCTCGGCTTCGGCCTCACCGAATACGTGCTGACGCGCCGCAAGCCGTTGCTGGTCGAACGCGCGGACATCGAAACGCTGACTCACGAAGGCGAGCTGATCAGCCGCGGTGCGCTGGCCTGCTGCTGGCTCGGTGTGCCCCTGTGGCGCGACGACCAAGTCGTCGGCGTGATCGCGGTGCAGAGCTATTCGCACACCATCACGTTCAGTCGTCGCGACCAGGAGCTGCTGACGTTCGTCGCGCATCACATCGGCATCGGCCTGGAGCGCAAGCGTTCGCAGGACGCGCTGATGCACGCGCACACCGAGCTGGAAGAACGCGTCGAAGCGCGTACCCGCGAACTCGCGCGTGCCAACCGCGAGCTGGTGTCGCAGATCGGCGAGCGCCTGCGGGCCGAGCAGCGGCTCACGCACCAGGCGCGGCACGATTCGCTCACCGGCCTGCCGAACCGCACGCATCTTGTCGACGCGCTGAGCGAATCGATCGAGCTGACGCACGCGCATCCGCATTCGGTGTTCGCGGTGCTCTACCTCGACCTCGACCGCTTCAAGCTGGTCAACGACAGCGCCGGCCATTCCGCGGGCGACGAATTGCTGATGGAAGCGGCGCGGCGCATCGCCGCCTGCGTGCGTCCGGGCGATGTCGTCGCGCGACTGGGCGGTGACGAGTTCGCGGTGCTCGTGCACCAGCTCGACAGCGTGGCCAGCGTCGAGCGCCTCGCAAGTCGCATCCTCGAAACACTCGGCCAGCCGTGGTGGGTGGCGGGTCGCGAAGTCTTTCCGTCGGCGAGCATCGGCATCGCGCTCTGGCATCAGCGTTATCGCAGCGGCAGCGAACTGCTGCGCGACGCCGACGCCGCGATGTATCGCGCGAAGGCTGCAGGTCGCGGTCGCTGGGCAACGTTCGACGAGGCTATGCGCGAGGAAGCGATGCGCATCCTCGACCTCGAAGCCGACCTGCGCCGCGCGATCAATGGCGACGGTTTCGTTGCGTTCTACCAGCCGATCGTCCGGCTTTCCGATCGCAGCATCATCGGCCACGAAGCGCTGCTGCGCTGGAGCCATTCGAGCAGTGGCCTGTTGACGCCGGCATCGTTCATCGGCGTCGGCGAGAACAGCTCGCTGATCGAAGAAGTCGACTGGCTGGTGTACGCGCAGGTCGCCGACCGCATCGCACATACCGACGGCGGCTACATCTCGGTCAACGTGTCCCCGCGCCACTTCCGTGACAGCGCATTTGCGGACAGGCTTCTGCGCATGATGGACAAGGCGAAGGCGGACCCGCGCCGCCTGCGCATCGAGATCACCGAGGTCGCGCTGCTCGACGAAGCACCGCGCGTGATGAATATGCTCAATCATCTGCGCGGACACGGCGTGCTCGCGCAGCTGGACGACTTCGGCACCGGTTTCTCGGCGCTGTCGTACCTCCACCGTTTCCCGATCGAATGCCTCAAGATCGACCAGAGCTTCATCGCCGGCCTCGGCAGCGAGACGCGCGTGGAAAGCGAAGCGGTGGTGCGTGCAATCCAGGCGCTTGCGGGATCGCTTGGCATCCACACGGTGGCGGAAGGCATCGAGAACCTGCACCAGCAGCGCGTGGTGCGCGAGCTGGGCTGCACGCTCGGTCAGGGCTATCTGTATGGCCGTCCGCTGCCGGAACTCGTGCACGAGATCGACGCGGTCGCCAGCCTCGTCGGCTGACGGCCGATATGGTTACTGCGTCGGCGGATCCTTGATGACGAGCAGCCGCACTTCCGTCATTTCGTCGATGGTCGAACGCACGCCTTCGCGGCCGACACCGGAATCCTTGACGCCGCCGTAGGGCATGTTGTCGACGCGCACGCTCGGCACGTCGCCCACGACAACGCCGCCGACCTCGAGCCGATCCCAGGCCTTCATCGCGTGATCGACCCTCGCGGTGAACACGCCGCACTGCAGGCCGTAGTGCGAGTCGTTGGCGCGATCTAGCGCGGCGTCGAAGGTGTCGATGGTTTCCACGACCGCAACCGGGCCGAATGCTTCCTCGCGATAGAGCTTCGCATCGTGCGCGACGTCGGCGAGCAGCCACGGCGCGACCATCGTGCCATCGCGGCGGCCTTCCGTGAGCACGCGTGCGCCGCCGGCGCGCGCGGCATCGATCCATTCGGTGAGGCGCGTAGCGGATGCATCGTCGATCACCGGACCGATGTCGGTGGACTCGTCGTGCGGATCGCCGCAACGCAGTGCGCGCACGGCATCGGCAAGCGCCGTCGACAGGCGGTCGGCGATGGCACGGTGCGCGATGATCCGCTGCACGCTGATGCAGCTCTGCCCGCTCTGGTAATACGCGCCGAATACGAGGCGTTTGACGAGGTGGTCGAACGGCACGCCTGGGTCTTCGTCAACGATGCAGGCCGCATTGCCGCCGAGTTCCAGCGCAACCTTCTTACGGCCGGCGCGCGCACGCAGGTCCCAGCCGATAGGACCGCCAGTGAAGCTCAGGAATGCGATGCGCGGATCGTCGACCAGTGGCGCGGACGCGGCGGTGTCGCAGACGAGGACAGACCAGGCTTCGCGCGGCAGATCGGTTTCCGCGAGTATTTCGCCCAGCACGCGTGCGCCCAGCGGCGTGCGTTCCGACGGCTTGAGCACGAACGGGCAGCCCGCCGCGATCGCCGGTGCGACCTTGTGCGCGACGAGGTTGAGCGGGAAGTTGAACGGAGTGATCAGGCTGCACGCGCCGATCGGAACGCGTCGCGTCATGCCGCGGAAGCCGCGTGCGCGCGGCGACACCTGCATCTCCAGCACGTCGCCACCGATGCGCGTGGCTTCGCCAGCGGCGATGCGGAACGTGTCGATCAGGCGGTCGACCTCGCCGCGCGAATCGCGGATCGGCTTGCCGGCTTCGGTGCAGAGCAGGTCGGCGAGTTCCTCGCGACGCTCGGTGAATCGCTGCACGCAATGCTCGAGTACGTCGCGACGCGCGTCCGGTGGGAAGGCCGCCATCGCCGCACGCGCACCGTGCGCCGAAGCGATCGCCTGCTCGACTTGCGCAGCGCTCGCACGCGCGACCTGCGCGGCGACCTTGCCGCTGTATTTGTCGGTGACGTCGAGCCAGTCGTCCGTGGTGATGGGCTGGCCGGCGATGTAGATCGGAAGGCGCGGAGCAGACATGGCGGCACCGGTCGGTCGCGGAGCGCCGATGATGCACCTGTCGTTGTTGGATAGCGTCAAGCCGCGGGCGTCATTCCCGAGCGGTGCGCGATTCGACGCGCAAGCCGAGTTCGCCGTCGCGCACGCGTGCGGTGACCGCATCGCCGGCGGCGACATCGGCAACGTGGCGGACGATCGTCCCATCCGTTCGTCGAAGGATGCTGTAACCGCGCGCAACCGTCGCGAGCGGGCTCACCGCTTCCAGTGAGCGCGCAATGCCGCGCAGGCGCATCGCTTCGTGCGAAAGGCGGCGTGCAATCGCGGCCTGCGGCCGATTCGCGACCGCGGCCATGCGTTCGCGCAACCGCGTAAGGCGGCGCTCCGGATGCCGCGCACGCAGGATCGCATCCGCATGGCGCAACCGCGCATGCTCGCGCTCGAGACGACGCTTCCACGCGACGTCGAGGCGACGGAATGCTTCAGCCTGTCGACGACAGAGCATCTGCACGTACGCCTGCGGTCGCAGCGAATTGAGTTTGAGTGCCGCGCGATCGGTGCGCTGCATGGCATCGCGCAGGATCTGCGCTTGCCGCGCATGCAGGCGACGCTGCAAGGCATCGACACGACGCGCGAGATCGTCGCGATTGGGTACCAGCAATTCCGCGGCGACCGATGGCGTCGGCGCGCGTCGGTCGGACGCGAACTCGGCCAGGCAGAAGTCGGTTTCATGGCCGACCGCACAGATCACCGGCACCTGGCTGGCGGCCACGGCGCGCGCGACGATCTCCTCGTTGAACGACCACAGGTCTTCGAGCGATCCGCCGCCGCGCGTCAGCATCAGCACGTCGTAGCGGCCGCTCGCGCCCGCACGCTGCAGCATCTCGACGATCTGCGGCGCAGAGCCCGTGCCCTGCACCTGCACCGGAAGCACGTCGACCTCGACCAGCGGAAAGCGTCGCGCGAGCACGCTCAGCACGTCGCGGATCGCCGCGCCGCTGGGCGAGGTCACCACGCCGATGCGCGCCGGGAAGGCGGGCAGGGGACGCTTGCGGTCGGGGTCGAACAGACCCTCGGCCGCGAGCCGCGCCTTCATCTCGTCGAACGCGCGACGCAGCGCGCCTTCGCCCGCTTCCTCCATGTGGTCGAGCACCAGCTGGTACTCGCCGCGCGCTTCGTACAGCGTCAGCCGGCCGCGACCAAGCACGTGCAGGCCCTCGCGCGGCTGGAAACGCAGCCACGAGCTCTTGGGCTTGAACATGGCGCAGCGGATCTGCGCGCGCGCGTCCTTGATCGTGAAGTAGAGATGGCCCGACGCCGGCTTCGACACGTTGCCCAGCTCGCCTTCGATCCACACCGAGCCGAACGTGGTCTCGAGCATGTCTCGCGCCAGCGTGTTGAGCTGGCTGGGGGTGAAGACGTCGCGCGGGGCCGGGGTCGCGTCGTCGGCCGGGGCGTCACGCCACATCCGGCTCTCCCGGCTGCCAGTCGATCTGCAGCGGCTGCTCGGCGCGGGCCATGCGCTGAAGGTGCTCGGCGACGACGTCCTGCATCCGCGCGAGCCGCTCGGCGTCCTCAGCCTCGACACGCACGTCCAGTTGCCCGTCGCGGGCGTTCAGGGTCGCGGCGGTCGACGCATCGAACGGCACGCGGCCGTGCGTTTCGTCGAATTCGACCGCGAACTTGTGGCGCCAGTGGGTGCAGAGCCGCTTGATCAGGCGGCTGGCTTCCTCGGTGGCGATTCGGGCGTGGGCGGCGGGCATGGGCACCTCGTGCGAGCCGCAAGGATAGGTCGGGCGGGCGTGAGGGCAAGGCATGTGACACACCGTTCAAGCTGCCAGTGGGCGGCGACTTACAATTGCGGCATGAGCCTGACGCCCGCCCCGCACGATTCCTCCGCCTTCGGTCCCCAGCCGCGACGCGTCACGCGCGACGTCGTGATCGGCGGCGTGCACGTCGGGGGCGGGGCGCCGGTGGTCGTGCAGTCGATGACGAACACCGACACGTCGGACATCGCGTCGACGACCAAGCAGGTCGCCGAACTGTGGCGCGCGGGATCCGAGCTCGTGCGCATCACGGTGAACACCGCCGAGGCCGCCGCCGCCGTGCCGCGCATCCGCGAGCGGCTCGACATGATGGGCGTCGGCGTGCCGCTGATCGGCGACTTCCACTACAACGGCCATCAGCTGCTCGCGGGCGAGCCGGCGTGTGCCGAAGCGCTCGCGAAGTACCGCATCAATCCAGGCAACGTCGGCTTCGGCAAGAAGCGCGACACGCAGTTCGCGCAGCTCATCGAGTTCGCGATCCGCTACGGCAAGCCGGTGCGCATTGGCGCGAACTGGGGCTCGCTCGACCAGTCGCTCGCCGCCGTGCTGATGGACGAGAACGCACAACGCGCTGATCCCTGGGATGCCGGCCGCGTGCTGCGCGAAGCGCTGATCCGCAGCGCGCTCGACTCGGCCGCACGCGCCGAAGAACTGGGCCTGCCGCGCGAACGCATCGTGCTGAGCGCGAAGGTCAGCGGCGTGCAGGAACTCATCGCCGTGTATCGCGAACTCGCGACGCGCGGCGATTACGCGTTGCACCTCGGCCTGACCGAAGCCGGCATCGGTAGCAAGGGCATCGTCGCGTCGAGCGCGGCGCTCGCCGTGCTGCTGCAGGAAGGCATCGGCGACACCATCCGCATTTCGCTGACGCCGGAGCCGGGCCAGTCGCGCACGAACGAAGTCATCGTCGCGCAGGAACTGCTGCAGACGATGGGACTGCGTGCGTTCACGCCGATGGTGACCGCATGCCCCGGCTGCGGGCGCACGACCAGCACGTTCTTCCAGGAACTCGCGCAGAAGGTGCAGTCGCATGTTCGCGACAAGATGCCCGAGTGGAAGATCACGCATCCGGGCGCGGAGAACCTCACGCTCGCGGTGATGGGCTGCGTGGTGAACGGCCCGGGCGAATCGCGCCACGCGAACATCGGTATCTCGCTGCCGGGTACGGGCGAGGCGCCGTCCGCACCGGTTTTCGAGGACGGCGAAAAGACCGTCACGCTCCGCGGTGATCGCATCGCCGACGATTTCGTCGACCTGATCGATCGATACGTGGAGCGTCGTTATGGAGTCACCGCCGAAGGCTGAGGCGCCGCGTCCTGCCGCAGCCGTGGCCGAACAGGCCGAGGTCGGCAAGAAGGTTGTCCAGCGCCACGGGCTGCGCCTCGCGCTCGTGTTCGCCTGCGTCGCGCTGCCCCTGTGGGGCTTCGGCGAATTGGCCGAGGATCTCGCGGCCGGCCAGCCGTTCTTCTTCGACGTGCCGATCCTCGAAGGGCTGCATGCGATGTCGAGCCAGGCAGCGGACCGCGTGTTCCTCGCGCTGTCGGCCGTCGGCTATTCCGGCGGCGTCGTGCCGTTCGACATCGCGCTCGTACTGTTCCTCGCGTTCCGTCGCCATTCGCGCAGCGCGACCTTCGCCGCCATCGCGCTCGGCGGCTCCGCGCTGTTGAACGTCGCGGCCAAGCACGTGTTCGCGCGTGCGCGTCCGTCGCTGTGGATCCCCATCGCGCCGGAAGCGACGTACAGCTTCCCCAGCGGACATGCGATGGGTTCGGCGACGCTCGCCTGCGTGCTGGCCTGCCTCGTCTGGGACACGCGCTGGCGGTGGCCGGTGGTCGTGCTCGGCACGTTGTTCGCGATCGGTGTCGGCGTGTCGCGCGTGTATCTCGGCGTGCATTACCCGTCAGACGTACTCGCCGGTTGGTCGGCCGCGATCGCCTGGACCCTGGGGGTGCGGTTCATCGCGTTTCGGCGGGGGTTGCTGACGGGAACGACGAAGGTCTGACTATTCCTGCGGATGCGCCGCCTCGACCGGCGCCGTCGTCGCAGCCCGCCGCGCGAGCTGTGCTTCGCGACGTGCGATGTAGGCGTTCGCGCCGAAGATGATCAGCGCGCCGATGACGGTGTAGCGATCGAGCTTCTCGCCGAACAGGAAGTACGCGGCGACGCTGACCACGGGCAGCTGCATGAAGCTGATCGGCGTCAACGCGGAGACGTCCCCGATCTTCAATGCGCGCGCCCACAGCAGTTGCCCTCCGGTGCCAAATAGGCCGGTGAGGACGAGCCAGACCCACACGTCGGGCGCGGGCCACACCCAGACGAACAACGCGGGGATCAGCGACAGCGGCACCCAGAACACGTAGGTGTAGAAGACGATTGTGTCGGGCGAATCGATGCGGGAGAGCTGCTTGATCTGGATCGCGACCACCGCGCTCAGGACCGCGGCGGCGAGCGCGATCAGCGACGCATGCGTAAACCCGCTGGTGCCGGGGCGCACGATCACCATGACGCCGATGAAACCGAGGATGACAGCGGTCCAGCGGCGTCGTCGCACCACTTCGCCGAGCCAGATCACCGCGGCGATCGTGACGAACAAGGGTGTCGAATAGGAAAGCGAAATCGCCTGCGACAGCGGCAGGTGGCCGATCGCCCAGAACGAGCAGAGCATCGAACCGATGCCGATCGCGCTGCGCACGAGGTATTTAGGCAGCTGACGCGTCCGCATCGATGCGCCGCTTCGAAGCAGCAGCGGCATCAGCGCGATCAGGCCGAAGCTGTTGCGCCAGAACGCGATCTCGAATGCCGGCAGCGTGCGCGACGCATAGCGGATCGTGATCGCCATCAGACCGAAGAACAGCGTGCTCACCAACATGAGCAGCGCGGCGCGCATGACCGGCGTGGTGCGGGGGGAGGACGTCATGGGCGGCAAGGATGGCCGATACACTGCGCGCGATCGCGACGGTGCATCACGTTGTGGGACTTGGGCGCGTCGAAAGGCACGGGCCAGGGTGGCAGCGCTTCAACGACGCGGGCCGCACGTAGCGTCACTCGGCCCAGCTGCCGCCGATCAATCTCGGTTCCGGCTCGAGCGCAATGCCGTAGCGGTCGCGCACCGTCGATGCCACATGCCGTGCGACACGCAACAGATCCGCGCCGCTGGCACCGCCATGATTCACCAGCACCAGGGCGTGGCCCGGCGACACACCCGCGTCACCATCGCGATAACCGCGCAGTCCGGCACTGTCGATCAGCCAGGCGGCGGACAACTTGCGCAGCCCGTCACCCGCCGCGAAAGCCGGCAGCTGCGGATGCTCGGCGAGCAGCGTGTCGGCGAC
The DNA here is from genome assembly GCF_054057595.1 of Lysobacter sp. HA18. Taxonomy (NCBI): domain Bacteria; kingdom Pseudomonadati; phylum Pseudomonadota; class Gammaproteobacteria; order Lysobacterales; family Lysobacteraceae; genus Lysobacter; species Lysobacter sp. HA18. The sequence goes on from NZ_JBSRZL010000001.1 coordinate 1,232,828, forward strand.
ATCCGCGGACACGATCGGGTTCTTGAAGAAGCTGCCCGCATTGCCGACGATCGCCGGGTCCGGCAGCTTGCGACGGCGAATCGCGATGACCGCCTCGGCCACATCGCGCGCTGTCGGCGAGTTGACACCGCGCTCCGCAAGTTCGTCCGCGATGCCGGCATAGCTGAGGTTCGGCGCGCCGCCGCCGCGCAGCCGGAACTCGACCGCCGTGACGATGTATCGCGACGGCTCGTGCTTGAACACGCTGTCGCGATAGGCGAAGCCGCATTCCTCGTTCGACAGCCGCACGTGCCGGCCGGTCGCCGGTTCGAATGCATGCACCGCGTCGATCAGCTCGCGGACTTCGACGCCGTACGCGCCGATGTTCTGGATGGGCGCGGCGCCCGCGGTGCCTGGAATCAGCGCGAGATTCTCGAGGCCCGTGAGGCCGTCGTCGAGCGTGCGCATGACGAGTTGGTGCCAGCCGAAGCCTGCGTCGACTTTGATGCGGACGGTCGTGCCGTCGTCGTCGATCAGGCGGATGCGCGTGCCGGTAAGCCGCAGCACGGGCTCGCTCGGTGCGCCGACGAACAGCACGTTGCTGCCACCGCCGAGCACCAGCGGCGTCGTGCCGGACAAAGGAATGTCTGCGAAGACGTCCGCGAGGCGCGAGGCGTCGTCGACTTCGACGAGCCAAGGCGCGCGTGCGTCGACGCCGAAGGTATTGAGCTTGCGCAGATCAGCGTCGCGCGTGATGCGCACGCCGGGGATCGGATCGGTCATGTCGGCGGCATGTGCCCGCGGCTCGGCGCTTCCTTGCGGCGGCGGATCGCGGCGACGCATTCGCGCACGAGGATCGGCCCGCGATAGATGAAGCCCGTGTAGCACTGCACCAGGCTCGCGCCCGCCGCCATCTTTGCGACTGCGTCGGCGCCGGACAGAATGCCGCCCACGCCCATCAGCGGGATCGACTCGGGCATACGCGTTCGAAGCCGACGCAGCACGTAGGTCGCCTGCGGCATCAGCGGCGCACCCGACAGACCACCGGTCTGCTCCGCATGCGGCGAGTCCTCGACGCCTTCGCGCGAGATCGTCGTATTGGTCGCGATCACACCGTCGACCTGCAAGTCCGCCAACACGCGCGCCGCCGCTTCGATGTCGTCGTCCGAAAGATCCGGCGCAACTTTCACCAGCATCGGCACGCGTTTTCCGTGTTTCGCGCCGAGGCGCTCCTGCTCATCGCGCAGCGTGCCGATCAGGCGTCGCAGCTGTTGTTCTTCCTGCAGCTCGCGCAGGCCGGCGGTATTCGGCGACGAGATGTTGATGGTGATGTAGTCGGCGAGCGGATAGACGCGTTCGAGGCAGTGCAGGTAATCGTCCTGCGCGGACTCGTTGGGCGTGTCCTTGTTCTTGCCGATGTTGATGCCGAGGATGCCGCGACGACTGCGCAGTGCCTCGACGTTACGCACCAGCGCGTCGACGCCGAGGTTGTTGAAGCCGAGGCGATTGACGATGCCGCGATGCTGCGGCAAGCGGAACATACGCGGCTTCGGATTGCCCGCCTGCGGACGCGGCGTCACCGTGCCAACTTCGACGAAACCGAACCCCAGCCCGAACAATGCGTCGATGTGCTCGCCGTTCTTGTCGAGGCCCGCCGCGAGTCCGACCGGGTTCGGGAAGTCGAGACCGAACACGTTGACCGGGTAGGGCGACTGCTCGGGACGTCGCGCGACGAGGCCGAGCAGCCCCGCCTGTTCCAGCGCGTCGAGCCCGCGCAGCCCGATGCCATGCGCGGTCTCGGCGTCGAGCCGGAACAGCAGGGGACGCAGCAGGCCGTACATCAGTGCGCGAAGTGGGCCAGCATGGCGAGCAGGCCGCCGAAGAACACGAGCGCGATGATCACGCCGACGATCAGTACGACGAGATGCAGGTAGCCGAGCACGAGGCCCGCGACCGCCATCCCGTCACCGCCGAGCGCGCCGCGCGCGGCACGAATATCGCGCCGCGCCATATGCCCGCAGATCACCGCGCCGAAGCCGCCCAGCACCGGTATCAGCACCCACGACAGCAGGCCGAGCACCAGGCTCGCGACCGCGAGTTGGCTGGACGGCGCATTGATCGACTGCGAGCTCATGCGATGGCCTCAGAGGTCGAACTTGATGCCCTGCGCGAGCGGCATGGAGTCGGAGTAGTTGTTGATCGTATTCGTCTGGCGGCGCATGTACGCCTTCCACGCGTCCGAACCCGACTCGCGACCGCCGCCGGTTTCCTTCTCGCCACCGAACGCGCCGCCGATTTCCGCACCGGACGTGCCGATGTTGACGTTCGCGATGCCGCAGTCCGAACCCCATGCCGACAGGAACTGCTCGGCGGCCTTGAGGTTGGTGGTGAAGATCGACGACGACAGGCCCTGCGGCACGGCGTTCTGCAGTTCGATCGCTTCATCCAGTGTGGAGTACTTCATGACGTACAGGATCGGCGCGAACGTCTCGTGCTGGACGATCGCCGCGTCATTCGTCAGGCCGGTGACGATCGCCGGCAGCACGAAGTTGCCGGGACGATCGAGCGCGGCGCCACCCGTTGCAATGGTGCCGCCAGCGGCCTTCGCCGCGGCGATCGCGTCGAGGTAGGCCTGCACGCCGTCGCGCGAATTCAGCGGGCCCATCAGGTTCGACGGATCGGTCGGGTCGCCGATCTTGGTCTCGAGCTGCTTGTACGCGGTGACGAGCTTGGCCAACACGTCGTCATAGATCGACTCGTGGACGAACAGGCGGCGCGTTGTGGTGCAGCGCTGGCCCGCGGTGCCGACGGCCCCGAAGACGATCGCGGGAATCGCGAGCTTCAGCTCGGCGGTCGGGTCGACGATGATCGCGTTGTTGCCGCCGAGTTCCAGCAGCGAACGGCCCATGCGGCGCGCGACGCGCTCGCCGACCATGCGGCCGACCTTGGTCGAACCGGTGAAGCTGATCAGCGCGACGCGCGAATCGTCGACGAACTGCTGCGCGAGGTCCGAGCCGGCGTCGTTGAACAGGAAGAAGATGTCCGGGAAGCCGCCGGCCTTCAGCGCGTCGTTGCAGATCTTCATGGACGCGATCGCTGAAAGCGGCGTCTTCGGCGACGGCTTCCAGATCGAGATGTCGCCGCAGACGGCCGCGACGAACGCGTTCCACGCCCACACCGCGACCGGGAAGTTGAATGCCGAGATGATTCCGACGATGCCGATCGGATGCCACTGCTCGTACATGCGGTGGCCCGGGCGTTCGGAGTGCATGGTCAGGCCGTAGAGCTGGCGCGACAGGCCGACGGAGAAGTCGCCGATGTCGATCATCTCCTGCACTTCGCCGTCGCCTTCGGCCTTCGACTTGCCCATCTCCAGCGCGACCAGCGTGCCGAGCGCGTCCTTGTTCGCGCGCAGCGCGTCGGAGCACAGACGGATCGCTTCGCCACGACGCGGCGCCGGCACCGTGCGCCACACCTTGAACGCCGCCTGCGCACGCTCGACGATGGTGTCGTAGTCGTCCTGCGAGGACGCCTGCACGCGCGCGAGCACGTTGCCGTCGGCGGGGCTGACGGACTCGAGCACGCCGGCGTCGCGCGTGGTCGACCACTCGCCGCTGCCGATGTACGTGCCGGATTCGAGCTCGGTCAGGCCGAGGGCGGTGAGGACGGGATGGGTCATCGTGGTGCTCCATGATCGGCCGACGCATGCGGCCCGAGCGACGTGGACGTCGGCATCGGCTGCAGGCGCGGCAAGGCGGCGAGGGTTCCTGTGGCGGCCCCGACACGATTCGAACGTGCGACCTTCCCCTTAGGAGGGGGACGCTCTATCCAGCTGAGCTACGGGGCCCAAGCGGCGGATTTTCGCACGGACGCGGACTGTGCCGGTAATCACAGGCCGCGACGGCCGCACGGCCGCTGCACGCTTGGCAGGACAGCCGCCGTGCCGCTACACTGCGCGTCCTTTCGTGGGGCGGTAGCTCAGCTGGGAGAGCGTCGCGTTCGCATCGCGAAGGTCAGGGGTTCGATCCCCCTCCGCTCCACCACGAAACTGAAACGGCGCCCTCGGGCGCCGTTTTTTTATGCGCGAAATGGGTCGCTCAGCGCTTGGCGAGCAGCGGTGCCAGCGCCGGTTCCAGCTGCTCGCGACGCCAGCCTTGCAGCGACTCCGGCCACTCGCCCGTATCCAGCAGCGGCTCCAGCATGCGGCGCGATGCAAGCACGGCATCGGCGACGCCAAGTTCGGCCGCGCGCTTGGACACCGCGTCCTGCATCGCCTTGATGCGGCTCTTGTCGCGACGCTCCGCCTGCGCGGCATCCGGCGCGTCGGCTTCATCAGGCAGCGGCGTCACCAGCGCGTTCCAGATCGCATCGACCAGCTTGCGCGGGCCCTTGGGATGCGCGCGGATCGTTTCGGCGATGACGTCGCGATCGGTCGGTTCGGGACGGGCGAGGGCGGCGGCCAGTTCGTTGTCGAGCACCCAGCTGCGCGGGAGGTCCGCGACGCGTGCGTGCGCATCGCGCCAGCGCAGCAGCCGGAGCATGCGCGCCTGTCCGTCGCGGTCCAGGAACTGCGCGCTGCGCATCGATACGTGCGGCCACGGGTCGGTCGGATCCTCGATCGCCAGCGCGACGGTGCGCGCCATGTCGGCACCGAGCCATTCGCGACGGCCGAGTGCTTCGAGCTTGCCGACCAGCGTGTCGTGCAGTTCGAACAGATGCGCGACGTCTTCCGCGGCGTACTGCAGCTGCGATGCCGACAGCGGACGACGCATCCAGTCCGAACGCGTCTCGCCTTTCTCCAGCGCGACGCCGGTGATCTCGGCGACCAGCTTCTGGTAGCCCAGGCCCGCGCCGACGCCTGCAAGCGCTGCGGCGGCCTGGGTATCGAACAGTGGGCGCGGCACCTGACCGCAGGTCTCGCGCAGCGCGATCAGGTCCTCGCTCGGGCTGTGCATGATCTTCAGCACCGACTCGTCGGCGAGCAGCGGCGCGAGTGCTTCGTTCATGCCCGGCACGAGCGGGTCGACCAGCAGGATGTCGATGCCACCGTCGTCGGTGGGCAATGCGATCTGCACCAGCGCGAGCTTCGGCCAGTAGGTGCGTTCGCGGACGAATTCGGTGTCCAGGCCCACGCGCGAGGGCGGTGCAGCGAGGCGCGCGCGGAGTGCGTCGGGGCTGTCGATCCAGTGGGCCAAGACGGGTGCCGGGTTTGCGGGAGCGGGCGACAATAGCCTACTTTCCGTGGACCCGGCGGCAGCGGCCGCAGGCAGGAGGCGACTTGCGCAGTAAGGCCCAGACGAGGCTCGCGAAGGCCGTCGCGCTAGGTGTCGCGATGGGCGCCGCGCTGCTCGTCGGCTGCCACGGCGACCACGACGCCGGCCCGGCGAAGCCGCGCAGCGCGCCGACCGTCACAGTGGGCGAGGCCGATGCGCGACTCCCGGCATGGCGACCGGCGCAGATCGCGGTCGATCGTCGCAATGCGCAGGCGCTGGCGAAGCAGGCCGACACGGCGTTGGCCGCAGGTCGTTTCGCCGATGACGACACATCCTCGCTGCCCATCTTTATGGCGCTGCGCGACTACCCGCCGATGCGCGAGCGGGCCGAAGCCGGTGTCGATCATTCGATCACCGGGCTGGTGCTGCAGGCGCGCGAGTCGCTGGCCGACATCGATGACGATCCCGATGCATTGCAGCGCATACGGCACGCGGCCTCGGTGCTGCGCGTCGTGGCGCTCGAGCGGCCCGACGTCGAGCGCTTCCTGCAGCAGGTCGATCGCGTCGAAGACGGACAGCGCGACAGCGAGCGTGGCGAGGCGGACCTCGCGGCGGGCCGCATCGGCGAGGACGGCCACGACGGCGCGATCGCATGGTTCCGTCGTGCAATCGCGCTGCGTTCGACCGATGCACGCGCGCGACAGGGCCTTGCCGCAGCGGAGAGTGCGCTGATCCGTCGCGCCGAAGATGCGGCGTCGCGCGAGGACTATGCGGGCGCCGAACACTGGCTGGTGCTCGCCGGTCGCGTGCGACCGCAGGCGGGCGTCGTCGCGGAAGCACGTGCGCGCATCGCGTTCGAGCGCGCCGCGCGCATCGGCGAATTGCGCGACGCCGGCATCGCGGCGCTGCCCGAATTGCACGGCATCGAGACTGCACGACGTTTCCTCGCGCACATCCTGCGCATCGCACCCGCGGCCGATCCGACCGCGGCGGAGCTGCGTCGACGCATCGACTTCGCGGTGCACTACGGACTCTTCCAGCCCGGCCAGCGATTCACCGACGGCCTGCAGGGCGGTGGCCGCTCGCCGACGATGGTCGTCATTCCCTATGGCGACTTCACGATGGGTGCGCCGCCCGGCGAGCGCGGCGCGACCGACGCGGAACGCCCGACGCGTGCGATCCATTTCGAGCGCGGACTCGCCGTGTCGATGACGGAAGTGACCGTCGGGCAATTCCGTCGTTTCGTCGACGCCACCAAATACCGCGCGCGTTCGACGCGTCGCGGTTATTCGATCGTGTACGACCTGCGCAGCGGCAACTTCGTGCGACGCGGCAACGTGGACTGGCAACAGGATTATCTCGGCCGACCGGCGACCGACGACCTGCCCGTCGTGCACGTCAGCGCGAAGGACGCGACGGCGTATGCGGAATGGCTCGCGGAGGAAACGGGTCATCGCTATCGGCTGCCGAGCGAAGCGGAATTCGAATACGTGGCACGTGCGGGCTCGCAGGCGCCGTATCCGTGGGGCGCCGGAACGCCGCCGGCGCGGTCAGGCAACTACACCGGGGCGGGCGATCGATCGCCGACAGGGCGCCCGTGGCAGAACGCGTTCGCGGGTTACGCCGATGGCTCCTGGGGGCCGACGCCGGTCGCGCGGTATGCGGCCGGTCGATTCGACCTTCACGACGTAACCGGCAATGTCAGCGAGTGGGTGGCGGATTGCTGGCATTCCAGCTACCGACGCGCGCCACGCGATCAGCGGGCCTGGTTCAACCCGGGCTGCAGGCAACGCGTGCTGCGCGGCGGTTCCTGGGCCAGCGCACCGGCACAGACGCGGTCGGCCTGGCGTAGCGGGCTGGACGCCGACACCACGAACGCGCGCATCGGCTTCCGGGTGGTGCGCGACCTCTGACGTCGCAATCGGGAGTTCAATTGATGCGCATCGATCCGTTGGGACAGGGTGCCGGCATGCAGCGCCGCGGCTTCGGCTTCGGCGCGATCCGCTGGGTGATCCTGCTCGGCTTCGCGATCTACGCCGCGGTGTCGTGGATGGGCAGCGCGCAGAAAGACCCGTACACCGGCGAGACCGCGCACTACGGCGCGTCCACCGACGAGGAAGTGCAGCTCGGTGACCAGGCCTTCCAGCAGGTGGTCGGCGACGCGCAGGCGCAGAACGCGCTGCTGCCGGAAAGCTCGCCTTTCAGCCAGCAGATCCGCGACATCGCGCAGCGCCTGATCCAGCGCGTGCCCGATGTCACCAACGACCTCGCGCAGCAGAACGGCACCGCGGCGCCGGACAACTACAAGAGCTTCCAGTGGCAGGCGGTCGCCATCCAATCGGACGAGGCGAACGCGTTCTGCCTGCCGGGCGGCAAGATCGCCGTCTACACGGGGCTCCAGCCCGTCACACAGAACCAGAGCGCGATGGCGGTGGTGATGGGCCACGAGATCGCGCACGCGCTGCTGCGTCATGGTTCGCAGCGCATGGAGCAGCAGAAGCTGGTGCAGATGGGCCAGATGGCCGCGGGCGCCGCGCTGGGTGGCATGGACCCGAATCAGCAGCGTGCCGTGATGGGCGCGCTGGGCGCCGGGGCGCAGTACGGCTTCCTCTTGCCGTACAGCCGAAACCACGAATCGCAGGCCGACCAGGTGGGCCTGATGCTCGCCGCGGCTGCGTGCTTCAACCCGCACGAGGCGATTCCGCTGTGGGAGCGCATGGAGCAGGTCGGTGGCGGCCAGCGTCCGCCGGAATTCGCGTCGACGCATCCGGATCCCGAGAACCGCATCGCCCACCTGCAGGCGCTGATGCCGCAGGCGGAGGCGTTCTACAAGAAGTTCTGCGGCGCGAATCCGCCGCAATGATCGACAGGCCGCATCGCGCGGCCCGTTTTTACTTCTGCGTCTCGCTCTTGCGCGTGGTCGGCGCGCCCATGCTGCCGGCGAGGTTGTGCTGGAAGTCCTTCCACATCTGCAGGTTGCGCTCGGTGAGCTGGTTCATCAGCGTCCACGGCGTCTGGCCGAGCAGGCCGCCCATCTGCGTGCGGAACTGCTGTTGCTGGTCGAGGAAGACCTGCATCGACTTCTCGAGGTACGTGGCCATGAAGCCCTGCATCGAGTCGCCGTAGAACCGGATGATCTGGCTGAGCAGCTGCGTCGAGAGCAGCGGTTCGCCGTCCTGCTCGTGCTCGGAGATGATCTGCAGCAGCACCTGGCGGGTGAGGTCGTCGCCGGAGCGTGCGTCGCGTACTTCGAACTCTTCGCCGTCGATGATGAGCTGGCGAACGTCCTCGATGGTGATGTAGCTCGAGATTTCCGTGTCGTAGAGCCGTCGGTTCGGATACTTCTTGATGACGCGCGGAGAAGCCATCTGCGGAACACCGGAAAGCGGGATGTCCCGAGAATGACGCAGTGCGGCAGGCCACGCAACCGCGACGCCGGAGCGGCCCGCCGCACGGGCTGACCGCTTCAGCGGCGGCGGTCACCAGCCCATGTACTGCCCGCCGTTCACCGCCAGGTTGGCGCCGGTGATCCAGCCCGCTTCGTCGGGAATGAAGAACGACACCGCGTAGGCGATCTCCTCGGGCGAGCCCAGGCGGCCCGTCGGGATCTGCTGAATGATCTTGTTGCGCACCTCTTCCGGCACGGCCATCACCATGTCGGTGCCGATGTAGCCGGGCGAGACGGTGTTGACGGTGATGCCGAAGCGCGCGTTCTCCTGCGCCAGCGAAATCGTGAAGCCGTGCATGCCGGCTTTCGACGCCGCGTAGTTCGCCTGCCCGTACTGGCCCTTCTGCCCGTTGATCGAGCTGATCTGGATGATGCGGCCCCACTTGCGCGCGCGCATGCCGTCGATGACCGGTCGCGTGACGTTGAACACCGAGCCCAGGTTCGTCGCGATGACTTCGTTCCACTGCGCCGACGACATCTTGTGGAAGGTCGTGTCGCGCGTGATGCCGGCATTGTTCACGACGATCTCGACCGGGCCGAGTGCGCCTTCGATCTCGCTCACCATCGCTTCGCACTGGTCGGGATGCGCGACGTCGGCCTTCGCCAGGAACACTTCGATGCCCTTGTCGCGCAGCTTCTGCTGCCAGGCGCGGGCCTTGGCCTCGTCGCGGTAGTTGGTGGCGACCCGATGGCCCTTGTTGGCGAGGCTTTCGATGATCGACGTTCCGATGCCACCGGTGCCGCCGGTGACGAGTGCTACGCGACTTTGCATGAGTTGCTCCGTGCCGGCGCGACCTGCGCCTCTCACGTGATTCTAGGCACGAATGCTTTAAGCGCGTGTTGCGATGCGCGGGATTTTCGCGGGATCGAACGCAGCAACGGCGCGTTCGAGCCAGTCGCGTGGCGTGTCATCGCTGGAATGTTGCAGTGCAACCTGACCGAGCGCCTGCCATGCGCGATGCAGCGCCGGCATCGGGTCGCGCGGGTTGACCGGGTTCGACGCCAGCGACTTCGACAGCTTGCGGCCTTCGTCGTCGAGCACGACGGGCAGGTGCGCGTAGCCGGGCGTCGACAGGCCGAGCGCACGCTGCAGCAGGATCTGTCGCGGCGTCGAATCGAGCAGATCGGCGCCGCGTACGATGTGCGTGATGTTCTGCGCGGCGTCGTCGACCACCACCGCGAGTTGGTACGCCCACAGCCCGTCGGCGCGATACAGCACGAAATCGCCGACCTCGACGTCGACGTCCTGCACCTGCGGGCCGAGCAGGTCGTCGTCGAAACGAACGCGCGTTCCGTCGGCGACGCGCAGGCGGACCGCGGGGCTGCGATGCGCGTCGGGCGCACGCACGCAGGCACGATGCACGCCGCCGAACGCAGCCAAGTCGCTACGGCTGCACCAGCACGGGAACGCCAGGCCGCGGTCGGCGAGATCCTCGAGCGCGGCGCGGTAGAGCGCGTACCGATCGCTCTGGAACTCGACCGCCTCGTCCGCGTGCAGACCGAAGGCTTTCAGGGCGTCGAGCTGGCGTTGCGCGGCGCCCGGCACTTCGCGCGGTGTATCGACGTCCTCGACGCGCACCAGCCAGCGGCCATCGGCGCGTCGAGCGAACAGCCAACTGCCGAGCGCGGCAAGCAACGAGCCCGCGTGCAGGTCACCGGTCGGCGAGGGCGCGAACCGACCGCGATATCCGCTGCCCGTCATGCGGATGAAGCGTCGCTGCACGATGCGTCGCGCGGGGATTGAAAAGCGGCCGTGCACGCGCCACGTTCAACAACTCGCAACGCCAATCTTTCGACGCCCGACGCCATGCTCAAGCGCATCACCCTGTTCCTCGCGACCAACCTCGCCGTCCTGCTGCTGCTCAGCGTGGTCATGCGCCTCCTCGGCGTGAACCCGCAAACCAGTGGCGGCCTGCTCGTCATGGCGACGCTGTTCGGATTCGGCGGCTCGTTCATCTCGCTCATGATGTCCAAATGGATCGCCAAGCGCACCACCGGTGCGCAGGTGATTGCACAGCCACGCAACGAATCCGAACGCTGGCTGCTTGACACCGTGCGCCGCCAAGCCGACGCCGCGGGCATCGGCATGCCGGAGGTCGCGATCTACGACGGCCCGGAAATCAACGCATTCGCGACGGGTCCGAGCCGCAACGATGCGCTCGTCGCCGTGTCGACCGGCCTGCTGCGCAACATGGACCGTGACGAAGCCGAAGCAGTGCTCGGCCACGAAATCAGCCACGTCGCGAACGGTGACATGGTCACGATGATGCTGGTGCAGGGCGTGCTCAATACGTTCGTGATCGTGCTGGCACGCGTGGTCGGCCGCATCGTCGACGGCTATCTCGGCGGCAACAACCGCAATGGCGGCATCGGCTATTTCATGACGGTGATGGTGCTCGACATGGTGTTCGGGTTGCTGGCGAGCGTCATCGCGATGTGGTTCTCGCGCCATCGCGAATTCCGTGCCGACGCCGGCGGTGCGCGCCTTGCCGGTCGCGACAAAATGATCGCCGCGCTCGAGAAGCTGTCGCGCACCTACGGGGCGACCACGCTGCCCAAGCAGGTGCAAGCGTTCGGCATCAGTGGCGACGTCGCGCACGGCCTGCGCCGCCTGTTCATGACGCATCCGCCGCTGACCGAGCGCATCGAAGCGCTGCGCCGCATGCCCGCGGAAACACCATCGGTGCGCGTCGTGCGCTAAGCGTCAATCGCTGCAACGAAAAAGCCCGCCGATTGGCGGGCTTTTCTTTTCGGGACGATCGGTCGATCAACCGAACTCGTAGTCCATCGTCGTGCTGACGCCGGCGAGGAAGAAGCCCTGCGCGTAGTCGACGCCCGCGCCGAACAGCACGCTCATGCTCTGCGCGTCGCGGACGTGTTCCGCGATCGTCCGCTTGCCGAGCGCGCGTGCCTTGTCGGTGATGTCGCGCAGGCGCTGCTGGTACTCCGTGCTCGTGCCGAGGTTCTCCATGAAGGTGCGGTCGATCTTGAGGAAGTCGGCATTGAAGTGCGCGAGCAGCTGGAACGAGTTCAGGCCTGCACCGAAATGCTCGAGGCCGACGCGCACACCCGATCGCGCCGCACGCGCCTGGAACTCCTGTGCCGCGCGCAGGTTGGTGAACACCTTGGACTCGGGAAGCTGCACGACCAGGAGGCTACCGTCCGCACCGTGCCGCGTAATCTGCTCCTCGATGTGCTTGAGCAGGCTGTCGTCCTGCAGCGAGCTTTCGGTGATCTTCACCAGCAGCGTCGTGCGTTTGCCGGCGCGGATACGCTCGCCGATGACCTCCAGCGCGCGGCCGACGACCCAGCGATCGATCTCCCACAGCAGGCCGTTCTCCTCGGCGATCTGCAGGAAGGCCAGCGGCGCGACGAGCTCGCCCTGGTCGCCCTTCATGCGCAGATAGGCCTCGTAGATCTCGCCGGACTCGCCGTGCAGGCTCACCAGCGGCTGGTAGGCCATGGCGAAACGGTCGGAATCGAGTGCATCGCGGATGCGATCCACCCACGCCTGAACGCGTTCTTCTTCGGCGCGATCGGCCGCGCCAGGGTCGAAGATTTCCGAGCGATTGCCGCCCATGCCGACCGACGACTGGATGCCCTGCGTCGCACGTGCAAGCACCGCGGTGACGCTGGCGATCTTCTCGCCGATCTGCACGCCGCCGATGCTGATGGTGGCGTTGAGCGAACGGTTGCCCGCGTCAACCACGTGCTCGGAGAACGCATTGCGCACGCGCTCGGCCAGCATCTGCGTGACTTCGTGGTTCGCGCCGCGCGACAGCGCCGCGAACTGGTGCTCACCGAAACGCGCGAGCACGACGTCTTCCGGCACGCTGTCCCGCAGTCGGCGTGCGCAGGCGGCGACGAGATCGTCCGCGGCGTCGAGGCCGATGTCCTGCAGCAACTTCGCGTAGTAGTCGGGCTCGATCAGCAGGAAACCGTGGTGCGTGGAGTTCTGCGCGGCGTCTGCAACCGCGTCTTCCAGTGCACGCAGGAATGTCGCGCGATTGAGCAGGCCGGTGACCTGGTCGCGCTGGCGCAGTTCTTCGACTTCGCGCTGCAGATCGGGGTCGAGCTCCTGGCGGCGCAGCACCAGCTGCAGGCAGTGCTCGCCCTCGTACATCGCCGGCGTGAATTCCATGACCGCGGCGAACTGGTTGCCGTCGGGCGTGCGCGCTTCGACTTCCACGCGCGGCGGCGGCGCTTCGCCCTTCGACAGCTTCTTCAGCAGCGCCTTGAATGCTTCGACGTGAGACGGCGCGATCATGTCCAGCAGCGACATGCCTTCGACGTCGTCGAAGGTCTCGTAGCCGAACATCTCGAGGTAGGCCGAGTTGGCCCGGATGTGCATGCCTTCGTGGATGTACGCGATCGGATCGCGCGAGGACTCGATCAGCGAGTCGCAGCGGCGTTCGGTTTCGCGCACCTGGAATTCGAGCTTGCGCAGCGCGCGTCGCGCTTCGAGGTCCGACCACTCGGTCTGCACGATGTTGACGATGTGGTCGTTGCGACGACGCAGCACCACGCCGCGGGCGCCGAGCGACATGGCCTCCAGCACGCCGGCCTCGTCGATCTCGTCCACGAGCAGCAGTACGGGGAGATCCTTGCCGCTGGTCGCGACCTGCTGCAGCACCGCGTCGGCGGAGACCAGCTTGGCCTTGCGATCGAGCAGGACGAGGTCCGGCGATTGCTGGCCGACCTGGTGCGCGAGCTCGTCGGCGTTCTCCGGCCGCGACGGGCGGACCGCGATGCCGGCGTTGCGCAACGTGCTGACGACGGCCTCGGCCGCCTCCACGCTGTCGTCGACGATCAGAAGTCGCAGGGCCGCGTCTTTCCCGAACTGCATTCGCATCTCCTGGCGGTCGCGCTCTTTTATGACATGCCGGCCGTGTCGGCGTCATCCCCGAGCGGTCGTTCCCGGGCGACGAATGGTGCCCCGGCCGCCCGGATTGTGACGGAGAGGCGTACTTCGGCGTACGGCTATCTACCCATCGGCCGGTCCGGCCGAAACTTTCAGAGCGGGCGCTTGCCGGGATCGCCGGCCACTTCGCGGACCAGCCGCGGCACCAGATAGCCGGACAGCCGCGCGGCCAGCGCTCGGTGCAGCTCGCGGGCGCGGTCGTCCTCGACCTCGAAGTGCGCAGCGCCTTGGACTCGGTCGAGTTGGTGCAGGTAATAGGGCAGCACGCCGGCCCGGAACCCGCGCTCGGACAGGTCGGCCAGCGCATCGACCGAGTCGTTGACCCCGCGCAGCAGCACGGCCTGGTTGAGCAGCGTCACGCCGACGGCGCGCAGGCGGGCCAGTGCCGCATCCACCGAAGCGTCGAACTCGTTGGCGTGGTTGGCGTGCAGCACGACGGTCACCGGCCAGGGCAGGCCGCCGAGCCATGCGACCAGCTCGTCGTCGACGCGCTCGGGCAGTACCACCGGGAGCCGGGTATGCACGCGCAGGCGGCGCAGGTGCGGGATCGGCGCGAGTGTGTCGGTGAGTTCGACCAGCTTGGGCGTCGACAGCGACCACGGGTCACCGCCGGACAGGATGACCTCGTCGATGGATGGATCGGCGGCGATCAGCGCGACCGCCTCGCGCCAGCCCGCGGCCGCCGCGGTCTCGTCGCCGTACGGGAAATGGCGTCGGAAGCAGTAGCGGCAATTGATCGCGCAGCTGCCCGTGGCGACGAGCAGCGCGCGGCCGCGGTACTTGCGAATGACGCCTTGGCCTGCGCGGGCCAGCGAATCGCCCACGGCGTCCAGCGCGAAGCCAGGGGATGGCTGCATCTCGGCATCGAGCGGAAGCACCTGGCGGAGCAGGGGGTCGTTGGGGTCGCCGTGGCGCATGCGGGCGACGAATCCGCGCGGCACGCGCAGCGCGAACTGCGCGGCCGCGGCCTCCGACATTCCCGTCGCGAGCTCGTCCAGCCCGACCATCGCGAGCAGCTCGCGCGGGTCCCGCACGGCGTCGCGCCAGAGCTGTTGCCAGCGCACGGCCGGGGGCGCGTGCGGCGGGGAGAGGGCAGCGGGTATCATTGCGGGCTGATCTGCTCGATTCGCCGGTCGCATCCGCGTCCCGGCACCGACCCATTCTAGCTGGCGCCCACGGGGCCCGGCCCGCATCCGCAGGAGTTTTGCATGGCCAGCCTCGGCATGAACGACGTCAAGACCGGACAGAAGATCCTGGTCAACAACGACCCGTGCGTCATCACGGAGACCGAGTACGTCAAGCCGGGCAAGGGCCAGGCCTTCACCCGCATCAAGTACCGCAGCATCAAGTCCGGCCGCGTCGTCGAAATGACGATGAAGGCGACCGACAACCTCGAGCAGGCGGACGTCGTCGACACCGACATGCAGTTCCTCTACGCCGACGGCGAGTACTGGCACTTCATGAATCCGGAGTCCTTCGAGCAGTTCCAGTCCGACAAGAACGGCATGGGCGGCGCGGAGAAGTGGCTGAAGGGCGAGGAAGAGTGCGTGGTCACGCTGTGGAACGGCACGCCGATCATGGTGCAGCCGCCGAACTTCGTTGAGCTCAAGATCACCGAGACCGACCCGGGCGTGCGCGGTGATACCTCTGGCGGCGGTGGCAAGCCGGCGACGCTGGAAACCGGCGCTGTCGTGCGCGTGCCGCTGTTCGTGAACCAGGACGAGATCATCAAGGTCGACACGCGTTCGGGCGACTACGTCAGCCGCGTGAAGTGACCAACGCGCGACCGGGCGACCGGTCGCCGTCATGACGAAGCCCGCGGCCCGCCGCGGGCTTCTCTGTATCGGGCCAGCGCTTTCGCAGCGGTAACGCGTCAGCGGCTAGCCTTCGGCAACCGACACGAGGTGATGGGATGGGCGAGGACGCCAAGCAACCCTGCGATGTCCTGATCGAAGCCGGCTGGGTCGTGCCGGTCGAGCCGCATGCGGAAGTCTGGGACGACCATGCCGTCGCGATCGAAGGCGACCGCATCGTCGCCATCGGCCCGCGCACGGAGATGCGCGAGCGATTCGCGCCGAAGGAAGTCGTGTCGCGCCCGAACGCCGCGCTGATTTCCCGGCCTCGTCAATTCGCATACGCACAACCCGATGACGCTGCTGCGCGGCATCGCCGACGACCTGCCGCTGATGGAATGGCTGCAGGGCCACATCTGGCCGGTCGAAGGCGCGGTCATCGGTCCGGACTTCGTGCGCGACGGCGTGTCGCTGGCGATCGCCGAGATGCTGCGCGGCGGCACCACCTGCGCCAACGAGAACTATTTCTTCCCCGACGTGCAGGCCGAGACGTACAAGCGCTACGGCTTCCGCGCGCTGGTCGGCCTGCCTGTGATCGACTTTCCGACCGCGTGGGCGAAAACGTCCGACGAATACTTCGGTAAGGCCGCGGACGTGCACGCCGCGTGGCGCGACGATGCGCTCGTCGGCACCGCCATCGCGCCGCATGCGCCGTACACGGTGAACGACGCCAACTTCGAACGCGTGCGCGACTTCTCGCGCGACCGCGACGTCCGCGTCCATCTGCACACGCATGAGACCGCGCAGGAAATCCGCGATTCGATCGCGCAGTTCGGCATGCGTCCGCTCGCGCGGCTCGATCGGCTCGGGCTGGTCAACGACCGCCTGATCGCTGTGCACATGACGCAGCTCACGGATGAGGAAATCGCGCTGTGCGCCGAGCGCGGCGTCTGCGTCGCGCATTGCCCCGAGTCGAATCTCAAGCTTGCGTCGGGCTTCTGTCCGGTCTGCAAGCTCCAGCGCGCCGGCGTGACGTTCGGTCTCGGTACCGACGGCTGCGCGAGTAACAACGATCTCGACATGGTGGGTGAAACGCGCACCGCGGCGCTGCTCGCGAAGGCGGTTGCCGACGACGCGTCCGCGCTCGACGCCGCCAGCGCATTGCGCGCCGCGACGCTCGGCGGCGCGGTCACGCTCGGCCTCGGGTCGAAGATCGGCTCGCTTCGCGCGGGCAAGCAGGCGGACCTCGTCTGTATCGATCTCGACGACATCGAAAGCCAGCCGCTGTACCACGTGATCTCGCAGCTCGTGTACGCGACCGGTCGCCATCAGGTCACCGATGTGTGGATCGCGGGCCGCCGCAAGCTGCGCGATCGCGAACTCGTCGACATGGACCGCGATGCACTGCGCGCGAATGCGCGACGGTGGCGCGATCGCATCCGCCAGATCCGGACCGCCTGATGACCACCTCGACCGCCGGCAATTTCCGTCAATCCGAACTTGATCGCTTCGGCGCGCTCGCTGCGCGCTGGTGGGACCCGCACGGCCCACAGAAGCCGCTGCATGCGCTGAATCCGGTGCGTCTCCAATACGTGGCCGATCGCGTGCCGTTGTCGGGCGCGAGCGTGCTCGACGTCGGCTGCGGCGCGGGCCTGCTCAGCGAGGCGATGGCGATCGCCGGCGCGAACGTCACCGCGATCGACCTGGCGCCGGAGTTGGTCAAGGTTGCGCGACTGCACGCGATGGAAAGCGGCGCGACGGTCGACTATCGCGTGCAGGCCGTCGAGGAAGTCGGTGCGGCATCGCCCGCCACGTTCGACGCGGTGACCTGCATGGAGATGATCGAGCACGTGCCCGATCCGTCCGCGGTGATCCGTGCATGTGCGGACGCCCTGAAGCCGGGCGGCCGCCTGTTCGTATCGACGATCAATCGCACGCCCGCCGCATTCGCATTCGCCATCGTCGGCGCGGAATACGTCGCGCGGCTGCTGCCCAAGGGCACGCACCAGTACCGCGATTTCGTGCGTCCGTCGGAGCTGGGTGCATGGCTGCGCGCAGCCGGCATGGAGCTCGAAGACGTCAGCGGCCTGATGTACCTGCCGATGCTGCATTCGGCGCGGCTTACGCGTCGTACCGAGATCAACTACATCGTCAGCGCGCGCAAGCCCGGATGAGCGACGTCCGGTTTCCGAAGGCCGTGCTCTTCGACCTCGACGGCACGCTGCTCGACAGCGCGCCTGACATGCTCGCGGCGGTGAATGCGATGCGCGCCGCGCGTGACGAGCCGCCGATGGCGCTCGATGCGCTGCGTCCGCATGTTTCGAAGGGCGCGCGCGCGATGGTCGGCGCCGCGTTTCCGCACATCGACGCCGCGACGCGCGAGACGTGGATTCCCGAGTTCCTCGAACACTACCGTCGCGAGCTCGGCCTACACGGCCCGCCATTCGACGGCGTCGAAGAGCTGCTCGCCGCGATCGAAGCATCGGGGTCGCGCTGGGGCATCGTGACCAACAAGCCCGAATCACTCGCGGTCGCGCTGATGCCGATCCTGGGTTGGGACACGCGCTGCGCCGTATTGATCGGCGGCGATTCACTCCCCGCCCGCAAGCCCGATCCGCTGCCGCTGCGCGTCGCGGCGGAACGAATGGGTGTCGCTATCGGCGACTGCGTTTACGTCGGCGACGACGAGCGCGACATCGCGGCTGCGCGTGCGGCCGGCATGCGATCGGTCGTCGCACTGTGGGGTTATCGGCTCGACGAGGACGACCCGGTGTCGTGGCAGGGCGACGTCATGCTCGACACTCCGCGCGACATGCTCGACCCGTCGAAGTGGATGCCGCAGTGAGCGAGGTCGACGCACATCCCGCCGGCGATGCGTCCGCGTTCGTCGCGAAATGGCGCGGTGCGTGGCCCGAGTGGACGCTGGTCGAACGCTTTGTGCCGGCATCGCAGCGTGAACTCGTCGACGCCTGGCAGGCGCTGCAGTTCGAATGGCAGGAAGCGGCGTGGCGTGGCGATGACGCGCGCCCGGGCGAGGCGAAACTGCATTGGTGGATCGACGAGCTCGCCGGATGGTCGAAAGGCATCCGACGTCATCCGCTCGGCGCCGTGCTGCAGAAGCAGGCCGGTGCGTGGAGTGGCGTCGCGCAGGCGTTGCCGACGCTGGTCAGTGCGCGTTTTCGTCCGCGCGACATGGTCGAGGCGCGCGAGCAACTTCAACCGTTGGCGGATGCGATCGCGGCGGCCGAGCAGTCGCTGTTGGGGCCGTCACGTCCGGATGCGGTGATCGCGACATGGCTTCATGCGCGGCTGGCCCGACATCCCGGCGAGGCGGTGCCGACCGACATCGCGTCGCAGCATGATGCGTCCGGCCGCTGGGCGAGCGCATTGCTTGCCGATGGGCCGTCGTTGCGCGGACTCACGCCGTCGCGCGGCGTCGTGCTGTCGCTGGCCCGCGCGCGACTTGCCACTGGGCGTGCCGCAGCGCCGCTCTCGCCGTGGTCGGCCCTGTGGGCGGGTTGGCGCGGCGCACGCGGCTGACGCGCCACGGACCGTTCCGCGGGCGGTCCCGGGCGCGAAACACGGCGTCGGTAGAATGCGTGACTTCACTGGATTGCACGGCCCGTCGATGACCCAGCCCCGCGTCATGCCCGATGTAGCGCTCGACCGCGCCGCCACTGCGCGCGCGCTCGATCGCGTGGGCATGGCGGGCATCGCGCTGCCGGTGCGCACGCGTTCGGCGACCGGCGAGACGATGACCGTGCCCGCGAAGGTCGATGTCTTCGTCGACCTGCGTGATCCCGATGCGCGCGGCATCCATATGTCGCGCCTTTACCTGCGTCTGCAGCATGCGTTCGCCGCGGAAGAAATGACGCCGGATGGCTTGGCGCGAGTTCTCCAAGCGCTGGTCGAAACGCAGGGCGCGTTGTCGCATTCCGCGCATCTCGCGATCCGCTTCGATCACTTGCTGCTGCGCCCGGCCCTCTCCAGCGCGAACGCGGGCTGGAAGGCGTATCCGGTCCAAGTCACGGCCGACATCGTCGACGGAAATGTCTCGATCGACCTCGGCGTCGAGATCGATTATTCGTCGACTTGTCCGGCCTCCGCCGCGCTGTCACGGCAGATGACGGCCGAAGCATTCGCGCAGACGTTCGGCGCGGACGGCTCAGTCGACGCCGCATCGGTGCGCGACTGGCTGCGTTCCGAGCACGGGCTGGTCGCAACACCACACGCACAGCGCAGCCGCGCGGAGGTGCGTGTTCGACTTGCACCCGGCGTCGCGTCGTTGCCGATCGTCGACCTCATCGAACGCGTCGAATCCGCGCTCGGTACACCGGTGCAGACCGCGGTGAAGCGTGAGGACGAGCAGGCCTTCGCCGCGCTCAACGCGCGCAACCTGATGTTCTGCGAGGACGCCGCGCGTCGCGTCGCGCATGCGCTTGCGCACGATCCGCACGTGGTGCGATTCGATGCGCGCGTGTCGCACTTCGAAAGCCTGCATGCGCACGATGCCGTGGCATCGGTGAGCGGCGAGGGCGCCGGCGCCTGACGTTCGGCGCGTTTTGGGCGGGCGACGCAGCCGAACCGCGCTACTGCGCAGGCACGTCCACCAGCAGCAGCGGATCGATCCGCACGTCGAACCAGTTCATGCCCCAGTGCAGGTGCGGGCCGGTTGCGCGACCGGTCGATCCCACGGCGCCGATGGCTTGGCCCTGCGCAACGCGATCGCCGACGTGTACGTCGATGCGCGAGAGATGCAGGAAGTTCGAACTCACGCCGTGGCCGTGGTCGAGCACCACGGTGCCGCCGGTGAGGTACAGGTCGGGATCGACGAACGTGATCGTTCCTGCGGCCGGCGCATGCACCGGCGTTCCGCTCGCGGCTGCGATGTCCATGCCCGAATGCGGCGCGCCGGCGCTGCCGTTGTACACACGCTGATTGCCGAAACGCCCGCTGATGCGGCCCTGCACCGGCCACTGGAAGCGCTGCAGGAAATCGACGCGTTCGTCGTCGCGCGTACGCACCGCGGCCACGCGCGCCTGTTCGGCTTCGATGCGCGCGGCGATCGCCGGCGGCGGATTCACCGTCGCGGGCGGCACGCCGTTGACGTGCTCGATGGGCCAATCGCGGGGAACGATCTGCAGGACGATGGTTTCGGGCGACGAGCCGGGCACGTCGATCGACACCGGCATGCTGCCGCTGGCGTCGCGCGCGATGCCGAGCGCGAAATGCCCGTCGGGCGCGACGCGAATGTCGCGTCCTGCGAATCGAACGTGCGCATTCGCGGGAGCGCGGCCGATCACCAGCGCGCCCTGGGATGCGGTCGCAGGCAATTCGATGGAAATGCGCGATGTCGCGGTGACGGGCGCCGACGTGCTCCGCGGCGACACCGCGCAGGCCGCGAGCAACGTGATCATCGAAGCGATAAGGACGCGTCGCGCCATCGTGTACCTCCGCGAACGAGAGGTATCGATCATCGGCGCGGCTTGCCCAATCGCGGCTGAGTCATCGCGGCGGCACC
The DNA here is from genome assembly GCF_054057595.1 of Lysobacter sp. HA18. Lineage (NCBI taxonomy): Bacteria > Pseudomonadati > Pseudomonadota > Gammaproteobacteria > Lysobacterales > Lysobacteraceae > Lysobacter > Lysobacter sp. HA18. Next base: position 1,253,703 of record NZ_JBSRZL010000001.1, read on the forward strand.
GGATCGTGCCCGCCTGGATGGAAGGGATGGCAGCGGAGCACGCGTCGCGCGGCCAGCCAGGAGCCGCGAAGCGCGCCGAAGCGTGCGATCGACTCCATCGCGTACACAGAACAGGTGGGATGGAAACGGCAGCGCTGGCCGAGAAGCGGGCTGATCCAGCGCTTGTATCCGCGCAGAAGTGCGATAAGGGCGCGGTCGATCACGGAATCTTGATGCTCCGGCTCACCATGATGGCGGCCACATCGCCGCGGTTGCTCGCTGTCAGGGCGTAATCGCGGCACCCATGCAATCAGCGTCGAAGCACGCTCGAACTCCCTGTACGAACACGCATCATGTGTGGTTGCCGCCGCTGACGCGGGCAGGGTATAACAGCGCGCTTTCCCGCCTCAAGGGAAGAAGGACAGGCGCTCGTGGCGACAAAGAAAACCGCGAAGAAGGCCGCCTCGCCGGCCAAGAAGTCCGCAGCGAAGCCGGCTGCGAAAAAAGCTGCGAAACCCGCGGCCAAGCCGGCTGCGAAGAAGGCTGTAGCGAAGAAGGTGGTGGCCAAGAAGGCGCCGCCGAAGCCCGCACCGAAGGCAAAGCCGGCGCCCGCGAAGAAGGCGGCACCGGTGAAGAAGGCTGCGCCGGTCGCCAAGGCGCCGGTCAAGAAGGCTGCATCGAAGACCGCGGCTCCGTCGCGTGCGATCGAAGCAGCGGCAGCACGTAAGCCCGCGGTTGCGAAAAAAGCGCCGGTTCCGGCGAAGCAGCCTGCAGTGGCGCAGCCCGCGGCGCAGGCAGTTGCACGGGAAGGCACGAATGAACGTCCGACGCAGTCCGGGAAGACCGGTGCGGCGGCGGGCGCGTTGAAGAACGGGACATCGTCGGCCGCGGTTGCCGCGGCGCGTCCGTCCCCGCAGGTGGAGTCGATGAGCAGGAACGCAAACAAGAAGAGCGCCGCGGCCCCCGCCGCAGCTACGAGCGGGACACCCGCCGTGGTCGAGCGCCCATCCAGTGGCAAGGTCGCCGTCGCCGTGACGGCCAACCGGGGCAACGCCACGTCGAATACGACGCGCCGCATGCCCGAGTACAAGACCGACGAATCCACGGGTCGGCCCATCGTTCCGGACGGCTACAAGCCGAAGTCGGACGAGGAGTACATGAACCCGCTGCAGCTCGAGTACTTCCGCCAGCGCCTGCTGTCATGGCGTGGCGATCTGGTCGAGGAATCGAAGCAGACGATCGAGAACCTCCGCGAGGAAGTTCGTGACGTCGGCGACGAGGCCGAGCGCGCCACGCGCGAGACCGAGAACTCGCTCGAGCTGCGCACGCGCGATCGCTACCGCAAGCTGATCAGCAAGATCGACAGCACGCTCAAGCGCATCGATTCGGGCGACTACGGCTACTGCGCCGATACAGGCGAGGAAATCGGCCTCGATCGCCTCGAAGCGCGTCTCACCGCCGAGCGCACGATCGACGCGCAGGAGCGCTGGGAGCACCTGCAGAAGCAGATGGGCGATTGATTCGTCCGTCCAAGCGTTGATGTCGAAGCCCCGCCGAGTGCGGGGCTTCGTATTTGTGGCGTCGCGTCAGTCGTTCGGCGCGTGGGCCGCATAACGATGCGCGAGCCCGGCGAGTGCGATGGCGATGAGCAGCACCAGCCCTTGCATGGCGAGCGCAGGCATCGCCGGCGCGCCACCGGATGCGATGACGAGGCCCACGTCCTGCACGATCACGCCGATCAGCGACGCCAGCAGCAGTGGCCACGCGATGCGATGCGGCTGCGTGAGTGCGACCGACCCGAGCACGCCCGCGATCACCGCCACCGCGGTGCCGATGACCGACCAGCCCGGGCGCATGGCATAGAAGTGCTGCTGATCCAGCGGAAGACGCGCGATGTCGCCGGGTTTCAGCCGTGCATCCGCCGCGAATGCGAGGCAGCCGAGCACGTTCCAGATCACGGCGACGATCGCCACCGGGCGAAGCCATTTCGGTCGAATGCGCATTGCACGTCTCCCGTGACGCCGGGAGCGGCGCCGGGCCTAGCGTAGCTCGCGAAGATCCAGCCGGCGCAGCTTGGGCGCACGCCAGGCGGTCGATGCGACGACCGCGATGGTCATGACGCCACCGAATACGACGGACGGCACCAGCCCCATCATCCTCGCCATCGCGCCGGACCAGAACGCGCCCAGCTCGTTCGACGAGCCGATGAAGATGCCGTTGATCGACGACACGCGGCCGCGCATGTCGTCCGGCGTCGCGAGCTGCAGGATGGTCGAGCGAAGCACCACCGACACGCCGTCGCACATGCCCGACAGCATCAGGATCGCGGCGGACAGCCAGAACGACGTCGACAGGCCGAAGCCGATCATGCACAAGCCGAAGCCGGCGACGGATGCGAGAAGGATGCGGCCGGAGTGCTTCTCCAGCGGACGGCGCGCGAGATACAGACCGACCAGCACCGCACCGAGCGCCGGTGCGCCGCGCAGGATGCCGAGCGCTTCCGGGCCGCGATGCAGAACGTCGCGGATGAATGCCGGCGCCAGCGAAATCGCGCCGCCGAGCAGCACCGCGAACATGTCGAGCGCGAGTGCACCCAGCAGCACCTGGTGGCTGAAGACGAAACGGATGCCTTCGCCGATGCTGCGGAAGATCGGCCCGCGCTGCATCTGCTGCGGCGGTTCGGTGACACGCAGCGAGACCACCGACAGCGCCGCGCCGAGCGCGAGCGCCATCGCCACGGCATACGCGACGACGACGCTGCCGGCACCGACCAGTGCGCCGCCAACCGCCGGACCGATCACCAGACCTGCCTGGAACACGATGCTGCCGATGCTTGCGCCGCGCGTGTACTGCTCGCGGACCAGCACGCGACCGAACAGCGCGTTGTAGACCGGGCCGAGGAACGACCGCACCATGCCCGTCAGCCCGACCGCGCAATACATCAGCAACAGGCGCGACGCCGGCACTGCCTGCGTCGTCACCAGCATCAGCACGAGCGGCGTGGTCGCGAGCCCGAGGCAGGCCGCCATGCCGAGCTTGCGCCGTGGCAGGTGGTCGACCAGGTAGCCGGCGAACGGCGCGACGCAGAAGTACGGGATCACTTCCGCCAGGCCGATCAGGCCGAGCTTCAGCGGATCGCGCGTGAGCTGATAGATCTGCCAGCCGACCGCGACCGAGACGATCTGGTACGACAGGATCGTCAGGATGCGATAGCCCATCAATGCGACGAACGCCGGAACGCGCATCGGCGCTGGTGCGGGGACAGGCTCGGTCATGCCGCGTCCCGCGCGGCCTGCGCGGTTTCGCGGATGCGGGCGAGCAGGGCGCTCAGGCCGTTGCTGCGCGTTGGCGACAGATGCTTCGACAGGCCGATGTCGGCGACGAAGGTCGGCTCCGTCGCGAGGATCTCGTCGGCGCTGCGCCCTGCGTAGACGCGCAGCGCGAGGAAGATCAGGCCGGAGACGATGGCCGAGTCGCTGGCGGCGAGGAAATCCAGCCGCGACGCATCGCCCGAACTCACGATCCACACCTTCGACTGGCAGCCGAGCAGGCGGTTGTCCTCGCTGCGCAGCGCCTCGTCCATCGGCGGCAACTTGCGGCCGAGGTCGATCAGATACTGGTAGCGCTCGGCCCAGTCGCCGAAGAACGCGAATTCGTCGCGGATGGCCAGTTGGGCCTCGGCGGCGGTGGATTCGAGCGGGAACCGCGTTTCACTCACGATGCTGGCCTCAGGCGCGACGCCAGCGCACGCCGGCGGCGGTGTCCTCGAGCAGCACGCCTTCGCCGGCGAGCTGTTCGCGAATCGCGTCGGCGCGAGCGAAGTCGCGCGTCTTCTTTGCGGTAGTACGTTCTTCGACGAGCGCGTTGATGCGTGCGTCGTCGCTGTCGTCGACACCGCGTGCGAACCATTCGGCGGGCGACTGCTGCAGCAGGCCGAGTATCGAACCCGCACCGAGCAGGTTTCGTTTGAGGTAGCGCAGCTCGGCAGTCTCGGACGCCGCAGCGGCGTGCGGTCCGTGACTGAGAAGATGGCGTGCCTGCGCTGCTAATGAATTGATCGCGGCGAGCACCTTCGGCGTATTCAGATCATCATTCAGTGCTTCTTCGACATCGACCGGCACCAGAGGCTCGCCATCTGCGTCGATATCGCCGAGATCCCGCAACGTCCCATACAGCCGATCCAGCGTGCGCACGCACTGATCGATCACCGTCTCCGACCACTCCAGCGGCTGCCGGTAGTGCGCGGACAGCAACGCATAACGCAGCGCTTCCGGTGGATGCTTGGCGACGAGGTCGTGGATCTTCTCGATGTTGCCAATCGACTTGCTCATCTTCGCGCCGCCGAAGTTGAGCATCCCGTTGTGCAGCCAGTAGCGCGCGAACACGCGGCCGCCGTGCGCGCATTCGCTCTGCGCGATCTCGTTCTCGTGATGCGGAAACTGCAGGTCGACGCCACCGGCGTGGATGTCGATGGTCTCGCCGAGATGCGCTTCGGCCATCGCCGAGCATTCGATGTGCCAGCCCGGGCGCCCGCGACCCCACGGCGATTCCCAGCCGGGCAGGTCGTCGGTCGACGGCTTCCACAGCACAAAATCGCCCGGGTCGCGCTTGTACGGCGCGACGTCGATGCGCGCGCCCGCGATCATCTCGTCGCGATCGCGGCGCGAGAGCTTGCCGTAGCCGTCGAACGAACCGACGGCGAACAACACGTGGCTTTCCGCCGCGTACGCATGGCCCGATTCGATCAGGCGCTCGATCATCGCGATGATCTGCGGCATGTGCGCGACGACCGAGGGCTCCACGTCCGGCGCGACCGCACCGAGCGCGGCCATGTCGTCGCGGAACGCGGCGGCGAAGCGATCGGTGATGGTCGAGATCGGCACGCCGAGCTCGCGTGCGGCGTTGTTGATCTTGTCGTCGACGTCGGTGATGTTGCGGACGTAGCGCACCGCGCCATAGCGGCGCCGCAGCAGGTTCGCCAGCACGCCGAACACCACGTAAGGCCGCGCGTTGCCGATGTGCACGTAGTTGTAGACCGTAGGCCCGCAGACATACATCGTCGGGCAGGCGGGATCGAGCGGCTCGAAGGCCTGCAGGCGGCGGGTGAGGCTGTTGTAGAGGTGCAGGCTCATGGCGCTCGTCGGACGCATGCGGTCGAGCCAGCCATTGTAGCGGCGTGCCGGCCGTGGCCGGCCCGAGGGCGGGCGAGGACAGGGGGCATTCATCGCCACGGCCGCTGCGCCGCATACACTCTTCGGTCCGGTCCCCGCGGAGAACCCCGCCTTGCGACGTCGAACGCTGCCCTTGGTCGCGCTGCTGCTTTGCTCCGCCGTATGCGGGGCGTCCGCCGAGACCGTGGTCCAGCGCGAGAACGTCAGCTACGAGTACGCGCGCGTGCTGCGGGTGACACCGGTCTACCAGACGCTTACCGCCACGAGCATGGAAACCCGCTGCGAGGACGGCTCGCGACTGTCCAAGATCGTTGGCAGCGTCCGCAACGTGCTCAAGCGCGACTCGTCGACGGGCAGCACCAACTGCCGCAGCGTGCCGGTGCAGCGCGAGTTCAAGCGCCCCTTCGCCTACGACGTCGACTACACCTATCGCGGCGCGAAGTACCGGTCGCGACTGGCCGACGATCCGGGCCATCTGCTTCGGATCCGCATTTCCGTGATGCCGGCCCCGTAACGCCCTTGCATCGTCCAGCCGCAGCCCGCAGAATCGCGCCCCTCATGCGTACCGACTACACCGACGCCGACATCCTGACCTCTGCCTACATGGCGGCGGGCATGACCTCGCGCGCTCGCCGACGCACCCGCCACACGGCTGGGTAACGCGGCACTACGCCTGTACGGCGCAGACTCGGACCCAGCCCTCGCGCTGGGTCTTTTCGTTTTCGGGCCCGGCGAATCTTTCCCGGAGACCCCATGAAGCACTTCCTCAACACCCAGGACTGGTCCCGCGCCGAGCTCGACGCGGTGCTGGCCGATGCCGCGCGGTTCAAGCGCTCGAAGATCGGCGACCAGCTCAAGGGGCGCTCCATCGCGCTGGTCTTCTTCAACCCGTCGATGCGCACGCGCACGAGCTTCGAGCTGGGTGCGTTCCAGCTGGGCGGCCACGCGGTGGTGCTGCAGCCGGGCAAGGATGCATGGCCGATCGAGTTCGATCTCGGCACAGTGATGGACGGCGATACCGAGGAACACATCGCGGAAGTCGCACGCGTGCTGGCGCGCTACGTCGACCTGATCGGCGTGCGCGCGTTCCCGAAGTTCGTCGACTGGTCGGTCGACCGCCAGGATCTCGTTCTGAAGTCGTTCGCGAAGTATTCGACCGTGCCCGTCATCAACATGGAGACGATCACGCACCCGTGCCAGGAACTCGCGCATGCGCTCGCGCTGCAGGAACACTTCGGCACGAGCGACCTGCGCGGCAAGAAGTACGTGCTGACCTGGACGTACCACCCGAAACCACTCAACACCGCCGTCGCAAATTCCGCGCTGACCATCGCGACGCGCATGGGCATGGACGTGACGCTGCTCTGCCCGACGCCGGACTACGTGCTCGACGAGCGCTACATGGGCTGGGCCGCGCAGAACGTCGTCGAGAACGGCGGCTCGCTGCAGGTCAGCCATGACATCGACAGCGCGTACGCCGGCGCCGACGTCGTCTACGCGAAGAGCTGGGGCGCGATTCCGTTCTTCGGCCGCTGGCAGGACGAGAAGCCGATCCGCGACGAGTACAAGCACTTCATCGTCGACGAACGAAAGATGGCGCTCACCAACAACGGCGTTTTCAGCCACTGCCTGCCGCTGCGCCGCAACGTCAAGGCCACCGATGCGGTGATGGATTCGCCCGCCTGCATCGCCATCGACGAAGCCGAGAACCGCCTGCACGTGCAGAAGGCGGTGATGGCGACGCTCATCAATCAGCACGGCTGATCCCGAATTTCTCTTCGAGAATATCCATGACCACTGAAAGCACCGCGTCGGCTTCGCGCGACATCGTCCTCGCCTTCTCCGGCGGCCTCGACACCAGCTTCTGCGTGCCGTACCTCAAGGAGCGCGGCTGGAACGTGCACACCGTGTTCGCCGATACCGGTGGCGTCGATGCGGAAGAGCGTGCGTTTATCGAAGCGCGTGCAAACGAACTCGGCGTCGCGAGCCATGTCACCGTCGATGGCGGGCCCGCGATCTGGACCGGTTTCGTCAAGCCGTTCGTGCAAGCGGGCGAGGGCTATCAGGGCCAGTACCCGCTGCTGGTGTCCGACCGTTACCTCATCGTCGACGCCGCGCTGCAGCGTTGCAAGGAGCTCGGCACCGACGCGATCGCGCACGGTTGCACCGGCATGGGCAACGACCAGGTGCGTTTCGACCTTGCGGTGAAGTCGCAGGGCACGTACCGCATCGTGGCGCCGATCCGCGAGATCCAGAAGGAACACACGCAGACGCGCGCCTACGAGCAGAAGTATCTCGAGGACCGCGGCTTTGGCGTGCGCGCCAAGCAGCAGAGCTACACGATCAACGAGAACCTGCTGGGCGTGACGCTGTCCGGCGGCGAGATCGACAAGTGGGACGCGCCCGGCGAGGGGTCGCGCGGCTGGTGCGCGCCGCGCGAGGAGTGGCCGACCGCGCCGCTGCGCGCGACGATCGAGTTCAAGCAGGGCGAAGCGGTGTCGCTCGATGGCGTCGCGATGCCGGGGCACAAGCTGCTTGCGAAGCTCAACGCGATGTTCGCGCCGTACGGCGTCGGCCGTGGCATGTACACGGGCGACACTACGATCGGGCTGAAGGGCCGCATCGTGTACGAGGCGCCCGGCCTGATCGCGCTGCTCGCGGCGCATCGTGCGCTGGAAGAAGCGGTTCTGACCAAGCAGCAGAACCGCTTCAAGCCCGACGTCGCGCGCAAGTGGGTCGAGATCGTCTACGAAGGCTTCTTCCATGATCCACTCAAGACCGATCTCGAAGCGTTCCTCGCGAGTTCGCAGCGCATGGTCAATGGCGAAGTCGTGCTGGAGACGCGCGGCGCACGCGTGGACGCGGTCGCGGTGAAGTCGCCGCACGTGCTCAACGCCAAGGGCGCGACCTACGCGCAGTCGGCAGACTGGGGCGTCGAGGAAGCCGAAGGTTTCATCAAGCTGTTCGGCATGAGCAGCACGCTCTGGGCCGAAGTGAACGGAGCAGCCAACGATGCGTGAGGCGGTGCTCCGCCATCTCGAAGCGCTGGTCGCGTTCGACACGCGCAACCCGCCACGGGCGATCGGCACCGGTGGCATCTTCGACTACCTGCGTGCGCAGCTCCCGGACTTCAAGGTCGATGTGACCGATCACGGCGCGGGTGCGGTGTCGATGCTGGCCGTGCGCGGTCGACCGGTGCGGTTGTTCAACGTCCACCTCGATACCGTGCCGTCGTCGGATGGCTGGACGCGCGATCCGCACGTGCTGCGCATCGAAGGCGATCGCGCGGTCGGGCTCGGCGCCTGCGACATCAAGGGCGCTGCGGCCGGTCTGATCGCCGCGGCCGCTCTGACGACGGGTGATGCGGCATTCCTGTTCTCGTCGGACGAGGAAGCCAATGACCCGCGTTGCATCGCGGCATTCCTTGCCAGCCACCACGGTTTCACCGAAGTGCTGGTCGCCGAGCCCACCAACTGCGAAGCGGTCCTCGCGCATCGCGGGCTGAGTTCGGCGCGCATCGCGTTCCGCGGTGAAGCGGGGCACGCATCGTCACCGAACGCGATGCAGCTCAGCGCGATACATCGCGCGATGCGCTGGGGCGTGCGTGCGCTCGATCATGCCCAGTCACTCGCGCACGAGCGTTTCGGCGGCCTGACGGGCCTGCGCTTCAACATCGGCACCATGGCGGGCGGCATCAAGGGCAATGTCATCGCACCGAGCGGCGAGCTGCGCTTCAACTTCCGCCCGTTGCCGTCGATGGATATCGATGCCATGCACGCGAAGTTCAAGGGTTTCGCCGGCGACGATCAGCTCGACGCGTACGAGGAAACGTTCCGCGGCCCGCCGCTGCCGGCGGGCGTTCTGCATGAGGCGGAGCGTCAGCGCCTCGCGGCGCGCGACCTCGCCGACTCGCTCGACATCCCGATCGGCAACGCCGTCGACTTCTGGACCGAAGCCTCGCTGTTCTCGCAGGCCGGCCTGACCGCATTCGTGTTCGGACCGGGCGACATCGCGCAGGCACACACCGCCGACGAATGGGTCGCCATCGACCAGCTCGAACGCTACGCCGCACACGCGGCCCGCATCATCGGAAACACGCCGGCATGACGCCGATCGAAGACATCCAGACCCGTCAGACCATCGTGCGCCTGCTCTCGAGCATGGGCAGCGCGAAGGAGATCGACCAGTATCTGCGTCGCTTCGCGCAGCTCGACGCCGAGCGATTCGCGGTCGTGAAGGTCGGCGGCGCAGTGTTGCGCGACGACCTCGACGCGCTCGCATCGTCGCTCGCGTTCCTGCAGGACGTCGGCCTGACGCCAATCGTCGTGCATGGCGCGGGCCCGCAGCTCGACGAGGAAATGGGCGCCGCCGGCATCACCAAGCAGACGGTCGACGGCCTGCGCGTGACCCCGCCGGAAGTGCTGGCGATCGTGCGTCGCGTGATGCAGGCGCAGAACCTCGCGCTGGCCGAAGCATTGCAGGAAGCCGGCGCGCGTTCGACGTCGATCGTATCGGGCGTGTTCGAGTCCGAATACATCGATCGCGACAAACTTGGTCTGGTTGGGCGCGTGAAGCGCGTCGAGCTTGCGTCCATCCATGCGAGCCTTCGTGTCGGATCGATTCCCGTTATCGCGAGCCTCGGCGAAACCGTCGACGGCCAGATCGTCAACGTCAATGCCGACTACGCGGCGAACGAGTTGGTGCGCGAGCTGCAGCCGTACAAGATCGTCTTCCTGACCGGAACCGGCGGCCTGCTCGACGGCGACGGGAATGTCATCGACTCGATCAACCTGTCGACCGAGTACGACCATCTGCTCGCGCAGCCGTGGCTTACGGGCGGCATGCGACTCAAGATCGAGCAGATCCGCGAACTGCTGGAGGCGCTGCCGCCGGCGTCGTCGGTGTCGATTACACGTCCCGCGGAACTGGCGAAGGAACTGTTCACGCATCGCGGTTCCGGCACGCTGGTGCGTCGCGGCGAACGCGTGGTTCGCGCCGAATCGTGGGAAGAACTCGATCTCGACCGCCTGCGCGGGCTGATCGAATCCGCGTTCGGCCGCCGCCTGCTGTCCGACTACTTCGACCGCAAGACGTTGCATCGCGCCTATGTCAGCGAAAACTATCGCGCCGCCGTGATCCTGACGTTCGAGAACGGCATGCCGTACCTCGACAAATTCGCGGTGCTCGATGAGGCGCAGGGCGAAGGCCTTGGGCGCGCCGTGTGGCAGGTGATGCGCGAGGAAACGCCGACGCTGTTCTGGCGCTCGCGTCGCGAGAATCCGGTCAACGTGTTCTACATGTCGGAGTCCGACGGTTGCGTGCGTCGCGGCCCATGGCAAGTGTTCTGGTACGGCATGGAGGACTTCGCGACCATCGCGCATTGCATCGAATACTGCAGCTCGCACCCCGCGTCGCTGGAGGATCCGCGATGACCGATGTCGATCGCTGGCGCATTCCGATGCTGCAGGGCCGGCATGTCACGCTGTTGCCATTGCAGGAGCACCACGCAGCGGCGCTCGCGACCGCGGCCGCCGACGGTGCCCTGTGGACACTGAAGTTCACGAGCGTGCCGGCGCCGGGCGAGGAGGGCGACTACGTCCGTGCCGCGCTCGCATCGCGCGATCGTGACGAATCCATGCCGTTCGTGGTGCTAGACGCAGCGGGCGAGGTGGTTGGGAGCACGCGGTATTACGACATCGATCGCTCGGTGCCGAACCTGCATATCGGTTACACCTGGTACGCGAGCCGCGTACAGCGAACGGCGCTCAACACAGAAGCCAAGCGCCTGCTGCTCGCACATGCGTTCGACACGCTCGAGTGCGAGTCGGTGTCGCTGGAAACAAGTCATCTTAATGCACGTTCGCAAGCGGCTATCGAGCGGCTTGGCGCACGACGCGACGGGATACTCCGCGCGCACATGCGGCACAAGGACGGCTCGCTGCGCGATACGTATCGCTATTCGATCGTGCGCGACGAATGGCCGGTCGTGCGCGCCGGGCTCGATGAACGCTTGGAGGTCGCCGCGTGACGAAGATCCCGGTAAGCCTCATTGGTGCACGCGGACACGTTGGTGCGGAGCTGATGCGCCTGCTCGTCGCGCATCCGCGCTTCGAGCTCGTGCATGCGGCATCGCGCGAGCGCGCCGGACAGCTCGTCGCGGATCAGGTTATCGGCGCATCGCCCGAGCTGCGCTACAGCATGCCCGCACCGGACGAATTGCCTGCGCTCGCGAACGGCGCCTATGTGCTCGCGCTGCCGAACGGAATGGCGAAGCCCTACGTCGAGGCGATCGATCGGATTGCGCCCGGCGCTGTGGTCATCGACCTGTCCGCGGACTACCGCTTCGACGCCTACTGGCATTACGGGCTGCCCGAGCTGTTCGATACGAAGCCGCATAGGCGCATCTCCAATCCCGGCTGCTACGCAACGGCGATGCAGCTCGCGATCGCGCCGATGAATCAATTGCTCGACGGCCCCGTGCAATGTTTCGGCGTGTCCGGTTACTCGGGCGCAGGCACTACGCCGTCGCCGCGAAACGATCCCGAGGCGCTGCGCGACAACCTGATGCCGTACACACTCACCGGCCACGTGCACGAACGCGAGGTGACGCGGCATCTGGGGCATGCGGTCGAATTCATGCCGCACGTCGCACCGCATTTCCGTGGGCTGACGGTGACGTGCAACCTGCATCTGTCTTCACCCATATCGCTGGACGACGTACGGGAGCGCTATCGCGCGTTTTACGCGGGCGCACCCTTGATCGACGTCACCGATACGCCGCCACACGTGCGCGACATCGCCGGCCAAGCGGGCGCGGCGGTCGGCGGCTTCACCCTGTCGGAGGACGGCCGGCGGCTCGTCGTCGTCGCCATCCTCGACAACCTGCTGAAGGGCGCGGCGACGCAGGCGCTGCAGAATCTCAACCTCGCGTTCGGGCTGGACGCCCTCGCGGGCCTTCAGGCCGACACGCGAACGGAGATTTCGGCATGAGCCTGTTGTGGCAGAAGGGCGGCGTCGAAGTCGACGCTCGTATCCAGTCGTTCCTTGCGGGCGACGACGTGCTGCTCGATCGCGAATTCTTCCTGCACGACATCGATGCGTCGCGAGCGCATGCGCGTGGACTGGTCGGCATCGGGATTCTGTCGCAGGAGACGAATTCGACGGAATCGACCGCGAACTGGCTGCGCTTGCGACGGCGTATCGCGACGGCTCGTTCGTGCTCGACGCGCGCTACGAGGACGGACATTCCGCGATCGAGGACGTGCTGACCGAGCGACTCGGCGATGCCGGCCGTCGCATCCACACCGGGCGCAGCCGCAACGACCAAGTGCTGGTGGCGACGCGCCTGTGGCTGCGCGCGCAGATGGACGAGCTGTCGGCACGCTGCATTGAGATCGCGGGCGTCGCGTTGCAACGCGCGGAAGCGGAGCGCGATGTTGCGATGCCCGGGTACACGCATCTGCAGCGGGCCGTCGTTTCGTCGGCTGCGCACTGGTGGGCCGGCTGGGCCGAGGCCTTCATCGACAACGCGACGCGAGCGGTCCAGACGCGCGCGTGGCTGGACGCGAACCCGCTCGGCACCGCTGCCGGCTATGGCGTCAACCTGCCGCTGGCGCGCGATGCGTCGACGCAGGAGCTCGGCTTCGCGCGCATGCAGGTCAATCCGGGCTACGCGCAGCTGTCGCGCGGCAAGTTCGAGATGGCGGCGCTGGAAGCGCTCGGTTCGGCGACGATGGACCTGCGCCGTTTCGCATGGGACGTGAGCCTGTTCACGACGGCCGAATTCGGCTTCGTCGCGCTCCCGGCGCGATACACGACCGGCAGTTCGATCATGCCGAACAAGCGCAATCCGGATGTCGTGGAGCTGCTGCGCGCAAGCCATGCGGTCGTCAGCGCAGCGCGCGCCGAGATCGAACAAGTGGTCGCATTGCCCTCGGGCTATCACCGCGATCTTCAGTTCACCAAGGCGCCGCTGGTGCGCGGTGTCGGGCACGGTCTGCGTGCGCTCGCCTTGCTGCCGGACCTGATGTCCAGCATCGAGTGGAAGCGGGACGCAATGACGGCTGCGATCGATCCCTCGATGTATTCGACCGACCTCGCGATCGAACTCGCGCGCGATGGAGTGCCGTTCCGGCAGGCGTATCGCGATGCGGCGGATCCGGCACGTTGGGCGACGCGCGATCCTGGGGCTAGCCTCGAGGCGCGCGTCTCGCCGGGCGGCGCCGGTGACCTCCGACTCGATGAGCTGCGCGCGCGCCTGCAGGCGGTGGCGTCGAACGTCGACGCCGCTAACTCGTAACGCGCGGTACTTCGTCCGCCCGCGTTTCGATCGAGGCATCGATCGAGTCACGTGGAGTTTCGGTAGCCGCGTCGTTGGCGTCACGCGCCAACACCATGGTGATGGACACGGGATGCGCAGCGGCGTCCATCTGCACGATCGCGATGCGGCTCTCGGATAACGCACGTGCAACTGATGGTGTCGCGCCGAGCGCGGCAGCGATGTCGGCCGTGTCGATATCGCACGCGGGAACGCGGCGCTTCGCGTCCTTGAACCTCAGCCGGTTGTACTCGGCCCAGGCGATCAGCAGGGACGCGGCGATTATGGCGATGACCGGCAGCGCGACGATGACCATTACGTCGAGCCGCGCCGCATGGAGGTCGATGCCGGCGTCTACGTACGCGGGCATCAGGCGCGCGAATACCGTGGCGGCGAGCGGCTTCCACAGGTAGAGAAAGAATCCCCACGCGAGCAGCGTCGCGACGGCCCACGCCACGCGTTGCGGTCGTGGCTGTGCGCTGCGTCGGACGATCAGTCGCGAATCCGGCCGGGTCGACGGGCGCAGTGCACGGCTCATCGCAGTCCCCGGTCCGAGCTCGACCATGTCGCACGGTGTCCGCCGACGCGTCCCGCCGCCAAGGTCTTCGGCACGGCGACCACGGTGGTCGCCAGGTTCAACAACCAGTACGCCAGCGGATACCAGATCAACCAGTAGAACGTGCGGCCGACTTCGGTTTCGTAGCGGCGATCGATGACGAGGCTGACGGCGAACTGCGTCAGGCAGGCGAGCCCGAGCACCACGCTCTGCCAGGTGATGATGTGCGGCACCTGCAGTGCAGGTGGCAGGTCGACGATCTTGCCCAGCGCCCAGAGCACGAACACCAGGCTCATCCCGTACGCCCACGCCGTGCTCAGCGCGTACTCGAGCACGACCGGCCACATGCGCCGCTTGCGCCAGGAGAACACGTCGCCGGCATAGCGAAGCAGCACTTCCACGCCGCCTTGCGCCCAGCGCAGTCGCTGGCGCCACAGGCCGCGCAGCGTTTCCGGCATCAGGATCAGGCACATCGCGTTGGGCTCGTAACGGATGTCCCAGTGATCGAGTTGCAGGCGCCAGCTGATGTCGATGTCTTCGGTCACCATCGTTTCCGACCAGTAACCGATGCGGTGCAGTGCGCTGCGCCGGAAAGCGGCGATCACGCCGGAGATGGTGAAGATGCGGCCGTAGACGCGCTGCGCCCGCTTGATCATGCCGATGATCGCCGAGAACTCGCCGACTTGGAGGCGGCCGAGCAGCGTCGAGCGGTTGCGGATACGCGGATTGCCGGTCACCGCACCCACGCGCGGGCCATCGGTGAGGTGCCACACCATCCAGTGCACGGCGTATTCGTCGAGCAGCGCGTCGCCATCGATGCAGACGAGGTATTCGGACTTCGACGCGAGCACGCCCATGCGCAGCGCGTTGGCCTTGCCGAGGTTGCGGCTGAGATGGATGACGCTGAGGCGCGCTTCGTCGAGAGCGAGGGTGTTCAACTGCTCGGCGGTGTCGTCGCTGCTGCCGTCGTTGATCGCGATGACGTCGACGTTCGGATAGCGCTGGTTGAGCGCGGCGGCGATCGTCTCGCGGATGTTCGCGCCTTCATCGTGGCAGGGCACGAGGATGGAAGCAGGCGGGTAGTGAAGCAGCGGCGGCGGCTCATCGCGACGCGGTGCGTGGCGCTCGCGGCGCATGTAGTAGTAGAGCGCTCCGGTCATCCAAACGAACGACATGACGACAGGATAGAAAAACGTGTAGCCGAGCAGTGCGTCGATCACGGCCATCCCGGAGGAACAGGGTGGTCGCATTCATAGGTGCTGTCGGGTCCGATACGTGACACGCGGTTGGCAGCGTCACGACGGAGCGCGGAACGGTCGCGTGCCACACGGGCTCCCGGAGTCGATCGGGCGCCAGTGTGGTCTCGCGTCTATTACGTTTCAGTCAACGGCCGTGCGATGCATTACATCGCGAACGGCGTGGAGCGATGGATACCGGAAAGGCGCGCGTCGTCGCCCATCGCGAGCGTCATCGACTTCGCGTGCGATACCCGCTCGGAGAGATCGAACGGTGCGCCCATCGATTCCGCAACGGCCGGCAGTTCGACGTTGCCCGGGTTCGCACGACGATCCGGCCCACTGAAGCGGTGACGGTTGTATTCCGCCCAGCCGACCAGCAGCGCCGTCGCGACGACGGCGAGACCGAGGATGACGAGGAAGATCGTCTCGTCCACCCGGTTGTTGCGCACGTAGACCTCGATGTAGCTCGTGCGGACGCCGAGCACCCAGGCCACCACCGTGATCAGCGGCAGCCAGAGGTAGGCGTAGAGCACCCACGCAACGAACGTCATCACACCGTGGACGGTCCGCATCGCCTGTGGCGCAGCGCGCTTGGGCGTGTAGATGAAAGGGTCGTGCTGTAGTTCGGTGCTCATCGGTAACCTCGATCCGGACTGGTCCAGGTGGCAACGCCGCGTGGTTTGGCGAAGAGTGTTTTCGGTACCGCGACGATGGTGGTGAGCATGCTCAACAGCCAGTACGCGATCGGGTACCAGATGATCCAGAAGTAGCTTCGACCGATGCCTTTCTCGTAGCGGCGGTCGATGAACAGGCTGATCGCGAACTGCAGCAGGCAGGTGAGGCCGAGCACCACGCCATGCCAATGCGGAATCAGGCCGCCGGTCTGGAGGCGAGGCGGAATGTCGAAGAAGTAGCTCATGATCCAGAGCACGATCGACAGCAGCATCGAGTACGACCACACAACGCTCAACAGGTACTCGAGCACCACGGCCCACATGCGCCGCTTCGTCCACGCATTGAGCGACTTCGCATGGCGAGCGATCACTTCGACGCCGCCACGCGCCCAGCGCAGGCGCTGGTGCCAGAGTCCGCGGAACGTTTCGGGCATCAGGATGTAGGCGAGCGCGTTGGGCTCGTAGCGGATGTCCCAATGGTCGATCTGCAGGCGCCAGCTGACGTCGATGTCTTCCGTCACCATGTCGTCGGCCCAGTAGCCGATGCGATGCAGCGCGGTCTTGCGGAACGCGGACACCACGCCCGACACGGTGAAGATGCGGCCGTAGCTGCGCTGCGCGCGCTTGATCATGCCGATGATCGAGCTGAACTCGCCGACCTGCATCTTGCCGAGCAGCGTCGAACGGTTGCGGATGCGCGGATTGCCGGTCACCGCACCCACGCGTGGGCCGCTGGTGAGATGGAACACCATCCACTGCGTCGCGTTCGGATGCAGCAGCGCGTCGCCGTCGATGCAGACCAGGTATTCGCTGCGCGAGGCGAGCGTGCCCATGCGCAGCGCGTTCGCCTTGCCGAGGTTCCGGTCAAGGTGGATGACACGCATGTTCGCGTGCTGCGTGGCCAGTGCGTCGAGGCGTGCACCGGTGTCGTCGGTGCTGCCGTCGTTGATCGCGATGATTTCGAACTCGGGATAGTTCTGCTTGGACAGCCACGCGATGGTGTCTTCGACCAACGGCCCTTCGTTGTGGCAGGGCACGAGGATCGACGTCATCGGATGCGCTTTCAGCGGCGGCAGCTCATCCGGGCCGGCGTGTTTACGTTCGCGACGGAAGTAGTAATACAGGCCGCCCGCCATCCAGAACAGCGACATCACGATGGGGTAGAAGAAGGCGAAACCGAAGAGTACGCCGAGCAGGTCGAAGGACATCTCAGCGCTCCTGGTAGGGGAACGAGCGGGCGCTGATGGCGGCGCGCGCAGGTTCGAGAGGCGGAAGGTCCTTCAGCGCGATGTCGCGGCTGTAGCCCACGTGCCGGCCACCGCTCGCGACCACGCGGCGCGCCTGCGCTTCGAGTTCGTCGGACGGCAATGGGTTGGCGACGTCGCCTGCGTCGATCACGAACACCGTCCGATCCAGCGCGGTCGGCGACGCGGCGACGGCCGCGACCGCGCGGTCGACTTCGCGGCGCGATCCGCGCACGTCGTGCGGAAGCATCGCGACGATGAAGTCGTAGCTCGACGCGAGCGATGGCGTCTGCGATGCGATCGGCGCGGGGTCACCGGTCGGAATGGTGATGGCCGCGACGCGTACCAGGTCGGGACGCACGGCCTTCGCGCGAGCCAGCGCAGCGGAAGCTGACGACGCGCCGTCGCCTATGACGATTCCATCGATCGGTGTCGCGGCGACATCGGCGTATGCGTCAGCCGACGCGCCAGCGGGCATCCACGCCAGCACCTGGGCATTCGAACGAGCGTGGATACGCGCGACCAGGTGCGTCAGAAGGTCCGAGCGCATCGGCATCGACGCGGTGGGGAACCATGCGGCGTCGGGAGCTGCGGCATCGAGGATCACGTGGCTCGGATGGATCGCGCGAATGCGCTCGGCGACGGCGTTGACGTTCTGCGTCGTGATCGTGGCATCGCCGCCCGCGAGGTCCGCAAGGGAGACGCGCACGGCACGGATACCGTCGAGGCGTGGATCGCGGCGCAACTCGTAGGCCAGATCGCTGGCGCCTGCGTTCTCGACCATCATCAAGCGCGCACCGGGGAATGCGTCGTCACCCGGTCGCGCGACGCCGGCGTAATGCAGTTCGCTCGTACCGCTGCGGCCATCGGGCCCGATGATCGTCGCGAGTCCGAGCGACTCGGCGGCAGCGCGCGCAGCACCGGACGCACCACCGGCCGGCCACACGACGAGTTGCGGGCGACGGCCGGTGGCGCGCTCGATTCGGTCGGCACTGGTCGCAAGGTCGGCGCGGATGCGCTCACGCTGCGCGGCTTCGGTTTCGTAGCCGCCGTTCCATCGACGGACGATTGCGGCCGGAAGCAAGTCGCCCTGCGGGTCGCCCGCGATCGGCGTCGCAAGATCATGGCCCTGCGTCGCGATCTCGACCAGGTTGCTCGCCTGCAGCGCCTTGACGTCGCTCCAGCCGAGGAAGTCACTGCGCGGCACGTCACGCATACCGATATGCACGTTGCCGGTCGCATCGACGCGCGACGTCGGCACGGCGACCAGCGCCGGGTAGTCGAACGCGCGCAGCAGTGGAAGCGCTTGCGTGTATGCGGAGCGGTAGCCGCCGTCGAAGGTCAGCAACACGGCTTTCGCCGGAAGCGTGCCGCGCCCGGCGCGTGCGTCACGAACCGCCTGTGCGGTGACCGGTACGTAGCCGTGCGAACGCAGCCAGTCGAGCTGCATCGCGAAGTTGCGGGTGGTGACGGCTTCCGTATCGGGATAACCATCCGGAACGCGGTCGCGGATGTCGTGCCAGCCGAGCACGACCAGTGCGTCGGCCGGCCGCGGCATTGCGGCGGTGAACAGAAGCGCGAGGAATAGAACGACCGATCGCATCAGAACCCCCAGCGGTAGGCCGCTTCGAAGCCGACACGGCGCTCGCGGCCGCCGTCGTACACCGGGCGTGCCCAGAACACGCCATACGTAAACGTGTGCCCCATCGCGGGGCGCCACTCCTGGTAGTAGGAAATCGAAGGCACCCAGTTCGTGCCGAAGCCTTCCTGCCAGTAAGGCCCGGCTTCGAGCGTCAGCTTCTGCCGGAGATAGGCGTCGTAATGCCGCCAGATGAGGTGGTTGAAGCGCACGCCGACAGTCGCCATCGCGTCCTGCGACGGGTTGAAGTACGGCGCGTCGTCGCGCGAACCGCGGCTGGTCCACAGGGAGCCCAGTCCGTCGATCATCAATCGCGGGCTGGTGTAGAGACGCGTGCGGCCGTACGCCCACAGCTGGTCACGGTTGTTGCCGTCGCTGTAGTCGAGGTGTTTGTAGTTCATGTCGATCGCGACGGTGTCGCTCGGATGCCAGTTCGCGGTGATGCGCCACGAGTCGGCCTTGTAGCCGGCACGGCGCGCCTGCAGCGACGTGTCGACGTCGTTGTCGGCGACCTGTCCGTGCAGCGTCCACGAATCGTTGAGGTACCACGCCCCGTCGACCGTCCATGCGTTGTCGTGCGTCGGTTCTTCGGCCTGGTAGCCGGACACGCGGAAACCGAACTGGCGATAGCGGTAGTCGATGCCCGCACCGATGCGGCGATAGCGCACGGTGTCGGGGTCGAAATGCGCGTCGACGGTGTCGCCGACGATGCCGAAGCGCCAGCGGTAACCGAGAAGCGGCGACCACGTCTGGTAGTACAGGCGGTGTTCGCGCACACCGAAGGGCGAGCCGTTCGGGGACTCGGAGTTGTTGCGCGTATTGATGAAGTCGATGCTGCCCATGGGGCCGTTGCGCCAATCGAGTTCTTCCTGCAGGCGCTCGGCGTGCAGGTTCTTCGGGTAGCGCTTCTGCACCTGGTCGTTCGCGGCCATCGCTTCGTCGACGCGGCCCAGTTCGTACAGCGCCGACACGCGCGCGATCTCGGCGTCGCGGTTGTGCGGATCCATCGTCAGCGCCATGTCGTAGCGCTCGAGCGCGGCAGTGGGATGGCCGCGTCGATACATCAACGCGCCGAACGCCGCCTGCGTGTTCGAACGGTTCGGACCCATGCGCAGCAGCGGCTCGATCATCGACTGCGCACGCGCGTTGTCGTCGCCGAACGAGATCATCTGCGCGTACGCCATCTCGGCGCGGTAGCGCTTCCAGTTCGCCTGGTCCGACTCCGCGCCGGGGCGTTCGATCCACGCGGGCTGGGATTCCGCGAGCTTCTGCATCATCGGCAGCGCGAGGTCGAAGCGTTCCTGCTCGATGTAGGCATAGCCGAGCAGGATCTGCGTATCGACGTCGTTCGGATCCTTGGCCAGCGCCTGCTCGAGCGCGGCCTGCGCTTCCTTCGGGTGATGCAGCGCGAGGTACGAGTCAGCGGCGGGGCCGTGTGCGTAGGCGGGCAGGTCGACGCCTTCGCGCTTGAGCGCTTCGTACTCGTCGATGGTCTTCTGGTACATGCCGAGGCCATTCGTCGCCGTCAGCATGTCCATCCGCAACCGGGTCTGCTCCCAATGCGTGCGGCCCGGCTGCGCCTGCAGCGCGAGCGCCGCGTCGTAGGCACGGCGGAGCTCGGCGTTCGGGTCGTCGAGGTTGTCCGGGTAGGTCAGGCCCCAGCCGATCTCATGCGCGACGCGGTCGCCCTGGATGAGGTCGCGCTCGTAGTCCGGGAAGTCGCTGGCCCAGCGGGCGCGGAGCTCGTCGGCCCGGAACGGCGCGCCGACGTCGTCCAGCGTCAGCGCCTGCATCCGATAGGCGACGTCGTCGCGCGGATTGGCCGCCAGCAGGTGTTCGTAGATGGCCAGCGCGTCCGTCCACCGCTGGTCCTTCCGGGCGGCCTCGGCCTGCGCGAGCAGGCTGTCGCGGACGGTCCGGCTCGTCACTGCGGGGAGGGAGTCGGCGGCCGTGGTCGTTGGAGCGCTGCCGGTTGCCGGACGCGCCTGCGCCATGCCGGTCGTCCAGACCAGAGGGAGCAGAAGCGCCAGTACGGTTTTTCGGAGTGGGCGCACGGTTCGATCCGTAAGTCGAAATCGGGGCTGAACGGCGACGAGTCTTCCGTCCCGAATGTGAAGGCAACGTGGGCTGAATCGAGAAGTCGATCACAATTTAAGCGGACGCAGCCAAACCGCCCTACCTTCCGGCGGACGAGCGCGGCTGGCCGACGGGCGGCCGATTCATGGTTGCCTCCGCTAGGAGGCTTCGGGGTCCGCGAGCTCGTTGAGATGCTCGACACGCTGCTTGGCGGTATCGGCGATTTCCGAGTCCCAGGGCGACGGCCCGCGCACGATCACGTTCGGAATCACCGCGGCCGAGGATTGCCGCCAGACGCTGTTGAGCGACTCGCGGTCGTGGTGCGACAGGATCAATGCCGACAACATGCAGTCGTTGACCTGCGCACGGCCGATCATGATCGCCAGGTACTGCGCCAGCAGCGACATCTGCTCCTTGAGGAACGCGACATCGGCCTCGAGCGCTTCGATACGGTCCTGGTCGGTCTGATCGGTCATGGCTGCAGCCTGACAGCCCGCGATTCTCGGTTCGGTGAAACCGTCGCCGGTGACGCCGACGGATCGGATCGCCTCGGTCCATCGAACGAACACAGCAGAACGCGTTTTTGATCCGACGCAAACGCCCGGCATGTCGTGGCGCGCAAGGTGAGGTCATCGCCCCGATGGAAACACCGATGACGCCTCATCAGCTCGCCAGCGTGCTCACGTGGAGCGCGGTCGCCGGATACGCGGTGTTGTTCGTCTGGGCGCTCGCGTGGATCGCCATGCGCGAGCGCGTCTACCGACTGCACAGTCACTGGTTCCGCATCGAACGCCCGACGTACGAAGTACTGATGTTCGTGCTCATCGGTGCATTCAAGCTCGCGCTGATGGTGTTCTTCGTGTTTCCGCTGATCGGGCTGTATGCGAGTGGATTAGCGGGAAGCGGCACATGAGCGGCGCATCGACGCCGTCGACGAAGAGTTGCAGCGACGCACGCGAAACAGCGCGCGCTTGGCGCATTCGTACACGCACGAAACACGGGACTTGACCATGCACGACGTACTCGTCCGCTCGCAGCGGATCAATAACTGGGACGACGGCGTTCGCGCCGCCGCGCGCATCGCCGCGATGCTGCATGGCGCGCTGACGGCCGTGCACGTGGTGCCGGTCGGGTTGCCGCCGCTATCGCCTTACGACCCCGGAATGCTCGTCGCCGCTGCGGCGCTGGAAGTCGCGCGCCAGCGGCTCGAATGCGACGGACGTGCAGCCGAGTTCGACGCATGGGCCGCATCGCTGGGCGTTCGCGGCAGCGCATGGCTGTCGTCCGCCGGCGATGCTGCGCGTGCACTGCGCTCGGTCGCCGGTTCGCACGATCTGCTCGTCGCGGAGGTCGATCCGACGTCGGACGATCCATGGACGAATCCGTCGGGCGTCGGTCGGCTCGCGTCCGCGACCGGGCTTCCGACGTTCGTCCTGCCCACGCCCTGCATGGACGAGCTGACGTTCGGAACGGTCGTGGTCGCCTGGGACGGCTCGTCCGGCGCCGCCGCCGCGCTGCATTCGGCGCGCCCCTTCATCGAGCAGGCGACGCGGCTCGTCGTCCTCGACGGCTCCCGAGGCGCGATCGAACCGACGCTGCCCGCGCTCGACCTGCGCCACGCGCTCGCACGACATCGAACCGAAGCCGAAATCCGCACGATCGACGTGGGGGATGGCGGCGAGGGAACAGGCGCGGCCTTGCTGGCAGAGGCGCGTGCGCTCGGTGCCGACCTGCTCGTCATGGGCGCCTACGGCCACGCGCGCCTGACGGAGTGGGCGCTGGGCGGCGTGACTCGGCATGTGCTGTGCCATACCGACATTCCGCTGCTGCTGCGCCACGAGCGCTAGCCGAGCCGGAAAAAGAAAAAGCCGGCGCGAGGCCGGCTTTTTCAATCGATCTTTTGGTCGGGGAGACAGGATTCGAACCTGCGACCTCTACGTCCCGAACGTAGCGCTCTACCAGACTGAGCTACACCCCGACAGCTGAGCCGCAAAGTTTATCGGGCGGCGGCGTTCGCGACAAGGGGCGGTGAAGCCGTCCGTGGGCCGGCGCCCGTCGCCGCTAAACTGTGACGTCCGATCCGCCCGCTTCGGGGAACCCCTTGATCAAGCCACGCACGCCGGCCGGAGTCCTCGAACTCCTGCCGCCCGACCAGATCGCCTTCCAGCGGATGCTCGACGTCATCCGCCGCAATTTCGAGCGCTTCGGCTTCCTGCCGGTCGAAACGCCGGTGATGGAGCTGTCGGAGGTGCTGCTGACGAAATCCGGTGGCGAAACCGAGCGCCAGGTCTACTTCGTGCAGTCGACCGGCGCGCTAGAGAAGGCGGGTGACGGCGTGCCGGAAATGGCCCTGCGCTTCGATCTGACCGTGCCACTCGCGCGCTATGTCGCCGAGCACGAGCACGACCTCGCATTCCCGTTCCGCCGCTACCAGATGCAGCGCGTGTATCGCGGCGAGCGCCAGCAGCGCGGCCGCTTCCGCGAGTTCTACCAGTGCGACATCGACGTCATCGGCAAGGACGCATTGAGCGTCCGCTTCGACGCCGAGCTTCCCGCCGCGATCCACGCCGTGTTCTCCGAACTCGACATCGGCGCATTCACCATCCAGCTCAACAACCGCAAGCTGATGCGCGGCTTCTTCGAGCAGCAGGGCGTGACCGATGCGCAGCAGCAGGCGCTGGTGCTGCGCGAGGTCGACAAGCTCGACAAGCGCGGTGCGGATTATGTGCGCGAAACGCTGACAGGCGAGGGCTTTGGACTTGCGGCGGACGCTGTGGATCGCATCCTGCGCTTCGTCGAGATTCGCTCGACGTCGCATGCCGATGCGATCGCGACGCTCGATCGCCTCGCGACCGAAGGCGACGTCAACGAAGCGCTCGCGACGGGTGTCGACGAATTGCGCGAAGTTCTCGAGCTCGTGCGCGCGATGGGTGTGCCCGAGACCGCCTATGCGCTCAATCTTTCGATCGCACGCGGCCTCGACTACTACACCGGCACCGTCTACGAGACCACGCTCAACGACTACCCGCAGATCGGCTCGATCTGTTCGGGCGGTCGCTACGAAAACCTCGCGAGCCATTACACGAAGTCGAAGCTGCCGGGCGTCGGCATTTCGATCGGCCTGACGCGGCTTTTCTGGCAGTTGCGCGAAGCGGGCCTGCTAGGCGCCGCTGAAAGCACCGTGCAGGTACTCGTGACGCAAATGGACGCCGCGCACCTGCCGCACTGCCTCGCCGTCGCGAACGACCTGCGCCACGCCGGCTTCAACACGGAAGTGGTGATGGAAGCTTCGAAGATCGCCAAGCAGTTCCGTTACGCCGATCGCGCCGGCATCCGCTTCGTCGTAGTGCTGGGCGACGACGAGATCGCCGCGAACAAGGTGACGGTCAAGGACCTGCGTCGCGAAGACCAGTTCCAGGTCGACCGTGCGGAGCTTGCATCGACGCTGCGAGTCGAACTCGCTCAGCCGGTGGTGCGCGCATGAAGCCGGTGCATCTGGATGGTCGCTCGCTGACGCGCGCGCAGGTGCTGGCCGTTGCGTACGGCGCGGCAGTGGAACTCGACGAAGCGCAGCTGCCCGCAGTCGCACGCGCTGCGGATTTTCTTGCCGAGCAGGTAAGCCGCGAAGAACCGATCTACGGCGTGTCGACCGGCTTCGGCAGTAATGCCGATCGCCTGCTCGGCTCGTATCGCCTGCGCAATGGCGCGGGCAGTGACGCGAATAATCCGCACGAATCACTGCATGCGGAACTGCAGCGCAACCTGATCGTTACGCATGCGGTTTGCGTGGGTGAGCCGTTCGCGCCGGAAGTGGTGCGCGCGATGCTGTGCATCCGCATCAACACATTGATGCGCGGACATTCGGGCATTCGCGTCGACACGCTGCGTGCGCTAGCTGCGATGCTCAACGCCGGTGTCGTGCCCGTCGTGCCGCAGCTGGGTTCCGTGGGCGCGAGCGGCGATCTTGCGCCCCTGTCGCATCTCGCGATCGTGCTGCTGGGTGGCGGCGAAGCGTTCCTCGGCGGCGAGCGACTGCCGGGCGCTGAAGCGCTGCGTCGCGCTGGACTTCAGCCGGTCACGCTCTCGTACAAGGAAGGCCTCGCGCTGAACAACGGCACGGCGCAGATGCTCGCGACGGGCGTGCTGGCGCTGGCCAAGCTCGAGGATCTTGTCGACACCGCCGACCTCGCGGCCGCGATGACGATCGATGCGTTCGCCGGCCGTCTCGGTGCATTCAAGCCCGAGGTGCATGCGCTGCGTCCGCATCCGGGGCAGGTCGCGGTTGCCGCGCATCTGCGTCAGCTGCTCGAAGGTTCCACGCTCGCCGACATTCCGTATCACCTGGTGCCGCGTTTCCGACCGTGGCTGCCGGAAAGCTGGGCCACTGATGAGGCGCGCGAGCTGCGCTTCGACATCGGTTGGGACTGGGTGCCGCTGTCGCAGCGCCACGGCCGCGAGAAGTTCTATGACCGCTTCCGCCCGTTCCGCGGCGGCAAGAAGCATCAGCCGCAGGACAGCTATTCGCTGCGTTGCGTGCCGCAGGTGCACGGCGCGGTTCGCGACGCGCTGGCGCAGGCCGCCCGCGTGCTCGACATCGAACTCAACTCGCTGACCGACAACCCGATCATCTTCCCCGACGCGCAGGCCGAACACGTCGAGGACCAGGTCGTCTCCGCCGGCCATTTCCACGGCATGCCGCTCGCACTCGCGATGAGCTACGTCAAGGCGTCGATTCCCGTGCTCGCGAGCATCTCGGAGCGTCGCCTCAACAAGCTGGTCGATCCCGCGACGAACGACGGACTGCCGGGCTTCCTGATCGGCAACGAGGACGCGACCGAGTCCGGCTTCATGATCGTGCAGTACACCGCAGCGGCGATCGTCAACGACCTCGCGAGCCGCGCGATGCCGGCGTCGGTCTATTCGATTCCGACCAGCGCCAACGCCGAAGACCACGTGTCGATGGGCGCCAACGAAGCGCGCCACGTGCTCGCCATGGCTGAGGATCTCGGCAAGGTGCTCGGCCTCGAGCTGTACACCGCCGCGCAGGCGCTGGACCTGCGTCGCGACATGATCAATGCCGCGCGTGCGCTGGCGCGTGCCGGCTCGCTGGACGATCTCGCATCGAAGGTGGCGTGCTCACCCGCGGCATCGTCGTCGGACCGCGACGCGTTCATGGCGGAGGTCGACGGACTGCGTCGTGAGCTTGCGGAAGCGGGCGAGTTCGGCCCGGGCACTGCTGTGCAGGCCGCGCATGCGGTCATCCGCGAGTCGATCGCCTTCATGGGCTTCGACCGCGCTATGGACGGCGACGTTCAGGCCGCGGTGCATCTGGTGAAGGACGGACGCGTCCTCGCCGCGGCGCGGCAGGCCGTACTGGGCGACGCCATCCACTGAGGGTGCCATCGCAGACGATACCCCTGAACGGGCCGGATGAACTCCGGCCCGTTTTCATTTGCGGCATTGACCAGCGGCCGTCTGCCCATTAATGTACTAACGCGCTATTACATTGGAACGACGATGAAGCGACGCCCGCCGCTCGAAGACGCCGAAAAGCAACTGTCCCTCGAGGTCCTCGCCGAGGCCTTTGCCGCCCTGCGGTCGGGCGACGAGGTGCTCGCGTTCCTCGAGGACCTCTGCACGCCGGCCGAACTCGAGTCGATGAGCGATCGCTGGCGCGTGGTTCCGTACCTGCAGGATCGCGTTCCGTACCGCGAAATCCATGACGAGACGAAGGTCAGCGTCACCACGATCGGGCGCGTTGCCCGAACCCTCGAACACGGCGCCGGCGGCTACCGCATCGCCACCAAACGCCTCGCACGCCGGCCGCGCAAAGAGAACGCATGAGCTCCGTCATCGAACCCCGCGATCGCCTGCGCATCGCCATCCAGAAGTCCGGCCGCCTCGCCGACCCCGCCCGTGCACTGCTCGGCTCCTGCGGCCTGAGCTGGCGCGAAAGCCGCGACCGCCTGTTCTGCTACGGCGAAGCGCTGCCGATCGACCTGCTGCTGGTGCGCGACGACGACATTCCCGGTCTCATCGCCGATGGCGTGTGCGATCTCGGCATCGTCGGCCGCAACGTGCTTGGCGAGCAGGACCTTGAACGCCAGCGCGGCGGTGCGCCCTCCGCATTCCGCGAGCTGGTTCCGCTCGGTTTCGGCGGTTGCCGACTTGCGCTCGCGGTGCCCGATGACTGGAGCTGGACGGGTGCGTCGCAGGTCGAAGGCACGCGCATCGCGACGAGTTATCCGGCGCTGCTGCGCGGCTGGCTGGACGGGCAGGGCATCAATGCCGACATCGTGACGCTGTCGGGCTCGGTCGAAATCGCGCCGCGCCTGGGCCAGGCCGACCTGATTTGCGACCTTGTTTCCAGTGGCGCAACGCTCGCCGCGAACCAACTCAAGCCGGTCGCGACGCTGCTCGAAAGCGAAGCCGTGCTCGCAGGGCCGGCTGCCGAATTCGAAGGCGAGCGTGCACTACTTGCCGAGCTTCTGCTGCGCCGTCTCGAAGGCGCGCTGCGTACGCGCCACAGTCGCCTGCTCATGTTCCAGGCGGAGCGTTCAGCGATCCCGCGCCTGCTGCCGCTGTTGCCCGACGCCGAATCGCCGACGGTCCTGCAGGTCGATGGTGCCGACCGCCTCGCGCTGCAGGCGCTCTGCCACGGTCGCCTGACATGGCAGCGTCTTGAAGACCTCAAGCGAGCGGGCGCGCAGGGCCTGATGGTGCTGCCAGTCGAGAGCATGCTGGCATGAAGCGCATCCGCTGGTCCGAACTCGACGCCACGGCGCGCGAGGACGCGTTGCGTCGTCCTGCACAGCGGGTTGCCGATGACGTCGCGTCGTCGGTCGCGACGTTGATCGCGCAGGTGCGCCGCGACGGCGACGCAGCACTCCGCGAGCTCACCACCCGTTTCGACGGCGTCGATATCGGGCGATTCGACGTCGACACTCAAGCGTTCCTCCACGCACGCGCCGCGTTGCCCGACGCGTTGAAGCGCGCGATCGACGATGCTGCCGAGCGCATCCGCGTCTTCCACGCCGCCTGCATGACCTCACCCGTCGTCGTGGACACCGCGCCGGGTGTGCGCTGTGAGCGCGTGTTGCGTCCGATTCGTCGCGTGGGCCTGTACGTGCCGGCAGGTTCCGCACCACTGCCTTCGACCGCACTGATGCTCGGCGTACCTGCGCAGCTTGCAGGTTGTGCCGAAGTCATCCTGTGTTCGCCGCCGCGAGCCGACGGCACCGTCGATCCCGCCGTTCTGTATGCCGCGCAGCGCTGCGGAATCCAGCGCGTGTTCGCGCTCGGCGGCGTGCAGGCGATCGCCGCGATGGCGTTCGGCACGG
Source organism: Lysobacter sp. HA18 (assembly GCF_054057595.1). NCBI lineage: Bacteria > Pseudomonadati > Pseudomonadota > Gammaproteobacteria > Lysobacterales > Lysobacteraceae > Lysobacter > Lysobacter sp. HA18. Next base: position 1,281,937 of record NZ_JBSRZL010000001.1, read on the forward strand.
CCTCGATCCCGAAGTGCGACAAGCTGTTCGGGCCAGGCAACGGCTTCGTTACCGAAGCGAAGCGCCAGGTCTCGATGACGGAAGGCGGCGCCGCGATCGACATGCCGGCTGGGCCTTCGGAAGTGTTGGTCATCGCAGATGCCGGCGCGAATGCGACGTTCGTTGCGGCGGATCTGCTCTCGCAGGCTGAACACGGTCGCGACTCGCAGGTCGTCCTGATCAGCGACGACACGAATGTGCTCGATGGCGTCGCCGCCGAGATCGATCGGCAACTGCGTACTTTGCCGCGCGCGGACATTGCACGTGCTGCGCTCGAAGCCTCGCTCGCGATCGAAGTAGACACGCTCGACATCGCGTTCGACATCAGCAATTCGTATGCGCCCGAGCACTTGATCCTCGCGCTTCGCGAACCACGGGGCTGGCTCGACCGGGTCGATGCCGCAGGTTCGATCTTCCTCGGCGACTGGGCGCCCGAAGCGCTCGGCGACTACTGCAGCGGCACGAACCATGTGTTGCCGACGGGCGGGGCGGCGCGTTTCACGGGCGGGCTCAGCGTGGCCAGCTTCCAGGTCGCAATCACCGTGCAGGAAGTCGCGCGCGAAGGTCTCGCCGCGATCGGGCCGTGTGCTGTCGAACTCGCAAACGCGGAAGGGCTCGACGCCCACGGCCGCGCTGTCTCGCTACGGTTGGAGGCTTTGGCATGACGTCGCCCATCGACCTCGTGCGCGCGGATCTGCGTGACTTCGCGGGCTATCGCTCGGCACGCAGCGACCGGCTGACCGGCGACGTGTGGCTCAACGCCAACGAGTCCGCGTGGCCGAACGCCGCGGACGACGGGAGCGCACGCCGATATCCGGACCCGCAGCCGCAGGCGCTGCGCGAGAAGCTGGCGTCGCTCTACGGCTGCGCGCCCGAGCAGCTTCTTGCAGGTCGCGGCAGCGACGAAGCCATCGATCTGCTGGTGCGCGCGCTGTGCGCGCCAGGGCAGGGCGCCGTCGTGACCACGCCACCAACATTTGGCATGTACGCGGTGAGCGCGCGACTCCACGGCGTGCGAGTGGTCGAAGTTCCTTTGGTCGATGGCGAAGGTGCATTCCGCTGCGATATCGACGCGGTCGGAGACGCGTCGCTCGCGTCCGGTGCGACGCTCGTCTTCCTCTGCTCGCCCGGAAATCCGACGGGCGACGTAGTGCCGCTCGACGACGTGCGCCGCCTTGCCACGCGCCTCGAGGGACGCGCCGTCGTGGTGGTCGACGAGGCTTATCAGGAGTTCGCGTCGACGCCATCCGCGCTTACGCTCCTCGGCGAAACGAACAACGTCGTCGTCCTGCGAACCTTGTCGAAGGCGCATGCACTCGCCGGCGCGCGGCTCGGCGTTGCGATCGGCGATGCCGACCTGATCGCCGTGCTGCGCCGCTGCCAGGCGCCGTACCCCTTGCCTTCGCCATGCATCGCGCTCGTGAGCGATGCACTGGATGACGCTGCACTCGCACGCACCCGCGGGGCAACGGCGCTCGCCGTGCAGGAACGCGCGCGGCTCGCCGGAGCGCTGCGCGTCGCACCCGGCGTGCGGCTTGTCTATCCGTCGGCATCGAACTTCGTGCTGGTCCGTTTCGACGATGCGCAGGGCGCATTCGACGCGCTGCTGTCGGCCGGCGTCGTCGTTCGTGACGTTCGCGCGCAGCCCGGTTTGGGCGATGCGCTGCGCATCACTGTCGGACGGCCGGACGAGAACGATCGCGTGCTGTCGGTGCTCGCTGGAGCGATCGCATGAGCACGCCGATCCTCTTCGTGGATCGCGACGGTACGTTGATCGAGGAACCGTCCGACTTCCAGATCGACGCCTTCGAAAAGCTGCGCTTCGTCACTGACGTCATCCCGGCGATGCTGAAACTGCGCGACGCCGGCTACGAGTTCGTGATCGTCTCCAACCAGGACGGCCTCGGCACGCCGGGCTATCCGCGCGACACGTTCCAGGGCCCGCACGACCTGATGATGCAGGTGTTCGAAAGCCAGGGAATCCGCTTTCGCGACGTGCTCATCGACACAAGTTTTCCCAGCGAAAACGCGCCGACGCGCAAGCCGCAGATCGGCCTGATGACGTCGTATCTGAAGGATCGATCGATCGACTGGTCGCGCTCGGCGATGGTCGGCGATCGTCCGACGGATGTGCAGTTCGCCGACAACCTCGGCATCCGCGCGTTCCAGCTGCGCACGTCGCAGTTCGGCGGTGAGTGGGATTGGACGGGCATCGCGCACGCACTCGTCGACGCGCCGCGCACGGCGCGTGTCGAGCGCAATACGAAGGAAACGCGGATCACGGTCGACGTCGATCTCGACCGGGCTGCCGAGCCGAAGATCAACACGGGACTCGGCTTCTACGATCACATGCTCGAACAGATCGGCAAGCACGGCGGCTTTGCATTGGACCTGACCTGCGAAGGCGACCTGCGCATCGACGAACACCACACCGTCGAGGATTGCGCACTCGCACTCGGCCAGGCGCTGCGTCAGGCGCTCGGCGACAAGCGGGGCATCGGGCGATACGGCGCGGCAGACGAGGCGAACGGCGAAGCCGAAGCGACGCCGTCATACGGGTTCACCCTGCCGATGGATGAATCGCTGGCGAGCGCCGCGCTCGATTTCTCCGGACGCCCGTACTTCGTATTCGAAGGTGACTTCAAGCGCGACCGCGTCGGCGAACTGCCGACCGAATTGGTGCCGCACTTCTTCCGGTCGTTGTGCGAAGCCGCGGGGCTGAACCTGCATGTGCGAGTGCAGGGCAACAACGATCACCACAAGGTCGAAGCCTGTTTCAAGGTCGTCGCGCGCGCGCTGCGTCAGGCGATCAGGCGCGAAGGTCGCGAGCTACCGTCGACAAAGGGCGCGCTCTGATGGACGTGGTGTTGATCGACGCCGGCGGCGCGAACATCGGCTCGGTACGTTATGCGTTCGAGCGTCTCGGCGCGAGCGTCCGCTTCAGCGCCGATGCGAATGAAATCGCCGCTGCAGAACGCGTGGTGCTCCCGGGGGTCGGCGCGGCGGCAGCAGGCATGGCGCGACTGCGCGAGCTCAATCTCGTCGACTGCGTGCGATCGCTGCGGCAACCGCTGCTCGGCGTGTGCCTCGGCATGCAGCTGTTGTTCGAGTCGTCGGAAGAAGGCGATGTCGACTGCCTCGCGCTGCTGCCCGGTCGCGTACGCAAGCTCGGCAGCGCGCCGGGGCTGCGCGTCCCGCACATGGGCTGGAATACGCTCGAGCGCGTGCGCGACGATGCGCTGCTCCCCAACGTCGGTGACGGCGACAACGCCTACTTCGTCCACTCGTACGCTGCGCCTGTCACCGACGACACGATTGCGACGTGCACGCACGGCGAGCGCTTCGCCGCCGTCGTAAGGCGCGGCAATCGCATGGGCGCGCAATTCCATCCCGAGCGGTCTGCAGCCGTCGGCGCACAGCTGCTCGAGAATTTCCTGAAGGTACCGGCATGACCGATTTCACCGTCTACCCGGCGATCGATGTTCGCGAAGGCCGCGTCGTGCGCCTCAGGCAGGGCGACTATTCGCAGGAAACGCGCTATGCCGACGATCCGCTCGCGGTAGCGCGGCGGTACGCGGACGAGGGTGCGACGTGGCTGCATCTCGTCGACCTCGACGCCGCGCGCGATGGCGGCTATTCCATCGGCGACCTGCTGACGCGCATCCGCGCGGCCACCGGACTGCGCGTGCAGACCGGCGGCGGCGTCCGCTCGGTCGACGACGTGCAGCGCCTTCTCGATGCCGGTGCCGATCGCGTCGTCGTTGGGTCGCTGGCGGTGCGACAACCGCAAGCCGTGGCGGGTTGGCTCGCGAAGTTCGGTAATGAGCGCGTCACCGTGGCGCTAGACACACGCGAGGCCGAGGGCCGCTGGACATTGCCAACCGAAGGCTGGACGCGCACCGGCGGTGTCGATCTGTTCGACCTCGTCGAGCTGTACGCCACTGCCGGCCTGCGGCATCTGCTGTGCACCGACATCGGGCGCGACGGCATGCTTGCCGGGCCGAATCTCGATCTATACGCGGCGCTGATCCCACGGGCCCCGTCGCTGCGGGTGCAGGCATCCGGCGGTGCGCGTTCGGTCGAAGATGTGCGTGCTGCGCTTGAATCCGGCTGCGCGGGCATCGTGCTCGGCAAGGCACTGCTCGAAGGGCGACTGAGCGTCGCGGATGCGTTGGCCGTCGCAACGGAAAGCGCACCGTGCTGAGCCGCCGCATCATTCCATGCTTGGACGTGCGCGACGGCCGAGTCGTCAAAGGCGTGCGTTTTCGCGACCACGTAGACATGGGCGACATCGTCGAGCTCGCGCTGCGTTATCGCGACGAAGGTGCAGATGAACTCGTCTTCTATGACATCACGGCGAGCCCGGAAGGCCGCAGCGTCGACCGCGGCTGGGTCGAACGCGTGGCGCGATTGATCGACATCCCGTTCTGCGTAGCGGGCGGCATCCGCCGCGTGGAAGACGCGCGCGAAATCCTGCACGCGGGTGCCGACAAGATTTCCGTCAATACGCCCGCGCTGGAGCGGCCCGAGCTGATCGACGAACTGGCCGCCGCATTCGGCGTGCAGTGCGTCGTCGTTGGTCTCGACAGCCTACGCGATGATGACGGTGAGTGGCGCGTGCGCCAGTACACGGGCGATCCGTCGCGGACACGCGCGCTCGCGCGTCGCACGCTCGACTGGATGGTCGAAGCGCAGGGTCGCGGTGCTGGCGAGATCGTGCTGAATTGCATGGGCAGCGATGGCGTGAGAAGCGGCTACGACATCGAGCAATTGCGCGAGGCGCGTCGACTTTGCGACGTTCCGCTCATCGCATCGGGCGGCGCCGGCGACGCCTCGCACTTCGCGGACGTCTTCCGCGACGCCGATGTCGACGGCGCGCTCGCCGCAAGCGTGTTCCACTCCGGCACCGTGCGCATTCCGCAACTCAAGCGGGAACTGGCCGCGGCCGGAATCGAGGTGCGCCGTGCGTGATCCGATCACCTTCGACGCCGACATCATCGACTGGGCGAAACAGGATGGCCTGGTCGCCGCTGTGGTGCAGGACGTGCGGACCCTGCGCGTGCTGATGGTCGGCTGGATGGACCGCGACGCGCTCGCGCATACGCTCGCGACACGTCAGGCGACGTTCTTCAGTCGCACGCGGCAGCGGCAATGGACCAAGGGCGAGACGTCCGGCAACGTGCTCGACGTCGCCGATGTGAAACTCGACTGCGATGGCGACACGCTTCTGGTGCTCGCAACCCCACGCGGCCCGACCTGCCATCTCGACCGCGCAAGCTGCTTTCCGGATGCACCGGGCGACTTCCTGTCGACGCTCGATGTACTTGTCGAGCGTCGCGCGTTCGAGCGTCCAGACGGCAGCTACACGACCAAACTGTTCGACAGCGGCGTACGCCACATCGCGCAGAAAGTGGGCGAGGAGGGCGTCGAGACCGCGCTCGCGGGCGTGGTGCAGGACGACGGCGCACTGCTCGGTGAATCCGCCGACCTGCTGTACCACCTGATCGTGCTGCTGCGCGCGCGCGGCCTGTCGCTGAACGACGCGGTCGGTGTGCTGAAGCAGCGCCACGGCGCTACGCAATAGCACCGCGCCGCTGCTAGGCTTCGGCCTCGTCCCGGAGGCCACCATGACCCGTTCGCTCCTCGCGCTCGCGCTGCTCACGTTTGCCTCGTGGTCGCATGCGCAGCCCGCGTCTTGCAACAGCGCGGTGTATGAAGATCGCAACGGGAATGGTCGTCGCGATGCGGGCGAGCCCGGCCTCGCGAGGATGCGAGTGTCCGACGGCGTTCGCATCGTCACCACGTCGGCGGACGGCCGATTCGACTTGCCCGCCGAGCCGGGTCGCACCCTGTTCGTGATCAAGCCCGCGGGCTTCGATGCGCCTCGACGTGCCGACGGCCTGCCGCTGTTCTGGGCGCATGCGCCGCATCGCTCGGCACCGGTGTTGCGCTACGGCGGGCTGCGCGATGCCGGCACGACGTGTCCATCGTTCGGGCTGCGTCATGCGAAACCGCGTAACGCTGATCTCGACGTTCTGGTATTCGCCGACACGCAGCCCAAGTCCAAGATCGATGTCGGCTATTACGAACGCGACATCGTCGAGCCGCTGCGGCGTCGCGATGGTGCACCTGCAGCCGATCTCGGCCTGACACTCGGCGACGTCGTCAGCGACGATCTTTCGCTGTATCCCGACATGACTGCGCTGACGACGCGTCTCGGCGCGCCGTGGTTGCACGTCGCAGGCAATCACGACGTCGATGCGGACGCGAAGAGCGATACCGACGCGCTGCTGACGTTCCGCCAGCAGTTCGGCCCGGATACGTTCGCCTGGGAAGAGCCGCAGGCGGATTTCGTCGTGCTCGACGACGTCATCTCGCGCCCGGGGCAGAAACCGGCGTACATCGGTGGACTGCGTGACGACGAGTTCGCGTTCCTCGAGCATTACCTCCCGACGCACGATGCGAAAAGACTGCTCGTGGTCGCGGTGCACATCCCGTTGTTTCCGGATGGCGGCGAGACCTTCCGCAGCGCTGATCGTGAACGCCTGTTCGCACTGTTGAAGGATGTGCCGCACGTGCTGGTGCTGAGCGCGCACGGCCATGTGCAGCGCCAGTTCTTCCACGACGAGAAGACCGGCTGGCATGGCGCGTCGCCGCTGCAGGAATACAACTCGGGCGCGGCCTGCGGCGCGTACTGGTCGGGCGTCAAGAACGCCGCGGGGGTGCCGGATTCGACGATGCCCGACGGGACACCAAACGGCACCGCGCGCCTGATCGTCTCGCATGACGGCAGTTACAGGTTGTCGTGGCAGCCGGCGGGCATCACTGCTGACTCCGGCGATGTCACGCGCGCGATGCGCCTGCATGCACCGCGCGTGCTGCGTCGTGGCGCATATCCTGCGTGGGGCGTGTACGCGAACGTCTGGATGGGCACGCCGGACCAGCGCACCGAATTCCGTGTCGACGGTGGCGACTGGGCGCCGATGAAGCGCGTCGGACAGCCGGACCCGTGGTTGCTGAGCGAAAACGTGCGCGACGACGAGGCGGCGAAGCTACGCGGCTACGACCGCTCGCCGGAAGCGCAGGCGTCGACGCATCTTTGGCGCGGTGCGCTGCCGACGAATCTTCCGGTCGGATCGCATCGCATCGAGGTACGCACGTTCGATCGCTGGCAGGGCGAGCAGCACGCGGACACGACGTACTCGCTGCAGGACGCCGAGCCGTAACGCGAGTCGCGGCGCGCGTCGCTACACCGACGCGATCGAACGGAACCTAGATCCCGACGTCGGCAAACGTCTCGACGCGGCGATGGCCGTGCGTCGCATCGCCCGTGCGCGGCTGCGGATAGTCGTTGCGACGGTCGATCAACACCGCCTGCATGCCTGCGTCGCGCGCGGCGTCGAGTTCCTCGACAACGTCCGACAGGAACAGGATGTCGCCCGGTGCAATGCCTATGCTTTCGGCGATGCGGCGATAACTGTCGGCCTCGCGCTTTCCGCCGACCTCGGTGTCGAACCAACCTGAGAACAGCGGCGTCAGATCCCCGGCGTCGCTGTGACCGAAGAACAGGCGCTGCGCTGGCACACTGCCCGACGAATAGACGTACAGCGGATAACCCGCGTCATGCCATTCGCGCACCGCGACCGCGGCGTCGGGATACAGGTGCGCGGTGAAGTCGGCGCTGCGATAACCCGCGTTCCAGATCATGCCCTGCAGCGCCTTTAGCGCCGTGTGCTTGCGGTCTTCGTCGATCCAGCCCTGCAGCACTTCGACGATCGTATCGTCGCTGCAGATTCCGCCCTGTTCGACAGCAACCGCATCGAGCCAGCGTCGCACTTCAGGCTCGTTGCCGTGCTCGCGCACGAAGCCGGGGAGTGCGCGGCGAGCATACGGGAACAGCACATCCTTCACGAACGAGATGCTGCTGGTGGTGCCTTCGATGTCGGTGAGGATGGCGCGGACGGGCATGCTTTCGTCGCTCGAGTTGGCCGCCGCGAACGCGTCGCAGGAAGGCGAATACGTAGGGTCAGCCGGCTTGGCCGGGCTCGTAGCGCGGGAATTTCTGCGCGATGTCGTTGCCGGTGAAGTGGCCGATCCAGCCGTCGGGTTCCTGGAAGAAACGGATCGCGACGAAGTTGGGCTCGGGACCCATGTCGAACCAGTGCAGCATCGAATCCGGCACCGAAATCAGGTCGCCGGCCTCGCACTTCATCTCGTAGACGCGCTCGCCGGCGTGCAGTGTGAACAGGCCGGATCCCGCGACGAAGAAGCGCACCTCGTCTTCCTTGTGGAAGTGCTCGTCGAGGAACTTCTTGCGCGCGTCGGCATGGTTCGGGTTGTCCGGCGCGATGCTGACGACGTCGACGGTCTTGAAGTTGCGCTCGCGCACGATGCGATCGATGTCGCTGCGATACGCGTCGAGGATGACGTCCGGTGCGTCGCCCGCCTTGATCGGCTGATTCGCTTCCCATCGCTCGAAACCGACGCCGATCGGCGCGAGGTGTTCGCGGATCGGTTCGAGCTCGCTCGAGACGAACTCCGGCTGGTCGGGCGTGGCTTCGTGGAAGATGCGCAGGCGGCTCATGGCGCGCTCCGGGACAGTGCGGTGGACGAGGTGCCGAGGCGGCGGAGTTCGAGTTCGCAGGCGATCAGGAACTCGAACGCTTCGAGGTGACGGCGCGCTTCGGGCATGTCGCGTCCCCATGCGTAGAGTCCGTGGCCGTCGATCAGGTAGCCCCACATCGGGCCGGTGTCGAGAAGGCGTTCAACGCGTCCGGCGAGTTCGGGCATGTCCTGCGTATTGGGCAGAACCGGCAGGTCGAGCACGGCGTCGTGCGTGGTGTTGCCGTTGAACGCCTTCAGCAGCTCGTAGCCTTCAAGCCGAAGCACGCCATCGGCTGCATACAGCCGCGATGCAACGGTCTGGTTCATCGAGTGCGTGTGCAGCACGCAGCCGATGTCGGGGAAGCGCTTGTAGAGCTGTGTGTGCAGCAGCGTTTCGGCGGACGACTTCTGCGTGGTCGCGACCGGCCGACCATCGAGGTCGACGACCATGATGTCGGCCTCGACCAGCCGGCCCTTGTCGCGGCCGGACACGGTGATGGCGACGTTGTCGGCATCCATGCGGCGCGAGAAGTTGCTGCTGGTCGCGGGCGTCCAGCCGCGATCGGCGAGCTCGCGCACGTTGACGATGATTTCGTCCGCGCAGACGGCGAGGCGTTGCGGGTCGTAGGGCAGGGAGGTGCTCATCGGCGGAAGTTTAGGGCAGACCGTGTTGCCGACGCGCAACGGAGGTGCGACGCCGCAGTGCAGACCGCGGAACAAAAGAAAACGGCGCGGTCGCCCGCGCCGTTTCCGTGAACCGATGTCGCTCGCTTACTTGTGGATGTTCGGTTCCGGCTCTTCGTGCAGTTCGATCGGCTCGCCGTGCGCCAGGTGGCTGCGCTTGCGGGCGAACAGGAAGTACACGATCAGGCCGAGAACCGCCCAGAAGCAGAAGAACTTGATCGTCGGATCCCAGCCCAGGCTGAAGAACAGCAGGACGCAGCCGGCGAGCGCCAGCGGGCCGACGATCCAGACCAGCGGGGTGCGGAACGGACGCGGACGGGTCGGCTCCGTGCGGCGCAGGATCATCACGCCGGCGCAGACCATGAAGAACGCGAACAGCGTGCCGGCGTTCGAGATGTCCGCAAGCGCGCTTACCGGGAACAGCGCGGCGAAGAACGCCACGAAGACGCCGGTCGTCCAGGTCACCACGTGCGGCGTGTGGAAGCGCGGGTGCACCTTGGCGAACACGGACGGCATCAGGCCGTCGCGCGCCATGGTGAAAAGGATGCGCGTCTGGCCGAACATCATCATCAGCACCACCGACGGCAGCGCGATGATCGCTGCGGCGGCGACGAGGTCACCCACGCGCGGCCAGCCGATGTTGCGGAGCACGAACGCCAGCGGCTCCTTGCTCATCGACAGCGGACCGCCCGGCTGCGCGCCCATCGAACCCACGGCCGCGTACGCGACCAGCAGATAGAACACGGTGCAGACGCCGAGCGAACCGATCAGGCCGATCGGGATGTTGCGGTTCGGGTTCTTGGTTTCTTCGGCAGCCGTCGAGACCGCATCGAAGCCGACGTACGCGAAGAAGATCGACGCCGCGGCGCCCAGCACGCCCACGCCCGAGAGCGGCGTGCCCCAGCCGTTCGGCAGCATCGGGGTGAAGTTGGTCGACTGCACGGCCGGGAAGGCCAGCAGCACGAACGCGGTGAGCGCGGCGATCTTGATCAGCACCAGCACCGACGTGACCTTCGCCGACTTGCTGGTGCCGATGACGAGCAGCCAGGTCACGAGCAGCGAGAGCAGGAAGGCGATCAGGTTGAAGCTGCCGCGTGCGACGGTGCCGTCCGGCAGCGTCACCGGGTCGAACGGACCCGAGAGCAGTGCCGTCGGTAATCCCATCCCGTGTGCGTGCAGGAAGCCGTTCGCATAGCCGGACCACCCGACCGCAACGGCGCCTGCTGCGACCGCGTATTCGAGGATCAGCGCCCAGCCCACCATCCACGCGATCAGCTCGCCGAGCACCGCGTACGAGTACGTGTAGGCCGAGCCCGAGACGGGCACCATCGCCGCGATCTCGGAGTACATCAGCGCCGTGAGCGCGCAGACCACGCCGGCGATGATGAACGAGTACATCATGCCCGGGCCGGCCTTGTTCGCCGCGACCGCGGTGAGCACGAAGATGCCGGTGCCGATCACGGCGCCGATACCGAGCATGGTCAGGTCGAATGCGCCGAGCTGGCGCTTGAGCGAGCGCTTTTCAGCGGTCGCGAGAATCAGGTCGAGCGGCTTTCTGCGCTGGAACAGCATTTGCGGTGTTCTCCCCGGGACTAAGGCCCCGGCGCTCGCACGCCGGGGAACCCGTGGACCTTAGCCGCAGCCGCCTGCGCTGCACAAGTCGCGTCGCGCCCTTCGGACCATGAATCGGGATAATGCTGCACTGCACCCATGAAGACGCCATCGTATGGACGCCTCGACCCGACCACTCGTCCACGACCGATCAGCTGCACCACGATCTCGCGGACTACGCGCGCCGCTGGCCCGCCGAGGCCGAGGTGGTCGCGCACTTCGTCGAGCTGCTGCACGACATCGACAGCGCGCCGTTCGCGCGTGAGCGGCTCGCGGGGCACTTCACCGGGTCGGCATGGCTGGTAGACCGCACCGGCACGCGCGTGCTGCTCACGCATCACCGCAAGCTCGGTCGATGGCTGCAGCTCGGCGGTCATGCGGACGGCGACGTCGACCTGGGTCGCGTCGCGTTGAAGGAAGCCGAGGAGGAGTCGGGCCTGACCGGATTGACGCTGGAGGCCGGGCTGTTCGACCTCGATCGCCACTGGATTCCCGAGCGTCGCGACGTGCCCGCGCATTGGCATTACGACGTGCGGTTCGTCGTGCGCGCGGGTGAGAACGAGGCGTTCGTCGTCAGCGAGGAATCGCTGGATCTCGCATGGCGCGATGTTCAGTCGCTGCTCGACGATCCCGCCACCGACGACTCGGTGCGCCGCATGTCGATGAAGTGGCGCATCCGCAACGGCGATCTGCAGTCGGCGGGCTGACCTCATCGAGTGACGCAAAAAAAGGGCCGGCAGCGATGCCGACCCTTCGTATTTCCGATCGACCTCGAGTCAGTCCGCGCGGCCCGCGAACTCGCCCGTCGTGGTGTTGACCAGCACGCGCTCACCGTTGCCGATGTACTCCGGCACCATGATTTCCAGGCCGGTCGACAGCTTCGCCGGCTTCGGGCGCTTGGTCGCGGTGCCGCCCTTGAGTTCCGGCGGCGTTTCGATCACTTGCATCGTCACCGTCTGCGGCAGCTGCAGGCCGACCGGTGCGTCGTCGATGATCTGCACGTAGCAGCCCGAAAGGTCCGGCACGACGTAGCCCGCCATGTCGCCGACCACGTCCGCGTCGAGCGCGTACGGCGTGTAGTCCTCGTCGTCCATGAACACGAACGCGTCGCCGTCCATGTACGAGAACGTCGCCTGGCGACGCGCGAGATCGACTTCGCGCAGGTCGTCGTCACCGTCGAAGCTGGCGTCGAGCTTGTTCGCGCCGGGCACGCTGTACATGGTGAAACGGAAGCGCACGTTGCCGCCGCGACCCTGCGGGCTGCTGCGCTCGATGTCGCGGATCTGGTACACGCCGCCATTGTGTTCAACGACGTTGCCCTTCTTGATGTCGTAAGCCTTCATTGCCTGGTTTGCTCGTTGTTCTGAAATCTTGGGTCGACGCGGCCGACATGCCACATGAAGAGTCCGAACACCGCGCCGGCCAGCGCCCATGTCACGGCGCCGACCGCGAGGTGGCGCGCCGAAATGTCCTGCGGATGGCCGCTCATCCATGGGCGCAGCAGCATCATGTAAACGAACATCGGCAAGCCCCAGCCAGCGACGCCGACGAGCAGCACGTAGCGCGTGCGCCCCAGCGCGCGTGCGCGACTCCAGCGGTGTGCTTCGTGCGGAATTCGTGGCATCGCTTTACTTCGGTGCCAGACGCGTCGCGCCGTCAAGGCGGATCGTCTCGCCGTTGAGGTAGGTGTTGCCGAGGATGTACGCGGCGAGGTCGGCGAATTCGTCCGGCTTGCCCAGGCGCGAGGGGAACGGGATCGACGCCGCCAGCGACTGCTGCACGCTGTCGGGCATGCCGTCGACCATCGGCGTCCAGAACACGCCCGGCGCGATGGTGACGACGCGGATGCCGAAGCGCGCCAGCTCGCGCGCCAGCGGCAGCGTCATGCCGACGACGCCACCCTTCGACGCGGAATACGCGGCCTGGCCGATCTGGCCTTCGTACGCGGCGACCGACGCGGTGTTGATGATCACGCCGCGCTCGCCGTCGGTGCCGGCTTCGTTGTTCTGCATCAGCGAAGCGCAGGCCTTGGCGACGTTGAAGCTACCGACGAGGTTGACCATCACCGTCGTCTGGAACTGGGACAGCGCCATCGGGCCGTCCTTGCCGAGCACTCGGCCCGAGCCGAGGATGCCCGCGCAGTTCACGGTGACGTTGAGCCCGCCGAGGAATTCGGACGCGGCGGCGACGTTCGCGGTGACGCCCGCTTCATCGGTCACGTCGGTGCGGAAGAACTTCGCCTTGTCGGCACCGAGTTCGGTGACCGCGGCCTGGCCCTTCTCGTCGTTGACGTCGAACAGCGCGACGCGGCCGCCTTCGCGAACGATGCGCTGCGCCACGGCGAAGCCGAGGCCGGAGACGCCGCCGGTGATGACGGCGCGGGCGTTGGAGATCTGCATGGCGGTCCCTCGGAAAGCCGGAAAGGCCGCGATTCTACCGGCTGCGCGGTTTCGCCTCAGTGCGACGCCGGCTCGCGGTAGAGCACGCCGTCCTTCGCCACCAGCACCGGCTGGCGCAGCGCGTCGATCGCGACGGTCGGGTCGCCCTCGAACGCGGCGAGATCCGCGCGCAGGCCGACCGCGATGCGGCCGATCCGGTCCTGCTGCTTGAGGATCGCCGCCGCCGTCGACGTGCAGGCGCGCATCGCGTCGACCGCCGCCATGCCGGCCTTGACCATGAGCGCGGGCTCGCGCCAGTTGTCGCCGTGGCGGAATACGCCGACGTCGCTACCGCAGCCGATCGTGACGCCTTGCGCCAGCGCAGTGCGGAACGCCTTCAGTGACTCCTCGATCTTCGGCGTCGGTGCGGATTGGCCCGGCACGTAGTGATTGAAGTAGGTCTCGGTCGCCTCGACCGCCGTCAGCGTCGGCAGGTAGGCGACGTGCCGGTCGTGCATCAGTTTGAACGTCTGCGGCGTGCCGCCATACCCGTGCTCGATGGTGTCGACGCCGGCCTCGATCGCCATGCGCATGCCCGCGTCGCTCGCCGCATGCGCCGCGACGGGGCGTCCGCCCGTATGCGCAGCTTCGACGACGGCCTTCATCTCGTTCGCGGTAAACGCGGGCTGCGTGCTACCGCCCGGGCCGACGCGATAGTCCGCATAGAACTTGATCCAGTCCGCGCCGCGCCCGGCCTGTTCGCGCACGGCGCGCGTGGCTTCGTCAGTGCCGCTGACTTCCTGTGCGCCGCCGGGCAGGTCGGCATCGGGACGGAAGCCGCGCGGGCCGGGGCCGTAGCTCGATGTCGCGACGATCGCACGCGTCGAAACGAACAGACGCGGTCCCGCGACGAGACCTTCATCGATCGCGCGCTTCAGCGACACGTCCGCGAAACCCGCGCCTTCGGTGCCGAGGTCGCGTAGCGTCGTGAAGCCCGAGCGCAGCGTGTCGCCCGCGAACTTCGCGGCCTGCAACGTGCGATACGCCTCGGGCTCCTTCAGCACCTGGTCGTTCCAACTCTCCTCGTTGTACGGGTGCAGGAACAGATGCGAATGCAGTTCGATGAGGCCGGGCGTCAGCGTCGCGTTCGGCAGATCGATGCGGCGTGCGTCGGCCGGGGCGGTGACCGTCGACGCAGGCCCGACCGCCGCGATCGCGCCGTCGCGCACCAGCACGACCCAGCCCGGCTGCGACGTGCCTTCGCCGGTCCACACTCGCGCTGGCGCGAGCAGCAACGTTTCGGCGGACACCGGCATCGCTGCCAGCGACGCCACGCACAGCACCGCAGCCAGCATCCGCTTCATGTCAGAGGTCCTTGAGGTACCAGATGTCGCAGCCGCCGTGACCGGTCGCGCCCATGGGCGTGTCGATGCGACGGAAACCCTTGCGCTCGTAAAGGCGCATGGCCGCGTCCATGCCCGTCAGCGTTTCGAGGTAGCAGCGCTTGAAGTCGAACTCGCGCGCGGTATCGAGCGACTTCTCCATCACCGCCGCGCCGGCGCCGAGCCCGCGCGCCGTCGGAAGGAAATACATCTTGCGCAGCTCGCAGGTGTCGGCGTCACCGCCTTCGAGCGGTGCAACCCCGCCACCGCCGACCACTTCGCCATTCACCTCGACCACGAAGTACGCACTGCGGTCGCCCGAATACGCGCGGTGCATCCAGTCGACCTCGGGATCATTGATCGCAAAACCCGAACCGCATGCGCCGAATTCGGGCATGACGGTGCGGATGATGCGGGCGATGGCCGCGTCGTCGCGCGGTTCGATGGGGCGAATCGTGTATTCGGCAGGCTTCATTCGTTGCTTCCGCGTGCGCGGGTGACTTTGCTGGAGGTTTCGCGGCTGAGCAGGGCGGCAAGCCAGCGGCCGGTATCGACGAGCGCATCGAGATCGACGCCGGTCGTCATGCCCATGCCGTGCAGCATGTAGACCACGTCCTCGCTGGCAACGTTGCCGCTCGCGCCCTTCGCATACGGGCAGCCGCCCGTGCCGGAGACCGCCGAATCGACGACTCGAACGCCTTCCTCGAGGCAGGCGAGGATGTTCGCCAGCGCCTGGCCATACGTGTCATGGAAGTGCACGGCGAGTGCCTGCATCGGCACTTCGCTCGCGACGTCGCGCAGCATCGCGCGCGCCTTCGATGGTGTACCGACGCCGATTGTGTCGCCCAGCGAAACTTCCTCGCAGCCCATCTCGTGCAGCGCCTTTGCGACGCGCACGACGTCGGCGACCGGAACCTCGCCCTGGTACGGACAGCCCAGCACCGTCGACACGTAGCCGCGCACGCGAACGCCGTCGGCCTTCGCGCGCTCCATCACCGGCGCGAAGCGCTCCAGCGATTCGTCGATCGAAGCATTGATGTTCTCGCGGTTGAACGCTTCGGACGCCGCGGTGAACACCGCAATATGTGTAACGCCGACTTCGCGCGCGCGCTCGTAGCCCTGCAGGTTCGGCACCAGCACCGGATAGTCGACACCACTGCGTCGCGTGATGCCGCGATAGACGTCCGCGGCGTCGGCGAGCTGCGGCACCCACTTCGGGCTGACGAAGCTGGTGGCTTCGACGACGGACAGTCCCGTCGCGGAAAGCCGGTCGATCAGCGCGATCTTGTCGGCCGTCGAGATGATGGTCTTCTCGTTCTGCAGCCCATCGCGCGGCCCGACTTCGACGATGCGGACGAGGTCGCTCATTCGACGTGCTCCAGCACCACCAGCGCCGCATCGGCTTCGACGAAGTCGCCCCCGGCGCCGCGCACTTCGGCGATCACGCCGTCGCGGGGCGACTTCAGGCTCAGCTCCATCTTCATGGCTTCGATCACCATGACTTCCTGGCCGGCCGTCACCTTGTCGCCTGGCTGCACGCGCGCGACCACGATGCGGCCCGGCATCGGTGCAGCAATGCGATCGGTGCCGCCTTCGCCCGCACCGTGGTGGGTGTCGTGCAGCGGCGCAGCGGAAATCGCGAGGCGATGCGAGCCGTCATGCACCGACCATGAGCCGCGACCCGCGCCCACTTGGACGCGCATCGCGTCACCGTCGAGACGGAAGCTCAGTACTTCGTCTTCCAGACGCGCCCCTTCGATCGCGTATAGGCGACCGTCGTGCTCGACGCGGTACGTGCCGCCGTTTCCACCTGCACGTAGCACCGTGCGCTCACCGCGATGTTCGACCGCGATACGCGAAAGCGCAGCGTCGCCGATGCGCCAGCTGTCTGGCGTCGCCCACGGCGATGTCGGGTCGTTCGATGCCGCGTTGCACCCGCGCGCGCCACGTTCGTGCGAGATGAGACGCGCAACGACCGCAGCGACGAAAAGTCGCGCGTCATCGGAATCGGATGCACCGATGAACTCGTCGAGATGACGATCGAGGTAACCCGTATCGATCGTGCCGTTCACCACGGCCGGGTGACGCACGAGCCGTTCGAGGAACTCGATGTTCGACTTCGGCCCCGCGATCTCGCACTGCGCAAGCGCGCTGCGCATCCGCGCGAGCGCCTGCGTGCGATCCGCGCCATGCACGATCAGCTTGGCGATCATCGGGTCGTAAAAGATCGTGACGGTGTCGCCTTCGACCACGCCCGAATCGACGCGCACGCCTTCGGTCGCGGTCGGCAAACGCAGGCGTTCCAGGCGGCCGGAACCGGGCAGGAAGCCTGCATCCGGATCTTCCGCATACAGGCGCACTTCGATCGCATGCCCGCTTTGCGTCAGCGATTCCTGCGTGCGCGGCAGCGGTTCGCCCGATGCGACGCGTAGCTGCCATTCGACCAAGTCGAGCCCCGTCACCATCTCGGTGACCGGATGCTCGACCTGCAGGCGCGTGTTGATCTCCATGAAATAGAAACCGCCGTCCTGCCCGACGATGAACTCGACCGTTCCGGCGTTGACGTAGTCGATCGCGCGAGCGGCCTGCACGGCGGCGTCGCCCATCGCGCGGCGCAGTTCGGGCGTCAGGAAGGGCGACGGCGATTCCTCCAGCACCTTCTGGTAGCGACGCTGCGCCGAGCATTCGCGCTCGAACAGATGCATGGCGTTGCCGTGACGGTCGGCGAACACCTGGATCTCGATGTGGCGCGGCTGCTCGATGTAGCGCTCCAGCAGCACGCGATCGCGACCGAACGCATTGCGCGCTTCGCGTTGGCAGCTTTCGAGGTTCGGCAGGAATTCCTGCGACGAACGCACGATGCGCATGCCTTTGCCGCCGCCGCCGTGCGCGGCCTTGATCATCAGCGGATAACCAATGCGATCGGCCTCGCGCTGCAGCACGTCGTTGGATTGGTCTTCGCCGGTGTAACCGGGCACCACCGGCACGCCAGCCGCGTGCATCAGGTCCTTCGCGCCGGCCTTGCTTCCCATCTTGCGCATCGACGACGCGGGCGGGCCGATGAAGACGAGGCCCGCGGCTTCCACCGCATCGGCGAAGTCCGCGTTCTCGCTGAGGAAGCCGTAGCCGGGATGGATGGCCTGCGCGCCGCTCTTGAGTGCGACTTCGAGGATCGCATCGCCACGCAGATACGACTCCTGCGGACGCGGCCCACCGATGCGGTACGCCTCGTCCGCCTGACGCACGTGCTGCGCATCGGCGTCGGCATCGGAATACACCGCGACGGTACGAATGCCGAGCGCACGAGAGGTGCCGATGACGCGGCAGGCGATCTCGCCGCGATTGGCGATCAGGATCTTCTCGAACATCAGGACGCTTCCGGCCGGTGGCAGACCGCTTCGATGTTGTGGCCGTCCGGATCGATCACGAACGCGCCGTAATAGCCCCGGTGGTACTGCGGACGCGGACCGGGCGGACCGTTGTCGCGCGCACCCGCGGCGAGTGCCGCGGCGTGGAACGCATCGACATCCGCGCGCGACGCGGCGGCGAACGCGATGTGCAGCCCGTCGCGCGTCACCGCATCGTCGGTTCGCGTGCCGATCCAGAACGCGGGCATACCGTCGCGACCGAAACCCGCATGCCGCGTGCCGTTGCCGGACATTTCCGGCGTCACGTCCTTGATCGGCGCGTAGCCGAGCGGGGCGAGGACGGCGGTATAGAACGCATGGCTCGCGTCGAAATCGCGGACGCTGATGCCGAGGTGGTCGATCATGGGGTCATCTCAGGAATGCCAGCTGGGCTTGCGCTTTTCGAGGAACGCCCCGAGGCCTTCCTGACCTTCGGGCGAAACGCGCAGGCGGGCGATGAGGTCGGCGTTGTCGGCGTCGTGGCGCGTGCGGTCACTGTGCGATGCGACGCGACGCACCAGCGATTTCGCCTCGGCGGCAGCGATCGGGCCGGCTTTCAGTAGCAGGTCGATCTGTCGTTGCACGGCGGTGTCGAGCGCCGCGTCGTCATCGACGATCTCGTGCAGCAAGCCGATGCGGTAGGCCGTCGCAGCGTCGAACAATTCTGCTGTCGCGAACCAGCGACGCGATTCGCGCGCGCCGATCGCTTCGATCACGTAAGGGGAGATCACCGCAGGCAGCAGGCCGAGCTTGCTTTCGGTCAGGCCGAACTTCGCGTTCGTCGTCGCGATCGCAATGTCGCAGCAGGCCACCAGCCCGACACCGCCACCGAACGCCGCGCCATGCACACGCGCGATGGTCGGCTTCGGCAGCTCGTCGAGCGTACGCATGAGGCGCGCGAGGGCGAGGGCGTCGCGACGGTTTTCGTCTTCGCCGGCCGCCGCCATGCCGCGCATCCAGTTCAGGTCCGCGCCCGCCGAGAACGACGCGCCTTCGCCTTCGATCACCACCACGCGGACGTCCGGGTCGCGCGCCACCGCGTCCAGCGCGCCGGTCAGCGCGGCGATCACCGTGGCGTCGAAAGCGTTGTGCAGCTGCGGCCGGTTGAGTCTCAGGCGGGCGACGGCGCCCTCGCGCAGGTGGAGCAGGGGGTGGCTCATGGACGGGCGTCGGCGGGAGGCACCGGATGATAGCCGGTCGATCGTGCGCGCCTTCAGCATCCGAACGGCCGTGCCGGTGTTAGAATGAGAACAATTCCCATTTGGGTCGACGCGCCGTCGTGAGACTGTCCGAGCTGCCTTTCCGCACCGCGGCGACTGTCCTCGCCGTCGAGGACGCGATGCCGAACGACATCGTCGCCCGGCGCCTGCGCGAGCTCGGCTTCGTCGGCGGCGAGCAGGTCGAGGTGATGGCGGCTGGTCCGGTCGGCGCGGAGCCGCTGCTGGTCCAGATCGGTTTCACCCGCTTCGCGCTGCGCCGTCGCGAGGCCGACCGGATCAAGGTGCGTCTGACGGAAGCCGTTCCCGCCGACGCCGAACCGGCACGCGATTCCGAACCCGAAGCGGTGCAGGCATGAGCGTCGAGGCCGGCACGCTGCGGCTCGCGCTGGTCGGCAATCCCAATTGCGGGAAGACCGCGCTGTTCAATCGCCTGACTGGCAGCCGCCAGAAGGTCGCGAACTATGCGGGCGTCACGGTGGAGCGCAAGGAAGGCCGCTTCTCCGCGCCGTCCGGCCGCGAATACGTCGTGCTCGACCTGCCAGGCGCGTACAGCCTGCAGGCCGCCAGCCTCGACGAAGCGGTGACGCGCGATCTCTGTCGCGGCTTCTATCCGGGCGAACCCGCGCCGGACGTCATCGTCTGCGTCGTCGACGCCACCAACCTGCGCCTGCACCTGCGATTCGCGCTGGAAGTCCGTGAGCTGGGCCGTCCGATGATCGTCGCGGTCAACATGATGGACGCGGCGCGACGTCGGGGCATCGAAGTCGACATGGCGGCGCTCGAACGCGAACTCGGCGTGCCGGTGGTGCCGACCATCGCGGTGCGCAACGGCGGCGCGAAGGAACTCGTCGACGCGATCGATCGCGGCAGCGCATCGATGCCGCCCATCGACCTGCACAACGCCGGCAGCAGCGCGACCGACATCGATGCGCTGCACGCGCGCACGCGCGCGATCCTCAACGCGGCCGTGCGCATGCCGCGCCGCACCGCGAAGATCGACGACGCGCTTGATCGCTGGTTGCTGCATCCGGTCGTTGGACTGCTCGCGTTCGTCGCGGTGATGTTCCTGATCTTCCAGGCGGTGTACGTCTGGGCGACGCCGGTGGCCGATCTCATCGACGCCGGCGCGACGTGGCTGGCCGCGGCCGTCAGCACCACGCTGCCGCCCGGACCGCTTACGAGCCTGCTAGGCGATGGCGTGATCAAGGGCGCGGGCAGCGTTGTGGTGTTCCTGCCGCAGATCCTGGTGCTGTTCTTCTTCATCCTCGCGCTCGAGGAATCCGGTTACCTGCCGCGCGCGGCATTCCTGCTCGATCGCACGATGGCGGCGGCCGGTCTGTCGGGCCGATCGTTCATCCCTTTGCTGTCGAGCTTCGCCTGCGCGATTCCTGGAATCATGGCGACGCGCTCGATCCAGGATCCGCGCGATCGCCTCGCCACCATCCTCGTCGCGCCGCTGATGACGTGTTCGGCGCGCTTGCCCGTATATGCGCTACTGATCGGCGCCTTCATCCCGCGACGCCAGGTGTTCGGCGTGCTCAACCTGCAGGGGCTCGTGCTGTTCGCGCTTTACGCTGCGGGCATCCTGAGCGCGCTGTCGGTGGCGTGGGTCATGAAGAAGTGGCGCCGCGACAAGGGCGAGCATCCGCTGATGCTCGAGCTTCCGTCGTATCGCGTGCCGCACCCGCGCGACCTCGCCATCGGCCTGTGGGAGCGTGCATCGATCTTCCTCAAGCGCGTCGGCGGCATTATCCTCGCGCTGACGGTGCTGCTGTGGGTGTTGTTGACGTTCCCGACGCCGCCCGCGGGTTTCAGCGGTTCCGCGATCGATTACAGCTTCGCCGGCCGGATCGGCCATGCGATGACGTCGGTGTTCGCGCCGCTCGGCTTCAACTGGCAGATCTGCATCGCCCTGGTGCCCGGGCTCGCGGCGCGTGAAGTCGCGGTGGCGTCGCTGGCGACGGTCTACGCGCTGGCGAATGCGAACGATCCGAATGCGGCGGATTCGCTGTCGCCGATCATCGCGCAGGGCTGGTCACTAGCGACCGCGCTGTCGTTGCTGGTCTGGTACATCTACGCACCGCAGTGCATCTCGACGCTCGCCACGATCCGTCGCGAAACGAATTCGTGGAAGCAGGTCGGCATCGCTGCAGGCTACCTGTTCGCGCTCGCCTACCTGGCGTCGCTGCTGACCTACCAGGTCGCGCACGCGCTGGGTGCATGACGATGAACACCGGCATCGTGCTGCAGCAGATCATCGTCGCGCTCGCGGTGATCGCGAGCGCGGTCTACGTCTTCCGTACGCGGTTGCCAGGAACGTCTCGACGACTGCGAGGCTGGATCGCAATCCGCATGATCGACAGCGGTTCGGCCTCGATAGCGAAACTCGGCCGCCGCCTCGCACCCGCACCGCGAATCCAGGACGGCTGCGGCAGCTGCAACGGCTGCGAACCCAAGCGCTGAATCAGCGGCGCCGGCCCTTGCCGGCCGGCACCACGTTCGTCTCAACGGACACACTGAAGGTGCGGCTCTGCGTGCCTTCGAGCGCGCCGACGCCGACGACCTTGCGGTCGACTTCCTCGCCGCGCTCGTTACGGATCACCATCACCATGGTGTACTCGACGGCTTCGCCCGGACGATCCGAGCGAAGCGAACCTTCGACCGCGAGCGACGTCGTCCGCTCGGCTTCCTTCGGTGCATCGAAGCGCAAATGGTGCTTGCACCCCGGGCACACGCTCGCGGTTTCGAGGATGGTCGTCCTGCAGTGCGGACAGGTCCGTGTCGCACCCGGCGTGCCGGGCCGAACAGCGCTCATGCGGCGCTGTCGGTGTCCGTCTTGTCGTTCTTCGGCTTGCGACCGTTGGCGCTGTCGTCCCAGCCGAACTCGACCATGCCGCGCATGCGCGCGCCCGGCGCGACGGTGACGGTGCCGGCCTTGACGTCGCCGACGATCGAACCGCTTTCGATGACCTCGACGCGCTGCGCCGACTCGACGTTGCCTTCGAGCTCGCCCGCGACGGTCACGCGACGTGCCTTGACGCCGCCGTTGACGCGCGCACCGACTTCGATCGTCAGGTCGCCTTCCACCGCGATGTCGCCGGTGAAACGACCCGCAACGCGCACGCTGCCGGCGCCCAGGATCTTGCCTTCGATCGATAGATCGGACGCGATGATCGATTCCTGCGTCGCGCGGGCCGCCGCGCGTGCAGCGGTCGGCGCGGGAGCAGGGGAGATCGCTGGATTGGCGGAGGCCGAGGCCGGCGTAGTCGCGAACGCGAACTCGTTGGGCGACGGATCCTTGCCGAGCGCCGTTTCCGGCTGCGGCGCAGGCAGATCGCGCTTGTTGGTGTTGGTATTCGGGAAAATCGCCATCGGTGTCCCTCGGGGGCGGGAAGTGAAGGCCGAGCCTATCACGCGGTCTTGACCCCAAAACCGTGACCCAGGGCCCCGTACTGACGCTGGGCGTCACCGCAACGTGTAAGCCCTGCGTTGCGTTCGATACGGTTCAGGTCGCGGCCCGACCTACATCCGGAACACGCCGAAGCGCGTGCGATCTTCGATGGGTGCGTTGAGCGATGCCGAGATGCCGAGTCCGAGCACGCGACGGGTGTCCGCGGGGTCGATGATGCCGTCGTCCCACAGCCGGGCGGTGGCGTAGTACGGGTTCCCCTGCGACTCGTACTGGTCGCGGATCGGCGCCTTGAAAGCTTCTTCGTCTTCAGAGCTCCACGATTTGCCAGCGCCTTCGAGCGCATCGCGACGCACCGTCGCCAGCACGCTCGCGGCCTGTTCGCCGCCCATCACCGAGATGCGCGCATTCGGCCACATCCACAGGAAGCGCGCGCCGTAGGCGCGGCCGCACATCGCGTAGTTGCCGGCGCCGAAGCTGCCGCCGATGACGACGGTGAACTTCGGTACATGCGAGCACGCCACCGCGGTCACCATCTTCGCGCCGTCCTTCGCTATGCCCGCGTTCTCGTATTTGCGGCCGACCATGAAGCCGGTGATGTTCTGCAGGAACACCAGCGGAATGCCGCGCTGGTTGCAGAGCTCGATGAAGTGCGCACCCTTGAGTGCGCTCTCGGCGAACAGGATGCCGTTGTTGGCGACGATGCCGACCGGATAGCCGTGCAGGTGCGCGAAACCGGTGACCAGCGTCTTGCCGTAGCGCGCCTTGAATTCCTGGAATTCGCTGCCGTCGACGATGCGTGTGATCACTTCGCGGATGTCGAACGGACGACGCGCATCCTTCGGGACGATGCCGTAAAGCTCATCGGCTGGATGCAGCGGCTCGCGCGAGGGAATCGATGCAACGCGCAACACCTTGCGACGATTGAAGCTCTTCACGATGTCGCGCGCGATCTGCAATGCGTGGTCGTCGTCCTGCGCGAAGTGATCCGCCACGCCCGACACGCTCGTGTGCACGTCCGCGCCACCGAGTGCTTCGGCGTCGACGACCTCGCCCGTTGCGGCTTTCACCAGCGGCGGGCCACCGAGGAAGATCGTGCCCTGTTCCTTGACGATGACGCTCTCGTCGCACATCGCCGGCACGTACGCGCCGCCCGCGGTGCAACTGCCCATCACCACCGCGACCTGCGGAATGTTGACCGCCGACATGCGCGCCTGGTTGTAGAAGATGCGGCCGAAATGTTCCTTGTCGGGAAATACCTCGTCCTGCAACGGAAGGAATGCACCGCCGGAATCGACGAGGTAAATGCAGGGCAGGTTGTTCTCGAGCGCGACTTCCTGCGCACGAAGATGCTTCTTCACCGTCATCGGGAAGTAGGTGCCGCCCTTGACCGTCGCGTCGTTCGCAACGATTACCACCTCTTGACCCATGACACGACCGATGCCGCAGGCCATGCCGGCTGCTGGCGCTGCGTCGTCGTACATGCCTTCCGCGGCGAGCGGTGCGATCTCGAGGAAGGGCGAGCCTTCATCGAGCAGCGTGGTGATGCGATCGCGGGCGAGCAGCTTTCCGCGCGACACATGCTTCTCGCGCGCCTTCTCGCCGCCGCCTTCCGCGGCGCGTGCAAGACGCTGCCTCAGCTCATCGACGAGTGCGCGGTGATGCTCGACGTTCTGCTGGAAATCCGCAGAGCGCGGGTCGATCTGGCTTTCGATGACGGGCATGGGCGCTTGGTGCGTAAGGGACGCGCGATCAAACCACATGGCGGCACGTCGGGCCAGCCGTTCGCCGATGTCGCGGCGCGTACGTGGCGTCGCGCCTGAAACGAAGAAGGCCCGCTTTCGCGGGCCTTCGGTACTTCGAGAACGACGCGATTACTTCTTCGCGTCGGCCTTGGCTTCTTCCGCAGCAGCGTCGGCCTTGTTGGCAACGTTCTGGGCAGCGTCGGCGGTGTTCTGCGCGGCGGTGGCCGTAGCGTTGGCAGCCGTGGCGGCAGCGTCGTTCGCGGCAGCAGCGGCGTGGTCGGCAGCGTTGTCGACAGCCTGGCCAGCCTGTGCAGCGGCTTCGCCGGTGGCGGCGGCAGCGGCGTCGGCGCCTTCGGCGGCGGCGTTGCCCGCGGCGGCGGCGGCGTCAGCAGCCTTGTCGCCAGCGTTCTGCGCGGCAGCGGCAGCCTGGTCGGCTTCGTTCTGCGCGGTCGGGGTGTCGTTCTTGCAAGCCGACAGCGAGAGGGCAGCAGCGACGAGGAGGACGAAGAGCTTGGTATTCATGTGCAGTCTCCTAGGAGTTGTCTGAAACGAGATATCACTACAGTCAGGCAACGCCAGTGCGCGCATCACTCCGGACGAGCCGGCTTATCGTTCACTGACCATGGAAAAAGCCGCCGGATGACCGACGGCTTTTCCAAATGCTACAGCAGCCTTCGAAGAATTACTTCTTCTCGGGAGCTGCCGGCGTAGCGGCCGGGGCGGTGTCCGGCTTGGCAGCCTGGGCAGCGTCCTTGGCAGCGTCAGCAGCGTCGGCAGCCTTGTCGGCGGCGTCGGCAGCGTTGTCAGCCTGGCCAGCGGTCGGAGCAGCGGCAGCGGCGTCAGCCGAGGTCGCAGCAGCGTCAGCAGCCTTGGCGGCGGTGTCAGCGGCAGCCTGCGCAGCGCCAGCAGCGTTCGGATCCGTAGCGGCGGTCGCGTCGGCAGCGGCCTGAGCCGTCGCGGCGTCCTGCTGCGCCTGAGCGGCGGAGTCGGCAGCCTGGTCCTTGTTCGAGCAAGCGGTCAGAGCCAGGCCCAGGGCCAGGGCGATCAGCGCCTTGTTGGTGTTCATCGGGTCAATTCCTCGTCGTGTGGTTTGGCAACGCGCATTTGCGCGCCCTAAACATGATGACAAGCGGCTGCGACATGTCAAGCGATCGCTTGACGAGCGGCTTATCACGATTCTTTAACTTCAGATGATTTCGATTGCAAGCGCAGTGGCTTCGCCACCGCCGATGCACAGCGATGCTACACCGCGCGTGCCGCCGCGTGCGATGAGCGCGTGAATTAGTGTCACCACAAGTCGCGCACCGCTCGCGCCGATCGGATGACCCAGCGCAACAGCACCACCGTTGACGTTGAGCTTTTCGTGCGGGATTCCGAGGTCTTTCATCGGCGCCATCGCGACGCACGCAAAGGCTTCGTTGATCTCGAAGAGATCGACGTCGTTGACCGTCCAACCCGCTTTTTCCAGCACGCGACGCGTCGCTTCGATCGGTGCAGTCGTGAACCACTCCGGCTCCTGCGCATGGCCCGCATACGCGACGACGCGCGCGATGGGCTTCGCACCCAGACGCTGCGCGGCTTCGGCCGACATCAGCACTGCGGCGGCCGCGCCGTCGGAAATCTTCGACGACGTGGCGGCGGTGAGCAGGCCTTCCTTGCCGAATGCAGCGCGCAGCGACGGGATCTTCGACGCATCGATCTTGCCCGGCTCTTCGTCGGTGTCGACCACGACGTCGCCCTTGCGACCCTTCACCGTGACCGGAACGATCTCCGCCTTGAACGCGCCCGACTGCACCGCGTTCTGCGCGCGCTTGACGCTCTCGGCGGCGTAAGCGTCTAGCGTTTCGCGCGTGTATTCGTACTTCGTGCAGGCCGCATCGCCGAACACGCCCATGGCCTTGCCGTCGTACGGATTGGTCAGGCCGTCGTGCGCCATGTGGTCGAGCAGTTCGCCCGAGCCGTAGCGGATGCCGGTGCGCGAGCCGTTGAGCAGGTGCGGCGCATTGGTCATCGACTCCATGCCGCCGGCGACAACGACTTCCGCCGAGCCCGCGCGGATCATGTCGGCGGCCAGCATCATCGCCTTCATGCCCGAGCCGCATACCTTGTTGATGGTGATGCAGGCGGCGGACGTCGGCACGCCCGCGGCGATCGCCGCCTGGCGCGCCGGTGCCTGGCCGAGGCCCGCGGGCAGCACGCAGCCCATCAGCACTTCCTGCACGGTGTCGTTGGCGATGCCGGCCTGCTCCAGCGCACCGCGGATGGCGGTGGCGCCCAGCTCCGGGGTCGGGACGCCGGTGAACTGGCCGAGGAAGGAACCGATGGCGGTGCGCTTGGCACCGACGATGACGACGTCGCTCATGGCGAACTCCGGTAAAGGCAGCCGGCGCCGGGGCCGGAACCACCCGATTATGCGGCGGCATGTTGCGGTGCCGCAAACCGTAGGAGACCGCAGTGTTTCAGCGATGGACGTTGGCTCCCGACCGGCCCCGCGATCGGCCCGGGCCGGCGAGCCGCCGGCAAACCGCCAAAACAAAAACGGGCAGCCGAGGCCGCCCGTTTCAGGTATCGCGTGAGACCGGTCAGTCGTTGCCGGCGAACAACTCGCGGCCGATCAGCATGCGGCGGATCTCGTTCGTGCCGGCGCCGATCGCATAGAGCTTGGCGTCGCGAAGCAGGCGGCCGGTCGGGTACTCGTTGATGTAGCCGTTGCCGCCGAGCGACTGGATCGCTTCGAGCGTCACCTGGACGGCGGCTTCCGACGCATGCAGCAGGCACGACGCCGCATCGACGCGCGACTTGTGCCCGGCGTCGTAATCGCGCGCCACCTGGTACGCGAACGCACGCGACGACTGCAGCGACGTATACATGTCGGCAACCTTGCCCTGCATCAGTCCGAACGTGCCGATGGCTTGGTCGAACTGCTTGCGCTCACGCACGTAGGGCAGGGTGATGTCGAGCGCGGCCTGCATGAGCCCGAGCGGGCCGCCGGTCAGCACGAGGCGTTCGGTGTTGAGGCCCGACATCAGCACCTTGACGCCGTTGTTGACCTCGCCGAGCACGTTCTCCTGCGGAATCTCGCAGCTGTCGAACACCAGCTCGCAGGTGTTCGAGCCGCGCATGCCGAGCTTGTCTAGCTTCTGCGCCGTGCTGAAACCCTTCATGCCTTTTTCGACGATGAAGGCCGTCATGCATTTGCTGCCCGCGTCCTTGCCCGCGGTGCGCATGTAGACGATGAGGACGTCGGCTTCGGGGCCGTTGGTGATCCACATCTTGTTGCCGTTCGCGACCCACACGCCGTCGCGCAGTTCGGCACGGCAGCTCATCGATCCGACGACGTCGGAGCCCGCACCCGGCTCGCTCATCGCAAGCGCGCCCTTCCATTCGCCGGTGCACAGCTTCGGCAGGTACTTGCTGCGCTGCGCCTCGTTGCCGTTGGCGTAGAGGTTCGACACGCACAGGTTCGAATGCGCGCCGTACGACAGGCCGACGGAACCCGATGCACGCGAGATCTCCTCCATCGCGACGACATGCGCGAGGTAGCCCATCTCGCTGCCACCGTATTCGCCCGGCACCGTCATGCCGAGCAGGCCCATCTCGCCGAGCTTCGGCCACAGGTCCTGCGGGAAGACGTTGTCGTGATCGATCTGCGCGGCGCGCGGGGCGATCTCGGCGTCGGCGAAGCGACGCACGGCGTCGCGCAGGGCATCGATCTCTTCACCGAGAGGGAACGGTCGCATCGTCAATCGCCTCGCCTGATCTGGATTACGTCGCGCGCTACGGCGAACGGAGCGGCCGAATGCGCACGTGCATTTCCCGCAGCCCCCTTGAGTCAAGGGGGGCGCCGCGACAGCGGCGGGGGTTGTGGGAGCTGAAGACTGGGGCCCGAGCTTTCCGCAACGCGAAAAGCGCAGGGGATTCATCGGTCAGAGACCGATAAATCAGTGGCCGCCGCGGATGCGACCTTCGAAGCGCGGCTTCGAACGGCCCAGCGGAAGCTTGAGCTTGCCGAGCATCGCGATGCGCTCCTCGGCCATGCGGTCCGCGGCCTTGTAGGTCGGGATGCCGTCACGGTCGGCGATCTCGTAGATGCGCGCGAGGTTGTGATAGATCGTGCGCATCATGCGCATCGCGCGTTCACGGTTGTAGCCGGTGATCTCGAGCGCAACGTTCATCACGCCGCCCGCGTTCACCGCGTAGTCCGGCGCGTAGACGATGCCGCGCTTCTCGACTTCGTCGCCGATCGCGTTGTTCGCGAGCTGGTTGTTCGCCGCGCCGCAGATGATCTTGGCCTTCAGGCGCGGCAGCGTCTTCTCGTTGACGGTGCCGCCGAGCGCGCACGGCGAGTAGACGTCGGCCGGCACGTCATAGATCTCGTCGGTCGACACCGCTTCGGCGCCGTACTCGTCGACCGCGTGCGCAACCAGGCTCTTGTTGATGTCGGTGACGAACACCTTGGCGCCGCGCTCGCGCAGCAGCTTCACGTATTCCATGCCGACATGGCCGAGGCCCTGCACGGCGTAGGAATAGTTGCCGACTTCCTCGTTGCCGTACTTACGGTTGAGCGTGGCCATCAGGCCCTGCAGCGCGCCGTACGCAGTGAACGGCGACGGATCGCCCGACCCGCCATGCACCTGGTGCACGCCGGTGACGTATTCGGTTTCGCGGTAGACGTATTCCATGTCGTTGACGTCGATGCCGACGTCCTCGGCCGTGATGTAACGGCCGCCCAGTGAGTCAACGAACTTGCCGAACGCGCGGAACAGCGCTTCGGACTTGTCCTTGGCCGGATCACCGATGATCACCGCCTTGCCACCGCCGATGTCCAGGCCCGCGACCGCGTTCTTGTACGTCATGCCGCGCGACAGGCGCAGCACGTCGTTCAGCGCTTCCTGCTCGCTCGCGTACGGCCACATGCGCGTCCCGCCCAGAGCCGGGCCGAGCACGGTGTTGTGGATCGCGATGATGGCCTTGAGGCCCGCGTCCTTGTTGTGGCAGAAAACGACCTGCTCGTGGCCGGTGGTGTCGAGGGTTTCGAAGATCATCTCGGGCTCCGCGTCGGCACTGACGAAACGCGCTCCGCGCTTTCCGGCCGACTGGGTTGGTTAAGTCGTTGATACGACAGGAGTGGCACCGCGTGCCCGGCGCGAACCCGCCCGACACAGAAGCGGGATTTTAGTCCATTCGCGTTATCGGGGCCTCCACCTGGAAGCCACGGGAAGCTGCGACCGCGCCGTGCGCAGGCGTACGGCCGCTTGATCGCGGCGTTATGACGAGCGTTTCAGCGCGAGGCCTAGCGCGGAGGCGTGGCTAGGCGCCACTGTCACGCTTGGCCTTTCCGCGGTTTGCGACGTGGCATCTGAAGAAGAGGCGCCCGCGCACGACTCGACCGTCGCGCAGCGCTGCATCAATAAGCCCGATAAGCCCGCTCGCGCAGCCAGAGCGTCGCCAGCCACTTCTCGCCGCGTCCCACCGGCAGTCCGGCATGCAGCGAATCGGCCTGGGGCTTTCCATCCGCATCGAGGTTGTCGAACACCACCGCACGCCCGGCCACCGGCTCGACGCGAATCCCACGCGCCGCAAACTCCGTCGCACCGCCTTCCGCCGGCGTATTGAGATACGCGCAGATCGTGCGTCGACGATTGCCGGCCTGCGGGCCGTCGCGTTCGATCGCGTCGGGCGGCAGGTAGTCGCGATGCGGGCGGTATTCCTGGCCCGGTTCGTAGCGCAGCACGATGAGTTGTTCGGCGTCGACGAGTTCCACGCCCGCGGCCGCGGCCATGCGCAGCTGCACGAGGCGCAGCGCGAAGTCTTCGATCAATGGGTCGAACGATGCATCGCTGCTCGTGCGCAGCGATTCACGCGCCACGTCGCGGCCATCCGGCGAATGCACGTGCGATGGACGAAGCATCGGATGCGCGCTCGCGACCAGCAGTCGGCATTCGTCGACCGACAACAGCCCGTCGAACTGCGCGATGCCGGGCGCTTCGGAAAGAACGGTCGGCGCAGGCGGATCGAGCACTTCCTCCAGCGTCAGCGTAGACGGCGGAACGAGGCGCTTGGGCGCGGCGGGCACCGCGACGATTTCGATGAGATCCGGAAAGCCGCTCTCGCGCAGGCGTGCTTTCAGTTGCGACGCCGCCTCCGGATTCGCAGCCACGCCTTCGCCGCGACGCAGGCGCTCGGCCAGCAGTTGCGCGGCCACCGCATCGCCGCGGCCGGCGGCATGGTCCAGCAGCTGGATCGCCAGCGACTGGTCCTGCAGGTTGGGCTTGCGCCCGAAATGGATCGCCGCGGCGCGCAGCGCGGGCGGGTGTCCGGCCTGCACGGCGGCCAGCAGGCGCGCGCCGACTTTCTCATCGCGCGGCACGGCGGTATTGCCCAGCCCGATCAGCGCGAGGAAATAGCCGGCGATCGGCTGGCCCGCGGCCTCGGCGCGCTCGAAGGCCTGCACCGCGCCCGGCACGTCGGTGTCGGTGCCGATGCCGTGCATCCGCATCCGCCCGAGCTCGACCATCGACCCCACATGCCCCGCAGCCGCGGCCTTCGTATGGACCTCGTAGGCCTCCTCCATTTCCAGCTCGGCGACGAGGCCGGCGGCGAGTCGGTGGAGGTCGTCGGGGGTGCCGCTGGCGGCCTTCGCGCGCAGCGCGGCGAGATCGTTCGAATCGTTCATGGCGCGCAGCGTAACCGACCCTACGCGCGTCTCAGGAGCCGTACGGTCGCCTTGTTACAATCGGGCCATCCTTAGAAATAGATGTGCGACCGCCATGAGCTCGCCAGCCGACCGCCTGCCCGAATCCACCGCCACCGCCACGGAAACCGCGACGCCGCTGCGTTTCGTCACCGCCGCGAGCCTGTTCGACGGGCACGACGCCGCCATCAACATCATGCGTCGCCTGATCCAGGGCGAGGGCGCCGAGGTCATCCACCTCGGCCACAACCGCTCGGTCGAGGACGTGGTGCGCGCCGCGTTGCAGGAAGACGCCGACGCCATCGCGCTGTCGTCCTACCAGGGCGGCCACGTCGAGTACTTCAAGTACATGGTCGACATGCTGAAGGAGCGCGGCGCCAGCCACATCCGCGTGTTCGGCGGCGGCGGCGGCACCATCACGCCGGAGGAGATCCGCGAGCTGCAGGCCTACGGCGTGGAGCGCATCTACCACCCGAACGACGGCATGCACATGGGCCTGGTCGCGATGATCGAGGACGTCGTGCGCCGTGCCGGTGCCGCGCGCCTCGACAGCGCGCCGGACACCACGACGCCCGCCATCGACGACGAAATCTCGCTCGGCCGCATGCTCAGCGCGATCGAAGAGGGCGCGCTCGACGAAGCGCAGCTCTCACACCTGCGCAAGCAGTGGCAGCTGGCCGGCAGCAAGACGCCCGTCATCGGCATCACCGGCACCGGCGGCGCCGGCAAGTCGTCAGTCACCGACGAGCTGCTCAACCGCTTCCTCGCCAGCTTCCCCGGCATGCGCATCGCGGTGATCTCGGTCGACCCCACGCGTCGCCGCACCGGTGGCGCGCTGCTGGGTGACCGCATCCGCATGAATTCGCTGCGCAGCAACCGCGTGTACATGCGCTCGATGGCCACGCGCCGCCAGCACGCCGCCACCAACCTCGTGCTGCGTGATTGCATCGGCTTCCTCAAGGGCACCGGTTACGACCTCGTCATCGTCGAAACCGCGGGCATCGGCCAGAGCGATTCGGAGATCGTCGACCTCGTCGATTTCCCGATGTATGTGATGACCTCCGACTTCGGCGCGCCCAGCCAGCTCGAGAAGATCGACATGCTCGACTTCGCCGATCTCGTCGTGCTCAACAAATTCGACAAGCGCGGCGCCGAAGACGCGCTGCGCGACGTGCGCAAGCAGTGGAAGCGCAACCGCGTCGCGTTCCAGACTAAGGACGAGGACGTCCCGGTCTATCCCACCATCGCATCGCAGTTCAACGACCCCGGCGTCAGCTGGATGTTCGCCAACCTCTGCCGCCTGCTGCGCGAAAAGCTGCAGCTGCCGAGCGAGAAGTGGACGCCCGACATCGACACCTCGCTGCGCGAACCGCGCGCCACCGTGCTGATTCCCGGCAGCCGCGTGCGCTACCTCGCCGAGATCGCCGAGCAGGGCCGCGGCATCAATCGCCAGATCGAAACGCAGGCCGAAACCGCGGACCGCGCACAGTCGATGTGGGACGCGCTGAAGGAACTCGGCGACGCCAAGCTACCGAAGGCGCTGGACCTCTACGACAGCAACGACCTCACCGCGACCAGCGACGTGCAGCCGGCCGGCATGAACGTGCCCGACAGCCCGTCGCCGGTGGTGACGGTGCCGAACGAGCGCCCCGTCGACCGCACGCTGCTGATCCTGCGCCAGCGCTACAACGACGCCGTGCAGTCGCTCACCGCCGAAGCGCTCAAGCTGCTGCGCGCGTGGCCGGCGCGCCTGAAGTCGATCACCGACGACGTCAACGAATACACCGTTCGCGACAAGGTCATCCGCGTCAAGAACTACCGCGAGTCGCTGAGCCACCAGAAGATCCCGAAGATCGCCGCGCCCACCTACAAGGGCTGGGGCGAGCTGCTCACGTTCCTGCAGAAGGAAAACCTGCCGGGCGAATACCCGTACACCGGCGGCGTGTATCCGTACCGCCGCACCGGCGAAGACCCGATCCGCATGTTCGCGGGCGAGGGCACGCCGGAACGCACCAATCGCCGCTTCCATTACCTCAGCGTCGGCCAGCCGGCCGCGCGTCTGTCCACCGCGTTCGACAGCGTCACGCTGTACGGCGAAGACCCGGCGCCGCGCCCGGATATCTACGGAAAGATCGGCAACTCGGGCGTCAACATCCCCACGCTCGACGACATGAAGAAGCTGTACTCCGGCTTCGACCTGTGCGCGCCCACCACGTCGGTGTCGATGACGATCAACGGCCCCGCGCCGATGATCCTCGCGATGTTCATGAACACCGCGATCGACCAGCAGGTGGAGAAGTACCTGCGCGAGGACGACGCACGCTGGCTCGCCGCGCGCGAAAAGATCGACGCTCTGTTCGAAGGCCGCGCGCGCCCCACGTACGACGGCGCGCTACCCGAAGGCCACGACGGCCTCGGCCTCGGCCTGCTGGGCGTGACGGGCGACGAGATCGTCGAACCCGAGGTGTACGAGCGCATCAAGGCGAACACGCTGCAAACCGTGCGCGGCACCGTGCAGGCCGACATCCTGAAAGAAGACCAGGCGCAGAACACCTGCATCTTCAGCACCGAGTTCGCCCTGCGCATGATGGGCGACATCCAGCAGTACTTCGTCGACCGCAAGGTCCGCAATTTCTACTCGGTGTCGATCAGCGGTTACCACATCGCCGAAGCCGGCGCGAACCCGATCAGCCAGCTCGCTTTCACCCTCAGCAACGGCTTCACCATCGTCGAGTACTACCTCGCGCGTGGCATGAACATCGACGACTTCGCGCCCAACCTGTCGTTCTTCTTCAGCAACGGCATGGACCCGGAGTACACCGTCATCGGCCGCGTCGCACGCCGCATCTGGGCCCGCGCCATGCGCGAGCGCTACGGCGCATCCGCACGCAGCCAGATGATGAAGTACCACATCCAGACCAGCGGCCGGTCCCTGCATGCGCAGGAGATCCAGTTCAACGACATCCGCACCACGCTGCAGGCCCTGTACGCGCTGTTCGACAACTGCAACAGCCTGCATACCAACGCCTACGATGAAGCCATCACCACGCCGACGGAAGAAAGCGTGCGCCGCGCCGTCGCGATCCAGATGATCATCAACAAGGAACTGGGGCTGAACTTCAACGAGAACCCCTGGCAGGGCAGCTTCATCGTCGACAAGCTCACCGACATCGTCGAAGAAGCCGTCTACAAGGAGTTCGAAGCCATCAGCGAGCGCGGCGGCGTGCTGGGCGCCATGGACACCATGTACCAGCGCGGCAAGATCCAGGAAGAGTCGCTCTACTACGAACACAAGAAGCACGACGGCTCGCTGCCGCTGGTGGGCGTCAATACCTTCCTCGGCAAGGACGGCCACTCCGACGTCGCCACCGAGATCGAACTGATCCGCTCGACCGAAGAAGAGAAGGGCCAGCAGATCACCAACGTCGCCGGCTACCAAGGCAACCGCAACGCAAGGGCAGGGGACGGCCTACGCTTCCTGCAGAAGACCGCCCGCGAGCGCCGCAACGTGTTCGAGGCGCTGATGGAGGCGGTGAAGACGCACAGCCTTGGCCAGATCAGCCATGCGTTGTATGAAGTCGGCGGCGAATACCGCCGCAACATGTAACCGATCACGATCCGCAATCGAAACGCCCGCCTTCGAGCGGGCGTTTTAGTGTTGCAATGCTTTATGGCTAGTGTGCCTTTAGCAGTTGAACGTGTACCACAAACGCTTCGTACGAAAGCAGTGTTGTTGCCGTGAAGCGTCACATTGGTGCGGCTTCCTCAAGGGGAAGCCAGCGAGCAGGGGGGGGTTATGGAAGCCAGCGCGATAGACGATCTGCCTATGATCGAGATGTCTGACTTGTACAAGGCATACCGCAAGGCGAAGTACGAGGCGTTTCGAGACACGACGCACTTCAATGCCTTGGCCTTCGCAGCCTACGAGCAACGACTCGAAAAGAATCTCGGACGTCTGCTCGCGCGGCTCCAGGACGGCTCCAGTGCTTGGAGCGCAGATCTGAAGTTCATCGGCGGCTATTCGTTCATGCCTAAGAGTATTGAGGCCCCAGACATTGGCGGCGCGAGAGATACGCACTACGCGACTCTTAATCCGACACAGGATTGGCAAGATCAGTGCAAAGCGCAGCGTCGGCGGATGGATGCTAGCTTTCGATTGATCATCTTACCAACCGTAAATTACCTGGTGATATCCGCGCTCTGGGTGATGAAGATCGGTAGCAAGTTCGACGGTTCACTCGACAGGCGTTACGCGTACGCGCACGTGATTCGCAGAGTCGGCAGAGCAGGGCCGGTAGCAGAAGAAGCGCACAACCTCTTTGAGCACTACATCTACGGATATCGTCGTTGGCGGTCGAAAGGCCTTGATGCAATGCGCTCGGCTCTGGACGCCAAACAGTCGATCGTAGCGGTCACGATGGATGTGGAGCGCTTCTACCACTCCGTCTCACCTAACTTCCTCTCGAACGCCGAATTCCAAAAGAAGCTGAACGTGACATTGTCCGCGCAAGAGCGAGCATTTAATGACGCATTTGTGCGCAGCTTGGAGACTTGGTACCGATCGACTCCGGACTACAAGGAGCGACCCGAAGGAGGCATCCCAGTGGGTCTTCCGGCATCGCGTGTAATTTCGAATGTTTTGCTTGCTGAGTTTGATAAGACTTTTGCCAAGCGGACGAAGGCCATTTACTACGGGCGCTACGCGGATGACATCTTTTTGGTGGTAAAGCGCAAAGCCGGCCTGAAGACCGGAGACCACTTCGTCAGTTGGCTCCGTAAGACGATGCAGGGCTGGCTTGTGCTCAGTCAGACAAAAGGTGGCGCCGGCTTACGACTAAAGCTCAACTACGCGAAAGATTCGCGCATCGTTTTCGCCAGCAAAAAGCAGAAGATTTTTTATCTGGACGGTGCGCATGGCATCGATCTCGTCGATCAGATTGTCGAGAAGATCCGGCAGCAGTCTTCCGAGTATCGTGACCTTCCCGACTTGCCCGATTCAGAAAGCCAGATGGCAGCTCAGGCGCTCTTGGCCTCAACAGATGCGACTCTAGAAGCCGATGCGTTGAGGAAGGCCGAGGCCGTTTCCATCCGGCGTCTCGGATTTTCGATGATCTTGAGTGACGTGGAATCGTATGCCCGGGACCTCGCTCCGGGGCAGTGGCGGAGCAAGCGGCACAGGTTCTACGGGCTGGTGTCACGCTATGTGCTCACTCCCACCGGCGTCTTTGACTACTTGACCTATATCGTTCGTGTCTTTGGGCTCATGATCAGTTGCGGCGATCTGAAGCAGGCCCGTGCGTTGTTAGACCGTCTCGATGAAGTGTCACGCGTACTGATGGCGACTAGCTCCGCAGGAACGACTCAGCGCCCGAAGTTTCTAGAGTCTCGCCGTCACTACTATCGTGGCTTCGCTCAGGTTGCTTTGGCGGCGTGCAGCTCTACGACAATCACGTTGTCGGTTCGAGATGTGATGCGGAGAGTGCAGGGTAAGAGGACTGTGCCGAGCAAGACGTCGCTCCGCGCGTCGGCTGTAGCCTTGTTGAAAGCGGACCTCGCGCGGCGGCCGTATTACGACTACTGGCTCAAGGAAAATAAGCGTGAGCCGAAGCAACCGGCGCTGCCTATGGACCTGTCAGTCCGTCGTGTTCTAAAGCTTACAAAAAAGTATCCGGGCGGCTCGGGTGGGGGCCGCAGAGCGCCGTACTGGCCGGCAATTGCCTTCGCGACGCGACCTATTCCGCTTTGGAGTCTCTGCATCTCGGCGCCAGAGCTGATGTCGGTAAGGGGCGGCCTCGAGAAGATGTTGTGGGCCACGCGCGGGTCGATGGTCAACCGCAAGTACACGCAGTGGCGCTTTATATCGACGGATTCTGAAGATCGGGTGGTTGTGCACGTGCCGAGTGAACAGTCTGGCGTGCGCAAGATTGGGGTGCCCAGCTATTTGACGTCTGACTCACAATGGGAGGCAGCATTCGGCGGTAAGGGCGATGCTTCGATTGCCCGGTACGTAGGCATTCGCCGCCTGATTAATCGAATACTTCGGGAGTCGCCAGATGTTCGATACATAGCGCTACCAGAATGTAGTATCCGCTATGACTGGGCACTTCAGATCGCACAGAAACTCGGACTCCGCGGGGTGTCGTTCTTGGCCGGACTCGAGAATCGCGGGAAGGGGGCGTCCTACACCAATGAGGCGTTGGTGTCGCTAAGTAGCAATTTTTTCGGGCGGCAGGGATCTATCTGTTTCATTCAGCCGAAGCTCGCACTCGCGCACCACGAGTCGATCGGGTGCAATGACGCTAAGAAGAGATTCGTTCCGGGATGCCCGCAGAGCGCGCGGCCAGTTTATGTCCACGGTGATCTTAGTATCGGCGTTTTGATCTGCAGTGATCTGACTACCATCGCGAATCGTGCCCATTTCCAAGGTCAAGTTGACGCCCTGTTCGTTTTGGAGTGGAACAAGGACCTCAGCACCTTTGAGTTTCTCGTCGAATCAACTGCTCATGATCTGCACGCTGCGGTAGTGCAGGTCAACAACCGTGCTTACGGGGACAGTCGAATCCGGATGCCGTTCGATAAGTCATGGCGCCGCGACGTTGTGCAGGTCAAAGGCGGCGACGAGGATTTTTACGTAGTTGCGTCGATCGATTTTGGCGCGTTGCGCAAGTACCAGCGAGACCAGTCAGTTTCGGACGAGTACAAGCCGCTGCCTATTGGCTACATCATGTCGCCGCGCCGGCGCGAGTCCTCAGCGTTTTAACTCGACGGTTGGAAATGGGGCCTGGAAATCCGGTCGGGTTCCGTTTCCACGCCAGAGCAGAAATGGGGTTAGGTTCCATTTCTCACCTAGGACGCGTACCGCGACATCGCGGGTACTGAACGCATCCCCAGAACTGCTGACCGTTCTGACGATTCGTCCGCATTGCCATTTGGGTAGAGCACCTTGGGCAGGCCGGGACGGCCTCGTCTAGAAGCGTGTTCATCGGCTCGGTTGTGTCTTGTGTCGGCCCCGCCTGCCCGGCAGTAGGTACGGTTCCGACTGTTCGCGCAGCGGCGACCAGACGAGTTAGGTCCACTCCAGTGACTAGTTCGATTGCTTTGCCGGACGCGAAGCGTCCGGCGTCGGCGGTGTAGTCGCCAACGCAAACGATCTTGATCGCGTCCGCGCCGTGGTGAGCGAGCAAGCCCCACATCTCGCGCACCGTCGACACGTTGACCTGACGCTGGCGCCACTGCTTGCACTGCACGAGAGTCGTCTTGCCACCTCGATGAAGAACGAGGTCGATGCCGCCGTCCGCCCCGCCTTGTCCGGTTTCTTCAACTCGATAGCCTTGGCGACGGAACGCCTCGCCGACCAGTTGCTCGAACTGGCGCCAGTTCAGTGAAGCAATGCTGTCGAGGTCAGTGCGTGTTTGCAGAAGTTGGGCGCGTTGGCGACGCCGGAGATACGACACGCCCGCCGCGAGCCAACAGATGGCTAGCAACAGCCAAGCCAGAGGCGCGAGTGATCCGTTGCTGAGCTGCTTGCCGAGTTGGGCGGTCAGCGGCCCACCGTTGTGACTGAAGTACCAGCCTAGGCCGTAACGCACTGCCCAGAAGCCAAGCGCGCCTAGTGCAATGCCCATGGGCCACGGGAGCGTCGCGAGGACATCGAGCCCGGATTCCTTCTTGCGCGCCATGGTTGGTCTTCTCAGCTTTTGAAGCAGGTTTCGCGGTGCCACCGCAAATAGGTGGGATGCGGCCGAAGGTCTAGCGCGTCGGGCAGGAGAAGTGATCGCTCCGGGCGAATCAGTTTGTCGAGTTCGTGCGGCACGCCGTGAGGCGAAAGGAGTACGTGGTAGTCGTCGGTGAATGTCATGAGGCCGCGGTCGAAGAGCCAGTGGGCTGTGCCGGTCAAGGCAATGCCGTTACGCACGGTGTCCGGGCCGTCGGCCTCAACAGATCGGATGTGGGCCGCCTGCACCTCGGGTCTGCCGCCGCCATTGATCAAGCGAAGGCCCGTGACAGCGCAAGTGTTGCCGTAGGCAGCGCGGACCTGGCGACGGAATGCGATGTCACGCACCTTACGTGTCGTGACTGTCTCGACGATCGGTCGGTAAACATATTCGGGCACGTCTTCTGCCACCCGCGTCGCTTGCTCCCAGGGCTCAGCATGAAGACTGATACCGCGACGCACTATGTCGTCGAACTCCCCTTGGGATAGCTCACGCACTGAGCGGCCGAACGCGCCCTTGTTCGTCTTGCCGTCTTCCCGCAAGAGCTTCGATTCGCGATAGCCGCTGTCGTCACGAAAGGTCACCGCCGTGTCGAACGCCATGTAACCGTGCATCAGTGCGTAGAAGTGGTCGCTGCGAGCGCTGTCCGGAACAATCGCAGTGACCTGCGCAATTGCGAAATATGCTTGACGCCCAGTGGCGCTATGCGGACCGGTGGTTCGCCGGGGTTCGTAATAGACGATCCAGTCGCCAACTGCACCTTCCACCTGTCTGAGATAGGTCCGGGGGAAGTGATACCGCTCCTCGATCAAGTCGTCATAGATCGAGCTGTCGGATGCGGTGAATACGGCGTTGGTCATGGCGTCCCCGGGCGCGTCGGGCCAGGGTACCAGGCACTTCGCGACTGGGCCGACCGGCGGTTACGTCCGGCGTGTGCGGAGCTCTCGCGCCGCCTGGGCGAAGAACAACCAGCACGCGCGGTTTGCCACGCACGTGATAGCAACGGTCGTGCTTGCCGTCGGCAAGAACACCGGCCTAGATTGGGCTCGCGGATTGGCCGCCGTGACGGGAGGACGCCATGACACGCAAGTACATCGACTGCCGCGAGATGCCGAGCGAATCCGGATGCACCGTGGCGATCGCCGCCGACTCGGACCGCGAGCTCGAAGACGCCGCCGTGCACCACGCAGTGGCTGCACACGGCGAACACGACACGCCCGAGCTGCGCAGCATGATCCGCCGTGGCTTCCACGCGGGTTCGCCGCCAGTCGAGCACTCGCGCGACGCCCGCGCGTGAGCGCGATTGGCGACGGCAACGGAGAGAAGCGGGGTCAGGTTCATTCCCAACGGTGTGACCTGACCGTTCTGCGTTGCGCCCGAGGTCGGTAGCCGCGATCGACGCTTCTGATATCGGCGCCGGAACGCTGGCGGCCCCGTCCCCGTCGCAGCCGCCCGAGATCAGCCCCTGACCATCGGCACGGTACGCTAGGTGTACTACATCACTACACTACCAACACAATCTGGGTGTGGAGTGCAGGGATGGGCGTCGAACTGGTGATGGAGTCGGTCGGGTTCGCCTATCCGGGCGGGCACCGCGCGGTGGACGGGGTGGCGATGCGGCTGGGCGCGGGGGTGGTGGGCCTGTTGGGGCCGAACGGCGCCGGCAAGTCGAGCCTGATGCGCGTGCTGGCCACGCTGGCGCGCGCCAGCAGCGGCCGCGTGACGTGGCGCGGCGATGACATCGCGAAGTCGCCCGACGCGCTGCGCGCCGAACTGGGCTACCTGCCGCAGGATTTCGGCGTGTACGACGCGCTGTCGGCGCGGGAATTCCTCGCCTTCCTCGCCGCGGTGAAGGGTCTGCCTTCGCGCGGGGTGGGCGAGCGCGTGGCGCAGTGCCTCGACCGGGTGGGGCTGACCGACGTGGCCGACCGTCGCCTCGGCGGGTTCTCCGGCGGCATGCGTCAGCGCGTCGGCATCGCGCAGGCGCTGCTCAACGACCCGCGCCTGCTGATCGTCGACGAGCCCACCGTCGGCCTCGACCCCGACGAGCGCATGCGCTTCCGCCACCTGCTCGCCGAGTTGGCCGCAGACCGGCTGGTGATCCTGTCCACGCACATCGTCTCGGACATCGAAGCCAGCGCCGGCGACCTGGCCGTGCTGGTCGGCGGGCAACTGCGTTTCCATGGCACGCCGGAAGCATTGATGGCCGATGCGCAGGGGCACGTCTGGTCATGGACGGTGCCGTCGGATCGCCTGGCCGAGATGCGCGTCGCGCACCGCATCAGCCGCGCGCAGCGACGCGCCGATGGCGTGGAGATCCGCGTGGTCGGCGAACGCACGCCGTCGAACGACGCGACGGCGATCGCGCCCGATCTCGAAGACGCCTACCTGTGGCGCCTGCACCGCGCGGAGCTGGCGGCATGAACGCGCTGCGGATCGTCGCCGCGATCTGCATGGCCGACCTGCGCCAGCGCCTGCGCACGCCACGCACGTGGGTGCTGCTGGGCGCCCTGGCGGTGGCGACGTGGTGGAGCTTCCCGCCCGCCGATGCCGGCTACCTCACCGTCTGGTTCGGTGCGGGTGCGCGCGCGCATTACTCGAGCGCGTGGATCGGCCTGGTGATCTCGCTGGTGTACGGCGGGTTGCTCTCGCTGATCGGCTTCTACGTGGTGCGCGGCACGGTGGTACGCGACTTCGACACCGGAACGTGGCAGTTGCTGGTGTCCACGCCGATGAACCGTGCGGGCTACCTGTTCGCGAAGTGGCTGAGCCACATCGCCGTGTTCGCGCTGATGCTGGCGTTCGGCGTGGTGGTCGGTGTGGCGGCGCAGTTCGTGCGCGGTGAAGTGCCGCATCTGGATGTCGTCGAACTGCTCAAGCCCGTCGTGATCGTCGCGCTGCCGGCGTTCGCTTTCAGTGCTACCTGCGCGGTGTGGTTCGACCTGCTGCCGTGGCTGCGCCGCAGCGCCGGCAACGTGGCGTACTTCTTCGTGTGGATCTTCGTGATGACCGGCAACGTCGCGCGCGGCTCGGGCAGTTGGCCCGGTGATCCGCAGGGACTGCTCGCGGTCGAGCAGTCGCTCAAGCGCGGCGCGGGCCTGCCCGCCAACTTCATCAAGAGCGGCGTGAGCATCGGCGGCGAGTCGCTGCAGGGCAAGCCGCTGGTGCTGTTCGACTGGACGCATTGGGACGTGGGCCCGGACGTGCTGGCCGCGCGCGGCTTCTGGCTCGCGCTGGCGGTGATCGTGCTGCTCGCGGCGACGCCGCTGCTCGATCGCTGCGCCGCACGCCGCGGCAGTGCACGTTCGCGCTCGACCGACGGCCGCAGCCTGCGCTGGCTCGACGGCCTGATGATCCCGCTGGGCTGGAGCCGCTTCGGTGCATTGGTGAGCGCGGAAGTGCGGCTCGCGTTGCGGCCGCGTCGACGCCTGTGGTTCTTCGCGATGCTCGGCATCTTCATCGCGCAGATGTTCGCGAAGGACGTCGGGCTGGTGGTGGCGATCCTCGCCGGCTGGCTGCTGTCGATGGAGCTGTTCTCACGCGCCGTGCTGCGCGAGCACGACACCCACACCGGTGCGCTGGTGTTCACCGCGTCGAACATGCGCAACCGCCTGCTCGCCGCGCGCGTGGTGGTGGGCATCGTCATGGCGTGGCTGGTGACGTTGCCCGCGCTGCTGCGCCTAGGCGTGCAACAGCCGATGGCCGCGCTGGCCGTGGCGATGGCCGGCGTCTCGATCGCGCTCTGGGGCCTCGCGCTCGGTGCGCTGTTCCGCAACTCGCGCCCGTTCGAACTCGTGCTGATCGCCTGCGCCTACGTGAGCGTGCAGGGCGCTCTCGTGTTTAACGCACTGACGAATCCCGGCGCGATGTTGATGGGGCATGCGGTGGCGTTGCCGCTGGCAGCTGCATTGCTGGTGGGCGCGTGGCGGCCGCTGGTGGCGCGGGTGAGGTGATGAGCGCCGTTGCGTCGCGGCGGTGGATAAATGCGTCGCGACGAAATGGGTCAGGTTCGATTTCACCCCGCACCGAAGCAGGGGTCGGAGTCGATGTCCTGTAGCGCGAGATCGGAGCGTGGTCGACGGTCTGCACAAACCAAACGGCGGCGCGACTTGTAGAACACGCGTCACCCATGGGCATTTCCACGGCATCGGCTCGTCGTCCGTTTCGGTTCATCACGTGCGCTAGCCGTCGTATCCCGGGAGCTGTTGTGCGTCGTCGATGCGCATCGACTGTCAGGCGAGCAAGCACTCCATGGATGAGCTCGCTGCCTTCGCCAAAACGTTGATCCGCCTACCGCGATGCATGCGCTGACGACCGGTTGCCATATTTCACAAGCCGTCTACATGCGCGAACGCCAGCTGTATGCGCGCCCCTGACCGCGGCGCAAAGGCCGCTATATTCCGGCTACCCCCAAAGGAAGGAGGATTGGCATGAATCTGTCCAAGCAACATCTGTCGATCGCACGCACGCTTGGCGTGGCGATCGTTGCAACCATCGGCCTTAGTGCCTGCGCTACGTACGACGACGATTTCGCGCGGATCAATTCGCGCCTCGATCAACTCGACACGAGGGTGCAGGGCGCAGCACAGAGCGCCGAAGCCGCTAATCAGTCCGCAACGCGGGCGAATCAGCGGCTCGATCAGATTGAAGGTCGCGTCCAGCAGCTGGAAGCGGCGCCGCGTCGCAAGCCGCGCGGTTAAGTCGCTCTTGCACCATTCGCAACGAACGACCTGAAGTACGCCCGGTGGCCTTCGCTGGCCGCCGGGCTCCCTAATTCGTACCTAGCGTCCGTTCCAAGGAGTCGTCCCATCCGTACCTGCACTTACCCTGCAATCCGGGGCGTTGCGCTGGCACTGACGTTGGCCTTCGCGAGTTCGGGCGTGGTCAACGCCAAGGAGGCCGACGCGCCACCGGCCGACGCCACCGACCAGCTTCCGCCCGGACAAGATGTATCCAGCACCGTGACCGACCTTGCCGGTTGGGTCGTCGCAAGCAAGGACAGCCAGGGCTATCCGTTCGCGGTGATCGACAAGGCCGCCGCACAGATCCTGGTGTTCGGTGGCGACGGTCGCCTTCGCGGCGCAGCACCTGCGCTGCTGGGCTCGGCGACCGGTGATCATTCCGCACCCGGCGTCGCCGGCCTCGCGCTTCGCGAAATTCCCGGCCGTGATCGCACGACACCCGCAGGTCGCTTCGTCGGAGGTTTCGGCCCGTCGATCGACGCGGGCCGCGTGCTCTGGGTCGACTACGACTCCGCAGTCTCCATCCATCCCACGGCGACCAACGTCCCGGCCGAGAAGCGCGCTGAACGCCTCGCATCGCCGACGCCGGACGACAACCGCGTCACGCACGGCTGCATCAACGTCTCGCCCGAGTTCTACGAGGCGGTCGTCAAACCGACGTTCGAGAAGGGTGGGCTGTTCTACATCCTTCCGGACAAGCAGACGATCGCCGAGACCTTCCCGGAATTCGCCGAAAGTCATGCGAGTGCGCAAGGCGGCGATGGGCGACGGTCGCGACACGCAGGCCGCTGAAAGGCGCGGTGTTGGAAACGCAACGAATGGGATCAGGTTTTGTTCTTCGTGTCGCGGCGGTTCCAACAAAAAAGACGGGTTCGTTCGAACCCGTCTCCTCATAAGTCGATGCGCTCACCGCGAGCGGCGGCTGGCGATCACCGGGTCGGCTTGGCCTTTTTGCACTTCTTAGGCTTGCCGTGCGGGTTGGTGCATGGCTCGTGGCCCCCCTTGATCGAGTCGATGCGGAAATGGGCGATCAGCCCCGTCTGCGAGCCGTCCTTCTGCACCCAGCCATAGGTGACCTGCTGGCCGTTCGCGTTGCCGTCGAAGTCGGCAAGGGGGTAGAAGGAAGGCAGGCCCGTACCGTGCAGCACGTCGGTATTGCCTGCGGCGCTGGCGAGGCTGAGCCCGAACGAGCCGTCCACGTAGAGCGCGTC
Source organism: Lysobacter sp. HA18 (assembly GCF_054057595.1). Taxonomy (NCBI): domain Bacteria; kingdom Pseudomonadati; phylum Pseudomonadota; class Gammaproteobacteria; order Lysobacterales; family Lysobacteraceae; genus Lysobacter; species Lysobacter sp. HA18. Next base: position 1,326,778 of record NZ_JBSRZL010000001.1, read on the forward strand.
GTCGACCATGATCGAATGGCCCGACAGGACCACCACGTCCTCGACGTTACCGGCGGAGTTGTCGAACACCTCGACGCCGAGCTCGTCGGAGACCACCGAGTGCCCGCTTACCGTGCCGGCCATGAACGAGGCGGGCTGGTAGGCCGCGTAGCCCGGCAGGTTGATGCCCGCCGCAGTGTCGTCGTCGTAGCTGAAGCTGCCCTCGACGTGTGAGCCCACTGGCGTTACCGACGCATCGAGCGTCTCCGTTACCGTGCCGGTGAAGTGGAACGTGAGCACCTCGGCATGGGCCGCGCCCGTAAGAACCAGAAGCGTCGCTGCGGCGACCGTGCGAATCCGTTTGCTGAGCATGTTGAGTCCTGAGTTGAACGTAAGTGCACGACGGCACCGCCGTTAACCGGCGCATGCAACGTAGTGAATTGGCAACGCGGACAGCCCCTGTACGCGCACTCCATTATAGGTTCGTTGGAGAAGTCGGCGCTGGCGATTCACCTCTCCTGGCGCCGGCGCGCTCGTTTTGCCCGGGACCGCTGATCCGACTACGGCAAAGAACGCAGACTGCGACTCGTTTCCGCGCTCCGGACCAGCGCGCCGCGTTACCCTTTCCGCATGCTCCAAACAGGGACGAAGAAATGAATGCCACCGTCGTCGGTCTCGTGACGCCGCATCTGCTGCGCGTCGTCGACCTCGCCAACCAGGCCGAGAAGGGCATCAACGTCGACTGGCACGTGCGCGACGCCGTGACCAGCACGATGAACGAGCTGCGCGACCAGTACAACGCACAATCGCTGATCGCGGCGTATGTCGAGGGATTGGAGAACGCCGTAAGTCACGCTGACAGGAAGCGCGACGCGTACGTGCGCGTGCTGCAGGCCGCGGCTGCGGCGGCGCGTAATCCACGATGAGCCGAAAAGCGCGCACCCATCGGGTTGATCACCTTGCGGTCCCGAACTGACCTTGGCGCTGGAAGTTTCACGGCGTCGATTTCTGACGAGGTCGGTTCTTCAGACCTCAACTCAGATCGGCTGGTTAGCTAAAACGCTACGCACCTTGCATGCGCGTTTTGGCTGTTGGCTGTTGGCCGTGGCGCATGGCGCGGCAGGGATGTCTGCCTAGCTAGAGTCGGATCGACCTGATGAACACCGCGACGAGCCGGTACCCGGCCGCAATACCCCCGGCCTCGGGCGCGGCGTAGCTTCGTAGGGTCAGGGTTGCAACAACGGCGCCGTTCCCAGCACCGATCAGGGAGCGCCGTTCGAGCCGTCCACGTCTGCAGAAGGCGCGAAGCTGACGTCTACCGCCTCCAGGTCGAGCTTGACCAGTGAGAGCCCGGCATTGCTTTGGGCGATCTGCTGCAAGCGCTCGAGGCAGAACGGTCGCATCTCCGGACTCACGCGACCGAGCAGGTCAACCGCTGCCGATTCAAACCACGTCGCGAACGTGTCCGACACCGGAGCGTCGCCTTCGGCAACGGGGTGCTTCCGCTCCACCGCCAGCACGAGGCGAGCGAGTTCGATCTCCAGCTCCGCCCGCGAGAGCAGCCCGTCCCCGTTTTGGTCCTGCGCCGACACTGCAAAGCCCCCGCCCATCGTTGCCGCGGATATTGTGCTGCTGCGGCGCCGTCGGGCGTGAACGTCGGCTGTCAACCATAAGCCGACGACAGGAGTTCTGCGGCGCTGCCCGTCGCAACGACGGATTGGCTAGAGAACCATGCTGGTAGCCAGTCAGCTCAGGCAAGCAGGCCGGCGGATCGCGCATGGGTATGGTCTCGCACGAGCGCCGCGAACCTCTTTTAGACGGTAGCGTCCCGCTGCGCACTAACGGCCGGGGGCGGCGTGGGCCGCCGCCGCAGGAGCAGATAGTGCGCGTTCGGCCGTTGCGTACTGGCGCTTTGCTTGGTCGAGCCGATCGCGAAAGAAGCTGACATCGGCATCTGCCACGGCGAGCGCCGCTCGCGCAGTTCGTCCTCGAACCGATATTCGGTAATCGGATGCGGGTAGTCGACCAGCATCTGAAGCGCGTCGCGGGTCTTCACAGCCGAAGCACTGAGGTCCGCCCAAGCATCAACTCGGGCATGAAGGACGGTGAGAATCGGCATTTCTGGCGACCTGTGGAATCGCTGACGAAGGGAAGCCTTGTGCTGGATCAGCAGCCGGACACGAGTGCCGGGCGAGCGCCGGCAAGCGCTAGAAGCGGACGCAGTGGTCGCACCATAAAGACGCGCTGGTGTTTGCGCCGTGACCTCGCGGAAACGGTCCCAAGGACGCTCCTGCTCGGCGCGTGCACGCCATGTGGCTACCATCAACGTTCTACAGAGGCCGGCTGCATGAAGCGAGTTCCCTTCCTTTTTTCCGGTGGCAACGCCATGGCGGAGCGCCACCGCGCGTTCGCGTGGTCGACGTCGCCGATCGGGCCACCGGAGCAGTGGGACACGGCGCTCAAAACGCTTGTGCCGATCATGCTTGCGTCCAACCAGCCGATGTTCATCGTGTGGGGAGAGGCGCGCACACTTCTCTACAACGATGCATACGGCGAGATCCTCGGGAACAAGCACCCGGATGCGCTGGCGTGCGACTTCCTGGAAGTCTGGTCCGAGATCCGCGCCGATCTGCAGCCGATCGTCGAGGCAGCCTATCGCGGCGAGCCCAGTCAGATGGACGACATCGAACTGTGGATGGAGCGCCACGGCTATCGCGAAGAGGCGCACTTCTCATTCTTCTACGCACCGGTGCGCGCCGAGTCAGGGGACGTCGGGGGATTCTTCTGCGCCTGCAACGAGATCACCGCGCAGATCCTTGCCGAGCGCCGATTGGCGACGAGTGAAGCGCGCTATCGAAGCGTGCTTGAAAACATGGATGAAGGATTCACCCTGTTCGACCGGGAGTTCAGCATCGTTGAGGTCAACGAAGCGACTACGGCGATGGTGCATCTCGAACGCAAGCAGATGATAGGCGCCAACCATTGGGAGCTCTTTCCCGGAACTTTCGAAGGAACGATCGGCCAGATGTATCGCGACTCCTTGGCTGATCGGCAGCCACGGTCGCTCGAGCATTTGTACCGATATCCCGATGGTCGCGAGAAGTGGTATGAGGTCCGATGCTTTCCGGTCGGCGATGGCTTGGCAGCTCTGTTCCGCGACGTGACGCGTCGCAAACAGCTCCAGGCCGACGCGGACGCTGCTCTTGAGCGCGTGCAGCTCGCACTGGACGCGGGTGCGATCCTCGGCACGTGGATGTGGGACGTACAGTCCAATCGCGTTCTAGGCGACGAGCGATTCGCGGTGAACTTCGGTCTCGACCCTGCGGCAGTGGCGTCCGGCGTACCCATCGAAACGGCGTTCGCAACCATCCACCCCGACGACCAAGCGCGCGTCCAGTCGGCAATCACGGACGCCCTCGACCGCGGCAACCGGTATCGCTGCCAATACCGCGTCTTGCGCGATGGCACCTACCGATGGGTCGAAGCTGCGGGCAGCGTGGAGCTCGACAGTTCGGGCACCCCGGTGCGCTTTCCGGGCGTGCTGATGGACGTCGAGGACCGCCGGCGTATCGAAGAAGAGCGTGATCGCACGTCCGCCCTGCTTTCCACGTTCATCAGTGCCGTTCCGGGCGCCGTGTATGCGAAGGATCGAAGCGGGCGCTATCTGTTGGCTAATCGCGGCGCTGCTGAAGCGATGGGGCGTACGCCCGACGAACTGATCGGGCGCACCGACACCGAAGTTCTGGCCAACGCGACGGAAGCCGAAGCGCTGATGGAATGCGACCGCGAGGTCATGGCGTCAGGCACGACACGGCAGCAGGAAGAGCCGATCCACCGGCCCGACGGCGTGACCACGATCTGGTGGTCTACGAAGGCGCCCCTGCGCGATACCGCCGGCGAGGTGATGGGGCTTGTCGGCACCAGCGTGGATATCACCGAGCGCAAGCAGATGCTCGATGCGTTGCGCGAAGCGGATCAGCGCAAGGACGAATTCCTCGCGATGCTTGCGCATGAGCTTCGCAACCCCTTGGCGCCCATCAATACCGCATCGCACATTCTCAAGCTCTCGGCAGGTGACTCGCGCCCGATCCGTGAGGCGAGCGAAGTGATTTCGCGCCAGGTCCGCCACATGACGCGCCTCGTCGATGATCTTCTCGACGTCTCGCGGGTAACTCGTGGCCTCGTCGAGCTCGAACGGGTGCCGGTCGATCTTCGCGCGGTGGTGTCGACGGCGATCGAACAGGCGCAACCGCTTCTCCAATCGCGCCGGCACGAGCTCCATACCAGCATCGGCACAGGGCAGTTCGTCGTCCGCGGCGACTTCCATCGACTCGTGCAGGTCGTCTCCAACCTCATCAACAACGCCGCCAAGTACACGCCCCAGGGCGGCGTCATTGAAGTTCGTCTCGCTGCGGACGACGGACGTGCGTGCCTCACGGTCAGCGACAACGGCGTCGGCATCGAAGCGAGCATGCTCGACAGGGTGTTCGACCTGTTTACGCAGGCCGAGCGGACGCCTGACCGCAGCCAGGGTGGGCTGGGCATCGGACTCTCGCTGGTGCGAAGCCTTGTCCAACTCCACGGGGGTGAAGTCCGCGCGCGCAGCGCCGGCCTGCAGAAGGGTGCGACGTTTGCGGTCACCCTGCCTCTTGTCGAGGACGCGTTGGTAACGCAGGCCGCGGGCGACACTGCGTCACCCGCCGTCGCGTTGCGCATTCTTGTCGTCGACGACAACGCGGACGCCCTCAAGACGCTGGCGGACGTGCTCGAATTGAGCGGGCACGTTGTCGCAACAGCCCAGACGGGTCAGGCAGCGCTCGCCGCCGCGCAGGTCGGGTCCGCGTGGGATGTCTGCATTCTCGACATTGGTCTTCCGGACATCACCGGTTACGAACTGGCCCCGCAACTCCGGCAGCTCGCCGCGGCGCAACACGCCACGCTCATTGCACTTACCGGTTACGGCCAGCCGCACGACCGCGTCATCTCACGCGCGTCAGGGTTCGATGAGCATTTGGTCAAACCCGCCGACATGCCGACGTTGCTGCGCATGCTGGAGCGCATTGGGCCTGCTCGTTAGTGGCCGGTGCATCCGCCGATATGTTTGGCCTCGAGGGCATCGACGCAGTGCCGAGCAGCACCTACGTGTGGGCATATACACGAGCGTCGACCGCCGACCCGCGCCTAGCGCCGCTTGATGCAAACGGCCGCTTGTTCGTGGCTACGCACGCGCGCTGGCCTTCGGTCTACAGACGAAGCGCTTCGCCATACTCGCGGTCCATGACGACTTTTCGCCGAGCCCGATGCAACCGTTGAAATACCTTGGCGGCTACCCACTGCACGTGCTCGCGCGCGTGAATGAGCTCATCGAGCAGGGGCGGCTGGGCGATGTACTGAAAGCCCGATACGACGAACTGCACTCGGTGCGTACGGACGGCCAGCTCTACGATTATGTGCAAGCCCTCAAGGAGCGGCACCTACGCCAGTCGGTTCCACTCGCCAAGGTCGTCTACGACAACAAGCTGCAGGTCATGAAACACGCGTTGGGCACCCATACGAGTATTTCCCGCGTGCAGGGTGGCCGGCTGAAGGCGAGCCGCGAAATTCGCATCGCGACCGTGTTTCGCGACGCACCGGCCGAATTTCTGAAGATGATCGCGGTGCATGAGCTGGCGCACCTGAAGGAGCCCGAGCACGACAGGGCCTTCTACCGCCTGTGCACACATATGGCGCCCGACTACCACCAGCTCGAGTTCGACCTGCGCCTGTACCTGACTCATCTGGACCTGGGGACGTGATCCGGTTGTCTGCGTTCCCGGCGCTGGGCCGATTCACGCGTCGCCCGTTGTCGGCTTTTGGCCATTGGCGGATGTATGCGTAGCCAAATGTTAAAGCCACTGTTAACTGCGCCAGCGACGATCAGCGCGAAACCAGGCCTCACGCTCCCACCTAGGCAGTAGCCCGTCCACCTAAACGTGGCCGGTCGCCGCGTTTATTTTCGTGAAAGCCAAATGTCGCATTTCGCTTGACGGGCGCGTCCGTCCGCTGATCCAATGCTTCCACTCCCGGGGGGAGGGAGGGGTAGTCAAGGACGATGTCGCAGGATCTGTTTCGCAAGGAAGTGTTCGACGCCAAGCGCGCGAGTTGGCTGGGTGGAATTTCCCTGGCGCAACCGGTTCGTGTTTGGGTGCTCACGCTGGCTGCCATAATAACCGCACTCGCGGTCGTGCTTTTCCTCACCTTTGCCACCTACGCACGCCGCTCCACGGTCGTGGGACAGCTCGTGCCGTCCAGTGGTTTGGCAACCGTCGTAGCACCCGCCACCGGCGTGGTGAGCACGTTGAACACAACCGAGGGTGGTCGCATCGCTGCGGGACAAGCTCTTGCGGTGATCACCGTGCCTCAGGCCACGGTGGCTAATGGCGACACGATCGATGCGTTGGAGCAGCGTCTGCAACGCCGTCAAGGTGGGCTTGCCTCAGGGTATTCGGCGCAAAGGCAATTGCTCGCAGCGCAAGGCCAGGGCGTTTCTGCGCAGCTGGCCAATGCGCAGCGGGAGTTGGCACAGGTCGAAGCGGAAATTGCCACGCGCAACGAGCAGATCCGGATAGCCAACGAAACGACCAGTCGGCTGCGGCAGCTGCAAGCCGACCGCTATGTCAGCTTGCTGCAGATCAAGCAGCAAGAGTCCGCGACGCTGGAACAAGTCAGCGAAATGCAGGCGTTGCAGCGTCAAGCGATCAACACGCGACGCACGATCGTGCAGTTGCAACAGGCCATGCAAGAACTGCCCGGGCAGCGCGAGGCGACGAAGGCCAGCTACGAACGCGACTTGGCGGCCCTTGAACAAGAGCAGGTCGAAACCCAAGCGCGTGGTGCGGTGATGCTCAGCGCGCCCGTCGACGGCGTGATCGCCACCCAAACCGTCAAACGTGGCCAATCCGTGCAGCAAGGCCAGCCGCTTCTCAGCGTTCTGCCGGGCGATGGAAAGCTTGAGGCGGAATTGCTGGTGCCTAGCCGTGCCATTGGCTTCATCGAGCCCGGCGACACGGTACTGCTGCGCTATCAAGCCTACCCCTATCAAAAGTTCGGCCATCAAAGCGGTCGCGTCGCGCGCATCAGTCGCAGCGCGCTGACCCCCGCCGAGTTGGCGTCGCTACTGGGCGCTGCTCAAAGCACTGAGCCCCTGTATCGGGTAACCGTCGCGCTGAGTAGCCAAGCGATCAGGGCCTACGGAAAGCTCGAACCGTTGAAGCCCGGCATGGTGCTCGATGCAGACGTCATCGGCGAACGTCGAAGCCTCATCGAATGGGTGTTCGAGCCGCTTTACTCCATCAAGGGTCGCGTGTTCGACCACACATAGCGCTTTTGCCAGGTAACTGGCCCCGTAGCGCAGGGGGACTGCGTGTCACTTAAATGGAGAAGTAGAAATGCGTGAACTTACCTTCGAAGAAATCTCCCAGGTCGACGGCGCTGGCGCTGGCGATGCAATCGCCATCGGCGCGGGCATTGGCGGCGGTGTTGCCGCGTCCAGCGCTACCGGTGCCACGGCGGTCGGCGCTGCGGCGGCGGCAGGTGCGGCAGTGGGTGCTGCGCTCGTGGCGTCGTGGTGCGTTGGCTGGGCCATCGGCACCGCGATCTACGAAAACTGCATCGAGTAAGTAGCAATGCGCGCGGGGCTTGGCTGGCAACAGCGCTAGCCAAGCCCTGCTTTGGCTTAAGATGAGCTCGACTACTGAGAGGTTGCAGCTGTGGATGATGACGCCAAGCGAAAGGTCGCAGTAAACGCCGCGAGCGCCGTCGTGGCGGTCGGCATCGTAATGTTCTTTTTTGCAAACAGCTCGACGGCTTCGATGCCCGCGCAGGATCGGGCGATCGCCGCCGCGGTCGGCGTCGTAGTCTCGCTCATCGCGGTCCGACTTTATTTTCGCAAGCGAAAAATGTAGTGCTTTGGGGGCCGCTTGCCGTTCCTAAAGATAGGAGCAACTCCTTAGCGGCCGGAGAGGACTGCGGTCGCGCCCCAATCGAGGCGCGGGCGCGAATAATGCAGGTGGATCTCACGTGATCATTCGCCAGTCCGAGGCCGCCGAGTGCGGCCTCGCGTGTTTAGCCATGGTGGCGACCGCGAACGGCATGTCCGTTGGCATGCCTGAGATGCGCATTCGTTTCCCGCTGTCGCTCAAAGGCGCCAAGCTCCACCATCTGATCCAGATCGCACATCGACTAGGATTTTCTACGCGTCCACTCCGAGTGGACCTAAACGACCTTGGCAAGCTCACGCTCCCGTGCATCCTGCATTGGGACCTGAACCATTTTGTCGTGCTGACCAAAGTCGGCGAGTCTACTGCAACGGTTCTCGATCCCGCCCACGGCGAGCGCAAGTTGCCGCTTGACGAAGTGTCGAAACATTTCACTGGCGTAGCGCTCGAACTGACCCCAACGGCCGACTTCAAACCGCAGAAAGCCACGCCGTCCGTCTCGGCACGGCAACTCACCGGCCCCATGCGTGGTTTGTGGCGCTCGCTCAGCCAGATCCTTGCGCTATCGCTGGCACTGCAAGTGTTCGTGGTGCTTGCACCCTTCTTCATGCAGTGGGTGGTGGACCAAGTCTTGGTCTCCGCCGACCGCAATCTGCTCGTAGTGTTGGGCCTAGGCTTTGGCGTTGCGCTGCTTTTGCAAATCGGCATTGGTTTCTTGCGCGGCTGGTCGGTGGTGTTTCTGTCCTCGCGCTTGGGCCTGCAATGGATGGGGAATGTATTCGCCCATCTCCTACGCCTGCCGCTGGACTTCTTTGAAAAGCGCCACCTCGGCGACATCACGTCGCGCATGGGATCGGTGCAGACCATCCAACGCACGCTGACTACGAGCTTCGTCGAAGCTTTGATTGATGGCCTGATGGCCGTCGCTACCTTCGGCCTCATGCTCGTTTACAGCTGGAAGCTGGCGCTGGTTACCGTGTTGGCGGTGGCCATCTATATGGGTATTCGGGCCATTGCCTACCACCCGGTTCGCAATCGCACGGAACAGCAGCTCATCGCAGCCTCGCGCCAGCAGACGCATCTGCTTGAATCGTTGCGGGGCATGCAGAGCCTAAAAGTCGCGGGCGAGGAAGCGCAACGCCGAGCCACCTACGACAACCTGATGACCGACACCGTCAATCAGGACGTGCGCCTGGCTCGAATGGGTTTGGGCTTCAACACCGCAAGCCAGGTGGTGTTTGGCATCGAGCGCATCGCGGTGATCTGGATTGGCGCCACGTTGGCGCTGCAAAACGTATTTTCCGTGGGCATGCTCATCGCCTACCTGGCGTACAAGGACCAGTTCGCGCAGCGCACCAGTGCACTCATCGACAAGTGGATCGACTTCCGCATGCTGCGCCTGCACGGCGAGCGCTTGGCCGACATCGTGCTTACGCCCCCTGAGGATGGGCACGGTGGTCTTGAAGCACTGCCGCCAGTCGATGTTCGCATCGAAGTGGAAAAGCTGTCGTTTCGCTACGGGGAAGGCGAGCCGTGGGTGTTAAGAGACTGCACTTTGACCATTGAGCCAGGCGAGTCGGTGGCGATCGTCGGAACCTCCGGGTGCGGCAAGACCACACTGCTGAAGCTGCTGCTGGGACTGCTCGCGCCGACCGAAGGCGCGATCCGCATCGGCGGGCATGACCTGCATAAACTCGGCCCGCGCAACATGCGCGCCATCGTTGGCGCGGTCATGCAAGACGATCAACTCTTCGCCGGCAGCATCGCGGACAACATCAGCTTCTTCGATCCGGACTTTGACCAAGCGCGCATTGAAGCGGCAGCAAGGCTCGCCGCGGTGCACGACGAGGTCATAGCCATGCCAATGGGTTATCACAGCCTCATTGGCGACATGGGCAGCTCGCTTTCAGGTGGACAGAAGCAGCGCGTGATTCTCGCCCGCGCCTTGTATCGCAACCCCAAGCTCTTGTTTCTCGACGAGGCGACAAGCCATCTCGACGTCACGAAGGAACGGTTGGTTAACGATGCGGTGAAGCAACTGCGGCTGACCAAGGTCATCGTGGCGCATCGCCCCGAGACCATTGCTAGCGCCGATCGGGTGTTGGTCATGGACGCCGGTCGCATCGCGCAAGAGTTGCGCCCGCAGCCGCAAGCCGGCCCGCCGCTGCACGCGGTGGCTACATAGCGCCCTGCAGCCTTGTAACCAGTGATACGTCCGCTTTGGGCCGAGAGCCGACAATCGAACGGTTGTTTCCGAGCCGTCGCGATACCCACCGTGGGCGAGGCCGTAATCTCCAATTAGCGACCTCAAAAGCATGACGTGAGTTCGCCTCGCGGGCAGGTCGCTGGCGGAAGTAGAAAATGCCCCGTTAGCGCGGGGCTTCTCGCGTGACTCAGACGAGAGGACGTCGGTCCGGTCTACCTGTCTCACAGGACGCCGAACGATGATGTGGCCCGTGGCACCTGGGTTGAGCGGCGCCGCAAAGGGGCGTCGGTTTGGACGAATTGTTAGGCTCGGTTTGAGCGTGCGACACGCACCGCAACAAGCTCAGCCACAAGCCTAAGCGCGAGTCGCAGTTTGGATCGGAAATTCCAACCCCACGCGCGCGTAGCGAGTGTCGGTAGCGTTCCAAAGCACGCGGCGACCCGCCCGTCAGGAGCGTCCGCGATAGAATCTGAGCCGGCTGGAGGAGCCGTCGGTAGAAAAAATGAAGCTGACCCATCTGGTTGCAATTCCGTGCGGCTTGTTCGTGTGCGTTTTACTGCTCGGCATCTTCGAAAACCTGACTCGGCATTTCTTTCCGGCGGCAATCAAGTTCGATCCTCAGTCCGCCTTGGGCTGGATGCGGTACTTGAACAGCGTACCGGGCGGTGCGCGTTGCTATTTCGCGCTCCAACGGGGCGCAGCATCTGCAGGTGGCCCGACGACAACGCTGGTGTTGAGCCGGCGGTCCCCGCAAGTGGCGGCGCTTGTCATCAGCTTGCCGCTCACCGCCTTCGCCGTTGAGACGCTACTGGCCCTTGGCTATCCCCGTCGCCGTCTGGGGACCGTTGCTAGGGATTGCGATCGGCGCTAGCTCGGTATGGCTGTTCGCGTGGCATGTGCTGCCGGGGATCTTCTCCGGCCGAGTTGCGGCGGCAGACGACTCGGTGCCGGCGGATTACCCCTGAGCCGTCATGCATTGCAAGGCTCTTCCTAACTCCAGACGGGGAGCAACGCCCCACTGTCTGCTTTCGGCCAATAGCGGACGTTAGATAGGCTTCTGGACAGTCAAGACCTTGGCAGCCTATTGCTGTCAGCTGCGTTGACGTCGGGTGTGGGGACACCTGGACGCCGCCGGCTCGGTCACAAACTGGTCGTGTGCCCATTCAGTGTTTGCCGGCGACGCCGATATCGCCGGGGAATCTCGCGTCGCGCCTATCTGCTTGCTCCGGAGACACCATGTCCAGACTCTTGTACCCCGTCCGACGACTTGCGGTCGTCGGACGCTCGCAGGGTTCTGCGCCGCGATGTTCTGCGCGACTGCCGCGGCCGATGAGGTTTACGTCGGCTACCAGTGCTCGGTGGACTCGCCCGAGTTCTGCACCGACCCCGTCCTTCGCAAGCGATACGAGCAGATGCAGAAGCAGCGCAATGAACAGCGTGCCGCCCAGGCTGCGGCCGACGCGCGTGCGGCAGAAGCTGCACGGCAGAGGCGCAACGCGGAGGTCAAGGATCTGATGAAGACGATGAACATGTCGCCGGCTCGCGAGGCCGAGCTGCGGCGACTCGCGGAAATGCGCGAGGCCGCGGGCATGGCAGCGCCGCACGCCTCTACACCCGAGCGACCAAAACCCGAATGCAAGCAAGTGCCGCGCCGGGTCAGCCCGCTTACGCCGTCGTTCCCCACGTTGGAAGCCGCGCAAGCCACCGCCAAGTCAAAGGTCGCGAATGCCTGCGGAGTGAAAGGCGCGGCATCGATCAATCTGAACTGCCGCAGCGACGACCACAAGGAAGTCGCAATGAATAACGGCAAGGTGCTCGGGACCAAGACGACGCCGTACTGGTACTGCGCGCCGATCGCCACCTGCGTCGACACCGTCGAATCGTGCGGCGGCGCAAATAACCGGCCAGCAACAGGATCCAAGCAGTAACTCTAACGGTCGCACATCGAGGTCCGCGCGAGGCGGTTGTTCCGCAGCGTGCCAGTGAAAACGATGGCGCGTTCAACATCCACACCTTTTACGGGGGAACGGACTTCAATGAACCGAATTTGGCAGATTGGTATAACTGTCGTGGCTTGCGCCATTGCTGGTTCAGTCGCCGCGCAGAGCAGACGCCGGAAAATGCGCAGAAATTTCTCGCGCAGATTGGCGGCTTGGGCCAGATGGAGTATGCACAGCGCTACGACAACTCGGATTACGACGTAGGTCGGCACATGGACTATTCGGGAGACGTGGAAGTCGCGCGCACTTACGCCAAGCTGCCATCTTCGGCGACGGATTTCGACGCCCCGAACCCGTGCCATACGCAGTTCAAGTACACCAAAACCACCGAGGATCGGACGTATCCCGGGACACCTCAGGACATCATCTGGCAAGGAGTGTCGAGCGTCGTTGTCGCTGGCCGCCAAGTGGAGCTCGCCACGCACTTCTCGGGCGAGCTTGCAGGTCGATCTCTGTACCAGCGTTTCACGCTACCCAACGAGGCACTTGCCAAGCGCGTCGGCTACGCCATGGAGTTCCTGCGGCTGTCCTGCGACAAGACCGAAGGCACCGGCATTTAGCGATTGAGGCGGCACTCGATCTTAGTTGTTCCACGAAGTGGCGCGACGCGCGCGCGTACGATCTGTCAATGGGACGCGCCGCATGAATCGACTCGTGGGAACGTTCATTACGCTCGCCGCGCGTGCCCTCACTGGCCCGGCGGGCGCGCAGGAGCAGGCGCCTGAAAACGCCAAGAAGTTCCTCGCTCAGCTTGGCGAACTCGGTCAGATGGAGTACTTGCAGCGCTTTGACGGCTCCGATTATGACCAGGTCGGGTACATCGATTATTCCGGCGACGTGGAAGTCCAGCGCACGTTCGCTATACCGTCATCTCCAGCGACGGAATTCGAGTCGCCCTACCGTTGTGAAACGAAGTTCAAACACACGGTAACGACTCCGGATGGAACATATCCCGGAGAGCCCGAAAGCCTCAGCTGGAGCGTGATAGCGAGTGTCGTCGTCGCTGGACGCAACGTGGAGGTGACCACGCGTTTTCCGACGGATTCCGCGATGCGCGGGGAATCGATGTATCAGCGCTTCACGCTACCGAATGCGGCACTCGCAAAGCGAGTCGGCTACGCATGGAATTCCTGCGCCTATCCTGCGGCAAGACCGAAGGCACTGGTTTCTGATCGATGCGTTCTCCCACTCGTTCGTATAAACCTCGCACCTAGATCACCGGCAACCCGCTTTCCACTTCGAGCCCAGCCATGACCTTACCTACTGCTCTGTACTCCGTCGTTGTCGCGCTCACCGCACTCCCTTGCATCGCGCTTGCGCAGACCACGCCTGACGAACCTGCCCCGCCCGACGCGAGCGCTGCGGCCGCGCCCGTGAGCGTCAAGTGGACCTCGGACCCGAGTCATGACGACTCGCGGCACATACGCAACTGCAGCGTGTTCCCGCTGAAGCCTGGTCTCTATCCGATGTTCTACCTGGAACGCCGCCTGGCGCTGATGTCTGTCGAGGGCATGGACGTGATGCCGCTCGACCTCAAGTTGCAGGTGGATTCCAACCCGGCGCTGGATGGCGGAGTTCTGGAGACACCGCAAAAAACGGTCGACGGGCTCATTGCGCAGATCCGCGCCAACGGCGGCAACCTGCGCGTGATGCGCAGGGTCCTGGCGACGAACAAGATCGAGCCAGTCGTCGAGGACATTCCGCTGCAGGGCGCCATCGAACAGTTCGACAAGTGCAAGGCGTGGATCGCGTCGGACGAAAACCGTCGCACGAAAAAATAATCTGGTCATCGAACAAAGGCCGCCTCCGGGCGGCCTTTTCCATATCTGTTGCGGAGAACGTGGCACGACGTTCGGTGGCGCTCAATGACCACGACGACCCGTTTGCGCCCGCGTTCGGAAGCGTCGATCAATGCGCGCTCGGCACTGTGTCGTCCAGCGCGCGGTCCAGCTTCTCGCGCAGCAGTCGTGCGACTTCCTTGCAGCTGGCGTCCATGTCGGCCAGCAGCATGCGGTCCTCGGCGCCCAACGTCGGCGATGACTGCAACAGGTAGAGGTTCGTCACCACGGGCTGCAGCAGGTCGCGGATCTCGCGCTCGCTGGTGGCGAGCAACTGTTCGCGGAACTCCGAGTCGTGCAGCCGCGAGTGCGCGCTGTCGAGGTCGTCGATCAGTTCCAGCTGCATGCCGATGAGTTGGGCGAATAATTCGAGCGTCTTCAACAGGCCGGGCGATTCGAGATCGGCGGGGCGGCTGTCGATTGCGCACAGCGTGCCGAAGAACTCGCCGCTGCCGCGGAAGATCGGCACCGACGCATAGCTCTCGAGCCCATAGAGCTTGGTCGTGTGGTGGTGCGAGTAAACGGGATGTTCACTGGCGTGCCCGAACAACACGGGCTGCTGGTGGTCGCGGATCTCATTGCAGATCGTGGTCGTGAGGTCGAGGTCGCCACCGGGCTTGAGCCCGAAGCCGAGTTCGTCGAGCACCGCGCAGGCAGTCCAGCGCGTATCGGTGACGCGCGCCACCGCAGCGAAGCGCATGCCGGTGATCTCGGCGACCGTCCTCAGGATGCGGGGAATGGACTCGATCCGCTGGATCGCCGCGACGTCGTGCTCGGTGCTGGTGGCGGTAGGCATGGGGGACGGTCCAGGACGGGCCCCCCCACGATACGCCGTCGCTGTGTACGCCCGCCTTGGCGGCGGCGGGGCCCCGTGGCGGACCTAGCTGTCCGCGTCTCCCAGCCCCGGGCGCGTCGACGATGGATATCACGGCAGTCGTTGCGACTGAGGTAGACCGCTGTACGCGCGGTGTCGCTGATGCCTCGCTACACGTCCAAGGCGTCGAACGCATCCGCGAGCCGCATTGGACATCGCGCAGTTTATGCATACCGTCCGCGAGCCCCTCACCGCGCCGGCGACATTTACGCTCCCGAACCAAACGTTCGGCAAAAGCTTGCATCCCTTGGACGGCTACGGCACAAAGCGCTCTGTCTACACAGAACAAGGATGTTCCATGCGATTGCTCGGCTTGACGGTGCTCATCGGACTTGCGGCATGCTCGGCACCGAACGCCCATGCACCCGTCGCTACACAAACCTCGGCATCTGCGCCGACCAGCATCGCGACCGCGGATAGACCCGCAGTGCCAGCTACTCCTTCCGCGTCGAAGCCCCTGGAAGACGGCGGCTCATTTGCTGGCGTCTGGGAAGATTGCGACGAAGGCGGCTCCCCCGACGACTGCAGCCGCTACGTGCTCGTCCAGCATGGCGATCGCATCTGCGGGACGTGGTCGTATGTCGCGACGGCGGACTACTACGAGGGCCAGTTGCAGGCCAAGGCGCTGTCGGCCACGACCGCACGACGCACGAAGGTGTGCGGGCGTCCTGGCAGTGAGACGCAGACCGAGTGCGCTTCGGGCTGGCAGTCGATCGACAAGCCGCTGCAACTGTGCGACGGCAAGCTCGCCGAATCGTCTGGCAGCGAGTGCAATGCGCGCTACCGGCGCAGTGCTGAACCCGGCACGCAGCTGACGACACTGGAAGAACAGCCTTGGGTGAAGGCGTGCCTGGCTGGTCAGCGGGCGGACGGTGCGCGATGATGATCGCGCGTGCCTTCGCGCAGGCGGGTTGAAGCGGCGTCGTTCTTCGTCAAAGCGGTCGCTGGCAACGTCGCATTGGCATGCATGACCTCTCTGGCTCCCAGAGCGTCGCGCGTGTTAGCGCCGGGCGATGCCTGTGGCGGGTCGCGCGACCCATTCCACACATCTGCATCGAGGGAACCAAGATCGCTGAAAGGCAAGTGCGCGGTCGTTTCGCCGACGTCAGCTGCGCCGTTGATGCCAAGTCTTGAGCGTGCGGGCGTCGAACGGTAAGGTCCATTCCAGTCAAGCAACTGCATGGAACAGGGAATGTTCCACTGCCATGCAGCAACAAGGAGCACCCGCATGGCCCGCTACACACTCGTACTTCCGCTCATCCTTGCCGCCGGCTGTACGTCGCCGACGAGCAGCCCACAGGCAGTGGTGCCGCCGAAGGTCGTGACTCCCGCACAAGCGCCCATCCCGGCTAGACCTGGCCTGCCGGCCAGCGCGTGCACCCGCGACGGTTACGAGCAGTTTTTCGAAGCGTTCGTTCGCGAGCCTGAGCGGCGCGCTGCGCTGGCGCTGCCCGGCGCGCCGGTTTCTACCTTTGACGTTGCACTGCGCGATTACAGCTGGGTGCTGAAGTCCGACGAGAACACATCGCTCGACATCGACGAGACGCGCTCCGGCGACACCTTCGAGGTCAAGACGCAGCCTGTCGAGCGCGACGAAAACGACGAGGTCGTTAAGACGCTGGGCGCGCAGCGCACCTACCACTTCAGTTATGCCGGCGACTGCTGGAAATTCGCGTCCGCCGATTGATTCGCATAGCACCAAGCCAAGGAGGGCATATGAGCCGCTACAGCATTCTAGAGAGCGCGGAGCACGGCATCGAACGCGTGCACGGCTACGGCGACCTCGAGATCCATCACCCGAGCCATCACGGACATCAACCCGGTCGGCACTATGCCGACGTGGATGGACACCGTGAGGAAGTGCTGAAAGCGCGCACCTCGTCCGGCCAACTCATGGTGTCGAAAGACTTCATCCTGACGGACGAGCAGGGATCGACACACGTTCGCGTGCCGTCGCCGGCGGCCGGGTACGTCGGAACCGTCGATGCGCGCAACGGGCTTGTCTGCATCTACGATCACAAGGGCGGCGAGCTGATTGCACAGGTGCGGCACATGGAGCTGGCCGGGTCGGGCCTGCATGAGGGCCAGACAGTCGCCTATGGGCAGCCGCTCGGCTTTCAGGGCGGATACGGCGGCGGGAAGCCCCATGCGTATGGAACGCACACGCATGTCGATTTCAATACGGCGCGGCTCGAAGACTTCAAGCGCTACTTCAGCGATATCGACAGCGGCGCCATTGCGATCGGCACGGTTCCGGCGCAGCGTCGTGATGCAGGACGCCCGCATGCTCCGGTGGCCGACGCACAGCCGAAGCTCGAGCCGGTGCACGATAAGGCGCACGATTGGAAGACAACCCAGCGCGCACTGAACCATCTGGGCTATACCGGTGCCAACGGTCGGCCGCTGCAGGTCGACGGTGTGCTTGGAGCGCATTCGCACCACGCCCTGCAGCAGTTTCAACGCGACCACGGCTTGCCGGCGACTGGCCATCTGGACGCGCACACACAAGCACGACTCGCAGCGGAAGACCGCACCATGGCGAGCAGCACGCACCCCGCGCATGATCTGTATCGCCAGTCGCTCAGCGCGGTGCAAGAACTCGATCGCCGCATGGGTATTCCGGGTGGCGCGCATACGATCGCGCTGGCAGGTGTCACCGCCGCGGAAGCGGCACGTTCGGGGTTGACGCATGTCGATCGCGTCGAAATCGGGCGCGATCGCGTGCACGTGCAGGCGGTCCAATACATGCGAGGTGTCGACGACCCCGCGACGAATCGCATCTCGACGGCTATCGAGGTCGCGCGCGCGGTCAATCAGCCGCTCGATGCGAGCAGCCGGCAGGCGGCGCGGGCCATCGAATCCCGGACGCTCGTCGCTGAGCATCTCGCCCAGCAGCATGCGCCGATGCGCAGTCCAGTGCTGTAGCCGCTTCAAAGCCTGGGCAGTGTGCGACGTCGTGCAGACGCATTGACGTCGCCGACAAGCGCACCCCGTTAACCTGCGCCGCTCGATGAGCGGCACGTTTTCCTCCCTCCGGATCTACAACTACCGCGTCTGGGCCGCGGGCGCGCTGGTGTCCAACGTCGGTACGTGGATGCAGCGGGTGGGGCAGGACTGGCTGGTGCTCACCGTGCTGACGCATCACAGCGCGACGGCGGTGGGCTGGGTGATGGCGCTGCAGTTCGGGCCGCCGCTGCTCCTGCTGCCGCTGACCGGTTGGGCGGCCGACAACGTGGATCGCCGCAAGGTGCTGATGTGGACGCAGGCGCTCTCCGGGCTGCTCGCACTCGGGCTGGGCGTGGTCACGCTCACCGACGTCGTGCAGCTCTGGCATGTGTACGGCTTCGCGCTGCTGCTCGGCTGCGTCACCGCATTCGACGCGCCGGCGCGGCAGACGTTCGTGTCGGACCTGGTCAGCGACGAATACGTCGCCAACGCCGTCGCGCTCAACTCGACGTCGTTCAACGGCGCGCGCATGGTCGGGCCGGCGGTGGCGGGTCTACTGATCGCGGCGGTGGGCGAGGGCTGGTTGTTCGTGATCAACGCGGCGTCGTACGCGGCCGTCCTGATCTCGCTGTTCTGCCTGCGCGTGCACGAGTTGTATGGGGAGGCCCGATCCGACCGCGCGCGCGGCGGCATGCTCGAGGGCTTCCGTTATGTCCGGCAGCGACCCGACCTGATGGCGGTGCTGGGCATGCTCGCGCTGATCGGCACGTTCGGTTTCAACTTCGCGATCTTCGTGTCGACGATGTCGGTCACCGTGTTCCATGGCGACGCCAGCCAGTACGGCCTGCTCACGTCCGCAATGGCGGTGGGGACGATGGGAGGTGCGTTGCTGTCGGCGCGACGGCCGGTGCCGGGCATGCGGCTGATGGGTGGCTCCGCGGCCGTGTTCGGCATCGCCGCGTTGTTCGCCGCCGTCATGCCGGGCCCATGGCTGTTCGCGCTGATGCTGGTGGTCGTGGGGCTCGCGGCGCTGACGTTCATGACGGCCAGCAATTCGATGATGCAGCTCACCACCGAACGCGGCATGCGCGGGCGCGTGCTGGCGCTGCGCATCGCCGTCGTCATGGGCGGCACGCCGATCGGAGCGCCGCTGGTGGGCTGGGTCGCGGACCGGTTCGGCGCGCGCTGGGCGATGGGCGTCGGTGCGCTGTCGGGAATCGCGGCCGCCGGGATCGCGCTCGCATACCTAATGAAGCATCGCGACCTGCGGCTGCGTCGCGAGGCCGGGCGTTGGCGGCTCAGCATTCGCGACGTGGCCGACGACGTGACACCCGCTCGCGTCGCGGAAGGCGAGCGGGTGACGTGAGGCGTGGCGCGACAATCGATCGCGCCGGCAGACTCCGCGTCAGTCCTTCTTGCGAAGCGTGTCGATGACCGCCTGCAGCCGGGCTTCGTTGTCGGCGGAAATCTTCCGCATCAGGGCTTGGTTGACGCCGGTCACCCAGCCTTCCATCAGCATGGTGCGAAGGCAGCGGTTTTTGAGCTCACTGTCGTCGTAGCCGTTACTTGCGTCGATCTCGGTACACGCGACGGCCTTGGCCTCGCTGACGTAGGTCGCCAACGCAGTGGTGTCGTTCACGCCGTGCGCCAGCTGTGCGAGCGCGAGCGACGCATCGCTATACATCGCGGCCGGCGTTTTCTGCGCAAATCCGTTCCAGTCGTTATTGGCGCGGGCGATTGCCCACTGGCGCGCTGTTTCGTAGGCCTCGACGGCTTTGCGACGCGTCTCGTCCTTGTTGGTGGCGTCGCGGTCTTCGAGCATCTTGGCGTAGTGATCGCCCAGTTCCATCTCGAAGTTGGTGGCGTCGACCGCATTCACGCGCTGCTGGTTCATCGCTTTCTTGTTGTCGCGAAACTGATCGACCACCGACAGGAAACCCTGCGCGTACTCGCGGTAGTTCCTGATCGCCGCGTCCGCGCGTTCGGAGCTGCCACCATCGAGTTCCAGCAGCGCGGCCTGGCGTTGCAGGTCAAGCGTCTGCACGCGCACGAAGGCGCTTTTCTTGTCGGGTGCGATCACGTCCAGTTCCTGCAACGCGGCATCGAGTTCCTTGCGCGCCGCGTCGCGATCATCCGCTTCGGTGCGTAGCACGCCGACCAGCGTCGCTTGGTACTGCAGGCGTTTCGCGGCGAGGAACGCGTGATCGTCCGGCGTCGCGTCGCTCGCCGCTTCGGCCGCGCGGTACGCGGCGATGACCTGCCGGCAACGTTCGACGACGTCGTCCGTCGCGAATTGTTCGCTGCAGCCGTGCATGTCGAGCGTCTTCCTGTACAAGGTCTCGACTTCGCGATCGGCGGCCGCGGCCGGTGCAGCCGACACGGCGACGAGAAGCGCTGTGACCAGCGCGGCGGTGCGAGCAGCCATGTGTGTTCCCCTGTTTGAACCGTTATCCCCGGCGGCGAGTCTGGGCGGCCGCTCGGAGCGGCGTCAATCAGGTTTTTCGGCGAACGCGCCTAGACCGTGACATGGCGCGCAGGGCAGCGCTGTCCCGCGCGCCCTCCGGCACAATGGGCCACGCCGCGCAGTGCCCCGGCGCCAGGGGATACACGAATGAAGTGGTGCTATGGGCTGCGCCTGGTCGCGGCCGTGCTGCTGATTGCAACCAACACGGCGTGGGCCGCAGTAGACGCGCCGCCGACGCCCGAAGCCGGCGTGCAGCAGGTCGAGGCGAAGAAGCTTTCCGAATATCGAGCGGTGCTTGCGACGTTCGATCGCGCATCCGCGGCGGCGCCGACCGACGTCGATCTCGCGCTCGATCGCTGTCGCTTCATCGATCAGTTCACCGACGACGAAAGTGGGACATGGATCGAGTCCGCAGTCGACGACTTCGACCAATGCCAGTCGGACGTCGAAACGCGCTGGAGCAACGCGCCGGCGGTGCAGCTGTTCGCGATGCAGCGCCTGTGGGGCAAAGAGGCCGTCGAGCGTGGCGAAGCACTGTCGAAGCAGGCCGCGACGTGGCCGCCGGCATTGCGCCGCGATCTGTACGCGAAGCTGTCATCGGCTTACGCAAGTCAGCACGACACGAAGCGCGCGGGCGAACTCGCCCTGCAGGCTGTGCAGCTCGGTGACGAGGAGCACGTCGCGCCCGCGATCGACTACCTCGTCGAGCACAAGCGCTATGCCGAAGCGGAGCGCCTGCTGACGTCGGCGCCGCCGGCCAAGGGGTCCTGGTCTGCTGAGCGGCGCATCACGGCGGCGCTCGCCCTTCCGGATCACCGCGCCGCGCTTCGCGAACTCGGTCGGTACCACGCGCCGGATGACGCGGTCTCGCCCGACATCGCAGCGCGCGCATACCTGCGCGCCGGCGATGCACGCGCCGCCAAGCGCGAGCTCGACAAGGCCGAGGGCGATTACGCCAGCGTGCAACAGGCGCGTTTCGATACCGCGATCGCACTCGGTGACGCACGCACCGCGGCAGCTGCGGTGCACTTCGCTGACGTCAAGAACATCCGCACGGCGATGCAGCGGTTCGCGACGCTCGCCCATGCGATGCCGTCGTCGCTGCTGAGGCCGTCCATGTGGCCGGGCGTGTTCGGGGTCGCGCTATTCGTCGCGTTGATCGCGCTGCTGCCCGGGCTGGTGCTGGTGCCTGCGCACTACCGCGGGCTCATGCGTCGTTTGAACGGGCGCGCCGGCGTCGCCGTGTTCCCGTCGGGGCTGCGACGCGCGTGGATCGCGGCGGCACTGTTCCTCATCGTGCCGCTGCTGGCTGCGCTTGTTGTTGCGCCGAAGGGCTTTCTCGACCTGAGCGCGGTGGGGCCCGATGCCGAACGGGCGATGTTCCGCACGGTGTTCGTCGGGATGCTCGCATCGCTGCTCTGCCTGCTGCCCTTGGCGCGCGGCATTCCGCGGGTGCAGTTGTTCGGCGATCGCGCTGCGTGGCGCGCGGCGCGGTGGCGCGTACCGGCCGCGTGGGCGCTTGCATTCGGAACGGGCGCGGCGATCGGCGCGTGGCATGCGGCGATGGGCGGCGGCGCGCCGACCGCGCAGACGCGTGCGGTCGAGGCGCTGGCCGCAGGCGGAATGCAGGCGTACGGACTTCCGCTGACGCTGCTGGTGATGGCCGTGCTCGCGCCGATCGTCGAGGAGTTCGTGTTCCGCGGCATGCTGCTCGGCGGTTTGTCGCGACACATCAGCTTCGGCTGGGCGAACACGGTCCAGGCCGCTGCATTCGCGCTCGGCCATGGCGACCCGCCGCGCTTCCTCTTCTACTTCGTGCTCGGGCTCGCTTCGGGCTGGCTGGTAAAGCGCACCGGATCGATCGGGCCGTCCATCGCATTGCATGCACTGAACAACGCGCTCGCGGCGTTGCTGATCACGTCGACATTCCCGACGTGATCGGCGGTCTCCGCTGATGTTCGACGTCACCCGATTCAAGCCGGCTCCGTGCAGCGGGGCTCGGCTTTACACGGTCGAGCGGACCGGCGCCTAGGACCTCGCAGTAGCCGGACTGATCACCGCCGACACCGGGGTGATCCGGTTCGCGGGAAACCCCGACTTGTCCGCATGCGAGCGAATCAGGTCTTCGCTCGGCGCGTTGTACACGCAATAGATCTTGTCGCCGGCGACGTAGCTGTTGACCCATTCGATGTCCGGACCGAGCTCGGCCAGCACACCGTTGGAGTGCTTCGATGCATCGCGAAGCTGCTCGCCCGACATGTTGCCTGCGCCGGGAATCTCACGTTCGATCAGATACTGCGGCATGGCGGTTCTCCCAAGGGAATCCGATGATAGACGCGTGGTTCGCCGCGCGTGTTTGCGGACTCGAGCGTGGCAGCGAACACATCCGCACGTGCACGACATCAAGCTCGTGTTCGCTTGCGTCGATCGTGATTT
Organism: Lysobacter sp. HA18; assembly: GCF_054057595.1. Taxonomy (NCBI): domain Bacteria; kingdom Pseudomonadati; phylum Pseudomonadota; class Gammaproteobacteria; order Lysobacterales; family Lysobacteraceae; genus Lysobacter; species Lysobacter sp. HA18. The sequence continues at coordinate 1,349,497 of NZ_JBSRZL010000001.1, forward strand.
CTTCGTTAGCTGCAACGCACCTCGCACTGACCTTGCAATTACAAATCGAGGTCTAGCCTGCTCGCTTGCGGTGCGGACGCTTCGACGTCCGATCTCGCCGCTGCCCGCAACGCGAACCGCATCAGTCGCCGGGCATCGCTCCTGGAATCGCCAGGAATGCTGGAGAGGAAAGTCAATGAAGACGAACACGCAAGCGCTGATGTCGTCCTTCGCAGTCGCCACCGTGTTGTTTATCGGCAGCGCGAGCAGTGCGCAGGCGGACGACTGGTTCGTGCTCGGCCAACACGCGGTCAACGAGACGGACGCGAGCGTCGAAATCAAGAGCGAGGCCGGGCGTTGGAAGAAGGACGTCAAGCAGGTGAAGTTGTCGGCGGAAGGCGCCGATGTGCAGATCACCTCGCTGATGTTGCATTGGGACAATCGCCCCGATGACACGATGACGAACGTCGGCACCTTGAAGGCCGGCGGACAGACCGCAGCGAAAGACGCACCGGGTCGCAAGGGTCGGCTGAAGTCCGTAACAGTGCACTACAAGATCGTCGGCAATGCACCGACCGCCACACTGAAGGTGTGGGGTTACGACTGAGCAGCACGCACGAAGCGGGCGCCAGCGCTTCGACGCCTGGCGCCCACCGCGGATAGTCGATTCGACACGAACCGCCAACCGCGAGCTGTAGCGATTAAGGAAACGGGGTTGGCCGTCGGCCGGCCTTTCGATTGCTTGCTCAGCGGGAGGTGTCATGCGCATTCCCCTCGTTTGCGTGGTGTCCGCGGCGTTGCTGCTGACCACGAGCTGTTCGCGCGACAAGGCGCCGGCTGCGGCGACGCCTCCAACTGCGACCGCTGCTGCGCCTTCGGCGGCGGCGCCTGCATCCACGCCGACCGCGCGGCCGAAGGAAGTCATCTTCACCGCGCCCGAGTTGATGCAGATGGTCGCGCCGATTGCGCTGTATCCCGATTCGTTGGTGGCGCAGGTGTTGATGGCGGCCACGTATCCGGGGGACGTCGCCGATGCGGCGGCGTGGTCGAAAGCGCATCCGGATGCGAAGGGCGACGATGCGGTGAAGCAGGTCGCAAGCCAACCGTGGGACCCGAGCGTGCAATCGCTCGCGGCGTTCCCGCAGGTGCTCGCGGCGATGGGAGCCCAGGGACCGTGGGTGCAGCGCCTCGGCGACGCATTTCTCGCGCAACCCGATGACGTGATGGACGCGATCCAGCAGTTGCGCCACAAGGCGAAGGCGAACGGCACGCTGGATTCGAACAAATATCAGAAGGTGAGTTCGCAACCGGTTGCTGCGAGCGCGCAGGCCGCGCCGGTCGCATCCGCTGCGCCGGTCGAGCAGGCCGCGGGTGGCTACGAGACGGCGCCGGCGCCGGTGATGAGCGACAACATCGTCATCGAATCGTCAGACCCGCAGACGGTGTACGTGCCGAGTTACGACCCGAACACCGCCTACGGAGAGTGGGGCTACCCCGACTATCCGCCGCCGTATTACCCGCCGCAGCCGAACTACTACCCGATGGGTGGTGCGCTTGCCACGGGCCTGATGTTCGGTGTCGGGCTGGCGGTGACGGATTCGCTCTGGGGCGGCATGAACTGGAACGACGACGACATCGATATCGACGTCGACCGCTACAACAACATCAACAGCAATCGCCAGATCAACGCGAACCAGAACAACTGGAACCACAACGCGGCCAATCGGGACGGCGTGCCGTATCGCGACCAGTACGACCGGCAGAACAACAATCAACGGTTGGAGGGTGCGGATCGCCGTTCGGAGTATCGCGGCGAAGACGCGCAACGCACGCAGTCGCGCGAGCAGGCGCGGGCGTCGATGGAAAAGCGTGGCGTCGATTCGCCGGCGCGAACCAACCAGGAAGCGCGTAACCGTGCGCAGGCCGCGACGAACGATCGCGCACAGGCGGCCAGCCGCGACCAGGCCCGCGATCGTGCGCAGGCGCAGACGCGAGACCGTGCGCAGGCCGATCTCGCGCAGAGCGCGAATCGTGACCAGGCACGTAATCGTGCACAGTCGAGTGCGCAACGCCCGCAGACGCGCGACAGCGCGCAGAACAGGGCGCAAGCGCCGGCGCGGCACAAGCAGTCGCAGAGCAATACGCAGGCACGGTCGGCGGCGCGTCAGCAGCAGACGCGGCAGTCGCCCAGAAACAACGCCTTCGCCGGTGCAAGCAGCCCGCAGCAGTCGCGTGCGTCGGCGCAGCGTGGGCAGGCCAGCGATGCGTCGGCACGACGTTCCTCGTCGTCGCGATCGTCGGGACAGCAAGCGCAGCGACAGTCGTCGCAACGTCAATCTTCACAGCGGCAGGCACCGCAACGTCAGTCCGGCGGAGAACGCCAGGCCGGCGGTCGTCGTTGATCAGGAGGATCCCGTGAAAACTTTCATGTGTTCGCTCGCGCTGGCCCTTGTTGCGGCGGTGGCGTCGTCGACTCCCGCCGCAGCGCAATCGATGTTCGCCACGCCGGACGCCGCCGCCGAAGCGCTGGTCAAGGCGCTGGGCACGCAACGTGCCGACGCCACGGCGCTTGCATCGTTGCTGGGCTCGAACTGGCGCGATTACATCCCGCTGGAAGGTGTCGGTCGTTCGGATGTGGACGCGTTCCTCGCGAAGTATCGCGAGCGTCATGCATTCGAGGTAGGCGCGGACGGCAAGTCGATGCTCAGCGTCGGCACTGATCCCTTCACGTTCCCGATTCCACTCGCCAAGGGCGGCAGCGGTTGGGCCTTCGATACGAAGGCGGGCGCGGACGTCATTCGCGTCCGTCGTATCGGTCGCAACGAACTCGCCGCCGAAGAGTCGCTGCGCGCCTACGATGATGCACAGATCGACTACGCCGAGCTCGATCACGACGACGACGGCGTGCTCGAGTACGCGCAGAAGTTCATGAGTGCCGACGGGCTGCACGACGGCCTGTTCTGGGCGGCTGACGACAGCGGCGAGGTCAGCCCGCTCGGTCCGTTGTTCGGCGACGCGACCGCGGGCAGCGACTGGCACGGCTACCACTTCCGCATCCTCGACGCGCAGGGCCCGTCCGCGCCGCGCGGTGCGCACAGCTACAGGATCGGCAACGACATGACCCGCGGTTTCGCCGCGGTCGCATGGCCCGCCAAGTACGACGACACCGGGGTGATGAGCTTCATGATCAGTCGCGATGGCCGGGTGTTCGAGAAGGATCTGGGGCCGGACTCCGAGAAAGTCGCGCAGTCGATCAAGCAGTTCGACCCCGATACGAGCTGGTCGGAGGTGAAGTCGGAGGTCAAGCCGGCGGTGGCGGCGAAGTAGCGCCACACCGCGCGACCTCTACCGATGAGGCATGTCGACCTGCGCTGTTCTCGCAGGCGCGTTGCCGCGCGCCCGAGGTTCCGCGAAGTCGCGCTAAACGGACTGCGCAGGCGAACACCCCGCGCCATAACGTGACGCCCGCACACGCTACAATGTGACGCACGGCGGCATTCGGGCGCGCTGATCGGGGCATTTCCGCTCTACAGCCTGTCTCAAGGGCCTGCAGGCGTTGGGGAACGCCGGGCACGCGAATTGCAAACACCGTCACAGGGGACATCTCATCCACGCAGCGCCTGACCAAACGGTCGGGCAGGGCACGCCATGGCAGGCGACCCGCGAGCCAGGACAGCATGCGTGCCGGGGCCGACGTTTCCGCACTCCATTCACAGAGCGTCGGAATGACCACCATGGAAACCTATCTGATCACCGGCGGCGCCGGGTTCATCGGCTCGCACCTGTGCGACGAGCTGCTCGACGCGGGTCATCGTGTGCTCGTGATCGACAACCTGTCGACCGGCTCGCGCGACAACTTCGCGCACCACCTCGGCAACCCGCACTTCGAGTTCCATCGCGGCTGCGTCTCCGACCCTATTCTGATGCGCGAGCTGATGGAGCGCGCGGATTACGTCTACCACCTCGCCTCGGTCGTGGGCGTGCAGCGCGTGGTCGAAAGCGCGATCCGCACCATCGAGACCGGCGGGCACGGCATGCATGTCGTGTTGTCGCTGGCGCATCAGCTGGGCAAGCGCGTGCTGTTCACCTCGACGTCCGAGGTGTACGGCAAGTCGGAGAAGCTGCCGTTCCGCGAGGACGATGACCTCGTCTTCGGCGCAACCCATATCGGTCGCTGGTCCTACGCCTGCGCAAAGGCGTTGGACGAGTTCCACGCGCTGGCCTACCACCGCGAGCAGGGTCTCAAGATCGTCGTGGTCCGCTTGTTCAACACAGTCGGGCCCCGACAGTCCGGCAAGTACGGCATGGTGGTTCCCCGCTTTGTCTCGGCCGCGCTCGAAGATCGTCCGATCACCGTGTACGGCGATGGCAGCCATCGTCGCTGCTTCGGTTACGTCAACGATGTCACCTGGGCGCTGCGCCAGCTGATTCGTCGCGAGGACTGCTACGGTCGCGTGTTCAACGTCGGATCGGGCGAGCAGGTGTCGGTGCTCGACCTGGCCAACCGCATCAAGAACCAGTTGAATAGCCGATCCGAAATCCGCTTCAAGTCGTACGAGTCCGTGTTCGGCCCCGAGTTCGAGGAAACGGTAGACCGTTATCCCGACTGCACGCGGCTTCGCGAGGCGATCGGCTTCGCGCCACGAACGACGCTAGAGGAAATCATTGATGCCGTTGCGGAATTCCATGGCGCCCAGCTCGCGTAACGCGCGTTCCACCGTCGCGCTTGTCGCCTGCCTCTGGGCAGGCGCGGCGTCGGCGCAGGCTGTCGAAGCTACTTGGCATGTCGTTCCTCGGATCGAGCATTCAAACGTCACCATCAACGGCAACGACGGCCGGTGGGACGTCTGGAGCATCGCCGGCGGGCGCAGCACTCAAGCCGGCAATTGGTTCGATGCCGCCGTGGCGAGACAGGATCGCAATGGCCTGGTCGACGACGAGGCGCAGCTGTCGGCGGGTACGCGCATCGGCGCGTGGGACACCAGCGCCACGGTGCAGGTTGCGCCGGACGCAAACTTTCTCGCGCAGTGGGGTTACGAGTTGCGTGCCGAGCGCGCAGCCGGTGCCAATCGCCGCGCGGGCCTTGGTTATCGACGCCTGCTGTTCAAGGACAGCAGCGTGAACCTTGCTTCCGCGCACGCAACCTTCTACCGCGGCGATGGCGAGTTCGGCGTCGACTACCGCTTCGGGCGCAATCCGCAACTCGACCACGACATCCGCGTGCTGCAGCTGCACGGCGTGACGCAAAGCGGACGCAACCAGCTCGGCGTCTATGTCGCCGGCGGCGATTATTTATTCGACGCCCTGGGCATTCCGGGCGGTAGTGGATCAGGCTGGTCAGCGAACGTCGCGTACGCGCGGACGATCACACAGTCGACAAGGATCCGATTCGAGCTTGGCGAGGGTCGTGAGACCGACACATTCCGCCAGCACCTGATCGCCATATCCCTGCAATACACCCGATGAGCGTCGAGGCGCTGCTCGTCCTGCTTCTGCTGGCCGCGCTGTGCCTCTGGTTGACGCTGTTCCTCTTCACGATGCTCGACCACTTCATCTATCGCGGGACCTATGGACATTTCCTGACCGTGCTGGAGGCGATCGAGCGCCGCGATGGCGCCTCCGACGCGGGATGGGCGGCGATCGGGGCACACATGCAGCAGGCGAAGACGCGCTATCTCGCGCGCTACCTGAGCAATGCCGGCTCTCACCCCGAGCCCGCACGCATCGCGGCCGAGGCTTACAGGCAGCGCGCCGATACCGCGACGTTGATGGCGCATGCGTCCGACTTCCGATCGCGCCGACGCGCGCGCCAGCTCGTCGCGCTTTATGCGCTGTCGCGCACGTCCGATCCCGCCGTGCTTCCATTGCTCGAACGCGCGCTCGCTAGCCGGCGGCAGGTGGTCGCCTATGCAGCTCTGGACATGCTCGACATACACGGCACCCCCGTTGCTGCGGAAGTGCTTCTGCGCGCGCTCGACAGCGGCGTGCTGCCGGCGTCCCGCGTGTCGACGCACCTCGAGCATTTCAACGTCGACCTGATCGATCTCTACGTTTCGTGGCTCGAGGGTGGCCACGAGAAGTCGCGCTACTGGACGGCGTATCTGCTCGGCAAGTCGCAATACACGGAGCGGACCGCGTCAATCCTGGAAGGGCTGCTCTCTGATCCTGCAGCGGACGTGCGGAAGATCGCGCTGTCGTCACTGTCCGCGCTGGATGCACCGCAGCTCGCGGTGCATGCGCAACGGTGCCTTGAGGACCCGGTGTTCTTCGTCCGCACGCAGGCGGCACGCATCCTCGTGCGGTTCCCCGCGCCTGAGGTCGTGCGGTCACTCGCGCTTCGGCTGTCCGACGAGAGCGATGCCGTGCAGCTGGCGGTCAAGCGATCGCTGGTGGAGTTGGGAACGGTCACGCTGGACGTACTGCCCGCGGCCGGCGACTCGCTCAACGAAAGCGCACGTACCCGCATTCCGGAGATCATCAACACCATCCGCAGCGAACAAGGTGCCGACGTCGCCGATGCAGGGCACCGCGGAGATGTCGGATGTTCGGTAACGGTCAAGTGCTTTCCTTCCTGGCCGAGCTCGTCGCGGCTTACCAGAGCTTTTTCGTCATCGCGCTGCTCGTCACGCTGGTGCTCTCGCTCGCATACGCGCTGCGGTTGCTGGCGCAGCAAGCGGTAGAGAACCCCGCGCCGATCGTGCAGTCCAGCCTGTCGATACCGGTGAGTATCATCGCGCCCGCGCTCAACGAGGAGCGTGTGGTTGTCGCGGCCGTGCAGTCATTGCTCAACCAGAACTACCCGGAGTTCGAAGTCATCCTCATCGACGACGGATCGACCGATGGCACGATCGCCACCCTCCATGCCGCATTCGACCTCGTACCGTCCGACATCCGCGTCAAGGCGACGTTCGAATCCGGCGAAGTGACGACGTTCTACCGCAGCCGCAGCGATTCGCGACTGAGCGTGGTCCGCAAGATCAACCGCGGGTCGAAGGCGGATGCCGTCAACTGCGGCATGAACTTCGCGGCCTACCGCTACCTGTGCTGCGTGGATGGCGACACGATCTACAGCGGCAACGCATTGCTCGATGGCATGGCGATCGTGCTGAAGAACCCCGCGAAGGTCGTGGGCGTAACCAGTTACTTCGGCACGAGTCGCCATCCGGAAGCGAGTGCCGCCGGCGCACGTCGCCGTGTCGACTCGAATTGGCTGAGCGCGCTGCAGAACATCGACCTGATGCGTTCGTTCCTGGTGAACCGGCTGGCCTTCAGTGCGATAGGCGCGATGATGTGCAGCCCGGGTGCGTTCGCGATCTGGCGCAAGGATCTTTTCGCCGAGATCGGCGGATTCGACCCGCGCTTTTCGTGCGAGGACATCGAGTTCACGTATCGTGTCCACGAGCATTTCCGTCGACACAAGCTCGTTTACCAGATCGCATCGCTCCCGCGATTGATCGCGATGACGGAAGGGCCGGACAACATTCGCGACCTCATCAAGCAACGCGCGCGCTGGCAGCGGGTTCTTCTCGAAACGGTCTGGGCGTATCGGCGAATGTGGTTCAACCACCGCTACGGTGCCGTGGGTCTCGTGGCGCTTCCCTACAACATCCTGTTCGAGGCGTTGTCGCCTCTGATGCAGGCGCTCTCGCTGCTTCTGCTCGCAGGGCTGGCTGCTCGTGGCGTTCTCGCAGGCGTTTCGACCGCAGCTATCCTGCTTTCGACGGCATTGCTCGTCGCGATGCCGAGCATGCTGGCGGTGCTCATCGACAATCGCCAGCACCGCGACTACCGCACGCGCGACCTCGTGATGATGAGCCTGTACTCGCTTCTCGATCTCGCCCTGTTCAAGCCCATCATCCTGATCGCCGGCCTCAAAGGCAGCCTCGATTTCCTGAAAGGGAAGAAAGGCTGGGACAAGTTCGAGCGCAACGTTCGAAGGTCGGCGGTCTGAGCCGGCGCGCGCAGGTTTCGCTCGTCTGACCAGCGGATACGCGCGGCTTCGCCGCCGCGGCCTATGCTTCGCCGATGCACAAGCTCGCCGACACCTTCTGGAACCTCCGCGGCACCTACCGGGTTGCCGGCGTGCTCAACATCGGCACGCACATGTCGCTCGTGCAGCGAAGCGACGGCCGCTTCGTCGTCATCGACGGCTGCGGGCTCGACGATGCCCAGCGTGCGGCGGTGATGGCGCTCACCGACAACGGCGAAAAGGTGGACGCGGTCGTGCATGTGCACCCGTTCCACACGATGCATGTCGACGCGACGCATCGCCTGTTTCCTTCAGCGGCGTTGCACGGCACGGAGCGTCATCAGAAGCGCTTTCCGTCGCTGCCGTGGTCGCCGATACCGATCGAGAGGTGGACGACCGACAATCCGTTCGCCGACGTGTTCGATCTCTCAGTGCCCGACGGTGTCGATTTCGTCTGCGCCAACGAGCGCGTGCACGTGGCGTCTGTGCTGGTGCGGCATCGACGGAGCGGCATCGTGCATGTCGACGACACGCTCAATGTCCTGGCCGGGCAGGGCCCATTGAAGGACGTGCTGCCGCAATCGTCGCTGCGCATGCATCCGATGTTGGGCCGAGCCCTCAAGCGCGAACCCGGCGCCGCGCACGCGTATGCCGCGTGGGCGCGTGAGCTGGCTTCGCGCTGGTCTGACACGCGCATCGTCTGCGCGGCGCACTCGGGGGTGCGGCATTTGGCCGAGGGCGGCTTCGCGCGCGAAGTCGAGGCGGCGCTGGCGAAGGTGTCGAGGACGCTCGGCCGGCATCGGGCGCGCTACGGCTAGGCTTCGTGTAACGCGCCCGCTCAGCGGCAGACGCTTTGACGCGAGGTCGCGCCCGTCACTTCGAGCGTCAGAACCGGTCTGCAACCCGATCTGCGACGCCTGAACACGGACCCGCACGGTCGCGCCCGGCACAATAGGCGCCTCACCGACACACCGCGACTCGATGGCCTCGCTCCGCCTCTCCTTCGTCTTCCTGCTGATCACCCTCAACACGGTGCTGCACGTCGTGCCGTTGCTCGTCGTCGCGATGGTCAAGGCGGTGCTGCCGTCCGAGCGCCTGCGTCGCGCGACCAATTCGTTGCTGACCGGCATCGCCGAGAGCTGGATCGCGTTCAACACCTGGGCGGTGGATCGATTCACGCCGACGCGCGTGGACGTGCGGGTGGACGCAGCGCTGCGCAAGGACGGCCATTACCTGATGCTCGCCAACCACCAGAGCTGGGTGGACATCGTGGTGATGCAGAAGGTGTTCAACCGTCGCATCCCGCTGATGCGGTTCTTCCTGAAGCGCCAGTTGTTCTGGGTGCCGCTGCTTGGGCTCGCGTGGTGGGCGCTCGATTTCCCGTTCATGGGCCGCTACACGCCCAAGCAGATCAAGCAGCGTCCCGAGCTGGCTGGTCGCGACATCCAGGCCACGCGGCGCGCCTGCGAGAAGTTCCGCTCGATTCCGGTGACCATCGTCAACTTCGTCGAGGGCACGCGCTTCACGCCGGCCAAGCACGCGGGGCAGGGCGCGGACTACGTGCACCTGCTGCGGCCGAAGTCGGGCGGCGTCGCGTTCGTGCTCGATGCGATGGGCGAAGGCCTGCACGCGATCCTCGATGTCACGATCGCGTACCCCGGCGGCCGGCCGACGCTCGCCGACCTGCTCGGCGGACGGATTCGCGAGGTGCGCATGAGCGTGCGCGAGCGTCCGATTCCCGCCGAGCTGCTCGGCGGCGATTACCAGAACGATCGCGGCTTCCGCGTCCAGTTCCAGAAGTGGATGAACACCCTGTGGCACGAGAAGGACGCAGAGATCGCGCGACTTCTGGCGCAGTGAGGCCTTACAGCGCCTGATCGCGCCCCATCCAACCGCCCAATCGAGCGGCACCGGCGCCGCACCGGCTTACCTGCAACACTACGCACCACACGCTGCGGCCCGCCCGCGCCCATCTTCTGGACTCCGCTCTGAAAACCCCCGCAAGCCTGCAGACGCTGATCGACGACGGTGTCATCGACGAAGTGCTGCGTCCGCTCAAGAGCGGCAAGGAAGCCGCCGTGTACGTGGTGCGTGCCGGGGACGACGTGCGCTGCGCGAAGGTCTACAAGGACATGGCGCAGCGCAGCTTCAAGCAGCGCGTGCAGTACCAGGAAGGTCGCAAGGTGCGCGGCAGCCGCGAGACGCGCGCCATCGGCAAGGCCAGCAAGTACGGCAAGAAGCAGCAGGAAACGGCCTGGAAGAACACGGAGGTCGAAGCGCTGTACACGTTGCGCGACGCCGGCGTTCGCGTGCCGACGCCCTATGGGTATTTCCACGGCGTGCTGGTGATGCAACTCGTCACTGATGCCGACGGTTACTCCGCGCCGCGACTCGGTGAGGTCGAACTCGAAGCGGACCAGGCGCGCGAGTTCCACACCGTTCTCATGCGGCAGGTTGTGCGCATGCTCTGCTGCGGCCTGATCCATGGCGACCTGTCGGAATACAACGTGCTGGTCGGACCGGACGGCCCGGTGGTCATCGACTTCCCGCAGGTCGTGAGCGCGGCCGGCAACAACGCCGCGCGCACGATGCTGCTTCGCGACGTCAACAATCTCACCGCGAGCCTCGGCCGCTGGGCGCCGGAACTGCTCGACACGTGGTACGGCGAGGAAATGTGGGCGCTGTACGAAGCTGGCGAATTGCAACCCGATACGCCGTTGACCGGCAAGTTCACGCATGACCACCGCAGCGTGGACCTCGACAGCGTGCGCGATGCGATCAACGACGCACGCGAACTCGCGCTGATCCGCCAGCAGGGGCGCGAGGCGCAGGACGACGATTGATCGACGCTCGCGGTCCGGGAGCGCTTGAAACGCGGCGTAGCGCACGAAACCGACCAGTTCAGCGAACCGGGTCAATGAAGGCAAAGCGCGGCCGATAACACCGGCATCCGTTCGTCCGTGACCTGACCCATGAAGCGTTTGTCCGCCGCGTTGTTGCTTGCCTTGATCGCTATCGCCCCCGCGTACGCCGCGCCGCCCACGAAAGCGGAGCTCGATGCATCGGGGGCGAAGTTCCAGCAGGCCGAGGCTCTGAGCAAGACCGACTCGCGCGCTGCGCTCCCGTTGTACGAAGAGGCGGCGCAGCTGGGTCAGGATCCGGACATCGCCTACATGCTGGCGGTGGTGAACCAGAACATCCTCAAGAACGATAAGCAGGCGGCCCACTGGATGGCGCTTGCGGCCGACTGGGGCCATGTGGATGCCAAGTTCCAGTTCGCGACGATGCGCGTATCGGGCTACGGGACGATGCGCGATGTCGTCGGTGGCCTGGACACGATCGACGAAATGGCGCGCGCGGGCTACGAGCCGGCGCAGGGCGCGGTGCGCCAGTTCCGATCCGAGCAGGACGCGAAGGCCCAATGCCTGATCGACGCGCTGCGCGAAAAGGGCTACCAGGAAGCCCTCGGCAGCCGCTTCTACCGCATCGACGAAGGGCAGGGCGAAACCTCGCGCGGCGACACGTTCAAGGTGCGCGGCCTCCGCAATGACAGCCCGGCATGGGCAACGGTCAGCGTCGACGGCTACGACGGCGTGAACGTCAGTCGCTACGGCGACAGCTTCATGTTCTCGAGCACGTACAACGCGCGTCCCGCGAGTGCGGACGGCGTTGCGACGGTCGCCGCGTTGCGCTCGAAGTGCGAACTCGACGACATCGATTGATCGGGAGCGCGACGCGTTCGCACGTGATTTGGCGCACGCGGGTGCGAGCAGTCAACGAGAGCGCTTGGCGCATGCTTCCCGCTGAAATGCAGATGGCGCGCCTCGCCCTGATCGAGGCGAATACGCCAGAGATGTCGTGCAGACGCATGTTCCGCACGACGTCGATGCCGCAGCGCTGAACATCCGCACGCCCGAGCCCGCCACTGTTCGCACGCTGTCCACGGTCGCCGGCGAATGCTCGCCGGGCTCCGCTCCTTCCGGCGGAAGAGGACAGCCATGAACAGTGCAGTCGACGGCTTGCTTCAGCAGCTCGCCAATCACGGAAACGCGCCGGTGCCGCCCGCGGCGCAGGAACAGTTCCATCAGATCGTCCAGTCCGCGCCGCCCGAGGTGGTGAGCCAGGGCTTGCAGGACGCATTCAATTCCGAGCAGACCCCGCCGTTCGCGCAGATGGTCGGGCACCTGTTCGGGCATGCGAACGATCAGCAGAAGACCGGGATGCTCGGCGCGCTGCTCGGCGGCCTCGGCGGTGGATCGCATCCGCCGCTCGCGCAGGCCGGTATCAACGCGACGCCCGAGCAGGCGCCGCAGATGTCGACGCAGCAGGTCGAGCAGATCGCGCAGCAGGCGCAGCAGGCGAACCCGGGCATCGTCGGGCAGATGAGCCAGTTCTACGCGCAGCACCCGGTGCTGGTGAAGTCGATCGGCGCGATGGCGATGGCGGCGGTGCTGGGCCGGATGCATGGCCCCGGTCGCTGATTCGAGAGCATTGAACGGGTCGACGGTCGAGTCGAACCGCCGGGAAGGGCTGCCGTCGGCGGCCCTTCTTTTTGCGCGTCTGGTGAGCAACACGCGGGGACTCAGGGTCGGGCGCGACCCCGGCCAGCACGGCTCCGCCGGGGTAGTTCAGACGAACGGCAACCAAGCGGTTGCTTTATCGCGATGGCCGGGAGTACTGTGTGTCGCGCAACCTGAAGGTTGCGCGTTCCGAACACGGACCCGCCCCGCGCATCCGCGCGCAACGATCACCAGGACGCCATGGACATCGAAGCCACCACCGACGCCATCGAACGCAGCATCGTCATCAACGCACCGCGCGATCGTGTCTGGCGCGCACTCACCGACACGACCGAATTCGGCACGTGGTTCGGCGCGAAGGTGCAGGGCCAGAATTTCGGGCTCGGGCAGCGCGTTCGCGGCCCGATCACCAGTTGCGGCTACGAGCACATCAATTTCGACGTGGTCGTCGAACGCCTCGACCCGCAGGACGTGTTCGCGTATCGCTGGCATCCGTACCCGATCGATCCGACGGTCGACTACGACGCCGAAACGCCGACGCTGGTGACGTTTACGCTGAAAGACGCGCCCGGAAACGCGACGCTGCTGACCGTCGTCGAATCAGGCTTCGACCAGGTTCCGCCGACCCGTCGCCTCGAAGCGTTCCGCATGAACGGCCGCGGATGGACGGCCCAGCTGGAAAGCATCGCGCGCCATGTCGGCTAAGCGTGACCGCGCAGGGCAGGGCATCGCCGCCCTGCCTGACGTCGAGCGATCGAGCGAAGCGCTGGCCCGCGTGTTCGCCGCGCTTGGTGACCCCACGCGACTTCGCCTAGTCGCGCTGCTGTGTGCGGGCGGTGCGTTGTCGATCGCGCAGCTCACCGCGACCACGCACATCAGCCGGCAGGGCGTGACCAAGCATCTCGAGGTGCTCGCGCAGGCGGGTGTGGTGCAGGACGTGCGTTCCGGCCGCGAACGTCTGTGGCGACTCGATCCCGCGCAGATCGAGGAAGCGCGTCGCACGCTCGAAGTGATCGGGCAGCAGTGGGATGTCGCGCTCGGCAGCCTCAAGGCGTTTGTCGAGTCGAATTGAGGAGTCAGGGCGTCGTCGCCACGGTTGCGGCGACACCTGCTCGCTGTCGACTAGCCAGCGTTTGCCATCGGGTCCCATACACGCCGGTCGCGTCGCGCGACCGCACGGCGGGGTATGGGCACTTGTGCCGGTAGCGGGCGACCCCCGAGAATCCGCCGCGTCGATGCGGGGGCCATGGGGTGGCTGACGTACGCATCGAATGCAGATGCCGTTGACTCGGTGCGCCGTCCAGCGCGCCGTCGCCGCACCACCAGGGGAAATTCCGGATGAGCACTCTCGTGCAGGCGCTATGCGCCCGCCTGGCCGCGCGCGCGCGGCATTGCATTGGCGCGGGCTTGATGGCGGCCGCGATGATGGTTGTCGCGCTGCCGGCCGTCGCTGGGCCGGTCAACGGCGTAACCACCTTCGGATCCGGCGGTGGCGACCAGTCGGTCGGATCCGGCGTTGGTGGTGCCACGGCCTACAACGCGCGCGGCAGTGGGTGGGACATCCAGGTCGTCCTTACCCAGGCGAACCAGGTAGGCCTGTTTGCGGGCGATCTTTTCGTCAGCACCGGCGGCGACGGGATCTACTACCAGGAGACCAGCGGCTACACGTTGACGATGGGGAGTTTCAACGTCGCGTCGTCTGACAAGAGCCTGTTCGACCTGCAAGGGTTCCAGTTCACTTCATCGACGGGCGGGTCGGTGCTGCAGTTCCGCGTTACTGGCTACAGGTATGGCGCACCGGTAACCGGCGCTACTGCGGACGTTTCGTTCCCGGACGACACCGTCGCCGGCAACGTCGACGTATCGAGCAACCCGGCGTTCGACGATATCGACGAGTTCCGCATCACCACCGTCGGCCCGCCGACCGGTTACTTCGGCATTGACAATATCAATGTTCAGAACGTGCATCCCCCCGCGCCGCGCGTGACGCAGGTAACGAGCACGACCGCTAACGGCACGTACAAGGTCGGAGACGTAATCCTGCTGCAGGTCGCATTCGACCAGGCGATCTCCGTCGTCGGCACGCCGCGGCTCACGCTTGAAACTGGAGCAACCGATCGTGTCGCGAATTACACGGGCGGCACCGGCACAACAGCGCTCACTTTCACGTACATCGTGCAGGCCGGCGACACCGCGACAGATCTCGACTATGTCGGCTCGACAGCGCTTGCACTCAATGGCGGCACTCTCCGCAACTCCAGCGCAGTCGACGCCCTGCTGACGCTACCGCCGCCGGGCGGCTTTGGATCGCTCGGCTCCAACAAGAACATCGTGATCGACGGCGTTTTTCCGACGATCTCGTCCGTTTCCTCATCGACCGCGAACGGCACGTATAAGGCCGGCGACGTCATCGCAATTCGGGTCAGCATGAGCGAGGCGGTGACCGTCACAGGCACGCCGCAGATCACGCTTGAAACGGGCACGACCGACCGCGTGGTGAATTACGCAAGCGGCAGCGGGACATCGACGCTGACGTTCACGTACACCGTGCAGGCCGGTGACACGGCGACAGATCTCGATTACGTCTCGACTACAGCGCTTGCACGGAACGGCGGCACGATCCGTGACGCTGCGGGCAACGACGCGGCGCTCACGCTTGCCGCGCCTGGCGCCTCGGGCTCGCTGGGCGCGAACAAGGCGCTGGTGATCGACACTACGGCACCGTCGGTGTCGGCGATCGTCGTCAACGGCACGCCCGCCGGAAACACCAGTTCGATCAGCTTCCACGTGACTTTCAGCGAGAGCGTGTCGAACGTATCGGTCGACGACTTCGCGCTCGTAACGACCGGAACGGCGTCGGGCACGATCGCCAGCGTTTCCGCAGCGAGCGGCTCCGCGTTCGACGTGACCGTGAGTGGCATCAGCGGGAACGGAACGCTCGGCCTGACGTTGAACGCCGGCACGAACATCGTCGACGGCGCCGGCAACGGCCCGCCTGCCGCATTCGCTGCCGGCGCCACGCATGCAGTCGTCCCGCTTGCGCCGGATGCGCCCACTATCGGCAGCGCAACGGCCGGCGACGGGCAGGCGACGCTGACGTTCACGGCGCCCGCGTCGAACGGCGGCGACACGATCACGGGTTACACGGTCACATCGCTGCCGAGCGGCATCAGCGCGAGCGGCGCGTCGTCGCCCATCGTGGTCAGCGGTCTCACCAACGGCACGTCGTACACGTTCACCGTCACTGCGACGAATTCGGCGGGTACGGGCGCGGCGTCGGCTGCATCGAACGCGGTCACGCCGAAGGCCGATCAGTCGATCATTTTCGCCAACCCGGGCGCCCAGAACTTTGGCACGTCGCCAACGCTGACCGCGACATCGACCTCGGGCCTGACGGTCAACTTCAGTTCGACGACGACCGGCGTGTGCACGATCACATCCGGTGGCGCGCTGACCTTCGTGTCCTCCGGCACGTGCACGATCAGCGCAGACCAGGCGGGCGACGCCGCAACGAACGCGGCTGCGACGGTAACCCACAGCTTCAACATCAACACCGTGCTCCCCGCGGCCCCCACGATCGGCGTGGCGACGGCGGGCGACGCGCAAGCGACGATCACGTTCACCGCGCCTGCGTCCAACGGCGGTGCGACGATCACCGCGTACACGGTGACATCGCTGCCGGGCGGCATTACCGCGACGGGCGCCAGTTCGCCGATCACGCTGACGGGTTTGACCAACGGCGTCGCGTATTCGTTCACCGTCACCGCGACGACGTCGGCGGGCACCGGTGCCGCATCGACGGCGTCGAACACGGTCACGCCGAAGTCCAGCCAGGCGATCACCTTCAACAATCCGGGCGCGCAGTTGTTCGGCACGTCGCCGACGCTGAGCGCGACGTCCGACGCGGGCCTGCCGGTGTCGTTCTCGTCGTCGACGACATCGGTCTGCACGATCACCAGCGGCGGTACGCTGACCTTCGTTGCCGCAGGCGCATGCACGATCGACGCCGACCAGGTAGGTGACGCGAGCCACCAGCCTGCACCGCAGGTTAGCCGCAGTTTTATCGTCAATGCCAACGTGCCGAGCGCACCCACGTCGGTCACGGCCGTCGCAGGCAATACGCAGGCAACGATCTCGTTCGCAGTGCCGGTCACCGCAGGCGGTGCTGCAATCAGCGGCTATACCGTGACGTCGAGCCCGGGCGGGATCAGCGCGAGCGGTGCGGCGAGCCCGATCGTCGTGACCGGCCTCGCCAACGGCACGTCGTACACGTTCACCGTCACGGCGACGAACAGCGCGGGTACGGGTGCGGCCTCCGCGCCGTCGAACGCGGTGATGCCCGCGCCGCCGCTCGTAGCGTCGCCGGTCAGCGCGACCGTGCCTTACGCAGCGGGCGCGACGCCCGTGGCGCTGAACATCGTCGGCACTCCGACTGCGGTGTCGATCGGCGCAGCGCCGGCGCACGGGACGGCCGTCGCCAGCGGAACGACGATCACGTACCAGCCCGCCGCGGGTTACGCGGGCAGCGACAGCTTCACGTACGTCGCGACCGATGGCATGACCACCACCGCGCCGGCCACGGTGACGATCACGGTGTCGAACGCGACCGTGTCGGTCGACGCAGCGACGTTGGCGAACGGTGTCGGCGGTAGCGCCTACAACCATGCGTTCACCGCGAGCGGTGGTGCGGCGCCGTACACGTTCGCGTTGAGCGGCGGCGCATTGCCGAACGGCATGACGCTGTCGTCCGCGGGTGTGCTTGGTGGCACGCCGACGCAGGCGGGCACGTTCAACTTCACCGTGCAGGCGACGGATCACAGCACCGGGACCGGCCCGTTCGCGGCGCAGCGCGGCTTTACGCTCGTCGTCGACGTACCGCAGATCGCGTTCAGCACGGGCGCATGGCCGGCGGCGACGTTCGGCATCGCGCTCGCGCAGACGCTGCAGGCGAGCGGCGGCACCGCGCCGTACACGTATGCGATCACCAACGGCGTCCTTCCGCAGGGCGTGACGTTGTCGAGCGCGGGTGTGCTGTCCGGTGCGCCGACGCAGACCGGCACGTTCGACGTCACCGTCGAAGTGCGCGATGCGAATGGTTTCAATGCTGCGCATGCGTTCCAGCTGGTGATCGCGCAGGCTGCGCAGTCGATCAGCGCGTTCGTCGCCAACCCGACCGCACCGGTGTTCGCACCGAACGGCACGTTCGCGGTCAGTGCGCAGGGCGGTGCATCGGGCAATCCGATCGTGTTCGCGAGCACTACGCCGGCGGTCTGCACAGTCACAGGCGCCAACGTCACCATGCGCGCGGCCGGGCGTTGCAGCCTCACCGCCGACCAGGCCGGCGATGCGCGTTATACGGCGGCCCCGCAGGCGCGTCTGGATGTCGACATTGCCGCTGCGGTTCCCGTGCTCACGTGGCCGACGCAGGTATCGAAGGTGCTCGGCGAGCCCGCGTTCGATCTCGCGAACCCGCAGAGCCCGAGCTCTGGCGCGTTCACGTTCACCATCAGCCAGCCGGAGGTCGCGAGCATCAGTGGTCGCACCGTTACGTTGCACGGGGCGGGCACCACGATCATCACCGCCACGCAAGCAGCGAACGGCAACTACACCGCCGGCAGTGTGCAGATGCAGCTCGTGGTTGCCGCGCGTCCGGATCCGACGCGTGATACGACCGTGACCGGCCTTCTGCAGGCACAGGTCGATGCGAGCGTGCGTTTCGCAAACGTAGAACAGTCGAACATCCGCGACCGTCTGCGTCAGGTGCGCAGCGGCGGAAATGCATCGTCCGCGAATGTCGCGCTCGCTTACGAAGGCGGTGCGAACGCGCCGGGTCTGTCGGTGCCGTTGAACGCGGGCAACGCGTGGCCGTCGATGCCGCACGGCTGGGGGCTTTGGCTCTCTGGTACGGCGACGTTCGGCAGCAGTGGCCGTGCCGGCGCGTTCGACTTCCACACCGATGGCATCACGCTCGGCATGGACCACGCGATCGGCGACAGCGTGTTGATCGGTGTCGCCGGCAGCATCGCGCGCAACAACAGCGACCTCGATGACGACAGCTCACATCTCGATGCCGACCAGCACTCGCTCGCGCTTTATGGGCTCTGGCGCGCGGGCGACCATCTGTTCGTGGACGGCATGCTCGGCACGGGCACGCTGGGCTTCGACATCGAGCGCTGGAGCCACGACGCGAATGCGCTCGGCACGGCGAAGCGCGACGGCGACCAATGGTTCGCGTCGATGTCGATGGGCTACGAGCATCGCGGCGCCGCGCTCACGCTCACGGGGTACGGGCGCGTCGATGCCAGCCATACGTCGCTGGACGATTACAGCGAGACCGGCCTCGGCATCTACGACCTCCGCTACGGCCGCCAGGCGATCGAGAGCAGCACGGTCGCGCTCGGGCTCGAAGGCAGTTGGCTGGTCGGCGGTGCCGGGCATCTGCGGCCGTTCTGGAACGTCGAGTACCGCGAGGCCATCGACGACCGCGGCGAGGCGACGATGAATTACGTGATCGTCCCCAACGCCACGGACTACCGCCTGCGCATGTCGAGCTACAACGACAACGCGCTGTCGCTGAACCTCGGTATGGATGTATCGCTCGGCCGCAGCTGGCTGTTGTCGCTGGCGTTCGGCCACGAGCAGGCGCGAGGCTCGACCGACGCGAACAGCATCGGGCTGCGTCTGTCGTATGGCGCGCAGCCGGGTGCGACCTCGTCGGCCGCCGAATCGGCGACCGATGAGTCGACGAAGACGCGGGCGGAATGTGGCGGCCCGCGGTGCCGACGCACCGCCGCCCACTGAAGCGAGACCTCATCCGACCACGGAGACGCCCGGCACCTGCCGGGCGTTTTCGTTTCCGGCGGGGTGTCCGGCGAGAGTCGCGCGCCGCGGCCCGACCGCCCCATGAATGCCGACACTGCGATCGGCGCGCCATGACCTTCGGCGCTTGGCGCCACGCCGGGCAGCCCACACAGTCCGCGGTCATCCCCCTCACGGAGTGCCCGATGGGCCGCCTCGCGTCTTCCCTGCGTGTCGCTCTTTTCACCGCCGGCTTGGTGCTGTGCACCGGCGCGCTCGCCGCGGCGCCGTCGAAGGACTTCCTCGCCTCGCACATGGACACCTCGGTCGACCCGGGCGTCGACTTCTTCCAGTACGCCAACGGCGCGTGGCTGAAGGCGCATCCGATCCCGAAGTCCGAATCGTCCTGGGGCATCGGCAACGAGGTCGACGACGAGCTCTACACGCGCCTGCGCACGATCAGCGAGTCGGCGGCGAAGAAGAAGGCGGCCACCGGCAGTGACGACCAGAAGATCGGCGATTTCTGGGCGACCGCGATGGACGTCGCCAAGGCCGACAAGCTCGGTGTGCATCCGCTGGACGCCGAACTCGCGCGCATCGATGCGATCCGATCGACCAACGACGTGCTCGACACCGCGTTCGCGTTCAAGCCGATCGGCGCGCGGGCGCTGTTCCGCTTCGGCATCTCGCAGGACAGCAAGGACAGCGCGACGATGGCGGTGGACATCCACCAGGGCGGCCTCGGCCTGCCGGAGCGCGATTTCTACTTCAACCCGGAAGCCGGTGTCGCGAAGATTCGCGCCGCGTACGTCGCGCACATCGCGAAGGATTTCGAGCTGCTCGGTCGTGATCCGGCGTCGGCCAAGGCGTCCGCCGACAAGGTGATGGCGTTCGAGACGGCGCTCGCGCAGGCCTCGCGCAAGCTGGCCGACCTGCGTGACCCGGAGAAGAACTACAACAAGATGTCGCCGGCGGACTTCACCGCGAAGTACACGCCGTCGATCGACTGGACCGCGCGACTCGCTGCGTGGAATCTTCATCCGTCGTACGTGATCGTCGGCCAGCCCGAGTTCTTCGCGGCCGAAGACAAGCTGCTGCACGACACGCCGGTGCCGGTGCTGCAGGACTACCTGCGCTATCACCTGGTCGACGATTACGCGCCGTACCTGTCGACCGCGTTCGACAACGAGTACTTCGACTTCCACGGCCGCGCGATGTCGGGCCAGCAGGAACAGCGAGCGCGTTGGAAGCGCACGCTCGACGTCGAGAACGACGCGATGGGCATGGTGCTGGGCCGCATCTTCGTCAACCAGTATTTCCCGGCTGCATCCAAGCAGCGCTACGAAAAGATGGTGGAAGCGATCCGCGACACGTTCCGCGCGCGCATGGAACGCCTCGACTGGATGGGCGCGGACACCAAGGCGAAGGCGCTGACCAAGCTTGCCGCGGTGACGCCGAAGGTCGGCTATCCCGATCACTGGAAGGATTACTCCGCGCTCGTCGTCGGCCGCGAGTCGTACGCCGACAACCTCAAGAAGGCCGAGCGCTGGAAGTTCGACGACAACCTGTCGAAGTTCGGTAAGCCGGTCGATCGCACCGAATGGGACATGACGCCGCAGACGTACAACGCGTACTACAACCCGTCGAACAACGAGATCGTGCTGCCGGCGGCGATCTTCATGGTGCCGGGCGTGCCGGATGCGAAGGTCGATGACGCGGTCGCGTACGGCTACGTCGCCGCGAGCACGATCGGTCATGAAATCACGCACGGCTTCGACGACGAAGGCCGTCAGTTCGACGCGCAGGGCAACCTGTCGGGCTGGTGGACGGCTCAGGACACCGAGCGCTTCAACGCGGCGGCGAAGAAGATGGCCGATCAGTTCAGCGCGTACGAGCCGATCCCGGGCCTGCACATCAACGGGCAGGCGAGCCTAGGCGAGAACATCGCCGACTACGGCGGGCTGCTGCTCGGCCTCGAAGCGTTCAAGAAGACCGACCAGTACAAGCAGGGCCAGCCGATCGGCGGTTTGACGCCGACGCAGCGTTACTTCCTCGGCTATGCGCTGGGCTGGATGACGCAGCAGCGCGAGCAGCAACTGCGCCAGCGGCTGCTGGCCGACGTGCATGCGCCGGCGAAGTGGCGCGTGCTCGGCCCGATGTCGAACATCCCGGAGTTCTACGAAGCGTTCGGCGTGAAGCCGGGCCAGCCGATGTGGCGCGCACCGGAAGATCGCGTTCGCATCTGGTAATCGTTTGAGGGCTGAAACACGGGTGGCGGTCGAGGATTCGGCCGCCGCTTTTTTGTGCGCGATGCGTGCGCGTCGCTGGCCGTCTGACGGAGGCCAAGACGTCGCGACGCAAGCGTCCGTACGCGCGCGCTTCGCCGACACGCGGCCGCTGCGAATATCGACGCAGACGCATAATCCCAACGGGTGTTCCTGCCCGCGAATGCTCGGGGTTGCGCGATGACGTTCGACGATTTCGCTCCGTTGCTGACCCGCGCGCAGGCGCACGCGATGCAGTACCTCGACGCGCTTCCCGAGCGCTTCGTCGGCGCACGCGCGAGCCGCGGCGAAATGATCGCCGCGTTCGACGGCACGTTGCCCACGCGCGGTGAGTCCGCCGAATCCGTGCTCGACCTGCTCGCAGCGAACGCACCGCGTGGCACGCAGGCCTGCGCGGCGCCGCGCTATTTCGGGTTCGTCATCGGCGGCAGTGTGCCGGTCGCGCTGGCCACCGACTGGCTGGTGTCGACCTGGGACCAGAACGCCGGTATCCACATCATTTCGCCGCTCACCGCAGCGGTCGAGGAAGTCGCCGGTCGTTGGCTGCTGGATCTGTTCGATCTGCCGCGCGACAGCGGCGTCGGTTTCGTCACCGGCTGCCAGATGGCGCATTTCACCTGCCTCGCGGCGGCGCGACATGGCGTGCTGCGTCGCGCCGGATGGGATGTCGAAGCCGACGGCCTCAATGGCGCGCCGCGCATCCATGTGGTCGCATCGGCCGAAGCGCACGTCACTGTCGATGTCGCGCTGCGCTACCTCGGCATCGGAACGCGCGCACTGGTGCGTGTCGAGTCCGACGAGCAGGGCCGCATGCGGCTCGACCGGCTGCGCGAGGTGATGGCCAAGCTCGACGGCCCCGTCATCGTCTGCGCCCAGGCCGGCAACGTGAACACCGGTGCGTTCGATCCTTTACGTGGCATCGCGGAGATCGCGCGAGAACACGGCGCGTGGATGCATGTCGACGGAGCGTTCGGGTTGTGGGCGCGTGCCGGCGACGAACGCCGTGCCATTGCCGACGGCATCGATCTCGCCGATTCCTGGGCGACCGACGCGCACAAGTGGCTCAACGTGCCGTACGACAGCGGCGTCGCGATCGTGCGCAATGTCGAAGACCATCGTGCGGCGATGACCGTGTCCGCGGCCTACCTTGTGCAGACGCGCGGCGCCGAGCGCGATGCGGTCGACTGGGTGCCCGAGTTCTCGCGTCGCGCACGGGGCATTCCCGTCTACGCGGCGTTGCGCGCGCTGGGTCGCGATGGCGTGGCCGAGATGGTCGAACGCTGCTGCGCGCATGCGCGACGGTTCGCTAAGCGACTCGGCGACGCGCCCGGCGTTCGCGTCCTCAACGATGTCGTGCTCAACCAGGTGCTGGTGCGCTTCGGCGACGATGACGCGATGACACGCGCGGTCGTCACCGGCGTGCAGGAAGAGGGCACGTGCTGGGCGAGTGGCACGACATGGCACGGTCTCGCCGCCATGCGCATCTCCGTATCGAACTGGGCCACGAGCGAGGACGACGTCGACAGAAGTGCCGATGCGATGTTGCGCGTATTCGGCAACGTCACCGAGCGTTCGGCCGCGGCCGTCTGACGACGCGCTCTGCGGCTAGAACTTCTCGCCGACCGGCAGGTAACGCCACGCACCCGGCGGCATCGCGCCGTTCGGGCCCTTGCCGATGCCGATGCGCCCGATACGCAGGCGCCTGATCGAGACCACGCGTAGCCCGACCTCCGCGCACATGTAGCGCAACTGCCCCTCGCGCACGCCCTTGATCGCGAAGCGCAGGCGATCCTCGTTCTGCCAGCTCACCTTGCATGGCGGCAGCCGCCGTCCCTGGTACTCCATGCCGTGTGCCAGCCGGTTCATGCCGTACGGAATGAGGTCGCCATGGATCTCGACGAGGTATTCGTGCTCGATCTCGTCCGCATCCTCGGTGAGGCGACGCCACACGCGGCCGTCCTGCGAGAACACCATCAGCCCGCTGGCTTCGCGATCGAGCGGCACCAGCGGCGTGAGCCGATGGAAATGACGCTGCAGCGGGCGGATCTCGGACGGATCGTCCGCCCAGCGCGTCGCGAGCGTCACCAGTTCGAGCGCGGGCTTGCGGCCTTCGATCGCGTCGAAGCCGGCCGGCTTGTTGAACAGGATCGTCGCCGGTTCGACCGCATCCAGACGCGCTTCGGGATCGATCGCGACCGCTTCGGCGTCGATCAGATGCTGCGGCGACTCGACGATGCGTCCGTCGACCGACACCCAGCCGTTGCGGATGTACTGCTCCGCATCCGCGCGCGAGCACTGCATCAGCTCGGCGACACGACGGGCAAGGCGAACCGGTTCGGTCATCGGAAAAGCCGGGGAAACGGGCGCGCAGTGTAGCGGGGCGGCTGCGAGGCGCGTGTCCCGGCGCTATTTCCCGGTGCTGCGTGTTCCCGCCAGCTGTACGGGCCGGTTGTTGTCATGGCCGATCGCCCGGTGCACGAGCGCGACCTCGGCATCGCTCGCCGCGACCGGCTGCTTCATCACGATCCAGCGCACGTGTTCCGTACACGGAGGCGTAGTGAGTGAGCCGTCGTAGCGGTAGTAGGCCCGGTTCGCGGGCAGCAGGTCGGCGGCCGAAACCGGCGTCGCGATGGCGGTGGTCCCGTCGACCTTCGCCGGTACGTATGGCCAGACGCGCTCGAGCCACGGGTTGCTGACGCCCTTGCCGAACAGCACCGCCACGACCGCGAGGTGGCCCTGCGCATCGGCATGCACCAGGTGCGCTTCCATCGGGAACCGTTTGCCGTTGACGGTGTGTTCGCTCGGCACGTGGAAGTGCAACTGCTTCAGCGTGAAGTCGGTGCCGTCCACGCGCATGTGGCTGCCGGGGTTGAAGTCGACCTGGATCGCATGTCCGTTGTTGACGACGCGATAGCCGCCGTCGCGATAGTCGAAAGCGATTGGCGTATGCGGCGCATCCATCGCATGCGTCAGGTCGATGGGCGATTGGCTGTGGCCGTGCGCACAGGTCGCGAAGTCGGGTTCGAGCTGTCCCCAGTGCGACGGTCCCGCGGCACCCGTATAGCCCCAGTGCGGCGCGTGCTCGTCGGCCGCGGCGATCGCCAGCGTGCCGAAAAGAAGTGAGGACAACGCCCAGTGCGGTCTCAAATTCACGACGCCGACTCCCATGTCGCGCGGAAGAAACGATGGCCCCTGGCCAAGCGACTAGATGCCCGTTGTCATTAAGCCGCTGTGAACCGGACGGGGCACGGATGACCACGGTCGAGGTTGGAGTTGCGCGCTACGACGCGCGAAACTGGGGGCGACGCGGATAGCGTGCTGCGGCCTGTCACGTTCGAGCCCGCTCATGCGTCCTTCCTCCGTAGACCGGAGATGTCCATGGATCGCCAGACCCTGTTGTTCCAGCAGCACCGTTCGCGCCTGTTCGGCCTCGCGTATCGCATGCTCGGCACGCCGGCTGACGCGGAGGACGTGCTGCACGACGCGTGGTTGCGCCTGCATGCGCAGGACCTCGACGCGCTCGACGACCCCGAGGCGTGGCTGGTCACGGTGACGACGCGCCTCGCGCTCGATCGGCTGCGTCGCGCGAAGGCCGAGCGCGAGCACTACACGGGCCCGTGGTTGCCCGAACCTCTCGCGCCCGAGAGCGAGCAGCCCGACGTCGAGCACGAGCGCGGCGAAACACTGACTCTTTCGTTCCTGCTGCTGCTCGAGCGCCTGAGCCCGGAGGAGCGCGCCGCGTTTCTTCTGCACGAGGTGTTCGACTACAGCCATTCCGAAGCCGCGCGCATCCTCGAGATCGCGGAAGACGCCTGTCGCCAGCGCGTGCATCGCGCGAAGACGCGTCTGCGCGAAGGCCGCCCGCGTTTCCACGTCGACACTGCCGCGCAGCAACGGCTGCTGCAGCGTTTCGTCGCCGCGATGGCGCAACCGACGCTCGACTCGCTACGTGCTCTGTTCGCGGACGACGCTGTGCATATCAGCGACGGCGGCGGTGTCGCACGCGCCACGTTGCGACCACTGCACGGCGCCGAGCGCCTCGCACGCCTGTACCTGCAGCTCTCACAGCACCTCGGCGACGACGTGCATTTCGAGGCCACCACGCTCAATGGCGCACCCGCATTGCTGATGCGTGATGGCGACCAACTCACAAGCGCGATGTGGATCGAGAGCGACGGCGAGCACATCACGGCCATCCACGCGCTGCGTCATCCGCAGAAACTCGCGCGGCTGTGGCCTGTCACGAAACCGGAGCCTGCGGCGTCCTTGTATTGAAGGCGGCTGATTCCGGCCGCTTCGAACAGGAGCCTGCCATGACCCGTTTCTCCATCCAGCGCCATTACCCCGCCATGCAGCCGCTCGTCACACTCGGCGAGCGCATCCACGATTCTGGTCGACTCGAGCCGGCGATGATCGAACTCGTGCTGATGCGCGTATCGCAGATCAACGGCTGCGCGTTCTGCCTCGACATGCACAGCAAGGACGCACGCGCCGCCGGCGAAACGGAACAGCGCCTCTACCTGCTACCCGCATGGCGCGAGACGAAGGTGTACAGCGACCGCGAGAAGGTCGCGCTTGCGTGGGCAGAGGAGCTCACCGAACTGCCCTCGCACGAATCCGTATCCGACGCGCTTTACGAACAGGCGCGCCAGCACTTCGACGAAGACGCACTGGTCGACCTGACCTTGCTCGTCGTCGCGATCAACAGCTGGAACCGCATCAACATCGCGGCGCGGACGATTGGTGGTGCGTACAAGCCGGCGGCGCGGGCGGCGGAGTCGGCGGTTGCGTAAGTGAGGTGCTGCCGGGGCCGCACGTCGCGGCCCCGCTGTGCCTGTCACGTGCGACGAGGCGATCCGACGGGAGGGCGGTCGAACTCATCTACCGATAACCCGCGCGCAGTACCGTCACGCCTCCTACCGACCGCAGGAGGCGCACCATGATCCCGAAGATCCAGCCGTGCCTTTGGTTCGACAAGAACGCCGAGGATGCCGCGCGCTTCTATGCCGAGACGTTTCCCGACAGCCGCATCGACGCCGTGCATCGCGCGCCGGGTGACTATCCGTCCGGCCAGCAGGGCGACGTGCTCCTCGTCGAGGCGACGATCCTCGGCATGCGGTTCCTCATGTTGAACGGAGGGCCGCAGTTCAAGTTGGACGAAGCGGTCAGCTTTCAGGTCGCGACCGACGACCAGGCGGAAACCGACCGCTACTGGAACGCGATCGTCAGCAACGGCGGGCAGGAAAGCGCCTGCGGCTGGTGCAAGGATCGCTTCGGGCTGTCGTGGCAGATCACGCCCAAGCGGCTCACCGAATTGATGTCCGTGGGCGGTGAGAAAGCGACGCGCGCATTTGCGGCCATGATGGAGATGGGGAAGATCGACATCGCTGCGTTGGATCGGGCGGTCGCGGGCGTTGATAGCTGAGAAACGTCGCGGCGCAGCGGCACGGGGCGGGACGACGCGCACTCGTCGCCGCGATTGGCTCTGCACCGAGCGCGACGCGCGTCAGCGCAGCACCGCATGACGCACGGCTGTCATGTGTCGTAGCACCCGCGCGACATCGCATGGCACGGTGACCACTGGCACGCTCGACATCGGGCGTGCCGTGGAATCGTTCGGTCACCAGACCGGCATCGAAACCCATGACGAACGCAACGTCGCCCCAGCCCTACGCCCGCCTCGCCGGTCTGTTGTACCTCGTCATAATCGCGGCCGGCATGTATGGCGAACTCGCGGTTCGCGGCAGCATGGTGGTCAGCGGCGATGCTGCTGCGACGGCCGCACGCATCGCTGCGTCGCCGGAGCGCTGGCGGATCGGCATCGCACTCGACCTGCTCATGCATGTCTGCGACGTGTTCGTGATGTGGGGCATCTACATCCTGTTGCGACCGGTGAGCCGGCGCCTCGCGCAGCTCGTCCTGCTGTTGAACCTGATCCAGACGGCGGTTCTCGTCGCTAACAAGATCCTTTTGTTGGTGCCGCTGCTTCTCCTCGACGGCTCGCCGTACTTGCATGCATTTTCGCTGCCGCAGCTGCAGGCGCTGTCGTACGCGGCGATCCGCCTGCACGAGCACGGCTTCGGCGTCGGCCTGATCTTCTTCGGCTGGGTCTGCCTCGTGGAGGGTTACCTGATCCGCCGCTCGGGCTTCCTGCCGAAAATCATTGGCGTGCTCATGCAGGTCGCGGGCGCGTGCTACCTGATCAACACCACGCTGCTGCTGCTCGCGCCGGAAGTCGAAGGCCGACTGTTCGCAGTGCTGATGCTGCCCGTGTTCATCGCCGAGCTGTCGTTCGCGCTGTGGCTGACGATCAAGGGCGTCAACGAAACGGCGTGGCATCGACGTGCGGCCGAGGCGGTCGGCTGACGCGTACGTGGCTCGCGTCCATGGGTCATGCCGACGATCGATGCGCATGTTGTCAGCTCCCGAGACGCGGATGCATCAGTGAAATCGTGCGTTGCCGCAGTGCATCAACCATAGATGCGCCCCCGGAATAGACACGCTCGTCGGCAACCACCTTTCGGCACGGTAAGCATCGCAAGCGGCCGGTCTATAGTCGGCCGACCTCGCCGCAGAAGGATGTCGCCGTGATCCGATCCCGCCTCACGCTCGCGTTGCTCGTCGCCGCCGGAACCGCTTCGGCAGGTGGCCTGCACGGTATCGCCACCAGCGACATCGATCGCAACGCGAACGCCTGCACCGATTTCTTCGCGTATTCCAACGGCGCGTGGCGCCAGCAGAACAAGATCCCGGACTACATGGATCGCTGGAGCCGCCGATGGCAATCCGGCGAAGTGAACAAGGAGCACGTGCGCGACATCCTCACCGAGGTGTCCGCGAAGTCCGACTGGCCGAAGGGCAGTGCCGAGCAGCTCTCGGGTGATTTCTATGCCGCGTGCATGGACGAATCGCGCATCAACCAGCTCGGCCTCGCGCCCGCCAAGCCGTGGCTCGATCAGGTCTCGTCGATCAAGACGCGCGGCGACCTGCAGCGCACGGTTTCCAACCTGCACGACGTCGGCATCGGCGTGCCGTTCTTCGTGCATTCCGGGCAGGACCTGCACGACCCCGAGCGCGTGATCGCGTACGTCGACCCCGGCCGCCTCGGCATGCCGGACCGCGACTACTACCTCAAGCCCGACAAGCGTTTCGTCGACGCGCGTGCGAAGTATCTCGAGCACGTCGCCAACATGTTCAAGCTCGCGGGCTCGACACCGGCGCAGGCGAAGGCCGCGGCGCAGACCGTGTTCGATGTCGAGAAACGCCTCGCGCAGGCGCAGCTGGACAACGTGGCGCTGCGCGATCCGAAACAGCAGGATCACCTGGTCACCTTCGCCGCGTTGCAGAAGTCCGCGCCCGCATTCGACTGGGCGCATTACTTCGATGCCGCGCACCTGCCGCGCGCCGATCTCAACGTCAGTCAGCCGGGTTACATGACGGCCGTCAACAAGGAGCTCGCCGCGACGCCGATCGATCAGTGGCGCACCTACCTGCGCTGGCATGTGTTGAGTGCATCCGCCGACGCGCTGCCGCAGCCCTTCGTCGAAGAGAACTTCGCGTTCTACGGCCGTTACCTGAGCGGTGCGACGGAAATGAAGCCGCGCTGGAAGCGTTGCGCCGAAGCCACCGACAACCAGCTCGGCGACGCGCTGGGTCATGCCTACGTGCAGAAGTATTTCCCGCCGGAAGCCAAGGCGCGCATGCAGGACATGGTCAAGAACATCCTGCTCGCGATGCACGACACCATCGACACGCTGGACTGGATGGCGCCCGAAACCAAGGCGAAGGCGCTCGAAAAACTCGCGACCTTCAATCCGAAGATCGGTTACCCCGACAAGTGGAAGGACTACGCCGGCGTGCAGGTGTCGCGCACGTCGTACTGGGATGATTCGGTTGCGGCCGCGCGCTGGAACGTGGTCGACGACCGCACGCAGATCGGCAAGCCGGTCGATCGCACGCGCTGGGGCATGACGCCGCCGACGTCGAACGCGTACTACAACCCGCTGCTCAACGAGATCGTGTTCCCGGCCGGCATTCTGCAGCCGCCCGCGTTCGACGTGACCGCGACCGACGCCGTGAACTACGGCGCGATCGGCGTGGTGATCGGCCATGAAATCAGCCACGGCTTCGACGACCAGGGTGCCCAGTTCGATGCGAAGGGACGCCTGTCGAACTGGTGGACGCCGTCGGACCAAGCGAAGTTCCAGACGCGCGGGCAGTGCGTGGTGAAGCAGTTCGACAACTACTTCATCGAGCCCGGCATCCATCACAACGGCAAGCTGGTGCTCGGCGAATCGATCGGCGACCTCGCCGGCGCGAAGATCGCGTATCGCGCGTACCAGAAGTCGCGGGAAGGGAAGGGCCCGGAACCGACCATCGACGGCTACACGCCCGAGCAGCAGTTCTTCATCGCCTGGGGCCAGTGGCGTGGCGACGAAACGCGGCCGGAGACGCAGCGCACGATGGTGCAGGGCGACCCGCATCCGATCGCGAAGTACCGCGTCAACGGGCCGTTGTCGAACCTGCCCGAGTTCCGCCAGGCGTTCCAGTGCAAGGCGGGCGACCCGATGGTGCGGCCGGACGCGGATCGCTGCGAAGTGTGGTGATGCGAACCATCGCGTAACGGACAGGCCGCCATGTGCGGCCTGTTTCGTTTGTGGCTATCGCGACTTCGCGACCATTGCGACGGCGGCCGCCCATCGGCTCAGGCGCGTCGGCCATTGCCGCGATTCCATAGTTCCAGAATAATGGAAATATGGATACCGACGAGACTCTCGCTGCGCTCCGCGCGCTGGCCCACGAAAGCCGCCTCGCTGCGTTCCGCGCATTGGTGCGGGCCGGCCCCGACGGGTTGGCCGTGGGCGAATTGCGGGATGCGCTCGGTCTGGCGCCCGCCACGCTGAGCGCGCATCTCAACGTATTGCGCGGCGCCGGGCTTGCCGGCGACACCCGCGAAGGCCGCGTCATCCGCGTCCGCGCCGACTACGCGCGCATGGACGCGCTCATCGCCTATCTCACCGAGAACTGCTGCCAGGGCGCCGCGTGTGCTCCGGTGGCGGGCCGCTGCAAGCCCCGCAATGAAGGAGCCACGGCGTGACCACCGCATCGGCGAGCCATCGCGTCCTTTTCGTCTGTGTCGAGAATTCCAATCGCAGCCAGATGGCCGAAGCGTTCGCGCGCATGCACGGCGGGGATGCGGTCGAGGCGCTGAGCGCAGGGTCCAAACCATCCGGTCGCGTCAATCCCAAAGCGGTGCGTTTCATGGCCGAACGCGGCTACGACCTCGCATCGCATGC
Source organism: Lysobacter sp. HA18 (assembly GCF_054057595.1). Classification (NCBI taxonomy): domain Bacteria; kingdom Pseudomonadati; phylum Pseudomonadota; class Gammaproteobacteria; order Lysobacterales; family Lysobacteraceae; genus Lysobacter; species Lysobacter sp. HA18. The sequence goes on from NZ_JBSRZL010000001.1 coordinate 1,380,344, forward strand.
ATCGAAGTCGCTCGACGACATAAGCGGCGAATTCGATGCGGTGATCACCATGGGCTGCGGCGACAACTGTCCGTGGGTGCCAGCGAAGCGCCGCGAAGACTGGGCGCTGCCGGATCCGCGCGACATGGGCGACGACGGCTATCGCGCCGTTCGCGACGAGATCGAGGCGCGGGTCAAAGCCCTGCTGGCATCGCTGTGATGCCGCTGCCGCGTCGACTGCTGGCCGAGTTCCTCGGCACCGCGCTGCTACTCGCGACGGTCGTGGGTTCGGGCGTCATGGGCATGGATCTGTCGGGCGGCAACAAGGGCGTCGCGCTGCTCGCCAATGCCGGTGCGACGGCCACGATGTTGTACGTGCTGATCGTCCTGTTCGGGCCGGTGTCGGGCGCGCACATGAATCCCGCCGTGTCGCTGGTGATGCGGCTGCGCGGCGAGCTTCGATCACGGGAGCTGGGGGGCTACGTGCTCGCGCAGGTCGCGGGCGCGGTGGCCGGCGTCGTTCTCGCGCATGCGATGTTCGGCCTCGACATCGTGCAGCCCGGCGACCACATCCGCTCCGGCGGTGCGCAATGGCTGAGCGAAGGCGTCGCGACGTTCGGGCTGGTGCTCACCATCCTGCTCGGCGTGCGCCAGCGGCCGGCGGCTATTCCGGTCCTCGTCGCCGCCTACATCTTCGCGGCGTACTGGTTCACGGCGAGCACGTCGTTCGCGAATCCTGCGGTCACGCTGGCACGATCGATGACGCGAACCTTTGCCGGCATTCGGCCCGACGACGTGGTGGGATTCGTCGTCGCACAGATCGGTGGCGCGCTGTTCGCTGCATGGGTGGCGAACGTAGTGCTGCCGAAGGACGAAGCAGTCGCGCAATAATCCGTCGCAACGTCCTTCGGCTTCAAACATGTCCATCGTCCTTACCGACTTCGCCCGCGCGCGGCTGTTTCCGCGCGAGCCGCGGCGCAACACCATCCAGGACTGCGCGCCCGAGCAGTTCGAGCGGCATGTCAATGACGTCGAGCCTGTCGCCGTGCTCGACGGCTATGCGCCGTTCTGCAAGCTGCACGTGCATCGCAACTGGACGTCGACACGCTGCCTCGCGGTGCCGATCACCGAAGCGAACCGGCATCTTTTGAAGTCGGACTACGAGGCACGCACGCGCGACGAACTGCCTGTGCTCGTACGCTGGTTCGAAGGCCTGGAACCACCCGTCGCGAACTACCTCATTCCGATTCTCTACAGCCGCGAGCAGATGGCGAAGGAAGGCACGCCGATCGATGCGGACTGGGGCATCGTCGGCTGCATGTACACGGCGGAGCCGATCGAAACACCGATGGCGCCGATCACGATGATGCGCAACGCGCTCGGCGTGGAAGAAGGCGGCTCGGGTGTGCCGCTGGATCGAGAGGCCTACCTGCGAAGCAGCGAGTTCTGGCGCAATCACGCCAACTGGCGCGGCTAGGCCTGCTGCGTGCCGGTGTACGCTCGCACGGCCGCAACTCATCGATCTCCGACCGTCGTAGTCATCCAAGGACCACCATGTCGCTCGTTTTCTACGGACACCCGTTCTCGTCGTACTGCCAGAAGGTGCTGATCGCGCTGTACGAGAACGCGATCGAGTTCGACTACCGCGTGATCGACCCGGGCAGCCCGGACATCGCCGCCGAATGGACCGCGTTGTGGCCGCTGCAGAAGATGCCGGTGCTGGTCGATGGTGGCCAAACCGTCGTGGAGTCGAGCATTGTCATCGAGCACCTGCATCTGCATCACCGCGGATCAGTGCCGATGCTGCCGGACGATCCCGTCGATGCGCTCGAAGTGCGCTTCATGGATCGCTTCTTCGACCATCACGTCATGACGCCGATGCAGCAGCCGGTGGCTGAAGCGCTGCGCCCGGACGGTCGCACGGAAGATGCACTGCGTCGTACCGCGACTGCACTCGATACCAGTTATGCCTGGCTCGAACATCGACTGCAGGGCCGCACCTGGGCGGCCGGCGACACCTTCAGCATGGCCGATTGCGCGGCCGCGCCGTCGCTGTTCTACGCCGACTGGGTGCATCCGATCGGCGACGCGTTCCCGACGGTCAGCGCGTACCGTGCACGCTTGCTCGCGCGGCCGTCGTTCGCGCGTGCGGTCGACGAAGCGCGTCCGTACCGGGCCTATTTCCCGCTGGGCGCGCCCGATCGCGATTGATCGTTAGCAACACGGCGGGCGCATCGGCCCGCCGTGCATGACGCTCTACGACATTCGATTCAACGCGCGCCCGGCAGCTTCTGCGGAACGTAGCCTGGAAGATCCGTGGCGTCGAAGGCGAACACGAAGAACATGTTCGGGTTTTCGGCGCCTGCCGGGTGCAGCGCGTCGGTAACTGTCGGCACGAAGTCGTTGTCGTTCGCGATGAACAGCGTGTGGCGCAAGCGGCCGTCGGTGCGGACGTCAGGCCCGAATGCGAGGCCTTCGAGCTTTGCCGGAATGTCGGTCGCGGGAATGCCGTGCGCCGTGAGCGCAGCAACGATGTCGAGGAACTGCGTCTTCGCGATGGCGCGCGGTGCCAGCGCGGCGGCGCCGGTCAGCGTGTCCACGGTGGCCGCGCCCGTCAGGTCGATGCGATAAACGCGCTTGTACGCGGCACTGCTGCCGTCGCCGAAGCCTTTGCCGTCGCGTTCGTCTACGAGAAGTTCGTGATCGTTGATCGCGAGCACTTCGCTGACGGTCGGATACTTCGGTTTCGCCGCGGTACCGAGGTTGCTCAGTGGATACGCGTACTGCCGCGTCATGCCGCTGGCGGTGTCGATGGCGACGATGCGCACGTACGGCGCGTTCGTACCACCGTCCTGCGCAAGCGGGCTTTGCATGGCGCCGAACAGCGTGCGGCCGTCGGGCGAGATGGCCAGGCCTTCCATGCCCTTGTTCGCCACGCGGCCGACCGTGTTGCCCGAGATTTCGTCATCGCCAACCGCGCTCTTGTGCGGCACCGCGAACGCCGCCGGAAGCGCATACGCGCGATCACGACGGCCGGTGATGCGGTTGAAGCGATACACGAACGGGCCGTACTCGTCGGTGACATACACATGCATGCCGTCCGCGCTGACACGGATGCCTTCGGGGTCGAGTCGTCCGTCCAGCGCGCTGGTCGACAGCGTGGTCGCGTCGAATGCATCGGCACGACCGGTGAAGTAGTGCGTATGACGCAGGCGATTGAGCGCCGGCACGCCGCTCTGCAGGCCCACGGCCGCACCATCGCCGTAGACGAGGCGATCGGGCGCATGCAGCAGCGTAGTGGCGAGCAGTCGCGGCTCGAGGCGGAGGGGCAGGGCGTCGCCCGCCGGCGCAGGACGCAGCTGCAGTTGAAGCGTCTGGAAGCGCGGGATGTACGAGGTCGTGTCGCTCACCGCGGCCTTGTAGGCCACCGCGTTCGGGCCGCGGTCGGGCAGGGCGAGGAAGACATCGCTGCCGGCGTACGCAAGGCCCGACCCGATGCCGCCGAGCAGGTTCCCGCTGACCCCGCTCTCCAGCGGCGCGGCGGTTTCGCGGCTGCGGTCGCCGTCGTGTGCGCTCAGGCCGTCGATCGCGACGAGCCGCACTTCGGCGGAAGCGGCGCCGGCCGCGAGCAACAGGGCGACGGCGGATGACAGGCGATGCATCGTGCGCATGGGCGGTCTCACGGGTGGGGGATCGCGGAAGCGTCGCCGCCGAATGTTTCAGCTCGACGCCAACCGGATGACACACGCACGACGGCCGCCATGACGGCCGGCGACCGCGCTGCCGGCCGTGCGCGCTAGGCTGCGCGAAAACGCCGGGAGTGACGCCGTGATGCGACGCCTGCTGCTTGTATTGATGCTTGTCCCCGCGACGTTGCCTGCAGCGCCCCGGCTGCCGTCGGCTGCGACGATCGATCGCGAAGTCGCGGCCGCGATGAAACGCACCGGCGCGCAGGGCATGGCGATCGCGGTGGTCGACGACGGCAAGGTCGTGCACGTCAACGCATTCGGCAAGCGCAACGCCAACGGCGAGCCGCTGGAAACCGACACCGTGATGTACGGCGCGTCGATCACCAAGACGGTCTTTGCGTACACGGTGATGCGGCTGGTCGACCAGGGGCGCATCGACCTTGACGTCCCGATCGCGGACGACCTCGACAAGCCGCTGCCCGAGTACGACACGGAAGCGATCCATCCCGAGAAGTACGGCCCTTACAAGGACCTCGCAGGCGACGAGCGCTGGCGTTCGATCACGCCGCGCATGGTGCTGACGCATTCGACGGGCTTTCTCAACTTCGCCTGGCTCGAGCCCGACAAGAAGCTGCGCATCCATTTCGACCCCGGCACGCGCTATGCGTATTCCGGGGAAGGGATGATCCTGTTGCAGTTCGCGATCGACAACGGCCGCAAGGATCGTGGGCTCGGTGTCGATGTCGGCGAGCTCGTGCGCGAGAACGTGTTCGAACCGCTGGGGATGACGCGCACCTCGCTGATGTGGCGTCCGGACTTCGCGACCAACCTGGCCGACGGCTGGAACGACGAGGGCAAGGTGCAGCCGCACGACGAACGCTCGAAAGTGCGCGCCGCGGGCTCCATGGATGCGACGATCGACGACCTGTCGAAGTTCGCCGCTGCATTGGTGAGCGGCACGGGTCTTTCGCCGAAATCACGGGCCGAGATGGTGAAGCCGCAGCTGCACATCGGCACAGCCACCCAGTTCCCGACGCTGCAGCCGGAGCTGCCTGTCGAGAAGCAACGCAAGGATCTCGCGGCAGGGCTCGGCGTCGTCGTGTTCGATGGCCCGCAAGGCCATGGCTTCTTCAAGGGCGGCCACGACGAACAGACCGGCAACACGATGGTCTGCATCGAGGCGCACCGTCGCTGCGTGCTGATCATGGCGAACGACGTGCGCGCGGAAGCAGGCTTCGCCGATCTGGTGCACTTCATCCTCGGCGACACCGGCGTGCCGTTCGACTGGGAATACGGCTCACGCGCGGGGAAGTCGTGACGCGCTCTCGTAAGAAGACAAACGACGTGCTCGACGCGGCGTCGACCGAGAACACCAGCGCCGATCCGCGCCTGCTCCGTCGGCTCCTGCGCGCGAAGGACCGCATGGATGCCGCGTCACACGAGGCCTGGCCGATCACACGGCTGGCGCGCGTCAGCGACGTGTCGGAAGCGCATTTCGCACGATCGTTCAAGGACGCGTTCGGCGTGCCTCCGCATCGCTACCTGCTGACGCGACGCATCGAGCGGGCGACGGCACTGTTGCGCGATACCGACATGCCCATTCTCGACATCGCGCTGCAGACCGGCTGGAACAGCCTCGGTACGTTCGGGCGCACGTTCCGCGACGTCACCGGTGAAAGCCCGAGCGAGCTGCGCGCACGCCAGCGGGCGGCGTCGCATGCGCTGGAATCCGTGCCCGGCTGCTATCTCAGCGCCGCGCACCGGCCCGACCTCACCATCGCAGTTTCGGAGAAGCGCCGCCGCGAGGGCGTGGCTATAAAGGTCTCCACACAACCGGAGGAAATGCCATGAGCCAGGGAGTCGCAGTCGTCGGCGTCTACGTTCGCGATCAGGACGAGGCCGTCGAGTTCTACGTCGAGAAGCTGGGTTTCCGCGTGCATACAGACGCGCGCAACGGCGACTACCGCTGGCTCACCGTGCAGCACCCGGAGCAGCCGTCGTTCCAGCTCGGCCTTTTCGCGCCGCAGCCGCCGACGCTCGATGCCGGCACAGCGCAGACCATGCGCGAGCTCGTCGCCAAGGGCGCGATGCCGCCGCTGGTGCTGGTCGTCGACGACTGCCGCGCCGCCTGCCAACTCATGCGCCAGCGCGGCGTCGAGTTCACGCAGGAGCCGACCGATCGCTACGGCACGGTCGACGCCGGCTTCCGCGATCCTTCCGGCAACGGCTGGAAGATGATCGAGGCGCGTCGTGTGCCTGCCTGACGTCGCGCTGCGCGGTTGGGCCGCGGCGAATCCGCGGTCAGTGAATCGCAATCAAGGAGTCGAAGTCATGATCAAGAACGGTAAAGCACAGGCGCCCGGTGAGTCCGCGTCGGACCTGATCGATGCACGCATCGCGGACCTCGGCGATTGGCGCGGTGACATGCTCGCGCGTGTTCGCGAGCTGATCCACGAGGCCGACCCGGACATCGTGGAAGAGTGGAAGTGGCGCGGCGTGCCGGTGTGGTCGCACGACGGCATCATCTGCACCGGCGAGACCTACAAGCAGGTGGTGAAGCTGACCTTCATGAAGGGCGCGTCGCTGATCGATCCGGCCAAGCTGTTCAACTCGAGCCTCGATGGCAACGCGCGTCGCGCGATCGACATCCGCCAAGGCGAAGCGATCGATGCCAAGGCGTTCAAGGCGCTGGTACGCGCAGCAATCGCGCTGAATCCGCCGAAGAAGAAGTCGAAAACGGCAGCCTGACGGCCAGTCAGCCGTACGCGGCAGCCAGCACGCAGAGGAAGCCGCACACCGCCAGCGTCGCGTGTGCGGCGACGAGCCAGCCCGGCAGCAGGCGGTCATGCCACTTGTAGACGAGGCTCATCACCGCGCCGCCGGCTGCGGCCAGCAACAGAAGCAGAAGTCCGAGCGATGCCATCGCTGGCGCCGCGCCGGTAAACACCGCATACGCGAGAAGCGTCACGCCCGACGCCGCGAACAAGCCATGCACCATCGCCAGCCACGCCGGCGGATTGTGCTTGGACACGAAGCGGATGCCCGCCATCACAAGCCCGCCGAGCGCGGTAATCACCAGCAGAATCGCGGCAGTCTGCAGCACGCTACACCTCGGGTCGGCGGGTCCGCGGTCGATCTTCGACGCATCGCGTGGAGCGCCCGTGAAGCGCTCGCGCGGACATCAAGGACGTGCGGACGTCACCCGCCACACCGTGTTGCCGACGTCGTCCGCGATGAGCAGTGCGCCGTCGCGGTCCTGCGCGACACCGACCGGCGCGCCGTAGAGCTGCTTCTCGTCCTTCGAGTAGAAGCCGCTGACGATCGTCTTCGGAAGTCCGTCGGGGCGTCCGCTGTTGAACGGCACAAACACCACCGCATAGCCACTCAAGGGCGAACGGTCCCAGCTGCCGTGTTCGCTGACGAACGCGCCGCCCTGGTACTGCGTCGGCAGCGCGTTGGTCTCGGAGAACAGCAGGCCCAGCGCCGCAACATGCGAGCCCAACGCATAGTCGGGCTTGATCGCCTTCTGCACGAGGTCGGGCCGCTGAGGCACGACGCGGCTGTCCGCATGCTGGCCGTAGTAGCTGTAGGGCCAGCCGTAGAAGCCGCCGGGCTGCACCGATGTCAGGTAATCCGGAACGAGATCCGCGCCGATCTCGTCGCGCTCGTTCGCGATCGCCCACAGCTGATGCGTCCACGGGTTCCAGCCGAGGCCCGTCGGGTTGCGGATGCCGGATGCATAGATGCGGCTCGCGCCGGTCGCGACGTCGACTTCGAGCACCGTCGCGCGACGGTATTCGACGGCGAGCCCGTTTTCGCCGATGTTGCTGTTCGAGCCGACGCCGACGTAGAGCTTGGTTCCATCCGGGCTCGCCAGCAGCGACTTCGTCCAGTGATGGTTGATCGTTTCCGGCAGGTCGGCCAGCGCGACACCCGGCGCGGTGATGCGCGTATCGCCGACATGGAATGGGAAGCGCACGATCGCGTCGGCATTCGCGACGTAGAGCGCGTCGCCGATCATCTGCAGGCCGAACGGCGAGTACAGCTTGTCGACGAGCACATGCTGTTCCCACGTACCCGATGGGGTGGGGCGCAACAGCGTGATGCGGTTGCCGCCCTTCGCGCCCTTGCCGGACTGCGCCTTGACCTTGCCCGCGATCCACTGCTTCGGCGTCGTCACCGGCTCGGTGCCGGGGCCATTCGATTCGACGACGAGCACGTCGCCGTTCGGCAGCGCGAGCAGCTGTCGTGGATGCTTCAGGCCGTCGGCGATCTTGTCGACGCGCAGGCCCGGCGCGACGGTCGGCATCGCGCCTTGCGTCCAACCGACGCCCTTCGGCACCTGCATGGGCGGCATGAGGAAGTTGCGTGCGCTCGGCAGCGGCGGATTGCCACCGGACTGCTGCGACGGATCGAGCTGCGCATGCTGCTGGCAGCCGGCGACGAGCGTCGCGAGCGCGAGTGCGAGGACGCGGCTGTAGCGGACGTCAGCCATTGGCGATCTCCCGCGTCGAGCTGCGATCCATCGCGGTGATGACATGGCCGATGGCGATCAGCCCGACCGTGATGATCGACAGCCATTGACCGGCGGGCACCACGGCGTAGGCGTCGCGGCTGTGCACGAAGGCGTTGATGATCGCGGCGACGATGGCCAAGAGGTTGAGCCAGAAATCGATGCGGTCCGCGCCCGTCGACCAGCGGCGCCCGGTGATCCACACCTGCGCCAGGTTCACCAGCCGCGGAATGATTGCGGCGAGCAGGCCGATCACGATCAGCCACGCGGCCGCCTTCGTCCACATGATCTCGGCGCTGCGCGCGTAGGTGATGTCGAAGATCAGCGCGGCGACGAAGCAGCCGAACGGGATGGGATTGAGCAACGCAAAAAGCGCGTTCGCCACGCCGGAGCGCGGCGCTGCAGGAGTTGCCATGGATGGCGGCCTCGCGACGGATTGATGCCTGACTCGCGAAGCGCGAGCCGGCCGACGCCCAACCTAGTCAGCAACATGTCCAGAACGCGTCAGTGCGGCGTTGCAGCGTGGATGCCGCGTGACACCGGTACTCAATCGGCGACGGGTAGGCCCACCGGCCGATCCACCGAGCGATGCGGCCGCTCCCGCTTGACCGCGTACATCGCGCGATCGGCGTGCACCAGCAGTGCTTCGGCACTCGCGCCATCGTCCGGGAAGCAGGCGATGCCGACGCTGGCGTCGAGATGGACTTCACCGTCGGGCAGTTCGTAGGGCGCACGCACGCGTTCGCGCAATGCATCGGCGATGACGCGTGCGGAAGCGGCGTCGCGACAACCCGGCAGCAGTGCGACGAACTCGTCGCCACCGACGCGCGCCAGCAGGTCGCCCTGGCGCAGCGCGTTCTGCAGCCGCCGCGCGACGTCGCAGAGCACCCGATCGCCGGCCGCGTGGCCGGCACGATCGTTCGCACTCTTGAAGCCGTCGAGATCGAGATACAGAACCGCCAGCCCCGTGCTCGTTTCCGCCGCGCGTTCCAGCGCGATGCGCAGCTCGCGTTGCAGGTGGTAGCGGTTGGGAAGCTCGGTCAGTGGATCGTGGCGTGCCAGGTATTCGAGTTCCGCTTCGGCGCGGCGCAGGTCGGTGATCTCGCGGCCGATCGCGATGCGCACGCCGTACTCCGGCAGCCAGCGCGCGGACCACTGCACGTCGACGGTGCGTCCGTCCTTGCGCACGTAGCGATTGCGGAAGTGGCGCTGCAGCGCGCCGGTCATCACGCGCTTGGCGGCTTCCATCGTCGACTCGCGATCGTCGGCGTGCACCAGCTCGATCATGCGACGGCCGATCACCTCGTCGCGCGTGTAACCGAAGATCCGTTCGAACGCCGCGCTGACGTGCAGATAGTGGCCGTCCGCATCGACGACGCAGACCGCGTCGGGGAGCAGGTCCAGCACTTCGTCGAGCGGTGGCAGCGTCGCGGACATGGGCCATCCCGTAGGCGGCCGTCCGTGAGCCGATGATCGAGTATGCGACAGCGGCAGGCGACTGCGCCCGTGCAACTCGAAGGATTTCCGCCGCGGAAACAACGCCCGTCACACCCTGCGTTTGTGGAAGTACACCTGTTCCGCGGCCCATCGCAGCGGCGGCGAATACAGCAGCAGGTCGAACGGCCAGTCGAACTGCAGGCGGTCGTATGCCCAGCGCAGTGCGCGCTTGGCGCGAAAGCGCGGTGCGACCTCGACCGCGACCTGTTCCGGCGGTGGCCCGTCATCGCGAACGCGCCCGGCGATCGCGCGCCCGACCGCCCAGCCGTGCTCCCACGCCGAATGGATGCCGCCCGCGGTGACGGGCGAAACGATACCCGCGGCGTCGCCGACCAGGATCGCGCCATCGCGTGCCATGTCGAGCACGGGACCGCTGCAGGGAATGAGCCCGGCACGCGTCTGTCCTGGCTTGAGATGTCGCGGCAGGCCGCCGGCGGCGCCGACGCGTAGCAGGAAGCCTTCGATGTCGGGCACGCGTGCATTGGCGGGGTCGTGTCGCAGCGCGAGGCCCGCCTGGATGCCGGTCGGGCTCTGCGCGATCCAGCCGATGTAGCCGGGCGCGTATCGCCGGCTGATGAAGCAGTGCAGGGCGTCGGGTTGCGACAGCCGCGCGCCGGGAAAGTCGTACTCGACGCCATAAAGGAACTGCCGCACTTCGCCGAGGCCGCACCGGCGCGCCACCCGCGAACGCGCGCCGTCCGCACCGACGAGATAGCGCGTGCGACCGACACCGTCGACCATCCATCCGTCGTCAACGCGCTCAGCATCGGTGAACGCGCATCCGAGGCGCAGGTCGACTCCGTGCTCGCGCAGCTGCTCGGCCAGCCAGCGCATCACCTGCGGCGTATCGGTCGTCAGGAAGTAGTAACCGGGTGCGGCGAGCGCCACCTGCCGCAGGTTCGGTGCGTACAGGCGCACCTGTTCGACGCGCCGCGTCATCGACGCGGGCACGCGGTTGAGCATCGTCTGCTCCGCGGCTTCCTTCACGATGATGCCGGTGGTGTGCAGCTTCTCGCCGGGGTCGCGCTTGCGCTCGAGTACGACGACGCGCAGCCCGCGCTGCACGGCCGCGAGTGCGCAGGCCGCGCCCGCGAAGCTGGCGCCGACGATGACGACGTCGGCATCGAAATCGGTTGACGAAGACATGGCGCTCGCGTGGCTGCAGTCGACGCAGGATCGACCGGCCGCGCGAGGCGACGATGGCGCTTGTGTGAGGCCAACTTGAAGTCGCCTGTTGCCACGCACTGCGGCCGCTTACCGGCCAATCGCGTGCCATGAATACGTATGCAGCGCACCGTTGTGCATGTGCACCTGCCGCGATAGTCGTCCGGCCTCCCTGCTGGACGTGCACCCATGACGCAGTCGCGATTCCACGTCGTTGTCTCGCTCGTCCTCGCACTGGGGCTCGCACTCGCGCCATTCACGCGTGCGCATGGCGCGATCGATGCCCGCACGCTCGGTGCCCGTTATGACGCGACCAAGGCCAACATCACCTTCCGCGTGTACTCCTCGCGCGCGACGCGCATCGAGGTCTGGATCTACAAGACGGCATCGGGCGCGCAGGAAGCCACGAAGTACGTCATGACCAAGGACAGCACGACGCAGGTCTGGTCGAAGACCGTGGCGGTGTCCACGCTGCAAAGCACCTACGGCATCACCGGGCCGGTCTATTACGGTTACCGCGCCTGGGGCCCGAACTGGACGTACAGCAGCACGTGGACGAAGGGCACGTCGACGGGCTTCGTGAGCGACGTCGACAGCGCAGGCAATCGCTTCAATCCCAACAAGCTGCTGCTCGACCCCTACGCACGCGAGGTCAGCCAGGACCCGCAGACCGCGACATGTCGCGACGGCACCATCTACGCGAGCGGCGCGACCAATCGCCCGAAGGACAGCGGTGCATGTGCGTCGAAGGGCATCGTGCTCGCAACGGATTCCACCAGCGTCGGCACCAAGCCCACGCGCGCGTTCAAGGACGACGTGATCTACGAAGTGCACCCGCGCGGGCTGACGATGGGCGATACGTCGCTGGCCGCATCGGTGCGCGGCACGTACGCGGGCGCGGCCACTAAAGCTACGTACCTCGCGGGACTCGGCGTCACCGCCGTCGAGTTCCTGCCGGTGCAGGAGACACAGAACGACAGCAACGACGTCGACCCGAATTCGGACACCGGCGACAACTACTGGGGTTACATGACGCTCGGCTACTTCGCGCCGGATCGTCGCTATTCGTCCGACAAGAGCGCCGGCGGGCCGACGCGCGAGTTCAAGGCGATGGTGAAGGCGTTCCACGACGCCGGCATCAAGGTCTACATCGACGTGGTCTACAACCACACAGGCGAGGGCGGCGCATGGGGCGGCACCGATGGCCGCACGGTCTACAACGTGCAGAGCTGGCGCGGCCTCGACAACCCGACGTATTACTCGCTGACCAGCGATTTCCAGCAGTCATGGGACAACACCGGCGTCGGCGGCAACTACAACACGCACAACCCGGTCGCGCAGGACCTGATCATCGATTCGCTCGCCTACTGGCGCGATTCGCTCGGCGTCGACGGTTTCCGTTTCGACCTCGCATCGGTGCTCGGCAATACCTGCGAACACGGCTGCTACAACTTCGACAAATGGATTCGAACAATGCGCTCAACCGCATCGTTCGCGAACTTCCGCCGCGTGCGGCGGGCGGTGGCTCCGGCATCGACCTGATCGCGGAACCATGGGCGATCGGCGGCAATTCGTACCAGGTCGGCGGCTTCCCGGCCGGTTGGTCGGAGTGGAACGGCGTCTGGCGCGATGACGTGCGCAAGGCGCAGAACAAGCTCGGCGTCGCCGCCATCACCACCGGTGAACTCGCAACGCGTTTCGGCGGCTCGTGGGACCTCTACGGGGACGACGGGCGCAAGACGTGGAATTCGGTGAACTTCCTCGTCGCGCACGACGGCTTCACGCTCAACGACCTGTACACCTTCAACACCAAGCAGAACAGCCAGCCGTGGCCCTACGGCCCGTCGGACGGTGGCGAGGACAACAACAACAGCTGGGACCAGGGTGGCAATGTGCTGGCGCAACGTCGCGGTGTTCGCACCGGTTTCGCGCTGATGATGCTGAGCGCGGGCGTGCCGATGATGACCGGCGGCGATGAAGTGCTGCGCACGCAGTTCGGCAACAACAATGCCTACAACCTCGACTCGGCGGCGAACTGGCTGTACTGGACGCGCAGCACGATCGAGGCCAACCACGAAACGTTCTCGAAGCGACTCATTGCGTTCCGCAAGGCGCATCCGGCATTGCGTCCGGCAAACCAGTATTCCGGCGTCGACAACAACGGCAACGTCATGGAGCAGTTGCGCTGGTTCATGCCGAACGGACAGCAGGCCACAAGCACCTATTTCACCGACCCGAACAACCACGCGCTCGCCTGGCGTATCGACGGCAGCGAATTCGGCGACAGCGCCAGCGCGATCTACGTCGCCTACAACGGCTGGTCTGCGGACGTGAACTTCGCCCTGCCATGGCCGGGCACGGGCAAGAGCTGGTATCGGGTGACGGACACCGCGACGTGGAACGAAGGCGCGAACACGGTCGCTGCGCCCGGTGCTGAAGCACTGATCGGCGGCGAGAACACGGTGTACGGGCTGCAGGCGCGGTCGGTGGTTTTGCTGATCGCGAAGTAGGGCGTCGATCGCAAGCGCGGCTACGACGCGACGTCAGCGTCGTACCGCGAGCACGCCGTCCAGCGCCAGCTCCGCGCGGAAGCCCGCGGCTTCCAGGCGTTTCGCCACTTCGCGCGGCACATCGCGACCGCTGGTGAGTGCATTAGGCGAGCCGGTGTAATGGAACAACCGGCCGCCGCGTTTCACCACGCGGGCGAGCTGGTCGTAGAACGACTTGGAGTAGAGCTCGCCGGCGATGCCGAAGCGCGGCGGGTCGTGCAGCAGAGCGTCGACCGATGCGTCGCCGATATCCGCGATCGCGTTCGACACATCGGCATGCGCGAGTTCGAGTCGACCGCCTGCTTCAAGTGCATCGGGCTCGGGCGACCACGGGTTGATCGTGCGCAGCCAGAGCACGTCCTCGTTCTTCTCGAACGATCGGATGCGCGCGACGCCAGCATCCAGGCAGCACGCTGCGAAATAGCCGAGCCCGCCGCACGTATCGAGAACGACCTTGCCGCGCGGTTCGACCAGCGAGACCTTGCGACGCGCATCGTCCAGCGGCGAAACCTTCGACGACACCAGCATCTTGATGCCGTCGATCTCGAAGGTCGGCACGCCCCAGTCGGTCGGTACGAGCTTGATCAGCGAGCCGGCGTAGCGCGACACGGGCTCGAACGCGTCGCCGTCCCAGTAGTAGATCGTGCGGTCCTTGAGCTTGTGCGGATACGGATAGCCGATGCCGCGCCAGCTCCAGTGATCGGTCGACAGTGTCGCGGTGCCGGTCGACCGGCCGAGGTCGAGCGAGCCGGTCCACTCGGTGTTTCGCGAATCGCGTGCGCGCAGCATCGCGTCGGCATCGGGACGGGTCAGCAGCGGGCCGGTGTAGTGGGGCACGTCGGAATCCGGATCGGGCATGCGGCGCGAGCGGCGCCGTGGGAGCGACACGATAGCGGCAAGCGGGCGAAACCGGATGTCGCGATGCGAGTGACGCTAGCCGCGTGTGCGCACCGCGCGCCAGGCGACCGCCTCGGCGAAGCCATGCGTCGCCTCGTTGCGTTCGAGCGTCGCGCCGATCGGCTGGAACAACCACGGCACGATCGAGGGATCCAGCGCCGCGATCGCATCGACCGAATAGATGCCGAAGCAGTCGGGGTCGACCATCTCCGCGTCGTCCTCGTCACCCGCGAAGAAGCGCCAGCCCGAGTCGCCGGGCCACACCGGGTGCGAGCGGTACATCCATCGGATCGGCGCGCGCTGCACCATCACCCGGTGGCTGGCGATGCAGCCGCCCAGGTCGGTGACGTGCGGAAGAAGTCGTCCTTCCGGCAATAGCACAGCCGAATCCCCAATCCATCGGTCGATATCGCTGCGTCGACGGAGCGGCGTACGAACGCCACCACCGTGTCGCCCCGCAGGCAGTCTGTGCCAATGCATCGCGGCCGTGAGCCGGCTTGCACCAAAGGGCAGGGTTTGGCGACGAGCGGCCGCTTGGGGTGGCTGGACGCGCGCTTTCCGCCGCGCATCCGGGCGGGACGCGCGAAATGGCGCGGTCAGACGTGCACGCCGCCGGTGTTCTCGACCGAAGGTTCCGCGCCCTCGTCGTCGCCGTCTTGGTCGTCCGGATCGCAGTCGGCATCGTCGTTTTCGCCGAAGCCGATCTTTTCGACTACCGCGGACGCTAGCGCCTTGCGCGACAGCGCGTCATAGCTACGCGTGCACCGCAGTTCGGTGAGCACATGGAAGTCGCCGCGACCGGCCGTCAGCGTGCGCACCCAGTCCCGGACCTGTCGCTGCGCGCCGGGGCTCAGCGGATCGGACGCGCCGGCGATCGCGATGAAGTTGTTGGTCTCGACGCCGGGGAACACCGCTTCGAAATCCGGTTGGCCATCAGGCCCGCAGGTCGACGCGAGGCAGAGCACCTCGTACTGCGCTTCGCCGTTCATCAGGCGCTCGAGCTCGCCGTAGGTCAGCGGGTTGCCGGGGCCCACGACGCGCTTGCGATGCAGCACCGGCGACAGGTCGACCGTGCAGGTCGGCGCATCGATCTCGACGTTGATCCAGACGATGGCACGGTCCGCGGTTTCGACGTCGACGGTGCAGCCCGCGACGCGGTAGGTCGACGTGGTCGCGGTTGCATCTTCGGGTTCGCCCGTGATGCGTTCGAAGATGTCGAGGCGGCGACCGATATTGTCGGTGTCGAGCACGCGCGCAAGGCGTTGTGCGTCGGTGAGCTTCGCGACGTTCGCCCGCGATGGTGTCACCGCGTGCACCGGCGCCACGACCGCAGGCGCCGCGGCGTCGCGCTGGCAGCCGCAGGCGAGCAGCACGACGGCGATGAACGACGAAATGGCGAAACGGACGGGCATCTAGGTGGGACCAGGCGAGCGCGGTGCAATGGTAGGCGGATGCGCGACGAAGCGCCGCGCACGTTACAGCCCGGCGCCCCAACGGTACTGCCAGGCCACGCCGTAAGCGTCGAAGTTGTTATGCGTGCGCGCCGAAACGCCGCTGCTGGCGCTGACCTTGAGCGAATTGCGCCTGTTCAGCGGTTTCGCGAGCACGAAGCCGATGCGCGAGTTCTGTTGCAGGTCGTCATTGAGTACGCCGTCGACCTCGCTGCGGCCGCCGGCGAACAAGGTGCCGTCCAGCGAGATCCACGTGCCCGACGCGAAGCCGTAGATCACGTGGCCCTGCAGCGCGTACACCGGCTGCTGCGAACGTGTGCGGTCGCCCAAGAATTCGTCGTTGTCGCTGTAGAACGTACCCGACGCCTGGAGCTCGAGCGTCCATTGACCCAACGCTTTCGAGAGGCCGATCTCCGGCTTGATCGACCAGCGATGGCTGCTGATGTTGACCACGCGCGCCGTGTCGTACTGCCCCCACGGCGGCGCGACCTGCACGCTCGCGCCGAGGATGAAGTCTTGCTTCCACGTGCGGAACTGCGCGGTGTCGAGCGCCGGCGCACCCAGCAGATTGATCGACACGCGGAACGCCGGCCGCGCGAAACCCGTCACGCGGCGTTCGACCCGCTGCTGCTGGTAGATCGCGCTGCCTTCCAGATGCGTGTACGGAACGATCGCGTCGAACTTGCCGGAGCGTCCGCCGAAGTCGAACACGCGCGCATACGCCGCGACGAGGCTGTTGGTTTCCAGATGCGCATCACTGATTGGCAGGGACGGGTCGAACGAGAGTCCACCACGCGTCACCACGTTGCCGACGATCACGAAGTTCACGCCGATCGGAGCATTCGAATACGCACGGGGCTCAATGTCCTGCGCACGGGCGAACGGCGCCAGCACGAACAGCGCAGTGAACAGCGTCAGCATTCGCGACGATCGCCGGATGAGCCGCGCGGCGCGGGCTGCTAGAGTCGATCGCCTTCCATTCGACGCCGCCGGAGCCCTGTCGACATGAGCAATTCGCCGTATCCGATCGGTACCCCGGGGCGCCCGTGGGGCGAGGCCGAAGTCGCGCAATGGCGTGCGGCGCAGACGCGCAAGCGCAGCTATGCGGACGAGGTGGTATCGGTCATCGATGGGCTGCGGGCGCGCTTCGACGTCGAGGCCTACGGCGCGCTCGACTACGACGACGAGCATTTCCCGCTTCTGGCGATTCGCAGCCGCGACTGGCGCGACGAACTGCCGATCGCATTCATCACCGGCGGCGTGCATGGCTACGAGACCAGCGGCGTGCATGGCGCATTGCAGTTCGTCGACCGGCATGCCCAGGACTACGCCGGGCGCATCAACCTGCTGGTCGCGCCCTGCGTCAGCCCGTGGGCCTACGAGCGTATCCATCGCTGGAACGTGCACGCGACCGATCCGAACCCGCTCGTTCCGTGAAGGCAGCCCGGCGGAGGAATCCGCGGCGCTGATGCGGCTCATCGCGCCGATCCGCGATCGCGTGCTGGTGCACATCGACCTGCACGAGACCACGGACACCGACGAGACCGAATTCCGCCCGGCGCTTGCTGCTCGCGACGGCAAGACGTCGGAGCCCGAAGGCGTTCCGGACGGCTTCTACGTCGTCGGCGATACGGCAAATCCGCAGCCCGAGTTCCAGCAGGCGATCATCGACGCCGTTGCGCGCGTCACCCACATCGCACCGCCCGACAGTAACGACCAGATCATCGGCTCGCCGGTCGTGGGTCATGGCGTCATCAACTATCCGTTGAAGCAACTGGGACTGTGCGCCGGCATCACCGACGCGCCGTACGTCACCACCACCGAGGTGTATCCCGACAGCCCGCGCGCGACGCCGCAGCAGTGCAACGATGCGCAGGCGGTGGCCGTCTGTGCGGCGCTCGACTACGCGCTCGCGCATCGCTGAAGCCGCGAATCGAAAGCGAAAAGCCCCACCGGAGCGGGGCTTTTCGAGATCTGCCCGCTGACGCTCGCGTTACTTCGAGCCGCCCTGCGTGCCCTTGTCGACTACCAGCTTCACCAGCACCTTGCGAGCGTTGGCATTGCTGCCCGAACCCGCGTCGGCGTGCACGCCCATCCCGTCCGGCGCATGCACGCGGCCCGGCATCAGGCCGCCTTTCTGCTGCAGGAAGTTCGCGACGGCATGGCCGCGCGCGGTGCTGAGCTTCTGGTTCTTCTTCGCGTCGCCGGTCGAATCGGTGAAGCCCTGCATCACGACTTCGTAGGCGTTGGTCTGCTTCGCCTTCGACGCGAACGCGAGAAGGTCCGACTGCGCCTTCGACGACAGCTTCGCGCTGCCGCTATCGAACAGCACGTCGACGGTGGCGAGCGCTTCGTACGTGCCGAAGTCGTTCATCCGGTTGTTCATCGACTCCATGCTCTTGCCGGTGCCGGCGCGAACCTGTTGCGCGGTCTTGAGGTCATCGGCGGTGAACGAGATGCCGGTCGCGCGCTGCGTGGAACCCTCGGCGACGAGGTCCGCTGTGATCGGCAGACCGGGCATCAGCGAACCCTGCGTCACCTTGTTGTGGATGACGCCCGTGAGGCCCTTCTTTTCCTTGTAGTTCGTCGCCGGCGTGACCGTGATCGTGTGGTCGACCTTGCTGTAATCGCGCACCGTGATCGTGTTGCCGTTCACGGCGGTGATCATGCCCTTGATGGTGCTTTCCTGGCCCGATGCGAACACCGGCAATGCGGCCAGAAGGGCCACGAGTGCGGTGATCAGCATCACGTACTTCGAACGCTTGCTGGTAGTCATGGCGGTGCCCTTCTGGCTGGTTCGGGGATGCGGTGTGTCTGCACGGCCTGCCGGCAGGTGCCGGTCGACGTCGCCCGGTGCGACGCCCGCAGGCGTATGCAGCGGCGTCGCGCCTGGCTGCGGCGGAGGCCGTGGACGCAGCGGAAGCCTCGCGCAGCCCCCGAGGCCACGCCATTGATACTTGGTGAACCGGTCGATTCCCTTTCGGGCACGGCCGAGCACGGCGCTGAGGGCCGCCGGAAATTGCTGCATTGCGTGGTGAATTTCGGGTGCTAGCGTGCCTGCATCAACGCGACCGGCGCGCTCTCCACGTCCGTCGGGGACTGCGCCGACACCTGCATCACGATCTCGCAGCGCACGCCGTCGGGTTCGATCGCGTACACCGTGCTCGCACCGAGCTGGTAGGGCAGGGCGCGTTCGATGAGTTCACGCCCATAGCCGCCGCCCTGCACGGGCCCGTCGGGGTCGATGCGCATTCCGCTTTCCTTCCAGACGACGTTGAGCCGCGGCGTGCCGTCGGCATCGGACAGCAGCGCCCAGCGCACGTCGAGCCGGCCGTTCGCGGCGGACAATGCGCCGTACTTCAACGCGTTGGTCGCGAGCTCGTGCAATGCGAGCGCCAGCGTCTGCACGGTGCTCGAACGCAGCCGAACGTTCGGCGGTCCGTCGAGCACGACACGGCCGTCGTCCTGCGCCGCGCGCAAGCCGGAGATCGCGAACATTTCGGCCTGCATGATTTCCTCGAACGTCACGCGATCGGTGTTGTCGAGCCGCGACAGCAGCGACTGTGCGCGTGCGAGCGCATCGAGACGGTCGCGGAACGTCGCGCGGAAGTCGGTGAGGCCTTCGCTGTCGCGCGACGTGCGGTCGGCCAGTGCGCGCACCACCGCGAGGAGGTTGCGCGTGCGGTGCTGCAACTCAGCGACGAGGACCGCTTGGCGATGTTGCAACGACTTGAGTTCGTGGATGTCGGTGCTCGAACCCAGCCACGATTCGAGCTTTCCATCTGCGGCGAAATGCGGTTCCGAACGGCTGTGGTGCCAGCGATAGGTGCCGTCGGCCGCACGCAGGCGATGCTCGACGTCGAGGCGTCCGGTTTCCCGCGCGGCGAGCCATGACGCATGCGATGCGTCGCGGTCGTCCGGATGCACGACGTCCATCCATCCGGCACCCAATGCGTCATCGGTGCTTTGCCCGGTGTACGTCACCCATTGCGGGCCGACCCACGTCGTCTGGCCATTGGCGTCGTTGCGCCAAAGCAGCTGCGGAATGCCCTGCACCAGGATGCGCTGTCGCGCTTCGCTCTCGGCCAGTGCGTGCTCGGCGTGGCGCGCGTCGGTGACGTCGTTGAATAGCACGCCCGCGAGATCGTGATGGTGCTCGGCGCGGAACACGCGATACGCATGGACGCGGTCGGTATGCGGTGCGGGCCACTCGAATTCCTGCGGCTCGCCGGTGCCCAGCACCTCGGCGACCACGTCGAGCCAGCGCGCATCGAAGTCCGAGTCGACGTCGCGTGCCGTATGCCCGAGCGCAGCGTCGGCCACCACGCTTTCCGCGGCCGGGTTGCGCTCCACGTAGCGCAGGTCGACCACGCGGTCGTCGTCGCGCACGGCCTTCACCACGTAGAACGCCTCGGACATGCTTCGGAACAGATCGCCGTAGCGGCGCTCGTGCATGCGCAGGTCGTCGCGCGCCTGCACGAAGCGCCGCTGCAGCTCGAACGTCTGCAGCAACAGCAGCGCCAGCACCGAAACCGCGGTGACCAGCCCGTACATTCGGCCGACGTAGAAGCCGAGCTGGAAGCGTTCGCTGACGAGCAGGCCGCTGAGCGCGAGTTCGATCGCGTCGGCGGTGAGCGCGACCGCGATCCACACGTCGATCAGGCGCCGCTCGCGCGTGCGGCGCGCCATGAAGGCGATCGCGACCAGATGCAGCAACCATGCCACGCCGAGAATCTGCATCGTGATCGGCCGGTAGCGCTGGCCGCTGACCAGGGGTGGCAGCCAACGGGACTCGTCTGCGGCGATCACGATGATCGCGCCCGCGACGGCAACGATCGCCGCGTACGCGACGGGCGCGGTCCATCGAGCGGGCGTGCGTGGGGATGTGGGGCGCGATGCCGTCCAGAAGAACCCCAGCACGAGCAGCGGGAATATCCCGTGCCAGGCCATCCACACCCACGCGGACGTCTGCGCGCCGCCGAACAACGGGCCGGTGACGAACGCGTTCGGCACGCTCAGGCCGTGCGCCAGCGAGGTGACGGCTGCAAAGACGTAAGCGCCCGCGAGCCAGATGTAGGCGGGTGAGCGCAGGCCGCGGTACTGGGCGTGCACCAGCACCGCGGTGAACAGGCAAAGGAACGCGACCGCGACGTCGTACGTCGGCAGGAACACCGGGATGATCGGCCACTGGCGCGTGGCGAACGGCGCAGTCGCGACGAACGCGGCCAGCAGCACACCGACCAGAATCTTCGCGCGGCGGATGTCGCGGCTCGTGGCGCGCAGGTTGCCGAGCAGCGGAAAAGCGGCGGGATCGTCGTGTTCGGACAGCGGCGTACGGTGCGGCATGGAAATCCTGAAGGCATCGCGATCGGCTGCGTCGTGTCGCGCCGGCCCGGCGACGTTAGCTCAGTCGGACCTGCGATCGCACGCTTCAGACCGTCCGCTTGCAGGGAATCGACGCACAGCGCGCGTGCCCGCGACGTCGAACGCGGTCAGCGACGGTCGCGCTCGATCGCTTGCGCGCCGTCGATCGTCCGGCCGGCGGCGCGTGAATGTGCTCGACCTCTGCCACACTCCGACCCGCTCTGGCCGCGTGCGGCAGGATGGCCGCCACGGACGGGCGGGGCACGGAGGCGCGGGCCGGATCCGCGCAAGTACACACATGGACGCATAAGGAGATGGACGTGTCGCAGAAACCGATCGCGATGGAACTGGGCGACGATTACCTGCATGCCGTGCGGTCCGCACTGGACCGCATCGAGGACGCACTGCCCGCATTGATCGCACTGGACCCGGCCGAACGCCGGTTGCTGGTGACGATGGGGCCGAAGTCGGAAGCATTCGCGCGGCAGGCGCTGCGCGTGCTGGAACACAACCCGAAGATCGTGCCGCCGGGCTTCGACGTCGCAGCGGCGCAGGCGGACCTTCGCGCCGTCGAGCAATTGCGTCCCGTGCTGGAGCGCGTGCAGCAACTGGCCGCGCGGCTGGACGACACGGTCGCCGCGCTCGGCAGCGACGTCATGGACGCCGCGTTCGAAGGCTATGCGCTGATCAAGCTGTCAGGCGGCGCGCTGGGGCTGGACGAACTGCGTCGCGAGCTGTCGACGCGTGGACGCTGCGACCGCAGGCGGGCGGCCGAGACGGTTTAGGTCGCGCAACAAAAAAGGTCGGCGGACATTTCTATCCGCCGACCCGCGTCGCTCACGCCTTGAGCGATTCGATATCGATGACGAAGCGGTACTTCACGTCGCTGCGCAGCATGCGCTCGTAGGCCTCGTTGACCTGCTGCGCGCGGATCATCTCGATGTCGGCCACGATGCCGTGCTCCGCGCAGAAGTCGAGCATCTCCTGCGTCTCCGGAATGCCGCCGATCAGCGAACCCGCGATCGAGCGTCGACCGAAGATCAGCACGCCGATGTTCGGGCTCGGATGCGGATCGGCCGGCACGCCGACCAGGCAGAGCGTGCCGTCACGCTTGAGCAGGGTGGTGAAGGCGTCGAGCACGTGCGTCGCCGCCACGGTGTCGAGGATAAAGTCGAAGCTGCGCGCGTGCGCGGCCATGGCGGCGGCGTCGCGCGACACCACGACTTCATCCGCGCCGAGGTTATGCGCATCCTGGCGCTTGCTCTCGGACGTGGTGAACGCGACGACGTGCGCGCCCATCGCGTGCGCGATCTTGATGCCCATGTGGCCGAGACCGCCGATGCCGACGATGCCGACCTTCTTACCCGGCCCGACGTTCCAGTGGCGCAGCGGCGAGTAGGTGGTGATGCCGGCGCACAGCAGCGGCGCAACCGCGGCGAGCTGATCCTTGGGATGGTTGATGCGCAGCACGAAGCGCTGGTCGACGGTGATCCGCTCGGAGTAGCCGCCGAGCGTGTGACCCGGCGGATCCTGTGTTGGACCGTTATAGGTACCGACGAAACCGTTCTCGCAGTACTGCTCGAGGCCTTCCGCGCACGACGGGCAGTGCTGGCAGCTGTCGACCATGCAGCCGACGCCGACCGTATCGCCAACCGCGAAGCCGTTGACGTCACTGCCCACCGCACTGACCGTGCCGACGATTTCGTGGCCCGGCACGCAGGGATACAGCGTCCCCGACCATTCGGACCTCACCGTGTGCAGGTCGGAATGGCAGACGCCGCAGTAGGCGATCTCGATCTGCACATCGCGCGGGCCGGGCGCGCGGCGCTGGATATCGAGCGAGACGAGCGGCTGGTCGGCGGCGTGGGCACCGTAGGCTTTGACGGACATGGCGATCCCGGGGGATGGACGAAGCGCCGAAGGTTACGCTGCCGCGCGTTACGTTGCGACGACGCCACGGGGCCGCAGCATCCCGCCCGCATCGACCAAAAAAGAAGGGCCGGGGAACCGGCCCTTCGGGTCAAGCGATCACGCGTTGGATCAGCGGAAGATGCCGTACAGCACGTCCGCGATGATGCCGGACGCGATCGACACCATGTACGCATCGCCATCGACGCGCACCCAGCGGTAACCGCGCGGCGGCAGGCGCAGCTGGTACGCATAAGGATCGACGTAGTACTGGCTCACGTAGAACGGCGGCGGCATCCGCGTGCCCACATGCCAGCGCTGCACCGAGTAACCGCGCGGCGCCACGTAGACGACGTTCGGGCGGTAGACGCGCTGCGGCACGTAGCGGTTGTTGTAACGGTTGTCGTAGCGACGGTCGTACTGGTACGACTGGGTGTAGCGACGGTCGTCGCCGCGATGTTCGTCGCGGCCGCGGTCATCGCGGTCGTGGCCACGGTCGCGATCGTCGCCACGGCTGTCGCGGTTGTAGTCGTGCGAGGTATAGCGGTCGTTGCCGCGGTCGTTGTGATATTGCGCGGCAGCGGGCAAGGCGACGGCGGATGCAGTCGCGAAGAGCAGTGCGGCGCCCAGTGCGGTGATCTTGCTCATCTCGTTCGGTCTCTCGGTGCGGGGATCGCAGGTGAAGCTTCCGCAAAGACGGCCTTATCGAAACTGAACAAAACGGGCCTGCGTACCGCCGGTTCAGGCGGCGGTCGACGCGCTGAAGCCTGGGCGCAATGCGATCGAACGCGGCGTCAACCGAAACACGACCGACGCGTTTCAGCGCTTCCGTCGAGCAGTCTTGGTTGTTTGATCGCAGGCATGACGGCTGCGCGCGTTGCATCGCAACGCGTTAGCTCGTCGAACCCGACGGGGTTCGATCAGGGATGCGGCGGTGCTTTGCCCGACGTAGCGCCTGTGGACGATGAACTGCTCGAGTTGTCATCGCTCGAGGTGTCCGACGTGTCCGAGGTGCTGGACGTGCCCGAATCCGAACCCGCCAGATTCGCGCGCCCCGTCAGCATCGACGCGCCGCCACCACTCGACCGGCCACGCACGTCGTCCGACGTACCGGTCGCGCTGTAGGCACCGACCGCGAGCGGGCTGGGATTCGGTCGCGCGTTGGCGCCGGTCATGGGGTTGGATGCGGGCGGCGTGTTGCCGGATGTCGTCTCGTTGGTCGCGCAGGCGGCCAGTGCCGCGAGCACGACGGGAAGGAGCAGGCGTTGCGCACGCATGGGGAGCCTCCGGATGCGGTCGCCGGGCGAAATCCCGACGCCGCATCCACGCTAGTCCCGGCCGCATTAGCGACAGGCGAAGGTTGCGAGTCAGCGCCGGTCAGGTTCCCGGCTTGAGCACGACCTTGGTCCAGCCTTCCTTGCGCGCGTCGAAGTTGCGATAACCCTCGGGCGCCTGCTCCAGCGGCAGCTCGTGGGAGACGAGGAACGACGGCTTGGCCTTGCCGGCCTCGATCAGCTTCATCAGCTTGCGGTTGTACTTCTTGACGCTGCACTGGCCGCTGCCCACGCGCAGGCCCTTGTTGAAGAACTCGCCCATGTCGAACGGGATCTGTCCGTTCTTGGCCAGTTCGGTCGCGCCGCCCGGATCCTTCGGCATGAACACGCCGACCACGCCGATGCTGCCGGTCGGCTTCACCGCCTGCACGAGGTTGTTCATGGTCAGGCCCGGCACTTCGTGGCCGGCGCAGTTGAAGCACTGATAGCCCACACATTCGCAGCCGCGATCCGCACCGCCCTTGGTGAGCTCGACCACCTGCTTCGCGCCGTCGCCTTCAGTGTCGTCGATGGTGATCGCGCCGATCTGGTCGGCCAACTTCAGTCGATCGCGATTGGAGTCGACGACGATCACCTGCGCCGCGCCGCGGATCATCGCGGAATACGCCGCGAACAGGCCGACCGGGCCTGCGCCGTACACCACCACGCTTTCGCCCGGTTGCACGCCTGCCAGTTCGGTCGCGTGATAACCGGTCGGGAAGATGTCCGAGAGCATGACGTAGTCGTTCTCTCGTTCCGCCGCGTCTTCCGGCAATACAAGGCAGTTGTAGTCGGCGAACGGCACGCGCAGGTATTCGGCCTGGCCGCCGTCGTAAGGGGCCCATCTCCGCGTAGCCGTACGCCGCGCCGGCCTTGCCGGGGTTCGCGGTCAGGCATGCCGCGCTGTAGCCGCGCTCGCAGTTCTCGCAGAAGCCGCAGCCGATGTTGAAGGGCAAGCAGACACGGTCACCGACTTTCACGCGCGTCACGCACGGGCCGGCTTCGATCACTTCGCCCTGGTTCTCGTGCCCGAACACCTTGCCCGATTCGACGCTGGTGCGGCCCTCGTACATGTGCAGGTCGGAGCCGCAGATGTTGGTCGTGGTGATGCGGACGATGACGTCCGTCGGCTTTTCGATTTTCGGGTCGGGCCGATCGACGACGCTTACGTCGCGCGGGCCGTTGTAGACGAGGGCGCGCATGCATGGAACTCCTTCGCGCCCGGCCTGTTCAAGTCGGCCGCCGTGCGGGCGCATGCGCGCAACGGCCGTAACCGTCGCGGTGAATGTCGACGGCGTCGCGACCGTAAGCGCGTAGTCGTGCAGCGGATGCATAAGCGAGCGTGCGCGGATACGTCGCTTGACGCGTTGATGCCGTGCTGATTGCCGCTGGACGACCATGCCGCTTTCACTCATGGATATCGACATGCGCATCGAAGGATCGTGTCACTGCGGCAACGTGCGTTTCTCGTGCGAAGCACCGTCGCCCGTGCCGTATCAGATCTGCTATTGCTCGATCTGCCGCAAGACGGCCGGCGGCAGCGGCGGCGCGATCAACCTTGGCGCGCGCATGGATACGCTGCAGGTCGAAGGCCGCGACCACATCGGCGTCTACAACGCGCGCATCCAGCAGGACGACGGCAGCATCCGCACCAGCAGCGGACAGCGCAATTTCTGCACCGGCTGCGGCAGTGCGCTGTGGCTGTTCGATCCCGAATGGCCCGAGCTGGTGCACCCGCATGCGTCGGCGATCGACACGGCGCTACCGGAGCCGCCGGATCGCGTGCACATGATGCTGGGCTCGAAGGCGAACTGGGTGCGCGTGCCGAGCGGCGCGCACGACATGCACTTCGACGAGTATCCGGACGAGTCGCTCGAGGACTGGGACCGTCGCCATGGCATGTACGACGGC
The DNA here is from genome assembly GCF_054057595.1 of Lysobacter sp. HA18. Classification (NCBI taxonomy): domain Bacteria; kingdom Pseudomonadati; phylum Pseudomonadota; class Gammaproteobacteria; order Lysobacterales; family Lysobacteraceae; genus Lysobacter; species Lysobacter sp. HA18. The sequence continues at coordinate 1,406,579 of NZ_JBSRZL010000001.1, forward strand.
GACGACAAAGCGAAACGCGATTGATCGCGTCAGCCGCGTGCCTCGACGACCAAGGCGCGCATCGGCGCTTCGATGTGGCCATCGCCGAAGCGCTTACGAAGAGCGGACGTCACGTGCACGATGGCATCGTCCACGCCGCCGGGATCTCGTGCTTCGATCTCATGACGCAGCGGCGTGCCGGCGCAGAACGCGGTCGCCGCGTCCTCGGCGCTCGAAGCGATGGCCGTAGCGTCGACGGCCCTGATGTGGATATCGACGAACCCCGCGCGTCGCACGTCGGCTTCGATGCGTGCGGCGTCGTGATAGCCATGCGGCACACGGGCCATGAACGTCGGCGGGTCGTCCGGAAAGCGCTGCGCCAGCGCATCGGTAATCGTCGCGGTGATCGGATTGGCCTCGATCGCATCCCAGGCGTTGAACAGGAACACGCCGCCGTCGCGTAGTACGCGCCGTGCTTCCGTGTAGCCCAGCACGCGGTCCGGAAAGAACATCACGCCAAATTGGCAGAGCACGGCATCGAACGCATCGTCATCGAAGGGCAATGACTGCGCGTCCGCCACGCGCCAGCGCACGTTAGCGGTGCCCGGTTCGTGATCCGCGACTTCGAGCATCGGTGCGTTGAGATCGGTGGCGATGATTCGCGCGTCCGGAAGTCGCGCGGCGAGCTTGCGGGTCAGCGCACCGGTGCCCGCCGCGGTTTCCAGTACGTCGTGCGCCGACGCATCGACACGCGCAGCGAGATCACGCGCGAACGGTTCGAACAGCATCGGCACCAGAAGCCGCGCGTAGATATCCGCGATGCCGGTGGCGAAGTTCGCGTCGTGCCCGGGCATCGCGTCGCTCCGAAGGGACGACGCGACCATACGCCGCGCACCGCGCCTCAACGACGCGGTGCGCGGCGTGCCGATCGGCGGTCAGTCCGCCAGCGTCGGGTAGTCGGCGTAGCCCTTGGCGCCACCGGCGTACAGCGTGTCGCGGTCGGGCTCGGCAAGTGGTGCGCCTTCGCGGAAGCGACGCACGAGGTCGGGGTTCGCGATGTACAGGCGACCGAACGCCACCGCGTCCGCACGGCCTTCCCGAATGGCGGCCTGCGCCATGTCGAGGTCGTAGCCGTTGTTCACGATCCACGCGCCGCGATAGCGCGAGCGCAGCGCGTCGTAGTCGAACGGCTGCGCATCGCGTGGGCCGCCGGTCGCGCCTTCCACCACATGGATGTACGCCACGTTCAAGGCATCGAGGCGCTCCACCACGCGCTCGAACAACGGCTGCGGATTCGAGTCGGCGATGTCGTTCGATGGGGTGACTGGCGCGATGCGCACACCGACGCGATCCGCGCCGATGGCATCGACGGTGGCCTTCACCACCTCGTGGAGGAAGCGCGTGCGGTTCTCGATGCTGCCACCGTATTCGTCGTCGCGATGATTGGTCTTGTCGCGCAGGAACTGATCGACGAGATACCCGTTCGCAGCATGGATCTCGATGCCGTCGAAGCCGGCTTCGATCGCGTTGCGTGCGGCGGTGGCGAAGTCGGCGACGATGCCGGGAATCTCGTCGAGGCGCAGCGCACGCGGTTCGGAGACATCAACGAAGCCTTCCGGCGTGAACGTCTTCGTGTTCGCACGCACCGCACTCGGCGCGACCGGCACTTCGCCCGCCGGCAGCAGGCTGGTGTGCGAGATGCGCCCGACATGCCACAGCTGCACGACGATGCGCCCGCCGCGGCGATGCACTTCGTCCGTGACCTTGCGCCAGCCTTCGATCTGTTCGGGCGTGAACACGCCGGGCGTGCTGATGTAGCCCTGCGCGAGCAGGTTGACCTGCGTCGCCTCGGTGATGATCAGCCCGGCGGTTGCGCGCTGGCCGTAGTACTCGACTGCGAGCGGCGAGGGCACCAGCCCTTCGACCGCGCGGCTGCGCGTGAGCGGTGCCATGACGATGCGGTTGGCGAGCTCGAGCGCGCCGATGCGCACCGGATCGAACAGCGACGGTGCCTGCGTGTCGCGAGCGGGCTGGACGGCAGAGGAAGACATGCGAGGCCTGGATGATTCGTCGGGCTACGAACACTGGGGCCGCGGGCGTGGCGCCACAGTCGTGGTGGCGTGCACGCTGCGTTTCACCGGCGGTGCCTATCGACGTGCGATGCGCGAGAGTGCCTTGAAACAAGCGGTTTCGTTTGACGCATAGAAGATGGCTATCGATGCAATCGACAGAAATGTCGTGACGCAAGCCGCTCCAGCCTGCAGTCTGCGCACCGATCCGGCGCAGCCCGCGCTTTCGATGGAAACCGCCATGTCGCTCGAAAACGTTCTCTACACCGCGCACGCCAGCGCCACCGGTGGCCGCGACGGCCGCGCCACCTCGTCGGACAACGTCTTGGACGTCCGCCTCGCGACGCCTCGCGAGCTCGGCGGTGCGGGCGGCGAGGGGACCAACCCGGAACAGCTGTTCGCCGCCGGCTATTCGGCGTGCTTCCTCGGCGCGATGAAGTTCGTCGCCGGCCAGCAGAAGATCGCGTTGCCGGCAGACACGCGAGTCGATGGCAGCGTCGGCATCGGCCCGATTCCGGCGGGCTTCGGCATCAACGCGACGCTGCGCGTGCACGTGCCCGGCATGCCGCGTGAGCAGGCCGAGGAACTCGTGCAGAAGGCGCACGGCGTGTGTCCGTATTCGAATGCCACGCGCGGCAATATCGACGTCGAGCTCGTCGTCGTCTGATGTAACGCGCAGGCCGCGTCAGCGACGGTCGTCGTCGTTGCCGCGGCCCTGCTGCTGCGTGCGCTCGGGGCCTTGCCCGCGATCGTTACGCGGATTGAGCTGCTCGGCGTTGCGGTAGCCGGTCTGTGATTCGAGTTCGTGCGCCTGCGGCGAACGATCGGGTCGGTCGGGCCGGCTGACGCGGCCCGGCGGGTTGTCGTCGCGATTGGTGGTCATGGTGGCTCCATGTCGTGCGATGCGGTCGCCGATGCGATGACGGCCGCGATGTCGCTGCGGCCGTCATCGATGCGTGGCATCAGCCGGTGCCGAGTTGCGTCTGCAGCTGGCGTGCGTGGTCCAGATGCTTCTGCACCGTCGCGCGCGTTGCGGTCAGGTGCGTGCGCACCGCGGCGTCGCGCACCACGCCCATCGACGCATCGAGCATCTGCAGCGCCATCTGGTGGTCCATCACCATGCGCTCGATGTAGGCACGCGCATAGGCCTGTCCGCTCAGCGACGCGAGCTGCTGCTCGCCCTGTCGCGCCATCGTCGTCAGCTGCTGCAACGACGTGCCGCTACCCGACGTGCCACCCATGAGCTTGCGCGTGGCCGCCAGGTGCGGCGTGTGCTCGGCGATCATCATGTCGGCGTACTGACGCGCACCGCCGCTCACGTTCTTGCTGATCGCCTGCCGCGCGGCGCGGATTTCGTGGTCATCGACCGCCGCCACCATCGCCAGCGCCTCGGCCTGCGAATGCGCGACGGGCGCTGCGCCCGCACTGGTCGAGGCGCTCGCCGACCCCGTACCCGTCGTGGACGACGCGCCGCTCGACGCGCTGCGGCCGGACGAGGACGTTGCGCGCGTCGACGAGGTGGTCGAACCGCCGGTCGAGGTCGACGACGCCCCGGTGGTCGTGTTGCGGCCCGAGGTGCCGCTGCCGGTCGACTGTCCCGTCGACGAACTGCCGCCCATGTCGCCGGTATCGCCCGTGTCGAGCTGGGTGCCCGAGTAGCGATCCGACATGCTCGTGTTCGAGCCGGATGACGTGCCGGACGACGTGCCAGTCGACGACGACCCGGTGTCGTTCCAAGCGGACGTGCCGCCGTTACCCGCGGTCGATACGCCGGTCGATGCCGCCGTCGAGTTGGATGAGCCGGATCCGCTGGTGCCGCTCGTTCCGCCCGACGTCGTCGACTGCGGGCTCCACGACGCGGCCATGCCGCCCGAGGTTCCGCTGCTGCCGGTGGTGCCGTTATCGCTTCCCGTCGTCGCGCACGCGCCCAGTGCGAGCGTCAGCGCGACCGTGATCGCTTTCTTGTATCCGAGTGTGGTCATAAGCCTCTCCATGTCGCTGTTGGGGGATGTCGCATCGGGGCCGGCGCCGGCGGGCCGATCGGCTTGGACTCGGGCCGACCGCCCATGTGCGACGCCGGTCCGTGCCTACTGCGCGGCCACCGTCGATGCGGTGCGCATGACGCCGCGGGTCGCTTCGCCGCCGCGACGTCCGATCGCCGCCATGTGCTCGCGGTTGCCACTCACCGCCTGGCCGCCTTTGCGGCCGATCGCCGCCATGTGGTCGCGATTGCGGCTCACCGCCTGGCCGCCCTTGCGGCCGGCGTCGCGGGCTTCGTTGGCGCTGAACTCGTGGGCGTTGCCGCGGGCATGAGCGGCGCGGCCGCCCATCGACGCGATCTCGCGCTGGCGGTTCGGGTCCATGCGGTTGAAGCCGCCACGCGGCGCCGGGGTCTGGGTGTCGAGGTCCATCGGGGTGTCTCCGGGGTAGAGGCGACCGCCGGCGCGCCCATGGACACGTCGCGTCGATCGAAGTGGTCGAGGGTTCCCGGGGGCTGCGCGATGACCCGCTCGGGTCCGCCTTCCACCACGTCCTTCCGCAGCGCAGCCCCGGGGAACGCGATCGATGCTCGGCGTGGTCGCATTAGCGCTGGGCGAAGCGCAGGTGCACGGCGCATTCGCCGCATGAAGTGCTTTAGCGCAGGGGTTTCACGGTGTCGATTCGATGCAGGATCGATGTCGAGCCCGTCAGCTTGAACGAGTCATTGTTGTGCACGTCGGGTGAAGCGAGCGCGGCCGGTCGACACAGGCGCAAAGCATCGATAGATTGGGCATATGGTCACATCTTCACTCGCGACATCCCGCGCTCCCGGACGGCTGCTAGTCGTCGAGGACGAGTACCTCATCGCCGACGAAATGCGTCGCGATCTCGAGGCGCTCGGCGCCAGCGTGATCGGCCCGGTGCCGAACGTTGCGGCTGCGATGTCGCTGTTCGACAGCGACCCCGACATCGACGGCGCGATCCTCGACATCAACCTGGCGGGCGAGACCGTGTTCCCGGTCGCGGCCGCACTCGAAGCGCGTCGCATCCCGTTCGTGTTCTGGACGGCGTACGAGTCGTGGACGTTGCCGAGCGAGTTCCGCGATCGTCCACGCCTGGCCAAGCCGTCGAGCGCGGAAGAAGCACTGCGTTACCTGCGGCCGATGCCCGTCATCGAAACGGTGCAGCCGCCCGTACGTCGTCGCTCGACGCCGGTGCTGGCGGACGTGTTCGTCAGCGCGCATGGCGATTACCTGCTGCGCCTGCACGCCGGCGGCCTGCCGAACGAAACCGAGCTCGACTGGATCGGCCTTGCGAGCATCGACCCCGCGCAGTGGAGCGTGCGCCTGCGCATGAGCGTCGAGCCGGGCGTGTTCTATCGCGTGCCGCCGCGTTACCTGCAGGGCCTGTGGTCGGAACTCGCCGTCATCGGTTGATGCACAGCGTTTGATCTGCATGGCGCGCGGAGTTCATCCATGACACCGCCACGCCTGCTGATGACGCCGCGCTCGCACTTCTCGCGCAAGGTGCGTCTGCTCGCCGATGGCCTCGGCATCGCGCTGGAACTGGTCGACGTCGGCAACGTGGCCGACGTCGATCCCGCGATCTTCGGGCCGAACCCATTGATGAAAGTGCCGACGCTGGTCGACGGCGCGCAGGTCGTATTCGATTCCGACCACATTGCCGCGTGGCTCGTGCGTCGCCATGATCCGGATGATCGCTTCGACGTTCTGACCAACGATCCCGACGTGCTCAACGCGCGTGCGGTGTTGAACGGAATGATGGCGACCGAAGTCGAGCTGGTGCTCGCCGCGCGTACCGGACTCGACGTCACGCATCCGCGGTTCGACAAGATGCGCGGCGTGATCGAAGCAGGGCTGGACTGGCTGGACGCGCGTGCTTCGGTGTTCGGCGACAGGCCGAACTATCTCGGCCTGCATCTCGTTGCGCTCTGCGATCACCTTGCGTTCTACGGACTCGCGAAGCTCCGACATCCATCGCTGGCCGCACATGTGCAAACGCTCACCCATTTGCCGTGGGTGAGCGTTTCGCGTCCGGCGTAATGCTTACTTCTTCGGCGCGGCCTTCGCGGCCTTGACGCCGTCCAGCATCGCCTGCACGTGCTGGTTCGGATTGAGGTCCGAATAGACCGCGGCGATCGTGCCGTTCGGCGCGACCACGTACGACGTGCGGTTCGACCATTCAGGCTTCTTGTCGAGCACGGCGTCGTAGGTCTTCGCGATCTTCGCGCCCGGGTCGGCACCGACAGCGAACTTGCCTCCGCAATGCTCGGTCTCGGTCGAGAACGCGGACAGCTGGTCGGTATTGCCGGCGCTGAGGCCGATCACCGTCGCGCCTTCGGCCTTGAACTTGTCACTGGCTTCAGAGAACAGGTGCGCTTCCATGTTGCAGCCCGGCGTATGCGCGGCGGGGAAGAAGTAGACGACGACCGGGCCCTTCTTCAGCGCCTTCGACAGCTCGAACGTAAACGGCTTGCCCGCGAGGTACGACTGCGCCTTGAAGTCGGGCGCCTTGTCGCCGGTCTTCAGTGCCGCCGCAGCGGGCGAGGCGAGCGCGAGAGTGGCGACGGCGGCGAACGTGGCGCGAGTCAGGGCATTCATGGCGTGGTCCCGTGTGGCGGATCGAAGTGGCGATCGTTATACGCCAGCCACGGCCGCCGGACAGCGCAGCCGGTCGGCCAGCAGCCGCATACACGGCCGCCCGTTCATCGGCATACGCCGCCGGCTACGCATCCGGAACATCCGCATCACGACGGCGAAACGACGAACCTGATGTATTCAGCGTGCGTCCCGGGATGGGTCGCAGCGCGTCCGAACTGGGTCGAGGTCGCGTCTCTCCAATGAGGGCTTGAGCCCCGGACTTCTCTCGGGTCCGGGGTTTTTTATGGGCGACGCAAACGCGCGTCGAGCCACGTCGAAGCGGTGTCGACCATGGTGTCCGTCAGCTCGTGCGGGCCGTTATGCACGACAAGTGATGTGTCGATGCCGAAGCCTTCAAGTCGGGACGCAGCGTCGCGTGCATCGTCGACTGGCAACGTGTCGTCGTCGCGACCGTGCACGACGAGCGCTTCGAGACCGCGCACGCGTTTCGCGTCATCCGGCTCGACATCGGGCAGCAGGCTACCGGCGAGCATGAAGAATCCGGCGACACGGTCCGACGCTGACAACGCCGCGCTCGCCGCAAGAATCCCGCCCTGGCTGAAGCCACCGATCCATGTGTGTTGCGGTGTGATGTCGTAGTGCGACTGCAGCTGCGCGATGAAGTCGAGCAGGCGGCCTCGTGCTTCGGCTTCCTCGTTCTCCACGATCTGTAGGCCGTCTTCGCTCAGGCCGATGCGATACCAACCGAGCCGTCCGCCCGCGATCGAGCGATGGCCGCGCGGCAGCACGACGAGCGTGCCCGGCGGTGCGCGCTCGCCGAGCGCGACTAGTTGCTTCTCGTCGCCGCCGACGCCGTGCAGCAGCACGAGCAACGACTGCGGCGTTTCCGGCTTCGGCTCCATCGTCGCGTACGAGAACGCGTAGTCGGCCGACTCGGTGAGTTCACTGGTCGCGGGCAGCGAGAGGGATTTCGTCATCGAGACGATGCTGCCGAACGCGAAGTGATGCGGTGGTCGCGCCAGGCTTCGCGCATCGGTCACACTCGCGCTTTCGCCACGCACCGGGAACGCCATGAAGGTCATCGAAGTCCGCCATCCGCTCGTGCAGCACAAGCTCGGCCTGATGCGGCGCGCCGACCTCAGCACCAAGGAGTTCCGCGACCTCGCATCGGAAGTCGCAACGCTGCTGACCTACGAAGCGACCGCCGACCTGCCGACGGAAACCATCACCGTCGACGGCTGGGCCGGCCCGGTGCAGGTGCAGCGCATCAAGGGCCGTAAGGTCACGCTGGTGCCGATCCTGCGCGCCGGGCTCGGCATGCTGCCCGGCGTGCTCGAACTGGTGCCGGCGGCGAAGGTCAGCGTGGTCGGCGTGCAGCGCGACGAGGACACGCACGCGGCGATCGGCTACTACGAGAAGCTGGTCGGCAGCATGTCCGACCGCATCGCGCTGATCCTCGACCCCATGCTCGCTACCGGCGGCTCGCTGATCGCGGCGATCGACCTGCTCAAGGCCGCGGGCGCAACGCGCATCAAGGCGCTGTGCCTCGTCGCGGCGCCGGAAGGCCTGCGTGCGGTCGAAGCCAAGCATCCGGACGTGGACATCGTCACCGCGTCGGTGGACGAGCGCCTCAACGAGCGCGCCTACATCCTTCCCGGGCTGGGTGACGCCGGCGACCGCATCTTCGGCACGCGCGCGGTCTAATGTCGCGACGGTGAACGCGGTCACCTTCGCGGCAGGCCAACCGGGACTTTCGGCCTAGAAGGCCACCCGCGGCGCGGTCGTATGCTCCGGAGTCGCAACGCACCGGCGCTTCCCGGTGCCACCCGGAGATCCCGTTTGAAGACCACGCTGCTCCCGCTCGCCGCGGCCCTCGCGCTCGCCATCGCCCCCCAGCTCCACGCGCAGGACGCGCATTGCCTCGACGACACCTGCAGCCTGCAAGCGCTGCTGCCCGTCGACAGCGGCACGTCCGCGCCGTCGGCTGCGGCCGACGCGACGGTCGCGCCGCGCCAGGGCACGTGGGGTATCGACCTCGCCGGCATGGACCGTTCGGTCAAGCCGGGCGACGACTTCTTCCGCTACGTCAACGGCAACTGGGCCAAGACCACGCAGATTCCGGCGGATCGTTCCAGCTACGGCGGTTTCGCCGTGCTGCGCGACCTGTCCGAGGCGCGCGTGCACAAGCTCGTCGAGAGTTATCCGGCCGACCCGGCCAAGGGCGACGACGCCTCGAAGGTCGGCGCGCTCTACAAGGGCTTCCTCGACGAGGCCAGCATCGAGAAGCTCGGCGGCAAGCCGCTGAAGCCGCAGATCGATGCGCTGCGCAAGGTGTCGAGCAAGACGCAGATGGCCGAAGTGATGGGCCGTTCGATGGGCGGCTTCGGTCGCAGCTTCGTCGGCCTGTCGGTCGGCGACGACGCGCGCGATCCGGAGCATTACGCGCTCTACCTCGGCCAGTCGGGCCTCGGCCTCGGCGATCGCGATCTGTATCTCGACCCGAAGTTCGCGCCGCAGCGTGAGCGTTACCAGAAGTACATCGCGCAGATGCTGCAGCTCGCCGGTTGGGACAAGCCCGCCGATCGTGCTGCGTCGATCATGGCGCTCGAAACCAAGATCGCGAACGCACACTGGACGCGCGCGCAGAGCCGCGACCGCGACAAGACCTACAACCCGGTCGAACTCGCCGATCTCGACACCAAGGCGCCGGGCTTCCCGTGGGCGGCGTTCTTCAAGGCTGCGGGCGTCGATGCGACGAAGCGCGGCGTCGTGCGCCAGGACACCGCGCTGCCGAAGCTCGCCGCGATCTTCAACGAGACCGATCTCGATACGCTGAAGGCGTGGGAAGCGTTCCAGGTCACCGACCAGGCCGCGCCGCTGCTGTCGAAGTCGTTCGCGGACGCCAACTTCGAATTCCGTTCGAAGTTCATGTCGGGCCAGCCGCAGCAGCGTGAGCGCTGGAAGCGCGCCGTCGCATTCGCCGACGACGCGATGGGCGAGGCGATCGGTCGCGACTACGTCACGCAGTATTTCCCCGCCGATTCGAAGGCGAAGATGGACGCGCTGGTCGCGAACATCAAGGAAGCGATGCGCGCGCGACTCAACAAGCTCACGTGGATGAGCGATGCCACGCGCGCCGAAGCACTGACCAAGCTCGACAACTTCGGCCTGAAGATCGGCTACCCGGAAAAGTGGCGCCACTACAGCGGGCTGAAGGTCGTCGCCGGCGACACGTTCGGCAACGCGCAGCGCTCGCAGCAGTTCGAGTGGGATTACGACCGCGCGCGCATCGGCAAGGTCACCGACAAGCTCGAATGGGGCATGACGCCGCAGACCGTCAACGCGTACTACTCGTCGGTCAAGAACGAGATCGTGTTCCCGGCCGCGATCCTGCAGCCTCCGTTCTTCGATCCCGACGCCGACCCGGCGGTGAACTACGGCGCGATCGGCGGCGTCATCGGCCACGAGATCACCCACGGCTTCGACGACCAGGGCCGCAAGTCGGACGGCAAGGGCTTCCTGCGCGACTGGTGGACGAAGGACGACGCGGCGAAATTCGAGACGCAGGCGGCGAAGCTCGGCGGCCAGTACGAGGGCTACGACTTCGCGTCGCTGCCCGGCGTGCACATCAACGGCAAGGCGTCGATGGGCGAGAACATCGGCGACCTCGGCGGCATCACGCTCGGCCTCGAGGCCTATCACCGTTCGCTGGGCGGCAAGCCGGCACCGGTGATCGATGGTTTCACCGGCGACCAGCGCGTCTTCCTCGGCTGGGGCCAGGTGTGGCGCACGCTGATGCGCGATGACGCGCTTCGCCAGCAGCTCGTGGGCGACCCGCATTCGCCGGGCCAGATCCGCGCGTTCGCGCCGCTGCGCAACGTCGACGCCTGGTACGACGCGTTCGGCATCAGCAAGGGCGACGCGATGTACATCGCTCCGGAAGACCGCGTCCGCATCTGGTAATCGCTAAATCGATCGCACTTCGACCGGCGCCCACGTGGCGCCGGTCGTCGTTTGGGCGCCGCGTTTTTTCCGACGATCGGCTTCCGGGCGGACGCGGCCTCACGCCGGTTGAATCTCCGGTCGGTTAGACAGGGCCGTCACCACCACCCCGGACCCCGATGGAAACGCGGATCCTCGTCGTCGACGACAACGCGCGCGTGCGCGAAATGCTGGCCGACCTGCTCGAACTCGATGGACATGTCGTCTTCCAGGCGGAGACGGGGCAGGTGGCATTGCAACTGCTTCAAGGCGGCCTGCAGCCGCGGCTGATCGTCTGCGACCTGATGATGCCGGACGTCGATGGCTGGCAGGTCCTGGCCGCGGTCGAGCAGATGCCCGAACGCCCCGAGGTCATCATCTTCAGTTCGCTGGGCGACCTCGCCTCGATCGAGCGCCTCACCGAACGCTACGGTTGCACCGTGCTCAAGAAGCCCGAGCAGCTCCGCGAAGTCGTGGGCTTCGTGCGCGCGACGATCGATCGTCCGCACTGAGCTGCAGGGTCAACCCCAGCTGAAGGGCGCCTCACGCTGCGTGCGCGATAATGAACTCCGTCGCGAGGCATTCACGGATTCGTCACCAGAATCCGCATGAAGCAGTCGCAGTGATCAGGGGTTGACCATGCAAGAGGGCGCGGCCGAGAGCAGCGTGCAACAGGTGCCGCATCGGCAGGCTGGCCTGGGCGAGAGCGAACGCCAGTTCCGTCTCCTCGTCCAGGGCGTCACCGACTACGCGATCTACATGCTCGATATCGACGGGCGGATCGCGAGCTGGAATGCCGGCGGGCAGCGCATCAAGGGCTACAAGGCCGAGGAGATCATCGGCCAGCACTTCTCGCAGTTCTATACCGACGACGACCGCAACTCGGGCGAGCCCGCGCGTGCGCTGCAGACCGCGCGCACCGAAGGCCGCTACGAGAAGGAAGGCTGGCGCCTGCGCAAGGACGGCACGCGCTTCTGGGCGAACGTCATCATCGATCCGGTGTACGACGAAGACGGCAAGCACATCGGCTTCGCCAAGATTACGCGCGACATCACCGAACGCCGCGAGCAGCAACGCGCGCTGGAAGTCGCGCAGCAGGCGATGCTGCAGGCGCACCGCATGGAAGCGATCGGCCAGCTCACCTACGGTGTCGCGCACGACTTCAACAACCTGCTGACCGTCATCACCAACAGCCTTGATCTGCTGGGCGTCGACAGTTCGGATCCGCAGCGCACGCGCCGGCTGATCGCAGGTGCGCAGCGTGCCGCCGAGCGTGGTTCGCTGCTCACGCGCCAGCTGCTCGCGTACTCGCGCAAGCAGACGCTGCGGCCGGAAGTACACGACCTCAACAGCCTCATCTACGCCGGCGAGTCGGTGCTGCGACGTGGCGTGGGCGAGAACATCGACATCGAGCTGTCGCTGGGCCGCGGCCTGGGCGACGTCAACGTCGACGCGCCGGAATTCGAAGCCGCGCTGCTCAACCTCGTCGTCAACGCGCGCGACGCGATGCCCGAGGGCGGCCGCATCACCATCGGCACGCGCGAGCACCTGCAACGGGAGCGCGAAGGTCGCCGCAATCCGGGGCGCTACGTGCTCGTCACCGTGGAAGACACGGGCACGGGCATGTCGCCCGAGGTCATCGAACACGCGATGGAACCGTTCTTCACCACGAAGGACGTCGGCAAGGGCAGCGGCCTCGGTCTGAGCCAGGTGTACGGCTTCGCCGTGCAGTCGGGCGGTGACATCGCGATCGACAGCCACGTCGACAAGGGCACGACGATCAGCTTCTACCTGCCCGTAACCAAGGACCATCGCGATGGCGACCTCGGCGACGGCGACAGCGGCGCGCCGATCAAGGTGCTGCTGGTCGAGGACGATGCGGACGTGCAGGCGATGGCGGTGGAATCGCTGCGCTACCTCGGCTACTCGGTGCTGACCGCGGACGAAGGCGCAGCCGCGCTGGAGATCCTGACGCGCGATCCTGAAATCCAGGTGTTGTTCACGGACGTGGTGATGCCGAAGGGCATGAGCGGCGTAGACCTGTTCCGCGAAGCGCTGCGCATTCGTCCGGAGCTGCGCGTGCTGCTCGCATCCGGTTACGCACGCGGACAGCTGCCCACGATTCCCGACGGCTGCGACTTCATCGCGAAGCCCTACCGCGTCGAGGATCTCGGCAAGCGCCTGGCCGCGCTGCTAGGCCACGTTCCGACGGCCGCAGCGTCTAGCTGACGCGTCGTGACGGCACCCGATGACGACCCGGCGTCGCGCTATGGCGACGCCATGCGTCGCGACCCGGTGCGCATGCGCGAACGCGAGCGTCGTCGCTATTCGCCAGCGCGCGTTCGCGGCGCATGGATGTGGTGGGCGGTCGCGGTCGGCGGACTCGTCATCTTCATCGCGCTGATGTGGGCGGTGATGGAGAAGACGAAGTGGACGGCGGGCGATCTTGCGCAGCCTGCGGGCGAGCCACGTACGTAGAACTCGCGCACCTCGATGGCTGACGCATTCGTCCAGCCGTCTTCGGTAACTCGTACGTACGCGCGCGCAACCGCATGCAACGCATGCTGCGCCGCCACAGGAACGATGCACCCACGCGCGCAAAGCCATGCAATGCAGCGCTAGCCGACCGCACGTCGGCTCACTCGCTAAGACAGGCTCTGCAGCATCGTAGGATCGGCCGGCCATCCATCGCGGAGCCCGCCATGTCCGACCGTCGTTCCCCCCATGTCCTCGCGCTCGCACTCGGCCTCGCGCTGGGATCGATCGCCGCAACCGCTGCGGCGGACGATCGCACCGACATCCACGCCGAGGTGACGCGTCGCCACGATGAGTCGGTGAGACGCCTGCAGGACTGGATCGCGTTGCCATCCATCGCGGCCGAGGGCCGCAACTCGAAGGAGGGCGCGGAGTACATGGCGAAGCTCGCGCGCGATGCGGGCTTCCAGAAAGTCGAAGTGGTGCAGACCGACGGCAAGCCCGGCGTGTTCGCCACGCTCGACGCCGGCGCCGCGAAAACGGTCGGCCTGTACTTCATGTACGACGTGAAGCAGTTCGACCCTGCCGAATGGTCGTCGCCGCCGCTCGAAGGCCGCATCGTCGACAAGCCCGACTACGGCAAGGCGATCGTCGGCCGCGGTGCGGTGAACCAGAAGGGGCCGGAGTCGGCATTCCTTGCCGCGCTGCATGCCATCCGCGGCGCCAACAAGAAAATGCCGGTGAACCTCGTGCTCGTCGCGGAAGGCGAGGAGGAGATCGGCTCGCCGCATATCGCGCAGCTTGTTCGTCGCCCGGACGTCGCGGCCGCGCTGAAGAAGAGCGTCGGTGTATTCATGCCGTCGGCGGAGCAGGAGTCCGATGGCACCGTGACGGTCACGCTCGGCGCAAAGGGCGTGGTCGAACTCGAGCTGGTCAGCAGCGGCGAGAAGTGGGGACGCGGTCCATCGAAGGACGTGCATTCGTCGCTGAAGGCGATGGTCGACAGCCCGGCCTGGCATCTGGTCAAGGCGCTGGACACGCTGGTGTCCGACGACGGCAACACGATCACGGTCGAGGGTTATCCGAAGCCGCCCGCGATCAGCGCCGAGCATCGCGCGATGGTGACCGCCGCGGTCAAGGCGTCGCCAGATGGCGAGGCGACGGCGAAAAAGCAGCTCGGTGTGCAGCACTGGATCGGCGACCTTCCGTGGCAGGCGGCGCAGGAGCGACTGGTCTCGCAGCCGACCATCAACATCGAAGGCCTGGTCGCGGGTTACACGGGTGTTGGTGGCAAGACCGTGCTGCCGCATCGCGCAGTCGCGAAGATCGACATGCGACTGGTGCCGGGCATGACGAAGGACGGAGCAGTCGCCGCGCTGAAGTCGCACCTGGCGAAGCACGGCTTCGGCGACATCGAGGTCAACGTGAGCGGCGGCTACAACCCGACCAGCACCGATGCGAATGCGCCGCTGATCCGCGCGCAGGTCGCGACGTTGAAGTCGCTCGGCATCGAGCCGTTGCTGTGGCCGCGTGGTGCGGGTTCGTATCCCGGCTTCGTGTTCACCGACCCGCCGTTGAGCCTGGCGTCGGGCCATTTCGGGCTCGGCACCGGTGGCGGCGCGCATTCGCCTGACGAGTTCTACGTCATCGAGTCCAGCAACCCGAAAGTGCAGGGCTACGACGGCGCCGTGATGTCCTTCGTCGACTACCTGTACCAGCTCGCGCGCTGATCGTTTCGCACGGCCGCGATCACGTCGATCGCGGCCGTGCTTTCGTTGCACGACGACGACAAACGCTCGCGTCATCCACCGCCGCTTGGTCCGCGCGCACATCATCGCGACACGCCGCATGGCATCAGCATCGTTTTCCGCTGCCATCGCGCCATGCGTCGATTCGCCCAGGCTTTCCTGCCCGAGGCGCTGCCACCGGGGCTTCCGGGGCGCGTCGCCGACGCGCTCGCCGATTCGCCGGAGCGCTACAACATCGCGGTGCGCAAGCCGGCCGCCGTGATTCTCGACGTGGGTGAAGGCCCCGACGTCGGCGACGCGACGTGGGGTCTGATCCCGAGCTGGTCGAAGACGCCGGAAACCAAGTACACGACGGTGACCGCGCGCCTCGACCGCGCGCCATCCAGCCGCATCTATCGGCGCGCCTGGGAAAAGCGTCGCTGTGTCGTCCCGATGACGGGCTATTACAAATGGGACCGCACGGTGAAGCCCGCGCGCCCGTACTTCATCCAGTCGCGCGACGGGCAGGTGCTGTTCGCAGCGGGGCTGTGGGATCGCTGGCCCGCCGACGCGCCGGAGATGCTGAGCTTCACCGTGCTGACGATGCCGAACGACGCGATCCCGGCGCCGCTCGTGCCTGACGGCCCGGTGTTCACTCCGGCATCGAAGGTCGCCGACTGGATCGCCGGCCCGTGGTTCGCGCAACGCTTTCTGTCGACGATGCGGCAGCCCGAACTCGACGCGTATCCCGTCTCGCGTGCCATCCGCAGTCGCGACGCCGACGACTACACATTGCTCGAGCCCGCAGGCCCGGACGACATTCCGCCACCGCCCGACGACGAGGCCTGGCTGGACGACGAAGACATCGACTGAGCGGAACGCTCGCTCCCGACGACAGGTGTGCACCGCAGCGCGCATCGCGCTTCAATACGCCGACGCCAACGGAGCACCGCGATGCCGCGCATCGATCTCGAAGCCATCCCAGCTGTCAACGCCACCGGTTATCCGCAGCCCTACGCGCAGGACGTGCAAGGACGCTGGTGTCGGCGCCTTGCGCCGGTCGCGGGGCTGACAGACTTCGGCGCCAGCCACGTCGTGCTCAAGCCCGGTGCATGGTCCGCGCAGCGTCACTGGCACGAGGACGAAGACGAGCTCGTCGTGATGATTTCAGGCGAAGCGGTGCTGGTCGACGACGCGGGCGAAACACGCTTGCGACCCGGCGACGTACTCGCATTCCCGAAAGGCGACGGCAACGGTCATTGCCTGCGCAACGACGGCGACGTGGACTGCGTATTCGTCGCGATCGGCCAACCGACCACGCGCATGTGCCACTACCCCGACATCGACATGCGGTGGACCGGCGAGCGCTACACGCACGTCGACGGCACGCCGTACTGACAGCGCGCCTTATCGCTTACCAGCGCTGCGAAAGCCCGACCGTCCACGCGCGATCTGCGGCCGCGTCGCTCAAGCCGTAGCTGTAGGCGACATCGACCTGCGTGTCCTCGCCGAAGCGCCAGCTCGCGCCCGCATCGAGCGTGGTTTCCGGGCCGTCGTCGCCATGCATCGGAATGCGCTGCGCCGCGACTTCGCCGAACACGCGCGCATGGCCATCGGCGAACGACTTGCCGACCACCACCGCGAACAGACCCGCGAGACCCTCGTCGCCATCACCACGTTCGTACGAGAGGCCGGGCATCACGCCGACGCCGATGTCATGCGCGAGTTCCCACTCGGCGACGAACTCCAGCGACGGCCGCACGCCGCGACCGTGTGCACCCACGCCGGTCGGCAGCTCCGCGCCCGCGATCCAGGCCATCGACGGCATGCCTTCGCGATCCTGCAGATGGTGCTTGACGCCGATGCCGACGTCGCTCCAATCCGACTCGCCCGCCGCGCTGACGCGACCTTCGGTCTCGATGCGAAGCTCCCACGCATCGCCCATGCCGATACGCAGCAACGTCGGCATCGAGCGCTCCAGCGGAACGCCTTCGTCGGCGGTTGCCGCGACGCTGGTTTCGAGTTGCACGTGATGCCCGACCGTCGAGCTGGACTCGACGAAGTCCGGGCGATCGGTGGCGATCGGATCTTCGGCGAAAGCGGGCAGCGCCGCGGCAAGGCCCGCGACGAGCAGGAGGCGACGGGCGAGCAGGGAGGTCATCGACACGATCCGGACAGATATCCCGACGTCAACGACCTCGCGGGCCGAAGCTTTAGCGGCGGTGCGGCCGTGCGGCGGTGCGCCGAGTCCGGCGCGGAACGCCCGGATCTGCGCAGCACTACAGCGACCCGGCTGCCGCCGATAGCGTGCGCAGGCGGTCACCGAGGCGCTGCACGTTCTCGCGTGCGTCGCGAACACCGACTCTCTCACGCGGCGCGAGCACGGCTTCGGCGGCCGTGCGCAGCGCTGCCTCCTGTTCGGTCGCGTGTGCCGCGTCATCGTTGACGCGCGACGCGATCGCCGGTCGTTCGTCCATGGTTGGCATGCCGTAGCCGCCAGGCGCGAAAGAAGCTGGGCGCGCGAGGCGGGCGCTGAGTCGGATCGCCGCGTCCGTATCGCTGCGTAGCTCAGCGATGCGCGGGTCGCGGCCGCTAAGAAGTCGATGTTTGAGTTCGTCAGCTGCACGTAGTTCGGCTCGGCGCAGGGATGCTGTTTCCAGCACGAGCAATGCGGCCGTGGCCTTGAGGTCGGCTCGGTCGATCCATCGCGCGCGTTGCGACGGTGGCAGGTCGAGCCAGTCGCTGACCTTGCGCTCGGGAATCGGCAGTGCTGTTTTCGCGGCGTCCAACAGTTGTGCGAAATGCTGTGCCTGCGAGTCGAAGCGGTAGCCGAGTCGACGGGCCGAATCCACGTCGTCAAAGACCGACGTGTCTGCGACATCGGCGCGGGCGAGTCGAGCGAGCAAGCCGGTCGGTGTCAGGCTGCCGAGATCCATCGTTGCAAGACGCGGCACGCCGTCATGCAGCAGCGTCCAGGTTTCGACCGCGCAGTTGCGGGTGACGAAGCGATAGCGGCCGTCGTATGACCAGTGCACCTGCGCGGCGCGTTCGAGCAGCGATGCGATCTCGTCGCGCGACAGGCGCAGCGGCGTCGAGGTCAGATCGCGAAGTTCGACCTTGGTGTATTCGTCGATCACCTGCGGCATCGGCAGTACGAACAGGCGCGAGGGATAGCCGCCCGTGAGGCCGCGCCAGCTCGAGATCTGCACGTCGTCGACGAAGGCGCGGAACGACAGCACCACATGCCAGGCGATATCGAGCCGGCAATCCGGGCCGAGCCCGTGCCCCGGCGCGCAGACCACCAGCCGCAGCATCGAATGGCCCCAGCGGCTCATCGGCGCCTTTTCGGCGCCTGCGAGCAGGTAGTCGACGGCGTAGACGCGCGACGGGTCGATCGTCAGCAGCGCGGATGCATCCGCTGCGCCGTCGGTGTTCGGCAGCACGAACGCAGGTGCACCGCAGTCGGTGCGCGGCGGCGCCATGCCCGCGCGCGACGCGAACCACCGCGCTAGCGCCGGTCGGCGACACGCGTAGTCCGCGTCGACTAGGAAGTGTTCGAGATTGACCGCGATGAATTCGCGCGGATCGGTGCGCTCGTAGTCGTCAGGCGTGCGATCGCGGAAGTCGTTGGTTGCGACGCGACCGCCCGCATGCAGCGGCGCCACCGACCAGCCGGCGAGATCGAGAAGGCGCGGATCGCGCGAGAGGCCGCCGTGCGGCGAGCGATCCCAAGCATGCGCGAGCTCGTGCAGCACCGCGGCCGTGGCGGCGCGCGACGGTGCACCTGGCGTCGACTCGTCGAGCAGCGCACGACGCAGCTTCACCGTGCCGGGAACATAGTGTCCGTCGACATGCGCGGGAAGATCGTCGCGCCATTCGACACGTAGCGGCTGATCCAACGCCGCCGACCACGCAGGCGGCAGCAGCTCGACGGCGTGTGCGAGAACCGCTTCGCTCGTAGCGCGTTGCGCGTCGTTGAGCCCGACATCGACCGTCGACAGCTGCACCGCACGCGCAGGGCAAGCAAGCGCCGCGAACGCGAACGCCGCGGCAAGCGCGATCGATCGCGCGTCACGCACTGGGTTGAACCGGAATCAGCGGGCGAGGATCGCCATCGCGAGTTGCAGGTCGCTGGCGGCCTTGGCTTCTGCGCGCTGTTCGCGCATGACGTGCAGCGCGGCTTCGAGCTGCGCGCCGCGAACTTGGCCGTCGGTGGCGACGAACATGGCGGCGTCGTCGCGCGCCTGCATCACCACCTTGTCGTTACCGGACGAGCTGCCACTCGAGTTCGACGATGCACCGGCGGACGAACCCGCCGAGCTGCCGGCGAAGCTGCTGGCCGAGGCCGAAAGGGGAAGGGCGAGCGCGACGGCGGTCGCGAGCAGGGTGCGGGTCAGGGCCATGCGTTCGGCATCCGGTAGCGGGATGACGAGGATAGTGCGGGGCCGCGAGCGGCGGCTGAACCGACCGTCAGTGCGTGCGCGGAGCGTCGTCCGGCGTGCCGTCCTTGGGGTCGACGACCGCGTACTCCGGCAGTTCGCCATCGTGCACGTGGCGCAGCGCCTCGATCACGTTGTCGTCCAGCCGGTCGAGCGCGAGCACCACCTTGCCGGAATGCACGTCGCGTACGGCGCTGAGCGGCAGCACGAAATCACCGGCGTTCTGGATATTGACGACGAATTCGTCGCGACGCGTCTCGCGCACCGCGCCCACACCGACGCCGCCATCCGCGACGAACACCATCTGCCCGACCTCGATCCGTTCCTGCATGACCTGCACCTCGCGTCGCCGCGGCTCACGGCCGCATGGGTCGATCATGCCGACCACGGCCGTTTCGGCGCGGTGAATGCGCGTCCATCGCGACGCGATCACCGCGCGTCGTGATCATTTCGCGATGTCGTCCGCCCTGCGCAGTTTCCTGTCCGATGAGCACGGTCGCCTTGTGATCGTGCAGCGGCCGAACCTGCTGATCACCTTGTGGGCGCTGTTCGCCGCGCTTGCGTTCGCCTTGCGCGGATCGCGATGGCACGACGTTGTCGCGTTCATCGCGTCGGGCTTTCTGTTCGCCTGGACGTGGCTTGAACTCACCGATGGCGACAGCCCGTTCCGTCGCATCCTGGGCGCGGCGGTGCTGGTCGGAATGGTCGCGCTACGGATTCCGAGCTGACGCACCGGCGCGCAGTCGCGGCCACGGGTCGACCGCGCCGCGCGCCGTGTAGATGCCGTAGTGCAGATGCGGCGGCGTGCCGCGCGCGTTGCCGGTGTCGCCGACGATGCCGAGCGCGGTGCCCGGCATGACGACATCGCCTTCCTTCAAGCCCGGCGCCCACCCGTCGAGATGCGCGTAGTAATGGCGCTCGCCAGCGGGCCCAAGCACCCAAACCTGCCGTCCGCCGAGGCCCTGGTCGCGAATGGCGACCACCAGCCCGCGCGTCGTGCTCGTCACCGTCGTGCCCCGCTTGGCGAAGATGTCGACGCCCTCGTGGTGGCGATCTCGACCTCGCGGTGCGGCCCACGTATCGGCGATACCTCGCGCCGCCACGCCTTGGACAGGCACCGGCAAGTGTGTCGGCACGGGCGCCCAATGCAGTTCGACCAGCGTGCGCGGCACGTCCATGAAAGGCCGGTACCAGGCCCATCGCGCGATGACCGCCACGAGCACGAGCGTGGCGATCGACGCCAGCCATCTCCGCAGCCGCCGACTCACGCCCAACCCCGACCGAAGGCGCATTCAGGTTGCAATGCCGGTGTACTACTCTTGCCGCTCCCCACCCGCGAGACGGTCATGACGATCTCCATGTACCAGGCTTCCGTTCCGGCGTTCGTGCGCGCCCTGCGCAATCTTCGCCACATTCTCGACAAGGGTGCCGCACATGCGCGCGAGCGCGGCGTCGATCCGAATTCTCTGCTGGAACTGCGGGTGATCGACGGCATGCTGCCGCTGTCGCGGCAGGTGCAGATCGCCTGCGACATGGCGAAGAACGGCGCCGCGCGACTGGCCGGGCAGGAACCGGTGCCGCTCGCGGACGAGGAAACCACGCTCGAGCAGCTGTACGCGCGGATCGACCGTACCATCGAACTCGTTGAAGGCGTCGATCGCGCGAAGATCGACGGCAGCGAGACGCGCGAGATCGTGCTGAACATGCGCACGGGCGAGATGCGCTTCACCGGGCAGGACTACCTGCTGAACTTCGTGCTGCCGAACCTGTATTTCCACGTCACCGCGGCGTACGCGCTGCTTCGACGCGAAGGCGCGCCGCTCGGCAAGATGGACTTCATCGCCGGTCCCGACGCCCCGGCCTGAACCCCGACAACGTTCTTACGATTTCGTCAGCCATCGCTCACCGGCGCTTTGCGGAGCGCCGGGCAGGGTTGGGTTTTTCCTGCACAGGACGAGCCCATGGCGAGCCAGCACCCGAACGGCGACAGCGCCCGCACCGCCGACGCGCAGCGTCGCATCCAGTCGAAGATCGATGACAAGGAAGCGTCGGGCGGCAAGTCGTCCGGCGAGGACAAGAAGCCGGTGCAGGCGGGGCTTGATCGCAAGCCCGAGGGGCCACTGCCCAAGCAGCACCTGAAGAAGCCGGGCAACGAGCACGAGCTGGAACTCGAGCCGCGATTCCTCGCGCCGGGCTATCTCGGCAGCGACAAGCTCAAGGACATGGTCGCGATCGTGACGGGCGCGGATTCGGGCATCGGTCGCGCGGTCGCTGTGCTGTTCGCACGCGAAGGTGCGGATGTAGCCGTGCTGTATCTCGACGAACACGAGGACGCTGAGACGACCAAAGAGTTCGTCGAAGCCGAAGGTCGTCGCTGCATCACCATTCCGGGGGACGTGCGCGATGCAAAGTTCTGCGACGGCGCGGTGCAGCAGGTGGTCGACGAATTCGGAAAGCTCGACATCCTCGTCAACAACGCCGCCTTCCAGCAGCACGCGAAGAAGCTCGAGGACATTACTGACGAGCAGCTGATGATGACGCTGGAAACCAACGTCGGCGGTTACTTCCACATGGCGCGTGCCGCGCTGCCGCACATGAAGCAGGGCGCCTGCATCATCAATACGACGTCGGAAACCGCGATCTTCGGCAGCAAGGAGTTGCTGGATTACTCGGCGACGAAAGGCGCGATCAGCGCTTTCACCATGTCGCTGGCCAGCAACCTGCTCGAACGCGGCATACGGGTGAATGCCGTTGCGCCGGGCCCGGTTTGGACGCCGCTCAACCCGGCCGACAAGGACGCCGAATCCGTGTCGAAGTTCGGGCAGGACAGCGACATGAAGCGTCCCGCGCAGCCGGAAGAGCTGTCGCCGGCGTACGTCTTCCTTGCATCGCCGGTGACCGGCTCGTACGTCAACGGCGCGATCCTGCCGGTGATGGGCGGACCTCGCGGCTGATCGACGCGGGCGGAGTCGCTTACTTCGCCCGCGCCATGCAGCGGCGATAACGCTGGTCGACGCGTTGTGCGAACCACGCGGTGGTCAGGCGCCGCGTGATCTTCGGACTCTGCAGTCGGATTTCCGGCAGGCGTGCGCGCGGCAGCGCATGACCGGCGGAACGCTCCGCGAGCTGCGCAATCTCGCGATAGAGATCGGTCTTCTCGAAGTCCAGCGTCTCCGACTTCGCCAGCGCGCTGTGGATCTTCGACGTGTCCATGCCGAGTTCCTGCGACAGCGAACCGATCGCGGTTTCGGTGCGGCTCGCGCCGCCGCCGTAGTTCACGAGGTCGCCGTCGAGCTCGAGCGGAATGCCGGTCGCGATCGACACCATGTTCTGGAACGCCGCATTGCGGCTCGCATACCAGCCGGCGTTGTAGTCGGCGAAGCGGAAGATCGGCTGCTTGTACGACGCGCGATAGCCGAGCAGGTGCGCGGTGCCGAAGTAGACGCCGCCGCGGCGTGTAAATACCTCGTGGCGGATCGATCCTTCGACCGGATACGGATAATCCTTGTCGCGCGCCAGCGCTTCGGCGAACGTCACGCTGACCTGCATAGGCCCGCCGGTGTGCACCGGGTTCGCGTTCGCCAGTAGCCGCGTTCCCATCGGCACGCGATCGATCATCGCTTCGTAGACGTCGCTGAGTTCGCGTTCGGTGGTCGCCGCAGCGATGTGCTGTTCCCACGTACGGCCATCCGGCGCGCTGATCTGCAAGGCGGCGCGCGCGACCAGCGGCGGAATGTGGTGCGCGGAGACGCGACGGTCGATTTCCTCGAGCGCGATGTTGCCCAGGCCGGGCACATGCGGGTCGGCGCTGAAGCTCGATTCCTGCTCAGTCACCGCGACCACCGAACACAGGTTCGCCTTCGACGGATCGATCTTGAGCGCAGCGAAGGCCGCCTGGATGTCGGCGGCCCAACCGCTGCGGTCGCGAATGCCCGCGGGCATCAGTCGCGCAAGTTCCGCGCGCACTTCGGCGGGCGTCTTCGGTCGCGGCCGCGGCGTTTCGTGGCAGCCCGGTAGCAGCAGCGAGAGGGCGAGGGCGACGAACACGCCTCGCCGAATGCGGTGACGTGTCGATGGTGCTGCGGCGGCGAACGGAACGCGTCGGGTCACGGGATGGCCGGTGGGCTGCGATGCCGAAGGGTAGCCCAGCGGGGTTAACGCCGAGCAAGATCCGGATAGCGCGCGTCGGGCGTGAGGTCGATCCTGCACGCCTCGTCCCAAGGAGCACCGCCATGACGTTTCGCGTATTCGGCCTCGATCCGACGCCTTTCATTCCGCTGTTCGCGATGTCCGACGACGAGCTCGTCGCCCGTGGCGCCCGGCGTGTCCGCGTCGGTGCGGACGATGGCGTTCCGGACCGCGTGGAGCTGCGCGATCTGGTCGAAGGCGAAGTCGCGTTGCTGGTCAATTACACGCACCAGCCCGCGAACACGCCGTACCGCGCGAGCCATGCCGTCTACGTGCGGGAAGGCGCGACGCAGGCGAGCGTCGTCGATGGCGGGTTGCCCGATGTAATGCGTCGACGCCTGCTGTCACTGCGCGCGTTCGACGCCTCGCACATGATCGTCGAGGCGGACGTGGTCGATGGCGTCGACGGCGATGCACGTATCGAAGCGATGCTCGCGACACCAGACGTCGCCTACGTGCACGTGCATTACGCGCGGCCGGGTTGCTACGCCGCGCGTGTGGAGTGGATCGCCGCCTAGCGGCGGATTCGGCGTTCGCGCTTGGCGTCGTACATGGCGCGGTCGGCGCGGGCGAGGACGGCCTCCGCATCGACCTCGCCGATGTGCGCGAGCACTACGCCCACGCTGGCGCCGTGATAGTCCACATAACCGCCGCTGCCGAGGTCGAACCGCCCGATCGTGGCCTTTTCGAGTCGCTCGCACAGCACCTTGGCGGCGGCTTCCGCGTTCTCACGCGGTATCGCGCCCGCCACCACGAACTCGTCGCCGCCGATGCGTGCGACGAGGTCGCCACCGCGTAGTGCATTTTCGAGCGCGCGCGCCATCGCGACGAGGAAACGGTCGCCGACTTCGTGGCCGTGGCCGTCGTTGATCGACTTGAAATCATCGAGGTCGATGTAGGCGACGACGAGTGCACGGTCATCGCGTTGCACGCGCGCCAGCATGCGCGCGAGTTCCTGCGCGAGCGAGCGCCGATTCGGCAGGCCGGTGAGCGGATCGGACAGCGCAGACGTCGCGAGCTCCGCGTTTGCGCGACGCAGCTGCTCGATCATGCGCTCGCGTTCGATGTGGTAGCCGATGAGCCGCGCGAACAGGCGCAGCGCGTGCTCGGCGTCGGTGTCGAGCACGTGGCGCTCGGCGCTCGCGGCGCAGAGCGTGCCGAACAACTGCCCGTCACCGGTGCGAACCGGAACGCTCACATAGGTCTGCAGGCGCAGCGCGGCCGCGGCGTCGGAATCGCCCCAGCGCTCGGGTACGTCATCGCATTGCGTGCGGCCTTCCAGCAGCGCGCGACGGCAGAGCGTGTCGCTCCACGGCACCGACAGCCCTTCCGGAATGTCCAGCGAACCCGCATTGCGGGAGAACAGGATGTGCTGCACGCCCGCGTGTTCGTCGACCTCCGTCAGGTAGGTCGATTCGAGCCCGGTGAGGCTCTGGAGCATCTCCAAGAGCGGACGGACCAGGTCATCAAGGGTGCGTGCGGTGTCGAGCGATTGCGAGAGCTGTGCGAGCAGCCGATCCATCCGACTGTGTCTCCGGAAACGATGAATCGATTCTGCCTGAGGCGCGCGGATGTGTCGCAGCAGCTGTGGATACAAAGGGTGCGCGTCGTCGCAGGTTCATGGCGCGCCGCGTATTCTCGCGTCGAGGAGGGCCGAACGATGGCGACCGGTTGGGCAGGCGACGGGGCGGTACAGGACCAGATCGACGCGACGGTGGGCGATGCGATTCGTCGCGCGCGAAGCCGCCTGCCGCACGGTCCGGGGCGCAGCCATTGCGAGGAATGCGAAGCGCCGATTCCCGAGGCGCGCCGACAGGCATTGCCCGGCGTACGCCTATGCGTGGCCTGCCAGGAACTGCACGATGCCGAAGAGCACGGTGTCAGCGGCTACAACCGTCGCGGCAGCAAGGACAGCCAGCTGCGCTGATCAGATCAGCGGGCCGCCGTTGATGAGCGTGTCGAGCCGGTCGAGCAGGGGACGCTGGCTTTCGAGCATCTTGTCGCGCGCTTCGTCGAGCGCGAACCAGCGCGCCTGGTCGACTTCGGGAAACTCGCTGAAGCGCCCGCTGCGCGGCGGCCACTCCATACGGAACATGATGCTGTTGAGTTGCGCAGGGTCGAAGTCGCCTTCCATCGCGAATGCTTCCACCCACTTGCCGCCCTTCTGACGCAGGCGACCGAGCGGCGCGAGTTCGCCGGTCGCGGCCATGCCGAGCTCTTCCTCGAATTCGCGACGCGCAGTCTGTTCTGCGTTCTCGCCTGGCATCGGGCCGCCTTTCGGAATGCTCCACGCGCCTGCATCGCGCGAATGCCAGAACGGTCCGCCGGGATGCGCCAACAGCACATGCAACCCGTTCGGGCGCTTGCGGTAGAGCAGGATGCCGGCGCTTTCCTGGGGCATGCGTCGTCGTTCCCGGGCCGCCGCGGAGTCTTGCCGCAGCGCTGCGTCGGCAGCGTGAAACTATTGCGGTCGCGCTACCGCTGCGCGTTCGACGCGCTCGGTTTCCAGTGCGTCGAGGTAGGCCTCGAGCGTGAGCCCCGCGGCGTCGGCTTCGAGCGTCGCCGGTGTTTCCAGCGCGGGCGCGACGCGGATGGACAGCGGCGTTTCGTCGTTGGACAGCATCACGCGTGCGTGCCGCAGCATGGCGATCGCCATGCCCGCGCTGTCGGTCGATGCGACTTCGCGACCGGCGAGCACGAGCGCGTATTCGTCGTTGCGCTGCGCGATGCCGCCGACGATCTGGTCGTCCGGCGCGAGTAGATGCGCGACCGCCGGCATGCTGCGGCCACGGCCGTCACCGTCGGGCCGGCGCTTGGGATGGCGGGGGCGGGAAGAAACAGGCATGTCGGTGTCGTTTAGCAGGGCGCGCAGTCTGCATGCTCGCGCCGTGCGACGCGAGTGGCAGCGCGCGTCGCCGTCAGTCCTCAAGTTCGTCGCCGCCGCCGCGGCCGCCTGACGTCGCACCCGGCGCTTCGGGGATGGAATCATCAATCGACGCGCCCATGCCAGCGCTCGAGTCGGCACCTTCGACGCGCCGGCCATTCGCATCGCGATCGACCACGCGGCCGAGGCTGTCCGTGGTGGACGGCGCGTTGCGATGCGTCGTCGAATCGCGACGTGCGCCGTCCACGATCTCGCGGCTTTCGATCGCGGACTGCAGGCCACTGCGATCGCTACCGACCAGGCTGCTGCCGCCGTAGCCGCCGTCTTCGTTGTTCGGATGATTCGTACTGGTCATGTCGCTACTCCGAATCTCGATGCCGCAAGCGTGGCGCGCGAGCCGTGACCCGCGCGTCGCGATCAGTGGCGCGGCTGCTGACGTTCGACGTCGAGCCGCTGCAGGATGCTGCCATGCACGCCGGTACCGATCGCGAGCGGGCGATGCAGGTTGCCCGCGTCTTCCGGCGCTTCCGGTGCCTCATCCTGCAGCAGCTGCTGCATCGCACCGGTCATCCCGTGCGTGATCGTTTGCGACAGGCGCTCGGCGATGACTGCAGCGGTTGCCGACAGCCCGACGGTGACTTCGTCCTGTGGTGCATTCACCACGCCGACGATGGCGGCGACGATCTCGTCCGCATCGGTGATCGGGAACGGGTGCAGTGTGTGGCCGGTGTAGTTCGCGGCGTGGTCGAAGAACGGCGTGTCGGCCGCCATCGGCAGCACGGCGCAGATGCGGATCTTGTCGGCGGCGCCGACCGCGGCGACTTCCTGACGCAGCGCATCGCAGAGGCCGACGATGCCGTACTTGGTCGCGCAATACGACGCGTAATACGGCGCCGGCGTGCGACCCAGCATCGACGCGACGTTGATCAGCGTGCCGTCCCCTGATTGCCGGAAGTGCCGCAGCGCGACATAGCTGCCGGCGAGCGCGCCGCCCATGTTCGTCTGCATCACGCGCATGTGGTCTTCGAGCGGTACGCGCTCGTAAGGGCCGAGCGCAGCGACGCCCGCGTTATTGATCCACACGTCGAAACGGTTGAACTTGGCGATGGCCGCGGCCGCAAGCTTTTCGACTGCATTCGGATCGCCGACGTCGCAGGTCACCGCGATCGCGTTGCCGCATTCCTTGGCGAGCTGGTCGAGCAGGTTGCTGCGCCGCGCGGCGAGCACGAGGTTGCAGCCTTCCTCGGCGAGGCGGAGCGCGACGCCGCGGCCGAAGCCGCTCGAAGCGCCGGTGATGACGACGGTGCGTGCCGGCATGGTGGATTCCCGATCGAAGTTGTCCGCAGCCTGCAGGACCGGCCGTGGTGGCCGGGTGTGCACGGCTCAGTGCGGGCGGCGCTGGTCGATGGAGCCAGTGTCGTTGCCGCGTGGCACATCGCCGGTCGGCCATTGCGGCTGCTGTGGCTGCGGGCGATTGCGCACGACCTCGCGTTGCAGCCGGTCCGCCGGGATGCGCGCGGACCGGCCGGCGAGGCGCTCGAACTCGAGTACGTCGTGCGAGCAGAAGATGTCGACATCGTTCGCATGCTGGCGTCGTAGCTCGCGCAGGCGGTTCTGGTTGTCGAGCCGCGCCTTGCGGTCCTTCTCCAGCATCCACTGGTAGAAGCGCAGGCCGGGCGTGCAGTGCGGGCGGACCGGGTCCATTTCCGCGTGATAGAAGTAGGCATCGCCCGCGTTGAGTTTCCAGCGACCCTCGCTGCGCACCGCGACGCCGACGTGCCCGTGCGTGTGGCCATGCAGCGGCACCATCAGCACATCGGGCGGCAGGCCTTCGAGTTCGCGTACGCAATCGAAGCCCATCCACTGTTCGCCGGATGAACCGGCGTACGTATGCCATTGTCCGCGCGTCGACCACTGCTGCGGCCGGAAGCGTTGCCGATCCATCCACGTCTTCTGCTGCTCGGCGCATTCGCGCTCGCGCGTCATCATGTGCACGCGCGCATGAGGGAAGTCGTCGAGGCCGCCGGCGTGGTCGAAGTCGAGGTGGGTCATCACGATGTCGCGCACGTCGCGCGGGTCGAAACCCATGCGTTCGACCTGGCGGATCGCGGTCATCTCTTCGCGGAAGTCCGGTGCGACCAGACCGAGGAAGAAGCGCGAGATGCGGCTGTGCGGATCGCGTACATCGCGCAGGCCCATGCCGGTATCGACGAGGATCAGCCGGTCGTCGGCTTCGATCAGCAGGCAGTGCGCAGTGAGGTGGCCGCGCTCGACCATCGACGGCGTAAAGCCGTCCATCAGTCGTCCGCCGAGCGGACACGTCGAGATGCAATTGAGGTGATGGATTTTCATGGCCGCGCACGCTCGGTCGACAGCGCGAGGCTCGCAAGGCCGTGGTCGGCGCGCCGTGACAGCGGCCTGTCAGATCAGGGCTTCGGGCAGCACCTTGGTGCAATCGGCACGCAGCGCGAGCGAAGCGAGTTCATCCGCACGCGTTGCGCCGCGCGTGAGCAGCGCGATCGGTACGCCTGCGTCATGCGCCATGCGGGCGAAGCGAAAGCCCGAATACACCATCAACGACGAGCCGACGACCAGCAGTGCATCGCTCGCGGCGAGCGCATCGCGCGCATGTTCGAAGCGCGCGCGCGGCACGTTCTCGCCGAAGAACACGACGTCCGGCTTGAGCATGCCGCCGCAGTGCGCGCACGGTGGAATGATGAAGTCATCGAAGTCGATACGTTCAAGATCGGCATCGCCGTCCGGTGCGAACGCGGTGATCGCATCGATCCAGCCGGGGTTCGCATCGGCAAGACGCGCCTGCATCGCATCACGCGGCGTGAGCTCGCCACAGGCGAGGCAACGCACGGTGTCGAGACGGCCGTGCAGGTCGATGACGTCGCGATTGCCGGCGCGCTCGTGCAGCCCGTCGACGTTCTGCGTCAGCAGCGCCGACATGCGGCCCGATGCTTGCCAGTCGGCGAGCGCGCGATGCGCTGCGTTCGGTTGCGCCTGCGAGAACACCGGCCAGCCGGCGAACGACCGCGCCCAGTAGCGACGTCGCGTCGCATCGTCCTGCGTGAACGCCTGGAAGGTGACCGGCGGCTTGCGCTTCCAGCCGCCGGCCTCGTCCCGGTAATCGGGAATGCCTGACGCCGCGCTGCAGCCCGCGCCGGTCAGCACGAACACGCGGCGAAACGGCGCGAGCCACTCGCGCAGCAGTTGCGCTTCGGCAGTGGTGTCGACGTCGGCGATCACGTGCATGCGGGCATCCTAGCCGCCATTCCCGTCGCCCCGATGACGCCATGCCTACCGATAGCCGCCCGCCGTGGAAAAAGCCCGCGCCAAAAGGCAGCGGCGCGCACCTGACGCCAGCGCAGAAGGAGGCCGCGAAGGAACGCGCGGAAGCGGCGGGGCGTCGCTATCCCAACCTCGTCGACAACATGTGGGCTTTGAAGCAGCCGAAGGGCGACGATCAGGCGTAGATCATCTTGCGGCTCATGCCGCCGTCGACCACGAAGTTCTGGCCGGTGACGAAGCCGGCCGCGTCCGACATCAGGTAGACCGCGAGCGCGCCGATGTCTTCCGGTCGCCCGACGCGTCCGACCGGATGCTGCGTCTGGTCCTTGCGGCCGAGCTTGGGTCGACGTCGCGACGCCGGTTTCTGCCAGGCTTCGGTCGGCACCCAGCCCGGGCTGATGCAGTTCACCCGTACGTCCGGGCCCGCGCTGATCGCGAGTGCATGCGTCAGGGCGACCAGCGCGCCCTTCGTCGCGGCATAGGCTTCGGTGTCCGGTTCGGATTGCATCGCTCGGGTCGATGCGATGTTGACGATCGAGCCGCGCGATTCGCGAAGCAGGGGCAGGGCGTCGCGACTGCAGAGGAACGCGCTGGTCAGGTTGGTCGCGATGAAGCGGTTCCAGTCGGCGAGCGACAGCGACTCCACCGGACCGGTCTCGGGGTCCGCGTTCGCGGCGTTGTTGATGAGTCCGTCGACGCGACCGAACGTGCCGCGCGCGGCGTCCATGAAACGGCGCACCGAACGTTCCTTCGAGACGTCGAGATGCACGAACATCGCGGCAGCGCCGGCTTCCCATTCGTCGATGCAGGCCTGTCCGGCTTCGTCGTCGGTATCGCCGATCACCACCGCGCCGCCCGCCGCGAGAACGCATTGCGCGATGCCCCGGCCGATGCCCTGCGCTCCGCCCGTGACGAGCACCACGCGGCCGCGCAGGGGCTGCGGATCGATCGCAGGAATCGGCGGCGTCAGGCCCATGTCGCGACCGTCGCGCGATGGATCAGTGCAGCTTGCCGAGGTCGCTGTCGAGGCGACGCTGCAGCTTCTTCGCCGCACCCGTGATCGCCGCCGCGATGGTGTCGGCCTCATCGGACGCGGCAATTGGCGGACGACCTTCAACCTTCGCCTCGAGCAGGCAATGGCGATCGTTTCCGCCGCGACGCTCGGCGTTCTTGTCATGCAGGTGCACTTCGATGCGCGTCACCTGGTCGGCGAAGCGCGACAACGTCGAGTCGAGCGCCTGGCGGACATGGCGCTCGACGGATTCGTCGTACTTGATGTGGTTGTCGTGGTTGATTTCGATATGCATGGCGATGTCCGTCGGTGGGCCAGCCTCGAACCTAGACGACCGGCCGTGACTAAAACCTCAGTGCGCCGCTGCGCGTTTGGCGCGCTCGGCATCGATGTTGCGAAAGATCTCCTCGACCATCGGCGTCCACGTGCTCCACGCATGCTTGCCGGGCCGCACCAGCACGTGGTCGGTCGGCAGCACGTCCGCCACCAGCGGCATGCCTTCGCGCAGGTAGTCGTTGTCGCCGTAGCCCAGCCACACGTTGCGCGTGCGCTCGGGCTCGTTCTTCCAGGTCTTCATCTGCGCCCAGAGGTCGCGCTGCCAGAGGTTCTGCTCGTCGATGGTCGACGCCGACGGCTGCCAGGCATCGAGCCCACCGGCCGCGCGGATCTCGTCGTGGATGTCCCGCTCACCGGTGTACGGCGCGAGCAGCACCATACCGTCGACCTGGCCGGGATACATGCCGTCGTAGAGAATGCTGCCCATGCCGCCGAGCGACGCGCCGACCAGCCAGATCTCGGTGTAGGCACGACGTCGCGCCGGCATCAGCACCTCGTCGTGCAGGCGCCGCGGCGCGCTGCGGTCGAGGTAGTAGGGCATCGACAGCTCGGCGAACAGCACGTCGGCGTCCGGCCATACGCGCTGGATGGCTTCGCCGACGCCGCTTCGACGCAGCGACTCCAGCCGGTCGCGTCGCCCCGGCAGCACTACAACGAGTCGGTGCGAGCCGGCCTTCGAAGGCAGCAGCGCGGTCGGCACGGGTTTCGACAAGTCCGCCCGCGTAGGCACGCATGCGAGCAGTGCGCTCGCTGCGACAAGCAACACCGACCATCGAAGCAATCGCATTCGGGCTCCCCTCTATTCAGCGAAGACGAGTCTCGCAGGCGCGCGTTACGGATGAGTCGAGGCATCGAGTTGGCGTATTCATGTCTTGCGACATGCGCGGAATGTGACCGATGCAAGGTCGTGGCTCACATGCGCTTGATGGTCGGTCGACGAGGATCGTCCGCTCTGAAATCCGGATTGCCGCGAACGTGCTGACCCCCGGTCGACCCCGCGCAGAACGGGGCCTGCCCTGGATCGCGTCCTCATCGAAGGACAGCGAGATCCTGCGCCTGCGTGGCCTCGTTGCGGCGTTGGCCTCTGTCGCCGAGCATCCAGGCAGTACCGAATCTTTCATCGAGTACGCACTCGACAAGGTCGTCGAGATCACGCGTGCCACCGGCGGCGTCGTGTTGCTCGACAACGGCGAGGCGGGGCTCACGGTGGCCTGCGCGCGCGGCCAGATGGAGCGCGTCGACATCGATGCGTTCAACGGCGGGCAGACGCTGGCCTGCGCTTGCCTCGACGCCGGCACCTCCCTGCGCAGCGACGCCACGGCCACAGACGACCGCATCCGCGGCGACGTACGCCGTCGACACCAGTTGCATGCACTCATCGCGGCGCCGCTGCGCTACGGCGATGCCAACCAGGGCGTGCTGGAGATCTGCTCGTCCGTCACGCATGCCTTCGACGACATCGATGCGCAGGCGATCGCGCTGATCGGTAATGCGATGGGCGGCGCATTGGGGCGACAACTCGCGCTGGAGGAGAACGCGCGGCTGCTGCGTCGCCTGCACGACGCACTGCTCGATACGCAGGCTACCGCGCAGATGTACCAGGACGCGGCGTCGCTGGACGCGCTGACCGGGCTGCCGAACCGAGCGACCTTCGAGACGCAGCTGGAGACGGTCTGCGCCTCGCACGATGGACAGCCGCATCGCTTCGGCGTGCTGTTCATCGACCTCGACGATTTCAAGGAAATCAACGACACGCACGGCCACGGCACCGGCGACGCCGTGCTGCGGGCCACCGCCGGCGTGCTGCGCGAGACTCTGCGCGACACCGACTTCGTGGCGCGCCTCGGTGGCGACGAATTCGTGGTGTTGCTGTCGTCGCTGCGCGATGCGGACCGTGACGTGCGATCGGTCGCGCAGGCAGTCGAGGACGAACTGGCCCGCCCGCGCGTGATCAACGGCGTGCGGCTGCGCATCAAGTGCAGCATCGGCTGGGTGATCCACGACGGCGAGGCGCATGCCTCGCAGGTGCTGCATGCGGCGGACGAGCGCATGTACGAGCAGAAGCGCGCGCGACGCCAGCGCTGACGCACGACCCGGCGATCACGTCGCCGGCGCTATTCATCATCGAATGCGGCACTGGCGCCGCACATCGACCATGGAGGTTACCGATGTCCCGTATTCCCGCCGCCCGCGCCCTGGGCCTCGCCGTCGTTGCCGCGCTGGCGCTCGCCGCCTGCAAGGGCAAGGGCAGCAACGACACGCTCGCCGACGGCGCCACCGACAAGCCGACGGCGAATAACGGCTCGACCTCGGTCGGTCCCGGCGCACCGCCGGTGAGCTCGGCCGACCCGGCGATCGGCAACGGCGCAACGGGCGTTCCGGGCAACGCCGGCGCGGCCGCACCGGGTCCGATGCTGGTACTAGTGCCCGACGGCCCGCACGGCCCATACCTGACGAACGCCGCCGGCAATGCGCTCTATTACGTCGAAGGCGACAACGACGGCCGCAAGTGCGTCGGCCCCTGCGCGCAGACCTGGCCGCCGGTGACGGTGGAGACGCAGCAGCCGACCGGCGCGGCCGGCCTGCAGGGCGCGGCGATCTCCGTCATCACCAGACCCGACGGCACGCGGCAGGTCACCTTCGAAGGCCATCCGCTGTATCGCTACGCGGCCGACGCCGGCATCGGCCAGATCAACGGCGACGGCGTGAAGGACAAGTTCGGAAGCTGGCATGTGGTCATGCCGGGCGCGAGCGGTGGCTCGTCGGATACGGGCTCGACCGGCGCAACGGCACCGGGCGGATCGAACGGCGGTTGATCGAACAGGGCGGCCGGCGGAGGCCGGTCGCCCGTCAGCCGTGGGCGCGTCGCGGGCCGAAGGCGGCGCTGGGGTCGATCGCGTCGCGACCGGCCGGGGACAGGCAGCGGTCCCAGGAAATCTGCAACAGCCCCTTGGTGTAGAGGTCGTCCTCGAGCTCCTTGTCGATCTTGGCTCGGGCGTCCACGGCAAGCAGGCGCAGGGCGGCAAGCTCGCGCGAACTGATGACGGTCGAGTGGCTAACGGTGTACATGGACGCGGCTCCCCGTGGTGCTGGAGCCAGTCTGCGGGGCGGAGAGCTCAAGGCGACGTGAAGTCAGCCGGACTCGACCGTGAGCCCCGGATAGGCGGCCTGATCCGGGCGTTCCACGGCGCCGGCCGGAGCCGGCGTGGAACCCTCAGTCGCCCAGAACCAGCAGGAACGGGCCGAGCTGGGAGGTCATCGAGACCAGCACGTGCATGCCGTCGTCGAGCGCCGAAACCGGGGTTTCGAAGTCCGGCGGCGAAGCGCGGTAGGTCGCGTCTTCCGGCAAGCTGTCCTTGACGACGTAGCCCATCAGCACGTTGACGAACTCGCCGAGCGCGTCGAGCGCGAGTTCTTCGTCGCAGGCTTCCGGCGGGATCGACAGGAAGGCCTGAGCGATCGCATGCATGGTCGCGTTGTCGCAGGCGACGCCGATCGCGAGCGGACGGTCCGCCGACACGCGCACCAGCGCCATGGCATCGGTGGCCGGCGGATTCTTCGGGTCGGCGACGCTGGAGAACTGGCACTGCGTGCGCAAAAGGCGCGGGAAGAGCTTGTTGCAGGTCGCGATCGAATTGCCGATGCGCCGGCCCAGCTGATGCGAGGCCAACATCGCATCGAGCGAACGCACGGCTTCGTCGCGCTCGCCGGCATGCGAACGCAGCTCTTCATCGAGGCGCTCGCGGCTGAGGAAACCTTCCTCGACGAGGATCTCGCCGAACAGCTTGCGGCGCGACTTCTGCTCGTCGAGCAGCAGGCCGACTTCGTCGCCGGTCAGCAGGCCCATCGACTGCGCGAGGTCGCCAAAGCGCTTGTCCTCGCGACGCTGGCGCTCGTTGATCGCCATCGCCTGGTCGGCGGTGAGCATGCCGCGCTCGCAGGCGAGCTCGCCCAGCGCGGGGTTGGAGACGCGCTGCACTTCGAGTGCGCGCAGGAGCTGTGCGGCGTCGATGACGCCCTTTTCCAGCAGGAACTGGCCGAAGAACTTGGCTGCCATGGTCGAGTCCTCAGGCCGCGACGGCGGTGACTTCGGCCAGCACGCGCGCGAGCGTGTCGCGGTCGATCGGCTTCTGCAGGTAGCTCTTGGCGCCCATCTTCAGGCACTGCTCGATGTCGTTCTGCGCGCCCAGCGAGCTGAGCACGACGACCTTCGCGGCCGGGTCCAGCTCGAGGATGCGCTTGAGCGCCGCCTTGCCGTCGACCTTCGGCATTACGAGGTCCAGCAGCACGACGTCGGGCTTGAGCGCGAGGTACTGCTCGACCGCCTTGATGCCGTTGTCGGCTTCGCCGGCCAGCTGGTAGCCGCAGGCGTCGATCTGCTGCGCGGTCAGCATGCGCAGGGCGCGGGAGTCATCGCAGAGAAGAACGGTCGGGCGGGCAGTCATCGTGGTGTCCTGGCACGCATCCGGCGCGCGCGTTCCGTGGGCGATCGTAGTCGACCCTCGGAACGTCGTAACGGCACCGTACGAAAAAGCTTGAGGGTCATTACCGTCGGACGAAAGCGGCCGCGGCACGTCCGGCCCGAAGGCCGCTGGCGAAGCAGGCGGTGAGCAGGTAGCCGCCGGTGGGCGCCTCCCAGTCGAGCATCTCGCCGGCCATGAAGACGCCGGCGCGGGCGCGCAAGGCGAGAGCGTGGTCGAGCGCTTCCAGCCGCACGCCGCCCGCCGAGCTGATCGCCTCGTCGATCGGCCGTGGCGACATCAGGCGAAGCGGCAGGCGCTTCAATCCGGCTGCCAGGCGCTGTGGGTCATCAGGAAGCGGATGACCGAGCACCTCGTGCAGCAGTCCGGCGCGAACGCCGTGCACGCCGGCTTGGCGACGCAGGTGATCGCTAAGGCTTCGACCGTTGCGCGGGCGGGCTAGGGCGGCGCGCAACGTGGCCTCGTCGCGACCCGGCACGAGGTCGAGTTCGAGCACCACCGAACCGTGGCGCGCGATCGCGTCGCGTAGGTCGGCCGACAGCGCATAGATCAGGCTGCCTTCGATCCCCGCAGCGCTCACGACGCATTCGCCCTGCAGCGACCGCCGCGCGCGATGCACGTCCGTCCAGTGCGCGACCACCGGCTTCAGCGGCGCACCCGCGAATCGTTCCACGAAGTGCGGCGTCCACGCGATGTCGAAACCGCAGTTCGCAGGGACGAGTGGCGCGATGTCGATGCCGGCCTCCGCGAACGGCGCAACCCACGCGCCGTCGGATCCAAGCTCGGGCCAGCTGCCGCCGCCCATCGCGAACACGGTGGCGCGCGGCATCGCTTCGACGCGCCCGTGCGACGTGTCGAAGCGCAACGCACCGTCGTCCGTCCAGCCGATCCAGCGATGCTGCACGTGGAAACGCACGCCGGCGTCGCGCAGGCGCCGCACCCATCCGCGAAGCAGCGGCGCGGCCTTAAGATCCGTCGGAAACACGCGGCCCGAACTGCCGACGAATGTTTCGACACCCAACCTGCGCGCCCATTCGCGCAGATCATCCGCGTCGAAATCATCAAGCCAGCGCCCGACCTGCGCCGCTCGCTCGCGATAGCGCGCATCGAACGCTGGCCGCGGCTCGCTGTGCGTGAGGTTCAAGCCACCCTTGCCGGCGATCAGGAACTTGCGGCCCACCGAGCCCTTCGCGTCGAACAGGTCGACCTCGACGCCGGCCGCGCGCGCGACTTCCGCGGCCATCAGGCCGGCGGGGCCACCGCCGATGATCGCGATGCCGGGAAGGTCGAGTCGTGCGGTCTGCATGCGGCCAAGCGTGGATTCGGGGCGCACAGCATGCCTGCAGCGACACGCCGCACGGTATCGTCCGCGCTCGTCCAAGCGAACCCGACCGATGACGCCGCGCCTGTCCGCCTGCCTGCTCGTGCTTCCCCTGCTGCTCGCCGCGCCCGTGTGCGCGCAAACGGCCGAACCCGTTTCTGCACCCGCTGCGGCGCCCGCGCTCCCGGCGCAGCTCGCCGATTTCGATGCCTACGTCGAATCCGACCGCAAGCGTTTCGATGTGCCGGGCATCGCGGTCGCGATCGTCAAGGACGGGCACATCGTGCTGGAGAACGGCTGGGGCGTGCGCAAGGCCGGCACGAACGATCGCGTCACCGCGCACACGATGTTCGCGATCGCATCGAACACGAAAGCGTTCACGTCCATGGCGATCTCGATGCTCGCCGACGAAGGCAAGCTGTCGCTCGACGATCGCGTGATCGACCGGCTGCCGTGGTTCCGCATGTCGGACCCGACCATCACGCACGAGATGCGCATCCGTGACCTGCTCGCGCATCGCTCGGGCCTGAGCCTCGGTGCGGGCGATCTTCTGTATTGGCCGGGCACGACGTACAGCGGTCGCGAAGTCGCCGAGCGCCTGAAGAACGTGCCCATCAACGGCAGCTTCCGCGGCCAGTACGCGTACGACAACATCCTGTTCGGCGTCGCGCAGCAGGTGGTCGAGCAGGTGAGCGGGCAGAGTTTCCAGTCGTTCCTGGACTCGCGCATCCTCCGTCCGCTCGGCATGAACGAGACGCGCTACAACAGCGATTTCCTCAAGCCCGGCGATGAAGTCGCGACCGGCCACGCCGCGTTCGATTTCAAGGATGTGCGCCCGCTCGCCGCGCCGATGACGTGGTCCAACGTCGCGGGTGCCGGCGGCATCTATTCGAGCGTGCACGACATGGCGCGCTGGATGAACCTGCAGCTCGCCGACGGCGTGATCAGCGGCACGGGCGACGACGCCAAGCGCCTCGTCAGCCAAGAACGCCATCAGGGCATGTGGCAACTGGTGACGCCGATTTCGGTCTCCGAACCGAGCGTTCCGCAACTCGCACCGCTGAAGCCGAACTTCGCGGGTTATGGCGAAGGCTGGTTCCTGTCCGACTACCGCGGCCACAAGCTCGTCTGGCACACCGGCGGCTGGCCCGGAATGGTGTCGAAGGTGACGATGGTTCCGGACCTCGGCGTCGGTGTGGTCGTGCTGACCAATGCGGAGCTCGGCGGCGCGTTCAACGCGATCACGTATCGCGTGCTCGATGCCTACACCGGCGCGCCCAAGACCGACTGGGTCGCGGCCTACGGCGCCGCGCTGGACAAGCAGCGTGGTGATGCCGACGAAATCTGGAAGAAGCACCTCGCCGCGCGCGATGCGTCGTCGAAACCGTCTCTTCCGCTGGCGAAGTACGCGGGCATGTATCGCGACCCGTGGTACGGCGATGTCGCGGTCGAACGCGAAGGCAGCGGCCTGCGACTGCGCTTCACGAAGACGCCGGAACTCACCGGTCGACTCGAACCGTGGCAGCACGACAGCTTCATCGTCCACTGGGACCAGCGCTGGTTGAACGCCGATGCATTCGTCGATTTCGACCTCGACCACGATGGCGCGATCCGCGGCGTGCGCATGGAGCCCGTGTCGCCGCTCACGGATTTCAGCTTCGACTTCCAGGACCTGCGCCTGACGCCGGTCCCAACGCCCTAACGTGCCGGAGTTCCGGTCTATGCTGGCCGGACTCCATCGGAAACACCCATGAGCATCGTTGCAATCATCATCGTCATCCTCGGCCTGTGGCTCGCCTTCAAGGCAGTCGGGCTGGTCGTGCGCCTGCTCATCTGGGCGGTGATCATCGGCACGGTGTACTGGCTGCTGGCGCCGCACCTCGGCATGCCGATGCCCGGCTGATGGACGACATCGCGCAAAGGGGACCGCTCATGACCTGGCACGTGTATTCCGTCGGCCCGATCGACTACGGCTGGCACCACCTGCGCACCGTGCGCGAGACGCTGGAAGTCGCGGCGGTGCCGTGCGAGGGCAGCGACCCGCGCGAAGGCCTCGATAGTTCGGCGACGCTCGCGTTCCTGAAAAGCTGGGAATCGGCGAAAGAAGCCGCGTACGCCGCCGGCTGGGAAGGCGGCTTCCGTCTCGAGCCGCGCGTGTTCTGGGTGCCCGACGACCTGCAGATGGCGCACGGTTTCGTGTTCAAGCAGGACCACAACGGCGCGACCTTCGTCGCCAGCCCGCAGCCGCTTCCGCATCTCGACGCGCTCGTCGGCGCGTGAACGACACCGCCGCGCCCGGACGGCGCGGCGAAGCGGCTCCGTACAATGGCGACCATGCTGCTCAACGTCGCCGCCTACCATTTCGCCGAAGTCCATGACGCCGATGCGCTCGCCGAAAGGCTGCGCGCGGCTGCGGAAGCGGGCGACGTGCGCGGAACGATCCTTGTTGCGCCGGAAGGCGTGAACCTGTTTCTCGCGGGCAACGAAGCCGTTGTCGAATCGGTGCTGGACGTCCTGCGCAACGATGCGCGTTTCGCCGCGCTCGAAGTGAAGCGAAGCTGGAGCCGCATGCAGCCGTTCGGGCGGCTGAAGGTCAAGCGCAAGCCGGAGATCATCACCTTCCGTCGCGATGGCACCGCGCCGCTCGATGCACGCGCACCGGCAGTCGATCCGCCAACACTCGCGCGCTGGATCGAACAGGGTCACGACGACGCGGGACGTCGACTCGTGCTGCTCGACACGCGCAATCGCGAAGAGTTCGAATACGGCACGTTCCACGGCGCGATCACGTTGCCGATCGACAACTTCACCGACCTGCCGGCCGCGCTTGAACCGCATCGCGAGGAACTCGCCGACGCGACTGTCGTGAGCTTCTGCACCGGCGGCATCCGTTGCGAAAAGGCCGCGCTGTGGCTGCAGGCGGACGGCATGCCCAACGTGCTGCAGCTCGACGGCGGAATCCTCGGTTACTTCGAGAAGGTCGGCGGTTTCGGTTACGACGGCCGCTGCTTCGTGTTCGACGGTCGTGTCGCGCTCGATCCGCAGCTACAGCCGATAGTCGACGACATCGCCTGACGCGTCACCGGCGCTTCACCGTGCGTCGGCGGCCGGTGCGGTCTCCTGCTTGCAGCGGCAACGACGCCGCAAGCCGAGGACATCACATGGACCTGCGCGACGACCGCCGTACCGCGGCCCCGGACCGCGACGAGAACATCCAGAAGCTTCGTGAGATGGCCAAGGGCCTGCACGTCGCGATGCTCACCACGCAGGGCGAGGACGGTCGCCTCTTCAGCCGCCCGCTTGGTGTTGCGGAAATCGAGTTCGACGGGGATCTCTGGTTCGCGACCGGCGCCGACAGCGAGAAGGTGCGCGAGATCCAGGCGAATCCGCAGGTCAACGTCGCGTTCGCCGCGAAGGACAACGGCACCTACATCTCGATCTGCGGCACCGCCATCGCCACGCGCGACCGCGCCGAGATCGAACGCCATTGGCAGCCGTACATGAGCGCCTACTTCAAGGACGGCAAGGACGATCCGAACCTCTGCCTGATCCGCGTCGAGGCCGAGAGCGCCGAATACTGGGACGGCCCGGGCACGATGGCGGGCAAGGCGCTGCACTTCCTGCTGACCGCGGTGACGAACGATCCGGGTCGGCTCACCGACAACCAGCGGATGAATCTGCAGTAGTCGGGACGACGGCGCGCGTCCGCGTCGATGACGCGGGCGTGTGTCGAGTCGAGTTAGCCGCTTGGCGCGGCCGCGTCTCATGCGACGGCCGCGCCGCGTTGCTTCCGAACGCGGCACAAGGCGCGCGTTCCAAACATCACCGATTAAGTCGGCGAGCCAAGCGTCACGCTGTCCAGCGAGGCGCCGCTACACGGCGCCCACGTTCCTCAGCGATCGCGACGCGGAAACCCACCGCGACCACCGCGCGGCGGCGCGCCATCACGGCCACCACCACGCGGCGGACCACCCGCATCGCGTCCACCACCACGCGGGCCATCGTCGCGACGGATCTTCAGCTGCTGGCCGGCGACGCGCACGCGCTTGAGGTGCTCCATCGTCTCGTGCGGCATGCCGCCCGGCAGGTCGATCAGCGTGAAGTTGTCGCGGATGTCGATGCGTCCGATGAACCGGCTTTCCAGATCCGCCTCGTTCGCGATCGCGCCGACGATGTTGCCCGGCTTGACGCCATGCACGTGGCCGACCTCGATGCGGAACGTTTCCATGCCCGGATCGGGACCGCGCTGCGGGCGTTCATGACGCGGCGCGCTGTCGAACTGGCGCTCGGCGTCGTTATGCACGCGCGTCTCGCGCTCGAAACGCGGGCCGCGTGATTCGAAATCGCTCGCGGCGCGCGCGGGGCGATCCTCATGATCGCGACGCGGCGGACGTGCGTCATCGCCCATCGGGCCACGCTCGATGCGCGGCGGTGCGTCGTCGCGCTCGAAACGCGCAGGACGCTCGGCCGGCGCAGGTGCGCGATCGCCGTACGGCTTGCCATCGCGATCTGCGCGCGGTGCGCGGTCCGGGCGGTCGAAGCGCGCGGGGCGCTCGCTGCGCGTATCGCGATCGAAACGCGGCGCACGGTCGCGATCGTTGTTGCGTTCGCGCTGCTGCGCGGCGAGCAACGGGTCGTGGCCGGTCGGCATCAGCAGCGGCGATTCGCCCTGCAGCAGGTGCGCGAGCGCGGCGGCGATTTCCACCGCCGGCACGTTGCGATCGTTCTCGAAGCGTTCGATCAGCTCGCGATACATCGGCAGGTCGGACGATTCGAGCGCGTCCGAAATGCGGCCCAGGAACTTGTCGACGCGTCGCGCATTCACCGACTCGATGCTCGGCGGCTCCATCGGCTCGATCGGCTGGCGCGTGGCGCGTTCGATCGCACGCAACATGCCGCGCTCGCGTGGCGTCACGAACAGGATCGCTTCGCCGGTGCGACCCGCGCGGCCGGTGCGGCCGATGCGGTGCACGTAGCTTTCGGTGTCGTACGGAATGTCGTAGTTCAGCACGTGGCTGATGCGGTCGACATCGAGGCCGCGCGCGGCGACGTCGGTCGCGACCAGCACATCGATGCGACCGTCCTTGAGCTGCTGCACGATCTTCTCGCGCTGCGCCTGCTGGACGTCGCCATTGAGCGCTGCAGCCGCGATGCCGCGAGCCGCGAGCTTGCCGGCGAGTTCCTCGGTCGCGATCTTGGTGCGGGCGAACACGATCATCGCGTCGTAGGTTTCGGCTTCGAGCACGCGGGTGATGGCGTCGAGCTTGTGATGCCCGCTGACCGACACGAAGCGCTGGCGGATGTTCGCTGCGGTGGTCGTGGTCGACTTGATCGCGATCTCGACCGGATCCTTGAGATGCGTCTGCGCGATGCGGCGGATCGGCGGCGGCATGGTCGCGGAAAACAGCGCGACCTGGCGCGTCGGTGGCGTCGCGTCGAGCACGGCCTGCACGTCGTCGATGAAGCCCATGCGCAGCATTTCGTCGGCTTCGTCGAGCACGAGCATGCGCAGCTCGGACAGGTCGAGCGTGCCGCGCTTCATGTGGTCGATGACGCGGCCCGGCGTGCCGACGACGACATGCACGCCGCGCTTGAGCGCGCTCAGCTGCGGCGCATAGCCCTGGCCGCCGTAGATCGGCAGCACCTGGAACTTCGGCAGGTAGGTCGCGTACTTCTGGAACGCCTCGGCGACCTGGATGGCCAGCTCGCGCGTCGGCGCCAG
The DNA here is from genome assembly GCF_054057595.1 of Lysobacter sp. HA18. Classification (NCBI taxonomy): domain Bacteria; kingdom Pseudomonadati; phylum Pseudomonadota; class Gammaproteobacteria; order Lysobacterales; family Lysobacteraceae; genus Lysobacter; species Lysobacter sp. HA18. Next base: position 1,449,091 of record NZ_JBSRZL010000001.1, read on the forward strand.
CACCAGCGCCTGCGGCTTGGCGCGCGTGGGGTCGATGCGCGCCAGAACCGGCAGCGCGAACGCCGCGGTCTTGCCGGTGCCGGTCTGCGCCTGGCCGATGACGTCGCGGCCCGCGAGCAGCGGCGGGATCGTCGCGGCCTGGATGGGCGAGGGGGTTTCGTAGCCGACATCGGCCAACGCGCGCAGCAGCGGTGCGCCCAGCTCGAGGTCGCTGAAAGTCGGGGTTACGGGTTCGTTTTCGGCGCTCATGGCAGCGGGAACGTCAGCGCCGGGCGGGCCGGTCGGGGGCGGAAGTCTACCCGTACGCGCGCGTGCGGGCCGTCGATTCGGGCCACTGCGGCCGCGTAGCGACGGCCGGCGGCGTCGCGATCCGCATAACGCGCGATGGCTACGATGGGTCTCCGGAGCGCCACGGCGGCGCCCGTCTTCACGGCCGTCCATGAGCCTGTCCGATCTGCATTTCGACAATCGTTTCGTTCGCGACCTGCCCGGCGATCCGTCGGACGCGAACGTCGTGAGGCAGGTGCATGGCGCCGCGTGGTCGCCGGTCGAGCCGACGCACGTGGTCGCGCCGCGCGTGCTCGCGGTATCGCGCGAGATGCTGGCGGTGCTCGGGCTCGACGAGGCCGACGCCGCCTCGCCGGAGTTCGCCGAGCTGTTCGGTGGCAATGCGCTGTTGTCCGAGATGCAGCCCTACGCATCGAACTACGGCGGGCACCAGTTCGGCCACTGGGCCGGTCAGTTGGGCGACGGCCGTGCGATCACGCTCGGCGAGGTCGTCAATGCGGCCGGGGAGCGCTGGGAACTGCAGCTCAAGGGCGCGGGCCCGACGCCGTATTCGCGTACGGCAGACGGACGCGCCGTGTTGCGCTCGTCCGTACGTGAATTCCTGTGCAGCGAGGCGATGCATCACCTCGGCGTACCGACCACGCGCGCGCTCAGCCTGGTCGCGACCGGCGACGACGTCGTGCGCGACATGTTCTACGACGGACATGCCGCGCCAGAGCCCGGTGCCATCGTCTGCCGCGTCGCGCCGTCGTTCATCCGCTTCGGGCATTTCGAACTGCCGGCCTCGCGTGGCGACGTGCCGCTGCTGCAGAAACTCGTCGAGTTCTGCATCCGTCGCGATTACCCGCATCTCGATGCCGCGTCGCCGAACGTCGTCGGCGACTGGTTCGGCGAGATCTGCGAGCGCACGGCCGTGATGGTCGGTCACTGGATGCGCGTGGGTTTCGTCCACGGCGTGATGAACACCGACAACATGTCCATCCTCGGCCTGACGATCGATTACGGCCCCTACGGCTGGATCGACGACTACGACCCGGACTGGACGCCGAACACCACCGACGCGCAGCGCCGCCGCTATCGGTTCGGCCAGCAAGCGGCCGTGGCGTACTGGAACCTAGGGCGCCTCGCGGGTGCGCTGTCGCAACTGGGCGGCGACGTCGGGCCGCTGCAGGCGGGTCTTGCGCGATTCGTCGAGACGTATGAGCAGACCGAGCGCGACAACGCGGTCGCCAAGCTCGGTCTCGGCGAATTCCGCGATGGCGACGTCCTGCTGATGGAAGACCTGCAGCGATGGATGCGCGAGCACGAAGTCGACATGACGCTGTTCTTCCGCGGGCTGATCGACGTCGATCCGGCAGCGCCGGACCTCGCACCGCTCGCTGTCGCGTACTACAGCGACGAAAAGCGCGACGCTGGCGAGACCGCACTTCGCGACTGGCTTTCGCGGTATGCCGACCGCCTCGCCGACGTCGACAAGGGTCGGCGCCGCGAGCAGATGCGTCGTGCAAATCCGCGTTACGTGCTACGCAATTACCTCGCCCAGCAGGCGATCGACCGCGCCACGGTGGGCGACGCAAAGGGCATCCACGAGCTGCTCGACGTGCTGCGCCGGCCCTACGACGATCAGCCCGGCCGCGACGAATTCGCGCAGCGCCGGCCTGACTGGGCGCGTCACAAGGCCGGTTGCTCGATGCTGTCCTGCAGCTCGTAAGAGCGGGCGAGCGGCCCGCGCCGCGTAGAATGCGGCGATGCCCCTGATCACTCTCCAGTCCGTCGACTTCAGCGTCGGCGGCCCGCTGCTGCTCGACCACGTCGACCTGTCCATCGATCCCGGCGAGCGAATCGCCGTCATCGGCCGCAATGGCGCCGGCAAGTCCACGCTGCTGAAACTCATCTCGCGCGACCTGCATGCCGACGACGGCGAGGTGCGCTACGAAGACGGCGTGCGCGTCGCGCGGCTCGAGCAGGAAGTGCCGATCGATACCGCGGGCGACGTGTTCGACGTCGTCGCCGGCGGCCTGGGCGAGCAGGGCGCATTGCTCGCGCGATTCCACCATCTCAGCCATGCCGAGCACATCGACGCCAATGCGCTGGCGGAAGTGCAGTCGCGCATCGAGGAACTCGGTGCGTGGTCGCTGGACCAGCGCGTCACCGAAACGCTGACGCGGCTTTCGCTCGATGGCGACCAGGCGTTCGCGGGCCTATCCGGCGGCATGCGTCGCCGCGTGATGCTGGCGCGCGCGCTGGTGTCGTCGCCCGACGTTCTGCTGCTCGACGAACCGACCAACCATCTCGACATCGAATCCATCGATTGGCTGGAAGGGTTCCTGAAGTCGTGGCGCGGCACGCTGATCTTCATCACCCACGATCGCCGCTTCATGCGGTCGCTGGCGACGCGCATCGTCGAGATCGACCGCGGCTCGCTCACCAGCTGGCCGGGCGACTGGGACAACTACCTGCGACGTCGCGAAGAACGCCTGCACTCCGAAGCGCAGGAGAACGCGCGCTTCGACAAGCTGCTGGCGCAGGAAGAAGTGTGGATTCGCCAGGGCATCAAGGCGCGCCGCACGCGCGACGAAGGCCGAGTGCGTCGTCTGAAGGCGATGCGCGACGAGCGTTCGCAGCGTCGCGAGCAGACCGGCAAGGTGCGCATGGAAGCCGCGCAGGGCGACGCATCCGGCCGCAAGGTGATCGAGGCGAAGGATGTTTCGGTGTCGCTCGGCGGCCGTAAGATCCTGCGCGATGTGTCGACCAGCATCATGCGCGGTGACCGCATCGGCCTGATCGGCCCGAACGGCAGCGGCAAGACCACGCTGCTGAAGACACTGCTCGGTGAACTCAAGCCGGAAACGGGAGAAGTGCGCGAAGGCAGCAACCTGCAGATCGCCTACTTCGACCAGTACCGCGCGACGCTGCGCGAAGACTGGAACGCGATCGAGAACGTCGCGGAGGGCCGCGAGTTCGTCGAGTTCAACGGCAAGCGCAAGCACATCATCGGCTACCTGCAGGACTTCCTGTTCACGCCGGAACGCGCGCGCGCACCGATCACGCGACTGTCCGGTGGCGAGCGCAACCGCCTGCTGCTCGCGCGCCTGTTCGCGCAACCGTCCAACCTTCTGGTAATGGACGAACCGACCAACGACCTCGACGTCGAAACGCTGGAACTGCTCGAAGAGCTGCTCGGCGATTACGCGGGCACGTTGCTGCTGGTCAGCCATGACCGTGACTTCCTGGACAACGTGGTGACGTCGACGCTGGTCATGGAAGGCGACGGGCAGGTCGGCGACTACGTCGGCGGTTACACCGACTGGGTGCGCCAGCGGCCCGCAGCGGGTTCGAGGTCGTCGAAGCCCGAGCTTCCGCGCGCATCGGCTGCGCCCGTCGCGCCCGTGCCCGCACCCGCACCCGCACCCGCCAAGCGCAAGCTCAGCTTCAAGGAAACGCGCGAGCTGGAATCGCTGCCGGCACGCATCGAGACGCTTGAAACCGAAGTCGCGCGGCTCACCGATGCGCTCTCCGAGCCCACGTTCTACACCCGCGACGCCGCCGCGATCACGGCGCACAATGCGGAAATCGCACGCGTGCAGGCGGAGCTCGACACCGCTTACGCGCGCTGGTCGGAACTCGATAGCTGAGGAGTCGCCATGCGCAAGTGGTGGGTATCGATCATCGTCGTGCTCGCCCTTGTGCTCGGCAGCTACTGGGCGCTGCAGGCCAAGCGAACGCATGACCAGGCGGCGTTCGTCGCGGCGCAACGCGCGCATGCCGAGAAGGCGATCGTCAGTATCGATGCCGGCACGCGGGTGCTCACCGCACGGGTCTCGGGCCAGCGTCTGCAGCGCGCGTCACTTGGGAATGCCGACGTCGTGCTGGCGCATACGTTGGCCGCAGCGCGATCACCCGATGGCCGCGCCCATCCGCTGCTGACCGTGCAGGGCAGGGATGGCATGGTCAGCCTGCCGTATTACGGCATCGACGCCTGGCGCGTGGTGCAGCAGCTCGTTCCGTTGTTGCCGGGAATGGATGCCGGTACCGCAGCCACGCAACTCGCGCGTTTCGAACGCGAAGGCGAGTTGACCTGCGTGCTGTGGACGTCCCAGTCGCAGACGGCGGTACTTGCGAAGGCCGGGCGGGCGCCGGGGACATGCAGTCGCGACCCGTCGTCGCGCTGAACGATCAGGGCTCCGGCGTGTAGCCCGTTGCCGCGTCGGCACCGCCACCGAACAGGAATTTTTCCATCTGTTCGGCGAGGTATTCGCGGTGCTTCGGATTCATCGGCGAAAGCCGGTTCTCATTGATCAGCATGGTCTGGTGCGCGAGCCACGCTGCCCAGCCCTGCTTGCCCACCTGCGCGTAGACGCGACGCCCGAGTTCGCCGGGCCACGGCACGAAGTCGAGGCCTTCGTCCTCGCGCTTGAGCCATACGCAGTCGACGGTACGTGGCATGTCAGTCCTCGAACAAACGGTTGAGAAGCGTGCGGATCGGTGCGGGAATGCCGAGCGATGCGAGATCGCCGCGCGTCACCCATGCGCTCGAATCGTCTTCGGCGACACGCGTCGGCAGCGCTTCGATGCGATGCAGGCGCGGCCGCAGGGTGAGATGGTAGTGCGAGAAGCCGTGTGCGACGTCGTCGAGCCACATCACCGCACTGGCGGGTGTGCGCTGCGATGCGATCCAGGCGTCCGCCGCCGCTTCGTCGTCGAACTGCGGAAGCGACCATAGCGACGCCCAGACCCCGGTCGGTTCGCGCCGCCGCAGAAGCACGCGTCCATCGGCGTCGCGCAGTACGAGAATCACGGCATGTCGATGCGGCAGCGTCTTCGCAGGGCGCGGTGTCGGCAATTCGTCCTGACGACCTTCGATGCGCGCGATGCAGTCGTCCTGCAGTGGGCAGATCACGCAGGCCGGACGACGCGACGTGCACAGAGTCGCGCCGAAATCCATCTGCGCCTGTGTGTAGTCGGCAAGGCGGGCGTCCGGCAGACCCGCTTCCTCGACATGCGCCTGCGCGAAGCCCCAGAGAATGCGCTCGACCTTCGGCGTTCCGGGCCACCCTTCGATGCCATGAAAACGTGCGAGCACGCGCTTGACGTTGCCGTCAAGGATCGCGTGGCGGTCGTTCCATGCCTGCGCGGCGATCGCTGCTGCCGTGCTGCGGCCAATGCCCGGCAGCGCGGCGAGCGCATCGACGTCGCGCGGCAATTCGCCACCGTGCGATTCCATGCAGATCTTCGCCGCCGCGTGCAGGTTGCGAGCGCGCGTGTAATAGCCGAGGCCCGACCACAGCGCGAGCACCTGATCCGCGGATGCATCGGCGAGCGCCTGCAGCGTCGGCAGCGCATCGACGAAGCGGTGGAAGTAGGGAATGACCGTCGCGACTTGCGTCTGCTGCAACATCACTTCCGACAGCCACACGCGGTACGGCGTGCGCGGATGCTGCCAGGGCAGGTCATGGCGGCCGTTGACGTCGAACCACGCGAGCAGCCGCGCGGCGAAACCCTCACTCGCCATCGGTGAACTCGACCTCGACGCCTTCCATGGTCACGCCGGGCAACTCGAGACGCGGCGTACTGACGCGGCCATCGAGCGGTGGCAGCGGCGTGCCGGTGGACGACGCATCGATCCACGCGAGCATCTTCGCAAGCTGGAACCTCCCATCGAATCGCGTTGCGCCCGACGTAAGTTGCAGCGACGTGTTGCCTGAAAGATCGGTCGGACCGTCGTAGGCCAGTTGCATCGGAAGCGCGCCGCGCGGGCGACCGATCGGCGCGGGCAGCGCAGGCCACGCCGACGGCCAACGTGCGATCTCGCCCTCGAGTCGTAGCGTGAGTGCGGATGTCCAGTCCAGCCGACCCGAAGCAGTGACGTCGGGAATCGTTTCGCCTTCGCGAAGCGCGAGACCGAACGGAGCGATGTGCAAGCCCTGCGCATACGTCGCGCGTCCGCCGATGCCGAGGCGGAAGGGGAGGTCGGTCGGCTTCGCGACGTAACGCGCACGCGCGCCTAGCGACATGTCATCCAGTGCGATGCCATGCGTCAGATCCGGAACGCCGCGGAGCACGAGATCGAGCGGTAGCGTCCACTCCGGACGCTCGACCGTCGCGGCGCCAGCCACGCCGAGTCCCGCCGGCATCTCCCGCCGCGCGAGTGTCGCAGCGACATCGAACGGCATGCGCGTATCGCCGGCGACGACGCGGCCTTTCAGCGTCGCGTGCACGAGTTGCTTCGGCGCCAGGCGCGGCACGTTCATGGCGAGCGCATCGATCGTCCAGCCTTCGCCGGTGATGATGCCGTTTCGCACCACGAAGCCATCCGTCAACGTCGGTGTCGGACGTCGCGGCGATGGCGGACGCGTCGCCAGCCAGCGCTGCATGGCCGCGATGTCGATGCGCGGATGGTCGACTTCGACGCGGTGCACGACGAGGTCAGCGCCGCGCGACTTGAGCGTCGACCAAGGAAGCGAGAGCGAAATCCGATCGGCCCGCAGCACCGGCGTCGCGTCGCCGTCGCGCTGCGCGGTGACCTCGCGCAGCACAAGGCGCGGCATGTCACCCAACGTGTATTCGGTGACGCCTTTGGCGGTGATGCGCAGGCCCAGCGCGCGGCTGGCCTGGGACAGCACCAGCGATGCGACCTGCTGCGGGCGCGTCGCCCAGCGCACCAGTCCGGCGAGCGCGGCGATCAACACGATCGCGACGATCAGCCATGCGCGACGCCGCCGCGGAGGCGCGGCGGGCGGATTCGGTTCGACCGGGGTTCCGTCGGTCATCCGCCGCCCAGCGACTCCGGAAGCAGGGCGTCGACGAAGGCCGCGGCGTCGAAGACACGCAGGTCTTCCGGGCGCTCGCCGATGCCGGCGAAGCGGATCGGAATGCCGAACTCGCGTGCGAGCGCGAACACCACACCGCCCTTCGCGGTGCCGTCGAGCTTGGTCACGACGAGCCCTGTCACACCGATCGCCGCATGGAACTGGCGCAGCTGCGAGAGCGCGTTCTGGCCGGTCGTGCCGTCGATGACCAGCAGCACTTCGTGTGGTGCGGCGGGGTCGAGCTTCTGCAACACGCGCTTGATCTTGCCGAGTTCGGCCATCAGGCCCTGCTGCGTATGCAGGCGGCCCGCGGTGTCGGCGATGAGTACTTCGGTGCCGCGCGCCTTCGCCGCTTGCAACGCGTCGAACGCCACCGATGCGGCATCGGCGTTCTGGCCCTGCGCGATCACTTGCACCCCGTTGCGCTCGCCCCAGGCCTGCAGCTGCGCGACCGCCGCGGCGCGGAAGGTGTCGCCGGCGGCGAGCATCAGGCTGCGGTTCTCGTCGCGGAAACGGCGCGCGAGCTTGCCGATGGTGGTGGTCTTGCCGACGCCGTTGACGCCGATCGTAAGAAGAACGAATGGCTTCGCGCTGCGATCGATGACCAGCGGCTTCGACACCGGCTCGAGCATGGCGAGCAGGTCGGCGCGCAATGCGGCGAGCAACGCGTTCGCGTCGGCGAACTGGCGCGCCTTCATGCGCTTGCGAAGATCGTCGACCAGCTCGGTCGTCGCGGTGACGCCGACATCGGCAGTGATCAGCGCGGTCTCGATTTCGTCGAGCAGGTCGTCGTCGAGCTTGGGGTTGCGCGCGAACAGACCGCCGATCGAACGGGTGAACGCGTTGCCGCGCAGGCGGTCGAGCCAGCCGCGCTTGCCGGCCGCGGCGGCGACGGAATCGCTGGACACGCCGAGAAGCTCATCCGACGACTCGACCGCCTCGGCCACCGGCGGCTCCAGTTCGACCGCCGGCTCGGCCGGCGTCGGAAGCGCGGTGCCGAGCCACTCACCGGCGGCGTCGACCGCGGCCGGATCGTTGATGCTGGCGTCGAGGGACTCGACCGGCGCCTCCGGCGTGGCAACGGGATCGGCGCCGGCGAACGCCGCGGCGATCTCCTCGGCGGACATCCGCCGCTCGGAATCGGTCGGCTTCTTGCGGCGCAGAAAACTCAGCATCGGCGGCGTCGGAATAGGGGAAAATGGGCGCGACATGCTAGCACCGGCCCCCACGCAGCCCCGATGAACACGTCACCCGGAAAGGTCCGCCTCATCGGTGGACGATGGCGCGGAACGCGCCTGGACGTTCCGCAGGTCGCGGGCCTGCGGCCTTCGTCCGACCGCGTTCGCGAGACGCTGTTCAACTGGCTGATGCCGTGGCTGCCGGACGCGCGTGTGGTCGATGTATTCGCCGGCACCGGCGCGCTCGGGCTCGAGGCGCTGTCGCGCGGCGCGGCGTCGGCGGTGCTGGTCGAGCGCGACGCAAGCCTTGCGAACGCGCTGCGCACGACGCTCGGCCGCCTCGAAGGCGGCGCACGCGGGCAAGTGGTGCAGGGCGATGCGGTCGGCTGGCTGGCGTCGTCGAGCGCGACCTTCGACATCGCCTTCGTCGATCCGCCGTTCGCGGGCGGGCTGTGGTCGCGGGTGTGGCCGGTGCTCGCACCACGGCTCGCGGCCGATGCGCTGGTCCACGTCGAAAGCCCGGCGGACGTCGACCCCGGCGTGCCGGCGAACTGGGAGCTGCATCGCGAAGGCCGCACTCGGGAGGTCCGCTACGCCCTTTACCGGGCCCCTTCACACGCGTCCGCCGCTGCTACACTCGATCCCGAAGCGACGGCCGGGGAGCCGTCGAACCCGCACGAGATTCCATGACCGCGGCACGTCACCGCACAGCCGTCTATCCCGGCACCTTCGATCCGATCACGAACGGTCACATCGACCTCGTCGATCGAGCCGCGCCGTTGTTCGATCGCCTGGTCATCGGCATCGCGGAAAGCCCGTCGAAGGGCCCGTCGATCCCGCTCGCTACGCGCGTCGAGCTCGCCAAGGACGCGATCGCCCACCATCCGCATGTCGAAGTGCGCGGCTTCAATTCGCTGCTCGCGCATTTCGTGCGGGAGGTCGGCGCCGGCGTTCTGCTGCGTGGCCTGCGCGCGGTGTCGGACTTCGAATACGAGTTCCAGATGGCGAGCATGAATCGCCACCTGATCCCGGAGGTCGAGACTTTGTTCCTGACCCCGGCCGAGCAATACGGATTCATTTCTTCATCGCTGGTCCGCGAAATCGCCCGCCTCGGCGGGGATGTATCCGGTTTCGTTCCCCCGGCGGTGGCCACCGCGCTGCAAGACCACTGGCGGCGTATTTGATGTCAACCCCGAGGAAACGCATGAAGAACACCACCCGCCTGATTTTGCTCGCCGTGCTCGCGCTGCCGGTCCTGGCGGCGTGCAAAAAGGAAGAAGGCACGCAGACCGCCGCAACGCAGAAGCCGGCCGTCGCCAAGCCGACCAGCCCGACCGATGGCACCGGCTGGGACAACTACATCAAGGACCAGGTGACCCGTCACCTCGAGGGCGCGTCCAGCGTCTACGCGTACACCCTGCCGCCGTCGAGCGAAGCCGGCTTCCAGGACACCTTCCAGCGCCAGGTCGACAAGGCGAAGGAAGACGTCGCACGTGGTGGCGTCGAAGGCACGCTGCTCGCATTCGCCTCGCCGGAGTCCAAGCAGGCCGCCGACATGATCGTCGCCGCGTTCACCGGCGCCGGCGCCGACACCATGAAGGGCGTGCGCGTGCTGTTCATCGGCGACGCGGCCGACAAGGACCGCGCCGAGGCGGCGGTGAAGCCGTCGGGCGCGAAGTTCGAGTTCGTCGAAGCCAAGTAAGACCCGCGGTCGCGGCTTCCGCCGCAATCGCCTCGACGGCCGGCCATTCGCCGGCCGTCGTCGTTTCCGGGTCGCGCGCTGTTGCGTGGCCGACAACCCGGCGTGCAGCCCGCGTCGGCAACGGTTCCGGCCGTGGGTGCGACAATGCTGCCTCGACACCGGCTGCGATGGCATGTCACTCCGCATCAACGACCTCTGCGTGAACTGCGACGTCTGCGAACCCGCCTGCCCGAACCAGGCGATCTCGCAGGGCGAGGTCATCTACGTGATCGACCCCGCGCGCTGCACCGAATGCGTCGGCCATTTCGACGAGCCGCAGTGCGTCGTCGTCTGCCCGGTCGAATGCATCGACCCCGATACCGCCCATCCCGAAACCCGCGACGAGTTGCTGGCCAAGGCCATCGCGCTCGCCGGCGGCCCGTTGGAGCACGTTTGATGCGTCCTGTAATGCACGTTCTTGCCGCTGCGGTTCTGTCGCTGTTCGTCGCATTGCCCGTGGCTGCCAAGACGCCGGCCGCTGCAAAACCTGCCGCGACGCAAGCAACGCATCCGCCGGGCGCGGCGATCGCCAGCGCGCACTCGCTTGCGACGGACGCCGGCATGGAGATGCTGCACAAGGGCGGTAACGCGTTCGACGCGGCGGTGGCGGTGTCGGCGATGTTGTCGGTTGTCGAGCCGGTGAGTTCCGGCCTGGGCGGCGGCGGCTTCTTCCTGCTGCACGAGGCGAAAACCGGGCGCGACGTGTTCGTCGATGCGCGCGAAACGTCGCCGGAAGCCGCGACGCCCGCGGCGTTCCTCGACGCGAAGGGCGATCTCAACCGCGATCGCTCCGAGAACGGCCCGTGGTCCGCAGGCATTCCGGGCTTGCCAGCGGCGTTGGTGCACATCGCGCAGAAGTACGGAAAGCTGCCGCTGTCGACGACGCTTGCGCCGGCGATCCGCGTCGCGCGCGAAGGCTTTCCCGTCTACGACCGTCTCGAAAAGGGTTACGCCAGCCGTCGCACGGTGATGGAGCGTTACCGCGGCACGCGCGCAGTGTTCCTCGCCGACGGCGATCCGCCGAAGGTCGGTGAAACGTTCAAGCAGCCCGAGCTCGCACACACGCTCGAGCTGATCGCAAGCAAGGGTTTCGACGGTTTCTATCGCGGCGAAACCGCGACGAAGCTGTTGTCCGCCGTCACCGAGGAGGGCGGCCGCTGGACCGCCGCGGAACTGTCGGGCTACCGCGTCCGCGAGCGCGCGCCACTCGTGTTCGACTACCGCGGCTGGCGCATCACCACGTCGCCGCCGCCGTCGTCGGGTGGTGTCGCGCTCGCCGAAATCCTGCAGACGGTGTCGGGCTGGGATCTGCAGAAGCTCGACAATGCGCACCGCACGCACGTGCTGACCGAGGCGATGCGCCGGGCGTATCGCGACCGCACCATCTACCTCGGCGACCCCGACTTCGTGAAAGTGCCGATGTCGCGCCTGATGTCGCCCGATTACGCGGCCGGGCTGCGCGCGACGATCCATCCGGAGAAGGCGACGCCCAGCGAACTGCTGCCGGGCCAGCCGGCGCCGCTCGAAGACGACGAGACCACGCACTATTCGATCATCGACGCGCAGGGCAATCGCGTGTCGACCACGCAGACGGTCAACCTGACGTACGGCTCGGGCATGATCGCGCCGGGCACCGGTGTGCTGCTCAACAACGAGATGGACGATTTCGCGCTGAAGCCCGGCACCGCGAACGCGTTCGGCGTGATGGGGTTCGAGGCAAATGCGCCGAAGCCGGGCAAGCGCATGCTCAGCTCGATGACGCCCAGCTTCATGGAGTCGAAGGACAAGCTCGTCGTGATCGGTGCACCCGGCGGCAGCCGAATCATCACCGAGGTGCTCTACGGCATTCTCGGCTACGACGCGGGTCTGTCGGCGCAACAGGTCGCGGCGCTTCCACGGGTGCATCACCAGTGGTTGCCCGACGTGATCTCCGCGGAGGCCGGCGCGCTCGACGCGCAGACCGTGAAGTCGCTGGAAGCGATGGGCCACAAGGTCAATGCCGGCGAGTCCACGTGGGGCAACCTGCAGACGGTTGCGTGGGACAAGCGCGCCAATACGCTCGAGGGCGGCACGGACCCGCGCAACCCGATGGGCAAGGCGACGGTGGAGAGCAAGGCCACAGGGCGCTAAGCGACGGCACGCGACCGCGGCAAGCGGCCGTGGAATGATGGGGCGACCAATAGGAGCCCCTCATGGATCCCTACAACACCACCGCCGCGCCGTCGTCGCATTCGAACGGTCTGTCGCTCAACGACACCATGGTCACCACGGCGCTGGAGCTTCCGGGTATGCGCGTGCTTCGTAACCTCGGCATCGTGCGCGGCATCACCGTCCGCTCGCGGTCGGTGGTCGGCAATTTCCTCGGCGGCATCCAGTCGCTGTTCGGCGGCAACATCACCATCTACACGCAGCTCTGCGAGCAGGCGCGGATGGAGACGTACCGCGACATGATGTTGCACGCACGGCAGCTGGGCGCGAACGCGATCATCGCCACGCGCTACGACGCCACCGAGCTGATGGCCGGCCTCACCGAAGTGCTGTGTTACGGCACGGCCGTCATCGTCGAGCCCGAGCGCTGAATTCACCGCCGGTGCGACGCGGGCGCGCGAAGCTGTCGCCATGTCCACCCGCACCGGCCAGCCCGCATTGTTCGATACCGGCGACGTCGCTCTGTTCGACGACGCCGAGGGCGGCATTCGCTACCGCCCCGGCCTGATCGATGCCGCGACAGCCGAGCGTTGGTTCGAGTCGCTCCGCAGCGATGTGCAGTGGCGCGCCCTGCAGCGCGAGATGTACGAACGCACGGTCGAAGTGCCGCGCCTGATCGCGTCGTATCCGCTCGCGTCGCCCGACGTGCCGCCTGCGATCGGCGAAATCCTCGCAACGGTGCGCACGGTCGTCGACGCGCCGTTCGATACGGTCGGCATCAATCTCTATCGCGATGGCCGCGACAGCGTCGCGCCGCATAACGACACACTGCACGCGCTGATGCCGGGTCAGCCGATCGCCCTCGTCTCGCTCGGCGACGTGCGCGAGATGGTGATCACGCCGAAAACCGGTATCCCGGGACGCCGTATCCGTCTTCCTCTGGAGCCGGGCAGCCTGCTGGTGATGAGCCACGCATCGCAGTCGACGCACGATCACGGGATTCCCAAGACACGCGACACCGTCGGCCCGCGGATCAGCCTCGCGTTCCGCGTGCGCCAGCCCGGCGGCGATCTGCTGCGCGGCTATCGTCCCGCAGGTTGACCGCGCTCAGCCGATGAAGCTGCCGCCGTTGACGTGGATGAACTGGCCGGTGATGTAGCTGCTGTCCTCGCTGGCGAGGAACACGTAAGCCGGCCCGAGCTCGCTGGGTTGGCCCGGCCGGCCCATCGGCGTGTCGCGGCCGAATTCCTTCTGTTCCTTGGGCCCATAGGTGGACGTGATCAGCGGCGTCCAGATCGGGCCGGGCGCGACGCCGTTGACGCGGATACGGCGCTTGACCAGGTTCTTCGCGAGCGAATACGTAAACGTCTCGATCGCGCCCTTCGTCGACGCGTAGTCCAGCAGGTGCTCGCTGCCGCGGAACGAGGTGACGGAGCCGGTGTTGATAATGACGTCGCCTTCGCCGAGGTGCTCCAGTGCGAAGCGCGTGATGAAAAAGAACGGATAGACGTTGTTCTCGAACGTCGCCTTCAATTGCTTGCTGCTCACGTCCTCGAGCCGTTCCTGCGACACGTGGTCTGCAAGATTGTTGACCAGGATGTTGAGCGCGCCGAGCTTCTTCACCGTCTGCTCGACCGCCCAGCGGCATCGCGCTTCACTCCGCGCGTCGCCGCGCAGCAACAGGCAGCGGCGTCCTTCCGCCACCACCATTCGTTCGGTATCGCGCGCGTCGTCGTCCTCCGACAGGTAGACGATCGCGACGTTCGCGCCCTCGCGCGCGAAATGCACGGCGACCGCGCGACCGATGCCGCTGTCGCCGCCGGTCACCAGCGCGACCTTGCCTTCGAGTTTGCCGCTGCCGCGGTAGCCGTCCCGGATCGTTTCCGGCTGCTTGCCCATGGACCGCTGGCGGCCGGGCTCGCTGATCTTTTTCGCGGCAGATTTGCGCGTGGCCATCGGCACCCTCCTGTTCTTCCGCACGAATGGTCCGCACGTTGCCGTCGCAACGGCATGAAGCGACGACGCCTACACTCGCTGCATGACGACGGATCCCGCGACTACCGGCGGCGGACACCGGCTCTTCTTCGCGCTATGGCCGGGCGACGAGGTGCGCGCCGCGCTCGATCGGGCGGTCGATGGCGTGTCGATGTTCGAAGGCGCGGGGCGTCGTACCGCTGCAGCCAAGCACCACATCACTCTGCATTTTCTCGGTGGTTGGCATGGGCGCCCCGACGACGTGATCGAGCGCGCGCGCGACGCGGTGTCCATTGTCGACGAGCGTGCGTTCCATCTCGTGGTCGAACGCGCGGGTGGGTTCGCTGGCGCGCGTGTCGGTTGGCTGGCCCCATCCGGTAACTCGGGGCTCGATGCGCTGTGGTCGACGCTGCGACACGCGCTGGGCGACGCCGACATTCCCTACCGGTTGCACGAGACCTTCTCGCCACACATCACGGTGTTGCGCAACGTTCGCGGTGCGCTGCCGGAAGTCGAAATCGAGCCGGTGTCATGGCCGGTGACGGACTTCGTACTCGTGCACAGCCATGACGGACGCTACGACGTGATCGACCGCTGGCCTCTGCGCGACGCCTGAGCGTTCACGCCCATGCATGCAGCCTCTGGCGCATGGCGACGAAGGATCTGCACATTGGCTGCGCGGGCTGGGGCATTTCCAGCGCGCATGCCGAATTCTTTCCGGGCGATGGCACGCACCTGCAGCGCTATGCGCGCCGCTTCGAGATGGTCGAGATCAACTCGTCGTTCTACCGGCCACACCAGCCGAAGACGTACGCGAAGTGGGCGGCGTGCGTGCCCGACGGCTTCCGTTTCGCGGTGAAGTTTCCGCGAGCGGCAACGCACGACGCGCGCCTGCACGCGCCGGTGGACATCATCGAAACGTTCCTCTCGCAAGTGCGCGAACTCGGCGACCGCCTGGGCCCGATCCTGGTGCAACTGCCGCCGAGCCTCGCGTTCGAGCTGGACGTTGCAAGCGCGTTCTTCGACGCGCTGCGCACGCGGTTCGACGGCGCGATCGTCTGCGAGCCACGCCACGCGACGTGGTTCGAAGCGCAGGTCGATGCGTTCTGGACGCGGTTCGAGGTCTCGCGCGTCGCCGCCGACCCTGCGCGTTTCCCGGAAGCCGCGAAGGCCGGCGGCGCAGGCGGTTTGCGCTACTGGCGGCTGCACGGTTCGCCGCGCATCTACTACGACGCTTATGGGGAAGAAGGGCTGCAGCCGTGGGCGGACGACATCGCCGCCGCGCGCTACGAGGGTTTGCATTGCTGGGTCGTCATGGACAACACGGCGCTGGGCCATGCGACGTTCGATGCGCTGCGCCTCGAAGCGATGCTCGATGGCGAAAGCCCGCGGGGCTGATCAGTCCTGCAGGTGCGCGCCGCAGCCGCGATAGGCGGTGCCGGCGACGTCGAGCATCACCGTCGCCTCGAAGGCCTGACCGCTCATGCCGTCGCGACAGCGTTCCTTGCGCACGGTGATGTGCACGGCGCGACCCGACGCGTCCCTGCCGTCATAGCCGTCGGCGGCGACCTGCATCGGCGCGGTGACGCGCGTCTGGCCGTAGTCCAGCAGTGCGTCGAGCATCGGTGGCGTGCCGGCGATCTCGGCCGTCCATCCCGGCTCGCTGCCGGCCGCGCGGAAGACCGCGCCACGCAGGACCGCCCGGTTCCACGGCGACACCTGCACGGCCTGCACGCAGTCGCGCGATGGCTCGCCGACAAGCGTGAGCGTGCCCGTCGCGCCCTTGGTCCAGAACTCGGCGCCACGCGCGTCCGCATAGCGCGCGCCGGAGGCGGAAGGCGCGATCGGCAGCGTCAGCGATGCACCGTTGAACGAGAGGCGCACCTGCTTCGGCGCGTCGTCGAAGCGCGACATCACACCGAGGTCGCCGCATTCCCAATGCGCGACGGGACCGGTAGCTGCAGCCGCGCTGCTCGTGTCGTCGCGTGCAACCACGCGGCGCATGCGCAACTCCACGGCATCGCCGCCTGGCGTCACGCCGACCGGCGCAGGCGTCTCGAACCAGCGCACGCCGTCGGGGCCGGTCAGCGTCGCGCGCAGCGCGTAACCCGCAGGGCGCGCGTCGGTCGGTACGCGCAGCTCGAACGGGTAGGGCGGGCCCGCCACATCGTCGAACGTTTTAGCCACGACGACCTTCTGCAACGCGGCATCGATCAGCTCGACCTGCAGCGACGCACCCGGCGGCATCTTGATGCGCTCGACGTACGTCGCGTTGCCACGAACGAGGCTGGTCAACGGTGTTGCGGTATCGGCAGACGTCGTCGTCGTCGCGGTCGGCGGATGCGACGGGCAACCGGCCAGCAGCGTGCTGCAGGCGGCGAGGGCGATCAACGTCCGGGTATGCATGAAGAACCTCCGCGGACAGGGTCACCCATGCGGCATGGACGCAGCGTCAGCGCGGGTCGCGATCCACGCGCAGCACGGGATACACGCCGTAGCGGTCGTCCCACGCGCTGTGGCGGCGATAGAAGAACTCGAGGCGCTTGTCCGGGCTCTTCGCGAAGTCGGGGTCGTCCTTCAGGCGCTTCTCGAACTCGGCGCGCAGCGCGGGATCGGCGGCGAGCATCTTCTCGGCCTCTTCCTCGGCGACGTAGTCCTCCATGTATTCCTTGCGCTCGAACGCGGTGTTCGTGCGGCCCCATCCGGCGACGGAATCCGGTGCCGTGGGCTCCAGAAGGCCCATCACGAGGCGAGCTTTCGGTTGCGCGATCGGCACGAACAATGCACCTGCGACAAGCGACGGCGTCGCCGGCGTCCACGCGCCCTTGGCGTCCAGGCGCTGGTGGCCTTCGAACGAATCGGCCGAGAACGTGATCGTGTCGGCGTGCCATGCCTGCGCGGTGACGTTCTGCAGCGGCGCGGCGATGCGCTCGTAACGGACGGCGTGCGCATCCAGCGTCGGTTTGACCATGTCGACCCATGCGGCCGGCACGATGTAACCGGCCTGCGGTGCGTCGGCGCTGATACGCGGCACCACGACGTCGTGCAGCGGGATGTGCCAGATCTGCGGCTTGGTCTCGTCGTAGCGCGTCATCAATGCGCCGGAGATGTCGGACATCGTGCGCGTGTAGGCGTAGCCCTTGAAGTCGATCGTGCGCGTCGCGTCGGTCGCCTTGTAGTCGAGCGGAACCGAGGTGCCGGCCAGCTTGGTTGCGCGCGCATCCGCCTCGCGTTCCATGCGCTGCCACGCGACGCCGTTCGCCGCGACTTCCTCGAGCACCGCGACGATCGCGTCGTGCGTGGTGCGCACGCGATACGCATACGGGCGCCACGAATGCGTTTCGACCAGCATCGCCATACGGTTGCGCAGCTGCATGTAGCCGAGCGAGAAGCGCGGCGTCGACACGCCGTCCTCGAAGCCCGACGATGGATCATCACCCTTGATGAACGACGGATAGAACGGCAGCGGCATCGCGCCCTTCTTCGTCATGCGCGCGATCGTGCCGGTGCGTAGTGCGCGACCCGCGGTGCGCAACGCGTGGTCGCCGGAGTTCACCGGCTCGACCTGCACGGCGACGTCGTGCTGGAACTTCGCGCCGTCGGTGACGTGCAGGTCGACGTACGCGACCGGATCCCAGCGCTCGATCAGCGCCAGCATCGCGCGCATTTCCGGCGCGTCGGCCTTCATGTAATCGCGGTTGAGGTTGAGGTTCTGCGCGGTGGCGCGCCAGCCCATTTCTTCCGGGCCGCGCTGGTTCGGGCGGTTCCAGGCCTTGAAGCGCTCGTGGCCGTCGATGTTGAACACCGGCACGAAGACGAAGACCTGCTTGGCGAGCGCGCCCTTCGCGATCTTGCCGTCGAGCAGTTCGCGCAGGGCGAGGAAGCCCGCGTCCTTGCCGTCGATTTCGCCGGCGTGGATGCCGCCCTGCATCAGCGTGACCGGCAGTCCGCGCTCGCGTGCCGCTTCCGGCGTCAGCGCACCGGACGTGGACGCGACCAGCACCTTCATCGGCCGGCCTTCCGGCGTGGTGCCGAATGTTTCGCAGCGAACGGCGTTCGGGTATTTCGCGGCGAAGGCGTCGCAAAGCGCGATGACTTCGTCGTAGCGACCGGTGCGCACGAAGCCGCTGCGTTCGGACACCGTGGTGAGCGCGTCCTGCGCAAGGGCGGGCAGGGCGACGGCGAGCAGGGCGGCGAGCAGGGGCGTGCGATTCATCGGCGGCAGGCAGCGGGGAGGTGCCCGCATGGTAGCCGGCCGCCCGTGCGATCATGCCCGGCCGTTCCGTCCGGAGGATCCCGATGCGCAGCCTGTACTACGCGCCCGGCGCCGCGAGCATGGTCGTCCACTGGCTGCTCATCGAGCTCGGTCTCGACGTCGAGCTGCGCAAGGTGGATACCGCCGCCGGCGAGCAGAAGAGTCCCGAGTACCTCGCCATGAACCCCAACGGCGTGGTCCCGACCTACGTCGACGAAGGCCGCGCGACGTTCGAGGCCGCGGCGATCGCGATGACGCTGGGCGACCGCTACGCTGTCGGCCGCCTCGCGCCGAGTTTCGATTCCGCCGAGCGCGCGACCTACAACCAGTGGATGTTCCACCTCGCGAACGCGGTGCAGCCGCTGTTCCGCATCTGGTGGTATCCGCATGAAGTCGCGGGCGACGCGAACATCGAAATCGCGCGTGAGCACGTCATCCCGCGCATCGAGGCCGCATGGCAGCGGCTGGACGACCACCTCGCGAAGAACGGCCCGTTCCTGCTCGGCGGCCAGCCCTGTGTCGCCGACTTCTACCTGACGATGCTGCTGCGCTGGTCGCGCGGCATGCCCAGGCCTGGCGACCGTTGGCCGCACCTCGGCGCGCTCGCCAGCCGCATGAAGGCGCGGCCGTCGTTCGCCACGCTCTACGAACGCGAAGGCCTCACCGAATGGGCCTGATCACCACGCAACCGACCGACGCATGCTGACTCTCCTGATCATCGCCGTGACCACGATCGTGTCGTGGATCGCGCTGCAGAAACCCCAACTCGCCGAACGCCTGCTGCTGTGGCCGCCGGCGGTGCGCCGCGGGCAGGTCGAACGCCTGCTCACGCACGGCTTCGTGCACGCCGACCTGTCGCATCTGTTCTTCAACATGCTGACGCTGTTCTTCTTCGGGCGGCTGACCGAGCGCATCGTCGAAGGCCTGTCGGGCCCGATCACGTTCGTCTTCTTCTATGTGTCGGCGGTAATCGTCGCGATCCTGCCCAGCTACCTGCGCCATCGGGACGACAGCCGCTATCGCAGCCTCGGTGCGTCGGGTGCAGTCGCCGCGATGTTGTTCGCCGCGATCCTGATCGACCCGTGGATGATGATCCTCATCCCGATTCCCGTGCCCGGCATCCTCTACGGCGCGGGCTACCTCGCGTGGTCGTTCTGGGCGGACCGCAACGGCGCGGATGGCGTGAACCATAACGCGCATCTTTCCGGCGCGATCTACGGCGTGATCTTCATGCTGGTCATGAATCCGGCGGTGGGCCGACATTTCCTCGCTGCGCTGGCCTCGCCGCACTTCTGACGCTCACCGGCCCTGCATCGCGGCCGGTGTCTGCTCGTCGCATCAATCAAGGAGCAATCGATGGACGTACAGCATCAACCCGACGCCGAGCGTTTCGTGGTGACCGTCGACGGGCATGAAGCCGAGATGGGCTACCGCATCGAAAATGGCGTCCTCGCGATCACGCATACCGGCGTGCCTTCGCAGATCGGCGGGCGCGGCGTCGCCGGCGACCTGGTCCGGGCGGGCTTCGACTACGCCCGGGCGAACGGCCTGCGCGTGCGGCCGCTGTGCAGCTACGCCGCGGCCTGGGCACAGCGCCATCCGGACTACGCGGACGTGCTGGCCGGCTGAGCCCGCTGCAGCCGCGGCCCGGTTGTGACAGCATCCGCGCCCCGACGACGCCCGACCCGCCCATGCGCATCAGCAAATACATCAGCGACACCGGCCTCTGCTCGCGACGCGAAGCGGACCGGCTGATCGCGGAAGGCCGCGTCACCATCAACGGCCTGCGCGCGCGAGTCGGCGCCGAAATGGGCGAGGGCGACGAGGTGCTGGTCGACGGCCAGAAGGTCGCGGCGCGCAAGGCGGCGCCGAACAAGCGTCGCCACGTCTATATCGCGCTCAACAAGCCGGTCGGCGTTACCTGCACCACCGAAAGCGCGGTGCCGGGCAACATCGTCGAATTCGTCGGCCACGAGCAGCGCATCTTCCCGATCGGCCGGCTCGACAAGGATTCGGAAGGGCTGATCCTGCTCACCAGCAACGGCGACATCGTCAACGAGATCCTGCGCGCGGAGAACAAGCTCGAGAAGGAGTACCTCGTCGCGGTGAACAACCCGGTCACCGACGAGTTCCTGCGCGGGATGGCGCGCGGCGTGCCGGTGCACGGGCAGATGACGCTGCCGTGCAAGACCGGAAAGCTCGGCCGTTTCGGTTTCCGCGTCACGCTGGTGCAGGGACTGAACCGCCAGATCCGCCTGATGGCCGCGCACTTCGGTTATCGTGTCAAAACGCTGGTTCGCGTGCGCATCGGTGCGGTCAAGCTCGGGCACCTGAAGATCGGAAAGTGGCGCAACCTGACCGACGCCGAGCTGCACGCGCTGCTGCCGGGCCGCACCGACTGGTGATCGCGTCGATACGGGCATCACACGCGACCCATTAATTTCGTGTCGACGCCCCGTTCAATTTCGCGACACTTCATGACATCCCTTTCGACGCTTCCCCGCCGCGTGCTCTCGCTGGCCGCGCCTGCGGTCGTCTGCCTGTTGCTCGCCGCCTGCCAGAAGCCCGCGCCCGCGCCCCAAGGCGGCACCGCCACGCCGTCGGGCAGCGCGCAACCTGCGTCCGGCGCAACGGCGCCGAGCGTCGCGCTCAAGGACGAGCTGGAAACCACGTCGACGCACATCATCGGCATCAGCTATCCGCGCGATCTGTCGAAATATCCGGGCCTTGCCGCAGAGGCGCAGCGCTATGCCGCGCAGGCGCGCCAGCAGGTGCTCGACGCCGCCAAGCAGCGCCCGCCGGATACGGCCGCCGGCCCGTACGAGCTGTCGCTGGAGTTCCAGCTGAAGCACGAGGCGCCGGACATGGTGGTGCTGGCCGTCGACGGCAGCGCCTACACCGGCGGCGCGCACGGCATGCCGATGATCCAGCGCTGGGTCTGGCTGCCCGCGCAGAACCGCATGCTTACCGCCGCGGAACTGTTCCCGCAGGCGCAGAGCTGGGAGCACATCGCCAGCGATGTACGCACGCAGCTGCACACCGAGCTCGAACAGCGCCTGGATGCCGACAAGGTCGATCCGCATGATCGCGCCGCGATGCTGAAGTCGGCGAACGCGATGATCGAAGGCGGCACGGAGCCCAAGCCCGAAGACTTCGCGGTGTTCGAGCCCGTGCTCGACGGCGCCGGCAAGATCACCGCACTGCGCTTCGTGTTTCCGCCCTATCAGGTCGGGCCGTATTCGGAAGGCATGCATACGGTCGACCTGCCGGCATCGCAGCTGATGCAGGACATCGCGCCCGCGTATCGCACGTTGTTCCAGGCCACCGGCTGATGTCGCCGCGCGCGTCGACGCACACGCCGACTTCGCGCGTTCGTGCGCCGGCCGCGCGCGGAGGCGACGAGCGCTTTCCCGACGTTCCCGAAGGCACCGCGCCCGAGCCTGCCGGCAACAGCCTGCGCGCGCTTCGCGAAGCCGCGGCCGCATGCAAACGCTGCGACCTGTGGCGTCCCGCGACACAAACAGTCTTCGGCGAAGGCTCGCCGAAAGCGCGCGTCATCGTGATCGGCGAACAACCCGGCGACAGCGAGGACATCGCGGGCGAACCGTTCGTTGGGCCGGCGGGTCGCATCTTCGACAAGGCCATCGACGAACTCGGGCTCGATCGCAAGACGATGTACGTCACCAATGCGGTGAAGCACTTCAAGTTCGAGCCGCGCGGCAAGCGGCGCATTCACAAGCAACCGAATCCCGCCGAGCAGAAGGCCTGCCATATCTGGCTCGAGCGCGAACTCAAGGCAGTGAAGGCGGATGTGATCGTCTGCCTGGGTGCGATCGCCGCCAAAGCGGTGTTCGGCTCGAAGTTCGCGCTGATGAAGCAGCACGGCCAATGGCAGGAATTGCCGGACGGACGACGCGCGTTCGCGACCATGCATCCGTCGTGGGTGCTGCGCCAACGCGGTGACGCCGATCGCGAGGCGGCCTTCCGTGCATTTCGCGACGACCTCGCACTGCTGACTGCACTGAACCAACTTCACTGAACGGGTTCAGGCGCCGTCTCACAGGCCGAGACGGACGCCTCCCACGATCGCCGGACCTCGACGGAGCCGGCCCGTGAACACGATCGACAAGCTCGCGATCCTCGCCGACGCCGCGAAATACGACGCGTCCTGCGCATCCAGCGGCGGGAAGACACGCGATTCGATCGGAACTGGCGGCATAGGCAGCACCGGCGGCATGGGGATCTGCCATTCGTACACGCCGGACGGGCGATGCGTCTCGCTGCTGAAGATCCTGCTGACCAACTTCTGCGTCTACGACTGCGCCTACTGCGTGAACCGCCGCAGCAGCAACGTGCGTCGCGCGCGTTTTGCCGCCGATGAAGTCGTGCGGCTCACGCTCGACTTCTATCGACGCAACTACATCGAAGGCCTGTTCCTTTCGAGCGGCATCATTCGCAATGCCGACTACACGATGGAGCAGCTCGTCGAAGTCGCGCGTTCGCTGCGTGAGGATCATGCGTTCGGTGGCTACATCCATCTCAAGACCATTCCCGAAGCGTCGCCCGAGCTGCTGGCAGCAGCGGGCCGACATGCGGATCGATTGAGCATCAATATCGAGTTGCCGACCGAAAGCGGGTTGTCGAGGCTCGCGCCGGAGAAGACCACGTCGAGCATCCGCGGCGCGATGGGTCAGTTGCGCTGGCGCATCGAGGAGTCGAAGGAAGAGCGTGTGAAAGCCGTGCGTGCGCCGACATTCGCACCGGCCGGGCAGAGCACGCAGATGATCGTCGGTGCCGATGGCGCGGATGACCGCAGCATCCTCGACACCAGCGCGAACCTCTACGGCAACTACCGCCTGCGCCGCGTTTACTACTCCGCGTTCAGCCCGATTCCCGATGCATCCGTCGCGCTCCCGCTCAAATCGCCGCCACTGGTGCGCGAGCATCGCCTGTATCAGGCCGATTGGCTGATGCGCTTCTACGATTTCGAGGTCGAAGAGATCGCGCCGCGCGATACGGACGCCGGCATGCTCGATCTCGACGTCGATCCCAAACTCGCGTGGGCGCTGCGCCATCCGGATCGGTTCCCGGTGGACGTCAACCTTGCGCCGCGCGAAATGCTGCTGCGCGTGCCGGGCCTCGGCACGAAGACGGTCAAGCGCGTGCTGTCATCGCGACGCTTTGCACGCATGCGTCTGGATGATCTCGCGCGTCTCGGCGTCAGCCTGCACAAGGTGCTCCCGTTCGTGCAGACGCTCGACCACCATCCGCGCGGCGCGCTTGACCGGCCCGAGAGGATCCGCGCGAAGCTCGCACCCGCGCCGGTGCAGTCGGCGTTGTTCTGATGTGGCGTGCGGCGGTCGAGCCGTCGTGGGATCTCGCCGCGTGGCGCGGGCAAGCGCGTTTGGCGTTGCAGGCCGGCATCGCGCCTGAGCTCATCGAATGGAATGGCGACGCCGACGGGCTGCTCGGCGGTCGTCCGCTTGCCGATGCAGAGCCGGTGCACGATGCACCCGCAGTACCGGGCGCGTTCCTGCGACTCGCTCAAGCCGTGCTCGCGCATCGCGACCCGCAGCGTCATGCGCTCGCGTATCGCCTGGTCTGGCGCGTGACGCACGGTGAACCATCGTTGCTCGAACACGAGTCCGACATTGAAGTGCGTCGCGCCATGCAGCTTCAGAAGGCCGTGCATCGCGACGCGCACAAGATGAAAGCCTTCGTGCGATTTCGCGAAGTGCCCGGCGAATCCAACGCGTTCGTGGCCTGGTACGAGCCGGATCACCACGTCGTCGATCTCGTCGCGCCGTTCTTCGAGCGCCGCTTCGCCGGCATGCGTTGGGCGATCCTGACGCCGTACCGGCGCGCGGTCTGGGACGGCTCGATGCTGGTGATGGGCGAGGGTGGCGATCGCAGTGAAGTACCGACCGATGACGCCGGCGAAGCGCTCTGGCGTCGTTACTACGCGAGCATCTTCAATCCGGCGCGACTCAACCCGCGTGCCATGCGTGCTGAAATGCCCGTGCGCTTCTGGAAGCACCTGCCCGAAGCGCGCGATCTGCCGGCATTGATGCGCGATGCGTCTCGGCGCGTCGATGCGATGGTCGAACGTGCGCCGGAACCCGCGCGTCGACACATCCCGGCGCCCGTGTTCGCAACGCCGACGCCGGTCGATGATCTTGAGGCACTGAACCTCGCGCTTCGCGGCTGTCGCGCGTGTCCGTTGTGGAAACCTGCAACACAGGCGGTGCCCGGTGAAGGTCCGCGTGATGCGCGCATCGTCTTCATCGGCGAGCAGCCGGGCGACGAAGAGGATCTGTCCGGTCGACCGTTCACCGGCCCGGCGGGGCGGCTGTTCGATCGCGCAATGGCGGAGGCTGGCCTCGATCGCTCGTCCGTCTACGTGACGAATGCGGTCAAGCACTTCAAGTTCCAGATGCGCGGAAAGCGGCGCATCCACCAGCGTGCGAATGCCGCCGAACAGAGTGCGTGCCGTGGATGGCTGGATCGCGAGCTGGCGCTGCTGCGTCCCGACCGCATCGTCTGCCTCGGTGCGACTGCGGCGAACGCGCTGCTCGGTCGAACCTTCTCGCTGATGCGCGAACGCGGCCGCTGGCAATCGCTCGACATCGGCACACCCGTGCTCGCCACCGTCCATCCATCCTGGGTGCTGCGACAGCCGCCGGAATCCCAGGGCGACGCGTATCGCGGCTTCGTCGCCGACCTCATGCGCATCGCGTCGCGGCCGCTTGATGTGGTCGACGAACGGCCGCCTGCGCGCGCACTTCCGGCCGCATTGCAGGACTAGCATCGGCGCTCGGTCATCGCGGAGTGCGACATGTCCAACCCGGTCAACTGGTTCGAGATCTACGTCGACGACATGTCGCGCGCCAAGCGTTTCTACGAAACCGTACTGAGTCGGCAACTCGAACAGCTTCCATCGCCCGACATCGAGATGTGGGCATTCATGGCATCGCCGGATTCACCGGGTGCGGGCGGTGCACTGGTGCGCTACGAAGGCCTGAAGGCCGGCGGCGCGTCGACCATCGTCTACTTCCGCAGCGAGGACTGCGCGGTCGAGGCCTCGCGCGTGGAAGCGGCGGGTGGGCGCCTGCAGAAGCCGAAAATGTCGATCGGCCCCTACGGTTTCATCGCGCTCGCCGTCGACACCGAAGGCAACATGTTCGGCCTGCACTCGCTCAAGTGATGCACGCGCCGTCGGACGAACGGTCGCGCAAGCGGGTTGTGCAGTCCGCAGATCGCGGGCAGGATCGACCCATGCCCTCGACGCCCGCCCTCGCCATGAACGCCGCCCGCAACGGGCGCGTCGTCGCGTGCGTCAACAATAACAATCGCAATAACGCCAGCCTCCCGCGGGCCGGCGATTAGCGCACGCAACACACGCTGATCGATACCGAAGCCCGCACTGAGAAGTGCGGGCTTCTTCGTTTTCATCCCCACGAAAAAAAGAAGGCTCCCGCCATGTGTTCCATCCTCGCCGCATTTGATCTCCGCCCCGACGCCGACCTGCGCGTGCTTCGGCCACTCGCGCTCGCCATGTCCGCCCGACAACGCCATCGCGGCCCCGACTGGAGCGGTGTACATGCCGACGACGGTGCGCTGCTGGTGCACGAGCGCCTCGCCATCGTCGACCCGGTCGGTGGTGCGCAACCCATCGTGTCGAAGGACGGACGCGTGGTGCTCGCGGTGAACGGCGAGATCTACAACCATCGCGAGCTGCGCGAATCGCTGCCGGGTTATCCGTTCACTACCGGCTCGGACTGCGAACCGATCAGCGCGCTCTACGCGAGCGGTGACGACATCGGTGCATGGCTGGATCGTCTCAACGGCATTTTCGCGTTCGCGCTGTGGGATGGTGCGCAACGCCGCTTCGTGGTCGCGCGCGATCCCATCGGTGTTTGCCCGCTGTATTGGGGACACGACGCCGATGGCCGCGTCTGGGTCGCGTCGGAAATGAAGGCGATTGCGCGCAACTGTCCCGATGTGTCGCCATTCCCGCCGGGTCACTGGTTCGACAGCACGACCGGGCAGTTGCGTCGCTACCACGTACGCGAATGGCGCCGCGTCGAAACCACCGAAGGCGTCGAGGTGTCGCGCGACGAGCTGCGCGAAGCCTTCGAGCGCGCCGTGCATCGCCAGCTGATGAGCGACGTGCCGTACGGCGTGCTGCTGTCGGGTGGACTGGATTCGTCGCTGGTCGCCGCAGTCGCCGCGCGTTATGCGCGACGCCGCATCGAGGACAACGACGAGAGCGAAGCCTGGTGGCCGCGTCTGCATTCGTTCGCGATCGGCCTGGACGGTTCACCCGACCTGGCTGCCGCGCAGATCGCCGCCGACGCGATCGGCACCGTGCATCACGGTTTCACCTACACGGTGGAAGAGGGCATCGACGCGCTGCCCGAAGTCATCCGCCACATCGAGACCTACGACGTCACTACGATCCGCGCGTCCACGCCGATGTTCCTGCTCGCACGACGCATCCGCGCGATGGGCATCAAAATGGTGCTGTCGGGCGAGGGCAGCGACGAGATCTTCGGCGGCTATCTCTACTTCCACAAAGCGCCGAACGCACGCGAGTTCCATGAGGAAACCGTGCGCAAGCTCGAAGGCCTGCACCAGTTCGATTGCCTGCGCGCGAACAAGTCGATGATGGCCTGGGGCGTCGAGGCGCGCGTGCCGTTCCTCGATACCGAATTCCTCGACGTCGCGATGCGCATGGACGCCACGGCGAAGATGGCGGGCGCGGGGCGGATCGAAAAAGCCATCCTTCGCGAAGCCTTCGAAGGCTGGCTGCCCGATTCCATCCTGTGGCGGCAGAAAGAACAGTTCAGCGACGGCGTCGGCTATGGCTGGATCGATTCGCTGAAAGCGCATGCCGACCAGGAGGTCACCGACGCCGCGCTCGCCACCGCCGAGTTCCGTTACCCGATCAACCCGCCGCTGACGAAGGAGGCCTACCTCTACCGCACGCTGTTCGAGCGCTGGTATCCGGGCGAGGCCTGCGCGCGCACCGTGCCCGGCGGCAAGTCGATCGCCTGCTCGACGCCGACCGCGATCGCATGGGATGCCGCCTTCGCTGCAGCCGCCGATCCATCGGGTCGCGCCGTCGCAGGGGTGCACGAAGCGGCGCTGTCACCCGCGGGCGAGACGCGCGTCACGCCTGCGTGACTCAAGGTCGGCCGGCCCGCGCCCGTTAACGACGGGGAGAACGCGGGTCCGGCCGGTGGCTTCGGCTGTCGGGCGCCCCGTCATGCAACGACCGGAGCGGCATGACTTCCACCGAGGCGACCCCGAACAGCTCCCGCGATGCCGCACGGCCTGCGCGGGATCGGCGCAGGCTGCGCCTGCTCGCCGTGGGCTGGGGGTTGGCCGCGCTGTTGCCGGTGATCGCGCTGCTGCTCGCCGCGACCGACTACCGCGAATATCAGAACGCCCGCGAACTGCGCAGCCGGCTCGTCACCGACGCCGTGCAGCGCCAGTTGCTCGACCGCCTCACCCTGATCGGCCGCCAGCTGGCCGACGTGGTGTCGCCGACGGCGGACGGCCAGCTCGTGCCGATGCGCGACATCACGGTGATGCCCGCCACGCCGACCGACCTGCCGAAGTCCTCATGGGCGACCGTCGGCGCGCCCGTGCGCGTCGGCACTGCATGGCGGCTTCCGGTATCGCGACGCGTGGGCGACCACGTGGTCCGCGCGACCATCGATCCGCGCACGCTCACCGCCGTCGTCCGCGGCTACCGCCTGGACGGCCACGATTTCGTCAGCCTGATCCAGGACCAGCGCGTGCTGGTCGCCGGCTCATTCCGCAGCGAACAGGCGATCGGCGAGACGATGGTGTCGTCGCCGCTCTTCGCCAGCGAGCGCGCGACGCAGCACGAAGGCCGCTACATCTCGACGACGGTCAGCGACGGCCGGCGACGCGAACACAGCTTCCGTCGCCTGCCCGGCACCGGGCTCACCATCGTCGTCGGCACCGAGCCGCCGGCGTTGCTCGATATCTGGGGGCGCCCGGCCGGCGCGATCTGCCTGATCGCATTGATGCTCGCCGTCGCATGGGGCTGGCTGGTGCGACGCTTCGATCGCGCGTTGCACGTGCTGCACAACCGCGAAGAGCGCTTGGAGCAGGCGAAGTCGCTGGCGATGCTCGGCGAATACGAATGGGACCCGGAAGCCGGTGTCATCCATGTCACGCGACACGGCGCGCGCATCTACGGCCTGCCGGACGACACACGCGTGCTGCCGTTGGACGACGTCTTCGCGATGGTGCATCCGGACGACATCGGCGAATTGCGTGCGCTGGCGCGTTCGATGCGCCCCAGTCCCGATCCCACCGAGATGCAGTTCCGCATCATCCGGCCCGACGGCGTCGAGCGCGCAGTGCTCGCGCGCAGTGTGTTCGCGCGCGACGAAGACGGCCGCACCATCGTGCGCGGCTTCCAGCAGGACATCACCGAACTTGCCGACGCGCGTGCACGCGCAGTCCGTGCGGAAGGCGAGTACCGATTCCTGTTCGAACACAACCCGCTGCCGATGTGGGTGTTCGACCGCGAAACGCTGGAGATCCTTGCGATCAACGACGCGATGGTCGCGCACTACGGTTACACGCGCGACGAACTCGTCGGCGCGAGCATGCTTTCGATCCGCCCGGAGTCCGAACACGAAGCGGTCCGCCTCGCGGCGGCCGACAAGTCGACCGCGCGGCCGCAGGGCCGCGTCTGGACCCACCTGCACCGCGACGGCCGCACGATGCGCATGGCGATCTACAACCATGACATCGACTTCCACGGTCGCACCGCGCGACTGGTGGCCGCGCAGGACGTCACCGACCGCGAGCGCGCGGAAGAACGTTTCCGCCTCGTGTCCCGCGCAACCAGCGACGTCATCTACGACTACGACGTCGCCAGCGGCGACATCTGGTGGAGCGAGAGCTACTACACGCGCTTCGGCACGTTGCCGCAGCCGGTGGCGCCGGTCGACGAATGGGCGGTGCGCGTACATCCCAGCGACAACGCACGCGTTCTCGCCGGGCTCAAGCGCGCGCTGGAAGCAGACGACGCCGAATGGCGCGAGCAGTACCGCTACCGCCGCGGTGACGGCAGCTATGCGCTGGTGATCGACCGCGCCTTCATCCAGCGCGATACCAACGGTACCGCGCTGCGCGTCGTCGGCGGCATGCTCGACATGAGCGAACGCGAGAGCTACGAAGAGCGCCTCGCGTACCGCGCCACCCACGACGCGCTGACCGACTTGCCCAATCGCCAGCTGCTGCAGGACCGCCTGCAACAGGCGCTGCTCAATGCGCAGCGCTACGGTCGCGGCGGCGTGCTGATCTTCATCGATCTCGACGACTTCAAGCTGGTCAACGACACGCTCGGCCATACCGCGGGCGACCAGGTACTGTGCGAAGTCGCCGAACGCCTGCGCACCGTGTCGCGTGAGACGGACACCGTCGCGCGCTTCGGCGGCGACGAGTTCGTCATCATCCTCACCGAGCAGATGGGTGACGCCGGCGCGACCGAAGTCATCCGCCGCATCAGCGAAGCGCTCGCGCGGCCGATCGACGTCGGCGATACGCAGCACATGCTCACCGCCAGCCTCGGCTGGTGCCGCTTCCCCGAAGCCGGCAAGGATGTGGAGACACTGCTCAAGCATGGCGATCTCGCGATGCACCAGGCCAAGCGCCAGGGCCGCAACCGCGCCGTGCCGTTCCAGAACGAATTCGTCGACGGCGTGTCGCGCCGCGTGCAGCTGGTGAGCGAACTACGGCGCGCGCTCGAACGCGACGAGTTCGTGCCGGTGTTCCAGCCGCTGTTCGACAGCAACGAGCGCCCCGTCGCACTCGAAACGCTGGTGCGCTGGATCCATCCGGAACGTGGTCTGCTGATGCCGGGCGAGTTCATCCCGGTGTGCGAGGAAAGCGGCTTGATCGTGGAGCTGGGCCGTCGCGTGCTCGATCAAGCGGCGCGTCACTACCGACTGCTTGCCGATTCGGGCCTGCCGCATCTGCGCGTCGCGGTGAACGTGTCGCCGGCGCAGTTCAACGACGACCTGGTGCAGCACGTCGCCGAGACCATGCAGCGCCACTCGCTGCCGCGCGAAGTGCTGGAGCTCGAGATCACCGAAGGCCTGCTGATGCAGAACCCGGAGCGTGCGATCGAACTGATGCAGCAGATCGCCGAGATGGGCGTGAGCTTCTCGATCGACGACTTCGGCACCGGCTATTCGAGCCTCGCCTACCTCAAGCGTTTTCCGATCGACCGGCTGAAGATCGACCGCTCGTTCGTGCGCGACCTCGGCTCCGACGAGGACGACGCGGCGATCTGCAATTCGATCATCGGCCTGGCGCATGCGCTCGATATCCGCACCGTAGCGGAAGGCGTCGAGACGTCGCTGCAGCTCGACTGGCTGCGCGCGCGGCACATCGACGAAGTGCAAGGCTACCTGCTCGGCCGCCCGATGCCGTTCGAGGAACTGCTGCCGCTGCTAATGCGCTATGCCGATCGCGGCCGCGCGACGTTGCCGCGGCCCGAAATCGCCTGACGATCGATCGCGACGCGGTCAGCGCGTCGCGGGCTCCAGCGTCATTCGGTGCAGTGTTGCACCCGGCAGGAACGGCGTCGCCCGACCGTGCACCCAGTCCGCGTGTCCCGCAGCCCAGTACGGCGATGCGGGATTTCCGGTCGGCCCGCCCGGCACATGCGTGATGCCTTCGGATTCGTGGCCGGGCGCGACCACCATGCGCTCGGACGCACCAAAATCCGGCGCGACCGCGCGTGGCGTGAGGCTGTCGCCGTCCAGCGGTTCGGCCGGCATGCACAGCAATCGACTCGCGAACGGCAATGCCGCGGCGAGCGGATGACAGATCGACGCCGTGTTGCGCTCGCCCCAGGAACGCTCGTTGAGCGGGCCGTGCTTGGCCAGTCCGTTGCGAACCTGCGCAGCGGCGTCGTCGAACAGCGCATCCCAGGATTCGAAGCGCGGGTTCAGCAGGTTCGCGGGGCGCTGCGTCACCATCGGCCACGCGACGCCTTCGAGCTGCGGCAGCTCCGGCATCTCGGCTTCGGCACCCAGCGCGACACGCGCCGGCATCAGCAGGCCTTCGCGCACGCGATCGAGTACGGTCTGTCGCCATGCGCGCACGAGCCGGTACTGCACGGCGTTCGCGGTCGCGCGTGGTTCGAGCGGGCCGCGGTCGAGCGCGCGGAGCGCGGAACCTGCGGGGCTGCGCGATGCCGCGTCGTGCATCAGCGTCGCCCAGCGCTGCAGGAACACGCTGCGATCGTCGAGCTGGATGTCGAGCAAGTCGCGTTCGTTGAACTGCGGCTTGGCCATCAGGTCGTCGCGGATGCGTCGCGCGCGCACCGCGAGCACGTAGCCGCCGTCACCGATGCGTTTCAGGTCCTCGCCGTCGGTGACCCGTGCGTTCGCGGACCACAGACGGCCGGATGCCGGATCGATCACCGAGGGCGTTGCGACGGTCGAGATTTTCCACGGCGGACATGTCGCGCCGTCGGAGATGCCCGCTGCGATGCAGCCCGGCGCGCGTTGCGGAACCGGGCCGAGCAGTCGCCACGCGATGCGGCCGCTGCGATCGGTGACCAACAGGTTCTGCGCGGGAATCGCGGTCGCATCCGCAACGCGCATTGCATCGTCGATGGACGCCGCATGCGCCATGTCGAGCAGACCGAGATTCACCGCGCCCGGCAGATGCGCGACCCATCGACGCGCCAGCGCGCGGTCCTGCGCGTCGAAATGATCGATCGGCCCCCACGGCGTTTCGAGCACATCCACGGTCATGTTCGGCAGCACGCGCTCGCGGAACTTGCGCGCCATCGGGCACGACGCGCGATGGCAGCCGGGCACGACCACCCAGTCCAGCCAGTCGCCGTAGCTGTTGGTGAAACCCCACGCGACGTGAGTATTGCTGCCGACGATGACGCCGGGCAGGCCGGGCAGCGTGAAACCGGTGACGTCGACGCGGCCACCCGGCGCGCGCGGGTCGGCGTAACGCAGGCGTGCGCGGAACCAGATGGCGGGCACGCGCAGGCCGAGGTGCATGTCGTTCGCGAGGATCGCTCGGCCGTCGCGCGTCAGCGATCCGGCGACCGCGAAGTTATTGCTGCCGACTTCCGGGCGCGGCTTGAACGGCGCAATCGATTTCGCCTGCGCGGCCCATTGATGCAGGTCGATGACGTTCGCGCCGGGCAGCATCGCATCGCCGCGCGGCTCGCCTTCCAGCGGCGCGTCCCAGCTGCTGCCGTCGTGTAGCACCAGCGCTTGCAGTGCGGGCGGCAACGTCGGCAGCGCCTTCGACAGCGCGAGTTCGCGCGCGCCGCTGGCGTCCTGCAGGTCGTAGTACATGGCGTAGCCGACCAGCGGCGTGTCCTCGATCGCCCAGCGCCGCGGCGCCTGCCGCAGCAGCAGGTAGGGCCACGGCCGCACGCGCAACGAGCCGACGCCTGCGTTGATGCCCGCGACATAGGCATCGACGACCGGGCGTCGCGCGCCCATCGCTGCATCGAGATTCGCGGTGACGCGTGCGCGCAGTCGATCCTGGCGGTGCTTCGCATCGAGCGGGAAGGCGCGCATGCCGAACAGCTCGGACAGCTCGCCGGCCGCGACGCGTCGCATCAGGTCCATCTCGAAGTAGCGTTCCTGCCCGTGCACGTAGCCGAGCGCACGCATCGCGTCGGCTTCGTTCGCGGCATCGATGGTGACCACGCCGAGTGCGTCGCGCCGGATGCTTACCGGCGCGGACAGGCCGGGCAGGGCGACGTCGCCGTCCATTCGCGGCACGCTGCCGCGCATCGCGAACCATGCGGCGAGCGCCAGCACGATCAGGAGAACCACCAGCGCGATCGCGATTCGCGCGATCCGTCGAGTCCAGCGCTTCATGCACGTCCCCTCGTGAGCCCCGCCGTACTGTACGCGCGGCGCGAGGTCAGCGGCGGTCGATCCGGTAGACGGCGGTCGACAGCGCGGTCACGCCCTCGTCGACGAACGACGGCTGGCTGTCGAGGATGTCGCGATGTTCGAGCAGCTCGACCTGCCAGTCACGGCTGTACAACGCGCGCACTTCATCTTCCTCGACCGAGAAGGGCGGGCCGGCCTTTTCCTGCTGCGGGTATTCGAGTGTGATCACGAGCCCGCGGCACGTCGCCGGTAGCCGTGAGTACACGTCGCGCGCGTAGCTCTCGCGCATCGTGGGCGGCAGTGCGATCAGCGCGGCGCGGTCGAACACCGCGTCGCAGTCGCGCAGCGCGTCCTCGCCGAGTGCGAACGCGTCACCGCAGATAATCTCGATGTCGCCAGCGCGGAAATGACGCCCGTAGCGGCTGTCTTCAACATCCGGCGTGAGCCCGCGCTCCGCGAAGAACTGCTGGACCGCGTGCTGCGACAACTCGACGCCGAGCACGCGCAAGCCCTGCGACGCGAGCCACGCGAGGTCCAGCGACTTGCCGCACAACGGCACGAATACCCGCGCGCCTCGCTGCACGCCGAGCGACGGCCAATGCTTGAGCATCAGCGGCGTCGGGCGGTCCTGGTGGAAGCCGATCCGCCCGTCCTGCCATCGCGAATGCCAGAAGCCTGCGTCCATGCGTTATTCGACGAGCAGCCCTTCGACCTTCTGCCAGCCGCGCGGCAGCAGCCCGCCACGCGCGCCGCGCTGGCCCATGTAGCCCTCGAGTTCCTTGTACGACACGGTCATCGTCCGCGAGCCCGACAGCACCACCAGCGACTGCTCCGGCGTCACCACGACCACGTCGACGACGCGCTCGGTACCGAGCTTGGCCTTCGGGATCTCGATGATCTTGTTGCCCTTGCCGCGATCCATTTCCGGCAGCTGGCCGATCGGGAACGCGAGAACGTGGCCCGCGCTGGTCGCCGCGACCACGCGCGCGCCCTTGCTCGTCGGCGCAGGCGAAGGCTGCAGCACTTCGGCGTTCGGCGTCAGCGACACCATCGCCTTGCCGGCCTTGTTGCGGCTGACGAGGTTGTCGAACTTGGTCACGAAGCCGTAGCCGTGACTCGTCGACAGCAGGAAGGTCTGCTCGGCATCGCCACTGGTCACCGCCTGGAACGATGCACCCGACGGCGGCGCGAAGCGTCCGGTGAGCGGCTCGCCGTTGCCGCGCGCCGACGGCAGCGTATGCACGAGCGCGGAATAGCTGCGACCGGTCGAGTCGAGGAACGCGACCTGCGCCGTGCTGCGCGTACGCACCGCGGCGAGCAGTTCGTCGCCCTCGCGATACGACAGGCTGGCCGCGTCGATCTCGTGGCCCTTCGCGGCACGCACCCAGCCCTTCTGGCTGACCACGACGGTCATCGGCTCGCTGGCGACCAGTTCGGTTTCGGAGATCGCCTGCGCCGCGCCGCGCGCGACCAGCGGTGAGCGACGCTCGTCGCCGAACTTCTTGGCGTCGGCCAGCAGTTCGTCCTTGATCAGCTTGCGCAGCTTGGCCTTGCTGCCGAGGATGGACTGGATGCGTTCGCGCTCGGTGGCAAGGTCTTCCTGCTCGCCGCGGATCTTCATCTCTTCGAGCCGCGCAAGCTGGCGCAGGCGCGTTTCGAGGATGTAGTCCGTCTGCTCTTCGGTGAGCCCGAAGCGCGCCATCAGCACCGGCTTGGGTTCGTCCTCGCTGCGGATGATGCGGATGACTTCGTCGAGATTGAGGAAGGCGACCAGCAGGCCTTCGAGCATGTGCAGGCGACGCTCGACGCGCTCGAGGCGATGCGTCAGCCGGCGCGTCACCGTGTCGCTGCGGAACTGCAGCCATTCGCTCAGCAGCGCCTTCAGGTTCTTGACCTGCGGCTTGCCGTCGAGGCCGATGATGTTGAAGTTGATGCGGTACGAACGTTCGAGATCGGTGGTCGCGAACAGATGGCCCATCAACGGATCGACATCGACGCGATTGCTGCGCGTCATCAGCACGATGCGCGTCGGGTTCGCGTGGTCGGATTCGTCGCGGATGTCCTCAAGCCACGGCAGCTTCTTCGCGCGCATCTGCGTCGCGATCTGCTCGATCACCTTGCCGGGCGACACCTGGTACGGCAGCGCAGTGATGATGATGTTCTGGCCGTCCTTCTGCCACACCGCACGCGCACGCACGCTACCGATGCCGGTTTCGTACATCTGCAGGATGTCGGCGCGCGGCGTGATGATTTCCGCCGTGGTCGGATAGTCCGGGCCGTGCACGTATTCGCAGAGATCGCGCGTGGTCGCGTCCGGATCATCCAGCAGCCGCACGCAGGCGCTGACGACTTCGCGCAGGTTATGCGGCGGCACGTCGGTCGCCATGCCGACCGCGATGCCCGTCGTGCCGTTGAGCAGCAGGTGCGGCAGGCGCGCCGGCAACCAGCTCGGTTCCTCGAGCGTGCCGTCGAAGTTCGGATCCCAATCCACCGTGCCGTGCGCGAGTTCGCCCAGCAGCACCTCGGCGATCGGCGTCAGCTTGGATTCGGTGTAGCGCATCGCCGCGAACGATTTCGGGTCGTCCGGCGAACCGAAGTTGCCTTGGCCTTCGATCAGCGGATAGCGGTACGAGAACGGCTGCGCCATCAGCACGAGCGCTTCGTAGCAGGCCGAGTCGCCGTGCGGGTGGAACTTGCCGATGACGTCACCGACGGTGCGCGCGGACTTCTTCGGCTTCGCGCCGGCGTTGAGCCCGAGCTCGCTCATCGAATAGATGATGCGGCGCTGCACCGGCTTGAGTCCGTCGCCGATGAAGGGCAGCGCGCGGTCGAGCACCACGTACATCGAGTAGTCGAGGTAGGCGCGCTCGGCGTATTCGCGCAGCGGAATCTGCTCGAAACCGTGGAAGGTGGAGCGGGGCGAATCGGTCATGGATTTCCGGGAGGCGACGCGAGCGGCGCTCGCGATGGCGCGGGCTCGGCCCGCGGGAGTTCGATTTCGCATTGAATTCTACGTGCGCGCCAGGACCTGCCGCCGGGCGACGAGCATCCGGCGCGAGGGTCTCAGCCGCCGCGACCGGGAGCCGTCGAGTTGATGCGTGCGTATCGTTGACATCGTGCCGCTTCCGCCCCAAGATACGCGCCGCACCTTGCCCGGGTGGCGGAATTGGTAGACGCACTAGCTTCAGGTGCTAGCGGGGGCAACTTCGTGGAGGTTCGAGTCCTCTCCCGGGCACCAAATATCGAAAGACCCCCGAGCGATCGGGGGTTTTTTCGTTTCAAGCGCTGCGTCGTCCCGGTCCGGGGCTCGACCGTCGACCGCACCGATCCGCGACCGCGTGCAAAAGGCGCTGAATCGACGACGAACGCGGATCAGGCCGCGAGTGCCCTTTGTCCTGTTCTTCACCATCGACGCGCGACGTTCGGGTCGTGTTACCTCGTATTGAGTGGAGAGACCCGATGAGCAAGCGAGAACTGATCGAGCCGAATCCCGGTGACAAGCGCTACGTGCGCCGCGATTCGAAGGGACGTTTCAGCGAATCCGACGACGTGGGCCGTTCGCTGGCGCAGGACCAGAAGCGCCACGCCAAGAACGATGCCGGCCCGGGGCAGGGCGACCGCGGCGACCGCCAGCGCTCGCACTGAGTGCCGGTAAATGAAAAACCCGCGGATTCCGCGGGTTTTTCGCATCTGCAGATCAGTGACGGGTCAGGCTGCGCAGTCGCTCGTCGATCCGGATCGGCGTGACGTACACGCCCTGGATCAGCGGCGCGTCGACGTGCTGCGGATTAATCAGAACGTTGCAGCTTTCCTCCGACAGCGCGCTCGGCACCTGCGCGGCCAGTGACTGGTGCGAGGTCGACCATGCATCGCCGACCTGCTGCACGTCGCTGCGATACGGCCGCTCGCGCCATGTCGACGGATAGGCCTGGACGACGGTGATGCGTTCGCGCGGCAGGTGCGCCTTCGCGAGGTAGGCGGTTTCCGGTGGTTCGCCCTCGCAATGCGCGAGGAACTCGAGCAGCGCCGCCGATGGCGACAGCGATGCATAGACCGCCGGCGTGCCCTCGGAGGTCCAACGCCCGGACTTGTTTCCGTTCGCCGCAAAGGGCTTTTCCTTCTGGTCCTCGCCGACGATGCGGTAGACGGTGACCGTGCCGGGATGATCGGCGCTGTGTTCGGACGCGCCGACGCTGTTGCTGGTGGGCGTTGCGGTGAGGTGGACGGTCGCGGAAACCGGGTCGCTGGCGGGAAACGTGTCCTTCAGCGCCTTGTCCAGTTCCTTTTCGGTGGGGGCGGACGGGGTGTGCGGGTTGTGCATGGGCTCCTCGCGGACAGGCATCGGCACGTGCAGGGTAGGTTCGGTTTTAACAAGGCCTACTCATGGCAGCCGTGAAGCTGCAGCCGCTTAGGAGGCACGCCATGTCCAGCCCGTCCGCTCCATCCCCGGCCGCCGCGCCCGCGGAACCCGTCATCCGTGCGCTGCTGTTCGAGAGCGACCACCCCAGCCGCGACATCGTGCCGGCCGAACTCAGCGCGCATGAGCCGGTGCCCGACGATCGCCTCGTCTGGGTCGACGTCGTGCGCGAGAAGGGCCTGCCCGAAACAACGGCCGCGCTCGGCGCCGATCCTTCGCGGCTCGATCCCGACGCCCCCAGCGAACTCGGGCTGGTCATCGACGGCGATTGGAAATACCTGCACATGCGCGCGCTCAACTGGCGCGACGGGAGCAAGCCCAGCGACGTACCCGTCGCGTTCGGCATCGGCCCGAACGTCGTGCTGAGTGTTCACCGCGAGCCGGTCGACTTCATCAGCAGCGTGCTGGACAACGAGGCCGACCACCTGCGCGTCGGTCGCCTCGAAGCCACGAGCTTCGCCACGACGTTGATGGATCGCATGCTTACGGACTACCTGGACGCGCGCGATGCGTTCGAAACGCGACTCGATCGCCTCGAACTTCTGATCCTGCGACGCCCGAAGGCCGCGCATCTCGCGGAGCTGCAGTCGTTGCGGCACATGGCTTCGAAGCTGCGTCGGCATCTGTCGTCGCAACGGGATCTGTTCGACGCACTGGGCCGACCCGACTTCGATCCCTGCCAGTCCGAATCCGCCGAGCGCCACTGCCAACTCGTGAGCAAGCGCTACAGCAACGTGATGCAGTCGATCGAAGCCGTGCGCGAGCTCGTCAACGGCAGCTTCGATCTCTACACCTCGCGCGCCGCGGAGAGCACGAACGAAGCGGTCTACACGCTCACCATCGTGACGGTGGCGATGGGCCTGGTCGCGACGATTGCGGGCGTGCTCGGCATGAATTTCCAGGCGCCGATCTTCGACAGCGGGCCGGTCGGGTTCTACATCTCGTCCGGAATCATCACCGCAGTGCTGCTGGTATCGGGAATCTGGGCCGCATGGCGGCTCTGGCGAACCGCGCGCTGAGCGACATCGCCTTCATGAACGTGTGAGACGATCCCGTTCATGAAACGAAAGAACGCAGGAAAAGGAGCCGGCGCCGGAAACGGCGGCGGCGCGAAGCAGGGACCGTCGACAGCGAAGCGCGGCGCACCAGGAACAGGCGGTGGCGGGAAGCAGGGCGGCCCCAAGCGGCCGGGCTGGATGCCGGAACCGCCGAGGCCGCTACGCGGTCGCGGTGACGCACCGTCGGTGGACCCGCACGCACAGCGCGAAGCGGCGCGCTACGACAAGCCGATCGGCAGCCGCGAGATGATCCTGCAGATGCTGGCATCGTCTGACGGCCCGCTGCCGATGGATGCGATCGCCGATCGCCTCGAGATCAACGATGACGAACGCCGTGACGCACTCGGCTTCCGTCTGCGTGCGATGGTGCGCGACGGTCAGCTGCTGCAGAACCGCAAGGGTGCATACCTGCCGGCGCAGCAGGTCGACCTGATTCCGGGCGTCGTCATCGCGAATCCCGATGGTTTCGGGTTCCTGAAGCCCGATCCCGGACACGGCGATGATCTGTTCCTGCCGCCGTTCGAGATGCGGCGCGTGATGCACGGCGACCGCGTGCTGGCGAGCGTCACCGGTGTGGATCGTCGCGGTCGTCGCGAGGGAGCGATCGCGGAGATCCTCGAACGTCGCCTGACGCGCTTGATCGGCCGCTACGAAACGCGCGCGGGCGTCGGCTTCGTCAATCCCGACGATCGACGCATCCAGCAGGACATCCTGATTCCGCCGGATGCGAAGAACGATGCGCAGAACGGCCAGCTCGTCGTCTGCGAAATCACCGAAATGCCAGACGGCAAGCACGTGCCGGTCGGTCGCATTCTCACCGTGCTGGGTGATCGCCTTACGGCGTCGCTCGCGGTGCAGGCGGCGATCCACGGCCACGATATTCCGCACGAGTTCCCGCAGCCGGTGCTGGAGGAAGCCGCATCGATTCCGATCGAAGTCGACGATGCAACCGCGAGCGGCCGCGTCGACCTGCGCAAAGTTCCGCTGGTCACCATTGACGGCGAGGACGCGAAGGATTTCGACGACGCGGTCTACGCGGAGCCGAATCGCGACGGTTTCCGGCTCATCGTCGCGATCGCGGACGTCTCGAACTACGTGCGCCCCGGCACACCGCTGGACGACGAAGCGCAGAAGCGCGCGACCAGCGTGTACTTCCCCGGTTTCGTCGTGCCGATGCTCCCCGAGACGCTGTCGAACGGCATCTGCTCGCTAAAGCCGAAGGTCGACCGCCTGTGCTTTGTCTGCGACATGCAGGTGGATCGCAAGGGGCAGGTGACGTCGTCGAAGTTCTACGAAGCCGTGATGCACTCGCATGCACGCCTGACGTACACGCAGGTGTGGAACGCGATCGGCGACGGCGTCAGCGACGAGGACCGCTCCGAAGCGTTGGGTGTGATCGGTTCGCTGCAGCCGAACATCGAGAACCTCCACCAGCTGTTCCGCATCCTGGTGAAGGCGCGTGAGCGTCGCGGTGCGATCGAGTTCGAGTCGGGCGAAGTCCGTTTCGTTATCGGTCCGAAGGGCGAGGTCGTGCAGGCCGGCATGATCCAGCGCAACGACGCCCACAAGCTGATCGAGGAATGCATGATCGCGGCGAACGTCGAGGCCGCGAAGTTCCTGATCGCGGCCGAGGTGCCCGCGCCATATCGCATCCATGAACGGCCGCCGGAGCAGAAGTACGAAGACCTGCTCGAGTTCCTCAAGGAGTTCGGGCTGAGCATGCCGGCGTGGGCGAAGGTGCAGCCGAAGGATTTCACCAATCTTTTGAAGAAGATCCGCGAGCGGCCCGAAGCGGCGTTGCTGGAATCGGTGTTGCTGCGCAGCCAGGCGCTTGCGGTGTATGCGCCGGGCAACGTCGGGCATTTCGGTCTGGCGTTGGAAGCGTATGCGCACTTCACGTCGCCGATCCGCCGTTATCCCGATCTGCTCGTGCATCGCGCGATCAAGCACGCGCTGAGCGGCGCGAAACCGGAGAAGTTCCGATACTCGCCGAGTGCGATGGCGCAGCTTTCGTTGGACTGCTCGGCGCGCTCGCGTCGTGCGGACGAAGCCGAGCGCGAGGTCGACGAACGCTACCGTGCGG
This sequence comes from Lysobacter sp. HA18, assembly GCF_054057595.1. NCBI lineage: Bacteria > Pseudomonadati > Pseudomonadota > Gammaproteobacteria > Lysobacterales > Lysobacteraceae > Lysobacter > Lysobacter sp. HA18. Next base: position 1,489,975 of record NZ_JBSRZL010000001.1, read on the forward strand.
CGTGGATGGAGCAGCACGTCGGTGGCGAGTTCGACGGCACGATCAGCGGCGTTACGAGCTTCGGGCTGTTCATCGAGCTCGATGGGTCGAAGGTCAATGGGCTCGTACATGTCACGCAGCTGCCGAACGATTTCTATCACTTCGATCCGATCCGCAAGACGCTCACCGGTGAGCGCCGCGGGCGCGAGTACCGGTTGGGTGATCGGGTGCGGATCGTGGTGTTGAAGGCGAGTGTTGAGGATCGGCGGATCGACTTCCGGTTGGTGGGTGAGGAGGCTGCGGGCGGGTCGAAGCCGTTGCCGCCTCGGGGGCAGCCGGCTAAGAGGAAGAAGGTTCCGTATTGATTGGTGGGCTGGTCGGCGATTCGGTCGCCAGCCCGGTTTCATGTGCTCCACGTTCTGCATGGCGCGGAGTAAGCGGCAGAGGCGTTTCGTGCGCTGAAGCGCCCGAGTCACTTTTCTTTGCTGGTGCAAAGAAAAGTAACCAAAAGAAAGCACCTTTCCCGACGGATCTACAGCCTGCGATCGGGTAGGTCTGTCGAGATCGCCACACTCGCCATCCTGGCTCGGGTGGCGACGGCCGACGTCCTGTCGGCCGCCCCTTCGGGGTCTTCACGGTTTGGGCGGCTGTTGAACTGAAGAGCCAGCGTCGCTGGTCGCTTCCGCGGTGCGCGTCTCGTCGCCCACAGGGTCAAGTCGGCAGTGCGGCTTTGCCACCAAGGCGTCCGGGCGCAATCTGCGCCGGCGCGGCACAATAGGCACATGAGCAAACAGAATCAGTGGATTGCGGGCATCAATGCGGTGTCGGCGGCGCTCCAGAACGATGCGGAGCATGTACGCGAGGTGTTGCTGGAGGCGGGGGCGAAGAATCCGCGCATCCAGGAGATCGAGACGCTCGCGCGGCGGTTGGATATCGACGTTCGCCGGGTGGCGCAATCGGCGCTGGACGGCGCGTCCGGTGGCGTGCGGCATCAGGGCGCGATCGCGCGATATGTCGCGGCGAAGACCTGGAGCGAAAACGAGCTGGACCAGCTGATCGAGGCCGCGGAAGGTCGCGCGCTCGTGCTGATCCTCGATGGCGTGCAGGACCCGCATAACCTCGGCGCCTGCCTGCGCAGCGCCGCTGCGGCGGGTGCGACGGCGGTGGTGATCCCGAAGGACAAGTCGGTGCAGGTCAATGCGACCGTGCGCAAGACGTCGGCGGGCGCGGCGGATGCGGTGCCGGTCGTGCCGGTCACCAATCTCGCGCGGACGATGAAGGATCTGCAGAAGCTCGGCGTGTGGCTTTATGGCCTGGCCGGCGAAGCGGACGCCTCGCTGTATTCGATCGACCTGCGTGGCAACGTCGGGCTCGTGCTCGGTGGTGAAGGCGACGGGCTGCGTCGACTCACGCGCGAGACCTGCGACGGGCTGGTGTCGATTCCGATGCCCGGTGCAGCCTCGACCGCGGTCGAAAGCCTCAACGTGTCGGTGGCCACGGGCGTCACCTTGTTCGAAGCCGTACGACAGAGGAGCGCGCGCTGATGCAGGACGAAGCACTCATTTCGCTGCACTGGTACGACCTCGTCGGGCTCGCGGGTTCGTTTGCGATCCTGCTCGCGTTCTACCTCGCGCAATCGCGCCGGTTGTCGGCGACGGGCATCGTCTACCAGTTGCTCAATCTGTTCGGCGCGGCTGCGGTGCTGGTGTCGCTGGTCGGCACGTTCAATCTTTCCGTTGCTTTGCTCGAAGGCGCGTGGATCGCGGTGAGTGCGTACGGAATCGTGCGTTCACTTCGAGAACGCCGCACGCGCAGCTGATCGAGCTGCATCCGCAGCAGGCGTCATCTCGTAGATCACGGTGAGCAGGCCATATCGGCGTGCTTGCCAGCGACCCGCACGGGTGGCATAACCGTCGGGCCTTCGGCGCCGGCCGGGGGATGCAGTGATCGCCATCGCCAGCTACAGCTTCGACGGGGCCTCCATGCTCATCTCCGCGCCTGCCACGGGCGATACCGACGCGCACGCCGAGTTGTTGCTCGACGTCGCCGACGGTGATCGCACGGCCTTCGAACGCCTCTATCGCGCCGCATCGTCGCGACTCTTCGCCATCTGCCTGCGACTGCTGCCCGATCGCGCGGAAGCCGAGGACGTGCTGCAGGAGGTGTTCAGCACCATCTGGCACAAGGCCGACCAGTTCGATCCGCACCGCGCGAGCGCAATGGCGTGGATGGCGATGATCGCGCGCAATCGCTGCATCGATCGCCTGCGCTCGCCGAGCCATACCGTGCGCACCACCGCGATTGAACTCGGCGACGAACTGCCCGACAACGGTGAAACGCCGATCGACGCCGCCGAAGCATCGGATGATCGCGACCGCTTGCAACATTGCATGCAGCGCTTGGACGAACGACGTCGCGGCCTGATCCGCACCGCGTTCTTCGAAGGCGCGACCTACGAGGAGCTTGCGACGCGTTCCGGCGCGCCGCTGGGCTCGGTGAAAAGCTGGATCCGACGCGGCCTGTTGCAGCTGCGCGCGTGCCTGGAGCAATGACCATGCGCGAGCACGATATCGACCGCGACCCGCCCTCCGACGACCTGCTGGCCGGCGAATATGTCCTGGGTGTGCTGGACGAGCGCACCCGTCGCGAGGTGCGCCTGCGCATCGCGCGTGACCCCGCATTCGCGCGGCTCGTCGAGGACTGGAGCGCGCGCCTGGACCGACTCAACGACGAGCTGCCGCCAGCGACCGTGCCGGACCACGCGTGGCCGCGTATCCGCACGCGGCTCGGCTGGTCGCCGGTGACAGGCGGACGTGAGCGCGCCGGCGCCGGATTCTGGAAGGCCGCCACTGCAGCGGGCTTCGCAGCTGCCGCGGTATTGGCGGTGGTCGCGGTGCAGAAGCCACGCGTGATCAACGTGCCGGTCCAGAGCGTCGCTTCGCAGGCCAAGCCGGTGATGCCCGAGCTGCCGGTCACGCAGCTGATGACCAACAGCGGGCAGATCGCGTACCTCGCGACACCCGATCCGCACGGCGGCGGTATGTGGCTGGTGCCGGTGCCGGGCACGGTGCCGGAAGGCCAGATGGCGCCGGTGCTGTGGCTGATCGCGCCGGGCCAGAAGCCGAAGTCGCTGGGTTACGTCGGCGCGTCGCACTCGCACTGGGTCGACGTGCCCAAGGCCGAGCTGCATGCCGGCATGCAGTCGGGCTGGACCGTCGCGATCACCATGGAACCGGTGCAGCCGGTCGCGCCGCAGTCGCCGTCGTCCAAACCGATGGCAGCGGGCACGCTCTCGCTGTAGCGCTTATGCCTTGTTCGACGGCGCACCCGCGCCGCCGAGCATCGGCCACGCGTTGACGATCTTGCAGAACAGTTCCGCAGTGCGCTCGGCGTCGTACACGGCCGAGTGCGCTTCGCTCGCCTGCCAGTCGATGCCCGCCGCCTGCAGCGCACGGCCGAGCACGGTCTGGCCGTAGGCGACGCCCGCGAGCGACACGGTGTCGAACACGCTGAAGGGATGGAACGGGTTGCGCTGATGCTTCGAACGCGCGACTGCCGCGTTGAGGAAGTTCAGGTCGAAATGCGCGTTGTGTCCGACCAGGATCGCGCGCTGGCAACCGTGCTTCTTCATCGCGGCGCGCACAGGCGCGAACACCTGGTCCAGCGCCTGGCGCTCGTTCTTCGCGTCGCGGAACGGGTGGTCGATGATGATGCCGGTCACTTCCAGCGACTTCGGATCGATCTCGGTGCCCGGCGCCGGCATCACGTGCGCGTTGGTCGTCGGGCAGGGAACGATGCGTCCGTCGGCGTCGAGATCGAGCGGAATGACCGCGATTTCGAGCAGCGCGTGGCGGTTCCAGTCGAAGCCGCCCGTCTCGACGTCGACGACGACGGGCAGGAAGCCGCGAAAGCGCGAGGCGAGTGAAGGCACGGGGAGGCGGGATCGTCGACGCGGGCCGGAAGCCTAGCAGACCGGCCGGTAGCGGCTGTCAGGCGGCGATCCGCGTGCCGAGGATGATGCCGTCGTGTCGATAGGTCTCGAGGAGCGCGATGCCGGCGTCGATGAAGGCGTCGACGTCGGTCGCGCCGACTTCGTCCGCGAGCGCGCGCAGCCGGGTTTCGCCTGTACTCGCATCGTCGTCGACAAGGCCTTGCAGCAGGTGGAACGCCAATGCATCGAGCGCGTGGAAACCGACGCTTCCGTCGTCCCGCCGATGCACGAGGAGCAGCGTCGTTTCCGGTGACGCCGGGACCGCGCCCGGAGCGATTCGATGCACGGGCCAGTCGTAGGCCAGCGGCCAGGCCAGCGGGGACAGCGCAGGCACGCCGCTTCGCAGGTCACCGCTCGGATCATGCGCAATGTCGTGTGGACGCTCTTCGCTGATCCGCAGCGCGAGTTCGATCCATTCGTAGTGCGCGAGTTCGCGAAGCCACGGCGGATCGCCGCGTCTCCCATCCGCACGTGTGTCGAGATAGCGCATAAGCTCGCGCGCGAGCTCGGTGAACACCGGCGTGCGTGCGTCGTGCTCGCGAAGGAAGTCGCGGATCAGTGTGTGCCACGCGTCGTTGCCGAGTGTCGCGCGCACGACCGGGAACGTTCCCGCCAGCAGCGATTCCACGTTGTTGAAGACGAGGTCGGCGTAAATCTTCAGCCGGCGTTCTTCGATTCCGACCGGCCCGGGCGCCGTGTTGGGATCGCGGACATACGCGCTCAAGGCATGCAGCGAGTCAAACGCCTCAGGCGGCATGACGTCGACCAGTGGACGCACGAGCCAGCCGCGCGCGCACGCCGTCCAGTTCTGCGACCAGTTCGTCGAACGGCGGCAGGTTGAAGTCGCGCTCGAGCAGCGTCGGGCGCGGGCCGAAACGTGCGTACGCGGCGTCGAGCAGGTCCCATACCGGTGCGGCGACAGGCGCGCCGTGCGTATCGACCTTCAGGTCGTCGGCTTCGTCGTAATGCCCGGCGACATGGACGTATGCGATGCGCTCGGCCGGCAGCGCGGCGAGGAATTCGTACGCGTCGTAGCGATGATTCGTGGCGTTGACGACGATGTTGTTGACGTCGAGCAGCAGGTCACAGTCGGCCCGGTCGAGGACGTCGTTGACGAACTCGATCTCGCGCATCGCAGCCGAGTCACCAGTGTCGAGCGTCGCGTAATACGAGATGTTCTCGACGGCGATGCGTCGGCCGAGCACGTCCTGCGTCCGACGAATGCGGTCGACGACGTGATCCACCGCGGCACGATGGAACGGCAGCGGCATCAGGTCGTACAGCTGGCCCTGCGAGTCGGTGCACGCGGACAGATGCTCGCTGTAGATCGCGCAGTCGAAGCGGTCGAGGAAGCGCCGCAGCTTCAGCAGGAAGGTTTCGTCCAGTTCACCGGGGCCGCCCAGCGACAGCGACAGCCCGTGGCAGACGACGGGCCAGCGGGCAGCCAACGACTCGAATGCTTCACCGAGCGCACCGCCCAAGCCCATCCAGTTTTCCGGCGCGGCCTCGATGAAGTCGACGATCGCATTCGACGCAGCCTGCAGCGGGCTGAGCAGGGCCCGCCGCAGACCGAGGCCCGCGGCATCCGGAGCGAGGATGCGCGTCGCGGCCATCAACGAGCGGTCAGATCGAGCCGCCGCACTTGCCTTCGCCGCACTTGCCTTCGGCCATCTTCGCGTCGGCGACCTTCTTGTCGGCGGCCGGCTGCATCTTCGGCTTGGCGGCGTCAGCCTTCATTGCGTCGGCCTTCGCCTTGTCGGCACCGCACTTCATCTCGCCGCCTTTCATCTTGTCGGCGCCGCACTTCATTTCGGCGGCCTTCGAGTCGCTCTTCGGTGGCGCATCGGTCGCCGACAGCATGTAGCCCTGCGACAGCGGCGTCGACGCGAATGCCGTGCCGGCCAGCAGCAGCGAGCCGGTGAAGGTGGCGAGGGTAGGGGTCTTGAGGGAACGGGACATGGGGTGACCTCGTGTCGGGCGGGCGGACCGCGAGAAGCGCGATGCTAGCGCGGCGGGCTGTGGTCGGCAGCCGGAAGATCCGAGCGGCCGGACGGCGGTTCATCCGTCGTCAGACCTCAACTACGGCGATTTGCGGAACGTGGATGCACGCGACTCCAACGAAAACGGGCGACCGAGGCCGCCCGTCGCGCACATCCCGCAGACGTCAAAGCGTCGCGGTATTGCTTTCGTCCGCCTTCTCGCGCGGCGGCAGCGCTTCTTCGCCGCGCACGAGGAACCAGATGTTTTCGGCGATGTTGGTCGCGTGGTCGCCGATGCGCTCGATGTTCTTCGCCATGAAAAGCAGATGCGTGCAGGGCGTGATCGCGCGCGCGTCTTCCATCATGTAGGTGAGCAGTTCGCGGAAGAGGCCGGTGTAGGCGGTGTCGATCTCGGTGTCCGCGGCACGCACGCGCTGCGCTGCATCGGTATCGCTGTCGCGGTAGGCGGCGATGACGTCGCGGACCTGCTGCACGGCGAGCTTGCCGATCAGCTGCAGCCCGGCGACGTGCGGCAACGGCGGCGCGGTGTTGAGCGCCATCGAGCGCTTGGCCACGTTCGCAGCGTAGTCGCCGATGCGCTCGATGTCGGACGCGATGCGGATCGCCGCGAGGATCTCGCGCAGGTCGCGCGCCATCGGGCCGCGTAGCGCGAGCTTCATGACGTCGTGGCTGACTTCGTGCTCGATCGCGTCGATCGCTTCATCGTTCGCGATGATGCGCGCAGCGGCCTTGTCGTCGCGGCGCTGCACCACGTCGAGCGCGGCTTCCAGCTGCGACGCGGCCATCTCGCCCATGCGCAGGGTTTCGTCGAGCAAGCGCTTCTGCTCGGCGTCGTAGCTCTTGAGGATGTGGTCGTGCATGTGCGTGCCCCTGTCAGCCGAAGCGACCGGTGATGTAGTCCTCGGTCTGCTGCTTCGAGGGGTTGGAGAAAATTGTTTCGGTGGTGCCGTGCTCGACCAGCTCGCCCAGGTACATGAAGGCCGTGTAATCCGAGATGCGCGCGGCCTGCTGCATGTTGTGGGTGACGATCGCGATGGTGAAGTCGCGCTTGAGGTCGTCGACCAGTTGTTCGATGCGGCTGGTCGAAATCGGGTCAAGCGCGGACGTAGGTTCGTCGAGTAGCAATACGTCCGGACGCAGCGCCACGGCGCGCGCGATGCAGAGCCGCTGCTGCTGACCACCGGACAGGCCGAGCGCGCTCTGGCCCAGCTTGTCCTTCACTTCGTCCCACAGCGCCGACTGACGCAGCGCCTGCTCGACGCGATCCTTCATGTCGGCCTTCGACAGGCGTTCGTGATGGCGGATGCCGTACGCGACGTTCTCGAAGATCGTCATCGGGAACGGCACCGGCTTCTGGAACACCATGCCGACCTTGCTGCGCAAGCGATTGAGTGGGAAGCGCGGGTCGAGGATGTTTTCGCCGTCGAGCAGCACTTCGCCGCTTGCGTTGAGCTTCGGATACAGCGCGTAGATGCGGTTGAAGATGCGCAGCAGCGTCGACTTGCCGCAACCCGACGGCCCGATCAGCGCGGTGACGCGCTTCTCCGGAATCTCGAGGTTGATGTTCTTCAGCGCGTGGAACTTGTCGTAATGGAAGTCGAGCCCGCGCGCGGCGAGCTTGACCGGCGCGGCGGACGCCGCCGCTTGCGCGGTCGCCAGGTGGAAGCGGGGAGCGTCGTTCATGGCGAGATCCGGAGGCAGGGCGGCATTCATCAGTCGTGGGACACGCGGTTGCGGGCGACGATCGCGCGGGCGAGCAGGCTCACCGCGAGCACGAACAGCATCAGTACGAAGGCGCCGGCCCATGCAAGCGAATGCCAGGCGTCGTAGGGGCTCATCGCGTACTGGAAGATCACCACCGGCACGTTCGCCATCGGCGACGACACATCGGTGGACCAGTACTGGTTATTGAGCGCGGTGAAGAGCAGCGGCGCGGTCTCGCCGGAGATGCGTGCGAGCGCCAGCAGGATGCCGGTGATGATGCCGGGCAGCGACGAGCGATACAGCACCTGCACGATCACCTTCCACTGCGGGATGCCCAGCGACAGCGCCGCCTCGCGCATCTGCGTGGGCACCAGGCGCAACATCTCGTCGGTTGTGCGCACGACCACCGGCAACACGATGAAGGCGAGTGCGATGCCGCCTGCGAGCGCCGAGAAATGCCCCATGCGCGCAACGACCAGCGTGTACACGAAGAGGCCGAGCACGATCGACGGCGCCGACAGCAGGATGTCGTTGACGAAGCGCACCGCGTCGCCGATCCAGCTGCGGTTCGAATACTCCGCGAGGTAGGTGCCGGCGAGCACGCCGATCGGCGCACCCATCGCGATGCCGAGCACGCTCATCAGCGCGCTGCCGAAGAACGCATTGAGCAGGCCGCCTTCCTCACCCGGCGGCGGGGTCATCGCAGTGAACAACGCGCCATTGATCGACGCGATGCCGTTATGCAGAGTCGTCCACAGGATCCAGACCAGCCAGAACAGGCCGAACGCGGTGGCGAGGACCGCGAGCAGCTGCGCGACGACATTGGTCACGCGGCGGCGGGTATAGAGCGACAACATCAGGTGCCCTCCCGCTTGGACAGGCGACGGAGCATCAGTCGCGCCACCGACAGCACCACGAACGTCACCAGGAACAGCACGAAGCCCAGCGCGATCAGTGCCGAGCGGTACTGCTCGGAGTCGGCTTCGGCGAATTCGTTGGCGATGGTCGCGGCGATGGAATTGCCCGGCATCAGCAGCGACGTCGTGAGTTCATGGGCGTTGCCGAGCACGAACGTCACCGCCATCGTCTCGCCGAGCGCGCGACCGAGGCCGAGGAAGACGCCGCCAATCACCGCCGAGCGCGTGTACGGCAGCACGACGTCCCACACGACTTCCCAACGCGTCGACCCCAGCGCGTACGACGATTCCTTCAGGCGGTTCGGCACCGTCAGGAATACCTCGCGCATCACCGACGCGATGAACGGGATGATCATGATCGCGAGCACGAGGCCGGCGGTGAGCATGCCGAGACCGAGCGGCGGGCCCGCGAACAGCGCGCCGATCACCGGCAACGTGCCGAGGTGCGCGTCGATCCACGGATATACGTGCTCGCTCAGGTACGGCACGAGCACGAACAGGCCCCACATGCCGTAGATGATCGACGGGATGCCGGCGAGCAGTTCGATCGCGCTGCCGACCGGGCCTCGCAGCCACTTCGGTGCGATTTCGGTGAGGAACATTGCGACGCCGAAGCTCACCGGCACTGCGATGATCATCGCGATGAGCGCCGTCACGATGGTTCCGTAGATCGGGACCAGCGCACCGAAGTCCTGCCCGACCGGATCCCACGCACGCGACGTGAAGAAGTGAAGGCCGAACTTCTGGAACGTCGCGCGTCCACCCCAGGCCATGGACAGCGCGGCGGCCGCCAGCGACACCAGCACGAACATGCCGGCACCGGTGACGAGCCAGCGGAAGCCGCGGTCGGCCGCGGCGTCACGCGTGGTGGAATCGAGGGCAGGGGCGGGAATGGCGCTCATGTCACCGTGCGGAGGCGTGGATCAGGACGCGTCGTGCGTCGTGCAACGTCGGATGGAATCGCGTCGCTCGATGCACACGGGCATCAAGCGACGTGGCATCACTTGAACTGCGCGGTCCAGTACGTTTCGACCTGCGACACCAGCTCCGGCGGCAGCGGCACGTAGTTCAGCGACTGCGCGGTCTTGCCGCCGTCGTGCATCGCCCAGCGGAAGAAGTCGAGCGTCGCCTTCGAGCGCGCCGCGTCCTTCGGCTGCTTGTACATGAGGATGAAATTCGTCGCGGCGATCGGCCACGCCTGCGCGCCCGGTGCATTGGTAATCACCAGGTTGAAGTCCTGCGCGTTCTTCCAGTCGGCAGCTTCGGCAGCGGCCTGGAACGACGCGATGCTGGGCTGCACCCACTGACCCGCGGCGTTCTGCATCTGCGCATGGGCCATGCCGTTCTCGGCCGCATACGCAAGTTCGACGTATCCGATCGAACCCTTGATCTGCTTGACGTACGCAGCAACGCCTTCATTGCCCTTGCCGCCGATGCCGGTCGGCCAGTTCACCGACGTGCCTTCGCCGACCTTGGTCTTCCACTCCGGGCTGACCTTCGAGAGATAGTTGACGAAGTTGAACGTCGTGCCGGAACCGTCGGAACGCTTGACGACGTTGATCTTGATCGTGGGCAGCGCGACGCCGGGATTCAGCGCTGCGATCGCGGCGTCATTCCACATCGTGACCTTGCCGAGATAGATATCGGCGAGCACCGGACCGGTGAGCTTCAGCTGCCCGGCGGCGATGCCCGGCAGGTTCACGACCGGCACCACGCCACCGACGGCCGACGGAAACTGCCCGAGGCCCGCGGCCGCGAGTTCGTCCGACGCGAGCGGCTTGTCGCTGGAACCGAAGTCGACCGTGCCCGCCTTGATCTGCGCGATGCCGCCGCCAGAGCCGATCGACTGGTAATTGATCTTCGAGCCGGTTTTCTGGCTGTACTCGGCCGACCACTTCGACAGCAGCGGATAGATGAACGTCGCGCCGGCACCGGTGATCGTCGCTTCGGACGCGCTGCCTGCGGGCGTTGCGGCCGTGGTCGATGCATTCGGTGCCTTGTCGGCGGAGCCGCCGCCCGAGCAGGCGGTGAGGGCGATCGAAAGCGCGAGGGCGAGACCAAGGCGTGCGACGTTCATGGAAAGCTCCGCGAATACAGGCGCGCCGCCCCGATGGCGGCACCACGGCGCTATGAAATGATGTTTTTGTTACACGTCGATGACACAGCCGCCGCAACGCGAACGGGCCCCGTGAAGGGGCCCGTCCGGAGGAGCGAAGCGGCGGTGGATCAGTACTTCGCGTTGGTCGACCAGTAGGTCTCGATCTGCTGGACCAGCGCGTCCGGCAGCGGCACGTAGTCCAGCGCCTTGGCCGAGGTGTCACCATTCGTGTAGACCCAGCGGAAGAACTCCTGCGTGTTCTTCGAGCCGGCGGCGTTCTTCGGCTGGCGGTGCATGAGGATGAACGTGGTCGCCGTGATCGGCCACGACTGCGCGCCCGGCGCATTGGTCATCACCAGGTAGAAGTCCTTGGCGTTCGTCCAGTCGGCGCTGGCGGCGGCCGCAGCGAAGGTCTCGTCGCTCGGCAGCACGAAGTTGCCGGCGGCGTTCTTCATGCGCGAGTACGCCATCTTGTTCTGCAGCGCGTACGACAGCTCGACGTAACCGATCGCACCCGGAATCTGCTTGACGTATGCGGCGACGCCTTCGTTGCCCTTGCCACCGATGCCGACCGGCCACTGCACCATCGTGCCTTCGCCGGCCTTCTGCTTCCAGGTCGCGTTGACCTTCGACAGGTAGTTGGCGAAGTTGAAGGTGGTGCCCGAACCGTCCGAGCGGTGCACGACGGTGATCTTCTTCGCCGGCAGCTGCACGCCGCCGTTGAGCGCAGCGATCGCCGGGTCGTTCCACATCGTGATGTCGCCGAGGAAGATGCGGGCGAGGGTGTCGCCGTCGAGCTTCATCGCGCCGGACGCCACGCCCGGCACGTTGATCACCGGCACGACGCCGCCGATCACCGACGGGAACTGGATGAGGCCGGACTTGGCGAGGTCATCGGGCTTGAGCGGCATGTCGGTGGCGCCGAAGTCGACGGTGCCGGCCTTGGCCTGCGCGATGCCGCCACCCGAACCGATCGACTGGTAGTTCACCTGCTTGCCGGTGGCCTTCGCGTAATCGGACGACCACTTGGAGATGGCCGGATACACGAACGACGAGCCCGCGCCGGTGGCGTCGGCCGCGTGTGCGGCGAAGCAGGCGAGGGCCAGGGAAAGCGCGAGCGCGCGCGCATGCATGGAACGCGAGCTGAGGGACTTCAACACGGATGGACTCCTGGTCGGGGACGGGCATCGCCCGCCTGCGCGCATTCCATCGCGGAACGATGACATCGCCGTTGCACGTCGATGACATCTGCGTGACAGCGCACCAATAAAAAAGGAGGCGCAGCCTGCGCTGCGCCTCCAAAAGACTCGACCCTTGGAGAGAGTGTGACGCGGCGATTACCAGTAGAACTGGAAGCGCGCCTCGATGATGTCCGGGTTGTCATCGACCACGCGGTTGAACGTGGCGTTGTTGTACGCCGGGTTCGCCGAGTACGTCGCGCTGGTCTTGCCGATGTAACGCGAGCTGTCGACCTTGACGTAGTTCAGCATGAACTTGAAGTTCGAATGCCAGTACCAGTTGGCGCCGATCGTCCACGCGTTCTGCTCGCCGCCCAGCACGCCGTTGATGGTCGGGGCCGCCGTCGGCGTTGCGCCGGCGACGATCGAACCATCGTCGAGATCGATGTGGTCGTAGCGCAGGCCGAGCTGGAACATGCCGGTCGACGGGTTGTCCGGCAGCGGCGTGGTCGGCACGCCCGCCTTGTAACCGAACTTCTCGCCGGTGATGTTCCACACGCCCTGGATGTAATAGCCGCCCGCGTCGTAGGTGTTGCCGGGCTGCGCCGCGAATCCGGTGTCGTAACGGTCGACGGCCGCCTTCATGTACTCGGCCTGCACCTTGAACGGGCCAGTGGCGTACATGCCTTCGAGCCCGACCACCGAAATGCGGTCGGCGTTGCGCATGCCGGTCGCGCCGGTGTCGACCAGTCGCGTACCCGCGAGGTCGGCCAGCGGACGTGCGCGCAGGCGCAGCGTGTCGGTATCGGTGTCGTAGTTCACGTACGACAGGCCGAGATGCAGGATCTGGCCGTTCGCGTTGATCGGCGCCCACGTACCGCGCAGGCCGTAGCCGTTGCCGTGCGCGAGATTACGGGTCAGTTCGCGCTCGAAGTACGAGCCCGTCAGCGACCAGTTCGTGTCGCCGTAGCTGAACGCGCCGCCGAGACGGCGAGCCACCGCGAAGGTGTTCGTGATCGAGGACTTAGCGATGAAGTCATTGTTCTTGGTCGACGACAGTTCTTCCAGGCTGTTCGGCTGCTTGAACTGGCCGATCTGGATGTACTTGTTGGCGTCGCCGCCGAGCTTGTACTTCGCGTTGAGGTCGAGGAACTTGTTGGCGCGGGCGTCGTAGCCCAGCACCCACTCGTAGTTGCCCGGGCCCTTGCCCTTCAGCACGAGTTCGGCGCGACGCATGTCGAAATCGTCGCCGCCGTCGTTGTTGTTGGCGTTGAGAATGGCGATGTCGTCGCTGTACCAATTGGCGTCGGCCTGCACGAGGCCCTCGAAGCTGACCTCCGAGTCGTGGATGACGTCGATAGCGACTTCGGCGTGCGCGGCTGGCGCAGCGAGCGCGGCCAGCAGGGCGAGGGCGAGCGTGTTACGCGAGAGTTTCATGACGGGTCCTGGGAAGGAGGAGCGCCGCGAAGGCTAGGGCGTGAAGATTGCGTAAATGTGACAGTTCCGCGGCCGGCGCCGCGAGCGTGTCATCGAGCGCGTCGGGGACGCGTCGGAGCGACTTCCAGCGGCGGTGCCTTGCCGGGCGTTTTATCCGGGAAATGGCAGAGGTCGCGCACGATGCAGCGCGGGCAGTCGGGCACACGCGCCTTGCAGACATAGCGGCCGTGCAGCAGCAGCCAGTGGTGTGCGTGTTGCAGGTATTTGTTCGGCACGACGCGCAGCAGCTCGTCCTCGACGATGCGGACGTCGGCGCCGGGCGCGAGTCCCGTGCGGTTCGATACGCGATAGATGTGCGTATCGACCGCGAGCGTCGTTTCGCCGAACGCGGTATTGAGCACCACGTTCGCCGTCTTGCGGCCGACGCCCGGCAGCGCTTCCAGCGCCTCGCGATCGCGCGGCACCTCGCCACCGTGCTGCTCGAGCAGCTGGTGCGCCATCGCGACGACGTTGTTCGCCTTCGTGCGATTGAAGTTGATCCCGGCGAGGTAGGGCGCCAGCCCTTCGACGCCGAGCCTCGCGATCGCCTTCGGCGTGTTCGCGACCGGAAACAACTGGCGCGTCGCCTTGTTCACGCCGATGTCCGTCATCTGCGCGGACAGCGCGACGGCGACGAGCAGTTCGTAAGGCGTCGAGTATTCGAGTTCGGTGGTCGGTGCGGGATTGGTTTCGCTGAGGCGCGCGAACAGCTCGTCGATCTCACGCGGCGTCATGCGTTTGGACGGCGCGACGCGATCGCTGCCGCCGAGCAGTCGTGTGCTTCGCGGCTTACGCGTCGACGCATCGTCGATCGCGGCTACACCGCGCGTGAGTTTCGTTGCGGCCTTCTTCGCTGCGAAGCCCGTCTTCTTTTCGCGTGATGGCGTGCCCGTCGCGACCGCAGTGCGAACTTTCGTCACGACCTTCTTCTTCACGGCCGGCATAGCGGACTTCGCCGTCGCAGGAACGATCTTCTTGACCGCCGTCCGCGCCGACAACGGCTTCGCGCCCGACGCAGAGCGCCCGGTCCCGCGCGTCCGACTCACTGGCTCGGTCCCTTCGCACGAGCGAGCGCTCGTTGCAGCGCAGCTGCGGCCGCGGGGGGTAGGGCAGGCGTTGGTGCTGCGGCAGTCATTGCCGGCGTGCGCGCATTGCGCGCGACTTCGCGTTCGGCCGCACGTCGTGCGAGCCGCTGTTCCCGCGCCCGGAAACGTTCCCGTGCAGCGAGTGCGAATCGACGCTCATCGCGTATGGCGATCATTCGCGCGGTGCACTCCGCGCAACAACCAACGCACGCGTCCACCGCAAGCAACCCCGCATCGAGCGCGCCATCAAGATCGTTCACGCGAAGGCGCGACACGATCATGTGCACCGGCGTCACCGCGGTGCAGCCGCACTCGGGGCAACGCGTATCGATCACGTGCCGCTGAAGGTCGGCTTGCGGCGCTCGAGAAACGCCGATGTGCCTTCGCGCATGTCCTGCGTCGCGAACATCAGGCCGAATTGCGCGGCCTCGTATTCCAGGCCTTCCTCGATGCCGCATTCGCCACCGACGTTGATGCAGTCGAGCGCGCCACGCACCGCGAGCGGCGCGGAGTTCGCGAGCTGCTGCGCGATGGCCATCGTCTGCGCTTCGAGTTCGGCCGCCGGAACCACGCGGTTGACGATGCCGAGTTCGCGCGCACGCTGTGCATCGATCGGTGCACCGAGCAGGCAGAGTTCGAGCGTGGCCGCGCGGCCTGCAAGTCGCAGAAGTCGCTGCGTGCCACCAAAGCCGGGGATCAGTCCCAGATTGATCTCCGGCTGACCGACGCGCGCGGTATCTGCGGCGATTCGCAGATGGCAGCACATCGCGAGCTCCAGACCGCCGCCCAGCGCGAATCCGTTCACCATTGCGATGACGGGCTTCGGGCATTTTTCGACGCGACGCATCATCCGCTGGCCGCGTTGCGAGAAGTCGCGGCCCTGCACCGGCGTCAACGTGTTCATCTCCGCGATGTCCGCGCCGGCCACGAAGGCCTTCGGCCCCGCGCCCGTGAGCACGATCGCGCGCACGGAGGCAGCATCGATGGCTTCGGCAAATGCGACGTCTAATGCATCCAAAGTCGCTGCATTGAGCGCATTGAGCTTGTCCGGGCGATTCACGGTGATGATGCGGACCGCCTCGCGGTCGGCGACGGTCACCGGCGGTGCGCTGCTGCTGTCGGTCATGGCGAGCCTGAATGGAATCGGGGAAAACGCGCCCGGGGAGATCCTGCGGAACTCGAGCGGCGGGGCGCGGTCAGAGGGTTCGGTGTCAGTGGCGGTTAAGCCCTGCCCTCAGTATCCTAGCGCGCCACTCGGGGCTGTCGACCGGTACGCGGCATAAGGGTTGTTCAACGCCGCTGCGCACGAAGCGCACCCGGCTTCCCCATACCGGAGGTTTCACCCGATGAAGTTTCGTCTGATTGCCGTCGCTGCAGCGGCGTTCGTAGTTGCCGCGGGCGCTGCGTCCGCGCAGGACGTCACGTCCGACAAGGGCAAGCTCAGCTACGCCCTTGGTTTCAAGACCGGCGCTGATGCCGCCGAACTGACCGATCGCGGCGAAGCGCTCGACGTCAACTCGATGATCAAGGGCCTGCAGGACGCCTACGCGAAGAAGCAGCCGTCCGTTCCGGTCGATCAGCTCCAGAAGGTTCTGCAGGACATGCAGACGCGCCAGGTCGCGAAGTCGAAGGCCGAGTGGGACAAGGCGTCGTCGCAGAACAAGACCAAGAGCGATGCGTACATCGCGTCGAACAAGGCCAAGGCCGGCGTGAAGGTTCTCCCGAGCGGCGTGCAGTACCGCGTGATCGAGAACGGCACCGGTGCGAAGCCGACGATGGCCAACACCGTGCAGCTCGAAGTCGCAGGCCCGTATGCATGGGGCGAGCGTCCGGCGCAGGCGCGTCCGGCGCAGTCGATCCCGTCGATCAAGGTCAGCCAGATCGAAATGCCGGCGATGCGTGAAGTGATCCAGCAGATGCCGGTCGGTTCGAAGTGGGAAGTCACGCTGCCGGCCGACAAGGCCTACGGCGCCGACCCGCGCACCGGTTTCCCGCCGAACGTGGCGGTGGTGTTCGAGATCAAGCTCGTCAGCTCCAAGTAAGTCGAACCGCAAGGTTCTCCGAACGCCGGCCTCGCGCCGGCGTTCGTGTTTCCAGAGCTTGGCGTCTGAGAGAATCACCCCATGAATTCCCAGTTCCGTGCGGTCCTCAGCCCCTGTGTCGGCGTCTGCGAGATGCGCGACGACGGGCTGTGCGCGGGCTGCCTGCGTACGCTCGACGAGATCGCGCGCTGGGGCACGATGGGCGACGACGAGCGCCTGCGCGTCATGGACGCCGTGCTGCCCGCCCGCGAGGCCGACCGCGCGAATGGTTGATGCGGATCTCACGCACCTGCGTCGCGCGCTGCATCCGCTCGATGCACCACCGCGTGGCGCGTGCTGGAACCTCGTCGATCTAGATGGCCTGCTCGACACGCGCGTGATGCGCGATGCCGCCGTGCTCGTCGGGCTCGTCCCGCGCGATGACGGATTGCACGTGCTGCTGACGCGTCGCAACGACGACCTGCGCCAGCATCCGGGGCAGGTGAGTTTTCCCGGTGGCGCGCTGGATCCCGAGGATGCGGATTCGGTCGCTGGCGCACTGCGCGAAACGTATGAGGAAGTAGGCATTCCCGCTGCGCAGATCACCCCACTCGGCTTCCTCGATCCACTCGCGACGATTACCGGGTTTCGCGTGGTGCCGGTGGTCGCGCTGATCGATCCGTCTTACATCGCGCATCCGGATCCGGCAGAGGTCGCCGCGGTGTTCGAAGTTCCGCTCGCCTATCTGATGGATCCAGACAACCGCGTCGAACGCCGCTTCGAGGTGCAGGGCCGCAGCCGCGTCGTCTGGGAGTACCGTTATCCCGACCAGCGCATCTGGGGCGCCACCGCCTCGATGCTGCTCAACCTGCACGACCGGCTGGAGACACATCGATGACATGGACGACATTGATCGACGCGCGCACGCTCAGCCGCGCGATCGAAGCACACGAACGGCCGCT
Organism: Lysobacter sp. HA18; assembly: GCF_054057595.1. Lineage (NCBI taxonomy): Bacteria > Pseudomonadati > Pseudomonadota > Gammaproteobacteria > Lysobacterales > Lysobacteraceae > Lysobacter > Lysobacter sp. HA18. Next base: position 1,507,386 of record NZ_JBSRZL010000001.1, read on the forward strand.
TGCGATCGTCGATACGCGCGTGGACCTCGCCGATCGCGGTGCGGGCGCACGGCGCTTCGCCGAAGGCCACGTGCCCGGCGCGCGACGTGCGTCCCTCGAAACCGAGTTGTCGGGCCCGCATTACCCGGGCGCAGGCCGGCACCCATGGCCGTCGGACGAAGCCTTCGCTACGACGCTCGGCCGCCTGGGCATCACGCCCGTGCATCAGGTCGTCGTCTACGACGACGCGCAGGGCGCGCTGGCCGCGGCGCGGCTGTGGTTCATGCTCAAGGCATGGGGACACGACGCCGTCACGGTGCTCGATGGTGGATGGTCGGCGTGGCGCGCGGCGGACGGCAGAGTCGAGACGGGCGATGTCGACGAGTCGGACATCGGCCCGTATGCAGGCGCGTTCGATCACACGCGACTGCTCGGTACCGCGGACGTCGAAGCCGCGCTTGATGCAGGGGCGCCCGTCGTCGATGCACGCGCCGCCGAGCGTTATCGCGGCGACATCGAACCGCTCGATCGCAAGGCGGGACACATCCCCGGTGCGCTCAACCGCCCGTTCGCGACGAATCTCGCCGACGGACGCTTCCGTCCCGCGCGTGAACTGCGCGCCGAATTCGAAGCGCTGCTCGATGGACGCGCGCCCGAAACACTGGTGGCCAGCTGCGGGTCGGGCGTCACCGCCTGCCATCACCTGCTCGCGATGGAGCACGCTGGCCTGCACGGCGCGCGTCTGTACACGGGTTCGTGGAGCGGCTGGATCGAGGACGACGCGCGTCTGGTCGCGACCGGCTGATCAGCGCGATTTGCCGAGGCGTTCCAGCACCGCGCGCAACGCCGCCTGCGTGTCCGGCGAATACCACGACGTAACGAAGCGATCGAGTTCGATGTTGCGCGGATGCAATGCGTCGACCGCGTCCGCGCGCGCGATGGCGCGCGTTTCAAGCACGGGCTGACGCGGTAGTGCGGAAAGCGCGCGCACCCAGTCGACCGCGCGCTGCGCCGTGTCGTCGACCGTGGCCACCTCGTCGATCAATCCGATCGCATGCGCTTCATCGGTCGTCGGCATCAGCCCGCCGACCAGCAGGCGCTCTGCGCGATGCGCACCCACTACGCGACGCAGCAGGCGCTGGATGCCTTCCGGCGCGACGAGCCCGACCTGCGTCTCGTTGAGCCCGATGCGGAATGGTTTCGCCGGATCGGGCGAGCGCGCCATGACGCGGTAGTCGCAACACAGAGCCAGCACGCAGCCACCTGCAGGCGCGTGACCGGCAAGTCCCGCTGCGATCGGAATCGTGCTTCCGACGAGTGCGCGCGCGGCGCCGAAGAAGGCTTCCCATGCATGCATGAGCCCGGCACGGTCGTCGCCCAGGGACATCAGGTATGGGACGTCAAGCCCGGCGGAGAACACGGACGGGCCGCCCGTCAGCGCGATCCCACGCGCGCCGTGCTGCGCGGCATGCGCCACGGCGTCACGCAACTCACCGCAGAGCTCGGGATCGAGCGCATTGACCGGCGCGCGCGCGAGCCGGATCTCGAGGATGTCGCCGTGTTCCTGCGTCTGTACCCGTGCCATGGCTCGCCTCCGAAGACCGTGCCGCAGGTTAACCGGCCGCCGGACGGCCCGCCACGGCGCGGCCGCCGCTTCCTACAATGCGCGCATGAATCGATCCGCCCTCGCGCTCTCCGCGCTACTCGCCATTCCCTTCGTCGCGTTCGCCCGTGGTGCGAAGCCCGCCCCATGCATGCCGACCGTGCGCGATGCATGGGTTCGCATGACGCCGATGATGCCGATGGGCGCGGGTTTCTTCGTGCTCGACAACCGTTGCAAGACAGTGGTGGTGCTGACGGGTGCGACGTCCAGGATCTTCGGCGATGTTTCGATGCACGAAACGCGGGTCGAAGCCGGCGTCAGCAAGATGCGTCCCTTGCCGCGCGTCGAACTTGCGCCGGATGCGCATGTCGCGTTCGCGCCGGGCGGGCGGCACCTCATGATGATGTCGCCGACGGGCGAGTTGCGCGCCGGCGGGAAAGTTCGCGTCGAACTGAAGTTCGCGGACGGGCGTGTACTGCCCGTCGACTTCGACGTCCGCAGCGCGGCGCCTTAACTGCAGGCGTCGCGCACGCCGGCGGGAAGCGGGGCGGAGCGCCCCGTGGTGCGATCGATCCACACCATCACGACGTTGCCGTCGCAATAGAGCGCGCGCGGCTCCTTCGCATCGACGATGCGATGACCGATGGTGACGCTGCTGCCGCCGAGTCGTTCGACGAACAGCTCGATCACGACATCGCCTGGCCATTCGATCGGGCGTCGATAGTTGAGGTTCGACGCCGCGACGACCGGCGCGACGTTCTCGTCGAGTCCCATGCCCGGCACGCTGAGCATCCAGCGCAGGCGCGCTTCTTCGAGGTAACTCAGGTACTTCGAGTTGTTGACGTGGTTGAACGCGTCGAGATCGCGCCAGCGCACCGACAGCGGAACGCGGATGAGCTCGCCGGGACGCAGGCTGTCCTGCTTCATCGGCGCGGTTGATTCGGACGCCCCGGTTTCCGGCGTTGGTGCTTGCGCCTCGGCGGCGGGCGACGCTTCACGCGGCTCAGCGTGCTTCGCGACCTCGGGCGATTTCTCGTCGCGCGGCTGACGTCGCTGGCGACCGCCTTGCGGCCTCTGCTGCGTCGTTGTTTCGCGCTGCTCGGCCGGCGCGTTTGCGGTCGCGCCCGGTTGCGGCGTAGCAGGCTCGGCCGTCAGCTGCGTGCTGCTCAACGCCGCGGCTGCTGCCTCTACGGTTGCGGCGTGCGTGACGCGCACATCGGCCGCAACTTCAACCGATCCACCATCCGCATCAAGCGCAATCACCGCCGCCGCTCCCTGTTTCGCCTTCGCCGCACGCTTCGCCGGCGCGCGCTTACGCGGTGCACGGGCTCGACGCGGCTTCTTGTCGGAGGAGGGCGGAGGCGGTTGGTCGGTCATCGCGATGCAGTCTTGCGCTTGCGGCTGGGCTTCGCCGCAGGCGCGACAGCTTGATCGCGTTGGAGCAATGGCGCAAGGAATCGGCCGGTATGCGAATGCGACATCGCCGCGATCTGCTCGGGCGTACCACAACCGAGGATCGTGCCACCGCGATGTCCACCTTCGGGTCCGAGATCGATCACCCAGTCCGCCGTCTTGATTACATCGAGGTTGTGCTCGATGACGACGACGGTATTGCCTTCATCTCGCAGGCGATGCAGCACGCCGAGCAACTGCTCGATGTCGGCGAAGTGCAGGCCGGTGGTGGGCTCATCGAGGATGTAGAGCGTGCGGCCGGTGTCGCGACGCGACAGCTCGCGCGAGAGCTTCACGCGCTGCGCTTCGCCGCCCGAAAGCGTGGTCGCCGACTGGCCGAGCTTGATGTAGCTCAGGCCGACGTCCATCAACGTTTCGAGCTTGCGCGAAATCGACGGAATCGCCTCGAACAACGGCAACGCATCTTCGACGGTCATCTCGAGCACGTCGTTGATGTTGTAGCCCTTGTAGCGGATCTCCAGCGTTTCGCGGTTGTAGCGCTTGCCGCCGCAGACGTCGCAGGGCACGTACACGTCCGGCAGGAAGTGCATCTCGACCTTGATCAGGCCGTCGCCCTGACACGCCTCGCAGCGGCCGCCTTTGACGTTGAAGCTGAAGCGACCGGGCGCGTAACCGCGCGCACGTGATTCCGGCACCTGCGCGAACAGCTCGCGCAGCGGCGTGAATAGGCCCGTGTATGTCGCAGGATTGCTGCGCGGCGTACGGCCGATCGGCGACTGGTCGATATCGACGACCTTGTCCCACAACTCGATGTTGTCGTAGTTGTCGTAGGCCGACGGCGACATCGACGCGCCATTGAGTTCGTTCGCGGCGATCGCGTACAGCGTGTCGTTGATCAGCGTCGACTTGCCCGAGCCCGACACGCCAGTGACGCACGTGAGCAGGCCGGCCGGAATCTCGACATCCACATCGCGCAGGTTGTTTCCCTTCGCGCCCTTCAGCCGGAACATCATCGACTTGTCGGGCTTGTGCCGATTCGCCGGCACTTCGATCCTGCGCGCGCCGCTGAGGAACTGGCCGGTCACCGACGCCGGGTTCGACATCACGTCCTGCGGCGTGCCCTGCGCGACGATCGCGCCGCCGTGCACGCCCGCGCCGGGGCCGATGTCGACCACGTAATCGGCGAGACGGATCGCGTCCTCGTCGTGCTCGACCACGATCACCGTATTGCCGAGTTCGCGCAGGCGCGTCAGCGTTCCGAGCAGTCGCTCGTTGTCGCGCTGGTGCAGGCCGATCGACGGCTCGTCGAGAACGTACATCACGCCGACCAGGCCCGCGCCGATCTGCGACGCCAGTCGAATGCGCTGCGCTTCGCCGCCGGACAGCGTGTCCGCCTTGCGCTCGAGCGTGAGGTAGTCGAGACCAACGTCAATGAGGAACGTCAGGCGTTCGGCGATTTCCTTGACGATCTTTCCGGCGATCTCACCGCGCCAGCCCGGCAGCGAAAGATCGTGGAAAAAGCGCAGTGCCTCGTCGATCGGCAACACGACGATATGCGCGACGTTGTGCTCGCCGACGAACACGTTGCGCGCCGCGCGATTGAGCCGCGCGCCGCCGCACTCGGAGCACGGGCGATCACTGATGTACTTGGACAACTCCTCGCGCACCGCTTGCGATTCGGTCTCGCGATAGCGCCGCTCGAGGTTCGGAATCACGCCTTCGAAGCGGTGCCGGCGCTGGTAGCGTCCGCCCGAGTCATTGACGTACGTGAAAGTGACCGCTTCCGTGCCGCTGCCGAACAGCACCGCGTTCTTCGCCTTGTCCGCGAGCTGGTTCCACGGCATGTCCACGTTGAAGTCGTAGTGCCGCGCCAGCGACTGCACGAGCTGGAAGTAGTACGTATTGCGACGATCCCAGCCGCGCACGGCACCGGCCGACAGCGACAGGTCGGGATGCACGACGACGCGCGACGGATCGAAGAACTGGCTCACGCCGAGTCCGTCGCAGGTCGGGCAGGCGCCCACAGGCGAGTTGAACGAGAACAGGCGCGGCTCGAGTTCCGGAAGCGAGTAATCGCAGACCGGGCAGCTGAACTTCGACGAGAACAGCAGCGGCGCAGCCTTGTCGTCGTCCAGCGATTGCACGATCGCCATGCCGTCGCCGAGCTTGATCGCGGTCTCGAACGATTCCGCGAGGCGCTGCTTGAGGTCTTCGCGCGGCCGAAAGCGATCGATCACCGCTTCGATCGTGTGCTTGCTGCGCAGCGAAAGCTTCGGCACCTCGTCGATCTCGTGCAGCACGCCGTTGACGCGCACGCGCACGAAACCCTGCGCCCGCAGTTGGTCGAAGATCTGCGCGTGCTCGCCCTTGCGCTCGCGTACGACCGGCGTCAGCAGCATGTAGCGCTGCTCGGGATCGAGCGCTATGGCCTGGTCGACCATCTGGCTGATGGTCTGCGCTTCGAGCGGAAAGCCGTGGTCCGGGCAGCGCGGAATACCGACGCGTGCGAACAGCAGGCGCAGGTAGTCGTAAATCTCGGTGATCGTGCCGACGGTCGATCGCGGGTTGTGCGAGGTCGACTTCTGCTCGATCGAGATTGCCGGCGACAGACCCTCGATGTGGTCGACGTCCGGCTTCTCCATCACCGACAGGAACTGCCGGGCGTAGGCGGACAAGGACTCGACGTAGCGGCGCTGGCCCTCGGCGTAGATCGTGTCGAACGCGAGCGACGACTTGCCCGAGCCCGACAGGCCGGTGATGACGATCAGCTTGTCGCGGGGCAGGTCGAGGTCGACGTTCTTCAGGTTGTGCGTCCGCGCGCCACGCACGCGGATGAATTCCATCGCCATCTTCGGAAAATCTCGGGCTGGGGGAGCGCCGTCGAACGGCGAACAGGAGAGCGTATCGGGACCGGAGCCCCCGGACAATTTGGTCCGACGCGCTTGACCCGCACGTGAGCGGGCGCGAGGGACGCGGATTGCCTGAACAGGGGAGAGTGCCTGCCCGCCGTCTCGCCCGGTGAGACCGGCGTCGCGGGTTCGCGGGAGCGGGTTCGGTTGCGCTAACCCGTTGAGTCGCCTAGAATTCCGCTTCTGTCCGCTTGGGGTTCGGCGGCAGGACCACAATAACTACAGAGGAAGTCTGGTCATGTACGCAGTACTGGTCACTGGCGGTAAGCAGTACCGGGTGATGGAAGGCGAGACGCTTCGCGTCGAGCTGCTTGAGGCCGAGGCCGACAGCGAAATCACCTTCGACAACATCCTGATGCTGGGCGGTAGCGACGGCGTGACGCTGGGCGATGCGCTGAAGGGCGCGACGGTCCGTGCGAAGGTCGTCGGCCACGGCCGCGCCGACAAGATCAAGATCGTGAAGTTCCGTCGCCGCAAGCACCACCGCAAGCAGATGGGTCACCGTCAGCACTACACCGAAATCCAGATCACCGGCATTGCCGGTGGCAGCAAGAAGTAAGGAGAAGGCGCCATGGCACATAAAAAGGGCGTAGGTTCCACCCGTAACGGCCGCGACTCGAACCCGAAGTACCTCGGCGTGAAGGTGTTCGGCGGTCAGGCGATCGAAGCCGGCAACATCATCGTGCGTCAGCGCGGCACCCAGTTCCATCCGGGTCCGGGCGTCGGCCTCGGCCGTGACCACACGCTGTTCGCGCTCGTCGACGGCAAGGTGGAGTTCTCGGTCAAGGGTGCGGCACAGCGCCGCACCGTCAGCGTCGTCGACGCCGCGTAAGCGGATCACGATGCAGCGACGAGCCCCGCTTCGGCGGGGCTTTTCGTTTGCGGGGATGGCGCATATCGCGCGCTTTCCGCCGTCTTTCATTCACAATGCCGGCCCGGCTTCGCGCCGGTCCATGCAGGTCATTCAATGAAGCTCGTCGACGAAGCCGAAATCCAGGTCATCGCAGGCAACGGCGGTAACGGCTGCGTCGGGTTCCGTCGCGAGAAGTTCATCCCGCTCGGCGGCCCGGACGGCGGCGACGGCGGCGAAGGCGGCAGCGTCTGGCTGGTCGCCGACGAGAACCTCAACACGCTCGTCGATTTCCGCCACCAGCGCATGTTCAAGGCGCAACGCGGCGAGAACGGCATGGGCCGCCAGATGTACGGCAAGGCCGGCGACGACCTGGTCGTGACCGTGCCGGTCGGCACCGTGATCACCAACGTCGAGACCGATGAAATCATCGGCGACCTGACGCGCCACGGCGAACGACTGCTCGTCGCGCAGGGCGGCAAGGGCGGCCTCGGCAACATGCATTTCAAGAGTTCGGTAAACCGCACGCCTCGCAAGGCGCTGCCGGGTTTGCCGGGCGAGCAGCGCGTGCTGAAGCTCGAGCTGAAACTGCTGGCGGACGTCGGCCTGCTTGGTTTCCCGAACGCGGGCAAGAGCACCTTCATTCGCGCGGTTTCGGCGGCGACGCCGAAGGTGGCGGACTATCCGTTCACGACGCTGTATCCGAACCTCGGCGTCGTCAGCGTCGAAGCGCATCGCAGCTTCGTCATCGCCGACATTCCGGGCCTGATCGAAGGTGCGGCGGACGGTGCGGGTTTGGGCGCGCAGTTCCTGCGCCATCTGCAGCGCACGCGACTGCTGTTGCACCTCGTGGACATCGCACCGATGGAAGGCGGCGTCGAAGGTGTCACGCCGGCGGAGCAGGTGCGTGCGATCGAACACGAGCTCGGCAAGCACGATCCCGAGCTGCTCGCAAAGCCGCGTTGGCTGGTGCTCAACAAGGCCGACCTGCTGCTCGACGAAGAGCGCGACGAACTCGTCCGCGAAATCATCGCCGAGCTCGGCTGGAAAGAGCGTTCGTACGTGGTGTCCGCGATCGGTCGCGAAGGCACGTGGCCGATCATGAAGGATGTCATGGCGTTCTTCGATCGCCAGCGCGAGGACGCGCAGGCGGAACGCGATGCCGCCGGCCCGCTTGCCGACGACGCCTCGCTTTAAGCGACGACGTCGGAATCACTCGATGTCCAGCGCGAATCGCCGCGGTAGCGCAATCAACGTCGTTGTGGGCGTCGATGGCGACTACGCTGCGTCGAACACGTTGACGCGCGAATCGCAGGCACAAAAAAACCCGGCCGAAGCCGGGTTTCTTCGTCGACCCGTCAAGTGCTTAGGCAGCAGCCTTGAGCGCCTTGATGCGGGCGTTGAGGCGGCTCTTGTGGCGAGCAGCCTTGTTCTTGTGGATCAGGCCGCGCGAGCTGAAACGATCGAGCAGCGGCTGGGCCGACGCGAAAGCGGCTTCGGCGCCAGCGGCGTCGTTCGCGTGAAGGGCCTTGAGCACCTTCTTGACGGACGTACGGAGCATCGAGCGCTGGCTGGCGTTGCGCATGTTGCGCACGACGGTCTGCTTGGCGCGCTTCTTGGCGGACTTGATGTTGGCCACGGCTGTTTCCTGGAAGTCTTGATGGAGCGGCTGTCCGGGAGACAGCACGATAGGGAGGGAAAAGTGGGTACAGCTAGACCGGAAAGTATGGCGGTTTCAATGGGTTGCGTCAACGTGGCGTGGAGACGCGCGGCATGACGAAGCCCAGGATGATCCGCGGGCTGCTCTCGTTCAGCAGCATGACCATGGTCAGCCGCGTGTTCGGCCTGATCCGCGACATCACGATCAGCTCGGTGTTCGGCGTCTCCGCCGCGACCGACGCATTCATGATCGCGTTCCGCGTCCCGAACTTCATGCGGCGCCTGTTCGCCGAGGGTTCGTTCTCGACCGCCTTCGTCCCGGTCTTCACCGAGGTGAAGGAGACCCGATCGCATGCCGAGCTCAAGGAACTGACCTCGCGGGTCGCCGGCACGCTGGCGGGCATCCTGATGCTCATCACCGCGCTCGGGCTGGTCTTCACCCCGCAGGTCGCATGGCTGTTCAACCTCGGCGAATCGGGCATCGCGCCGGGCAAGTACGAACTGACGATCGAGCTGCTCCGGCTCACCTTCCCGTTCATCCTGTTCGTATCGCTTACGGCGCTTGCGGGCGGCGCACTCAACGCCTTCCACCGCTTCGGCATCCCTGCGTTGACGCCGGTCATCCTCAACCTGTGCATGATCGCTGCGGCCCTGTGGCTGGCGCCGCACCTGCAGGTTCCGATCAAGGCGCTGGCGTGGGCGGTGCTGTTCGCAGGCATCCTGCAGCTGCTCTTCCAGCTGCCGTCGCTCGCGAAGCTCGACCTGCTGACCGTGCCGAAGTGGGGCTGGTCGCACCCGGGCGTGCGTAAGGTGGTGACGCTGATGGTGCCGACGCTGTTCGGCGCCTCGGTCGCGCAGATCAACCTGCTGTTCGACACCGTGGTCGCCGCGCGCCTGTTCGTCGGATCGCAGACGTGGCTGTCGCTGGCGGATCGCTTCCTCGAATTGCCGCTCGGCGTGTTCGGCGTCGCGCTCGGCACCGTGATCCTGCCGTCGCTGTCGGGCCATCATGTGCGGGCGGATCGCGCCGGTTTTTCGCGCGCGTTCGACTGGGGCCTGCGCGCGACGATGCTGATCTCGCTGCCCGCGGCGGCCGGCCTGATGATGCTGTCGAAAGCGCTGGTCGCGACCGTTTTCCAGCACGGCCATTTCAACGCCTTCGACACCGGCATGACCGCGATGTCGGTGTTCGGCCTGAGCTTCGGCCTGCCGTCGTTCGCGCTGCTCAAGATCGTGCTTCCCGCGTTCTACGCACGCCAGGACACGCGGACGCCGGTGCGCGCGGGCGTCGCCGCGCTGATCGCGAACATGGTGTTCAGCGCGATCCTCATCGCGATCCTCTATGCGATGTGGACGACGCCGGAAGCTCGCGCCAAGGGTCTCGTCTTCGCACTCGCAACCACGCCGGGCCTGCATCTCGCGCTTGGCCTCGCCAGCACGATCGCTAGCTACCTCAACCTCGGCCTGCTGTGGTTCTGGCTGCGCCGCTCCGGCGTTTACGACCGCCAGCCCGGCTGGTGGTCGTTCGTGGCACGCGTCGGTCTGGCCTGTGCCGTGATGGCCGCTGCCGTCGCGCTCGGCCTGCACCTGCTGCCCGACTTCACGATGGCCTCGACACGCGCACGGATCGTCAACCTGGTCGCGCTCGTCGCGGGCGGCGGGCTGGTCTACGTGGCCACGCTGCTCGCGCTCGGCTTCCGGCCGCGCGATTTCCGCGAACACTGAGGCCGGGCGCGACCGGCCGGCTGGCTATACTTCGACGGATGAGCAGGCTGTTTCGAGACGTCGACCGCGGGGTTCTTGTCCCGCAGGGAAGCGTGGTCTGCATCGGCGCATTCGACGGCCTGCACCTGGGGCATCAGGCGCTGGTGCGCCGCGCCGTTTCGCGTGCGCGCGAGCTCGGCGTGTCCGCGGTGGCGGTGACGTTCGAACCGCTGCCGCGCGAGTTCTTCGCGCGCGACGTCGCTCCGGCGCGATTGATGTCGGCGCGTTCGCGCATCGATGCGCTCTACGCGATGGGCATCGACGACGTCGTTCTGCTGCGCTTCGACGCACGCCTGAGCGCGATGTCGGCCGAGGATTTCATCCGCACGGTGCTGGTCGACGCGCTGCGGTCGCGCGAAGTCTGGGTCGGCCCCGATTTCCGTTTCGGCCGCGGGCGTGCTGGCGATCTCGCGCTGCTGCAGGACGCCGGCGCGCGTTTCGGCTTCGAAGCACATTCGATCGAGCTCGTCGATGCTGGCGCGACGCGCGTCTCGAGCACGCGCATCCGCGAAGCGCTGGCGGACGGTCGCTTCGACGATGCTGCGGTCGCGCTTGGTCGTCCGTACCTGATCGAAAGCCGCGTGGTGCGCGGCAAGCAACTCGGTCGCACGCTCGGCTATCCGACCGCGAACCTGCGGCTGCCGCAGGGCAGGCCGCCGCTTTCCGGCATTTTCGCCACGCGCGTGCACGGCCTCGGGCCGGTTCCGCTCGCCTCCGTGTCGAGTCTCGGCACACGCCCGACCGTCGGCGGAGTTGAGCCGCTGCTGGAAACCCATATCTTTGATTTCGATGCGGACCTGTACACGCGCCGCATCGGCATCGAATTTGTCGCCAAACTGCGCGACGAGCTCAAGTTCGACGGACTTCCCGCCCTGGTCGCGCAGATGGATCGCGATGCGGCCCAGGCGCGCGAAATCCTGTCTCCCACGCATACCCGACGGACCGCCTGACCCGTGACCGACCGCGAGACCCCCGAAGCCAACCCGTACAAGGCGACGCTGCACCTGCCTGCGACGGACTTTCCCATGCGCGGCGACCTGCCCAAGCGCGAGCCGCAGACGCTCGCACGCTGGGAGCAGGAAGGCCTGTACCAGCGCATCCGCGAGCAGGTGCAGGGCCGCGAGAAGTCGTTCGTGCTGCACGACGGCCCGCCGTACGCGAACGGCGTGATCCACATCGGGCACGCGGTCAACAAGGTGCTGAAGGACATCGTCGTCAAGTCGCGCCTGCTCGACGGCTGCGATGCGCCATACGTGCCGGGTTGGGATTGCCACGGCCTGCCGATCGAAGTCGCGGTCGAGAAGAAGCACGGCAAGGTCGGCGACAAGCTGGACGCCGCGCAGTTCCGCCAGAAGTGTCGTGAATACGCCGCGGAGCAGATCGATCTGCAGCGTCGCGACTTCAAGCGGCTCGGCGTGCTCGGCGACTGGGACAAGCCCTATCGCACGATGGATTTCCGCTACGAAGCGGACATGCTGCGTTCGCTCGCGAAGATTGTCGAGCGCGGCCACATCGTGCGCGGCGCCAAGCCGGTGCACTGGTGTTTCGACTGCGGCTCCGCGCTAGCAGAAGCCGAGATCGAATACGCCGACAAGAAGTCGCCGGCGATCGACGTCGCGTATGCCGCGCGTGATGCGCAGGCACTCGCGCGTGTGTTCGGCGTCGATGTCGCACCGGGTACAGAAGTTGCCGTTCCGATCTGGACGACGACGCCGTGGACGCTCCCCGCGAGCCTTGCGGTATCGATCGGTCCGGAGCTCGAGTATTCGCTGGTCCAAGGTCCGGTCGGGCCGAACGGCCCGCGCCTGCTCGTGCTTGCGAGTGCGTTGGTCGAACGCGCGCTCAAGCGCTACGGCGTCGACGAGCCGCACGTGCTCGGCACGTCGCTCGGTGCGCCGATGGAAGGCCTCGTGGTGGCGCATCCGTTCTACGAGCGCGACATCCCGCTGCTGCTGGGCGACCACGTGTCGGCTGAGGACGGCACCGGCGCCGTGCACACTGCACCCGGTCATGGCCAGGAGGACTTCGCGGTCAGCCAGAAGTACGGGCTGATCGACAAGTACACCGCCGCGCAGATGAATCCCGTCGATTCGCGCGGTCGCTATCTGCCGGGCACACCCGCCGCCGGCACCGCCGAGATCGCGGGCGTGCACATCTGGAAGGCGAACGACCTCCTGGTCGATGCTGTGCGCGATAACGGCGCACTGCTCGCGGCGCACATCGTCGAACACAGCTATCCGCATTGCTGGCGCCATAAGACGCCGGTGATCTTCCGCGCGACGCCACAGTGGTTCATCTCGATGGAGCAGGCGAACCTGCGTCGAGATGCACTCGAAGCGATCAAGGGCGTCGGCTGGTTCCCGGAGTGGGGCGAGGCCCGCATCGCCGGCATGATCGATGGCCGTCCGGACTGGTGCATCAGTCGCCAGCGCACGTGGGGCGTGCCGATCGCGTTGTTCATCCATCGCATCACCGGCGAGCCGCATCCGCGTTCGGCCGAGCTGATGCGTGCCGTCGCGACGCGCGTTGAAGCCGCAGGTGTGGACGCTTGGTATGACTGCGACGCGACCGAACTTCTCGGTGACGAAGCCGCTGACTACGACAAGGTCACCGACATCCTCGATGTCTGGTTCGACTCGGGGGTCACGCACGAATGCGTCTTGGCGCAGCGCCCGGAAGACGGACTGCACAAACCAGCGGATCTGTATCTCGAAGGTTCGGACCAGCATCGCGGCTGGTTCCAGTCGTCGCTGCTGACGGGCGTGGCGATGGACGGCGCCGCGCCGTATCGACAGGTGCTCACGCACGGCTTCACCGTCGATGCGCAGGGCAAGAAGATGTCGAAGTCGATCGGCAACACGATCGAGCCGCAGAAGGTCATCGACCAGATGGGCGCCGACGTGCTGCGCCTGTGGATCGCGTCGACCGACTATCGTGGCGAAATCGCGGTGTCCGACGAAATCCTCAAGCGCAGCGGCGACGTGTATCGACGCCTGCGCAATACCGCGCGCTTCCTGCTCGCCAACCTCGATGGTTTCGACCCGGCGACGCACGTGCAGGCGCCGGAATCGATGGTCGCGCTGGATCGCTGGATCGTGCATCGCGCGCTCGAAGTGCAGCAGAAGCTCGCCGCCGCGTACGAGCGGTACGACTTCGCCGAAGTGGTGCAGGCACTTGCGAATTTCTGCAGTGTCGATCTCGGTTCGCTGTACCTCGACGTCACCAAGGACCGGCTCTATACGATGCCGGAGGATTCCGCGGGCCGCCGTTCGGCGCAGACCGCGATGTTCCATATCGCCGAGGCGTTCGTACGCTGGATCGCGCCGATCCTGACGTTCACCGCCGACGAGATGTGGCGCTTCCTGCCTGCGACGACCGCAGCGGGTGCGCGCGCTGACAATGTGTTGTTCGTGACGTGGTACGACGGACTCGTCTCGCTGCCGGCGGATGCGCCGATCGATGCCGCGCGTTTCGATCGTCTGCTCGCGATCCGCGACCAGATCAGCCGCACGCTCGAACCCATGCGTGCTGCCGGCGAGATCGGTGCTGCGCTCGAGGCGGAAATCGCGATCGCTGCGAAGCCGGAAGAAGCAGGCTGGCTGCGCGAGTTGCAGGACGAACTGCGCTTCCTCTTCATCAGCGGCGACGTCGCGGTGGGTGAGGGCAGTGGCGACGTCAGCGCACGCAAGACCGACAAGCCGAAGTGCGCGCGTTGCTGGCAGTACCGGGCCGACGTCGGTGCGGTGCTCGCACATCCCACCGTCTGCGCGCGTTGCGCAGGCAATGTCGACGGCATCGCCGAGATCCGCCGCTGGTTCTGATCGGCGGCCGCGCGCCGCCGCACGTCGCGAAAGCGGCTGAACGGGAGTTCCGATGCGTCCTCGCAACAAATCGAATGCGCTGAACTGGTTGCTGCTGTCCGCGGTGGTGATCGGCGTCGACCAGTGGTCGAAGGCCTGGGTGCTGCGCAGCCTGCCGGAGTACACGGCCGTTCCGGTCGTGCCCGGCTTCTGGAACTGGTTCCGTACCTACAACGAAGGCGCGGCGTTCAGCCTGCTCAGCGACGCCGGCGGCTGGCAGAAATACGTTTTCCTGCTGCTGGCGCTGGGCATCAGCACCGGACTAGCGATTTCGATGTCGCGCATGCCGCGCGGCGCCTGGCGTACGGCTGCTCCGTACGCGCTGATCATCGGGGGCGCGATCGGCAACGTGATCGACCGTCTGGTCCACGGCCATGTCATCGACTTCATCCAGTGGTACGCCGGCCGCCACTACTGGCCGTCGTTCAACGTGGCCGACGCCGCGATCTGCGTCGGTGTAGCCGGCATCGTGCTCGCCAGCCTGTTGCCGGGGCGTCAGGCGCGGCCGGGTTACGGGCGGTAGCATTCACGCATGGACATCCTCCTCGCCAACCCGCGCGGCTTCTGCGCGGGCGTCGACCGCGCCATCGAAATCGTCAAGCGCGCGATCGAGCTGCTCGGCGCGCCGATCTACGTGCGCCACGAGGTCGTGCACAACCGCTTCGTCGTCGACGACCTGCGCCAGCGCGGCGCGATCTTCGTCGAAGAACTGGACGAGGTGCCCGACGGCGCGACCGTGATCTTCAGCGCGCACGGCGTGTCGCAGGCGGTGCGCACCGAAGCGGATCGTCGCGGCCTGCGTGTGTTCGATGCGACGTGCCCGCTGGTGACGAAGGTGCACCTCGAAGTCTCGCGCCACTGCCGCGCCGGAAACGACGTCGTGCTGATCGGCCACGAAGGCCATCCGGAAGTCGAAGGCACGATGGGCCAATGGCTGCGCGAGGGCGCGACAGGCTCGATTTACCTCGTCGAGGACGAGGACGACGTGGCCGCGCTCGAAGTCGCACAGCCGCACAAGCTTGCCTACACGACGCAGACCACGCTCTCCGTCGACGACACGCGCATCGTGATCGACGCACTGCGCGCCAAGTTCCCGCAGATCCAGGGCCCGCGCAACGACGACATCTGCTACGCGACGCAGAACCGTCAGGACGCGGTACGCGAACTCGCCGCGCGATGCGACCTGGTGCTCGTGGTCGGCTCGGTGAACAGCTCGAACTCCAACCGGCTGCGCGAACTCGCCGAGCGGCAGGGCGTCGAGGCCTACCTGATCGACGGCGCCGACGAGATCCAGCCGAGCTGGATCGCAGGAAAACAGGCCGTCGGTGTGACGGCGGGCGCGTCCGCGCCGGACGTACTGGTCCGAGGCGTGCTCGATCGCCTGCGCGACCTGGGGGCTGGGGACGTGCGCGAACTCGACGGCGAGCCGGAAAACATGGTGTTCGCGCTGCCGAAGGCGCTGCGCCTTCAGCTGGTCGAGTGACCGCCGTCGTTGACCTGCCGCCCACGGCTGCCTAGAATCTCGCACCTTGCCGTTCTGCGGCAGACCGCCGGAATAGCTCAGTTGGTAGAGCGGCGCATTCGTAATGCGTAGGTCGTAGGTTCGATTCCTATTTCCGGCACCAGATAAAGGAAAGGCTTGCATGCGACGGCGTGCAAGCCTTTTTCTTTGGTCCGCCGGTCGATTCGGCTCGTCGACTACGGCGCGGGACCGACCGCCAGAATCTCGAAGCTGCCGTCGATCATCGGCGGACGCGCGTCTTCGTCGACACCGGCAGGTTTCGGTCCGAACTGCGCGGCCGGCAGGTAGGCGCGGTGTGTCTTCGCATCCAGGACGATCGTGCGTGCGCTCGCCCGCGTCGGCAGCGTCTGCACGACGTCGAAGCGATCGGGCGCGGTTTCGTGGACGACGGTGAGGGTGCCGCTGCGGCCGTTCGGCACCAGCACGTCGCCGCGTGACGCATCGAACGCGAGGCCATCGGGGCCTTCGCCGATCGGAATGCGTGCGATGGCGTGACCATCGCGCGCATCTGTCACCGCCATGACGCCATTCGCGCAGGCGGAGAACAGGCGTGCGTGCGCTGCGTCGAGCGCGAGGCCCGTGGGCTCTTCGCACCCGGCGAGCGTCCATGTGTGCAGCACCTTTGCTGATCGTGCGTCGATGTCGACCACTTCGCCGCGGTCTTCGATGTTGACGAATACGTGGCCTGCGCCGTCACTCGCCGGAAGCTCCGGGTTGCCGTCGAAGGCGATCGTCGCGATCTCGCGACCAGCGACCGGATCGATGACCGATGCGTTGTTGCTGCGTGCGTTGAACACCAACAGACGCCCGGTCGCATCGTCATAAAGAACGGCGTCGGGTGAATGTCCGGCGACGGCAATCGTTCGAATCGTCGCGAGCGTTTTCAGGTCGAATTCGGTGACACGATCGGTCTTTCCGTCGGTGGAAAAGCCGCGGCCGAGCTTCGGAGCCAGCGCGATGGCGTGCACGCCGGGCGTGTCCTTGATTTCGCCGACGAGCCGACCCGAATCGGTATCGATCACCTGCACGCGATCGCCGCGGCTGACGTAGAGCCGATGCGCCTGCGAGTCGA
Organism: Lysobacter sp. HA18; assembly: GCF_054057595.1. Taxonomy (NCBI): domain Bacteria; kingdom Pseudomonadati; phylum Pseudomonadota; class Gammaproteobacteria; order Lysobacterales; family Lysobacteraceae; genus Lysobacter; species Lysobacter sp. HA18. The sequence continues at coordinate 1,524,017 of NZ_JBSRZL010000001.1, forward strand.
CGTCGAGCAGGTCCCAATGGCCTGCACCCGCGACCGGCCAGTGTGAGACCACCGCGTACGACGTGTTGGCCGCGCCGGATGAGGCGCAACCCGCAAGCACGAGTGCGGCCGAGAGTCCGAGCAATGACAGTCGCATGGGCGTTCCTAGAAAGTGGAGAGGTGGTGTGGTCGAGCGTGATGCGCGAAATCAGTGCACGTACTGCAGACCGATGTAGGACACGACCGACGCAGGCTCGCCCGCGCCACTCTCGCGTCCGAGAGATGCCATCAGCAGGATGTTCTTGGCGATCGGATGGCGTGCACCGACGTTGTAGGTCGTACGCGACGCGTCGCCGTCGACGCGGGTCGTGTTCACCTCGGCCAGGCAGTCGCCGCCGAAGCAGTCGTGCGCGACGAAAACGCCCGCCTGCCACGCGTCCGCATCGTGTTCGACGAAGTGGCGCGCGACTTCCATGCCGACGCTGAACGTTGCGAGCGGGCGCGCCAGCTGGACCGGCAGCACCCATTCCGGATGATCGGACGCCAGCCCGCGCCGACGCGCGGCGGCGGACCAGCCGCGGATGTAGAGAAGCTGCACCGCGAGCGAAATTCCGTCGTCGTCCGCATCGAGAAAGCGGTAGCGCATTCCGAGCTCGACGTCGCCGAGGCCCGACGACCACGCGTCGCGCGCGCGCGCATGCGCCCACGCTGCGTGCACCGACAACTGGATGCGATCGCCCACGCCGCGGTTGATGTCGAGGTCCGGCGCATCGAGTGTTTCGCCGTGAGGTTGTGTCGAACCGGTCGCGGCGATGTTGATTTCCCAGACGCCGGCACCGGGAGTGTCGGGATCGTTTGTGATCATTGGCGGCCCGGCCTGCGCGTGCGCCACGAACGAAGCGGCCAACAGCATCAGCGCTGCAACGGCTCGCACGTCAGTGCGGGCGCGTTGCCGGGCGCTGCGGAAACACCGCGATGCAGATGGCGATCGCGACCAGTAGCGCGATCGAGCCGGTGTAGCGGCTCAGCTCCAGGCCACCTTTCGCGATCGGCTTGTCGAGGAAATCACCGACCACGGCACCCAACGGACGCGTCAGCACGAATGCCGCCCAGAACAGCGCCGTTCGCGAGATGCGTGTCGTGAAGTAGAGGATCGCGACGAGCACGAGCAGCCCACCGAAGATCTCGATTCCGCCGACGTAGCCAAGACCTTGTGTGTCGGCGACCCAATCGCCAAGCGCGGTGCCCAGCGTCTGCGAGAAGGTGATCGTCAGCCAGTAGAAGAGCTCGGAGCGCGGGTCGCGAACACTGTCGACGGCGATGGTGCCGGTCGTCCGATACCAAGTGAATAGGGAGGCCAGCAGCAGCGCGAGCAGTAGCGTCGAGCCGCCGGTGTAGCCGATGCCGAGCGATCGATCGGCGAAGTCCGCCAGCGTCGTTCCGACCGTCGTGCTCGCGACGATCGTCGTCCAGTACATCCACGGGTTGAAGCGCCGCGCGCGGATCTGCAGTGCCACGGCGATACCGAAGATCACCGCGAATATCGCAGTGCCGATGAGGTAACCGGGGTGCCACGCACTCGCGCTTGCTTCCGGCGTCGTTTCGCCCAGCCACGACATGGTGACCGCGTCGCCTCCGATCTCGCCGAGTGTCGTCGCGAGGATCTTGATGATCCAGAACGCGAGAGTGATCGCGGGGACTTTGCTGGCGACGTCGCGGAGGTCTCTTTGGTTCATCCGTCTGGTTCCGGTTCGGCTGCGGTGGAGCGGTGCGGTGTCGTCACGATGTGGGTGTCGCCACGACGCGGGGCGCTTGGCGACGGTAGTAGACGGCTCACGCCATGCTCGATCGCAGCCTATGGATCGATGCTCAGCAGCGCGTTAAGGCGCAACGCTTGCTGACGTGACCGCCGCCTCGTTCCATCGCACGACGGCGCGACCCACCACGCCATCGACCGTCCAGCCATGCGCGTGAGCCAAGCGTCCGAGCAGGCCGGCACCGATACCGCGATCACTTCGTACCGGGCCGCGCGGTCGCCCGCTGTCGGGTATCCGTGCATCGGTCGTTGCGAACTCGATACCGTGCGGGGTTACGTTCGCGACGAGCGTTCCGGACGCGCCGGCGGGAACGATGTCGCGAGCGACGGCCCGCAGCACGAGCGCCGCGTCGTGGCCAGGCAACCTCCATTGCACGTCCGATGCTTCGACACGAACGTGGATGTTCGGTGCGAACCGCGACAGTGCGTCCTCGATCACGCTGCGGGACCAAGATGCCGCGTCGCGCGGTTCGATCTCGCTGCGTTGGCCTCGAGCGAGTCGCAACAGGATTTCGAGCAGGTCGGCCAGGTCGGCGACGCCGCGATCCAGTCGATCCAGTCGCGGCGTCAGTGCGGGCACGGGCGCTGCGTCCTCGCGCAGCAGCTCCGCGGCGCCGCGCACGACAGCCACGGGCGTTCGCAGTTCGTGGCTCGCGTCGGCGAAGAACGCCTGTTCCTGTTCGCGCGCATCGACGAGACGCGACTGATAGCGGTCGATCGCTTCGGCGAGGCGGCCGAGATCGTCGGGGCTCGCATCGGCGGCCAGATCGCTGCGAACCGGCACCAGCGGCAGGCGGTCGACCGCCGCAGCCAGCGTCGTAACCGGCGCGAGCGAGCGGCGCGCAAGCAGCCAGCCCAGCCATCCCGAGGCCAGCGTGCCGAGCAGCACGATCGCCGCGAGCGTCGCATGCAGGTGGCGCTCGAGCGCTTCGATGTCGGCAAGGTTGATGACGAAGTACAGCCGGCCAGCGGGAACGTCGAAAACACCGACGTGAACGCCGTCGTGCAACGGGTCTTCGCGAACACCGGGCGGATATGCGGCGTATGCGGACGGCGGGTTGCTGAGATACCCGCTGAGGCGATGCGTCTGCGGAAGCTGCGAGGGCAGCCCGTTCGACAGTCGCAGGCTGTAGTCCTCGGCCTGACCACGCAGGATCTCGCGCGCGACGACGGACTCGTAATCCTCAGTAATCGCGACGGCCGCCAGCGCAAACGTCAGGCTGAGCAGGAAGCCCAGCAACAGGAAGGCGAGGGTGACGCGCCTTCGCAGCGGCATCGACGTGTTCATGGCAGGCGGATCCGGTAGCCGACACCGCGCACCGAATGCAGCAGCGGTGCGTCGAACGGGCGGTCGATGAGCATGCGCAAGTCATAGATCTGCGTATGCAGCGACGCGACGTCGTCGCTGCCGTCGGGCCAGGCCTCGTCGAGCAGGCGCGTATGCGAGACGACGCGGGGCGCCTCGTCCAGCAGGACCTTCAGCAGCATTCCCTGCAGGCGTGTAAGCGGGATGCGCTGACCCTCGCGCACCGCGACCATTTCCGACGCGTCGTACGCAAGCGGGCCGTACTCGATGACTGCGTTGGCCGGACGGCTCGCCCGATGCAGCACGCGGATGCGCGCTTCGAGTTCGCGCAGCTCGAACGGTTTCACCATGTAGTCGTCGGCGCCCTCGGCGAAGCCGCGCAGCTTGTCGTCGAGTGTGTCGCGTGCCGTGAGGATGAGGATCGCGACGCCATGGCCTGCATCGCGCAGTCTGCGGCATAGGTCGAGGCCGTCAAGGCGGGGCAGGCCGAGGTCGAGCACGATGACGTCGAAGGCGCGCGTCATCGCCGCTTGCAGGCCGCTCGCGCCGTCCGCGCAGTGGTCGACCTCGTAACCGCGGCGATCCAGGAAGTCCCAGATGTTTGCCGCGATGTCGTACTGGTCCTCGACGAGCAGTACGCGCAGCCCTGCAGGCGATGGAAGTAGCGACGGCGTCGACATTTCGCCAGCGTGCCACACGGGTGCGACACCGGCCAGATCGACGCGGAACTGCGACGTGCGCACGTGTTTAACGGCGCGCTGAGATTCGCCTGAGCGCGCGTTACATGCTTCGCGCCGAACCTGCCGAAGCCGTTCCCGAATAATGCCGATGTCACCACCCGATTCCGCTGCTCTGTCTCCCGCGTGGCTTCCGGGCCGTTTCCGCCCGCTGTCGTGGCTGCTGCTGTGCTTCCTGTTCGTCTCGACCGCGACGCGCCTGGTGCTGCTGATCGCCACCGGCAGCGGCGTGCCGCATTCGCCGCAGGTGCTCGGCGCGGTGTTTGGCGTCGGACTGTTTTTTGATGTCCTGACCTATCTCTACCTTGCGATACCGCTGGTGCTGTTGCTCGCAGTGTTGCCAAGGCGTTGGCTGATGAGCCGCGGCGGACGCATTGTCGTGGGCGGGCTCTGCCTCGTGCTGCTCGCGCTGATGTTGTTCGTCGCGCTGTCGGAGTGGACGTTCTGGGAAGAGTTCCAGTCGCGCTTCAACTTCATCGCGGTCGACTATCTCGTCTATACGACCGAGGTGCTCGGCAACATCCGCGAGTCGTACCCGGTGGTGCCGCTGCTTTGCGCGATTGCGCTGGTGACCGTGGGAGCGTTCTACTTCACCAGGCGCTGGCGCCGCATTCCGGATGACGGCACCACGCTCGCCGGCCGCGTGGTGGTCGTCATTGTGTGGTGCGTCGCCTGCGGCCTGTCGACGTGGCTGGTCACCTCGGACATGAAGGTGCGAACCGGCAACCACTACGCCGACGAGCTGGAAGGCAACGGCATCTACCAGTTCTTCGCCGCGTACCGGAACCCGTCGCTCGACTACGAGCAGTACTACCGCACCGTCGCGACGCGCGACGCGGAAGCGCGTGTTCGCGCGGGCGTGAGCACGCCGGACGCGACGTTCGACGCGCCGACGGGCATCGACCGCACGATCCACAACGCGGCGCCGGAGCGCCGGCTCAACGTGGTGCTGATCAGTGTCGAGAGTTTCTCCGCGGAGTACTCGGGGACGTACGGCGCGAAGCAATCCATGACGCCGAATCTCGATGCCATCACGTCGCAGAGCCTGCTTTTCACGCAGCTCTATGCGACCGGTACGCGCACGGTGCGCGGTCTGGAAGCGCTATCGCTCGCGGTGCCGCCGACCCCCGGCGAATCCATCGTCAAGCGGCCAGGCAACGAGAATCTGTTCACGCTAAGCAAGGTCTTCAACAGCAAGGGCTACGAGTCCTCGTTCGTGTACGGGGGCTACGGCGCCTTCGACAACATGGACGAGTTCTTCGGGCAGAACGGCTACACGATCCACGACCGCGCGGAGATTCCGAAGGCGCAGATCCACCACGCCACCGTATGGGGCGTCGCCGACGAGGACCTCTACACGTTCGCTATGCAGACGTGGGACCGGACCTCCGCGAGCGGCAAGCCGTTCTTCGCGCACGTCATGACCACGTCGAACCACCGCCCGTACACGTTCCCGGTCGGGCGCGGCGACTTCAAGCAGCACGATCGCGTTGGCGCGGTTCGCTATACCGACTGGGCGCTCGGCGATTTCCTGCGACGCGCACGAACGCATCCCTGGTTCCACGACACCATCTTCGTGATCACCGCCGACCACTGCGCGTCGAGCGCAGGCCGCGCCGACATGCCGACGTTCCGGTACCACATCCCGATGTGGATCTATTCGCCGGCGAACGTCGCGCCCGGTCGCTTCGACGGCCTGATGAGCCAGATTGATATCCCGCCGACGCTGCTTGGGATGCTCGGCATGGATTACCGGAGCCGGTTCTACGGTGTCGACGTCATGCAGACGAAGCCCGAACGCGCATTTATCGGCACCTACGAACTGCTGGGCTATCTGACGCCCACGCATCTCGTGCAGCTCGCGCCGCATCGCCGTGTCGACACGTTGAAGCCCGCATGGAATGGGGACGACCCGCAGCCGCCGCTGCCGGAGGTGCCCGCATTGACGTTTGACGCGATCAGCTACTACCAGACGGCCGCTGAGGCCTTCCACAGCGGTGCGATGGCGACGCCGTTCCGCCCGCTGGCCGCGAAGCCTTCACCGTCGGCGCATCAGTAAGCTGCGTTTTAGTGGCGCTGCGCTCGATCGCAGCGCCACCGTCAATGCATCGCGCGATCGCGAACGTAGCGGCCCAGCGCGTCGTCGAGTGAGGGCAGGGGGAACGCGCGTCGCGTGGTCAGCGCGCTGTAGCGCGGGCGTCGCGCCGGCAGGCGATCGACGTGATCGCTCGATACTTCCAGACGCTGCGTATCGACACCGGCCAGCGTTGCCGCACGTAGTGCTAGGTCGGCCCAGGTGATCTCGCCTTCGTTCGCGAGATGCCAGATGCCGGACTCGCCGTCGATCAGCAGATCGACGCACGCATGCACCAGGTCCGGCACGTAGGTCGGCGACACCGTCATGTCGTCGGCGGCGATGAACGAGTCGCCCCGGCCGAGCGTGTCCAGCGCGATGGTGATGAAGTTATGACGGTCCCATGGGCCGAAGAACGAACTCGTTCGGACCACCAGCGCATCCGGATGGCGGTCGAGAACGAGCTGCTCGGCACGCGCCTTGCTCTCGCCATACACGTTGAGCGGCCGCGTCGAATCGGTTTCGACGTAGGGCGAATCGCGTTCGCCGTCGAATACGAGATCGGACGAGAACGTCACCAGCGATAGGTGGTGACGCGCGCACGCCGCCGCGAGGTTCGCGGGGCCGACCGTGTTCTCGCGGAAGCAGCGCTCGGCGTCGTGTTCCGCATCGTCGACGCGCACATAGCCAGCCGCATTGATGATCGCCCAAGGCGCATACGCATCGATCGCGCGTTCGATGGAATCGGGTTCGGCGATGTCCATTTCGTCGCGACCGAGCACGCGGCACGCGATGTCGCGCTCCTTGCAGATGCGCGCGAACGCGCGTCCCAGCGTGCCGGTCGCGCCGGTGATGAGGATGGGCGCGCGGTTGGCGCCCGTGTCCGGGCGCTTCGGAAACTCGAGGCCGCGCACGCGGACGGGCTTCGCGAAGTAGCGCTCCGGGCGATGCCACCAGCCCTTGCCGGCCAGCACCGGATGTGGAGGAACACCGCCACTCGACAGATCACGCATCAGGTGCGCCACCGCCGTCGGGCGTGGCGTGCCACCGCGCACGTCGAACGCGCCCGACTCGTAATAGTCGCGAACGTCGGTCAGCAGGCAATTCCAGTCGTACAGGCCGAGCATGCCCCAGACGGTAACCGCGCGAACGTCGATGCCTTCGTCGATGCACTGCTCGCAACCACGCCAGATCTCGGCGAGCCAACGCAGCTGGTCTTCGCGACGCGCGTCGATATGCGCTTCGGTAACGGCGATCGGCAGGCCGAAGCGTTCCCAGCATTCCTCGATCAGCGGGCGGATGCCGCCGGTGGGCGAAGCGAGGACGCGCGCCGCTTCCACGTCGGCATAGCGATGCACGCCGTTGCCGCCCTGGTGATGTTCGGGGTACGCGTCCGCGTTGTCGTCGAGAAAGCGTTCGCTGGTGATGTAGTGGTTGACGCCGATGATGTCGGGCGCACGCGCGTTGTCGCGGAACCAGAGGACTTCGTCCGGCGTCGCACCGCAACGCGTGGTCAGCCATTCCCACAGGTAGTGCGATTCGTCGACGCGACCGCAGAGCAGATCCCAGCCGAGCCAGCGCAGTTCGTTGTTGAAGTAGGCCTGGTAGTCGAGCAGCGGCGTGCTGTACGTCTTGCCAAGATCGTCCGTCTGCACGAGCTTCGCATTCGGATTCACCGACTCGATCGCACGCATCGCGAGGATCACGCCGCGGACCTCGTTGAAGAGGCATTCGCGGAATGTCTTCTCGTCGCTGCCGTGCGGATACCACAGCCCGTACAGGCCCGAGAAACGCGCGGTGGTCAGCGGTTCGTTGACCGGCGTCCAGTGTTCGACCCACGGAAAGCGCTCGGCGACCGCACGTGCGTAGGTCGCGAGCTTCTCGGGGAACAGCGGGTCGACCAGGCTGGTATCGATCGGGCCGCTGCCGTGATGCACCAGCCCGACGATGGGCTGCACACCCAGCTCGCGAAGACGCGACAGGCGTTCGTCGGGCCGGGTCCAGTCCGCGGAGTCCAGCCCGAACGGCGCGACCTGCTCCCACAACACGGGGTAGCGGATCGCGCGGATGCCCAGCGCGGCGAAGCGGTCGAGATCGTCCAGCCGCTTCCAATGCTCGTTGCGCTCGAGTTGCTCGATGTACCGGTCACCCACGCGGTTGACCGTGCACTCCACGCCACCCCAAAGCTCCAACCTGCCACTCGACCGCATCACCACCACCTCGTGCCGATCAGCGCTTCGCAGCGATGAGCGGCGCGGGTGCGTTCGCCGCCGAACGTGCCACCACCAGCTCGGCCGGTGCGCGTTCGGAGTCGTCGCCCATCTTCTCGAGGATGTACTCGACCGACTTGAGCGCCGCGCCTACGCACTGGTCCATGTTGTAGTAGCGGTACTGCGCAAGGCGGCCGACGAACGTGACGTTCTGCTCGCGCTCGGCCAGCGCCTCGTAACGCTTGAACAGCAGCTCGTTCTCCGGACGCGGCACCGGGTAGTAGGGGTCGCCTTCGGCCTGCGGGAACTCGCGCACCAGCGACGTTCCGCGATGCTGCTGGCCGGTCAGGTGCTTGAACTCGGTGGTGCGCGTGTAGTCGTAGTCGTTCGGGAAGTTCACCGTGCCGACCGACTGGTACCACTCGGTATCCGCCAGATGCTCGTGTTCGAAACGCAGCGAACGGTACGGCAGCGGGCCGTAGCAGTTGGCATAGAACGTATCGAGCGGGCCCGTGTAGACGATGTGCGACGCATCGACCCGCTCGCGCACTTCGAAGAAGTCCACGCCGGTTTCGACCTTGATCGAGGGATGGTCGAGCATGCGCTCGAACATCTTGGTGTAGCCCTCAGCCGGCATCTTCTGGAACTTGTCGGTGAAGTAGCGATCGTCGCGGTTCGTGCGCGTCGGAACACGCGCGGCGACGGATGCATTGAGCTCCGACGGATCTAGGCCCCACTGCTTGCGCGTGTAGCCACGGAAGAACTTCTCGTACAGATCCTGGCCGACGGCGTTGACCACCACGTCTTCCGACGTGCGGATCTTTTCGCGCGGCTCGCGGACCGAGTCGTAGAAGGACTGGATCGTTTCCCTCGTTCAGGTCCATGCCATACAGCGCATTGACCGTGTCGATGTTGATCGGGATCGGGACAAGCTTCTCGTCGACCTTCGCCAGCACGCGATGCTCGTACGGGCGCCAGTCGGTGAAGTTCGACAGGTACTCGGCGATGCGGTCGGCGTTGGTGTGGAAGATGTGCGGGCCGTACGGGTGGATCAGGATGCCGTGCGCATCCTTGCGGTCGTAGGCGTTGCCGCCGATGTGGTCGCGCTTGTCGATCACCAGCACTTCATAGCCGCGCTCGGCGAGCTCGCGTGCGACGACCGAGCCGGAAAAACCGGCGCCTACGATCAGAACGTCTGTCTTCATGTCGGAATTGCTCCTTGGTATTAGGCGGCGGCTTGCTTCGGCACGGCGTTCCACACCGCCTGCTGCACGTCGTTGCGCATGGCTTCGACCGTCGAATCCCACGACGAGTCCTCCGCGCGCTGCACGCCCTGCGCGAGCAGGTCGGCATTGGGCTTGCGCCATGCGCGCTCGACGGCATCGAGGAACTCGGTCTGCGAGTAGGCGACATCGACGAGCGGCACGAAGTTGCGCACCACGTCGGCGACCGCGGTCGACACGATGGGCTTGCCGCCCGCCATGTATTCGAGCGTCTTGGTCGGGTTGATGTACTTGGTCGCTTCGTTCAATGCGAACGGCATCAGGCAGACGTCGAAACCCTTGACGATGGCCGGCAGGTCTTCGTAACGCTGCTGGCCGAGCCAGTGGATGTTCGACTGCTTCGGCAGGTCGTTCGGGTCGACCTTCGCCAGCGGGCCGGCCATCACGATCGACGCTTCAGGGAAGCGGTCGGCGAGGGCGGAGATCAGCTCGTAGTCCAAGCGCTCGTCGATCACGCCGAAGTAGCCGAAGCGAGGACCGGGCGCAGCAGCGACCGCGGCGGGAATCTCGGTCGCCGGGTTACGCGCCTGCGAATAGTGCTCGACATCGACGCCACAGCCGTACACATGCACGTTGTCGTGATGCTTCGACTTGGAATCGAACAGCTGGTAGCCGCCGGTGAACACGACATCGGCGTTCGACATGACGAAACGCTCGCGGTCGGCGATGTCGGCGGGCGCGAAACGGAAGTTCGCGAGCTCGTCCATGCAGTCGTAGACGACACCGACGGCACCGAACTGACCCATGTAACCGGGCGCGGGCATCGGCGAATAGAACCAGTGCACGGGCTGGTCGAAGCGGCCGGCCAGGCGCGGATGCGTACGAAGCGCCTGGCGGATCTGCGGAAGGAAGATCTCGGCGTCCTTGTCGGCGTTCACCGCGAGGTGCTGCGGGATCTGCGGAACGATGCGCACGAGATTCGGATACGGCTCGTCGATCGCAAGGTGGGGTTCGCCTTCGGCGATCACCGGATCTTCGATGAAGAGGATCGGATGCTTCTTCGCGAGGCGCGAGAAGATCTGCTGCGGGCGCTGCCAGACGAAATCCCAGCGCAGATGGCAGTGGACGATGATCGGAAAGTCGTCACGCCCGTCGTTCAAAGCACCCGAGACCGCCGCCGAAGCGGCATTGGACGCGCCGTTGCCATGGCCGTCCGTGAATGTTGCAGTCGAGTCGTTGGCCGACGCATCTCTTTCCTTTGACATGGCGCTCTCACTGAATTGGTTAAAAATGAGTCTTGTATTAACGACATCTCGACGAAGTGAAGCCAGAACCCGGATCGATGACACCACTTGCTGACGCATCGCAGTTCTGCGACGACGAGGCTTATCCACGCCCGCAACTGCGACGCGCGCATTGGCAGTCGCTCGACGGACCGTGGCGGTTCGCCTTCGACAACGAGAAGCGCTACGCACACCCGCGAGACATCGATCAATGGCCGTTGCAGATCGTTGTGCCGTTCCCGATCGAGTCGACGCGCAGCGGCGTCGGAGATCGCGGGTTTCACAAAGCTTGCTGGTATCAGCGTGATTTCGACGTAGAGGCGACAGAAGGCGAACGTGTCATCCTGCATTTCGGTGCGGTCGATTACTTCGCGAAGGTATGGGTCAACGGCCAACCCGTCGCGAGTCACGAAGGTGGCCATACGCCGTTCCAGGTCGACATCACCGAAGCGCTGAACGCTTCAGGCCCGCAGGTCGTCAGTGTTTACGTCGAAGACGATCCGCAGGAACTGAACAAGCCGCGTGGCAAGCAGGATTGGCAGCTCGAACCGCACTCGATCTGGTATCCGCGTACGACGGGCATCTGGCAGACGGTGTGGCTCGAAAAGGTTTCGCGCACGCACATCCAGAAGATCCGCTGGACGCCGCATGTCGAAGGCTTCGCGCTGACGTTCGAAGCACGCATCGTCGGCGGCGACACCGAAGGCCTTTCGGTCGACGTGCAGGTCCACCACGGTGAGAAGTTGTTGGCGGACGATCGCTACAGAGTGATTGACGGCGAAGTCGATCGACGCATCATCCTGTCCGATCCGGGCATCGACGATTTCCGCAACGAACTGCTGTGGAGCCCGCAGAAACCGACGCTGCTCGCGGCGACGGTTCGGCTGCGTCGCGGCGATGTCGTGATCGACGAGGTGCAGTCGTACACGGCATTGCGCTCGATCGGCGTGCTGCGCGACCGCTTCATGCTCAACGGTCGGCCGTACCACCTCAAGCTCGTTCTCGACCAGGGCTACTGGCCGGACACGCTGCTCGCCGCGCCAAGCGACGCCGCGTTGCGTTACGACGTGGAGCTCGCGAAGGCGATGGGCTTCAACGGCGTGCGCAAGCACCAGAAGATCGAAAGTCCGCGCTATCTGTATTGGGCGGATCGCCTCGGGCTTCTCGTGTGGGAAGAAATGCCCTCGTGCTATCGCTTCACGCGCACGGCGATCAAGCGCCTTGTGCGCGAGTGGTCGGAGGCCATTGAACGCGACTTCAGCCACCCATGCATCATCACCTGGGTTCCGTTCAACGAATCCTGGGGCGTGCCCGAGCTCACCACGGTCGGCGCTCATCAACATGCGGTGGCTGCGCTTTACAGCCTGACGAAGACACTGGACCCGACACGCCCCGTCATCGGCAACGACGGGTGGGAAAGCAGCGCGACCGACATCATCGGTATCCACGATTACGACGCGAACGTCGATCACATCCGCCAGCGCTATGGCCCGGAAGTGACGACGGAGCAATTGTTCGATCGACGCCGGCCCGGTGGGCGCATCCTCACACTCGACGGCTTTCCGCACCGCGGCCAGCCCATCGTGCTCACCGAGTTCGGCGGCATCGCGTTCGACACGCGATCGCAGAAGCCGAGCATGGAAGGCGAGGCGACGGGCGAGGCGCAGGTCTGGGGCTATTCCGTCGCCGACGAAGCGGATGAATTCACGCGTCGCTTCAAGGAGCTGATCGAGGCCGTCACCTACACCGCGTTGTTCTCCGGCTATTGCTATACCCAGTTCGCCGACACGTTCCAGGAAGCGAACGGCCTGCTGACGGAGGACCGCGTGCCGAAGATTCCACTCGAACAGATCCGCGCAGTGGTGCAGATGTCGCGCACGTACATCCAGGGCGCCGCCTGATGCATGTCGTCGAGCTGACCAAGCCGGATGGTCGCGCGCTCACGCTCTATGCGCGTGAGGCGATCACGGACGTCGGCGAGGCGCCGAGTCCGTTTCGCGATCCGCTGGGTCGCAGCCCGCACCTGCGTCGTCATCCATTGCGCGACGAGTGGATCACGTACGCCGCGTATCGACAGGACCGCACATTCCTGCCGCCGCCGGAATACAACCCGCTCGCCGTGACGGTCGATGCGGGCGCGCCGACCGAATTGCCCGTTGGCGATTGGGATGTCGCGGTATTCGACAATCGCTTTCCGTCGCTGAGCCTTGCGGCCGACGAAGTGCCAGCGTCCATCGTGGACACCGCGCCGGGTACGGGCAAGTGCGAGGTCGTGGTGTTCACGCAGGATCGGCTGTCGTCGCTGGGGCGACTTCCGCTTTCGCACATCGAGCTGTTGCTGCAGGTGTGGGCGGATCGCACCGCACGACTCGGTGCGCTCGACGAGATCCGGTACGTGTTGCCGTTCGAGAATCGCGGCGCAGAAGTCGGTGTGACGCTCCACCATCCGCACGGGCAGATTTACGCGTATCCATCGGTGCCACCGGTACCAGCGCGGATGCAGCAGGTCGCCGAGGCGTACCACGCACGCACGGGCCGCGGCGTGCTGCGGGATCACATCGCACGTGAGATCGAGGATGCGCAGCGCATCGTCTATCGCGGCGACCACGCCGTCGCATTCGTCCCGGCAGCGGCGCGTTATCCATATGAAGTCTGGGTCGCGACGATCGAACCTGTCGCGACGTTCCGTGACCTCAGCGACGCGCAACGTACCGATCTCGCACGCGCGCTCAAGACCGTGCTGATGAAGTACGACGCGATGTGGGATCGGCCGTTCCCGTACCTGATGGCGTGGTACCAGGCCCCGCTCGACGGCCGCCCGCATCCCGAATCGCACCTTCACGCCGAGTTCTATCCGCCGTACCGAACGCGCGACCGCCTGAAGTATCTCGCCGGCACGGAGCTGGCGGCCGGCTGGTTCGCGATGGATGCGCTGCCGGAAGACAAGGCGCGCGACCTGCAACAGATCGACGTGGACATCGACGCATGAGTTTCGAAGGCATTTTCGGTTTTCCTCCCGACGTCGTGGCGTCCGCGCCCGGCCGCGTGAACCTGCTCGGCGAGCACACGGATTACAACGACGGTTACGTGCTGCCGACCGCGATTCCGCAGAAGACCACCGTCTCGATGCGCGTGAACCGCGGTGGTGCATTCGTCGTGCACGCGGCCGACCTCGCCAGCGAATCGCGCTTCGAGCGCGACGGGCTGCCGGGCGATCACTTCGCGCACTACGTCTACGGTTGCATCCGCGGCGTCATGGATATGGGCGTCGAGGTGCCGTACCTCGACATCTACATGCATTCGGACGTGCCGATGGGCGTTGGCCTGTCGTCCAGCGCGGCGCTGGAAGTGGCAACGCTCCGCGCACTGCGCGAGCTACTCAAGCTCGACGTCGACGACGTGCGCATCGCTCAGATGGCGCAGCGTGCGGAGATCGACTACGCCGGCGTCAACTGCGGAATCATGGATCAGATGGCGTCGAGCCTCGCCGATTCCACGCAGATGCTGTTCCTCGACACCCGAACGCTCGAACGTCGGCTGGTGCCGCGCCCGGCGGGAACCGAGGTTCTTGTGATCGACTCGGGGCTCAGTCGATCGCTGGCATCGAGCGCATACAACACGCGGCGCGACGAGTGCGAGGCGGCGTCAAAGACGCTCGGCGTTTCCGCCCTGCGAGATGTCGACGATGTGTCGCGCGTGGAGTCGCTGGGCGAACCGCAGCGCCGGCGCGCGCGTCACGTGGTCAGCGAGAACGCGCGCGTGCTGCGTGCTGTCGAGGGTGTCGACGCCCGCGAGTTCGGCGAGCTCATGAACGCCTCGCACGCCAGCCTTCGCGACGATTACGAAGTCTCCGTGCCCGAACTCGATCGGCTCGTCGACCTGCTGCAGAAGCATCCGTCGGTATTCGGGGCGCGGCTTACGGGTGCGGGTTTCGGCGGCGCCTGCGTTGCCTTGTGCCGCGAAGGCGAGGCGGAACGCGTGGGCCGCGAAGTCGTCGCGAGCTACGGCGAACGTGGGCGCGTGCTGGTGCCGGAGGGGAACGCATGACGACGCAGGAAACACCGCAAACGGCCACGAGTGGCACGACCGCGCGTTCGACGCAACCGCGCACCCACACGCTCGCCGCGGGCGAGCTGCTCGCGGTGTTCCGTCCCGAGCAGGGCATGATCTGCACGTCGCTGAAGCATCGCGGCGAAGAGATACTTCGGCGCATCGACGAGATGGACGAAGCGCTGGCGACCGGCATGTCGATCGGCATCCCGCTCAACTATCCGTACGCCAATCGCATTCGGGGCACGCAGTACGAATTCGACGACCGTTCCGTCGAGCTCGACAAGGCGTCGCCGTGGGTGATGAAGGACTGGAACGACACGATCATCCACGGCGTGCCGTGGCCGAAGCTCGAATGGCGCGTGCAGGAAGCGACCGATCGCCGGGTGCGCAGTCGCCTGCAGTGGAATCGCCCCGAATTGCTTGCCGTGTTCCCGTTCGAGCACGAAGTCGAGATGACCGCGACGCTCGACGGCCTCGGCCTCACCATCGAAACCGCCGTGCTCGCGAATGCGGGCGTGCGCGTGCCGGTGAGCTTCGGTTTCCATCCCTATATCGGCCTACCGGGCATCGGTCGCGACCAGTGGCAGCTCACGTTGCCTGCGATGGACGGCATCGTGCTCGATGAATTGCTGCTGCCCGTCGGCGATCGCACGCATCTTCCCGCGTACGACGACCGCCTCGCGCACGTCGAGTTCGATCACGGCTTCGCGTTCACCAGCGACAGCCCGACCATGTCGATCGCCGGCAACGGGCGCCGCATAAGCGTCGACTTCCTCGAGAACTTCCGTTTCGCGCAGATCTACGCACCGGACGGGCACGACTACATCTCGCTCGAACCCATGACGGCGCCGGCCGATGCGCTGCGTTCGCACGAGAACCTGACGGTCGTCGAGCCGGGCGGGCGTTTCGCGGCCACGTTCCGCCTGCGCGTCGAGGCGACGGAGAACTCGCTGCACTGACGCGTGGTCAGTGCAGCATCGTCAGAGTCAGGGCGTGCCGGATTCCGGTGCGCGGCTCGGGTCGTCCTTCGCGCGGCCATCGTCTTCGGATGACGAGCGAACGTCGCGCTGGTCCTGCGTGCGCTGATCGCCACCGCGGTTGAGCTGGTCGCGGCGCTGGTTATCGTTGATCCCGGCGATTCCCTGGCCGATGTTCTTGCCGGTGTCGTGGCTGTTGCGGTCGGTCATGTCGGCGCCTCCGTGTTGGACGGTTCGACGCTAGCGGCGAGGTCGTTACGCCGATTTCAGCGGCGGGAAAAAGGGCATGCGGACGTCGCGGCCGGGGGCGTCGCCCGACTTGCGCGTTCAGGGTCTTAGCGGCTGCGACCTCCGGCGTTTACCCTTCGGGTTCAACGGAGGGGTTCGATGATCGGGAAGTCCGGCAAGTCCAGCGCGCGCCGCAACACCGCATACGTCTGCGCGGAGTGCGGGTCGGAGCACAACAAGTGGCAGGGGCAGTGCACGGACTGCGGCCGCTGGAACACGCTGAGCGAGATCGCGATCGAGGCGGCGCTGCCCGAAAAGGCGGGCGTCGCGCAGAGCCGGCGCAGCGGCTGGGCCGGCAAGATCGATCCGCCGGCGATCACCGCGCTCAAGGACGTCACGGTCTCCGAGGAATCGCGCGAAACCACCAGCATCGGCGAGTTCGATCGCGTGCTTGGTGGTGGCCTGGTGCCCGGATCGGTCGTCCTGGTCGGCGGCGACCCCGGCATCGGCAAGTCGACGCTGCTGCTGCAGGCAGTCACGCAGATGGCGCACAACATGCCGGGGCTTTACGTCACTGGCGAAGAATCGCTGGCGCAGGTTGCGGGTCGCGCGGTGCGACTCGGGCTGCCGCTCGAAGGCGTGCACGCGTTGGCGGAAACCTGCATCGAACGCATCCTCGAACAGGCCGCGCCGATGGGCCCGCGACTGATCGTCGCCGACTCCATCCAGACGCTGTGGACGGAAACGCTCACCGCCGCGCCGGGCTCGGTGAGCCAGGTGCGTGAGAGTGCGGCGCGACTCGTCCGCTATGCGAAGGAAACCGGCACCGCCGTGTTTCTGGTCGGCCACGTTACCAAGGAAGGTGGCATCGCCGGCCCGCGCGTGCTCGAACACATGGTCGACGCCGTGCTGTATTTCGAGGGCGAATCCGGCAGCCGTTTCCGCGTGCTGCGCGCCTTCAAGAACCGCTTCGGTGCGATCAACGAACTCGGCGTGTTCGCGATGGGCGACAAGGGCCTGCGCGAGGTGCCGAACCCGTCCGCGATCTTCCTGTCCGGCAGCCGTCAGGCGCAGCCCGGAAGCTGCGTCATGGTGACGCGCGAAGGCACGCGGCCGCTGATGGTCGAAGTGCAGGCACTGGTCGACCAGTCCCCGCTGTCGAACCCGCGACGCGTCGCCGTCGGCATGGAAGGCAATCGTCTGGCGATGCTGCTCGCCGTGCTGCATCGACACGGCGGCATCGCCGTCGGCGACCAGGACGTCTTCGTCAACGTCGTCGGCGGCATCCGCGTGCAGGAAACCGCGGTCGACCTACCGCTGCTGCTCGCCGTGCTCTCGTCACTACGCGACCGGCCGCTGGGTGAGAACACCGTCGCCTTCGGCGAAGTCGGCCTCTCCGGCGAAATCCGCCCCGTCCCCAACGGCGAAGAACGCCTCAAAGAAGCCGCCACACACGGCTTCAAGCGCGCCATCGTGCCGAAGGCCAATGCCCCGAAGTCCGGCAAGGTAGCGGGCATGGAAGTAATCGCCGTCGAGCGTCTCGCAGACGCCCTCGAACACGCCTAAGTGCAGAGCCGACACAAGAGCCGTCGGCCACCAACACAAACCGTAAGACCCGAAGGGCGGCGCGCAGGACGCGCGCCGTCCGCACCCGAGCCAGGATGGCGAGTGTGCGGATCGTAGGAAACCCACACGATCGCGAGCTGTAGATCTGATCGGGGAAGGTGCTTTCTTTTGGTTACCTTTTCTTTGCACCAGCAAAGAAAAGTAACTCGGGCGCGTCAGTGCACGAAACGCTTGCGCTGCTCAAACCTCGACCCAAACGTCCGCCCGTTGGACGACGAACAGCGCCGTCCACCCGAAGCGAAAGCGTCAGTGCCCACCCGCCACAGCCGGCCCCGCCTTCGCCGCAAACGGCGGCTTAGCCACCCAGACAAACGCGATCACGACGAGAAACACGATCCCCAGCACGTGGAAGATCTCGTTGAACCCGATCTGCACCGCCTGCTGCGAAATCATCCGCTCCATCACGAACGCGCCACGCTGCAGGTCGCCCTGGCCCAGCTGCTGCACCGTCTGCTGGATCGCCGGATCGTAGGCATTGATGCTTTCGGTCAGCTGCGCATGGTGGATCGTCGTGCGCTGGTTCCACGCCCACGTCGTCAGCGACGCCGCGAAACTGCCGCCGAGCGTTCGCACGAACGTCGCCAAACCCGAGCCCGCCGCGATCTCATGCGGTTCCAGGTCCGACAGCAGGATCGTCAGCACCGGCATAAAGAACAGCGCGACGCCGAGGCCCTGCCACAGCTGCACCATCGCGACGCGATGGAAGTCGACGTCGAGGTTGAAGCCCGAGCGGATGAAGCTAGTGGTCGCCATCACCACGAAGGCGAAGCTCGCCAGCACGCGCAGGTCGAAGCGTTGCGCGTACTTGCCCACGAACGGCGTGAGGATGACGGGCAGGATGCCGATCGGCGCGCTCGCGAAGCCCGCCCAGATCGCCGTGTACCCGAGGTTGCGCTGCAGCCACAGCGGCACCAGCAGGCCCACGCTGAAGAATGCCGCGTACGCCATCACCATTGCCGCCGTGCCCGCGCTGAAGTTGCGATGGCGGAACAGGCGCAGGTTGACGATCGGGTCCTTCTCGGTGAGTTCCCAGATGATGAACACCGCGAGCGAGATCGCCGAGATGATGGCCAGCACCACGATGCGCGGCGAGTTGAACCAGTCCTCGTCGTTGCCGAGATCGAGCAGCGTCTGCAGCGCGCCGACGCCCAGCACCAGCGTCGCCAGTCCGACGTAATCCATCTTCGGCTTCTGCAGCGTTACCGGACGTTCCTTCAGCTGCGCGCGTACGACGAAGCTGGAGAAGATGCCGATGGGAATGTTGATGAAGAAGATCCATTCCCAGCTGTAGTTGTCGGTGATCCAGCCGCCGAGGATGGGGCCGGCGATCGGCGCGACGACGGTCACCATCGCCAATAGCGCGATGGCTTGCCCTCGTTTGTTGGGTGGATAGATCGAGATCAGCAGCGCCTGCGTGACCGGATACATCGGGCCCGCGACGAAACCCTGCAGCGCACGCGCGACGACCAGCAGGCCCATCGAATTGGCAAGGCCGCACAGCAGCGACGCGACGACGAACGCGAGCGTCGCCCACGTGAACAATTTGACCTCGCCGAAGCGGCGCGTCATGTAACCGGTCAGCGGCAGCGCGATCGCGTTGCTGACGGCGAACGAAGTGATGACCCACGTCGCCTGGTTGGAACTGGCGCCGAGATTGCCGGCGATGGTCGGCAGCGACACGTTGGCGATCGTCGTGTCGAGCACCTGCATGAACGACGCCAGCGCCAGGCCAATGGTGGCGAGCGCGAGGTTCGGCGGACGGAAGCCGGCGGGAGCGGGGGCAGCAGCAGCCATGGATGCCTGTCGAATAGCCGGTCAGTCGAACTGCCGGAAGACGATGCAGACGCCGGTCGGATCGAGCAGCGCGAATTCGCGCGCGCCCCACGGGCGAAGCATCACGTCGGGAAGGTTGGGGTGCAGCAGGTCGGCGCGGCGCGCCGCGATGTCGGCATGCAGCGCGTCGATGTCATCGGTTTCGATCGTGAGTTCCGGGCGATCCTTCGCCGCGTACTCCGCGCTGGCGACGACGTAGGCCTTCGCGCCATGTCGCTCGACAACGGCAAGGTCGTCGTCGCGGTACTTCAGCTCGAAACCGAGGGCGTCGACGAAAAGATCGAGGCCCTCATCCAGCGTGTCGAAGAACACCTTCGGCACGAGCGTGAAGCGCGACGGCGACGCGGGCTGCATGTCAGCCGCGGCCCGACAGGTTCTCGCGGATCACCTGATCGATGCGGTCCTGCGCGGCATGCATCTGGCGCTCGTAAGCCGACGTGGTGAACAGCGGCTTCTGCGGCGGCGCACTGGCCAGCACCGGGCCGCTCTGGTCGTGCAGGTTCACGTCCGCGCTCATCGACAGGCCGATGCGCAGCGGATGCTTCACCAGCTGGTCTGCCGGCACTTCGACGCGCACCGGAACGCGCTGCACGATCTTGATCCAGTTGCCGCTGGCGTTCTGCGCCGGCAGCAGCGAGAACGCGCTGCCCGTGCCGAGGCCGAGGCTCGCAAGGCGACCGGTGTAAGTCACGT
Source organism: Lysobacter sp. HA18 (assembly GCF_054057595.1). NCBI lineage: Bacteria > Pseudomonadati > Pseudomonadota > Gammaproteobacteria > Lysobacterales > Lysobacteraceae > Lysobacter > Lysobacter sp. HA18. Next base: position 1,544,055 of record NZ_JBSRZL010000001.1, read on the forward strand.
CCTTGCCGTACAGATCGGAATGCAGTTCGACCGGCTGGCCGATGCGCATCTTCGCGAGCTGCGTTTCCTTGAAGTTCGCTTCGACCCACACCTGCTCGAGCGGAATCACCGTCATCAGCGTCTGGCCCGGCTGCACGCGCTGGCCCAGCTGCACGCTGCGCTTGGCGATGTAACCGGTGACCGGCGCGACGATCGCGCCACGCTGCATTGCGAGGAATGCCTGGCGCACCTGCGCGGCGGCGGCCTGCACCTGCGGCTGGTTCTGCACGGTGGTCGCGTCGACCAGTGCGCGGCTGCGCGACAGGTTGCCGCGCGATGCGGCGAGCGCGGCTTCGGCAGATGCCAGTTCATCGCGTGCATGCGCCAACTCTTCCGCCGACACCGCGCCGCTGGCGACGAGTCCGCTGCGACGCGCAACGTCCGCACGCAGCTTGGCGATCGCGATCTCGCGCGAACGGATCTCGGCTTCCGACGAACTCACGCTGCTGTACAGGCCGCGCACCTGGCGGACCGTATTGGCGAGGTTCGCGACGGCCTGCTCGTAGCCGACCTGCGCATCGGTCGCATCGAGTTGCACCAGCACCTGGCCTGCTTCGACGCGCATGCCGTCGTCGGCGGTAATGCCGGTGACGGTACCGATGGTCTGCGGCGTGATCGTGACGATATTGCCCTGCACGTATGCGTCGTCGGTGTCTTCGTGCCAGCGGCCGACCATGAAGTGGTACAGCAGCCAGGCGATGCCGGCGATCACGACGATGAGCGCGAGGATCGTCAGCGCGCGACGGCGCTTGCTGCTCTTCGCGGGTGCGGGCGCGGTTTCGTTTGCGGGAGTGGCGTTCGGCGTGCTCATCGGGCGGCGGTCGCAGAGTCGGAGTTGGAATCGGAGGAGGGCGTGGTGAGCGCAAGGCCGCCACCCAGCGCCTGGTCGAGATCGACCACCGCGAGGAAGCGTTGCGCGCGCAGCGCGGCGAGTTGCTGGTCGAGCTGCAGCAGCGGGCGCTGCGCATTGAGCACGTCGATCTGCGTCGACAACCCGGCCTTGTAGCGGGCGTTGGCGAGCGACAGCGCGGCAGCCGCGGCATCGCGCGCCTCGCGCACCGACGCGATCTGCGCATCGAGCGTGCGCGAGTTGTTCACCGCATCGGCGACTTCGCGCATACCGGTCAGCAGGCTGCCGTTGTACGCGGCGACCGCAAGGTCGTAGTCCGCATCCGAACGTGCGAGCGTATTGCGCAGGCGTCCGCCATCGAAGATCGGCAGCGAGATCGCCGGGCCGCCCTGCGTCAGCAGTGCATTCGTCGAAAACAGGTCGCCAAGCGTGGTCGCCGCAACGCCGACCAGCGCGGACAGGTTGACCGACGGATAGAACGCCGTCTTCGACGCACGGATGCCCTGGCTTGCAGCTTCCGCACGCCAGCGCGCGGCGACAACGTCAGGACGCGCACCGAGAAGCTGACTCGGAATGACGGTCGGCACAGCCGGCGCTGGCGCCTTCAGGACCTTCGGGCGCGTGATGGACTCACCGCGATCCGGACCCTTGCCGACGAGCGCGGCAAGCGCGTGCTTCGCGATCTCGATCTGCTGCTGCGCCGCCTGCGCCTGCTGGTTCGCCGCAGCGACCAGCGATTCGGCATTGCGCGTCTGCATCGCGTTGTCGATGCCCGCCTTGACGCGCTGGCGTCCGAGGCCGAGCAGGCGCTGCGAGCGCGACTTCTCGTTATTGGCGACGTCGAGTGCGTCGTATGCCTGTGCGAGTCCGACATACGCGCGGGTGATGTTCGATGCGAGCGTCAAACGCGCGGCCTGCGCTTCCACTTCCGACGCGCGCAGCTGGCCGACAGCGGCTTCGTAACGCGCGCGGTCGCCGCCCCACACATCGGGAGCCCACTTGATGTTGAGCCCGAGCAGGAAAACGCCGGTGTACTTGCCGCCCAGCGGATCGGGCGCGACCGTCGTCGGAATCTGCAGACCCGAATACTGGGCGGACGCGCCCACCGTCGGCTTGCTCGCGGCTTCGGCAAGGCCGGTCTGCGCGACGGCCTGGCGCACGCGCGCATCGGCGGCCGCGAGGCTCGGCTGTCCGGCGAGTGCTTCGTCGACCAGTGAATCGAGCTGCGGATCACCGAACGCCCGCCACCAGTCGCGCGCGAGCGGCGCGTTGGCCGCGCCGGCGAGCGCGTTCGATGCGGAGAGCGCATTCGCATCCATCGGATGCTCCTGCGGTTCGATGCCATGCATGCTGGCGCAACCGGCGAGCGCCATGGCGATGAACAACGGAGCCAGGCGCCGGAGGGTCGGCGCGACGGGACGTGGGGTCATGTCAGTCGAGGTCGGAGGAAAGGTTGTCGCGGACGCGAACGAGGAAATCCATCAGGCGCGCCTGCTCGGCATCGTCCAGACCCTGCATCGCGCGGGCGTGTACGCGGCGGCCACAGTCGCTGATCTCGGTCCACAGCGAGCGGCCGGCATCGGTCAGGTCGACGTGCAACGCGCGGCGATCCTGCGGGTCGACGACGCGAGCGACGAGGCCCTGCGCTTCGAGCTTGTCGAGCAGCCGTGTCATCGCACCGGGATGCAACTGCGCGGCGCGTGCGAGTTCGCTCACGCCGGCGCGGCCGCTGCCGAGCGTCTTGAGGGTGATGTACTGGCTGAAGGTCAGGTCGTGGCCGGCGGCGGCGAGTTCACGCTCGACGCGCGCCCACATGGCATCGCGGACCTGACGGAACATCAGGCCAAGCGAGGAGCCACTGCAGGGCGGGGTGTTCGTCATGGCCGCGCACTTTAGGTGCGCGCGCAATAGTTGTCAATGCAATTATTGCATCCGCACATAGTCAACCAGCGTTCTGTTAGCAGAACGATTCAGACGACCGCGCGGTGGAGGATCAGCTCGAGGACCATCTTGCTGCCGAAGTAGGCGAGGACCAGCAGCGCCATTGCGGCGAGGGTCCAGCGCACGGCCTTGTCGCCGCGCCAGCCGTAGCGCCGGCGGCCGTAGAGCAGGGCACCGAACGCCAGCCACGACAGGATGCCCAGCACCGTCTTGTGAACGAGGTGCTGGGCGAACAGGTTCTGCACGAACAGGATGCCGGTGAGCAGCGTGGCCGTCAGCAGCGCGAAGCCGACCGCGATCGTGCGGAACATCAGCGATTCCAGCTGCACGAGCGGCGGCAGTGCGCGTCGCCAGCCGTGGAACTCGCGACGTCGCAGAGCGCGTTCCTGCCCCCACAGTGTCACCGCGAGCAAGGCCGCGACCGCCAGCGTCGCGTAGGCGAGCAGGGCCAGCGCGGCATGCAGTTGCTGTTGCCAGTCCAGCGCCATCGGCGCGGTATGGCCGTAAGCGCGATACGCGACCAGCATCGCCGCCGCGAGCGGGAGCGCGACGATCGCCAAGGCCGCCACGCGCTCGCGTCGCGCGACGAACGTCGTCACCGCCGCCATGCCGAGCGCGACGAGCGACAACGCGGCGAAGAAGTGCAGGTCCGGCCCATGCACTTCGTTCCACGCGACGACGTGCGTGGCCGCGTGCAGCGCGAGTGCGATTGCCGACGGCGTGCGCCAGCCGTCACCCGGCGCAGCGGGATCCGCGCGCAACGCGGCGGCGAGCATGCCGGTCGCCACGAGGTAGAGAACAGCGGAAGCGATCACGAGCGCGAGCGTCATGGCGCGGAGTGTCGCACAGCCGTTCGGCGGGTCGCAGGCGCGTGGCGGCTATACTTCGCGACCGTTTTTCGCGTCGGTCCCGCCATGTTCGAGTCCCTGTCCCAGCGCCTCTCCGGCACCATCGAGCGCCTGCGTGGCCGCGGTCGCCTGACCGAGGAGAACATCCGCGAGTCGCTGCGCGAGGTGCGCATCGCGCTGCTCGAAGCCGACGTCGCGCTGCCTGTCGTGCAGGCGCTGATCGAGCGCATCAAGACCCGCGCGGTCGGCCAGGAAGTGCTCAAGTCGCTGACGCCCGGCCAGGCGCTGATCAAGATCGTGCGCGACGAAATGTCGGCCGTGATGGGCGCGCAGGCATCGGACCTCAACCTCAACGTGCCGGCGCCGGCGGTCATCCTGATGGCCGGCCTGCAGGGCGCGGGCAAGACCACGACGGTCGGCAAGCTCGCCAAGCACCTCAAGGAAAAGCGCAAGAAGAAGGTGATGGTGGTATCGGCCGACGTCTATCGCCCGGCCGCGATCGAGCAGTTGCGCCAGCTCGCCGAGCAGGTCGACGTGACGTTCTTCGCGTCCGATGCATCGCAGAAGCCCGAAGCGATCGTGCGGGCGGCGATCGACGATGCGCGCAAGTCGTACGTCGACGTGCTGATCGTCGATACCGCGGGTCGCCTCGCGATCGACGAAGCGATGATGGCCGAGATCAAGGCGCTGCATGCCGCGGTCAATCCCGTCGAAACGCTGTTCGTCGTCGATTCGATGACCGGCCAGGACGCCGCGGTCACCGCGAAGGCCTTCTCCGAGGCGCTGCCGCTCACCGGCGTCGTGCTGACCAAGACCGACGGCGACGCACGCGGCGGTGCGGCCCTGTCGGTGCGTTACATCACCGGTCGCCCGATCAAGTTCATGGGTACGGGCGAGAAGCCGGACGGCCTCGACGTCTTCCATCCGGACCGTATCGCGAGCCGCATCCTCGACATGGGCGACGTGCTGTCGCTGGTCGAGCAGGTCGAAGCGCAGGTCGACAAGGACAAGGCGCAGAAGCTCGCCGAGAAGGTCGTCAAGGGCAAGAAATTCGACCTCAACGACATGCGCGACCAGCTCGAGCAGATGCAGAACATGGGCGGCCTGCACGGGCTCATGGACAAGCTGCCGGGCATGGGTCAGGTACCGGACCACCTGAAGCAGCAGATCACCGGCAAGGAAGTGCCGCGGATGATCGCGATCATCAACTCGATGACCAAGAAGGAGCGCCGCAACCCGACGCTGCTCAACGGTTCGCGCCGCGCGCGCATCGCCAAGGGCGCGGGCCTGACCCCGGCGGACGTCAACAAGGTGATGAAGCAGTACCAGCAGATGGAAAAGATGATGTCCAAGCTGGCCGGCGGCGGCATGAAGGGACTCATGCGCGGCATGAAGGGGATGATGGGCGGGCGGGGCGGAATGCCATTCCGCTGAGGCGGATCCACGGCCGCTTGGCCCGACGGGTTTACCCGCGGCCTGCCTTCCCGCTAAAATTGTCGGCTTACCCTGCCATTCCGGCAGCTGGGCAACACCGAGAAACCTATGGTCAAGATTCGCCTGACGCGTGGCGGCGCCAAGAAGCGCCCGTTCTACCACATCATCGTTACCGACAGCCGCAGCGCCCGCGACGGCCGCAACATCGAGCGCGTCGGTTACTACAACCCGGTTGCCGCCGGTAACGACAAGCGCGTCGAGCTCGACGTCGCCCGCATCCAGCACTGGGTCGGCCAGGGCGCGCAGATGACCGACAAGGTCGCCGACCTGTACAAGCAGGCGTCCAAGGCGCAGGCCGCGGCCTGATGTCCTCGCCCGTGCACGGCGCGGGCGGTAGCGATACGAACAACCCGGGGCGCCGCATCCTTGTTGGAAGGGTGGTCGGCGCCTTCGGCGTTCGTGGGGAAGTGAAACTCGAGAGCTGGACCGAGCCGCGCTCGGCGCTCTTCGGCTACCGGCCCTGGATTCTTCGCGACGCACGCGGCGTCGAGCGTGAGCTCATGGGCGTGCGCGGACGCGCCGTCGGCAAGAGCCTCGCGGCGGAAATCCCAGGCGTGGAAGACCGCGACGCAGCCGACGCCATGCGCGGCACCGAGATCTACGTGCCGCGCTCCGCATTGCCCAAGGCCGCGGAAGGCGAGTTCTACTGGACCGACCTCGAAGGCCTTGAAGTCGTCAACACCGAAGGCGTCGCGATGGGTCGCGTCACGCACCTGTTCGCCACCGGCGCCAACGACGTGCTGGTCACCCGCGATGGCGACCGCGAATGGATGATCCCCTTCGTGCGTCCGCAGTTCGTCACCCAAATCGACGTCGAGGCCGGCCGCATCACGGTCGACTGGGATCCGGACTTCTGACGCGCGATCCGCGTCACCGCGGCGATCGATAGCCGTTCCACAGCCAGGCACACCATGCGCATCGATATCGTCAGCCTGTTCCCCGAGTTCGTCGCGCAGTGCGCGGCGTTCGGCGTCGTCGGGCGCGCGATCGAGCGGGGGCTTCTCTCGATTCACGGCACCAACCCGCGCGATTTCGCCGAGGGCAATTACCGCCGGGTGGACGACCGCCCGTTCGGTGGTGGCCCCGGCATGGTCATGCTGATCGACCCACTGCGTCGCGCGTTGAACGCGGCGCGCGCGGGCGGGGATGGCCCGGTGCGGGTCGTCTACATGAGCCCGCAGGGCCGCCGCCTCGACCAGGAAACGGTGCGACGGCTCGCCGCAGAGCCGCAGCTGATCCTGCTCTGCGGCCGCTACGAGGGCATCGACGAGCGCCTGATCGGTGCCGAGGTCGATGAAGAAATCTCGATCGGCGACTACGTGCTGTCGGGCGGCGAGCTGGCGGCCGCGGTGGTCGTCGACGCCATCGCCCGGCTGCAGGACGGGGCGCTCAACGACGCCGAATCCGCCACTCAGGACAGCTTCGAGGACGGGCTGCTCGACTGCCCGCACTACACGCGGCCGGTCGAACACGACCTGGGCATGGTTCCCGACGTCCTGCTCTCCGGCGACCACTCGAAGATCGCCAAATGGCGGCGCATGCAGTCGCTGGGGCGGACGGCGGAGCGTCGACCGGACCTGCTCAAGGGGCGCGTCCTGTCGAAGAAGGATGCCGAGCTCCTGAAGCTGTATCGGGAATCGCAGGCGCCGGGCGCGGACGTGGCGCCCACCACGGAATCGGCCGCCGCCGATCCGGAAATCGGCTAAGCCCTAGCCACGCAAGGAAATTTCCCGCTAGAATTGCGGGCTTCGTTCCACCGATGCCGGCACGCGGGTCCACGCGCACTCGCGGCTCTACAACGACACCAACAGGCCAAAGCCCATGAACAAGCCGTCCCTCAATACGCTCCTCCAGAATTTCGAAGCCGAGCAGATCACCCGCACGCTTCCCGACTTCAGCCAGGGCGACACCGTTGTCGTCAACGTGAAGGTCAAGGAAGGCAACCGCGAGCGCCTCCAGGCGTACGAGGGCGTGGTCATCGGCATCAAGAACGGCGGCCTGAACTCCTCGTTCACCGTTCGCAAGATCTCGCACGGCTTCGGCGTCGAGCGCGTCTTCCAGACGCACAGCGCCACGATCGAGTCGGTCGACGTAAAGCGCCGCGGCAAGGTCCGCGCCGGCAAGCTGTACTACCTGCGTGGTCTGCAGGGCAAGAAGGCGCGCATCAAGGAAGATCTGGCCGGCAACGCGAAGGCGAAGGCTACGGCCGCCGCAGCAGCTGCCGCCGCTGCCCAGCAGTAATCGGCGCAGCGCTTCCTGCAACGGCCGCCTCAGGGCGGCCGTTTGCATTTGGGCGGCCGTGTGTAGTCCGCGCGCGGAGTAGGCGTGCAGTCGGCCCGCGCGGAGCGAGCAGGTTGTCGGACACGGCGGCACGATGCGCAGCAATGCCCCAGCATCGGCTTCGCATCGACGGTCGCTCGCTCTTGCCACTGGACTGCCGCGCTGCAGAGGTTTGCTGCCGACGCCGCGTTCGCGCACGCGACAGCCGCTGACGTAATTCGCTGACGTGAACGAACGCTTCGGCCTCGCGACAACTTTCGCGCGATTTAATCGTTGCCGGCGCTGCAATCATTTCGAGCAGCCCGCAGATCCGGCCAATGTAAGTGATGCCGTACAGCGTGGTCGCGTGCCGTAGCCGCTGCTGTGACGCGCCGTAGCGGTTGCAACGACGTCGTTCGATCGGCAGTCACGTCGAGCGCTGGCTCGGCGGGCTCGCCAGCGCTGAAACTCCTTCAACTTCAAACGTCTCTCGAATGACCGAAGCTCTAGCAAACGTTCGACTTGACCAGTGGCTGTGGGCGGCGCGGTTCTTCCGTACGCGTTCGCTCGCGAAGCAGGCGATCGAAACCGGTCGTGTGGAGCTCGACGGACAGCGCGCCAAGCCGTCGCGCGCGGTGCGTGTCGGCGATCGTCTCGGCATCGTGCGTGGCGACGAGCGCTTCGATGTCGCCGTCCTAGGCATCAGCGACGAACGTGGTGCTGCGCCCATCGCGCAGATGCTCTACGCGGAGACCGAAGAATCACGGACGCGCCGCGACCAGGCGCGCGCCGAGCGCGCTGCTATGCGCAACGGCTATCGCGCACCGGAGCAGCGGCCGGACAAGCGCGCTCGACGACTCATCCGTGCACTGGGCGACATCGACGCGGCCTGATCACCGCGTCAGCCCTGCGTCGGAACCGCGATCGCAAACCCGATTGCCACGGGCATCGCCGTACCGTGCAAAGCTCCGAACCGCGATGGATCAGATCCGCGGGCGTGGGCTCCGCATCTCCGCCGTCTGCACCGGCAGCGCGCTCGTCGGATCGGCTGATCCGAACTCTGACAGGTCGACATCCCCTTCGCGGTTCTGGTCGAGGAACGCAAGCAGGCCGTGATGGGGCTCCGACGTCGCGTGCAGCGCGCCGACTTCCTGCTCCAGCGCGGTACGCAGACCCTCCGGCGATGCATGCGGCGTATTCGCGCCGTCGGCCTCGCGCGACGTGAACAGCCTGCGCGCGACGTAGGCCATGACGACGGGCGCCAGCACCCGCAACAACATCGACGAACGGCCGCCGTCCAGACCGGTGGCCTGGCTCACGGCATCCGCTGCGGCCTCGTGGCGATCGCCGAACAGGTGGCCGAGGATGCCTGCACCGCTGCCCCCGCCGGCGAGTGCGGTACCAAGCGCATTTGCAGGGTCCACGCCGCGGTGGTCGTACTCCAGCGCGGACAGCAGCGAGTCGGCGCCCGATGGCGCATTCGCGTTGCGGTGCATGGCGCCCAGCAGCACGGGCAGGGCAGTGGCGGCGGCCTGCAGCGCGGTCGCCGGCGAGATGCCGAGTCGCTGGCCGAGCTGGTGCGAGGGCGTGCCGCGAAGCTGGTCGAGAAGATCGTCGTAGAGCGGGCCGTTCATGGGAATTCTCCGTGGCGGACACTACGAGTCAGCCACGCGGCTCATGGATGCATCGTGAGGGTTTCGTCAGGCCGGCGTGGTCGCCGCGTTCGAGCTGACGTGCGGTCACGCTTGCCGCACCGCGCCATGGCGGAAACAATGCGCGAAACGGGGAGACGACATGAGCCAGGACACGGACCACGCGCTTGAACGCTTGGTGTTCTTCTCGGATGCGGTGTTCGCGATCGCGATCACGCTGCTCGTCATCGAGGTGCACGTGCCCGAGGTCAGCCGCGCCGGCGGTGATCACGCGTACTGGGTCGCGCTGGCCCATCTGGTTCCGAACCTGGTGGGCTACTTCGTGAGCTTCGGCGTCATCGGCGCCTTCTGGATGGGCCACCACCGCGCCTTTTCGCTTGCTACGCGCTATTCGCAGCGCATCGCACTGTGGAATTTGCTGCTGCTTGGCAGCGTCGCCTTCATGCCGTTCTTGACGGCGTTCATGGCCGAGTACGCCGGCGCCCGCGTGCCCGCGTCGCTGTATTGGTTGTGGATGCTGCTGATGGCGTTGCTGAATCTTCGCGTCAATACGCTCGCGGTGTCGCCGGCAATGCGCGCACCGACCACGACGGACGACGATGCGCGCTACATCCGTGCACGAGGCATAGCGACGATCGCCGCATCGCTGTGCGCGTTGCTCCTCGCGCAGGTCGCGCCGTTTTTCGGCCCGATGGCGATGATTACGTTGCCCTTCTGGCGCCGACTGCTTTATCGGCGGCGGCCTGCACCCGTCAGCGCCGACGCGGCAGCGTAACAATCAGAGCAGCGTGCGAAGCCGGTAAAGCGCTTCCAGCGCCTGCTTCGGCGTCAGCTCGTCGGGGTCGAGGCCGGCAAGCGCTTCGATCGCAGCGGATGTCGGCGAGAACAGGCTGAACTGCTGCGGCGAATCGAGAGTCGCCGCCGTCATCGGCGCGCGTGCATCGTCCGGACGTTGCTGTTCGAGTTCGGCAAGGCGAGCACGGGCTTGAGTGACCACCGCTTTCGGCAAGCCGGCGAGTGCAGCGACCTGCAGGCCGAAGCTTCGATCTGCTGGGCCGTCCTTGACCGCATGCATGAACACGAGTTTGTCGCCGTGCTCGACGGCATCTAGGTGGACGTTCGCGATGCCGCTGCCGGGCTCGGCGAGGCGCGTGAGTTCGAAGTAGTGCGTCGCGAACAGCGTGTACGCGCGATTGGCGTGCGCGAGATGGCGTGCACAGGCTTCCGCAAGCGCGAGGCCGTCGTATGTCGATGTGCCGCGGCCGATCTCGTCCATCAGCACGAGCGAACGGTCGGTCGCGTGGTGGAGGATGTAGCTCGTCTCCGCCATCTCGACCATGAAGGTCGACTGCCCGCGGGCGAGGTCGTCGCCGGCGCCGATGCGCGTGAGGATGCGATCGATCGGACCGATCACCGCGGTCGACGCCGGCACGAAGCTGCCGATGTGCGCGAGCAGCACGATCAGCGCGTTCTGCCGCATGTACGTCGACTTGCCGCCCATGTTCGGGCCGGTGACGACGAGCATGCGTCGGCCGACGTGGTCCGGTGCGCAGTCGAGGATCAGATCGTTCGGCTCGAACGGCGCGTCGCGCACGGCTTCCACGACGGGATGGCGGCCGCGCTCGATGCGGATGCCGGGATGTTCCGCGAGTTCCGGGTGCGACCAGTCGAGCGCCTGCGCGCGTTCGGCGAACCCGGCAAGCACGTCGAGTTCGGACAGAGCTGCCGCGCAGTGCTTCAGCGGTTCGAGATGCTCGTTGAGCACGTCGAGCAACTGTTCGTACAACAGACGCTCGCGCGACAGCGAACGCTCGCGTGCGCTCAGCACCTTGTCCTCGAACTGCTTGAGTTCCTCGGTGATGTAACGCTCGGCGCCGGTCAGCGTCTGCCGGCGTGTGTAGTGCGTCGGCGCGCGCGCGGCCTGGCCCTTGCTGATCTCGATGAAGTAGCCGTGCACGCGGTTGTAGCCGACCTTCAGCGTCGGAATGCCGCTCGCTTCGCGTTCGCGCGCTTCGAGGTCGACGAGGAACTGGTCGGCATTTGTCGACAGCCGACGCAGCTCGTCGAGCTCGGCGTCATAGCCTTCTGCGAAAACGCCGCCGTCGCGTGCGAGCACCGGCGGCTGCATGACGATCGCTGCAGCAAGATGCGCGGCGATCGCATCGTGCTCGCCGAGTTCGTCGCGCAACGCCTGCAGGCGCGGCGCGTCGAGCGGCGCGAGGCGTTCGCGCAGTGTCGGCGCCATCGCGAGCGCGTCGCGCAGCGTGGACAGGTCGCGCGGACGCGCACTGCGCAAGGCGACACGGGCGAGGATGCGTTCGATGTCGCCGACGGCGCGCAGGTCGTCGCGCAGTGCATCGTCGGTTCGCGTGTCGATCAGTGTGGCGACGGCATTGTGGCGATGGCGCAGCACGTCGCGATCACGCAGCGGTCGATGCAGCCAGCGGCGCAGCAGGCGGCCACCCATCGGCGTCACCGTCGAATCGAGAACACCGAGCAGCGTGTGGCGCGTGTCGCCATCGACGCGCGTGTCGAGTTCGAGATGACGACGCGTCGCGGCGTTCATGGCGATCGCGCCGTCACCCGACTCGAGCGCGATCGAGGTCAGGTGCGGCAGGCGCTGCTTCTGCGTTTCCTCGACGTAGCCGAGCAGCGCCGCAGCCGCGGCGGTCGCGAGCGGGCGGTCGTCGATGCCGAAACCGGTGAGGTCGTGCACGTCGAAGAAGCGCAGCAACTGACGGCGGCCGCTGTCGAGGTCGAACAGCCAGGGCGCTCGGCGGCGCAGGCCGGTGCGCGTGGCGACGCAGGCGGGCAGGGCGTCTTCGTCGGGGAACAACACTTCGGCGGGATCGAGGCGCGCGATCTCGGCTTCGAGCAGGTCTTCGTTCGCGACTTCGTTGCAGAGGAAGCGTCCTGCAGCCAGGTCGGCCCACGCGAGGCCCCACCCGGTTTTACCGCGCGAAACCGCCATCAGCAGTGTGTCGCGACGCTGGTCGAGCAGCGCTTCGTCGGTGACCGTGCCCGGCGTGACGATGCGGACGACCTTGCGCTCGACGATGCCCTTGGCGAGCGCCGGGTCGCCGATCTGTTCGCAGATGGCAACCGACTCGCCAAGCGCGACGAGCCGCGCCAGATAGCCCTCGGCCGAGTGATGCGGCACGCCCGCCATCGGGATCGGCTGTCCGGCCGAGCTGCCGCGCTGGGTGAGGGTGATGTCGAGCAGCCGCGCCGCCTTGCGGGCGTCGTCGTAGAAGAGCTCGTAGAAATCGCCCATCCGGAAGAACAGCAGCACGTCCGGGTGCTCCGCCTTGGCGGCGAAGAACTGGCGCATGAGCGGGGTGTGGGCGTCGGCGGAACGGGCGTCGGCGCTGGCGTCGGGCACGGCGGACTTCGGTCGGGCGGTCGGGCCTGGGCCCGCGGGGCGACAGTATGCCGCGCGACCGGCCGGCCATAATGGCGACATGGATCTTCCTTCCGACGACGACCTCCGCCGCCTCGGCGAAACCCTGGCCCGCGCGGCGCAGGACAACCGCCTCACCGTCGTGACCGCCGAAAGCTGCACCGGGGGCTGGATCGCCAAGACGCTCACCGACCTCGCCGGCTCCTCAGCGTGGTTCGACTGCGGCATGGTCGTCTACAGCTACGAGGCCAAGCAGGCGATGCTCGGCGTCAACCCGCACACGCTCGAGGAACACGGCGCGGTCAGCCGGGAGACGGTGGTCGAGATGGTGTCCGGCGCGCTGGTGCATTCGGCGGCGACGCTCGCCGTTGCAGTCACCGGAATCGCCGGCCCGGGCGGCGCGACGCCGGGCAAGCCGGTCGGCACGGTCTGGATCGCCTGGAAGCGGCGCGGCGGCTATCCGCACGCCTCGGTCCATCACTTCGAGGGCGATCGCGAAGCGGTCCGCCGGCAGACCGTGGCGGCGTCGCTGGCCGGGCTGATCGAGCTCGCCGCCTGACGAACGGTCTTGCGGTGGGCGATTGGGTTAGTAGTATTACTACTAATGAACCTTACCGACACCCAGCAGGCGATCCTCGAAATGATCGCCGAGCGCATCGAGGCCGACGGCGTCCCGCCGTCGCAGACGGAGATCGCCCAGGTCTTCGGTTTCAGCAGCGTCCGGGCGGCCCAGTACCACCTGCAGGCGCTCGAGCAGGCTGGCGCGATCCGCCGGGTGCCGGGGCAGGCGCGGGGCATCCGCCTGGTCGCCACGCCGAATGGGCCCGCCGCCAACGCGAACGACATGCTGCATCTGCCGGTGCTCGGCCAGGTCGCAGCGGGTCTGCCGATCGGCGCGGACATCGGCTCGGACGACATGGTGCTGCTCGACAAGAACCTGTTCGCGCCAGCGCCGGATTACCTGCTGCGGGTCAAGGGCGACTCGATGCGCGACGAAGGCATCTTCGACGGCGACCTGATCGGCGTGCATCGCACGAACGAAGCGCGCTCCGGGCAGATCGTCGTCGCGCGTATCGATGACGCGATCACCGTGAAGCTTCTGAAGATCGCGAAAGACCGCATCCGCCTGCTGCCGCGCAATCCCGACTTCGATCCGATCGAAGTGACGTCCGAGCAGGACTTCGCAATCGAAGGCCTGTACTGCGGTCTCGTGCGCCCGAATCGTTGAGGTCTCTCATGAAGTTCGAAATCTACAGCTCGAATCCTTTGATGCAGTCGTTCCAGTGGCGTTGGCGACTGGTTGCCGACAACGGCGAGATCATCGCGGACAGTTCCGAAGGCTATGTCAGCAAGTACGACTGCGAATACGCGATCGGACTCGTCAAAGCCACGTCGCCTGCAACACCCGTTATCGAGGCTTACGGCTGACCGAGCGGCAATTTCCTACGGCCGCCGCATGCGTCGTCCGATCCCTGTGTGCGACCACTCGTCGCACAGTTCATCTGCCGATGCCATCGTCTCAATGCGTGCGATGTCCGGCCCCTAGAGTCTCCCTACACCAATGAGCAACAGGAACCCTTCAATGGATGAGAACAAGAAGCGCGCACTTGCAGCGGCTCTCGGCCAGATCGAGAAGCAGTTCGGCAAGGGCTCGGTCATGCGCATGGGCGACCGCGCCGTGGAAGCCGTCGAAATCGTCGGCACGGGTTCCCTGATGCTCGACATCGCGCTCGGCATCGGCGGCCTGCCGCGCGGACGCGTCGTCGAAATCTACGGCCCGGAATCGTCGGGCAAGACCACGCTGACGCTGCAGGCGATCGCGGAATGCCAGAAGAAGGGCGGCACCGCGGCCTTCATCGACGCCGAGCACGCGCTCGATCCGATCTACGCCGCCAAGCTCGGCGTCAACGTCGACGACCTGCTGCTCTCGCAGCCGGACACCGGCGAACAGGCGCTCGAAATTGCCGACATGCTCGTGCGTTCGAATGCAGTCGACATGGTCGTCATCGACTCGGTCGCTGCGCTGACGCCGCGTGCGGAAATCGAAGGCGAGATGGGTGACCAGCTGCCGGGTCTGCAGGCCCGCCTGATGTCGCAGGCACTGCGCAAGCTCACCGGCAACATCAAGCGCTCGAACACGCTGGTGATCTTCATCAACCAGCTGCGCATGAAGATCGGCATCATGATGCCGGGTCAGAGCCCGGAGACCACCACCGGTGGTAACGCGCTGAAGTTCTACGCGTCGGTCCGTCTCGACATCCGCCGCATCGGCTCGATCAAGAAGGGCGAAGAGATCATCGGTAACCAGACCCGCATCAAGGTCGTCAAGAACAAGCTGGCGCCCCCGTTCAAGCAGGTCGTTACCGAAATCCTCTACGGCGAAGGCATCTCCCGCGAGGGTGAGCTGATCGACATGGGCGTCGATGCGAAGCTCGTCGAGAAGGCGGGTGCGTGGTACAGCTGCGACGGTGAGCGCATCGGCCAGGGCAAGGAAAACGCCCGCACGTTCCTCAAGGAGAACCCGGCGATGGCGGCGAAGCTCGAAGCCGCGCTGCGCGAGAAGTTCGTGCCGCAGGAGATCAATCCGGCTGAAGCCGAGGCGAATGCCTGATCGAGGCGATGAGCCGGCCACGTCCTCCACGTGATCGCGAAACGGCCCCGGGCGACGAGCCCGGGGCCGAGTCGTTTACGCGCTCTGGCGACGCTGCGCCGCAGGGCATCGTTCGATTGTCCGATTTGTTCTCGCCCGCGGATTTCGAGGGTGATGCGAGTCCGAAGGCTGTTCCGCGTCCTGCGCAGACGTCGAAGCGCGTTCCTGCCTCGAGTAACCGCACCGATCCGCCGGTGCATGTTGCCGCCGATCCGGACAGGTTGCATGGCGCTCTTGATACACGTGCCGGCACTCGCGGGCGCCGAGACCAAGCGGACGATCGACCACCGCGACGGGTCCGCGCTTCGCTCAAGGCGGAGCACGGGGAGGGAACGAAATCCCATCCTTCGACGGCGCAATCGGACGCTCGGAACGGTACGAGCCGCGTCGCCAGCGATGACACCCGGGCACCAACCGACGCTCTCGACACCGGCCCCGCCTACGAATCCCTCTTCGGCCCCAACGCCGACACCCGCAAGCGCCCCAAACGCGAGCGCAAGCCCGCGACCGCGCTGCAGCGCGCCCTCGCCCTACTGACTCGGCGCGAACACTCCCGCAAAGAGCTCACCCGCAAGCTGGTGACGCGTGGCGTTGATGCGGCGGAAGTCGAAATCGCCGTCGACAAACTCGTCGCCGCCGGCTGGCAGGACGAGCGTCGCTTCGCCGAAAGCCTCGTCCGCAGCCGTGCGTCCAACGGCTACGGCCCGCTGCACATTCGTGCCGAACTCGGCACTCACGATCTTCCGGCTGACGTCGGTCGGGCCGCGCTGGACGAGTTCGAGGGCGACTGGACGGAAATCGCCCGCGACCTCGTCACCCGGCGCTTCGGCCGGATCGAGGACGGGCGGGTCCGCGAGCGCAAGGCGATGGACTACCTGATGCGTCGCGGCTTCCCCGGCGATGTCGCCCGCGCCGCTGCACGTTTCACGACTGGCGACTGACCGGTCCATCCGCGGGCGCATGCGGCGCCGCAGCGCCTGCTACTCTTCGAGGTCCTCCCAGTGCCTGCTGGCTGCCTTTCGGCGGCCGTCCGGCTGCACCGCGTCCAGACGAACTGCTCCCGTATGAAAACCACGTCCGAAATCCGTAGCGATTTCATCGAATTCTTCCGCAGCAAGGGACACACCATCGTTCCGTCGGCGCCGCTGGTTCCGGCCAACGACCCCACGTTGCTGTTCACCAACTCGGGCATGGTGCAGTTCAAGAACGTGTTCCTCGGCAGCGAGAAGCCCGGCTACGTGCGCGCTGCCGACGTGCAGCGCTGCCTGCGCGCCGGCGGCAAGCACAACGATCTCGACCAGGTCGGCTATACCGCGCGCCCACCACACGTTCTTCGAAATGCTCGGCAACTGGTCGTTCGGCGATTACTTCAAGAAGGACGCGATCGCCTGGGCATGGGAGCTGTTGACCAAGGTCTGGGGCCTGCCGGCCGACCGCCTGCTCGTCACCGTCTATCACAACGACGACGAAGCCTTCGACATCTGGCATCGCGACATGGGCCTGCCGGTCGATCGCATCGTGCGCATCGGCGACAACAAGGGCGCGCCGTATGCGTCCGACAACTTCTGGCAGATGGCCGACACCGGCCCCTGCGGCCCGTGCACGGAGATCTTCTACGACCACGGCCCGCACGTCGCCGGCGGCCCGCCGGGTTCGCCCGACGAAGACGGCGATCGCTACATCGAGATCTGGAACAACGTCTTCATGCAGTTCGACCGCCAGCCCGACGGCACGCTGGTGCCGCTGCCGGCGCCCTGCGTCGACACCGGCATGGGCCTCGAGCGCATGGCGGCCGTGCTGCAGCACGTGCACAGCAATTACGAGATCGACATTTTCCGCCACCTGATCGGTGCGGCCGCGAACCTCACCGAGCGTTCGGATCTCGACAACAAGTCGCTGCGCGTCATCGCCGACCACATCCGCGCGTGCTCGTTCCTGATCGTGGATGGCGTGATGCCGTCGAACGAAGGGCGCGGCTACGTGCTCCGCCGCATCATCCGTCGCGCGATCCGCCACATCTGGAAGCTCAACGGCCTCACGGCGGACGGCACGTTCTGGAAGATGGTCGCGCCGCTGGTGGAAGTCATGGCCGATGCGTATCCGGAGATCGCGACCAAGCGCGACTTCGTCGAGCGCACGCTCAAGGCCGAGGAAGCGGCGTTCGCTCAGACGCTCGATGCCGGCATGCAGCGTCTCGAAGGCTATCTGTCGCGCAACAACGGACGGATCGACGGCGAACAGCTCTTCCAGCTGCATGACACCTACGGTTGCCCGCCGGACCTCATCGCCGACATCGTGCGCGAGCGCGATGGTGCGGAGCTCGAGCCGTCGGCGATGGAGGACTACGAGCGGCTGATGACCGAGCAGCGCGAACGCGCGCGCGCGTCGGGCAAGTTCGGCAGCACGACCACGCTGTCGGCGGAACTCGCCGCGCAGATGCCGCCGACCGAGTTCCTCGGTTACGACAAGCTCGTCGATGGCGGCCTGCAGGTGCTCGCGATCCTCAAGGATGGCCGCGCGGTTGAGTCGATCGAAGCGGGCGACGAAGCGGTCGTCATCCTCGATCGCACGCCGTTCTACGCCGAAAGCGGTGGCCAGGTCGGCGACGCGGGCGAGCTCGACGAGAAGGGCGTGCGCTTCGTTGTTCGCGACACGCTGAAGTTCGCGGGCCAGTTCCATGGCCACGTCGGTGCATTGCAGTCGGGACGACTGTCGCGCGGCGATCGTGTGATGGGTTCGGTCGACGGTACGCGTCGCGCGGCGACGGTGCTCAATCATTCGGCGACGCATCTCCTGCATTCGGCGCTTCGTCGTGTGCTTGGCGAGCATGTGCAGCAGAAGGGTTCGCTGGTCGCGCCCGATCGCCTGCGCTTCGATTTCTCGCATTTCCAGCCGGTGATGCCGGACGAGATCGCGGAGGTCGAACGTCAGGTCAATGCGGAGATCCGCGCGAACCATTCGACCGAAGTGCATCACATGGGCATGCAGGAAGCGCTCGACTTCGGTGCCCTCGCGCTGTTCGGCGAGAAGTACGGCGATCGCGTGCGCGTGCTGCGCATGGGCGATACGTCGACCGAACTCTGCGGCGGCACGCACGTGTCGCGCACGGGTGACATCGGCTTCTTCAAGATTCTGTCGGAGAGTGGTGTTTCGGCCGGCGTGCGCCGCATCGAAGCGGTGACGGGGCAGGGCGCGCTCGACTACGTCGCGTCCGAACTGCATCGCCTGGACGAGGCCGCACGGCTCGTGGGTTCGCCGCGCGCGGAGGTGTCGGACAAGCTGCGTGCGCTGCTCGACCGCCAGCGTCGCCTCGAGCGCGAGCTGGAATCGCTCAAGGCCAAGGCTGCGTCCGGTGCCACCGCGGACCTCGCATCGTCGGCCGTCGACGTCGACGGCATCAAGGTCGTCACGGCCCGTCTGGAAGGATTCGACGCCAAGGCGCTACGCGACGCTGTCGACCGGCTCAAGCAACAGCTGGTCGATGCCGTTGTAGTTCTTGCGGGCGTGCAGGATGGAAAAGCATCGCTCGTCGCGGGCGTCGGCGGACGCGCGCTCGGTCCGGTGAAGGCGGGCGACCTGCTCGGGCAGGTTGCGCGACAGATCAACGGAAAGGGTGGCGGTCGGCCGGACATGGCGCAGGGCGGTGGCGATGACGTCCCCGCACTGGCTGCCGCGCTTGCCGGAGTGGCCGGGCTCGTAAAGGAACGTACTGCCGCTGCAGGAGTGTGAACCGCTTCCTTGCAGCATGAAATGGCCGCTCGCTACCATGGCGGGCGTTTGTGTCCAAATATTGTGCGTGGCAGAGGCTGCGCGCCCGGCGGAGATGCCGGATCAAGGAGGTCGTAATGCTCATCCTGACGCGTCGCGTCGGCGAAACCCTGATGATCGGCGACTCGGTGTCGGTCACCGTGCTCGGCGTGAAGGGTAATCAGGTGCGGATCGGTATCACCGCACCGAAGGACGTCGCGGTTCACCGCGAAGAGATTTACCAGCGCATCCAGCGTGGCGGTGACGTACGCGACGAGGCGGCGGACGGCACGCAAGGATGACGATTGCCGCATTGCGGCCGGGGCGTTAACATCCCGGCCTCGCGGCGATCGCAGCGAGTAATTCCCGGAGACGTGCCCGAGAGGCCGAAGGGGCTCCCCTGCTAAGGGAGTATGGGGTCAAAAGCTCCATCGAGGGTTCGAATCCCTCCGTCTCCGCCAGTTGTATAGCCACGCAAGTGGCGAACGATCGCGGTAAAACTTCCGCGATCATCATCGAAAAGCGTTGACGAACATTGCATCGAACGTCATAATTTTTCGACTACGCGCCCGTAGCTCAGCTGGATAGAGCACCAGGCTACGAACTTGGGGGTCGGAGGTTCGAATCCTTCCGGGCGCGCCATACAAGACGAAGAGACCGACAGGAAACTGTCGGTCTTTTTGTTTGTGCGGTCGATAAGTTCGATGCGTTATTTGCGGGAAATCGAGCAATTCCCGGTCGACGCGTCTTCGAAGCGCGCACGCGTCAACGCAGACGGGGCTCAGTGCGCGTCGAGCAGGGCTGACACGACTTCGGTCGGTGCTTTCATCCATGCGAAGTGGTCGTCGCGCGTGCCGAGTTTGGCGGCATCCAGCAACGTCACCGCCGTCGACGCCGGCTGCATTTTTGCCATCAGGTAATCGAGCGACGCGCGCGGCGCTAGCCAGTCGTTGGCGAAGAGCACGGCCGTCAGCGGCGAAGTAACCGCTGCGAGCTTCGGTTCGATATCGCCGACGCCGGGCGCGGTGTAGCAGCCTGTGAGCCCCGTGCGCGACCAATCGCGAATCACGCCGCGTGCTTCGTTGCCACCGAAGCCGATGCGCCGCCCAGGCAGCGCGCCGAACCACATCGCCAGCGCGTTGAGCAGCCGATATGCGAGTGGAAGGCCGAAGCGCAGCGGTCGCGGGAAGGCACGCCAGTACGGTGCGCCGCTGGCGACCAGCCACAATTCGTGCGCGGGCTGCGCGGCGAGCGCCTGCGTGCAGCTCGCGAGTTGTCCGCCGAGACTGTGCCCGCCGAGCACGTGCACGCGATCAAACGTCCTGGCTGCGACTTCAAGCGTCGTCGGGATATCGACGGTGAGCAGTTCGCGGTACGCCCAATCGACCGATCGCGACGCGCGCAACGAACTGCTGCCGAAGCCACGCCACTCGTGCACGACGACCGCGACGCCGCGTGATGCGAGTTCCCGCGCGAATCCTTCGTAGCTGCGCGCAGGAACGCCCAGTGCCGGCAGCCATACGAGGCATCGATCCACGCGTTCGCCTTGCGCAACCAGCAAGTCCCAACGATGCCCGTCCGCCGCGGCCACCGGCGCCCACCGCACTTCCACGTTCATCGCGCAGCGCCGAAGTGGTCGAGAACGATGACGTCACTACGACCCGGCTTGTAACCAAGTGCAAGAGCGCGATGCACATAGTCGGTCGCGCGCGAGCAGGCGACGGCCAGCGACTGCCCGAGCGCCAGCTCCGCCGCGATCGCCGACGCCAGCGTGCAGCCGGTGCCATGTCCGCGTGCATCCAGTCGCGCATGCTCGAAGCGTTCGACACGCCCGCCGGGCATCGCGAGCGTGTCGATCAGCGGCCCGTTCCCGCGCAGATGGCCGCCCTTGAGCAGCACACCGCGTCCACCGCGCTCGATCAGCCGTTGTGCGGCGTCGAGCGCGTCATCGGCATCGATGATGTGGCGCGCGAGCAGCACTTCGCCTTCCGGAACATTCGGCGTCAGCACCGCTGCGATGGGCAGCAACCGATCGAGCACTGCGGTAATCGCGCTCGGATCGAGCAGCGAAGCACCAGACGTCGCGATCATCACCGGATCGACCACGACAGGCACCGGATGCTGGCGTTCGAGCGCATCGGCCACCGCATGGATGACCTCCGCGTTCGCCAGCATCCCGAGCTTCACCGCGCCGATGTCGAAGTCGTCGAAGCATGCGTCGATCTGCTCGGCGATGAAGGCCGGATCCGTCACCACGATGCCGGTGACGCCGCGTGTGTTCTGGGCCGTCAACGCGGCGATCGCGCTCAAACCGTGCACGCGATGCGCAGCGAACGTCTTGAGATCCGCCTGGATTCCGGCGCCACCGCCGGAATCCGATCCGGCGATCGTGAGGACGGAGACCGTCACAGCACGTCGGAGGCGAAGTCGGCCAGACGCGAGCGCTCGCCGCGACGCAGCGTGATGTGCGCGCTGTGCGGCCACGCCTTGAAGCGGTCGACGACGTAGGTGAGGCCCGATGTTGTCTCGGTGAGATACGGCGTATCGATCTGTTCGAGGTTGCCGAGGCAGACGATCTTCGTGCCCGGGCCGGCGCGCGTGATCAGCGTCTTCATCTGCTTCGGCGTGAGGTTCTGCGCCTCGTCGAGGATCACGTAGCGCGACAGGAACGTGCGGCCGCGCATGAAGTTCATCGAGCGGATCTTGATCCGCGAGGCGAGCAGGTCGTTCGTCGCGGCGCGTCCCCAGCTGCCGCCTTCCTGGTTGCTCGTAAGTACCTCGAGGTTGTCGGTCAGCGCGCCCATCCATGGCGTCATCTTTTCTTCCTCGGTGCCGGGCAGGAAACCGATGTCTTCGCCGACGCTCACTGTCGCGCGCGTCATGATGATTTCGCGATAGATCTGCTGGTCCATCGTCTGCGCAAGGCCCGCGGCAAGCGCGAGCAGCGTCTTGCCGGTGCCGGCGGTGCCGAGCAGCGAAACGAAGTCGACCTCCGGATTCATCAGTGCATTGAGCGCGAAGTTCTGCTCGCGATTACGCGCGTGGATGCCCCACACCGCGTGCTGCGGCGAGCGGAAGTCGTCGACGATCTGCAGTCGCACGCGATCGTCGTCCACGTCGACGACGCGCAGCTCCGCGTCTTCATCACCGGGCAGGTGCAGGAACTGGTTCGCGTACCAGTCGTCGCCGTCGACGCGCCCGACCTCGTAGTACGTGCGGCCGCGCTCCGTCCACGAACGCATGCCCTTACCGTGGCGCTGCCAGAAGTCCTCGGGCAGGGCGGTGACGCCGGTATAGAGCAGGTCGAGATCCGACAGCGCGCGATCGTTCTCGTAGTCCTCCGACAGCAGGCCGGCGATCGCGGCCTTGATGCGCAGGTTGATGTCCTTCGACACCAGCACGACTTCCGTGCCCGGCTCGCGGCTCTGCAGCGCTTCGACCGCGCCCAGGATGGCGTTGTCGGCGATCGCGGCCCCGAAGCGCGTGGACGCCTCGTCCGGCTTGGTCTGGAAGCGCAGGCGGCCGATCTTCTGCACGCCGCGCAGGTTCAGCCCCTCGGGCTGGACGAGCGGCACGCCGGCGACGAGCGCCTCGTGGCCGGCGGACTGGATCAGTTCGTTGAGGTAGCGACTGGCTTGGCGGGCGTTACGGCTGGCTTCGGAGGTGCCCTTCTTGCCCCGGTCGAGTTCCTCGATCACCTGCATCGGCAGGTAGACGTCGTGCTCCTCGAACCTGAACAACGCGGTCGGGTCGTGCATCAGGACGTTGGTGTCCAGCACGTAGATCCGCTTGCCTGCCGTCATCTGCCGCTCCGTGATGCGCGCGGTCGCGCGCGACACCTGCACCATACCGCCGCGCTCGTGACGCGAGAAGCGGATCAGGCGGACTGGAGCTCGCGCAGCGTCGAGAGCACCGCTGCGGCGTGGCCGGGCACCTTCACCGGGCGCCAGGCCTGCGCGACGCGGCCGTCGGGGCCGATCAGGAACGTGCTGCGCTCGATGCCGACGTAGTCGCGGCCGTAGAGCTTCTTGGGCTTGATGACGCCGAACGCGTTGCACACCGATTCGTCGGCATCGCTGGCGAGGTCGAACTTGAAGCCCTGCTTGGCGCAGAAGTTCTGATGCGACCTCAGCGAGTCGCGCGATACGCCGACGATCGTCGCATTCGCTGCGTCGAAATCGCCGAGCAGCGAATTGAAGTCCAGGCCTTCGGTCGTGCAGCCCGGCGTGCTGTCCTTCGGGTAGAAGTAGAGCACCAGCCAGCGACCGCGATAGCTGGACAGACGGCGCGTCTGCCCGCTCGACAGCGCAAGGTCCAGGTCAGGAACGAGGTCGCCGGTATCGATCGCCATGTCGATCAGAACTTCATCGGATCCATGATCGCGTCGAGGTTCAGGTGATCGCAGAACTCGAGGAAATCGTCGCGTAGCGCGGCGATGTGCATGCTCGACGGCACGCCGATGGTGAGCTGCGCCGAGAACATGTCGGCACCGGTCTGCATGGCGCGGTAGCGCGAGCAGTGCAGGGTTTCGATGGTGATGCCCTGGCGGTCGAAGAAGTCGGCGAGCTGGAACAGGATGCCGGCCTTGTCGGCGGCAACCACTTCGACCACGTACGGGAGAAGGCTGGACTGCACGGGCTTCGGGCCGGTGCGATACCAGACGAGCTTCAGGCCTTCCTCGCGCTCCAGGCGCGTCAGCATGGCCTCGAGCTTGGCGACGGCGTCCCACGAGCCCACGGCGAGCGCGGTCACCGAGACGTCGCGGCCCACGGTCGACAGGCGTGCGTCGACCATGTTGCAGCCACTGTCGGCGATCCGTCGCGTGACCATGAGCAACGGCGACGCGGGGTGAACCGTGTACGCGTTGATCAGCAGGTAATTTTCGTTCGGCGACGGCCGGGCAGCGGTGTCGGTCAAGGCGGCGCCTGCGATGGTGGGGTGGGGACCCGGCGGAAACGCCGGCGGAAGGCCGCGATCCGCGGTCGGACAGGATACTTGCCGCCGGTTTTTCGCCGCAAGTAACATCCGGGGCGCGCATACTGCGCGTCCCCACGACTTTTCCGCGCTCCGCGGAGGCCTTCCTTGCGACTGAGCGGCAGCATTACCGCGCTGGCGACGCCCTTCGACGCGTCCGGCGAACTCGATCTCGACGCATGGCAGCGGCTGCTGCGCATGCAGCTCGACGCCGGCACCCAGGCCGTCGTGGTGGCCGGCTCGACCGGCGAAGCCGCCGCGCTGCTCGATCCCGAATACGACCTCCTGCTGCGCACCGCGGTCGAGTCCGTCGGTGGGCGCATTCCGGTTCTCGCGGGTACGGGAACGTCGAACACGCTGAAGACGATCGAACTGACGCGCCGCGCCGCGGCGCTCGGTGCCGACGCCGCACTGATCGTCACGCCGCCGTATGTGCGGCCGACACAGGCCGGCCTGGTCGCGCATTACCGCGCGATCGCCAACGACGCCGCGCTGCCCGTCGTGCTCTACAACGTGCCCGGCCGGACGGGCTGCGACATGCTCCCGGAGACGGTCGCGGAACTCGTCGGCCATCCGCGCATCGTCGGTATCAAGGAAGCGGTGGGCGACGCCGAGCGCATGACCGCGTTGCTTGCGCTGCGCGACGAGAACTTTGCCGTGCTCAGCGGTGACGACCCGACCGCCGCGCGCGCCATGCTTCAGGGTGCCGATGGCATCATCTCCGTGGCGTCGAACGTCGTGCCCGGCATGTTCCGCCGTCTCGCGGACGCCGCGCGCTCGCGCGATTCGCGCACGAACGACATCGATGCGCAGCTCACCGGTTTGTACAATTTCCTCGGCATCGAACCGAACCCGATTCCGGTGAAGGCGATCCTCTCGCGACTCGGTATCGGCCACGGCCTGCGTCTTCCGCTGACGGATCTCTCGCCGGCGCATATCGATGCCGCAACGCGTTTCGCCGGCATCGCCCAACAACTCGAAAACGCCTGTCGCGACGCCGTCGCGGCCTGAACCCGGAGTCTTCATGTCCAAGCTGTCCGTCTTCGCCCGCACCTCGCTGGCTGTTGCGATCGTCGCCACCGCCTCGGGTTGCAGCTGGTTCCACCACGGCTCCGACAAGCTGTACGCCGGCTCGGCCGAGTCGCGTCCGCTCGAAGTGCCGCCGGACCTCGATGCGACCGCGACCACGCCGGCGACGTCCGCCAGCGCGACCGCGTCGGGCACTCAGCAGGCTGCAGCGTCGTCTTCGGCGCTCGGCTTCACCGTGCAGGGCACGCGCGACGACGTGTTCACCCGCGTCGGTACCGCGCTCGGCGGCGTTGCCGGCCTGACGATTGCGAATCGCGCACCGCTGATCGGCGCGTACGACGTCAACTACAGCGGTTCGAACTTCCTCGTGCGCGTCGCTGCGGCCGAGGGTGGCGTCTATGTGTCGGCGGTCGATCCGCGCGGCCTGCCGGCGACCGGCGATGCCGCGCGTCGCCTGGTCGGTGCACTGAAGGCTGCGCTCGCGCCGTAACGCGGGTCGTTGCCGGATACGAAAACGGGCGCCTCAGGGCGCCCGTTTCTTTTGTGTCGCGACGTCGCTGTCGATCAGCGTTCGAGCATCGGCAGCTTGTCGGGAACGCCTTCCCAGTCCTTCGCGTCCGGCATGCCGTCCTTGCGCGCCGTGATCGCCGGCCACGCCTTCGACAGCTCGGCATTGAGCGCGATGAACGCTTCCTGCCCGGCGGGAACATCGTCCTCCGGATAGATCGCGTTGATCGGGCATTCCGGCTCGCAGAGCGTGCAGTCGATGCACTCGTCGGGATCGATCACCAGGAAGTTCGGACCTTCGCGGAAACAGTCGACCGGACAGACCTCGACGCAGTCGGTGTACTTGCACTTGATGCAGTTCTCGGTGACGACGAAGGGCATGTTGGCGTTTCCGTTGGACGTGGCCGGATTATTCCCGACGCTTAAACGAAACAACCCGCGCATCGCTGCACGGGTTGGCGGTGTGGCCTGTCGCGACTCGAACCTGTGCGCCGGACCGTGTTGTATGGCGCTCCCTACGGGATTCGAACCCGTGTTTTAGCCTTGAGAGGGCCACGTCCTAGGCCTCTAGACGAAGGGAGCAGGGAACACGCTGGAAGCTCCGTCCAGCGCGGCTGGTAGTATAGGCGGGCTCAGTGTCCCGCGGCAATGGGCCGACCTCTCCACTTCGCGGCGCTGCCCGCTGATGACCGACGATTCCGACGCTTCCTTGACGATCATTCCACGCGACGCGCACAACGTTTCGCGCCGCGACATCAGCCCCAATGCGCTGCGTGTGTTGTACCGGCTGCGCGAGTCGGGCTTCGGTGCCCACCTCGTCGGCGGCGCCGTGCGCGACCTGCTCATCGGTGGTCATCCGAAAGACTTCGACATCGCAACCGACGCGACGCCCGAACAGGTGCGCGGGCTGTTTCGCAACTGCCGCCTGATCGGCCGCCGCTTCCGCCTCGCGCACGTCGTGTTCGGCCGCGAAATCATCGAAGTCGCCACGTTCCGCGCCGCACAGCCGGCCGATGACGATGTCGAGGCGCACGAGGTCGAGCAGGTGGTGCGCGACAACGTCTTCGGCAGCATCGAAGAAGACGCGGTGCGTCGCGACTTCACCGCGAACGCGCTGTATTACTCGATCGAGGATTTCTCGATCCGCGATTACGTTGGCGGCTTTGCCGACGTGCAGGCGCGCATCCTTCGATTGATCGGCGACCCGGAGCGCCGCTATCGCGAAGACCCGGTGCGCATGCTGCGCGCGGTGCGGCTGTCAGCGAAGCTCGGTTTTACGATCGAAGCCGCAACCGCCGAACCGATTCCGCGCCTTGCGCCGCTGCTCCGCGAAGCCGCACCCGCACGCCTGTTCGAGGAATGCCTGAAGCTGTTCCTGTCGGGCCATGCCGTGCAGAGCTTCCTCGGTCTCGAAGCGCACGACCTGCTGCCCGTGCTGTTCCCCGAAGCCGCCGCGGCGCTGCTTTCGAACCGCAGTGGCGCGCTGCGCCGCATGGTGCTGAAAGGCTTGGCCGATACCGATGCGCGCGTCGCCGCGGAAGAGCCCGTGTCGCCTGCGTTCCTGTTCGCGCTGTTGTTGTGGCCCGCGTATTGCCGCGCGCTCGCACGCCTGCAGGCCGACGGCATCAATGCGCCCGAAGCGCAGCAACGCGCTGCCGATCGAGTGACGTTGCATCAGATGGACGTGATCGCGTTGCCGCGTCGGTTTACGTTGCCGATGCAGGAAATCTGGCTGTTGCAGACGCGTTTCTCGCAGCGCCAGCGTCGCCGCGTGTTTCGCCTGCTGTCGCATCCGCGCTTTCGCGCCGCGTTCGATTTCCTCGTGCTGCGCCTCACCGCATCCGACGAACACAATGCCGACGTCGAGTTCTGGCGTGAGGCGCAGCAGCATCCGGACGCCGCGGTCGGCAATGCCGAAGCCGCAGCGGAAGACGAGGAGAACGGTGAGCGTCCGCGTCGCCGCCGTCGCCGCCGCCGCACGGCGGGCGGCCCGGAGTGAGTGCGCCCGTCGAGGCCTACATCGGGCTCGGCGCGAACATCGGTGACGCTGCTTCGACGATTCGCTTAGCGTTCGAGCAGCTCGACGCATGCGATGGCATTGACGTCACCGCGCGCTCCAGCCTCTACCGCACACCGGCCTGGGGCGTGACTGAGCAGCCGGACTTCATCAATGCCGTGGCGAAGGTCGCGACGGCCCTGACGCCGCAACAGCTGCTGGCTACGCTGCTGCGGCTCGAGCGCGATGCCGGGCGCGACCGTTGCACCGCGCTGCGCTGGGGCCCGCGCGAACTCGACCTCGACCTGCTGCTCTATGGCGACGTCGTCATCGAAGAAGACGGCCTTCGCGTGCCGCATCCGCATCTTCACGAGCGGGCCTTCGTGCTCGTGCCGCTGGCGGAGGTCGCGCGGGCGTTGGTCGTGCCGGGCCACGGGCCGGTCGCAGCGTTGCGCGAGCGCGTGGCGACCGGCGACATCGAGGCGCTACGCTAGGGCCATGTACACGAACGCCGCCGGCGACACGACGTCGCCCGTCACCCTCCCGCAGCTGCTGCAGGCGCGCCACGAAGGCCGCCGCATCACCATGCTCACCTGTTACGACGCCGGCTTCGCGCGTGCGATCGATGCCGCGGGCGTCGACACCGTGCTCGTCGGTGACTCGCTCGGCATGGTGGTGCAGGGGCGTCGCAGCACGATCCCGGTGACGGTGCGCGCGGTCGAATACCACGTCGCCTGCGTCGCGCGCGGTTTGCGTCGCGCATTCCTGATTGCCGACATGCCGTTCCAGTCGGATGCAACATCCGAAACCGCGCTCGAAGCGGCAACGCAGTTCCTGCGTGCCGGCGCGTCGATGGTCAAGATTGAAGGTGCGGGCTTCAAGCTCGACGTCATTCGTCATCTCGTCGAACGCGAGATTCCGGTATGCGCGCATCTCGGGTTGACGCCGCAG
This sequence comes from Lysobacter sp. HA18, assembly GCF_054057595.1. Taxonomy (NCBI): domain Bacteria; kingdom Pseudomonadati; phylum Pseudomonadota; class Gammaproteobacteria; order Lysobacterales; family Lysobacteraceae; genus Lysobacter; species Lysobacter sp. HA18. The sequence goes on from NZ_JBSRZL010000001.1 coordinate 1,572,392, forward strand.
TCGGTGCTGCGGCTCGGCGGCTACAAGGTGCAGGGCAAGACCGACGAAGCCGCTGAAAAGCTGGTCGCCGACGCACATGCGGTGGAAGCCGCGGGCGCATCGATGCTGGTACTCGAATGCGTGCCGAGTGCGCTTGCTGCGCGGATCACCGACGCGTTGTCGATCCCGACCATCGGTATCGGTGCCGGCCCGGACTGCACCGGCCAAGTCCTGGTGCTGCACGACATGCTCGGCCTGCGACATGGCCGCGCGCCGCGTTTCGTCAAGGATTTCCTCGCTACCGGCGGAAGCATTTCCGGCGCGTTCGAAGCTTACGTACGCGAGGTGCACGACGGCACGTTCCCCGCGCCCGAGCACGGATACGCCTGAGCCATGACGACCGTGCTCCATGACCTCGCGCAACTGCGCGACACGGTGCGCGGCTGGGCGCGCGCAGGTGAGCGCATTGCGTTCGTGCCCACCATGGGCAACCTGCACGCCGGTCATTTTTCGCTTGTACGGCAGGCGCGCGAACGCGCCGATCGTGTCGTCGCAAGCGTATTCGTCAATCCGACGCAGTTCGGACCGAACGAGGATTTCGCGCGCTATCCGCGCACGCCAGAGCAGGATGTCGCTGGCCTGCGCGATGCAGGCTGCGACGTGCTTTGGATGCCGGACGTCGAAACCATGTATCCGTTCGGCGCGTCCAACGCGGTGCAGGTGCGCGTGCCGGGCGTGACCGACGTGCTGGAAGGCGCGCATCGCCCAGGGCATTTCGATGGCGTCGCCACGGTTGTCGCTCGCCTGTTCCTGCAGGTGCAGCCCGACGTCGCGGTGTTCGGTCGCAAGGATTACCAGCAGCTCGCGGTCATTCGTTACATGGCGCGCGAAATGTCGTTTCCTGTCGAGATCGTGGCGGCGACGACCGTCCGCGAGACCGACGGCCTGGCGATGAGTTCGCGCAACCAGTACCTGTCGCAGGACGAGCGCCCGCGTGCAGTCGAGATCCATCGCGTCCTGCAGGCCATGCGCGAAGCCACGATAGCGATGCGCGAGCGGGGCGACGTCGAAGCCGAGGCGACGAAGCAGCTGGCCGACCTCGGCTTCGACGTCGACTACGCCGTCGTGCGTCGGCGGGATCTGATCGAGCCGACGTCCGACGACACTGCGCTCGTCGCGCTGATCGCCGCCCGGCTCGGCCGCACCCGCCTGATCGATAACCTCGAGTTCGAGCGGCCCAGCGCTGCCTGAACGGCGCATGTTGCAGCGCGCCATGCGCTGCTAGACTTCATGTTTTCCAGTGCCCGCAGCCTGCGGGACGAGCTCGCCGCCATGCTCCTGAACATGCTCAAGGCCAAGATCCATCGTGCCACCGTCACCCACGCCGAGTTGCACTACGAAGGCTCGTGCGCGATCGACGGGCGCCTGCTCGACATCTCGGGCATCCGCGAGTACGAGCAGATCCACATCTGGAACGTGAACCAAGGCACGCGCTTCGTGACCTATGCGATCCGTGCGGAAGAGGGCAGCGGCACGATTTCCGTCAATGGCGCAGCCGCGCATCTGGCGCAGCCCGGCGACCTCGTCATCATCGCCGCGTACGGACAATGCGATGAGGCGGAAGCCGCCAAGTTCAAGCCGATGTGCGTCTACGTCGACCGCGACAACCGCCTGACCCACACCAACCAGTCGATCCCCGCACAGGCCGCGTAACGCATGTCCATCGCCGACCGCCTCAGCCCGTTGCGCGCCGAGGCGGCGCGCGTAAGCCAGACACCGCTCCGCGACCTCGTCGCCGACGATCCCGATCGGGCACGCGATTTCGCGCTGCGGGTCGGTCCGATCCACGCCAGCTTCGCCCGCCAGCGCTACGACCGTGTAGCGCTCGATGCCTTGTTCCGCCTCGGCGAATCGCTGGATTTCGAGGGCCGCGTTCGCGCGCTGTTCGACGGCGAGCAGGTCAACGTCACCGAGCGTCGTCCGGCGCTGCATACCGCGCTGCGCAGTGATCTTGTCGATGCCGAAACTGCCCGTACTTCGAATGCGATGGCACGCGAAGCACGAGTTTCCATGCGCGCTGTGGTCGATGCGATCGTCGCGTCTGGCGTCACCGACGTCGTCAGCGTCGGTATCGGCGGCTCCGACCTCGGCCCGCGCCTTGCGGTAGACGCGCTCGCGCCGGTCGGGGGCTCGCGCATTCGCGTGCACTTCCTGTCGAATGTCGACGGGCATGCCGCTCAGCGCGTTCTGGCCGGGCTCGATCCGTTGCGCACCGCCGCGCTGATGATTTCCAAGACCTTCGGCACGCAGGAAACGCTGCTCAACGGCCGCGTGCTGCGTGACTGGCTGGGCGACGATTCGCGCCTCTACGCGATCAGCGCAAACGTCGCGCGTGCGGCTGAGTTCGGCATTCCGGCCGAGCGCATCCTGCCGATGTGGGATTGGGTCGGCGGTCGTTATTCGATGTGGTCGACGGTCGGCCTACCGATCGCGATCGCGATCGGCATGGATGGCTTCGAAGCCTTGCTGGACGGTGCCGCGGAGATGGACGCGCACGTTCTTCGCGAACCGGTGCGTCGCAACCTCGCCGCGTGGCATGCGCTGACGGCGGTGTGGAATCGCAATGCGCTTGACCTCCGCCAGCCAGGCCGTCCTGCCTTACGACGAACGACTTCGTCTCCTGCCGAACTACCTGCAGCAGCTGGTGATGGAAAGCCTCGGCAAGTCCGTGCAGATCGACGGCACGTCGGTCGACGTCGATACGGTGCCCGTGTGGTGGGGCGGCCCGGGTACCGACACCCAGCACAGCTTCTTTCAGGCGCTGCACCAGGGCACGACGCCTGTCCCATGCGACTTCCTCGGCGTCGTGCAGGGCGACGCGCCGTATCGCGACAACCACGACGCGCTGCTGTCGAACCTGCTTGCGCAGAGCCAGGCGTTCGCGAACGGGCAGGACAGCGAGGATCCGCATCGCCGCTATCCGGGTGGCCGGCCGAACACGATGCTGTTGCTCGACGCCCTGACGCCGCGCTCGCTCGGCGCGCTGATCGCGATGTACGAGCACAGCGTCTACCTGCAATCTGTGGTGTGGGGCATTAACGCGTTCGATCAGTTCGGCGTCGAGCTCGGCAAGCAGATCGCGAACACGCTGCTGCCGGCGGTGCGCGGCGAATCGGAAGCGGATGACCCGGTAACGCGGGCGCTGCTCGACGAGATTTCGCAGCGGCGTTAGTCGGCGTTGCGCTGATCGCGCGGCCCGTGGCGACGAGCGGCGCTGCCGGTGTCGCGGCTCGTTGTTCAGCCCTTGCGTTTGTTGCTCGACGAACGCGGCTTCGCTGCCGAAGTCGTCTTCTTCACGGCGGTGCGCTTGCCGGTCTTGGAAGCCGACGCCTTGGTCGACGGACGCTTCGTGCCTCTGGGTGGCGCCACCTTCTTCGCAGGCGCTGCTTTCTTCGCAAATGCGCGCTTGTTATTCGACACTGACTTCTTCCCGACAGCCCGCTTCGTCGTAGCCGTGCCGGCGGCCTTCTTCGTTGTTGGCTTCTTCTTCGCAGCCGCAGGCTTCGTGGCGCCGTCGGCCTTCTTGATCCGCGGCGCAGGCAACGCTGCTGCCGTTGCATCGAGCAAGCCACGCAGCCATTGCCCTTCGTCCCAGCCATCGGGCGGCAGCCGCAGATAGTCCTTGGCGCCGGGGTAGGGCGGGCCGAACGCGAGCACACCTGCGGCCGTCATCGCATCGCGTCCCACCGGCGTGTCCTTGACGAACAGCACGTCGTCGCAGACGAACGCGACCGGCAGCCCTTCGCGATACAGACAGTACTCACCGAACATGCGACGCGTGCTGTACGACGCGCCGCGCGTGCCGAGCTGGTCCATCAGGAATTCGATCGTGCCGGGGTCGGTCGCCATGCGGTCCTCAGGCTGTGCGTTGTGCGTGTCGTAGGAGCGCCCATTGAACACACTCGCGTACGACCGCGTCTTCGATGTCGCGACGTGAATCGAGCGCCGCGATCACTTCGGAAGTCGTCGGCGCATTTCCGAGTGCGATCGCGATATTACGCAGCCAGCGCGAATGTCCGCTGCGGCGGATCGCTGTGCCTTCGGTGCGGCGAAGGAAGTCGTCCTCGCTCCACGCGAACAGCTCGGGCAACGTCGCAGTATCGAGATCGTTGCGCGCGCGGAAGTCCGGCTCGTCGGTGCGGCGCGCGAACTTGTTCCACGGGCAGACGAGCTGGCAGTCGTCGCAGCCGAAGATGCGGTTGCCCATGAGCGGACGAAGCTCAGGGTCGATCGGGCCTTCGTGTTCGATCGTCAGGTAGGAAATGCAGCGACGCGCATCCAGACGGTTCGCACCGACGATCGCCTGCGTCGGGCAGATATCGATGCAACGCGTGCAGGTGCCGCAGTGCGCCGTGGCCGGGGGATCCACGGGGAGCGCGATGTCGACGTAGATCTCGCCCAGGAAGAACCACGAGCCGCCGTTCCGATCGATCAGGCAGGTGTGCTTGCCGATCCAGCCGAGCCCCGCATTGCGCGCAAGTGCACGTTCGAGCACCGGCGCCGAGTCCACGAACACGCGATGTCCGAACGGACCGATCTCCGCCGCGATCCGGTCCGCAAGCTTCTGCAGGCGGTTACGCATGAGCTTGTGATAGTCGCGGCCCAGTGCGTAGCGCGCGACATACGCGCGTTCGCCGTCGTCGAGCGTCGCCCAGGCTTCCTCGTCGTCGCGACGCCCGTAGTCGAGGCCGACGCTGATCACGCGCAACGTGCCCGGCAACAACTCGGCAGGACGCGCGCGCTTGCTGCCGTGGCGCGCCATCCAGTCCATGGTTCCGTGCAGGCCGCGATCCAGCCAGTCGGCGAGGAAGGCTTCGTCCTCGGCAAGTTCGACGCCGCTGATGCCGCAGCGCTGGAAGCCCATCTCGCGCGCAAGCTCCCGCACCCGCGCGCCCATGGCGGCGAGATCGACGGGCGCGTCGGACACGGCGGCGAGGCTCATGGGCCAAGTATAGAATCCGGCCATGCGCGACCTTCCGCCGCTGTTCGACACCGATTCAGTGCGGCGCTTCGAGGCGGCCGCGATCGCCGCGGTGGGCGACGAATCGATCCTCATGGAACGCGCCGGGCAGATGGCTTGGCAGCGCGTCCTGGAGCTGTGGCCCGCGGCGGCGCGACTGCTCGTGGTCTGCGGCGCGGGCGGCAACGGTGGCGACGGTTTCGTGCTCGCGCGGCTGGCGCATGCGTCGGGGCGCGACGTGCAGGTGATCGAATATCGACCGACCGGTTCCGCGCATGTCGCGGCATGCCGGGCGCGCGATGTCTATGTCGAGGCAGACGGACGACTCGATAGCTGGAGCGGCGCGTTGCCCGAGGCCGATGTCGTCGTCGATGCGCTGTTCGGCATCGGACTCTCGCGCGAGCCACGTGCCGAAGCCGTCGCGCTGATCGAGGCGATCAACGCGCACGGTGCGCCTGTGCTTTCGCTCGATGTGCCCAGCGGGGCGGATGCACGCGGCGTCGCGGGCATTGCGGTACAGGCGACGTCGACGCTGGAGTTCCTGCTGTCGAAAGCGGTATTGCGCAGCGGGCCGGCGCTCGGCCACGCGGGAGTGGTTGCATGTGCGTCGCTGGATGTGCCGGCGTCCATCGATGTTCCTGTACGTTGCGCGAGCCTCGCAGCGGTCGACGCACTCGCGCACTGGCTACGCCCGCGCGGTCGCGATAGCCACAAGGGCGACAACGGTCGAGTCACCTGCATCGGCGGCGACCACGGTAGCGGCGGCGCCGTCCTGCTGTGCGCAGAAGGTGCTCTCCGCGCGGGTGCCGGGCTGGTGCGCGTGCATACGCGCGATACGCACCTCGCGCCGCTGCTGGCGCGCTTGCCAGAAGCGATGGCGGCGCCGGAGGCCGACGAGTTCGACGCCGACTGGCCCGACGTCGTGGTCATCGGTCCCGGGCTCGGACAAGGCAACTGGGGCTTCGCGCATCTGCACCACGTGCTCGACAGCGACGTCGCGACGGTGTTCGACGCCGACGCGTTGAACCTGGTCGCGCGCCACGCGTTCAAGGTCAAGCCCGATTCGGTGCTGACGCCGCATCCGGGCGAAGCTGCGCGTCTGCTCGGCATCAAGACCGGGGCCGTCCAGCGCGACCGTCTGGGTGCCGCGGCGCAACTCGTCGAGCGCTACGGCGCGGTGGTCGTGCTGAAGGGCGCCGGCACCGTGATCGCGGCGCCGGGCAACACGCCTGTAGTACTCGATGCCGGAAATCCCGGCATGGCTGTCGGTGGCATGGGCGATCTGCTTGCCGGCGTCATCGCGGCACTGCGCGCACAGGGCCTTTCATCGTTCGACGCGGCCTGCTGCGGCGCACTGCTGCACTCGGCCGCTGCGGATATCACTGCGGCGGAGAAAGGCGAGCGCGGAATGCTGCCGTCGGATGTATTGCCGCCGTTGCGGCGACTCGCGAATCCCGCATGAAATTCGAACTCGCCGACGCCGACGCCACCGCCGCGCTCGGCCGAGCCTTGGCGCGGACGCGACCGCGGCATGGCGTCGTGCATCTGATCGGCGATCTCGGCGCGGGCAAGTCCACGCTCGCCCGCGCGCTGCTTCGCGAGCTCGGTGTCACCGGTGCGATCCGCAGCCCGACGTACACGCTGGTCGAGCGCTACACGGTGGAGGGCGGGGAGGCGTGGCATCTCGACCTGTACCGGATCGGCAATCCGGGCGAACTCGACTTTCTGGGCCTCGACCCGGCCGACGCGGTGCTCTGGCTGGTCGAATGGCCCGAGCGGGGCGGGGCGGCGCTACCGCCGCCGGACCTGCGCATCCACCTGGAACTGTCTGCAACGGGGCGCAACGTCGAAATAACGCCCAATTCACCTGCCTCTGACCGGTGGTTGACGGACGCGTCGGCCGTCTTCACATCTGGCGATCTTCACGGCTGACGGAGAAGTCCGCGCCAGGTCACGGATTCACAAGGGAAAAGTCGCTTGCATTGCGGGTCCCGCAGTGCTTGACTACTGACATGCGCGTGAAGGCCGACACTGTGCAGAAATTCCTCCTCGGGGCGGCGCTCATCGCCGCGCTTGCGTGGAACCTTGCGCAAGCGGCGGAAGTCCGCAGCGTCCAGCTCAGCCGCGGTGCCACCGGCACGCGTGCGGAAATCGCGCTGGATGCAGTACCGGGCGACTACCGCCTGATCCATCTCGCGAACCCCGACCGTCTTGTCGTCGACCTTCCGGCTTCGTCGGTGCGCCACGGTGCGTCGCTTCCTGCACCGGCCGGTGTGGTCCGCAGCGTGCGCTACGGCGAGCCCGAGCCCGGCGTCGCCCGCGTCGTGTTCGACCTTGCGCAGCCGATCGCCGCACTTCGCCCGCAGATCGAGCCGTCGGCCAATGGCAGCCGCCTGGTTATCGAATGGCCGGGCGACGACGAGACCGCGACCGCGACCGTTGCAGTCGCGACGTCGGCACCGCTGACTGCCAGCCCGTCATCCTCGACCGGCGCTTTGGTCGCGATGGATGCGCCGTCGCAGATGCCCGCCTCCACGCCGGTGTCGACGCCGACCGTCACCGCGGCCTCGCAAAATTCGTTGGATCGCCTCGTTGCTGGCGTTTCGACCGCCCCGACGACTTCGGTGCCGGGTCCGGCTTCCACGCGGATCGATCCGCCGGCACAGCAGGCCGTCTCGATCGCGCCCGTCTCCACCTACACCTTCACCCCGCCGCAGATCAGCGTCGCGCCGCCGCCGGCCCGGCCGCTGCGCGACGCGTCCGGTCGACCGCTGCGTCCGCTGGTCATCGCGATCGACGCCGGCCACGGTGGCCAGGATCCCGGTGCGCATGGCCCGACCGGTCGTCGCGAGAAGGACGTGACGCTCGCGATCGCGCGCGAACTCGCACGCCAGGTCAGCGCGACGCCGGGCTACAAGGCGTACCTGACGCGCGACTCCGACTTCTTCATCCCGCTCAACGAGCGCGCACGCCTTGCCAAGCGCGCGGGCGCGGACATGTTCGTGTCGATCCACGCCGACGCCGCGGAAAACGCAGCGGCACGTGGCTCCTCGGTGTTCGTGTTGTCGCTCAAGGGCGCATCGTCGCAGCGCGCGCGCTGGCTGGCGGACAAGGAAAACTCGGCCGACCTGATCGGCGGCGTGCCGGTCGAGCCGGGCAATACGCTGGCCTCGGTGCTGCTCGACCTCACGCAGAGCGGCAACCTCAAGGCGTCGGAAGACGTGGCGGGGCAGGTGCTTTCGGGCCTTGCGCGCCTCGGGCCGAACCACAAGTCGACCGTGGAACGCGCGAACTTCGCCGTACTGCGCACGTCCGACATCCCCGCGATGCTGGTCGAGACTGCCTTCATCTCGAATCCTGACGAAGAGCAGCGCCTGACCGATCCGGTGCAGCAGGCCGCGATCGCACGTGCAGTGTTCAGTGGCGTCAACGGCTACTTCGTGCGCACGCCGCCGCCGGGCACCATGCTCGCGGCGCAGGTCGCATCGCCGGCTCTTTACGGCGGCCCCGCGGGCGGCGGACGCTGAGACATTCGACCGCGCGCCCGGCGTGGCGCGCGTCTATCATCGACGGCCGTAACCGCGCGCGAGCGCGATGAATGCCGCCGTGCCGATCCGACAACTCCCCGACGTCCTCATTAACCAGATCGCTGCCGGCGAAGTCGTCGAGCGCCCGGCGTCCGTGGTCAAAGAGCTGGTCGAGAACGCGCTCGATGCGGGCGCCGGTCGAGTCGACATCGACCTGGAGGACGGCGGCATCCGCCTGATCCGCATCCGCGACGACGGACTCGGCATCGATCCCGACGAACTCGCGCTCGCTGTGCAGCGCCATGCGACGAGCAAGATCGCGTCGCTCGACGATCTCGAAGGCGTTGCGACGCTCGGCTTCCGCGGCGAAGCGCTGCCGTCGATCGCATCGGTGAGCCGCCTGGCGCTGGTGTCGCGCACGCGCGATGCCGAGCATGCAACGGCGATCGAAGTGGACGGCGGCACGGTCGGCGCACCGACGCCGCGCGCGCATCCGCAGGGCACCACCGTCGAAGTGCGCGACCTGTTCTACAACGTGCCGGCGCGACGCAAGTTCCTGCGTGCCGAGCGCACCGAGCTGTCGCACATCGAGGACTGGCTGCGGCAACTCGCACTCGCGCGTCCCGATGTCGAGCTGCGCGTCTCGCACAACGGCAAGGCGTCGCGACGCTGGAAGGGCGAGCGCGACCTGCTGTCGGGAGAACGCCTGCACGAAGCGTTGGGTCCGGATTTCGTGCGCCACTCGCTGCGCGTCGAGCAGGGCGATTTGGGCGATGAAGGTCGTGGCCTGCGGCTGCAGGGCTGGATCGCCGAACCGAGCTACAACCGCGCGAGCACCGACCAGCAATTCCTGTTCGTCAATGGACGCGCGGTGCGCGATCGCGGCGTTGCGCACGCGGTTCGCCAGGCATATGCCGACGTGCTGTTCCATGGCCGCCATCCCGCTTACGTGCTGTTCCTTTCGCTGGATCCGCGGCGCGTCGACGTGAATGTGCATCCCGCGAAGCACGAAGTGCGTTTTCGCGACAGCCGCCTGATCCACGACTTTGTTTATCGGACGCTCGCGGGCGTGCTCGCGGAAACGCGCGCGGGTTCGAGCGTCGCGACGTTCGGCGCACCGGCGACGGTCGTGTCTGCGCCGGGTGCGTGGTCGCCACCGATGCGACAGTCGCCGCTTGGATTGCAGGTCGCGGAAACCCGAGCAGGGTACGAAGCGCTGTATGCATCGCCGGAGCGCGCTGCGACGCCGTCGATGCAATCGCTCGTCGACCCGGCCGCAAACGACGAGCCGACGCTGCCACCGCTCGGTTACGCGTTGGCGCAGCTGCAGGGCATCTACATTCTTGCCGAGTGCGCTGACGGCCTGATCGTCGTCGACATGCATGCCGCGCACGAGCGCATCGGCTACGAGAAGCTCAAGAACGCGCACGACGGCGAAGGCCTGCGCACGCAGCCGCTGCTGGTGCCGCAGACGGTGCCGGTGTCGGAGCGCGAAGCGGATGTCGCGGAGCGCGAAGTCGCGACCCTCGCGCAGCTCGGATTCGAAGTCTCGCGAACCGGGCTGCAGTCCGTGTTGTTGCGCGCTGTACCCGCGCTGCTCGCGAACGGCGACACGGAAAGCCTGCTGCGCGACGTGCTCGCCGATTTGCGCGAGCATGGCGAAACGCGACGCATCGCCGCCGCGCGCGACGAACTGCTTTCGACGATGGCATGCCACCACGCCGTACGTGCCAACCGTCGACTCACCATCCACGAAATGAATGCGCTGCTGCGCGAGATGGAAGCGACGGAACGCTCCGGTCAATGCAACCACGGGCGTCCGACCTGGGCGCGTTTTTCGCTGGCGGAGATCGATAAATGGTTCCTGCGCGGACGTTGACCCGCATCCTCGTCGCGACGGCTTGTATCGCGCTCGCCGCGTGCAATCGCGAGGCGCCGCCGGCGAAGCCCAAGGCGTTGCCCGCTGCGTACCTGCAGGCGGAACAGGCGTGGCGCGCGCAGCGACTCACCGAGCTGACGAAGCCCGATGGCTGGACGTCGCTGATCGGCCTGCATTGGCTCGATCCCGGTTCGCATTACGTCGGCAGTGCGTCGGACAACGGCATCCGCCTCGCGGCCGGCCCTGCGCAGTTCGGCATGTTCGATGTACGCAATGGCCATGTGCGCTTCGTGCCCAATGCCAAGGCGGGGCTCACCATCGATGGTCAGCCTGCGCGCGCGGGCAATCTGCGCCCGGATGATGATCCTGCCGGCGCGAACGTGATCGGCTTCGACGACGGCAAAGGCATCGCGACCGTCATCCATCGCGGCGATCGCTTCGCCTTGCGCGTAAAGCATGCCGACGCGCCGACACGTGTGCAGTTCCACGGCCTGCAGTACTGGCCGGGCGGCCCGGACTGGATCATCGACGCGACCTACGTGCCGAATCCGCCGGGCCAGAAGCTCGACATCGTGAACATCGTCGGCATGGTCGAGCCGACGCCGAATCCCGGCCACGTCGAGTTCAAGCGCAACGGCAATCGCTACCAACTCGAAGCGCTCGCGAACGACGACGGCGGTCTGTTCCTCGTGTTCGCCGACCGCACCAGCGGCCACGGCAGTTATGGCGCCGGGCGTTTCGTTGACACCGCGCCCCCGGCGAACGGACATGTCGCCATCGACTTCAACCAGGCCTACAACCCGCCATGCGCGTTCACTCCGTTCGCCACGTGTCCGCTTCCGCCGCCGATGAATCGCCTCGACCTGGCGGTCAAGGCGGGCGAAAAAGCGTACGGCGGCCACTGATGCGCGTCATGCATCGTTACGCACTCGCGCTGATCGGCCTGCTGCTCGCGCTTCCGGTCGCGGGTTCGACGCCGGTGTCACCCGCGCCGTCGGCGCCGCCGGTTCCGCTGCTGTGGAAGGTGTCCGACGCCGACAACAACATCTACCTGCTCGGTTCCTTTCACCTGCTCGCGAAGTCGGACTATCCGCTGTCGCCCGACGTCGATCGTGCATTCGATGACGCGGAGTCGCTGGTATTCGAAGTCGCGCCGGAAGATCTGGACGATCCGTCGGTGACCGGGCTGATGCTCGGGCTCGCGAAGTCCGACCCGGCGTCGTCGCTCGCGAATACGCTGCCGGCCGATCTGAAGACGCCGCTCGACGCTCGCTTCAGCGCGATGGGTCTGCAGCCGGAACAGATGGGTGGCTTCGAGCCGTGGTTCGTCGACACGATGCTGGTGACCTTGCTCGGCCAGCGCAGCGGCTATGCGCCGGACGACGGGCTCGATCGCAACCTGATGACGCGCGCGCGTGCTGCTAACAAGCCCACGAGCGGCCTCGAGACCGTGCGCCAGCAATTGACGACGCTCGATGGCACGCCTCTCAGCGAACAGATCGCATCTTTGCGCGAGTTCGTCGATGAGGGTGACAACGCGGGTGCTCGGCTTGATGAACTGCACAACGCATGGCGGGCGGGCGACATCCCGACACTCGAGCGTTTGACGCGCGAGGAAATGGCCGACCTGACGCCGGTGACGTACCAGCGGCTCAACGTCGATCGGAATCGTGCGTGGATTCCGCGATTCCAGGCGCTACTTGCCGAAGGCAAGGGCCATGACACTTTGGTCGTCGTCGGTGCGCTGCATCTGCTGGGCGACGACGGCGTGGTCGCGTTGTTGCGCGCGAAAGGTTATCGCGTCGAGCGCATCTGCACGGCGTGCGGCCCGGCGAAAGCCACGACGCACTGAATGCCAGTGCGGCTCAGGCCGCGGGCATCAGCACGATGCAATCCACGGGGCACGCGGGCACGCACAGCTCGCAACCAGTGCAGAGCGGCTCGATGACGGTGTGCATGTGCTTGGCGCCGCCGATGATCGCGTCGACCGGACAGGCCTGGATGCATTTCGTGCATCCGATGCAGTCGTCTTCAACGACGAGCGCGACCTGCGGCGGTTTGTGAGTGCCGCGCGTGCGGTCGTAAGCCTTCGGCGCGACGCCGAGAACGCGCGCCAGCACTCTCGCGCCCTCGTCGCCGCCGGGCGGGCAGTGATCGATATCCGCTTCGCCGCGCGCCATCGCGTCGGCATACGGGCGGCACCCCGCGAATCCGCATTGTCCGCATTGCGTCTGCGGGAGCAGGCGGTCGAGCCGCTCGACAAGCGCGTCGAACGGCGTAGCGGTGGTCGAAGGCGTGGACATCAACGTCGGGCGCGGTCGCGCCGAAGCGTCAGCGGACCGGCATGCCCGGCGCGGCGCCGTTGTCGGCGTCGAGCAGGAACAGCCCGCCGCCGTCGAAGCCGGCCGACAGGATCATTCCCTCGCTCACGCCGAAGCGCATCTTGCGTGGCGCGAGGTTGGCGATGAACACCACGCTGCGGCCGACCAGCGTTTCCGGCTCGCCATACGACGCGCGGATGCCCGAGAAGATCTGGCGCTGGCCGAGGTCGCCGGCGTCGAGCAGGAAGCGCAGCAGCTTGTCGGAGCCTTCGACGAAGCCGCATTCGAGCACCTTGCCAATGCGCAGGTCGAGCTTCGCGAAGTCGTCGATGCCGATGGTCGAGGTGGATGCAGGGGCCGACGCTGCGGCGGGCGCCTCCGGCTTTGCGACAGGCGCGGCCGTTGCAGTCTTCGTCGCGTCGGTGGTCTGCATCGTGTCTTTGCTGGCGTCGGTCATGGCGTCGATCTGCTTCGGGTCGATACGGGTGAACAGGGGGGTGTAGGGCGCGATGTCACGTGCGACCAGCGGTGCGGTGACGTCGCCCCATGCGGACACCGGCGCGCGCAGGAAGGTTTCCGCCTGCGATGCAACGCGCGGGAGCACGGGTTTTAGCGCCACGGCGAGCACGCGGAACAGATTCAAGCCCTGCGTGCAGACGGCCTGCAGTTCGGCGTCCGCACCGTCCTGCTTGGCGAGCACCCACGGCTTGGTCTCGTCGATATAGCGATTCGCTTCGTCGGCGAGCGCCATGGTGAGGCGCAACGCGCTCGCAGCTTCGTTGCGCGCGTACGCGTCGGCGATCGGCTGCAGCTGCGCGACGAAGCGGTCGTAGGTCGCCACATCCGGCAATGCGTCCGCAAGACGTCCGCCGAAGCGCTTCTCGATGAAACCAGCGCAGCGGCTCGCGAGGTTCACGAACTTGCCGACGATGTCGGAGTTCACGCGCGCGATGAAGTCGGCGAGGTTGAGGTCGACGTCGTCGACGCCGCCCGACGTCTTCGCTGCGAAGTAGTAACGCAGCGCTTCCGGATCGAGCCCCGCCTCCAAGTACGTACGCGCCATCACGAACGTGCCGCGCGACTTCGACATCTTCGCGCCGTCCACCGTCAGGTAGCCGTTGACATGCAGGCGCGTCGGCGCGCGCAGGCCGGCACCGTGCAGCACCGCCGGCCAGAACAGGCCATGGAAATTGACGATGTCCTTGCCGATGAAGTGATGCATCTCGGCGGTCGAATCGGCGCGCAGATACGCGTCGAAATCGATGCCGTTCTTCGCGGCGAGCGTCTTGAAGCTAGACAGGTAGCCGATCGGCGCATCGAGCCACACGTACAGGAACTTGCCGGGATGACCCGGAATCTCGAACCCGAAATACGGTGCGTCACGCGAGATGTCCCAGGCGCGCAGTCCGCCTTCGGCGTCGAGCCATTCCTGCAGTTTCGCCTTGACGCCGCCGATCGCGACGTCGCGCGACAGCCACTCGCGCAGGAACGCGTCGAAGTGTCCGAGCTCGAAGAAGAAGTGTTCAGACTCGCGCAGCTCCGGCGTGGCGCCGCTGATTACCGAGCGCGGTTCTTTCAGCTCCGTCGGCGCGTAGGTCGCGCCGCAGTGCTCGCAGTTGTCGCCGTACTGGTCCGGCGTGCCGCAGTTCGGGCAGATGCCTTTGACGTAGCGGTCCGGCAGGAACATGCCCTTGACGGGATCGAACAGCTGCGCGACGGCGCATCGCGTGATGTGGCCTGCGCTTTCGAGCGCGCGGTAGATCGACTGCGTCAGCTCACGATTGGTGTCGGAGTTGGTGGAGTCGTAATGATCGAATGCGACGCCGAATTCGGCGAAGTCGCGCTCATGGCCGGCCTGGATGCCGGCAATGAACGCTTCCGGCGTCGTGCCGGCCTTTTCGGCGGCGAGCATGATCGGCGTGCCATGGGTGTCGTCGGCGCAGACGAAGTGCACGGTGTCGCCCGACATGCGCTTCGCGCGGGTCCAGATATCGCCTTGGACGTACCCGACCAGATGGCCCAGGTGCAGCGGACCGTTGGCGTAGGGCAGGGCACAGGTGACGAGGATCTCGCGGGACATGGCGGACGCGTGCGCAGGGGATCGGAAAGTATCGCACGCGGCGTTTTGCGGGCCGACCTGCCAAAAGAAAACGGCCCGGTTTCCCGGGCCGTTTGAATTACCAGGACGTCGAGCCGATCAGTGAACGCGGACCCAGGTCGCCGTCTTGCAGATAAACAGCTTGCAGCCGGTGACTTCGAGCTTGTTGCCGGCATCGACGAGCTTGATGCTCTTGGCCTTGAAGCTCATGCCGGCCGACGGCTTGTAGCCTTCGCCGCCGCCCCAGCCGCCATCGATCGGCGACAGGTTCCAGAGGATCGGCATGCCGACGGTCGGCTTACCCTTCTTCGCGCCGTCGCACTTGGTGCACGTGGCCGCGGCCGGGTCGACAGCCTCGACGATCTTTGCGGCGAGCTTGCCGTTCTGGGCCTGGTAGACCTCGGCGATGGTCATGACCTTGCCGGTCTCGTCGTCGAGCGTCTTCCACTTGCCGATCGGCGAGTTGTCGGCGGCGCCGGCCGCGAGCGGCAGCGCGAGCAGGAGCAGTGCGGTGAACGTGGTGCGCATGGGTCCCCCTAGGACGTGGTGGCCCGCCGCGGGTGCGGGTGGGTGGCCTTATATAACCCGAATTGCGACGGCGCGGTTTCACCTACGGTCGGTTGTTCAGCGTCCGGGGCAGGTAGCGCGGCTGAGCGTTCACATGACCGCCTAGAATTTGCGGAATGGATCCCGCACCGCTGTACGCCGAGGCGATCTCGGCGCTGAACCGTAACGACTTTCCTCGCGCGTTCGAATTGGCCGCCCAGCTCGCGCGCGTAGCGCCGCAGCACGGCGGGGTGCATTTCATCGGCGGCGTCGCGGCGTTGCACATGGAGAGGATCCCGCAGGCGCTTGCGCTGCTGGATCGCGCCTGCGAATTGAGCTCGACGCGACCCGATTACCACGCTCAGCGCGCGCGGGCACTCGCCGCGGCGCGCATGTTCCGCGAGGCGATCGAGGCGGCGGATCGCTCGATGGCGGCGTCTCCGGAGGACCCGCTCACGCTCGACACCCTCGGCGTCGTGCTGACGCAGGCCAACGACTACGTACGCGCTGGCGATCTGTTCCGGCGCGCCGTCGAGGCCGCGCCTGATGTCGCCACGTTCCGGTTCAACTACGCGACTGCACTGATGTTCGCGGGCGAGCTCAACGATGCTGAGCGCGAATACGAAGCCTGCCTCGCACTCGATCCCCGCTACGGGCGTGCGCACCTCGCGCTCGCGCAACTGCGAAAGCAGACGCCCGAGTCGAATCATGTCGATCGCCTCCGGAGCTTGCGCCCCGGTGCGGAGCCCGGCCAATCTGCGATGTACGTCGAGCTGTCCCTCGCCAAGGAAGAGGAGGATCTGCAGCGCTATCCCGAGGCGTTCGCGCACCTCGTCGCTGGGAAACGCGAAGGTGCGCGCGGACGTAGTTACCGTTTCGAGCGCGATGAACAACTTTTCGTGGCGATCGAACGCGCGTTCGGAACGCTTCCGGCTCCTGCAGCGCCGTCCACGAGCAGCGAGCCGATCTTCGTTTTCGGCATGCCGCGTTCGGGTACGACGCTGGTCGACCGCATCCTGTCGAGCCATCCGGACGTGCAGTCGGCCGGCGAGCTGCAGAATTTCGGCGTGCTGCTCAAGCGTTTGTCCGGCACGAGGACGCGCGAGCTCATTGACCCGGATACGGTCGCGGCGGCGGGCCGTGCCGATCTGTCACCGCTCGGTGATGCCTATATCGCGAGCACGCGTCCCGTCACTGGCCATACGCCGCGTTTTGTCGACAAGCTCCCGCACAATTTCCTGTACGCAGGGTTCATCGCGGCGGCACTGCCGAATGCGCGGCTCGTGGCAATGCGCCGCCATCCGATGGATGTGTGCCTGAGCAATTTCCGGCAGCTGTTCGCACTGACCTCGCCGTATTACGACTACTCGTTCGATCCCATCGACACAGCGCGCTATTACGTGCTGTTCGATCGACTGATGGCGCACTGGCGCGATCTGCCCGGCGACCGCTTACTCGAGGTTCGTTACGAAACGCTCGTGGACGATCAGGAGCGTACGACGCGGGAGCTGCTGGCGCACTGCGGGCTCGCGTGGAACGACGCATGCCTCGCGTTCGAGAGGAACGAAGCGCCCGTCGCCACCGCGAGTGTCGTACAGGTGCGCTCGCCCATGTTTCGTACATCACTCGAGCGCTGGAGGCGCTACGGCGACGCGCTCGAACCGATGCGGCACGTGCTCGAAGACGCCGGCATCGCGCTGTAGATCGCGCGAGACAACCAAGTAAAAGGGCCCCGGGGAGAGAACCGGGGCCCTTCATTTTACAGCCTTGGGAAACGCTTACTTCTTGCCGAACTGCCAACGTGCCTCGAGGTAGACGGCGCGGCCGTAGGGGCTGTACTGCGCGCTGTTGTACGGCTCGGAAGTGCTGCCCGAGTAGGTCGGGTCCTTGGGCGGCATGGTGTTGAGCAGGTTGTTCACCATCAACGACAGCGACAGCTGCGGCATCGCCTGGTAGTCGACGCTCAGGTTGTAGAGCGTGAACGGATCCAGCTTGCCCGCGGTGGCCGCGTCGTAGTTGTCGTCGACCTGCGCACGGTAGTTCGGCGTGTGGCCCATTCGGTTGGCATAGAGCGTGGTGCCCCATGCGCCGTTGCTCCACGTGACCGAGGCATTGGCCTTCGACTTCGGGTCGCTGCTCCAACCCGGGCGACGCACCAGGTCGATCGGCGTATCGCCGGCGAACTGCGTGTACTCGTGCTTCAGGTTGTTGGTGTACGAACCGCGGAACAGCAGGTCGCCGTACGCACCGATTCCGACGTGGTAGTTGGCGCTGAGCGTCAGCGCGCTCAGCACTTCCAATGCCTCGTTGACCTTCGGCGTCGAGATGTCGGTGATCGTGCCCGCGCTGTTGCGGGTGATCTTCGACAGCGCGTCCTGGCAGACGGGCGAGTCGATGTCGTAGCCGGCGGCGCCGGTGCGGCAGTACATCTCGCGCAGCGCAAGGCCGTTCGCGTTCTGCTGGCCGACTTCGTCCTCGATCTCCCAGTGGTGAAAGTCCGCGCCGAGTGAGAACGCCGCCGTCGGAGCCCACACCACGCCGCCGCTCCACACCTTGGCGTTCATCGGACGCAGGTCGAGGCTGCCCGACGTGGTGCCGAAGTACTGCACGCTCGTGTAGCGGGCGGGGCAGTCGACGACGTCCGCCGGGCTGAATCCGCGTTGCTGGCAGGCGTAGTAGTCGGTGACGAAGTTGTAGTAGCCGCTCTCGCCCTGGAACTGGTCGGCGAGCGTCGGCGCCTTGAACGCGGTGCCGTACTTGCCGCGGAACAGCAGGCTCTGGAACGGACGGTATTCGAACCCGACCGAATACGTCGCCTTGCTGACCGGGTCCGCACCGTCCGGATTGAACTTGTCATAGCGCGACGACAGCGACAGTGTCAGCGGCGCGAACACCGGCAGGCGCAGTTCGCCGATGGCCGCATAGCGATTGCGCGCACCGCCGCCGCTGACGGCGGTCGTGCCCCAGATTTCGCCGTCGAGCAGGCGCGGATCGGGGTTGTACTGCCACGTCTCGTGACCGCCCTCGACGGCCAACGCGATGCCCGCATCGCCGCCCGGCAGCGAGAACAACGCGCTGTTGGTGACCTGCGCCCGCGCCATCGTGTTGGCGGTGCGGCTCTTCGACGTCGTGAAGTCGGTGAAGCTGCCGATCTCGGCCGCGGTCAGCGGCGAGTAGAAGCGCGCGTAGTTCGGAGTGAACACCGGATACGCGCCGTAGTACGGGTCGAACCCGTCCTGCGCGCCGAGCACGTTCTGTTCAAACCAATCGTTGATCGGATCGGCAAGGCGCGCCCACGAACGCTCGTTCAACGAGTAGCGCGTGGCGGACACGAACGCGTCGTAGTCCCAGCCCGACTGGCCGAGGGCACCGCGCGCACCAATGGTCGTCATCGACGACTCGCTGGTGTCGCGGCTCATCGTATTCTTGTAGCCGCCCGGACCGAAGTCTTCCGGTGCGAAGCCGCGCTGCAGGTTGACCAGGCCATCGGCGGCGGGATCGTAGAAGTAACCCCACTTCACGCCGGTGCCCCACCAGGTGTAGCCGGCGCCGATGTTGTAGTTCACCTTCTCGTGGCTGTAGAGCGCGTCCGCGTACAGCTGGTGATCGGCGTTGATGTCGAACGTGGCATGCACGTAGCCCTGCGCCGACTCCTTACCGTTCTGCAGCGTGCGATAGCCCGGGCTGAACAGCGAGCCGCAATACTGGCCGTAGCCCTCACGCGTGTTCAGGCCTTCGGTGCCGCCGAACAGGCCGGTCGTATTCGCGCAGTTGTTCTGGTCGGAGAAGACGTAGCCGTAGTCGTCCAGGCCGGCCGTCAGCATGTTGCGGTAGCCGTAGACCAGGAAGTCGCGGCTGGCGATTGCCGGGCTCGTGCCGTTCTGGTTGTACTGCTTGGTGATGTCGCGGTCGTACGCCCAGATCGGGTTGCGCTTTTCGTACTGCGCGCCGAGCAGGACGTTGAAACGGTCGTCCGCGGCGGAGAACGTGGTCGCGCCGCTGACGCGGTAGCTGTCGCCGCCGCCGTCGGAATAGCCGCCCACGCGCGCACTGATGACAGGCGCTGCGAGCTTCTTCTTCAGGATGATGTTGACGACGCCCGCGATGGCGTCGGAGCCGTACAGGGACGACTGGCCGCCCGGCAGGATTTCGATGCGCTCGACGAGGTCGATCGGGATGCCGCTGATGTTGTTGAACGTGTCGCTACCGTTGTAGAGCGCCGGATAGTCGGCCATGGGGCGGCCGTCGATCAGGTACTTGGTGTAGCCAACCGACAGGCCGAATAGGCTCATCGTCTCGGCGCCCTGCGTGAAGCCGGCCGACGTCTGGCCGCCCTGCACGCCGCCCGTCGAGAACGAGCTCTGCTGGAGGGCATCGGACACGCTGGTGAAGCCGCGCGCCTTGATGTCCTCGGCGGAGATCACGCTAACGGGCGTAGCCGTTTCCTTGGCCGTCTGCGGAATCAGCGAGCCAGTGACGACGACACGGTCCAGCTGATGTCCGTCCGCCTTCGTGCCATCGGCGGTGGTCGGCGTGGTGTCCGACGAAGTGGTGGAGGAGGTGGTGGTGCTCTGAGCGAGTGCGGCCGTCGGCAATAGCATCGCGGCCAGAAGTGCGGTCGCGAGGCGACTCCGCACGATGGTTGCATTGCGTGACATCAACTGGAATACCCCATGGGAGAGATCGAAAGCCTCCGTGCGATTCGTGTGTCATTGCATTGACTTTCCGACCGTAACATTCGCGTAACACGCGTCTGACAGGCCATTGGTCATGTGCGCGATGCGCGAAGCTGAAGTTGTCAGCGACACAAGGAATTCGTGTGTGACGCGCGCCTCATGCACTTCGACATGGCGATGCGAACCAGTCAGCGAACGGCGCGCGGTGTGTCTCATCGGATGAGACGAAGAAACGTGCGCTTACCCACGGCCCGCGCGACAATGGCGGCATGGCGTCCAACACGTCGAGTTTCCACGGGCAACGTCATGACCACGACCGACATCGAATCCCTTCTGCTTGCCGCCGATGCAGCCATCCCCGGCACGACGCTTCGCGACATCGCGAGCCGAGTGGGGACGAGTACCCGCGGTGATTTCACGGAGGTCGATGTCATCGCGAAGGTGCCAACCGCCCGCATTGACGGCGAGCTGAAATCGCGCATCGCCGCGGCCCTCACCGCCGCCGGCCACGCGCCCGGCAACGTCACGATCCGCCAGCGCATCGACGCACATGCGCCTCAGACCGGCCTATCGCCGCTCACCACGGTGCGCAACCTGATCGTCGTGGGATCGGGCAAGGGCGGGGTCGGCAAGTCGACCGTTGCGGTCAACCTCGCGGTCTCGCTGGCGCAGGAAGGCGCGCGCGTAGGCATCCTCGACGCCGACATCTACGGGCCGAGTGTTCCCACGATGCTCGGTTTGTCCGGCCGTCCCGAAAGTCCGGACAACAAGTCCATCCAGCCGCTGACCGCGCATGGCATCGAAGCGATGTCGATCGGGCTTCTCGTCGAGCAGGACACGCCGATGATCTGGCGCGGCCCGATGGCGACGTCGGCGCTCACGCAGCTGCTCAACGACACGCGCTGGGGCGATCTCGACTACCTGATCCTCGACCTGCCGCCCGGCACGGGCGATATCCAGCTGACGCTCGCGCAGAAGATTCCGGTGGCCGGCGCGATCATTGTGACGACCCCGCAGGACGTCGCCACGCTGGACGCACGCAAGGCCGTGCGCATGTTCGAGAAGGTCAACGTGCCGATCCTGGGCTTCGTCGAGAACATGGCGCTGCACGTGTGTTCGAACTGCGGCCACGCCGAGCACATCTTCGGCGAGGGCGGCGGCGCACGGATGGCGGCGGATTACGGTTATCCGCTGCTCGGCAGCCTGCCGCTGGAGCGGGGCATCCGCGAGCACGGCGACACCGGTGCGCCGATCGTCGCTGCGGAACCCGAGTCCGCCGCCGCGCAGGCGTTCGTGGCTACGGCGCGGCAGGTGGCCGTGGCACTGGCGCGTCGTCCGACCGTCGCGCGTTCGCTGTCGATCAGCCTCGCTGGGGAGTAGCCGCGGCCGGCGGGCCGGCATCAGCGGCTAGAATGCGTTTTTTAGCCGCACGGGCCGCACGATGAGCATCAAGAGCGATCGCTGGATCCGCCAGATGGCGCAGGAGAAGGGGATGATCGAGCCCTTCGAAGCCGGCCAGGTCAAGCGTTCCGCGTCCGGCGAGCGCCTCGTCAGCTACGGCACGTCCAGCTACGGCTACGACGTGCGCTGCTCGCGCGAGTTCAAGATCTTCACCAACATCAATTCGACGATCGTCGACCCCAAGCATTTCGATGAAGGCAGCTTCGTCGACATCGAGTCGGACGTCTGCATCATCCCGCCGAACTCGTTCGCGCTGGCACGCACCGTCGAGTACTTCCGCATTCCGCGCGACACGCTGGTGGTCTGCCTCGGCAAGAGCACGTACGCGCGCTGCGGCATCATCGTCAACGTGACGCCGCTCGAGCCCGAATGGGAAGGCCACGTGACCTTGGAATTCAGCAACACGACGCCGCTTCCCGCGCGCATCTACGCGAACGAAGGCGTCGCGCAGATGCTGTTCTTCCAGTCGGACGAAGTGTGCGAGACGTCGTACCGCGATCGCGGCGGCAAGTACCAGGGCCAGGTCGGCGTGACGTTGCCGAAGACCTGACGTCCGGGTTCAGTCGCTGCGCCCGAATCGTTCGCGCAGCGACTGCAGCACGCCCGGTAGCGCTTCGGGCGAGTAGGGTGCCGCGTCGCCGACACCCCACACCGGCCGCGGCCACGCCGCGTCGGTGCGAAAGCGTGCGATCACATGCACGTGCAGCTGCGGGACCATGTTCCCGAGCGCCGCGACGTTGAGTTTGTCCGGCGCGTGCAGGTCGCGCAGCGTTTGGCTCGCTCCCGCGATCTCGTCGGACAGCCGATGCTGCGACTCCCGATCGAGATCAATCCAGTCGCGTGCGCCGTCGATGCGCGGCACCAGAATCAGCCACGGCCAGCGCGCGTCGTTCATCAGCAGGATGTCGCATAGCGCCAGCGACGCGACCGGGTGCGTGTCGGCCGCCAGCTGCGCATGCAGCGACCAGTCGGTCACTTCAACGCTTCCCTGAAGAAGCGCACCGTCTGCGTCCACGCCTGCGCGGCGGCGGCCGGGTCGTAGTCGTCGCGACGGTCGCAGTTGAAGCCGTGGTTGGCGTCGTAGACGTGCACTTCGGCCTGCGGATACGCGCCGCGATGTGCCTCGATGTCGGCGGCCGGGATGCTCGAATCGCGCTCGCCGAAGTGGAACATCATCGGTGCGCGCAGCGGTTCGCCCAGGAACTGCATCGATCGCGCGCCGTAGTAGCTCACCGACGGCAGCCCGAGCCGCGTGTTCGCGAGCAGAGCCACGCTGCCACCCCAGCAGAAGCCGACCGCACCGACTGTGCGACCGCGGCCCCGCAACCAACCGGCTGTTGCGTCGACGATCGAGATCGCCGCGTCGAAGCCCAGCTTTCCGACCAGCTCGCGGCCTTTCGCGACGCCCGCAGCGTCGTAGCCCAGCTCCACGTTCGGCTCGACCGGATCGAACAGCGACGGCGCAGCGACCTCGAAGCCCTCCGCTGCGAAGCGCTCCGCGACATCGCGAATATGCCCGTTCACGCCGAAGATTTCCTGGATCAGGACGATGCCACCGGCCGGTTCGCGGTCGGGCACGGCATGCCAAGTGCGCACCGCGCCCTGCGGGGTTTCGAGTTCGTGCCACGTGCCCATCGGGCCTCCTGAATGCGATTCACGGCCGCTCGGGACGGCCAATCCCGGCCGTTATACTGGACACCCGCCGCGGCCGATGTCGCGGCCACCGGGCCGTCGCTTCCGACCGCCCCTCGAGACCACGCCATGTCCGCCCAAAATCCCGTCCGGAACCCCAAGGTGGGTTTCGTGAGCCTCGGCTGCCCGAAGGCCCTCGTCGACTCCGAACGCATCCTCACGCAGCTGCGCGTGGAGGGTTACGAGCTCGTGCAGACGTACGACGACGCCGACGTCGTGGTGGTCAACACCTGCGGCTTCATCGACAGCGCGGTGGAAGAGTCGCTCGACGCGATCGGCGAAGCCCTCGCGGAGAACGGCAAGGTCATCGTCACCGGCTGCCTCGGCAAGCGCGCCGATGTCATTCGCGAAGCGCACCCTGACGTGCTGGCGATCAGCGGCCCTGCCGACTACGCGAGCGTGATGTCTGCCGTGCACGCCGCCGTGCCGCAGGTGCGGAATCCCTTCATCGACCTGCTGCCCGCGAACGACGTCGGGATCAAGCTGACGCCGAAGCACTACGCGTACCTCAAGATTTCCGAGGGCTGCAACCACCGCTGCAGCTTCTGCATCATTCCGTCGATGCGCGGCGACCTCGTGTCGCGCCCGGTCGACGACGTGCTGCGCGAAGCCGAGAAACTCGTGATGGGCGGCGTGCGCGAACTGCTCGTCGTGTCGCAGGACACCAGCGCCTACGGCGTCGACGTGCGCTATGCCGAACGCGAGTGGCGCGGCCACGCGTACCAGACACGCATGAAGTCGCTGTGCGAAGGCTTGTCGCAGCTCGGCGTGTGGTCGCGCCTGCATTACGTGTATCCGTACCCGCACGTCGACGACGTCATCCCGCTGATGGCCGAGGGCAAGGTGCTGCCGTACCTCGATATCCCGTTCCAGCACGCCAGCCCGCGCGTCCTGCGGCTGATGAAGCGCCCGGGTGCGGTCGAGAAGACGCTGGAGCGCGTGCAGAACTGGCGCCGCATGTGCCCCGACCTCACGCTGCGCAGCACGTTCATCGTTGGCTTCCCGGGCGAGACGGAAGCGGAGTTCGAAGAACTTCTCGACTTCCTCGACGAAGCGCAGCTCGATCGCGTGGGTGCGTTCGCGTACTCGCCGGTCGAAGGCGCGGCGGCGAACGACCTGCCGGATCCGGTGCCGGAAGAAGTGAAGCAGGAGCGCCTTGCGCGCTTCATGGAACGCCAGGCGGAGATTTCGGCGGCGCGTCTCGAGGCGAAGGTCGGCACGGTGCAGAAGTGCATGGTCGACATGGTCGACGGCGAACTCGCGATCGCGCGTTCGAAGGCCGACGCACCGGAGATCGACGGCGTCGTTCAGATCCAGAACGGCGGCGAGCTGGGCCTGAAGCCCGGTCAGTTCGTCGACGTCGAGATCATGGGCAGCGACGAGCACGACCTGTTCGGCGAAGCGCTTGTGCCCGAGATGCCGACGCTGACTCCGCTGCCGGTTCGCGCCTAAACGCGGGTGGGCGTGCGTTAGTCCGGGTACGCCACGTCGACGATGACGACGCGTCGCGGGCCGATCGGCAACTGCACTTCGACCTCGTCATCCACGTGCTTCTTCAGCAGCGCGCGCGCGACCGGCGAGTCGATGCTGATGTCGCCCTTTGCCGCATCGGTCTCATCGGGCCCGACGATCCGATAGCGAAGCGGTTCGCCCGTCGCCGCGTCTTCCAACTCCACCGTCGCGCCGAAGAAGACCGCGTCCCGGTCCGACGGCGCGCTCTCGATCACCTTGAGCGACGGCACGCGCTTGCTCAGGTAACGCACGCGCCGATCCAGCTCGCCGAGCTGCTTCTTGCGATAGATGTATTCGGCGTTTTCCGAGCGATCGCCTTCGGCGGCGGCGGCCGACAGCGCACGCACGATCTCCGGGCGTTTGACGCGCCAGAGATCGTCCAGCTCGGCCTTCATGCGCTCGAAGCCTTCGCGCGTGATCAGCGCCGTGCTCTGTTCGCCCGGTGGACGCCAGCGGCCCATCGCGTTAGCCGAACCAGCGTGTAAACGTCATCGACTGCGCCCGCGCCCGCCGAGCAGGCTGCCCAGCAGCCCGCGCACGATCTGCCGACCGAGTTGGCTGCCGACGGTGCGTGCCGCCTGCTTGGCCATGGTCTCGACGATGCCCTGACGATTCGACGCGCGCGGCGCAGGCGCGGAGCGCGGCGGGGGTGGTGTCGCGACGGGCGTAGCCGGCGGCGCTTCCGCGCGGCGCGCGAGCATCTCCGACGCGGATTCGCGATCCAGCGCCTGGTCGTACTTCGCGCCTACCGGGCTCGTCGCGCGCAGCTGCTGCCGCTCGGCCGGTGTGATCGGCCCCATGCGAGAGCGTGGCGGCGCGATCAGCACGCGCTCGACAGGCGACGGTACGCCTTCAGCCGACAGCACCGACACCAGCGCCTCGCCGATCGCAAGCTGCGTAAGCGCGGCTTCGACCTCGATCTTCGGATTGGGCACGAACGTTTCGGCCGCGACGCGCACCGCCTTCTGGTCGCGCGGCGTGAATGCGCGCAGCGCGTGCTGGATGCGGTTTCCGAGCTGGCCAAGGATTTCGCCGGGCACGTCGTCCGGAAACTGCGAGCAGAAATAGACGCCGACGCCTTTCGAGCGGATCAGCCGGACGACCTGCTCGACGCGCTGCTGCAGCGCGGGCGTCGCGTCGTCGAACAGCAGATGCGCTTCGTCGAAGATGAAGACGAGCTTCGGTTTGTCGACGTCGCCGACCTCGGGCAACTGCTCGAACAGCTCCGACAGCAGCCACAGCAGGAACGTGGAATACAGCCGCGGCTTCATGATCAGGTTGTCGGCGGCGAGGATGCCGATCACGCCGCGCCCGTCGGCCGTGGTGCGCATCAGGTCCGCGAGTTGAAGCGCGGGCTCGCCGAAGAACTGGTGGCCGCCGTCCGATTCCAGGCGCAGCAGCGAACGCTGGATCGCCGCGATCGACTGCGCGCTGACCAGCCCGTACTGCGTCGAGATCGACTTGCGCTCCTCGGCGAGATGGCCGAGCACTGCGCGCAGGTCGTCGAGGTCGAGCAGCAGCAGGCCCTGGTCGTCGGCCAGCTTGAACGCGATGTCGAGCACGCCGGACTGCGTGTCGTTGAGCTCCAGCATGCGCGACAGCAGGATCGGGCCGACCTCCGAGACCGTGGCGCGGATCTGGTGGCCGGCGGTGCCGAACAGGTCCCAGAAGATGACCGGATTCGCTTCCGGCGCGTGGTCGGTGATGGCCAGCGTCGACAGCCGCGACTGCAGGCGTTCGTTCGGCACGCCCGCCATGGCGAGCCCGGCGACGTCGCCCTTCACGTCGGCCATGAACACGGGAACGCCGATGCGCGAGAAGCCTTCGGCGAGGGTCATCAGGGAGACGGTCTTGCCGGTGCCGGTCGCGCCGGCGACGAGGCCGTGGCGGTTGCCGGTGCGGGCGGGGAGTTCGACGGGCTTGAGCTCGGGCGGAGCGGTCTTGCCGAGCAGGATCGAAAGCGTCATCGCGAACTCGTACCGGGGGATGACTCGATTCTAACCACGCGATGCGAACAGCCCGGATTGCGGATGAGGTTCCTTGCCCCGCCGCGCGGGCGGGGGATACCCTCGGCCGTTCCCGCCGTACCGTTCCCCGTGATGACCCCCCAAATTCTTCGATACCGGCTGTCGCTCGCCTGCGCCGCCGCGCTTTTCCTCGTCCCCTCGCTCTCGTTCGCCGCCCGCCGCGAGACCGTCAATGTCGACGCCCTGACCTCGCGCATGCAGGCCGCGGAGTCACGTTTCACCAGGGCATCGATCGGCGTCCGCAACGACGACCCCGGCGCGCAGACCGAAAGCGATGCCGCGCTGCAGGAGATGGAAGAGGTGATGACCGCCTGCATCCAGCTGCGCGGTTGCCCCGTCAACACCTTCCTCGCGACGTACAACCGGCTGCTGAAGCAGTCCGTCGACGCCGATGCCGACGATGAGGACGACGCGCCGCTGACCGCAGACGCGATCGGCCACGAAGGTGCCGCCGCGAACGTTCCGCAAGCCGCGCACGCCGCGGCGCTGCTGTCGGAGGACCACCGCTTCGATCGCATGGTCGAGTACAACCCCGCCGTGCAGCAGGCGATCCGTCGCTGGCTGACCGACATGCGTGGCTCGCTGCTGTCGAGCTACGAGAACTACGAGAACATGCGCTACCTGATGTGGCCGGAGTACGAGCGCCGCGGCCTGCCGGAAGCGCTGCTGTTCGGCATCATGGCCAAGGAATCGAACGGCAAGGTGCATGCGACGTCGCGCACCGGCGCGGCGGGCCCGATGCAGTTCATGTACGCGACCGGTAAGCGCTTCGGCCTCGGCGACGACGGCACCGGCTTCGATACGCGCTACGACCCACGCTCGGCCGCGCAGGCCAGTGCCGAATATCTCAACGAGCGCATGGGTCAGCTCAACCGCAACATCGAGCTGGCGCTGGCCGCATATAACGGCGGCGAAGGCCGTGCGCTGCGCGTCTATCAGGGCACGTCGGCGCGTTCGTTCTGGGACGAGTCCGTCTACAACCAGTTCCCCGCGGAAACGCGCGACTACGTGCCCATGGTGATCGGCGCGGCGTGGCTGTTCCTGCATCCCAAGGAATACGGCCTGACGTTCCCGAAGGTGTCGGCGCGACCCGCGCCATTGCGGCTCACGCAGTCGGCGTCGATCTACCAGCTCGGCATCTGCCTCGGTAACAAGGGCGTGCGCGAGGGTTACATGCGCACCTTGCGCAACCTCAATCCGCGCTACCAGCCCGAGACGTTTCTGCCGGCCGGCACGAGCCTCGTGGCGACGACACGCATCGTCAGCGCCTACAACCGCTGGTGCGTGAGTGGCGCGCGCGCGGATCTCGCAAAGACGCTGGTGCTCAGCGATCCGAGCCGCGCGGTCGTGCGTACGGGTCCGTTGCAGGCGATTCCTGCGGACGACACTGATACCTCGCCGTCCGACACGGTGCCGACTGGGCCGTCGTCGCAGGTGACGCCGATGGTCGCACCGCCGGCCCGCGTGGTGCCTGCACCGACGCCGGACGTCGACGCGCGTCGCACTGCGAAGTCCGATGCCGATGCGAAGTCGCGCAGCAAGACCGATTCGAAGTCACGCGCGCCGAAAAGCTATCGCGTGCAGGAAGGCGAATCGCTGTCGACCATCGCGAAGAAGTTCGGCTGCGATACCGACGACCTCGCCAAGGCGAACGGCGTCAAGCGCGCGAATGCGTTGAAGCGCGGCCAGACGTTGATGCTGAAGGGCTGCGAGGGCTGATCGCCTTCCGTTCGAACGAAACGAAAAACGCGCCGGATCATGGCGCGTTTTTCTTTGGAGCGGATGGAACTGCTACGGCGGTCAGTGGGTCGCCGGTGTGCACTTGATCGCAGCGGACGGATGCGGCCCGACCGGATCATCCTGCTTCGGGCCGATCGCGATCGCGCCGGTCGACGACGCGAGCGCGCCGGATGTCGCGGCGCTGTTCGGATGCGGGCCGACCGGGTCGTCCTGCTTCGGACCGATCGCCGCGCTCGGCGTTCCGCTCATCGAACCGCCGGTTGACGGACCGCAGCCCGGCTGTGGCGTGATGCCGCCCTGCACGATGATCGCGGGCGACGGCGTGCTTCGGCCGACCGTCGCAGTCGGCGGCATGGGCTTCGGAGCGGGACGCGGGGTTTGCGCAGCCGCGATGCCGGCGGTCGCCAGCCCGAACGTCAGAACAACAGTGTTGATGGTGCGCATAGCGATTCCTTCGCAACAGGAATGCCGATGCTAAGAGCGCGCCGACACGGCGACGCCACCGTTCGTCGCGTTAACCGGGCTCTAACGTGGCAGCAGCGTCGCCAGCCGCTCGCCGAGGCGCACTGCCGATTCCGCCTGCAGCGAAGGATCGAGCGTCGCGACGCCCGCCGGCAGCAGCACGATCACGGTCGAGCCGTAGTTGAAGCGCGCCATCTCGGCGAAGCGCTCCAGCGTGATGCCGCGCTCGTACCTCTTGACGTTGATGCGGTCGCCGTACTGCGGAATCTCGATGCCGCTCCACACGGTTTCGACGCCCGACACCAGCAGCGCGCCGACCATCACCATCACCATCGGCCCGAAGTCGGTGTCGAAGTGGCAGACGAGACGCTCGTTGCGTGCGAAGAGTCGCGGCACCAAGCGCACGGCGTTCGGTCCGACGCTGAACAGCCGACCCGGCACGTGCACGGTGCGCCTCAGCGTGCCGGTCCACGGCATGTGCACGCGGTGGTAATCGCGCGGTGAGAGGTACACCGTGGCAAACACCCCATCCGCGAATGGACGCGCGTCTTCTTCACTGCCGAGCAGTTCCGCTGCGGTGAAGCTGCGTCCCTTCGCCTGGAAGATCTCGCCGTTGCGGATCGGCCCGCACTGGCTGATGCGACCATCGGCCGGCATCACCAACGCGTTCGCGTCGACATGCGCGGTGCGCGCGCCGGGCTTCAGCGAACGGGTGAAGAACGCATTGAACGAGTCGTACGAACGCGGGTCTGCTTCAGCAGCTTCCTCGAGGTCGACGCCGAACTTGCGCGTCACCGTGTCGATCAGCCAACGGCTGACGCGCGGATGCTTCGAGTACGCAAGCGAACGCGCCAGCGACGACAGAAAGCGATGGGGCAGGGCGTAGGTGAGGCGGGTGACCAGGCTCATCGCATCGTCTTCGTCAGGGTCGTGAGGTCGCTGGCGATCGCGGCGGGATCGAGCGGCGGCTGCAGCAGACCGGCCATGCGGCCTTCGGGGTCGAGCGCGATCATCGCCGCGCTGTGGTCGACGGAATATGCATCCGCGGGTGCGCCGGGCGCGGGCGGCGACTTCTCGAACACCAGGCCGATCGAGCGCGCGAAGCGTTCCAGCGTCGGTACGTCGGCGGTGGCCGCGAGCGTGTCGCGATGGAAAGCATGCGCATATTCGCCGACGCGATCGGGCGTGTCGCGGTCCGGGTCGACCGACACGAACAGCAACCGCGGGCGCGTGGTTTCCGGCAGCGCCTCCCACTGCTTCTGCGCGCGCGCCATCTCGGCAAGCGTGGTCGGGCAGACGTCCGGGCAATGGGTGAAACCGAGGAACACCAGCGTCCAGTGGCCCTTGAGTTCGCCGGGCACGAGCTGGGTGCCGTCGGACTGACGCAGCGCGAAGGCCGGAATGGCGCGCGGGTCGATCAGGTGCACCGCTTTCATCTCAGGCGCCGCCGACGCCGCGGGCGCGAACACGTGGCGTGCGGCGAGCAGCCCGAGGCCACCGGCGAGCGCGGCGGCGAGAACGATCAGCGTCGTCCGGTTGAACATGGTCGGCTCCAGGCCCGACGGGACCGGCGATGATACCGGCCGCCCGCTATAATCGCGGGCCTTCCTGCGTGTGCGACGTCAATGGGCGCTGGCCTTCCGAACTTTCAGCAGGTCTCGATCATCGACCTGATCCCGCCACGGCGGGTCGTTGTTCAATGCATCGGACCTCACCTTCGGCCACAGCTACGACAACGCGCTGGACGAAGCGACGCAGCTCGTCCTGCATGCGCTGCACATGCCGCACGATCTCAATCCGATCTACGGCGCCTCGCGCGTGACCGAAGACGAGATGCGCAGCGTGCTGGAGCTGTTCCGACGCCGCATCGACGAGCGCGTGCCCGCCGCTTACCTCACCGGCGAGGCGTGGTTCGCCGGCCTCAGCTTCAAGTCCGACCGCCGCGCCCTCGTGCCGCGTTCGCCAATCGCCGAACTCATCACTGCCGGTTTCGAGCCGTGGCTGGGTGAGCGCGACGTCGAACGCGTGTTGGATCTCTGCACGGGCTCCGGCTGCATCGCGATCGCGACCGCGCACTACCACCCGAACTGGGACGTCGTCGGCATCGACATCAGCGACGAAGCGCTGTCGCTGTCGGCCGAGAACAAGGAACGCCTGCATGTTCCCAACGTCTCGTTCGTGAAGTCCGACCTGTTCGACGGCCTGCAGGGCGAGCGTTTCGATCTCATCGTCACCAATCCGCCGTACGTCACCAACGACGAAACCGACGCGTTGCCGCGCGAGTATTCGTACGAGCCCGAGCTCGGCCTGCGTGCCGGCGACGACGGCCTCGACCTCGCGCTGCGCATCCTGCGCGACGCGCCGGAACACCTCACCGAGAACGGCCTGCTGATCTGCGAAGTCGGCGAGGCCGAGCGCGCGCTGGGCGACCTGCTGCCGGAGCTGCCGATGGCGTGGGTGGAGTTCAAGGTCGGTCAGATGGGCATCTTCGTCGTCGAACGCGACGACCTCGTCGAGCACCACGCGCGCATCCGCGAACTCGCTGACGCACGCGCCTGACGCCTTGAACACTTTCGGCCACCTGTTGCGCGTCACGACCTTCGGCGAAAGCCATGGTCCGGCGATCGGCTGCGTGGTCGACGGTTGTCCGCCGGGCCTGCCGATCGCGGTCGAGGATTTCGCACGCGATCTCGAACGTCGCGCGACCGGCCGCACGCGGCACACCTCGCAGCGCCACGAGGCCGACGAGGTCGAGATCCTCAGCGGCGTGTACGAAGGCGTCACCACCGGCACGCCGATCGCGCTGCTCATTCGCAACACCGATGCGCGCAGCAAGGATTACGCGGCGATCGCGCAGCAGTTCCGGCCCGGCCATGCCGACTACACGTACTGGGCGAAGTACGGCGTGCGCGATCCGCGCGGCGGGGGTCGTTCGAGTGCGCGCGAGACGACGATGCGCGTCGCCGCCGGCGTCATCGCGAAGAAGTGGCTGGCGTCCGCATTCGACGTGCAGGTGCGCGGCTACCTGTCGCAGCTCGGCGAGATCCGTTCCTCCTGCCCGGATATTCCGGACTGGACCGACGTCGAAGCCAATCCGTTCTTCTGGCCCGACGGCGCGCAGGTTGCCGAACTCGAGGCCTACATGGATGCGCTGCGCAAGTCCGGCGATTCGGTCGGTGCGCGCATCGAGGTCGTCGCGCTCGGGCTGCCACCGGGCTGGGGCGAACCGATCTACGGCAAGCTCGATGCGGAACTCGCCGCTGCGCTGATGAGCATCAACGCGGTGAAGGGCGTCGAGATCGGCGACGGTTTCGACGCGGTGCCGATGCACGGCTCGGTGCATCGCGATGTCATGCGTCCGGGCAGCGATGGTCTCCCGCAGTTCGACAGCAACCATGCCGGTGGCATCCTCGGCGGCATCAGCACCGGCCAGCCGCTGCGTTGCTCGGTCGCGTTCAAGCCAACGTCGAGCCTTCGGCTGCCGGTCGACAGCGTCGACGTGGACGGCAATGCGGTCGAAGTGATCACGACCGGACGTCACGACCCCTGCGTCGGCATCCGTGCGACGCCGATCTGCGAGGCGATGGTCGCGCTCGTCTTGATGGACCAGGCGCTGCGCCATCGCGCGCAGTGCGGCGACGTGAAAAAACGATAGCGGCCAGCCGCTGCGCGCGCCTTGGGCGCGACGCTCGCCTGCGCCGCGACGTGCGTTTGCCCGACAATCCAACTATTCGCCATCGCGCACGAAGCCCGAGTGCCGGCGCGACAGCCCCAGAGAGAACGAACACATGAAGAACCCCGTGAATGTCGCAGTCGTCGGTGCCACCGGCGCCGTCGGCGAAACCATGCTGAAGGTGCTCGCCGAGCGCGACTTCCCCATCGCCGAACTGCACCTGCTCGCGAGCGAACGCTCGGCCGGCGAGAAGGTCGACTTCAAGAATCGGAAGATCGTCGTGCAGGACCTCGCGACGTTCGACCCGACCGGCGTCGACATCGCGCTGTTCTCGGCCGGCGGCGACATCTCGAAGGAATACGGCCCGAAGTTTGCGCAGGCGGGCGCGGTGGTCATCGATAACTCGTCCGCGTTCCGCTACATGGACGACGTGCCGCTGGTGGTGTCCGAAGTGAACCCCGAGGCGCTGAAGAACCGGCCGCGCGGCATAGTCGCCAATCCGAACTGCTCGACGATGCAGCTGATGGTGGCGCTCGCACCGATCCATCGCGAAGTCGGCATCGAACGCATCAACATCGCGACGTACCAGTCGGTGTCGGGCACCGGTCGTCGCGCGCTGGAAGAGCTCGGTCGCCAGACCGCGGCGATGCTGAACTTCCAGGACCCGAAGCCGGAGGTCTACCCGGTGCAGATCGCCTTCAACGTGATCCCGCACGGCGGCGATTTCCTCGAGAACGGCTACACCAGCGAGGAAATGAAGCTGGTCTGGGAGACGCGCAAGATCCTCGGCGACGACTCCATCCTCGTGAACCCGACCGTCGTCCGCGTGCCGGTCTTCTACGGCCACTCCGAGGCCGTGCACATCGAGACGCGCGAGAAGATCACGGCCGAGCGCGCCCGCGAGTTGCTCGAAGCCTCGCCGGGCCTGGAAGTGGTCGACGACCGCGAGCCCGGCGGTTATCCGACGCCGGTGACGCATGCGTCGGGCAACGATGCCGTCTACGCTCGGCCGCATCCGCGAGGACATTTCGCATCCGCGCGGGCTGTCGCTGTGGGTGACGGCGGACAACATCCGCAAGGGTGCCGCGCTCAATGCGGTGCAGCTCGCCGAGCTCGTGATCGCCGAATAAGCCGGCACCGGTCGCGTCGCACGGCTCGTGCGACGTCGGCCCGGCCTGCTAGAGTCGCGGCGGAACGTAGGGGAGACATCCGTGAGGCCATTGTTGCGATCCGTCGGGCTGCTGGCTCTCGCGCTGGCGAGCGGGTCGGCCCATGCCCTCGGTCTGGGACAGCTGCAGGTCAAGTCCGGACTCGGGCAGCCGCTGCTGGCGGAGATCCCGGTTGTCAGCAATGACCCGTCGGAACTGGTCGACCTCCAGGCCGCGCTCGCCTCGCCGGAAACCTTCACCCGCGTCGGCCTTGAGCCGCCGATCGGCATCGTCGCCGACCTCCAGTTCACCGTCGGCAGCGACCTGCAGGGTCGGCCGGTCATCCGCATCACGACGTCGCAGCCGGTCACCGAGCCGCTGCTCGATTTCCTCATCCAGGTCGACTGGGGCGAGGGACGACTGGTCCGCGAGTACACCGCGACCGTCGCGCAGCCGGGTTCGATCGATTCGCAGCCCGCGGTCGTCGTGCAGGCGCCTGCGGTCGAGTCGCCGGCGGTAATCGAGCGTCCGGTCGCGGTCGAACCGACGCCTGCGCCGACTCCTGCAGCGCCGACGCCGGCTGCCACGCCGAGCGCGACTCCGACACCCGCGCCCGCGCCGGCACCGATCGCTGCGCAGCCCGCGCCGAGTTCATCGCCAGGCACCGAATACCGCGTCCGTCCGGGCGACACCGCGTCGCGGGTCGCCTCGCAGGTTGCGCCGCAGGGCGCCAGCAACGAGCAGACGATGATCGGCCTGCTGCGGGCGAACCCCGAGGCGTTCATCGGCGGGGACCTCAATCAACTTCGCAGCGGCAGCGTGCTGCGCGTGCCGGCGACGTCGGAACTGCAGGCGGTCGAGGCGCGCGAAGCGGCCGACCTCGTGCGTACGTACGCGCGGCAGTACCGACAGGCGCGTACGCAGCCGCAGGCGCCCGTCGCGCAGGCGGCGCAGCCGAACCGTCCGGCGTCGGCTGCGGCCGAGGCGGGCGGTCGACTCGAAATCGTGCCCCCGGGCGCCGGCCGAACGGCCCGCGGCGGCACCCAGTCCGGCATCGATGCCGGAGGCGAGGGGGAAATGCTTCGACAGGAACTCGTGCAGACCAAGGAAACGCTCGCCGCGCGCGATGCCGAAGTGCAGGAACTCAAGAGCCGCGTGGCGGAGCTGGAGAAACTGCAGACCGATCAACAGAAGTTGCTGGCGATGCAGAACTCGCAGCTCGCCGCCGCGCAGCAGCGCAAGGCGACGCAGCCGCCGGCCGTGCAGCCGCCGCAAGCCGAGCATTCGTCGTCGCTGCCGTGGATCGGTGGAGGCGTGCTGGTGCTCCTCGGTCTCGCCGCCGCGGCTTGGGCGCGCCGTCGCTCGCGTCCGGAACCGGTGTTCCGCGCACCGTCGACCGAGCCGCGTCCGTCTCTGGCTGACGCGTTCCCGGCTGGCCCGGCCGCGCCGATTTCCGCGCCGGAGCCGGAGCCCGTCGATGCCACGCCGTCGTGGGACCGAACGCCGGCAGTCGCCAAGACGCCGCGTCGTAGGGCTCCCGCGAAGGCGGCGGTCGCACCTGCCGCCGCCGTCGAGCTGCCGCTCGAAACGCCGTCCGCCGACGCCAACAGCGTCGAGCGTCTGGAACTCGCGCAGGCCTACCTCGACATGGGCGACCGCGAGCGCGCGCGCAGTTTGCTCGCCGAGGTCGCCGAAACCGGTGACGCCACCACCCGCGGCGTCGCCGCGAAAATGCTGCGGGACATGGGATGACCGACGGCGCGGCCACGGAGCCGGCCGGCGGCGAGACTACGCGATACGCGATCGGCGTCGAGTACGACGGCACCTGTTTCAGCGGCTGGCAGCGCCTGAGTGCGCACGGCCAGCCCGAACCCACACCGCTTCCGACCGTGCAGGCCACGGTCGAGGCCGCTTTGTCGTTTGTCGCGGGCAGGTCGATCGAAGTCACCTGCGCCGGCCGCACCGATGCGGGCGTCCACGCCGCCTGCCAGGTCGCGCATTTCGACGCGACCGTGCAGCGCGATCCGCGCGGCTGGATGCTGGGCGCGACGTCCCGGCTCCCACCCGAAGTCGCCGTTCTCTGGTGCCGCGAAGTGCCACGCGACTTCAACGCGCGCTTCTCTGCACGCGCCCGACGCTACGTCTATCGCATCCTCAACCGTCCCGTCCGCCCGGCGCTCAAACGCCAGGTGCTGGCATGGGAGCGACGACCGCTTGACGCCGCCGCGATGCACCGGGCGGCACAGTTCCTTATCGGCGAGCGCGATTTCTCCGCCTTCCGCACCGTGCATTGCCAGGCTGCGCACGCACGGCGCGAGATGCAGGAGGCGCTCGTCCGCCGCGCCGGCGACGTGGTCGAAGTCGAAGTCCAGGCCAACGCGTTTCTGCACCACATGGTCCGCAACATCGTCGGCAGCCTGCTGATGGTGGGTCGTGGCGACAGGCCGGAAGGCTGGATCGCCGAGCTGCTCGAAGGCCGAGATCGCACGCGCGCCGGCCCGACGGCGCCGTCGGCGGGCTTGGTCTTCCTGGGCCCGCGCTACCCCGCGGAATGGCACCTTCCCCCCGAGGTCACCTTGTGAATCGAACTCTCTTCCGTACCCGCATCAAGTTCTGTGGCTTCACCCGTCCGGGCGACGTGCGCCTGGCCTGCGAGCTCGGCGTCGATGGCATCGGCTTCGTGTTCGCGCCGAAGAGCCCGCGTCGCATCGCGCCGGAAGAAGCGCGCGCGATGCGCCAGGCGCTCGCGCCGCTGGTGGATGCGGTCGCGCTGTTCCAGGACAACTCGCTGGAGGAAGTGCGCGACGTCGTGCGCCAGGTCCGTCCGAGCCTGCTGCAGTTCCACGGCAACGAAGACGATTCGTTCTGTCGATCGTTCGGCCTGCCGTACCTCAAGGTCGTCCCGATGGGCGAGGAAATCATGGCGCCGCACTATCTGCAGCTTCGGTTCCCTGGCGCCGCGGGCTTCCTGCTCGACAGCCATCGCACCGGCGAGAGCGGCGGCAGCGGACGCACGTTCGACTGGACGCGCATCCCGCGCGACCTGCAGAAACCCTATGCACTCGCCGGCGGCCTGACCCCCGAGAACGCGTTCGAAGCGGTCACCACCGCGACGCCGTGGGCCGTCGATGTGTCCAGCGGCATCGAAGGCGAACCCGGCATCAAGGACGGCGACAAGATGCGTCGCTTCGTCGAGGAAGTGCGTCGCGCCGATTGCCATACCGACGCGGCCGTAGCGGCCTGCTGATCGCCTAAACTGGCGGGCGCGCTCCCCCGCGTCCTGCCGGCCCCGACGATGTCCGACGCTGCACCGACCTCCGCGGTCGACGATTACAACGCCTATCCCGACGCCGACGGCCACTTCGGTCGCTTCGGAGGGCGGTTCGTCGCCGAAACATTGATGGGTCCGTTGCAGGAGCTGGCCGACGCCTACGACGCCGCGCGCGTCGATCCGGCGTTCGTCGATGCCTTCGATCGCGACCTCGCTCATTACGTCGGCCGCCCGAGCCCGATCTACTTCGCCGAACGCCTGACCCGCGAAGCCGGCGGCGCGCGCATCCTGCTCAAGCGCGAAGACCTGAACCACACCGGCGCGCACAAGATCAACAACACCATCGGCCAGGCGCTGCTCGCCAGCCGCATGGGCAAGACGCGGATCATTGCGGAGACCGGCGCCGGCCAGCATGGCGTCGCGAGCGCGACGGTGGCGGCGCGGCTCGGCCTCGAATGCGTCGTCTACATGGGCGCGACCGACATCGAGCGCCAGAAGATCAACGTCTATCGCATGAAGCTGCTCGGCGCGACCGTCGTGCCGGTGACCAGCGGTTCGGCGACGCTCAAGGACGCGCTCAACGAAGCGATGCGCGACTGGGTAACGAACGTTCGCGACACGTTCTACATCATCGGCACCGTCGCCGGCCCCGATCCGTACCCGCGCATGGTGCGCGACTTCAACGCGATCGTCGGGCGCGAGGCGAGGGCGCAGATGCTCGCCGAATACGGTCGTCTGCCTGACGCGGTGACTGCATGCGTCGGCGGCGGCAGCAATGCGATCGGCATCTTCCACGCCTTCCTCAACGATCGCGACGTGCGCCTCGTCGGCGCCGAAGCCGCGGGCGATGGCATCGATACCGGTCGCCATGCCGCATCGCTCGCCGCAGGTCGTCCGGGCGTGCTGCACGGCAATCGCACCTACGTGATCTGCGACGACGACGGCCAGATCATCGAAACGCATTCGGTGTCCGCAGGTCTCGATTATCCCGGCGTCGGCCCGGAACACGCGTTCCTCAAGGACACCGGTCGCGCGCAGTACGTCGGCGTCACCGACGACGAAGCGCTCGAAGCCTTCCATCGCCTCGCGCGCACCGAAGGCATCCTGCCGGCGCTCGAGTCGAGCCACGCGATCGCGCAGGCGGTGAAGCTTGCACGCGATCTGCCGAAGGACGCGCTGGTGCTGTGCAACCTGTCCGGGCGTGGCGACAAGGACGTGCACACCATCGCCGCGCGCGACGGCATGACGCTCTGATGCACCGCGCGCACGCCGCGACGCCGCGATGGCGACGGTCGCACTGATCGACCGACGCCCGCCGGCACCTTCGACGAAGGTGCGCCATCGAATTTGGATTCCATGTCCCGCATCGACACACGCTTCGCGCAGCTCAAGTCCGCCGGCCGCAAGGCGCTAGTCCCGTTCCTGACGGCGGGCGATCCGTCGCTCGAATCGACCGTGCCCGCGATGCACGCACTGGTCGAAGCCGGGGCTGACGTCATCGAACTCGGCGTGCCGTTTTCCGACCCGATGGCCGACGGCCCGACCATCCAGCGCAGTTCCGAACGCGCGCTGGCACGTGGCGTCGGCATCGATTACGTGATGCGCAGCGTGCGCGAGTTCCGCGCGCGCGATGCCGACACGCCGGTCGTGCTGATGGGCTACCTCAATCCCGTCGAGATCCGCGGGCCGCTGGCGTTCGCCAAGCTCGCGGCGGAATCGGGCGTCGACGGCATCCTGCTGGTCGACCTGCCGCCGGAAGAAGCCGCGGAGTTCCGCGACGCGTTCGAGGCGGCGGGTGTCGCGTTGATCCTGCTCGCGTCGCCGACCTCGTCCGACACGCGCATCGCGATGCTGCAGAACCTGGCACGCGGCTATCTCTATTACGTCAGCTTCGCCGGCGTGACCGGCGCGGCGGATCTGCTAGATACCGGCGCCGCCGGCGAGCGCCTGCGCGTGATTCGCGACGGCACCGGCGTCCCGGTGGTCGCCGGCTTCGGTATCAAGGACGCCGCGAGCGCCGCGGCGATGGCTGTCGACGCCGATGGCGTGGTGGTCGGCAGCGCGCTGGTCTCCGCCTTGGCGGACGCCGCGGATCCGGCCGCCGCAGCCCGCGCGTTCCTCGCACCGCTGCGCGCCGCGCTCGACGCCTGACGTCTGTCGCAGTCCGCGAACGGAAGCCCGGCCGGCTCAACCGGCCGGTCCGGAGCGCTGAGCTACACTGACCCGCTGGCCGCGTGGCGGCCGTTCGTCCGATAGGGGAGAGCCTCCAGCATGTCCTGGCTCAAGAAACTGATGCCGTCCGGCATCCGCACCGAAGGCACGCAGCGCCGCCGCAGCGTGCCGGAAGGTCTATGGGAAAAGTGCGACCGCTGCGCCACCGCGCTGTATCGCCCGGAGCTCGAGGAAAACCTCGAGGTCTGCCCGAAGTGCAGCTTCCACATGCCGATCCGCGCCCGGGCGCGGCTCGCGGCGCTGTTCGATGCCGGCAGCGCCAGCGAGATCGGCGCCGAACTCGGCCCGACCGACGTGCTGAAGTTCCGCGACCAGAAGAAGTATTCCGACCGCATCAAGGCCGCGCAGAAGTCGACCGGCGAGCGCGATGCATTGATCGCCATGCGCGGCACGCTGGACGGTCGCGACCTCGTCGCCTCGTCGTTCGATTTCCCGTTCATGGGCGGCTCGATGGGTTCGGTCGTCGGCGAGCGCTTCACGCGTGCGGCGGAAATGGCGCTGGAAATCGGCTGTCCGTTCGTGAACTTCTCGGCGTCGGGCGGCGCGCGCATGCAGGAGTCGCTGTTCTCGCTCATGCAGATGGCCAAGACATCCGCGGCGCTCGGTCGCCTGCGCGACGCCGGCCTTCCGTACATCTCGGTGCTCACCAATCCGACCACCGGCGGCGTGTCCGCGTCATTCGCGATGCTGGGCGACGTCAACATCGCCGAGCCGGAAGCGCTGATCGGCTTCGCGGGCCCGCGCGTGATCGAGCAGACCGTGCGCGAGAAACTGCCGGAAGGTTTCCAGCGTTCGGAGTTCCTGCTCGAGCACGGCGCGATCGACATGATCTGCGACCGTCGCGAACTGCGCGATCGCCTGTCACACCTGCTCGCGTTGATGATGAAGCAGCCCAAGCCCGCGGACGCGGCGGCATGAGTCGTCGTTATTTCGGTACGGACGGCATTCGCGGCCGCGTCGGCGAAGGCGCGATTTCTGCGGACTTCGTGCTTCGTCTCGGCAACGCGTACGGTCACGCGCTGCGTTCCAGCGCGCCGTCGTGGCGCAAGCCGGTCGTCATCATCGGCAAGGACACGCGCATCTCGAACTACATGTTCGAAGCCGCGCTGGAAGCGGGGCTCGTCGCCGCCGGCGTCGACGTGCAGCTGATGGGCCCGATGCCGACGCCCGCGGTCGCGCACCTCACGCGCTCGCTGCGTGCGGACGGCGGCATCGTGATTTCGGCGTCGCACAACCCGCACTACGACAACGGCATCAAGTTCTTCTCGGCCGAAGGCGAGAAGCTCGACGACGAAACCGAGCTCGCGATCGAAGCCGCACTCGACGAACCGTTCCGAACCGTTCCGTCCGACGAACTCGGCAAGGCGGTGCGCACCCGCGAGGCGCTCGGTCGATACGTGGAAGCCTGCAAGGGCAGCGTGCCGCGCCGCTTCGACCTCGCCGGTATGCGCATCGTCGTCGACTGCGCGAACGGTGCGACGTACCAGGTCGCGCCCGTCGTGTTCCGCGAACTCGGCGCGCGCGTCACCACGATCGGCGTCGAACCCAACGGCACGAACATCAACGATGGCGTCGGCTCGACGCACCCGGAACTTCTCGCGAAGACCGTGGTGGAGCAGGGCGCCGACCTCGGCATCGCGTTCGATGGCGATGGGGACCGCGTGCTGTTCGTCGACGGCGAAGGCAACGTGCGCGACGGCGACGACCTGATCTACGTGCTCGCGACCGACTGGCAGGCCGCGGGTCGACTGCGCGGCCCGGTGGTCGGCACGCTAATGAGCAACTTCGGCCTCGAGCAGG
The DNA here is from genome assembly GCF_054057595.1 of Lysobacter sp. HA18. Taxonomy (NCBI): domain Bacteria; kingdom Pseudomonadati; phylum Pseudomonadota; class Gammaproteobacteria; order Lysobacterales; family Lysobacteraceae; genus Lysobacter; species Lysobacter sp. HA18. Next base: position 1,613,456 of record NZ_JBSRZL010000001.1, read on the forward strand.
CGCTGGGCCAGCGCGGCATCAACTTCCTGCGCGCGAAGGTCGGCGACCGTTACGTGCACCAGCAGCTCGTCGCGCACGAAGCGGTGCTCGGCGGTGAAGCGTCAGGCCACCTGCTCTGCCTCGATCGCGTCAGCACCGGCGACGGCATCGTCAGCGCGTTGCAGGTACTGGAAGTGCTCGGGCGTCGCGGCATGTCGCTGACGCAGGCGCTCGAAGGCCTGCGTCGCGTGCCGCAGAAGACGGTCAATGTCCGCTACGCGGCGGGCAAGAAGCCGGCCGAAGCCGAGAGCGTCAAGACCGCGCTCGCCGATGCGCAGCAGGCGGTGCTGGGTCGGGGTCGCGCGTTCCTGCGTCCGTCCGGCACCGAGCCCGTCGTGCGCGTCACGGTCGAAGCCGACGACGATGCACTCGTCGACGCCACGCTCGCGCAGCTCGCCGCCGCCGTGCAGGCCGCAGCGGCCTGACCTCGATCAAATCGATGGAGCCGGTGGTGATCCACACTGCCGGCTCGACAAGAGAACCGACATGAGCCAGATCCCGACCCTCGACATCAAGCGTTTCGACGACCCGTCGCAGCGCGACGCCTTCGTCGCCGAAGTGGGCACCACGTACCGCGAATGGGGCTTCGCCGGCATCCGCAACCACGGCATCCCGCAGCAGCTGATCGACGACGCCTACCGCGTATTCGCCGAGTTCTTCGCGCTGCCGGACGACGTGAAGCGCAAGTACCACATCGCCGGCGGTGGCGGCGCGCGCGGCTATACGCCGTTCGGCATCGAGACCGCGAAGGGCGCGCAGCACTTCGACCTCAAGGAGTTCTTCCACATCGGTCGCGAGATCGCCCGCGATTCGAAGTACGCCGACTCAATGCCGGCGAACGTGTGGCCGACCGAAATCGCCGAGTTCCGCGACGTCGGCTACCGCCTGTATTCCGAGCTCGACGCGCTCGGCTCGCGCATGCTCAGCGCGCTCGCGCTGCACATCGGCCTGCCGGAAGACTTCTTTGTGACGGTGACGGACCAGGGCAATTCGATCCTTCGCCCGATCCACTATCCACCGATCACCACGCCCGACGTGCCGAACGTTCGCGCCGGTGCACATGAGGACATCAACCTCATCACGCTGCTGGTCGGTGCGAGCGCGGAAGGCCTCGAAGTGCTGTCGCGCAAGGGCGAGTGGATCCCGTTCACCGCGCAGTCCGACACCATCGTCGTCAACATCGGCGACATGCTGCAGCGCCTGACGAATCACGTGTATCCGTCGACGACGCACCGCGTCGTCAATCCGCCGGGCGAGAAGGCGCGCCAGCCGCGCTACTCGACGCCGTTCTTCCTGCATCCGAATCCGGATTTCGTGATCGACGTGCTGCCGTCGTGCGTCAGCGCGGACAACCCGAGCCGCTATCCGGAGTCGATCACGGCGCAGGGCTATCTCGAAGAGCGGCTTCGCGAAATCAAGCTGAAGTGACCCACAAGGAAAACCCGGCCTCGGCCGGGTTTTTCGTTGATGCGGTTGACGGCCGAATCAGGCCATCCAGAAGAACACCGCGGCCATGCGTTTGGTTTCCAGCGTGCGGCCCCAGTAGCGCGTCGCGCTGTGGATCAGGTTCGCGCGATAGACGAGCAGCCGGTTGTAGCGGTGCGGAACAGCGATGTCCTCGACGAAGCTGCCGTCGGCGACGAACCGCGTGCCCAGCGCTTCGACCAGATTGTTATGCGGCGGCATCACCGAATTGCCGCCGAGTTGCCCGGTCGGCAGGCGCTGGCGGAAGAAACTCGTGCCGCAGTCGTCCGGCACCTTCGGGTTGAGATACAGCACCGCGGCGTAGCGGCACAGCGCACGCGAATCCGTATGCGGCCGCACTTCGCCTTCGTTGTCGCCCACCGCCTGGATGCAGTTGTGATTCAGCGTCGTGCCGTCGGGTGATGCCTGCACCCAAAGCTTCGTCGCACCCGTCAGCGCCTTGACGCGCGCGTCCACGCCCTCGAGTTCGTCGGGCTCCAGTCCCGGCATGATCCGCGCGCCGGGCCAGCTCTCTTCGCGATGCGGCCAGCCGAGCGTCCAGTCCTCTCGCGCGAGTGCGCGTTCGCGCACGCGATCGGGATCCGGAAGCACGTCATCGACGACCCAGAAGTCGCGGCCTTCGGTGGGCTTTCGATATGGAAGAACGGGGAGGCGAACGGGAGCAGGGCGCATGCCCGGACTATACCGACGGTGCCGGCCGCATCCGAACGCCGGCATCGGTCAGTGCGCCCCGCCATGCGTCGAGCTTGGTCGCGGTGGGTATCGAACGATTCGCCGGGCTGGTCGACGGCCCCCGGATCAGTTGCACGCCGGATGGCACGACGTCGACCGGCACCTGCCTCAGGAACGTGGCCTCCGCCGTCGCACCGTTGAACAGCACCGCACGCAGCCGCGGGTGCGCCGCGAAGAACGCGCTGAAGTCATTCGCGACCGCGCCGCGGATCGCGCTGTCCAGGCTGCCCGTCCGTTCGCAGGTCGCGATCACGTCCCAGAGCGCGACGCCGGCCGAGCGCAATTGTTCGATGCGGCGCTCGTACGTCCACTCCGGTAGCGCGCCGACCAGCTCACCCATGAACGTCCAGAACAGGTTCTGCGAATGGGCGTAGTAGCGGCCCGCGCGCAGCGACGCGCCGCCCGGCATGCTGCCGAGCACGAGTGCTCGCGCGTCGGGATTCTCGATCGGTGGCAGGCCGCGGAGGGTCGTCATGGTCGGTGGCGTCGCGGGTTGGGCTAGACTTCGCGCCGGATTTCGAGGGGAACACGCGATGCGTCGTCGAATCGTCGCCGGAAACTGGAAACTGCACGGAGATCGTGCGTTCGCCGCGTCGCTGCTCGATGCGGTCGTCGCGGAAACGGCGGTCGCCGGGGTCGAGCGCGTGATCCTCCCGCCGCTGCCATACCTCGCCGAACTGGTGCAGCACTACGGTGCACGCGGCCTCGGCTTCGGCGCGCAGGACGTGAGCGCGAACGAGCAGGGTGCGTACACCGGCGAAGTGTCGGCGTCGATGCTGAAGGATGTCGGCGCGGTCTATGGGCTGGTCGGGCATTCCGAGCGTCGTCAGTACCACCACGAATCGAACGAGCTGGTCGCGCGCAAGTTCCGAGCCGCCAAGGCCGCCGGCCTCGTGCCGATCCTGTGCGTCGGCGAGACGCTCGAAGACCGTGAAGCCGGTCGCACCTGGTGGCGGATCGAGCAGCAGCTGGAGCCGCTGCTCGCCGGCGACGGCGTCGCGGACCTTGACTGTGCCGTCCTCGCTTACGAGCCGGTCTGGGCGATCGGCACCGGCCGCACTGCCAGCCCGGAGCAGGCACAGGAGGTCCACGCCTTCATCCGTGGCGAGATTTCCCAGCGCGATGCTAGAATCGGCGGCTCGCTGCCGATCCTGTATGGCGGTAGCGTCAAGCCTGACAACGCGGCCGAGCTCTTCGCCCAGCCCGACGTCGATGGCGGACTGGTCGGAGGCGCATCGCTGAAGGCCGCGGACTTCCTGGCGATCGCGCGAGCGGCCGCCCCCTGAGCCTCGACGGGGCCATCCCATGCTGCTGTTCTTGAACATCATTTATGTGCTGCTTGCGATCGGCATGATCGCACTGATCCTCATGCAGCGCGGCGCTGGCGCGCAGGCCGGTTCCGGCTTCGGCGGCGGCGCTTCGGGCACCGTGTTCGGCTCGCGCGGTTCGGCCAACTTCCTGTCGAAGTCGACGAAGTGGCTCGCGGTCGTGTTCTTCGTGCTGAGCCTGCTCATCTCGTGGAATGTCTCGCGCAATGCGAGCAAGCCCGATGCCGACAACGGCGGCAGCATCATGTCGCAGGTGCCGAACGCGCCAGCGTCGAAGACTGCAGTTCCGGTCGCGCCGGGCAGCGCAGTGCCGTCGGCACCGAGTGCGATTCCTGCAGCGCCGACAACGGCACCGTCGGTTCCTGCGACGACGCCCGCCACTGCACCGGCGCAAACCGCACCTGTGACGACGACGCCGAATGCGCCGTCGCAGGGTGGTTAAACCGCGCGATTTAGTTACAATGTGCTGCTCCGGCACGGAAGCACGGAGTGGGTCGCAAGCGACCCGAAAAAGTCGTCCCGGATGACATGTTTTTGCCCAGGTGGCGGAATTGGTAGACGCACTACCTTGAGGTGGTAGCGACTTAGGTCGTGGGGGTTCGAGTCCCCCCTTGGGCACCACACGAAGCATCCCCCGGCCGCGACGGTGCGGGGTGACCGAAGCGCGCCGTGCGGCATACGCCGGCCCGCCGCGCGAGAGCCGAGAGAACACGAGTGCTGGCCGAATATCTGCCGACCCTGCTGTTCCTGATCGTCGCCGGCGGTATCGGCGTCGCCTTGATCATTGTCGGACGCGTCCTCGGGCCCAAAACCCCGACGGTCGAGAAGCTGCTGCCTTACGAAAGCGGCTTCAATGCGTTCGAAGACGCGCGCATGCAGTTCAACGTGCGCTATTACCTGATCGCGATCATCTTCATCGTCTTCGATCTGGAGATCGCGTTCGTATTCCCCTGGGCGCTGGTGTTTCGCGAGCTCGGACCGTTCGGCCTCGTCGAGATGGGCACCTTCCTCGCGCTGCTGGTAATCGGTTTCGCCTACGCGTGGAAGCGCGGCGCCCTGGATTGGGAGTGAGGTCGCCATGAAGTCGCTTTCCGACCGTATGTTCAATCCGCTGCCCGAAGGGCGGCTCGACGACATCCTGTTGCCCGAGGCCGACAACCCGGTCATGCAGCAGGGCTTCGTTACGACGAACCTCGACACGCTGTGGAACTGGGCGCGCACCGGCTCGATGTGGCCGATGACGTTCGGTCTCGCCTGCTGTGCGGTCGAGATGATGCATGCGGGTGCCGCGCGCATCGACCTCGATCGCTTCGGCGTCGTGTTCCGCCCGTCGCCGCGCCAGTCCGACGTGATGATCGTGGCGGGTACGCTGGTCAACAAGATGGCGCCGGCGCTGCGCCGTGTGTACGACCAGATGCCGGACCCGAAGTGGGTCATCTCGATGGGCAGCTGCGCCAATGGCGGCGGCTACTACCACTACTCATATTCGGTCGTGCGCGGCTGCGATCGCATCGTGCCGGTCGACATCTACGTGCCGGGCTGCCCGCCGACGGCCGAAGCACTCACCTACGGCATCCTGCAGCTGCAGAAGAAGATCCGTCGTGGCACCAACTTCGGCGACACCCGCGAGGGCGTGCGCACATGAGTGCGGTGCCGGAAGCGATCGAACCCGTTCTCGCGTCGCGCCTGCGCGAACGCTTCGCCGACGGCATCGTGACCGTCGCGCAGCCGCGCGGCGAAGTCACGCTGGAACTGCCGCACGATGCATGGCTCGCGACGCATGTCGCGCTGCGCGACGAATTCGGCTTCGAGCAGGTCGTCGACCTTTGCGGCGTCGACTACCTGAGCTACGGCAGCGACGAGTGGGACACCAGCGTCTCGTCCGAAGGCTTTTCGCGCGGCGTCGAAGGCAAAGGCATGGGCCGCTTCGTCTGGGGCGAGCAGCCGAACGGCGCGACGATCGCGCCCGAGCGTCGGTACGCCGTGGTCACCCATCTGTTGTCGGTGCAGCACAACGCGCGTCTTCGCGTGCGTACGTTCGCGCCCGACGATGCGGTGCCCGCGGTCGCGTCGCTGGTCGGCATCTGGCCGGGCGTGAACTGGTTCGAGCGCGAGGCGTTCGACCTCTACGGCATCGTGTTCGATGATCATCCGGACCTGCGCCGCATCCTGACCGACTACGGCTTCGTCGGTCATCCGTTCCGCAAGGATTTCCCGCTGATCGGCAATGTTGAAGTGCGTTACGACGCCGAGCGTCGCCGCGTGGTCTATCAGCCGGTGACGATCGAGCCGCGCGTGCTCGTGCCTCGCGTCATCCGTGACGACGCGCGCTACGAGACCTCGGTCGGCGAAGCCGCGCAGCGCGCGGAGGTGAAGAAGTGAGTGCCGTTCCGTCCCAGGCCGAACCGCTGCGTCCGACCAACCTCGGTCCCGAGATCCGCAATTACACGCTGAACTTCGGCCCGCAGCATCCGGCCGCGCACGGCGTGCTGCGCCTCATCCTCGAGATGGATGGCGAAGTCGTGCGTCGCGCCGATCCGCATATTGGTCTGCTGCATCGCGCGACCGAGAAGCTCGCCGAATCCAAGCCCTTCAACCAGTCGGTTCCGTACATGGACCGTCTGGATTACGTCTCGATGATGTGCAACGAGCACGCCTACGTGCGTGCGATCGAGACGCTGCTCGGTATCGAGGCTCCGGAACGCGCGCAGTGGATCCGGACGATGTTCGACGAGATCACGCGCATCCTGAACCACCTGATGTGGATCGGATCGAACGCGCTCGATCTCGGTGCGATGGCCGTCTTCCTCTACGCGTTCCGCGAACGCGAAGAGTTGATGGACGTATACGAGGCGGTGTCCGGTGCGCGCATGCATGCCGCGTACTACCGCCCGGGCGGCGTCTATCGCGACCTGCCGGATCGCATGTCGAAGTACCGCGAGTCGCCGTGGCGCAAGGGCAACAACCTCAAGCGCTTCAACGAGTCGCGCGAAGGCACGATGCTCGACTTCATCGAAGCCTTTACCCGCGATTTCCCGGCGCGCGTCGACGAGTACGAAACGCTGCTCACCGACAACCGCATCTGGAAGCAGCGCACCGTCGGTATCGGCGTGGTGTCGCCGGAAGACGCGCATGCCTGGGGCATGAGCGGTCCGATGATTCGCGGCTCGGGCATCGCGTGGGACCTGCGCAAGATGCAGCCGTACGCGCGCTACGACCAGGTCGAGTTCGATATTCCGGTCGGCAAGACCGGCGACTGCTACGACCGCTATCTCGTCCGCGTGGCCGAGATGCGCGAGTCGAACCGCATCGTCCAGCAGTGCGTGAAGTGGCTGAAGGCCAACCCGGGCCCCGTCATGGTCGACAACTTCAAGGTCGCGCCGCCCAAGCGCGAAGAGATGAAGGACGACATGGAAGCGCTCATCCACCACTTCAAGCTGTTCTCCGAAGGCTATTGCGTGCCGGCGGGCGAGACCTATGCGGCGGTGGAAGCGCCCAAGGGCGAGTTCGGCGTGTACCTGGTTTCCGACGGCGCGAACAAGCCGTTCCGCCTGAAAGTGCGCGCGCCGGGTTTCGCGCATCTCTCGTCGATGGACGCGATCGTCAAGGGCCACATGCTGGCCGACGTCGTCGCGATGATCGGCACCTACGACATCGTTTTCGGCGAGATCGACCGCTGAGTCGATCGCTGGAGCACTCACCGAAATGAAAGCCACCGGCAACTTCGAAGCCTGCCAGAACGTCGACCCCATGGTCGCGCTGACGGATGCTACGCGCGCGCACATCGACCACTGGCTGTCGAAGTTCCCGGCGGACCGTCGCCGCTCCGCCGTGCTGCAGGGCCTGCACGCTGCGCAGGAGCAGAACGACGGTTGGCTGAGCGACGAGATCATCGCCGCGGTCGCAAAGTACATCGGCATTCCGCCGGTGTGGGCATACGAGGTCGCGAGCTTCTATTCGATGTTCGAGACCGAGAAGGTCGGCCGCCACAACGTCGCCTTCTGCACCAACATCAGCTGCTGGCTCAACGGCGCGCAGGAATTGGTCGAGCATGCCGAGAAGAAACTCGGTTGCCGGCTTGGCGAATCCACAGCCGACGGCCGCGTGTACCTGAAGCGCGAAGAGGAATGCCTCGCCGCCTGCTGCGGTGCGCCGGTCGTCGTCATCAACGGCCATTACCACGAGAAGCTCGACACGACGAAGGTCGACGCGCTTCTGGACGGGTTGGAGTAATCGCGCGATGGCGCATTCGCACCACGACTATTCCAAGGGCTACGGCCCGGTCGGCCCGGCGCCGCAGGAGCACAACGTCGTCTACACGACGCTGCACTTCGACACGCCGTGGTCGTACGAAAACTATTTGAAGACCGGCGGCTACAGCGCCTGGCGCAAGATCCTCACCGAGAAGATCGAGCCGGCTGCAGTGATCGACATGGTCAAGCAGTCAGGCCTTCGCGGCCGCGGCGGCGCGGGCTTCCCGACCGGTCTGAAGTGGTCCTTCATGCCGAAGGGCGCCGGGCAGAAGTACATCCTCTGCAATTCCGACGAGTCCGAGCCGGGCACGGCGAAGGATCGCGACATCCTGCGCTACAACCCGCATTCGGTCGTCGAAGGCATGGCCATCGCCTGCTACGCGACCGGTTCGACGGCGGCCTACAACTACTTGCGCGGCGAATTCCATCACGAGCCGTTCGAGCATTTCGAGCAGGCGCTGAAGGAAGCGTACGAAAACGGCTGGCTCGGCAAGAACGTGCTCGGCAGCGGCATCGACGTCGACATCTATGGCGCGCTCGGCGCCGGCGCCTACATCTGCGGTGAAGAAACTGCGCTGATGGAATCGCTGGAAGGCAAGAAGGGCCAGCCGCGCTATAAGCCGCCGTTCCCGGCGAATTTCGGCCTGTACGGCAAGCCGACGACGATCAACAACACCGAAACGTATGCGTCGGTGCCGGCGATCATCCGCAACGGTGCGGAATGGTTCGCAGGCCTTGGCAAGCCGAACAACGGCGGCCCGAAGGTGTTCTCGGTGTCGGGCCACGTCGCCAACCCGGGCAACTTCGAGATCCGTCTCGGCACGCCGTTCTCCGAACTGTTGCAGATGGCCGGCGGCGTTCGCGGCGGTCGCAAGCTCAAGGCGGTGATTCCGGGCGGCTCGTCGATGCCCGTGCTGCCCGGCGACACGATGATGTCGCTGACGATGGACTACGACGCGATCCAGAAGGCCGGTTCCGGCCTCGGCTCGGGTGCGGTCATCGTGATGGACGACACCACCTGCATGGTGCGCGCCTGTCAGCGCATTGCGCGCTTCTACTTCAAGGAGTCGTGCGGCCAGTGCACGCCGTGCCGCGAAGGCACCGGCTGGATGTACCGCATGCTCACGCGCATCGTGAATGGCGAAGCGACGCTCGACGACCTGCAGATGCTGCGCGCCGCCGCCGGCCAGATCGAAGGCCACACCATCTGCGCGTTCGGCGAAGCCGCGGCGTGGCCGGTGCAGGGCTTCCTGCGCCATTTCTGGCATGAATTCGAATACGCGATCGTCAACAAGCGCTTCCTCGTCGACGACGAAGCCGCGGGCACGGTCGTGCAGCAGGTGGCCGCCGCATGAGTGCGCAACCCGTCAATCCGAACCTTCCGCCGGATCACGTCACCGTCTTCATCGACGGCGTCGAGATGGCCGCGCCCAAGGGTTCGATGATCATCCATGCCGCCGACAAGGCCGGCATTCCGATCCCGCGTTTCTGCTACCACGACAAGCTCAGCGTCGCGGCGAACTGCCGCATGTGCCTGGTGGAAGTCGAGAAGATGCCGAAGCCGGCGCCGGCCTGCGCCACTCCGGTGATGGACGGCATGAAGGTCGTCACGCGTAGCGAGAAGGCTCTCAAGAGCCAGCGCAACGTGATGGAGTTCCTGCTGATCAACCATCCGCTCGACTGCCCGATCTGCGATCAGGGCGGCGAGTGCGAACTGCAGGACCTGTCGATGGGCTACGGCCGATCGATCTCGCGCTTCTCCGAGCGCAAGCGCACGGTGCCGGACGAGGACATCGGTCCCCTGGTCGCGACCGAGATGACGCGCTGCATCCAGTGCACGCGCTGCGTTCGCTTCACCGCGGAGGTCGCCGGTACGTACGAACTCGGCGGCATGTATCGCGGCGAGAACCTGCAGATCGGTACGTACGACGGCAAGCCGTTGACGACGGAACTGTCGGGCAACGTGATCGACGTCTGTCCGGTTGGGGCGCTGACCAACAAGGTGTTCCAGTTCAAGGCGCGCCCGTGGGAACTCATGGCGCGTGAGTCGCTCGGTTATCACGACGCGCTTGGCAGCAACCTGTTCCTGCACGTGCGTCGCGGCGAAGTGCTGCGCACCGTTCCGCGTGACAACGACGCGGTCAACGAGTGCTGGCTGTCCGACCGTGACCGTTACTCGCACCAGGGCCTGTACGCCGCGGATCGCGCGACGCGTCCGATGGTCAAGGACGCCGGCGAGTGGCGCGAAGTGTCGTGGGAGCAGGCGCTCGCACGCGCGGCGCAGATCCTGCGCGACAACGGCGCCGACAAGCTTGGCGTGCTCGTGCATCCGTCGACGTCGAACGAGGAAGGTGCGCTGCTCGCGCGCCTGGCCGATGCGCTGGGTTCGGGCAACATCGACCATCGCCTCGGGCAGGTCGACCTGTCGGACGCAGCCATCGCCGAACCATTCGCGATGCCGGTCGCCGATATCGACACCGCATCGACGATCGTCATCGTCGGCTCGAACATCCGTCACGAGCTTCCGCTGGTGCATGCGCGCATCCGTCGCGCGTGGACGCGCGGCGCGAAGGTGTTCGTCGTCAATCCGGTCGATTTCGACTTCACGTTCGAGATCGTCGGCAAGCAGATCGTCGCGCCGTCACGAATTGCCGATGCGCTGGGTGATACCTCGCTGCGCGATGCACTGACCGGTGCGACGTCCGCCGCGATCATTGTCGGGTCGATCGCCGAGAACGGCCCGCACGCCGCGCGCATTCGCGCTGCTGCACACCAGCTCGCCGAGTCGACGGGTGCCAAGCTCTGCCGCGTGCCGCAAGGCGCGAATGCCGTCGGTCTTGCGCGTCACGGCGTGCTGCCGACGTCGCGCGACACGCAGGCGATGCTCGCCGACGCGCGCTCGGCCTACGTGCTGTACGGCATCGAGCCGGGCCTCGATTTCGCGGATACCGGCATCGCGATGGCAGCACTCAACGGTGCGCAGGTCGTCGCGTTCAGTCAGTTCGCCTGCGAGTCGACGCGTGCGGTCGCGGACGTGATCCTGCCGATCGGCGCACTGCCGGAAATCGACGCGACGCTGACCAACCTCGAAGGTCGCGACCAGATCGCCGTCGCGGGCGGCAAGCTGCCTGACCAGGCGCGCCCGGGTTGGCGCGTGCTGCGTGCGCTCGCGACGGAGCTTGCGGTTCCGGGTTTCGAATTCGTCGACTTCGCCGGTGCTCGCGCGTCGATTGCGCCGCGCAACGTGCAGGTCGCCGCCGGTCGTGCACCTGATGCGGGGCAGGGTGGTCTCGAGCTCGCCGTGAGTCCGGCGATCTATCGCGTCGACGCGGTGGTTCGTCGCGCACCCGCGCTGCAGTCGCATCCGCTCAACCACGCGCCGCGTGCATACGTGAACCCGCAGGACGCGCAGTCGCTCGGCCTCGAACACGGTTCCGTCGGTCGCTTCGCGGTCGCTGCCGGATCCGCGAAGTTGCCGGTCGAAGTCAGTGCGAAGGTGGCGGTCGGCACCGTCCATATCGAAGGCGGTCACGGCGCGACGTCGCCGCTCGGCACCGCACGCGTCGACGCCGGGAGGGCCTGATAGATGGTGCATGAGGCCATTGATTCGATGCACGGCTGGTTCGACGGTTTCGGCGTCACCGGTCAGCTCGTCTGGATCGTCCTGAAGATCCTTGCGATCACCATGCCGGTGATCATCTCGGTCGCGTTCTACGTGGTCTGGGAGCGCAAGCTCATCGGCTGGATGCACGTGCGCCACGGACCCATGTACGTGGGCATGGGCGTGCTGCAGGCGTTCGCCGACGTCTTCAAGCTTCTGTTCAAGGAAGTCATCCAGCCCGTGCGCGCCGACAAGGTGCTGTACGTGCTCGCGCCGCTGATCGGCCTCGCCCCGGCCTTCGCCACATGGGCGGTGGTGCCGTTCGACACGAAGGTCGTGTTGGCCGATGTCAATGCGGGCCTGCTGTATCTGCTCGCGATGACGTCGCTGGGCGTGTACGGCATCATCCTCGCGGGCTGGGCGTCGAACTCGAAGTACGCGTTCCTCGGCGCCATGCGCTCCGCCGCGCAGGTGGTCTCGTACGAGATCGCGATGGGCTTCGCGCTTGTCGGCGTGCTGATCGCCGCGGGCAGCCTCAACCTGTCGGAGATCGTGCGCGCGCAGGCCGGCAATGCCGGCATGTTCGAGTGGTTCATGTGGCCGCTGTTCCCGCTGTTCGTCGTCTACTTCATCTCGGGCGTCGCGGAAACCAACCGCGCACCGTTCGACGTGGTGGAAGGCGAGTCGGAAATCGTCGCCGGCCACATGGTCGAGTATTCGGGTTCGCAGTTCGCGCTGTTCTTCCTGGCCGAATACGCGAACATGATCCTCGTCAGCTTCCTGACGTCGCTGTTCTTCCTCGGTGGCTGGTTGAGCCCGTTCCAGGGGCTCGGCATTCCGCTGCTGTCGGTCGACGGCTGGTGGTGGCTGCTGCTGAAGGTCGCGTTCTTCGCGAGCGCCTTCATCTGGTTCCGCGCCTCGTTCCCGCGTTACCGCTACGACCAGATCATGCGTCTCGGCTGGAAGGTGTTCATTCCGATCACGATCGCGTGGATCTGCGTCACCGCCCTGATGGCCTATTACGGCGTCTTCGTGCCCTACAAGTGACGGACGCCCGGACCCCATGAAGCGCATTACGTCCTACTTCAAAAGCCTGCTGCTCATCGAGCTGATGCAGGGCCTGTGGCTTACGGCGTCGTACCTGTTCAAGCCGAAGTACACGGTCATGTATCCGATGGAGAAGATGCCGCAGTCGCATCGTTTCCGCGGCATCCATGCGCTGCGTCGTTACCCAAACGGTGAAGAGCGCTGCATCGCGTGCAAGCTGTGCGAGGCGGTGTGCCCGGCGCTGGCGATCACGATCGATTCCGAGAAGCGCGAGGACGGCACGCGTCGCACCACGCGCTACGACATCGACCTGTTCAAGTGCATCTACTGCGGCTTCTGCGAGGAGTCGTGCCCGGTGGACTCGATCGTCGAGACGCACATCCTCGAGTACCACTTCGACACGCGCGGCCAGAACGTCGTGACGAAGCCGCAGCTGCTCGCGATCGGTGACCGGCTTGAAGCCGAGCTCGCCGAGCGTCGCCAGCTCGACGCCCGTTTCCGCTGAGGCCGCCATGGACTTTGCGCAGATCGCCTTCCTTCTGTTCGCCGCCACGGCCGTCATCGCGGCGGGCGCGGTCATCACCCTGCGCAATCCGGTGCACGCCGTGTTGTGCCTGGTGCTGACGTTCTTCTCCGTCGCCTGCACCTGGATCGTCGCCGGTGCCGAGTTCCTCGGCATCGCGCTGATCCTCGTCTACGTCGGCGCGGTAATGGTGCTTTTCATGTTCGTCGTGATGATGCTGGACATCGACGTCGCGCCGTTGCGCAAGCACTTCGTGCGCTTCCTGCCGATCGGCCTGATCGTCTCGATCGTCATGCTGGTCGAGATCGTCACGCTGATCGGCGTGCGCGCGCAGATGGCGGCCGGTCTGCCCGCCAACGCCGCGGCTGGCACCGATGTGCCGAACACGGTCTGGCTGGCGCGCACGTTGTTCACCGACTTCCTGCTGCCGTTCGAAGTCGCAGCCGTCATCCTGACCATCGCGGTCGTCGCGGCAGTGATGCTGACACTCCGCCATCGCGGCGGGGTCCGCCAGCAGGATCCGTCGTGGCAGTCGAGCATTCGCGCGGCCGATCGCGTGCGCCTCGTGCGCATGGACGCGGTGCGTCCGGCGAAGGCGCCGGTCCCGCCCACCGGAGGTGACGCATGATCCTGACGGCGCACGGCATCACGCTGGGCCATTACCTCGCGCTCGGCGCGGTGCTGTTCTGCATCGCGGTCGCGGGTATCTTCCTCAACCGCCGCAACATCATCGTGCTGCTCATGTCGATCGAGCTGATGCTGTTGTCGGTCAACGTGAATTTCGTCGGGTTCTCCCGGCAACTCGGTGACGCGTCGGGTCAGGTGTTCGTGTTCTTCATCCTGACCGTCGCAGCGGCCGAGGCCGCCATCGGCCTGGCGATTCTCGTCACGCTGTTCCGCAATCGGCGAACGATCAACGTCGCCGAAATCGATTCGCTGAAGGGTTGATCCGATGCCCGGTGTGGAACACGTCATTTCCAAGTCCATCCTCGTCGCGATCGTCCTCGCGCCGCTGATCGGCTCGATCCTCGCGGGCCTGTTCGGCCGCAAGATCGGCCGCGCCGGCGCGCACTGGGTCACGATCCTCGGCGTCGCGACGAGCTGCGTCCTGTCGATGAGCGTGCTGTGGACGCTGGTCGGGCAGGGCGCCGCGCCGTTCAACGAAAACCTCTACACCTGGTTCGACATCGGTGGGCTGCAGGCGCACGTCGGTTTCATGATCGACCGCCTCACCGCGATGATGATGGTGGTGGTCACCTTCGTGTCGCTGCTCGTGCACATCTACACGATCGGCTACATGGAAGAAGACCCGGGCTACCAGCGGTTCTTCAGCTACATCTCGCTGTTCACCTTCTCGATGCTCATGCTGGTCATGAGCAACAACTTCCTGCAGCTGTTCTTCGGCTGGGAAGCGGTCGGCCTCGTGTCGTACCTGCTGATCGGCTTCTGGTTCAAGAAGCCCACCGCGGTGTTCGCGAACCTCAAGGCGTTCCTCGTCAACCGCGTGGGCGACTTCGGCTTCCTGCTGGGTATCGCGCTGCTGCTGTACGCGTTCGGTTCGCTGGACTACGGCACCGTGTTCGCGCGCGCGCCGGTGATGACCGGTCACCTGCTGGGCGACATGTTCAACCATCCGGCGGCGACGAGCGGAATGTGGTCCTGGTCCGTGATGACCGTGGCCTGCGTCTGCCTCTTCATCGGCGCGATGGGCAAGTCCGCACAGGTGCCGCTGCACGTCTGGCTGCCGGACTCGATGGAAGGCCCGACACCGATCTCCGCACTGATCCACGCGGCGACGATGGTGACCGCCGGCATCTTCATGGTCGCGCGCATGTCGCCGCTGTTCGAGATGAGCCAGACGGCGCTGAACTTCGTGCTGTTCATCGGTGCGACGACGGCGTTCTTCACCGGCCTGATCGGCATGGTGCAGTACGACATCAAGCGCGTCGTCGCGTACTCAACGTTGTCGCAGCTCGGTTACATGACCGTCGCGCTCGGCGCGTCGGCGTACTCCGCGGCCGTGTTCCACCTCATGACGCACGCCTTCTTCAAGGCGCTCCTGTTCCTCGCGGCCGGTAGCGTGATCATCGGCATGCACCACGAGCAGGACATGCGGAAGATGGGCGGCCTGCGCAGGTACATGCCGATCACCTACTGGACGAGCCTGATCGGCACGCTCGCGCTGGTCGCGACGCCGTTCTTCAGCGGCTTCTACTCGAAGGACATGATCATCGAGGCGGCCAAGTTCGCGGCCGAGCACCGCGACGGCTGGATCGCGAAGTACGCCTACTGGTGTGTGCTGCTGGGCGCGTTCGTGACGTCGTTCTACAGCTTCCGCCTGCTGTACATGACCTTCCACGGCCGCGAGCGCTTCCGCGATGTCGTTCCGTCCGACACGCACCACAACGTGGACGCGCATGCCGAGGGTTCGCAGACGCTGCACGAGCCGCTGCACGACGACGGCCATGGTCACCACGACGATCACGGCCATCACGGCGTGCACGAACCGCACGAGTCGCCGTGGGTGGTGACACTGCCGCTGGTCCTGCTCGCGATCCCGTCGATGCTGATCGGTTTCTTCACCGCCGGCCCAATGCTGTTCGGCACCGATTGGACCGGGCACACGAAGCAGTGGCCCTTCTTCCTCGGCGCGATCGACCTGCAGGCTGCTCGCGACACGATGGCGAAGATCGGCGAGGAGGACTGGCACGGTCCAGTGCTGATGGCGGCGCACGCACTCAAGGCGCCTGCGTTCTGGCTCACGGTCGCTGGGTTCGCGTTGGCGACGCTGATGTATCTGATCAAGCCCGAACTCGCCGATCGCGCGCGCCGCATGTTCGCGTGGCCGGTGCGCGTGCTCGAGAACAAGTACGGCTTCGACAATCTGTGGATCGACGGCTTCGCGGGTGGTGGTATCGCGCTCGGCCGCGCGTCGCGGATGTTCGATTCGATCGTGATCGATGGCGTCGCCGTGAATGGCAGCGCCCGCCTGGTCGACGTGGTCGCGCGCCTCTCGCGCCGTCTGCAGTCCGGCTATCTCTACCACTACGCGTTCGCGATGATCGTCGGCCTGATTCTGTTGTTGGCCTTCCTCATGCGCGGCTGGCATTGACGAGGGAATGACGTGAGCCCCGAGCCCTTGAACGGGACCTTTCCCTTGCTGAGCCTCCTCATCTGGCTGCCGATCCTGGCCGGTGTGATCACGCTCGCCTTCGGCAACGAACGTCCGAACGCCGCGCGCTGGTTCGCAGTCGCCAGTTCGATCGTCGTGCTGGCGCTGACCATCCCGCTGTTCACCGGCTTCGACTTCTCGAACCCCGGCATGCAGTTCGAGGAAGCGCGCATCTGGATCGCGTCCTACGACATCCAGTACCACGTCGGCACTGACGGCATTTCGGCGGCACTGATCGCGCTGACCACGTTCACTTCCGTGCTCGTACTCATCGGTGCGTGGGGATCCGTCGACGCGCGCGTCAGCCAGTACTACGCCGCGTTCCTGATCCTCGAAGGTCTGATGATCGGCGTCTTCGCGGCGCTCGACTCGATGCTGTTCTATGTCTTCTTCGAAGGCATGCTGATCCCGATGTTCCTGATCATCGGCGTCTGGGGCGGGCCGCGCCGCATCTATGCCTCGATCAAGTTCTTCCTCTACACGTTCCTCGGCTCGCTGTTCATGCTGGTCGGGCTGATCTATCTGTACCTGAAGGGTGGCAGCTGGCAGCTCGCCGACATGTACGCGCTGCCGCTGACGATGAAGGAGCAGACCTGGCTGTTTTTCGCCTTCTTCATCGCATTCGCGGTGAAGGTGCCGATGTTCCCGGTGCACACGTGGTTGCCTGATGCGCACGTGGAGGCGCCGACCGCGGGCTCCGTCGTGCTGGCGGCGATCATGCTGAAGATCGGCGGTTACGGCTTCCTGCGCTTTGCGCTGCCGATCGTCCCCGACGCGAGCTGGTACTGGGCGTGGCTGCCGCTGACGCTGAGCATCATCGCGGTCGTCTACGTCGGCCTCGTCGCCCTCGTGCAGGAGGACATGAAGAAGCTGATCGCGTATTCGTCGATCTCGCACATGGGCTTCGTCACCATCGGCACGTTCATCGCGCTGAGCCTGGTGCGCGAGATGGGCAATGCAACCGGCGCGGAACTCGGCCTGCAGGGCGCGATGGTGCAGATGATCAGCCACGGCTTCGTGTCGGGCGCGATGTTCAGCTGCGTTGGCGTGCTCTACGACCGCATGCACAGCCGCATGATCCGCGACTACGGCGGCGTCGCGAACGTCATGCCGTGGTTCGCCGCCTTCATGGTGCTATTCGCGATGGCGAATTCGGGCCTGCCGGGCACGTCGGGTTTCGTGGGCGAGTTCATGGTCATCATCGCGAGCTTCCAGAAGAATCCGCTGCTAGCGTTCGGCGCTGCGTTCACGCTGATCATCGGTGCCGCCTACACGCTGTGGCTGGTCAAGCGCGTCGTCTGGGGTGAGGTCGCCAACGAGAACGTCGCGGCGCTCACCGACATCAACAAGCGCGAGGGCTTCGTGCTCGGCGCGTTCGCCGTCGGCGTGCTGCTGCTGGGCTTGTGGCCCAAGCCGCTCACCGACCTGATGCAGCCTTCGATCGCGCAGCTCGCCAAGCAGATCGAGTCGTCCAAGCTGTAATGCCGACGGAATACCGCCGCCCATGATTGCCCCGATGCCCACCGCCGCCGACCTGATGCCGCTCCTTCCGGAGATGGTGCTGGTGGGTGCCGCCTTTGTCCTGCTGATGCTGGACCTATTCCTCGACGAGGGCCGCCGGATCGTCACGCATGCGGGCGCGATCGTCGCTCTCGTCGCGGTGGCCATCATGGTTGCGACGGGCGTCGGCGGTGACGCGACCACGCTAGGCGGCATGTTCGTGCGCGACACCGCGGCGGATGTGCTGAAGGTCGCGGTACTGGTCGTCTCCGCGCTCTCGATGCTCTACATGTGGCCGTTCCTGCGCGCGCGTGAGTTGTACCGCGGCGAAGTGGCCGTGCTGGTGCTGTTCGCGACCGTCGGCATGATGCTGCTCGTGTCTGCGGGCAGCCTGGTAATGATCTACCTCGGCCTGGAGATGCTTGCACTGTGCTCGTACGCGCTGGTCGCCATCGATCGCGATAGCGCGCTCGCATCGGAATCGGCCATCAAGTACTTCGTCCTTGGCTCGCTGGCGTCCGGCCTGCTGCTGTACGGCATGTCGCTCGTCTACGGCGCGACCGGCTCGCTGGACCTCACGCGCATCGCGTCGGTGGTCGCGAGCGGCGAGGGCGGCACGATGCTCGTGACCGGCGTCGTCTTCATGCTCGCGGGCGTGTCGTTCAAGTTCGGCGGCGCGCCGTTCCACATGTGGCTGCCCGACGTCTACACAGGCGCGCCGACGCCGATCACGCAGTTCATCGGTTCGGCGCCGAAGCTCGCATCGTTCGGCATGGCGTATCGCCTGTTCGAAGTGGGCGCCAATGCCCTTGATGAAAAGTGGCGGCTTCTGTTCGCGGTCATCGCCGTTGCGTCGCTGGCGATCGGCAACCTCGGCGCCATGGTGCAGAGCAATCTGAAGCGCATGCTCGCGTACTCGACGGTGTCGCATGTCGGCTTCCTGTTCATGGGCATCGCCGGCGGCGGTTCGCAGGGTTTTGCGGCAGCGATGTTCTATGCGATCAGCTACGCGCTGATGGCCGTCGCCGCGTTCGGCATGATCGTGGTGATGTCGGCGCGCGGCTTCGAGGCCGACCTGGTCGACGACTACAAGGGCCTGAACGCGCGTCACCCGATGCTGGCGGGCATGGTGCTCTGCGTAATGGCGTCGCTGGCCGGCCTGCCGCCGTTCCTCGGCTTCTGGGCGAAGCTCGCGGTGCTGCGCGCCGCTCTCGACGGTGGAATGATGTGGCTCGCGATCGTCGGCGTGGTGTTCGCGGTAGTCGGCGCGTTCTACTACCTGCGGGTCGTCAAGGCGATGTACTTCGATGATGCGGACAGTCACACGCAGCCCGTGGTCGCGAGCCGCCCCCTGCGTATCGTGTTCGCCGTCAACGCACTCGGACTTCTGGCGCTCGGCTTCGCGTGGAGCCCGGTCATGGCGTGGTGCCAGCGCGCATTCGCCTGACCATTCGCCGAACGCGGCGCGATTGACCGCAATTCAGGCTTGCGCGAATCCGGTGTCACCCATACAATTGTCGGCCTGATGCGGGGTGGAGCAGTCTGGCAGCTCGTCGGGCTCATAACCCGAAGGTCGCAGGTTCAAATCCTGCCCCCGCTACCAGCTTCGGGTTCTTCAATGTTTCGAAGAACCGTTGCTTGGGCTCGACGGTCGCGGCTCCACGCGATCGACCGACATCCAGCAGTACCGGACAAGGGGCCCAATGGGCCCCTTGTTGTTTTCGGACGCGGCGCATGCCGCCCGGGAGTTGAGCGAATGGCGGACAAAGCCACACAGATCACCGCTCTTTTGACGCCGACCATCGAGGCCCTCGGGCTCGAACTGGTCGGTGTCGAGTACCTGCCTGCACCGGGCAGCGCAGTGCTTCGCCTGTACATCGACGTGACGCAGGACGCCGCGGCAGAAGGCCGCATGGTCACGATCGAGGATTGCGAAAGCGTCAGCCGCGAAGTGTCCGCGCAGCTCGACGTCGAAGATCCGATCACCGTGCATTACACGCTCGAAGTGTCGTCGCCCGGCGTCGATCGCCCGCTGTTCACCGCTGCGCAGTTCGCGCGGTTCGCGGGCGAGGAAGCGAAGGTCACGCTGAAGCTTCCGCAGGACGGCCGTCGTCGCCTGCAGGGCCGCATCGTCGGTGTCGAAGGCGACAACGTGCGCATGGATATCGAAGGGCTCGGCGGCCAGCGGCTCAACATCGATGTCGCCATCGGCAACGTCGAGAAGGCGCGCATCGTGCCGGACTGGGTCGCGCTGGGCCTCGCGCCCCAGAAGGAAAAGGGTCGTGGCGGCAAGGCCGCCAAGGCGCCGAAGAAGAACACCCAACCTAAGCCGGCGGATTCGAATCCGTCCGAGGCGGAGTAATCGAGATGAGCAAGGAACTTCTGATGGTCGTGGATGCGGTCGCCAACGAAAAGGGCGTCCCGCGCGACGTCATTTTCGATGCGATCGAAGCCGCGCTCGCGTCGGCTGCGAAGAAGCGCTACCACGACGAGGACGTGCTCGTGCGCGTCACCATCGACCGCAAGGACGGCAGCTACGAGACCTTCCGCCGCATGGAAGTCGTCGCCGACGACGTGGTGATGGAATCGCCGGATCGCCAGATCCGCATGATGGACGCGATCGACGAAGTCGAAGGCGTGGAAGTCGGCGACTTCATCGAAGAGCAGATCGAGAACCCGGACTTCGGCCGCATCGCCGCGCAGGCCGCCAAGCAGGTCATCGTGCAGAAGGTCCGCGAGGCCGAGCGCCAGCAGGTGATCGACGCGTGGAAGGATCGTGTCGGCGAGCTGGTGACGGGCATCGTCAAGCGCGTCGAGCGCGGCAACATCTATGTCGACCTCGGCGGCAACGCCGAAGCGATCATCCCGAAGGACAAGGGCATCCCGCGCGACGTGCTGCGTACCGGCGACCGCGTGCGCGGCTTCCTGTACGACGTGCGCCCGGAGCCGCGTGGCCCGCAGATCTTCATCAGCCGCGCCGCGCCCGAATTCATGATGGAGCTGTTCAAGCTCGAAGTGCCGGAAGTCGGCCAGGGCCTGGTCACGATCCGCGCCTGCGCGCGTGATCCGGGCGACCGCGCCAAGATCGCGGTGCTTGCACACGACAACCGCACCGATCCGATCGGCGCCTGCATCGGCATGCGCGGTTCGCGCGTGCAGGCCGTGAGCAACGAGCTCAACGGCGAGCGCGTCGACATCATCCTGTGGTCCGACAATCCGGCGCAGTTCGTCATCAATGCGATGGCGCCGGCCGAAGTGCAGTCGATCGTCGTCGACGAGGACAAGCACTCGATGGACCTCGCGGTCGCCGAAGAGCGCCTCGCGCAGGCGATCGGCAAGGGCGGCCAGAACGTGCGCCTCGCCAGCCGCCTGACGGGCTGGCAGCTCAACGTCATGACCGCCGACCAGGTGCAGGCCAAGAGCGAGGCCGAGCAGGCCGCGTCGCGCCAGCTGTTCGTCGACAAGCTCGAAGTCGACGAGGAAATCGCCGGCATCCTGGTGTCGGAAGGCTTCAACACGGTCGAGGAAATCGCCTACGTGCCGGTCGGCGAACTGCTGGCGATCGAAGGCTTCGACGAGGACATCGTCGAAGAGCTGCGCTCGCGCGCCCGCGACTCGCTGCTCAACGACGCGCTGGCCGAGGAAGAGTCGCTGGAAGGCCAGATGCCGGCCGACGACCTGCTGGCGCTCGAGGGCATGGACGAGGCGACCGCGCATGCGCTGGCCGCCAACGGCATCCGGACCAGCGAGGACCTGTCGGACCTCGGCGCGGACGAGGTGGTGGAGTTCGGCATCGAGGGTCTCGACGAGGCCCGCGCGGCCGCTCTGATCCTCGCGGCACGCGCCGAAGAAATCGCACGACTCGAGCGCGGCGAGTAAGCCGCGCCATCGGGCCGCTGCCGCAGGGCGGACGGCGGCCCGGGTGACGGGGGCGGACCACCCACCCGCGCTAGAATTCAATGGATAGCCCGGCCTCGGCCGCGCAACGAGAACACGGAAACCGAATGTCGCAGCAAACCACGATTCGCAAGCTCGCCGAACTGGTCAATACGCCGGTCGAGAAGCTGTTGGAGCAGCTGGCGGAAGCCGGCATGAGCTTCAGCGGCCCCGATCAGGTCGTGACCAGCATGGAGAAGGTGAAGCTGCTCGGCTTCCTGAAGCGTGCGCACGGCAAGAGCGATGCGGCGGCCGCCGAGGTCGACGCACCCAAGAAGATCACGCTCAACCGCAGCCGCAAGCAGGAAATCACTGTCGGCGGTGGCAAGGCCAAGCAGACGGTCGACGTCGTCGTCCGCAAGAAGGTGACGCTGGTACGCGACGCCAACTCGCCTGGCGGCGGCCCGACCGACGAACGCGCCGAGATCCTGCGCAAGCTCGAGGAGTCGCGTCAGCGCAACCTCGACGAGCAGCAGCGCCTGGCGGAGTCCGACCGTCGGCGCGCCGAGGAAATCGAGCGCGCACGTCAGGAAACCGAAGCGGCCGCCCGCGCGCGCCTCGAAGCCGAGCGCGCAACCGCCGCTGCCGCCGAGGGCGAAGCGGAAGTCCGCCGTCCTGCCGCCGCTGCCGGCCATGCGCACGGCCGTCCCGCGCCGCGCGCTGCCGAGCCCGCACGTGCCCCGGCGCACGACCCGAAGCACAAGACCCGCGGCTCGCACGCGATGGTCGCAGGCGTTGAGGACGACGACCGCGCCAGCCGCTTTGCCGGCCAGATGCACCTCAGCGCCTCCGAGCGCGCCCGTCGTGGCGCCGCCCGTGGCAAGCCGAAGACCCAGCAGCGTCGCCAGCCGGACCAGAGCCGTACGGGTTCGGGCTTCCAGCGCCCGACCGCACCGGTGCGCCGCGAAGTCGCCATCGGCGACACGGTGACCGTTGCCGAGCTCGCGCAGAAGCTCGCGCTCAAGGGCGGTGACGTCGTGAAGGCGCTCTTCAAGATGGGCGTGATGGCGACCATCAACCAGACCGTCGACCACGACACCGCGGTGCTCGTGACCGAGGAACTGGGCCATACCGCAGTCCGCGCGTCCGAAAATTCGGCCGAAGAGCTGCTGATCGCGCACGTCGAGGATGTGCAGGGCGACAAGACCCCGCGTCCGCCCGTCGTCACGATCATGGGCCACGTCGACCACGGCAAGACCTCGCTGCTCGACTACATCCGTCGCACCAAGGTGGCGTCGGGCGAAGCCGGCGGCATCACGCAGCACATCGGTGCGTACCACGTCGAAACGGCGAAGGGCGTCATCAGCTTCCTCGACACCCCGGGCCACGCCGCGTTCTCCGCGATGCGTGCCCGCGGCGCCAAGCTGACGGACATCGTGGTGCTGGTCGTCGCTGCCGATGACGGCGTCATGCCGCAGACCGTTGAAGCGGTGCAGCACGCGAAGGCTGCCGGCGTGCCGGTGGTCGTCGCCGTCAACAAGATCGACAAATCGGACGCCGACCCGAGCCGCGTCAAGAACGAACTGCTCGCCTACGACCTCGTCGCCGAGGAATTCGGTGGTGACGTGCAGATGGTCGAACTGTCCGCGAAGACCGGGCAGGGCATCGACGATCTGCTCGATGCGATCTCGCTGCAGGCCGAAGTCCTAGAGCTGCGCGCGGTTCCGACCGGTCGTGCGACCGGTGTCGTCATCGAATCGTCGCTCGACAAGGGCCGCGGACCGGTCGCCACGCTGCTGGTGCAGTCGGGCCAGTTGCAGAAGGGCGACTACGTGGTCTGCGGCGTGCAGTACGGCCGCGTGCGTGCGCTGTTCGACGAGACCGGCCAGCAGGTGCAGTCGGCGGGTCCGTCGATTCCGGTGCAGGTCCTCGGTCTCTCGGGCGTTCCGGATGCGGGCGACGATCTGGTCGTCGTCGACGACGAGCGCCTCGCCAAGGACGTCGCGCAGCAGCGTGACACCAAGCGTCGCGAGCATCGTCTCGTCGCGCAGCCGGGCAACCGCATGGAAGACATCCTTGCGCAGATGGGCGAGGGCGCCGGCCAGCTCAACCTCAACCTCGTCGTCAAGGCGGACGTGCAGGGCTCCGTGCAGGCACTTCGCGACGCACTGACCGGCCTGTCGAACGACCAGATCCGCATCAACGTGATCGGTTCGGGCGTCGGTGGCATCACCGAGTCCGATGCGCAGCTGGCGGCGACGTCGAAGGCCACGGTCATCGGCTTCAACGTCCGTGCCGACGCGTCGGCACGTAAGGTCATCGAGAACCAGGGCGTCGACCTGCGCTACTTCTCGATCATCTACGACGTCATCGACCAGGTGAAGCAGATCGCGTCGGGCGTGCTCGGCGTCGAGATCCGCGAAGAGATCATCGGTACCGCCGAGGTTCGCGACGTGTTCCGCTCCTCGAAGTTCGGTGCGGTGGCGGGTTCCATGGTCATCGAAGGTGTCATCCGTCGCGGCAAGCCGATTCGCGTGCTTCGGCAGGAAACGGTCATCTTCGAAGGCGAGCTGGAATCGCTGCGCCGCTTCAAGGAGAACGTCGACGAAGTGCGTAACGGCACCGAGTGCGGCATCGGCGTCAAGGCCTACAACGACGTCAAGCCGGGCGACAAGATCGAGTGCTTCGAGCGCATCGAAGTGCAGCGCACGCTGTAATCCATGCCTTCCAAGAGCTTCCATAGAACCGACCGCGTTTCCGCCCAGCTCCGCCGTGAGCTGGGCACGCTCGTGCACGAGGCCGTGCGCGAGCTGGGGCTGCCGTCGGTCAGCGTTTCCGACGTCGAAATCACCCGTGACATGGCGCACGCCAAGGTCTTCGTCACCGCGCTGCAGCCCGAGCGTGCGGACGAAGCGCTGAAGGGCCTTAAAGAGGCCGGCAAGCAGATCCGTTACGAGCTCGGCCGTGCGATGAAACTGCGGCACGTGCCGGAGCTGCACTTCCATTACGACGCCTCGTTCGACCGCGGCGAGCGCATCGAGCAGTTGCTGCAGGCGAATCCGCGCATCGACGAGACGTCGGGTACCGACGACGCTGCGTCCACGCCCGAAGCCTGAGCAACGCGCGTGAGTCGCAAGACGCGATTCCGTCGTCTGGACGGCATCCTGCTGCTCGACAAGCCGTCGGGCATGAGCTCGAACCAGGCGCTGCAGCGCGTCCGCCATCTTTTCCGCGCCGAAAAGGCCGGGCATACCGGTAGTCTCGATCCGCTGGCGACCGGGCTGCTGCCGGTCTGTTTCGGCGAGGCAACGAAGATCGCGGGCCTACTGCTCGGCGCGCACAAGGCCTACGAGACGGTCGCTCGACTCGGCGCTACCACCGATACGGACGATGCAGACGGCGTCGTGCTGCGCGAGCGGCCGATTCCGTCGCTTGATGACGACGCGATCCGATCTGCGATGTCGTCGTTCGAAGGCCGCATCCGCCAGCGCGCGCCGATCTACTCGGCGCTGAAGCAGGGCGGTGAGCCGCTTTATGCGCGCGCGCGGCGCGGCGAGGCCGTCGAGGCACCGGAGCGCGAGGTCGATGTCGCTTCGTTTCGCCTGATCGCCCGCGATGGCGATGACCTGACGCTGTCGGTCGAATGCGGGTCGGGCACCTATGTACGGAGCCTCGTGCGCGACTTGGGCGAAGCGCTCGGCTGCGGCGCGCACGTGACGGCGCTGCGGCGGCTTTGGGTCGATCCATTCCGCACGCGACGGATGTGGACGCTCGAGGCGCTGCAGTCGCTCGCCGCGGACGACGAAGCGGCACTGGACGGCTGCCTCATGTCGATCGAAGAAGCGGTCGCGCATCGCGCGCAGGTCGCCCTCGACGCCGATGAAACCCGCCGGTTCGGGTATGGGCAGTCCATCGACTGGTCGCAAGCGGCCGTCGCACAACTGCCAGCCGTGCAGAGTCCGGTGGAATCGAGTGCTGCCGCGCATGGCGACGCCGGTTTGCTTGTCGTCACCGGGCCCGACGGTCGCGTGATCGGTTTGGCGAATGTCCACGACGGCCGCCTGCGTCCCCAGCGGCTTTTCAGTTGGGCGTCGACGCCCGCCGCTTAGCGGTCGATCGATGTTTCGCCTTGTTGGGGTCGAGCCCCGCGGCTACAATACGCGCGCCCTTTCGGGCACCCCTTTATTTCACCCGGCGGACCATGCGGTGCGTCAGCGACGTCAGTTTCGTCGCCGATTGCCTCTGCGGGTCCCGCGTCTCAAGGAAAACTGATGTCCATCGACACCTCCAAGGTTATTGGCGAGCACGCCCGCGGCACCAACGACACGGGCTCGCCGGAAGTGCAGGTCGCTCTGCTCACCGCGCGCATCGAGCAGCTCACCGGCCACTTCAAGATCCACAAGCAGGATCACCACAGCCGTCGTGGCCTGCTGCAGATGGTCAACCGCCGTCGCAGCCTGCTCGACTACCTGAAGCGCAAAGACAACGAGCGCTACAAGGCCCTGATCGAGAAGCTCGGTCTGCGCCGCTAAAGAAACACCGACCGCGGCGCAGTGATGCGCCGCGGTTCGTTTTTGGGTAACGAAAAGCAGTACGGCCGGGGCAGGGGCTCCGGACGAACCAAAGCGATACAAGGGAATAACAACGTGGCGAAAATTACCAAGACCTTCCAGTACGGCGCCCACCAGGTCACGCTGGAGACCGGCGAAATTGCCCGTCAGGCGGGCGGCGCGGTCCTCGTGAAGATGGACGACACCGTGGTGCTCGTTTCGGCCGTCGCGGCCAAGACGGCACGGGAAGGCCAGGACTTCTTCCCGCTCACCGTCGACTACCAGGAGCGTTTCTACGCCGGTGGTCGCATTCCGGGCGGCTTCTTCAAGCGCGAAGGCCGCCAGACGGAGAAGGAGACGCTGATCTCGCGCCTCATCGACCGTCCGATCCGCCCGCTCTTCCCGGAAGAGTTCAAGAACGAAGTCCAGATCATCGCCACCGTGGTTTCGATGAACCCGGAAGTCGACGGTGACATCCCGGCGCTGCTCGGCGCGTCCGCCGCCATGGCGCTCACCGGTGCACCATTCCAGGGCCCGATCGGTGCTGCGAAGGTCGGCTACATCGACGGCCAGTACGTGCTGAACCCGACCGCCGCGCAGCTGAAGGAATCGGCGCTGGAACTCGTCGTCGCCGGTACCAAGGACGCCGTGCTGATGGTCGAATCGGAAGCCGACGTGCTGTCGGAAGACGTGATGCTCGGCGCCGTGATGTTCGGTCACCAGGCATCGCAGATCGCGATCAACGCGATCAACGAACTCGTCGCCGAAGCAGGCACGCAGTCGTGGAACTGGGAAGCGCCCGCGAAGAACGAGTCCATGATCGACGCGCTGCGTAACGCCGTCGGGGACCGCCTGAGCGCCGCGTACCAGATCGTCAACAAGGCCGAGCGCCGTACGTCGATCCAGACGCTGAAGAAGGCGGCCATGGAAGTGCTACAGCCGCACGTCGAGTCGAACGGCTGGAACACCGCCGACGTCTCGAAGGAATTCGGCGAGCAGGAATACCAGACGATGCGCAACTCGGTGCTTCGCACCCGCAAGCGCATCGACGGCCGCGACCTGACCACCGTTCGCCCGATCACCTCGCGCGTCGGCGTGCTGCCGCGTACGCACGGCTCGTCGCTGTTCACGCGTGGCGAGACGCAGGCGCTCGTGGTCGCAACGCTCGGTACCGCGCGCGACGGCCAGATCATCGATGCCGTCTCGGGCGAGTACAAGGAACACTTCCTGTTCCATTACAACTTCCCTCCGTACTCGGTGGGCGAGACGGGCCGCATGATGGGCCCGAAGCGTCGCGAGATCGGCCACGGCCGTCTTGCCAAGCGCGGCATTCTCGCTGTCATGCCGACGATGGAAGAGTTCCCGTACACCATCCGCGTCGTGTCGGAGATCACCGAGTCGAACGGTTCGTCGTCGATGGCATCGGTCTGCGGTTCGTCGCTGGCGCTGATGGACGCGGGCGTGCCGATCAAGGCGCCGGTCGCGGGTATCGCGATGGGCCTGATCAAGGAAGGCAACGACTTCGCCGTGCTGTCCGACATCCTCGGTGACGAAGATCACCTCGGCGACATGGACTTCAAGGTCGCCGGTACGTCGGAAGGCATCACCGCCCTGCAGATGGACATCAAGATCCAGGGCATCACCGAAGAGATCATGCGCATCGCGCTCGACCAGGCCAAGCAGGGTCGCCTGCACATCCTCGGCGAGATGGCGAGCGCGCTGACCACGCCGCGCACCGAGCTGTCCGAGTACGCGCCGCGCCTGCTCACGATGAAGATCCACCCGGACAAGATCCGCGAAGTCATCGGCAAGGGTGGCGCGACCATCCAGTCGATCACCAAGGAAACCGGTACGCAGATCGACATCCAGGACGACGGCACCATCGTCATCGCCTCGGTCAACGCCGCCGCCGCGCAGGCCGCGAAGGCGCGCATCGACCAGATCGTCTCGGACGTCGAGCCGGGCCGCATCTACGAAGGCAAGGTCGCGAAGATCATGGACTTCGGTGCGTTCGTCACGATCCTGCCGGGCAAGGACGGGCTGGTGCACGTGTCGCAGATCTCCAACGAGCGCGTCGAGAAGGTCAGCGACAAGCTCAAGGAAGGCGACGTGGTGAAGGTCAAGGTGCTGGAAGTCGACAAGCAGGGCCGCATCCGCCTGTCGATGAAGGCCGTCGAGGAAGGCGAGGGCGTCGCAGCGGAGTAATCGCTGCGGTCATTGCTGGAATTGGAGAAGGCGGGCTTCGGCCCGCTTTTTCTTTGGGCCGTGTTTCTAGCCTTCTACTTCGCGAGGCCTCAACGTTCGTGCGACTGACGCGCCCGCGGGCATAGACGGAAGGCGTTTCGTCCGCTGAAGCGGCCGAGTCACTTTTCTTTGCTCGTGCAAAGAAAAGTAACCAAAAGAAAGCACTTTTCCCCGACGGATCTACAGCTCGCGAGCGGGCGGCATTGTCGCGATCGCCACACTCGGCATCCTGCCTCGGGTGGCAACGGCCGACGTCCTGTCGGCCGCCCCTTCGGGGTCTTCACCGATTGCGCGGCTTTTGAGGTGGAAGCGCGAAGCACGCGTCTGACGCGTTAGCTCGGTTGCTCGATGTCCGCAGTGGGTAATGGCGCCTCGGCGAGACATTGCGACGTCGCGCTTAAGCGCATCCGTTGCGGAAAGTACTTGGGCCTTGACGCCACGCGTTCGGCGGTTGTCTTTAAGTCGATTCGATCCGCGGCATCAACTGAACACTGGAGCCAACACGCAACTGCGAGCTGCAACGGGTCAGTACCACCCGCGCGACGCGCAAGCGAGCGCAAGTGCGAGTTCGCGTCGCGACTCAAATCGTGGGACCCGAAGGGCGGCGGACATGGGTGGCCGCCGTCCGCACCCGAGCCAGGATGGCGAGTGTGCGGATCGTGTGGAACTACAACCTGCGTGCTGTAGATCTGATCGGGGAAGGTGCTTTCTTTTGGTTACCTTTTCTTTGCACCGGCAAAGAAAAGTGACTCGGGCGCGTCAGCGCACGAAACGCTTCCGACGTTGCCTTTCATCAGCGCAAGCTAGAACGACGGTCTTCAAGCACACGGCGCGCCGGTCGACGCCGCCAGCCGGCCAATCAGAACATCCGCCGCAACACTTGATCCCGCACCGACCCACCACGCGCCCGCAGACCCTGCTCGATCGCAACATCCTGCTCGCTCTGCACCGGCGCATCCACCGCACTCACCGACGAACTCGCCATCATCGGCGCCATCGCAGCCGCCATGTCGGCACCCTGCATGATCCCGAGCGGCGTGTAACCGCTGTAGCCCGGGAAAATCGTCGACAGGTTGTTGTTGCCCATCCGGCGAATCAGGATCTCCGAGACGACGCGTCGGTAGTCGGTGGTGACCGGAAGGTCGCCATTCGCCGCTGCGATCACGGTGTCGGTAAGCCCCGGCCACTGGCCGTAGAAGCGACGACCGTTCACCGGGCCACCCATCACGAGCATCGGATTGCCGTAGCCATGGTCAGTGCCGCCGGCGGCGTTCTGCCGCATGCGTCGACCGAATTCGGACATCACGATCGTCGTGACGCGCGGCGCGTTGCCGTTCGCTTCCAGTTCCGCCTGGAACGCCGACAACGCCTGCGAGAGCTCGGCAATCTTGTTCTGGTAGTAGTGATAGCCCGAGCCCGCCGTGCCCTGCGCGTCGTGCGTGTCCCAGCCGCCGAGGTCGACGGCGGCATAGCGCAGGCCGACGCCGAACTTGATCGACTGCGCGACGGTCCACAGCTCGTTGCCGATCTGCGTGCTCGGCCACGTCGACGGCAGTGCGCCGTACGGCTGTGCCGCGACCACGCGCAATGCCTGCTCGGCGAGCGCGCCGTTCGATTCGATTGACGTCTGCCCGCCCCACAACTGCTTGAGGGTTTCCTGCATGCCGACGAGACCCGCCGGTGAATCCGAGCGCGTCTTCATCCCCACGCCCACGCGCCGAGGTTGAGCTGGAAGTCCGTCGGGCTGTCCATCGTGATCGCGCGCGTCGTGCCGTTGAGCGACACGGGCTCGCGCGGCATGCAGGCCAGCGCGGCCATGCTCGAGCCGGCGATGTTCGGCTGTGTCGCGATAGCACGCGCCATCCAGCCGGTGTTGAGCCCGCGTGCGACGCCCTGTTCGATCGCCATCTGCGCATCGAAGTGGCTGCGCGATGCCGACGTCATCAAGCCCGCGGCATGCACGACGGCGACACGACCCGCATTCCACAGATCGCGCAGGCCCGTCGCCGAGGGATGCAGACCGAAGCTGCTCGCGCTGCCGTCGCTGTACGTCAGCGGCAACGCGCCGTACGTGCCGCTCGCGGCGATGTTGAGGTTCGGTCGCACCGTCTCGTAATAAGCGCGGTCGCTGCTTCCCATCGGCACGACGAAGTTGAGGCCGTCCATCGCGCCGCGCAGGAACAGCATGACGACGACATCGCCGTCGCCGCTCGCCGCGCGTGCGTCGTTGCCGAACATGAGTCGCGGGCCGGCGGCCGCGGTTGCGGCGGTCGCGCAGACGCCCTTGAGGAACTGTCGACGTGTGAATCGTGGCGTATGCATGGCGTCGCCCTCAGCGGCTCAGGAATTCGGGCGAGAGCAGGATCATCGACACCGTGCTCTTGAGCCGCGACTGGTTGTAGTGCTTCTTGAAGTCGCTGCCGGACCAGACTTCGTTATCGGCGATCACGTACGTCGCCGGGTCGCCGTTCTGCGCGAGGAATTTCGTCAGCACGTTGCGACGCGCCGCATCCGGCGTGTAGCCGAGCAGGCGGCCACACCAGTAATCGACGAGGTTGTTCGCGGTCCACGAGCCCGCGGCGACGTTCGCACGCGTTTCCTGCAGCACCGGCAGCAACGAAAAACCGCCGTCGGTGGTGTCGGTGAGCCAGTCGAGCATTCGCCATGTCTGGCCGTAGCTGTTCGAGCCCGACCACGGCGCGGTGATGTCGGGATAGCCGTTCGGCGCAGGCCAGCCGAAGGGCGTGTGTCCGGTGAAGCCGAAGCGCCAGACGAATTCGTCGCTGCGTTCGCCGGTGGTGGCGAGCGTCCAATCCGAACCGCCCGCGCGCATCGCCGCGACGATCGCGGTGAACGGCTTGCGCGTCTTGTTGCCCCACGCGTTGTACATCTCGGTGGAGTTGAGGATGTGGCGCAGCACTCTCGTCAGCTGGTCCGGCGCCTGCCAGTTGTCGCGGAACACCTGCGCCGCGCTCCAGATCAGCGACTGCGACGGCGTGTCGCTGATGAAGCGTCGGATGATCTTCGCGCAGATGTGGCGCGCGACCGCCGGATGCGAGGCGAGGCGATCCAGGACGTCGCGGCCGTCCTTCATGTCCGGCTGCTCGGGGACGAGCTGCTTGCCGAGGATGGTCTTCGGGTTGGTGTCATGCCACGCGGCGCGATAGACGAAGCTGCCGTCGTTCTCGTTCGGGAACTGCCAATTGCCGTCGCGCAGCGTCCAACCGGTAAATGCGGCGGCGACTTCGTAGACGTCGATGTCGGTGTAGCCGGCGGGGTAGCTCGAATCGGCTGGGTCGCGCGGGATCGTCGCCGGGTCCTGGAAGCCGTAGTAGTTCTCGCTGCCGAGCGTGTGCAGCTCCATCAGCTCGCGCGCCCAGTTCTCGTTCTGGCCGGCCTTGGTGTTTGAGTAGTTGTCGAGGAAGTAGAGCATCGACGGGCTCTTGGCCACGTCCTCGAGCATCGTGCGGAAATTGCCGAACGCGTTCTTGCGGATGACGTCGCGATCGAAATGCGGAAACACCGGGCCCGCGGAGTAGTCGTAACCGAACACGCTGAAGTGGTCGTGCCAGAAGTCGACGGTCATCTCGAACAACTGGCGTCGCGAATAGGTTGCACGCACGAACGCGGCGCGCTGCATTTCAAGCGCCGGCAGCATGCGCACTTCCCAGGCGGGATTCGGCACGACGTGGTCGGCCCAGAGCTGCGGGAGTGACTTACCGAGCGTGACGTAGCCGCCGCGCGAGAGACGTGCGGCGACCGCGCTGTCGTCGATGGACGTGTAGTCGAGCTGCCAGTCGACCCAGTTCGCGAGGCGCTGCGGGTCGGTCGAGCCGAGGCCCTGGAATTCGGCCAGCGATGTCTTGGTCGGGCCGAAGCTCAGGTTGCGCAGCATGCGTACCGCGAACGGCGCACGGGCGAGGGTGAGCACCTCGGCGGGCAGTGCAGCACCGGCGCCCACCTCGGGCGCAACGCTGCGCACGAAGGGCTGGCTGCGGATGCGCAGGCCGTCGCCGTACTTCTGGGCCAGGGAGTAGACCGGGGCCGGGGCGCGGCGCGTGACCGTCCAGAACCCACCACGGCGGGCGACGCGGGCCGGCCGCATCGCATACATCGAACGCTTCATATCCTTCCCCTGGATCCCCCTCCAGCAGGAAGCACTATAGAAATCAACAGCTTGCCGAACCGGGTGCGCCGTCACGGCTACGTGTCAAAAATTTGGCGACCGCCGGTTGGAAATGTGAAGCAGCAGTGTTGCGTGCGTCACACTCGGTTTGGCACGCTGCCACGAAACCGCCGGATGCCCCGATGAAACGCCACTTCTCGATGATCCGCGACTTCCAGCTCGCGGACTGGTTCACCCTCGGCAACGCGTTCTGCGGCTCGGGCGCGGTCTTCGCGGCCATGCGTTTCCTGCAGGACGGCGTGGTGCGCGACCTGCTGTTCGGCATGGCGCTCATCCCGCTCGCGTTCGTGTTCGATGCGCTCGATGGGCGCGTCGCGCGCTGGCGTCAGTCGGCATCGACGCTCGGGCGCGAACTCGACTCGCTCGCCGACGTGATCTCGTTCGGCGTCGCACCTGCAGCGCTGGCCTACGCCTGCGGCCTGCAGGGCGGGTGGGACTGGATCGTGCTCAGCTACTTCGTCTGCTGCGGCGTGAGCCGCCTCGCGCGCTACAACGTCACCGCAGAGCAGCTCTCGGGCGGCGGCGACAAGGTGAAGTACTTCGAAGGCACGCCGATCCCGACCAGCCTGGTGCTCGTCATCGTGCTGGCGATCGCTGCGATGCGCGGCGCGCTCGGGTCGAGCACATGGGGCGGCGTCGTGCAGCTCGGGCCGTGGCAGCTGCACCCGCTGGTGCTGATGTTCGCGCTGTCCGGCTCGCTGATGATCAGCAAGACCGTGCATATCCCGAAACCGTAACCGGGCCGTACGACGCGTTCGTTATCATCGACGCTCGATCGGAGAACACCATGTCGACATCCCCGTTCGGAGCCGCCGGCTTCGGATTTCCCGCGTTCGATCCCGCCACGTTCGAGCGTCTCGGGCGTCAATGGCTTTCGGCCATGAGCCCGCAGCCCGCCGCGCCTGCGCCCGATCCGTTCGCATGGTGGAAGCCTGCCGCGCCGCAACCGGCGCCAGGCTTCGATCCGACCGCGCTCGCGAGCCAGTGGATGACGCAGATGCAGCAGCTCGCCGCGCAGTTCGGCAGCAGCGGCGAAGCGCAGGCGGCGGACATCGCGCGCGCCTGGCGTTCGATGCTGGGCGACAACCCGTTCGCGCAGTCCGGTTTCGCCAGCGCATTCATGCCGGCGGCCTTCTTCGGCGGCGCGCCGGGCGCAACGCGCGGACCGTTCGAGATGCCGGCGTTCGGCTTTACACGCGAGTCGCAAGAACGCATGCAGGCGTTCGGCAAGGCGACCGCCGATTTCCAGCAGGCGTCGCGCGCGTTCAACGCGATCGTCGCCGAAGCCGGGCAGGACGCGTTCTCGCGTTTCGAATCGCTGCTCGCCAAGCGCGGTACCGACGGCAAGCCGGTCGAATCCGCACGTGCGCTGTTCGATCTCTGGATCGATGCCGCGGAAGACGCGTATGCGGACATCGCGCTGAGCGACCGCTTCAAGGCCGCGTTCGGCGAATACATCAACGCACAAATGCGCGTTCGCGCGGCGATGCAGCAGGAAGTCGAACTGGCCTGCGCGCAGTGGGGCATTCCCGGCCGTTCGGAAGTCGACGCCGCGCATCGCAAGGTCGCGCAACTCGAGCGCGAGCTTCGCCGTCTTCGCGAAACGGTCGAAGCGATGTCGCAACCGGCACCCGATACACGCACCGCAGCGGAGCCCGAACCCGCCAAGCCCCGCGCCGCCAAGGCCGCGCCCCGCAAGACCGGTAAACGCTGATGGACAACCCGTTCGGATCGCCGATGAACATCGGCCTCGACGCGCTCGCGCGTGAAGCGCTGCAGACGCAGGCGCGCCTGCGCAAGGGCATGGAAACGCTTGCGACGCTCGATCCCGTCGACATCGGCGCAAGCGAACGCGAAGAGGTCTGGCGCGACGGCAAGGTCGCGGTCTACCGCTTCCGCCGCGACGGCGTGACACCGACCGAAACCGTGCCGCTGCTGATCGCCTACGCGCTGGTCAACCGCCCGTACATGGTCGACCTGCAGAGCGACAAATCGATCGTGCGCGGCCTGCTCGAGCGCGGGCAGGACGTCTACATCATCGACTGGGGCTATCCGGACCGTTCGGATCGTTACCAGACGATCGAGGATTACATCCAACGCTACCTCGGCGGTGCGGTGGATTACCTGCGCCGCGCGCATGGCGTCGATGCGATCAACCTGCTCGGCATCTGCCAAGGCGGCGCGTTCTCGCTGTGCTACGCCGCGCTGAATCCAAGCAAGGTGCGCAACCTCGTCACGATGGTGACGCCGGTCGACTTCCACACCGACGACAACATGCTCGCCGGCTGGGCGCGTTCGCTCGACATCGACCTGATGGTCGACACGCTGGGCAACGTGCCGGCGGATGTCATGAACTGGTGCTACCTCACGCTCAAGCCGTATCGGCTGCTCGTGCAGAAGTACGTCGGGCTGGTCGACATCCTCGAGGACAAGCGCGCGGTCGAGGATTTCCTGCGCATGGAAACGTGGATCTTCGATTCGCCGGACCTCATCGGCGAAGCGTTCCGCGAGTTCATGAAGCAGTTCTACCAGGAGAACGGCCTGGTCAAGGGCACGGTGCGCGTCGGTGATCGAACCGTCGACCTGAAGGCGATCGACATGCCGGTGTTCAACATCTACGCCGAGCAGGATCATCTTGTGCCGCCGTCAGCGTCGAAGCCGTTGCGCGGCCTCGTCGGCACCAAGGACTACAGCGAGCTCTCGTTCCGTGGCGGCCACATCGGCATCTACGTGTCGGGACGCGCGCAACGCGACATTCCGCAGGGCATCCACGACTGGTTGTCGCAGCGATCGAAGGGCGCCCGCTGACCGCATGGCCAAACCTGCTGCACGCATCGACGAACTGCGCCGGCTGATCGCCGACGCGAACCATCGCTACTACGTGCTCGACGATCCGTCGGTTCCGGACGCCGAGTACGACCGCTGGATGCGCGAGCTGCTCGCGCTCGAATCCGATAATCCGGATCTCGCGACGGACGACTCGCCGACGCAGCGGGTCGGCGCTGTGCCGGCCAGCGCGTTCGCACAGGTGCGCCATGTCGTGCCGATGCTGTCGCTGTCCAACGCGTTCACCGACGAGGAAGTCGCGGACTTCGTGCGCCGCATCGAGCAAACGCTCGAGGTGGACAATCCGGCTTTCTCGGTCGAACCCAAACTCGATGGCCTTGCGATCAGCCTCCGCTACGAACAGGGTCGACTGACGGTCGCAGCGACACGCGGCGACGGTGCAACCGGCGAAGACGTAACGCTCAACGTCCGCACCATCCGCAGCGTTCCGCTCAGCTTGCGTGGCAGCGGCTGGCCAGATGTGCTCGAAGTGCGCGGCGAAGTCTTTATGCCGATCGCGGCATTCAACGTCTACAACGAGAAGGCGCTCGCGGAAGGGGCGAAGCCGCTCGCGAATCCGCGCAACGGTGCCGCAGGCTCACTGCGCCAGCTCGACCCGCGCATCACTGCGCAACGTCCGCTCGCGTTCTACGCGTATGCGATTGGCGCAGTTGAGGGCGGCACGTTGCCCGATGCGCATTCGCAGGTCTTGGCGAAGCTGCGTGACTGGGGCTTGCCCGTCAGCGCCGAGAACGCGGTTGTGCGCGGTGCAAACGGTCTGCTCGACTACTACCGCGGCATGGGCGGACGCCGCGCATCGCTGCCGTTCGACATCGATGGCGTCGTCTACAAGCTCGACGACTACGCCGGCCAGCGCGAGATGGGTTTCGTATCGCGTGCGCCTCGATGGGCGATCGCGCACAAGTTTCCGGCGCAGGAACAGATGACGGTTCTGGAGTCGATCGAGATCCAGATCGGTCGCACCGGTGCGGCAACGCCCGTCGCGCGCCTGCGTCCGGTGCAGGTAGCCGGCGTTGTCGTGACGAGCGCCACGCTGCATAACGCCGACCAGGTCGCCCGTCTCGACGTGCGCGCCGGCGACACGGTGATCGTGCGTCGTGCGGGCGACGTGATCCCTGAAATCGTGCGCGTCGTCGAATCGGAACGTCCGCGCGGCGCCAAGGCATGGCAGATGCCGACGACGTGCCCGGTGTGCGGTTCGGAAATCGTGCGCGAGGAAGGGCAGGCGGTGTGGCGCTGTTCGGGCGAACTCACCTGCGCTGCGCAGCGCAAGGAGGCCGTCCGCCACTTCGCGTCGCGCCGCGCGATGGATATCGAAGGTCTTGGCGATCGCTTCATCGAGGATCTCTGCGACCTCGGCTACGTGAAGCAGCTCGGCGATCTGTACGCGTTGACGCTCGACGACCTGCTCGCGATGAAACGCGAGGTCGACGCACGCGATGTTGAAGTGGTCGATGTTGAGTCGACCACGAAAGCGCGCGGCAAGGTCGCGACCAAGTGGGCGGAAAACCTTCTGGCGTCCATCGACCGCAGCCGCAGCACGACTCTCGAGCGCCTGCTGTTCGCACTCGGCATCGAGCACGTCGGCGAGAGCACCGCCAAGGCGCTGTCCGCATGGTTCGGTTCGCTCGAGGTCGTGCGTCGCCTGCCGTGGCCGCTGTTCAAGGCGCTGCCGGACATCGGCGGCGAGGTCGCGCGCTCGCTCGGGCACTTCCTCGATCAGCCTGGCAACCAGCAGGGGATCGACACGCTGCTCGAGCGTGGCGTTGCGCCGACGGACGAGCATTCGCCATCGCCGAAGCTGCGCGAGCGACTTGATGTCGCGACGCTGCTGGTCGACCTCGAGATCCCGAAGGTCACGCGACTGCGCGCTGAACAGATTGCTGCTGCGACTAAGCGCGATGCCCTACCGAAGGTCGACACGACGACACTCGTCGATGGTGGCGTTCCGGAAGTCGTAGCGGAAGCGTTCGTCGCATGGCGCGATGTGGACGCAAACCGCACGCTGCTCGATGCGTCGGTCGCGGCGCAGAAGCGTCTTCTTGATGCGCTGCCCGAAGCCGCCGCGAACGCCGGCCCGCTCGATGGCACGACCGTCGTGCTCACCGGCTCGCTGTCATCGATGACCCGCGAACAGGCGGGCGAGAAACTCGAAGCGCTCGGCGCCAAGGTGTCCGGAAGCGTGTCGAAGAAGACGGGCTTCGTCGTCGCAGGCGAAAGTGCAGGATCGAAACTCGAAAAGGCCCAGCAGCTCGGTGTCGACGTGTGGGACGAATCGAAGCTGATCGAGTTCCTCGCGCAGCACGGCGCAGCCTGATGGACGCCGCATGGCAGCCGTCGGCGACGCCGGAGGCGCTGCGGCTGCGCGCATCGGTGAACCGTCGCATCCGCGAGTTCATGGCCGAGCGCGGTGTGCTCGAAGTCGAAACGCCGGTGATGTCGCGCGCCGGCAATACCGACCCGAACATCGCATCGTTCGCGGTCGAGTTCAGCGGTCGCACCGACGGTGCGCCGCGCACGCGATGGCTGCGCACGTCACCGGAGTTTCCGCTGAAGCGCCTGCTCGCGGCGGGCATCGGCGATTGCTACGAACTGGGTCGCGTGTTCCGCGACGGCGAGGCGGGCGGGCGCCACAACCCCGAATTCACGATGCTGGAGTGGTATCGCACCGGCATCGATCACATTGCGCTTGCGCGCGAAGTAGCCGACCTGATCGAGCGCTGCCTGTCGCTGGTAGGGCGCACTGCCTGTGTCGATGAAACCACCTACGGTGCGCTGTTCCATGCGCACCTCGGCGTGGACGCGCATCGCGACGATGTCGAAACGCTACGCGGCGCGCTCGGGGACGTACGCATCGATCCCGACGGCCTGACACGCGACGACTGGCTGGACCTGTTGATGACGCATCGCATCCAGCCGACGTTCGCCGCCGACACGATCCACATAGTGCATGACTATCCAGCGTCGCAATGCGCGCTGGCACGCGTGC
Organism: Lysobacter sp. HA18; assembly: GCF_054057595.1. Taxonomy (NCBI): domain Bacteria; kingdom Pseudomonadati; phylum Pseudomonadota; class Gammaproteobacteria; order Lysobacterales; family Lysobacteraceae; genus Lysobacter; species Lysobacter sp. HA18. The sequence goes on from NZ_JBSRZL010000001.1 coordinate 1,651,828, forward strand.
GCGAAGGCGATCCGCCGGTCGCCGAACGTTTCGAGGTCTACCTAGGCGCGCTCGAACTCGCGAACGGCTACCACGAGCTGACGGATGCCGCGGAACAGCGTCGCCGCTTCGACGCGGACATCGTGCGCCGCAACATGCACGGCGCCCCGAACGTGCCGCGGGACGATGCGCTGCTCGATGCGCTGGCGAATGGTTTGCCGGACTGCTCGGGTGTCGCACTCGGCGTAGATCGCCTGCTGATGGCGCTGCTCGGCACGTCCCGCATCGCCGACTTGCTCGCGTTCGATTTCGCGCGCGCCTGACGGCACATAAATGAACACCGGCCGGTCGCGATCTGGACGAGCAGCGTTCACCTTGGCGCGCTACAGTCGGTATGCAACGAACTGCTGGAGACGAACGATGGTGATGCGCGGAGCGATCGGTTTTGCGATCGCGGTCGGGGCATGCGTCGTCGCGCCGTCGCCAGCGCGCGCGTGGGGGCCGCCGCCCGACGGCCGCACCCTGCGTTGCGAGTCGTCCGATGGCCACACCAAGGAATGCCCGGTGGATGCCAGCGGCGGCGCGCGTCTGCTGCGCCAGCTTTCGAAGACGCCGTGCATCGAGGAACAGACATGGGGCCGCACGCGGCGCTCGATCTGGGTGACGCAGGGCTGCCGCGGCGAATTCCTCGCGGTGTCCGATGGTGACGGCCGCGGACCGATCGGCCCGATCGGTGGTGGCGAGCGACTGTTCCGCTGCGGCTCCGATAGTGGCCGCTGGACACACTGCACCACGCGCACCGGCGCGCAGGTCGAGATCGTCCGCCAGCTCTCGCGCTCGCAGTGCATCCGCGGGCAGTCGTGGGGAATGGATCGCGAAGGCGTCTGGGTCAGCGGTGGTTGCCGCGCCGAGTTCCGCATCGTCGGCGGCTGGAACCGGCCTGAAGCGGTGGCGCCGTCGCGCGTGCGCTGCGAATCCGACAAGGGCCGCATCCACAGCTGTGCGATCGCGCCGCGCGCGAATGTCCGCCTGCTCAACCAGCTCTCGCATACGGCCTGCATCGAAGGGCAGACCTGGGGCGTGGACGACCGCGGCCTCTGGGTCGACGGTGGTTGCCGCGCCGACTTCGAAGTCGGCGGCGGCGTTCTTGCGAGCGGTCGCTGACGCGCGACTGCCGGGCCGCCGCACCGCCGCGCTTAGAATGCGTGCATGGATCCCGCATTCGATTTCGACCGTTACGACCGCGTCCGTCCCATTCGCTGGACGGGCGACGCCCTTGAACTTCTCGACCAGCGCAAGCTTCCGTTCGCGGTCGAGTACGTGCGCTGCGACGACTACGCGGCAGTCGCGGACGCGATCACCAACCTGACGGTGCGCGGTGCGCCCGCGATCGGTATCGCGGCGGCTTGGGGCGCGGTGTTGGCGTCGCGCGATGTCGATGCGACTGATGGCGCGGACGCGATGCAGAAGCTCGATCCGGCGTTCATGCGACTCAACGCATCGCGGCCGACCGCAGTGAATCTCGCGTGGGCGCTCGCGCGCCTGCGTCGCGTCGTGCAGGCGGCGGGTGCCGACTGGCGCGACATACTGCTTCGCGAAGCGGAAGCGATCGCGACGGAAGACCTCGCCGCGAATCGCCGCATGGGTGCACTCGGCGCGGCCATGATCGCGCCCGGTAGCCAGGTGCTTACGCACTGTAATACCGGTTCGCTCGCCACTGCGGGCTTCGGCACCGCGTTGGGCGTGATCCGTGCCGGCGTCGCGCAGGGCCGCATCGACAAGGTGTACGCGGGCGAGACGCGGCCGTGGTTGCAGGGCGCACGCCTAACGGTGTGGGAACTCGAGCAGGACGGCATCGTGCCGACGCTCATCGCCGACGCCGCGGCCGCGCACCTGATGCGTACCGGTGCCGTGCAGTGGGTCGTCGTCGGTGCGGATCGCATCTGCGCGAACGGCGACACCGCGAACAAGATCGGCACGTACCAGCTTGCGATCGCCGCGCGCCACCACGGCGTCAAGTTCATGGTCGCCGCACCGTCGTCGACCGTCGATCTCGACACACCGAATGGCGACGCCATCCATATCGAGGAGCGCGAGGCCACGGAGCTGTTCTCGCTCGGCGGTGTGCGCACGGCGGCCGAGCGGGTCGAGGCATGGAATCCGGTGTTCGACGTCACGCCTCATGACCTGATCGACGTGATCGTGACCGAGCGCGGCGTTATCGAGCGCCCGGACGAAGCCGCGATGCGGGCGGCATTCGGGACCTGAGGATGGTAGTTCGGTAAGGCTAGATGTCCTGGCCGAACGCACAAAGGCGGCCGCTGAGGCTGCGTCGACACCGTGCTGTCGAGGCGGCGTGCCACCGAGCCATGTCACCAAGCTCAGCCGGTGTTGGGCCGTTCCGCCATCCGGTTCAGCGCCTCGAAACGGGCTTCCCGGTCGCAGCAGTTGCGACCCGTCTGAATCGCCCCGTGTTCCACGCGTAAGTGCTTGTTTTGCGGCCGGAAATCGCGTGCTTCCGGCCGCCGCGCGTGATAGAATTTCACCACTTCCGGACGCGTATCCGAAGGCATGGCACGGCCGCTTGGAAAGCGCCCGCACGCCACCCGCTTCGGCCGGCGCGTCCTCGCCCCAAACGGAATCCCGATGACGGAACTCGCCCGAGAAATCATCCCGGTCAATCTCGAAGACGAGATGCGCCGCAGCTACCTCGATTACGCGATGAGCGTGATCGTCGGCCGCGCACTCCCGGACGTGCGCGACGGCCTGAAGCCGGTGCATCGCCGCGTGCTCTACGCGATGCACGAGCTCGGTGCGCACAGCAACCGGCCGTATTACAAGTCGGCGCGTATCGTCGGCGACGTCATCGGTAAGTACCACCCGCACGGCGACACCGCGGTGTACGACACGCTGGTGCGCATGGCGCAGCCGTTCTCGCTGCGCTACATGCTGGTCGACGGGCAGGGCAACTTCGGCTCGATCGACGGCGACTCCGCCGCGGCCATGCGTTACACCGAAGCGCGCATGTCGCGCATCGCGCATGAGCTGATGGCGGACATCGACAAGGAAACCGTCGACTTCCAGCCCAACTACGACGAGAAGGAACTCGAGCCCACCGTCATGCCGACGCGTGTGCCGAACCTGCTGGTCAACGGTTCCGCGGGCATCGCGGTCGGCATGGCGACCAACATCCCGCCGCACAACTCTCAGCGAAGTCATCGATGCGACGATCGCGCTGATCGACAACGCCGACATCGACGTCGACGGCCTGATGGAGTACATCCCGGGCCCGGATTTCCCGACCGCCGGCATCATCAACGGCACCGCGGGCATCATCGCCGGCTATCGCACCGGCCGCGGCCGCGTGCGCATGCGCGCGAAAGCGGAGATCGAGACGATGGACAACGGCCGCGAGGCCATCATCGTCACCGAGATTCCGTACCAGGTGAACAAGGCGCGGCTGATCGAGAAGATCGCCGAGCTGGTGAAGGAAAAGCGCCTCGAAGGCATCAGCGAACTGCGCGACGAGTCCGACAAGGACGGCATGCGCATCTACATCGAGGTCAAGCGCGGCGAATCGGCCGACGTGGTGCTCAACAACCTCTATCAGCAGACGCAGATGGAGTCGGTGTTCGGCATCAACATGGTCGCGCTGGTCGATGGCCGGCCGAAGCTGCTGAACCTCAAGGAATTCCTCGACGCGTTCGTGCGCCACCGCCGCGAGGTGGTAACGCGTCGCACGATCTTCGACCTACGCAAGGCGCGCGCGCGTGCGCACATCTTGGAAGGCCTGACGGTCGCGCTCGCGAACATCGACGAGATGATCGAGCTGATCAAGACGTCGGCGAATCCGGTCGAGGCGCGCGAGCGCATGCTTGCCCGCACGTGGGAGCCGGGCCTGGTCAGCGCGCTGCTGGCGTCGGCGGGCGCCGATGCGTCGCGTCCAGACGACCTGCCCAACGGCGTCGGCCTGCTCGACGAGAATGGCGCGCAGCGTTATCAGCTCACCGAAACGCAGGCGCAGCAGATCCTCGAGATGCGCCTGCATCGCCTCACCGGGCTTGAGCAGGAAAAGCTCACCGACGAATACCGCGCGCTGCTCGAAACGATCCGCGGCCTGATCGAGATCCTCGTGAATCCCGATCGCCTGCGCGAAGTGATCCGCACCGAACTGCTCGACCTCAAGGCCGAGTTCGGCGACGCGCGTCGCAGCGAAATCCGTCCGAGCGAAGAGGATTTCGACATCCTCGACCTCATCGCGCCGGAAGACGTTGTGGTCACGCTGTCGCATTCGGGCTACGCCAAGCGCCAGCCGGTCGCCGCGTATCGCGCGCAGAAGCGCGGTGGTCGAGGTCGTAATGCGGCCAAGACCAAGGACGAGGATTTCATCGACCAGCTGTGGCTGGTGAACACGCACGACACGCTGCTGACGTTTACGAGCACTGGCCGCGTGTTCTGGCTGCCGGTGCATCAGTTGCCGGAAGCCGGTGCCACTTCGCGTGGCCGTCCGATCATCAACTGGATTCCGCTGGAAGCCGGCGAGCAGGTGCAGGCCGTGGTGCCGGTGCGTGAATACACCGAGGGCAAGTTCGTGTTCTTCGCGACGCGCAACGGCACGGTCAAGAAGACGCCGCTCACCGAGTTCTCGTTCCGCCTGCAGCGCGGCAAGATCGCGATCTCGCTCGACGACGGCGACGCGCTGGTCAACGCCGAGCTCACCGACGGCACGCGCGACATCATGCTGTTCGCGAGCAACGGCAAGGCCGTGCGTTTCTCGGAGTCCGAGGTACGCCCGATGGGTCGTACCGCGACCGGCGTACGCGGCATGCGGCTGGCCGAGGGCGAAGAGGGCACCGACGGTGCGCGCGTCGTCAGCCTGATCGTGGTCGATGGCGACGGCGACGTGCTGACCGCCAGCGAGCACGGCTATGGCAAGCGCACGCCGCTCGAGGAATACCCGTGCAAGGGTCGCGGCATCCAGGGCGTGATCGCGCTGAAGACGACGGACCGCAACGGCGAGCTCGTCGGCGCGATCCAGCTCAGCGACCACCACGAGGTGCTGCTGATTTCCGACCGCGGCACGCTGGTGCGCACGCGTGCGTCGGAGATCTCGCAGGTCAGCCGCAACACGCAGGGCGTCACGCTGATCAAACTCGGCGCGGAAGAATCGCTGCAGGCGATCGAGCGCGTCGACGTGTCGCTTGAGGAAGAGGACGAGATGCTGACCGGCGCGGTCGTGCCGACGGAGGAGGGCACCGATCCGACGATCGATCGGCACGTCATGAACGTCGCCGGCCATGACCTCGACGCCATCGCGCCTGACGACGCGGCGGACGACGAACCCGTCGCCTGATCGCGGATTCTTGCCACGAAACGCCGACCTCCGGGTCGGCGTTTTCGTTTGCGCCGCCCGTCGGCAAACGGGCACCCCGATGAACGTTTCAGCGCCCCGGAAGCGCGACGGGGGTCAAGCTTGAGCGGTCCCGGCCGTTAGGCCTTCGAGACGCTCCTATCGATCGCGAATGCGCCACCTGACCGCCCCATGCCGCCGAGTCCTGACTGACGTCGCTATACGCGCCGCCGGCCGCGTGCGCCCTGACGGAGCCACGGCACGATGAACGGCGCAACGGCGACGACGGATTTTCGCCAGGAACTGCGCATCACCACGGCGGGCCTCGAGCGCGGCATGTTCGTCAGCGAACTCGATCGCCCGTGGCTCGGCAGCGGCTTCGCCTTCGAAGGCCTGCTGGTCGACACCGAAGACGAGCTGCGTCGCCTGAAGGCGATGTGCAAGGAAGTGCGCGTCGACATCGCGCGCGGCAAGGCGCCGTCGCCGCAGTTCGTCATCTTCGACGGCGACTCTCCGGCGGCCGCGCCCGAGGCTGCGTCGCCATCGGCAACGAAAGGACCGATGCGCTCGATCCTGTCCCGCGTGTTCGGCGCCGAAACCGCCGCCGCCGAGAAGGCGCATGAAACGCTCGAAGCCGGCGTGCGCGACGTCATCGACGGCCTGCGCAGCGGCGGAAAGCTCGACGCCGACAAGCTGCGCGAAGGCGTCGACACCATGCTCGACTCGATCACCCGCAACCCGACCGCGTTGCCGTGGGTGATGGAAATGCGCCGCAAGGGCGACTACGTCTACCAGCACGGCATCGCCTGTTCGATCTGGGCGGCGGCGTTCGGCCGACACCTCGGCCTCGAGCGCGACGACCTGCGCGATCTCGCGCTCGGCGCGTTGCTGTGCGACGTCGGCAAGGTGCGCCTGCCCGATTCGCTGCTCACCAAGACTGAAGCGATCGACGACGACGACCTGCAGCGCCTGCGCGGACATGTCCGCGAAAGCCGCAGCATCATGGAGGAGACACCGGGCCTGTCGCCCATCGTCCACCAGATCGTCGAAAACCATCACGAGCGACACGACGGCTCGGGTTATCCGCGCGGCCTGCAGGGCGCATCGATCCCGATGTTCGCGCGCATCGCCGGCATGGTCGACAGTTACGACGCGATGGTCAGCCAACGTCCGTATGCACGCGCACGATCGCCGCACGAAGCGGTGATGGAGCTGTACGAGACGCGCGACCGCCTGTTCCAGTCCGAACTCGTCGAACAGTTCATCCGCACCTGCGGCGTGTATCCGACGGGCACCCTGATCGAGCTTTCCGATGGGTCCGTCGGTGTGGTCATGTCAGTCAACACGCTCAAGCGCCTGCGCCCATCGGTGATGCTGATCCTCGCGCCCGACAAGCAACCGCTCGCGGAATTCCGGCTTATCGACCTCGCCGAAGTAGCGACCGACGCTGACGGCGCGCCCTTGAACGTGCGCGGCGGACTGCCGGCCGGCGCCTACGGCATCGACCGCGCCGCGCTGTTCCTGGACTGACGCGTGCTCGCGGCAAACAACGATGAAGTAACCGGTCTGCGCGATCGACGCGGGTTCCTGCCGTTGCTCGGTCGGCACGTCGTGCATGCGTCCGACAAGCGCATCGCGATGGCGCTGCTCATCATCGATATCGACGGCTTCGCGCAGATCAATGGCGTGCATGGGTTTGCCACGGGCGACCGGCTGCTCAACCATCTTGCACGCCAACTCGAATTCGTTACACGTCCGCAGGACTACGCTGCGCGCATCGGCGACAACCGCTTCGCGCTGATCCTCACCGGCATGATGAATGCCGGGCATGTCGAACTGGCCGTGCAGAAGTTGTTCCGCCTGCTCGCGCGACCCATGCGCGAAGGGCAGGCGGAATTGCATGTGCCGGTGACGGTCGGCATTGCCATGGCGCCGCGCCACGCAACGCATCCCGAGTTCCTGCTGCGCCGCGCCGAAGCCGCGCTGTCGCGTGCGCGACGTGCGGGGGTTCGCTACATGTCCGCGCCGGACACGGCGGGCGACGTCGACATCTCGGATCAGTGGGACCTCGAAGTGCAGCTCGGCGGCGCGATCGAGCGCGGCGAATTGTCGTTGAATTTCCAGCCGATACTCGGCGCCGGCTCGCTGGTACCCGTCGGCGCCGAAGCATTGATGCGATGGAACAGCCGCACGCGCGGCATGGTGCCGCCGTCGGTGTTCATTCCCGTCGCCGAACGCATCGGGCACATCAAGAAGCTCACGGTGTGGGCGCTGAACACCGCGCTGCGGCAGGCGTCGCAATGGAAGTTCCCGTCCGGCCCGCCGACGGTGTCAATCAATATTCCCGGCATGCTCGCGACCGAGCCGGACCTTCCCGAACTCATCGAGAACGCATTGCGCCTTTGGGGCGACGGCGTGCAGCTCGTCGTGGAGATCACCGAAAGCTCGCTGATGGATGCGCGCCTCGCGTTCCCGGTGCTCGAACGCATTCGTGCGCTCGGCGCGCGCATTTCGATCGACGACTTCGGCACCGGCTACTCGTGCCTGTCGTACTTCCGCAACATCCCGGCCGACGAGTTGAAGATCGATCGCTCGTTCGTCACCGAACTCGCGACCGATCCGTCGTGCGCCGACATCATCCGTTTCGTGGTCGACCTGGCGCATCGCTTTGGCCTGACCGTCGCGGCTGAAGGCGTGGAAGACGAGGCCACGCGCGACCACCTGACCGAGCTCGGCTGCGACGTCCTGCAGGGCTATCTGTTCGCCAAGCCGATGCCGCCGGCGGACCTGGTGCGCTGGCTCGGCGAGCACCCGAAACAACCGGTTTCTCCCGCCGACTGACACGTTGCAGCCGTCCGTCGGCATGCGATTTCGCGCGTCGGCGGATGCCTATACTGCGTGCATTCTCGAGGGGGCACGCATGCCACGCATGCAACGGGCGGACGGATCCGCAGCCTCGCGCCGCATCGGCGCGATGATCGTGATGTTCGTCATCCTGGCTCTTGGCATCGGCTCGTGCAAACGCGATACCGACGGCGAACTGCCGACACCCGGCGGCGAGGCGATCCACGCCAAGCGCGTTGCCGCGGGCGAGTTCGGCATCGCCTCGGTCTACCCCGACAAGTCCGGCGACGAGCTGGCCATCGCGGTCGAGTTCAGTCGACCGCTCGCGCCGACGCAGGAGTTCGACCGCCTGATCGTCGTGCGCGACGACAAGGGCGGGCGCATCGACGGCGGCTGGGTGTTGGACGAAGGCGCGAAGATCCTTCGCTTCCCGCACGTCGAGGCGAGCCGGCATTACGTCGTCATCGCGTACCCCGGCATGACCGCCGCGGACGGCAGCCGCATCGGCAACCAGATCGAACGCAAGGTCTACACGGGCCCGCTCGATCCGGTGGTCGGTTTCGCATCGCAGGGCAGCGTGCTGCCAGCGCGGGAAAGCCGCGGCCTGCCGGTGGTATCGATCAACGTGCCGGAAGTCGACGTCGAATTCCTGCGCGTGCGCGACGGCGAGCTGCCGAAGTTCTTCGCCGAGTACCAGCGCGGCGGGCGTCGCGGCAGCTGGGATCTCGACAACGACGGCAAGGAGCACGCGGCGCTGTCGCGCATTGCCGACCCCGTGTACGTCAACCGGTTCGTGCTCGGCGGCAAGGCCAACGAGCGCGTGCTCACCTACCTGCCGATCCAGGACATCAAGGAGCTGCAGCAACCCGGCCTGTACTTCGCGGTGATGAAGCGCGCCGGCGCGTTCAAGGACGACTTCGAGACTGCATTCTTCACGGTCAGCGACCTCGGCCTGCACGTGCGTGCCTACAAGGATCGCCTGTTCGTGCACACCGCATCGCTGCTCGACGGCTCGGGCACCGGCGGCGTCGACCTGCGCGTGCTCGATGCGTCGGGCAACCCGGTGTTCAAGGGCACGACCGACGGTAATGGCAATGCGCTGCTCGACTACAAGCTCGACGCCGCGCACGTGCTGATCGCGCGCCACGGCAGCGACGTCACGATGCTGCCGTTCAACCAGCCGGCGCTCGATCTGTCGGAGTTCGCCGTCGCGGGCCGCGAGCAGGCTTGGTTCGACGTGTTCGCCTGGGCTGGTCGCGACCTGTATCGCCCCGGCGAGACGGTGCATCTGTCCGCGCTACTGCGCGACCACGACGGCAACCCGGTCGCGATCGCTGCCGGAAAGACGGCGCAGCCCGTGTACGTGCGCTACGTGCAACCCGATGGCAAGACGCTGATCGAGTCGCGCCTGCAGCCGGATGCTCAGGGCTATGTGCGCCAGGACCAGCTGATTCCCGAGGACGCGCCGACCGGGCGCTGGCGCATCGAGTTCCGCACCGATCCGGGCAGCAAGGAAGCGGTGCAGGGCATGGCGCTGCGCGTCGAAGAGTTCCTGCCGGAACGACTGAAGCTCGACCTGAGCGCCCAGCCCGTGGTGGCGCCTGGTCAGCCGCTGAAGCTGCACGTGCAGAGCGACTACCTCTACGGCGCGCCCGCGGCGGGCAACCGTTTCACCGCGCGGCTCGCGATCGCGGTCGAACAGCATCCGCTCGAACAGTTGCCCGGTTACTTCTTCGGCGACGCCACGCTGCAGCTGCCGGACAAGGCCGAAGACGTCGTCGATACCACGCTCGATCCGAACGGGCGGTTCGACGTCGATGTTCCATTGCCGAAGGAAGCGAAGCCCGTCTCGCCGATCGCCTTGATGCTGAGCGGCAGCGTGTACGAAACCGGCGGCCGCACCGTCAATCGCAGCGTCAAGCGCGTGATGTGGCCGGCGGATGCACTGGTCGGCGTGCGTCCGATGTTCGATCCCGGCGACGGCGCGAACGCGAATTCGAATGCGCGCTTCCAAGTAGTTCGCATGGACGCGCAGGGTCGTCCGCGGCCGGCGACAGGGATGCGCGTCACGCTGGTGCGCGAACGTCGCGACTACCACTGGGATTACGACGAGGACAACGGCTGGGACTACGCGTTCACCCGTCGATTCGAGAACGTGCAGACGCGCAACGTCGATATCGGCAACGACGCGGCGAGCGTCGATTTCCCGGTGGAGTGGGGCGATTACCGCATCGACGTCTACGACCCGCAGACGAAGCTGACGTCGCGCTATCCGTTCACGGCCGGCTGGAGCTGGAACGACGAAAACCGCGGCCTCGACGCGCGGCCCGACAAGGTCAAGCTCGCGCTCGACAAAACCGGTTATCGCGCCGGCGACACGCTGAAGGTGACGGTGACGCCGCCGAATCCCGGCCGCGGCCTGCTCATCGTCGAGTCGGACCACATGCTGTACGTGCAGTCGGTCGACGTTAAAGCCGGCAGCACGTTCGAGATCCCGGTGACCAAGGACTGGGAGCGGCACGACGTCTATGTGACCGCGTTGGTTTTCCGTGGCGGCAGTGCGTCGAGCAAGGTGACGCCGGCGCGTGCGGTGGGTGTTGCGTTCGTGCCGATGGACCGTCGCGATCGTCGCGTCGCCGTCGGCATCTCCGTGCCCGAGAAGATGCGCCCCGAGCGCGACCTGCCGGTGACCATCGCGGTGCCGCAGCTCGCGGGGCAACGCGCAAACGTCGTGGTGTCCGCGGTTGACGTCGGCATCCTCAACATCACGCAGTTCCCGGTGCCGGACGCCGCCAAGCATTTCTTCGCGCAGCGTCGCCTCGGTGTCGATGCGTACGACATCTACGGGCGCGTGATTGAGAGTTTCGAAGGCGGGACCGCGCACCTGAAGTTCGGCGGCGACATGGCATTGCCCGCGCTGCCGCAGGCGCGACGTCCAACCGCGCACGTACAGACGGTCGATCTCTTCGCCGGACCCGTTGCGCTCGACTCCAAGGGCATCGCGCATCTGCGCGTGCCGGTGCCCGACTTCAACGGCACGTTACGCGTGTCGGCCGTCGTGTATTCCGCCAACAAGTACGGCAGCGTTGCGAAGGAAAGCATCATCCGCGCACCGATCCTCGCCGAGCCCAGCATGCCGCGCGTGCTCGCGCCGAACGACACCAGCCGCGTCACGCTGGACGTGCAGAACTTCACGGGGCGCGCCGGCACGTTCCGCGTCAATGTCGATACGACCGGGCCGCTTGCGATCGTCGACGGCGCACGCAACCTGACGCTCGCACCCGAACAGAAGGTCTCGCTGACCTTTCCGCTCACCGCGAAGGAAGGCTTCGGGATCGGCCACGTACATATCCGCGTCGACGGCAATGCGTCGCACGTCGATCGCGGCTTCGAGCTGCCAGTGCGTCCGGCGTGGCCACAAGTGGTACGTACGCAGACGTCGACGGTCGAAGCACCCGCGGCGCTGACGCTGCCGGCGAGCGTCGCCGATGGGCTGATCGCGGACTCCGTCGCCGCGCGTCTCAGCGTCAGCCCTGTCCCGCCAATTCCGTTCGCGGCTGCGCTGCAGGGCGCACTCGAATATCCCTATGGCTGCGTCGAACAGACCACCAGCAAGGGCTATGCGGGGCTGATGCTCGACGACGCGACCGCACGCATGCTCGGCGTGCCCGGTCTCGACGCGAAGAAGCGGCTCGCACGCATGAACGGCGCGTTCGCGCGTCTGTCCGGCCTGCAGGTGTCGTCGGGCCACTTCTCCATGTGGGGCGATGACGACGACACGGTCAATCCGCTGATCACGCCGTACGTTGCAGAGTTCCTGCTCGACGCGCGCGACGCCGGCTTCGCGATTCCCGACAACGTGCTGCAGAAGGCGTTGAAGGCGATGAGCGACGACCTGCTCGGTGGCAGCAGCGGCTTCTACGGTTACGACAATCGTGAGCATCTGCGGTTCGCGTACCAGGCGCATGCGGGCTACGTGCTGGCACGCGTGAACCGTGCGCCGCTGGGGACCTTGCGCGGGCTCTACGACAACGACCGCAAGCAGAGCATCACCGGCCTGCCGCTGGTGCATCTCGGCCTCGCGCTGGCACTGCAGGGCGACCACGCACGCGGCCTGCGTGCGATCCAGGACGGCTTCGATCGCGACCCCGACGCGCGCCCGTCTTACCTCGGTGATTACGGCAGCCGTGTTCGCGACGACGCGTTGATGCTCGCGCTCACGCGTCGGCACGGCTTTGCACCAAAGTCGTTCGACACGCGCCTGATGGCGCTGGTGCGCGAGATCGACGCGCGCCGCTCGCCGTACGGCATGTACTTCAGCACGCAGGAGCAGGTCGCGCTCGCGCGTCTCGGCAAGCAGTTGATGGTGGATACGTCGCGCCAGGTCGCCGGGACATGGCGCGTTGGCGGCGTTGCGACCAATGCAGCGGCCGCGAAACTGCAGGCGCGACTGTTCGACGCTAGCGCGCTGCGTGGCGGCGTGTCGTTTGTACCGACGGGCACCGGCACGCTGTACGGCACCGTCGACGTTGCCGGCATTCCGCGTGATGCGCCCGCATTCGACGATTCGCGCATCGGCATCGTCCGCCGCTGGTACAAGCCCGACGGCACGGCGTGGACCGGTGGTCGCCTGGAAGAGGGCGACGCGCTGATCGCATCGGTGTCGATCACGCCACAGGACGACGCGCCCGACGCGTTGCTCACCGACCTGTTGCCCGCGGGGCTGGAGATCGAGAACTTCAATCTCGGCGACGAGAAGCAGTGGGCCGACGTCAGCATCGAGGGCATTGAAATCGCCGACCGCAAGGACGCCGCCGAGGTGCAGCACGAGGAGTTCCGCGACGATCGTTACGTCGCCGCGCTGAAGCTATCGGCCGGCAGCACGTCGCGCGTGTTCTACCTGGTGCGGGCGGTCACGCCCGGCACGTACACCGTGCCGCCGCCGCTGGTCGAGGACATGTACCGCCCGTGGATCCGCGGCGTCGGCAAGTCGGTGCCGGCGAAGATCGGCGTGGTCGAGCCGGGGCACTGAGGGAGTAGCGGCCTGCGTCGCGGTGATGTGACGCAGGCGCGGCAGCAACGATGAAGCAGGTCGGGTGGCGAACACGGTTGATGGGCAGTAGTCGGCGCGGCCGATTGCTTCGCGCAGTGCTGGTGATCGAATCGCTTCTCGTCGTCGCCATGCTTCTCGACCTCGCGTTCCCGCTGCCCTTGCCTGATGCACGCGACGGCGGCGCGGTCGTGCTCGCGCGCGATGGCACGCCGCTTCGTGCATTCGCCGACAGTCGCGGCGTGTGGCGATATCCGGTGTGCGCCGACGCGGTGTCGCCGCTCTACCTGCAGGCGCTGATCGGTTACGAGGACCGCTGGTTCTGGCGGCATCCCGGCGTCAATCCTTATGCGCTCGGGCGCGCCGGGCTGCAGATGCTTCGCTATCGGCACGTCGTGTCCGGTGGTTCGACGCTGACCATGCAGGTCGCGCGCATTCTCGACCCGCATCCGCGCGACGTCGGCGGCAAGTTGCGCCAGCTGTTCCGCGCCGCGCAGCTTGAAGTGCATGTGGGCAAGCGCGGCATCCTGCAGCTCTATCTCGACCACGCACCGTTCGGCGGCGCGATCGAGGGGGTTGAAGCGGCGAGCTGGGCGTATCTCGGCAAGCCGTCATCGCGACTGTCGCACGCGGAAGCCGCGTTGCTTACCGTGCTGCCGCAGGCGCCGAGCCGGCTGCGTCCGGACCGACACCCTGACGCCGCACGCACGGCACGTGACAAGGTGCTCGCACGCATGGCATCGCTTGGCGTGTGGTCAACCGCGGACTCGCGGGATGCGCGCGTTGAACCCGTCGTAGCGCGATCGCTGCAGGCACCGCGTCTCGCACCTTTGCTTGCGCAGCGGCTGCGCAGCGCATCGCCACGCCAGGCGCGCATCGCGTCCACCATCGACCTCGATCTTCAGCGCGTCGTCGAAGATCGTGTCGCGGCGTATTTCTCCACGCTCCCGGAGCGGACGTCGGCCGCACTATTAGTCGTCGACAACGCGACGATGGAAGCGCGCGCCTATGTCGGCTCGATCGACATCGGCGATGCCGCGCGCCTCGGTCACGTCGACATGGTGCGTGCATGGCGGTCGCCCGGCTCGACGCTCAAGCCGTTCCTGTACGGCATGGCGCTCGATGACGGGCTCATCCATTCCGAGAGCCTGCTGGTCGACGCGCCGCAGTCCTTCGGCGATTACAGGCCCGGCAATTTCGACTCGGCGTTCAACGGGCCGATTGGTGCCGCCGAAGCGTTGCGGATGTCGCTGAACGTGCCCGCGGTCGACCTGCTCGATCGACTCGGCCCGGTGAAGTTCGACGCGCGGCTCGAACACGCGGGCTTGCGACTGAAGTGGCCCGACGGCGCGTCGCCGAACCTGTCGATGATCCTCGGTGGCACCGGTGCGAAGCTCGAGGATCTCGTCGGCGCATACGCATCGCTCGCGCGCGGCGGTGTCGCGGGGCGCGTGCGTTACATGCCGCGCGACGCCCATGTCGACCGCCGCATCATGAGCGAAGGTGCAGCGTGGATCATCCGCGACATTCTCGAACGCACGCCGCGACCCGGCAGTGTCGGCGATCTGTTCGATGCGCGTGGCCGAACGCCGCTCGCCTGGAAGACGGGCACCAGCTACGGCTATCGCGATGCGTGGGCGCTCGGTGCGACGCCGGCGTACACGGTCGGCGCGTGGGTGGGCCGCCCCGACGGCACGCCGATGCCCGGTCAGTACGGCGCGGTCACCGCATTGCCGCTGCTTTTCGAGATCGTCGACAGCCTGCCGCATTCGCGCATCGCGACCGTGGCGCGAAAGCCGGCTTCGGTATCGGAAGTCGACGTCTGCTGGCCGCTCGGTGTTGCCGCCGACGCGCAACCTGCTGCGCTGTGTCATCGACGCATGACCGCTTGGTCGCTCGACGGCACCGTGCCGCCGACGCTGCCCGAACGTCAGGCGCGCGCCTGGAATGCGGGGCGCGAAGACATCGATGTCGATGCGTCGTCGGGCCTGCGGCTGTCGGCCGACTGCGCGAAGCCGCACGACCGTCGCGCGGTGTCGCTTGCGCGTTGGCCGGTTCTGGCATCGCCGTGGCTCACGCAGCGCGAGCGCGAGGCGTCGTCGCTGCCCGCGCTCGCCCCCGACTGCATGGACGACGGCCGCGGCGCAGCGAACACGCTGCACATCGACGGCGTACGCGATCACGCGGGTCTTGCGTCGGGCGACGGCAAACCCGTGCGCGTTGACGTTCGCGCGTTGGGCACGGACGAAAACGTGCGATGGCTGCTGGACGGACATGTGGTCGCGCAAACGTCCGGCGCGGCGACCACGTCGCTTCAATTAGGCGAGCCGGGCGAGCACCAGTTGACCGCGCTGACCGAAGACGGCGCGTGGGCGCGAATCGCATTCCGCGTGCTCGGCCGCTGAGGCCGGGCGCTACGCACTGATCAACCAGCCGACATGATCTCGTCGGCAATGCGCCCAAGCGGCACTTCTCGTGAAGCGGCGCCGAGCTTTACCGCTTCGCGCGGCATTCCGTGCACTACGCACGTGGCCTCGTCCTGCGCGATGGTCGGTGCGCCGGCCTGATGCATTTCCAGAAGCCCGCGCGCGCCGTCGTCGCCCATGCCGGTCATGATCACGCCGAGGGCGTTGCGCCCTGCATGTCGCGCGACGGACCGGAACAGCACGTCCACCGATGGGCGATGACGGTTGACAGGCGGGCCATCGATCACGTGCACGAGGTAGTGCGCGCCGGAACGACGCAGTTGCATGTGGCGCCCGCCCGGTGCGATCAGCGCGAGCCCCGGAAGCATGCGGTCGCCATGACGCGCCTCGCGTACGTCAATCTCGCATAAGCCGTCAAGCCGTTGCGCCAGCGATGCGGTGAAGCGCTCCGGCATGTGCTGCACGATGGCGATGGCCGGGCATACGCGGGGCAGGGCGGTCAGCACGCGCTCGATGGCCTGCGTGCCGCCAGTCGATGCGCCGATCGCCACAATGTGTTCGGTCGTCTTCGCCATCGCGCCGCTGCTTGTCGCTGCGGGCAAGCGTCCGCGTGACGCCAAGGCCGTCATCGCCGACATCGCGGCACGCGGCCTCGCGCGTGACGCCGCGCGAACCGCCATGCACAGCTGGTCGCCCGAATCGCTGAGGAAATCCTTCAGGCCAATCGTCGGCTTGGTGATGATTTCGACCGCACCGGCCGCGAGCGCCTGCAGGCTGGTCTGCGTGCCGCTGCCGGTGAGCGTCGAGCAGATGACGACCGGTGTGGGCCGCTCGGCCATCAGCAGGCGCAGGAAGGTCAGCCCGTCCATGCGCGGCATTTCGATGTCGAGCACGATGACGTCGGGCCAGTTCGCCGCCATTTTCTGCTGCGCGAAGATCGGGTCACTGGCGGTGCCGATTACCTCGATGTCGGGCTCGGCATCGAGGATGGCCTGCACGCCCTGTCGCGCGACGGCGGAGTCGTCGACCACGAATACGCGAATGCGGCGGCCGGGCATGTCAGGCCCGCACGTAGATGGACGGCGATAGCGCTCGCACGGCCTGCGTGACGTCGCCGAGCGTTTCCGAATGGCCGACAAGCAGATGTCCGCCGGGACGCAGATGCCGCAGCACGCGCTCGACGACGCCACGTTTGGTGGCGTTGTCGAAATAGATCATCACGTTGCGCAGGAAAATCACGTCGAACTCGCCGAGTTCGGGCAGCGACGACGTCAGGTTCGCGTGCTCGAAACGCACGCGCTCGCGCAGCCGACGATTCACCAGCAGCGTGCCGGCCTGGCTGCCCGTGCCCTTCAGGCAATAACGCTCCAGCATCGGACGAGGAATGCCGCTCGTGCGCTGCAACCGGTAGTGGCCTGCACGCGCTGCCTGCACCATGCGTGCGGAGATATCCGTACCGACGACTTCCCACGGGCGCATGCCGAGCTTGCTGTCGAGCAGCATCGCGATCGAATACGCCTCTTCTCCGCTCGAACTCGCCGCGCTCCACACCCGCACGGTCCGCTCGGCCGGCAATTGCGCGACGCGCGATGCCAGGAAGTCGAAATGCGCCGCCTCGCGGAAGAAGTAGGTTTCGTTCGTTGTCAGCAGGTCGATGGCGACCTGTCGCTCGGCCGAATCGTCGAACACACGCGAGAGGTATGCGGAGAACGTGGCGTCTCCCGCCTCACGCAGCCGACGCGCCAAACGGCTCGTCACCAGCGTTTTCTTCGCGGCCGTGAGATGGATGCCGGTGGCGTCGTGCAACCAATCACGTAGACGCGCGAATTCGGCATCCGTGATCGACGGAGCAGGCGCGGCGCTCCAGCCTGCATCCGTCGTCGTGCGTTCCATGACGGCCGACATCAGGCGGCCTGTGCGCTGACGGCCGCGACGCCGGCGAGCCCGGCCATGTCCTCGACCGACAGCACGCGCTGCACGTCGAGCAACATCACGAACCCGCTACCCAGCAGCGCCATGCCGCTGATGAACTCGGTGCGGATGCGCGGGCCGAAGGCGGGCGGCGGCTCGATGCTCGACGACGCGATCTCGAGGACCTCCGATACCGCGTCGACCACCACGCCCACGTCCTGCCAGCCGCCGTCGGTCGCGATCTCAATGATCACGATGCAGGTGCGTCGGCCGAGCACCGTCGGCGCGCGACCGAAGCGCACCGACAGGTCGATCACCGGCACCACCGCGCCGCGCAGGTTGATCACGCCCCGGATGAAGCCGGGCATCATCGGCACGGTGGTGAGGCCGCCGTACTCGATGATCTCCTTGATGCCGCGGATATCGATCGCGAACATCTCCTCGCCGAGTGCGAAGGTGAGGTACTGCAGGTCGCTGCCCTCGTCGGGGCGCGCGCCGAGGAACTCCTCGGCGTTTTCAGAAACGCTCATGCGCGGCCTCCTCAGAACTCGACGAATTCGGATTCGTCCATCGGACCGGCCACTCGCACGGTCTTGCGCGGAGCGGGCTTCGCTGCGGCGGGGCGCGTCGCTTGGCGTGCGATGCGTCGGCCTTCGGCGTGCGCCTGCAGGGTGAAGAACGACATCGCCTGCTGCAGCTGTTCGGCCTGGGCGCTCATCTCCTCGGCAGTCGCCGCGAGCTCCTCGCTCGACGCCGCGTTCTGCTGCGTCACCTGGCTCAGCTGGCCCATCGCGCCGTTGATCTGGCCGACGCCGGCGGTCTGTTCCTGCGATGCGGCAGTGATTTCCTGCACGAGGTCGGAGGTCTTCAGGATCGACGGCAGCATCAGGTCGAGCAGGTCGCCCGCACGTTCCGCGAGATCGACGCTCGACGCAGACAGCTCGCCGATTTCCTGCGACGCCACTTGCGAGCGTTCCGCAAGCTTGCGCACTTCGGCTGCGACCACCGCGAAACCCTTGCCGTGCTCGCCGGCACGCGCGGCTTCGATCGCCGCGTTCAGAGCGAGCAGGTTCGTCTGGTAGGCGATGTCGTCGATGATCGCGATCTTCTTCGCGATCTGCTTCATCGCATCGACGGTGTTGCGCACGGCCTGGCTGCCCTCGGTGGCTTCCTTCGCCGCCTTGCCGGCCATGCCGTCGGTGACCTTCGCGTTGTCGGTGTTCTGCGAGATCGACGCCGACATCTGCTCGACCGAGGCACTCGTCTCTTCGACGCTCGACGCCTGTTCACTGGTCGACTGGCTGATCGACTGTGCGGTCGACGCGACCTGCTCGGCGGCGCTCGACAGGTTGTCGGCCGAGCCACGCACCTCGCCGATGATCTGCCCGAGGCGTTCGACCATCGTCTTCATCGCCGTGAGCATCTGTCCGCTCTCGTCGGTCGAATCGACGGTGATCTTCGCGGTCAGGTCGCCTTCCGACAGCTGCTGCGCAGCCTGCGCGGCCTGCAGGATGGGGCGCGAGATCATCCGTGCGATCAGTGCGGCGAGTGCGACGCCGAGTAGCAGCACGGCGATCAGGCTTGCGATGACGGCGGTACGCGTCTGCTCATACTGGCGCTGGCCCGCCGCCGCAGCATCGGTCGCGCCGCGATTGTTCAGGTCGTCATCCTTCTGCAGTGTCTCGCTGATGCGCGTGTAGAGCTGCTTCGACGGCCCGATAAGAATTTCCCTTGCCTCTTCCTGCTTGCCCGCGCGCGACAGGGCGAGAATCTTTGCCCGCAGCTCCAGGTAACTGGCCCAGTCGCTCTCGAATTGCGCGTAGAGAGCCTTTTCCTCGGGGCTGCTGATCACCTTCTCGTAGCCAGCCCGCGCCGCAGCGAGTTGCTTGCTGTAATCGGCGATCGCGCCCTCGACCTCGGTCATCTCCTGTCCGTTGGTGTCGAGGACATGCTTGAACTCCTGAATGCGGAGATTGGCGACGCCCTGCTGCACGTCCGCGAGCGTGCGGACGCTCGGGAGCCAGCTGTCGCGGATTTCTACCGAAACGGCGTTGACCTGCGCGAGGCGGCTGATGGCGAATGCGCCAAGCCCACCGGTAAGCGCGATAAGCAGGCCGAACGAAGCGAACAGCTTCGTGGCGATCTTGAGATTGCGGAACCACTGCATGGGTCGATCCTCAGGACAGTAACGGTGCGGTCGGCGCGACAGGTGTCCCGTGCTGTCGTCCGGCAAGTGAGTCAATCTCGCCGGCAACGGCGGCATCGACCAGTTCGGGAAGGTCCAGGATCAGTGCGACGTCACCGCCGCCGAGGATCGTGGACCCGCTGATACCCCGCAGGCCTGCGAACAGCGGGCCAAGCGGTTTGATAACGGTCTGGAATTCGCCGAGCAGCGCATCGACCACGATGCCCGCGCGCCGGCCGCCGCAGTCGACGACGACGACGTTCTCGCGGCGGGTGCGCGATGCACCGCTGATGCCCAACTGCTCGCGCAGCCGAAGCAGCGGAAGCGCATGGCCGCGCAGGTCGAGGTAACCGCGGTGCGGTGCGAAGCCCGCAGGCATTTCCACGCATTCGATGACGCGGTCCAGCGGCATCACGTACGCGGCATCGCCGACGCCGACGAGGAAGCCTTCGATGATGGCGAGCGTGAGCGGCAGGCGGATGCGCACGGTTGTGCCTTCACCCTGCGTGCTGTGCAGCTGGATGTCACCGCGCAGCGCGGCGATGTTGCGGCGGACCACGTCCATGCCGACGCCGCGGCCGGACAGGTTGGTCACGGTCTCTGCGGTCGAGAAGCCCGGCTCGAACACCAGCTGCAGGATGTCGTGGTCCGACAGCGTCGTGCCGTCTGCGACCAGGCCGCGCTCGCGTGCCTTCGTGAGGATGCGTGAGCGATCCATGCCTGCGCCGTCGTCGGCGATCTCGATGACAACCTGCCCGGATTCATGCGCGGCCGTAAGGCGGATGGTGCCGGTGCCGGGCTTGCCGGCTGCAAGGCGCGCGTCGCGTGATTCGAGGCCGTGGTCGGCGGCGTTTCGCACGAGATGCACGAGCGGATCGGCGAGCTTCTCGACGACGGATTTGTCGAGCTCGGTGTCTTCGCCTTCGATGCAGAGTTCGATCTCTTTGCCGAGCTCGCGGCCGATGTCGCGCACCACGCGGTGGAAGCGCGAGAACGTTTCGCCGATCGGCACCATGCGCAGTCGCAACGCGCGCTCACGGATGTCCTCCATCAGGCGCGACACCAGCGACTGCGATTCGCGCAGTGCCGTATCGCCGCTGCGCTCGGCGAGCATCGCGGCGCCAGCACCGGCGATGACGAGCTCACCTACGCGGTTGATCAGTTCGTCCAGCTGGTCCGCACGCACACGCAGGAACGTGGAGTCGGCGCATGCGGGCGCCGTGCGCGACGGTGCGGGCGAGCGACTCTCGGCCTGGCGCTCCAGTGCCGCCTGCACCACGACCGGCGCAACCACGTTGTGTTCGACGAGCAGCGTGCCGAGCGCGGGCTGCAAGCCCTCGCGCATCCCACGCTCGCGCTGTTCGGCGAGGCCGGCCTCAAGTTCCGCGCGCGTCAGCGTGCCCGCGTCGACGAGGATGTCGCCGAGTCGCGCGTCCGATTCCGGCAGGTCGCGGATGAGCTCAAGGAAATCACTGACGTGCGACTGCGGCGGCAGGATGCGCAGCTGGCTGCAGTCGGCGACGAAGTCGAATACGTCCGCGATGCGCGCCTTGTCGAGGTCCCCGCGCAGGTCGATCTCGAAGCCGAGATGACAGTCTTCAGGATTGAACCCATCAGCCGCGGGCAGCGCATCCACCGTGGTCAGCGCGACCACTTCGCCGAGCGACTCGAGGTCGCGCACGAACGACAGGGGATTGATGCCGTAACGGAAGATGTCGACGCCGAAGCGGACGGACACATGCCAGCAATCGTCGCCCCGCATCACGCCGTCGTGCTGCGCGTCGGCAGCCGGCTGCCGAGCGATCGTCGACGGGTACGCGTAAGCCGGTTCGTCGTGCTGCGCCAGCACGCGACGCAACGCCGAGTCGCGAACCATCATCTGCTCGTCGGGCTGCTCGCGACGTGCAACAAGCACGTCCACGAGGTCCGCGATGTGGTCGCAGCTCTCCTGCAGGGCGGATACAAGCGCGGCGTCGGGTTGCAGCCGTCCACTGCGCACGCGGTCGAGCAGGGATTCGACGACATGCGTGAACCCCACCAGCGGCGCGAGCCCGAACATGCCGCCCGAGCCCTTGATCGAGTGCGCGGCGCGGAACAGCCGGCTCACGAGCTCTTCGCTGTGGTCGCCGGCCTTCATCAGGCGCAGGCCCGCATCGAGGTCGCGCACGAGGTCACCCGCTTCCGCGAGGAACGTCTGCAACATGCGCTCGCGCATGCCGTTCATGCGGCCCTCCGGATCGCGGCGGGCAGGGCTTCGTTATGACGCTGCTGGCGGATCGGATGCAGGTCGACGTGCAGGCGCGCGAGCGCGAGTACCGACGCCACGGGGCGGCTGGGCTCGATGCGCTCGAACGCGAGCGCGTGTCGATCCGCCTCGCGACGCAACATGAGCAGCAGCTGCAGGCCCGCGCCGTCGACATGGGTGACGTGCGTCAGGTCGAGCGTCGCGTCACCGCATTCCAGCCAGGCGAGCAGCTCGTTGCGTGCGGACATCGCGTTCGCGATCGTCAGCTCGTCGAGCGAAATCGCTTGCGGGCTGTTCGGCGCGACGCTGTCGCGCGCTGAACTCGACGACGACATGTCATTCGTCTCGAAGGGAATCATGCGCGGCATGCGATGCCCCCACGCGGGAGAAGCAGCGGCGCGTCGTGCGATTCGCGTGAGCCGCGTAGGACATTGGCCATCGCGTCGGGCGCGATCGGGCGGCAATACAGGTAACCCTGCGCGCGATCGCAGTTCAGCGAAGCGAGGCAGGCGTGCGCGACGTCGTCCTCCACGCCCTCCGCGACGGCCGTCATGCCGAGGGTGTGCGCCATCGAGATGACCGCGCCGACGACGGCGGCATGCTGATCGCTCGCACCCAGGTCGGTGATGAAGCTGCGGTCGATCTTGAGCGTGGTGACCGGCAGGCGACGCAGCGCAGCGAGCGATGAATAGCCGACGCCGAAGTCGTCGATCGCGATGCCGACGCCGGACTCACGCAGCTCGAGCAGCAGGTCGTCCATCGCGTGATCGGCACGCGGCAGTGCGGATTCGGTGAGTTCGAGTTCGAGTGCGGTGGCTTCGACGCCGTGGCGGCAGAGCGTCGCTGCGACCAGCGCGGGCAAGTCGCGGGTCAGCTGCATTGCGGAAACGTTGACGGCGATGGTCGGCGGATCGAGCCCATCGGCTCGCCAGGACGCGATCTGCGCGATCGCCATGTCGAGCACGTTCGCGCCGAGTTCGACGATCAGCCCGGTCTCTTCGGCGAGCGGAATGAACATGTCGGGCGGCAGCAGGCCGCGCTTTGGATGGTTCCAGCGCACCAGCGCTTCCATGCCGATCACGCGGCGCGTAGCGATGTCGATCTGCGGCTGGTATGCGAGCACCAGCTCTCCGGCGGGGATACCAGCACGAAGATCGGCTTCGAGAATCACGCGATCGACGGCGCGGACGCTCATCCAGCTCGCGTACTGCTGACACATGTTGCCGCCGAGGCGCTTGGCCTTCTGCATGGCGAGTTCGGCATGTGCCGTGATTACGGGTGCGGTGATCGACTCCCCGGAACCGGACGCCATGCCCACGCTGCAGTGCATGCGAACAGGCCGGCCGTTCACGACCATCGGCGTACCCACGGCTTCGGCGAGCGACTCGCCGATTCGCGTCAGTGCGTCGACCCCATCCACGTTGCGCAGCAGCACCGCGAACTGATCGCTGTCCAAGCGCGCGACGAACGCGTCCGACGGCGCTGCGCGTCGAAGTTCGCGTGCGATCTGCACGAGTGCGATATCGCCGCCGTCCCGCCCGAACGTATGGTTGATGCGGGTCATGCGATCGGTGCCGATCGACACCACCGCTGCCTCGCTACCGCGGCTTGCTGCATCTCGAAGGGCAGTAGCGGTCTGCTCGAGAAAGGCGTTGCGGCAAGGAAGCCCGGTGAGAGCGTCGACTTCATGGGCCTGCGCGTGTTCAAGCGCCGGACGCGACGCGGGTTCGGCACGCATCTCGTCGATGTGGGCAGAAGCGCGGCGGGCGAGGGTGAGCAACGCTTGGCGTTGCGCGTCGGACAACGTGCGCGGCTCTGCCGCCAACGCACACAACGCGCCGACGATGCGTCCGTCGGACAACGTGATCGGCGCGCCGGCATAGAAACGGATGCCGAACGGCGCATGCGCGATCGGGTTCAGCGCGAAGCGCTCGTCGGCCAGAACGTCGGGAATCTCGAGCAGGCCTTCCGCACCCGCGACGTGCGCGCACAACGAGATGTGTCGCGACGTAGACGTCAGCGGGGTGCCCAACGTTGACACGAACCACTGGCGGTTCGCGCCGAGCAGTGTCACGCCTGCGGTCGGGCATCCGGTCAGCTCCGCGGTCATCGCCACGATCTCGTCGAGCTTGCTCTGCGACGCTGCGGTGTTCGCGAACTCCTCGATCCGCACCGGCTCGGCGTCGCACACGGCGCCGGCGCTTCGCTCGAGATGCTGCACGAGCAGATTGAGGTCGCTGCACTTGTCGAAGAAGGCATCGGCGCCTTCCTGCAGGCAGCGGATGCGCATCGCGTCTTCCGACTGGTTGCTCACGACGAAAACGCGCGACATCGAGCCGGCGTCGCGGATCATGCGTAGCACCTCGAGTCCGCTGCCGGGGCTCAGCGAAAGGTCGAGCAGCACGACGTCCGGCGCCTGCGACAGGATCATCGCGATCGCGTCCACCTGCGACACCGCACGCCCGACCACGTCCACCGACACGCAGTCGGCGAGCACCTCGAGCAGTGCGGCGTAAACCAGGTCGGAGTCTTCAACTATGACGACACGCATGCATCACCGCCTTCGATGGCCTGTGAGCATGCTGGGCGCGACGGCAGGTGATTCGAAGCGGCGTTCGACTGATCCGCGACGTCGCCGATTCCGACAACGCGTGTAGGCAATCGGCCTACACGCCTATTCAGGTCGGGTCGAGTAGGCCGTGCTGCACGCAGTAGCGCGCCATCTCCGCGGTGCTGCCCAAGCCCGTCTTTTCGCGAATGCGCGTGCGGTAGGTGCCGACGGTTTTCACCGACAGATGCATCGTCTCGGCGATCTCGCTTGGCGCCTTGCCGTTCGCGATCATCACCATCACGCGATGCTCCTGCGCGGAGAGCAATTCATGCGGCAGCGCGGTGACCTTCTCGCCGCTGAGCATGCCCGCGAGGCGCTCGGTGAAACCGGAACTCAGATATCGACCGCCGCTGCGCACGCGTGCGATCGCCGCGAGCAATTCGGTGGTCGCGTGTTCTTTCGTGAGGTAACCCGACGCACCGGCCTGCAGCGCACGCGCGGCATAAGCGGCTTCGTCGTGCATGCTCAGGATGAGGATGGGTGTCGCAGGCATCAGGCGCCGCAGCCGCACGAGACCTTCCAGTCCGGAACTGTCGGGCAGCGAAAGGTCCAGCAGCACGACCGACCAGTCGGGTGACGCCGCGACTTCGACGGCCGCCGCAAGCGACGTCGCTTCGGAGATCGCGGCGTCGGGCCATTCCTGGCGGATCAGGTGGGTCACGCCGAAGCGCATGACGGGATGGTCTTCGACGATCAAAACACGCAGGCTCAAGACAGCGCCTCGCTGGGAATCAGGACGGCGACACGCAACCCGCCATGCGTGCCCCGTTCCATCTGCAGCCGCCCGCCCGCGAGGGCCGCGCGTTCGGACATGCTCGCGATACCGGCGGACCCGCGACGCGGCGCGACCTGGCCATGGCCGTCGTCCTCGACAAAGAATGTGTAGCCACCGTCCGTGCGTCCGCCACCGATCCAGACGTGCGCCGCGCCGGAATGTCGGGCCACGTTCGTCAGCGCTTCTTGCACGATGCGGAACAGCTGGATGCGATGAGCGGCCGGCACGAGTTCGCCATCGGCGACCGCGACGTCGCATGCGATGCCCGATTCCTGCTCGAAACGCTCACCGCGCAGTTCGAGTGCGGCGGCGAGGCCGAGATCATCGAGCAGCGGCGGCCGCAACTCGCTCGAAATACGGCGGGCGATCGCGACGCCCTCATCGAGCGTGGACATGACGAGACGCAGGTCCGACTCGCTCATCGAGTAGCGCTTCGCCTGGTGCGAGCAGGTGAGCTTCAGCGCGGTGAACACCTGCCCGAGCTGGTCGTGCACCTCGCGCGCGAGCCGACGCCGTTCCGCTTCAATGCTGTGGTCGAGCCGCGTCGCGAATGATTCGAGCTGCGCACGCGCCTGCTCGAGTTCGTGGGTGCGCTCCATTACGCGTGCTTCAAGGTGGTGGTTCGCGCTGTACAACTCGAACTCCGCCTCGAGCCGTCGCTTGCGCTCGCGCACCAGCAGCGCCAAGCCCGCGAGAATGGCGAGGGTGCCGACCACGCCGAGCCCGATTTCGATCGACGCGGCGCGCGACATCACCGTCGCAAGTTGACGCTCGCGCTGCAGACTCTCCGCGCGAAGCAATACATCGATCTCGCCGCTCTCGCGACGGATGCGATCCATCGCAACCTTGCCGCGCTCGGCGAACTGCAGGTTGACCGTCTGGTGGCCACTGCGGCGCCAGTCGATGCTCTTCTGCACCAGTGCCAGCTTGTCGTGGATCAGCGGGCGCATGTGTTGCACATGCGCTGCAACGGCCGGCATCGTCGCGGTCTGCTTGGTGAGGTTGTCGACCAGCGCGGACTGCCGTTGCAATCCAGAATCCAGCGGTTCCAGGAACGCGGACTCGCCCGTGAGCGAAAAACCGCGTTGCCCTGTTTCGACATCGACCAGCGACGCGAGCAGCCGTGAATTGACCAGCATGCTGTCCTGCGCCTGCGCCCGGATCGCCGTCGATGCACGTACGGACTGCAGCGTGCGCGTGCTGATCACGGCGAGCGCGCCGAAAAAGACCAGGCCGGTGACCATCAGCGAAAGAGAACGACGGGTAACGGTCGGCATGCAGGACGCGGAATGAAAGCGCCCGACACGATACGACAGGTACCCGTCAATTCTCTTTCACGCGCGAGCGACTTGCGCGTCGCTCGCTGAAGCAATTCAGCTCAGCTGTTCGAGCATGTGTTCCGCAGTCGACACGCGGAACTCGCCCGGCGCTTCCACGAACAGCTGCTCGATCACGCCGTCAACGACGACCATCGCGAAACGCTTCGAGCGGATGCCCATGCCGTACGACGATGCATCGAGGTCGAGGCCGAGTGCGCGCGACAGTTCGGCGTTGCCATCAGCGACCATGCGCATGCCGTCGGGCACGCCCGCGCTTCGCATCCACGCCTGCATGACGAACGGGTCGTTCACCGCCATGCACGCGACGTCGTAACCGCGGCGGCGGAACTCGTCGAAATGTTCGACGAAGCCGGGCAGGTGGCGTTCGGAGCACGTCGGCGTGAATGCGCCGGGCACTGCGAACACGACGGACTTGCCGGTGCCGAACAGCGAATGTGTGTCGGTCTTTTCGATGCCGCTGTTCGTGATCTGCTGGACCACGACTTCGGGAATGCGGTCGCCGGGCTGTGCCATGGGGGTGCTCCTGTCGAATGTCTGAATGCAGTGTACGGCCGGCCGGTGCGGGCAGTGCGAGGACTTGAAACGCATCGCGTTGCCACTAGTTATCGCGGCAGAGCGGCAGCGCCGCGATTCAACGATGAGGACATCGCCATGAGCCTGAATCAGTATCCGCAGCAGCGTCCGGGCCCGCAGCTCCAGGACGAGTTCAAGCAGTTCTTCGAGCGCTTCTTCAACCTCAACGAGGCCGGCAACGACGAGTCATCGGTGGTAACCAGCCAGTGGGCGCCGCGCGTGGACATCGTCGAAGAGCCGAACCGCTTCGTGATCTTCGCCGACCTGCCCGGCGTCGATCCGCAGGACGTCGAAGTGCTGATGGACAAGGGCATCCTGTCCATCCGTGGCGAGCGCAAGAGCGAGATCAACGCGCAGACCGGCCGCTATTCGCGGGTCGAGCGTCGCTACGGCGGTTTCCATCGCCGCTTCGCGCTGCCCGACAGCGCCGACGCGGAGGGCATCACCGCCAGCGGTCGCAATGGCGTGCTGGAGATCAGCATCCCGAAGCGTCCGGAAACCACGCCGCGCCGCATCCAGGTCGGCGCCGGTGCGCAGGGCGAGGCGACGCGCCAGTAAGCGCGTGAGTGATCGCACCGCGCGACGCCGCAACACGGCGTCGTCCCGGAGCGCCCACTACACTGACGGCCCGCCGGCGTCGCCTGCGGGCCGTTTCTGTTTCGACGATCAGCGGAGCGCTGGATGCAGTTCAAGGACTACTACGAGATCCTCGGTGTCGAGCCGACCGCGGGCGATGCCGAGATCAAGACCGCGTATCGCCGGCTGGCGCGCAAGTACCACCCCGACGTCAGCAAGGAAAAGGACGCCGAGGACCACTTCAAGTCGGTGAACGAGGCCTACGAGGCGCTGCGCGACCCCGCGAAGCGCAAGGCCTACGACCAGCTGCGGTCTCGCGGCTATCGTCCGGGCGATGACGTGCAGCCGGGCCCGCAGGGCTATGGCGACTTCGGCGGAGGCGGCGTCGACTTCGACGAAATCTTCGCTGGCGGCGGCGCAGGCGGCGGTTTCAGCGACTTCTTCGAAGGGCTGTTCGGACAGGCACGACGTGGCGGCGTCGGCGGACGTCCCGGTCCCGGCATGGGTCGCGGCCCGGCACCGCGCAGCGATACGCGTGCGAAGCTGGCCGTCGCGCTGGAGTCGGTCTACGAGGGCCGATCGGTGCGCATCAGCGTCAACGGCCGCACGCTCGACGTGCGCGTGCCCAAGGGCGTGCGCGAGGGACAGGTGATCCGGCTCGCGGGGCAGGGCTCGTCCGGCGGCGACCTACTGCTGGAAGTCGAGTACGCCGCGCATCCGAATTTCGAAGTCGACGGCCGCAACGTCATCCATGTGGTGCAGGTCGCGCCTTGGGATGCAGCGCTCGGTGCGACAGTGAGCGTGCCGACGCTGGGCGGCAACGTCGAGCTGCGCATCCCGCCGAACTCGGATGCCGGGCGCAAGCTGCGTCTGCGCGGTCGCGGCTTGCCGGGTGATCCGCCGGGGGATCAGATCGTCGAGCTCGAAGTCACCGCGCCGCGCCCGCAGTCCGTCGGGCAGATCCAGGCGTACGAAGCACTGCGTGACGCGTTCGACGGCGTACGTGCCTGACGTTGCCGACGCACCATCGTCCACAAAAAAGGCCGCGCACTGCGCGGCCTTTTCTTTCGAAGCGAAACCCGATCAGCCCGGCATGAGCTGGCCGATTACTTCCGCAAGATCGTTGTCGTTGAAGGGCTTGGTGATGTACGCCTTCGCGCCCTGGCGCAGGCCCCACATGCGGTCGGTGTCCTGATCCTTCGTCGTCACCAGCACTACCGGGATGTGCTTGGTGGTGGGCTCGCGCGAAATCGCGCGCGTGGCTTGAAAGCCGTTGAGGTTCGGCATCACCACGTCCATCAGGATGAGGTCCGGCAGTTCGCGCTTGGCGGCTTCGACGCCGGCCGCGCCGTCTTCGGCGGTGAGGGCTTCATGCCCGAGCTTCTCCACGAGGCGGCGGATGCCCATCAGCTGGGAGGGCGAGTCGTCGACGATCAGGATGCGGGCCATGGTGTGCTCTCGGGAATTGACGCGATTCTAACGGGCCGGCGTATCAGGTCGGCAAGCTCACAGGCGAACCAGTGTCCTGCCGAACGATCCGCCGGCCAGCATGCCGTCGAAAACGCCGGCCAAGCCGTCGAGATCGACCTCGCGAGTCAGGATGCGATCGAGGTGCGCCGGCTTCCAGTCCGTCGCCAGGTGCGCCCAGACGCGCTCGCGGATCGCGCGCGCCGTGCCGGCCGACGCCACGCCCAATAGAGACACGCCGCGGATGATGAAGGGCATCACGGTGGTCGGCAGGTCGTGCGAGGCCGCGAGGCCGGCGGTCGCGACGTTGCCGTAGGGCGCGGTCTGCGCGAGCAGGCTGGCGAGCATCGGCCCGCCGACGTTGTCGAGACCGCCGCCGAAGCGCGCGCTTTCCATGGGGCGCTTGGTCGCCAGCGTCTCGCGCGGCAGGACGTCGGTGGCGCCGAGTTCGCGCAGGTAGTCCGCGTGTTCGGGTTTGCCGCTGACCGCATGCACCTCGAAACCGGCGCGGGTAAAGATATCGACGGCCAGCGATCCGACGCCGCCGGTCGCACCGGTCACGGCAAGCGGGCCGTGCTCTGGCGTCTGCCCGTTCTCGAGCATCCGGTACAGGCCGAGCGCGGCAGTGAATCCCGCGGTGCCGAGGATCATCGCCTCGCGCAGGTCGAGGCCCGCGGGAAGCGGAATCGCCCATTCCGCTTCGATGCGCGCGTATTCGCCGTAGCCGCCGTCCCGCGTCTCGGAAAGTCCGCTACCGGTAACCAGCACGGCATCGCCTTCGCGATAACGCGGGTCGCGGCTTTCGACAACATGCCCCGCGACGTCGATTCCGCCCACCAGCGGCGCGCGGCGCAGGATCTTGCCTTTGCCGGTGCCCGCTAGCGCGTCCTTGTAGTTCACCGACGAATACGCGGTGCGAATGACGACTTCGCCGGGCGAGACGTGGTCGAGCGAAATCGTTTCGACGCCAGCGCGATAACCGCGATCGTCGTCGTGGATGCGGAAGGCGCGGAAGCTGCTCGGGCTCATCGTCGTTCTCGTATCGTGCTCAGCGGATTTCGCGGCGACGCTTTTCGTCCATCCACTTGTCGGCCTGCGCGGGCTTGTACGCGCGCATCCAGTCGAGCATCGCGTTCATGTCGTCGCCGTGCCACAGGTCGGTGCGCTGCTCGGGATGCAGGAAGCGTTCGGCGACCATGCGATCGAGCATCGACATCAGCGGCGCGTAGAAGCCGTCGATGTCGAGGAACGCGCACGGCCGATCGCCGAGGCCCAGCTGTCGCCACGTCAGCATCTCGAACATTTCGTCGAGCGTGCCGAAGCCGCCGGGCAGGGCGACGAATGCATCCGACAGGTCGAACATGCGCGCCTTGCGCGTATGCATGTCGGCGACGACTTCCAGCTTGGTCAGGCCGCGATGCGCGACTTCCCAGTTCACGAGCTGCTCGGGAATCACGCCGATCACTTCGCCGCCGGCTTCGAGCGCCGCATCGGCGACAACACCCATCAGCCCGACGTTGCCACCGCCGTACACGACGGCGATGCCGTCCTGCGCAAGACGACGACCGAGCGCAGCCGCGCGTTCGGCATAGATCGGACGGTTGCCGGCATTGGAGCCGCAGTACACGCATACGGAACGCAGTTGACGCATCAGTCGTTGTTCTCCATCAGCACGATGCCGGACATCCGGCGCATCGCGTCGCGCTTCTCGCGCGGTTGAAAGGTCGAGAGCATTTTCCACAGCGGCGCGAACGGCACCGTGCGATTGAGTCGCAGCGATTCGTCCCATGACGAGCGGAATTCGCGTTCCTGCCAGCCCATCGGTGCGAAAAACGCAGTGCCTTCGGCCGGGCCGAAGCGGAACGGCGCATTGCCCGCAGCGAGTTTCTTGTCGAGGTGACGCGTGTAGCGCTGCAGCAGCAGCGGCGACGCGAGATCGGTCAGCCACCAGCGTGCATGCGCGACGTCGTGCAGGTCGCGGGCGAGGGCGGCGACATCGTCAGGTTCGAGATAGACGAGCAGGCCTTCGGTGATGACGAGCACCGGACCGGTCGCTGCAGCGTCGGCGAATAATGCGCGTCGGATCTCGGCATCGCGCAGGTCGGCGGTGTGAAACTCGACCTGGCAGCGCGGCGTTTCGCCGGCCATCGCGTCGCGGAAGTAGGCGAGCATGTCGGGAAGGTCGACGTGCATCCAGCGCAGGTCGGCCGGCAGGTCGAGCCGATACGGGCGTGCGTCGAGTCCGGCCGCGAGGTTCAGCACCACGCGCGCGCCTTCGCGGACGCAGCGCATCACGATCTCGTCCATCACCGCGGTGCGCACAATCATCGGCCATGCCATCATGCGGCCGCGCGGCATGTCGCGAACGATCGCTTCGCCGCGTTCGCCGCCGAGGCGACGTGCATAGGGATCGCGGAAGATCGCGTCGCTGCGCTCGCTTTCCATCGCGCGGTAGATCGCGACCCAGCGTGCGGTGTCGGAGACGTTGCGGACGGGCGTTGTGTCGGTCATGCCGGACTCCCGAAACGACGAAGCCGCCATCATCGCAGGATGACGGCGGCCCCGGTGTCGCGCGATCGAAAGGTCAGTTGGCCTTGTGGATCGCGCGCTTGTGGACGGCCATGGCGGCGTCGTGCACGGCTTCCGACAGCGACGGATGCGCGTGGCAGATGCGGGCGAGGTCGTCGGCGGAGCCCTTGAACTCCATCGTCAGCACGCCTTCGTGCACCAGCTCCGAGACGTTCGCGCCGACGAGGTGCATGCCGAGCACCGTGTCGGTTTCCGCATGCGCGAGCACCTTCACGAAGCCTGCCGGTTCGGCCATCGCCACCGCGCGACCGACGGCCGCGAACGGGAAACTGCCGGCCTTGTACGGAATGCCTTCCGCCTTCAGCTGCTCTTCGGTCTTGCCGACCCAGGCGATCTCGGGCTCGGTGTAGATGACCCACGGAATCGTGTCGAAGTTGACGTGGCCCGGCAGGCCGGCGATGAGTTCGGCGACCGCGATGCCTTCCTCGAAGCCCTTGTGCGCAAGCATCGGCCCGCGCACGCAGTCGCCGACGGCCCACACGCCATCGACGCCGGTGTAGCAGTGCTCGTCCACGGTGATCTGGCCGCGCTCGTTGACCTGCACGCCGGTACCGTCGGCCAGCAGCCCCTTGGTCGCTGCACGACGACCGACCGCGACGAGCAGCTTGTCGACGACGATTTCCTGCGCCGCGCCCTTGTCGTCGGTGTAGCTCACGTGCACGCCGTCGGCCTTGACCTCGGTGTTCGACACCTTGCAGCCGAGTCGGATGTCGAGGCCCTGCTTCTTGAACTCGCGCGCGGCGACCTTGCTGGCTTCGCCATCGGCCGCCGAGAGGAACGTCGGCATGCCTTCGAGGATCGTGACCTGCGCGCCGAGGCGGTTCCACACGCTGCCGAGTTCGAGGCCGATCACGCCGGCACCGATCACGCCGAAGCGCTTTGGCACTTCGGTGAAATCGAGCGCGCCGACGTTGTCGACGATGTGCTCGCCGAACTTCGCGAACGGCAGTTCGATCGAATCCGAACCGGCGGCGATGATGACGTTCGTACCCTTCAGCTCGACGGTGCTGCCGTCATGCTGCTTCACGATGACGACATTGCCCGGCTGCAGCTGGCCGAAGCCGTAGAACGCGGTGATCTTGTTCGCCTTGAACAGCGCCGCAATGCCGCCGGTGAACTGTTTGACGATCTTGTCCTTGCGGCCAACCATCGTGCCGACGTCGATCTTCTCGTTCGAGAACGAAATGCCGTGCTGGTCGAAGATGTGGTGCATGTTCCAGAACTGGCGCGATGAGTCGAGCAGCGCCTTGGACGGAATGCAGCCCACGCGAAGGCACGTGCCGCCGAGCGCCGGCTGGCCGTCCTTGCCGAGCGCCGCGTCGATGCACGCGGTCTTGAGGCCGAGTTGCGCGGCGCGGATGGCGGCGTGGTAGCCCGCGGGGCCGGCGCCGATGACGACGACGTCGAATTGCTGCTGTTCGCTCATCTCAAATGATCCTTGTTCGCTGGACGCAAAAGCCCCGCACTCGGCGGGGCCCGGCGGGCATTACATGCCCAGCAGCATGCGGTGCGGGTTCTCGAGCTGGTTCTTGATGTCGACCAGGAACAGCACCGCGTCCTTGCCGTCGATGATGCGGTGGTCGTAGCTCAGCGCGATGTACATCATCGGCGCGGCGACAACCTGGCCGTTCTCGACGATCGCGCGCTCCTTGATCGCGTGCATGCCCAGGATGGCGGACTGCGGCGGGTTGACGATCGGCGTCGACATCAGCGAACCGAACGTGCCGCCATTGGTGATCGTGAACGTGCCGCCCTGCAGGTCGTCGAGGCCGAGCTTGCCGTCGCGCGCCTTCTTGGCGTAGTCGGCGATGCCCTTCTCGATGTCCGCGAACGACATGCGCTCGACGTTGCGCAGCACCGGCGTCACCAGGCCCTTGTCGGTCGACACCGCGATCGAGATGTCGGCATAGCCGTGATAGATCACGTCGTTGCCGTCGACCGACGCGTTGACGATCGGATGGCGCTGCAGCGCGTTCGCCGCGGCCTTGGCGAAGAAGCTCATGAAACCGAGCTTGATGCCGTTCGCCTTGACGAAGTCGTCCTGCAACTCCGTGCGCATCGCCATGACCTTGGCGAGGTTGACCTC
Source organism: Lysobacter sp. HA18 (assembly GCF_054057595.1). Lineage (NCBI taxonomy): Bacteria > Pseudomonadati > Pseudomonadota > Gammaproteobacteria > Lysobacterales > Lysobacteraceae > Lysobacter > Lysobacter sp. HA18. Next base: position 1,685,835 of record NZ_JBSRZL010000001.1, read on the forward strand.
GTTGAACGAGGTCAGCATCGCAATGGAATTCTTCGACTGCATCAGGCGTTCCGCGATGCGCGTACGCATGCGCGTCATCGGCACGCGCTCTTCCGGACGCGCGCCACCCGCGGCGCCGACGCCACCGGACTTCGCGTAGTTGACGATGTCTTCCTTGGTCACCGAACCGCGGCGACCGGTGCCGGACACATCGGCCGCATTGACGCCCGACGTTTCGGCGGCGAAGCGCGCGCCCGGCGGCAGCTGCGCATTCGACTGTCCGGCGGTCGCGCCCGGCGCAGGCTGCTGCGGTGCGGACTTCGGCATCACCGGCTGCGCTTCGTTCGTCGTCGCGGCGTCGTTCTTCGCGTCGATGACCTTGTCGGCCTTCGACTCGGTCGCGGCCGGAGCTGCAGGTGCGGCTGCAGCGGCACCAGCTTCGACGATCGCAATGACCTGCTCGCTGTTCACCGTCGCGCCGGTGTCGAACTTGATTTCCTTGAGCACGCCATCGACCGGCGAGGGCACTTCGAGCACGACCTTGTCAGTTTCGAGGTCGACGAGGTTCTCGTCGCGCTTGACCGCGTCGCCGGGCTTCTTGTGCCAGGTGGCGATGGTGGCGTCCGAGACCGACTCGGGCAGCACGGGAACCTTGATTTCGGTGCTCATGGAAAAGCGTCCTTGAGAAATAGGAGATGCGGCGAAGCGTCGGGCGTGGCGTCGAAGGATTACTCCTCCGACACCTCGCCGTTGAGCGGATTGACCAGCGCGTCGGCGATCAGCTGCTGCTGTTCGCGCACGTGGTCGGCGAAATGGCCGGCAGCCGGCGAGGGCGAGCGCGAACGGCCCGCGTAATGAATCGCCTGCTTCGCGCCGAGGCATGCAACGAGGTGATGACGGATCTGGTACCACGCGCCCTGGTTCATGGGCTCTTCCTGGCACCACACCACGTCCTTCGCCGAATACTGCGCGAGTGCAGCCTTGAGCTCGTTGCGCGGGAACGGATAGAGCTGCTCGATGCGGATCAGCGCAACGTCGTCGGCACCGCGCTTCTGCATGTCTTCCAGCAGGTCGTAGTAGACCTTGCCGCCGCAGAGGACGACGCGCTTGGCCTTCTTCGGCGTGGTGACCGCATCCGGGATCAGCTTCTGGAAGCCGCCCGACGCGAGATCGTCCATCGTCGACACCGCGAGCTTGTGGCGCAGCAGCGACTTCGGCGTCATCACCACCAGCGGCTTGCGCGTGGTCATGAGCATCTGGCGGCGGATCATGTGGTACGCCTGCGCCGGCGTGGTCGGCGTGCAGACGATCATGTTGTCCAGCGCGCACAGCTGCAGGTAACGCTCGAGGCGAGCGGAGCTGTGCTCGGGCCCTTGGCCTTCATAACCGTGCGGCAGGAACAGCGCGAGTCCGCAGAGGCGGCCCCACTTGGCTTCGCCGGACGACAGGAACTGGTCGATGACCACCTGCGCGCCGTTCGCGAAGTCGCCGAACTGGCCTTCCCAGATATCGAGCGTCATCGGGTCGGCGGTGGAATAGCCGTACTCGAACGCCATCACCGCTTCCTCGCTCAGCAGCGAGTCGATGATCGCGACGTCGTTCGGATTGCTCGCCAGCTCACGCAGCGGCAGGTAGTACTCGTCGGTCTTCTGGTCGTGCAGGATCGCGTGGCGGTGGAAGAACGTGCCGCGGCCGCAGTCCTGGCCGACGAGGCGCAGCTTGTAGCCCTGGTCGACGATCGTCGCGTACGCGAGGTTCTCGGCGAAGCCCCAGTCACCCGGCAGCTCGCCGGCCGTCATCTTGCGGCGGTCGTCGTAGATCTTCGCCACGCGCGGGTGCAGCGTGATGCGCTCGGGCACGTTGTTGATCGACGTCGCGAGCTTGAGCAGCTCGGCGCGATCGAACGTGGTGTCGACCGGCTCGGTCACCTTGCCGGCGATGAACTTGGTCCAGTCCGGAATGAACTCGTCCGGCGTCACGTCGACGACGTCTGCGGTGACTTCGCCCGCGTCCATCTTCGCGCGATAGCCGTCAACCATCGCCTGCGCGTCGGCGTCGCTGATCACGCCTTCGCCGACGAGGCGCTTGGCGTACATCTCGCGCGGCGTCGCGTGCTTGCGGATCACCTGGTACATCAGCGGCTGCGTGGCCGCCGGCTCATCGGCCTCGTTGTGGCCGTGGCGGCGATAGCAGACGAGATCGATCACCACGTCCTTGCCGAAGGTATTGCGGAAGTCGAGCGCGAGTTCGCCGCAGAACAGCACGGCGTCCGGATCGTCGCCGTTCACGTGCAGCACCGGCGCGCCGACCATCTTCGAGACGTCGGTGCAGTACAGCGTCGAACGCGCGTCCTGACGCTCGCTGGTGGTGAAGCCGACCTGGTTGTTGATGACGATGTGCACCGTGCCGCCGACCGCGAAACCGCGCGCCTGCGACATCTGGAACAGCTCCATCACCACGCCCTGGCCTGCGAACGCGGCGTCGCCGTGCATGAGCACCGGCAGCACCTGCTTGCGGCCTTCGTCGCCGCGACGCGTCTGGCGCGAACGTGCGCTGCCGGCGACCACGGGATCGACGATTTCGAGATGCGACGGGTTGAACGCGAGCGCGAGATGCACCGGGCCGCCGGGCGTGCCGATGTCGGCCGAAAAACCCATGTGGTACTTGACGTCGCCCTGGTGGGCGAGGTCGCTGTGCACGTGTTCGAACTTGCCTTCGAACTCGTTGAACAGGTCGCGCGGCGGCTTGCCGAGCGTATTGACTAGCACGTTGAGGCGGCCACGGTGGGCCATGCCCATCACGACCTCCTTCGCGCCCTGCGAACCGGCGCGACGCACCATGTCGTCGAGCAGCGGAATCAGCGAGTCGCCGCCTTCGAGCGAGAAGCGCTTCTGGCCGACGTACTTGGTGCCGAGGTAGCGCTCCAGGCCGTCCGCGGCGGTCAGGCGCTCGAGCACGCGCTTACGCTCGTCCGCGCTCCGCGCGTAGCGGCCGCCGGCCTTTTCCATGCGCTCGTAGATCCAGCGACGCTGGTCCGACTCGGCGATGTGCATGAACTCGGCGCCGACGGTGCCGGTGTAGGTGCGCTTGAGCAGGTCGACGAGGTCGCCCAGCTTCATGCGGTCCTTGCCGCCCACGCCGCCCGTGCTGAATTCGGCCGACAGGTCCTTGTCGGACAGGCCGTGGAAGGCGAGTTCGAGGTCCGGCGCCGGCGGCATCTTCTCGAGGCCGAGCGGATCGAGCTCCGCCGCGAGATGGCCCCGCGAACGGTAGGCGATGATCAGCTTGCCGACCGCGCGCTGGCGCTCATCGGCCTCGCTGCCGCCACCCGCGATCGCGCCGCGCGCGGCCTGTCGACCGGCTTCGGCGATCGACTCGAGGACGGCCGAATGCGGCACCTCGGTGGTCGAGCCGCTCTTCACACCATCGAAGTAGGCCTTCCATTTCGGGTCGACGCTGTCCGGTGCGACCAGGTACTGCTCGTACAGATCCTCGACGTAGGCGGCGTTCGCGCCGAGTTGGGAGGTCTGGGCAAACTGCTTCAGAAGGCTATCCACGATGGCGGTGGCGTCTGGCTCGGCGGGAAGAGGGTATGACGCGCCGCATGTCGCGATCGGGCGCGAAAGACGCGGAATTATAGCGGGATGAGGCCGCCCCGTGCCCGGATTGTGGTGTTCCGGATGCGTTCGACCGCCGTGATCAGGCGTCGTCAGCGGCGTCGAAGTGCCCGCTGTGAGCGGTTATGGGCGTCGGTACGCGACGCCGAGCCAAGCCGCCAGTCGTCGGGTTTCAGATGCCGAGCGCGCGCAGCTCACTTGCGGGACGGGCCCGTTCCCAGGCGCTATCGAACACCGTCCGCAGCTGGCGAACGCGCGCCGCGCCGTCGAGTTGGGTCTCGCCGTCCAGCCGGTGGCCGAGCGGGCGGAAGTACCAGCCGCCGGTGTCGCTGGCGACGAAGGCCGAGGGATAGGTCAGGTCGACGGGCTCATCGATCACGCGGATCGCGAAGGCCGACGACAGCCGCTGGGCGAGCGCGATCAGCGGCGCGTGCGCGCGTTGCGGGGCGTCGACGTCCTGAAGTAGCACGCGGATCTCGCCACCCCGGGTCGCGAGCCGGCGCAGCGCAGTGACGACGTCCGGGTGGTCGAGCAGGCCCGGGTCCATCTCGCGGCTGTAGATCACCATGCTGCGACGCGCGCTGGTCGCGATGCCGATGGTCGCGGCGATGGCCTGCGCAGCGTTTTCGACGGCGGCCGGGCGGTCGAGCGTCCGACGCACTTCCTGATGGACGATGCCCGCTTCCTCGAATCGCTCGCCAACCGGCAGGAAGCCGTCGGCGGCGTAGAAGCGCTCGGCGTCGACCTGCGCGTGGAGCATCACATCAGCGAGGCCAGCGGCCCGCGCGGCATCGAGCAGCTTCAGCAACATCGCGCGACCGACGCCGCGTCCGCGCCATTCGCCCAGCACCGCCATTCGGCCGATCTTGCCGCTCGGTGCGAGCCGCCCGGTGCCAATCGGACGGCCTTCGCCATCGCGTGCGAGCACGTGCGTGCAGGCGGCATCCAGCGCGTCGCGCTCGATCTCGACGGGAACGCGCTGCTCCTGCACGAACACGACGTCGCGGATCGCGCGCAGGTCGGGCAGCGCGCTGCCGTACTCGACGACCTCGACGCTGTAGACCGTCATTCGTTATCGCCTCCGGCGAGCTGGTAATGACCGCCGGCGGCGAGTTCCGCCACTGCGTCGCGCGCCGTCGTGCCCAGTCGCGAATAGATGTCGAGGTCGAGCGCCGACCCCGCGGCCAGACGCTTCGCATCCGCCACCGGCATCGCGAACGACTGCCCGGCGACGAACAGCAACGCACCACGCGAAACCTTGCGCCAGGCAACGCGCGAGAACGGATTGCGATGCAGCGTCTCGCCCTCGCCAAGCGCCTGCTCGATCGATGCGCGATCGACGGCTTCGCCGGGCGCGCCGACAATGCCGGCGCTGCGGTACGCGGTGACGAATCGACCGAACCAGTCGCTCAGGCGGTCCTGGTCGTTCATGCGCAGCGCGTTGAGCGCTTCGATTGCGCGCGTCATCGCGGCATCGTCGATCTCGAACGCGTCCTTTGCGGGCGCCAGGTCGGGGTCGATGTAACGCAGCGATTCGTCCGCGTCCGCGGCCAACGTGTCGACGAAGTCGCCGAGCAGTTCCGCGGCGGCGGGTGCGCGCATACCGAGCGAGAACGTCAGGCAAGGGTCTTCGGCGACGCCGTGATGCGGCACGCCGGGCGGCAGATAGAGCATGTCGCCCGGAGCCAGAACCCATTCGTGGGTCGGCGTGAATTCGCGCAGCAACTTGATCTCCGCGTCGTCGCGGAAAGCGAGCGGCGGATTCGGCGACGCATCGATCTGCCAGCGGCGATGGCCCTTGCCCTGCAGCAGGAACACGTCGTACTGGTCGACATGTGCGCCGACCGAACCACCAGTGGCGGCGAACGAGATCATGACGTCGTCGATGCGCCAGCGCGGCAGGAAGTCGAAGCTCGGCAGCAGCGCGGCGACGTCCGCGTCCCACTTGTCGACGTCCTGCACCAGCAGCGTCCAGTCGTGCTCGGGCATGCCTGGGAAATCGTCTTCCGCGAACGGCCCGGTGCGCAGCGTCCAGCGATCGTTCGCGCGGTCGTGCTCGATGATGCGCGACAGCGCGAAGTCCTCGCAGGCGAGGCCGGCGAGGTCTTCCGGTTCGATCGGCGTGACGAGGTCCGGGAACGCGTTGCGGATCAGCAGCGGCTTCTTCTGCCAGAACTCGCGCAGAAAGCGCGCCGGCGCCATGCCCAGCGGCGGTTTGCGGCGTGCATCGATCTCGATCATTTCGGCTGCGCTTCCTTCGCGAGGCGTGCATCGAGTCGGAGCGTGGCCGACTGTGCGTAATCACGGCATGCAGCCGGGTTGACCAGCGGCTTTGAGTTTTCGGGTGCGATGCGTGACCACAGGTCGCTGGCGACGGGGTGCGGCGTGATCAGTACGTCGCAGGGCAGCGTGGCGACGTTCGCGATGGTCGCGCGGAACCCAGCGACATACGCGGCGTTATCCGAGTAGCGATACACGTCGTCGGACACCGCAGTCAGGCTGTCGACGTAGGCCGTGTCGACGCAGCGGCCGCCCTCGCACTCGCGCCACGTCCAGCTGCTACCGCCCGGCGTGTGACCCGGCGTCGCGTGGTTGGTCAGGTCGATCGCGCCGACGCGGACATGCGCGCCATCCGCGATCGTCTCTACATGTCCGACGGCCGGAAACGATTTCAGCGCGAGCATCTGTGGATCGCTGCGGCCGATGCGTGCGGTCGACAGGACCGACGCGGCCTCGGCGCGTGCATACAACGTCGCGCCGGAGTCCTGTTGCAGTCGTGCGAGGCCGCCGGCGTGGTCGGCATGCGCATGCGAGTTGACGATGGCGCGGACGTCCTCGAGACGAAAGCCCAGTGCGCGGATGTTCGCTTCGACCTGCGCCGCCGACTTTTCCGTGCCGGCATCGATCAGCACATGCCCGTCCTTCGACGTCACCAGCACTGCGCCGATGCCGCAGGTGCCGACGTACCAAGTGTTTCCGTAGATGTGGCGCGGTACGGCGGGATCATCCCAGCCGGCGTCGTCGGCGCAACGGTTCGGTGCGGCAGGCGACGAAGCCTGCGTGTTAGCGACGCTGGTGCACGCTGACATCGCACCGATCGCGACCACGAGCGACGCGACGCGGAGATCAGACATTGCGCGCGAGCTCCGCGGCGCGACCGATGTAGCTGCCCGGCGTCATATCGACCAGGCGCTGCTTGGCATCCGCCGGAAGATCGAGGCCGGCAATGAACTCACGCATGGACTGTTCGGTAATCCCCTGGCCGCGCGTCAGCGCTTTCAGCTGCTCGTACGGCTGCGGCAATCCGTAACGACGCATCACCGTCTGCACGGCTTCGGCGAGCACTTCCCAGGCGGCGTCGAGATCGGCGGCGAGGCGCTCCGGATTGACGCTCAGCTTGCCGAGACCGCGCATCAGTGCGTCGAAACCAATCAGCGAATGGCCGAATGCGGTGCCGAGCGCACGAAGCACGGTGGAGTCGGTGAGGTCGCGCTGCCAGCGGCTGATCGGCAGCTTGGCCGCGAAGTGTTCGAACAGCGCGTTGGCGATGCCGAAGTTGCCTTCCGCGTTCTCGAAGTCGATCGGGTTGACCTTGTGCGGCATGGTCGAGCTGCCGACTTCGCCGGCCTTCACCGCCTGCTTGAAGTAACCGAGCGAGATGTAGCCCCAGACGTCGCGGCACAGGTCCACGCAGATCGTGCCGATGCGCTTCATCGAATCGCTGATCTCGGCGATGCCGTCGTGCGGTTCGATCTGCGTGGTGTACGGCTGCCAGGTCAGGCCCAGCGACTGCACGAAACGCTGCGAGAACGCGGTCCAGTCGACGTCCGGATACGAGGCCGCGTGCGCGTTGTAGTTGCCAACGGCGCCATTGATCTTGCCCGGCATCGGCAGCGCTTCCAGCACTTCGCGCTGGCGCTCGAGACGGGCGACGACGTTCGCGAGTTCCTTGCCGACGGTCGTCGGCGACGCGGTCTGCCCGTGCGTGCGCGACAGCATCGGCAGCTCGGCGTGCTGGTGCGCCATCTCGCGCAGCTTGCCGATGAGTTCGCGTAGCTTCGGCGCCATCACCTCGTCACGCGCTTCGCGCAGCATCAGCGCGTAGCTGAGGTTGTTGATGTCCTCGGACGTGCAGGCGAAATGCACGAACTCCAGCGCGGGTGCGAGCTCGGCGTCGTCCTTCAGGCGTTCCTTGATGAGGTACTCGACCGCCTTGACGTCGTGGTTGGTCGTGCGCTCGATTTCCTTGACGCGAGCCGCGTCGTCGACGGTCAGCCCATCGGCAAATGCGCGCAGGCGGGCGATCGCGGCGTGAGCGAAGGCCGGCAGTTCGACGATAGCCGGCTCGGCCGCCAGCGCGATCAACCATTCGACCTCGACCTTCACGCGCGCCTTGATCAGCCCGAATTCGGAGAACACCGGCCGTAGCGCGTCGACCTTGCCCGCATAGCGGCCATCGAGCGGCGAGAGGGCGAGGAGCGAGGTTTCGACGGACGGGGACATGGCGGGCCGGGCGGGGAGGGTGCGGCGATTTTACCTGCCGCGGGCGTCGGGCCCGGCGCGCGTTGACACCGCGCGTCGTACGCTCGGGTCTTCGACAGGAGGCGACGATGGCCCGCAACGACGCAGATGTCCGCATCGAACACGACAGCATGGGCGAGCTGCAGGTCCCGGCCGACGCGCTCTGGGGCGCGCAGACGCAGCGGGCGGTCGAGAATTTCCCGATCTCCGGCCGGCGCATGCCGCGCGGTTTCATCGAGGCGCTGGGGCTGATCAAGGCGTCGGCGGCGGAGGTCAACGCACGGCTCAAGCTGCTCGATCCGGCGGTCGCGAAGGCGATTACCGATGCCGCGCAGCGCGTGGCCGACGGTGAGTTCGACGCGCAGTTTCCGATCGACGTGTTCCAGACCGGCTCGGGCACGTCGAGCAACATGAACGCGAACGAGGTCATCGCGCATGTCGCGTCGAACACGCGGCGGCGCGTGCATCCGAACGACCACGTCAACCTCGGGCAGAGCTCGAATGACGTGATCCCGACCGCGATCCGCGTATCCGCCGCCATCGCCTGCACACGTGAGCTGCTGCCGGCGCTGAAGCATCTGCAGACGACGATCACGAAGAAGGGCCGTTCGCTCGCCAAGGTCACCAAGACCGGCCGAACGCACCTGATGGACGCGATGCCAGTCACGTTCGCGCAGGAGTTCGGTGCCTGGGCGTCGCAGCTGGATTCGGCGCGCATGCGCATTGAGGACGCGCTGGTTCGACTGCGTAGGCTGCCCATCGGTGGAACCGCGGTTGGTACCGGCATCAATGCGGACCCACGCTTCGGCGAGCAGGTGTCCAAGACGCTCGCCAAACGCTCGGGCGTAAAGTTCGACTCGGCCGCCGATCGCTTCGAAGGCATCGCGTCGCAGGACGACGCGGTCGAGCTGTCCGGTCAGCTAAACGCGCTGGCCGTCGCGCTGATGAAGATCGCGAACGACCTGCGCTGGATGAACTCCGGCCCGCTTGCCGGGCTGGGCGAGATCGAACTGCCGGCGCTGCAGCCGGGCAGCTCGATCATGCCGGGCAAGGTGAATCCGGTGATTCCGGAGGCCGTCGCGATGGTCTGCGCGCAAGTAATCGGTCACCACGCGGCGATCACCGTTGCCGGGCAGAGCGGCAACTTCCAGCTCAACGTGATGCTGCCGCTGATCGTGGACAACCTGCTCGATTCGATCGGGCTGCTGTCGAATGTGACGCGGTTGCTCGCGGATCGTGCGATTGCCGGCCTGAAGGTGCGCAACGAACGCGTGCGCGAGGCGCTGGATCGCAATCCGATCCTCGTGACGGCGCTGAACCCGGTGATCGGTTACGAGAAGGCTGCTGCGATTGCCAAGCAGGCTTACAAGGATGGCCGGCCGGTGCTGGACGTCGCCGTCGAAGCGACTGGCATGCCGCGCGAGCAATTGCGTCGACTGCTCGATCCGACGTCGCTTACGCAGTGCGGCATCCGCGAAGGCATGTCCGGCGGCGGGTAAGCGCCGCTCCTGAAACGACGACGCGCCGTAGAGACGGCGCGTCGAAGAACCATGTGCGAGCCGATCAGTTGCCCGGTGCGACCGTGATCGTATCCGGCGTTCCCGACTTGCTGGTCGAGCTCGAAATCGTCGTGGCGTCCTTGCCGTCCGATGTCAGGTCGTCATGACACTTGTCCTGTTCGGTCGACTTCATCGTCGCGAACGGCGCGAACTCGGGCACAGCCTGCGCGACGCGCTGCTGCGAGGCGTACATCGCCGGCAGCTTATCGCAGAGCGACGCCGCGGCGCGCTTCATCTCCTGCGACTGGGCTTCGACGCTCTTCTCGATGCGGTCGGTATTGCCGCTGAAGATGCCGCTGATGGCTTCGCTGACGGCGTGCCCGGCGAGGTGCGCGCCCTGCTTGCCGATCTCGATGCCGGCGCTGGCGATCTCGAGGATGTGCGCGCGGTGCTCGAGCAGCAGCTGGCGCTGCTCGGCGTTCACCGCAATGGTCTTGCCGTCGATGATCAGGTCGCCCTTCGGCGTGATCTCGGCGTGGCGGCCGTTCTCGGTGAGCTTGACGTTTTCGGTGCTGAGCTTCGCGTGCGCTTCGCTCATCGCGGTGTCGACGTTGCGGGTGATCGCGCCTTCGATGCCGGTGTCGGCCGCAGGCTTGGCGGCGGTGGCGGAATCCGGCGTCTGCGCCTGGCAGGCGGCCAGGCTGGAGATCAGTGCGGCAGCGAGTGCGGCGGTGCGGAGTGCGTTCATTGCGTGATCCTTCGGAAGCAGGACGCGGTGGTGTGTGGTGAAGCCGACTATCGGACATCGAACCGCCGGGCGTGATGCCCGGCGTCCGATTGAAGTGCGGGACGGCGCCCGCGGGTCCTCAGCCCTCGTCGCGCCAGCGGCGCAGGCGGATCGCGGCGACGATCATCGCGAGGCCGGCCACGATGCCCACCCACATCGACGGTGTTGCGAACAGTGCGTACAGCGAGCGGACCGTTGCGAGTGCGTCGAGATCGGCCGGCGAGTTGACGTGGATCGTGCCGAGGTTCGCCGCCGCGGGAAGCATGGTCGGGAACGTGCTGCCGAGCAGGCGCAGGACGATGTTCTGCCAGTACCACGTGGTGTCGAGGTTGACGAAGTGGAGCAGGTCGAACCAGCTGACGAAGATGCCCACGAAGACCGGAACCACCAGTGCCCAGAGGAAGGGCTTGCTGCGTGCCCATGCCGAGCAGAGCATCAGCCAGCCCACCGTCGGCAGCGCCCAGGCTGCGTACACCGGGACACCTGCGATGAACGTCGCGATGACCGAGGTCGGGCTCGCCGGTCCCCAAAGCAGCGTCATCGGATTGCCGCCGTGCAGCAGCACGAACAGGCTGAGCATCACCATCAGGACGATCATCGTCGCGATGCCGGCGAGTGCCGCGAGCGCAGGAGCCACCAACGTCGCGCTTGCGAGCTTCGACAACACCGTCTGCGAATCCGACAGCGGCATCGACTTCCAGAACAGCACGCTGCGGTCGCGGCGGTCGTCGTACAGCGAGCCCAGCGCGTAGAAGAAGACCACGAAGCCGAGCACGATGAACGGGATGCCGGCCGACATCATCAACGTGAGGTCGATGGCGCCGCCGAACTGACGGAGGTCTTCCGCGCTCAGGTGCTGCGTGAGCTTGGAAAGATCCAGCGCGCCGACCTGGATGTGCGAACCGTTGATGTTGAGGTTCTGCTCGCCCGCACGGCTCTTCGCGACTTCGGCGGTGATCATGCCCATCAGCGTCAGCAGCAGGAAAATGCCGCCGGCGATCAGGGGCGCCCAGAAGAACCCGCCCTTGTGCTCCCAGAATTCGCGCTTGAGCAGCAGCTTGAACTTGTGGGTGGCGTGCGGCGCCGCGACTTGCGTGCGCGGCATGGTGTCGGTCATGGCATTCATGCGTAGGTCCCCTTCATCGTGGCGACGAACAGGTCGGCCAGCCCCGGCGTGCGGGTTTCGCCGAACTTCGCCAGCTGCACCGCCGGCACGCCGTCGAACAGCATCACGGTCTTGCCGAACGGAAGCGCGCGTTCGTCGATCGGGTTGAGCGCGCGCGCCGTTTCGACGTTCGCGCTTTCGACCAGTACTTCGACGTAGCGGTCACCAAGCGTGTCCATGGCGGCGTCGAGCGTGATGCGGCCGTCGCGGATGAACAGCACGTCGGTGAGGATGTGCTCGATCTCTTCCACCTGGTGGGTGGTGACGATGATCGTCTTCTCCTCGTCGAAGTAATCCTCCAGCAGGCGCTGATAGAACTGCTTGCGATAGAGGATGTCGAGGCCGAGCGTGGGCTCGTCGAGCACCAGAAGCTTGGCGTCGATCGCCATCACCAGCGCCAGGTGCAGCTGCACGATCATGCCCTTCGACATCTCGCGCACTTTCAGGTTCGGCTTGAGCTGCGTGCCGGCCAGGAAACGCTGGCATTTGGCCATGTCGAAGCGCGGATGTACACCGGCGACGAACTCGACCGCTTCCTTGACGCGGATCCAGCGCGGCAGCACCGCGACGTCGGCGATGAAGCACACGTCCCGCATCAGATCGTCGCGCTGCGTGCAGGGATTGCGGCCGAGCACGGAGAGTTCGCCGTCGAACGGGATGAGGCCGAGCATCGCCTTGAGGGCGGTGGTCTTGCCGGCGCCGTTCGGGCCGATCAGGCCGACGATGCGGCCGGCCGGGATCTCGAACGACGCGCCGTCGAGGGCGGCCTTGTTCTTGTAGGCCTTGCGGAGGCCGCGGGCGCGGACCACCGGAGCCGGGGAGGATGGGGCGACCTGGGCATTCATTGCATGCCTTCCTTCGGGCCAGTGGCCAGCAATTCGTCGAGCTTGAGACCGAGGCGCGCGATGCGCTCCATCACCAGCGGCCATTCCTCGCGGAGGAAACGGTCGCGTTCGTTGACCAGCAACTTCCTTGCGGCTTCTTCGGTGACGTACATGCCCAGTCCTCGGCGTTTTTCGACCAGAGATTCGTCGGCGAGCTCCTGGTAGGCCCGCGACACGGTGATGGGGTTGAGCTGGTACTCCGCGGCGACCTGACGCACGGAGGGCAGCGGATCACCCGGCTTGAGGAGCCCGTCGAGCATCATCGCAATGACGCGCTCCTTGAGCTGGCGATAGATCGGAGCGCCGTCGCTCCATTGGATGGCGGCCATGGGTCAGCCCCTCGGCAGGAAAGAGAAATAGGGCATCGCCAGGGCGTGGCGGATGCGATTGATGTGGCTGACCTTCTGATGCGCGTTCATCGCCACGGCGACGACCGGAGGCGAAACCGCCGGTGCGGTGGAGGCGAACGGGACCGACGCGGCGCCGAAGGCCGCGGTCGCGCACAGGGCCGCCGTGACGACCAGGGCGTTCAGGCTGTTACGGAGCCTGCGGTACATGGCAAACCTCCTCGTTGGTAGACCGGTGTTGTAGGCAACTATAACACCACTTCGGCCAGCGTCAACAAGCCGGACCCCAACTGATGGCATACGGCCGCTCGCCGATTTGCCCGGTTCAGGACGCGCCGCGACAATACGGCCCCTCGCGCCGATCCGGCGCCGCACTGGAGTCGTGCATGAACCTGTCCGCACGCGGCCTCGCCGCGCTGCTCGCGTCGACCGCTGCCGTGGCCTTCGCCGCGCCGCCGTCGACCAAACCGGCCCCGGCCAAGCCGGCACCGGTCGCGTCCGCCATCACCGCGCAGTCGTTGGCGACGCCGCGTCAGAAGGCTTCGTATGTCGTCGCATTCGATCTCTCCCAGATGCTGCTGCCGATCGCACCGGACTTCGACGTCAACGCGTTCCGCGCGAACGTCGACCAGATCGTCGCCGGCCACGCCCCGCAGGTGGATCGCGCGCGCGCGCAGCAGATCAACCAGGCGCTGATGGCGCGCATCGCCGCGCGTCGTGGCGAAGCCAAGGGTGCGCCGCCGCCGGATGTATCGAAGACGGAAGTCGCAAAGCTAGTCGCCGCCGATCTCGGCCCGTCGCTCGCGTCGATCAAGGATGAAGTCGATTACCCGCTCGTGTTCCAGGCACTTTCGGGGCTGCTTGCGGGTCAGCAGCCGGTGCTCGACGAAGCCACGCGCAACAGCGTGCGCACCGAGTTCACCACCTCGATGAAGTCGAAGCTCGACGCAAAGCGCGCGGGCCAGTCGACGACGAACAAGCAGGCGGGCGAGAAGTTCCTCGCCGAGAACAAGACGAAGAAGGGCGTGTTCACCACGCCGTCCGGCCTGCAGTACATGGTGCTGCGCCAGGGTTCGGGTGCGCGTCCGAAGCCGACCGATCGCGTTCGCGTCAACTATCACGGTACGCTGCTCGACGGCACCGTGTTCGACAGTTCCTATGATCGCGGCGAGCCGGTGGAATTCATGCTCAACCAGGTCATTCCGGGTTGGACGGAAGGCGTGTCGATGATGCCGGTCGGCGCGAAGTACCGTTTCTGGATTCCGTCGCAGCTCGCTTATGGCGAGAAGGGCGCCGGCGAACAGATCGGTCCGAACTCCACGCTGGTCTTCGATGTCGAACTGCTGGCGATTTCGCCCTGACCGCGGCTATAGCCGCCCCGAAAGAGGATTTCGAATGAACGCTTCTCCGATGCGCCTGCTGGCGCTGAGCACGCTGTCCGTCGCGCTGCTCGCTGCCGCCGGTTGCAACAAGAACGCGCCGGCACCCAAGACCGAAGCCGCTGCAGACAAGAAAGACCCGAACGCGATTCCCGGCCTGAAGGACGAGAAGCAGCGCGTGAGCTACATGATCGGCCTCGACATGGGCCAGACGCTGAAGCAGGTCAAGGATGAGGTCGACCTTCCCACGCTCGAGAAGGGCCTGAAGGCCGCGCTCGACGGCAGCAAGCCGCTGATGAACGAGCAGCAGGCACAGCAGGTGCGCGAAGCGTTCGCGCAGAAGCTGCAGGCCAAGCACATCGCCGACCAGATGCAGGCGGCGAGCAAGAACTCGAAGGAAGGCCAGGAGTTCTTCGCGAAGAACGCGAAGGCGGCGGGCGTGCAGACCACCGCGAGCGGCCTGCAGTACCAGGTGCTCAAGGCAGGTACCGGCCCGAAGCCGAAGGCCGATGACGTCGTCACCGTGCACTACACGGGCACGCTGCTCGACGGCACGAAGTTCGACAGCTCGTACGACCACGGCGGCCCGGCGACGTTGCCGCTCGGCCAGGTCGTTCCGGGCTGGCGCGAAGGCATCCAGCTGATGCCGGTCGGCAGCAAGTACCGCCTGTGGATCCCTGCGTCGCTGGGCTATGGCGAAGCGGGTACGCCGGGTGGCCCGATTCCGCCGAACGCGACGCTTGTATTCGATGTCGAGCTGATCGGCATCGGCAAGCCGGGCGCAGCGGGTCCGGGTCCGGGCGCGCCGGAAGGCATGCCGCAGGGCTGATCCAGGGGCCCGGCTCCGGCCGGGCCGCATCATTCGGAGCACGCGATGCGCGTCACCATCTTCGGTACCGGTTACGTAGGACTCGTCACCGGTACGTGCCTCGCGGACGTCGGCCATGACGTGGTCTGCGTCGATATCGATGCGGGCAAGGTCGCCGCGCTGCAACGCGGCGAGATCCCGATCTTCGAGCCGGGCCTCGCGCCGATGGTGCGCGCGAACCACGCCGCCGGCCGACTGAACTTCACCACGGACGCCGCGGAAGCGATCGTGCGCGGTGAGGTCATCTTCATCGCCGTCGGCACGCCGCCCGGCGAAGACGGCAGTGCGGACCTGCAGTACGTGCTCGCGGTCGCGCGCTCCATTGGCCAGCATCTCGATCGCCCCGGCGTCGTCGTCAACAAGTCGACCGTGCCGGTCGGTACCGCGGACAAGGTGCGCGGCGCGATCGCTGCGGAACTTGCGAAGCGCGGCGTCGAGATCGAGTTCGGCGTGGCGTCGAATCCCGAATTCCTCAAGGAAGGCGATGCGGTCAACGACTTCATGCGCCCGGATCGCATCGTCATCGGTGCGAGCGACGCGCAGGTCATCGAACGACTGAAGCGCCTGTATGCGCCGTTCAATCGCAACCACGAGCGCATCGTGCTCATGGACGTGCGGTCCGCGGAGCTGACGAAGTACGCGGCGAACGCGATGCTCGCGACCAAGATTTCGTTCATGAACGAAATGGCGAACATCGCCGAACGCGTCGGTGCCGATATCGAGATGGTTCGACATGGCATCGGCTCGGACCCGCGCATCGGCTGGCACTTCATCTATCCCGGTGCCGGTTACGGCGGCTCGTGTTTTCCGAAGGATGTGCAGGCGCTCGCGCGAACTGCGCACGGCGTCGGCTACGAAGCCGAGCTGCTGCATGCGGTCGAAGCGGTGAACGCACGACAGAAGCAGCATCTGTTCGAGCTGATCGAGCGTCATTACGCCGGAAACATTGCCGGCAAGACGTTCGCCGTTTGGGGGCTCGCGTTCAAACCCAACACCGACGACATGCGCGAGGCGTCCAGCCGCGTGCTCCTGCAGCAGTTGTGGGACGCCGGCGCGAAAGCGCGCGCCTATGACCCGGAAGCGCGCGAGGAAACGCATCGCATCTTCGGCGACCGCGACGATTTAGTGCTCTGCGATAGCGCGAATGCCGCGCTGGTCGATGCGGACGCGCTCGTCGTCGTCACCGAGTGGAAGCAGTTCCGCAGCCCCGACTTCAGCCGCCTGCGCGCGGGGCTAGCCGACGCCGTGCTGTTCGACGGTCGCAATCTCTACCACCCCGACGAAGTCGAAGGCGCGGGTCTCGCGTACTACGGCATCGGTCGCGGGCGTTCGGTCGTCGCATGAGCGACGCGACGCTCGACGATCGGCTGGTCGAACTGGAGACGCGCCTCGCGTTCCAGGAGCACTCGCTGGGCGAGCTCAGCGACGCGCTCGCCGACCTGCGCTCGGAAAACGCGCGCCTGGTGCTGATGCTGCAACGCGCGCTCGACGAGCTGCGGCAGGTTCGCGCCGGGCTTTCCAGTGATCTCACGGGCGACCCGGGCCTCGAGCCGCCGCCCCCGCACTATTGATTCATCGTCATGACCGACAGCCTTCGTGACCAGCTCCTCGGCCTCGGCTTCAAGCCGGCGCCCAAACCCGAGAAGCGCAACGCGCCCCCGGCCAAGCCCGGCGCGCCGCCGCAGCGTCGTGACGATCGCCGTCCGGCGGGGAAGGGTGCGCGACCACCGCAGGGTAAGCCGTCGGGCCCGCGGCCCAATGCGCCGCGCCGTCCGCGCACGCAGGAAGAGATTGATCTCGGCAAGGCCTATGCGCTGCGCGCCCAGAAGGAAAAGGACGAGCGCATCGCTGCGGAAGCCGCGCGTCAGGAAGAGGCGCGCAAGCGTCGCGAGGCGCGCGTCAAGCTCGCCGAATTCCTGAAGGACAAGTCGCTCAACGACAAGGACGCCGAAATCGCGCGTCACTTCCCGTACGGCGGCAAGATCAAGCGCATCTACGTCAACACCGAACAGCTGCGCGCGCTCAATGCGGGCGAGCTTGGCGTGCTGCAGCTGGATGGTCGCTACGTGCTGGTGACCGTGCCCGTGCTCGACGAAGCCGAAGCGATCTTTCCGCAGGCCGTTGCGCTGCGCGTGGATCCGAATGCGGCGGCGGGCGACGACCCGTACAGCGACCCGCAGTACCAGGTGCCGGACGACTTGGTCTGGTAATTCGCTAGTCGACGCCGAGCGCGTCGGCGGCTTCATGCATCACGCGACGCACCGTCGATACGCCGAGGTCGCGAACCAGTCGATGCGCGGTATGCGGCAGCGGTGACTGCGCGATGTCGTGCGGCGTGACGTTCTTGCCCGGTACATCCGGCAACAGCTCGACGCCCGCCTGCGCGAAGCAGTGCTGCACCAGCGCCGAGCAGTAGAGCGCACCTTCGCGCGCGAGCAGGTTGTCGCGGCGTCGCAGGCGCGTGCTGTGCATGCCGAGCAGCGTGCCGACGAGCTCTCGGATCGAGTAGTGCGCGAGGCCCGACACCACGTCGAGCGCGGCGGTATGGCACGCGGCTACCTGCGCCGCGTCGAGTCCGAAATCGAGCACGGCGACATTCGGAAACGCTTCGTCGTCGAAGTAGCGATCCAAGCGGTTTTCCTGCGCGCCGAGCCGCACTTGGCGGTATCGCACGTCGAGGTCGGATTCGATCACCCACCAGCGTCCATCGACACGCTTCTCGGTGAACAGGAACGCGTGCGACCAGAGGCTGCGATGCCCGTCGGCGGTCAGCGGTGC
The DNA here is from genome assembly GCF_054057595.1 of Lysobacter sp. HA18. Classification (NCBI taxonomy): domain Bacteria; kingdom Pseudomonadati; phylum Pseudomonadota; class Gammaproteobacteria; order Lysobacterales; family Lysobacteraceae; genus Lysobacter; species Lysobacter sp. HA18. The sequence goes on from NZ_JBSRZL010000001.1 coordinate 1,703,659, forward strand.
CTGTGCCTTGCGGATCAGGCGGCTGACCGGATCGCGTCCACCGCAGAGGCCGATGCGGCCCGGCCCTGCATGCTCGAGGAGAAACCGCGCGTTATCCATGTCGCAGATCGAAGTGGGCGGCGTCCGCCGTCACTCGGGATCGTAGTCCAGATTCGACGCCAGCCAGCGCTCGACCTGCGCGACTTCGACGCCCTTGCGGCGCGCGTAATCCGCAACCTGTTCCTTCGACACGCGGCCGACCACGAAGTACTGGCTCTTCGGGTGGCTGAAGTAGTAGCCCGACACCGACGACGCCGGATACATCGCGAAGCTTTCGGTCAGTTCGATGCCCGCACGTTGCTGCGCGTCGAGCAGGCGGAACAGCGTCGACTTCTCGCTGTGTTCGGGGCAGGCCGGATAGCCGGGCGCCGGGCGGATGCCGACGTAGCGTTCGGCGATCAGCGCGTTGTTGTCCAGCGTCTCGTTGGCCGCATAGCCCCAGAACTCGCGACGCACGCGCTGGTGCAGGCGTTCCGCCAGCGCTTCAGCCAGGCGGTCGGCCAGCGCCTTGAGCAGGATGGCGTTGTAGTCGTCGTGGTCGGCTTCGAAGCGCGCCACGTGCTCCTCGATGCCTAGGCCTGCGGTGACCGCGAACGCACCGATCCAGTCATCGCGGCCGGTATCGGCCGGCGCGATGAAATCGGCGAGGCAGAAGTCGGGACGATCGATGGGCTTGTCGACCTGCTGACGCAGGAAGTGCAGGCGGACCGTGGAGTCGGCGAGTCCGTCAACGGGGCGGCAATGGCGCAGCCCGTCCGATGCAGGCGCACCGGCAACGATGCGAACGTCGACATCGTCGCCGACTGCCTTGGCGGGCCACATACCGAACACCGCCTTCGCGCGCAGCCAGCGCTCGGAGACGATGCGATGCAGCATCGCTTTTGCGTCGCGAAACAGCTCGCGCGCCTGTGAGCCGACGACCGCGTCGTTCAGGATTTCGGGATAGCGACCCGCGAGTTCCCACGTGTTGAAGAACGGCGTCCAGTCGATGTAGTCGACGAGTTCGGCAAGCGGGTAGTCGTCGAACACATGCACGCCGGTCACGCGCGGCGCCATCGGCGCGTGCACGTCCCAGCCGCCGTCGAAGCGCTGCGCGCGCGCCTTGTCGAGCGACACGAGGCGCTTGCCGTCACCACGATTGCGATGACGTTCGCGGATCTCGGCGTAATCGGCCTGGTTGGCGGCGACGAAGGGCGCGCGCAGGTCGACGGAGATCAGCGACTGCGCGACGCCGACCGCACGCGAAGCGTCCTTCACCCACACCGTCGGCGCCTTGTAATGCGGATCGATCTTCAGCGCGGTGTGCGCACGCGAGGTCGTGGCGCCGCCGATCAACAGCGGCATCTGCAGGCCCTGTCGCTGCATTTCGCGCGCTACGTGGCTCATTTCTTCCAGCGAGGGCGTGATCAGTCCCGATAGGCCGACCAGATCCGCGTTCTCCGCCTTCGCGCGGTCGAGGATCACCTGCGCCGGCACCATCACGCCGAGGTCGATCACCTCGAAGTTATTGCAGGCGAGCACGACGCCGACGATGTTCTTGCCGATGTCGTGCACGTCGCCCTTTACGGTCGCCATCACGATCTTGCCGTTCGAGCGACCGACGTCGCCGGTGCGCAGCTTTTCCGCTTCGATATACGGAAGCAGGTAGGCGACCGCCTTCTTCATGACGCGCGCGGACTTCACCACCTGCGGCAGGAACATCTTGCCGGCGCCGAACAGATCGCCCACGACGTTCATGCCATCCATCAGCGGGCCTTCGATGACGTCGAGCGGACGCGTCGACAACGCGCGCGCTTCCTCCACGTCGCCATCGATGTAGGCGTCGATACCGTGCACCAGCGAATGACTCAGGCGCTCGCGCACCGGTTTTTCACGCCAGCGCAGGTCCTCGACGCGCTTCTCGCCTTTTTTCCCTTTGTACTTGTCGGCGATCTCCAGAAGGCGCTCGGTCGAATCCTTGCGACGGTTCAGCACGACGTCCTCGACGCGCTCGCGCAGGTCGGGCTCGAGATCGTCGTAAAGGGGCAGGGCGCCCGCATTGACGATGCCCATGTCCATGCCCGCGCGGATCGCGTGATACAGGAACACCACGTGGATCGCCTGACGCACCGGTTCGTTGCCGCGGAAGGAGAACGATACGTTCGAGACGCCGCCGGAGATATGGCTGTGCGGGAAGCGTCGCTTGAGTTCGCGCGCGGCCTCGATGAAGGCGACCGCATAACCGTCGTGTTCCTCGATGCCCGTGGCGATCGCGAACACGTTCGGGTCGAAGATGATGTCTTCCGGCGGGAAACCGATCTCCCCGGTGAGCAGCGCATAGGCGCGCGAACAGATGTCGACCTTGCGCTCGACGGTGTCGGCCTGCCCTTGTTCGTCGAACGCCATGACGACGACGGCCGCGCCATAGCGACGCACAAGCCGCGCCTGTCGCAGGAATTCGTCCTCGCCTTCCTTCATCGAGATCGAGTTGACGATGCCCTTGCCCTGCAGGCACTTCAGGCCGGCTTCGATCACCGACCACTTCGAGCTGTCGACCATCACCGGCACGCGCGCGATGTCGGGCTCGGCGGCCATCAGGTTGAGGAACGTCACCATGGCGTGCTCGGAATCGAGCATGCCTTCGTCCATGTTGACGTCGATGACCTGCGCGCCGTTCTCGACCTGCTGGCGTGCGACCACGACGGCTTCGTCGTAACGTCCGTCGAGAATGAGTTTCTTGAACTGCGCCGAGCCGGTGACGTTGGTGCGTTCGCCGACGTTGACGAAGTTCGTCTGCGGCGTGACGACGAGCGGCTCGAGGCCGGCGAGGCGGGTGTAGCGGAAGAGTTCGGTCATCGGTCTGCAATGCGTGCGACGTCTCGCGACGTCGCGTGTGATTCGAAAGTGGCGATCAGGCCGCGTCGGCGAGACGCGGAAGTGCGCGCGGCGTGAGGCCGCGCACGACTTCCGCGATCGCGGCGATATGCGCGGGCGTCGTGCCGCAGCAGCCGCCGACGAGATTGACGAGGCCGGAGCGTGCGAACTCGCCGATCACCTCGGCCATGTCTTCCGGCGTCTCGTCGTAACCGCCGAACGCATTCGGAAGGCCGGCGTTCGGATGCGCGCTGACGTAGGCATCGGCGACCTGTGCGAGCACGTCGACGTGCTGGCGCAGCTCCTTGGCACCGAGCGCGCAGTTGAGCCCGATCGCGAGCGGGCGCGCGTGACGCACGGAGTACCAGAACGCTTCGGCCGTCTGGCCGGACAGTGTGCGACCCGATGCATCGGTGATCGTGCCCGAGATCAGTACAGGCAGTCGCGCGCCGCGTGCGTCGAAGGCCTCCTCGATCGCGAACAGCGCAGCCTTGGCGTTGAGCGTGTCGAAGATGGTCTCAACCATCAGCACGTCGGCGCCGCCGTCGATCAGGCCGTCCGCGGCTTCGCGATACGCGATGCGCAGGTCGTCGAACGTCACCGCGCGATAGCCGGGACGATTGACGTCGGGGCTGAGCGACGCCGTGCGGCTGGTCGGGCCGAGAACGCCGATTACGAAACGCGGGCGACCGTCGATGCGTTCGACCTCGTCGCAGACCTGTCGCGCGAGTCGCGCACCGGCTTCGTTGAGTTCACGCGCAAGGTGCGAAAGGCCGTAGTCCGCCAGCGAGATCGACGTCGAGTTGAACGTGTTGGTTTCGACGAGATCCGCACCCGCCAGCAGATATTCGCGATGGATGCCGGCGATGATTTCTGGGCGCGTAAGGCTCAGCAGGTCGTTGTTGCCGCGCTGGTCGTGCGCGCAGCCGCAGCCCGTGCCGTGCTGGTGCGCGTCGAGCGTGCGCGTCGCATCGAAACCTTCGACGAAGCGGGTACCGCGGTAGTCGGCTTCCGACAGCTCGTGCTGCTGGATCATCGTCCCCATCGCGCCGTCGAGCACTAGGATGCGTTCGGCCAGGAGCTTTTCGAGCGTGGCCGCGCGTTCCGGATTGACGTAGGGAATCATTTTCATCGTGAGGTTCTCCCGCGCGCACCGGCACCCGGTTTGCGCGCGATGATCGAAAGCACTTCAAAATGCGGCGGGCGGCGTTCGCGGGTGACGACGCCGCTGCTCAGCACGTCCAGCCCGGCCTTGGTTGCGAAACGCTGCAGGTCTTTCTCGCTGAAGCCGAGGTTGACGTGGCCGTAGGCCTCGACGACCGCACGGTGCTCGTGCTTCGCGAGACTGCTCAGCAACAGGCGTCCGCCGGGTCGCAGCACGCGCGCGGCTTCGGCGACCGCTTTCGCCGGTTCGTCGGCGTAGGTGAGCGCATGCATGAGCACGACGAGGTCGAAGCTGCCGTCGTCGAACGACAGCGCGTGCATGTCACCTTCGATCACCTCGACGTTGCTCAGGCGACGTAGGCGCTCCGATGCGGCCAGCACGACCTTGCTGCTCGCGTCGAGGCAGACGTAACGGCTCGAATGCGGCGCGATGAGTTCTGCGAGCACGCCGTCGCCTGACGCGATGTCCAGCACGTCGCCGGTTTCCATCAGCGGCAGCGCAGAGCGCGCGAGTGCTTCCCACGTGCGGCCCGGCGAGTAATGGCGTTCCATGTCGCCGGCGACGGTGTCGGCCCAGTTCTGGTCCGCGGCGCGGCTCGCGAGCACGGCCGGCACGCGTTCGGCGTCCTGGCGCAGCAGCGGATCATCGCTGCCGTCGCGCAGCATTCGCCACAACGCCGACTGCGCGGGCTCCAGCGATTCGTCGTCGAATCGGTAGTAGGCGGACACGCCGGCGCGGCGATCGCGCACCAGGCCGGCGTCCTTCAGGCGAGCGAGATGCGTGGACACGCGCGGCTGGGGCGAGCCGGGTGATCGAGGAGAGCTCGGCGACGGTCAGCTCCTCGCGCTCGAGCAGCGCGAGCAGGCGGACGCGGGTGGCGTCGGCGAAGGTCTTGAGCTGGCCCGACCAGGCTTCGAGGTCCATGCGTCTATTTATCAACGTATCGCGATAGAGAGATAAGTGTCCTCGCCGGGGCCGCGGGGGTCAAGCGGGGAGGCGGCCGCAACGTGCATCCCGGTACAATTCGCGGGCTTTGCAGTCATCCGCCCAATTCGAGGTGCCGACGTGGATTTCCGCTTCACCGAAGAGCAGTTGATGATCCAGGACGTTGCGCGCCGCATCGCGCAGGAGAAGATCGCGCCGAGCGCGGAGCACTTCGACCGAACGGGCGAATTCCCGCTCGACAACATCCGCACGCTGGGCGAGAACGGCCTGATGGGCATCGAGGTGCCGGCCGAGTACGGCGGCGCGGGCATGGACCCGGTGAGCTACGTGCTCGCGATGGTCGAGATCGCCGCGGCCGACGCGGCGCACTCGACGATCATGTCGGTCAACAACTCGCTGTTCTGCAACGGCATCCTGAAGTACGGCACGGAGGCGCAGAAGCAGCTCTACGTGCGCGCCATTGCCGAAGGCCGCGAGATCGGTGCGTTCGCGCTGACCGAACCGCAGTCCGGCTCCGACGCTACCGCGATGCGCTGCAAAGCGACCAAGCAGCCCGATGGCACCTACATCGTCAACGGCAAGAAGAGCTGGATCACCTCCGGCCCCGTCGCGAAGTACATCGTGCTGTTCGCGATGACCGACCCCGACAAGGGCGCGCGTGGCATCACGGCATTCATGGTCGACACCACGCGCGCCGGCTTCGGTCGCGGGAAGACCGAGCCCAAGCTCGGCATCCGCGCGTCGGCGACCTGCGAGATCGAGTTCAACGATTACGCCGTGCAGGCGGACGAAGTGCTCGGCGCCGAAGGCGAAGGCTTCAAGATCGCGATGAGCGTGCTCGACGCCGGCCGCATCGGCATCGCGTCGCAGGCGATTGGCATCTCGCGCGCCGCGTACGAAGCGACGCTCGCGTACGTCAAGGAACGCAAGGCCTTCGGTGCGCCGATCGGCACGTTCCAGATGACGCAGGCCAAGATCGCCGACATGAAGTGCAAGCTCGACGCGTCGCTGCTGCTCACGCTGCGCGCGGCGTGGCAGAAGGGCGAGTTCGACAAGGGCGGCGCGCGTTTCAGCACCGAGGCTGCCGTCGCCAAGCTCACCTCGTCCGAGGCTGCCATGTGGATCACCCACCAGGCGCTGCAGATCCACGGCGGCATGGGTTATTCGAAGGAGATGCCGATCGAGCGTTATTTCCGCGACGCGAAGATCACCGAGATCTACGAAGGCACGAGCGAGATCCAGCGCCTCGTGATCGCTCGCAACGAGACAGGCTTGCGCTGAGCCTGCAATGAGCACGTCGCCGGCGATGCGGCGTCGACGTTCGGGCTTCGGCCCGGACGCGATGCCCGCGCCGGCGTTTCCTTTTTGAAGGATCCGAACGCCGGCGTACGGATGCCGGCACAGGGAGTCGCCTCACATGACCACGAAACGCACCGCTTCCCGCACCACCCGTCGCGTCGACGACAGCGTCGTCGACCAGATCGTCGCCGCACTCAGCGCCACGCTGCCGAAGGCGCAGCAGGCGCTGGCCGAATCCTTTGCGCGCGTCTTCTACAAGCGCATGACGACGGACGAGTTCCCGCAGCATTCGCCGCAGGCCTGGGCCGCGCTCGCGGCGGGCTTCGTCGAGTTCATGCGCACCCGCAAGCCGGGCACTACGCTGGTCCGCCTGTTCAACCCGACGCTGCGTACGAACGGCTGGGAATCGGCGCACACGGTGCTACAGGTCGCGAACGACGACATGCCGTTCCTCGTCGACTCCGTGACGCTCGCGCTCGCCGAGCGCGGCATCGCCGTGCACGTGCTCGGCCACCCGGTCGTGCCGGTCGCGCGTGATCGCGCCGGCCGCGTCAACCGGCATCGGCGAAGGCAATCCTGAATCGCTGATGCATCTGGAGATCGATCGTCAGAGCGTCGAGACGATGGCGGAGATCGAGACCGCCGTGCATCGCGTGCTCGAAGACGTGCGCGCCATCGTCAAAGACTGGTCCGCGATGCAGGACAAGATGCTGCAGGTGGCGGACGAACTGGGCGAGCGTCGTTCGCCGCTCGAGCCGGACAACGTGCGCGAGGCGCAGGAGTTCCTGCGTTGGGCCGCCGATAACCACTTCACCTTCCTTGGCTTCCGCGAGTACGAAGTCGCGAAGCAGGGCAAGCAGGAAGTGCTGCAGGCCGTGCCCGGCACGGGCCTCGGCCTGTTGTGTGGCGAAGAGCGCGGCAAGCCGCGTCCGCTGTCGTCGCTGGCTGCGCATTACATGGAGCACTCGGGCGCCGTCGACGCGCTGATCCTGACCAAGACCAACGCGCGCGCCACCGTGCACCGCCGCGGTTACATGGATTACATCGGCGTCCTGAGTTTCGACAAGAACGGCAAGCCCGTGCGCGAAGAGCGCTTCCTCGGGCTGTTCACGTCGAGCGCGTACACGCGTCGCCCGTGGGACATCCCGCTGGTGCGTCGTCGCTACGAGCACGTGATGGAGAAGTCGGGCCTGCCGACGGATGGCCACAGCGGCAAGGCGCTCAAGCACATCCTCGAAACGCTGCCGCGCGACGAGCTGTTCCAGTCGGGCGAGGACGAGCTGTATCGCACCGGCATGGGCGTGCTCGGCCTGCAGGAACGCGTGCGCAGCCGCATCTTCATGCGCCGCGACAAGTACGGCCGTTTCTATTCGGCACTGGTCTACATCCCGCGCGATCGCTTCAACACCGAAGTGCGCCTGCGCATCGAGACGATGCTCAAGGAGATGCTCAACGCCGAGCACGTCGATTCGTCGGTGCAGCTCGGTGAGTCGCCGCTCGCGCAGCTGCACATCATGGTGCGACCGAAGCCGGCGGATGGTCATTCGGGCACCGTGCCGGACGTCGACGTCGCCGCGATCGAAGCGCACCTTGCGCAGATCGTGCGCAACTGGGCGGACGACCTGCGCGACCAGCTGATCGCCCGTCATGGCGAAAACACTGGTCTGCCGCTCGCGAACGCGTACGGACGTGCGCTGCCGGCGGGCTACATCGAGAACGTGTCAGCCGAAGTTGCGGCGAACGATGTCGAGCATCTGGCTGCGTTGTCGGGCGCCGACGACCTGCGCCTGAGCCTGTATCGCAGCCATCAGGGCGAGGGCGGCCTGCGCTTCAAGTTCTACCGCGAAGGCGACGACATTCCGCTGTCCGACGCGCTGCCGATGATGGAGAACATGGGGCTGCGCGTCATCGCGGAGCACCCGTACCGCATCGAAGCCGCGGGCAAAGTGTTCTTCATCCAGGACTTCGAGGTCGAGTACCCGCGTGCGCTCGAAGTCACCGAGATCGACCAGGACTTCGAGGAAGCCTTCGCCGCCATCTGGCGCGGACAGGCCGAGAACGACGGCTTCAATCGACTGATCCTCGCCGCCGGCATGTCGTGGCGGCAGGTCGCGATGCTGCGCGCGTACTGCAAGTACCTGCTGCAGGTCGGCGTGCCGTTCTCGCAGGCGTACATGGAGCAGACGCTGTCGCGTTACCCCATGATCGCGCGCCTGCTGGTCGAGCTGTTCGAAGCGCGCTTCGACCCGGCCACCGGCAAGGAAAGCAAGGCGGAAATCCGCGCGGGGATGCAGAAGTTCGAGGCGCAGCTCGTGCGTCTCGCGGGTGACGATGCGGCGCTTTCGGCGGCCGCGAAGCCGGTCATCGAAGCACGCGCCGGCAAGCGCGACGGTCAGGCACAGGCCGCGCGCGACGCGATCTTCGGGCTGATGGACCGCGTGTCCAGCCTCGACGAAGACCGCATCCTGCGCAGCTTCATGGGCGTGATCGAAGCCACACTGCGCACCAGCTATTACCAGAGCGAGCGCGGTGGCGCGTCGACCGGCTACGTCAGCTACAAGTTCGATTCGGCGAAGGTGCCGGACCTGCCGAAACCGCGCCCGTATCGCGAGATCTTCGTGTACGGCCCGCGCGTGGAAGGCGTGCACCTGCGCTTCGGCCCCGTCGCGCGTGGTGGCCTGCGCTGGTCCGACCGTCGCGAGGATTTCCGCACCGAAGTGCTGGGCCTCGTCAAAGCGCAGATGGTGAAGAACACCGTGATCGTGCCGGTCGGTTCGAAGGGCGGCTTCTTCGTGAAGCGTCCGCCGGTGGGTGGCGACCGTGATGCGGTGCAGGCCGAAGGCATCGCCTGCTACAGCATGTTCATCAACGGCCTGCTGGACATCACCGACAACATCGTTGACGGCAAGATCATCGCGCCGAACGATGTCGTGCGTTACGACAACGACGATCCGTACCTGGTCGTCGCCGCCGACAAGGGCACTGCGACGTTCTCCGACATCGCGAACGGCATCGCGCGCGAGCACGGCTTCTGGCTCGACGACGCCTTCGCGTCGGGCGGGTCGGTCGGTTACGACCACAAGGGCATGGGCATCACCGCGCGTGGTGCGTGGGAGTCGGTCAAGCGCCACTTCCGCGCAATGGGTCGCGACTCACAGAAGCAGGACTTCACCGTCGTCGGCATCGGCGACATGTCGGGCGACGTGTTCGGCAACGGCATGCTGCTCAGCAAGCACATCGTGCTGCTCGCCGCGTTCGACCACCGCCACATCTTCCTGGACCCGACGCCGGATGCGGCGAAGTCGTTCAAGGAACGCGAGCGCATGTTCAAGCTGCCGCGTTCGAGCTGGGAGGATTACGACACCAAGCTCATCAGCAAGGGCGGCGGCATCTATTCGCGTTCGGCCAAGTCGATTCCGCTGAGCCCGCAGGTCAAGCAGGCGCTCGGGATCGATGCATCCGTCGAGTCGATGAGCCCGTCGGAACTGATGAGCGCGATCCTGCGTGCGCCGGTCGACCTGCTGTGGAATGGCGGCATTGGCACGTACGTGAAGTCCAGCCGCGAAACGCATGCGGATGTCGGCGATCGCGCCAACAACGCGTTGCGCGTCGACGGCCGCGACCTGCGTTGCCGCGTGATCGGCGAGGGCGGCAACCTCGGCCTGACGCAGCTCGGCCGCATCGAAGCCGCGCAGCATGGCGTGCTGCTCAATACCGACTTCATCGACAATTCGGCGGGCGTGGACACCTCGGATCACGAGGTCAACATCAAGATCCTGCTCAACGCGGCCGTGCAGCAGAAGAAGCTCACGTTCGACCAGCGCAACAAGCTCCTGGCGTCGATGACGGACGAAGTCGGCGACCTCGTGCTCACCGACAACTACCGCCAGAACCAGGCGTTGTCGATGATGGAGCGTATGTCGGTTTCGCGCCTCGGGTCGAAGCAGCACTTCATCCGCACGCTGGAATCGCAGGGCCTGCTCGATCGTCAGATCGAGTTCCTGCCGTCCGATGCCGACTTCGCTGATCGCAAGGCACGCGGGCAGGGCCTGACGCGTCCGGAACTGTCGGTGCTGCTGTCGTACAGCAAGCTGGTGCTGTTCCCGCAGCTCGTGCAGTCCGACGTGCCGGAAGATCCGTACCTCTCCAAGGAGCTGGTGCGCTACTTCCCGAAGCCCCTGCAGGAGAAGTACACCAAGCAGATGGAAGGCCATCGCCTGAAGCGCGAGATCATCGCCACCGCGGTGACGAACTCGATGGTCAACCGCATGGGCGCGACGTTCGTGCTGCGCATGCAGGAAGACACCGGCCGTACGCCGGCGGAGATCGCCAAGGCCTACACCATCGCCCGCGAAGCGCTGGAAGCGCGCGATATGTGGGCGCAGATCGACGCGCTCGACGGCAAGGTGGTGGAGTCCGCGCAGGTCGATGCGCTGATGGCGATCTGGCACCTGATGCGGTCGATCACGCGCTGGCTGCTGTCGCGTCCGGGCGCTATCCCGGCGATCGAGGCGGCGGTCGTGCGTTACGGCGACGGCATCCGTGCAGTGCGCGATTCGCTCGAGCAGGCGATGACCAAGGATCTGCGCGCCGCTTACGAGCAGCGTGCAGCGGACTGGCGCGGTCGCGGCATTCCGGCCACGCTCGCGCAGCAGCTGGCGTCGCTGCCGCTGCTCGATGCGTCGATGGACATCGTCGAGATCGCGCAGGCGCGCAAGCTCGCGGCGGCGGAGGTCACCAAGGCCTACTTCGCCTTCAGCAGCGCGTTGCACCTGTCGTGGCTGTACGACCAGATCGAAGCATTGCCGGTCGACAGCCGCTGGCAGGCGCTTGCTCGCGGCTCGTTGCGTGACGAGCTCGGTGCACAGCAGCGTGCACTGGTCGGCCACATCCTGGCCGAGGGCGGGCGCAAGCCGGCGGACGGGAAGGTCGAGTCGTGGCTGCAGCGCGACGATTCCAGCCTGCGCTTCACGCTGACGATGCTGTCGGAACTGGCGTCGCAGAAGTCGCTCGACTATCCGACGGTGTCGGTGGCCGTGCGACGTCTCGCGCAGCTCGCACAGGGCGCCTGACGCGACACGGCGCGGTTCGCCGCGCCGTCGAGGGAAACGTGACAGCCCGTCGCATTGCGGCGGGCTTTTCGTTTGGGCGGAGGTGTCGCACGCCCGCACGGTCAAGCCGCTATGCTGCGGCCATGGCGACCGACACGCTCCTGAAGGCGAATCCGCGGCTGGCCTTTCTTGCCGCGCCGACACCCGAAGCCCAGGCGGCGCGCACCGCGCTGGTCGATGCGCACGGCGATACGCCGCCGGCCGAAGCCGACGTGATCATCGCGCTCGGCGGCGACGGCTTCATGCTGCAGACGCTCCATCGTCACGCCGCGCTGTGCAAGCCGGTGTACGGCATGAAGCTCGGCACCGTCGGTTTCCTGATGAACCAGCAGCGCATCGATTCACTGGTCGAGCGCATCCACGCCGCGGAGCCCGCCGTGCTGCGGCCGCTCGAAATGATCGTGCAGAGCGAGTCGGGCGCGACGGTGGGGTCTCTCGCGTACAACGAAGTCTCGTTGCTACGGCAGACGCGACAGGCGGCGCACCTCAGCATCGATCTCAACGGGCAGACGCGACTGGAAGAACTCATCTGCGACGGCGTGCTGGTGTGCACGCCCGCCGGCAGCACTGCGTACAACTTCTCCGCGCACGGGCCGATCCTGCCGTTGGGTGCGAACGTCATCGCACTGACGCCGATCGCCGCATTCCGCCCGCGTCGCTGGCGCGGTGCGGTGCTCAAGGCCGACACCGAAGTGCGCTTCAAGGTGCTCGATCCGCTGAAGCGGCCGGTCAGTGCAACCGCCGACTCGCATGAAGTGCGCGATGCGATCGAAGTGACGATCCGCGAATCACGCGATCGCACGGTCACGCTGCTGTTCGATCCGGAACACAATCTCGAAGAGCGCATGCTCGCCGAACAGTTCACCAGCGGCTGATCGCACTACGACGTTTCGACGCGAGCTTGGCGTCTGGCTAACGCACGCATCGCAACGATAGAGGCCTCGATCCGGAGGCCGCGATGAAAGCCGAACTCAAGTCCGTATCCGACCAGGTCATGGTCATCACCGGTGCCAGCAGTGGCATCGGTCTCGCAACCGCGCTGATGGCGGCCGAGCGGGGCGCGAAGCTCGTACTCGTCGCGCGCAGCGGCGAAACGCTGGAAGAGATCCAGCGCGGTCTCGCCGACGTACGCGGCGAAGCGATCGTCTGCCCGGCCGACGTCGCCGACCGCGAAGCGCTCGAAGCCGCGGCGCAGAAGGCGGTCGAACGCTGGGGCCGCATCGATACATGGATCAACGACGCCGGCGTGTCAGTGTACGGCCGCCTCGATGAAGTCAGCGAGGAAGACAGCCGCCGCCTGTTCGACACCAACTTCTGGGGCACGGTGAACGGCTCGCTGGTCGCCCTGCCTTACCTGAAGCGACAGGGCGGGGCGCTAATCAACGTTGGCAGCGAAGTGTCCGATGCGGTGATCCCGCTGCAGGGCATGTATGCCGCGAGCAAGCATGCGGTGAAAGGGTTTACCGATGCGTTGCGCGTCGAACTCGAACTGATCGACAAGGTGCCGGTGGAAGTCGTGCTGATCCAGCCGACGGCGGTCGACACGCCGTATCCGCAGCACGCGGCGAACTACATGGCCGAAGAGCCGAAGTTGCCGACACCGATGATCGAGCCCGAGGACGTCGCCGAAGCGATCCTCAAGGCGGCGGAGAAGGGCGGCCGCGACATCAAGGTGGGCGCGATGTCGAAGATGAACACGATGACGTCGAAGCTGATGCCGAGCGTCGGCGACCGCATGTCCGCCATGCAGGCCGATCGCCAGCAGCGCGACGAGCCGGCGTCGCGCGATCGCGAAGGCGCGCTGTATCGCGCCAGCGAGGACGGCCGCACGCACGGCACGCCGAATCCCTGACCGCAACGAGGAGATCGATATGACGCGTGGACTGGGCGGCGAATCGCCGTCGAACGTGGAGCGTTACCTGGCCGGTGTCAGCTACCCGGCGACCAAGGGCGACCTGCTGCAGGCGGCGCAGGCCAACGACGCGCCGCGCGACATCATGCGGCTGATCGAGCAGATCGACATGGAGCAGTTCGGCGGCCCGCAGGACGTCATGAAGGGCTACGGCAAGCTCAATTGACACAGGCGCGGCCGGTCGCCGGCAATGGCGGCCGGCCGCGGCGCGGGCGTGCAGAATAGGCGCATGCCCGACCGCGACGCCGACCCCCTGATCGTTGCCATTTCCTCCCGGACGCTGTTCGACCTGGAGGAGGGCCACGACCTGTTCGAACGCGAAGGCCTCGAGGCGTACGCGCATTTCCAGCGCAGCCACGAGAACGACGTGCTCGCGCCGGGCATCGCGTTCCCGCTGGTGCGAAAGCTGCTGCGCCTCAATGACGGCGCGCCGCCGGAAGCGCCGCGCGTCGAGGTCATCCTGATCTCGCGCAATTCGGCGGATACAGGCCTTCGCATCTTCAATTCGATCGCCCACCACGGGCTGTCGATCCGTCGCGCGGCTTTCAGTAATGGCGCGCCGCCGTATCCGTACATCCGGCCGTTCAATGCGGACCTGTTCCTGTCCGCGCATGGCGAAGACGTACGTGCCGCGCTGCAGGCCGGCGTCGCCGCCGCAATGCTGCTGCCGTCGTCATCGCCGAGCGCGTTGTCTGCAGGCGCTCGCAATCCCGATCAGCTACGCATCGCGTTCGATGGAGACGCCGTGATCTTCGACGACGAAGGCGAACGCGTGTCGCGCGAAGGTGGCCTCGCGGCATTCACCGAGCATGAAATGCAGCGTGCGGGCGAGCCCTTGTCGGGCGGGCCGTTCCGCGGCTTTCTCGACGCGCTGCATCGACTGCAGCAGGCGTTCCCCACGGGCGACGACGCGCCCATCCGCACCGCGCTCGTCACCGCGCGCAGCGTGCCCGCGCACGAACGCGTGATCCGCACGTTGCGAGAGTGGGGCATTCGCCTGGACGAAGCGCTCTTCCTCGGCGGTCGTCCGAAAGGACCGTTCCTCGAAGCATTCGGCGCGGACATCTTCTTCGACGATTCCGAGCACAACATCGTCTCGGCACGTGACCACGTCGCCGCGGGCCACGTGCCCCACGGCGTCGCCAACGTTCCGCGCTAGCCGGTCAGGCTGCCGACGAGCCGGTCGACCGGCAGGCGCACGTCCGTCAGGCGCCAGTGCAGCCCATCACGGGTGAACACGAACACGATCGGCACGCCATCGGCGTTCTGCACGGTGGCGGTGAAACGCGATGCCGACTCGTAGTCGTAATGCGCGCCGCGCAGCGGATCGAACTGTTGTTCCGGCGCCTGCGAACGTTCGGGCGGATAACCCATCGCGCGACGGATCACGCTGCGGCCCTGCAGGATCGCGCCGATGCCCGCAGGCGTCGCCAGCGCATCGACCACGCCGCCGGTCATCGTCGACGTGACCTGCCGGCCGAGTTCCTTGAGGCGGCTGTCGGTCGACGGGTCGCCCATCTTGCGGGCGAGGTAGTCCTCGAGCTGCGCCTTGACGCTCGCGCGCACCAGCGGGAAGTCGACGTCGCGATCGAGCGTGCGCATGTCGCCTTTCTGCACGGCCGCGCTGATCGAGCGCACGGTGAGGAACGGTCCGGCCGCGACGTAGCCGACGACGGCCAGCACGGCGACGAGGAGGAGGGCGATCAGGGTCTTCATCGGGCGCAGCCTAGCGAATGCGCGTGAGGAGTTCGCCGAGAGGGCGTCAGACGACGGGCTCCGGCGCGATCGCCGCGCGTACGCGGTTGCGGCCTTCGCGCTTGGCGCGATACAGCGCTTCGTCCGAACGCGGCACCAGCGTCCGAAGGCTTGCGCTGTGCGGCTGGCCGTCGCTCCACGCGACGCCGAGGCTCGCGGTGACGCCGAAACCTGGCGCGAAAGGCTCGCAATCGATCAGTTCGACCGCCGCGCGGATCCGCTCGGCCACCGTCATCGCCTGTTCCAGCGTGCAATCGACGAGCAGCAACGCGAATTCGTCGCCGCCCCAGCGCGCGGCGATGTCGCGCTGCCGCGCCTGCGCACGGATCACGTCGGCGATTGCCTGCAATGCGATGTCGCCCGCGGCATGTCCGTGGAGATCGTTGATCGGCTTGAAGCCGTCGACGTCGACCAGCATCAGCGCGACCGCATGGCCCTGCGCGAGATGTTCGAGTTCCGCGTCGAGCGCCTGGTCGAGAGCGCGACGATTCGACAGCAAGGTGAGTGCATCGGTGCGTGCGAGCCGCTCGGCGATGCTGGTCTGCACCTGCAGCGCATGCGTGCGCTCCTCGACGAGTGCGCGCAGCCGGCGCTGGCTGCGTCGCAGCTGACGGATGCGCGCGCCGTAGGCGAGGGCGAGCAGCAGGATTGTCGACGCCACGATCAGCGCCCACACCAACGGACGCTGCCACCAGTACGGCTCGATCGTGAACGTCAGGCCGCCGCGCGCGACCGCCGGCTCGCCCGGAACCCAAGCCTCGACGCGCAGATGGAAATCGCGCGGCGGCAGGCGGGTGAACTGCACCTCGCGGCTGTCACCGAGGTCGACCGACGTCGACGTAAGCCCGTCGAGGCGATAGCGGTAGTGCACGCGCTGCGCATTGATCAGCGTCGGCGATACGAAGCGCACGACGATGCGGTGGTCGCCCGGTGCGAGCGTCGATGCGACATGCGGATCAACCGCACGACCATCGACCTCGAAGCGTTCGATGGTGACCGGCGGCAGAGGAAGCGAGCGACGGACCGCGGCTTCGGGATCGAGTCGCGCGACGCCGATCGCGGTCGCGACCCAAAGACGTCCTGCGTCGTCGAGCGTGGCCGCAGGCATGGAGCCGCCATTCGCCTGCGCGGACATCATGCCGTCCGCGCGACCGAACAGATGCACGTCGATACGTTCTCGACGCTTCGCCGCGACATCCTCAAGTTCAGCCATGCGCAGTCGCGCGATGCCTTCGTTGCCCGTCAGCCAGAGCCGGCCCTGCGCGTCGCGCACCGCAGCGAAGATCTTCTCGAACGGCAGTCCTTCGGCGCGTGCAACGCGTTGCGGGCGCGAGCCGTCGTGATCGATGCGGACCAGGCCGCGATCCGTCGCGAGCCAGAGCGCGTTGCCGTCGACCGACGAAACGAAGCTGTAGACGTACTGCGCATCGGTATCGCCCAGGTCCATCGCCTGCGCGCGTCCATTGCGGATCACCGCGGCGCCCGAACTGGTTCCGACCCAGACCGAGCCGTCGGCGTCCTCATGTAGCGCGAGTACGAACTCCGCGGGCAGCCCGTCGTGCGCGCCGTAGACACGCTGCTGCGCGCCGTCGAGCATCACCACACCCTGCTTGGTGCCGACCCAGATGCGGCCGTCGTGCGCGGCGAGCACGGCGCGTACTTCGTTCGACGGAAGCCCGTCGCCCATGGTGACGTCGCCGACGACCTTGCCGTCGTGCAGGCGCAGTACGCCGTCGTGGAAGGTGCCGACGAGCAGGTCGCCGCTGCGGTCTTCGGCAAGCGCGAGCACCGAAACGTCGGCGAGGTGCGTGCCGAGCCCGACGCGGGTGATCGCGCCGGTCGTGGTGTCGATGCGATCGAGCCCTTGGCCGCTGCCAACCCACAGCGTGCCGTCGTGCGTGACGAGCGTCGCGCGCACGAAGTCGTCGGCGAGGCCGTCCTTGCGGGTGAAGGTGTGGATCGGCGCGGCGCGCAGTCGCACGAGGCCGCCGTTCGTGCCGACCCACAGGCTGCCTTCGTTGTCGCGACCCAGCGCGAGCACGCGGTTGTTCGGCAGGCCCTGCGGCGCATCCAGCCATTCGATGCGGTCGCCTTCGACGCGCGCGAGCCCGGCGTTGTTGGTGCCGACCCAAGTCGCGCCGCTGGCGTCGCGCCAGATGCGCGTCGCGGTGCGCGTCGCGAGGTCGGGATGGAGCAGGCGCGCCGCGCCGCGGTCATCGACCAGCGCGCCATGCTCGGTGCCGACCAGCAATCCGCCGGACGGCAGTGCGAACAGCGAGAACACGGGGCCGGCGGTCAGGCCATTCTCGCCAGCCGCGACCGCTCGATCACCTTCGACGCGCGCGAGGCCGAGGCTCGTCGCGACCCAGATGCGACCTTTCGAGTCGCGGGCGAGCGCATTGACGGTATCGCTCGGCAGGCCGGCGGTCGCATTGATGGTGTGTCGATGGCCGTCGGGGTCGATGCGGACCACGCCGCTTCGTGCAGTGGCGACCCAGAGTCGGCCATTCGGTTCTTCGAGAAGATCGGTGACCAACCCATCGACCGGCGGACGCGAGTCCCAGCGACCGGCATGCCAGCGCACGATGCCGCCGCGCGCGCTGCCGGCCCAGAGGTCGCCCTTCGGGCCGATGTGCAATGCGCGAACGCTGTCGTCGACGAGGCCCGGAATGTCGTCTCGCCGGTACAGGCGGAATTCGTGGCCGTCGTAACGCGCCAGGCCTTCCCAGGTCGCCAGCCAGAGATAGCCGTCGGAGGTCTGGCCGATGCCGTTGATTGTGCTGTGTGGAAGGCCGTCGCGCGTGGTCCACGACTCGACGAAGTCGTCAGCCAGTGAGTGAGCGGCTAACGCCGGAAGGCAAGCGAACGCGAGCACGGCCAACAACGCGAAAACGCCACGTCGCAGCGACGTGCGAAGGCGCGTGTGCGTACTGGCGCGGACACGCGCGCAGGCACGTGCCTTCAGCGATGCTGCCATCGACCTCGACCGGTTGGATCCCCCGCAGCTACTTTGCCACGGTGCGAGCGCGGCGTTTGCCCAACCGGACCGACGGCGTACCCGGCCGTACGGCCGGTGGCCGGTCAGGCGATCTCGGCCTGCCGCTCGCGGCCCCAGGCGTCCACCGCATCGAGCACCGCGCAGATGCGCTCGTCACCTGCACGTTCGGCGCGCAGCGTGCGTAGCTCTTCGAAGAAGGAGTCGAACGTGTATTCCGAGCACGTGGTATCGGCGAGACGCTCGCGGCGATAACCGTTCCAGCGCTCGTGCTCGTCGTGGCCCAGCGAATCGCGCCAGTTGCGCGCGCGATAGCGGAACAGCAGCTCGGGAAGTCGCGCGTCGTTGAAGTGGAAGTCGATGCCGCCGAGGTGCTGCGGCGGCGTGCCACGCACGTCAGGAAAGCGCAGGCGGTCGGCATCGGGCAGGAAGCCGTCGTAAAGCGATGCGTCGCAGTCCGATGCGCCACGATCGGGCACCGATGCGAAGACGCGGCGCACTTTCTCGGCGATCTCGTGCGCGCGTTCGCGCAGGCGCGCAGCGTTGCGCTCGATGCGATCGACATCGATGCGCAGGCGATCGAGGTCGGCGGGCCGCAGGTGATCCCAAGCGACGATCGCCGGGCACCGGTTGAGATGGATTTCCTTCAGCGCGACGCGTTCGGTGCCGCCGGGCAACTCGTCCTGTTTGACGTAGAGCCGGGCGGCGATCTCCGTTGGATCGAGCGATAGCAACGCGTCCGGGTCCTGGTCGAGATCGAACACGACGACGCGATTGCCGATGCGCGGATGCATCGCGAGCGGGATCACCGGCGCCGCGCAAAGGCGACTCGCCGGGAAGCGTTGCGAGACGTGCAATACCGGCGTCATCGCCGCGACGTCGAGTAGGCTGCCCGCGAAGCGTTTATCGCGCAGCTTGAGGCAGTAATCCCACAGGCGCGGTTGCGCTGCACGCAGACGCTGGCCGAGACCGATGAGCGCGCGCACGTCGCTCAGTGCTTCGTGCGCATCGCCGATACGCACGCCGTTCGCGTTCGCGAGACCTTCGAGCGTGAAGCTCGGCGTACCGTCGTCGCGGTAGACCCAGTTGATGCCGTCCGGGCGCAGCGCATGCGCAAGACGCATGACGTCGAGCAGATCCCAGCGGCAGTTGCCACCGCGCCACTCGCGTTCGTAGGGGTCGTAGAAGTTGCGGAAGAACCCGTGGCGCACGAACTCGTCGTCGAAACGCAGCGAGTTGTAGCCGGCGGTGCACGTGCCCGGCCGCATCATCTGCTCGTAGATGCGCGCGAACGCTTCGGCTTCGTTGACGCCGTGCTCGCACGCATGTTGCGGCGAGATGCCGGTGATGGCGGCCGCCATGGGCGAGGGCAGCAGGTCGTCGGCCGGCTTCACGTAGAAGCAGATGTCGTCGTCGATCTGCTCGAGGTTCGCGTCGGTGCGGATGCCGGCGAACTGCGCGATGCGGCTGCGACGCGGACACGCGCCGAACGTCTCGAGGTCGTAGAACAGGAAGCTCGACGTCACGCGTCGGCCTCGAGCGGCGGTAGACGTTCGGCAACGAGGCGATCGGCGAATTCACGGTCGATGGTGTCCAGCGACCCATGCCCACGCGTGACCTCCGCCAGTAGCTCGCGCTGAAGGCGGCCGCGCTCGAACGCAGTCGCGTACGGAATGCGCATGAAGGTGACCATCGAATAGCGCGGGACGAACCGGTCGGGATGCTTTGCGGCGAGTTCGCGTTCCAGCGCACGCTGCAGCAGGTAATCGTCGTCGTCGACGCGATCGCGCATTTCGAGATAGTTCTCGAGCGCCATCTGCTGGATGGCTCGCGCGTTCGGCAGGCGCTCGGCCTGGAAGGCAGCGAATGCGGATGCGCGGTCCGGCGCGCGGTCGAGATGTTCGGCAAGCGCGACGCAGTCCTCGAACGCGCAGTTCATGCCCTGGCCGTGGAACGGCACCATCGCGTGCGCGGCGTCACCCAGCAGCACGGCGTCGCCGTCCAGATGCCAGCGATCGAGGTAGAGCGTGGCGAGTACGCCGGTCGGGTGCGCGTCGAAATCGCGTTCGAGATCGGGGATGAGCGGCGACGCGTCGGCGAATTCGCGCTCGAAGAACCCGCGTGCTTCTTCGCCGTTGCGGACAGTGTCGAAGCTCGGGTCGCCGTGGCTCGGCAGGAACAGGGTGACGGTGAACGTGCGCTCGTCGTTCGGCAGTGCGATGCACATGTAACGGCCGCGCGGCCAGATGTGCAGCGCGTTCGGCTCGATGCTGAAGCCGCCGTCGTCCGCCGGCGGGATCTCGAGTTCCTTGTAGCCGTGGCCAAGGTTTTCGGTGCGTTCGCCGAGATCGGCGCGTCGGCTCATCGCCGCACGTAACGCAGAACCGGCGCCATCCGCACCGACCAGCGAATCGAAACCGACGTGGAAACCGTCCTCGCCCGTGGTGCCGAACGTCGCGATGCGTCGGTCGAAATCGACGTCGACGAGACCGCGATCGAAATGCAGGCGCACGCCGGCGGCTTCGGCGATCTCCAACAGGATGATGTTGAGTTCGCCGCGGTGCACCGACCAGATGACTTCGCTGTCGTCGCGGCCGTAGCGCTGCAGGTCGGTGCGCCCGTCGGCGAAATGCACCATGCGGCCGCGCATCATCACCGCGTGCGACATCACCGCTTCGTCAGCACCGGCGAGGTCGAGCGCATATCGGCCACGCTCCGCCAGCGCCAGGTTGATCGATCGACCGCCCGCATAACCGCGAACGCGCGGGTCGCCGCGCTTTTCGTAAACCTCGACGCTCCAGCCCCGGCGCGCCAGCAGCGTGGCCAGCAACGCGCCCGCGAGGCCGGCGCCAATGATCGTGATGCTGCGGGGGCTGTCGCTCACGTGCAGATCCATCCGGTCGTCGTCGGGCGAGTGTAGTGGCAGCGACGCGCCGTGGCGCCGCGGTTCAAGGCGATGAACGACGCGATCAGGCCGCCGGCGCCCAGCGCTCGACCTCGCGCACGAACCGCAGCACGTCGGCATGCGTGTTGTAGAGCGGGGCGGGCGAGATGCGGATCACGTCGGGCTCGCGCCAGTCGCCCAGCACGCCGTTCGCGGCGAGATGGTCGAACAGCGCACGGCCCTGCTCGCGTCCGCCGTGCACGCGCAGGGACAACTGGCAGCCGCGCTGCGCGGTATCGCGCGGCGTCAGGATGTCGAGCACGTGCGAGAGGCGGGCGTCGATCAGCGCTTCGAGATAGCCGGTGAGCGAGCGCGACTTCTCGCGCAGCGCGGGCAGCCCGGCGCGGTCGAACAGCTCCAGCGATGCACGCAACGGCGCCATCGACAGGATCGGCGGATTGCTGAGCTGCCAGCCGTCCGCGCCCGCGGCGGGCACGAAGTCCGGACCCATGCGAAACCGCGTCGACGCGTCGTGGCCCCACCAGCCGGCGAAACGCGGCACGTCCTCGCGCGAGTGGCGCTCGTGCACGAACGCACCGCCGACCGCGCCAGGCCCGGAGTTCACGTACTTGTAGTGACACCAGGCGGCGAAGTCGGCATCGCTGTCGTGCAGCGCGAGGTCGAGGTTGCCCACCGCATGTGCCAGGTCGAAGCCGCACATCGCGCCGGCGTCATGCGCGAGTTTCGCGATGCGCTTGAGGTCGAATGCCTGGCCAGTGCGGTACTGCACGCCCGGCCATAGCACTAACGCGAGGCGGTCGCGATTCGTCTCGATGGCGCGTTCGATCGCCGCCATCGAGATGGTGCCGCTCGGCGAGTCGGGCTGAACTTCGATGAGGTCCGTCGCGGGGTCGAAACCGTGGAATGCGACCTGCGATGCCGTGGCGTGCCGGTCCGAAGGAAACGCGCCGGCTTCGATGAGGATGGCTGGGCGCTGGGGCGTCGGCCGGTAGAAGCTCACCATCAGCAAGTGCAGGTTGGCGGTGAGCGTGTTCATCGCCACGACTTCGACCGGCTTCGCACCGACGAGCCGCGCGAGTGGTTCGCGCACGAGCTCGTGGTAGTTCATCCATTGCGCGTCGCCGGTGAAGTGGCCTTCCACCGCGTCCTCCTCCCATTTGCGCAGCACGGTTTCGACGTGCGCGCGAGCGCCGCGTGGCTGCAGTCCCAGCGAGTTGCCGACGAAGTACGCCATCGGCTCGCCGTTATGACGCGGGACCAGGAACTCGTCGCGGAAGGCGCGCAGCGGGTCCGCGGCGTCGAGGGCGGCGGCGTGCGCGTCGGAAAACAACTCAGTCATTGATGGGATTCAGGCGAAGCGGGACAGCGGAAGGCCCAGCCAGTCGAGCGCGGTGCCGTGATAGAGCCGCGCGCGGGCGGCTTGGTCGAGTTCGAGCGCGGCGATGCCCGCGCCGGGCTCCTGCTCGCCGAGCGGGAACGGGTAGTCGGTGCCGAGCATCACGCGGTCGACGCCGCAGGTGTCGAGCAGGTATTCGAGGGCACGCGGATCGGCGACCCACGAATCGAAGAAGAAACGTGACAGGTAGTCGCGCGGATTGCGCGGGTTGTCGGTGGCGACGAGGTCGGGGCGCATGTTGAAGCCGTGCTCGATGCGGCCGATGGTGTACGGAAACGAACCGCCGCCATGCGCGAGGCAGATCTTCAGCTTCGGCAAGCGCTCGAGCACGCCGCCGAAGATCAGGCAGCACGCGGCGCGCGACTGCTCCGCGGGCATGCCGACCAACCACGGCAGCCAGTACTTGGGCATCGATTCCGTGCCCATCATGTCCCACGGGTGCACGAGGATGGCGGCGCCGAGTTCGGACGCGGCCTCGAAGAATTCGAACAGCTCCGGCGCGTCGAGGTTCCAGTCGCCGATGTGGCTGCCGATCTGCACGCCCTGCAGTCCGAGCTGGTCCATGCAGCGCTCGAGTTCCTGCACGGCAAGGCGTGGGGACTGCAGCGGCACGGTGCCGATGCCCGCGTAGTTACGGGGATAGTCGTTGACCGTCTGCGCCATGTGGTCGTTGAGCGCTTGGTGCAGTTCGAGCGCGTGCTGCGATTTCGCCCAGTAACTGAACATCACCGGCACGGTGCTGATCACCTGCACCTGCACGCCGAAACGCGCGTAGTCGTCGATGCGTTCCTGCGGATCCCAGGTCTTGCTGAAGATCTCGCGGAAGAACTTGCCGTCCTTGTAGATGCGGTGGCGGCCGTCGTCCGTGTGATGGATCACCGGGAAGCGGGCGTCACCGTACTTGCGCGCAAGGTCGGGCCAGTCGCGCGGCAGGTAGTGCGCGTGTGTGTCGATCTTGAGCATGTGTCAGGTGATGTCCGCTTCGGAGGTCGCTTGCAGCTCGTAGCGGCTGGGCCGCGGATTGAGATGCCCGCAGTTCTTGCAGGTGCGCAGGTGGTTGTCGCGATAGAAGCGTTCGAACACGCGGAAGAAGTCCTGCTCGATGTCGACGAGGTGGAAGAACTCCTCGTACACCTTCGCGTTACAGCGCTCGCAGAACCACATGAGCGCATCGTCCTCGTGCGCAAGGCGACGACGTTCGATGACCAGCCCAACGCCGCCGGCGCTGCGCTGCGGGCTGTGCGGCACGCGCGGCGGCAGGTAGAACATCTCGCCGGCGCGAATCGGAATGTCGCGCACCGCGCCGTCTTCCTGGATGCGCAGCACCATCTCGCCTTCGAGCTGGTAGAAGAACTCCGGGCCTTCCTCGAAGTGGTAATCCGTACGCGCGTTCGGCCCGCCGACGATCATGACGATGTAGTCGCCATCGACGATGCACTTGTTGCCGACGGGCGGCTTGAGCAGCTCGCGATGCTCGTCCACCCACTTCTGCAGGTTCAGCGCGTCCGGCAGTTTCACGACTTCAGCACCGCCACGCACTTCATCTCGACCGCGATCGGCGTCGGCAGGTAGCTCACGCCGACCGTCGTGCGGCATGGCGCGTTCTCCGGGTTCGGGAAGTATTCCGCCCAGATCTCGTTGAACACGCGGAAGTCGTGGGGAAGATCGGTGAGGTAGACGGTGACGTCGATGAGGTCGTCGAGCTTGGCGCCCGCGGCATCGAGCACGTTGCGCACGTTGCGGAACACCGCGCGGCACTGTGCTTCGATGTCGTAGCTCATCAGCTTGCCTTCGGTGTCACGCACGTCGCCGCTGACCTGGTTGGTGTCCGGGTCGCGCGGGCCGATGCCCGACAACAGCAGCATGTTGCCGACGCGGCGTGCATGCGGGTAGCTGCCGACGGGACGCGGCGCGTTGTCCTTCAGGATGATGCTGTCGCTCATGCGGTTCGCTCCGGGGATTCGATGTGGGCCAGCGCGCGGTCATACGCGTCGGCGAGTGGTGTCGTGCGGTCGACATGCAGGCCGAGGTCACGCACCAGGCCGTCCTCGAGTCGATAGCACCACGCGTGCACGGTGACGTCCTGACCACGCGACCAGGCGTCCTGCAGGATCGACGTGCGCGCGACGTTGACCACCTGTTCGAGCACATTCAGTTCGCACAGCCGGTCATGCATCGCGTGTTCGTCGCCCAGCGGCTGCAGATGCGCCTGGTGCTTCTCCGCGACGTCGGCGACGTGCCGCACCCAATTGTCCGCCAGGCCCAGTCGCCGCTGCGTCAGCGCCGCGTGCACGCCGCCGCAACCGTAGTGGCCGACGACTAGGATGTGCCGCACTTTCAGCACGTCGACCGCGAACTGCAGCACCGACAGGCAGTTCAGGTCGGTGTGCACGACGACGTTGGCGATGTTGCGATGGACGAACACTTCGCCCGGTGCCATGTCGATGATCTGGTTCGCCGGAACGCGCGAATCCGAACAGCCGATCCACAGGAATTCGGGCGCCTGCTGTTGCGACAGGCGGCCGAAGAAGCCGGGGTCTTCGCGCTCGATGCGGGCGGCCCAATCTTTGTTGCGGGCCAGCAGGTCGTCGAGGGTTTCCGTCACTCGCAGTTCTCCAGGCAAATGCCGACGTTCTTGGGTTCGGTGAAAAAGCGCATCGCCTCCCAGCCGCCTTCGCGACCGAGCCCCGATGCGCCCGCGCCGCCGAACGGCGTGCGCAGGTCGCGCTGCATCCAGGTGTTGATCCAGACCATGCCGACGCGCAGCGACGCGGCGAGACGATGCGCACGGCCCAGATCGCGCGTCCATACCGATGCCGAAAGCCCGTAATCGCCGCAGTTCGCGAGCGAAAGCGCCTGCGCTTCGTCGTCGAACGCCTGCAGCGTGACCACCGGGCCGAAGATCTCCTCGCGATTGGTCGCGCAGTCCGCGCCGAGTCCGTCGATCACCGTCGGTTCGAGATACCAGCCCGGGCGATCGATGCGATGTCCGCCGCAGAGCAGGCGTCCGCCTTCGTCGACAGCGCGCTGGATCGCGGCGCTGACGTTCTCGAAATGCGCCTCCGACACGAGTGGACCCATGTCGCTATCGGTATCGATCGGGTCACCGATGCGGAGCGTGCGCGCGCGCTCGACGAAGGCGTCGACGAACTCGTCGTGGATTGACCGCTCGACAAGCATGCGCGACCCGCAGAGACAGATCTGCCCGGTGTTCTGGAACGCCGAGCGCACCAGAAGGTCGAGGTGTTCGCGCCACGGGCTGTCGGCGAACACGATCGTCGCGTTCTTGCCGCCGAGTTCCAGCGAAACCTTTTTGAGCAGCGGCGATGCGATACCGGCGATGCGCCGACCGACCGCCGTGCTGCCGGTGAACGTGACTGCCTTGACGTCGCTATGCGACACCAACGGCTCGCCGACGTCCGGCCCGCGGCCGTGCACGATGTTGAGTACGCCCGCAGGCAGACCGATCTCGCCGCACAGCTCGCCGAGCAGAGTCGCCGTCCACGGCGTGATTTCCGAAGGCTTGGCGACCACCGTATTACCCGCCGCAAGCGCCGGCGCGATTTTCCAGGTGAGCAGATAGAGCGGCAGGTTCCAAGGCGAGATCGCAGCGACGACGCCGAGCGGCGAGCGCAGCGTGTAATTGAGCCCGGCCTCGCCGTGGTGCGACTCGCTCGCGAACTGCGTCGCGGCGTGGGCGAAGAAGCGGAAGTTCGAGATGGCGCGCGGGATCTCGATGGCGCGCGTCAGGCGCAGCGGTTTGCCGGCGTCGCGGGACTCGGCAGTCGCGAAGGTCTCGAGTTTTGCTTCGATGGCGTTGGCGAGCTTCTCCAGCCACTCGGCGCGCTCGCTGTTGCGAAGTGCCGCCCAGGCGGGCGCCGCGCGCTTAGCGGCATCGACCGCCGCTTCCACGTCGGCCGCATCGCCGGCGGCGACCTCGGCCACGACGCGGCCGCTGGCCGGTTCGTGCACGTCGAGCCAACGGTCCGCGCGAGGCGGAACGGACTGCCCGTCGATCCAGTGATTCAGTCGCATGTCGACAGCTTAACGGACGCGCCTTCGCGGCCCGTTGCGATCAGATCGACTGCATGCGGCCGCCATCGACCGCGAGGCTGACGCCGTTGACGTAGCCGGCGGCCGGCGAGCACAGGAAGGCGATGACCGACGCGACCTCGGCTGCTTCCGCGAACCGGGCGGCCGGCACGGTGCGGCGCATGCCGTCGGCGACCTCATCCTCACTCTGGCCGGTTGCCTTCGAGCGATCGGCGAGGATCTGCGTTAGCCGCGCGGTCTTGGTGTAACCCGGCAGCACGTTGTTGACGGTGATCCCGTCGGCCGCGAGCTCGCGCGACAGCGTCTTCGCCCAGCTCGCCACCGCGCCGCGCACCGTATTCGAGACGCCGAGGTTCGGAATCGGCTCGCGCACCGATGTCGAAATGATGTTCACGATGCGGCCCCACGCCGCGCCTTTCATGCCGGCGACAACCGCCTGCACCAGCGTCTGGTTGGCGAGAACGTGGCGTGTGAACGCGTCGCGGAAGGCGTCGAGCGTGGCGGTATGCGCGGGCCCGCCGGGCGGGCCGCCGGTGTTGTCGATAAGGATGTGCACGGGTTTGCCCGACACCACGCCTTCGACCTTCGCGCGCAACGCGTCGAGATCGCTGACATCGGCGGCGATCCAGCCGTGCGCCTGCGCGCCGCGAACGGGCAGGGCATCGGCGACCTGCAGCAGCACTTCGGGGCGACGCGACAGCAGCGTCACGTCGGCGCCGAGCAGCGCGAGTTCGTACGCAGTCGCGCGGCCGATGCCTTCGGAGGCGCCGCAGACGAGCGCGTGGCGGCCGGTGAGGTCAAGATCCATGGATCAGGCTCCTTCTTGCGTCGATTCGAGAGTGGCGCGCATCCACGCGGCGACGTCGCGATCGCCGGCGTCGGTGGACGACGCAAGCCGATCGATCACCGCGTGGCGGTTGGCGAGCGGATGGTTCTGGCTGAGCTTGGCCTTGAACTCGACGTGGTCGACGACGACGCGCAGCCCGACGATGCCGCGCAGTTGCACGCGCTCGGCAGGATCGTTCGCGTCGTAGCGCCAGTCGCCACCGACGCGCGATTCGTGCACGTCGCCAAGTGCGGTCAACAGATCGCCAAGCGCGTCTTCGTCATCGAACCATTCGAGCGCGCCGCTCAGATGGGCGACTACGTAATTCCAGGTTGGCACGCGCGCCTGCTCGGCCTTGTCCACGTACCAAGTCGGCGACACGTAGGCGTGTGGGCCCTGCAGGATGACTAGCGCGCGTCCGCGATGACGTGTCTGCGGATTCGGCCGTGCGAGGTGACCGCGCAGCACGATCGAATCGCCGTCGCGCGCGTACAGCATCGGCAAGTGCGAGACGGTCGGCGTGCCGTCGTCGACGGTGATCAGGGTTGCGAAAGGATGCGCCGCCGCGAGCGCGTCGAGTCGCGAGAGATCGCGCTCGTCGAAGGCTCGCGGCAGGTAGAGCGTCACTGGCGTCGCGGCAGCTTGACGATCATCTGCGGACGCAGCGCGTCGTCGCTGGTGCCGCGCGGCGGCGTGAGTGCATCGAGGTCGAAGCCGCGCGTGTCGGCATCGTCCGCATCGAGGCCTTCGAGCGAGACGAACTCGGCGTCCATCAACGCGGCGCGCGCGCTATCCTCGCTGTCGTAGGGCAGGGTGGCGCCGTCGCAGTCGAGAACTTCGGCGGTGCCGGCCTCCAGCACGCGAAGGCGCGCCCAGATCAGCGTGCCGCCCGCGGTTGCGAGCCACCATTGGTCCTGCGACATCGTCATGCTCCCATCCAGTACGACACCAGCCACAGCAGCCACGCGAGCAGCAGGCCGACGATGATCGTCAGCAGCGAGATGCGCGCGGGCCCTGCGAGGCCGGTCAGGTTGCGGTCCGGCATGCCGCGATAGCGACCGAGCAGCAGCCACTTCCACGCGCTCAGGCGGAAAAACGCGTTCGGCCCGAGCTCGTTGGCGAGCTCGGGATGCCGATCGCGGATATGCACGAGCGCCAGCGGCCAGAAGATCACCAGTGCACTCGCGCCGGCGATCGCCGTCGCGACGAAGCACAGGGCGAGGAACAGGATCATCAGTAGTCGGCCTGGCCCGGTGCGCGCGGGTAGGGGATGGCGTCGCGGATGTTCGACAAGCCACAGACGTAGACGACGAGCCGCTCGAATCCGAGGCCGAAGCCCGCGTGCGGCACCGTGCCGTAGCGACGGAAATCGCGATACCAGCCGTAGTGTTCGCCGTCGAGGCCGAATTGCGCCATGCGCTTGTCGAGCATGTCGAGGCGCTCTTCGCGCTGGCTGCCACCGATGATTTCGCCGATGCCCGGCGCGAGCACGTCCATCGCGGCGACGGTCTTTCCGTCGTCGTTGAGGCGCATGTAGAACGCCTTGATGTGCTCGGGATAGTTCATGACGACGACCGGGCGGCCGACGTGCTGCTCGGTCAGCCAGCGCTCGTGCTCGGTCTGCAGGTCCAGACCCCATTCGACCGGGAACTCGAACTTCTCGCCGGACTTCTGCAACAGCGTGATCGCGTCGGAGTATTCGATGCGCTCGAACGGCGCGTTGACGAAGGCTTCGAGACGCGTGATCGCATCCTTCTGCACGCGCTCGGCGATGAACGCCAGGTCGTCCGCGCGCTCGGCGAGCACGGCGCGGAACAGGTATTTGAGGAAGCGCTCGGCGAGGTCGGCGTTGTCGTTGAGATCGGCGAACGCGATCTCCGGCTCGATCATCCAGAACTCGGCGAGATGGCGCGTGGTGTGCGAGTTCTCGGCGCGGAACGTCGGGCCGAACGTGTAGACCTTGCTGAGCGCAAGGCAGTAGGCCTCGACGTTGAGCTGGCCCGACACCGTCAGGAATGCTTCCTTGCCGAAGAAGTCGCGGCTGAAATCGATCGCGCCCTTGCCGTCGCGCGGCAGGTTGGCCATGTCGAGCGTCGACACGCGGAACATCTGGCCCGCGCCTTCGGCGTCGGACGTCGTGACGATCGGCGTCGAGATCCAGTAGAAGCCGTTCTCGTGAAAGAAGCGGTGCACCGCCTGCGCGAGCGTGTTGCGGATGCGCGTCACCGCGCCGAACAGGTTGGTGCGCGGGCGCAGATGCGCGACTTCACGTAGGAACTCGAGCGAATGCGCCTTCGGCTGGATCGGATACGTCTCCGGGTCTTCGACCCAGCCGACGACTTCCATCTCAGTCGCCTGAAGCTCGAATGCCTGGCCCTGGCCCTGCGACTGCACGACGTTGCCCGTGGCGATCACCGCGCAACCGGCGGTCAGCCGCTTCACCTCGGACTCGTAATTGGCGAGGTCGGCCGGTGCCACCACCTGGATGGGCGCGAAGCACGAGCCGTCGCTGACGTTGACGAAGCTCAGCCCCGCCTTGGAATCGCGGCGCGTGCGGACCCAGCCGCGCACCGTGACTTCGCCACCTGCCGGCACCTTGCCCGCGAGCACCTGCTCGACGCTCATGATCGTCATGCGCTGACCGTCCGTCCTGATCTTGATTTACGGGCCGGTCGGCCCGACGTGGGATGCAGAGTTTACGTGCTGTCGCAGGGCCTTTGCGGCCAGCTGCCTATACTCGTCCCGCACGATCCGCCGCACTGGAGTCTTCATGGCCGTCTCGCTCGCCCCCGCCGCCCTCGACCGCGTCCGCCGCTACCTCAGCGAGACGCCCGACGCGCTGGGCCTGCGTTTCGGCGTCAAGAAGACGGGTTGCTCGGGCTGGCAGTACGTCGCCGACCTCGCGAAGGCATCGAGCAACGACGACCGGATCTTCCTGCAGGACGACGTGCGCATTTACGTCGACCAGGCCAGCCTTGCGATCGTCGACGGTACCGAGATCGACCTCGTGCGTCAGAAGCTCGGCGAGCAGTTCGTGTTCCGCAACCCGAACGTGCGCGGTGAATGCGGTTGCGGCGAGAGCTTCACGACGGCCGACGACGTCTGATCCGCGACCGCCGCACGGGCGGCGCGTCGACAAGCGGCGCTAGACTCGGGCGATCCCGTCCGGAGTCCGCCCGATGCTTCGTCCGCTGCTGCTCGCCGTCGCGCTGTCGACGTTGGTTCCTGTCGTTTCAAGTGCTGCACCCGCGCCCGCACCGGCAGTGACGAACGCCGCGACCACGGCGTTGCATCGGTTCTTCGACGAACAGTGGGAACGCTACCTGCGCGAGAACCCCGAGCTCGCCACGACCGAGGGCGACACCCGCTACAACGATCGCTGGATCGACGCCAGCCTCGAGTCCTTCGCGCGCATCGAAGCCGAGGATCGTGATGCGCTCGCGCAGTTGAAGGCGATCGACCGCAGCGCGCTGTCCGACGCCGATCGCGTCAACTACGACGTCTACCTCTGGAGCGCCCAGCACGCGGTCGATCGCCAGCGCTTCGAGGAATGGATGATGCCGGTGACGCAGCTGGGCGGGATCCAGAGCGTCGACGGCATCGTCGAGTACATGCAGTTCCGGACCGTCAAGGATTATCAGGACTGGCTCAAGCGCCTCGACGCACTGCCGACGCTCATCGAGCAGAACGAGGTGATCCTGCGCGCGGGCATGAAGGCCGGCCGCACGCCGCCGCGCGTGTTGATGCAGCGTGTTAGCACGCAGCTGCGGTCGCAACTGGTCGACGATGTCACCAAGAGCCGGTTCTACTCGCCGTTTCTCAAGTTTCCGGATTCGGTTCCCGCGGCCGAGCGCGAACGCCTGCAGTCGCAGGCCAAGGACGTCATCGCGCGCAAGATCATCCCGGCGTACCGCGAATTCGCGACGTTCTTCGACAAGGAATACATCCCGGCTACGCGCACGAGCACGGCAGCCACCGATCTGTCCGATGGCCGCGCGTACTACGACTTCCTCGCTGGCTACTTCACCACGACCAACCTGACCGCGGACCAGATCCACGAGATCGGCCTGA
Source organism: Lysobacter sp. HA18 (assembly GCF_054057595.1). NCBI lineage: Bacteria > Pseudomonadati > Pseudomonadota > Gammaproteobacteria > Lysobacterales > Lysobacteraceae > Lysobacter > Lysobacter sp. HA18. Next base: position 1,734,984 of record NZ_JBSRZL010000001.1, read on the forward strand.
AGGAAGTCGCCCGCATCCGCGGCGAGATGGAGAAAGTGAAGGCGGAAGTCGGCTTCAAGGGCGACATGCCGGCGTTCTTCCAGTACCTGCGGACCGACCCGAAATTCTTCAAGAAGACGCCCGACGACCTGTTCGAGGCGTACGCAGCGACGGCGAAGCGCATCGACCCCGAGCTGGTGAAGGTCTTCCGCACGATTCCACGGCTGCCCTACGGCGTGCGCCCGATTCCCGACGCCGTTGCGCCTGACCAGACGACCGCCTACTACCAGCCGGGTGCGTCCGACGGCAGCCGGCCGGGCTTCTACTACGTCAACCTCTACAAGCCCGAGACGCGGCCGACCTGGGAGATGGTCCCGCTGTCGCTGCACGAGTCGGTGCCGGGCCATCACTTCCAGTTCGCCCGCGCGCTGGAACTGCCCGACGCCCCGATGTTCCGTCGCACGGCGTATTTCATCGCCTACAGCGAAGGCTGGGGCCTGTACGCCGAGCGCCTCGGCTACGACATGGGCCTCTACGACGACCCGTACGACCGCATGGGTCAGCTGGCGTACGACATGTGGCGCGCAGTGCGGCTGGTGGTCGATACCGGCATGCACGCGAAGGCCTGGAGCCGCGACCGGGCCATCCAGTATTTCATGGACAACTCGCCCAAGACCCGACAGGACGTGGTCAACGAGATCGACCGCTACATCAGCTGGCCGGGGCAGGCGCTGGGCTACAAGATCGGCCAGATGAAGATCTCCGAGCTGCGCGCGAAGGCGGCCCGCGAGCTGGGCGACCGCTTCGACCTGCGCGACTACAACGACGCCGTGCTCGAGACCGGCTCGGTGCCGCTGTCGGTGCTGGAAACCCACATCGACGAGTGGATCGCTGCCCGCAAGCAGGCGCCGGTCGCGCCCACTCACTGAACCCGCCAGTTGCCCGAAACCGGCCCGCCGGTTTTCACGCGGTTTGCACGTAACCCATTGAGCTGACATAATTTCCGGCTCCGCGGCCGTTGGTCGCGGCGACCTTGCTCCACTGCTGCTGCACGCAGGGAGCTGCCCGGCGCCACGCGCCGTATCCACAAGGAAACGAAAATGCGTCATTACGAAGTCGTGTTCCTGGTCCATCCGGATCAGAGCGAGCAGGTCCCGGCGATGATCGAGCGCTACAAGTCGCTGATCGAAACCGCGGAAGGCAAGATCCACCGCCTGGAAGACTGGGGCCGCCGCCAGCTGGCGTACCCGATCCAGAACCTGGTCAAAGCTCACTACGTGCTGCTGAACATCGAGGCCTCGCAGGCCACGATGAACGAGCTGGTCGACAGCTTCCGCTTCAACGACGCGGTGCTCCGCCACCTCGTCATGAAGCGCGACGGTGCGGACACCGAGCAGTCGCTGATCATGAAGTTCAAGGACGAGAAGGGCGACAAGGGCGAGCGTGGCGATCGCCGCCGCCGTGACGACGATGGCGACGGTGCACCCGCTGCCGACGCCTCCGACACCGCCGAAGCCGCCTAAGGAATCCGACCCATGTCCAAGTTCTTCCGTCGCCGCAAGTTCTGCAAGTTCACGGCCGAAGGTATCAAGGAGATCGATTACAAGGATCTCAACACCCTTCGCCAGTACCTCACCGAGACCGGCAAGATCGTCCCGAGCCGCGTCACCGGTACCAAGTCGAAGTACCAGCGCCAGCTGGCCACGGCGGTCAAGCGCGCCCGTTTCCTGGCGCTGATCCCGTACACCGACAACCACAACGCCTGAGTACGCGTCGTTCGTAGGGAGTCCGCGTCAACACGCGGGCTCTTCGACGAAACACCGCGACTTTTTCCATTCGGACAGCGATCCGCTGTGGCGGTGACCGGCAGACGCCGGGCCGCCACTAACGAATACGGAGCATCACCATGCAGCTCATTCTTCTCCAGAACGTGACTAACCTCGGCCGCCTCGGCGACAAGGTCAACGTCAAGCCGGGTTACGGCCGCAACTTCCTCGTTCCGCAGGGCAAGGCCACGCCGGCCACCGCGTCGAACCTGGCCGACTTCGAGGCGCGCCGCGCCGAGTTCGAAGCCAAGGCCAAGGCGCAGCTCGAGGGCGCCGAAGCCCGCCGCGCCGCGCTGGAAGGCGCCGAGGTCACGATCGCCGCCAACGCTTCGCCGGAAGGCAAGCTGTTCGGCTCGGTCACGCCGCGCGACATCGCCGAGCAGCTGTCCAAGCTCGGCCACAAGGTCGACAAGTCGGAAGTGGTGCTGGGCGAAGGCCCGTTCCGCCGCACCGGCGAGTACGACGTCATCGTGCGCATGCACGCCGACGTCGAGCAGACCGTCAAGGTGATCGTGGTCGGCGAACAGGCCTGATCCACGCATCATCGCGACAAGCCGAAGGGCGCCTCCGGGCGCCCTTCGTCGTTTCCGGCCGCGCAAAACAGCGTCTGCGTGGCGCGAATCCGGACGGCGCGGACAGCCCGTTCGTGATCGCAATCCGCGAGACAGCGCCGTGCGACAACGGCTGCGACTTATCCCGACTTACCCACAGACTTATCTGCAACGGACGCAGGCTTCCGCTGGCTAGGATGCGGCGGGGAACATCGCGCCGCGAACGCGGCAGAGAGCAGCAACGACGATGAGTGCACGCGCCGGCTTCCGCAACGAAAAGCGCTTCGAGACGCGCGCCGAGCAACGCGTCGACCAGTTGAGGGTGCCGCCGCAGTCCGTGGAGGCCGAGCAGGCCGTGCTCGGCGGTTTGATGCTCGCGCCCGACGCCTACGACCGCGTTGCCGACCAGCTCAGCGACGGCGACTTCTATCGTCGCGACCATCAGCTCATCTATCGCGCGATCCGCGAGCTCGCGGAGAAGAACCGCCCGTTCGATGCGGTGACGCTCGGTGAATGGTTCGAGTCGATGGGGCAGTCGGAAACGGTTGCCGGCGGTGCGTACCTGATCGAACTCGCGAGCACCACGCCGTCGGCTGCGAACATCGCCGCGTATGCGGAGATCGTGCGCGACAAGGCGATCCTGCGGCAGCTGATCGAAGTCGGCACCGACGTCGTCAACAACGCGTTCCAACCGGACGGCCGCGAGAGCGGCGAGATCCTCGAGGAAGCCGAGCGCGAAGTGCTGGCGATCTCGCAGGCCAACCGCACGGGGCGCGAGGACTTCACGCCGGTCACCAAGGCGCTGTCGGAAGCGTTCGACGAACTGCAGACGCGCTATGCGAACGGCAGCGGCGTCACCGGCCTTCCGACCGGTTACACCGAGTTCGATGAACTCACCGCCGGTCTGCAGAAGACCGACCTGATCATCCTTGCCGCGCGTCCGGCGATGGGCAAGACCACGCTCGCGCTCAACATCGCCGAGTTCGCGGCGTTCAAGAGCCGCCTGCCGGTCGCGGTGTTCTCGATGGAAATGTCGGCGTCGCAGCTCGCGATGCGCCTGATCTCGTCCGTTGGCCGCGTCAACGCGCAGCGCCTGCGTACCGGTCAGCTGGAAGACGAGGACTGGAGCCGTGTCACGGGTGCGATCCGCCAGCTGCGCGAGGCCAAGGTGTTCATCGACGACGAGCCGGGCCTGTCGCCGGTGAAGCTGTCGTCGAAGGCACGACGCCTCAAGCGCGAGCACGGCCTCGGCCTGATCGTCATCGACTACCTGCAGCTGATGTCGGTGCCCGGCAACAACGAGAACCGCGCGACGGAAATCTCCGAGATCTCGCGCTCGCTGAAGGGCCTGGCCAAGGAGCTCGGTGTGCCGATCATCGCGCTGTCGCAGCTCAACCGATCGCTGGAAACGCGTACCGACAAGCGGCCGGTGATGGCCGACCTTCGCGAATCCGGCGCGATCGAGCAGGACGCCGACATGATCGTCTTCATCTACCGCGACGATTACTACAACAAGGAAAATTCGCCGGACAAGGGCCTCGCCGAAGTCATCATCGGCAAGCAGCGAAGCGGCCCGACCGGCTCCTTCAAGCTGAAGTTCTTCGGCGAATACACCCGCTTCGACAACCTTTCACACGACTCGATCGGTTCGTTCGAATAATTTCGCCGGGTGGAGCGCATCCCCCTTGACTCCGAAGCCCTGAGCAGCGTCGGTTACGACCCGGCGCGCCAGGTGCTGGAGATCGAATTCGCCAGCGGCAGCGTCTACCAGTACTTCGATGTGCCCGAGCAGGAAGTGCTGCGGATGATGCGGGCCGGCTCGCGCGGCCACTATTTCAGCGAGCGCGTGCGCGACCGTTACCGCTTCGAGCAGGTGCACTGACGCCGCCTTAGAATGCGCGGATGGCACGACCGACCTCCGCGACCATCCACGTCGACGCCCTGCGTCACAACCTCGGCCAGGTGCGCGCCCGCGCGCCGCGCAGCCGGGTGATGGCGGTGGTGAAGGCAGACGGCTACGGCCACGGCCTCGAGCGTGTGGCGCGTGCGCTGGCAGGTGCCGATGCGTTCGGCGTCGCCGCGTTGTCCGATGCAGAGCGCCTGCGCGCCGCCGGCATTTCGCAGCCGATCCTGCTGCTCTCGGGCTTCGACGAACCGTCGGACATCGAACGCCTGCGCGGCTTGAACGTGTGGACGACGGTGCATCACGTCTCGCAGCTCGAAATGCTCGAACAGGCCGCGCCCGGCGAGCCGATCGATTGCTGGCTCAAGCTCGACAGCGGTATGCATCGGCTCGGTTTCGCGCCGGATGCTTTTCGCGCCGCGTATAAGCGGCTGATATCCATGCGCGGTGGCGCGGTCGGCAACGTCGTGCTGATGAACCACTTCGCGGCGTCCGACGATTTCGCGGACAGCCCGTCGCGCGGCGCACAGACGCGCGAACAGATGGAGGTGTTCCGCGCGGTGACCGCCGATCTCGACGGCGCGCGATCACTCGCCAACTCTGCAGCGGTGCTGGGCTGGCCCGATGCGCATGACGACTGGATCCGTCCGGGCGGCGCGCTTTATGGCATCTCCGTGGTCGATGGCCGCACCGGCGAGGACTTCGGCTTGCGTCCGGCGATGACGCTGTCGACGCGCCTCATCGCGGTGAACCGCGTCTGCAAGGGTGGCCGCATCGGTTACGCCGGCACGTGGGAATGCCCCGAGGACATGGACGTAGGCGTCGCGGCCATCGGCTATGGCGACGGCTATCCACGCGCGGCGCCCGCAGGCACCCCCGTTCTCGTCGGCGGCCATCGCACGCAAGTGATCGGACGCATCTCCATGGACCTGATGACGATCGACCTGCGCGGCGTTCCCGAAGCACGCGTTGGCGATCCGGTCACCTTGTGGGGGCCGGAGTTGCCGGTCGAAACCATCGCAGCATCGGCCGGCACCATCGGCTACGAGTTGACCTGTTCGATCACGCGACGCGTCCGTTTCCTCGAACGCTGACGCCATGCCCGTCGCGATCGTCTGGTTCCGGAACGACCTGCGGCTCGACGACAACCCGGCGTTGCAGGCCGCGATCGATGGCGGCTTCGATGTCGTGCCCGTCTACATCCACGACCCGGACGGCGAGGGCGAGTGGGCGCCCGGTGCGGCCTCGAACGCATGGCGTGCGCGATCGCTGCAATCGCTCGACAACGCATTGCATCGGCACGGCAACGCACTGCGATTCTTTCTCGGGCATGCGGGCCCGACGCTCGCCGGCATCGCTGCCGCGACCGGTGCGGAGGCCGTGTTCTGGAATCGTCGCTATGAGCCCGCGGTCGAAGCGCGCGATGCACGCATCAAGCGCGAACTGCGCGAGCAGGGGCTGCAGGTCGAAAGCTTCAACGCTGCCCTGCTGTTCGAGCCGTGGACGCTGAAGACAGGGAAGGGCGGCCCGTATCGCGTATTCACGCCGTTCTATCGCGCCGCGCTCGCGCACTGGGCGCCGACGTCGCCGCAGGATGCTCCCGACCGCATTGCGCACAGCGACGACGGCCCGGCGGGTGTGCTGATCGACCAGCTTCGCCTGACTCCTGAGCGCACTTGGGACGGCGGCTTCTGGTCGCACTGGACGCCGGGCGAAACCGGCGCGCGCGAAGCGCTCGAAGCGTTCGTCGACGGCGCGTTGCACGGCTATGTCGAAGGACGCGATCGGCCGGATCGAATCGGCACGTCGCGGCTGTCGCCACATCTGCATTTCGGTGAGATCGCGGTCTGGCGCGTGGTGCATGCGATCGAAGCGCAGCGTGGTCGCGTTCCGGATGCACAGATCGACGCCTTCCTGCGCCAACTCGTATGGCGCGAATTCGCTACGCATCTTCTGCATCATTTTCCGCATACGCCCGATCGCGATCTCGACGAACGCTTCGCGAACTTCGACTGGGCCAAGCCCGGCCGCGCCGCGATCGATCGTTGGCGTCGCGGACGCACCGGCGTGCCCATCGTCGACGCGGGCATGCGCGAGCTGTGGTCGACGGGGTGGATGCACAACCGCGTGCGCATGATCGTCGCGAGCTACCTGTGCAAGCACATGCGCGTGCATTGGCGCACGGGCACGGAGTGGTTCCGCGACACGCTGGTCGACGCGGACCTCGCGAACAACACGATGGGTTGGCAGTGGGTCGCGGGTACAGGTGCGGACGCAGCGCCGTACTTTCGCGTGTTCAATCCGGTGACGCAGGCGGAGCGTTTCGACCCGCGCGGTGAGTACGTCGCACAGTGGCTTCCGGAACTCGCATCGATTCCTGTGCCGTTGCGTCATGCACCGTGGCGCGACCCGGAACTTCTCGCCCGCGTTGCGCCCTCGTACCCGAGAACACCGCTCGTCGACCTCGCGAAAGGTCGCGATGACGCGCTCCTCGCGTACCGCAAATCACGCGATGCACGACGCGGTGACGACTAATACCTCTGGACGCTGAACGAGCGTGCTCTTCCTCACCTGTCGGTGACGATGGCGCACCTAGCGTGGCCACGCCAAAGCCTAGAGGGCCACTCCATGAAGACTGCTTCCACCTTCGTTCTTACCGCGCTGATCGGCGCGATGGTCGCCGGTTGCGCGACGAATCCGAATTCCTACAGCACCAATCCCGACACCAATGACCGCACGCGCAACGGCGCGCTGATCGGCGCAGCAGTCGGCGCGGTCGCCGGCGTTCTCAGTGGCGACGACGCAGTCGAACGTCGCCAGCGTGCACTCGTCGGTGCAGGCGTCGGCGCACTCGCCGGCGGCGCCGTCGGCAACTATCAGGACCGCCAGGAACGCGCGCTGCGCGACAGCCTGCAGGGCACCGGCGTCGGCGTGACGCGTCAGGGCGACAACATCGTGCTGACCATGCCGGACGCGATCACGTTCGGTACGAACAGCTCGGCGCTGCAGTCGCAGTTCCGTCCGGTACTGGACAACCTGGCGAGCACGCTGACGCAGTACAACCAGACGGTCATCAACGTCGCCGGTCACACCGACCAGCGCGGCGATGCCAGCTACAACCTCAACCTGTCGCAGCAGCGCGCCGAGTCGGTGGCGGGCTACCTGACGACGCGCGGCGTGACGCGTGACCGCATGGTCGTCGTCGGCCGTGGCGAAACGCAGCTGCTGTGCACCGAGAACACGGAATCGTGCTGGTCGCGCAATCGCCGCGTCGAAATCACGCTGGTGCCGCTGCGCCAGGGCTGATCGAACAGATCGGGCGGGGGAAGGCGGGGTGCTTCGGCGCCCCGCCTTTCTTTTTGGCGGTCCATAAACAAGCCGCGTTGAGGTGACGCGCGACCGGCCGTACTCGCGTACCTGCGTCGATTGTGAATGGCGATGCCGGCGCGACCGACGCGTCACGTCAGGTGAGACGGCATCGCCTTACCGTCGCCCTGCGCCTTTGTCGGTGCGCTGACGCTCCACCGCCTACGGTCGCTCCATGTCATCCGATCTCGTCGTCCTCCGTCGCGAAGGGCTGTACTGCCCGCAGGGCGACTTCTACATCGACCCGTGGAAACCCGTCGAACGTGCAGTGATTACGCACGGTCATGGCGACCACGCGCGCCCGGGCAACGCCGAATACTTCGCCGCACGCGATGGCCTGCCGATCCTGCGCTGGCGGCTGGGTGAGCAGGCGTATCGCACCTTCGAATACGGCGAATCGTTCGAGATTGGCGATGCGCGCGTGTCGTTCCACTCCGCCGGTCACGTGCTGGGTTCCGCGCAAGTGCGCATCGAGGCGGACGGGCAGGTCTGGGTGGCATCGGGCGATTACAAGCGCCAGCACGATCCAACCTGCGCGCCGTTCGAGGTCGTCGACTGCGACACCTTCATCACCGAGGCGACGTTCGGCCTGCCGATCTATCGCTGGCCGGACACCAGCGACGTCGCGCGCGAGATCGTCGAGTGGCGGGATCACTGCGCGTCACGCGGTGAAGCCGCAGTGCTGCTCTGCTACGCGCTCGGCAAGGCGCAACGCGTACTTGCGGAACTCGCGATGTGGACCGATCGTCCCGTGTTCGTGCACGGCGCGGTCGCGGCCGGCGTGCAGGTCTATCGCGACGCCGGCATCCGCATGGTCGAGACATTGCCCGTTTCCGAAACGGCGAAGGGCGCGGAGTTCGCGGGCGAACTCGTGATCGCACCGCCGTCCGCGGCAGGTAGCCTGTGGATGCGACGGTTCCGTCGCGCGCAGACGGGCTTTGCATCCGGCTGGATGCGCGTGCGTGGCAATCGTCGGCGTCGCAATTACGACCGCGGCTTCGTAGTCTCCGATCACGCCGACTGGCCTGACCTGATGCGCACCATCCGCGAAACCGGCGCGAGCCGCGTTATTGCGACGCACGGCAACACCGACGCAATCATCCGCGCGCTCATCGAAGAAGGTATCGCGGCCGAGGCCTTCGCCACGGATTACGGCGGTGAAGCCGAATGAAGCGCTTCGCCGCTCTGTACACGGAACTCGATCGCAGCACCGCGACGCTCGATAAGCGCGCGGCGCTCATCGCATATTTCCGCGACGCGCCGCCGGAAGACGCGGTCTGGGCGCTCTGGCTATTGTCCGGCGGTAAGCTCACGAAAATCGCCAACACGCGCGAACTGCGCGAATGGCTGACGCAGGAAACCGGCATGCCGGAATGGCTGTTCGAGGACAGCCATGCGCACGTCGGCGATCTCGCGGAGACATTGACGCTTCTATTCGACGACCCGCCGAAGGGCCTGGTCGATATCCCGCTGCATGACTGGATCACGAAGCGGTTGATCCCGGTGGCAGGGCGCGACCCCGCATTGCGTCGCGCAGCCGTCGTTGATGGCTGGAAATCGCTGTGCGCCGACGAGCGACTCGCATTCAACAAGATGCTGACCGGTGCGCTGCGCGTCGGCGTGTCGCAGCGCCTCGTGCAGCAGGCGCTCGCCGAGATGTCGGGCGTCGACATCGCGCGCATCGCGCAACGCATGCTCGGCAACTGGGCGCCGACGCCGAACTTCCTGCGCGACCTGCTGAATCCCGAGGAATTGCCGGGCGATCGCGAACAGCCTTATCCGTTCTTCCTTGCATCACCGCTGGAGGCGGAAGCCGAAAGCCTCGGCGCCATCGAGGACTGGTTGCTCGAATGGAAGTGGGATGGCATCCGCCTGCAGCTAATCCGGCGCGGACCGGAGATCGCGCTGTGGTCACGCGGCGAAGAACGGCTCGATGGACGCTTTCCCGAGATCGAAGACGCCGCGACGCTGCTTCCGCGCGATTGCGTCATCGATGGCGAACTGATGGCGTGGCGCGCTGGCGATGAGCAGCCGATGCCGTTTACTGCGCTGCAGACGCGGATCCAGCGCCGCAAGCCCGGTCCGAAAACGCTCGCCGACACGCCCGTTTGCGTGCTCGCCTACGACCTGTTGGAACTCGACGGCCGCGACCTGCGCGAGGTGCCGCTCGCCGAACGACGGCTCATGCTCGACGACCTGCTGTCGTCCACCAACGACCCGCGGATCGTGCCGTCGCCCGTGGTCGATGCCGGTGACTGGACGGAAGCGCTGTCGCTGCGCGAAGCCGCGCGCGAACGCGGCGTCGAAGGGCTGATGCTCAAGCGTCGCTCGTCGACGTACCAGGTCGGACGTCGCCGCGGCGACTGGTGGAAGTGGAAGATCGATCCGCTGAACATCGACGCCGTGCTCATCTACGCGCAGTCGGGGCACGGTCGACGCAGCACGCTGTTTACCGATTACACGTTCGGCCTGTGGGACGGCGACGCGCTGGTGCCGGTCGCCAAGGCGTACTCCGGGCTGGACGACAAGGAGATCCTCGCGCTCGATCGCTGGATCCGCGCGCATACACTCGAGCGCTTCGGCCCGGTGCGTTCCGTCGAAGCCGTGCACGTGTTCGAACTCGGCTTCGAAGCGGTGAACAAGTCGAGCCGACACAAGTCGGGCATCGCCGTGCGCTTCCCGCGCATCCTGCGCTGGCGTCAGGACAAGACGCCGCGCGACGCCGACAAGCTCGACACGCTGCGAGCGCTGGCGCGATGAGCGGCTGGTTGTTGAAGGGCCTGATGCCGCCCGACGGCGAAGACGACCCGTACGCGGCGTATCCCGAGCGGCCCGATCCCGACGCGCCGCGGCAGACGGTGGAATCGATACGTCGCGAGAAGTCGCGGCGTGCTGCGTCGGAACGGCGTCGTGCTGAAGCGCACGCACGCGCCGAACGTGCACGAGAGCGCGAGCAGCAGACAGGCGAAGGCGACGCGATCTGCGCGCTCGAAGGTGTCATCGACCTGCCGTCGCAAGTTCGGCGTGCGCGTCATTTGAAATCGCATGACCCGAAGCAGGCGCTTGCCGCCTGGTTCGCCAGCCGCGGGTGGTCGCCGGCACCGTTCCAGCGCGACGTCTGGTCGCGCTATCTACGCGGCGACAGCGGGCTGCTGCATACGCCGACCGGCAGCGGCAAGACGTTAGCCGCGTTCGGCGGCCCGTTGATCGAGGCCATCGCCGACGCGCAGGGCGGGGCCATCGCAAATGACAAGACGCGCGACCTCAAAGTGCTTTGGATCACGCCGCTGCGTGCGCTCGCCACCGACACGCTGCGCGCGCTCCGCGAACCTGCCGATGCATTGGGCCTCGACTGGGCGATCGGCCTGCGCACCGGTGATGCGAGTGCACGTGACAAGAAGCTGGCGCGCGACGGCCGGCTCGATGCGCTGGTGACGACGCCGGAGTCGCTCGCCCTGTTGCTGTCGTATCCGGAAACCGCCGAACGGCTGACGTCGCTGCGTTGCGTCGTCGTCGACGAGTGGCATGAACTGCTCGGCACCAAGCGCGGCGTGCTGTTGCAACTCTGCCTTGCGCGGCTGCGTGCGCTGTCGTCGAAGCTGCGAATCTGGGGACTGTCCGCCACGCTCGGCAATCTCGACGAAGCGCGTGAGGTACTGCTTCCACACGTGCCCGAGTCGGTGGTCGTGTCCGGTGCGACACCACGCGCCGTCACGCTCGAAACATTGCTTCCCGAGGCCGGCGAACGTTTTCCGTGGGCGGGACATATCGGCCTCGCGCAACTCTCGCGCGTCGCCGATCGCATCTTCGAAGCCCGCACCAGCCTGCTGTTCACCAACACGCGCGCGTTCGCCGAACTCTGGCATCAGGCGCTGCAGGCGGTGTGGCCCGAAGACCCGGCGACGCTCGCACTGCATCACGGCTCGCTCGATCCGAGCATCCGCGCAGAAGTCGAAGCGGGCCTGCGAGATGGCAGCGTGCGTTGCGTTGTCGCCACGTCGAGCCTCGATCTCGGCGTCGACTTTCCGGCCGTCGACCAGGTGTTCCAGCTCGGTAGCCCCAAGGGAACCGCGCGCCTGCTGCAGCGGGCCGGCCGCGCGAAGCATCGTCCCGGCGAGTCGGGCCACGTCGTCTGCGTGCCAACGCACATGCTGGAACTCGTCGAGTTCGCCGCGGTGCGGGAAGCCGTGACCGCGGGCGAAGTCGAAGCGCGACGTCCGCCGCGCATGAGCCTCGACGTGCTCGCGCAGCACTGCGTCACGCTCGCGCTCGGCGGCGGTTTCGATGCCGACGAACTATTGCAGGAAGTGCGGGGCACGCATGCGTTCACGGGACTGGCCGACGAAGCCTGGCAATCGGTGCTCGACTTCATCGTGCAGGGCGGCCGCGCGCTCGAGCATTACCCGGACTTCCAACGCGTCGTGCGCGATGAGAACGGTCGCTACTTGGTCGACGATCGGCGCGTCGCACTTCGTCATCGCCTGTCGATCGGCACGATCACCAGCGAAGGGAGCGTCGCGGTGAAACTCGTTCGCGGCGGCACGCTGGGCGCGGTGGAGGAGGGCTTCGTCGCACGACTCAAGCCGGGCGATCGCTTCCTGTTTTCCGGGCGGATGTTGCAGCTCGTGCGCATGGAAGCAATGACCGCGCTCGTGAAGCGTGCGCCCGCCGGCGAAGGGCAGGTGCCGCAGTGGACGGGCATCAAGCAGCCGTTGTCGATGGAACTCGCGGCACGCGTCGAGCGCCTGCTCGCGCGCCCGGTCGACGTGCCGGAGATGCGCGCCGTCGCCGGCTTGCTCGAACTGCAGTCGCGCATTTCATCGTTGCCGCGCGCGGGACAGCTTCTCGTCGAGTGGACGAAGACCCGCGAAGGCACGCAGCTGTTCGTGTTTCCATTCGCCGGTCGACTTGCCAATGAAGGACTCGCCGCGCTGGTGTCGTTGCGATGGGGGCGTCTCGAACCCAACACGTTCGGTTACGCCGCGAACGATTACGGCTTCGTGCTGAAGCCCGCGAACGAACCACAAATCGACGAGCAATTGCTGCATGACCTGATGTCGCCCGAACGACTGTTCGAAGACCTGCGCGAAAGTCTCAACCTCGGCGAACTCGCGCGTCGACAGTTCCGCGAGATCGCGCGCATCGCTGGGCTGTTGCCGCCAACCGTGCCGGGCCGCCCGCAGAAAAGCATGCGCCAGCTGCAGGCGTCGAGCGGATTGCTCTATGACGTGCTGCAACGTTACGACCCGCACCACATGCTGCTGGAACTCGCCGAGCGCGAGGTGTTCGCCGGCCAACTCGAAGTGCAGCGCCTGCAACGCGTGCTCGACGACTGCGCATCGCGCGAAGTGATGTTGTTGCGCCCTCGCGGTCTGACGCCTCTAGCGTTCCCGCTCTGGGCGGAAGGTCTGCGCGGCCAGCTCAGTAGCGAGGATTGGAAGACGCGGGTGCAGCGCGCAGCGAGTCGACTGGAGAAGCGTCATGGCCGCTGACCACGGCCCCTGGGTCGACGCGGACATCGCGGGCGAAGCGATGCAACTGCTCGCGGCACGCGCGCTGTACTGGCCGCGCATGCGTCGGCTGTTCCTGTCCGATCTCCACCTCGGCAAGGCGGACGTGTTCCGTCGTGCAGGCATCGGACTCCCGCGCGGCGGCACGATGGGCGATCTGCGTCGCCTCGCGGATGCCATCGCGCTCACCGGTGCAACGTCGGTCTGGATCCTTGGCGACGTCGTGCACGGCGCAGTCAACGACAGCGCATGGCTGCATGACTGGGCGACGTGGCGCGAGGCGCATCAACAGGTCGAGGTCGCGGCGCTGACCGGCAACCACGACCGCGCGCTGGCCGATGCCGGCCTCGACGTCGAACTGCTCGGCGAGGCCTTCGACGTCGGTCCATTCGCGCTGCGCCACGAGCCGGGGGGGGGCGCAGGGCTGCATGTCCTGAGCGGACATCTCCATCCGTGCGTCGGAATCGCCGAGCTGGGGCCGCGACGCTGGCCTGTCTTCTGGTTGCAACCCGGCATCACGGTCCTGCCCGCGTTCTCCGAATTCACCGGCGGCTGCCAGGTCAATGCCTCGCGTGCGGACGGGCTGGTCGTCTGCGCCGCGGGAACGGCCGCGTGGATCCGCCGTCCGGCACCCGCTGAATACGCACACAGCCGCCGTCGATCGAAAGGTTGAGACGGAGGCATTGGGGCCTATACTGGTCCCGTCAGCGATACATGCTGTCCCCGGGGGTGCACTGGCTTCGACGGGGGTCGCGAAATCGCCTGGCGCATGCCGAGGGGGTAGCTTTCCTCGTTAATCCAGCTGCAAAACTTTAGTTGCCAACGACGACAACTACGCTCTCGCCGCTTAAGGCGTAAGCCCCGAAACAGCTTGTGTCCGTGCTCGCTGCGTAGGGTCATTATCACGGAATCGCCGGTGATGGCTGCCCGTCAGTCGCCGGTTAACCCAAAGCGGGCTTGTTTCAGGGTGCGCTTTGCACGCCGTGCTGCCCTGCGACGAGACTCAACGGCGAGCTAAGCATGTAGTGCCGGGGATGGAGTGCCTTCGGACGGCGGTTCGATTCCGCCCACCTCCACCAACACGGAGCCCTGCCGAAAGGCGGGGCTCTTTTTTTGCCTGTCACGACCCTGCGCATCGCGACGGTATGCTGTCGCGATGGATGATCGTGCGGGCCTGCCGAAGGAATCGCCGTGGTCGCGCGTGGTGCCGCGCGGAAGCCACCTGCTTGCATTCGCGGTGCTGATCGCGTCGTTGCTGCTCGTCTCGTGGACGTGGACCAACGCGCGCACCCGCGAGATCCGCGCCGCGCAGGAACAGTTCAACGCCGACACCGACGAAGCCGCGGGCATCGTGCGCGAACGACTCGCGCAGTACGAACTGATCACGCGTGGCGGCGTCTCGCTCTTTTCATCGGTTGCACGCCCGACGCCACGACAGTGGCAGTCGTACGTCGAAGGCATGGGTATCGCCGAGCGCTACCCGGCCATCCTTGGCCTCGGCTTCGCGGGCTACGTACCGGGTTCGCGCTTGCCGGACATGCAACTCGAATGGCGCGACTCCGGCTACGGGCTGCTCAACATCCGGCCACGCGGCGTGCGTGCGTACTACGGCCCGGTGCTGTATCTCGAGCCGCGCCGTCCCGAAAACGTCGCCGCGATCGGTTACGACATGTACGGCGAGCCCATCCGCCATGCCGCGATGGAAGCCGCACTGGAAACCGGTCATCCGCGCGTCAGCGGTCCGGTGCAGCTGGTGCAGGACGACCTGACGCCGCGCTCCAGCGTGCAGCTCTACCTCCCGATCTATCGCGCGGGCGACCAGCCGCTTACGCCGTCGGCGCGTCGCAATTCGATGCAGGGCTGGATCTACGTGCCGTTCCACGTGCGCGAGATGGTCGAGACTGCGCTGGGCAGCCGTCTTTCGAACGTGCACCTGCGCATCTTCGATGTCACCGGCACGCCGGTCGCGTTGTACGACGGCGGCGAACGCGAAACGAATCCTGCGTTTACGCGCTCGACGACGTTGGATGTCTACGGTCGCCGTTGGCGATTCGATTTCGCGTCATCGCCGGTCGTTGAAGCGGTTCCCGGGCTGCGCACGCTGCAGGGCACGCTCGCACTGGGCCTGATCGCGGCCCTGCTTTTGTACGGCGTCGCGTTCACGCTCGCGCGCACCGGAACCCGTGCACGCGCGATCGCCGGTCGCCTCACCGAAGAGTTCCGCCGCAGCGAGCTTCGCTTCCGCGCCGCGATGCAGTATTCCGCGATCGGCAAGGCGCTCGTCGACAGCCGCGATTGCATCGTCGACGTGAACCCTGCATTCGCCGCGATGTTCGGACGCCGCCCCGACGCGATCATTGGCCTGCCGTTCGAATCGCTGTTCGACCTGCGCGAAGGCGAATCGCTCGCGCGCAACGACGTCGAGGGCGTCTGGCGCGCCATGCGCCGGTTCCACCGCCCGGACGGCACGACGCGACACGTGCATCTCACGTATTCGCCCATTCCGGGCAACATCGGGCAGGACGTGGCCGGTCTCCTGCAAATGGAGGACGTCACCGAACGCCTGCTCGCCGAAGCGCGTGTGCATGCACTCAACCGCACGCTCGAAGCCCGTGTCGCACTGCGTACGCGCGAGTTGATGCGCGCGAACCAGGAACTCGAATCGTTCGCTTACAGCGTCTCGCATGACCTTCGTGCACCGCTGCGCGCGATCGACGGATTCAGTCGCATCCTGTCCGAGCGCTACGCGGAGCGACTGGACGATCCAGGCCGCGATTATCTCGCTCGCGTGCGGCGTGCGGCGACGCGCATGGGCGAACTCATCGATTCGATGCTGCAGCTCGCGCGTCTGTCACGCAGCGCATTGAAGGTCGAGCAGGTCGACCTCAGCCGCGTGGCGACCGAGCTGATCGAGGAGCTGCACGTCGGCGAGCCCACACGCCGGATCGACGCGCGCATACAGCCCGGTCTCGAAGTGGAGGGTGACGCAACGCTCCTGCGCAACCTGCTGCAGAACCTCATCGGCAACGCCTGGAAGTTCACGCGCGACCGCGAGCCCGCCGTCATCGAATTCGGCATGACGCCGGGCGGCGAATATTTCGTGCGCGACAACGGCGCGGGCTTCGCGCAGGACTACGTCGACAAACTGTTCCGACCCTTCCAGCGCCTGCACACCGAGGAACATTTCGCAGGCCACGGCATCGGTCTTGCGACGGTGCGACGCATCGTCGAACGCCACGGCGGCACCATCCGAGCCGAAGGCGAGGTGGGGCAGGGCGCGACGTTCTACTTCACCCTGCCGGGCGGAACCGACCTTTAAGCGTTCTTGTTGTGCGAGCGCATGGCGCGCTGCTTCTCGCGCTGCCAGTCGCGTTCCTTGCTGACGTCGCGCTTGTCGTGTTCCTTCTTGCCCTTCGCGAGCGCGACTTCGGCCTTCACGCGATTGCCCTTCCAGTACAGCGCCGTGGGCACGACCGTGTAGCCATCACGCTGCATGCGGCCGATGAACGAGTCGATCTCGTTGCGGTGCATCAGCAGCTTGCGGGTGCGGCGCTCTTCCGGGATCACATGCGTCGACGCCTGGATCAGCGGCGTGATCTGCGCGTTGAACAGGTACATCTCGCCGTTGCGCACCACGGCGTACGCCTCGCCGATGTTGGCGCGCCCGGCGCGGATCGCCTTGAGCTCCCAGCCCTGCAGCGACAGGCCGGCCTCGGTCCGCTCCTCGAGGTGGTATTCGTGGCGCGCGCGCTTGTTCAGCGCGATCGTGCCGCCGGCCTTTGACTTATCCTTGCCGGCCTTTCCTTTCGAATTCTTGCTCATCGCGCCATTGTCCCCGATCGCGGGGCGCGCCGGCGAGAAGGAACGCAGATGCCCACCATCCGCCGCACGGCGCTCGTCGAGCATTCCGCCGCCCGCATGTTCGGGCTGGTCAATGACGTCCGGGCCTATCCGGCCCGATTCGACTGGTGTGACGAAGCCACCGTGCTCGAGGAGTCACCGGATCGCATGAAGGCGCGGCTCGACCTGCGCGTCGGCGGTTTCCGCACATGGTTCATCACCGACAACACGCTGGTGCCGCCGCACCACATCGACCTGCAGTTCGTCGACGGCCCGTTCCGGCAGCTGCGCGGGCGCTGGGAATTCCACGCGATCGACGAATCCGCCTGCCGCGTCACGCTCACGCTCGAGTTCGAGCCCGCCGTGAAACTGCTCGCAGGCGCGTTCGCGCTGGGTTTTCAGGGGCTCGCCGATCGCATGGTCGACGACTTCGTGCGCGCGGCCGATCGCGGCGAGACATGATCCGCGTCGAGCTCGTGCGTGCGTGGCCGCGTCGCTACGACTCGTTGTGGCTGGATCTGCCGGATGACGCCACCGTCGCGTCCGCGATCGAAGCGAGCGGTTGGGATGCCGCGGAAATCGCGGTATTCGGCGAACGCGCGGTGATGACACGCGCGCTCGTGGATGGCGACAGGATCGAAGTATTGCGTCCGCTGATTGCGGATCCGAAGGACGCGCGCCGTCGCAGGGCGCAGCGGAACGCGTCCTGAGGCGAGCGGTCAGCCGCCGCCGCGACGCTTCTTCTTGTCCTTGTCCTTCGCGAGGTTCGGGCCGAACTGGTGCACGGTCTGGCGTGCGAGCTGTTCGTCCTGCTCGGGGAAGTAATCGCCTTCCCAACGGGCGAGCTTGTCGCCTTCGAAGTACAGGGTGAAGTCCTTCTTATCCGTGTGGCTCGTGCGACCGGTGCGCTGCGTCGCGACGTAGTCCCAGCGATCTTGATGGTACGGATCCGACACCGAGGGCGTGCCGAGCAGGAGGATCACCTGCTGCTTGTCCATGCCCGCCTGGAGCTGGTCGACCGCCGACTTCTCGAGCAGGTTGCCCTGGTAGATCGGCTGGTGATAGACGATGCCGCAGCCCGCGGTGAGCAGGGTGGCGACGAGGACGGGAAGCAGCTTTCGCATGGGTCAGAAGACTCGACACGACGAGGGTCGTGGGACCGGCGGATGATACACTGCCGCCCGCCTGCCGCACCCCGCGCGGTGCGCCGCGTCAGCTCCGGTTGAGCGTGCGGCCGGGCCATCTCCCGTCCCGTCGGGCTGCGCATCGCGGCCGTCCCGGAGCTTCGATGGAATCGCAAGACCTGCGCAATGTCGGCCTGAAGGTCACCCACCCGCGACTGCGCATCCTCGACGTTCTCGAACGCGCGCAGACGCGGCACATGACCGCCGAAGACATCTATCGCCGCCTGCTCGAAGACGGCGAGGACATCGGCCTCGCGACGGTCTACCGCGTGCTGACGCAGTTCGAAGCCGCCGGGCTGGTGCTCAAGCACCATTTCGAGTCGGGCCAATCGGTGTACGAACTCGATCGCGGCGAGCACCACGACCACATGGTCGATGTGGACACCGGCAAGATCATCGAATTCGAAAGCGCCGAGATCGAAGCGCTGCAGCAGCGCATCGCCGCCGAGCACGGCTACGACATCGAAGCGCATTCGCTGGTGTTGTACGTGCGGCGCAAAAAGACGGGCTAAACGTCTGCGGATAACGGGTCCGCCCCGACCGCGACACGGCCGGGGCGGCGCAAGTCAGGGCTTCTGCATCTTTTTCGCTGCATCCAGCAGCGCATTCGTATGCGGTTCGGGTCCCTTGCCCGAGCCCGGCCGCTTGCTGCACATCGCGTCGCTCGTATCGGCTTGCCCCCAGGTCGCGAACTTCGCAATTCCGCTCGGCGATTCGACCGTGCAGCGGTATAGGGTGCCGTCTGCGAGAGCCGCCTTGAACCGCGTCGTGGTGCCGTCCTGCTCGACGTCTGACAGCGCGATCTCGTCGGGTTCAACGCCAATTGAGTCGGCAGCGCGGGTCTTTAGCTTGCCTTCGTCTGGCGTCGACGCCCTAAACATGCCCGCGTTTGCGGTCAGCGGGAGTAGCGCAGCCAGTGCGGCAACGCAGAATGTCGTCTTCATTTCATCGTCCTTGGTGAGTGGCCCGGTGTATGCGAATGCCGTGGGCCACGCGGCATCCGTGTCGCGTGAGGTGCGAAGTATCACTGATAACGACGGCCCGCGCGTCAGCTCACATCCTGCAGAAGACGTTTCGCCGCTGCGCGAGCCTCGCGCGTAAGTTCGGCGCCACCAAGCATGCGTGCCAGTTCGTCCTGACGTTCGGCCGGCGACAGCGCGACGACTTCGCTCTGCGTCACGCCATCGCTCTTGGACTTCATGACGCGGTAGTGCGAATGACCCTGCGCCGCGACCTGCGGCAGATGGGTGACGCAAAGCACCTGCCGGCGATCGCCAAGCGCGCGCAGTTTTTGACCGACGATGTGCGCGACCGCACCGCCGATGCCGGTGTCGACCTCGTCGAAGATCATGGTTGGCACGGCATCGAGGCCGAGCGACGCGACTTCGATTGCGAGCGAGATGCGCGCGAGTTCGCCGCCGGATGCCACTTTGCGCAGCGGGCGCGTCGGCTGACCGGGATTCGCGCTCACCATGAACTCGATGCGTTCCGCGCCGTTCGGGTCGGGGCGTTCCGTAGTGGTCGGTTCGAACGCAACTTCGAACGTGCCGCCGCCCATGCCGAGTTCGCCCATCAACGTCGTCGTTTGCGACGAGAGCGAGTGAGCCGCTGCAGTGCGAGCGGAAGTCAGTTTCGATGCCGCGTCGCGCCATGCGGACGTTGCGCGCGCGATCTCGCCGTCGAGCTTTTCCAGGCGCTCCCCGGCTGTGCGTAAGGCTTCGACCTCGTCGCGGATCGCATCGCGACGCATAGCGAGTTGCTCGGCCTGCACGCGATGCTTGCGTGCGAGTTCATGCACGCGGCCCAAGCGGTGTTCCAGGCGTTCGAAGGTGTCCGGGTCGATATCGAGGTCGCTGCGAACGCGATCCAGCGCGGCGATGGCTTCGTCGATCTGGATGGTCGCGAGATCGAGCATGCCGTCGACTTCGCCGAGTCGCGGTTCATGCTCGGTCGCGCGCGCGAGTTCGGCGCGCACCTGGCCGAGAACCCGCGAAATCGACGGGCCGTCGTCGCCGCCGAGGCGCGAGAACGCGTTGTCGCAGGCCGCTATCAGCGCGGTCGCGTGACCAAAGCGGCGATGGTCGGACTGCAGCTTCTCGATGCTGTCCGGCTCGATGTCTTCGCGCTCGAGTTCGTCGAGCTGGTGCTGCAGCCATTCGATGCGATCGGATACGTCGCCCTGCGACGACAGGCGATCGCGCTCGCGCAGCAGCTCGCTCCACGCGGCCGTGGCCGTCGCGACCTGCGCGAGTTCTCCGTCCGTGCGCCCGAACGCATCGAGCAGCGCGAGCTGGCTGGTGCGCGAAAGCAGCGCCTGGTGCTCGTGCTGGCCGTGAATCTCGACGAGGTGGCCGGCGAGTTCGGTGAGCTGCGCGATCGTCGCCGGTCGCCCGTTGATCCACGCCTTCGACCCGCCGTCCGCGCGGATCACGCGACGGATGCGGCAGGTGCCCGGTTCGTCTTCGTCGTCGAGTTCGTTCTCGCGCAACCAGTCGCGTGCGGCGACGGCGTCGGCGAGGTCGAACGCAGCTGCGAGTTCGGCGCGATCTGCGCCGTGGCGGACGACGCCGCTGTCCGCTCGCAGGCCGGAAATTAGCCCCAACGCGTCGACCAGCAACGACTTGCCGGCGCCGGTTTCGCCGGAAATCACCGTGAGGCCGGGTCCGAATTCGAGTTCGGCCCCCGTGACGACGGCGAACTGCTTCAGCGAGAGTTGGGTCAGCATGGCGCGAATTGTGCCCGGCCCGGCGTCGCACGCGAAGCGACGACATCGCTTGCACGCCCGCTGCCCGCAGCTTATAGGTCCGACATGAGCCGCCGTCCCCTCGACCCCAGCCAGGATCCCCGCGCGCGGCAGTTGCTGCGCACGCTGATCGCGCGCTACATCCGCAACGGCGAGCCGGTGGGGTCGCAGACGCTGGCGCGCCATGCGGGGCTCGACGTCAGCGCAGCGACCATCCGAAACATCCTGTCGGACCTCGAGGACGCGGGCCTGCTCAGCGCGCCGCATACGTCGGCCGGCCGGATCCCGACGGCGCAGGGCTACCGGCTCTTCGTCGACTCGCTGCTTCAGGTCAGCCCGCTTCCCGACGGCGAGATGGCCCGGCTGCGCGGCGAACTGCCGCCCGGTTCCGGTACGCAGGCGCTGCTCGGCAGCACGACCGAACTTCTGTCCGCGATGACGCATTTCGTCGGTGTGGTCAGCGTGCCGGGGCGTGAGCAGTTCGCGTTCCGACGCATCGATTTCGTCCAGATCGACGAACAGCGCGTTCTCGCGATCCTCGTGTTCTCCGATGGCGACGTGCAGAACCGCATCATCCAGGCGCGTCGGCCGTTCGAGTCGGGCGAGCTGGAACGCGTCGCGAATTACCTCAACCAGCACTTCGCGGGGCGGCCGCTGGCTGAGATCCGCGCGATCCTTTTGCACGAAATGCGCACCGCCCAGGACGAACTGCATCGCCTGATGGACCGCTCGATCGAACTCGCCGAGCAGGTGCTGGTGCCGGGCGACGAGGACATGCTGGTTGCCGGCCAGACGCGCCTGATGGGCGTTCAGGAGCTGGCTGACATCGAGCGTTTGCGCGAGCTGTTCGAGGCGTTCTCCCGCAAGCGCGAGATCCTGCAGCTGCTGGAGCGCACGGCGCAGGCGCCCGGCGTGCGGATCTTCATCGGCGAGGAAACCGGGTTGGCGCCGCTGGACGGCGTATCGCTGGTCACCGCCCCCTATGGCTCGGGCGGCCGCGTCCTCGGCGTGCTGGGCGTGATCGGCCCGACCCGCATGGCCTACGACCGCGTGATCCCGGTCGTGCAGGCCGCGGCGGACATCCTCGGCGATGCGCTGAACACGGGCGATCGCGGCGCCTGACGCCTTGAATCGACGGTCGTCGGCCCCATAGCTGGCCCCGGCGCGCGACCCGCGCGAAGGAGACAGGCCTGCGATGACCACCGAACAGACCGTGCAACCCGGCGCCGACCCGGCGCAGCCGTCCGCCGGCGAAGGCGTGAAGGATTGCTGCGCTGTGCTGCAGACGCAGCTCGAGAGCGCGACCACCGAACTCACCCGACTTCGCGAGGAGTCGCTGCGCGAGCGTGCGGAGCTCGAGAACCAGCGTCGCCGCATCGCGCGCGACATGGACACCGCCCGCAAGTTCGCCAACGAGCGCCTGCTCGGCGAGCTGCTGCCGGTGATCGACAGCCTTGAAGCCGGCCTTTCGCAGGCGTCGGCCGATGCCGGCGCGCTGCGCGAGGGCATGGAACTCACGCTCCGGCAGCTGCTGAAGGTGGCGTCGGACAACGGTCTCGTCCCGGTCGACCCGAAGGGCCAGCCGTTCAATCCCGACCACCACCAGGCGATGAGCATGGTTCCGGGCGGCGATACGCCGGACAACCACGTCGTACAGGTCTACCAGAAGGGATGGCTGCTGAACGAGCGGCTGTTGCGCCCCGCGCTGGTGGTGATCGCGCAGTCCTGATCGCGTCCGGCGCCTTGAACCGGCGCCAGCGGTCCATAGATACGGCTTATCGGCGCTGACCCAGCGCCCCCGAATTCACGAATTGGCAGGAGCAACCCCATGGGCAAGATCATCGGTATCGACCTCGGCACCACGAACTCGTGCGTCGCGGTCATGGAAGGCGGCAAGGCGAAGGTCATCGAGAACGCGGAAGGCGACCGCACCACGCCGTCGGTCATCGCGTACACGAAGGATGGCGAAATCCTCGCCGGCGCCTCGGCCAAGCGCCAGGCGGTGACGAACCCGAAGAACACCTTCTACGCGGTGAAGCGCCTCATCGGCCGCAAGTTCACCGACGCCGAAGTGCAGAAGGACATCGGCCTCGTTCCGTACAAGATCTCGCAGCACGAGAACGGCGACGCGTGGGTGGAAACTGCCGACGGCCGCAAGATGGCGGCGCAGCAGATCTCGGCCGAAGTGCTGGCCAAGATGAAGAAGACCGCCGAGGCCTATCTCGGTGAAGCGGTGACCGAAGCGGTGATCACCGTGCCGGCGTACTTCAACGACTCGCAGCGCCAGGCAACCAAGGACGCCGGCCGCATCGCCGGTCTCGACGTCAAGCGCATCATCAACGAGCCGACCGCGGCCGCGCTCGCGTACGGTCTGGACAAGTCGGGCGCCGATCGCAAGATCGCCGTGTACGACCTCGGCGGTGGCACGTTCGACGTGTCGATCATCGAGATCGCGGAAGTCGACGGCGAGAAGCAGTTCGAAGTGCTCGCGACCAACGGCGACACGTTCCTCGGCGGCGAAGACTTCGACAAGCGCGTCATCGACTATCTCGTCGAAGAGTTCCAGAAGGACCAGGGCATCGACCTGCGCAAGGATCCGCTCGCGCTGCAGCGCCTGAAGGACGCCGCCGAGCGCGCGAAGATCGAGCTGTCGACCGCGCAGCAGACCGAAGTGAACCTGCCGTACGTCACCGCGGATGCGTCGGGCCCGAAGCACCTCAACATCAAGCTGACCCGCGCCAAGCTCGAAGCGCTGGTCGACGATCTGGTCAAGAAGACGATCGAGCCGTGCCGCGTCGCGCTCAACGATGCGGGCCTGCGTGCGTCCGACATCACGGAAGTCATCCTCGTCGGCGGCCAGACCCGCATGCCGAAGGTGCAGCAGGCCGTTGCCGATTTCTTCGGCAAGGAGCCGCGCAAGGACGTCAACCCGGACGAAGCCGTCGCCATCGGTGCGGCGGTGCAGGGCGGCGTGCTCAAGGGTGACGTCAAGGACGTTCTGCTGCTCGACGTGACCCCGCTGTCGCTCGGCATCGAGACGCTCGGCGGCGTGTTCACCAAGATCATCGAGAAGAACACCACGATCCCGACCAAGGCGTCGCAGACGTTCTCGACCGCCGAGGACAATCAGTCCGCGGTGACGGTGCACGTACTGCAGGGCGAGCGTGAGCAGGCGCGTTACAACAAGTCGCTCGCGCGCTTCGACCTCACCGGTATCGACGCCGCACCGCGCGGCATGCCGCAGGTCGAGGTCACCTTCGACATAGACGCGAACGGCATCGTCCACGTCACCGCGAAGGACAAGAAGACCGGCAAGGAGCAGAAGGTCGAGATCAAGGCGGGCTCGGGCCTGTCCGAGGACGAGATCAAGCGGATGGTCGAGGACGCGGAAGCCAACCGCGAGGAAGACCGCAAGTTCCAGGAGCTGGTGCAGGCGCGCAACCACGCCGATGGCCTGATCCACATGACCCGCGGCGCGATCAAGGAGCACGGCGAGAAGGTGCCGGGCGACGCGATCGGTCGCGCGGAAACCGCGATCGCCGACCTCGAAACCGCGATGAAGGGCGACGACAAGGGTCAGATCGAGGCCAAGAGCCGCGCGCTCGAGGAAGCCGCGCAGTCTCTGCTGGCCGTCGCGCAGGCGGGTCAGGGCGGTGGCGACGACGCGTCGGGCGGTGCGAATCCGGGCGGTGCGTCGCGCAACGACGATGTCGTCGATGCCGAATTCACCGAAGTGAAGGGCGACGACGCCAAGTAAGCTGTCACAGGGCGCCGGTCACCGACCGGCGCCTTTCTTTCGACGGGGATGGCGATGAACAAGGGGAGGCTCGAAGCGTTCAGCGATGGCGTCCTCGCCATCATCATCACCATCATGGTGCTGGAGCTGCGCGCGCCGGCCGGCAGTGATCTCGAATCGTTGCGGCCCTTGCTTCCGGTGTTCGTCAGCTACGTGCTGAGCTTCATCTACGTCGGCATCTACTGGAACAACCACCACCATTTCCTGCGCGCGGCAACGCGTATCGACGGTCGGGTGATGTGGGCGAACCTGCATCTGCTTTTCTGGTTGTCGATGTTCCCATTCGCCACCGCGTGGATGGGCGAACACCACGACGCGGCGACGCCGGTCGCGATGTACGGCGTCATGCTGATGATGGCGGCGATTGCGTGGCTGCCGTTTCAGGCTTCGCTGATGCGCGCGAGCGGAAGTGATTGGACGCTGTCGCGTGCAGTCGATCCGTGGGGTTGGAAATCCGTCCTACCCGTTGTGTTCTATCTCACCGGCATCTCGCTGGCCTTCGTCAACACCTGGGCGGCACAGGCGATGTACGCCGCCGTCGCCGTGATGTGGTTTGTCCCCGACCGCCGCATCGAACACCGCATCCAAGACATAGCGCACCATGAGCAAGCGTGATTACTACGAAGTCCTCGGCGTTGCCCGCGACGCCAGCGACGAAGACCTGAAGAAGGCCTATCGCCGCGCCGCGATGAAGCACCATCCGGACCGCAATCCGGGTGACAAGGCGGCCGAGGATGCCTTCAAGGAATGCAAGGAGGCGTACGAAACGCTTTCCGACGGCAACAAGCGCCGCATGTACGACGCGCATGGCCATGCCGCGTTCGAACATGGCATGGGCGGTGGCGGGCCGGGTCCCGGCTACGCCGACATGGGCGACATCTTCGGCGACATCTTCGGCAACATTTTCGGTGGCGGCGCACAGCGCGGCCCGCGCCGCGGTGCCGACATCGGCTACGTGATGGAACTGGGTCTCGAAGAAGCCGTCCGCGGCGTCGAGAAGACCATCGAGATCCCGACGCTCGAAGAGTGCGAGACCTGCGACGGCAGCGGTTCGGAAGACGGCAAGCTCGAAACCTGCGGCACCTGCCAGGGCCGCGGCCAGGTGCGCTTCCAGCGCGGCATCTTCTCGATGCAGCAGGCCTGCCCGCACTGCGCTGGTCGTGGAAAGATCATCGCGAACCCGTGCGATGACTGCGGTGGCCAAGGCCGCGTCGAGCGCACCAAGACGCTGCAGGTCAAGATTCCCGCCGGGGTCGATAGCGGTGATCGCATTCGTCTGGCGGGCGAGGGCGAAGCGGGTCCGGCAGGCTCACCGCCCGGCGATCTGTACGTCGACGTGCGCGTTCGCGAACACGAGATCTTCCAGCGCGACGGCGACGATCTGCACTGCGAAGTGCCGATCCGCATCTCGCAGGCGGCGCTCGGCGACACCATCCGCGTGCCGACGCTGGGTGGCGAAGTGGAGCTGCGCATTCCGGTGGAAACGCAGACCGGCAAGATGTTCCGTCTGCGCGGCAAGGGCGTGCGTTCGGTGCGCAGCCGCAGCGAAGGCGATCTGTATTGCCGCGTCGTCGTCGAAACGCCGGTGAATCTCACCATCGAACAGCGCGAGCTTCTGGAGAAGTTCGAGGCGACGTTTGTCGGCGAGACGGCGGCGCGTCGTCATTCGCCGCGTTCGTCGACGTTCCTCGACGGTGTTAAGGGGTTCTGGGAACGGATGACGGGGTGAGCGGCAGCGCTAGGACGCTACGCGTCCTGCTGCCGCGAACGCCATCGCGAATAGCGATGGCAGGGCGACGAAAGTGGTGCGAGTCACATAAAACTCGCTTTGACGCTGGCCAACAACGCGATCGATCGACACAAAAAAGCGGGCCTCAGCCCGCTTTTTTCCTGCCCGAAGCATCCATCAATCCGGATGCGAAGCATTGTCCTTCCGTCCCGCACCAAATCGCTTATCCAGCGCCCCAAGCAACCGCTTCAACCCGCGCGAAAACCGACCGCGCTTGGTCTTCCGCAGCTTCTCGTCCTCACTAGTCAGCCACGCCACCTGCACCACCCGGCGCTCGCCCTCGAACGGCAGATGCCCGTGGAACGAGTTGTCCTCGCGCTTGAACGCGGCGAGCGTTCCGTACACAGGCCGGATTTCCGGAACGACCAGCGCATCGATGTCGTCGATCTTGCCGAGAAACCGCAGGCAGCCGTCGCTGATCGCCGGCCAGTCCTCGTTGAGATAGAGCAGGGCCGTGACGATCTTCGAACGGCTGTCGGTGTGGATCGTGCCGTGCCGACGGTTGAGCGACCGGCACAGCGTCGCCAGCGTCGGCTTGTCGCCCAGCCCTTCGATGCCTAGCTGACGCCCTACGGCATCGCCGAACGCCTTCGACGTCATCTGCTCGACAACCACGCGCATCGACGGCCCGCAATCCTCCGGCGCATACGGGAAGAAACCGGCGCTGCGATAGCGAGGGAAGTCGTCCTCGAGCGGAGCCGCCGCGTCTGCCGGCAGCATGTGCTCGAGCACGAACAGCGGAAATGGCGTCGGCGCGCGATCCGGGATCGGCGCCTGCAGGCGATGCATGTCGAGCAGTGCGTCCATGACAGCTCCGGCAGAGGTCGCCGCGATTTTACGCGCGCTTGTCGCATCGCTCGACGGCCGCTAGCCTCGCGCGATGACCGAACCGACCCAACTGCTGATTCACGGCGCTTCCGGCCGCATGGGCCAGGCCCTGATGCGTCTGGCGGCCGAACGCGACGACCTGCGTGTGGTCGCGGCCGCAGCGCGCCGGGCGCCGGCGGACCTGCCGGCTGGCGTTGCAGCCATCGACGCGGTGTCGCTCGACAGCGCGCCGGAATTCGACGTCGCCATCGATTTCAGCCTGCCGGAAGCCTTCGACGCGGCGCTTGACCTGTGCGTGAGGCGCGGTGCCGCGTTCGTTTCGGGCACGACGGGGTTGTCCGACGCGCAGCGCGAGACGCTCGCGAACGCAGCGACCAAGATCCCCGTCGTCTGGGCCGCGAATTTCAGCCTCGGCGTCGCGGTCCTCGGTGATCTCGTCGAGCGCGCCGCCCGCGTTCTGGCCGACTGGGACTGCGACATCGTCGAGTCCCACCACGTCCACAAGAAGGACGCGCCCTCCGGCACCGCGCTCGCACTGGGCGCACGGGCCGAAGTCGGCGGCGCCGAGCCGCACTACGCCTCGCTGCGCGCCGGTGACATCGTCGGCGAGCACACCGTCCAGTTCGCCACGGCGGGCGAGCGCATCGAGCTCATCCACCGTGCGACCAACCGCGACATCTTCGCGCGCGGCGCACTGCACGTCACCCGGCGACTTCAGGGTCGCGCTCCGGGCGCCTACCGCGTCGCCGATCTGCTCGACTGACGACGATTTCACCGCAGAAGTCTCGACTGCCGCTGGAACCGCGCGCGCCTTGCGTCTAGAATTCTCGCTCGCCTGAAGCCCTTCGTCGGACCGGTCCCGCACCGCGTCCGCGATTTTCTGCAGCCGCGATCCGGCGCTTGCAGGGCTCGGCATCCTCTGGCAGCACAGGCGATCCCCGTGAATCAACCTGCGATCCTCGCGCTCGAAGACGGAACGATCTTCGAGGGCGTTTCGGTCGGCGCGCCCGGCCTGTCCGTCGGCGAAGTCGTGTTCAACACCGCGATGACCGGCTACCAGGAAGTGGTGACCGATCCGTCGTACGCACGGCAGATCGTGACGCTGACCTATCCGCACATCGGCAATACCGGCACGACCGAAAAGGACGACGAAGCCAAGACGGTGTGGCCCGCCGGCCTGATCGTCCGCCACGTACCCAAGCGCCCGAGCAACTGGCGCTCGCAGCAGTCGCTGCCGGAATGGCTCGCGGCGAAAGGCGTGGTCGCAATTTCCGACATCGACACCCGCAAGCTCACGCGCATCCTGCGCGACCGCGGCGCGCAGAACGGCGCGCTGATGGCGGGCGAGATCGATGTGGACCGCGCGCTCGAAGCCGCACGCAAGTTCCCGGGCCTCAAGGGCATGGACCTGGCGAAGGAAGTCTGCACGCGCACGTCCTACGAGTGGCGCGAGACGGAACTCGATCTCGATAGCGATTCGTTCGCACAAGGCGACGACCGTTTCCACGTGGTCGCGTACGACTTCGGCATCAAGCTCAACATCCTGCGCATGCTGGCCTCGCGCGGATGTCGCCTCACGGTGGTGCCGGCACAGACGCCGGCGGCCGACGTGTTCGCGATGAAGCCCGACGGCGTGTTCCTGTCGAATGGCCCGGGCGATCCGGAGCCGTGTACCTACGCGATCGAGGCGACGCGGGAGTTCCTCTCACGCAAGCTGCCGGTCTACGGCATCTGCCTCGGTCACCAGATCCTCGGGCTTGCGGTCGGCGCACGCACGCTGAAGATGAAATTCGGCCACCACGGTGCGAACCATCCGGTGCAGGACCTAGATAGCGGGCGCGTGCTGATCACCAGCCAGAACCACGGTTTCGCAGTCGATGAAGCGACGCTGCCCGGCAACGTGCGCGTCACCCATCGCTCGCTGTTCGATGGCAGCAACCAGGGCATCGCCGTCACCGACGCCCCGGCTTTCAGCTTCCAGGGTCATCCGGAAGCGAGCCCGGGTCCGCACGACGTCGCACCGCTGTTCGATCGCTTCATCGACGCGATGGAGTCCGCGCGTTGAGCGCAGCGGGCGCTGCCGACGGTCGCTCGCGGCGCCGTCGCTGGCGTCGTTGGGCTGTCGTTGCTCTCGCGCTCGGCGCCTATCCGGCGTTCGTGCTCGGCGCGACGTACGTGCACTTCTTCCAGGCGCATCTTCCGGGCGGACGTAACGGGCCCCGCCGACGCATACCGCCACTCGCTTGCGAGCGCGACCGTCGCGTACACGTTGTCGCCGCGTTGCGTCGACTGGGTGACACACGTGATGGAGCACGACGGCATCGGCAACGACGGCCGCGCGATGGATGCGCATAACAACCTGCTCGGCGCGCGCATCGGTTCCACCGCGCGTAGCTGGAGCGACATGCAGTCCGCGATCCGCGACGCCGTGCGCAATGGCGCCGTCGACGCGACCGATCCGGACCGAATCACCTGGCTGCCGCCGTCGCGGTGGCAGAACCGACTGTACTGAGGACACGATGCCCAAGCGCACCGACATCAAGACCGTGCTGATCATCGGCGCGGGCCCCATCGTCATCGGACAGGCGTGCGAGTTCGACTACTCCGGCGTGCAGGCCTGCAAGGCGCTGCGCGACGAGGGCTTCCGCGTGGTGCTGGTCAACAGCAACCCGGCGACGATCATGACCGACCCCGACATGGCGGATGCGGTCTACATCGAGCCGATCACCTGGCAGACGGTCGAGAAGATCATCGCCAAGGAAAAGCCCGACGCGCTGCTGCCGACGATGGGCGGACAGACCGCGCTCAACTGCGCGCTGGACCTCGCCGACAACGGCGTGCTGGAGAAGTACGGCGTCGAGCTGATCGGCGCATCGCGCGATGCGATCCGCATGGCCGAAGACCGCGAGCTGTTCCGCGTCGCGATGGCGGAGATCGGTCTCGATTGCCCGAAGGCGGCGGTCGCGCGCAGCTTCGAGGAGGCGGTGCAGATCCAGACCACCGTCGGCTTCCCGACGATCATCCGGCCTAGCTTCACGCTGGGCGGCACCGGCGGCGGCATCGCCTACAACAAGGAGGAGTTCGAGGAGATCGCCAAGCGTGGCCTCGAGCTCTCGCCCGTGCACGAAATCCTCGTCGAGGAATCGGTGCTGGGCTGGAAGGAATTCGAGATGGAAGTGGTCCGCGACAAGGCGGACAACTGCATCATCGTATGCAGCATCGAGAACTTCGACGCGATGGGCGTGCACACCGGCGACAGCATCACCGTCGCGCCCGCACAGACGCTCACGGACAAGGAATACCAGCGCTTGCGCGATGCATCGATCGCGGTGCTGCGCAAGATCGGCGTCGATACCGGTGGCTCGAACGTGCAGTTCGGCGTCAATGCTCACGATGGCCGCGTCGTCGTCATCGAAATGAACCCACGCGTCTCGCGTTCGTCGGCGCTGGCGTCGAAGGCGACGGGCTTTCCCATCGCGAAGGTCGCGGCGAAGCTCGCCGTCGGCTACACGCTGGACGAGCTGCGTAACGAGATCACCGGCGGGCAGACGCCGGCATCGTTCGAGCCGTCGATTGACTACGTCGTCACCAAGATTCCGCGCTTCGCATTCGAGAAGTTCCCGCAGGCCGACGCGCGTCTCACCACGCAGATGAAGTCGGTGGGCGAGGTGATGGCGATGGGCCGCACCTTCCAGGAATCGCTGCAGAAGGCGCTGCGCGGGCTGGAGACTGGCAAGGTCGGCCTCGATCCCACCGGCCTCGACCTTTCGAGCAACGAGGACATGGCCACGCTGCGTCGCGAGCTGAAGGAACCCGGCGCCGAGCGCATGTTCCACATCGGCGATGCGTTCCGCGCCGGCATGAGCGTCGAGGACATCCACGCGCTGTCGCACGTCGACCGCTGGTTCCTCGACCAGATCGAGGAGATCGTGCAGGCCGAAAGCGATGTCGCGACCGCGGGCCTTGCGGCGCTCGACGCACGCCGCATGCGCGCGCTCAAGCGCATGGGTTTCTCCGACGCGCGCCTCGCACAGCTCACCGGCACCGACGAAACCGCAGTGCGTGCACTACGCCGCGCGTTCGGGGTCCGTCCGGTCTACAAGCGCATCGATTCCTGCGCCGGCGAGTTCGCGACGGAAACCGCGTACATGTACTCGACCTACGAGGACGAATGCGAGGCGAATCCGACGGATCGCAAGAAGATCATCGTGCTCGGTGGCGGCCCGAACCGCATCGGGCAGGGCATCGAGTTCGACTACTGCTGCGTGCACGCCGCACTGGCGCTGCGCGACGACGGGTTCGAGACCATCATGGTCAACTGCAACCCGGAAACCGTCTCGACCGACTACGACACGTCCGATCGCCTGTACTTCGAGCCACTGACGCTTGAGGACGTGCTGGAGATCGTCGATCTCGAGAAGCCCTTCGGCGTGATCGTCCAGTACGGCGGGCAGACGCCGCTGAAGCTCGCACGCGCGCTCGAAGCGAACGGCGTGCCGGTGATCGGTACGTCGCCCGACAGCATCGACCTCGCCGAAGATCGCGAACGCTTCCAGAAGCTGGTCGACGACCTCGGCCTGAGGCAGCCGCCGAACCGCACGGCCCGCAATCCGGACGAAGCGCTCGTGCTCGCGCGCGAGATCGGCTACCCGCTCGTTGTCCGCCCGAGCTACGTGCTCGGCGGCCGCGCGATGGAAGTGGTGCACGCCGACAGCGACCTCGCGCGCTACATGCGAGACGCAGTGAAGGTGTCGAACGATTCGCCGGTGCTGCTCGACCGCTTCCTCGACCACGCGGTCGAAGTCGACGTCGACATCATCGCGGACAAGGACGGCAACGTTCTGATCGGTGGCGTGATGGAGCACATCGAGGAAGCCGGCGTGCATTCCGGCGACTCGTCATGCTCGCTGCCCCCGTACACGCTGTCGAAGGCGACGCAGGATCGGCTGCGCGAGCAGGTTGTCGCGCTGGCGCGTGCGCTGAAGGTCATCGGCCTGATGAACACGCAGTTCGCGATCCAGCAGGAAGCCGACGGCAGCGACACCATCTTCCTGCTCGAAGTGAACCCGCGTGCATCGCGCACCGTGCCGTTCGTGTCGAAGGCGATCGGCATGCCGCTTGCGAAGATCGCCGCGCGCTGCATGGCCGGCATGACGCTGGCGGAGCAGGGCGCGACGAAGGAAATCGTCCCCGACTACTTCTCGGTGAAGGAAGCGATCTTCCCGTTCGCGAAGTTCCAGGGCGTCGATCCGATCCTCGGGCCGGAGATGCGTTCGACCGGCGAAGTGATGGGCGTCGGCCGCAACTTCGGCGCCGCAATCGCGCGTGCGCATGAAGCCGCGGGCATCCGCGCATTGCCGTCGGCGGGCAAGGTGTTCGTCTCGGTGCGTGATCCTGACAAGCAGCGCGTGCTGCCGGTGGCGGCGGAGATCGTCGCGCGTGGTTACACACTCGTCGCGACGCGCGGCACGGGTGCCTTCCTGCAGGAAAACGGCGTCGCCTGCGAGATCATCAACAAGGTGATCGAGGGCCGGCCGCATGTCGTCGACCTGATCAAGAACGGTGAGATCGCCTACATCGTGAACACGACCGAAGGCCGTCAGGCGATCGCCGACTCGTTCTCGATCCGCCGCGAAGCGCTGCAACATCGCGTCACGTATTCGACGACCGTGTCGGGTGCCCGCGCCCTACTGCAGTCGCTCGAATACCGCGGCACCGGCCCGGTCTGGTCGCTGCAGGAACTGCACGCCAGCATCGTCTGACCCGCCTGAAATCGCCCATGGCCGGCCGCCACGTGCGGCCGGTCGCGTTTCCCGGCCCCGCATCCCGGCCCGGACGCGGCACAATCGACCATCGAATTTTGACGCCGGCGCTCGACGCCGGTCGCCACCAAGGAATCCCATGAGAGCTCCGATCACCGCCCAAGGTGCGCAGCGTTTGCGCGCCGAACTCGAGAACCTGAAGTCCGTGCAGCGCCCGGCGGTCATCAACGCGATTTCCGAAGCGCGCGCCCACGGCGACCTGAAGGAAAACGCGGAGTACCACGCCGCCCGCGAGCAGCAGGGCTTCATCGAAGGCCGAATCAAGCAGCTGGAGAGCGAGCTGTCGCACGCGGAAGTCATCGACGTCGCCAAGCTCAACGCGGGTTCGCGCGTGGTGTTCGGCGCCACGGTGAAGCTGGCCGACGTCGATACCGACGAAGAGAAGACGTACCAGATCGTTGGCGACCTTGAGGCCGACATCAAGCAGGGGCTGATCGCGATCTCGTCGCCGGTCGCGCGTGCCGTGATCGGCAAGAGCGAGGGCGACACGGTGACGATCGAAGCGCCGGGCGGCACGCGCGAATACGAGATCCTGAGCGTCAGCTACGTCGGCTGACCCGTGATCGCGCCCGTCGACGTCGCGCTCGTCCTGCCGCCGCGCTCGCGGTTCGCGGGCGAAGCGTTGCCTGCGTCGGTGGCGCGCGCGTTGGGTCGTGCGGATCGGTTCGATGCGAAAACCGGCGTCGAAGCGCTGTTCGACGTGCTGCCGCGCGGCTGGCCTGCCGCTGCGGTGACGCGGCAGGTCGAAGCGGGTGATGCGCGCGATTCTTCTTGGCTTCGCGCAGATCCGGCTTACGTACGCGCCGACATCAACGGCGCGCGACTGCTCGCGGTCGGCGACATGCTCGGGCTCGACGCCGACACCGCGGAAACATTGCTGCGCCCGCTGCGTCCGTTGTTCGGCGACGCGGGTATGCCGATCGACGCCGGCCGTCCGAACGCCTGGTACCTGCGACTCGCTGCGGGTTCGCCGCTGCCCGCGTTCATCTCGCCCGACGACGCGCTCGGCAGCGACCTGTTCGACCAGATGCCGCAGGGCGCGGAAGGCAAGCGCTGGCGTGCACTGATGTCCGAAGCGCAGGTGCTGCTGCATCACCATCCGGTCAATGCCGATCGCCTGAATCGCGGAGTGGCGCCCGTCAATTCGATCTGGTTCTGGGGCGCGG
The DNA here is from genome assembly GCF_054057595.1 of Lysobacter sp. HA18. NCBI lineage: Bacteria > Pseudomonadati > Pseudomonadota > Gammaproteobacteria > Lysobacterales > Lysobacteraceae > Lysobacter > Lysobacter sp. HA18. The sequence goes on from NZ_JBSRZL010000001.1 coordinate 1,769,287, forward strand.
GGCGTCTGCCCGATCACGTCACCACGCGCTATGCGGCGATTCGCTCGCATGACGCGACGGTCGGCGCATTCGCGCAGCTAGCAGGTGCGTCGATCGCGCCGCCGGGCGCGTGGACCACGCCCGAGCAGAACCTCGCCGTCGACTTGCGCTACGAACGCCGGCTCGACCGGCTGTCCGCCGACTGGATCGAGCCCGCGTTGGACGCCATCGCGAAGAAGCAGGTCGCAACGTTCAGCCTTATGTGGGCCGAGGGCACGCGCTTCGACGTGCGCCGGTCGCAGTCGCTGCGATTCTGGAAGCGCCCACTGCGCGTCCTGGCCGAACGCGACGACGAATGAGCCGCTTTACCGCCCGACTCGTGCGTCGTCCCGTGGTGATTCCCGGCCCTTGGGCGCACGGCCTGCACCCGGTGCTTGCACGCGTGTACGCGATGCGCGGCGCGACATCGCTCGAACAGGCGCGTCCGAAACTCGCGCAGCTGCACCCGCCGGAAACGATGGGCGGCCTCGATGCCGCGACGCGCCTGCTGGCCGATGCGATCGCGAACGACGCGCACATCGTGGTCGTCGGAGACTTCGATTGCGACGGCGCGACGGCCTGCGCGGTCGGCGTGCGTGGCCTGCGCATGCTCGGCGCGAGACGCGTGTCGTTCGCGGTGCCGAATCGCATCGTGCACGGGTACGGCCTGACGCCGGCGATGGTCGACGAACTTGCGCCGATGCAGCCGGATCTTGTGGTCACCGTCGACCACGGCATCGCTTGCCATGCCGGCGTGAGCGCGGCAAAGGGTCGCGGCTGGAAGGTGCTGGTTACCGACCATCATCTGCCGGGCGAAGCGTTGCCGCCGGCCGATGCCATCGTCGACCCGAACGTGCGCGGCGACGGATTCGCGAGCAAGTCGCTCGCCGGCGTCGGCGTCATCTTCTACGTGCTGCTCGCGCTGCGTAAGCATCTGCGCGAGCAGGGGAAACTGCCGTCGAACGAGCCGGATCTTTCGCAATTGCTCGACCTGGTCACCGTCGGCACCGTCGCGGACCTTGTGCAGCTCGATGCCAACAACCGAGCGCTCGTGGCCGCAGGTTTGCGTCGTATGCGCGGGGGGCAGGTATGCGCCGGGCTACGCGCACTCGTCGAAGTCTCGCAGCGCGAACTCGCGCGCCTCGGTGCGACTGACATCGGCTACGCCGTCGCGCCGCGAATCAACGCCGCGGGCCGACTGGAAGACATGTCGCTCGGCATCGAATGCCTGCTCACCGACGACCTCTCGCGCGCACGCGAAATCGCGCAGATGCTCAACGAGATCAACGGCGAGCGTCGCGCAGTGCAACAACAGATGGTCGACGAGGCGGAGCGGGCGCTGGCGCGCGTCGAGCTGCCTGGCGGCGATCTGCCGCATGCGATTTGCCTGTTCGACCCCGAATGGCATCCGGGCGTGGTCGGCCTGGTGGCGTCGAAGATCAAGGAGCGCTTGCACCGGCCTGTCGTCGCGTTCGCGCCCGCCGCGCCGGGTTCCGACCTGCTGCGCGGTTCCGCGCGATCGGTGCCGGGTTTCCACATCCGCGACGCGCTGGCCACCGTGTCGTCGCGTCGTCCTTCACTCGTCGACCGCTTCGGCGGCCACGCGATGGCGGCGGGGCTCAGCCTGCGCATGGACGGGCTCGCCGAGTTCTCGTCGCTGATGCAGGACGTCGCCGCCGGGTTGCTCACGCCCGACCTGCTGCAGGCCGAGGTGCTGAGCGACGGCGAACTCGCGCCCGGCGAGATGGCGCGCGCCTGCGCCGAAGCGCTGCGGGACGGCGGGCCATGGGGGCAGGGGTTCCCGGAGCCCCAGTTCGACGGCGAGTTCGAAGTGCTGAACTGGCGGATCGTCGGCGAGCGCCACCTCAAGCTCGAACTGAGCCTTGGCGGCCTGCGTCTCAACGCGATCGAGTTCGGTGGCTGGCGCGGCAATGCGCCGCCGAACCGCGTGCGCATCGCCTATCGACTCGAACCGGACGACTACCGCGGCGGCGACGCCGTCCAGCTGGTCGTCGTCCACCGCGAAGGCGCCGTTTAGGCGCATTTGCGTGCATTTGCGCTGCCCCAAGGGGCAATTGGCGCGACCTGCGGCATCCCATAACCTGAGCCGGCGTCCCTCCCGGAGAACGTGCGATGCCGCTGACCGTCAACATCGATCTATCCGACGATGACCTCAAGCACTTCGCGCGTGCGGCCGACATCGCGCGCCAGCGTGGCGCCGACCTCACCAACCAGCAGGTGGTGAGCGCCGCCACGGACATGCTGCGCAAGGCGCACGACAGCAACCCGCCGCAGTTCGTAAAGGACCGCCTGCTCGTGCTCGACAACCTCATCGCGATGATGCGCGACGAAGGCTGGGCGCTCGGCGACAACGATGCCTCGAACGTGCGCGCGGCGCTGGTGTATTTCGCCGCCACATCGGACGCGATTCCGGACACCGTGCCGGTGCTCGGCTTCGTCGACGACGCGATCATGATCGAGCTGTGCGCGCGCGAGCTGCGCCACGAACTCGACGCCTATGACGACTTCACCGAGTTCCGCGATCGCGAGGCCGAGCGTCGCGGCATGGACGCTGCGGCGGTTGGTCGCGCGGACTGGCTGGACAGCCGCCGACAGGAACTGCAGGACCGCATGCGCCGCCGCCGCTCGCGCGATTTCAGCGGCGGTTTCGGCAGCGGGTTCGGCACCGGCTACGGCAGCAGCAGCGGCTACGGGCCGATCCGCCCGTACTCGCCGTCGAACGGGCGGAGCTCGGCGTTCCGCTTCCGCTGAGAGCACGAGAACCCGCATTTCGGGCGCGGCATTCGGCATCGAAGGCCACCGGCATTGGTAGAATTGCCGGTCCTTCGATTCAACCGCACCGACATGATCGAGCTGAATCCCGTTCGCCAGCGAATCGCCGACCTCCGCGGTCGGCTGGATTCGCTCAGGGGGTATCTTTGACTTCGACCACAAGGTCGAACGTCTTGAAGAAGTAAACCGGGAGCTCGAGAGCCCCGACGTGTGGAACGACTCCGAACGCGCGCAGGCCCTGGGCCGCGAGCGCTCGTCGCTGGAGAAGGTCGTCCACGGCATCCGCAGCCTCACCGACGGCCTCGTCGGCGCCGGCGAGCTGCTCGAACTCGCGGAAATGGAAGACGACGAGGACACCGCGAAGGCGGTCGTCGACGACGTCGAGCGTTACGCGAAGGACGTCGAGCAGCTCGAGTTCCGCCGCATGTTCTCCGGAAAGATGGACACGGCGAATGCGTTTGTCGACATCCAGGCGGGCGCGGGTGGCACCGAGGCGCAGGACTGGGCCGAAATCCTGCTGCGCATGTATCTGCGCTGGTGCGAATCGCGCGGCTGGAAGACCGAACTGATGGAAGCCAGCGGTGGCGACGTCGCGGGCATCAAGTCCGCGACGCTGCGCGTGGAAGGTGATTTCGCCTACGGCTGGCTCAAGACCGAAACGGGCGTGCATCGCCTCGTGCGCAAGTCGCCGTTCGACTCGGACAACCGCCGGCACACGAGCTTCACCTCGGTATTCGTGTCGCCCGAAGTCGACGACAACATCGACATCGAGATCAATCCGGCGGACCTGCGCACTGACGTCTATCGTTCGTCCGGCGCCGGCGGCCAGCACGTCAACAAGACCGAGTCGGCCGTGCGCATCACGCACATTCCAACCAACATCGTCGTCGCGTGCCAGACCGGTCGCAGCCAGCACCAGAACCGCGACAACGCGATGAAGATGCTCGCCGCGAAGCTGTACGAGCTCGAGATCCAGAAGCGCAACGCCGAACGCGACGCGGTCGAAGCCACCAAGTCCGACATCGGCTGGGGCAGCCAGATCCGCAACTACGTGCTCGACCAGAGCCGCATCAAGGATCTGCGCACCGGCATCGAGCGCAGCGATACGCAGAAGGTGCTCGACGGCGATCTCGACGAGTTCGTCGAGGCGAGCCTGAAAGCAGGCCTCGAAGTCGGCGCCAAACGCACCGACGCCGCCTGATCCGACGCCCCGCGCACTGCGGGGCGCACGGCCGCTACCATCGGCCTTATCCCTTGAACTCCTGGCCTGCCAAATGCGGGCCCCAGCGAACGCCACGATGACCGACAGCACCGCCACGCCGCCGACCGACGAGAACTTCCTGATCGCCGAGCGGCGCGCGAAACTCGCGCAACTTCGCGCGAATGGCATCGCGTTCCCGAACGATTTCAAGCGAGCGCATTACGCGGGTGACCTGCAGGGCGAGTTCGCCAATGCCGAACAGTGGACCGCGGAAGCGCTCGAAGCCGCGCCGCGCCGCGTCGCGCTCGGTGGCCGCGTGCTGCTCAAGCGCGACATGGGCAAGGCCGGCTTCGCACAGATCCAGGACGAATCGGGCCGCGTGCAGCTTTGGCTGAAGAAGGACCTGCTCGGCGATGCGTTCGACGTGTTCAAGGAACTCGACCTCGGCGACATCGTTGCGGTCGAAGGCGAGCTGACGCGCACTCGCACCGGCGAGCTGTCGATCAAGGCCACGTCGCTGCGCCTGCTGACCAAGGCGCTGCGTCCGCTGCCCGACAAGTTCCACGGCATGGCGGACATCGAGCAGCGTTATCGCCAGCGTTACGTCGACCTCATCGTGACGCCGGAATCGCGCGACGTCTTCGTCAAGCGCAGCAAGATCATCCGTGCGATGCGCGCATGGCTGGACGCGCGGCGCTTCCTCGAAGTCGAGACGCCGATGATGCATTACATCCCCGGCGGCGCGACTGCGAAGCCGTTCGTCACGCATCACAACGCGCTCGACCTCGAGCTGTATCTGCGCGTCGCGCCTGAGCTCTATCTCAAGCGCCTCGTTGTCGGCGGCCTCGAGCGCGTGTACGAGATCAACCGCAACTTCCGCAACGAGGGCGTGTCGACCCGACACAACCCCGAGTTCACGATGCTCGAGCTGTACGAGGCCTACGCCACGTACACCGAGATCATGGACCTGACCGAAGACGTGATCCGCCATTGCGCGCAGGACGTGCTCGGGACGACGTCGATCGAATGGGAAGGCGCGCCGATCGACCTCGGCCCGCGCTTCCGTCGCTGGTCGATGACCGATGCGGTACTCGAACTCAACCCTGAGATCGCACGCGAAGACCTGCGCGACCTCGAGGAGATGCGTGCGCATTGCGCGCGGCTGCGCATCCCGGTCAAGCCGTCGTACGGCTGGGGCAAGCTGCTGCTGGAAGTCTTCGAGAAGACGGTCGAGCACACGCTCGTGCAGCCGACCTTCATCACCGATCACCCGGTCGAGGTCAGCCCGCTGGCGCGCGCCAACGACCTGGACCCGGAACTCACCGACCGCTTCGAGCTGTTCGTCGGCGGCAAGGAACTCGCCAACGGCTTCTCGGAGCTCAACGACCCCGAAGACCAGGCTGCGCGCTTCCAGGCGCAGGTCGAGCAGAAGCAGGGCGGGGACGACGAAGCCATGCATTTCGACGCCGACTACATCCGCGCGCTGGAGGTCGGCCTGCCGCCGACCGGCGGTCTGGGCATCGGCATCGATCGTCTCGTGATGCTGCTCACGGATCGCGCCTCCATCCGCGACGTTCTGCTGTTCCCGTACATGCGGCCCGAGCAGGCGGGCTGACCCCACGCTCAAGTACGCCGGCTGGGCGGCCGATAAACGAGGAGCAGGGCGCGGTGCCACCGGCTGGCCACCGCGCTATCCTCGGCCCACAGCCGCCGTACCGGTGTCTCGCCAACGGATGGTCCAATGAATGTCGTCATCGTCGATGACCAGACCAGCGCACGCACGATGCTGCGCCACATCATCGAGGACATCGGCGCAGAGCTGAGCGTCCACGATTTCGGTGAACCGCAGGCCGCGCTGGACTGGTGTGCCTCGAACGATCCGGATCTGCTGCTGCTCGACTACCGCATGCCCGGCATCGACGGGCTGGAATTCGCGCGCCGCTTCCGTCGCCTGCCGCGCCATCGCGATATCCCGATCATCCTGGTCACCGTGGTCGGCGACGAGCCGATCCGCCAGGCCGCGCTCGATGCTGGCGTCATCGATTTCCTGGTCAAGCCGGTTCGCCCGCGCGAACTGCGCGCGCGCTGCCGCAATCTGCTCCAGCTGCGCCAGCAATCCGAGAACGTGAAGCAGCGTGCGCTGTCGCTCGAGCATCGCCTGCAGACGACGCTCCAGCAGATCGCCGAGCGCGAACGCCAGATGCTGACGCGCTTGGCGCGAGCGGTCGAATACCGCGACGGCGGCGCGCATCCGAACCTGCAGCGCATGTCGGCCGTGGCCGGCATGATCGCGCGCGGTGTCGGGCTGTTCGACGACGAGGTCAGCCTGCTCGAGCAGGCGACGCCGCTACACGACATCGGCAAGATCGCGCTACCCGATGCGGTGCTGCACAAGCCCGGCCCGCTGTCGGACGACGAGATGGCGCTGGTGCGCCGTCACCCGGAAATCGGTCATGACCTGCTCTCGGGCAGCGGCACGCCGTTCCTCGAACTCGCAGCGCGCATCGCGCTCGGCCATCACGAACGTTTCGATGGCAGCGGCTATCCGCATGGCCTGGTCGGTGACGCGATTCCGATCGAGGCGCGCATAGTGGCCGTCGCCGACGTCTTCGACGCGCTGATCTCCGAGCAGCCGTACAAGCACGAGTGGGCGATCGACGCGGCGCTCGCGCATCTCTACGCCCAGCGCGGTCGCCTGTTCGATCCGCAGTGCGTGCAGGTCCTTGTGTCGGCGCGGCGCCAGCTCGAAGCGCTGTGCGAGAGTTTCCGTTCGCCGCGGGGCCGGCTGTCATGATCGCCGCGCTGCGCCACGTCCGCCAGCGGTTCGCGGCCCGCGAGGACAGCGAGCATGGCCAGGCGACGGTGCGCATCGCTGCGCTCGGCGTCGTGCTCGCCTACCTGCTGATCGGCCCGCACGACAGCCAGTCGAACGCGTACTACGACGTCATGGCGATGGTCGTGGCGGGCTTCGTGATCGGCGCCGCGATCCTCGGCTGGATGTACGCGTCGCCGGGCCGCAACCACGCGCGACGCCTGGTCGGCATGGCCGCCGATTACGGCCTGATGGCCGCAGCGATGATCCGCATGGGCGAGCCGATCGCCTGGGTCTACATCCTGATCATGTGGGTGACGGTCGGCAACGGCCTTCGCTTCGGGCGTCGCTATCTGCATGGCGCAGTTGCCGCGGCGACGCTGTCCTTCGGGCTCGTGCTCGCCAAGTCGAGTTACTGGCACGCGAACCTGCCGCTCGGCGTCGGCCTGCTCGTCGGCCTCGTCGCGATACCGATGTACCTCACCAGCCTGCTCGCCGCGCTGACGCGCGCGACGGAAGAGGCGCGCCGCGCGAACGAGGCAAAGAGCCGCTTCCTCGCGAACATGTCGCACGAGTTCCGCACACCGCTCAACGGCCTCGGCGGCATGACCGAAGTGCTGGCGGCGACCGATCTCGACGCCGAACAGCGCGAGTGCCTCAACACGATCCAGGCGTCCACGCGCACGCTCATGGGCCTGGTCGAGGACGTGCTCGACATCTCGGCGATCGAAGCCGGCAAGCTCAAGCTCCACAACGCCGACTTCGACGTTCGCGAACTGGTCGCGAGCATCGGCCTGATCCTGCAACCGCAGGCGCGTTCGAAGCACCTCGACTACCGCGTCTCCGTCAGCGACGACGTGCCAGAGCGCGTGGCCGGCGACGTCGCGCACGTGCGCCAGGTGCTGATCAACCTCGTCGGCAACGCGGTGAAGTTCACCGACCGCGGCTCGGTCGCGCTGCAGGTCGAGAGCGTGCTGCAGGACGGGCACCGCACGCGGCTGCGTTTCACCGTCATCGATACCGGCATCGGTATCCCGACCGAGATGCGTCGCCGGCTGTTCGATGCGTTCGAACAGGCCGACGCCGGCCTTGCGCGTCGCTACGGTGGCACGGGCCTGGGCACCACGATCGCCAAGGGCCTCACCGAGGCCATGGGTGGCACGATCGGCTTCGAGAGCACGGAAGGCGAGGGCACGCGCTTCTGGGTGCAGCTGCCGTTCCAGACGGTCGCGCCCGCTGCCGAGCCGATGACTGCCGACGTCGCGTCAGCGAACGGCGAACCCGCGCCGCTCGGCAAGAACGTCATCGCCTTCAGCAACCCGTTCCTGCGCCACCGTGCACGCGTCCGTCCGCTGCACGTGCTGGTGGCAGACGACAACGCCGCAAACCGCATGGTGCTGCAGCGCCTGCTGCAGAAAGCCGGCCATCGCTCGACCTGCGTGGACGGCGCGGAGGAGGTGCTCGACCTCCTCGCCGAGTCCCATTTCGACCTCGTGATCTGCGACTTGCACATGCCCGGCATGAGCGGCGTCGACATGCTGCGCCATCTGCGGGTGATGGAGGCCGGCAGCACCTCGCGCACGCCGGTCGTCATCCTCAGCGCCGACGTCACGCCGTCGGCCATCCAGGGCTGCCACGACGCTGGCGCTTGGGGCTTCCTCGCAAAGCCCGTTTCCACCGCAAAGTTGCTCGACATGCTCGGCGACGTCGCGGAGCGCGAGGGCATGCCAACGCGAGCCGCGAAACCTGCGGCGCCCGTAGCCGAACGCAACGACGACACGGTGTTCGACCCCGCCGTACTCGACGAGCTTGCGTCGATCGGCATGGGTGATGCGTTCGAGCGCGAGTTCACCAGCGAATGCATGGCGGACGCGGAACGCGGCATCACGCTGATGGAAGAATGCGCGACGCGCGGCGACTGGACGGAAATGCGCGAGCACGCCCACGCCGTGAAAGGCGTGGCGGGCAATGTCGGCCTGGTCCGGCTCTCGCTGCTCGCGGGCGAGATGATGCGTTTGCCGGACTGGCAGCTTTCCCGCGAATGGCGGCTGCGCCTCGACAGCCTGCGGGAACGCCTCACGCAGGGTCGCGACATCCTCGCGGCCCGCAGAAGCCGCGACGGACGCAACGATCCCGCGCTGCGGTCGGACTGACCTCAGCGCGCCGAACGACGCGCCTGCGCGCGGACGATGCGCTCCATGGTGCGCAGGGAGCGATCGTCGAGCTGAAGCGCGGCGTCGACCCAGATCGCGGTGATCTCGAGCAGTTCGTCGTAGCTGACCGAACGCGCGGCGCGACGCACGCGGTTGAGCGCGAGATGGGCATGCGGCGCACGCTGCTCCTGTCGGATCAGTTCGCGGACCACGCGCTCGCCTTGGCCCTTCGGCGCCAGCACGTCGACGATGCCCATGCGATGCAGTTCTTCGGCGGGCAGGATGCGGCCCTCGAGGATCAGGCGCTCGGCCTGGTGCGGCGCGACGCGACGGCTCAGGAACGAGTACGCACCCATGCCCGGGAACAGGCCGAACAGCACTTCCGGCAGGCCCATCTCGCTGCGTTCCTCCGCGACGATGACCTGGCACGCCAACGCGAGTTCCATGCCGCCGCCGAGCGCGTCGCCCTGCACCAGCGCGATCGTGCGCACGTCGCCACCCAGCCCGTCATGCAGAAGATGCACGCCATCGATGCAACGTGTCGCGTAGCTCATCAATCCATCGCGATCGCCCGCGCGGATCAGGCTCGCGAACAAGGCGAGATCGCCGCCGAGATTGAACGCGCCCGGCGCATCCGACGCCAGCACGACGTGACGCAACGGGCTATTGATTGACGACGATGCGGATACTTCCGACAGCATCGACCACATGTCGTGCATCAGTTCGACGCGGAAGCAGGGGCGGATGCCGGCGGCGTGGTCGGCGTGCATGTACAGCCAGTCGCCGGCGCCATTGATGTCGGCGTCCACCCGGACTGTCGGGTGGAGTCGTGCGCGGTGCAACGATTCGATCGTGCTCATTTCTGCGGGTCCTTGAAGGGGAACCGCCCGCGGACGCTGGTGGGCGCGGGCGATCAGGTGGTGCCCACCAGCCGATCCTACACCCGGCCCCGCATGCAAAAGACAGGCCCGCCGAAGCGGGCCTGTATGCGTCATACGCGGCGGAAAAACGTCACGCCGGTACCGCTTCCCTCAATTCGCGACGCAGGATCTTGCCGACGTTCGTCTTCGGCAGCTCCTTGCGGAACTCCACGTAGCGCGGAAGCTTGTAGCCCGTGAGGTTTTCGCGCGCATGCGCGATCACCTGTTCGGCGGTCAGCGACGGATCCTTCGGCACGATCACCACTTTCACCGCTTCGCCCGAACGCTCGTCCGGCACGCCGACTGCGGCGACTTCGAGCACCTGCGGCATCATCGCGATGACATCTTCGACTTCGTTCGGATACACGTTGAAGCCGGACACCAGGATCATGTCCTTCTTGCGATCCACGATGTAGAAGAAACCATTCTCGTCCATCCGCGCCATGTCGCCGGTGTGCAGCCAGCCATCGGCGTCGACGACCTTCGCGGTCTCTTCGGGACGGTTCCAGTAGCCGCGCATCACCTGCGGGCCCTTGATGCAGAGCTCGCCGATGTCGCCGGTGCCGAGCACGTGGCCGTCGTCGTCCTTCAGGCATGCATCGGTCGACGGAATCGGCAGGCCGATCGCGCCGTTGTAATCCTTCAGATCCATCGGATTGATGCACGCCGCCGGCGACGTTTCCGTCAGCCCGTACGCTTCGACGAGCGTGCAACCGGTGACCTGCTTCCAGCGCTCGGCGACCGAACGCTGCACGGCCATGCCGCCGCCGAGCGTGAGATGCAGACCGGAGAAGTCGATCGACTCGAAGCCCGGCGTATTGAGCAGGCCGTTGAACAATGTGTTGACGCCGGTGATCGCCGTGAACTTCGTCTTCTTGAGTTCTTTCACGAAGCCCGGCATGTCGCGCGGGTTCGTGATCATGTGGTTCAAACCACCGAACTTCATGAAGACGAGCCCGTTCGCCGTCAATGCGAAGATGTGATACAGCGGCAACGCGGTGACGATGGTTTCTTCGCCGTAACGCACGTTCGTGCCGATCCACGCTGCGGCCTGCTGCATGTTCGCGACGAGATTGCGATGGGTGAGCATCGCGCCCTTCGCGACGCCGGTCGTGCCGCCGGTGTACTGCAGGAACGCGATGTCCTCGGGCTCGATGTCGACATCCGCATCCTTGAAGGGCAGGTGCTCGCCGGCATCGATGGTGTCGTTGAAGCGGATCGCGTGCGGGATGTCGTAGTCCGGCACCATCTTCTTGACGTAGCGGACGACGAAGTTGACCGCGGTGCGCTTCGGGAAATCGAGGCAGTCGCCGAGTGCAGTCGTGATGATGTGCTTGAGCGGCGTGTCGTGCAGCACTTCCTGCACGGTGTGCGCGAAGTTGTCCATCACAAGGATGGCGACCGCGCCCGCGTCGTCGAGCTGATGACGCAGCTCGCGCGCGGTGTACATCGGATTGACGTTGACCACCGTCAGGCCTGCGCGCAGCACGCCGAACAGAGCGATCGGATACTGCAGGCAGTTCGGCATCATGATCGCGACGCGATCGCCGCGCTTGAGCTTGAGCTCACCGAGCAGGTAGGCCGCGAAGCGCGCGCTCAGCGCGTCGACTTCCGCATACGTGATGGTCTTGCCGAGACTGGAAAACGCGGGGCGGTCGCGGTACTTCGCGATGGCGCTCTGCAGGACGGACACGATCGACGGAAATTCATCCACGTCGACCTCGGCCGGTACACCGGCGGGATAGCTCGCCAGCCAGGGCCGGTCTTGCGTCATGCGATTTCCCCTTCGTTTTCGCCGCTTCTGATGATGCGCCGTCGGATGCGGCCCCGTACGGTCGCCGGATTGGATCACACGCCTCGCGAGCGTCGCAAGGCGCGGTGCAGCGTAAAAGGCATCGGCCGCAAAAGCCGAATCTGTACGGCTCAGCGGGCTCGGGCGTCTGGCGAATGCCGGAAACGAGACGGGACGCCGAAGCGTCCCGTCCGTTGCGGCGTCAGGCGGTGCGTTACGCCGCCTTCTTCGAAGCCAGCTGGCGAAGCACGTAATGCAGGATGCCGCCGTGGTGGGCGAGGCGAAGCGCTTGCGCGGCGCGGCCGCGCGCTTCGTCGAGCGCCCTCGCCGCTGAGCCGCGAGGGCCGGGCTTCCGCCCGATCAACGTGCGTTACGCCGCCTTCTTCGAAGCCAGCTGGCGCAGCACGTAGTGCAGGATGCCGCCGTGGCGGAAGTACTCGACTTCCTTCGGCGTCAGCAGCAGCACGCGCACTTCGAAGCGCTTCTCGAAACCGTCGCCGCGACGCGCCACCACGGTCGCGGTCTTGCTCGCGCCGTCGTTGAGGCCTTCGATGTCGATCGTCTCGGAGCCTTCCAGACCCAGCACGCGGGCGTTCTCGCCGGCCATGAACTGCAGGGGCAGTACGCCCATGCCGACCAGGTTCGAGCGGTGGATGCGCTCGAAGCTCTCGGCGACGACGGCCTTGATGCCCAGCAGGTTCGTGCCCTTCGCCGCCCAATCGCGCGACGAACCGGTGCCGTATTCCTTGCCCGCGAACACCACCAGCGGCACGCCGGCGGCCTTGTACTTCATGGCCGCGTCGTAGATCGCCAGCTTTTCCGGCTGCGCGTCGGAGTAGTACAGCGTGTTGCCGCCTTCCTCGCCACCGAGCATCAGGTTCTTGATGCGGATGTTGGCGAACGTGCCGCGCACCATGACGTCATCGTTGCCGCGACGGCTGCCGTAGCTGTTGAAGTCGGCCGGCTGCACGCCGCGCTCCATCAGGAAACGGCCCGCCGGCGAATCCTTCTTGATGTTGCCGGCCGGCGAGATGTGGTCGGTGGTGATCGAGTCGCCGAACAGGCCGAGGATGCGCGCGCCGTGCACGTCGTTGATCAGGCCGACGTCCATCGACATGCCGTCGAAGTAGGGCGGGTTCTTGATGTAGGTCGACGCCTCGCTCCACTCGAACGACTCGCCCTGCGGCGACGCGATCTCGTTCCAGCGCGAATCGCCCTTGAACACGTCCGCATAGTTCTGCTTGAACAACTCGGGGCCGACGGTCGCGGCGATCGTGTCGCCGATTTCCTTGTTGCTCGGCCAGATGTCGCGCAGGAACACCGGCTGGCCGTTGCTGCCGGTACCGAGCGGCTCCGTCGTCAGGTCGATGTCGACCGTGCCGGCGAGCGCGTAGGCGACCACCAGCGGCGGCGAAGCGAGGTAGTTCATCTTCACTTCGGGATGCACGCGGCCCTCGAAGTTGCGATTGCCGGACAGTACCGACGTCACGACGAGGTCGTTCTCGGCGATGCCGCGCGACACTTCGTCCGGCAGCGGGCCGGAGTTGCCGATGCACGTCGTGCAGCCATAACCGACGACGTCGAAACCGAGCTGCTCCAGATCGCCGAGCACACCGGCCTTGCGCAGGTAGTCGGTGACGACCAGCGATCCCGGTCCGAGCGACGTCTTGACCCACGGCTTGCTCTTGAGGCCGAGGCGGTTCGCGTTGCGCGCGAGCAGGCCGGCGCCGAGCATCACGGCGGGGTTCGACGTGTTGGTGCACGAGGTGATCGCAGCAATGACGACCGCGCCGTCGACGAGCTCGACGTCCTGCTCCTTCATGCGGATCTTCGAACGCGGTTTCGCGGCCAGGTGATCGGCCTGCGGCTGGTCGCCGCCTTCCGCGTCGAAACGCTTGAGCTCGGACTTCTTCGCATCGCGGTTCGACGTAAGGCCGCCGAGGTTCGCGTTGTAGTTGTCCTTGACCTTCTCCAGCAGCACGCGGTCCTGTGGGCGCTTCGGCCCGGCCAGCGACGGCTTGACGTCGCCGAGGTCGAGTTCGAGCACCGCGGAGTACGAGGCTTCGGCGGTCGCGGCGTCGTGCCACAGGCCCTGCGCCTTCGCGTACTGCTCGACCAGCGCGATCTGCTCGTCGCTGCGGCCGGACAGGCGCAGATAGTTCAGCGCTTCGGCGTCGATCGGGAAGATGCCGCAGGTCGCGCCGTATTCCGGCGCCATGTTGGCGATGGTCGCGCGGTCGGCGAGCGGCAGGTGCTGCAGGCCTTCGCCGAAGAACTCGACGAACTTCCCGACAACGCCCAGCGCACGAAGCATCTGAGTGACGGTAAGCACGAGGTCGGTCGCGGTCGCGCCTTCCGGCATCGCGCCCTTGAGCTTGAAGCCGACGACCTGCGGAATCAGCATCGAAGACGGCTGGCCCAGCATCGCGGCCTCGGCCTCGATACCGCCGACGCCCCAGCCGAGCACGCCAATGCCGTTGATCATCGTGGTGTGCGAGTCGGTGCCGAACACGGTGTCCGGGAACGCCTGCAGCACGCCATCGACCTCACGCTCGACCACGACGCGGGCGAGGTTCTCGAGGTTCACCTGGTGGACGATGCCGGTGTTGGGCGGCACGACCTTGAAGTTGTCGAACGCCTTCTGGCCCCAGCGCAGGAAGCTGTAACGCTCCATGTTGCGCTCGAACTCGATGCGGCCGTTGATGTCGGCCGCGTCCTGGCGACCGTAGACGTCGACCTGCACCGAGTGGTCGATCACCAGCTCGGACGGAATCAGCGGATTGATCTGCTTGGGCGAACCGCCGAGCTTGGTCACCGCGTCGCGCATGGCGGCGAGGTCGACCACGCAGGGAACGCCGGTGAAATCCTGCAGCACGACGCGCGCCGGCATGAAGGCGATTTCGGTATCCGATTCGCTCTTCGGATCCCACGTCGCAACCGCCTCGACATGCTCGGGGAGCACGGTGACGCCGTCCTCATGCCGGAGCAGGTTCTCCAGCAGGATCTTCATCGAGTAGGGCAGGTGCGCCAGGTTGAAGCGCTGGCCCAGCGTCGGCAGGCTGAAGTAGGTGTAGGACTTGCCATTGACGGCAAGCTGCGCGCGGGTGGCGAAGGAGTCGGCCATGAGGGCTCCGTGGAGGCGGCAGGGAACGCGGCGGTCTGCATCGGCGGCGCTAAAGGCCGGCCGGAACGAATCGCCCCGGAAAACCCGCTAATTATGCCGCATCCGGCGTCGTACGGGCAGGCTCAACCCAGGTGCGCGTCGACAGCGGCCGACATCGCACGCCGCTGGAACGCGAAATCCCACAACGTGCCGCCGCGCTGCCGCCACAGCACGGCCGATCGCACGGCCGCCAGCAGCACGGCACGGACTTCGCCGACCACGCGCGGCTGCCCGAGGTAGTGCGGATTGCCTTGGACGAGCACGCGCGGCCGCAGCGTGCTGAGCGTCTGCGAATACAGCTGGCCGATGGGCGCGATGATGTCGGGATGCGTGACGCCGGACGTTTCCGCGCGCGGCGCCAGCACTTCGAGGCCGCGACGCACGCGTTCGGTCATGGCGTCATCCCGCACGAAGCGGCGTTCGAGCTGCATCACCGGCATCGCGAGGCGCGGCAGTGCTTCGTCGCGCTGTGCGCCCGAGAGGTAATCGCGTAGCAGCAGCAATCCGGGACGCACGTTTTCGAGCCCGCCATAGACATCGGCCGTGGTGCGCGCATCGAACCGGAACAGCGAGCCGATGCAGGTCTCGAGGATCTCCTCGTTCGACTCGCCGGTGTCGGCGATGCGTCGCACCTGAGCGAGCGCCTGCAGCAGCCCGGCGAGCGCGACGACGCGGTCGTAGATCGGTTCGACCGACGCAAGCGACGCAGCGATTTCGGAAGTGGCGCGGGTCATGCGGCGGCCCTGCGTGAGGCGTCGAGCGGCGCGTCGGTCGTGTCGACCACGGCGCCGCCGAGGCATGCGTCGCCGTCGTAAAGCACCAGCGACTGCCCCGGCGTCACCGCGCGTTGCGGTCGCTGGAACACGACGTCCAGCGCGCCGTTCGCGCGAACGACGACGCGGCATGGCTCGTCATTCTGGCGATAGCGCGTTTGCGCGGTGCATTCGAATTCGCCAGCGGGCGGGGCGCCGGAAATCCAGTGCGCGGTTTCGGTGGTGAGCCGGGTCGACATGAGCCACGGATTATCGATGCCCTGTTCGACGTAGAGCACGTTGGTCGCCACGTCTTTTCCGACGACGTACCACGGCGCCTGCTCGCGACCGCGCACACCGCCGATCGCCAGACCCTCGCGCTGGCCGAGGGTGAAATAGAAGACGCCGGGATGACGGCCGACCGAGAGTCCTTCCGGCGTACGCATCTCGCCCTCGCGGGCGGGCAGGTAGCGGCCGAGGAATTCGCGGAAGTCGCGCTCGCCGATAAAGCAGATGCCGGTGGAATCCTTCTTGGCGGCCGTCGGCAGGCCGGCATCGGCGGCCAGGCGACGGACGTCGGTCTTCGGAAGCTCGCCGAGCGGAAACAGCGTGCCCGACAGCTGCGGCTGGCCGAGCTGATGCAGGAAATAGGACTGGTCCTTGCTGCGATCCATCGCGCGCAGCAGTCGCCAGCGGCCATCGCGCTCGTCGACCCGCGCGTAATGGCCGGTCGCGATGCGCTCGGCGCCAAGCTCGTGTGCGGCGTCGAGGAAATGCTTGAACTTGATCTCGCGGTTGCACAACACGTCCGGATTGGGCGTGCGACCAGCGGCGTACTCGGCGATGAAATGCTCGAACACACCGGCCCAGTATTCCTTCGAGAAATCGCGGAAATGGATCGGCAGTCCAAGGCGTCCGCAGACGGCCACCGCGTCGCGGCGATCGTCTTCGGCGCGACAGTCGCCGCTGCCATCGTCGGCCCAGTTCGACATGAAGAGCCCGGCGATGGGCTCGCCCTCATCGCGGAGGCGTAGTGCGGCGACCGACGAATCCACGCCGCCCGACATCCCGACGATGGTGCGCGCCTGCGTCATCAGCCGACCGCGGTCACGAGTTCGAGCGGATAGCGACGGCCGGCCAGGGCGTCGGCCACCACGCGCCAGACCAGTGGACTGCGATGGCGGGCGGACTCGGCCTGGAGCTCCGCTGGCGTCATCCAGATTGCGCGGACGATGCCTTCGTCCAGCGCACGCGCCGGATCGAAGTGCAGGGGCTCCGCCACGAACGCGAACCGCACGTAGGTGCGCTCGGCGCCCGCCAGGCTCACCGAGGGCGCCTTCCACTGGTAGGCGCCGACGAACGCGGTGGGCCGCACGTCCCACCCGGTCTCCTCGCGGGTTTCGCGGATGGCGGCCTCGACGATGGGCTCGTCCGGTTCCAGATGGCCTGCGGGCTGGTTGAGGACGAGCCGACCGGCGACCTGTTCCTCGACGACGAGCACGCGCCCGCCATCGATGACGACGGTCGCGACCGTAACGTCCGGTTGCCAGAAGCGCGGATCGGCCGTCACGCGAATACGGCCCGTGCGACGAACGTCGCACCACGCGAGACGCGCGGGATGCACAGTGTCACCGTCGGAACGGTGCGACCAGGGCTGCGCAGCATCATCGTTCCCATGAACCCAAAGCGGCATTCTGCCGGGGCCGCGCGGCGGCCGTCCATGTCGCGCGACTTATACTGGTGCGATGCCGAAACACACCACGCACGATCAGGAACAACACGGTCAGCACGGCCTTGCGGTCGAGACCAGCCGGCCGGAAGTCGCGCCGCCACCGATGTACTCGGTGCTTTTGCTGAACGACGACTACACGCCGATGGACTTCGTAGTGGATGTCCTGACGCGGTTTTTTGCGATGAACATCGAAAAAGCGACACAGGTGATGCTCCATGTGCACACCCGCGGTCGTGGCGTATGCGGCGTTTTCACGCGCGAGATTGCCGAATCGAAAGTGTCGCAAGTGAACGAATACGCAAGGATCAACCAGCATCCCTTGTTGTGCACGATGGAAAAGGCCTAAAAGCGGTTTAAACCGCGCTACCGGCCCCCATCTGGTAACGCAGACGCTTCGGAGGCTTCCACATGTTCAGCAAGGATCTCGAGTACAGCATCGGGCAGTGCTACAAGCGCGCCCGCGAGGCTCGACACGAATTCATGACCGTCGAGCACCTGCTTCTGGCACTGCTCGACAACCCGTCGGCCGAGGGCGTATTGCGCGCCTGCGAGGCCGACACGCCGCGACTGCGACGCGAACTCGACGAGGCCATCGCCACGTCGGTCGCGGTGCTGCCCGACGACAGCGATCGCGACACGCAGCCCACGCTGGGTTTCCAGCGCGTCCTGCAGCGCGCGGTCTACCACGTGCAGTCGTCCGGCAAGAAGGAAGTGACGGGCGCGAACGTCCTCGTCGCCATCTTCGGCGAGAAGGATTCGCACGCGGTCTATTTCCTCAACCAGCAGGACATCGCGCGGCTCGACGTCGTCAATTACCTCTCGCACGGCATCAGCAAGCAGGGCGGTGAGGAAGGCGGTCGCGAGGAAGGCCAGGGCGGCCAGGAAGCCGGCAGACGGCGAAGGTAAGGGCGACGCGCTCACCGAGTTCGCGACGAACCTCAACCAGCTCGCGCGCGAAGGCAAGATCGATCCGCTCGTGGGTCGCGCCGACGAAGTCGAGCGCACAATCCAGGTGCTCTGCCGTCGTCGCAAGAACAACCCGCTCTACGTGGGTGAGGCCGGCGTGGGCAAAACCGCGATCGCCGAAGGCCTGGCCAAGCGCATCGTCGACAACGACGTCCCGGAAGTTCTGCAGGACGCGACGATCTACGCGCTCGACCTTGGTGCGCTCGTCGCGGGCACCAAGTACCGCGGCGATTTCGAAAAGCGCCTGAAGTCCGTGCTGCAGCAGCTGCGCAAGATTCCGGGCGCCGTGCTCTTCATCGACGAGATCCACACCATCATCGGTGCGGGTTCGGCGTCGGGCGGCACGATGGATGCGTCCAACCTGATCAAGCCCGCGCTTTCGTCGGGTGAGCTGCGTTGTATCGGCTCGACCACGTTCCAGGAATACCGCGGCATCTTCGAAAAGGATCGTGCGCTTGCACGTCGCTTCCAGAAGATCGACATCGTCGAGCCGACGGTGAGCGAGGCCGTGGAAATCCTGCGTGGCCTGCGTCCGCGGTATGAGGCGCACCACGGCGTGAGCTATGCGGACGACGCCATCCAGGCGGCGGTCGACCTGTCGGTGAAGCACATCGGCGATCGCCTGCTGCCCGACAAGGCCATCGACGTCATCGACGAAGCCGGCGCACGCCAGCGCCTGCTTCCGGAAGACAAGCGCAAGACGATCATCGACGTCGAAGAGGTCGAGACCATTGTTGCCAAGATGGCGCGCATCCCGGCCAAGCAGGTCACGGCGACCGACAAGGACGTGCTGCGCAACCTCGAGCGCAACCTGAAGATGGTGATCTTCGGTCAGGACCCGGCGATCGATTCGCTGACGTCCGCGATCAAGCTCGCGCGTTCGGGTCTCGGCAATCCGGACAAGCCGATCGGCAACTTCCTGTTCGCCGGCCCGACCGGCGTCGGCAAGACCGAAGTGACCAAGCAGCTCGCGATGCAGCTCGGCATCGAGCTGGTGCGCTTCGACATGTCGGAATACATGGAAGCGCATTCGGTGAGCCGCCTGATCGGCGCGCCTCCGGGTTACGTCGGCTTCGACCAGGGCGGCCTGCTGACCGAGAAGATCGTCAAGACGCCGCACTGCGTGCTCCTGCTCGACGAGATCGAGAAGGCGCATCCGGACATCTTCAACATCCTGTTGCAGGTCATGGATCGCGGCATGCTGACCGACACCAACGGTCGCGAGGCGAACTTCCGCAACGTGATCCTGGTGATGACGACGAACGCCGGCGCTTCGCAGGCCTCGCGTCGCTCGATCGGCTTCACCAAGCAGGACCACGCGTCGGATGCGATGGAAGTGATCCGTCGCAGCTTCTCGCCCGAGTTCCGCAACCGTCTCGATGCGATCGTGCAGTTCCAGGCGCTGGGGATGGATCACATCCTGCGCGTGGTCGACAAGTTCATCATCGAACTGGAAGCGCAGCTGCACGAGAAGAACGTCACGCTCAACGCGACGCCCGAAGCCCGCGACTGGCTCGCCAAGCACGGCTTCGATCCGACGATGGGCGCGCGCCCGATGGCCCGCATCATCCAGGAGAACATCAAGCGTCCGCTGGCGGACGAGCTGCTGTTCGGCAAGCTGGTGGGCGGTGGCCGCGTAACGGTGGACGTGCGAGACGACAAGCTGGTCGTCGATGCGACGGCCGAGCCGGAGAAGCTGTTGCCGGCGACCGTCGAACACTGACGGACGTTCGGAACATCGGAAACGAAAAAGGCGGCCTTCGGGTCGCCTTTCTTTTGGGTCGCACCGCCGCGATTACTTCATGCGGTACGTGATGCGGCCCTTGGTGAGGTCGTACGGCGTCATTTCGACCTTGACCCGGTCACCGGTGAGGATGCGGATGTAGTTCTTCCGCATGCGACCGGAGATGTGGGCAATGATCTCGTGGCCGTTTTCGAGGCGAACGCGGAACATCGTGTTCGGAAGTGTTTCCGACACGGTGCCTTCGAATTCGATCACGTCGTCTTTTGCCATGGGGTCCTTGAAGAATTCTGTGGAGCGGGCGTAGGAAGCCGTGGATTGTGCCACGCGGGGCGGAAGGGGCGCAAAAAGGTCCGCCGCTCAGGCGTAGGTGTACGCCAGTTCCCGGGCGGGCAGGTCGCCGAAAGGCTCCGTCCAGCTACGTTCAAGCCCGGGGCTTTCGACCAACCCGGAGACCGCGGCGAGGAAATCCGCCCGCGGCCAACGCTCGGCGCCAAGCGACAGCAGGTGCGGGTTCTCGACCTGGGCGTCGAGCAGCGGCCAGCCCCATTCGGCGAGGCGATGGGCCAGTCCGGCGATCGCGACCTTCGAGCCCCCGGTGCGCGCACTGAACATGCTTTCCCCGAAAAACATGCGCCCAACCGCGACGCCGTAGATCCCACCGACCAGCGAGTCGCCGTCCCAGACCTCGACCGAGTGCGTATGGCCTAGACGGTGCAGCTCGATGTAGGCGTCGCGCATGCCCGAGGTGATCCACGTGCCGGGCTGGCCCGCGCGCGGGATCGTGGCGCAGCGGTCGATGACGACTTCGAAAGCGGTGTCGGCTCGTACCGTCCAGTCGCAACTCCGGAGGCCACGGCGGAAACGCCGGGACGTCGCGACTCGGTGGGTGCGGAACACCATGCGCGGATCGGGCGACCACCAGAGCGGCGGCTCGCCGTCGGAGAACCACGGGAAGATGCCGGCGCGATAGGCGGCCAGCAGGCGTCGTGGGTCGAGGTCCCCACCGATCGCGAGCAGCCCGTCCGGGTCGCGCAGCGCCGTCGATGGATCGGGGAACGGCGCGTCCGGTTCGTCGTCGAGCCACGGGATTCGCAGCGGACTCACGTCGATGCGTCCCGGAAGGGGCTGCTTGCGCGGAGTCGGGTGGCGTACGCAGTCACCGCCTCGCGTTCCTCCGCGCACCAGCCGGCGAGTGCCTCGCGAAATGCAGGCTCGGCGATCCAGTGGCGACTGCGTACCAGCGTCGGAAGGAAGCCACGCGAGAGTTTGTGCTCGCCCTGCGCGCCGGGTTCGAAACGTCGCAGGCCTTCGCGCAGGCAGTAGTCGAGGCCCTGGTAGTAGCAGGTCTCGAAATGCAGGCCGGCGTGCTGTTCGATCGAGCCCCAGTAACGACCGTAGAGCGTGTCGCCGCCGCGCAGGCAAAGGGCGCCGGCGATCGGTCGACCGTCGCGCTCGGCGAGCACGATCACCAGCGAGCGCGGCATCGTGTTCGCCAGGTGCTGCAGGAATTCGAGCGTGATGGCAGGACGGTTGCCGTATTCGGCGAACGTCTGCAGGTAGAAGTGATGCATCGCCTCCAGATCGGCGTCCGACGCTTCGTCTCCATGCACGATGCGGAACGTGATCCCGGCGCGCGCGACCTTCGCGCGTTCCTGCCGGATGTTCTTGCGATGCTTGTGGTCCATCGCGGCGAGGAAGGCGTCGAAGTCGCGCCAGTCGCCGGTGTTTTCCCAGTGGTACTGGACGTCGACGCGTTCGAGCCAATCGTCGTCGAATGCTCGGTCGTCAGCAGCGACGTGGAAATTGACGTGCGCGGATGAGAACGCGTCGTCGCAGGCGTCGCGCAATGCAGCGATCAATGCACACTTGGCATCGAGGTCGCGAGCGAGCAATCGCGGACCCGTTACAGGCGAGTAAGGCACCGCGCAGAGCAGCTTCGGAAAATAGTCGAGGCCGTAACGCGAGTACGCGTGCGCCCAGGCGTGGTCGAACACGAATTCGCCGTGTGAGTTGCGCTTCGCGTAGCACGGCGCAGCAGCGACGAGTTCATCGCCGCGCCAGAGCGTGGGGTGTCGCGGTGTCCAGCCGAGCCGCGGTTGCACGCAGCGCGTGGACTCCATGCCCGACAGGAAGGCATGGCGAACGAACGGGTTCGCGTCCCCGGCCAGTGCATCCCACGCGGCCGCGTCGACATCCGCCAGCCGCTCGATCCATCGCGTGCGCAGCGTCATCGCGGCGCACGCCTGCCGGCGTCAGCCGGCCTTGTCGAGATAACGCTCCGCATCGAGCGCGGCCATGCAGCCCGAACCGGCCGAGGTGATCGCCTGGCGGTAGTGCTGGTCGGCGACGTCGCCGGCCGCGAACACACCGGGAATCGTCGTCGCCGTCGCATTGCCTTCGATGCCCGACTGCACGGTGATGTAGCCGTTGCGCATCGCCAGCTGGCCTTCGAACAGCGCCGTGTTCGGCGTGTGGCCGATGGCAACGAAGAAGCCGTGCACGGGGATTTCGCGGGTCGATTCATCGAGCACGGAACGTACGCGAAGCGCGGTGACGCCGGCTTCGTTGCCCAGCACTTCGTCGACCGCGTGGTGCCAGACCGGCTCGATCTTGCCGGCCTCGATCTTCGCGAACAGCTTGTCCTGCATGATCTTTTCGGCGCGCAGCGTGTCGCGGCGATGCACGAGGTAGACCTTGCGCGCGATGTTCGAGAGATACAGCGCTTCCTCGACCGCCGTATTGCCGCCGCCGACGACCGCGACATCCTGGTCCTTGTAGAAGAAGCCGTCGCAGGTCGCGCACGCCGACACGCCGCGTCCCTTGTAAGCCTCTTCGGACGGCAGGCCGAGGTACTTCGCGGTCGCGCCCGTTGCGATGATCAGGCCGTCGCAGGTGTACTCGCCGCTGTCGCCGCGCAGGCGGAACGGGCGCTGCGAGAGGTCGGCCGTGTGGATGTGATCGAAGATCACTTCGGTGTTGAAGCGCTCGGCATGCGCCTGCATGCGCGCCATCAGGTCCGGACCCATCAGGCCGTGCGCGTCGCCCGGCCAGTTGTCGACCTCGGTCGTGGTCATCAGCTGGCCGCCCATCTGCAGGCCGGTGATGACGACGGGCTTGAGGTTCGCGCGGGCTGCGTACACCGCGGCGCTCCAGCCGGCAGGGCCGGAGCCGAGGATGATCAGCCGCGAGTGCTTCGAAAGGGTCATGGATATAATGGCGAGTTATGTGATGCGTGCATTTCGGCACGCGGATCGATGCGCTGTCGAAGGCATCATTCCGCGGCCGCGATTGAACGCCGGAAGCGCCATAGCTTGGCGGTCGCATGACGGCAGCACAAGGCGCGACCGGCGGAGACAGTGTTCCGCAGCCGCGCCGCCCCCACCCCTGCAGACCCGCGCGCAAGCGATTCGCGACGCGCGCTCCGGAGACAGCAATGCGCATCGGTGTACCCAAGGAAACCAAGACCCTCGAAGGGCGCGTCGCGCTCGTGCCGGCTGCGGCCGGTGACCTCGTCAAGCGTGGCCACGAGGTGTGGCTGGAGCAGGGCGCAGGCCTGAAGAGCGGCTTCAAGGACGACGAGTACACCCGCCTGGGCGTCAAGATCGCCCCCGATGCGGCGGCGCTGTACGAGAAGGGCGAGATGATCGTGAAGGTGAAGGAGCCGATCGCCGGCGACCTCGCGCACCTTCGCAAGGACCACCTGCTGTTCTGCTATCTGCACCTTGCCGCCGAGCCGACGCTCACGAAGCAGCTGCTCGACATCGGCCTGACCGGCGTCGCGTTCGAAACGGTCGAACTCCCGAACGGCGACCTGCCGCTGCTGGCACCGATGTCGGTGATCGCCGGCAAGATCGGCGTGCAGGTCGGCACCCACCTGCTGCACCAGCCCATGGGCGGCAAGGGCAAGCTGCTCGGCGGCCTGTCTGCGACGGAGCGCGGCAAGGTCGTCGTGTTCGGCGCGGGTCGCGCCGGTGGTGCCTCGGCCGCGCTCGCTGCGGCGGGTGGCGCGAACGTCACCGTCTTCGAAATGCGCGAAGACCGCATGGACGAGATGATGCGCCTGGGCAACAACGTCACCGCGCTGTACCCGTACCACGACGTCGTGGCGCGTGAAGTGGCCTCTGCGGACCTCGTCATCGGCGCGGTACTCGTGACCGGTGCGAAGGCGCCGCATGTCATGACCCGCGAGATGCTCAAGGGCATGGAGGACGGCTCGGTCGTCGTCGACATCGCGATCGACCAGGGCGGCTGCTTCGAAACCTCGCGCCCGACCACCTGGAAGGAGCCGACCTACGTGGAGGAGGGCGTGACCCACTTCTGCGTGACCAACATGCCGGGCGCGGTGCCGCAGACCTCGTCGCAGGCGATCTGCGCGGCGATCCTGCCGTGGGTGAACAAGCTTGCCGGCGGCGACTGGCGCAACAACCAGGCGCTGGTGCGCGGCATCAACGTCGAGGGCGGCAAGATCGTCCACCCGGCGCTGCAGGACATGGTGCTCTGATCGACTGAGACGGCACGTCCGCACAATCCGCGGGACCGGTCGCGATTCGCGGCCGTTCGGAACCGGCGCTGGCCGTATGCAGCGCCGGTTTTCACGTATATTCAACGACTAACACGCTCGACCTAAGGCTGCATCTCACGTGGCGCAGGCGCCAGCTGCAACCCGCAAGAAGGCCGCGAACGCGGCCGCATCCCAGTCGCCCCGTCCCGGAATGTCCCCGGGGCGCCAGCGCATGGCGCGCGATATCGCGCTGATCTTCATCGTCCCCGCGATGCTTTATCTCGTGGCGACGTTGTTCACCTACTCGCCGCAGGATCCGGGCTGGACCAGCTCCGGCGCGGTGACGGCGCCGCTGCACAACATGGGCGGCGCGGTCGGCGCGATCATCGCCGACATCATCTTCAACCTGCTTGGCTACGCGGCCTATCTGCTGCCGGTCATCCTCGGCGCGATCGTCTGGATCGCGATGTTCCAGAAGGACACCGACGTCGAGAAGAGCGACCTGACGCCCGCGCTGCGGCTTGTCGGGCTGGTCGCGTTCCTCATCGCGATGACGGGTTTGCTGCATCTGCGGCTCGGGACGGTCGACGCGGATCTTTCGCGTGCCGGCGGCATCCTCGGTCGCTTGGTCGGTCGATCGCTGGCGCGTGGCTTCGGTCAGCTCGGCGGCAACCTGTTCCTGCTCGCGCTGTTGCTCACGTCAGTGACGCTGGCGACCGGCCTTTCATGGCTGCACGTGATGGACCGCGTCGGTGGGTGGGTGATGTCTGCCGGGCCGTTCGTGTCCACGCTATTCCGCCGCAGCGCCCGCGAGGTCGTGGAGCGTCGCGAGGTCAGCGTGCTGCGCGAGGAGCGTGAGCAGGTACGCAAGGTGGAGACCGAGAAGCGCGAGAAGCGCGCGCCGGTCAAGATCGAGCCGCCGCCGGCGCCGGTCGTGGAAAAGAGCGAGCGCGCCAAGCGCGAGCAGCAGATTCCGCTGTTCCACGTCTCCGACGGCACCGGCATTCCGCCGCTGGCGTTGCTGGACGACCCGAAGCCGCAGCCCAAGGGTTACGACCCGGAGACGCTCGAGACCCTGTCGCGGCAAATTGAGTTCAAACTCAAGGACTTCCGGATCGATGCTCACGTAGTGGGTGCATATCCGGGCCCGGTCATCACGCGCTTCGAGATCGAACCCGCGCCGGGCATCAAGGTCAGTCAGATTTCCAGCCTGGACAAGGACATAGCGCGCGGACTTTCAGTAAAGTCTGTGCGTGTCGTTGACGTCATTCCGGGCAAGTCGGTGATCGGTCTGGAGATCCCGAACGTCAACCGGGAAATGATTTATCTCTCCGAGCTGCTTCGGTCCAAGGAATACGACAAGTCGACCAGCCCGCTGACGCTGGCGCTGGGCAAGGACATCGCGGGCCGGCCGACCGTCGCCGATCTGGCGCGCATGCCGCATCTGCTCGTCGCGGGTACGACCGGCTCGGGCAAGTCCGTCGCGGTGAACGCGATGGTGCTGTCGCTGCTCTACAAGGCGTCGGCCAAGGACGTGCGGCTGCTCATGATCGACCCGAAGATGCTGGAACTGTCTGTTTATCAAGGCATTCCACACCTTCTGGCCCCGGTCGTGACCGACATGAAGGAGGCCGCGAACGGCCTGCGCTGGTGCGTTGCCGAGATGGAGCGCCGCTACAAGCTCATGTCCGCGGTCGGCGTGCGAAACCTCGGCGGCTTCAACAAGAAGGTGACCGACGCGATCAACGCCGGCCAGCCGCTGATGGACCCGCTGTTCCGCCCGAACGCCGAGGCCGGCGAGGTGCCGCGCCAGCTCGAGCCGCTGCCGCACATCGTCATCTTCATCGACGAATTCGCCGACATGATGATGATCGTCGGCAAGAAGGTCGAAGAACTTATTGCCCGCCTGGCGCAGAAGTCGCGCGCCGCGGGCATGCACCTGATCCTCGCCACTCAGAGGCCATCGGTCGACGTCATCACCGGCCTGATCAAGGCGAACATCCCGACGCGCATCGCGTTCCAGGTGTCGTCCAAGATCGACTCGCGCACCATCCTCGACCAGTCGGGTGCGGAAACGCTGCTCGGCCACGGCGACATGCTCTACATGCCGCCCGGCACGTCGATGCCCGAGCGCGTGCACGGTGCTTTCGTCAGCGACGAGGAAGTGCATCGCGTCGTCGAGCACCTCAAGCAGATCGGCGGCGGGCCGGACTATGTCGAAGGCGTGCTGGAGGAAATCCAGACGATGGGCGACGGCGTGGTCGTCGGCCCGACTGGTCTGCCTGAGAGCAGCGGTGGGGGTGGCGATGAATCGGATCCGCTGTACGACGAGGCGGTGCGCATCGTCACCGAGAGCCGTCGTGCATCGATTTCCGGCGTCCAGCGTCGCCTGAAGATCGGCTACAACCGCGCGGCGCGACTCATCGAAGCGATGGAAGCCGCGGGCGTCGTGACGCCGCCGGAACACAACGGCGACCGCAGCGTGCTCGCGCCGCCGCCGCCGAAGAACTGAGGTCGCGCTGAAGGCGACATCGCGGTTCCGGTAATACTCGCGCCCTGTTCATGAAACGCCGCACAGACTCGCGGCAGACCTTTTTGGAGATCGCCATGCGTTCCATGACGACCCTGGCCGCCGCCGGCCTGATGCTCTTCGCGGGCGTCGCCAGCGCTGGCGCGCGCGACCAGCTCAACACGTTCACCAAGGGCCTGAAGACGCTCGATGGCCGCTTCACCCAGCAGGTGTTCGATGCCCGCGGCAAGCTCAAGGAGACCAGCAGCGGCCGCGTGTCCCTGTCGGCGCCCAAGCAGTTCCGCTGGGAGTATGCCAAGCCGTATCCGCAGCAGATCGTCGCGGACGGCACGACCGTCTGGATCTACGAGCCCGACCTGCAGCAGGTGACGAAGCGTCCGCAGGGCGCCGAGGAACGCACCAGTCCGCTGACCGCGCTGACCAATCCGTCGCGTCTGGACGCGCAGTTCAAGGTGCAGGAAGCTGGCGCAACGAACGGCCTCGAGTGGCTGACGTTGACGCCGAAGGGCGACGCGACGTCGTCCGGTTTCCGTAGCGCGAAGCTCGGCTTCGCCGCGGGTGGCCTGTCGAAGATGCAGGTGGTCGACCAGCTCGGCCAGCGCACCGACATCAGCTTTAGCGATCTGAAGCGCAATGCACCGCTGCCGGCCGGCACCTTCCGCTTCGCGGTACCGAAGGGCGTGGACGTCATCGGCGGCTGAGGCCGCAACGGTTCGACGATCGAAGGGGCGGGCAACCGCCCCTTTTTCGTGCCGCCGATCAAGCGATTCCGACCGTTCGGTGAAGGCGTGCAAACAAGCCTTAACCGTTTGGAACGATTGAGGTTTTCCGGCTCGCGATATCACGAATCATCCACGCCGGCGTGCCGAGAGTGGCCTTCACACGACGCGGTCGCGTCACGCAAGGCCATCGCAATGCCGCTTCGCAGCACGCTCCTCTCCGTGGGCACCTTCACCGCACTTGCGGCCACCTCGCTCATCGCTGGACATCGGACGACCGCGGCCGCCGCGCCGCTCGTTGCCGCGCCCGTGGCACCGGCTGCGACGTCGCGGTTGGAAGCGCGCGAACAGATCGACGACTCGGTCGCAGCCGCGGTCATCGGCAGCATCACGCGACAGTTCGACACGTCCGACGTCGTCGTCCAGCTCGGCAAGGTGCAGGTACGCCCGGCGAGCATCCAGGACCGCGAAGTCACCGGCGACGGCCGCCTCCGCATCGACGGGCAGGGCGAGTGGATCCCGTTCCGCTTCGCGGCGATGTACGACACCACGAGCACCGAGGTCACGTACCCGCAGCTCGAACTCGGCGGCGGCGACGGAAAGGCGGTTGTTGCGGGCTCGTCGCTCGCGGTCTCGCTGGACCAGCAGGTCGCCAAGGCGCTGCACGGCGAGTTCCAGAGCCAGCCGGTGAAGTGGACGTCCGGCAACGTCGACGCCACCAACATCGGACGCTTCGTGCGCGTCAATGGCGAAGGGCTGGTCGACTTCGGCGCCGACGGCTCCACGCCGGCGCAGGTGCAGGGCCTGTACGACAGCGCTGCGCATCGCTGGGTGCGGGTGCATTACGAACTCGGCCCGGGCAGCGAGTGGTCGGCCACCACGACCGGCATCGCGAGCCTCTGACGGGCGGCTGCTAAGGTGCGGGGCCCGTCCCCGCATCGCACGCCGTGGCCCGACGTCCCACACTTTTCGCCCGCGACGACGACCCCGCCGTCGATTCGCTGCGCCCGCTCGCCGAGCGCATGCGCCCGCGCACGCTGGACGAGATGGTCGGGCAGAAACGACTGCTGGCGCCGAATTCCGCGCTGCGACGCGCCGTCGAATCGGGGCGCGTGCATTCGATGGTGCTCTGGGGGCCGCCCGGTTGTGGCAAGACCACGCTTGCTTTGCTTCTCGCGCGTTATGCCGACGCCGAATTTCGTGCGATTTCCGCCGTGCTTTCCGGACTGCCGGAAGTGCGGCAGGTGCTCGCCGAAGCCGCCGAACGATTCGCGGACGGTCGTCGCACCGTTCTGTTCGTGGACGAGGTTCACCGATTCAACAAGGCGCAGCAGGACGCGTTCCTGCCGGCGATCGAGCGCGGCACGATCGTCTTCGTCGGCGCGACCACCGAGAACCCGTCGTTCGAATTGAACTCCGCACTGCTGTCGCGCTGCCGCGTACATGTGATGGAAGCGGTCGCCGTCGACGACCTCGTTGAAGCGCTCCATCGCGCGTTGAACGACAGCGAGCGCGGGCTCGGCGGGCAGGGCCTGCAGGTCGACGAGGATTCGCTGCGACAGATCGCGACTGCGGCCGATGGCGATGTACGGCGCGCGCTCACGCTGCTGGAAATCGCCGCCGAACTCGCGACGGGCGAGGGCGGGCGCATCACCGAGGCGACGCTGGTGCAGGTGCTGGCCGATCGCACGCGTCGCTTCGACAAAGGCGGCGAGCAGTTCTACGACCAGATCTCGGCGCTGCATAAATCGGTGCGCAGCTCGAACCCGGATGCGGCGGTCTACTGGCTGGCACGCATGCTCGATGGTGGCGCCGACCCCAATTACCTCGCGCGGCGCATCACGCGCATGGCGGTCGAGGACATCGGGCTGGCCGACCCGCGCGCGCTCGAAATGGCGATCGATGCCTGGGAGACGTTCGATCGCCTCGGCAGCCCGGAAGGCGAGCTCGCACTGGCGCAGACGGTGATCTATCTCGCGACGACGGCGAAGTCGAACGCAGGCTATGTCGCCTGGAACGAAGCGCGCGACGATGTGCGCCGACTCGGCACGCAGGACGTGCCGCTGCACCTGCGCAACGCGCCGACCAAGCTGATGAAGTCGCTGGGCTATTCGAAGGGCTACCAGTACGACCACGACGCGGAAGGCGGCATCGCGCTCGACCAGACCGGTTTCCCGGATGCAATGGGCGAGCGCGTGTACTACCGACCGGTCGACCGCGGGCTGGAAATCAAGCTCGGCGAGAAGCTCGCACGTCTGCGTCAGCTGCGTGCCGATGCGCGTGGGGAATCATCAGGCGGCGACAGCTAACCGCTGCAGTCCGTAGCGTGTCGCCATGACGCGCCTGTCAGCCGATCACACGCCGTAGTACCCGCGATACCACTCGACGAACTTCTCGACGCCGGTTTCGACCGGTGTCGACGGTGCGTAGCCCGTGTCGCGACGCAAGGCCTCGACGTCGGCATACGTGTCCGGCACGTCGCCCGGCTGCATCGGCACGAGACGACGCTCGGCCTTGCGCCCGAGACATTGCTCCAGCACCTCGATGTAGCGCAGCAGTTCGACCGGGCGGTGGCTGCCGATGTTGTAGACGCGGTAAGGCGCCGTCGATGTCGCGGGTGACGCAAGCAGCGACGCGTCGTCGGACGCCTGCGGCACGGTGTCCAGCGTGCGGATCACGCCTTCGACGATGTCGTCGATGTAGGTGAAATCGCGGCTGTGGCGGCCGTGGTTGAACACGTCGATCGGCTCGCCCGCGAGGATCTTGCGCGTGAACAGGAACAGCGCCATGTCCGGCCGGCCCCACGGGCCGTAGACGGTGAAGAAGCGCAGGCCTGTCGTCGGCAGCGCGTACAGATGGCTGTACGTATGCGCCATCAGCTCGTTCGCTTTCTTCGTCGCCGCGTACAGGCTGACCGGATGGTCGACGCTGTGCTCGACGGCGAATGGCAGCTCGCGATTCGCGCCGTAGACCGAGCTCGACGATGCGTACACCAGATGCTCGACGCCGCCATGTCGGCAGGCTTCGAGCACGTTGATGAAACCGACCAGATTGCTGTCGATGTACGCGCGCGGGTTCTCGAGCGAGTAACGCACGCCGGCCTGCGCGGCGAGATTCACCACGCGCTGCGGCTTGAAGGCGGAGAACGCGCGGTCCATCGCGTCGCGATCCTCGAGCTTGGCGTGCACGAACTCGAAGTCGTGGCCCGGCACGACGCGCGCAAGGCGATCGCGCTTGAGCTGCGGGTCGTAGTAATCGTTGAGGTCGTCGAAGCCCAGCACTTCGTCGCCACGCTCGATCAGGCGCTTGGTGAGGTGGGAACCGATGAAGCCGGCCGCGCCGGTTACGAGCACGCGCATGGCGAAGTCCTCAGAGGCGACCGTGGATGAGGTCGCGGGGCAGGGCGCCCTTGACGTCGAAAATGATGGCGTTATCGCGGCCGAAGCGAATGATCGACTCCGCGCCGTCCTGCACGAACTCGGTATGCGGCACGGCGAGCACGACCGCGTCGTAGGCACGGGCACTCGGCGCATCAATCAGGCGAAGGCCGTGCTCGCGACGCGCTTCCTCGGCATCGACGCGCGGGTCATGCACGTCCACATGCGCGCCGTATGCCGCGAGTTCCGACACGATGTCGACCACGCGCGTATTGCGCAGGTCGCCGCAGTTTTCCTTGAACGCGAGGCCGAGCACGAGCACGCGCGGATGCGGAGGCGGCGTGTCCTGCGCGGCGATCAGCCGGAGCACGCGTTGCGCGACGTGCTGGCCCATCGTGTCGTTGATGCGTCGCCCCGCAAGGATCACTTCCGGGTGGTAGCCGATGCCCTGTGCCTTGTGCGTCAGGTAATACGGATCGACGCCGATGCAGTGCCCACCGACGAGACCGGGCCGGAACGGCAGGAAGTTCCACTTGGTGCCGGCGGCTTCAAGCACTTCGAGCGTGTCGAGGCCGAGGCGTTCGAAGATCAGCGCGAGCTCGTTGACGAGCGCGATGTTGACGTCGCGCTGGATGTTCTCGATCACCTTCGCGGCTTCGGCGACGCGAATGCTCGACGCGAGATGCGTGCCGGCGGGCACGACCGATCGGTACAACGCGTCGACAAACTGACCTGCAGCGTCGCTCGAACCGGACGTCACCTTCACGATGTCGGGCAGCTTGTGGCGGCGGTCGCCCGGATTGATGCGCTCCGGGCTGTAGCCGACGTGGAAGTCCTCGCGATAACGCAGGCCCGACTCGCGCTCGAGGATGGGCACGCAGACTTCTTCGGTCGCGCCCGGGTACACCGTCGATTCGTATATGACGACGCCGCCGCGTTTCAGCGCGCGGCCGACGGTCCGGCTTGCCGCTTCGAGCGGGCTGAGGTCGGGGCGCTTGAATGCGTCGACCGGGGTTGGGACGGTAATGATGAAGACATCGCGGTCGACAAGGGCTTGCGCGTCGGAATCGAAACGCAGACGTGTGGCGCGCTGGAAGTCGCCCGCGTCCGCCTCGCCCGTGCGGTCGTGACCGCCGCGCAGTTCGTCGATGCGGCCCGCGTCGATATCGAAGCCGACCGTGTCGTGCGTCGCCCCGAAGGCTGTCGCCAAGGGCAGGCCGACGTAGCCGAGGCCGACCACGGCGATGCGCGCTTCGGCGAGGACGGGCAGGGGCGTGTCGTGCATGCGGAGATTCCCGGGGCGGCCGCCTATGATGCCCCGTCGCCCCTCATCCGTCTCGGAGAAGTCCGACACAGCGTCGCGGCTGCGGCCGATTCAACGCACGCGGGCACGCCCCGATCCTGTCGCCACGACAGGAGGATTCGCGATGACGACAAGGATGTGGACGGCGGCGCTGGCCGTCGCGATGCTGTGCGCGGCGAGCGCCGCGGACGCACAGACGGTGCAGAAGTGCGTGACGCGCGATGGTCACGAGCGCTACCAGAGCGAGCCCTGCGCGCGCGGCGAACGCACCGCCGAAATCTGGGACGCGACGCCGGACCCGGTGGTACCGGCCAGCGACGAACCACGTCCGCGGACCCGTGCAACAACGCGGAAGCGTTCGACGCGACGAAGCGCGCGAACGACTGTCGCGATGACCGACACGCACGATGACTGCGCGCAGGCGCGTGACTATCGCGACGCGGTCGAGCGTCGCGCCGGACTCGCGCGGAACTACGATCTGTTGTCGGCCCTGCAGGAGCGCGTGTACCGCGCCTGCCGATGACCGGTCGGGAACGCTTGCGGTTTGCTCGCCGGTACATCCGCGCGACGAACCCGCGAAAACGAAGCCTTTCCCGCGTTCGTACGCGACTTAATGCACTGCACCATCGAGCGCTCGCGACCTGTGAATCAGCCGCCCGCGCGACACCGCGAAATCATTCCGGTGAACCCGTTTCCGTGCGTTACCGCATGTGCATGTTTCGTGTTCGAAACATGACTCGGCGTTCACCAGCGGCTGTTTAGCGTGCCGGCCACGGCCGCGAGGAATACGCCGCGGCGCGCTTAAATGGAGATGCGACCGTGCACGATTCTGATCGGAGCCTGCGGACGATGATGGCTGCGCTGGCGAGCCTCGTCCTGGGTTTCGCCACCGCGACCGCAAGCGCCGCGGCACCGCAGGCATCCGGCGACTGGACGATGCCCGCGCACGACTACGCGAGCACGCGATACAGCCCGCTCAACGAGATCACGACGGCGAACGTCGGCAAGTTGCAGGTCTCGTTTACATTCTCCACCGGTGTCGATCGCGGGCAGGAAGCGGCGCCGATCGTGGTCGGCAACACGATGTACGTGGTCACTCCGTTTCCGAACGTGCTCTACGCGCTCGACCTGACCAAGCCCGGCGCGCCGGCGAAGTGGTCGTACAAGCCGAAGCCCGAGCCCGCGTCGCAGGGCGTTGCCTGCTGCGACGTCGTCAACCGCGGCGCGGTGTACTGGGCCGGACGCGTGTACTTCAACACGCTGGACGGCAACACGATCGCCGTGGACGCCGCGACCGGGCAGCTCGCGTGGCGCACGAAGCTCGGCAACATCAACAAGGGCGAGACCATCACCATGGCGCCGCTGGTGGTGAAGGGCAAAGTGCTGGTCGGCAACTCCGGCGGCGAGTTCGGCGTACGCGGCTGGATCGCTGCACTGGATGCGGGCAGCGGAAAGATCGTGTGGAAGGCGTACAGCACCGGTCCCGACAAGGACGTGCTCATCGGCCCATCGTTCAAGCCCTTCTATTCCGGCGACAAGGGCAAGGATCTGGGCTCGAAGACCTGGCCTGCGGACGCCTGGAAGATCGGCGGCGGCAACGTCTGGGGCTGGATTTCCTACGACCCCGAACTCGACCTGATCTATTACGGCACCGGTAACGCCGGGCCGTGGAATGCCGACCAGCGCCCCGGCGACAACAAGTGGACGGCCGGCATGTTTGCGCGCGACCCGGACACGGGCGAGGCGCGCTGGTTCTACCAGTTCACGCCGCACGACCTGTTCGATTACGACGCGATCAACGAGAACCTGTTGCTCGAGATGACCATCGCCGGCAAACGCCGAAAGGTCATCGTGCGGCCCGAGCGCAACGGTTTCATGTATGTGCTCGACCGCGCGACCGGTCAGGTCTATTCCGCGGACCCCTACGGCCCGGTCAATTCGATCCTGAAGGTCGACATGAAGACGGGGCGTCCGCAGTTCAACGCGGAGAAGTGGCCGAAGACGGGCCACACGAGCCGCCAGGTGTGTCCGTCCGCGCCGGGCATGAAGGACTGGAACCCGTCGTCGTTCTCGCCGCGCACGGGCTTCGTCTACATCCCGCACAACAACCTGTGCATGGACTGGCAGCCGAGCGAGGTGAACTACATCGCCGGTACGCCTTACATCGGTGCGGAGCAGAAGTACTACGCCGGTCCCGGCGGAAACCGCGGCGTCGTCACCGCATGGAATCCCGTGCAGCGCCGCGCGATGTGGAAGATCAAGGAAGACCTGCCGGTTTGGAGCGGCACGTTGTCGACCGCCGGCGATGTCGTGTTCTACGGAACCATGGATGGCTGGTTCAAGGCGATCGACGCGCGCACCGGCGCGCTGCTTTGGAAGTTCAAGACGGGCTCGGGAATCATCGGCCAGCCGATCGCGTATCGCGGCCCCGACGGTCATCAGTACATCGCAATCCTGTCGGGTGTCGGCGGCTGGCCGGGTGCGATCGTCACGAACAATCTCGACACGCGCGACGCCACGGCGGCGGCGGGTTGGGGCGCCGCGCTGCCGGACCTCAAGCAGAAGACGACCGCGGGAGGGACGCTCTATGTCTTCGCGCTTCCGCATTGAACTGGCGGTCGCCGTGCTCACGGCATCGACACTGCTCGTCGTCGGCTGTGAGCGCGAGCGTCGCGAATATCACTCGTCGCCGTCGGCAACGGTGCGCAACAGCCCGCGCTTGACCGACCTGCAACCCGGCGAACCGATGCCGGACCCGATCGATCCCGTCGGCCTGCATTACCAGGACAACGCGTACCACATCACGCAGGGCGGCCACTGGTTCCGCTGGTTCAACTGCAACGGTTGCCATGCCAATGGCGGCGGCGGCATGGGCCCCGCGCTGATGGACGACGAGTGGCGCTACGGCGGCCGCATCGACCAGATCCACGCGACCATCCTCGACGGCCGACCGAACGGCATGCCGTCGTTCCGCGGCAAGGTGACCGACCAGCAGGCGTGGCAACTCGCCGCATACGTGCTGTCGCTGTCGGGCAACGTCCGCAAGGACGCTGCGCCGAGCCGACCGGATTCGATGCTCGGCGCACCGCCCCCGACGCAGATGCCGACGCAGCCGAAGAAGGGCGGCGACGTAAGCGGCGTGCAGGCGCCTCCGCCGTGATGCCACGCATGACGCGATCGCTGCGTATCGCCGGCGTCGCACTC
Organism: Lysobacter sp. HA18; assembly: GCF_054057595.1. Taxonomy (NCBI): domain Bacteria; kingdom Pseudomonadati; phylum Pseudomonadota; class Gammaproteobacteria; order Lysobacterales; family Lysobacteraceae; genus Lysobacter; species Lysobacter sp. HA18. Next base: position 1,804,967 of record NZ_JBSRZL010000001.1, read on the forward strand.
GCCGCGATGCTCGCGCTCTCGGGCTGCAGCGGCGTGCAGTCGGTGCTGGTCGGCGCGGGCGACCAGGGCGCGACGATCCGTCAGGTCTGGAACCTGCTCGTCGCGGTCTGCGGGACGATGTACGTCGTCGTGCTGATCGGTCTCGGCGTCGCGATCCTTCGTCGCCGCCGCACGCTTCAGCGCGAAGGCACCACGCGCGATCGCGCGCTGTCGATCGCGCTGGTCGCGTGGACGGTGCTCGTCGTCGGATTGCTGACGGTGCTGGTCTCGTCGAGCTACATCGCCGACCGCCGCATCCGCAACGGCAAGGCCGATCTCGCCGTGCGCGTCACCGCGAAGCAGTGGTGGTGGGAAGTCGAATATCTCGACCGCGATGCGTCGCGCCACTTCACCACCGCGAACGAACTGCATCTGCCGCGCGACCGCACGGTGCACGTCGAACTCGTGTCGGGTGACGTCATCCACAGCTTCTGGGTGCCCGCACTGAGCGGCAAGCACGACCTCATTCCGGGCCGCACCAACGCGCTGCTGCTGACGCCGCGCGTCAACGGCTATTACCGCGGCCAGTGCGCGGAGTTCTGCGGCCTGCAGCACGCGAAAATGGCGATGGACGTGCAGGTCGAGGACATCGCCGCGTTCCAGTCATGGGCCGATCATCAACGCCAGCCCGGCGCGACGCCGACCACGCCGTCCGCGGTGCACGGACAGGCGATCTTTACGCAGGCCGCGTGCGCGATGTGCCACCAGATCGTCGGTACGCCAACCGGCGGACGCACGGGTCCGGACCTCACGCACCTCGCGAGCCGTCGAACCATCGCCGCGGGAACGCTGCCGATGAATCGCGGAAACCTGGCCGCGTGGATCATCGACCCGCAGCATCCCAAGCCGGGCGCGAACATGCCCGCCGTTCCGCTGTCGCCGCAGGACGTCAGCGATCTCGTCGATTACCTGATGGAGCTGAAGTGATGGCGCAGGACCCGTCCATCGCCGAGCTGGAACGCGTCTGGGCCGACAAGCCGGGCTTCATCGGCTGGCTGACCACCGTCGACCACAAGCGCGTCGGGCGACGCTACATCGTCACCGCCTTCGTGTTCTTCGCGCTCGCCGGCATCCTTGCGTTGCTGATGCGCACGCAGCTGATCATCCCGAACAACACGGTGCTGGGGCCGGACCGCTACAACCAGGTCTTCTCGCTGCACGGCTCCGCGATGATGTTCCTGTTCGCAGTGCCAGTGATGGAGGCCGTCGCCGTCTACATCATTCCGCTGATGGTCGGCACGCGCGCGATTTCGTTCCCGCGGCTCAATGCCTTCAGTTACTGGATGTACCTGTTCGGCGGCATCCTGATCTTCGTCTGCTTCCTGATGGACATCGGCCCGGAAGCGGGTTGGACCGGCTACACGCCGCTGTCGAGTTCGGAATTCTCGCCCGGCAAACGCACCGATTTCTGGGCGCAGATGATCACGTTCACCGAGGTCGCGGCGCTGTGCATCGCGGTCGAGATCGTCGCGACGGTGATGACCATGCGCGCGCCCGGCATGACGCTGGCCCGCATGCCGCTGTTCGTGTGGTCGATGCTCGTCACCAGCCTGATGGTGATCTTCGCGATGCCGTCGGTGATGCTCGCGAGCACGTTCCTCATCACCGACCGACTGGTCGGCACGCAGTTCTACAACGCCGCTGAAGGCGGCGACCCGCTGCTGTGGCAGCACCTGTTCTGGTTCTTCGGGCACCCGGAGGTGTACATCATCTTCATGCCCGCGCTGGGGATGATTTCGCAGATCGTCGAGGCGTTTTCGCGGCGCACGATCCTCGCGTATCCGGCGATGGTGCTGTCGCTGGTCGCCACCGGTTTCCTCGCGTTCGGCCTGTGGGTACACCACATGTTCGCGACCGGCCTGCCGCCGATGGGCAACAGCTTCTACACCGCGGCGAGCATGCTGATCGCGGTTCCGAGCGGCATCCAGGTGTTCGCGTGGATCGCGACGATCGCAACGGGCCGACCCGTGCTTCGCGTGCCGATGCTCTACATCCTCGGCTTCTTCGCGCTGTTCGTGCTCGGCGGCATGACCGGCGTGATGCTGGCCTCGGTGCCGCTCAACCTGCAGGTGCACGACACCTACTTCGTCGTCGCGCATTTCCATTACGTGCTGATCGGTGGCGCGGTGTTTCCGCTGCTGGGCGCGATCGTGTTCTGGTACCCGAAGATCACCGGCCGGATGATGAGCGAGCGCCTCGGCAAGTGGTCGTTCTGGCTGCTCTTCATTGGCTTCAACGTGACGTTCTTCCCGATGCATTACCTCGGGCTGGTCGGCATGCCGCGGCGCGTCTACACCTACCTGCCGGGCCTGGGTTGGGAGATCCCGAACCTGATCGCGACGTTGGGTTCGTACATGATCGCGATCAGCGTGCTGCTCTACGTCATCAACGGCCTGAAGTCGCTGCGCAGCGGCGAGATCGCGCCCGATGATCCGTGGGGCGCGCCCGACCTGCCGTGGGCGGTGCCGTCGCCGCCACCGTCGTACAACTTCGCGCAGATCCATGTCGTCACCAACCGCCATCCGCTTTGGCTGGATCAGGACGCCACGCCGGCCATCGAACTGCCTGTCATCGAAGGCGTGCGTAGCGATCGACGCGAGGTGCTGCTGACGTCGCCGGTGGACGCGATTCCGTCGCACCGGTGGGGCATGCCCGAGCCGACCATCTGGCCGCTGCTCGCCGCGATCGCGATGACCGGGCTCTTCATCTGGTCGGTGTTCGAGGAGTGGGGCGTGGTCTGGGGCTCGATCCCGGTCGCGATCACACTCACCGCATGGTTCTGGCCCAAGGACTCCGAGCCGAGCCTCAAGGGGGAATCTTGATGCGCACGACCCGCGTCGTCGCGAACGTCCGTGACCTGAAGGATTACGGCTTCGGTCCGACCACGCTGAGCTGGTGGGGCGTCGTCGGCTTCATGCTGATCGAGGGGATGGGCTTCGTTCTCGCGATCGGTGCCTACTACTTCCTGCTGCCGAACGAAGACGTGTGGCCACCGACGTCGCCGGTCCCGCCGCTGTTCTGGTCGACATTGTTCGTCGCGGTCGCGCTGCTCAGCGAGATTCCCAACGTCATGGCGCAACGCGCTTCGAAGCGCCTCGACCTCCAGGGCGTGCGCATCGGTTTGACGCTCACGATCATCGCCGGCCTCGCGATGCTGGTGATCCGCTGGTTCGAGTTCGACGCGCTCAACGTGCTCTGGCAGCGCAGCGCCTACGGTTCGATCGTGTGGGCGCTGATCGTGCTGCATACCGTGCACACGCTCACCGACGTCTACGACAGCGTAGTGATCGCCGTCCTCGCCTGGAAGGGCGAATGGGACGGCCGCAAATTCTCCGACGCGTCCGACAACGCCATGTACTGGCACTTCATCGTCGGCAGCTGGATCGTCCTCTACCTCGTCATCTACTGGACGCCGCGATGGCTGTGAGCCGACTGCATCGCTCGCGACTCGCGCCGTGGGCCGGCCTCATCGCCGGCATGGTCGCGGAGATCGTGCACCACCAGTTGCTCAGCGACATGCTGCGCTATGACTGCCGGCTGGGTAACGGCAATTCAGGGCTTGCGGTCGGCATTCCCGCGATTGCGCTGATCGCGCTAGGTGCGTGGCTGTCGTGGGCGTCGACGCGCGGCGCCGATCCGGAAGCACCGCATTTCCAGACGCGACGCTTCATCGCGCATGTCGCGATGATGATGGCCGCGTTGCTGGCGGTCGGCATCGTCTGGCAGACGACGGCGACCATGCTGGTGCCTGCGTGCGCGCCATGAAGCGGGCGGTAGCGATCGTCGCCGCACTCGTTCCGCTCGTCGCATTCGCACACGGAGACGCAGCAGATCGCCTGTCGACGCCGGCTTGGACCTTCGATGCCGGCGTCACCGTACCGCTCGCGATCTCGCTGGTCTGGTACCTGATCGGGCTGACGCGGCTCGCATCCCGCAGCGCGACCACTGCCACGTGGCGGAGCGGGGCGGCCTGGTATCTCGCGGGCTGGCTCGTGCTCGCCGCGGCGGTGGTGACGCCGCTGCATCAGGCCGGCGAACGCTCCTTCGCCGCGCACATGCTCGAACACGAGCTGTTGATGCTGGTCGCCGCGCCGATGCTGGTGATGTCGCGGCCACTCGGCGTGATGCTGTGGGCGCTGCCGGCGTCGTGGCGTGTCGCTCTGGCGTCGACCGGCAAGACGTCGGCGGTGTCGGGCACGTGGCATTTCCTGACGTCGCCGGTGCCTGCGAGCCTGCTGCAGATGGCGGCGCTCTGGGGCTGGCATGCGCCGCCTGCGTTCGATCGCGCACTGGCGAATCCCGGCTGGCACATCGCGCAGCACCTGTCGTTCCTGGTCACGGCGCTGCTGTTCTGGTGGTCGATGCTGCATTCCCCGCGTGCGCAACGCGGGCTGGTGGTCGGCTGCCTGTTCTTTACCGCGACCGCGAGCGGCGCACTGGGTGCCCTGATGGCGTTCTCCGAAAGTCCTTGGTACGCGGGCTATGCGTCGCTGCGGCTGGACGCGTTCGGGCTGAGCCCGGCAGAGGACCAGCAGCTCGCCGGCTTGTTGATGTGGGTGCCGGGTGGACTCGTGCATGCGGCGGCGGGCATCGCGTTGCTGGCGCGTGGCCTCGTCGATGCGCCATCTCGTGCGATCGGGTCGCTCGCGGTTGCCGCGGCTGCGCTGGTCGCGATCCCGCAGGCCCGCGCCGAGACGATCTACGTCAGCGACGAACAGGCGAACGTCGTGCACGTCATCCATTCGCCGTCGTGGACGCACGAGACCATCGCCGTGGGCAAACGTCCGCGCGGGCTGCGGATGAGCCCCGACAGTCGCCGCCTGCTGGTCGCGGCGGGCGATGACGACCGTATCGATGTCGTCGACGTCGCCACCAAGCGCGTCGTCGACCATCTGCCGTCAGGCCCAGACCCCGAGCGGTTCGCGCTGTCGCCGGATGGCCGCAGGCTCTACGTCGCGAACGAAGCCGACGCCAAGGTCTCGGCCGTCGACATCGCCGGCAAGCGCATCGTCGGGCAGGCGGGCGTCGGCGCGGAGCCGGAGGGCATGGCAACGAGTCCGGATGGTCGCTGGGTGGTCGCGACGTCGGAAACCGCGAGCCTCGTGCACTTCATCGACGCCGCGACCATGAAGGTGGTCGATAGTCGAATGGTCGGCACGCGCCCGCGCGATGCGCTGTTTACTCCGGACGGGCGCTGGCTCTGGGTGACGTCGGAAACCCGCGCCACCGCGACGCTGTTCGACATGCGCACCCGAACGCCGAGCCGCGTGGTCGACTTCGATCGCGATCCAGGCGCGACCGACACGGTGCAGGCGGTCGGCATGGCGCTGTCCGGTTCGCGCCTCTACGTCGCGCTGGGCCGCGGCGACCGGGTGGGGGAGGTCGACACCGCGACCGGCCGCATCCTGCGTTACCTCCCCGCAGGCCATCGCGTCTGGGGCATCGCGTTGTCGCACGACGGTAAGCGTCTATACACCGCGAACGGCCTGTCGGGCGACGTCGGCGTGGTCGACCTGGCGACGGGCCGCAGCATCACCACCATCCATACCGGAGGCAAGCCATGGGGCGTCGCCGTCGGGCCCTGATGCTCATCGCGATGCTGCTCGCCGTGCCTGCCGTGCAGGCGCGGGAGCTTCGCGTATGCGCGGACCCGAACAACCTGCCGTTTTCGAAGTCGGATGGCAGCGGGTTCGAGAACAAGATCGTCGCGCTCATCGCCAAGGATCTAGGCGCCGACGTGCGCTACACCTGGTGGGCGCAGCGCCGCGGCAACGTGCGCAGCACGATCAACGCGAACGAATGCGACGTGGTGCCGGGTGTCGCCAGCGGCGTGGACATGCTGTCGACCACGCAGCCGTACTACCGGTCGACCTACGTCTTCGTGGCGAAGCAGGGGTCGTCGTGGACGAACGTGTCGTCGCTGGACGACCCGCGCCTGCGCGACGCGACCATCGGCGTGCAGCTCATCGGCGACGATGGTGCGAATACGCCGCCCGCGCACGCACTCGCGCGCCGTGGGCTGCACGAGCACATCCGCGGCTACACGGTCTACGGCGATTACGCGGACTCGACGCCGCAGAAGCCCATCCTGGATGCGGTCGCGAGCGGGGAAATCGACCTCGCGCTGGTCTGGGGCCCGACCGCCGGTTACTACGCGAAACAGGCCGCCGCGCCCTTGCTTCTGACCCCGGTCACGCCCTGGCTGGACGGTGCGGAACCCATGGTCTTCGACATTTCGATGGGCGTTCGACGTGACGATCGAGCGTTGCGCCGCGAGCTCGACAACGCGCTGGAACGCGAGGCGCCCGCGATCGCGAAGATCCTCGACGACTACGGCATTCCGCGCCCGTCGGTCGATCCGGCAGCCGCAGAATTGCCCGCGGCGGCGCAAAAATAGCCAAAAGCCGGGTTTTCAAGCCGAAAATGGCGAAAACCACTTGCAACCGGGACGCGGTCGCGCGATAACGCGCATTCCTTCCACCCGGAACCTGCAAACCATGGCGACGAAGAAAGCGAGCGGTGCCTCCAAGATCAAGCCGGTAACCGAACCGCTGGGCAAGAGCGGTCTGGTCAACTTCATTTCCGAGCGCACCGAAGTGGCCGCGCGCGACGTCCGCGCCGTGCTCGGCGCACTCGAGGAGGCTGCACACGGCTCGCTGCACAAGAAGGGCTGCGGCACGTTCACCTTCCCGGGCATGCTCAAGGTGACCAAGGTCGACGTCCCGGCCAAGCCGAAGCGCAAGGGCATCAACCCGTTCACGAAGGAAGAGCAGTGGTTCGCCGCGAAGCCGGCGTCCGTCAAGCTGAAGGCACGTCCGCTGAAGAAGCTCAAGGACGCGGCGGTCTGATACGCCTCCAAGCCGCCGGCCACCAGGCCGGCGGTTTTTTTTCGCCCGTACGAAACGCGTAACCTGTCGACATGTCACTCGCCTACGAAGTCGCACGCGATGCCGTGCTCGCCCTCAGCGACGAGGTCGGCCTGGTCGAACGCCTTGCGCGTGCGCACGATGTCCTCGAGACGCTCGATCCTGCCGCGCACCTGCCGGAACACCTCCGCTTCCGCTTCGAGGAACTCGTGGCCGACATTGCCTACGGCGCGGATTCCGTGCACGGCGCGCTCGCGCGCATGAGCGCGGCGGATCGTCATCGGCTTTCCGAGCGCATCGTTACGTTGTTCGCCGAAGTGGCGCGGGCCTTTCCGGGCGATCCCTGATCGCGGGTCAGTTTCGATCGTGTGACGCGGAGTCGCGAAACGGGCGAGTCGCTGCTCGCGATCAAAGCGTGGGGGGCGTACCAATCGCAATTTGCAGCAACAAACATGTCGTCGTAAACACGCGCTGCTAGTCGACGTACTTGTCGGTCACAGACAACGCGCCGCGACACGACGCAGCGAGCGTTCGAAGCAGCAAGCCGACGCCCGTCTCCGCTAAAGACCCCTCGCGCACACTTAGGCCACACGCCGGCGGCCATTACGCCGTGTCGTCGCTTCGCACGCGAACTGTCACTGCGGCCTCGTCGGCATGAGCTCGCTGGCTCGCCGTGCATATTCACCACCCGCGTGCATTGCAGCCCCGTAAACCACGGTGCTCCATGCGCATTCCTGCCCGAAGGGGCAGGGCTGGATACCCCCAGTGTCGATTCCGCGCCCTTGAACCCGCTGGGATGATCGGTGCGGACGTACTGGACCGGATCGATGAATCGACAGTTCGCACGCGTAACGCCTGTGACGCCCGCGACCGCCGATTCCACCGCGTCGCGCGGGGCACGTCGTCGCAGCCTTGCGACCGCGATGTCGCTCGTCGCGTGGATCCCGGCCGCGCATGCGTCGTTCCTGGAGGGCGAGGCGCTCGACTCGCTCGCGAACGGCGTCGCATGGGTCGCGCTGATCATCGTGCCGGTGGTGTTGATCGCGGTGTTCTGGATCGTCCACATCATGCCGGAGAAGATCGCGGAGAAGCGCCGGCATCCGCAGCTGTCCGCGATCAAGACGCTCTGCCTGCTGTCGCTGGTGTTCGGCGGAATGCTCTGGCCGATCGCGTGGTTGTGGGCTTACACCAAGCCGGTGATTCACAAGCTCGCCTACGGCACCGACGTCGACGACACGCCGCATCACGGTGAAGCGCTCACGCCGATCGACGATGCGCATGAAGCACCACGTGCCGACGACGATGTGCGCGTGCTCCGACAGCGCATCGCGACACTGGAAGCGCAGCTCGACGCGCAGTCGCACGCACCGCGAGGAAGCATCTGATGGAAATCATCCTGCTCCTCATCTATTCGTTCTTCGTCTGGCTGATCTTCTTCAAGTTCAAGTGGCTGCCGTGGACCTTCGTCAGCCAGGTGATAGTGGTGACGATTCCGATCATCGGCCTGACGCTGCTGATCCTGCTGCTGAACATCGTCGCGCCGTCCTCGTCCGACGTCCGCGTCATCAATTACGTCGTCCAGGTCATTCCGCGAACGATCGGCCGCGTCACCTCCGTGCCGGTCGAAGCGAACCGACCGGTGAAGAAGGGCGACGTGCTCTTCAGTGTCGACCCGACGCCGTACCGCGAAGACCTGTCGCAGCTGCGGGCGCAGGAACCCGAGCTGATCGCCAAGCTATCCAGCGCCGAGGCCTACCAGCGCGAACTGCGTGCACAACTACGTGCGGCACGTGCCGGTGAGACCGCGGTACGCGCCAAGCTTGACCTTGCGAAGCGGCGCGTCGGGCAGACCGGCGATCTCGCGCATTCCGGTGCCGGCCCGAAGTTCGACTACGAGCAGGCGCAGGCGGACGCACGCGCGCTGGAAGCCGACGTCGCGAACAACAATGCCGGCGTTGTCCAGGTCCAGCAGAAGCTGTCGGCGACGACGCACGGCGGCGAGCTGTCGGAAGTCGCGCAAGCGCGTGCAGCGCTCGAGCAGTTGCGCGCGCAGATTCTCAAGGCCGAGTGGATGCTCAAGGAGAGCACCGTCTACGCGCCGGCCGACGGAACCGTCGTCAACCTGCAGCTGCGCGAAGGCTCGTATGCGAGCAACCTGCCGCTGGCACCGGTGATGACCTTCGTCGAGAAGGAACAGTGGGTGATCGCGATGTTCGCGCAGAACGAGTTGCGCTACGTCAAGCCGGGCGATGAAGCGGAGATCGCGCTCAAGACGTTCCCGAATCGCATCATCAAGTGCAAGGTCGATTCGATCGTGTGGGCGTCGGGCACCGGGCAGTTGCCAATTGGTGGCATGACGCCGCAAACGGCCGCGGTTCCGCTGCAGGGCACCGGTGCGCCGGTCACTGCTGTCGGTGCACCCGTTCGCTACGCCGTGCGGCTGCGGCCGATCGGCAAGGACGCAACTGCCTTCCTGCCGATGGGCGCGCAGGGCATCGGCGCGGTCTACACCGACCACATCACGCTGATCCAGATCGTGCGTCGCATCATCCTGCGCGTGTCGACCAAGCTCGACTGGCTCGTCCTCAAGCTGCACTGAGCCATGGCCGCCCGCCCGCTTCCGGGATCGTGCATCGGCGGACTCGCTGCCACGCTGGCGGTCGCGCTGGCGATGCAGGGATGTGCGACGTCGCCACCGCCGCCGCGCGATGAGATCGCACGCGAAGCGCTGGGCGACGCACATGTGCCGGCGAACTGGGCGTCCGGCGTGCCGGCGGGCGCCGTCGCGGACAACTGGGTCGCGACGTTCGGTGACGCCGAACTCGATCGCCTCGTCGGTGAAGCGATCGCGCACAACGCGGACCTCCGCATCGCCGCGGCGCGCATGGAAGAAGCTGCGGCGCAGGTGGACATCGCGAATTCGCGACTGAAGCCCGCCATCGGGATTCTCGGCCGCGCGAGCAGCAAGCCGTTGTCGGATTTCGTCGCGATGGCCGCCGGCGCGATCGTGCGGTTCGCGTGGGAGATCGACCTCTGGGGCCGCCTGCGCTATGCGCGCAATGCCGAGCGTGCGATGCATGACGCGAGCGGTGCGGACTATCGCTATGCACAGCAGTCGATCGCTGCGGCGGTGGCGCGCACGTGGTTCATGGCCGCGGAGACGAATCGGCAGCGCGACCTTTCCAATCAAATGGCGAAGGACGCCGAATCGCTGGTCGGTTTGGCCGAGCATCGCCTGAAGATCGGCGCGGGCAGCCAGGACGACCTGCTGATCGCCCGCACCAATGCGGCGAGTTACGCCGACGCCGCGCGACAGGTCGACCTTGCGCATTCGCAGTCGCTGCGCGCGCTGGAGATCCTGCTGGGCCGCTATCCCGCGGCGCAGATCGCATCACGTGACGACCTGCCTGCGTTCCCCGGAACGACGCCCGCGGTCGGTTTGCCCACGGATCTGCTGTCACGACGCCCCGACATCCTCGCCGCCGAAGACCGCGTCGCCGCAGCGTTCGACCGCGTCGGCGAGGCGAAGGCGTCGTTCCTGCCGAGCCTGTCCATCCTGCTGGGCGCAGGGCGGCTGCAATCGAACACCAACGGCTTCCAGGACGAGCCGCGCAATACGCACAGCAGCAGCGCGATGCTGAGCGGGCCGCTGTATACCGGCGGTGCGCTGACCGGGTCACTGCGCGCGAGCAATGCCGAACAACAACAGGCGATCGCCGACTACGGCCGCATGGCGCTGAAGGCGTTCAACGAGGCGGAAGACGCGCTCAACGGCGAACAGATACTCGCGTCGCGCGAAACGTTGCTCGCTGGTGCCGCGCGCGACAGCCGCCATCTGGTCGACCTGCAGCGTCAGGCGTACCGCGTCGGCAAGGTCGACATGCGCACGGTGACGCAGAGCCTGCTGACTGCGAACGCGACGGAAGTGACGCTCCTGCACGTGCGTCGCGAACGGCTCAACCAGCGCGTCGACCTGCACCTCGCACTCGGCGGCAGTTTCGATGACGCGCCAGCGGCGACATTGCCCGCGTCAGCGTCGAGTGCGAAGGAAGCGCGGCGATGAAGTGGCTGCTGCTCTTCGTTCCGCTCGCGATCGCGCTCGAGTTCCTGATGCCGGGCAGGCCGATGGTGATCTTCGCGGCCGCGGCCGTCTCGATCATCCCGCTCGCCGCATCGATGGCGCATTCGACCGGGACGCTGGCCGAGCGCTTTGGCCCGGGCATCGGCGGTCTGCTCAACGCGACGTTCGGCAATGCCGCGGAACTGATCATCACGCTGGCCGCGTTGCGCAAGGGCTTGTACGGCATGGTCAAAGCCGCGCTGATCGGCGGAATCATCGGCAACATCCTGATGGTGCTCGGCCTGTCGATGCTGCTGGGCGGCATCGGTCGATCGTCGCAGAGCTACAACGCGCTGGCCGCGAGTTCGCAGGCGACGATGCTGTTGCTCGCGGTCATCGCGCTGATCATGCCGGCGGCGTTCCGTTCGGTCGCGCCGGAAGACTCCGGTGCGCTGAACTCGATCAGCGTGTGGATTTCGTGTGTGCTGATCGCGGTCTATGCCGCGTACGCGGTGTTCAGCCTGGTCACCAATCGATCGATGTTCGAGGACGACGGCGCGGAGCCGTCGCAAGGCGAGGTCGCACACGCGCACGGGCCGCCGCAGTCGACGCGGCGCGCGGCCGTGATGCTCGGCCTCGCGACACTTGCCGTCGTGTGGATGAGCGAGCTACTCGTCGCCGGCATCGAACCGACCGCGCATGCACTCGGGCTATCGGACGCCTTCGCAGGCGTTTTCCTGCTTGCCGCGCTCGGCATCGCCGCGGAGGGCGCGACCGCCGTGGTCATGGCGCGTCGCAACCGCATGGGCTTGTCGATGTCGATCGTGCTCGGCTCCAGCGTACAACTGGCGCTGCTGATCGCGCCGCTGCTGGTGCTGCTGAGCTACGTGGTCGGGCCGCATCCGATGGGTCTGCTGTTCGGCGGCGGGCTGGTGATCAGCGTGCTGTTCTCCGTGCTCATCGTGAACGGCGTTGCGCGCGACGGCCGATCGGACTGGCTGCGCGGCGTGCAGCTGCTAGCGGTGTACCTGATCCTCGGCAGCGTGTTCTATTTCGCGCCGGACACGGGGGGCTAAGCCGTGCCTGTGCTCACCAGGATCAGCCCGCGCCTGAGCGAACGCCGCTATCTGCTGCTGTTCGGCATGCTGCTGGCCACCATCGCCATCGGCCCACTCGCCGAGGAATTCGGTTTCGGTTCGACGCTGCTCGACGTGTTCCTCGGGCTCACGCTGCTCTCGACCGTGTGGCCAGCCCAGTCCTCCACCGCCCGCGGCGCGACGATCGCGCTGGTGGTGCTGGCGGTGCTGCTACGCCTGCTGCCGTCGGGCGCGGTCGGAGGCCACGCCGAAGCCATCAGCTACGCGTTGTGGGCCGTCATAGCGCTGTTCGCCGCGTATCGCGCACTGAACTACGCACTCACCAACGTGCCCGTCGACACCGACCACATGATGGCCGCGCTCAGCGCCTATCTGCTGGTCGGCGTGTTCTGGGGCGCGATCTATGTTGCCGTCGAAGAAGGCATGCCACGTTCGCTGCTGGTCGCGGGCCAGCCGTTCGCGAACGGCATGTCGCTCAACGACGGCATCTATTTCAGCTTCGTCACGCTTGCGACGCTCGGCTACGGCGACATCACGCCGATTACGCCGATCGCGCGCGGGCTGGCGGTATTCGAAGCGATCGTCGGGCAGTTCTACCTGGCCGTGCTGGTGGCGCGGCTGGTGGGATTGCGCCAGGTCGCGGCGACGGGCGATGGCGCGCGTCCGGGCTGAGTTGCCGTCGTGCCAGTGCGTTCGCGAATGCGATCGCGCGTGGTTGTCCCCGTGGCCATGCGGCCGCGGTCCGGCGAGTGCCGCGGCTCTTCGCCCAACTTTCAGGAGTGATCCGTCATGAACGCCCCTCGTGATTACGACCGACCCCGCCGGTCCGGGGTCGCGACCGCAGTGGCCTTCGCCTGCGTGCTGCTCGCCTCGATGCCCGGCGGCTTCGCGACGGCCGCGCCGCAGTCGTCGTCCGCCAGTGCAACTTCGGGCAGCGCGGTGTTTTCCAGCGCCGAGCTCGACCAGATGCTCGCGCCGATCGCGCTGTATCCCGATTCGCTGCTCGCCCAGGTGCTGATGGCATCGACCTATCCCGGCGAGGTCATGGACGCCGCCACGTGGTCGAAAGCCAATCCGAGCGTCAAAGGCGACGCCGCGGTGAAGCAGGTCGCCAGCAAGCCCTGGGACCCGAGCGTGCAGGCGCTGGTCGCCTTCCCGCAGGTGCTCGCGTCGCTCGGCCAGGACAGCAACTGGGTGACGCGTCTCGGTGACGCGTTCCTCGCCGAACCCGATCGCGTCATGGACTCGGTGCAGCGGCTGCGCGACGCCGCGCAGAAGGGCGGGCACCTCGCGTCCAACGAGTACCAGAAGGTGGAAGAGCAGGGACAGACGATCGTCATCGAGTCGAACGACCCGGATGTGATCTACGTGCCGGCTTACGACCCGTCGTACGCATACCCGGGCTACGGCTGGGGCGCATATCCGCCGTACTACTACCCGCCGGGCGCGTACTGGTATCCGGGCTATGCGCTCGGTGCCGGGATCATGTTCGGCATTGGCGTCGGCATCGTCGGCGGCCTGTGGGGCGACATCGCCTGGAACGGTGGCGACATCAACATCGATGTCGATCGCTACAACAACTTCGAGCGCAACATCGATCGCGAAGCCAATCGCGGCGATCGACAGGGCAATCGCGATACCCGCCGGAGCGAACGCCAGGCCGGCGACAACAAGTTCCGCCACGACAGTGCGCATCGCGAAGGCACGCCGTATCGCGACAAGGGCACGCGTGATCGCTTCGAAGGCCAGCGCGCGAGCGCCGACAACCGCATGCGTGGCGACACACCGCAACGTGCGCAGGCACGCGACCAGGCGCGGCAGTCGATGGACAACCGCGGCATGGATTCGCCCGCACGCTCGAACAGGGAAGCGCAGGACCGCGCGCGTTCGGCGTCGAACGACCGCTCGATGCAGAACCGGCAGGGCAGCCCGCCCGGAAGCCGCGACAGCTACCAGCAACGCGGCCAGAACAACATGCAGTCGCGTGATGCGGCGCGCAGCAACTACGGCAGTTCGGGCCGCGGCGATGCGTTCAGCGGTGCGAGCAGCGGCATGCGCGATACCAACGCGGCATCGAATCGCGGGCGGTCGAGCAGCTCGGGCTCGTACGGTGGATCCCGTGGCGGTGGCGCATCGCGCTCGATGAGCCGCCCGCCGATGAGTCGTGGTGGCGGTGGAGGACGTCGTCGATGAACACTTCAAAATCACTGCGTTCGATGCCGCGCGCGTTGCTGCTCATCGCGCTCGTAGCATCGCCCATGGCCTGGGCGCAGCAGGCCTATCCGACGCCGGATGCCGGTGCGTCCGCGCTCGTCGATGCACTCGGCACTTCGACCGCCGACGCCGCCAAGCTTGGCCAGGTGCTCGGTTCGAACTGGAAGGACTACGTGCCCGCGCAGGGCGGCCCGAAGCGTGCGGACGTGGATGCGTTCCTCGCCAAGTACCGGCAGAAGCATGCGTTCACCACGTCGGGCGGCAACACCATGCTGACCGTCGGCGACGACGGCTGGACGTTCCCGATCCCGCTCGTCAAGAAGTCCGACGGCTGGCATTTCGACACCACGTCGGGCGCGGCGGAAGTACGTGCGCGCGCGATCGGGCGCAACGAACTCGACGTCATCAAGGCCTTGCAGGCGTATCGCGTCGCGCAGTTCGAATACGCGGACAAAGACCGGGACGGCGACAGCGTGCTCGAGTTCGCGCAGAAGGTGGTGAGCACCGACGGTAAGCACGACGGCCTGTTCTGGGCAGACGACGACAGCAACGAAGTCAGCCCGCTCGGCCCGCTGTTCGGTGACGACAAGCCGAAGGCCGATTTTCTCGGCTACCACTACCGGATCCTGACGGGGCAGGGCGCCTCGGCACCGGGTGGCGCGTACGACTATCGGCTCGGCGACAACATGGTGCGCGGGTTCGGCCTGGTCGCGTGGCCCGCGGACTACGGGAAGACCGGCGTCACCACGTTCGTGATCAGCCAGGACGGCGTGGTGTTCCAGCGCGACCTCGGCAAGGACACCGCGCGCATGGCCGAGGGCATGAAGCTGTTCGATCCGGACAGCGGTTGGATGCAGGTGGGCGACAGCGCCGCGTCGAAGTAGCGACAGACGAGCCGGCGACGCGCGCATCGTCGCGTCGCCGGCGCACGGCGTGCCACGGCGGCGCGCCGTTTCATGCCCATCGGAAAGGAGCGACACCATGACCAAGAAACTCGTCGCCGAGCTGCTCGGAACGTTCTGGCTGGTTCTCGGCGGCTGCGGCAGCGCGGTGCTTGCCGCGAATTTCGGCGGGCCCGGCAATCCGCTGGGCATCGCCTTCGTCGGCGTGTCGCTCGCGTTCGGCCTGACGGTGCTCACCGGCGCGTACGCGTTCGGCCGCATCTCGGGCGGGCACTTCAATCCGGCGGTCACCGCCGGACTGTGGGCGGGCGGCCGATTCCCGCCGTCGCAGATCGTGCCGTACTGGATCGCGCAGACGCTGGGCGCGTTGCTGGCCGGCTTCGTGCTGTTCCAGATCGCCAGCGGCCATGCGGGCTTCGCGGTCGACCCGGACTCGGCAGGCGCGTTCGCAACGAACGGCTACGGCACGCATTCGCCCGGCGGATATTCGATGGGCGCGGCGGCGGTCTGCGAGTTCGTGCTCACCGCGTTCTTCGTCATGGTGATCATGGGTTCAACCCAGCCCAGCGCGCCTGCAGCGCTCGCGCCGGTATCGATCGGCCTGGCGCTCACGCTGATCCACCTCATCAGCATTCCGGTGACGAATACCTCGGTGAACCCCGCGCGGTCGACGGGCGTTGCGGTGTTCGTCGGCGGAGAGGCGATCTCGCAGCTGCTGTTCTTCTGGCTGGTGCCGCTGGCGGGTGGTGTCGTCGGAGGCGCGCTGTATCGCTGGCTGGGGCACGAGGGCGAGATCGAACCCGTCGCTTGATGCGATGCGTCAGTCGTCGATGGCGACCGGCGCATCCGCGATCGGCGGCAGCTCGTCCCAGACTTCGATCGCATCGGCGACGCTCGCGAATACATGGTCGGCGCCGATCGCTTCGTACAGAGGCGAGCGGCGCACGATTTCCAGCACGTCCGGGCTCATCGCCGCCAGCCAGATCTCGGTGCCGGCGGCGTGTTGCTTGACCTGCGCATCCGACAGCGCGAGAAGCGCGGTGTACTCGATGTCGAACACCGCGCGCAGGTCGAGCACGATCACGCGCGGGCGGTTCTCCGCCAGCATCGGTTGGATGCGCTGGCCGAAGTAGGCGGCGTTACCGAAGAACAACCTGCCTTCCGGCCGCAA
Organism: Lysobacter sp. HA18; assembly: GCF_054057595.1. Lineage (NCBI taxonomy): Bacteria > Pseudomonadati > Pseudomonadota > Gammaproteobacteria > Lysobacterales > Lysobacteraceae > Lysobacter > Lysobacter sp. HA18. The sequence continues at coordinate 1,821,316 of NZ_JBSRZL010000001.1, forward strand.
CACAAGCAGGCCCGGCACGTGTTCGTCGTCCGGATTACGTTCCGAAGGCGGACGGAAACGCCGCGTGCCCGGCTTGCGTCGCAATACGTGCAAGCGCGGATGCAGCGACTGGTAGGCCAGCGACATCAACGACACGATGATCGCCACCACGATGCCGCGCAGCGCGCCCATCGCGATGACACCGACGAGCGCGACCAGCGCCCAGATGTATTCGGTGCGACGCACGCGACGGATCGCCGCGAACTCCTGCAGGCTGATCAGGCCGGTGGCGAAGACAATGGCGATCGCCGCGAGCGTCGCCCGCGGCACGCTCTCGAGCAACGGACCGAGCCAGAGCATCGCGCCGAGTGCGAGCAGCGATGCGACAAGTCCCGCTAGTTGCGTGCGCGCACCCGCGCGGCGGTTCACCATCGTCGCGCTCGCCTGGCCGCTCGCGGGCATGCAACCGACGAACGCGCCGGCCGCATTCGCGATCCCAAGCGCACGCAATTCGACATCGGCGTCGGGGTAGGCCTCGTTCGCGGTCGCAACGGTCTGCCCTGCCGTTAGCGACTGGATGAAGCTCATCAACGCGATGCCCATCGCGGCCGGCCACAGTTGCAACGCCATGCGGAGGTCCGGCAGCACGAGTGACGGCACGCCGGTTGGCACGCGTCCGACAACTTCGACGCCCGCGGCATCCAGACGAAACACGATCACCGTCACCGTCGACAGCACCACCGCGATCAGCGGCGCCGGCATTCGTGGGCTCCATCGATGCAACGCGACCAGTAACGCGATGGTGAGCAGGGCGACGATGAACGTCGCCATCGAGGTGTCGGGCAGCGACGTCGCCAGCGATACCAGCTCGTCGACGCGACGGTCGCCTTGTACATGCAGTCCGAACAGTCGTGGCAACTGTTCGATCAGCACGACGATGGCGACGCCGGACCGGAAGCCCGTCAGCACCGGTGCCGAGATGAAGTTCGCGAGGAAGCCGAAGCGCAATGCGCTCGCGATGAGCAACATCGCGCCCGTGAGGGCGGTGAGTGTGGCCGACGCCCGAAGCAGCGTCGCGATGTCCGGGTAGGGCGCGAGTTGAGTTAGCGCCGCGCCCGTCAGCATCGCGACCGTCGCGCTGGTGCTCACGCTCAATGCGCGGGATGTTCCGAACAGCGCGTACGCCAACATCGGAACGAATGCGGTGTAGAGGCCGACGTACGCCGGGAGTCCTGCAAGCGCCGCGTAGGCAAGCGTCTGCGGCAGCACGATCGCGGCGGTGGTGATGCCGGCAACGACATCGCCACGCAGCCAGCCGATCCGGTAGTCGCGCCAGCCGCCGAGCAGCGTGGTCGCGCGATTCACGACCTATCCCGCTCGGCACGCAGCTGCGACGCGCTATGCATCGCAGTCGTGCGAACCAACCATCCGCAAGAACGCGGAACGACCACGACGGTCGTCGCGGTTACAGCGACGGCGGGTCGTAATAGATCATGACGCGGAGGTCGCGCAGGTCCTGGCTCGCCGGATCATCCTGCGACACCTGGCCGTAGCGCACGCGGAACATGAAGCCCTTCAGCGCGCCTTCCGGCACATTCCACTGCAGGTTGACGTCGGCTTCCTGCCGCGAGAACTGGCCGGGCGCGTCGGGCGTACTGCCGTTGACATACAGCCCGTACATGCTCAGGCCTTTCACGCTGTGGAAGTTGTAACCGGCGCGCATCATCCAGGCGTCTTCGCCGTCGCGGTTGAAGTCCTCCACCTGCACGCTCGTGTAGCCCGGATAGCTGCTCCACGGGTTCTGCATGTTGGTGTCGCCGCCGGCGCTGGTGTACGCGACGGTGTACAGCGCGTTGCCCCAGCCGAGTTCGGCTTTTCCACCCCACTGGTGCGACTTGAAGTCGCCGCCGCGCAGCAGGTTGTCGCCGACGTTCTGCTCATCGCTGTACTGCAGCGCAAACCCGAGCTTGGTCTTGTCCGAGAGTTTGTGGTCGTACTTACCCTCGGTATAGAAGATGTTGATGATGTCGTTGCTGTAGTAATCGATCGCACCGACGGACCAGCCGTTGAACTTGTAATTCAAACCTGCGGCATACACCCCGCGGTCCACGCCGCGCGGTGCGCCCGCGTCCTGCGCCATCGACACGAAGTGATCGGCGTTGCGCTCCTTGATCTCGTCGAAGTACCCCGCACCGAAGCGCCATTCGGGGCGACCGTCGCCGCCGTACAGACCCTGCACGACCGCCGCGGTGAAGGTGTTCGGCGTCATGCGGCTGTCGTTGCGGTTGATGTACGGCGTATCGAAGCCGCGCGCGCCGACGGTGAGCTTGGTGTCGTCGTTGAGCAGGAATTCGCCGTACAACTCGCCGAGCACCGCGTAGCCATGCTGGCCGGGTTTCAGCAGCGTGGTGCCGTCCTTGTCTTCCGGGCCGTAGAGCTTGTCGGAGCCATAGACTGTCGAGCCGAACGAGAAACGATCGCGGAAGTAGCCGGTCTTGAAACCGGCCGATCCGCCGATTGCCCACGCTGCACTTTCGCTGTCGTCGTACTTGCTGCGGTCCAGGTAGTAGGTGCGCGCCTGCACATCGAACTTGGTGTCCTGCCACGCCTTGCGACGCGTCTCGCGCACCCAGTCCTCATGCGTCGGCGGGCCGAAGCTTTCCGACAGCGGCGCCTGGCCCTGTTCGAGTGACGACGGCGGCCCTTCGCCGTCCGCGTTGTCGTTGCCGTTGCGTTCGAGAGCCGGGTCCGTGGTGCCCCCGGTCGCCGCACTGACCTGCGGTTCGAACGGCGCGAGCGCGAGCGCGTCGAGCTGTTGCGCGGTCATCGATGCCGGCGAGCCATGCGGCGTGGCGGCGAACGCTGCCGCGGCGGGCATCGCGCCCACCGCGGCCAGCATCAGGTAGAGCGACCGGCGTGCACCGGTGTGGTCGTGACGGCTCATACGTCCTCCCGGAGTGGGGTGGTCCGCCGCGCTGCGGTCAGCGGGCGGCCCTCCCGACGCATACGTCGATCATCCAGTTGCTCGATGCGTTCCCTTGCCGACTGCACGGTCTTGTGAGCCGGCTTGGGACGCTTCTTCGGCGTGGACTTCTTTTCCATTACTGCGACAGCACCATCGCGAAGTAGCCAAACACGGTGTAGAGCACGCCCGATACGGCATAGCCCACGGGGAATCCGACCCACGGGACGCTGCTGCCGATCTCCTTCGACGCTTCACGCGCGGGGCCGGAATGCGAACGCGAACCCGCGACGCCGCCCATCAACACCGCGGGATTGATCTTGAAGATGTGGTAGCCGATCGCCCACGTAACGAACGGTGGGATCGTGCTGGCGACGAAGCCGGCCAGGAAGATCTTGATTGCGATCGAACCCGTCAGCTGCTCGAGCAACGTCGCACCGGCGTTGATGCCGACGATGGCGATGAACGTCACTAGCCCGAGGTCTTCGAGGATGTTGCGAGCCGCATTCGGCGTGCTGCCGAAGAAGCGCAGGCGCGACACGATCGACGACACCAGGATGCCCGACAGCAGCAGTCCACCCGCATTGCCGAGGCCGACCGAGAAGCTGCCCACCGGCACGTTGATCTTGCCGACCAGCAGGCCCAGCACCATGCCGCCTGACAGAGTGAGCAGGTCGGTCGACGTGCTCTGCCGCGCGACCTTGCCCAGCAGCGCGCCGGCCTTCTCGACCGCACTCTTGAGGCCGGTGACGTACAGCACGTCGAAGCGCTTGATCAGCGTGTCGGCGCCGAGCGGAATCGTCTCGCCGCTGCGTTCGATGCGGCTCACGCCGAGCTGGCCCGCGAAGTCGGTCTGCGCGAGCGAGCGCAGCGGCTTCTCGTCCATCGACTTTTCGGTGACGAGGATTTCCGCCTGGTCGAGCGCTATGTTGAGCGCGCGCGAATCGGGAATCTCGCTGCCGACCAGGCCGAGGTTCGACGTCAGGTCGTCGAGTCGTCCGCCCAGCGCGATCACGTCGCCCTGGCGAAGGACCACATCCGGCGACGCACCCAGCACCTCGTCGCCACGCACGACGTTGACGATGCGGTATTGCGGATACGTCGAACGGAATTGCGCGATGCTCTGGCCGGCCGTCGTCGCGTTTTCGACGCGATAGGCACGCAGGCCACCCGGGCGATAGCCGGTCAGGCCGGTGTCGTCGACGTTGGCAACGCCATGGGTCGCTTCATATTCCGCCGCGGCCTTCTTCGCATCGACGCCCCACCAGCGCGGCAGGTACTTGCACACAAGGATGATGCCGACCGTGCCCCAGAGATACGTTACGCCGTAACCCAGCGCGATCATCGCGGAGATTGATTCGGGCGTGCTTCCGGCAGGCACCTTGTACGCGCCTTGTTCCATGGCCATTTCGGCCGTACCGATCGCCGCCGACATGGTCTGCGAACCCGCGAGCACGCCACCGGCCGCACCCGCCGGCAGATGGAACACCGGGCCCGACATCAACACCACGAGGCCGAGGCCCAGGAACGAGCAGATCACCGCCAAAATGGTGAAGGTGATGCCGTCCTTCTTCAGGCTGTTGAAGAACGCGGGCCCGACGCGCAGGCCGACGCCGTACATGAAGAGGTAGTAGAAGAGGGACTTGGCGAAGTTGTCGAGTTGCAGCTTCACGCCGTAGGTCGACGCCCACGTCGCAAGTGCCGCACCGACGACGACGGCCGCGGCGACCATGCCGAGCCCGTAGCCCTTCACCGAGAACTTTCCGACCAGTACCGCCAAGCCCACTGTCAGGAACAGCAGGATGTACGGGTTGTCGGAGAGGAACTGAAATAACCCTTGCATGGCAGGCCTCCGGTAGCGACGAAGTGCTTACTGCATCGAGGACGCGGACCACGTCGCGAGCACGTCGGGCTTGAGCAATTTGATGCCCTGTTCCGCGTGGTAGCCGTGGATTTCCTTGACGTCGAGCTTGCGCATGAACGCAATCGTGTCGTCGGTGATGACCTGCCCCGGCACCATGATCGGGAAGCCGGGCGGGTAGGGGATTACGAAGTTCGCGGACACCATCTCGGGCCCGTCCTTCAAGCGGCGTTCGACGTCGTCGCTATTGAGGCGCACGAATTCGCAGTTGGTTTCGTCGTAGGCCATGAAGAACGCGGGCCGCATGTGGCCTTCGTTGCTTTCGGATTTCGAGTTGTCGCGGAAGACGTCGTGGAACCGGCTGAAATTCGGCAGGTCCGGTACGTCGGTCATCAGCGACTTCACGCGCGAATCGAACTTCGCCTGTCCGGCTTCGCCGCCGTCCGCGAGTTTTGCATCGATCTCACGCGACAGATCGGCGAGTGCCTTGATCAGCAACGCCGCATCGCTGTGCGTGTTGTTGATGTTGGTCTGCACCAGGATGCTGTTGCGCGACGTCTTGTTGATCTGGATGTCGAAGCGCTCGGCGAGCATGCCCTTGAACTGCGTGCCGTCGAACCCGGCCGCGCCGCAGATCAGGGTGAGGCGCGTGGGGTCGAGTGCGAACTCGTCGTCATCCCAGGCTTCGACCGTATCCGCCCACGATGCATTGGGCGGGCCGTAATCGACGATGCCGGATTCGCGGAACTCGGCCGGGATCATGTCTTCCGGCGTCGCCACGCGGAAATACTTCGAGATCAGGGGATGCGTATTGATCGTGCGACGCAGGCGGATCGCGAGGTCGGTCATCTGCACGGTCAGCGCAAAGCCTTCGAGCTCCATCTGCCGACGCGCGAGGTCCAGCGACGCGATCAGCTGCAGGTTGGGCGAGGTCGAGGTATGCGCGAAGAACGCTTCCTCGAATGGGCCTTCGACCTTGTGGAAGTCGTCGTCCCAGACCAGCATCATCGAGCCCTGCCGGAATGCCGACATCGACTTGTGCGTCGAGTTGGTCTGATACGCACGGATGCGCACCTTGTCCGGGTCGGGCATCAGCCGCGTGTCGAGCAGCGCCGCGTCATCGAGGTTCGCGTGCTTGGCCGACCACGCCTTGTACTGCTCGCGATACGCCTCGCTCTTGTAGCGCTCCGACAATGCTGCGGCTGCGCCCATCGCGGTGCGCCGGCGATGGAACGGGCTGAAGCGCGCGAAACCGAACCAGGCTTCGTCCCACAGGAATACGAGGTCGGGCTTGATGGCGAGGCATTCCTCCATCACGCGCTTGGGGTTGTACATGTGGCCGTCGAACGTGCAGTTGGTCATGTCGATGACCTTGACGCGGTCGAGCGTGCCCTCGGCCTTGCAGTCCAGCAGCGCTTTCTTGATCGTGCGCAGCGGCACCGCCCCGTACATCGAGTATTGCGTCAGGGGAAACGCCTCGACGTAATAGGGTTGGGCACCGCTGAGCACGAAGCCGTAGTGGTGCGACTTGTGGCAATTGCGGTCGACGATGACGATGTCGCCCGGCTTGCAGATGGCCTGCACCACGATCTTGTTGGACGTCGACGTTCCGTTCGTGCCGAGATACGCACGCTTCGCACCGAAGGCGCGCGCCGTCGCGTTCATCATCTTCTTGATGTTGCCGGTGGGCTCGAGAAGGCTGTCGAGGCCGCCGGTGGTCGCCGACGACTCGGCGAACAGGATGTTCGTGCCGTAGAAGTGGCCCATATCGCGGATCCAGTTGGATCCGAACACCGACTTGCCGCGTGCGATCGGCAGCGCATGGAACGTGCCGATGGGACGCATCGCATACTTCTTCAGGTTGTCGAAGTAGGGCGTTTCGTAGCGATCCTTGATCCCGTCGAGGATCGCCAGGTGCAGCTCCATCGGTTCTTCCACATGGTGGAACACGCGACGCACCGGCGCGGCTTCATCGCTGCCGGCGAGAAGCTCCGGCGAGCGATCGGTGAGCAGGAACAGGTCGAGTTCCGGACGGAAGTTGCGCAGCCCACGCGCAAGTCGCGTAGCCAGCGCACCGGGCGCGGCCGTGCCCTGTTCGACGTTGATATGACGCGCCAGGTAAGCCTTGAGGTCGGGCACTTGGTGCTTGGATGCGTACTGGAACCCGTCGACCAGGATCACGCTCTGGATGTTCGAGTTCACCATCGCGGCGAGCGCGGCGTCCTCGAAGCTGCCGACATGCACGGTGGTGTACAGGAACGGGTCGTCCGGGCGACGCAGGCGTCGCATTTCGTCAGCGGCGCGCGGCCACGACGCGGGATCGGTGGGCGAGACGATCAGCACTTCGAAATACGGGCGGATCTGCGCACCCGCGACATCCGGAGGCGCGCTGTCGAGCAAGGTGCCGTCGCCTTCGCTGTTCGCGTCCCACGCCTGTTCATCGCGCCGGAAATCGCCGGACAGCAGCGTCGCCGAAATGCGCTGCACGAGGCGCGCAAAACCCGTGGCGTCACCGGAATCGAGCGCGCCGTCGAGTGACGACAAGAGCCGCGTGCCCGGATACGCCCAGCAGAATTCCAGCCGCGTGATGCGGCCGAGCAGCGTGCGGCATTGGCCGCGATAACGCTCGCCCTGTTCACCGGCACTTCGCTGGTCCGCCCATGCACGGGCGAGGGCATTGAGTTCGCGCCATTGATCGGAGCGCGAGCTCGCGGCGGAGAAGACGTGCGACAGGCCGCTGCTGTCCGTGTGAGCGACATCGTTCATGGGTGCGCCTCGTGGATTCGCGTGTGTGCAAATCGCACCCGCGCCATGCGGGCGCGCGGATGCTGCCCGTGAAACGTAGGACGCACGCTTCGGCACGACTATTGGCTCTGGTGCCACATCGCGCTGCCCGAAAGGGCATGGATTCGCGGTTGCGCGTAAGGCTTTCGGCGCGCTAGCGATGAAGGCCTCGCTGCAGCGCTCAGACGATCGGTGGCGAGCTCGGCCAGGTCGTCGTCTCGGTAGTGCGGAGCGTCACATGAGCACCGCCGCGCGTGGCGAACGGGGCGTATTTCGTTACCGGACGGGGGGCTGCAGCATCGACGCCGGGACCGCGACGAAGGGCGGCATCGAAGAGGCGGATGTTCGAGACCTCCTGCACACGAGCGCGCTCGACGTCGGGGGTACGAAGCGCCGTGGCGACCCCAGATATCGGCGATAGCACGATTGAGTCCCGCGAGGCCGCCGGAGCGGGCGACGTTCGTCGGAACCGTATTTGCTTGGTCATCGACGCCGGGTTCTGGACCGGGCGCGACCGTGGTGACGGGTCGGCGCCGTGCGACTTGGCGGCGTGGTCGGTGAGCGGAGCACGGCGCAGGCCTCCTCGGTTCCGAGTCAGCAAGCGACCCCACAACTCCGCAGATGCGTCAGCGCCGCTGCGGTTGCGACAGGAATCGTCGCCACGCATACAGCGGCATCCCCGCAAGGATGAGCACGCCGCCCCATGCAAGCGCTTCACCGCCGATGCCGCTGAGCGCATACAGCGCGTAGACGAGGGCGAGCGCTGCAATCACACGTCCTGGACGACCACGTTGTCGCAGCCAAGCCGCACTGCTCACCACGTAAGGCAGCAATGTCGCCGCCGTCGACAGAAGGATCGAGAACGTGAACACCTGCACGAGCGAATGGCTGTAGTTCGACATCACCAGCACGCTCGACAGCGCCGACCCGATCAGCAGGCCGGCCACAGGCGTACCGCGCTTGTCGCATCGCTCGAACAGGGCAGGGAACACGCCGTCGCGAGCAGAGGCCAGCGACACCTGCCCGCAGACCAGCACCCAACCATTCAGCGCGCCGAAGCAAGAGACCGCCATCACTGCGGCGAGCACGCGTCCTGCGGTCGGGCCCCACAGCAGGCGTGCGGTGTCGGCCATCGGCGCGGACGAGTTCGCCAGCTGTGCGCTCGGCAGCAGCGCGACGACGGTCGTGCACGCCAGTACGGTCGCGATGCCCGCCAGCAGCGTGCCGATCAGCGTCGCCCGCGGCACCGTGCGCTCCGCATCGTCGACAGCGCCTGCCGGCACGGTCGCGGCTTCGAGACCAAGCAGCGCCCACAGCGTCAGCGCGACCGTCGATTGTGCGACGGAGGGCAGCGACTGACCGGTCGGATTGAACGTGAGCGATGACGTATCGACCGCCCACACCGCGATGCCGCCGAACAACAGCAGCGGCAGAAGTTTCAGCACGGTGGTGACCACCTGCATCCGCCCGGCTTCTCGAACGCCCGCGAGGTTTACGAACGTGCAGGCCCACAACGCGAACAGCGCACATGCCGCGCTGCGTGCAGGCGTCGAGGTCGCTGCTGGTACGAGCGCACCGAGGCTGCCGGCGAACGCCACCGCGATCGCGGCGTTCGCGCACCACACCGAAATCCAGTAACTCCACGCGACGGTGAAACCGACCAGCTCCCCGAACGCGTTGCGTGCGTAGATGTACGGCCCGCCGCTTTGCGGCCACTGTGCCGACAGCCGCGCGAAGGTCGACGCAAGCAGCAACGCACCGCACAACGTGACGGCCCAGCCGACGAGGCTTGCCGTGCCGAACGGCGCCAGCGCCGACGGCAGCAGGAACGCACCCGAGCCGATCATGCTGCCGACGACCAGCGCAGTCGCCGACCACAGGCCGAGCGGACGGGCGTTACTCACGCGACGACCGATACGCCCCGCGCAACAACTCCTGGAAGTGATGCACCGCGTTCTCGCGCAGCGGATTCAGTCGCCCCGGAACGTAGGAGCCCGATGCAAGCCCGCGTTGCACGTCTTCGCAGATCGTCAGGTCTTCGAGCTGCACTTCGTCGCTGAACACGAGATCAGCCTCGCGTCGCGACTTGCTCTGGTCGCTGTCGTCCATCGCGTAATAGAAATCGAACTCGACGCGGCAGCGGTCGACGCCACGCGGCACGACGCGATTCGTCTGTAGACGCCCCGGCAGGATGTTGAGCATCGTGTTCGGCCACATCCAGTAGTACAGCGCGTCGCCGTCGCCATACAGCGCGTCGCCGCTCTCCAGCGGACTCCACTGGTACGAATACCACTCGGCCGTTTCCGTGATGTAGCTGCGGTAGTCCAGCAACCGGTTCAGTCCCGGATGGATGTGCGGGACGTGGTAGCCCTCGAGATAGTTGTCGACGTAGACCTTCCAGTTGCATCCCACGTCATAGCTCACTCGCCGATGGTGACCGTAGCGCTCGAGCCCGCGCGTCGGGCCGAGACGCTCGTCGATGCCCGCCACGAATGCGTCGAAGTCCGGTGCGTGCGCCTCATCGACCGCAGCGAACACCAGCCCGTTCCACACACGCACCGCGAGCTGCGGAAGATGCACATCCGACGCTTCGAAATCCTGCGCGCCGCCCATCTCGGGCGCCGAGCGCAGCACGCCGTCAAGTCCATATGTCCAGCCGTGATAGCGGCAACGGAGCGACTTTGCGGCCAAGCCATCGCATGTCGCGATCGGGCCCGCACGATGTCGGCAGACGTTGTGGAATACGCGAACGTCGCCGTCCGCACCGCGTACTGCGATCACCGGCAATCCAGCGAAATCCGCGACGACGTGGTCGCCTGCACCGCGCAACTGGCAGACGTGTGCGATCAGCTGCCACGTTCGGTCGAACACGAGCGCGCGGTCGAGTGCGGGCATATCCGCGCCGACATAGAAGCTCGCGGGCAGGGCGGTGGCGTGGCTCAACGGTTGCGGGTCGAGTAGGGGGAGGGTGGTCATGCGCCGAGTATGGCTTCGAAGATCGAGGTTGGCTTGCGCTGGGGCTGGAGAGCGGCGCCGCTGGTCGACGGTCGAGCGGTGTGTCTGGTCAAGCTGATCGGCGTAGCCGGTGGTGCTGGCGGACGCTGACCTTCCGCGCGCTGTTCGATGACCAGCCTGCCTTCCGCCACGCGGCATGGGCCGGCCACCGACCAGTCGACGCGTCTTCCGTATGCCCATGCGGGCAAAGATGACCGGCGGCTCGTCGCGCTGCCTGGTCGACGCTAGGCTCGGTTCCACTTCCGGATCGCAATCGCTGCGAGCTGCGCAGGGCGCAGTGGCCGACGAGCGACCAACCGAGAGTTGTTCCGTCAGCGCCGGGGTGAGCCGTGAAAATCGTGGAGCTGAAGACCGACAGCGAGATACTCAGCGCGCGCGACGTAATGCGCCAACTGCGAACATCGATCGCGGACGAAGACTACCTGCCGACCGTGCGACGGATGATGGACGGCGGCTATCGTCAGGCCGCTCTGTTCGATGGCGATGAGGTACGCGCAGTTGCCGGGTTCCGCGTCTTCGAAATGCTTTACGCCGGGCGGCTGCTTTACGTCGACGATCTATCGACGGACGAGCGCGTTCGCTCCAAGGGGTTTGGCCACGCGCTGCTCGACTGGCTGAAGGCGGAAGCGCGCGCAGCCCGCTGCAGGGAATTGCATCTGGACTCCGGCGTGCAGCGCGCGGCCGCGCACCGCTTCTACTTCCGTGAAGCCATGACGGTGAACTGCTTCCACTTCCGCGTGGACGTCTGAGCGGCACGGGTGCGGCGACGCGCGGGTTGGTGTGTCGAAACGCCCGCTGCGAGGCTCGCTCGCAAGCGTTCCGTTCGCTTCGCGTGCGCGCCCCAGCAACCTGTGTTCCACCCACCGTTAGGGTCCACGTCCGCTCTGACACAAAGCGGGCATCCACGAGGACGCTACACACCAGCTCAACTTCGCGCAGCCGCTACTCCTTCAACTTCTCAGCCTCATCCGGCTCTTCCCCAGGCTTGTAGCGCGGCTTGGGCTGCGGCAGCAGGAACAGGGCAACGCACAGCAGCGCGACGGCCACTCCGAGGCGTGGCGCAACAATCGCGACCGGTACCGCAGCGATCTGAATCAGCATCGCGATGCCATAGCGGCGCGTCATCTGCCGCAGGAAATCCGGCGCCAGCCGTTCATCCATTACGCGGCGGCCTGCCATTCCGTAGAACCACTTCGCCATCCAGGTGCAGGCGGTCGCTGCGAGACCAGCGACCAGAGTCACCGACGCGACCGGCTCGAAGCGCGTGCCAAGGTGGAAGCACCAGACGCGAACCGGATAAGGAATGACGACGACCGCCAGCAGGAAGAGCAGGTTGATCACGCTGAACCAGTGATCGCTCTTCGAGTAGATGCGCCCCGAGTAATGGTGCTGCACCCAGTAGGCTCCGATCACGATGTAGCAGAGGGCCAGCGCAAGAAATTCGCGCCACTGCTCCGACATGGCAGACACCAGATCGCTGTAACCGTGCGGGCCGTCGGGAGACCCGGGAACCTTGATCTCGACGATCAGCAGCGTCAGTGCGATGGCGAAAACGGCGTCGCTGAATCCCTCGAAGCGGTTCAGCCCGCGCTCGGCACCGTGCGTTTGTGTGCCGGTGCGTTGATCGATCTCCTTACCTACCGTCATGTGATCCATATCTCCATGCACGATCCAATCTTCGCGGCGCAACGGTCGCTAGCGCACCGACACGATTAGTTGCCAGTCGCGTGCAATCGTTTTAGGACGATATGCAATCGCGCACTGAGTACTAATTACCTACGGTCACGTTCAGGCGATCTGACACCTGAGTTAAGCGCGCGGCAAAGCGGCTTCGTCTGGGCAAGCGCGCTGCAGCCGAGAAGGGCATCACGCGAACGGACGCACAGCTCTCGCGTAGCCGCTTCGACAGCGACGGTGGATCGTTCGAATCACCGCATGACGAGTCCACATCGGCTGGAGAAAAGCTTCGCCGGTGCCTGCACCGAACTGACGGGCGCTGACCTCTGCGGCATCAAGCAGGCGGCGGCTCACTTTGGTTTGATGCGAACTCTGTCCGCCACCCCGACGGTCGCGTGGCTGTCCGACACGGCTTTTTGGCTGATCGCGAAGCGCGCACATTTCTTTTTTTGAAGGACGTCCAACGAGGTGTAGCGAACATCGAAACGACAACGCCGGCAGACAGGAGACACACACGCCCTGTGCCTACAGGAGCGCGCATCATCGCAGGTGGTGTGGAGCGCAGCCGTCGCGAACGTACTAGCTCGACGCCCGATCGTTCGCATCGACGGTGACACGAACAACGGTTCGGCCCTGCATGCGCACGGTCATGCATTTGGCCGACTGCAGCACGGCACGCGTCGAGGCATCGACGCCGAAATGTTGCCCATAGTCGACCGCGTTCACCGGCAGCGGGACGCGTAGCGACGGGCCGACACGAACCAGTCGTCGCCATCGCAACGCGGCTAAAAACAGCAGCCACGCGACGAGAATCGCGACGACGCGCAGGTACGGCGTCATCTGCACCAGCAGCGTTCCGGCGGGCCAGGGCGGGGTAGGGGGCACGCGACCGAACACGAGCGCGAGCCAGTAGTGCGACATCGCGATCAGGTCGTGGGCTAGCGCGATCAGCACGCACCATGCGGCAGACGTCAGCACGAAATCGCGGGCGGCCACCCCATCGGGCACGCGTCCATCGTCGACGAGCGGGGGCCACTTCATTCGACGTAACCACGATCGGGGCTGCTCCAGCGTCCGCTGTCCTGGCGAAAAATCGCGCGGGGCAGGCCGACGATCGCAGTGATCGCCTGCAGCAACCAGAACACGACGGGATACCAGACGATCCAGAACACCCATCGGAATGACTGCGGTTCGTAGCGGCGATCCAGCGCAGCGGCGACCAGTGCCTGGACCACGTAGTGCACGGTAAGCAGAAGGCCTGCCGCGTGAGGCAAGGTGCCGATGCCCTGCACGCCGTAACCGAAGTCAATGCCGACGCGATGCGAGAGTCCGGCGAGCACCATCAGGCCGATCGAATACGCCCAGATCTTCGCCATCAGCCAGTTCAGCCAGATCGGCAACATGCGCAATCCTCGGCCGTGCCAGACGTGTCGCGCCGAATCGAGTGCGACGCGGCTGCCGCCTTCGCTCCAGCGCAGCCGTTGCTGCCACAGGCCGCGCAACGTTTCCGGCGTGAGGATCCACGCGAGCGCCTTCGGTTCGAATGCGACGCGCCAGCCCGCGATTTGCATGCGCCATGTCACGTCGACGTCGTCGGTAAGCGTTCGATGCGTCCACCAGCCGGCATCCTGCAACGCGCTCTTGCGGAACGCGCACACGGCGCCAGAGACGGTGAACAGGCCGCCATACACGTTCTGCGCGCGCTTGATGAGCCCGACGATGCCGGAGAATTCACCGACCTGGAGGCGCCCCAGCAGGCTGCTTCGATTGCGGATTCGCGGGTTGCCAGTGAGGCCCCCAATGCCGGAGTCGTTCTGCAGTCGGCGCACGAACCACACGACCGCATGCGGATCGAGCAGCGTGTCGCCATCGATGCAGACCAGCAGCTCGTGTCGCGCTGCGAGTGCGCCGACGTTCAACGCCATGGCCTTGCCAGCGTTCGCGGCGAGATGGACGACACGGAGACGCTCGATGCGCTCGGCGAAGGCGTCGAGCATCGCGCCGGTGGAATCGCGCGAGCCGTCGTTGATCGCGACAATTTCGAAATCCGGGTACGTGATGTTCGCCAGCGCGGCGAAGGTCTCGTCGAGCTGACGTTCTTCGTTGTGGCACGGCACGAGGATCGACACCGGCGGATAGTCGTCCAGCACCGGTGGCTGGTCGTACGGCGGTTCGGAGCGCTCGCGCACCACGTGGAAGATCAGGCCGCCGACGACCCAGTACCACGTGGCCACGAACGGATAACCGAAGCACACGGCGCCGAGGACGGTTTGCAGCGGGCTGAGCACGTCAGGCGGTCCGAGGCGGCGACCCGGGCAATCCGTCACGACCGAGTCTGCGAACGCTGCAGCGGCCGGGAGCTAACCGGGAATTACGGTTCCGGGGCGTCCGTAGTGGCACGGCGGCGACGGCGGGGCTATTGATTGACGACTATAAACCGCCCCGCCTGTAAGTTGTGGATTTTCGACATTTGCGTAGGTGTGTTGCCCTCGCAGTCGTCAGCGCCGCCGAAGACAACGGGCCCCAGCCGAGGGCCGTCTGGTGAAGTTCGCCCCATCTTTATCGCGTCGGACGACAAAGTGCCCCGGCCCGGGAGCGACGCCGCGGCGCGGCACCTTGTCTTCGACGAGCTCGACCAAGCCGGCGTGAACTGACGGATCTCTGTTTCGAAGACGCGCGGGTCGCGACCGGAACGTCGACCGTACGTCGCAGCTTCGGCGGCGGCACCAGGACCCAGGTTAGGGACAACTGAAAGAGCGCTCCCCTTTCACCCTGAATCTCGACCACGGGCGCTAGCCAGCGCGATGCCTCTACCGCGGCGCTGGCCCGGGCCATTGCGAGTAGGACGGCCTCCAAGCCCTGACGGAACCCTTGGGTCAGGAGCGCCTCCAAAGCGTGCAGCAGGTGCCTGCTTCCCTGCACGGAAGCAAGGGCTTCGGCACGCAGGACGTGTGCAGAACGATCCTCGAACGGATCCGCGGGTTCGGGGGCGAGCGCCCGCGTCACCAGCTCGATGAGTTGCCCGCAATAGAGTGGCGTCGCGGGGTCGACTGCCGAGAGATTCAGCCAGACGCTGCCGTCGTCGCGTCCCACGAAAGGTTCGAATAGGCAGTCCGCGCGATTCTCAATGTTGGCCCCAAGGGCACAGTCGGGTTCGAACCCCCGGCCATGCACCAGTTCGGCGGGTGTATCAAAGTCCTCTGGCAGGGCTGCCACGGCGCCTAGAGTGGCTGTTTCAAGCAGGCCCTTCAGTTGCCCCCGAAGCGGCACGAATGTCAACGGCCGGTCGCTTCCCAGCTGGGTCCACCCCCAGAAGTCCTCACGGCGGCCGTCAGGTCCTTCGCCGTGGAACGTTTCGGTATTCCTACTCGCGGCGGCGGGCTCGAGAACCTTTGGGAGCGGCGCTAGGCTGGATAGGCCTTCGGACCAGGCGTGCTGCAGATCCGGAAGCAGGATCCAGCGGCGCTCGCGCTCGACGCGCGCCCACTCCAAGTACTGGCTGCACCAGCGATCCGCCGCCGTCGTTGGGAAGTCCCACATGAACGTTGATGCCTGCCTCGCGTCAAACGGATCGTGGCCGCACGCGCAACGTGCCAAGCGATGGAGCTGATCGAAACGAGCCCAGGTCGCGTTCCCGCACGAGGGGCATGCGTCTGTCAGGCGGTCGCGGTGCCATGGGCAGTAGGTCACCGTCGGTAGCTGGAAGAGTGCGCTGTGATAGCCGTACTGCGCGCACCCTGGGCACTGACGGAGGGGCCTCGCCGCCGCGTCGAGCTTTCCCCCCAGCTGGGCTGGCGACCATGCCTCTGTGGACCACAAGGCGCCCACGGCGGTTGCGCCGAGGCCCAACGCCCGGAGCATCCGCAGCTTCGCGCTACGCCGTTGCTGCGTCGCAACAAGAACGTCTAGGCGAGAACTTCCCCGAAGGCCCATCGCCGTAATTTCTTGCGAGGTGAGCACGCCTAGCCGGGTAGTCCGAAGCGCGCAGCCGTAGCCTGAGATGTACGGGAACGGGTCAAGCTCTGCCCCCAGGAGGGGGCAGGCTCGACGGCCGGCCAGGACGGATTGCCAGTCCATTACGCCGCCCTCTGCTCCGGGGCCGGCGCACGCTCGATGTTGTCCGGCAGGCAGAGCTTGGCGCGGACGAATTCCAATCTGAGATAGCCGCTCGCGACCAGTGCCTGGCGGATCTGGTTGTCGTCAAAACCGCGAAAGTCGCGAGTACGCGCCGCGATATCCGCAAGGAGGTAGCGCACGGTGAGAGTGAAGGTCGCCATGGGCCACGCGTCGGTCGGCGGCAGCTTGTACTTACGACGCAAGCTGTTGATGACTTCAATGATCAGCGCGGCCTGACTCGAGAGCGTCCACCCACGGTCAAACGCGTCGCGCGCGAAGTACCGCGTAAAGGACGTGTCGGGCGTCGGAAACGTCATCTTCCGGTCGTACTTGCCGAGCGCGTGCACGACGTCCGCAACTCCGATAAGCGGGCGAAACGAGGTGGTGTCCATGAACCACCGCCGCACCGTGTGGGACGGGCGGCTCGTCCAGTCGTCGCTGATCTTGACGCCGGTCGCATCGCTCTGGCGCATGAGGAGGATGAAAAGGCTGAGCTTTTCTTCCGCGATCAGCGCATCGAGGTCTTCCAGGTAGTCGTACTCGGCGTCCGTAATGCGCTGGGCGTTATCGATAAAGAGCACCATCCGACGCTGTCGGGCCTCGCCGCACCGCGTGCGGATGTAGTTCACCAACCGCTCAAGCGCCACGCCCGCATCCAACCGGATCGCGTTTCCGAGCTTGAGCCGCGAGTTCATCGCGCCCCAGAACTGGCGATCGCCGCGGCGCTGTCCGCTGGGCATGATCATCCGCGCTGCCACGCCCATCGGGTTGCCATGGGCGTCCTTGAGCCAGCGAGACGCGTTGTCGGTAAGAAATCGAAGCGCCGTGCTCTTGCCAACGCCGCCACCGGCTTCCGCCGTCGCGCCGTGATGGCCTTCCGCAATGTTGGCCAGCAAGAAGTTAGCGAGGTGTTCGACCGGCTTGGTGTAGATCGCGTATCCGTCCTCGACGCACAGCGGGTGCTCCTGGTGGTTCGTCATGGCGTTCTCCCGGCAGCGCAGTACGGCCGCGCGGCCAGCTTGGTTAGAAGGGACGTGGTGGATGTGAGATGAGCTAGAACTCGTCGTCGTCGTCCAACGAGCACCATCCGGACGCGGGAATCTTGGCGGGCATGTCCTCCAACTTGAGGCCATGCGAAAGCGCATCGCGGTCCTGCTGCTCAAGTCGCCCGAGCTCATCGACGCACCGAGCATCCTCCGAGGCGTGCCGGCGCAAGAACTCGACGTACGCAGCGATCGCGCAATCAACGCCCACCAGGCTGAACTTCTTGCGGAGCTTGCTCCACTGCATGATCAGCTGGCGCGTCGTCTCGTCATGCGGGGTACGGTTCCAGGGTGCGGCGGCACGTACGACGCACATCGGCGTGGTTACCGAACGCATGACGACGAGCGTGCGCAGGTCATGCCGGTTTACGCGAAGCAGCACCTCCTTGCCCACCAGCTCCCATCGTTGGTCGAGCTCGGGCGAGCGGTACTTTGCGTATTTGTAGTTCACGTGCGGCATGACCCCGTCGGCGCGGTTTCCGTGCACCTGCAAGCGCACCAGACTGCTGGCCATGTCGTCCGCGTCGTCGTTGCCCGTGTCGGGCATGAAGTCCCACGCCTTGGTCGACTGCATCTGCAAGTATTCAATCGGACTCATCCCGCCGAGCGACGGGTGGGGCGTCGCGTTGTAATTGGCAACCAACACCTCGATCAGTTCCTCGAAGGCCGACAGAAGGATCGGCTGCGCCTTGCCGGAGGTATTGCTGATCCGCAGCCGGTTCTCGCCGAGCCGCGTCGCCGGCTCGAAGCCGCCCGGCAGCTTGCGGAAGGCGCCGCGTTCCAGGCGGGAGAAGAGCTGCTCGATGATCGGCCGCGAGCGGGGCTCGTGCGCTCGATGCGCAAAGAGCATTCCACCGTGGGCTCGGCAGAACGCCTGCACGAACGCCTGCGCTGAATGGGCTATGGCATTGTCGAGCGCGAGCGAACGCACGCGAAGCGTGGAGCGCTCGCCCAGCAAACCGGATGGCATGCCCGCGCCCGGCGCGTATTGCAGCCCGGGAATCGTAAGGTCCCGGCGTGCCCAGTTGCGCAAGCTTCGTGCGATGCAGATACACAGGTCGAAGTTGTTGTACGAGCCTCCGCAACGCAGCGACCAGCCGGTTACGGCGCGTGACTGGCGCTCAACCTCGATCAGGACCCACAACGTCGTGACCGCATGCTTGGCAATCGCGCCATTGGGCATCTGGATCGCGAGCTCCTGATCCTCGATGTCAATCCGGTGCGCGTCGACCTCCGCACGGGCAAACAGGCCTGAGGTAAACATCTCCTCGAACGTGGCGGCGGGCTCCACCACGTCGAGGTCGCCGGCCGGTGCGCCATCAATGCGGCGGCGACGAATGAAGCGCATCAGCGCCTGTCGACCCTCGTCGGGCTGATTGAGGGGGTAGAACTCACCCAAGTCCTGACGCGTCAGCTCGTTGACGATCTTGGTGTGCAGCTTGTCGAACGCCTTGGGCGGACGGCCCGGGGGAACAGGCGTAGTGAACGCCTCCACCATGATCGCGATCGTGGGCTGCGCCGCCAGCAGCTGCGCCATCGCGTGCGGCCCGCCCGTCTTGGGCATCTCCGCCGGCTCGGCATCGTCATTCGCGGCTTGCGTCTGGCAGTACGCCCCGTACGGCACGCACGCGCGAAAGCCGTACGGCAGCCCGTCGGGCGCCATTTTCGGCGCGCGCCGGACCATCTCTTTCAGGCGCTTACGGCACAGGTGGTGGTTCTCGGCCGCGCGCGTGATCGTGGCTGTACCGCCGAGCACGGCTTTCAGCGCGTCATGGCCGTTGATGTAGCGCTGTTGCCAAGCCGGCTTGATGCTGGGCAGGTGCGGTTTGGGCCACGCGTCGAACTCGTGGTCCTCCATGTAGATCACGGGGTCACGCATGGCGCACCTCCAGCATGGCGTCCGCCGATCCCGGCACGTAGTCGACCAGCCTGAGGGCACCGTCGTGGACCATGGCGGCGACGACCGCGCGCATGTGGCTGGGCTTGGCGTCGATCGAGCGCAGCAGGCCAGACAACGTTGCGCGCGGCACGGCGTCCATGTGCGCATTCACGCGGTGGCGGATGCTGGAGCGGCCCGTCAGGCGCCCGTAGGCCCACACCCAGGGCAGCATCTCGAACGCGGTCTGGATCGCGTTCTGATGCGACAGCAGCTCGGCTTCGGTGATGTAGGTGAGGGCCACGCCGTGCCGTTCCGCGCACTCCTCAAGCGCCTGGCGGTCACGGACCGAGACGAGGCCGCCCGTGCTGCCGACCAGTCCGGCGGCCGGAATTACAAGGACGAGCTCCTCTCGGCCGGAGGCGTAGCGCACGCAGAAGCTGACGTCGATCTGGTGCTTCGGCGTGAGTTGCAGGCGGCGCGGCCGCTCGATGTAGAACACGACGCTCGGGTCGAACTCAAGTTGCATCGCCAATGCCACGTTCGGCGCGTCGGCAATGACGATTGTCCGCCTGTTGCGCGGGGACTCATAAGTCACTGTGAGGCGGCGATTGCGTTCGGATCGAGTGAGCTGACGCGGTTGGTAGGGCAGACGCGGATCGAGGGGCGGAGGCGGCAGCGGGGTGTCCAGGTCATGGACGGGAGCTGTAGCGGCGGTTCCTGCAGGCATGACACGTCTCCTCGGCGCGCCCGATAGGCGCGCGACGCAGGGCCGATCCGGAAAGGGTCGGCGTAGACACGGGAAGGCACGAGGGCCGGTTAGTGCATCGGCTCGAGCGGCCGCAGGCGATGGCTGAGCACATCGCTCGATCGCGGATGCAGGAACACGTCCAGACGCAACACCGGTCCGCCGGGGACGTGGACGCCCACACAGAAGTGACGGGGTGGAGGCGCGGAGGCGTACTTGTCGCTGTGGGCCAGCGGCAGGTGCGACGGCAGCGGCAGCGGCAGTTGGTCGGGATCGAGGACCTGGACCGCGTTCAGAAGTTCAGTAGACCGAGACATAACGGACTCCCAAAGGGCGCACGGATGTGCGCTTGACGAAGACCGGAAACGGCGTACAGTCGGGAGTGAGAGTTCGCGAAAGCCGCCCTCGTCGAGGCCCCTGCACGGGCCTCGAGCTTTTTCCGGGATGTGAAAAACCACGGGTCTAGCGACGGCTGCCTCCTTCAGCAGGGGGGGATGGGATGGGGTTCAACGTCCTCACGCCGGCGCCAGATCCACGCCGCGAGATCGGCGGTGGCGGCGAACCGGCCGCGCCGGCCTTCAAGTTCGAACGTCCTGATTGGCAAGCGGCCGCGCTTGTGCGCCTTGCGCATGGCGTCCCCGCTCCGGTAGCCCAAGGCGCGTGCCAGGTCGCGCCCGCCGAGCATCGGACCGTAAAGCCGCAGTAGCTGCTCTTCGTAGGTCGCAAGACCCGAGGAAAGCGGCGGTGTCCGGCTCAGGACGGGTTGGTCCGGGTCAGAGCTCATCGCCCGACGCTAGTCGACAGCACCCCTCCGAGCGAGGTCAAATCGGCGACGACGTTTGACCTTGACTGCGCGCCCGTTGTGCCCAGGGAGGTTCGCATTACTGCCGCTCGCACATCGCAGCAGACCGTCGCCGCCGCGAATGCACGGGCGGTGGATCGGCTGCGCGGGGAGCTGTGCCGCGCGGAGGCATCGAAATGCTTCGGCGAAGGTCTGTCAGACCTGGAGCTCGCGATGAAGTGTGGGCTCGTGCCTGCGGATCCCGACCTGCGCGACTGCGACGTCGCCCATGTCTTCTATCGATGGTGCGAAAAGGGCGGGAAGCCGTCCCGCAAATTGTGCGCGCGTGCGCTGGAACACACCGAGCGATCGGTAGACTTCAAGCGATGGGTGGAACACGACGTGCTCTTTCTATGTCGCGCCCGACCCCACACTGCGCTCGAGTGCGAAGCGTGCCTGGACGTCCGTGAGGACTGTACGCGCAGTTGCTTCCATGAGGCGCGGCGATTCAGCGCGCTTAGCGCGCATTTCAAGGTCGCTCCAACGGACGTGGTTCGGCTACGCGATCTGGGAACGTTCGACGCGCTCGTCGCGTTGATGGCTGTCGCACGAATTGCCGTGTGGCGCTCGCACGAACGTTGCTTCAACTGGGCCTGCGACGCGATCTACGACGTGCTACCGCAGGCGGTACTGCAGCAGAACCTGCCGATGCGGTGTGCAGAGCGGCTCGTTGAGGCGATGGAGCCGAATTTTCTTTGCCCGCTGTACGCACGCGATGATCGTGTGCCCCGTGACGCGCCCGATTTGATGCGTCATGTCGCGCTGCGACGGACGAGACCGCGTTTGCTCTCGCTACGTCGATGCGGAACGATGGTCGAAGCCTTTGAGCCCGCCAAACCATTTCCTTACGCGGGCGCGGATCCCGAGCGCCAGATCAAGGTCGCCACCCTTTACGCACACATGCACAAAGACGCGCTACGGCAAGAACTCGCCCAGGTTCTAGGTCAAATTGGGCCATTGGGTCGCCGAGTAATGGCGCACCCCGAGATTGCGCGACTTCTCGGGCCATCACCACGCGACCACTAGGGTTTCCGCTGGTGCAAAGGGCGGTGTCCCGACGGCCTCTGGGCGAAATCTGAGAGGTGCCGTACTGACGTGTGCGTTCACCATGGACGATGTCGAATGCCATTGACTCTCGGTGAGATTCCCAAGAAAGCGAGCGATGTGCCATGCCGCTCCTGACCGGCCGGGCGGGATGCGGAGCCCGTGCGCTCGTCGGGTCCGACTAGGTTTTCGCCAGCAACCGGGACGGGGCTTTGGGCGTCTTCAGCGTCGCGAGCAGTTGTTCATCAAGGACGTAGAGATGGCGATGGGGCCTCGAGACCGCGACGTATAACTTGTTGCGTGTCGTCGGCTTGGCCTCAATGAGCGTGTTCTTTGTGTAACCCGTCCATGCCGTTTTATTGAGTACCACACATACGTCCTCGCAGTGATCCAGGCCCTTCGAAGCGCCCCAATTCAACGAGTTGCATCCGTAGCGAGAGTGCTCTTGGTAAAACAACTTCAGCACGGCCGGATCGGCGTGCAGTTCCCGCGCCTCGCCAGCAGTCTTGATCGTGACGACATTGCTTGAGTGCAATCGGGCCGGCTCAATGGGAACGCCGAGCACGCGACGGATGAATGCACAAACTTCCACGCTGCACCGGTGGCTGCCCTTCAACGTCTGCGTGTCAAGGTCGAATCCGTGTGCAACGAAGCAGCGCTTGTAGGCGTCCGCGTCGGCGTGGAGCGCTTTGTTGATCGCTCCGTCGCGGCTGGTGTCAAAGATGTGCTGGTAGAAGTCGCCCACCATGTACCAGTCGACATTGGCGGACGACAGCGCCATCAGAAGATCAAAGTCGTACCCGCCAAAGTCTTGGACCTCATCGATTACCACCGCATCGAAATACCGCTCGAGACGGCGGATGAGCTCGCCCAGGCATTCACGTTCGAGCAGCTTGGCCAGACGGCAATGGTAGAGCCGGCGAGCGCCATCCATGTATCGCTTGTGGCTGCTTAATGGAAAGCGGTTGGCGAAGTCGCTCGGGCGATCGAAGCTGATGCCGCGGTCGTTCATTATCGAATGCAGCAATGGACGCTGGCAGAAGGTCACCAGGAAGGAAAAGTACGTCGCGATGCGAACGCCCTCCGGGACGTACCCGAATCGCCTGATCACTCGGCGGCGGAGGTCTTCCTCCGTATTTTGGGTGTACGTGAGAACGAGCGTCCGGGTTTCAGGGCTAAGCCGACGGATGATGCTTTCCGTCTTTCCGGAGCCCGCAACGGCAAACGCTACTGTCTTACCCACGCGATCGCTTCTTTGATGTAGGCAGGTGCTACCAGCTCGGTTCCGGCCTTCTTCAGCAGCTCGAACGCGGAATCGGTTTTGTTGGCGAGCATGTAGTCCTGGATCGGCAGTCGTCGTTTCGGTGAGGTGAGATGCACTTCGCACAGCGAGGTGTTGTCGCGGTACAGGCAGATTTCGAATGTGCTTCTGTCCGGGTCGGGATCAGTGAAGACCTGGATGCGCTCGTCCACGTAGTCCGCGTAGTTGTCGATGCAGTGGCGTTGGGGGTCGCCGTCGTTGTCGCGGATGACGGCGGTTCGCACACCCAGCAGCTTGGCGAGCTCCAGGTAGCGCCTGAAACTCGTGCCGCCGACAGAGATCACGTGGACGCGGTCGCCGGACAGGGTCGTGCCGCCCGAGTGCTTTTCGTACAGCGCTTCGATCAGAATGAACTCAGCGTCACCCTCCACAAGGATGACGCGCTCGGACAATGCAAATTCAAGGATGCTGTTGTCTGGAGCCTTCATGAAGAAGCTGGCGGTGTCGGACGACAGCTCCGCAAGTGTGATCACGCCGCGGCCCGCGGGGGAAAGCAACTGCGCGTTGCGGAGATCGAGCCGAGCGGAAATAAAGCTGCTGTGCGTGGCAATGACGACCTGTCGGTCCTCGCCGCCGGCCAGGCTTCGGACCAGTTGGCGCGTCGCGGTGTGGCTGAGATGGTTCTCGGGCTCCTCAAGAAGCAGCACGTCCAGACGGTCGCCCGTGCCTCGCTTCATCGCAAAGTCGGCCTTGATCTGGCATTGCCGGCCCTTGCCGCGCAGCTCGACCGGAAGCTCGCCCTCGTGGATCACGAGATCGGTTTCGAGGTTTGACCGTGAACTTGTGCGTAGGCTGAAAGCGAAGCCGTTCGTCTTTTCGTTCAGCTCGGCAAGATGTGTTTGCTCGAAGGACTTCTTCGCTTGCCTATAGGCGCTGTGCAGCCGGTTGCGCTCATGCGGCTGGCTGTGGGCGGAAAAAAGAGAGCGGGTGTACTCGCGCGTCGCGTGTTCGGAGTCAATCCTCGAGCTGTCAAGCACCAGATGTCGTACGTGCTTTCGGGCGCCGAAGTAGGTCTGCTCCGCGAACGTCGTAAATACGCACGAGTAGAATTCGAAGGGGAAGGGCGCTGACTCGTCCTTCAAAAGTTCGGCGACCTGACGCGAGTGCTCGTCCGAGACTGCGCAGACCATCTTGAGCCCATCGCATTCCATACGCTCGCTATTGCCTTTCCCGTTGTAGTCGAAATTTCCGCCAGGGCTGAGGAAGAGTTCCACGCGGATCTCAGGCAGCCTGCCGAACTCCTTCGGCCCGCTCATGAAATTTCTCACGGCGCCAACGGGCATAAGCGTGTCAATCCCGAGGTGCTCGACCCGAGATCGGCTGGCCGACAGCACAAGGTCGATCGCCAGCAAGATCGTGCTTTTGCCCGCTTCGTTGTCACCGATCAGGACGTTGAGGTCCGGCGCCAACCTGAGATCAAGCCTTCGGTCAAAACGCTTGAAGTTCGAAAGAACCACTCGTTCGATACAAGGCACCTGCGCCTCCGAAGTAACTCCCCGCCCCGCATCCTAGACCGACCGGCTGCGTGCCGCTTCAACGGCCGGACGCTGCCCCACGCTTCCCCGGCTCACGCGGACGTTGCGAAGATCGAACCGGTAAAAATGGCGGCTGCCCGGGGCAGGGCCAAGGACACCCAAATGACTAGTTCGCAGCGGCCAGTGCCGCCCGCCTCACCGGGGCCAGACCCGACTCGTAATCGTGACGACGAGGCGGAGCGGCTCGCGGAAGACGCTCAACGCGATGAGGCGCTGGACGAAACGTTTCCCGCCAGCGACCCCCGTCGATCACCCGGCCCCATCCGCATCCGGACAACCGGGGCTACACGACGTCCTAAAAGCTGAAGTGACGGAACAGGATCTGGCGCGCCTCAGAGAGCATCTGGACACGTTCCTCCTGCCGGCTTAGACAACAGGGTCGACGATTTGGCGAGTTTTGGACGGCGCGCTGTCAGCGGTCGAGGTGAATACCAAAAGCCAAAAGCCGCGCTGGAGAGCCCGGTTCGACATTGACGACCGCTTTCGACGGGAAGCGGAAATTTCGGATCGGCGAACGTTCTGCTGGCCGCCCGGCTTGGCACACGTCGTCGGGCGCATTCCTCTTCAACATGCGCTGTGCTTCTCGGTAGACGTGCGCCCAGGGACTTCAATCGCGCCCAATATCAACGGCCGTCCCTTGAGGCGACTCGGGCTGTTGACACCTCCGAGTCGCACGTTAGCTCCGAGCTACTGTGACTCGGACCTCTCTTCCACGTTCCCGCGCGCCGCGGTCTGAGAAAGGCCTTCCGTGGCGTTGCCGGCTTGATAAAGTCGGCACGCGCCGGACGCACCGGCACAGGGGGGATCATGGTTAAGCCTTTGGGACTCGTTCTATTTGCCGTGGCTGTTGCATCTTCCAGCAGCGCCTCCGCTCAAGATGCTTGGTCAGACTGGGTGCCGATCAATCAGGCCACGCCGATGTCGCCAGTCGTCGTGTCGTACAAAACCAAAGTCAATAAAGACGAAATTCGTGTTGCTTGGCGATGCGAAAACCTTTCGAGCACTGCCAAGTCTTGTTCGGTGGGTGCCGGTCGAAGCAAGGTTTACAACTGCTTTTCAGGCTCGTCCAATGTCGGCACAACGTCTGCTCCTGGTGAGAGCGCGACGGTCCGACCGAATGACGAGTACGTGTTTCTTGGTGAATCGGCCTGTGCCGGACTGGGCGCGGATTCGCTCAATGCTGATGTCGCCATCTCCATCGAGGACTGATCATGACGGTGATTAAGCGCAGTCCGGGGCACGTTGTGCCCGCGATGTTTCATCTGTTTGCCAAGTCTGCATATGCCGCGATCGCGCTAGTCGCGTCGACGGGAGCAGCGCACGCCGCTCCGATGGAGTTGGTATGCAACGTGACCGCTACAGCGAGCGCCAGCAATCTAGATCGCGGGCCACAGGAAGAGCGAGTTGGCGACTGGGTTTTTTTTCTTGATGCCGACAAAGAGCAGCTGTCCTGGAAGTCCGGCGCCCAACTTCGCTCGGGCGGCGTCAGCGACGCGCCGTTGACGGTAAGTGACTTGGACATCACACCTGATGCCATCAGCTTCTGCGCTTGGCCTGGCGGGTGCAACCGAGATGTTGTGACCGACTCGGGCGGAACGACGCGAGCTAGTGTCTTGGCAATTGATCGCACGTCAGGTGCCCTCAGCATGGCGGTGCAGGAAAACCACTCCTACATGTCGCTCCAGTTCGGCTATCACGGCACGTGCAATAAGGCGCCACCCAAACCCAAGCCAAAGTTCTAACAGCATTCGCTCTGGCCGCAACATTCATTTCCGCGCGTCGAGTTGCCCCTTCGGAAGGCGGCGCCGCGCTTTCGGGCACGCGTCGGCGCTTTCGTGCTTGTCCGTTGCGTCAAGAATCCGACCGCCATTTGCACTCTTTGCCGCGGCGAAGGCTGAGGCGACGCTGCTAGAGCGGCGTCGCATCTTTCCATCAAGGAATCACCATGAATGCAATTAAAGTAGTGACACATGCAACGTTAGCCGTCGTGGCGCTGTGCCCGCTTGCCGGCCATGCTGCTGAAAAGCAGCTGAGCTGCGAGGTGACCGTCTTCACTGGTGAATTTGCGGGCGACCTAACAGCGTTTGGCGGCAAGCGGATCTGGCGAGTCGCCTTTGACGAGGCCGAGAACTCTGCGCGTATGGTCGAGTTCGTTCCAGTGAACTTGCCTCCCGTCCATGCAAATGGCGACGCGGTCAATATCACTCCCGACTCCGTGTCGTTCTGTTTGGCCGACGCCGGCTGCGACAACGTCGATATCGATCGAGTGACCATCAACCGGCGCACAGGAGCGTTTCGATGGGTTTACAACATCGAACACACCGACACGGTGCTGGCGCAGCTAACGCAAGGGACCTGCAAGCCCTACGTGGAGCCTAAGCAGCAGTTCTAGTAGAGGGCGAGGAGGACAGCCGCCGCCGGCCGGCAAGTGCGTCGGACGCATGCGCTTCCGGCGGAAGCGCATGTGGTTGTGCCGAAGCGTTGCGACGCGCGATGCGTGCAACCCGCGTCGCGCCCGGTACCGACGCTAGCAAGCGGGCCCCGCGCGATGGCACGTTTGCCAAAGCTAGCTCCACTGCCGCGAGCGTCGCGGTCTTGGCTGGTGTCAGCAGGGGGCGGGGCGCCGCTTGCGAAGCCGCTGGGGCGCGCGTACCGCTCCATGTTCTTCCACAGGGCGGTGCTCCTCGCGAAATGACCGTGGATGGCTAGCAACACCAAAGGAATCCTGAAGGTGAGGGCGACGACCATGCCAACGCCAAAACCGAGCAACGCTTTGACCAAGGTGCCACTGTCTTCCCAACCCAGCATCGTTCGCAAAGAATCGCCCGAGCGTGATGCAGCCGCGGATGGGGCGAGCGGACAAGGCGCCCCCTGCTCGGCGCTAGACGACCATAGCCGAAGTGTCCGCTTTCGACCCCAAGTGGACGACTGTTGTGCGGCCATGCTTGCAACAACCAGCGTCGCCCATTACTTGATCTAGGCGGGCTCGCCCTAGGGCAGGTCACGTTGCCTCAATACATCAAGGCTTTAGCTTTCGCTGCGACCTCCGCACCGTGTATACGCATGAAGTCAACCAGCGCGGGATCGATGCCCTCGGGCAACTTGGTGACAGGGCCCGACAGAAGCATGCTGTACGCAACGTATGCAGCGGGAAGCAGCCGCGCCATGTGAGCGAACTCCTCCGGTGTAGTTCCCGCTCGCGCCAGGATGGCGACAGCCTTCGAATTGGCCGCCACGCGCGTCGCGTGCTGGGCCTCGGTTTCTGCCTCGACGGCCTCAAGATCCGCAAGCGATTTGTCGCTCTTTGCCGCCTTCGACAATGCCGACCTCGCCTCGAAATAGCGGTCGACCTGCTCCATCGTGATCACCTGAGGCGATATTGGGCTCAGGGCCGTGGATGTCGCCGAAGGTTGAGTGGTTAGCTGTACCGACGCCCGGCCATTTGCCACGGTTGCAGCGTCGTGCGTGCACGCGGCAAGCGCGCCCATTGTGGCGCCGCAGGTGAAAATGATCGCGAAAGAGTTCATAGGGATCGCGGATCTGCTCTTACAGCGATGATGCATCAGCGGTCACGTTTGCTCTTGGTCTTTACCTGCATAACTAAATTAGGTCTGCTTCTGGCCGGAAGCGGACATCCACCGATCTAATCAGGGCTTTTTGGCTAGCTTGCCCAGGATATTCATCAGCGACATGCCGTTCCGCTGGCCTTGGTCCTCGCGGTCGTTGTTGAACACGACGTGCACTTCTTTAGCCTCTCGAGCAAGTTTCTTGATTGGCTTGACGATTTCCCGCAGCTCGTCGTCGGCATAGTCGTAGTCGAAAGGATCACTCGCGGCTTTGAGGCCCTTCTTGTCCCACGTCTCGTGATTTCGCCCGTGCATACGCACGATGGCGAGCTCGGGCGACCCGACGTCCCATACTTGGGGAATCGACGACGCACCGGTTTGCGGCTCATCAACGACAACATGGGCAACGCGCAAGTCGCGCTCCATCGCAATCGTCTTGTGGTCGTTCTTGCCGTCGTACCACGTCCGGTTGCGAAACTCGAAGGCAAGTCGATATCCAGGAAGCCGACCGACGCACTCCTCGAGATGACGCTGCCAGTTCGGGGCGGGCGTGACCCATTTGGGGAATTGAAAGTGCAGAGCTGCTAACCGGCCTGCCTCCCGCAACGGCCGCACGCCGCGCTCGTACCGCGTCCAGAGCTCGTCCCGGATCGTCTCCGGCACATCCTTGTAATAGATATTGCGCTTCCCTTCGAAGTGCGGTGCCAGCTCTTCTACAACGTCCTTAGGCAACGCCGTGACGGGCGTCTGGTGTCCAGTAAAGAGCCGGAACGCCTTGATGTTCCACACAAAGTCTTCGGGCGTGCGCTCCACCCAGAGCCTGGCATTCGAGTCGCTTGGAAGCGCGTAATAGTTCGAGTCGACCTCGACCATGGGAAATATGGTCGCGTAGAAGCGCAGCCTCTCTTCCGCCGTCGTGACGCCCTTGGGGTAGAACAGCTTGGATTTGATGAGGCTGGGATCGGTCCAGCCTGCCGTGCCCACGCGGATAGTCATGACGGCATCGTCGACATTCGGCGTGAGCACCGGGCATACGCGCACCCGTACCCGTTCATTCCCTCACTCGAGGTTGTCGATGCCCTCAGAGCTCAGCACTGAGGGACTTGCCGTCAGTTGGTCCGGAGCTGCTTCTCAACGGCGTCCGCCGAATGGCCCACGCGCTCTACCGCGCGACGGAGCGCTTCTTCGCTAACTCCGAAGCGCTCGGTCCAATACCGGACCTCGTGCTCTTCACCAAGTGCGATCAGCTTCCTGTCGGGCGTTCCGCGGTCCTGAAGGTTGTCGCTCATGTTGGGTCTCGGCTGGGGAAAGCCAAAAGCTAGCCTTCGGCGTATGAGCTGAGCGTGCACCCAGCCGAGGTCGCCCGCTGCGGTTTGTTCAAAGGGCCGTTCTGGCATGTCTCTGTTTTCGACCCGAAGCAGACATGGGAGTTGGCGAACACGTGAGTGCGCGCCTAGGCTCGGACCGGCGGCGCGGGCATTGCTCCTAAGCGTGCTGCGACGTCGTGGCCCACCACGCGCATCAGCCCGGAGTCAGTACGCGGATAGCTGGCAGCCTTCGTGCCACCCGGGCAGGGCGCGACATAAGCGTGGTTTGGCGCGCGCTGGGCGCGCATGTGTCGACGGGAGCCTGAAATGGGTCGGTTCCGACAGTGGCCGCGTGGCGGGCCCGCTGGTTCAATTACGACACCAATGCGTAGAGTGGAAAAGATGGAGCTCGAGACCGCACGGCTTCACCTTCGGCAGTTTCGACTGGACGACCTCGACGCCTTCGCGCGGCTCGTGGCCGATGAGGATGTTCTCCGCTTTACCGGCGAAAAGCCGGTCCGGTCGCTCGACGAGGCACGCATTGCGTTGCAGGAGAAGCCGCTCCACGATTACGCGCGCTACGGCTATGGCCGTATGGCCTGCATAGAAAGGGAGTCGGGCGCGCTCATCGGTTTCTGCGGCCTCAAGTATCTCCCACACATCAGCGAAACGGATCTTGGGTACCGCTTCCTTCCAGAGTATTGGGGGCGGGGCTATGCGACGGAGAGCGCCGTCGCTGTCATGAACTTTGGACGTGAAACGCTAAGGTTGAAGCGTGTGATCGGTCTCGTCGATCCCCGCAATCACGGCTCAATTAGGGTCTTGGACAAGCTCGGCTTTGTTTTCGAAGACTCGTTCGAATACGTCAGGCACGCGGCCCCGGTACTGCAGTACGGCTGGACTTCAGGCTTGCGCGACGAGACGCAGCCGCGGGCCTAGTGACCGCGAAACGAGCGTTCGGGTGCGGCGATTTAGTAATTTGCTAAGGCAGTAGGCGCTGGCGAATCAACTTGAAGGACCGCCGACATGTCGAGCGCCGACAGCCCGTGCCAGCGCGCAGTCGCGAACATTTGCGTCGCGACGTCGATCAATAGTGATTGCGCGCCCGAAGCGTGCGTTTGCTGGCGTACGAGATAAGCAATTTGGGTTACGTCGCCAATGGCCGCTTGCGGGCTGAAGTCGCCGCTGATGAGCTTTTGGAGCTTTGCGCGCGATATCGGGCTCGCCATCGGCCCAGCGTCCAGTACTTGCTGAAACAGCTGCAGATCCACACCACCAGCCGCAGCGGCCTTTGCCGCTTCGGCGAGGGCGGCGACAAGCACGATTAGAAAGTGATTCACCGCAAGCTTCAAACGCAGGGCAGACGGTACGGCACCACAACGAACCGTTTGCCGGCAGAGCGGGGTAAGCAGCGGTTCCACCTCGGCCACTGCCTCGAGATCACCGGCGAGCATGCCGATCAGCGCACCTTCCTCGGCTGGCCCACGCGAACCCGAGACGGGCGCTTCGACATATCGGCCACCGCTTAAGACCACATCCCTCTCGAGCGCCTGCGAGTACGCGGCGGATGTGGTGCCGAGCATGACGACAGTGCGGCCTTGAACACGTTTGCTGAAGGAAGGGAGACTACGTTCGAGTGTCGCGTCGATAGCCTCTTGGTTGAGAAGCATGACGAACACCGTCGTGCATGTGGCAAAAAGATCATCGACGCTTGTGGACTCGATTGCACCGCGTGCAGTCAGCGGGGCACACCGCTCGGGCGTGCGATTCCAAACGTGTAGCGGCACCCCGGCATTGAGCAGGCGGGTCGCCATCGGCAGCCCCATCGTCCCGATGCCTAGAAAACCGATGCTCATACGATGTCCCTTGGAGTTCAACCGGTAAATGCCAGGAAGCAGCTAGCGCTCATTTGCGCCGCCCGAACGGTAGTGGGCGTGGACCTCGCAGATTTTTCCATCCGTGTTGAGCCGCATGAACTCCGCTCCGATCAAACCCGAGACAGCGTGGTACACGAGCACCAGGCTCCGCGCACCCGGAAAGGCGTGTATCGGCTGGAAGTGAAGGTCTGGAAAACGCGCGAGTCCTTGCCGCCAGTACTCGCGCAGTGCGGGCTTGCCGATAACGGTTAAGTCGTCTCGACCCGTGACCGTTCGCACCATCTCGCTGCTCAGCGTCACGTCCTCGCTGTAGTGCGAAAGAATTCGCTCAAGATCATGCGCGTTCCACGCGTCTATCCAGTCGTCGGCGATCCACTCGGCGCTGAAGGCGTCCATGGTTAGTTCCTCTCACTCGATGGCCACATTGAAGCGCCCGATGAGGTGAGTGGCGAGCGCGCGGAACGACACTATTCGAGCGGAATTGGACACTCCGCTCGTTCGCGCGTGACGTGTCGGCGGAATTGGCCATCCGTGAGCTCGGATGTCTCTTTCAGCTCGAAACCCGGTGGGGCACGCTCTGGCGAAACGCGGGCGAGATCGGCCCAATGGCAGCGCACGAATTCGCTCCCTTTGAATGAGGCTCGTTGCGTGGACTCTCGTGTGCTGGCGGCCAGTATTGCGTTCTTCGTCGTCTCAGCGATCACGCCGGGGCCAAACAACCTCATGCTCGCGTCATCCGGTCTGACGTTCGGCTTTCGAAGAACACTGCCGCTGCTGTGCGGCATCCAGATTGGCTTCCAGGCATTGCTGATCGCTGTTGCCGCGGGCGCTGGCCTGTTGTTCGAACGTTACCCGCACCTGCAGTGGCTGCTGAAGGCTGCAGGCGCGGCATACCTGCTGTACCTCGCCTACAAGCTGTGGCGCTCGAGTTCCGGGGGCGCCGCTTCGATGTCACGACCGATCGGCTTCTATAAAGCCGCCGCGTTTCAGGTCATCAATCCCAAAGCATGGATGATGACGGTCAGCGCCGTAGGGGCTTACACGCTGCCGGGCGGCGCGTACTGGCCCTCAGTGGGGAACCTCGTCGCGTTGTTTCTCGTGATCTGCATGCCCTTGATGTCCGTTTGGGCGGTATTCGGGAGTACGTTCCGCGCCGCGATTAGCGACCCGGCGACGTCGCGCAGAGTTGGGAGAACGCTCGCGGTAGCGACGGGGCTTTCCTGCGTGCTGGTGTTCCTGTGAGCTTGGGTGGGCTGGCCACCATGAACGCCAGCGCTGCATGGTCTTTCGACTTCGTTTCTCCGTTCGCATACCTACAGTGGCGACGCTTGCAGCTGGCAAAAATCGAGGGACTAACGTACCGACCAATCCTGTTCGCCGGTCTGTTGAACGAGCTTGGGACGAAATGCCCGGCAGAGATCCCGCCAAACGCACTTTCACGTACAGACACGTTACTTGGCGCGCTCAGCAAGAGGGCATCGCGCTGAATTTCCCTCGCGCGCACCCCTTCAATCCGCTGCCGGCACTGCGGCTCTGCGTTGCGGCCGGCACAACCGAGGTGGCGATCGACACGGTGTTCCGATATCTCTGGGAGGAGGGCAACGCGATCGAGCCGGAGCAAGAAGTAAACGCGCTGGCGTGCCGACTCGGTCTAGTCGATGCCGGGGCCGCACTGGCAGACCCGGCCACGAAACTGGCGTTGCGCGCGAACTTTGCTCAAGCAATTGAAGACGGCGTGTTCGGTGTTCCCACACTTGTTTGCGACGGTCATGTCTTCTGGGGTGACGATGCAACCGGCATGTTCGTGGCCTACCAGCGGGATCCACGCATATTCGCTGCCGGCGCGTTTGCGCGCGTCGCAAATCTCCCGATCGGGCAGGCGCGCCGTACTGGCTAGTCGAGGCAGCGCTAGCAACCGCCAGCGATGTCGAGAATCGAGCCGGTGGAGTACGAAGCTTCGTTGGAGGTCAACCAGAGGATCGCGCGTGCGACTTCCTCCGGGGTGCCGCCACGGCCGAGCGGGATTCTCGTCCTTAGCCGCTCGATTCTGTCCGGCTCGCCGCCACGGGCGTGGATATCAGTGTGGATGAAGCCGGGTCGTACTCCATGGACGCGGATTCCGTGTGCGGCCACCTCGACCGCGAGTCCACGAGTAAAGGTATCCACCGCGCCCTTGCTGGCTGCGTAGTCCACGTATTCATTCGGCGAGCCACTTCGGGCAGCGGCAGATGAGACATTGACGACGGAGCCACCGTCGCCGCCCCGCGCAGTCGACATGCGACGCACGGCTTCGCGGGCACAAAGCATGAGCCCCACAACATTGGTCGCCATGATTCGCGTGAGGCGGACGGCGTCCATGTCCAGAAGCGTCGCTTGGCGCTCCAGTATCGCGGCGTTGTTAACGAGCGCGGCGAGTCGGCCCATTCGATCCGACGCCTCGAACAAACGCATCACGTCGCCCTCGATGGAAACATCGGCTTGAACCGCGGTTGCGCGCCCGCCGGCAGAACAGATCTCGTTAACCAGCGAGCGAGCTTCGGTCGCACTGGTGAGATAGTTCACGCACACGGCATATCCGCGTTGTGCACCCAGGCGCGCGGTCGCTGCGCCGATTCCACGGGAGCCACCTGTCACGAGCAACACCGACGCCATCGTCAGCCCTTCGTCGTCGACAGTTTTTTAGGCGCACGCTGTCGTTGCGCTGCCACGGACGCCGTCGCGCGCACCTGGCCCGGGGTGGTCCCGACCGCCTTCTGCATGAGGCGTCGCAGCGCCGTCGAATCGCGGTAGCCCACAGCAAACGCGACCTGTTCGATCGTCATCCGGCTCGTGCGAAGCAAGGCGCGCGCTCGGTGGACGCGGACGCTTTGGATCATCGCGTTCGTCCCCATGCCGGTGGCGTGGCGGACGTGCCGCGATAGCGTCCGCTCGGATACACGAAACTCGCTTGCGAGCTCGGCAACGGACGGAATGTCTGGTAGTGCCGACTCAATCCGCTTGGTCAACTTCGAAACGAGGGCATCACCGGTCGCGAGCATGGATGGCACTACGAACTGCGCGGACTCCGAACGTTCGTGCAGCAGGAGTACGTGCGAGACACCTTCAGCGAGCGTGGCACCGAATCGCTGGCGGAGTAGATAAAGCATCACGTCCTGTTGAGCGAAGGCAGCACCCGCGGTGATCACGGGTCCATCGATGCACAGGATCCGGCTTCCGTCGATATGGGCGTCCGGTGCGATGCGTGATAACTCCGGCGAGAGCCACCACGTTGTGGTTGCCCGACGTTCGTGGAGCAGACCTGCAGCGTTCAGGAGAAAGGCGGCCGAGCACGATGCAGCAACAGCCGCGCCGGCCTTGCCTCGTCGGCGAAGGTAGGCAATGACCTGCTGGGCATCCGATTGCTCGACGCGCTGCCTGATTCCGCGTGCGTTTTCGACCCAGATGCCGGGAATGACCAGAACGGCGCCCTGAGACACCTTTCGATCGGGCAATCGCAGCGTGTCGATGGACATTCCGCCCTGCAGCCGGACGGCCCCGCCAGTGGGTGAGTGAAACGACCACGTCGGGAGCGCGTGTCCCGTGCGAACGGCGAACAGGCGCGCCGCTTCGAGAATGTCCCGCGTCATGGCAACGCCGCTCGGGTTGGTGCCCTGGAGCACCAGGATTTCGAAGTCCTTCATGGCTCCACCGATTGCGAATTTCGGGACGGGGTAGGGCGGCTTGTGTCGACATTAGCCGATTCCGCGCGCCCAATGTACGTGTCCGTTTTGGCTCGAAAGGTGTCGTTTGCGGCGCTCGCCGACTGGGCGGGTAGTGGAGTCAAATACGTCGAACACGCGCTTGTGCCGAGCGTGGAAACGCGCTCGGCGCTCGGCGATGGCTC
Organism: Lysobacter sp. HA18; assembly: GCF_054057595.1. Classification (NCBI taxonomy): domain Bacteria; kingdom Pseudomonadati; phylum Pseudomonadota; class Gammaproteobacteria; order Lysobacterales; family Lysobacteraceae; genus Lysobacter; species Lysobacter sp. HA18. The sequence continues at coordinate 1,856,751 of NZ_JBSRZL010000001.1, forward strand.
ATGACGGATGAAGGCGAAAATGGCGCTGAACGACCAGACGATTGGAGTCGCGGATCCGGCTTCGAGAACGGCCGCTGATGACTCGCTCGCGGACTTTCGGCGGCGCGACATCGCGTTCGACGGCATCATTAAGCGCGTGTTTGTAAGCGGGCACGGGCCGGCGGTCGTCGTGATGCCGGAGATGCCGGGCATTTCACCGGAAGTCGCACGATTCGCACGCTGGGTTCGGGACGCGGGCTTCAGCGTCTACCTCCCTTCGTTGTTCGGGCGGGACGGCGCTGTGTTGGACGCGGTTGAAGCCGTGGACGTGTTCCGGAAGACGTGTGTCAGCGCCGAGTTTCGCGCCCTGTCCGGGCGGGGGGATCGGCCGATCACGCGGTGGCTACGCAGCTTGGCGCGCTTGGCGCTGGCGGAGTGCTTCGGCCCCGGCGTCGGCGCGGTGGGAATGTGCTTCACGGGCAACTTCGCCTTATCCATGGTGCTCGAGCCGTCGGTGATTGCACCCGTGCTGGCGCAGCCGTCGCTTCCGCTGGATCAGCCCGACGGCATCGACATGGAGCCCGAAGTGCTCGCACAAGTACGTGCGCGCATGCAGCGCGATGACTTGAAGGTTATGGCCGTCCGATTCGAGGGCGACGTTCATTGTCCGGCCGCCCGCTTCGCTGCGTATCGACAAGCACTCGGCGAGCGGTTCGACGCGCGCGTCTTGCCCGATACCGCGGCGAACCCGAATCCACCGCCGTTCTTTCGGGATGTCGTTAGGGTTCCGCATAGCGTCCTGACCGCCCACCTCATCGATGCAGAAGGTGAGCCGACGCTGCAAGCCCGCGACGAGGTCATTCGCTTCCTGAAAACGACCCTTCATGGCGAGGCGCCGTATTCGCCCGAGACCATCATATGAGCGAGATCGGCCCACCCTTGACGATCGCGGCTGCAGCCGCGCCGGAGCGCGTTGTTCCGTCCGTCTATCCAGAGCCCTTCGCTAGCCGGATGGCGGGCCGGGTCAAGAGGCCACTGGGTTCACTGTTTGGGCTATCGAACTTCGGTGTGAATCTGACGCGGCTGGCGCCCGGTGCCGTCTCGGCGCTCAGGCATGCGCACGCGTTACAGGACGAGTTCGTGTACGTGCTCGAGGGCACGCCAACGCTCGTGACCAATCGCGGTTCGACGCTAATGTCGCCGGGGATGTGCGCCGGGTTCAAGGCCGGGACAGGCGACGCCCATCACTTGGTCAACGAGAGCGAAAACGACGTCGTGTATCTGGAAGTGGGTGATCGAACGCCCGGCGACTCAGCCAGCTATCCGGACGACGATCTCGTCGCTACCGGCACGGCCGGGAACTGGCGTTTCACCCACAAGGATGGGACGCCGTACTGATGCGTTCACCGGCGACGGCCGCCGAGTTCAACGCGTTCGGCGCGGGCTACCTGCCCGGTCAGGCGGGCGTCGTGATTCGATCGGTCGACGCAGCGTCGGCACGGGTTGAAGCCGTCATGGCAGTCCGGCGTGAACTGATGGCGCCGACCGACTGCCTGCACGGCGGCGCATTTATGGTGCTGGCCGACACGGCTGCCGGATACGGCGCACTCGCGACGCTGCCAGTCGGCGCCGCAGGTTTCCTAACGCTTGAGATGAAGTCGAATCATCTCGGTGCAGCTCGTTACGGGACAGTGCGATGTGTAGCTAGCGCGCGTCATCTAGGGCGCAGTACGCAGGTGTGGGAAGCCGAGCTCACGCACGAGGAAAGCGGTCGGACCCTCGCGCTGTTTCGTTGCACCCAATTGGTTTTGTACGACGGCTGAGGGCGTGCCGTCCCCTTTCGACCTGAGGATTGAACACGTGCGATCACGGCTACTCGTACTCGGCGCTTTTCTTGCCGCAACTCCCACTTGGGCATCACCGCCGGACGTCATCTCGATCGAGAAGGTGCAGGACGCGTATGTGCGCCCGCACGATCGGATCGAGGTCGAGCCGGGCCGCAAAATGAACCTCTATTGCGAAGGCACCGGCAGCCCCACGGTGGTCTTCGAGTCCGGCCTCAGCGACTGGTCGAATACCTGGGCACTGATTCAACCTGCGGTGGCCACACGCACGCGCGCCTGCAGTTATGACCGCCCGGGGATGGGCTACAGCGATCCGTCGCCGCATCACCCGACTGCGCAGAACGCGGTCAAGGATCTGCACACGCTGCTGGAGCGCGCGGGAATCAAGGGGCCGTTGGTGCTGGTCGGCCACTCGCTCGGCGGTTTCTACATGAAGCTCTACGCGGCCACTTATCCCAGTCAGGTCGCGGGCATCGTGCTGGTGGACCCCTCGGAGGAACGCCTATGGGATCGAGTCGGAACGCTGCTCGCACCTCGCTTTGGCAGCAAGCTCGTCAAAGAAGCACGCGCCGACGACGCGGACAGCATCAAGGGCGGGATCGCGCACTTCCAGGACTGCGCCGACAAGGCGCGGACAGGGGCTTTGGATGAAGCGACCTACCAGCAATGCTCTGATCCTGTGCGCGTGCAGCTCGGCACCGTGATCAACGACGAGCGCCGCAAACTGCAACCGTCGTCGGCCTACCAGGCCGCGCAGGCCGACGAGTTCGCCTACAGCATGTTCGCGCCGGACAAGGCCGCCGATGCTCGCTACGCGAAGCTGTTCTCGCGCCAGCCCTTCGGTAATAAGCCGCTCGTGGTGCTGACGCACAGCATCTGGGACATGACGCCGCCGTTTGGCGAAACCGGTTGGATCTCGTGGGTTACCGCCCATCAGCTCACGGCGAAGCTGTCCTCGCGCGGCAAGGAATACGTGGTGCCGATGACCCGGCACAACATCCAGGTCGACCAGCCGCAGGCTGTCATAGAGGCGGTGGACGGCGTGCTCGACGCGCTGCGCTCCCCGTAATCCGCGACCCATGGGCCCGAGCGCACAGACTCTGCTGTTGTTCGTGGCGGCGTGCTCCGGCCTGTTGGTGTCACCCGGGCCGAATATGGCGCTTGTGGTGTCGCAGGGGCTTGCCTATGGCCCCCGCGGCGGCGTGGCCGTCGCCGCGGGAATCATGATCGCCGACCTCGTGCTGACCACGCTGGTCGTTGCCGGTGTGGCGGCCATGCTCGCTGCATGGCCGCCGTCGCTCGACATGCTTCGCTTCGCTGGCGTCGCGTACCTCGTGTGGCTCGCGCTGAAGTCGCTGCGCCGGCGACGTGAAAGTGACCTCCCCATATCCGAGCCTCGAAGTACTCGTGCGATCGTCCAGCTATCAGTATTGACCAGCCTGCTCAATCCGAAGGCCTTGCTATTTTTCATGGTGTTTCTACCCCAGTTCGTCGAACCCCAACGGGGAGGAGTCGCTATGCAGCTGGCACTGCTCGGGGCGGTACTCGCGACCATCGCATTCGTCTTCCATGCGCTGTTGGGCGTCGCGAGCGCGAGGGCCCGTGGGTGGGCCGAAGGGCAGGGCAATCGGGTGAAATGGGTCGATCGACTGCAGGCCGTCGTGTTCCTAGGCATCGCACTGCGTCTGCTTCTGCTCGAAACCACGTCGCATTAAGTCGATTCGCAAGGCCCCTCAACCGTGAACCAAAATAGCAGTGCGAAATGCGAAGGCCGTTGCCTTTGCGGGCAGGTGTCCTACGCGTCAGTCAGTGATCCAGTCTTCCAGTTCAACTGTCACTGCTGGGACTGCCAGAAAAGCACCGGCTGCGGCTATGCCCCGGTCATGTTCTTCGCCCGCGACGCCTTGCGGGTGTCGGGCGAGGTCACCTACTACGCGATTAAGGGCGGCAGCGGACATAGCATCGCGCGTGGCTTTTGCGCTAACTGCGGCGCGCAGATACTGGGTGACGCCGACGTGGTCGGCACGCTGCTATCGATCCGCGCGGGCACGCTGGACGACCCGTCGCTCTACAGGCCGAAAGCTGATGTTTTCGTCTCGCAGGCCGCCGCGTGGGACGCGATGGATCCGCAGCTGCCGAAGTTCGATCGTTGGCCGCCGCAAAGGCCATGAAGTCGGTCGCCCCGCGGGTTCGGGTCGCATTCCTACTGCTGGCCGCCTTGCTGGCGAAGGAAATAGCGAGCGCAGACGAGACGTCGCCACCCCACGAACGGCTGACCCTTACGTCCGCGGCGCTCCATGAAGTGCGTCGGATCAACGTCTACCTGCCGCCGTCCTACGATGCTGATCCGGGCAGGCGTTACCCGGTCCTCTACATGCTCGATGGGGGCGAAGCCGAAGACTTCCCGCACGTCACGCGAGCGGCCGACCGACTCATCCGCCAAGGCGCAGTGCGCCCGTTCGTCATCGTCGGCATCGAGAACACGGTCCGCCGCCGGGACATGACGGGGCCCACCCAGGACGCCGCAGACCTGAAGGTCACGTCGAGTCCCGGCGGCGCACCGTCCTTCCGGCGGTTCCTCGCCTCTGAGCTGATTCCGGTTGTCGAGTCGCGTTACCGCTTGACCCGCGAATCCGCCGTCATCGGCGAATCGCTTGCTGGGCTGTTCGTGATCGACACGCTGATGCAGGAACCCGACCTGTTCGACGCCTACGTTGCCATCGATCCGAGCCTCTGGTGGAACCGCCGCGAAGCGATAAGGGCATTGCCCGAACGGCTTGCCGCCTTCGGCCAACGGCACGTACGTGTGCTGCTGACCGCGGGCGGCGAACAAAGCAATCGGCCTGAGGTCGACGCGTTTTCGGATTCGCTCTCCCGCGCGGCTCCTAAAGGGCTGCTTTGGCACTACGTGCCTCGCCCCGACCTTCGCCACGACAACATCTATCGCGGCATGGAGGAGCAACTCCTGACGGACACTTTTGGCTTTGCAACACGGAATAGCGGCCGCGGCGATACGTTGGGGAATCACCCGCGATGAGCCGATACGAAGGCAGCTGCCACCGCGGTTAAGTCACCTTCCGGGTTGAGGCCGATGTCACGGAGCTGACGACGTGCGATTGCTCGTTGTGCGCGCGACACGACGCGGTCATGGCGATTGTGGCGGAAGACGCGCCCACCGTCGTTTCGGCGAAGCCCGTCTGTCCTGCTACACGTGGAAATGCGGTCTCGCAAAACACTACTTCTGCTCAGCGTGTGGAATCTATGTCTTTCACCGCAATCGAGCCATGCAGAAACACTTCAGCGCCAACGTCTTCTGCCCGGAGGAGTTTCAGTCAGCGAAGCTTCCAGTCCGCGCCCGGGCGGCGGCAGCATGAGCGTGGTCGCTTCCCTTGCGTCTCCGCATTGGCTGGGTCCGCGCTACGACAACGGAAGCGGGTCGGTCGACTACGGTGGGCTTGTCGCCTGGGGCTGACTCACGAACACGGGCAGGTCGGTCGTCGGAGGAAAGATCCCCAGCGTGTAGAGCATGTCAGCCGCGTGCCCGCGGTGATAGGTGCAGTGGTTCACGACGTGGAGGAGGATGTCCCGTCGGCTCATACGCCCCGTGTTGCCGCCGATGAACGTGAACTCGACGATGTGATCGAGATCAGGCGATTGCATGCCGGAGGCGTATTCGACGTACCAGGCATCGAGTTCCGCTTGGCGCATTCGAAGCGCGTCGAACTCCGGGCAAAACTCGGGGTTGCGTGTGGTCAGCCCGTGGGGAACCCCGAGAAGGTGGCACTGCCACACGTAGTCCATCGCGCAGCTGTGGTTCAACGTGCGCAACAGGCTTCCGAAGAGGATGGGGCGGGGCGCTACCAGGGCGTCGCGAGGAACCTGGGCGACCGTTTCGAAGAAGAGGTCGTCGGCCCATTGCTTGTACCGGGTCATACGAGCCACGGCATCGTTCGCTGAGTTCACAAGGAAGGCCTACGGGTAGCGGCAATTGAGGAATGCCCAAGTCTTCAGCTTGCTGCCCGCCGACGCGACTGCTATCGGGACATGCGCAACAAGCGCGGTGGGCCATGTGCCCAGCGAACTCCGAGCCGAAGCGCCCACTTCGGCCCCAGCGAGGCCCAGGCTCATGGCGAGTACGGCACCCAGCTGTAGGAGTCCTGCGTACGCACGACGCGACCTGTGCCGGGGTAAGGGAAGTGCGGCGAGAAGATCAGGGTGTGGTCCTTCGCGAGAACACCCAGCTCGGTCGCGCGCGTCTGCCGGCCCACCACGGGGTCGCTGTCGAAGCCCATCGTCCACTCCGGGTGACCGAGCGACACCGCCGAGCTGTGGGCGGTATCACCGATGTCGAGCACGCTCGAGCGACCTGAGCCGATGCGATATCCGACGTGCCCGGGCGTGTGGCCCTTGAACGGAACCGAGACAATGTCGGGCACGACCGTGTCGCCCGGCGCGTATGTCTTGACCTGCGAAGCGATGGCGTCTACCAAAGGTTTGTTGTCGACTTGTCCCTTGAACCACGTCCATTCCGCGTCGGTCATTCGGATGGACGCGCGCGGGAACGCGGATTTGCCGTCGCTGTTCACGAGTCCGCCTACGTGGTCCGAGTGGGAGTGCGTGATCAGCACGTCTGTGATCTGGCTCGGTGACACGCCGGCCTGTGCAAGGCTCTTGAGCAGCACACCGCCGGCCCTCGGACCGACTCCGGTGTCGAGCAGCACGACATGGCCGGGGATGCCGCGTACCAGTAGAGCGTCGACGCTGAGCGGGATCACGTCGGTCGGAAGGTTGCGGGCGGCGAGGAACTTGGTCACCGGGGCGGCGCCGACGTCAACGCCGAACACCTTGCCGTCGTTAGGCGCGTTGAACTGTGCGTCGCGAAGCGAGGTCAATTTCAGCGCACCCACGGCGATCGTGCGTTCGCCAGGTTTGACCGGCGACGGCCCGGCAGCGAACGCGGCGACCGATGCGGTGGAAAGGGCAATACCCAGCGCCAGAAGCAGAGGACGCATTCGTAAACTCCGGAAGAGAACGTCGAGATACCACTATTGCACCGGCGTGTGACGAATCCCACTAGTGTCGGGAATGTCGCGAATCGAGCGAATTGTGCCGCTGGCCGTTCGAGCGTTTGAGTATCGTGATCGGGCACCGAATGCGCCCGGGGGCACCGTCAATACGTGCTCCGTTTCCGCTACGTTACGGTTCCGGTCGTGCGTCGTCGGCCTGATGGTGCTGGCCAATTCCAAGTCCAAAGCGGACCTCAACGGGAGCGCTCTCCTCAGTGCTTATCCCGTGAGGTGGATGCGAGTGACCGGAACACAACGGAGACCCGTCGAGAGCTGCACACTGACCGGTGGTCGCCGCTGCCGACGACGCCGTGACAGAATGAAGCACGGCCAAGGCTGGCCGGCTGGGGATCATCGATGAAGCTTTCGACGCAGGGACGCGTGTTCGCGTTCGTCGTTTTCGTTGCGCTGTGGGCCGGAGCGTTCTCTGGTAATGAGGTCCACGCTGCTCCTATGGCCATGTCGCCAATCGCAGCCGCGTATTGCGAGCAAAACGGGGGTGCAGACCTCTGTACGGAACCCGGGATCGGCCAGTGGGTCTACAGCCAATGCGAGGAAGAGTGGTCAGGCAGCAATGCTTGGTTCGACTGGTGCACCGTCGAGGGCGGTACACCCAACCAATATGGTCCGCAGACTTGTGGTGGCAATACTCCGAGCACCTCCGGCAATTACAAGCCGCGAACGCAGGCATTTGCAGACCGACGCATCGGACCCGGCGCGACGTTAGTGTCCGACTCCGGATGGGGGGTCGCTGTCAATTCGTGGGGCTGCTGGACTGGCCAAGACACGTATAACGGTCAGGTTCTTGTTCTTTCCTTCGAGAATCTCGACTACGTCGGCCAGCAGGGCAAAACCGAGCGCGTCACGTGGCGTAAGGACCGCAACCTGTTTTGTCCTGAGAATGCCGATCAGGTAGTTGAGAACGGGCGTACGTACTGTCACTTCAAACAGTCCGGCACATGTCCCGTGGGTAAGCCGTGCCACCCGGATTCGGGGCGTGAAACGTTCACCGAGGTGGATATCCCGTCGACTGGGGGCGCGCTGCAGTTGCAACGCACTTACAGCAGTTCAGGCTTCTACACGCCGGCCGGAGCGGGTGTCGAGGCCCGGGTTGGAGATCTCGGGACGCACTGGCGCCATAACTTCGAAGGCAGGCTCGTGCCGGTCTCCGGATCGGCTGGCAACTTTGTGTTAGCGCTCCGTCCCGATACCAAGGTAATCACCTTCGACGCACAGGGCGTGCCCATTGAGAAGTTCGAGGGCGAGCAGTCGCTCTTGGAGACAGTGGTCGGGCATGACGGTGGCGCTGCGACGTGGCGCCTGCATCTCCCGGACGGAGTGGTCGAGTCGTATGACTCCGACGGTCGTTTGGCTCGAGTTGAATATCGCGACGGGCGCTATGTTGTGCTCGAGCGCGACACGGCCGGAAGGTTGGCAACAGCGCGGAGCGAAACTCAACGCACGCTCGTGTTTCATTACGACAGCGAAGGGCTATTGGGGGAAGTTGTGGGGCCCGATGGGCGCTCGGTAACGTACGCGTACGAAGATCAGAAGCTGACAATTGTTGGCAATGCTGCGGGCACACAACGCAGCTACAGATATGGTCAGCTGTCCAATCCCTACACGTCAGGCGGCATCACCGACATCTTCGATGAATCGGGTGGGCGCTATGCGCATCTCGTGTATGAGGAGGGCTACGTCCAAGGGGCGCTCGACAGCAGTGAACTTGGTCCCGACATGCCGGCGGGCGGTGTAAACAAGTTGAGCTACGGGCTCGACTACTGGCGGTTCGGGCGCGAGTCCTACCAGACCGACGCGGACGGCGCATCGGTCCTTCGCACGTACGCGGACGTTGGCGGCGTGCGGAAGTTGACGTCGGTGACGCGCTCGTGTGACGGATGCACTTCGCATACCCAGAGCTTCGCGTTCGATGCAACGGGGCTTAGAAGCGCCGCCGTGGTGGATGGGGTGCGCACTGAGTTTACAAACACGCCGGAAGGCTTGATGTCGAAGCGCGTCGACGCAGTGGGAACCGCGAACCAGAGGTCAACGGAAACAGACTGGGACTCGTCCTTCCGAGTCCCAACGGAGCGACGGATTTACGACGCCAGCGGCGGGCTCGCAAGCAAGGCCACGTGGACGCTAAACAGCCGCGGTCAAGCGCTGTCGTCGACCGTCATAGATGGTACGCAGGCGGTATCGCGCACGTCGACGAATACCTACTGCGAGCAAGCTGACGTCGATGCCGGCGCCTGTCCGCGGGTCGGTCTTTTGTTGAAGGTCGACGGAGCTCGCACCGACCTGCCAGCCCCCGGAGATGTCACCACTTACACCTACCGAATGACCGATGCAGCGGGCTGTGGCCCGAGCCCGGCCGCATGCGCCTACCGCAAGGGCGACTTGTGGAAGGTGACCAACGCGAAAAGCCAAGTCGTCGAAACGCTAGCGTATGACGGCGCCGGCCGGCCGCTCTCGGTCAAGGACACCAACGGCGTCGTGACCGACATGGAATACAACGCCCGCGGCTGGCTGACCGCCTCCAAGGTGCGCGGTGCCAATAGCGCGGTCGAAACCGACGACGTCATCACGCGCATGGATTACTTCCCGACCGGCCTGGTGCAGAAGATCACCCAGCCAGACGCGACGTACACCACATTCGAGTACGACGCTGCCCACCGCCTGACCGCGATCGCCAACAACGTCGGCGACCGCATCGAGTACACCCTCGACAACGCGGGCAATCGTACGGCCGAGTCGACCAAGGACGGGCAGGGCACCCTGCGCCGCACGCTGTCGCGGGTCTACAACCAACTCGGTCAATTGCAGGCAATTAAGGATGCCTATAACTACGCGACGTCGATGACCTACGACGCATCGGGCAACGGTGACCTGACAACAGATCCGAAGAATCGCGTTGCGGACGCAGATTACGACCCGCTTAGCCGCCTGACCCACACGCTGCAGGACACCGCGGGCATCAAGGCCGATACCAAGTTCGGCTACGACGCGCTGGACAATCTGACCTCGGTCGTCGACCCCAAGGGTCTGACCACTGGTTACACCTATAACGGGCTCGGGGATCTGACCCAGCTCGTCAGCCCGGACACCGGCACGACGACGTACACCTACGACAGCGTCGGCAATCTCAAGACGAAGATCGACGCGCGCGGCTCGACCAAGCAGGCGACGTACACGTACGACGTGCTCAATCGCCTGACGGGCATTAGCTACGCGACGACCAGCCCGAACCTCAATGTCGCCTATACGTACGACGCGAAGAACAGCGTGTGCGTGGCCGGCGAGACGTTCGCGATTGGTCGCCTGACCAAGATGACCGACGGCAGCGGCAGCACCCAGTACTGCTACGACCGCTTCGGCCGCATGGTCCGCAAGTTGCAGACCACCAATGCGAAGGTGTTCACCACCGCCTACCAGTACGCGGTCAGCGGCCAGCTCTTGGCAATGACATACCCGAGCGGGCTGAAGGTCAACTACGCGTACGACGCGGCCGGCCGGCCGAACAGCGTCAAGGTCACCCGCCCTGGGCAGGTGCAGGAGCCGCTGCTCAGCAGCGTCGCCTACTACCCCTTCGGTCCGGTAGCCGAGCTGCACTACGGCAACGAAGACCGCGTGCTGACGCGCCAGTACGACAAGAACTACCGCCCGATCCTGGTGCAGGACTCGACGGCCGCAGGTTTGCATTACCTGCTGGGCTGGGACGAGGTCGGCAACCTAACGTCGCTGGGTGACACCGCCAGCAACCCGAACATCTCCGTGCCGCTTCGCGGCTATGAGTACGATGGCCTCAATCGCCTGGTGTTCGCGAAGGACGGGGCGGGCGCGGTCCAGCAGGGCTATCTGTATGACGCCACTGGGCAACCGGCTCAGCGACACTAAAGTCACCGGTACGGGCACCACGGCCTACACGTATCCGACCAGCAGCCATCGCCTGACCAAGGTCGGCACCGCCCGCACGTATGACGCAATGGGCAACATGCTCACCGGCACGGTCAACAATGTGGCCAAGACGTTCACCTACGACGTCACCGGCCGGATGCGCGTTGCAAAAAACGGCTCGACCGTGATGATGAACTACGGCTACAACGGCAAGGGCGAACAGGTCCGGCGGTATCCGACAACGACGTCGACCGAGCAGACCTACGAGGTTTACGACGAAGCCGGCCATTGGATCGGCGAGTACGACTCGACCGGCGCACGCAAGCAGGAGTTCATCTGGCTGGGCGACCTGCCGATCGGTGTGTATGCACTGAGCCCGGGGTCGACGACCGCGTACCAGGTCTATCAGGTGCAAGCGGATCACCTAGGCACGCCGCGTGCGGTGATCGATGCGACGCGTCAGAAGGCGGTGTGGTCGTGGCCGCTGCAGAACGAAGCATTCGGCAAGAGCAATCCCGTGCAGGATCCGGACGCCGACGGCAACACGTTCGTGCTCGACATGCGCGTTCCGGGGCAGCGCTATGACAGCGGGAGCGGGCTGAACTACAACTACTTCCGCGATTACGATTCGGGAGCGGGGCGGTATGCGGAAAGTGATCCAATTGGACAGCGTGGTGGCATAGCCACCTACGGCTACGCGGGAGCAAACCCTCTACTGCGCGTCGATCCCACCGGATGGGTGCATTGGTCTGGCGTCTATAATGTAACGTCCGGCGGATTCTCCAAGTCCGGCGTCGGCCCATCAGTTGCTGGGTTCGACTTCGTCCTCAAATCGGATTGCGTTGATGGAAAAAGAGCGCAAGTTACCGTCCATACCCTAGCGGTGGGGTTTGGGCTTGGCGCCAGCGTCTTCGGCCCGGTTTCTATCGGTGCGAGTACCGTTTCGTTTGAGGATCACCTTTCTCAAATACATCCCGAAGTTTTTAATGGGGAATTTTCTTTTCGCAATCTTGGAACGGTGTTCTACAGCGCGTACGCGCCCATCACATTGGGAGGCGCACAAGGCGACGCTAGCGGATGGAGTGCGAGCACCAGCATGATTGACGCGTCGTCAGGCAGTGGGCAGAGCTATCTGATGTCCAAGAAGTTCGAGATGTGCCAGTGCAACCGTGAAGGAGCCCAATGAGCAAAGCCCTTTTCAACTGCCTGTTGGTTCTTGCATTGGGCTGGCTGGTGCTCCTCGACTCGTGCCTAACGAGGCGCTTCTCCATCCCTCTGCATTGGCTGACGGCCACCGGCTTTGCCACTCAAGCAATGGTCGCGGTCGGCGCCTTTCTCATGACTAACACTCGCCCAAGCCTAGTGGAGCGATTCGCTCGCGTTAGGGCAACCCGACTGCAGCTGCTTGGCGGGGTCGTTCCAATTTTCCTTGCTCTGCTGTCGCCGGCCATGATTTCCCATGGCGTAAATTTCGCGCTTTACGGGCAAGATAAGATTGTGGTCGGGGAGCACATGAGGGCGGACCTGTCGTTCTGCTGTGTAAATCCGTTCAAGTCTCCTCCGGTCCCCAGCAGGTGAGTCGCACCGGGGCAGCGGTCACCGTTCGAGAGGTAACGCAACACGTTTCTATGTTCGCCTCGGGAAACGCAGTCACTCATTGATGTCCGCTTTTGGCCGAGAGCCGACATGTCGCGCGCGTAGCCGCCGCATGACGCATGACGCCTGCTCCGGCATGCTCACCGAATGGACGCCAAACCCTTCGCGCCCGCCTGCGAGCGCAACCGTGATCCGATCCTCGAGGTGCTGCGTAGGCATTTCGTCGGCTGCAGGAGCGTGCTCGAGGTGGCCAGCGGCACCGGGCAGCACGCCGTGCACTTTGCTGCGGCGCTGCCTTGGGTGACCTGGCAGTGTGCCGACCTTGCGCCACGATTACCCGGCATCCAACAGTGGCTGGACGACGCTGGCCTACCGAACACGCCCGCACCGCTGGTGCTTGACGTCTGCGGGGCTTGGCCGATGGGTCCATACGACGCGGTGTTCAGCGCCAATCTCTTGCACATCGTCGATTGGCGGGCGGTCGAGGCGTTCTTCAATGGCGTCGCTCGCGTGCTGGGCACTGGCGGGACGCTTGTTGTGTACGGACCGTTCAACGCGAATGGAACCTACACGAGCGTCAGCAATCGTGACTTCGATGCCTGGTTGAAAGCACGCGATCGCCGCTCTGGAATTCGGGACGTCGAGGCGGTGCGGGCACTCGCCGAGCAAGCCGGCTTGCGAGCCGTCAACGAAATCACGATGCCGGCCAACAACCAGTGCTTGGTGTGGCGGCGCAGCTGATGCCATGCGTCAGTTAAGGCGTGTAGCCCTGCGCGACCAGCACGCATAGCTGGACCGGCCGTTATCGACCCGAAGGGGACGGTCGCAGGCGGGGAGTACCCTCCTAAAAGCTGCAGTACGACCATTCAGATGAGGAGAGCGCGCGTGGAACATCCAAGTCGTCTTCGCCCGCTGTTGTCGATCCCGCAGGCTCGAGCGCGAAGAGAGTACCGGTCGATCGTCCGCCGTGATTTGCCGCACGCGGATGTCCAGGTGACGCGCCGCGGTGAGCCGATCGCAGTACTGGTTTCGATTGCCAGAGCTGCAGAACTCGAGGGGGTGGAACGCGAGCTGGCCACGCTGCGCGAGGATCTGTCCCGGCGCGCCGACCCGACGTAGCGCGACGTTCATTCGCTAGGCCGGCTCTTGCCAAATGCGGACGACCGCGCCCCTGCTACTCGCCCACAAGCAGGGTGCTTACGTCCGCTTTCATTAAGAACGAGAGGCGCCTCCAATTCGACAACGTTGCTCCCTCCTCGCAAAGGAGAGTCGGCGCTGCGAGGTGTCGAACCCCGAGGTACCTATGTCAACGCGGCACCGTTAGTTGCCGCGGCCCTCGGCGACCAGCGCGACAACCCCTCGGCAGCTGCGCTAACCCCGAACGCCCGACCGGTCCGTTTCACCGGCTATCCATCAACGCGAGCGATGCGCGAATGCTGAAACGACCACTTCTGCTCGTCGCCATGTTGGCGGCGTCGCACGCAGTCACTGCGGCACCGCCCGTGCGGTGGCGGGGTCATGAGTTCCAGCAGGTGGAGCGGCTCGCGCAGCTGCCGCGGGCGATTCGCGCGGATCTGGGCGCAGACGCCCCAGGTCCGGGCCGGATGGCGGACAGGGACGCGCCGTTCAGTGCCTCGGATACGGGGGGCGACCTCCCGATGCGACGGTTCCTCGTAGCGGGGCATGCCGGAGGGCTGTGGTTGATCGCCATCGAACAGGGTGGGCGCGGCTACAGTGTGCAGGTGTACGAATACGAGGGGACGGCGCGACAGCACCAGTGGTCGATACCTACCCGAAGCACCACGCTGCACGACATCGTGCAGCAGCTACCCCTCGATCGTTGACCGAAGCAATACGTTTGGATCGGAGTGTTCGCATGAAGTTTGACGCGGTGTTGTCCGTGGTGTTTTTGATCGCCGCTTTCCATGGCGACGTGGCCGCTTCACCCAGATCCAGTGGAGACGGCGACACGACCGGTCTGAGCCCGTGCCACCCCGACGGTGCCCAAGCAGTGTCGATGTTGCCGGCGGCGCTCTCTGCGCAATACCGCGCTGTCGTGCTTGTCACTCCTGCCTTCCGCGGCCCGACCGCGCTCGGTATCGCTGACGGCGAAGTGGCGCGATTCGATCTGGAGTGGGTGCCCGCTGCATCCAACAATATGCACGGACATTTCAAAACGACAGTTCGGGCGAGCGCTCGCATCCCGCGGGGTCTGAGCGACCGCGTCGTGGCTCTGCTCACCCGTGAAGTGGACCACGCCGCCGCATCGCCCGTGTTGGGTCTTGACGGGACGAACTACTACGTCGACATCCCCGACCACGGTTGCGCGACGACGTGGAGCCCCGGCGAGAAGTCACGCGCGGGCGGTGTCGTGGAACTCATCAGCGCGCTCTCCGCTTTGGCAGACACCGAAGGGTCAGCAGCCAGCGTCGCGGCGACGAAAGCTCAGCTCAACGCGCTCGAGAGATAAGCCGCTCGGGCCGGCTCTCGCCGAATCGCAGCGTTGCATCGTGTTGCAGAGTCCCGCATCAATCCCCCACGCCGGAAGAACGGCTGCGTGTCAGCCATGGCCGTGGGCTCGGCGGCTGCATGTAGAAGATGTTGCCGATGCGCGCGAAATGGTTGAGGAACACGCGCGTCAGCGCGCTTGCCGGCTCGCCGGGGCGCGCGTCGAACCCGGTGGTCGTCCATCGCCCGGACGCGATCGCTGCCGCACGTCGCTTGGCATCTTCGAACATCGCCTCCCGAATAGCCGTCTCGGCATACGCCTTTTGCGCGGCCATTGAGCCGCCTTGGCGTGCCGCGGCCCACAGGCAGTAGCGCCACTGCGCAAGGCTGAGCTCCACCGCGGAATTGCCGAGCAGGAACTCGACGTCGGCCGCCCAGTCCACGGGCAAATGAATGCGTGTGAGGTAAAACTCGAAGTACTGCTGACACTCGGCCTTCACGAGTTGACGCCATGTCGTCAGCCGCAGTTCGACGGCTTCCTCGTCGGTCGAAATAGACTCCAAGTAGTCGCTAAGCGCGGCTACCAGATCAGCGCGCTGGTAAGCGCTCCAGTCATAGCGCCACTGAAGACCCTCCATGGGCGTCTCTTCCGCACGAGGCTCGGCCTCCCAGCGGGGCAACGGCGAGGGAAGGGCAATAACGGCGTGATCGCGCAGCAGGCCAAGCCCCTCGAGCGTCATACGACGAGTAGGCGCGACGGGCCGTCGCTCCGACTGGGCTGTAAGCAGCGCCAGCAGGAACAGGGCGCCATCCACGCCGAGGTCCTCGATCGTTGGTGGTGCGAAAGGCATCGGTTGGTTGCACGGGCAGGGTATTAAATATAGTTTAATGGCTATCGCCCCGGCCCGTTTTTCCACATCCTATGGCGCACTCCACGCACCCCAGGTCCCGATGTGGCACGGCCTGTAAATCCGGACGCCGTACTTGCCCAGCGCCTTCGTGCAGCCCGGAAGCGCTTGGGCCTGTCCCAGCGCGAAGTCGGGCTGCTCATGGGGTTGCCGGCTAACGTGGCGGCACCGCGGATCAACCAGTACGAACGGGGCAGCGCGGAGCCGTCGGTTGACGATCTCGCGCGTCTCGCCGATGCGCTGGGCCTGCCCGCGGCGGCGCTGGTCACGAAGGACGCGGCGCTGCTGCGCATGCTCCGTGCGTGGTCCGACGCGCCTGCCAAGGACCGGATCCAGGTGACGCGCGAGCTGGAAGCGCGGGCACGGGAAGCGGGGCACCCGGGTAGCCGGGCGACAAGCGAACGCATCGAACGTGCACGCGAAGGCTGGTCCGAGCAGCGGCGTGCGGTCCGCAAGGCGGTGCCCAAAGCTAAAGCTGCTGCCAAGAAGGGGGCGGCGAGCACGGCGGGCGCACGACGGCCTGGTGGTCGCGTCGCGAAAAAGGCTGTCTAACGAGACTGCTGCTCGACGCGCAACGTTCTGACCATCGAAGAGAACCGCGAACGCGCTGTGCAGTCGGTGGCACTCGGCATGCGACGCACCGGAAAATTCCTACGACGTCCCGCGGTAGCCGCTGATCGTTCGCGTTGGTCTCGTGTACGAGACTGGCGCCATGAACACGATGCGACGTCGCCAACGGAACCGAACCGCGCTGCTGATCGCTGTTGGGATCATCTACGCGGTCGTAAGCTTGTTGTCGTCGTTCGTCATCGCCCTGCAATGAATGGAGCGAACCCATGGACGAGTTCAAAGCACTGATGGCTTCCGCGGTCGATGCCGCTACACGAGGCGATCTTGAGGCACTGCTAACGGCGCAGATGCTGCTGGCGCACTTGCGGAGCCAACTGTTCCCGACGCAGTCGCGGCGTTGACGGCCCGGCCGTCCGCACGCAGTGCGAACGGGCGCTCCTCCTAGGCACGGGGCGCGCTTCGGAACGCGCTCGTGCTATCGATCGAGACGTCTCAATCCGCGGCGTCTCTGCCAATGGGGAGACGAGAACATCCATTCGTCGGATGACGCCGAATACGTCGTCAACGAACTTGACCCGCGCAGTTTGTCGCGTTCCTGCCGCGGCGAGCAGTTGCGGTCGAGGATGAAGGGCGAGGCGCAACTCCTTGACGCGCTTGCGTCTCATGGACCCCGGCGATTCCTGCGGACAGATTGCTGCACACGACGACGACGCGAGGTGCAAATATTTGCACCTATGTCCGACCTGACGCTTCGCCAGCAAGCCATCCTCAATTTCGTGCGCCGCGCGATGTTGAAGGGTGGGCGCCCCCCGACGCTGCGAGAGATTGCCGATGCGTTCGATATCGCCAGCACGACGGGTGCCGCCAAGCACCTGAAGGCGCTGCGAGACAAGGGTCACATCGAATTGCTCGACGGTGCGCGCGGCATTCGGCTGGTCGGAGAGGCCAAGCCGATCACGACACTTGAATTGCCATTGGTGGGGCACGTCGCCGCAGGCGAGCCTCTGTTCTCCAACGCGTATGTCGAGAGGCGTGTCGCGATCGACCGCAGTCTGTTCAAGCCTCAGCCCAAGTACCTGCTGCGCGTCGAAGGCCAGTCGATGATCGACGCCGGTATCCAGGACGGCGATCTGATTGGCGTGCATCCGACCCGAAATGCCGAACACGGGCAGATCGTTGTGGCGCGCCTCGGCGAGGAAGCACTGACGGTCAAACGCCTCTACCGCAAAGGCAACACGCTGCGCCTACTTCCGTGTAACCCGGCGTTTGCGCCGATTGATCCTGATCCGACGGATGACTTTGCCGTTGAAGGCTTGTTCTGCGGCTTGATCCGGGTGCTTTGAATGGGTCAGGTCGTGGCCCTTGATGAGTTGCTGACAGCGCGCACGATTTGGCGCGGACAACCCGCGCCACTCCCGCCAAGCCGGCAGCCCACTGGGCTGGTACCGCTGGATGCAGCGTTGCCGCTGGGCGGGTGGCCGGAGCACGCGTTGACGGAGGTTCTGTTTCCGGCGGATGGGGTAGGGGAATTCGATCTGCTCGTTCCGACGCTTGCGCGCCTGACGCATGCGAAGCAAGCGATCGTCTTCGTGGCGCCGCCCTACATTCCATTTCCGCAAGCACTCGAAGATCGCGGGCTTGACCTGCGCTTTCTGCACGTCGTTGAGGCGGAGCCCGCGCGCGAGCTATGGGCGTTCGAGCAATGCCTTCGATCAGGCGCATGCGCCGCCGTGCTCGGATGGCCCCGCAAGGTGGACGACCACGGACTGCGCCGACTTCAAGTCGCGGCCGATGCCGGGCGGTGTTTGGCGTTCGTGTTCCGCGACGCGAAGTGCGCACGCAATCCAAGCCCCGCGGCGTTGCGTGTGGAGGTAGAGCGCGACCGTCAGTTGCGGGTGCGCAAATGTCGAGGCGGAGTGGCGCCCGCTCACGCGTTTCCCATTGCCGCGCATTGCTGAGGTCCTGCCGTGCTCTGGGCCTGCATCTATCTTCCGCATCTGGGAATCGATTGCGTCCTGCGTCGACACCCGACGCCGGAGCAGCCGTTCGCATTGATCGGCGGTAACGCGCAGCGACGCGAAATCGTTTCGGTAAACCACGCGGCTTTCGAAGAGGGTCTCCGCCCGGGGCAACGCTTGGTCGCGGCGCAGGCGATCTGTCCGCGTTTCGCGACCCACGTGCATGACCCCGAGGAAGACGCGCGCTGGCAGCGCTTTCTCGCGGCGTGGGCGTACCGGTTTTCGTCCCAGGTCTATGCGGGCTGGGACCGGTCGGTCGTTCTCGAGGTGGGGCGCAGCTTCTCGATCATGGGCGAGTGGCGTGTCTTCCAGGCGCGCTTGCGCGAAGAGCTGACTGCACTTGGATTTCGCCATCGGATTGCGCTCGCACCAACGCCTCTGGGCGCACGTGTGCTCGCAGGAGTTCAGGACGACATCGGCGTGCTGGCGTTCGACCAGTTGCGCTCCACGCTCGCCCGCGTTCCCGTACGCCGTGCGTGCTTGCCGGGCGACACCGCGCTGCGGCTCTACACGATGGGCGTCAAGCACCTGCGCGATGTCATGACGCTGCCTCGAGATGGTCTGCGCCGACGTTTCGGCGCCGAGCTTGTCGACACGCTGGACCGGATGCACGGGGATGCGCCCGAGCTGCTCGAGTACTACACGCCGCCCGACACGTTCGACGTGCGCATTGAACTGGCCTACGAAGTCGAGAACCACCAGGCGTTGGTATTCCCCATTCGACGGCTCACGGCGGACCTTGCCGCGTATCTCGCGGGCCGCGACGGTGGGGTTCAGCACTTCGTGATTCATCTCGAGCACGAAGGAATGCCCGCGACGCAGATCGAGGTCGGTCTACTGGGTGCCGAACGCGACGCCGCCATCCTGTTCGAGCTGGCGAAAGGCTGTCTGGAACGCGCACAGGTGCCGAAGGCGACGGTGGGCGTTCGCCTCGTCGCGTCGCACCTGCCGCCGTTCGTACCTGAGGCACGGGACCTCTTCGACGAACGCCCCGCGCACATGATGCCGTGGGACCAGGTCCGCGAACGCCTGCGTGCGCGCCTGGGGCCCGATGCCGTCTATCAAGTGGCGCGGTGTGACGACCCGCGCCCGGAGCATGCATGGACTAAAGGGCGGCCGACGCTTCGCTCGGAGGCGCCTGCGGGTTCTGCGCGCCCGGTCTGGTTGCTGAGCCGCCCGGTTCCACTGCGCGATCGCATTACCGAGATCCTGCGGGGCCCCGAACGCCTAGAAAGTGGATGGTGGGACCGCGATGCACGACGCGACTACTACGTCGTTCGCACCGCCCAAGGCCAGGTCGCATGGGCGTTTACGCCCGTCGGGACCCGAGACCACTGGATGCTCCAGGGCTGGTTCGCATGAGCCTCCCGGCCTACGCCGAGCTGCACTGCCTGAGCGACTTCTCATTTCAGCGCGGGGCGGCCACGGCCCGCGAGCTGTTTGCACGCGCCCAGACCTGCGGATACACCGCTTTGGCCATTACCGACGAGTGCTCGATGGCGGGCATCGTGCGGGCGCATGAAGCGGCCAAGGAAACGGGCGTCAAGCTGATCGTCGGCACCGAAGTGCGCTTACTCGACGGCCTGAAGCTGGTCCTGCTCGCCGAGAACAAGTCCGGGTATGAAGCCCTCTGCGGGCTGATCACACGTGGACGGCGTGCCGCAGAAAAAGGCATGTATCGGTTGACGCGGGCGGACCTGGGCGAACTGCCCGGCGTGCTCGCGATCTGGTCGCCCGGCGCGACGGTCAACCTGGAGGAGGGCGAGTTTCTACGCGAGCGCTTTGCCGGGCGGCTGTGGATGGGTGTGGGGCTGCATCGTGATCAGGACGATGCCCAGCGGCTCGCACGTTTGACGGACGTCGCAGGCACGTTGGAGGTCCCTCTGGTCGCTGACGGCGACGTACACATGGACGTCCGCCGCCGTCGTGCCTTGCAGGACGTCATGACGGCGATCCGCCACAACACCACCGTCGGGCTCGCGGGGCGGCACCTGTTTCGTAACGGCGAGCGTCACCTGCGATCGCGGGTAGCGCTGTCGAACATCTTTCCGGCCCCGCTCTTGGCGGAGAGCGTGCGAATCGCCGAGCGCTGCACGTTCACGCTGGATGAGCTGCGGTATCGCTACCCGAGCGAGGTCGTACCCGACGGCCACACGCCGGCGAGTTGGTTGCGTGCGCTCACCGAAGACGGCATGGCGTGGCGATGGCCCAATGGGATCAGCGACAAGGTCCGCGCGCAGATCGAGCACGAACTCACGCTGATCCGAGAGCTGGAGTACGAGCCGTACTTCTTGACGGTGCACGACATCGTCCGCTTTGCGCGCAGCCGCAACATTCTCTGTCAGGGCCGGGGCTCGGCCGCCAATTCCGCCGTGTGCTTCGTGCTCGGGGTTACCGAAGTCGACCCCATGCGCATGAACATGCTCATGGAGCGTTTCATCTCGAAAGAGCGCAACGAGCCACCCGATATCGACATCGACTTCGAGCACGAGCGGCGCGAGGAGGTGATCCAGTACATCTACCAACGCTACGGTCGCGAACGCGCCGCGCTGGCCGCGACGGTGATCACCTATCGTGGCAAGTCCGCCGTGCGCGACGTCGCCAAGGCGCTCGGCCTGCCCGAGGACCAGGTGCAGGTGCTGAGCGACTGCTTCGGCTGGTGGTCGGGTGACGATCCGATGGACGACAAGCTTCGCGAGGCCGGGTTCGATCCCTATTCGCCCGTCATGCGGCGCGTGGTCGCGCTGACCGCCGAGCTTCTGGGTAAACCGCGCCACCTGTCGCAGCACGTCGGGGGCTTCGTCATCTCCGACGCACCGCTGTCGACCCTGGTCCCGGTCGAGAACGCGGCCATGGACGATCGAACGATCATCCAGTGGGACAAGGACGACCTCGACAGCATGCGACTGCTCAAGGTCGACTGCCTGGCGCTCGGCATGTTGACGTGCATCCGCAAGGCGCTGGATCTGATCCGCGAACACCGGGGCCGCGACTACTGCATGTCGAGCATCCCGGCAGAGGACGAGGCCACCTACGACATGATCTGCCAAGCCGATACGGTCGGCGTGTTCCAGATCGAAAGCCGCGCGCAGATGTCCATGCTGCCGCGAATGAAACCGCGGTGCTTCTACGACCTCATCATCGAAGTCGCGATCATTCGCCCAGGTCCTATCCAGGGAAAGATGGTGCATCCCTTCCTGGCGCGGCGGCAGGGTAGGGAATTCGCGGTGTACCCCAACAAGGACATCGAAGCGATCTACGGGCGCACGCTCGGCGTGCCGCTGTTCCAGGAACAGGTGATGCGCGTTGCGATGGTCGCCGCCGGCTACAACGCCGGTGAAGCGGACCAGCTTCGGCGCTCGATGGCGGCGTGGAAGCGCCACGGCAACATGGACCAGCACGAAGCCAAGATCATCAAGGGCATGCTGGAGCGCGGCTACACGCTGGAGTACGCGCAGGAGACCTTCCAGCAGATCATGGGGTTCTCCGGATATGGGTTTCCCGAGAGCCATGCGGCGTCGTTCGCACTGCTGACCTATGCAAGTTGCTGGCTCAAATGCCATGAGCAGGCGGCGTTCACCTGTGCACTACTCAACTCCCAACCGATGGGGTTTTACTCGACGAGCCAGCTCACACAGGACGCGCGGCGGAAGGGCGTCGAAGTTCGGCCTGTGTGTGTGGTGAGCAGTCGATGGGATAACACGCTCGAGCACGCCAATGACGCGGACGCGCTGGCCATTCGCTTGGGGCTGCGCGAGATCAAGGGTTTCAATGAGGCGGCCGCCGGTCGCATTGAAGCCGCACGCAACGTTGCGGCATTTCGATCCGTGGAAGATCTCTGTCACCGCGCGGGCCTTGATCGACGCGCGCGCGCTACGCTGGTCGAAGCCGGCGCGCTGAAAGCGCTGGTCGGCCACCGCAACGAGGCACGTTGGTCGGTTGCTGGTGTCGAGGCGCAAACGCCGCTGCTCGATCGAAGCCCGGACGAAATCCGCGTTGCTCTCCCAGAGCCAACCCAACGGGAGGATCTGTTGGCTGACTACGGGTCGCTCGGGCTTACGCTGGGCATTCATCCCATCGCGCTCGTGCGGCCGAGCCTCAAGCAACGCCGTTGCCTGACGTCCTCTGAGGTCTGGACGCGGCGGAGTGGAGCGCGCGTCCGGATGGCGGGGATCGTGAGCCTGCGCCAGCGACCGTCGACGGCTAACGGCACAACGTTTCTGACGCTTGAAGACGAGGCGGGCGTTATCCAGGTCATCGTGTGGCCGGATCTGGGAAGCCGGCAGCGCAAGGAGCTGCTGGGATCACGGCTCCTGGCGGTGGACGGTCAGTGGGAAACGGTCGACAACGTGGGCAATCTGATAGCGCGCCGGCTCTATGACATGAGCGAGCTGATCGGCGGGCTTGACGCGCGTAGTCGCGACTTCCACTAGGCTGGACGTGCCGCCTCGACGCGATTGGTCATTCACCTAGCGCACGGTGAAACGATGCGGCAATCCGAAGGAGATGTCCGCGATGTGCTTTTCGGCTCAATGTTGGCAAGCGTTTGATGCGTACGTGCGCGAGTTCGGCGCGGTCATCGACATTCACGAGTTCGCGCAGCTTTACGGCTTTCGCAAGGAAACCCGCAAGGCGAAGATCCCGAAGGGGATGGACCGCAATTTCGATCATCCGAAATCGGATCTTGAGCGTGAGATCAAGGCGCTCATCGATGACTGGACCAGCGAGCAAGCTGCGGTGCAGGAGCAAGAACTCTTCAAGCAGATCAAGCGCCTCAACGATGCCGAGCGCACGCTTAAATCCAAGACGACAAAAAAGGCGCTCGAAGACCAGCGCATCGCCACATCGAAGATCGCGCAAATCCGCGCGAAGCTCGCGGACCTGCGACGTACCGAGGCAAAGCCGGACAAGGACGAGCGCATTTTCCCAGGCGGTTACGCACCTGTGCTCATCGTTGAAGACGGGCGCAAGATCGTTCGCCCAATGAGATATCAATGTCGCGTTGCCGGCAAGCCGGCGACGTGGGATACGCGATATCCGGGAACCTACAACGCGCGGCGCGAAAGCTTGGAGGGCTTCTGGGGTGCGCAGTTTGGGCGGCACCACGGTGTCATGGTCGTGGAACGCTTCTACGAGAACGTGGAAGGTCCTGACGGCCAGAACCGGGTATTGGAGTTTCGACCGAAAACGGGCGAGCCCATGTACGTCGCATGCCTGTGGTCGAAATGGTCGGATCCGACAGGCGAGGCACCCGACCTGTATTCATTTGCGGCGATCACCGACGAGCCGGAGCCTGAAGTCGCAGCGGCTGGGCACGATCGAACGATCGTAAATCTCAAATCGCAATATATCGATGCTTGGCTTACTCCAGAGTCGCAGCCGCTGTCAGCGTTTTACGACATGTTCGATGATCGGCGCCGGCCGTATTACGAGCACAGAGAGGCGGCGTAACGCAGGGCACGCACTACGAACTTAAATTCGAAAGGTCTGCTATTGGCCGATAGCGGACATCGAGCTCGACGCAGGCGGCGTGGCCGCGAAGCCTCGTGGGCAATCGTTCCTGTTAGGCCGCAGCTACGAGTTCGCCGTTTGCGGATGTACCGTAGAAGGCCGCACGTACCGAGGGCCTGCCATGCCTGATTCACTGCCGAAAGCTATTGAAACCTGCCTCACAGAAGCCGCGGCCCGTCTTGGGCGGGCGCTGGAGCACCTTGAATGGCCTAGTGGCGGGAAAGAGGCAGCGCCCGCCGAGATCAATGCGCTGATCAACCTCATGTTCTATCTCCAGGCACAGCCGAAGCCCTATGACATCTATGCGGAGGGGACGTGCGCAGGTGGAAGGATTGACATGATGGCTTTCGATGGCGAAACCGCCTTGGCCGTCGAGGCGAAGAATTTCGGGGCCATCAATCGGCAGGCTCAGTCGGCACTCAAGGACTTGGAGCGGATGAGAGACTTTCGTCCTTCGCTGACCGGAAACCTTTCCAGTGGCGAGCCGCCCCGGCCTTGGTGGTCAGAAGCTAAGCAACGCTGGGGGATCATCCTGATTCAGAGCTTTCGCGGCAGCGAGATCGCCCAAGCTTGGACGTCGCGCGATGAGACTGAGTTTCAACGGCTGATGTCGGGTTATCGCAACGCATCCGACCGACCTGAACCTGACGAGGCCGGGATGCCGACCGGGTTCTACAAGCTACATCGGTCATTCGCGCCCGAAAACCGAGGCTCTGCGCTCGTCACGAAGGCAGAGCGCTGGAAGGACTGCGGTGAGGGATGGTTTCTGTGGGGCGCAATTCCGCTACCTGAGTAGCGCTCCATCCAGCGCCACTTGGTGTGACTGGAGGCGCGGTGGTTCGGTCGCGGCGACGTCCGCTTCCGACCCAACGCGGACATAAGGGGGGGCGATGACGAGGCCCACGAGCCGTTCTCAACAACTGCGATGACGACGAGGACAACGGCTGGGTGCTCCCACACCCCGATATGCGCTGGATCGACTCACCTGAAGGCAGTTACCTGCACTTCCGGTTCGCGTGAGTGGCGAGCGTGCGCGCAAGTGGCGAGCTTTTTTCCGCGGACGACCCAAGCCACGCAGCGACGGATGGCGCTCCCAAGGGCTCAATAAGCCTCGACGCCACGGCCCGATCCCCAGACATCCTCCAGCTCGGACGACAGTTGCCCGATGGCGCGACGCAGGTCGCCTTCCTCTACCACCCCGTACGGATCCCACCGGTCCAAGAGCGAAGCGGTGAGTACGACCGCAAGCCCGGACACCACGCCGGACAATACGACGGCGGTCGGTTCCGCGATGACTACGAGCGGAGGCAGTTGGACCTTGATCGCATTCTCAAGGATTTCCTCGAGCGCGATGCCTCCCATCACTATGCCCGAAGCCGTCACCAGGTGGGTCGCTGCGTAGACCGCTTCACGCGTGGACATACCGTCGGCTCCCCGCACGAGCAGGGTGACCGTCCGAACGACAGCCTCCGCGCCTTCGCGAAGCATCTTCTGGACGCGTTTTTGCGTGGTCCTGAAAACGTTGATGATGACCGAGATCAAGGATGCGACGAAGCCGGCAAGAGATCCTGCTCTAAGGGCATCCCAGGCCGCCTGCTTTCGAGCCATGACCCTGTCGGCCACGCGTGCGAGACGGCATTCAAGATCCTCGAAGATAGGCTTTCCCGCATCCCCGTTGAGGTACCAGTCGCTTGCTTCGTCGTAGCAAGCTGCAAGGAATTCAACGAGGAACTCGCCGAAGGCTGCCATGACACCTGTCTTGGCGGCCGACGATACGGACGCAGTCAGCACCTCATAGGCAAACGTCTTGCCGCCATACCACTCGAGATGAGTCTTACCCTCCGTCGCCGAGCGCGCAACGGCCTCTCGCTCACTCATCATGTCCGGGTCTACAGTTAGCTTAGCCTTCCGCGCCCGCAGCTCCATTTGTTCCCCGTGCAACAGCTCGCTTTTCCCCTCGAGCGCCGCGACACGCGAGATCGAGTGCTCTTTCTCGACCTCGAGCTCGGCAAGGTATGCCTTCGTGCTCTTGGCCTTTTTCGAGCGATTGATCGACATGTGGGTCGGGTTGAGATTCCCCGGAATGTTCGCGAGCGTCTGGGTTTTGATGCCAGCCAGAACCCGCGCAGCGTCGTGAAATAGTTCGTGTGCGGAAACCGTATGGTCAATATCGGGAACCATGTCGTCAGGCGCAATCAGCCGGCCGGTGTACGCGTCGACCAAGGTGCCGCTCTTCTGTGCAGCCTTCGCAGCATTCCTTGAGGCCTCGTATTCCTCAGTCTTGCGACACGCCGCTCCCACGGGCTTGAAAGCACCGCGATTCTCGTACTCCTGCTGCTTTTCCGCAGTCGCGTATACGCCATTGCGAGCGTTGTGGATCGTGTTGACGTCGCCGCCTACGCGATCGTAAGCCGATACCAGGTGTCCCAGTCCAAATGGAACAGCGACGGTGCGCAGCAGCACCATCTTGCTTTCGTGCATCCGCTCTTCGAACCGCTGCCGCGCGCGGGCGTCCAGTATCTGGTCGATTGCGGTGACAAAAACATCTGCCCGCGGCTCGAGCTGCCCTGATGTCTCGCTCATGACGCGCGGAAGCCCGAGCGCCTTCCGCTTCGCGAATCGGTTGGGGGAACTCATGGCGCTAGGCCTTGGCGCAGCTCTTGCCAACGCTTCCTGAAAGCCGCTTCAGCCGGATGCTCCAAGTCGTCGGACCGGGTGATGACCTCCATGACGTTGTCGACGAGTGCCATGCTCTTGTCACCCCCTTGTGCGGCCAGGCCAAAGGCTTCTTCGATGCTCGGGGGCGCTTCGAGCCAGCCCTGTACGTCCGCACGGATACCGACGGGAAGCGCTGAGTAGCCCGCGCCTCCCACGTAGTCCTCAATGTCCTGGCGTTCGGACTCAGTGATTTCCCCGTCGGCCGCGGCCAAGGCGATTCCGACCGCAAAGAGGGCGCGCATCTGGTCACGCCACTCCCGGCTGCCGTGGAAGCCCGCCAGAACGTCAGCATCTGCCCGCAGCTCGGCGATGCGGTCCGTGTTGGCCAGCTGCCGCCCGAGCGAAGCAACGGCTTCTCGCGTCGACACAGCGGCGCGTGACGCTGCGTAAAGCGTCGCCAGGGCCGCCTTCGATGCAGCCTGGGCAGTCGTATCCGCAGCCGCGGCCGCCGCGCCCGAAACGCTGACGACGGTGGCGGTAACCGTCTCGACGACTTGACCGCGAACGCTCGTCATCACGGACACGCTGGATGCGACGTGCGATGCGGATCCCTCGCGGTCCGGCCCAGCAACGGAAGCGCCCCCCGTATCCGTCATCGCGTCCGCTGCTGTCGCTTTGCCCACGTCGCACAATCGGCGCATTTCATCCATCAACTGCGACGCCGATCCCACGCCCGGCGCCGCGGCGATGGAGATGACTCTCCAAAGCATGGTGTTCCCCCCGTTTGTCCCTTACCGCTCTACGCAACGATCTTCGCGCAGAGCTGTTGGGCCTTTGCAATGATGATGCACAGGCCGACGAAAGCAAGGACGTCGCGAATCATGAGGTGCCTCCCAGATCAGTGAATGAAGACGATGGCGGCCGGTCTTCTCAGCGGCTGCGACCGCAGGCTGCGCCGATCACGGGGTGGCAAGGACGGAACATTCGTCGACGCCGTGCGGCGCCCGCAAAGCCGCGACGCCCCCTGGACGGTCGGGCGGCCGGGAACCAAGGCGGCCTCGGGTCGGCAGGATGCCGGTTGGTGGCTAGTCACACTGCGCGGCGCGTTGAATCCGGCGCCCCGCGAGGCAGGGCGTCCGCTTCTGGCCGAAAGCGGACCTCCGAACGACATCGAACCGGGGAGCTCGGTTCGGTAGCACGTGCTAAGGGGATTGGAGCGCGAATTAACCGCACTGGTAGCAGCCCCTGCCACTGAAGTTGAGCCAGACGCTCGCGCGATCTACCGGCTTTCCCCTCGACCGGAACCAAGCGGCGGCGGTGTTCAAGGCGCGGCCTTGCGACACGCACCGCCGATGTCTCTTGGCGAACCCGACAGCAAGCGTCAAATTTCTGCGGTCGATTAACCTTAACGACACTAACGGCGAGTAGTTCCGCGGCGATCACGGCCAAGGCGCAAAGCCGGCAAGTAAGACTGCGCGATGAGCGAACGAAGACGTTCGATTGCACGGCGCCGACAGTTTGCTGTAGATATCGTCCAGCAGCCAAGCACAAAGGCCCACATGGCATTTCCACCAAAGACTGCAGAGCTCCTCGCCTACCGTTCCGGGTACATCTGCAACAACCCCGATTGCAATGTGTTGACTGTGGGGCCTGCATTGTCGGACCCCGACCTTCGCTCGAAGGCCGGTGAAGCCGCACACATCATCGGTGAGGGTATGGGCGCTGCTCGCTGGGAAGACATGACCGCGGCGGCGGCGGGGAGCGCGGATAACGGAATCTGGCTTTGCGTCTCGTGCCACACGATCGTCGACAAAAATAAGGGCGCGGACTACCCGAAAGACGTCCTTCTGGAATGGAAGCGTTCCCATGAAGACTTGATCGGTGTGCTGCTGCGGACTCATCGAAGTCCGCTTCCGCTCTTGCGCCGTCATAGCGAAAATATGGCAGTGGCACAGGAAATGGTCGAAGCCGTTGCCAATCGCGGTGTAATGTTCCAGCCGCACGCGATCGAAGACCGCGATGCCGTAATCGCGTCTATCGACGGTATGAGGAAAGACCTCCAGCGGTGCCTGCGCGCGATCCAGCTGGACCAGAGGCTTCGAGATATCTGTAACGGCCTGATCCATGCCGCCCGTGAGGTTATGAACGAGACCTCGCGTGATCCGGCGCCCCTGAGTGCTTACGTCGACGTTCTCCGTACCCGAGCCGCGATGTACCTTTCTCGGCTACGGCGAGAATACGGCTGCTCGGTTGCCGGGCCGATGGCCGCGCTTCTCCACTCCTGAAGCGGGAAAGGGAAGTCCCGTTTGGCTTGAAGCTATTTCGATAGCTGTCACGAACCGAGCTGCTTGCAGCGCCCGTAACAACGGTCCGCGACCTGCGCAGCCAGTTTCGCGCAAATTTGGGCGCCGATGCCTGTGTGTCACACCTCGGCTTGTCGATGATCAGCGCACTTGGACAAACGAACTTGCGTCTGCTTTCGACCCGAAGCGGACATCATCGAATGGGTCTTACGCGAGCTGTAGCTTAAGTCGCGTGCAATCAGTCCGAGGTTCGGACGGCAGCGGGCGTTCCCAGCGCAAACCCGACGTGTCGTGAGCTGCGGGATTGGGTCTTCGTCGCGATCGTCAGAGACCAGCCCAAGCCTGGGAGCGAGGCTCACGAATGCGTGCTCACTTCTCGCATTAGGTTCCGGGCAGGTCGCAATTGTTCGCACTCGGCCATCAGCGTTGAACGTTTGGATGGTCGACTCAACGGGGGCAAGCCAGTAGCGCCGAGCAGAACTCGTGCAGTCCAGTCGAGCGCGTAGATGCGGCGACATAAAACATATCGTTCGCGGTGACTCCGACCTCGCGTCCCTGGGTTGCGCACCTGTTTGTCGCGCCTGACTCGTGTCGTTTGGGGCGGCGGCGTCGGCACGACTTGCCTGACCTTTTTGGCGCGTAGATGCGGCGTTACGCCTCACACCACTCCAGATCGTTCCACAGGGCTCGCGGGATGAATCTGGCGAGCACCGAAGGGTCGGTGCCTTCCGTTTTATACGCGGCGCCAATGTCGCAGATGAGGCCGACGGAATCAGCCGACAGCGATGAGATCTCGGCCAACGTCAAGCTGACCCAAGCGATTTCCGCACGCCCGTGATCCTCGCGATAGACTTGGAATGAGACTGTGTCAGGCGAACACGTGATGGGTGACCAATTGTCGGCCAGAACAAACCGAATCGCGTGACCCGATTCGTACGGGACGTAGGGCTGGCGCCCGAACCGAAGCTGATAACCAATTGCCTGTAACCGCTTAATAGCGTCCCGGGTTAGCGGCTTCGGTGGCGCTTCGATCTGGGATCGAGACATGAGGTCGGCATAGATGGAAAAGCCGTCGGCATCGGGTGATGGGTCGACACTGAAGGCTCGCGCTACTGCATCGTGTTTAAGCCATACCTTGCGTGTCGCTTCCGGCACAATTGCAAGGCGGTAGTCGACGCGTCGATGCGTACGCTCGTAGCCAGCTAGAAATTCTCCTCGTAGCCGAGCGTCAAGCTCCCGCTGCTGCTGAATTTGATACGGCAGGTCAAATTCTATCGGCAGTTCTCTGGGTGCATTCAGAGAATCGGAATCATGGAGCGAAAGGAACGCCATCACCGAAGCAAACTGCTCTATGTCACTCGTGGAAAGCGTCGTGCCCGTAAGTCCATTGTCTTTGAGGCCTGCCGGTGCCGCGAGCACGCATTGCAAACCGCCAATCCCGCGGTTAAGCGACAAGGACCGAGCGATTTCAACGATCCGACCATACATTCGGGCATAGCTGCCCCAGCCGTCGAACACAAAATCTAGTATCGACGGACGCGACTCAGTGATAGGTTCTTGATCCCACGGCATTACGTCGAGCGACCACGTCTTGCTGAGGGTTAGCACCTCGTGAAAAGGCTGCTTGATCGTTACCTGGAATTCGACACTATTTGAACGAAATAGTGCCTCAAGTCGACACCCGTTGGCGACTAGGGAGCACACGACGTCGGTGACGAATGGCGCGCCGAAAAAGGGAGATTCGACAACATAGGCGTCGTATCCCCATTCAACCAGCTGACGAATAGCAGACTCCCTAAGAGGCAGAGCTCCCCGGCTTTGCCAAGGAAATTCCGTGCTGTCTGACGTCGCGAACGTAATGCCCTGCGATGAGGTATCACCAGTCAGACGGAAGTTTCCAGCGAAAGTGCGGAGCCTGGCCTTGTAGGCCATGGCATCGCTGTAATTCCGAAAGCGAAGGAGCTCCAGGCGTGAGTGAGTCATCCAACTGCCAAGGTGGGAAGCATGCAGGCCTGATCTTGACCCGGTGCGGCGGGATGGGCAATGCAGCGGTGGTATGGATCGCGTGCGTTATCCTCCTCGCGCAATGCAGGGCAGGGGTGGATCGTGATTGCCGAGCTGGTCTCGTCGTGCGGGCGGAAAGTACAAGTCGATGAACTCCACTGCGGCCCAACGTACGCTGGGCTGCTTGAGGGCCGGCGGACGCCTGCCCTTAATGACCGACACCTTCGACAAGTACTTGAGCAAGTTGGGGACAAGATCGATCACGCGCTCCCCGTGCACATGATTCATCCGGTCATCGACACGTCCGAACCAGGCGTTCACCGATTGCCAACTTACTGGGTCGCAGCGTGTCTCTTCAGCGTGTACGCGGCGGGCGCCGCAAACTATGCGTCCGGCTTCATTCTTCTGTGGTTCTCTGACGAGCTTCCCCGTGACCTGGGCGGGGCAATCAATGCGCATCTTTCAGCGGTTGAGTGGCCACGGATCGCGAACGATTTCGATCTCTAACCTCTGTAGTGGGCGGCCGCAATTTGAGGATGGCTAGGGATGTCGCCGCTGCTGTGCAATCCGTGGGTGATACCGCCCGCCAACACTCTGGTGCTAGCGACGCGAGGCGACCTGCAAAACGTAGGGCGTGCGCGCTGTCGAGCATTGACGCGTCGGGGCCGCGAATTCAAACGGCGGCTCAGCGATGTCCGCTTTTGGCCGAAAGCGGACATCGCCGCCGCACCACAGTTGGGCTGCATGCGAAGGAGCCGGTTTTCGCCAGTTCTGTCTTACTTCGCTGATGTGTCCGCGCTCGCCTTGGCATCCGCGTCAGCCGCGGCGTAAGGGCTGCCTACCGCATCCGGATCCTCATCGTCCGTGTCCGCGGTCTTGTCACCGGCGTCTTCACCGACTGGGTCGCCGTCGTAGCACTGCATGCCGTCCCGCGTGCCGAACGAGATGTAGTCCAGTTTGGCGCTGCCGACAGTGGCGCGCGCCTCCTTGTCGAACTTCTGCGTAGCGCACGACACCATCGACAGGTATTCATCGTCCCCGTGAGTGGTTTTCAGGATCGCGTCTTTCCATTGAACCACTTTCTCGTCGGTGCCCGGGCTGTCGACATACGCACCCCCGGCTACCTCGATGTAATTGTTCGCATGGGCAGCGGGGTAGACCGCCTCGAACGTGTCGCCACCTTCGTTGCCACAGGCCGGACCCAGGCACATCGTCTGGTACTGGGCGGGCGATGCCATGAGCTTTTCGTACTCGAGGAACGTCAGCGGATGCTTCGCGTCGACCACCCGATGCACGTGCAGGATCGGTTCCAGATCGACGGAGCACTTCGGCCCGAGCTGCAGGGTGATCCACTGGACGGCGTGGTCCTTCGAATCGACCGCGACCGTGCAGCCATCGACGTCATAGGTTGAGCTCGTCGCGGTCGCGTCGACCGGAGGACCCGACGTGCGCTCGTAGATGTCGACGCGGCGGCCGATGTTATCGACGGCCAGGAGCTTGGCGAGCTTGGCGGGAGCGGCGGGCGAGGTGAGTTCGGATGCCTTGGCGGTGGGCGGTGCCGTATCGGTCTTCGCGCACGCGGTGACGACGAAGGCGATCGCGACGGCGACCAGGTAGTGCTTCCGATGCATGTCGTTTCCTTTGGGTTATTCGCAGGCGGTGGTGCCGGGGTCGGTGAGGTGGCCGAACTGAAGGGACTCGACAGCCACTTTGGCGAACGCTGCGCGAGGGATGTCGTTATGGGTCTTGTCGCAGTTGAACTTCGTGTTCTCGATGTAAGTCTCGTCCTCGACCTTCGCGAGCTCGTCCTCCCACACCGTCGCGGCATCGAGGACATCGCCGAGGAATGTCGCGTGCCCACTTACATCGATGTACCCGTTCGCCGGATAACCGACGATCACGGCGTCAACGTACGGGTCATAAGCATTGCCGCAAAGAGTCAGGCATGGCGACACGTAGTGCAGCTCCGCGAAGAGTTTGTCGAGTTGAGCGAATGTCATACCGCCCGCGATCTGGACCGGATCGCTGGTCGCGAGCAGGTCACGTGCATCGAAATGACAGGCCGGCTTAAGCCTTACAGATATCGATTCGACCGCTCGGTTCTTGATGGTCAGTGTCACGTCGCAACCGTCCACGGTGTACTCGGCCGAATCCGGCGTTTCGTACGTGGACTGGCCCAGCGAGCGCTCGAGAAATTCCTTGGTGGTGCCAATGGAATCCCGCGCGATGATGCGATCGATATTTCGCTGGCCAGCCCCTGCCGGCGCGTCATTCGATGGCGCGGGTACCGCGGCAGGCGTCGGCGCCTTTGCTTGCTCTGCACGAGCGGGTGCCGTTGCGGTCCCAGCGGGCGCTGCGTCGTTCTGGCACCCGGCGGCGCACAGCGAGAGAGCGGCGGCAGCGACGAGAAGCAAGGACCGTGTTGACATGAAACCTCCCTGTTAGGCGGCAAATCATCCGTGTATTGCGCCGCCAGCGCTACGGCCGACCTGGCTGACGTGGAGTCCGGCTGGGTTCGTCGGTGTCCAATCGGGACTCAGGCCTCGCAACGCGCCTGCGCCGGCACCTAACGCGCTCCAGCGTCGCGTTCCCGCCCCCATTGACGGTTGGAGTCGTGCGCAACTTTCTCTACTTGAGCCGACTTCGGCATAACGTGCTGCTAGCGGTCGCCGGCGGCGAACCTGATCGCGTGGCCGGCTGAGTGACGGCGGCTGGCACGACTTCCAGTCTGGTGTTAGCTGTGCTGATAGCACTGCTGGTCTGGACGAATGCAAGCAAGCACGGCGCCCGACACGAGACCGGATCCAATGCAGCATCGTCGGCACGGGAAGCTGGCAATCCCGCGGCGCGCAGCGACTCCTGCACGAACGCACGGTCGGCATGTCGGAACGGTCGGCAACGAGACGGGTGGTCGACGTTGTCATGAGATCCCCCGTAAGACCGCGTTCGTATCGCCCCGCTGCAGCTGCACCGTGTCCGGCCGTCGCCTTGAGAGCGGCGACCCGAGTTGCGTCAGTGCTGGGCCTCGGCCTTACGAATGATCGCGATCGCCTTGCGCATGTACCCGGTGGATTCGTCGATGCCAGACTCTACGCCGATCTGGTAAACCAGTCGCGCCTTATCCAGGCTTCC
Source organism: Lysobacter sp. HA18 (assembly GCF_054057595.1). NCBI lineage: Bacteria > Pseudomonadati > Pseudomonadota > Gammaproteobacteria > Lysobacterales > Lysobacteraceae > Lysobacter > Lysobacter sp. HA18. The sequence goes on from NZ_JBSRZL010000001.1 coordinate 1,890,685, forward strand.
TGCCGCGCTGTAGGCCGACACTCCGGCATAGACGATCCCGTCGTCGAGACGCTGCCCGCCGCCGTTGTCCATGTAGAGATCAAATGCTTCGACGGCGCCTTCGGTGTTGCCGTTGTTGAGCCGGGCAGCGGACAGGAATGGAAGCGGTTCGATCGAGTGCAGCCGGGCGTCAGCGAATTCCAGATCTGCGAGCGGCGTTTTGCAGTTGCCGCTCAAGCAGGTCTCGACGCCGCGCAACATGCGCGCACTCGCGGAGGTGGCGTCCACCTTCGTCGCGGCAGCCACGACGGCAGAGCGTTCGGCGACAGGCTTATCCGCAGCGTAAAGAATCCAGTAACGTGTTTGCAGTCGTGCTAGTTCGTCAGCCGGTGCCGTGAACGGCCTGACCGACAACTGCAACGCTTTGTCGAGCTCGCCCTGGTTGGTCGCGATCTGTGCGGCGAAGAGAACGATCGGCGCCGCATACGGGCAACGCTCCGCGGCACCGATGAACCTCTCACGATCTTCATGCGTCATGTTCGACGCATCCGCGATCGGGTTCCGCATCGCCTCCAGTCTTGCTTCGTACCGACTGCAGCTGTCAGCAGCAATCGACGGCCTCGGGAGCGCAGAGCACACGACCGAGCAAATTGAGACGGCAGCGCGCATGAGCATTGAAGCGTGCTTCCCTTCGTTCCGTAGATCCACCGAAGTTCGTCCTTTCCGCATGCCGCGATATCGGCCCACCGACAATATCAAGCCGGTACGACAGTGCAATCGATCACGCCATTGCGCTAAGCGCGATGCTCACGAATAACGCCGCGCAGCCGAGGATGATCGCGACTTGCCCGCCGAGCTTGGTCCAACCGATGGAGAAGCCGGCACCCGTGGCAACAAATCCAATGCCGGAAACAAGCGCGTGCAGTTCATAGCCGTGCCGCACGTACCGGATGATATCGGCGACGCCGAGGGCGGCATATGTCAGCCCGAGAACAGGGCGGAATCGTCGGGCCGCCGCTTTGTTTTGAACAGGCTTCGGTGCGGACATCGGTGATTCCATTTGTGGCCGGCAGCGGGACGGTCGATTAGGCGAACTGGCGCATCGCGAACCCGACGACTGCACTCAGGAGCCCGGCTGCGAAGAGCACGCGCGCGGATCGTCCGCGGCTCCAGCGCCAGAATGCGAATCCGAGGAGCGCGAACCCGACCGCCATCAGGGCGTCGTACGCCGGATACCCCTCGTGGACGAAATGCACGACATGGCTGACCGACATGACCGCGTAAAGCGTGATGAGTGCCTTCTGGACGGTGGTCAAAGGGGCGTTGCCCGCAACGGGCGTCTGCGTTGACATGGGTGGGATCGGGGCTGGCATGGCGACATTATCCGCGACGCCGCCGCGGCGCCGTCGCTCAACCGCCGCCGGGATCCGGTGACTTGCCGGCCGACCTCGCCCCGACCTGCGCGGCCGCGGTGTAGCTCAACACCGACATGGGTGCGACGTCAGCCTCGCAGCCTTCGATGTCACAGCGGCCGCGGCGTGACGCCGCGTCGATGCGCGCCTTCAGCAGCCGGATGCGATCGCGATGAAGCGCGTCCATGACCTGCTGCGCGCTGGCGGTTCACTTCAAGCGCCGCGCGATCGCTTTGCGTCAGCGCCTAGGCGTGCCGGTGATGCTCAGCCGCGGCGGGTGCATCGAGCTTCGTGCCGTCCATGCCCAAGCGCGTGGCGTCGCGCTCCGCGGCGCAGGCGCAGAGCGTCAGAACGATCAGCACGGTGGGCAGGCGAGGGGACACGCCCCATTCCGACGCGTCCGATGTGGACGCCCCCGGCAAAGCGGTTATTCCCGTCGGCGAGGACTTCCCGTCGGCGTCCAGAGGTCACACGCCGGCCGGCAAGCCCCACGCGCTCTTCGCGGTGGGACTTTGCACACACCTGCGGCATTGGGCCGGCACGCCGGTTGGACTTTGCACACGACCAAGCGGGAGGCGGTTCTCTGTGAGGCGCGCGTCGACCGGCTCCAGTCCTCAACTCTGGATTTTCTCACGCGAGAAAATGCGTTTGAGGATCCACGCGGCGAGATGCTGCGGCGCTCCCGGCGCTGACGCCCGCGCGTGTGTGCAACGTCCCACCGCCTGGGCGCGCTGCTAGTCGTCGCCATCCTTGGCTCTGCCGTGCGCGAAGCGCCCGTCGAGCGTGGAGGCTAGGACTTGAGCCGCGCCTGCCGCCGGCGGTCGAACCACGATCTCACGAGCAGGCCCACGAATAGCAGAATCGCGGCCGACAGCGCGGCCCCCATGAGCACGAAAAAGCTCATGTCGAACCAGAACATGAACGGGCTGTCCTGCGGCGTGATCAGGTACGACGTGGGCGAGCCCTTGTCGTGGACTAGCAGCTGGCCCGACACCGCGGGCGCCCATTCCCTGCTCACAAACAGGAGGGCGTCGAAGAGCGCCAACACGCCCATCACGAAGCAGACGATCAGCCATGACTTCAATGGGCGCTTCGGTAGCGGCTTTCGCGGCGGGTCGTAGTACGCATTGAGCATGATGGGAAACAGGAACAACAGCGTCAGGGCGGCATGCGCGACGAGGATTCCGGGGAGTTTCACGGGGTCAACCGATCGCGTCGCGGATCACTTCGCGAGCGTGTAGCGGCAATTGCCCGACACGGTCAGCGTGCGCGTCACCGCGGGCAGCGACTCTTCGTTGCGGATCTCGACCAAGCGCAGCAGCAGCGCATCGCCGCCGGCGACGGGCGTGATCGCGTCGAGCTGGAACGCGCCGCGATTGAGTTCGGCGATCGGCGCCTTGCAGATGAGTTCAGCCACGCCGTTCATCTCGACTTTGCGCAGATGGAAGGTGTTGAGGCAGACGTCGCCGCGACAATCGCGGAACACCACGAGCTGGTGATCGGCCACGGGCTCGAGCTGCGCGAGCTCGAGGGGAATGCTGTCGCGACCCGACGGCGACGGCGCGGCTGCAGCCGCCTGCGGCACGTGCGCGACGACCGCTAGAACGCATGCACTGACGCCCACGGTGATGGCAAGCGCGACGGGAGAAGACATCTTTTCGATCTTCATGAGGCTCGTTCGTGTTCCGTCCGAAATGGTCACGGTTAAATCTTGAAAAAGAAGCGCAGCGCGAGGCCAATGAGGATCGAGGCGGAACCGATCGTCACCGCTTTCCTGGGAACCGCGCCTGTGCCCCTAACACCTGAGTTAAGCCGCGGCGCGTAGTGGAGGTTTTGCAGTGGCAAGCTCTACCTGCCAGTGCAAAACCGGAACGAAGCGGCGTCGGCTTGGACGAATTGTTAGGCCCGTGGCTGGTAATCACAAGCAATCGTCATAAACGCCGCGAACGACCACTGAGTCTTGGCCCCGTTGGACGTGGACGGCGACGACATGCAAGCGCCGCGACCTCTGTACCTTTGGAATTGCATCGCAGCGACTACGAAACGTACCCGTGTCTCGTACGCGGACGTGCACGCCGGGCCCCGCGAAAGCACCTACGAAATCCACGCTGTGTCGCGGTGCTTTGCCAACGCGACGAAGCTCGTACGTACGACCGTTCAGACCGATGAAAAACTGATCGCCAGAACAGCGATCTGAGAAGAAAACAGTGCTGGATCCAATGGCCTTGATCCGGGACGAAACACAGTCGCCGGCATAAATATCGCTGACGTGCAGCCGTGATTCCGCATGCGCGGGGGAAATGGTTAACAACGCTGCAAGCATCACTAATCTCATTTCCACGGCCTAACACCTGAGTTAAGCCGCGCCGCGAAGCGGCGTCGGCTTGGACGAATTGTTAGATTGCGTGCGACTGTGCGCGAACACCTGTAAGTGCTCCGCCAACTCCAAGGCTCTAGCGCGAGTTTTAAGCATGAGCCCGCGCCGGTAGGAAATCGCCCCCTCCGCACCGTAGAGCACCGTTAGGTCTCCATGGCTTTCGACAAAGGCACGTTCCGCAGCGACAGCTTCGCTCCATGCCGCCTGCGACTTGGCAAGTAACAGGCCGTCTTTTCGAGGCAGCCTGGCCATCAATTCGCGGTAACTGGAATTCATGGACGTACGCCACTGCTCATCCGCTCGGCTGACACAAGCCGACCAGTCCGCGAGCTGTGAGCCATCCCAATCGTTCTCGCATTCGGCGAACGTCACATCGATCGGATTATCCAACGTGTCGCCATGGGAAATGCGAGTCTGAGCTTCCGCGCACCCGGCAAACATGAAAGACAAAGTAACAAGCAGGCAGACGTATCTCATCAGCAATCTAACACCTGAGTTAAGCCGCGCCGCGAAGCGGCGTCGGCTTGGACGAATTGTTAGGCCTCAGCTCGCTTCAGCCCGACGCCAAACGCAGCTCCCACTCCACCGGCCAGGCCTGCCGCAATTGGACCGCTGACACCGAGCAAGATGGAAGCTACGGCGACAGGTACAAACGCAGCCGCAAACCTAAGATGGATCAAACCGACCTTGACGCGCTTGTTACACACAGGGCACAGCCCGTCTTTGCCGAGCGTTTTCATCGCTTCCGAAAAGATGCCGATTCGCGAAGAACAATGTGGGCATTTCATAAATACGTACACCTAGATGATTGTTCTGAGGCCTAACACCTGAGTTAAGCCGCGCCGCGAAGCGGCGTCGGCTTGGACGAATTGTTAGGCCCCACAGCCGTGAACTACAACCGCTCCGGGCAGCCTGCGATGAAGCTCACAGAGGACGTCCTGATCGGTCGCGACGCCCTGGAATATGGCAGGCGGCTTGCGTGGGACATATACGATGAAGCCATAGCCACCCAAAGCTTTGCGAACCACTGGCTGACGCACACCCTTGAGATGGATGCGATCGACTGACGTGCTGAGGAACCGGACTTTGGGGTTGCCTCTGAGCGCCAATGCAACCGCCGACTCATAGGTCTGGAAGTCGCCGATAAAGCTAGTGAAGTCGGGCTCGTTCATTTCCGCCGCGGATAGCTCCCGCTGCGGCGGGTACAGGACGACGACCGTTGGCTCGGACAGCACAAGCTCCGCGGCGCGCGCTCCAGTAGCCGCAGTGGCAGCGAGCAGGAAGACCGCAAAGACCAGTGAGCGTTTCATGTGGGGCCTAACACCTGAGTTAAGCCGCGCCGCGAAGCGGCGTCGGCTTGGACGAATTGTTAGGGCGCAAGTCGCACACGCCCAACACCGTATACCCGGCCCAGCCGGGGCGCACCCACAAGCAGACGCTATCACGTGGTGACGCAGAGCGCAGATCTAAGAGCGGATAACGGTAGCGCACGGACCGGCTTACGCTGTTTGCATCGCTAGCAAGCGCAACCCTAGCGGTGTGAACGCTACTCACCAGCCCCTCAGGGCTCGCACCGGATTGCACAACGCGTGTCCATAACGGCTCGGGTTGATGGTGAGAGAAGCGGTTGCTAAGGCCGACCAGGTTGTAGGTGACCTGTCCGAAGAGCCAAGTAATAAGACAAAAACCAAGCACGGCAGGCGCGACTTCCTTCAAGGTGCGCCGACGGTGCAATGCACCCTTCACGAGAAAGAGCAGCAGGACCACACCCCATGCGGCATGAAGGTAAGGTTTTGCATGTAGTACTTGCGACGACGGTATAAAGACAGTCCATCGTTCGCACAATGCACCGATGAGCGCGAACAGAACCAACGCTACGCAGATGACCGCCACCGTGCGTCTTGAGTTCTCATGCCGCATGCGAGAAAGCTTCCATTGGGCCCTAACACCTGAGTTAAGCCGCGCCGCGAAGCGGCGTCGGCTTGGACGAATTGTTAGGCCCCGCTGCTAGGGCCCGCAAGAAGCTGACTGGACTAGCCATCTGGTCGGGGCCTGCTTGAAGCTGACAACGATCGGCGCAAGTTCGCCCCCCCAGAAAATAGTGTAGATGCAGGTACTGGGGTTGATCTCTTGGCCTGAGAGCCATCTGCGGCTCGCCCATGAGTGCTTCGACTTGCGCAACGCTCATGCCGGGGCGGACAGCCGCGCAGCGCTTACTCGCTTCGGCGTACTCCTTCGATGCGCACGCCGGCAGCAACGAGACTGCCAGAGCGAGAGCAACGAAATGCCGAGGGCGCTTCATGCGGGGCCTAACACCTGAGTTAAGCCGCGCCGCGAAGCGGCGTCGGCTTGGACGAATTGTTAGGGCGCAACTTGATTATTGGCACCCGTGCGCGGAACACCAAGCCATGAGCCGCTCAATCAGACGACGCCTAGGCGACGACTGGGAGTCGTCCACCTGACTTGCGCGCGCCAGATTCAGGAGTGCTGGAAGTTCGACGGAGTAGCCGCTATCCAACAACATTAGAGCAATATCAAAGTTTCCAGCTGTGACCGCAGAAGTGGCGGCCGTTTCAAACGGACCAGCACCGCGCTTATTCACATCGGCACCGCTCGCCAGCAGCAAACGCACGATATCCGACCGACCATTCTCTGCAGCGATAGCTAGGAGGCTGACATCCGGCGCATAGCTGGTGCTGTGATTAGGGTCGAGGCCGCTTGAGAGTAGATCGCCCAAGGCCTGAGTGCACCCGTTCGACACCATGGCCTCAACGACTGGCCGATTCTGGGCGTCCTGGACATCCCAAGCGTCTCCGCCGCTCGTTAGTACCGACACCATGTGGTCGAGTAAGTCGCGCGGTACAGCGCCATCGGCGCAGGCGACCGGCGCGGCTTGTTCATGCGTGACGCCAGAAGTGCTTAGCGCCCCAACGAAACGCTCGGCCTTCGTCGGAAACGAGAAGACCGCCACCAACGCAGCTAACGGGATAAAGAAGCGGCCTACAGAAGCGGGGCCAAATCCTTCCGGGCGCTGATTTGGATAGCAGAGCAAGGCTCTCAAAACAATACGCATAAAGGTCTCACTTGCGCCCTAACACCTGAGTTAAGCCGCGCCGCGAAGCGGCGTCGGCTTGGACGAATTGTTAGGTGCCAATCAGTGCTAGCCGAGGCTCCTGCTCCAAGTACCGCAAATGCCGCTCGTGAAGAGTTGCGAGCGTTTCCAGATTCAGGCGATGGGGTGGTTCGTAGTCTACATGCGCCTGAAAGCGTCCTGCGCGCCAAACGATGAAGTCCAAAGTTAATTCGGAGACACTCGAACGCTTGATAAGCGCGGTGCAGAATGCATCGAGCGCTAGCAGCGCGTCGGTTGATAAGTTTACTTGCGTGGCTCGGGCGCGCCTCAAGAACGGCTCAACGACAGCATAGAAGGCAGAGTCCGAGACTGTTCCAGTAAAGCGGTCCCGGTGCTCGTAATTCAGAAACAAGACCTGCCAGTGCCGCGGCGCGGACGCCACGACATGTGCTAGCGCATCTTCTTGTTTGGCAACCAGTCCAGTGTCCATTGGCACCTAACACCTGAGTTAAGCCGCGCCGCGAAGCGGCGTCGGCTTGGACGAATCGTTAGCTGACAGCGTGACGCGCTGAAGCCACAAGAGCGCACACCAGCAAAATGGCTGTGGGGTAGAACGTGAGCCCAAAGCCCATTGCACGCCCCGGTGCGCCACGAGCATAGCCCCAGAAGAACAACCCGCGGCCCACCAGGAAAAGCACGGACGCAACAGGAACTAGGGCCACGAGCCACGGCGAGCCCAACAGGGTGCAGGCGGCATAGACCGGAAGGGCCAGGGCGAGTTGTTCGAGCGTGTTCTGCAACAGCGCTTGCAGCAACTTTGCCCGGGCTGACCCAACGGTGAGCCCGCTGCCGTCGAGATCTTCCGGGGTATCGAACCGGTGGTTGGCAAGCCGGCCGATACAGACCAGGAGCGCTAGCGCAGGGGCCAAGACGCTTAACGCGAAGAGGTGCAAGCGCGCATCGAGCCCTAAGGCTTCGGTGTGCCGCAAGGCAGCGACCAACAGCGTTACCGCAGTAACAGCGAGCGCAGACCCGGCCCCGAGAGCAACGCCGCGTTGTGGCTTGGACAAGCTCATCGTCGGTCTCCCATGTCAGCTAACACCTGAGTTAAGCCGCGCCGCGAAGCGGCGTCGGCTTGGACGAATTGTTAGGCGCTAACCGTTCAGTGCGCCCAGCTATTGTTGGCATTGTGGATGAAGACGTGGCTGTTTCCGCTGCGATCCGTGGCGATGCCCGCGCCGCCCCAAGGGAAGCGGGCGAGGGCGCCACCGAAGCCAATCTGGCGCACCAGCCATTCCGTGCAACTGCGACGCTCTTCCTCTGGTGCCAAGCCCGGGAATGAGAGAAAGCAACTCACCAGTACCTTGTCTTCGAAGCGGAGCTCAACCCGGACGACCTTGCCGTGATACGTAGTTTGGGCTACCGCAAACTGACAAGCGGCTGATTTGCGTACGACATGCACCGTGCGCTCTGGGCCCAGTGAGAAAGTTTCTGGTAGCTCCGACGGCTTCAGACAACGGGTGACCGTGAAAGCCCCGATCAAGATATTTCCGCTATTGGGATCGAGAGCGACAGAAGCTTCCATTAGCGCCTAACACCTGAGTTAAGCCGCGCCGCGTAGTGGAGGCAAACATAGGGCAAGCTTTTCCTGCCCTATGTTTGCCGGAACGAAGCGGTGTCGGCTTGGACGAATTGTTAGGGCGCGTGCCCCGGAGCCTCGGATAGTACGGGCTGATTCTCCTTCAGCCAGTCCGTCGCCTCAGGATCCCAAGGCCACGCTCCGGTTTTGCTAGGCCAGACTAGCTGCAGCGCGGCAAAGTCTGGGCCGCCGTGCAACCAGAACGCAGACAGCATCATGGCCTGGCGGTGTTCGCGAGCTACGGGCACGAACTGGACCGGGAAACCTTCCAGAAAGCCGAGGTAAGGAACGCCCGAAACGAAGCGCTCACCTTCGCGGGCTCGGCTGTTACACAGGTTGATAAGCGAGTGGCCCAACTCGGAGTTCAACCCGACCACAATGAACTCCGAAGCCCCTTCTGACTTGGCGATACCGATGGAATAGGAGAAGGGCGGGTCGCTCGCATCGGGATCGAACACCGATGTGACACTGCAGCCGTGTTGCTCGATGTGTTGAAGCAGATTGCGTTCGTACTCGTTCATCAGCGCCCTAACACCTGAGTTAAGCCGCGCCGCGAAGCGGCGTCGGCTTGGACGAATTGTTAGGCGTCACCCGAGGTGCGAGGACGCCATAGCGACGGCTCAACGCTTCGGCCAAGGACTCTGCCGTGTCAGTCGCTTCGTTGAAGTACACGGTATGGATGCCCATGGCTGCGGGCGCGACAAGGTTTCGCCGGCTGTTATCCACGAAAACACATTGTGCAGGCTCAACGGCGAGTGACTCCATTGCCCGCTCAAATATTCCCGCGTGTTCCTTGCCCGATCCGTGCTCCGCCGAGACCAGTATCAGGTTGAAGATGCTCGTCAGCGAGTGGCGATCACCGAGGCATCGCATGCGGTCAGCCTTGTTATCGGTGATTAGGGCGGTAGCGTAGCGCGGCCTCAGTGCGTCTACGTAGCGGAGCATGTCGTGGCGAATGGGAGTGCTTTCGAAGGCCTGGACCAAGAGGGATGGCGCAAGCTGGCGACCGAGCCGGGTACAGATCTCCGGCCAGACTGCACTGTGTGTCGTTTGACCGCTCAGGAGCTCCTCGTTGAACGGCGCGAAGGCATCCCAGAGCGCAGCTTCACCTAAGCCCGTTTTGCGGCTCAGATACTTGATCGTGCTCACCGACCCGGTCTTGTCGGTGGTCAGCACGCCGTCGAAGTCGAACAGGACCGCCTTAATCACACGAGGCTCCGGAAGCATGCCGCGAAAAACTAGCTGTGACGCCTAACACCTGAGTTAAGCCGCGCCGCGAAGCGGCGTCGGCTTGGACGAATTGTTAGGCCCCAACCTTGGGAAGCACGGGAGCCGCGTTCTAAACTGGTGTTAAGGCGCATGCCCGCGTGGTCAGGATTCGGCTCTTCTAGCGACGCGACGACCGTAAGCAGCGGCACGCTTGCGAGCGGCGACCTTAATCTTGTCGGCCCACCGAATGAAGCCGCCATCCAATAGGAGAAGTAGCAACGCGATGGGCAAGGGCGCAAGAAAAAACAATGGAGGCGCGTTCTTCACCCACCGAATCAGCGGAATCCCCAGGCCACTCGAGACGGCGGGAGTCACGAGGAACGAAGCCGTGAAATAAAGCCCAAAAAGCGTGCCCCGGTAGAACCATCGGGTCACAAGAGTGGGGCTGTTGATCGACTCAGTCGAGAGCAAGAACGCGGCGATCCATCCTCTACTCATGAGTCCAGCTAAGGGAATAATTATCAGCAGCAGCGAAAGCACCCTTTCTGCAACGGTAAAGTGCATTGTTAAATCTCAAAAAAGTTTCGTTGCTGAATGCTTTGCCGTTGGGGAGACGTGCAGCCGCCTCTGGGGCCTAACACCTGAGTTAAGCCGCGCCGCGAAGCGGCGTCGGCTTGGACGAATTGTTAGGCACTCCGCAGCGTACGCCGGAACCACTCATACATGACCCCCATCGCCAGTTTCGCATCTGCCTCCAGAATTGTAGCGGGATGCGCTTTGGTGGCCAGGAATCGCGTGCCGAACGCCTCGGGGTGATCAGGCGCCTTCCGGTGAGTGAACGGGTTGCGGAGTAGGCGAAGCCTGTCAGTGCGATCAAACAGGTCGCTAGGGAGCGGCAGGTGTTGCCGGCCGGCTTTAATCATGAGCTCGAATGTGCGCCGCTCTTGTGCAGGCACCACGTTTTCAAGTTCTTCGCTAAGGGTCTGCTCTACGAAGGACGTGGCGAGGAGCAACGCACCGACGAAGTGGCCGGAGATGAAACAGAGCCGAGCTTCTTCCAGCATGTGGAGCACGGCGAGCTCACCCATCACGGCACCCGGATGGAAGTAGTGCTGAGCCAGCCACTCGATCCGTTCCACGCGAGCGGCTCGCGACGATTCGTCGGCCCGTGCAAGAGCGGCAGTGAGGTTTTCACGAGTGGCAGGAATCGACATCGGGGTGCCTAACACGTGAGTTAAGCCGCGCCGCGAAGCGGCGTCGGCTTGGACGAATTGTTAGGCCCCAAGCCGGCTGCCGCAAGAACATAAGCCAGCCGCAAATCCCACGACACCGGATGCGTCCCGTTAGGGTCAATGTGGCTCGTCATCGTCAGTCGCTTGTCGCGATTGCAGTGCCGGAACGAAGCTTCGATGTTTGCTTTGGCGGAACCGACAGTAGGATCACCGCCAGTCATTGCAGACATAAGCTGCACATAGAGCAGCCAATGTTTCTCCATGCCTCTTGGTTTAGTGGGCAAGTTGGGATCAAACGCGAGCCCGCGGGCCAATGCTCCAAGACCTTGCACATAGCTTGACCAAAATGGACCGGACGAACTCGTCAATAAGAATCCTTCCAGGTATCGCCGCGCGAGATCGTTGCGGCCGAGCAGAAGAGGGACAGCCAAAAGGTCTACGTCATTCGCGGAGCAACTGGCGAAAAGCGCAGGGAATTCACCACTTTCGACGAACTCAAGCATGGACGTGAACGTGTCCACCGGCTTAAAACGCTCCAGCTCCGCGACATAGCTTTGAATGTCGGAGGACGCGTGCAGGCTGTAGCCCGAAGCCGATTGCAGGTAGATGCGGTAGTTGATCGGGACGTAAGCACGCTTGGCTGGCTCACGTGCAAGCGACGCCAAAGAGGTCCGCGCTGTCTCGGCAGTCCGAAGGTAGAGCGTCGCTGGATCCATCACCTGGGGCCTAACACCTGAGTTAAGCCGCGCCGCGAAGCGGCGTCGGCTTGGACGAACTGTTAGGCCTAAAAGGTGACATAGATGCCTGCGCCGTGCGCATGTGCGGCGGTGAGGAGCTCCAGAAACTGGATGGTCTCACGGTAGGGCTGCAGCGCCGCAATGGATTCCACGACCATTGCTGGGCTTTGGAAGTACGAGCCCTGATAGCCAGGATCGAATCCCGGCAACGGAACGCCTAGTAGCGCGTGCTGTGCTGCGGAGGGAGCCCTGCCTGCAACGTCGACCAAGCAGGACCTAAGCCGAGGTCAAGCGCCGGCTCATAGAACTTGGTTGCGGCGAAATCAACGAGTTCAAGTACTGAGCCGGTTTCGAGATCTTGACGCCAGTCGACATCGAGCGGAGACCCGTCGTATGGGCTCTTGCATTCCGCTAGGTTCGAATCCACAAAGCGGAGAAGCTCAGTTGCGTCTTCGTTCGCGCGGGCCCGAGCGAACAACGGAAGGAGTTCGTTTTCAAACGACTGCCAGCTAAACAAGAACGCCTTATGTGAGAGCGACATACTTACCCATTAGGCCTAACACCTGAGTTAAGCCGCGCCGCGTAGTGGAGGTAAACATAGGGCAAGCTTTTCCTGCCCTATGTCTACCGGAACGAAGCGGTGTCGGCTTGGACGAATTGTTAGGCCACTGGCCTTGATGGTCGGACGCCCTCCAGCACGAGCATAACTGCCTCTTGCACCGTGGCGGCTGAGCGCCTTTCACGACCACGATCATGCTCGACGAGAAAGGGCGCATTCCCTGTGGCTGATTCCAGCTGGACTTCTGGCCCCGCGCCCAGCCGAAAGAACCACAGCCCGTTGTCATCTACGCCCGGGTGTATGACAGGCAGCTGGTGCACCAGAACTTCGGCATTCGCCTCGTGGATCTGGCGGATGACTGCTTCAATATCCAACACACTGCCGCCAGTGGCCTAACACCTGAGTTAAGCCGCGCCGCGAAGCGGCGTCGGCTTGGACGAATTGTTAGGCCTCAACCTTACGAATGATGCTGGGTGCGAAGTGCTCGGAGAATCCGGCCGCGACCAGAACCATTAGGTTCGCCCAGTACGACCCGTGCAATATGGACGAACTGATTAGCCCGGACTTGATTGCTATGTAGGAGACCGAGCCCACTATAAATCCGAACAGCACGCGTTCGACGCCAAGGAGGCCATAGAACCGCGACAGTGGGAACTCCTCAAAGTGCAAGCTCTTGGCGCCTGTAAAAAGGCTCACACCCGTTCCGAGTGACGCAGCCAAAAAGCCCGACGCTATCTGCCAGTCAGGAGTGCTCGTTATCCGCTCGTCGCGAAGCGCATAGCAGACGACAAGCCACAGGAAGATGCTCAGTACGACTGGAATCAAGTATAGGAAGCGATTGGTGATTACTCGCTTCTGTTCATTCTCGACGTCTCTGCAAAGAGCTTGGAACAGCGCGCGGCCGTCAAAGTCTGGGTCGTCATTGGATAGACAGCTAGCCAGCGCATGACCTACCCGGTTTTTCATGGTGCCGAGGTTTGCTGAGCGGTAGAGCATGCCTTTTGCCTTGACATATTCCTGCTTGACTGCGTCAAACCTCTGGATCAGTCGGCGCTCGGATACTTCGGTGTGACCGTCAATGAGAACCTTGAGTCGGTTGCACGGATCGTCCGTTTCGATCTCGTAAATTACAAAGTCGTTTTGTGATGCAAGGATCTGAGTGATCTTGTTGCCGTTTAGATCTTGTAGGGTGGCAATCACCCGGGCTACGTTCGCCGTGGGCTCCTTCTTCTCTATCAGTGCGCTACCGCCGCCGTCGCTCACAGTTCCTCTCCCCGGTTGCTCATTGACTCCCCTTGAGGCCTAACACCTGAGTTAAGCCGCGCCGCGAAGCGGCGTCGGCTTGGACGAATTGTTAGGCCCTAGGATATCCACTCCATATCCTCGGCGGTGACGATCCAGACCCCACTGAGCTTTTCTACGGTGTAGCTCCAGCCAGAGCTACCAAACGACTGGCCTCTGCCGGACGTAAGAGTGATGCGCACCTTATTGCGGCCATGCCACTCAAGCGAATCAATACCCCACGCCTCAGCAGGTTGCCCCGACGCCGTCTGGTAGCCGGTGCGGCCACGGTGGCATTGGCTTGCGGGCAAGACCTTTGGGTTGTGACGTTTCGCCAAGTTCAACAGGCGAGCTGATGGATCAGCGTTCGCTACCGAAAGGCAAACGTAGACAGGCGGCTTCGGGTTGCGGTCGAAGATTGCCGCAATTGCGTCATCCTGCTCGCGAGCGCAACCACTGCACAGGACGACCACCGCGACTGCGAGCATTCTTCGCATAGGGCCTAACACCCGAGTTAAGCCGCGCCGCGAAGCGGCGTCGGCTTGGACGAATTGTTAGGCATCACCCGACGCACATCGCAAACGCGCGACGCAAGCCGGCGACAACCTCTTGCGGCATCGCCGTAACGGGAATCTCAACAATGGATTCTTGTCCGAGCGCCTCCCAAGAATCTCCTCTCAGACGTCGGGTGGGTGAAATTGAGACCTTGCCCAAATATTGTTTTACGTTGCACTTGAGCATACCGGCGAACAACCTCCGAGATTCCGGGGCGCCAACTGCCTGTTGAAGGACCAAGCGGCGCTTGCTCTCATCCGATTTGTCGTATCGCAGGAAACCCTGCGCCTCGTGAATCGAAAGGACGCGGCTTGCCTCAAGTGTGGAGAGGATCGCGTCGGCTATTTCTGCGTCTGCGGCATCCTCAGGTAGCACTTTGAGAAGCGTGCGGTCTTCCTTAACCAAGCCTCGGCCAGACAGCGGCATGACGAGAAGCCGAGTGCGCCACAGCGCGACTGAAGCTTGCTTCCCTTGCCGTTCTAGAAAGTCGCTCATGTCTCACCTGTGATGCCTAACACCTGAGTTAAGCCGCGCCGCGAAGCGGCGTCGGCTTGGACGAATTGTTAGGTGCTTGGCGACAGACCCGCACTCGCCAGCTCCTCCATTACATGTGGAAGAGTGTAGCGCTGCCACGGAATGGTGCCTTCAGGATCGCCGTCCTCTAGATATTCGCCATGATCGAAGGCATAGAAGATGGCCAGGGAAAACCCTTCGAGTTCCTCGAGCGCGGCCCCGCCCAAAGCATTCATGGCGTGATTGCCGGACCAGAACGGCAGCACGCCACCGGCAAACTCCTTTGCGACCAGGCCTGCAAAGGCCGCAAAGAAATCTTGGCGACTGACAGCGTGCTCACCGCAGAAGCGGCTTATCTCCGCCTCACTAAGCGGGTTAGTCGCGTACGGCGCTGAGCACTTGGCCACGAGTTGCTGCAGATCTTCTTCCACGCACCTAACACCTGAGTTAAGCCGCGCCGCGAAGCGGCGTCGGCTTGGACGAATTGTTAGGCGGCGAGCCCGTGACGCCGCAGAAGTCAAAGCTTCGTGCCGCAAGCACGATATCTGTTGGGAAACCGCCAAACGTGGACACACTGACACCGTAGCGCCTTTCGTAGATGTGCTCCACCATGAGGTGTGCTCGCATTGGAAGGCCCGAGGTGTAGACCGCAACAATATGCTTCGCGGGGTGCGAGATTCGCTCTTGCGACATGTTGTACCGGCGCGCAAAACGCATGGCGCCGCCAAGCGCGTTCTGACGGCTTTCGCACACTTGCACAAACCCGATCTTAAATATGTCGGGCCTGTTGCCATCGGCCTCGGGGAAGTATTCAGTGTGTGCTGGATCGCTGTCAAAACATCCCGCTAGTGCGAGCGGAAACAGGACGAAGAGAGCCTTGAGTCGCATCATTGCTGGATCGCCGCCTAACACCTGAGTTAAGCCGCGCCGCGAAGCGGCGTCGGCTTGGACGAATTGTTAGGCCTCAACTCGCATCATTTGCGACTTGGACCCCGGATAACCAAGACTCGTACTCGGCGCGATCGGGCATTAGCCCTTTCGCTTCCGCATCGGAGAAGTCAACCGATGCTGCTTTGGGACATTCGACCTTTTCAGCATCGAGCTTACCCTTCACGAGCTTTGCGAAGGCCCCGAGCTCAGCCGATAGCTCAGAACTGTAGAAAATCAAATCGTCCGTATACAGCCGGATCGCTCTCATGGCGTCTGCGTAAAGCGCATTCGTGTTGCCGTCAGGGCGCTTTATTCCAAAGAAGTCATGCCAGCGAATGTGAGCTGGAGCATCTGATGCCTTGAAGTCGTCTATGAGCTCGTTGCGTAACGTGATTACATGCGAGAGTTCGGCTGCTGATTGATCAATCATGGTGGCGAGCGCCAAGACCTTTCCAGGCATTACGTTTCCGGAGAACATCAAGTTCTTTAGCGCATCGAGTGGTAGCGAATGAGGCGTGATCTTGGTCATGTCCGCGTGTGCCGGCGGCAGATCGATCGCTTCCCCGTTCGCTATACGCTCGATAGCGGTCTGAGCCGCCGCTCGGTCAACGGCGTAAGTATCACTTAACTCGAGGACGTATTGCTTCTTCAGACCGAGTGTGTTGTTGGCAACGGTATACGCCAGCACGATGAGGGCGTTAGCTTGCTTAAGAGCGCTCAGTAGTTCCGAGCGCTTTGCAGCGCGCTCGGCGATTCTTTGTGCTGCCCATACGCCTAATCCGGCACCCGCCAGCGCGGACAGGAATGCGCTAATGAACGCAGAGTTTAGAAAGCCGACGATCGCCGACCAAATTGCAAAGAGCGATGGGTGGAGTTCGCAATAGAGCATCGTTTGAGGCCTAACACCAAGTAGGCCTCAGGAACGGGCCGTATAAGGCGATGGTCGGGGCGCCGAGTCGCGGCGTCAACGGAAAAATCCGACGTTCCTTCAAGGACTTCGCCGATATCCGAACCACACCTCGGGACGGAGACTGCCTCAATACATGGACGGATGAATGCGTAATGGATTACGTAGTGATAGGGAACCCTGTAACAGCGCCGCCAGTGCGACTCCTGGACCAGGTCAGGGCCTGTTGCCGCGTTCGGCACTACAGCCTTCGGACCGAGCAGGCGTACGTGTCTTGGACACGAAAGTTCGTGCTGGCCAATGGCAGGCGCCACCCTCGAGACATGGGCGGGGCCGAGGTAACCGCGTTTCTGACTTCGCTCGCGATCGATGGCAACGTCGCCGCGGGCACGCAGAACCAAGCACTGTCTGCGCTGCTGTCCCTCTACCAGCACGTGCTCGGCCTCGACCTGCCGTGGCTGGGCGATATCGTCCGGACCAAACGGCCCCGGCGGGTGCCGGTCGTGCTCTCGCGCACAGAGGTCAGTCGACTGCTTGCCGCCATGGAGGGGCAGTCCTGGATTATGGGAGCGCTGCTCTACGGCACCGGCATGCGGTTGATGGAGTGCATCCGCTTGCGCGTAAAGGACGTCGATTTCCAGCGCGGTGAGATCGTCGTTCGCGACGGCAAGGGCGGCAAGGACCGCCGGGTGCCGCTGCCGAAAACACTTGAGCCTCATCTGCGAGAGAAGGTCGATCGCGTTCGTGTACTTCACGCGGGAGATCTTGCCGTAGGCTCCGGGCGCGTCTGGCTGCCGCATGCGCTCGATCGCAAGTACCCGAACGCGGCGACCGAGCTGGGGTGGCAGTACTTGTTTCCGGCTAAGGGGTATTCGGTGGATCCGCGGACCGAAGATCGCCGGCGACACCACGTAAACGAAGGCATCCTTCAGCGGGCCGTGCGTAATGCGCGCCGAGAGGCGGGCATCGAGAAGCCGATGAGCTGCCACACGTTGCGGCACAGCTTCGCGACGCACCTTCTCGAAACGGGACACGACATCCGGACGGTGCAGGAGCTGCTGGGACATAAGGACCTGAGCACGACGCAGATCTACACGCACGTCCTCGGGCGCGGCGCAAATGGCGTGCTCAGCCCGCTGGACGCGCCGCTTTGATGTCCGTTACTGGCCGAAAGGACACGATCGCCAGCAGCGGAGTGGCTAGAGCAGGGCGCCGCTACTGACCAATTCGATCGGAACACTACAGCTACGATAATCGCGGCAAGGCCGGCGCTACGCCCCATCGACAGGGCCAGAGTCGAAGGTGGCGGCTGAGGTAAGCGGCGCGCGCTACCTTCAATCCTCCAATAGGCGCGCGGCAGGATTCTCGGTGGCCGAGCCCGTCTGGTAATAGCCGACAACGCTCTGAACGGACCGGTGTTCGGTCATCGCCATCACGGCGGGAAGGGACACGCCCTGCCGGCCGCTCTCAGTGACAAAGCCGGACCGAAGACTGTGGCCTGCAAAGTCCCCCGACAGTCCCGCAGCGACTGCGCGACGTCGGACGATCTCGGCCACAGTCTCGCCGGTGAGCGATTGCCCGATCGTCGAGTTCCACACGGTCCTAAAAATGCGACCTTCTGTAATTCCCGCGAGTTCCAACCAGCGGGCGAGGGCATCCGCGGCGGCGCCAACGAGGGGTTTATCCGGAGACGAATCTCGCTTGGGCCCCGATTGCTGGGTTTTGCTGTGGCTGAGCCGATACACGAACGACCGGTCGCCCTCGCGCCGAAGATCCCGCATATCGGCGGCGGCGACCTCGCTACGGCGTCGGCCGCCGCTGGCGAAGGCGAAGTAGAGCAGGGCGCGGTCGCGCAGCCCCTCGGGGGTCTCATCGCAGGTCGCGAGCATCGCCTCGAGATCGCGTCGTGCAATCGCTGTCTTTTTGTTGGGCCGCTCACCGCGTTTGTGAGCGGCGCGCCGCGCGCGACTGAGCAGATGGCGGACTTCTGGGTGCTCGCAAGGGTTGGGCTTCTTAGCGAGCTGGTGTGCCTTCGAGAGCGCCGCCACTCGATGAACTACGGTCGCAAGTTTCAATGCCCCGCGTGATCTTTTGAATCCGGCCTCGACCAAAGCAGCATCGACGGCGGCCGGCAGCTCGAACGCGAGCGAGCCATCGGGCCGCGTCCGCTCGACGTGGTCGACGATGAACTGCGTTACCGCGTCGGCCGTCAGTGGGAGCGCGAAGCGCTGACCGATACGGATCTCATGCCACGCGGCCCAATAGCGCAATGCCGTGCTGTAGCTCCGAACGGTGTTCGCCGACGCGGCCTCCGCCAGGATCTCCCGAACGGCGTGCGACGCCGTTGCCGCCAACTCGGTACTCGGTGGCATCGTCATCAAAGCGTATCGGATCATATGTAATACACTCCGAACGATACGAAATAGGGCGCGATATCGTGATAAATATAAATTATCACGATATCGGATCTATCAGGGTAGGGCGGCGACATCGGGAGGCGATATGGGACGGCTGGGGCTCACGCAGGACGACGTTTTCGAGGTGTGCGATGCCCTGCTTCGCGTCGGCGAGCGTCCGACGCAGCAGAACGTCCGCGCGCGATTGGGTACCGGTTCGATGTCCACGATTCAGCGCTCGATCGACGTCTGGTGGGCCGGGCTGGCGTCTCGTCTGGAGACCGCTGCGGTCGCGAGCCGGCAGCCCGAGGTGCCCGGATTCGTGCAGGACGCCGCAGAGCGGATCTGGCGGGGCGCGCTGCAGGCGGCGGCGGAGGCCGCGGAGGCCGAAATTGCGCAGCGGCGAGCCACCTTGAACGCCGACCGCGACGCGTTCGCGGCCGAGCGCACCGCGTTGGACGCCGAACTCGCGTCAGCTCGAGCGGCACGTGCGCAGGCCGACCAAGGCCGCGCGAACGCCGAGGCCCGAAGCGTGGGCCTGGAGCTCGCGCTTACGACCGCCGGCGAACGCCTAGCCGACGCGATTGCCCGGCTCGAAGCCACCACGAGTGCTCAGGCGGACCTGCAAAACGCCCTTTCGACCGCGCGCGCCCAGACCGAGACGACGAGGGCCGAGTGGGCCGCGCACGACGCCGAAGCCCAAGCGCACATACGTGCACTCGAAGATCGAGCGCATGCGGAGGTCGATCGTGCTCGGCAGGCGCAGAAGGCGGCCGAGGACGCCCTTCGGCGCGTCCAGGCGCAGTCGGCCGAGACCGAGTGGCGCCTACGGGAGGAATTGGCCGAGATGACGCGGCATCAGGGGGAAACGGCTCAGTCCGCGGCCGTCGTCCGGGCGGAGCGCGACCGCTTGGTCGCCGAGGTGGAGTCGCTCAGGACACTGCTCGAGCAGGCGCTACGCGCGAAGGCGCAACGAGAACCGGCGCGAAAGGCGCCACCGAAGAAGCGACCTGCCAAGACCGCAGCCCGACGCGACTGAGCCGAGGACCCTGTCGGCCCCGCGCGAGGCGGTAGGGAGCGCACCATCGTAGTCGTCAGCGTTTCAGGGTCGGCGCGCGTACCATTAAACATCGTTTAATCGGTACCAACCGTGGCACATCTTGAATCCGACTTCCCGCGCTTGCTGCTCCTAGCGCAGAAGGATCCCCAACTCGAGCCCGAGATGCTTCGGGCGATGCTTGGCGCTCGGCTCTACGCCCACGCACCGCGCTCGGACGACAGCGGACGCTTTCGACTCATGACGTTTACGCGGCCGGACGGGCTCACGGTCATTCCGTTTTTCAGCGACCGCACGAAGGCCCTGGCCGCATCTGGTACGGGCGCCCGCGTTGTCGAACTGCGTGGTCGCAGCCTGCTCGCGGCGACCCGTGGCGCCACCCTGATGCTGGACCCCAACGACACCACCATGACCCTCTACCCGGAGGAAGTTGCGGCGCTTCTGGACGGCGGCAATGCCACGATCGCGCCGGTGGCACTCGAAGGCCCGTCACTTGAATTGCTGACGCCCGAGGCGGAGGACCTGTGGGTTCTCGACTGCCTCGCGCACGCGCTACGGTCCGTTGATGGAGCAGTGCGGCTCCATTTGGCGCTCGCTCGCCCAGAAGGCAGCACTGCGGCGCCCGATCGATTGTTAGCGATCGTTGCTGCGCCTGAGCGCGCTGGGGAACGGGTTGCGAGGGCGCTCGCGATCGCCATTTCGGTCTCGCCTGAGGAGCTGCGGCTCCCGCTGGACTTGACGTTTTATCGGCCGGAGGAGCCACTCGCGATCGCCCGTACCGCAGGACTCAAGCGAGTTTGGACGGTCGAATTGGCGGCAAACGAGGCGCCACATTGAGAGTTCGGCAGGACGTGCGCGTTGCCGCCGATGCTTTTGCCGGCGGCGAAGCGACCCCATTTGTTAACGGTGACATGTGGATGCGGGTCGACGATCGCTGTACCTGTGTGACAGCGCGGCTGCGACCGCTGTACCCGCAGAAGCGCGAGGTGGAGATCGCTGTACACACGAGACGGCGCGAGTTGTACATCCGAAGTCCGGCATCGGGGCACAATTGAGTGCGCTGGACACCTGATTAAGGGTGATTTGTCGTCAGCTCGGGAAAGCCTGCGGCGCCTTGTCGTCTGGGTCGACGGCGACCCGCGAAACCAGCTCGCGTCGCCCCGATTTCCGAACGGATCGATCGCCGCAGCGTTGCCTCGACGCAGGTGCCAGAGCTGCCGCCGTGAGGCACGTTGCCGTCGGCTTATCGGGCGGTGAGGTGCATTCTCGGCGGCGATCGGAGTGTGGGGCGAAGTTCGCGAGCAAAGAGGCGGATCGACGCCGAAATCTGGGGCGATAGCTCGTCGGACATCAGCTATTGAACCTCGGGGCAAAGGCCTTTGGCAGGCCTATTGCGTACTTCGCATAATGCCTATTATGTCAAAGCAGGCACCCTGGGGCTGAGGATCAGGTCGCCGTCGCTACTACCGCCTTCGTGGCAGCCTCAGACCCCAGGCTCGCCAGATGCGCGTGGATCTCCGCCACCACAGTCGCGCCTTCGCCGATGGCCGCGCCCACGCGCTTCACCGATCCTGCGCGCACGTCGCCAATCGCGAAGATTCCCGGCACGCTGGTCTCGTGGTCCGAACGCGTATCGTCCGCGGCGCTGCCTGTCACGACGAAGCCGCGGTCGTCGGTCGCCACGCCACAGCCACCGAGCCATTCCGTCGCCGGGTCCGCGCCGATAAACAGAAACACGTGCGCCACGGGATGCGTCTGCGTGGCGCCGGTATCGCGATTGGCCCACGTGACCGACCGCAGGTCGTTCTCGCCGGATTCGATCGCGACGATCTCCGATCGTGTGTGCAATTCGATGTTCGGCTGCGCCGCGATCCGCTCGATCAGGTACGAGGACATGCTGGCCGCCAGACCCGGGCCGCGGATGACCACGTGCACGCGGGATGCGCTCGCGGCAAGGAACACGGCGGCTTGCCCAGCCGAGTTGCCGCCCCCGACGATCACGACTTCGCGGCCGGCGGCCATGCGCGCCTCGATGGCCGACGCCCAGTACCAGACGCCCCTGCCCTCATGACGTTCGAGATCCGGCAACGTCGGCCGGCGATAACGTGCGCCGCTGGCGACGACCACGGTGCGCGCACGCACATCCGGATGCCCGTCGAGCGCGAGCCGATGTAGACGGTCGGCGCCGCGCGACATCGAAATCACGTGCGTCGGTATCGCGAATTCAGTGCCGAACTTCTGCGCCTGGTTGAACGCGCGCGCCATCAGCGCCTGGCCTGTGATGCCGGTCGGAAAGCCCAGGTAGTTTTCGATGCGCGCGCTCGCGCCGGCCTGTCCGCCGAAGGCACGCGAATCGAAGACACGCACGCTGAGGCCTTCGGACGCTGCGTACACGGCAGTCGCCAGACCCGCTGGGCCGGCGCCGACCACGACGACGTCGTAGATACGGTCAGGGTCAGGGTCGGTGACCATCCCTGCGCATTCGGCGAGTTCTTCGATGGTCGGATTGAACAGGATGCCGCCGTTGGGACATACGGCCCATGGCAATGCATCGCGCTGTTGCGGATGGCTGGCGACCAGCGCCGCGGCGTCGGCGTCGTCGGCCGGGTCGAACACCACGTGCGGTTGGCCGTTGCGTGCGAGAAAGCTGCGCAAGCGGACCATGTCCGGATCGGCCGGTGAGCCGACCAGCGTCAGGCCCGCGCCCGTTTCGATCAGGCCGACTCGGCGAAGGATGAGCGCGCGCATGATCCGTTCGCCGAGGTCGGCCTCGGCCACCATCAGTGCGCGCAGCCGTTCGGGCTCGACCAGCAGCGCCTCGACCAGGCCGAGCGCATGGCCGTCGACCAGTGCAGGGCGCCCGGCGAGTTGCCCGATCTCGGCGAGGAACTGCCCCGGCCCCTGCTCCACCACCAGCGCGACATGGCCGAGCCCGTCGCGCCTTGTAATGCGCACGCGTCCGTCGATGAGCACGTACATGCCGGCGCCGGGTGTACCGGCGGCGTAGAGCTGCTCGCCGCCGTTGAAGCTGCGCAGCTGGCCGAAGCGTCGGATGCGCTCGATATCTTCCGGCGACAGCGTCGGAAACGTCTGCTCGCGGCGTTGCGATGCCGGGTCCGCCACGTCAGCGACCGTCCGCGTCCGGCATCGGCTCGAGGAACACAGTGTCGACGTAGCACCAGCCCCAGTCTTCGCCGGGTTGCGCGCTACGGATCAGCGGGTGCGCCGTCGATTTGAAATGCGCCGTCGCGTGGCGGTTCTTCGACTGGTCGCAGCAGCCGACGTGCCCGCAGACCACGCATTGGCGCAGGTGAACCCAGTCGTCGCCGAGCGCGACGCATTTGGGACATACCGACCCCGGCGAACCGACCGTGCGGATCTGGTCGAGGTGGCTGCATGCGGCCATGGCACGTCCTCCATTCGCACCACGTCGTGCGTGGCACGGCGAGCATAGCAACGGCGGAAGGCGCGACGGCCGCGGAGCCCCGTGCTTGGATCGCACGGGCGATCGCGCCGCCTGACCTGTCCCCAAGGGCAACCGCGTCTTCCCCCAAGGCGAATGCCGGTTCCGATATCGCAGGACCAGAATCGTCGATGGACGAGCCGTCCGAGTCGAGGAGCCGTGCCATGCGCGACATGTTCCGACCGGTCTTCCGCGCCACATGCCTGAGCCTGGTGCTGCTGGCCGCAGGCTGCGCCAGCACGCCGACGATTACGTCGAACTACGACCACAGCGCGAACTTCGGCGGCTACCGCACGTTCGGATTCTTCTCGCCGCTCGGCACGGACCGGACGGGCTATTCGACGCTGGTCACGCAGTCGCTGAAGAACGCGACGCGGCGCGAAATGGAATCGCGCGGCTACACGTACAACGAAAACGCACCGGACCTTCTGGTCAACTTCAACGGCAAGCTCGAGAAACAGGTCGACGTGCGCACCATGCCGATGGGCCCGCCGATGATGGGCTACTACGGCTATCGCGGCGGCTATTACGGCGGCTGGGGCGGCTATTACACCGACGTCAACCAGTACACCGAAGGCACGCTCAACGTCGACCTCGTCGATGCGCGGCAGCGTCAGCTGGTGTGGGAAGGCATTGCGGTAGGTCGCGTTTCCGACAAGCATCGCCAGGATCCGGACACCGCGTTGAGTGCGGCCGTCACCGAGATCTTCAAGCAGTACCCGTTCCGCGCGACGCCGTAGCGGTCGTCCGAGTCCGCTAGATCGCGCGTGTCGAAAGCTCGGCGGAAGTTAGGCCGAGTGCTTCGACGCGTGCGAGCGCGTCGGCGAAGCGGAACGCGTTGATTTCGCGTGCAATGGGTTCGAGCTGTGCGGCGAACGGCGTTCCGGCCGCATTTGCGCGCAACGTCTCGACCGCGTCGACTGCGTCGGCATCGTCGTCTTGGAGCAACCCCACCAGACGGTCGATCTGCGGCTTGAGCGTATCGATGCTTACGGGTGTCGCGGCCGCGTTCAGGGCAGGCGTTGCCGCAGTTGCGTCGAACGATACGAGCTCTGCGAGTACGGCATCGAGTGCGTCGATAAGGTTACTCAGCCGCGGTGCGATTTCCGCGTTCGTCGATCCGTCCTGCACCAATGCCTCGAGCGAAGTTGCAGCGCGCTGCACTCCGACCGCGCCGATCGTGCCCGCGGTGCCTTTCAGCGTATGCGCCAGACGCAGCATCGTCTCGCGATCGCCCTGCTCCATCGCGGCGCCGAAGTCGGCCTTGAATCGGCGGCTCCCCGCGACAAACGCCGTCAGCATCCGACGGTAGAGATCGGTGTTGCCGAGCGTGGTCGCCAATCCGATCTTCGTGTCGATGTGTTCAAACGGACCGATCTCGCCGGGGCGGACATCCACTTGATCAGCCTCCGGCGTCGACTCCGCAGCGTCGTTCGCACGCGACGGCCGTATCCATTTCGCCATCGTCGCGAACATCTCGGCAACCTGTAGCGGCTTGGGGATGTGATCGTTCATGCCCGCTTCGAGCACGCGTTCGCGATCACCGGCCATCGCGTTCGCCGTCATCGCGATCACGGGGAGACTCGCCAGACGCGCGTCGGCACGGATCGCACGCGTCGCTTCGTAGCCGTCCATCACCGGCATCTGGCAGTCCATCAGCACGCCATCGAATGCGGCGTCGCGAGCGAGGAAGTCCAAGGCCTCGCGGCCGTTTTCCACCAGCAGCACGTCAATGCCGGCCTGGCCGAGCAGTTCGGTCGCGAGCACCTGGTTCATCTCGTTGTCCTCAACCAGCAGTACGCGTGCGCCTTTCAGACTCGCGACCGCCCTCGCCTCGTCCGCCTTGCGCTCGTCCGCACGCCGTTCGACCGGCACGCCGTGGCCGAGCACGCCTGCGATCGCATCGAGCAAGGTAGACGGCGTCACCGGTTTCGTCAGCACCGCACGCGGCGTGACACCGCGCTGCGTCGCGTCCGCCAGAACGTCGTCGCGACCGTATGCCGTGACCATGATGACTGGGGGCACCTTCGCGACAGCGCCCGCCTGCATGCGCTGCATGACTGCGACACCGTCGTCGCCGGGCATGCGCCAGTCCATCAGCACGACATCGAACGACGTGTCGGCATGGTCGGCATCGGCCACCTGTCGTAACGCATCCTCACCATCACGCGCGACGTCGACGTCGAAACCGAACGAGCGCGCCATGCCCGAGAGGATCTCGCGCGCGGCCGCATTGTCGTCGACGACAAGAAGACGCAAGCCGGCGAGCTCCTCCGCGTGCCGCATGCGGCGGGGTTGCGGCTCGGCCTGCAGTCCGAAATTCGCGACGAAGTGGAACGTCGACCCCTGCCCTGCTTCGCTGTCGACCCAGATGCGGCCGTCCATGAGTTCGACCAGGCGTTTGGAGATCGCGAGCCCGAGCCCGGTGCCGCCGTACTTACGCGTGGTCGATGCATCAGCCTGGCTGAAGCTCTGGAACAGGCGGCCGCACTGCTCGGGCGTCATGCCAATGCCGGTGTCGCGCACTTCGAAGTGCAGGGTCGCGACGTCGTCGACGCGGTGCTCTTCATGCACGCGAACGACCACCTCGCCGCGCTCGGTGAACTTCATCGCGTTGTTGCCGAGATTGACCAGCACTTGGCCCAGCCGCAGCGGATCGCCGACAAGTGACGTCGCCACATCGGGCTCCACGTCGAACAAAAGCTCCAGTCCTTTTTCCTCGGCGCGCAGCGCAAGCAGGCTCGCGAGATGATCGAGCACGTCCTCGAGTCGGAAGTCGGTGCGCTCGATATCAAGACGACCGGCTTCGATCTTCGAGAAGTCCAGGATGTCGTTGATCACGCCGAGCAGGCTTTCGCCGGCACGCTGGATGCGGTCGACGTAGTTGCGCTGGCGCGTGTCCAGCGAAGTGCCCAGCGCGAGATGCGACATGCCGATGATGGCGTTGAGCGGCGTGCGGATCTCGTGGCTCATGTTGGCCAGGAACTCGCTCTTCGCGCGCGTCGCCTCCAGCGCCTGCTCACGCGCGCCGCGCAGCTCGTCCTCTGCGATCTTCTGCGCGGTGACGTCCTGGTAGACGCCGTACATGAAGCGCGTCTCGCCCGTGTCCGCGTCGCGCACGAGCTTGCCGGCGGCGTGCACCCATACGATTCGGCCATCCGTCGGACTGCGGTACGGATATACGGCGTCGTAGGCGTCGTAACGGCCTTCGACCGCGCCCTGGTAGCGCTCGACCACCTCCGCCGCCGCCTCGTCGCTTACATCGATGACACGCGCCAGCCATTCGTTCTGCAGGTTGTAGCGGCCGTCCGGCTTCGGCATCTCGCCGAGGATCGCGGCAGCGCGCGGCGAAGCGAAATAAACGTCGGGGATTCGGTAGTCGACGTGCCAGTACCCGCAGCGCGTCAGTTCGAGCGCGATGTCGGACTGGAAATTCGCGCGCTTGAGCTCCTCGTCGGCACGCTTCTGATCGGTGATGTCAGCCACCGCGACTGCGACGCCGCCACCCGAGGCCGCGTCGATTGGTGCGGCGCTGACGCGGATCCAGGTCGGCTCACTATTGGCTGACGGCAGCGCAATCTCGACACCGTGGAGCGCGTTGCCTGTCTGCAGCACCTCGGCTGCCGGGAACGCGTCGGGCAATGCGGCATCTGCGCCGCCGGTGCCGTCCAGCACGCAATGCCGCAGCGCGTCCGCATCCATCCCCAGCACCTGCGCGCTGATGTCGTTGGCTTCGACCACCCGGCCGGCGCTGTCGTAGAGGATGGCGCCCACCGGCAGCGCGTCGAACAGCGCCTTCAGCCGCTGACGATTCGCGTTGATGTCCTCCAGCAGTTCTTCCGCACGCCGGCTGCGCTGCAGGATCTCGAGATGCGAGGCCAGCGGAGCGAGCAGCGCGGCCGCGAGCGCGCGCTCACGCGGTTGCGGTGGACGATGCGCCGCGACTTCGACCACGGCGAGCACTTGGCCGCCCCGAACCACCGGCCACAGCTCGACGACACTCGCTCGCAGATCGCCGAGCCCCGATCCGACGGCGGCGTAATCGGCCGGGACCGGGTCAAGCACGATCGGCCGACCGTCCGCAGCGCACTGGCCCACCAGTCCCTGCCCCACTTCGATACGCTCTCGAACGCTGCCATCGCCCGCATAGCTGCCGTGCAGCTCGAGCGCACCGCCTGCATTCGACACGTAGAACGCCGCTCGCGCCAAAGGCCACACGCTGACCAGTGACGACAGAAAGCCGTCCGCCGCATCGCGATGGGACGCGGTTTCCATGAGCGCTGCGGAAACAGTCGACGCGTTCGATACCACCCAGC
This sequence comes from Lysobacter sp. HA18, assembly GCF_054057595.1. Classification (NCBI taxonomy): domain Bacteria; kingdom Pseudomonadati; phylum Pseudomonadota; class Gammaproteobacteria; order Lysobacterales; family Lysobacteraceae; genus Lysobacter; species Lysobacter sp. HA18. Next base: position 1,918,320 of record NZ_JBSRZL010000001.1, read on the forward strand.
GCTGGTCTTCCAGCTCGCGCGCCTGTCGCTGCAGCAGCACGATCGAGCGGGCGAGCGTGCCGATCTCGTTCGGGTAGGCCGTGCACGGAATCTCGACGTCGAGCTCGCCTTTCGCCACGCGCTCGGTTGCCAGTCGCAGCCGTTCCGCGGGCATCCGGATCGACCGCGCAACGAGTCGCGACAGCACGATCCCGAACAGCAGGCCGCCGAGCACGAGCGCGATCGCGAATCGCGCGCCGCGGCGATCAATTTCCTTCGACTGCTCCACCGCCTCCGCGGCATGTGTGCTCTTGAGGTCGAGCACATGCATCAGCGCGCTGTTGGCGCTGCGAAGAGGCTGTTGGTAGGCGTCGCCCGATTCGAGCGCGGATGCCTTCGCGCCTTCGCCCTGCTGGACGAGGGTCAGCACGTCACCCGCGACGCGATCGAAGCTCAAGACGCTTGCTTCGAACTCGCCCATCGAATGTTTGGTTTCCGGGTTCACCAGCGTCGCGCGCGTCTCCGGGATATGCGCCCACAGATTGAGACGCGCTGCGACCGCCTGCCGCCGTGCGGCATCCGCTCCGGCTCGCGATCCGGCGAATGCGGCGGCGCGTACGCCCTGGTCGTACTGCACCAGGTCGGTCTGCAACGATTTGATGTCGGCGATGCCGAGCAGATGCTTCGCGTAGAGCGCATTCATGCGCGACTGCATCGCGTGCTGGCTCAGCAGCCCCTGCACACCGATGCCGAAGGCAATCAGCAGCAGGATGGTGAACGCGATCCGCAACTTCGCGCGGACGGTCAGCTCTTCCATGCGGGCGGACAGGGCGGACAGGCCGGTCATGACGTCACAGGTTGGCGACGCCGGTCGCATCGCGCAGCCGCTGCAGCTCCACCTCGCGCTCGTGTTCGCCGTCCACGAAGTGCTCGGCGATGCGCCGGCATTCATCGCCGAGCACGACGAACGCGTCGACCACGTCCGGGTCGAAGTGCTGGCCACGACCCTTGACGATGATCTGCATCGCGTCCTCGTGCAGCATCGGGTCCTTGTAGACCCGGCGACTGATCAGCGCGTCGTAGACATCGGCGACCGCCATCAGCCGGGCACTGGTGGGTATCGCTTCGCCGGAGATCCCCTGCGGATAGCCGGAACCGTCCCATTTCTCCTGGTGACTGTAGGCGATGTCGCGCGCCATCGACAGGAAGCCGAGATCCTCGCCCGCGTCTTCCAGAGCGCGCTCGATCGCTTCCTTGCCCAGCGTCGTATGCGTCTTCATGACCTCGAACTCGTCCTCGGTCAGCCGCCCCGGCTTGAGCAGGATGCGATCGGGAATGCCGACCTTGCCGATGTCGTGCAGCGGTGCGGACTTGAACAGCGCGTCGATGTTGGTGGGCGTGCAGAAGTCGGCGAAGCGCGGATGCGTGGCGAGTTGCTCCGCGATACGTCGTACGTAGTGCTGGGTGCGCAGGATGTGGTTGCCGGTCTCGTTGTCGCGCGTCTCGGCGAGGGACGCCATCGCACGGATCGTCACGTCCTGGATGCGCGTGACCTCGCGCGTGCGCCGTGCGACCTCCTGCTCAAGATAGTCGTTGCGGTCACGCAGGAAGTCGCGCGCCTGCTTGAGCTGCAAATGGTTGCGCACACGCGCCAGCGTGATCGACGGGCTGATCGGCTTGGTGATGTAGTCGACCGCACCGAGTTCCAGGCCGACGCGTTCGTCGTCCGTGCCGCTCATGGCGGTGAGGAAGATCACCGGGATGTCGCGTGTCGCCGCGTCCGTCGTCAGGCGACGCATGACCTCGTAGCCGTCCATCACCGGCATCATGATGTCGAGCAGGATCAGATCCGGCGGCGCGTCGCGCGCGATCTGCAGCGCACGCTCGCCGCTATTGGCAACCTTGACCCGATGCTCGCCACGCAGCAGCGCGCTGATGAGCGCGAGATTGTCCGGCGTGTCGTCGACTACGAGGACGGTGGCGCGATGGTCGATGTCATCCATGGAGCACCTCTGCGATGGGTGGTGCAGGCGGAGCGGTGTGCCGGTGCGCTGCCACGTCAGAACGTCCGGCCGATTTCGAAGAACAGGGCGCCTTCGCCGGCCTCGCGCCAGCCGTAGCCGAACGTCATCGGGCCGAGCCAGGAATCGAATCCGAGATAGAGGCTGCCGTTGAGCACGCCGTCATCGAATGCGATGTCACCGCGGTGCTCCCAAGCATTGCCGTATTCGATGGTCGAGCCCGCGAGTGCCGAGCGCCCGAAGAACTTCGCGAGCTGGTACGTGTAGCCGACGAAGACGACCGCGTACTGCTGGCCCGTCAATTCGTTGATGCGGAAGCCGGCAAGCCGCGTCAGCCCGCCGAGACGGTATCGCGCCTGCACCGGCAACTCGCCTTCGACGGTGCTGGCCACGCGCGTACCGACCTGCAGGGCATGCTTGCCGAAGCTGTGCGCGGCGACGGCATCGAGTTCGAGCTGTGCGTAATCAGTGTCGGCGCCAAGCCCGGTGCGCGATACGGCATACCGCGCATTGGCGTAGTAGCCGTCGCGCGGGAAATAGAGGCTGTCGAGACGGTCGACGTTCGCGAATGCGTAGGCGACGCCCTCCTGGAAATCGAACGACTGCAGTGTCGGATCGCCGACCTCGACGCTCGCGCGCCCCTTTCCTACTTCGATACCGAACCCCGCGGCACCAACGCGACCGAACTCATGTGCGAGTTGCAATTTCAGGCGCAGTGCCTGGATGTCGTACCGGGCGATCGCATTGCCGCCGTCGTCGAAGACATTGAGGTTGGGGTTCTCGTACGCGAGGCGCCCCGAAAACACATTCCGGCCCGCGAGGTCGAGCGGCTGGTAGTACTCGCCAATCAGTGCCGGTTCGCTACCGATCGCAGCAGTGACTCGCCCTTCCCCGCCGCGCGCATTCAGCGGTGCGAACAGGATGGCGGCGCGGATCGTCGTGTCGTAGTCGCCGTCGAAATCCGAGCTGTGCGTCAGGCCGAGTTGCAGGTAGTTGGGGCCCTGCGTCTTCGGGCTGGCATGCAGCACGACGCCGGTGCGGCCGCTCTCGTTGACCACCTCGTAGCTGACCCGCGAGAACGTGCCGAACCCGTAGACATCGAGCGTCTGTGATTCCAGACGGTCGATATCGAGCGGCTTGCCGACCTCGACGTGCAGGCGATCGAGCAGCAACGCATCGGAGTACGCAGTGCTGTTGTCGACGCGCACGAACTCGATGACGGGCGGACCGCTGCGCTTCAACGCCGCGGTCCGCGCCGCGCGGTCGGTGTCGAGCGGTGATGACAGGTGCGCGAGCGCCGGGGTTGCGGCCTTTGCGGCATCGGCGCCGATGTCGAGTGCCTCCAGCGCTTTGTCGAAATCGCTGGTCGAGATGCGATCGCCGAGCTGGGGCGTGATCAAAACGTCTCTAGGGCCGAGCGTCGCAAGCTGCGCGTGCGTGTTGGCGGTGGTCATCATGCCGCCGATCTGCGACAGCACCTGCAGTGCGCCGGCGTCCGGGCCGAGCGTGCCGAGCGGCGTGCCGACATCGACGGCGATGACGATGTCGGCGCCCATGTCACGTGCGACGTCGATTGGCACCTGGTCGGCCAGGCCGCCATCGAGCAGCAGGCGACCATCGATCTCGACCGGATGAAAGACCGCAGGCAGCGACATGCTGGCGCGCATGGCCATCGCGAGGCTTCCGTGGTCGAGCACCACGGCGCCGCCGCTGTTGATGTCGGTGGCGACCGCGCGGAACGGGATCGGCAGGTCGTCGAAGCGATCGATCGTGCTCGTCTGCAGCGTCTCGCGTTCCAAGAACGCGAGGATGCGCTCGCCCTGGATCAGCCCCGGCGATGCACGAAGACCCTTGCTGCTCAGCCCGACGCCCAGTGTTGCGAGGCTGTCGCGATCGTCGAGCTTGCGTCGATAGGAACGCTCGGGGCGCGGCACCGAGTCATCGAACATCTGCGGCCAGTCGGTGGAACGCACCAGCTGCTCTATGTCCGCCGCGGATCGGCCCGACGCGTACAACCCGCCGACCAGCGCGCCCATGCTGGTTCCGGCAATGCAATCGACATGCACGTGCAGGACCTCGAGCTGCTTGAGCACGCTCACGTGCGCGATGCCGCGCGCGCCGCCGCCACCGAGCACCAGGCCGATGCGCGGACGCGTGTCGCCGGGCTGACGTTCGCCACAGGCCTTGCCGCGGTCCGGCGGCGCCTGCACAGCGGCCGTCGCCGTCGCTGCGCACATCGACAACGCAAGCCACAGCAACGCGATCCGCCATGCGCCGCGCCGCCGACCACGGGCGAGACGCACGCGCACGGCATGTCGCGCCTGCGGCTACGGGTTCACGACGACGTAGACGACGTCGTCGCCCTGCATGCGCTGCTCGTAGTACACGCCATTGCAGTGGTAGTACGGTACCGAATACGTGTTGACGATCGGGCAGCCTGCAGGAACCGACGGATAGAACGAGCCGACGACGGCTGCCGTCGTCGCTGCCACCACCGCAGTCGCAGCCAAGGGGCGATCGATCTGACCATTGCCCCAGTTGTTGTCGTTGCCGTCCATGTCGATGTTGACGTTGGTGTTGTTGTTGATGTTCGTCTGGCGCGTCGTCGAGCGGTCGCCGTTCCCGTTCGGGCGCGTCGCCGTGCTGTTGCGGCCCGAGGACGGCTGCGTGCGCGCCGCGTTCTGGCGGCCCTTGTCCATCGCCATCTGGCTCGACCTGTTCGACGCGCTGACCGAACTGCGCGCCATGCCGCCGCCGCGTTGAGCATCGGCGAACAGGGGAACGAGTACGAGTGCGAGCAGGCTCCAGCGCGCGCGGCGTGCCCAGCGGTTCGAGGTGTTCATGGCGTGCCTCCTGCCGTGGTCGTCGCAACCGCCGGCGTCGTGTTGAACGGAATCTCGTGCATGCCCTTCGACGGCGTGAACTTGAACGTGTTCGCGCTCACCGACGGCGTCGTATCCCAATGCATCACCGCCTGGTACTGCGGATCACCGACTTCGTAGCGCGTGGTGATCACCATCTTTCGCGGCTGGCCTTCCTTGGTGATCCAGATCTGCCAGTCCACGGCCGCCTGCCGGAACAGCACCTGGTCGGTCATCACGCCCTCGACGGGGCTTTGCCCGGCAATGAGGCCGACGCGGACGCCGTCGAGCAAGGTGCCGCCGAAGCCCTGGCGCAGCACGTCGACCAGCGGCATCTCGGCACCCATGTCGAGCAGCTTGGTGACCACGCCATTCACCGAATCCGGCGCGGCGAACTTCGCGTACGCGTCGGCGTCGGGCGCAACGGTCGTGAGCGTGGCGCCGTCGTAGTAGTACTCGCGATGGCGCAGGTCGCCGTCGACGTCGATACGGAAGCGGTTCGGGCGCTGCACGATCAGCCGCGTGCGCTCGTTGTGCTGCAGCTTGTAGCCGTACGGCAGCACCTCGTCACGCGAGATGTCGGCGTCCACCTGGAACGATTGCTGACGCGCCAGGTACGCCTTCATCCGCTCGAGCGCGGCGCGTGCGTCGGGCGAAATCGCGCCGGGTGCCGGCGCGACCGCGGTGCTTGCCGCGGCGTCGTCCTGCGGTGCAGCTGCGCCGAGTTGCGGAAGCATCGCAAGCGCGGCGACAGCGGCCGCGAGCGATGTCATGCGAAGTGCTCTCATGTCGATCTCCTTTGGAACGCAACCGGGCATGCGACGCCGCCACGCGGCCCCGCTAGAACGTGAATCCGTAGCCGACGATCGGGCCGTTGAGCGTGATCCGCGTATCGATGTCGCCGTCGCCGAAGTCGGCATCCATGTAGCGGTAGCCGAATACCCACTGACCGACGTTCATGCGGTACTGACCCATCGCGCTCGCGCTCCACGTGCCGTTGGTCGAGCCGCTCGATCCGTCGCCGCGCAGGCTGAAACTCCAGCGGTCGCTCGTATGCCACGTGTAGCGCGCGCCGTAGAGGAAATCGCTGAAGCTCTTGCTGACCTTCAGCGAGCGCGTCTGCAATGCGGGATTAGTCGGAATGATCGACGTGGTGAAGTCGGCATCGACATAACGCAGGCCGGCGATGATGTCCCAGCCGTTGAAGCGGTCGTCGCCCGGGCTCCATACCGCCGCCAGGTCGAACAGGCGCGCGTCCAAGTCGGTTTCGCTGCGCAGGCGCGTGCCGTCGCGGTCTTGCGAAAGGCCGAGGAAGAGGAAGTCGGTGAGCGCACCGAAGTGATCGCCCTGCCCTTCGGCGTGGATCATGAATGCGCCGTCGAACTTGTCGAGCACGTCACTGAAGTGGTTGTCGGTAATGACGGAGCCCGACGGCGGCGGGCCGTTGTCGTTGATCTCCGCGTTGAACGAAGCCCCCCAGACGTAGGGGGTGACGGTGAACGTCCACGGGTCGCCGTCTGCGGCCGATGCCATCAGCGGTGCGGTGGCCAGCGACATTGCCGCGATGGCGAGAATGGAGGAATGGCGTGTCATCGTGGGTCTCCCGAAAGCCCGTGGGTCGGCGGAACGAATGCGTCGTGACGCATGACGGCACGATGCGAAGCCGCGGTCGCGGCGGAACTGCACGAACGAATCAAGGCGCGCGCCGTCACAGCAGCAGCCTGAAGACGCGTTCGACGAGGTCGGCGAACGGAATCACGGTCAGCACCAGAGGGCTGAAGGGCACGAGCGTGATGATCACCAGCCGCGCGATCGCGCGAAGGTCGATCGGCAGCGGGCGCATTTCGGTGACGACCGAGTTCGCGTTTGCGAGATCGGCCAAAGACTGGATGTCGCCGCTGCCGATCAATGCTTCGTCAGGTCGCGCATCGTCGAGCCACTTGCGCTCGAATTCGGTGACGTAGCGCATGGAGAGTTCGCCGTAGCGACGCAGCCCGCGACGGCGTTCGTCGAGCAATGCTTTCGCGAAGAACACCAGCGGGAATACGACCATCGCGACCAGCACGGCGACCACGACGCCGATCTGCGCGCGGTATTCCATGAACTTGTGCCCGCCGCTGAGCACGCGGCTCGCCAGTACGCCGGATGACACGACGCCCTGAGCGAACAGCAATGGCGCGAACGCGAGAACGCTTCCGCCGAGGAAGCCGAGCCCGCCCGCGCGGTCCGGATGCAGCGCCTTGAGATCCAGTGGCAGGCGCGACGTGCGCCACAGGAAGATCCACCAGATGCCGATGCGGAACCACCAGCGCAGCACGATGAACTGGAAGACCGGGATGCTGACGTGCGCCATCCACCAGCCCGCGCCGCTGAGCACCGTGCCGGCGGGCGTGATGCTCGCGTACCAGGTGTCGATCGGCAGTGCGAGCGCACGCGAGGACAGCGTCGGCGAGAGCACGAACACGCCGAGCAGCAACGCGACTTCGACCAGGATCGAATTGCGCAGCCGGCGCGCACTGGTGATCGCGGCTTCGAAACGCGGTACGGCGGCGGCTGCGACGATCGAGCGTTCGCGGAACTGGTCCACCGCGACGCCGATGCGCTGGTGCACCGGAATCTCCGCGAAGATCAGCAGCGGCAACGCGACCACAAAGCGTGCGTACGCTTCGACGTCATGCAGGAACGGCAGCCGCACGCCGCCGAACGCCGTTCCTTCAGCGAGGCACAGCAGCAGCAGGGGCAACCACGCCACCAGCGAGATCACGACCATCCGCCGCACTACGCCGTGCAGCTGCGCGTCGGCCATTCGTGCCTTGAGCATGAGCTGGTACAGCGGTCCGCCGACCACCAGCGAGAAATCGGCGTGGTAGTGCGACGGCGCCGCAGCGCCCACGTGCGGCGGCGCCGCGGTCACCATGCGAGGATTCCGTTGCGCGGCGTCGACGCTGTAGACGTCGCCCGCCCAGGTCGCGTTCGCGGCGGCCATCGCGTCACGCCACACCGATCCGCACCACGCAGCGGAAGCCCAGGTGCGACATCGATGTGTCGACTGGAAGCGAGAAGCGCGACGCGAACTGGTCGTGCGGCGAATGTTCCGCAGGCCCCGGGCGCGAGCCGCCCTTGGTTACGTTACGCGGCAATCCATCGATCGACGCACCGCTGAATTGCGCATCGACGAGCCGATCCAACGCGCGGCGTGGCACGGTACACGCCGCGCGTGGATCGACTCTTGAACGCAGTGCATCCCGGTCACACGTCCATTCCCAGACGTTGCCGAGCATGTCGTACAGGCCGAACGCATTCGCACCGCCCTCGCCCACCGGTGCGGTGCCGATATGGTGTTCGTCGGGAAGGCCGGCCCAGCGGCGATGGTCGACCCACGCCCCCGCGGCGCTGCGCACGTCATGCAGGTGTTCGCTGGACCACGCGTCTTCTGCGTCGTCGCCGCCACCGCGCGCGGCGCGCTCCCATTCCGCTTCGCTCGGCAGCGCCTTGCCGGCCCATTCCGCGTAGGCCTCGGCGTCTTCCAGCGTGACGTGCACGACGGGATGGTCATCCAGCCCTTCGATTGAACTACCCGGCCCGCGCGGATGCCTCCAGCACGCCCCGGCGATGAGCCGCCAAGGCGAACGCGCCGCGTCGTGCAGCGTCTCGTCGAGGATGCATACCGCCGACGCCGGATACAGCTGGCCTTCGCCGGACCGTGGATGCAACGTCGCATCGAGGCCACGCTCGCACTGCGTCGCGTAATGCGTGCTTTCGACGAAGCGCGCGAACTGTGCGTTGGTGACCGGCGTGGCGTCCATCCAGAAGCCGGCGATGCCGACGTAGCGCGCAGGCATCTCGCCGCGGCAGGGATGTTCTGCGCCCATGCGGAATACGCCACCGGGCACCCACGCCATTCCGGGCGTCGCGGCTGGTGGCAGCCAGCTGTTGGTTTCCTGTCGGGAGGTGATGGTCATCGACGTCGTCCCCGCATCTGGCTCGCATGGGCCGAGTCGCTGCAAGTGCGATGGCACGTCGTGTCATGACGCATGGCGTCGCACCCGGCGCGGGCGCTGGACGACGGCGACGGTATGCGTCGCGCCACGGCATGCATGACGGCTCCTCGGATCATGGATCCACTCGTGATCGAGTCTGCGCGTGCGTCAAAACACCGAGAATTGGACCTCGGTGTACGCGTTCTTGCCCTTCAGGGCAGCTGCGTCGGCGCTGCGACGCGCGCAACCATTGCCAGCAACGTGCGGCCTTCGAACGGCTTCATGAGGTACGCGGCGTGGATGCGCTCCGCGTGTTCGCGAACCGACGGTGCATCGTGCGAGGTGATGATGATCCACGGCGACATCGGCCCGCGCAGCGCGAGGTCACGGTAGAGCTCGAAGGCCGACGCACCCGGCAGGCGAACGTCGCAGATGCAGCAGCGGATGGCCGGCCACCACGTGGCGTCGCGCAGCTCGGCAAGCAGCGTTTCGGCGGATTCAAACGCATGGACGGCGAAGCCGGAGCCGGACAGGACGCGCGCGAGCGCCTGTCGCACGGCCCCATCGTCTTCCACAAGCACGATTTCCTGCTGCATGTGCACGATAGCGGCCGAGGTGTCGCCCGAAGGCACCAGGTCGAAAGTGCATCGATGGTCCACGCCGCGGCGCGACATGCGTAAGTGGTCGTTGGGGAACGCGGCCTGCCCTTGTGGGCATCGGCGGAAAACGCATGACGCGACGCACCGGGCACGGGCCCGGTGCATTCAGCGCATAGGTGTTTCGTCGTCGCAGCTCAGCTCGCGAGCGCGACTTCCGCGTGCAGTCGCCGCGGCACATCCTGCGGATGTTCTTCCGCTTCAAGATGCACGGCGAGCTGCACGAGCTCGGCAACGGTGCGCACGCCCATCTTTTCCATCACGCGTGCACGGTGCGCCTTGACCGTTCGCTCGCACATGCGCAGCGAGTCGGCGATCTGCTTGTTGAGCCTGCCGGCGATGACCTGGTCGAACACCGCGTGCTCGCGCGGCGTCAGCGACGCGAGGCGATCCCTGCCCTGCTGCAGATGCTGGCGATGCTGCCGCCGCTGCACGTCGCATTCGAGTGCACTGGTGATCGCGTTGATCAGCGTTTCCTTCTCGACGGGTTTGGTGAGGAAATCCACCGCTCCCTGCCGGATCGCCTGCACGCTGGTCGGGATGTCGCCGAATGCGCTGAGGAAAATGATCGGCGGTGCATCCTCGCGGCGCGACAACGATCGTTGCAGGTCGAGTCCGCTTGGGCCGGGCATGCGGATGTCCAGAAGCAGACAACCGGGCGCGTCCATGGGCGGCCAGGACAGCAGGAAGTCGCCGGCGGATGCGTACTGCCTCACGTCGAAATCGAGGGCGCCGAGCAGGCGTCCCAGCGCATCACGCATCGAATCATCGTCATCGACGATGTGGATTACGGGAGCGATTGCCATGTCGTGTCTCCTACTGCGTTTAACCGGAAGTCCATTCCTTGAAAGCCGACTTGCGTGCCTGAATGTAGGCCTAATTTCCTGATAGAGAAGCGGTGAAGAAACGCGTTCTGATAAACGGTCGTTTCACGCGCAATGGGCTCGTACGCAGCGCTGAAACATAAGTGTCATATCAGGCGTAAGGAGGGAACGTCACCCGGAAAGTCGCGCCACCGCGATTGTTGTTTTCCGCACGAATCGACCCGCCATGCGCTTCGGCGATCGACCTGGAGATCGACAGACCCAGGCCCATGCCGTGCGGCTTGCTGCTGTAGAACGAATCGAACAGGTGCGCGAGGCGCGACTCGGGGATCCCGCCGCCGGCATCCGACACCTGGAACTGCACCTGCCCACCCTCGAGTTCGCGCACGTCAAGCAGCACTGCGGGTCGCGTCGCACTCAGGTCGCCCGACGCGAAGCGCGCTTCCACCGCGTCCATGCCGTTGATCAGCAGATTCAGCAGCATCTGCTGCAGGTACAGGCTGTCGCCGCTGAGCAATGCGGTATCGCGCGACTTGGCGACCTCGACCGGAATGCCGCGCCCGCGCACGTCGGGATCGAGCAGCTTCACCGTTTCCGCCGCGAGCGTATTCGCATCGATGCAGACGAAGCTGATCTTTCGCTGCCGCGCGAGCGTGCGCACGTTGCGGATGACGCCGCCCGCGCGCAGCCCGTCACGACGGATGTCGCGCAGGATCTGGCGGATGTCGTCGAGCGGCGGCGACGCCCGTTCCAGCAGGATTTCGGCGGCGTCCGTATTGCTGAGGATGGCGCCTAGCGGTTGGTTGATCTCGTGCGCGATCGATGCGGTGAGCTCGCCTACGACTGCAAGACGCGGCGCACCGCCGACGTCATCGCGCCGCTCATGGCCGGAGTCGCGCCCCGCAGCCCATGTGCGCCATACGCTGATGATCAGTGCGACAAGCGACGGTCCGCTGAGCGCGCGCACGATGACCATCGCGACGTGGTCGTTCGAATGCGACCACCCGGCGATGAGCAACACGGAGATGGCGAACGCGAGGCAGGTCATGCCGAGCCATGCATCGCGCGACGCGTCGACGCGGATCGGGCGGCGCAGGTAGAGCACGCCGCCTGCGACCAGCCAGGCGAGCAGCAGCACTAGAGCAGTGACCGCTTCGATCATCGGGGGAGCGTCCTTGTAGCCGGTGGCGCAACACGGGCCGCATCCTGCTGCCCCGAACCACCGGTCGAACCGCGAGCGTACGCCTGTACCAAGAACCTGAATAGGGACTCGGCAGGCCACCCTGTTTGAAGCAGGAACCGACACCGGCTTTCCGGCCGGGACCGTCACGACGACTCTGCGGTGGCCTGCGCCCCGGTCTCGCCCGGGCGCGTACGTGGTCCACCGCTTCCGGAGTGCAGCACAGGTTCCGTTACGCGGTTGTTGCATGCGTCGCGCTTCGGATGTGCGGACGCGAACACCGAGCGGTCAGGCGCGTAGGCGATGCCCGACCTGTTAACCATGCATACGGATGTCGATGCCGCTGCGCACTCAAATTCGCACGCAAGAAAAAGGCGCCGTCATCGACGGCGCCTTCGTCCCTCACCCGATGCTTTTAATCAGCGACCGTCGTGGTCCGCGTCGCCCGGCAGGATGCGTTCGACGCCGTGCCAGGCGTCCTTTACTGCGCCCTTCGCGTCGGTCCATGCGAGGCGCGAGGTGCCCTTCGCCGAATCCCAGCCACGCTCGAGTTCCTGCTCGGTCGAGGCGTCCCAGGTCGCGTTCTTCGACTGGCTGCGCGCGTACGTGCCGTAGCGGTAGGCCGGCTTGTAGTCGTCGAAGCTGTAGCCGGACTTGTAGTAGTCAGCCTGGTTGAAGCGCTGCTCGTAATAGCGATCGGTCGCGTCGTAGGTCTTGTACGTGCGATCGCTGCGGTCCCATGCGTCGCGCACGGCGTCGCGCGCCTTGTCCCACGCCAGGCGCGAATCGCCCTTCGCATTGTCCCAGCCGGACTGCAGGTTCGTTTCCGCGCTGTCCCACGCCTGGTCGGCGTTCGTGTTGCGCGCTTCGGTGCCGTAGCGGTACGCCGGCGCGTAGTCGCGGTCGTAGTCGAGCTTGCTGTCGTAGTACGGACGATTCGTGGACTCGCTTCGCCACGCCTCCGTTTCGCCGGTCGGGTCGACACGCTCCGCGGCCGAGTGACCGACGGACGCACCGGCGATCGTGCCGATGGCGCCGCCGACCAGCGTGCCGATCGGGCCGAACGCGCTGCCGATGGCCGCGCCGATCGCCGCACCTCCCACGCCGCCGACGCCGGTGCCAACCGGGTGCGAGCCCGGCGCGCCGGAGATCGGATCGCGATTCATATCGGTGGTGTCGTTGTTCTTGTTCGCCATTGGGGAAAGCTCCATGCGGAAGGGATTTCGACAATGGGCGCGGGGGTGTGTAGCGCCGGTTCAAGCGGCCGTGCCCCATACGCTTGGCGTTCAGGCCGCATCGACAGGCACAATCCGCGCTGCCGAATGGACTGACGCAATGACCGAATTCATCCCGCCCGGAACGCGATTCGCCGAGCTCCCCTCGCCCTTCCCCACCCGTCGGGACGGTGCGCTGCATGGCGCGCGCATGGCGTACGAGACCTGGGGACAGCTCAACGCGGACCGGAGCAACGCGATCCTGATCGTCACCGGGCTCTCGCCGGATGCGCACGCGGCATCGAACGATGCGGACCCGGCACCCGGCTGGTGGGACGCGATGCTCGGCGCGGGCAAGCCGATCGAAACCGACCGCTGGTTCGTCATCTGCGTCAACACGCTCGGCAGCTGCAAGGGTTCGACCGGCCCGGCATCGATCGACCCCGATACCGGCGAGCTCTACCGCCTCGCGTTTCCGCCGCTGTCGGTCGAGGACTGTGCCGACGCCGCCGCGCATGTCGTCCGCGCGCTGGGGATCGAGCAGCTCGCCTGCCTCATCGGTAATTCGATGGGCGGCATGGTCGCGCTCGCGTTCCTGCTGCGGTATCCCGGCCTCGCGCGCAACCACATCAATATCTCCGGTGCGGCGCGTGCACTGCCGTTCTCGATCGCGATCCGTTCGCTGCAGCGCGAAGCCATCCGTCTCGATCCGAACTGGAACAACGGCCAGTACGACGATTCGACGTATCCCGAATCCGGCATGCGCATGGCGCGCAAGCTGGGCGTCATCACCTATCGCTCCGCGCTGGAATGGGACGGCCGCTTCGGTCGCGTGCGGCTGGATTCGGATCGTCAGGACGGCGACCCGTTCGGTCTGGAATTCGAGGTGGAGAGCTATCTGGAAGCGCATGCGCGGCGCTTCGTTCGGCGGTTCGATCCGAACTGCTACCTGTATCTCAGCCGCGCGATGGACTGGTTCGACATCGGTGATTGCTGCGGCGAGTCCGCCAGTGACACACGAAGCGATACGCGCTCCGCGCTCGCGTCGATCCGACTCGACAAGGCGCTGGTGATCGGCGTGCACACGGACATCCTGTTCCCGCTGCAACAGCAGGAAGAAATCGCGGCCGGGCTCGCTGCGGGCGGCGTCGATGCGCGCTTCGTCCCGCTGGAGTCGCCGCAGGGCCACGACGCGTTCCTGGTGGATTTCGAGCGCTTCGGCCCTGCCATCCGCGGTTTCCTGGACGCGTTGGAGCCGGTGCAGGACCGCGGGGCTAGAATCCCCGCATGAACGCCGCCGCCGCACTGCCTGACATCCCCTTTCCCGGCCACGACAAGATGATCGCGGCGCTCGACGCGGCGGTCTGCGCCGGCGACCCGCAGGCCGTGACACGCGCCGTCCGCCAGACGCTCTGCGACCTGATCCGCGACCGCGACGTGCGCCTGCCCGACTGCGTCTACGAACCGATCACCGACCACTACGCGCGCCGCGAGCTCTATCGCAGCCCGATCCACGGCTACAGCGTGGTCGCGATGACCTGGGGCCCCGGCCAGGGCACCCCCGTGCACGATCATTCAGGCCTCTGGTGCGTCGAAGGCGTGTGGGACGGCGAACTCGAGATCACCCAGTACGAATTGCTCGACCGCGATGGCGAGCAGTTCCGCTTCCGTCCCGCCGGCGGCATCCAGGCCGGCCCCGGCAGCGCCGGCAGCCTGATCCCGCCGCACGAGTACCACACGATCCGCAACGCCAGCGACGACCAGGTCGCCGTCTCGCTGCACATCTACAAGGCGGAGATGCAGTGCTGCTCGATGTTCGCGCCGCAGAGCGAGCACGAGTGGTACGCGCGCGTCGACCGCACGCTGAGCACCGACGAGGCCTGCTGAGCGTGTGGCGCGACTTCCTGCTGGCGTCGGCGCACCACGTCCTCGTCGTCGGCCTGATCACGATGCTCGCGGCGCAGATGACGCTGCTGCGCAATGCACCCGACGCCATCACGGTGCAGCGCCTCTCCCGACTCGATCGCGGCTACGGCACCACCGCCGGCCTGCTGCTGCTCGTCGGCCTCGCGCGCGTCTTCCACGGGATCAAGGGCGCGGATTTCTACGCGCATAACCCGTGGTTCCACGCCAAGCTGGCGGCATTCCTGCTCGCGGCGCTGATCTCGATCATGCCGACCGTACAGTTCGCGCGCTGGCGCAAGGCGTCGGCGACCGACGCCGCATGGCGGCCCGACGAGGCCGCATGGTCGCGCGCACGCCTGCTCGTACGGGTGCAGCTGGGGCTGATCTTCGTGATTGTGATCGCGGCCGCCGGCATGGCGCGCTTTGGAGCGCTCTGATCCGTCGGTATACTTCGCGTCCGCGCCGGAATGGCGGAATCGGTAGACGCAGCGGACTCAAAATCCGCCGCCCTTAAAAGCGTGTGGGTTCGAGTCCCACTTCCGGCACCAGTACAAACGAGGGTTAGGCTTTGCGGCCTAGCCCTTTTTTGTTTTGCGCACGCGGTCGTCGCGCCGATCGCCGGCGGTACCCCTGGTGCCCGCGGCAAATTCGTTTGCAAGCGAGCCGGCTCGCCCCGCACGCACAGCTCAAGGATTTGAACGATGGCGACTTTCCTCCGTTTCGCGCTATTGCTTCTGACGTTTGCGCCATCGGCCGCGTTCGCCGCCGAACCACCGACCGGCACCTACCACGCGTTGGGCGGTCACGGCGACATGGAGATTTCGAAGACACCTCATGGGACTCGCTTCGTGATCAGTTCCATGGGTGCGAACGGGCACTCCTGTGATCTCGACGGCGCGGTGCGCAACGGCGTCGGCGTGGTGCCCGAAGACGGTGACAGCGGCGAGTGCCGCGTTGCATTCAAGCCGGTGGCGGGCGGCTACCAAGTCGAGGCTCTGACGCCGGACGAATGCCGTCAGTGGTGCGGCGCGCGTGGTCGCTTCGATTACACGTATGGCCGCCGACCAGCGACCTGCGCCGAGAAGGCCTATCAGGCCGAGCATGACCGCTTCTACGGGCTCTACAAGGCGAAGCGCTTTGGCGACGCACTAGCGGTCGCGACCAAGCTTCGCGCCGCGTGCGGCGCATTCCAATGGTTTCCCGAAAAGGACTCGCTGACCAACGACATCGCAGTCACGCTGTATCACCTGCAGCAGCCCGGCAAATGTCTTGCAGAGCTTCGGACGACCATGGCGTGGGCGTACAGGACGGTAGAGGACGCCCGCGACAGCTTGCCGCCTTTCGAAGCCGATAGTTACGAAACGGTGGCGAAATCGACCATCACCAATCGCAAGCTGTGCGAAGCGGCGCGCTAACGGCGCACTGAGTTTTCCCATCGCTCGCGACGCCACGCGGATCGAGCTTGGATCGGCGTGCTATCCAAGCTCGGCTCAACTGTCCAGTCGGGTAGCAGACGTGGAACCGCTACGCGTCCCACTTCGCCGTTCTGCATTTACTGGCCGCGTGATTGCACGGCCGCGTCCGCCTCGCTGTACGAACAGGCGGCAGGCCTGCCCCTCGGGACAATGTCGGTGATCGCGGCCGGCTGCGACGCTAGGCCGGTGCCGCGATCGATGCGGCGTCATGCCCGCTGCGCGTGCGCGGCGGCGTCGAGGGCCGACGAATGTCCGACCAGAACAGCGACCTGGGCACTGTCCAGGCGCTCCTCGACCGTCTGGTGAAGCAGCGGCTGCCGCGCCTGACGGACCTCAAGAAGCGCGTTGACGCAGGCGAGAAGCTCGGCGACACCGACATCGCGTTCCTGCACAGCGCGCTGGTCGACGCGCAGGAAACCGCGCCCTATGTGGCGCGCCATCCCGAGTTGCACCAGCTCGGTGTCCGCATCGGCGCGTTGTACGCGGAGATCATCCGCGTGGCGACCGAGAACGAGAACCGTGCGTGAGCATCGCATCCGCCGCGCTGTCGAGGCCGACACTGCGCGCGGACGTCGTCGCGGGCCTCACCACCGCGGCGGTCGTGATTCCGAAGGCACTCGCCTACGCGACCATCGCCGGCCTGCCGATCGAAGTCGGCTTGTACACCGCGTTCGTGCCGATGATCGTCTACGCGTGGCTGGGCACGTCGCGACCGTTGTCGGTCAGCACGACAACCACCATCGCCATCCTCACCGGCGCAGAACTCGCAGACGTGGTGCCCGATGCGAACCTCGCCGGCCTGCTCGCGGCGACGTCGATGCTCACGGTGCTGGTCGGCGCGTTCCTGTTGCTCGCTTCCGTCGCGCGGCTCGGCTTCGTCGCCGACTTCATTTCGACGCCGGTGCTCGTCGGCTTCAAGGCCGGCATCGGCGTGGTGATCGTGGTCGACCAATTGCCGAAGATCCTCGGCATCCATTTCGACAAGGGCTCGTTCGTGCACAACGCAGCCGAAGTCGTGCGCGGGTTCGGACATCTGTCGTGGGCGACGGTAGCGGTCGGTGCCGGCGTGATCGTCGCGCTCGCGGCGATCGAACGGTTCCGACCGCGATGGCCCGCGCCGCTGATCGCCATTGCTGCCGCAATCGCCGGCGTCGGTCTGCTCGGATGGCAGGCCTATGGCATCGAAGTCGTGGGCGCGGTTCCGCAGCGACTGCCTGCCGTGACGATGCCCGCGCTGTCGCTGGCGCTGCAACTCTGGCCGGCCGCTGCCGGCATCGCGCTGATGAGCTTTACTGAAACCATTGCCGTCGGCCGTGCGTTCCAGACGAACGACGAGCCGGTACCGACCGCCAACCGTGAGCTGCTTGCGACCGGCGCCGGAAACCTGGCCGGTGCGTTCTTCGGCGCGATGCCGTCGGGTGGGGGCATGTCGCAGACCGCGGTCAATCGTCGCTCCGGCGCGCGCACGCAACTCGCATGCGTGGTCACCGCGGCGACGGCGGTGGTCACGATGCTGGTGCTTGCACCGATGATCGGTCTGCTTCCGCAGGCCGCACTCGCTGCGGTCGTCATCGTCTACTCGATCGGACTCGTGAGCCCGGCGGATTTCCTCGACATCCTGCGCATCCGCCGCACCGAAGCGGTGTGGGTGATCGTCGCGTTCGCCGGCGTGATGCTGCTCGGCACTCTCAAGGGCATCGTCGTCGCGATCATCGTCTCGCTGATCGCGCTCGCGCAGCAGAGCGCCGATCCGCCCGTGCGCGTGCTGGTGCGAAAGCGTGGCACCACGTCCTTCCGGCCACGCAGCGACGAACACCCGGACGATGAACCGGTGCCGGGCCTGCTCATCCTTCGTCCTGAGGGTCGGCTGTTCTTCCTCAATGCCGAACGCGTTGCCGCACGCATTCGCCCGCTGATCGCGCAGGCTCGGCCGCGTTACGTCGTGCTCGATCTGTCGGCGGTGTTCGACCTCGAGTACTCCGCACTGAAGGCACTGATCGACGCCGAGCACCGCTCGCGCAGTGCAGGTGTCCTGCTCGCACTTGCGGGCCTCAACCCCGAGGTGCTGGAAGCCGTACGGCGCTCGCCGCTGGACGAGCACGTCGGACACGAGCACATGTTCTTCAACGTGGAAACCGCAGTGGAGCGCCTGCAGGAGGAGCTGACGACGGCGCCCCTGCCCGCGCAACCCGAGGAGCAACCGACATGAAAGACGACACGCACGCGAAAACCGACCACGACGATGCATCGAACGGCAACGGCAAGCGCAAGAACGGTGGAGGCAGCGAAGGCACGCGCCCGCGAATGAAGCGCAGCGAATACGAGGACGCGCTGGTGCCGCTGCAGGAAGAGCTGGTCAAGTTGCAGCAGTGGGTGGTCGCGAAGCAGAAGAAGGTCTGCATCGTGCTCGAAGGCCGCGACACCGCCGGCAAGGGCGGCACGATCAAGGCGATCACCGATCGCGTCAGCCCGCGCGTGTTCCGCGTCGTTGCATTGCCGACGCCGACGGATCGCGAACGCACGCAGATGTACATGCAGCGCTACGTCGCGCATCTGCCGTCGGGCGGTGAAGTCGCGATCTTCGATCGCAGCTGGTACAACCGCGCCGGCGTCGAACGTGTCATGGGTTTCGCCACCGATGCGCAGGTGCGCAAGTTCCTCGAGACCGCGCCGCTGCTCGAAAAAACGATGGTGGCGTCCGGCGTGCACCTGCTGAAGTACTGGCTCGAGGTGTCGGAAGAGGAACAGATCGAGCGACTCAAATCGCGCGCGACCGACGGCCGCAAGCTGTGGAAGCTGTCGCCGATGGATCTGAAATCGTACGGGCGCTGGTTCGACTACTCGCGCGCACGCGACGCCATGTTCGAAGCCACCGACACCGAGCACGCGCCGTGGTATGTCGCTAATACCGACGACAAGCGACGCGGTCGCCTCAACATCATTCGCCACCTGCTTGCGAACGTGCCTTACGACGAGGTCGAGCGCGAGAAGGTGCAGTTCCCGAAACGCCAGAAGCGTGGCGACTACGTCGAGTCACGCCATCCGCTGCATTTCATCGAGCAGCGTTACTGACGAGGTTCGCTGGAACATCAGGCTGGCATTGCGGCGTCGACCTACAACGCGTGCGGGCGAAAGCCGTGTTCGCGCACGAGACGTTCGGGCACGGACGCATGGTCGAAGTCGGCGATGCGATCGATGAAGTCGTCGTGCCCCGATGCTTCGCGGTCATGGTGATGCGCTTGCTCGTACTCGTCCGCCATTACCCGTCGCTGGACGAGGATCGGTCGGGATGGATCGGTATTCGGGGTCGCGTCGTCCGGAGTCCGCATGGGCCGCCTCGCCTGCCGCGTCGCGCAGCAGGCCGACCCTAGGCGCCAGGTGGTGAACGCGGGGTGCGCGCCTAGACCACGGCGTGCCCGGTCGCGAGGCGGATCAGTTGCTCACCCGTGTCCCGCCGGACCACCGCGTACGACTGGCGGTCGATGTCGGCCAGCACGCGATGCCAGACCGGGTCGTCGACCGGGCAATCGATATCGAAGCGCGCGACGAGCGCGAGCGGCCCGTGGCGTCCCTGCGCATCCCGTGAAGCCACAAGGCAATCCGGGACGAGCACGTACGCGCCGTCCGGTCGACGATAGGCCTTGAACTCCACGCCGCCTCCATGTCGCCTCGTGCGACGCAGCAGCCCCTGCGACTGAAATTACGCGTCGACCCTCGTCACCGCGCGACCGCTCGTCGGCTTTTATTCACGCCCCGGCCACGGCGCGGGCCACGGCCACCAGCCCCGTCCGGTCGCCGCGAAGCGATCCGCCGCGCGTTCGAAACGGTTGCGCACGCCGACGCCGCCGCAGGCGAGATACACGGGCAGGAACAGCGGACCGAGGACGAGGTACTGGTAGACGTGCGCGCGCTCGTGCAGAGCAAGCGAGACCGCAGGCTCGGCACCCCAACCTGCCGCATGCGCATACGTCGCGCATGCGACGTCGAGGTCGTCCCCCGTGTGCAGGATTACGTTGCCGATCGTGATGGCGCCACCCGGCCCCCACGGCCAGCGATGGAAGACGCATGCGAGGTCATGGCATCGCAACATCGGCTTCGCGCCGAACGCCATGCCGAGCGCACCCAGCAGCAGGCCGATCAATGTGTTGGGCAGCGCCCAGAGAATGCCGAGCGCGACCGCGGCTTTCGGCAAAGGGACGGGCTCGACCGCAGCGGGATGCGACGTTGCGCGCATCGGGCCGCGCACGCCCTCCGCGGTTTTCGCGGGTCGCCCCATCGGCGCGTCAGATGCCCTCTTCGGGCATCACCAGCCAGGCGATCAGGTAGACGAGGATGCCGGGGAACGCCACCGACATGACCGACACCACCACGTAAATCACGCGCAGCAGCGTCGCGTTCCAGCCGTAGCGACGGGCAACGCCGCCGATGACGCCGGCGATCATGCGGTCGTGCCGCGAGCGGTAGAGTCCTGTGGTCGCCATCATTCGCCTCGTTCGATGCGCCGAAGTCTACGAATCGCCCGTGAGCGATCCGTCGCCGATCACCAGCGCGACGGGCGCGTCAGCGGCGGTGCTTCGCGCTGGCGGTCGTAGGCACGCAGCTCGTCGCGGATGTGGGCGATGCGCTGGCGCGCGATCGCGTTGCGCTGCTCGTCCAGCACCACGCCGTCCAGAAGCTCGGCCATGCGCTGCGCGGTCGGCAGCATCGTGTCCCAGGCATCGAGCGCGGCGACCGGCGCCGGCAGCGTCAGGAAGAACGCGATCGCCGGCGTCTGCAGTTCCTGGATGTTTGCCATGTCGAAGCTGCCGGGCTTCATGATGTTGGCCACGCTGAAGACCGGGCCGCGCTCGGGATGGCCTTCGACGAGGCGGTGGAACACGCCCATGTGGCCGTAGACAAGGCCGGCGCGCTCGGCGGCGACCACGATGTCCGAGCCGCTCAGCGACTGCCCGGCACGCGCGGCGAGGTAGAGCGTCACGATCTTGTCGAACTCGTCGGTGGTGCGCTTGCCGAGGTCGTCCTTCGGGCCGGATGCCGCGGCAGGTTCGAGCGCCAGCGATTCCTGCGTCGGCTCGACCTCGCGATCGCCCTCCGCAAGCTCGGCGGCCAGTTGCTCGCCCAGCGTGGGCTCGACGCGACGCCCGTCGCCATCGCGCGCGACCCGACGCCCCTGCCCCGGCTTCTTCGGTCGACCGAAGAACACGATGGCGGCAACGAGCACGACGCCCGCAACGAGGATCCAGATCCGCAGCATCGCCATGTCGGACATGCAGTGCTCCGTGGGTTGGTCAGGCCGCGCCCGCGAGGCGTGCGGCTTCGGCGAGGTCGACGGACACGAGGCGGCTCACGCCCGGCTCGCGCATGGTGACGCCCATGAGCTGCTTCGCCGCTTCCATCGTGACCTTGTTGTGGGTGACGAACAGGAACTGTACCTGCTCGCTCATCTCGTTGACCATCGCCGTGAAACGGCCGACGTTCGCCTCGTCGAGCGGTGCGTCGACCTCGTCCAGCAGGCAGAACGGCGCGGGATTGAGCCGGAAGATCGCGAACACCAGTGCGACTGCGGTCATCGCCTTCTCGCCGCCGGACAGCAGCGAGATGTTCGACACGCGCTTGCCCGGCGGGCGCGCCATGATCGACACGCCGGTATCGAGCAGGTCTTCGCCGGTGAGTTCCAGGTAAGCGTGGCCGCCGCCGAACAGCCGCGGATACAGCTCCTGGATACCGGAATTGACACGGTCAAACGTGTCCTTGAAGCGCCCGCGCGTCTCGCGGTCGATCTTGCGGATCGCTTCCTCGAGCGTTTCGAGCGCGGTCGTGAGGTCGGTGTTCTGCGCGTCGAGGTAGTCCTTGCGCTGCGCGGCCTCGGCGTGTTCCGCGATCGCCGCGAGGTTCACCGGTTCGAGTCGACGCAGCTTGCCGTCCAGTTCGGCGACGGTGCGTTCCCACGCCTGCGGCTCCATCTCGTCGGTGAGCGTGGCGGTGACTTCGTCGATCGAGAACCCGGCTTCCACGATGCCTTCGGAGAGCTGTTCCGCCTTGAGCGCGAGCGCCTGCAGTTCGAGTCGACGCTGACCGATCGCTTCGCGCTGCTGCAACGACTGCTCGTCGCGCTGCTGGCGGATGAGTTCGTGACCGCGTAGTTCGTGGTCGATGCCGTCGAGCGCGGTGCGCGCGGCGGTGAGCTTTTGCTCAGCGAGCACGCGCTGCTCGAGTGCGACCTGCCGCTGCGTTTCGAGATCGCGCACCGGCGCATCGCCATCCGCGAGCTGCTCGGCGAGTTCGCCGAGCCGTGAATCGAGCTGGCCGCGCTGGCCGGTCATGCGATCCAGGGCCTGCGTCAGCCCCGACAGCTGCGCACGCTGCGATTCGACCGTCAGTGCCAGCGCATGCGCGGCATCGCGCGCTTCGCGTGCGGCATTGCGCGCGGAATCACGGGTTTCGGTCAGGCGACGACGCTCGTTCTCCAGCTCGATCCGCGAGTCTTCCAGCTCGGACATGCGGACGACCGCGTCCTCCTGGTTGCTTCGCGCGAGTCGACCCTGTTCGCGTGCCGCGTCGAGCGTCTCGGCGAGCTGCGCGAGTTCCGCGTCGATGCGCTCGATGCGCGTGCGCGCGGCGTCGACGCGCCCCTGCTGGCTCTGCAACTGTCCGCTGAGTTCGCTGACCGAACGATGCGCCATGTACAGCGAGCGCTGCGCGTCTTCGCGATGCTGTTCGGCGACGAGCAACTGGTCGCGTAGTTCGACGAGCAGCGCTTCCAGCTCCCGCTCGCGCGCCACCAGCGATTCGATTTCCTCGCGCAGCGACTGGATCTCGCGTTCGCGCAGCAGCGCACCCTGCGTCGCCGTGTTCGCGCGCACCACCTGCACCCAACCAGCGCCGAGACGCTCACCGCCACGCGTAATGACGATGTCGCCAGCCGGCAGCGTCTGCAGCAGGCGCAGACCCGTTTCCACGTCGTCCGCGCCATGCACATGCGACAGCATCGTGCGGATCGCGGACGGGCCTTCGATCTTCGCGGCAAGCGAGGTCGACGGCACGTCGTTGCCGCCGCAATCCCTGCCAACCAGCGCGAGGCGGCCTTCGCTCAGCTGACCGACATCGGCCGCGAGGCTTTCCGGACGTTCGACCAGAACGCCTTCGATGAGCTGACCCAGCGCGATCTCGACCGCGGTCTCCCAACCGCTATCGACGCGCAGCGCTTCGCCGACGCGGGTCGCGTCCTGCAGACCGTGCGCACGCAACCAGTCCATCGCGCGGCCCTGCTCCTGACCGAGCGCCGCGGCTTGCAGCGCTTCGAGGCCGGACAACCGACCGCGCGCCGCCTGCGCCTGCTTGCGCACGTCGGCGAGCTGCGTCTGCGTTTCGCGCTGGCGTTCCTGCAGCGCGGAGCCCGCCTGCTTGCGGGTGTCGAGCTCGCCGGTCAGCGTGTCGACCGCGAGCTTCTGCGTTTCCAGTTGCTCGATGATCGACGACGCGGATTCGGCCAGCGCGTCGATGTCGAGGCTCGCACGTTCGTTCGACAAGGCCTCGCGACGACGGTCGGCGTCGAGCGCCATGCGGTCGAGGCCTTCGATGCGCGTGCGCTCAACGTCCGCTGCACGTGACGCTTCGGACTGCGCGCGCGCGTGGCCGTCCCAACGCTGCTGCCAGTCGGCGAGCTTGGTTTCGGCATCGCGCAACGCATCGGTGCGACCGACTTCTTCTTCGCGCAATGTTTCGAGGCGCGGCTCGTCGTTCTCGAGTGCATTGCGCAACGCATCGAGACGTGCCTGGTCGCTGCCGATGTGGTTCGCAATTTCCGACAGCTGCGCGAGCGCTTCGTCGCGCGCGCGTTGCAGGCGCGAGGACATCTCGCGCTGGTGCTGGATCTGCTGTTCGACGCGTGCGAGCGCACCGCTGACTTCGTAACTTTCCGCCTGCGCGCGAGACAGATGCTCGGCGGCATCTTCGCGCTTCAGGCGGCCCTCCTCGAGCAGGCGCTCGGCTTCGCGCTGTTCGGCGATGAGCTGCTGGAGCCGGGTTTCCTGCTGCGAAAGCTTCTCGCGCTGGGCCTGCAGCTTGCGGTCGAGCGCACGGAACTCCAGTGCCTTCCATTCGGCATCGCGCACGCGGCGCTCGGCCTGGATGGCCTGGTATTGCTCGGCCTGTTTCGCCTGTCGCGCGAGGTGCTGCAGCTGCTTCCCGACTTCTTCGCGAAGGTCGTTGAGGCGGTCGAGGTTTTCGCGCGTGTGGCGGATGCGCGTCTCTGTTTCCTTGCGGCGCTCCTTGTACTTGGAGATGCCGGCGGCTTCTTCGAGATAAACGCGCAGGTCTTCGGGCCGCGCCTCGATGATCTGGCTGATCATCCCCTGCTCGATGATCGAGTAGCTGCGCGCGCCCAGGCCGGTGCCGAGGAAGAGATCGGTGATGTCGCGACGGCGGCACTTCGTACCGTTGAGGTAGTACTGGCTCTGGCCGTCACGCGAGACGACGCGCTTGACCGAGATCTCGTTGAACGCCGCGTACTCGCCGGTGACCGTGTGGTCGCTATTGTCGAAGACCAGCTCGACCATCGCCTGCGACACCGGCTTACGGGCCGACGAGCCGGCGAAAATGACGTCGGTGAGCGAGTCGCCGCGCAGGCGGCTGGCCGAACTCTCACCCATGACCCATCGAACAGCGTCGATGATGTTCGACTTGCCGCAGCCGTTCGGGCCGACGACGCCGGTCATGTTGCCGGAAAGATGGAGAGTGGTCGGGTCGACGAACGACTTGAAGCCCGACAGCTTGATCGTGGAAAGACGCATTCGGCGAAGCGGCCTCTGGCGTTGTCGGGCGCGCTCGAAACGGCGGCACCCACGCGGCCCGCGAGTATAGCGGCGGGAAAGCGGGCGGTCGGCGGCCCCTGCCGAGCTGCCGCATGCGCGGGGTGCACGAAAGCTGCATGATCCCGACATGGTCTTCGGAGCACCGGCCGGTCCGCCCCTTACCGAACGCCTGCCCGACCCGGCCGGCGGTGGGCCGCTGCACGTCCATCGCGACGCCCACGTCTGGACCTGGGCCGCCGCGGTGGCGATCGCCGGCGAGCTGCGACGGGACCTCGAATCGCATGCGCGCTGCCGGCTGCTGGTGTCGCCGAGCGATCGCGTCGCCCCTGTTTTCCACGCTCTGGCGCGCGCACCGCTGGCATGGGAACGCATCGACGTCGGCCTGGTCGACGAACGCTGGCTGCAGCCCGACGATCCCGACAGCCATGCCGCGTCTCTGCGCCGGAATCTGCTGATCGACCACGCCGCCGCGGCGCGACTCGAGCCGCTGACGTTGGCCGGGCGTCGTGTCGAAGACGCCGTGGCGATCGCGAACGCACACGCGCGACAGCTGCCGAACGTGCTGGTGCTGACGATGGGCGACGATGGACATGTCGCCGCGCTGTTCCCCGACTCGCCCGACTACGAGCGGGCGCTGGCTTCCAGGCAGGACTACATCAGCCTCGATGCGTCTTTCAGCCCGGGCGCAGGCCCGTGGACGCGGCGGATCACTGCGACGCCGCTCGGCCTGTCACGCGGCATGTCACGCATTCTTCTATTGAGGGGCGAGGCGCAGCGCCGGCATCTCGAAGAAGCGATGGAGTCGAATGACCCGGCGACGTCGTCGCTGGCGGCGGTGCGGATGGCGGGCGGCGAGCCGCTGCAGGTTCACTGGTGCCCATGATCGCTTCGAAGCCCTGGGCCGCCACGGCGTCGAGCTAGGGACGCGCCGCCTCGGCCGGAGTTCGCGCCTCGATCGAAAGCGCGTGGATGTCGGTGGTCATCAACTCGCCAAGCGCCGCATAGACGGCGCGATGCCTCGCCAGCGACGCCATGCCCGCGAAGCCGTCACTCACCAGCGTCACCCGGAAATGCCCGCGACCATCGCGCGCACCGGCATGGCCGGCGTGCTTGTGGCTTTCGTCGATCACCTCGAGCGCGTCCGGCGCGAACGCGGCCTGCAGCGCGGCGCGGATCGCCTCGACGCGATCCGCAGGGTTCACGGCAGCACCTTGCGGAACGGACGGACATCGACCGACGCATATACGCCGGCGTCGACGTACGGATCTGCCTTCGCCCAGGCCTGCGCAGCTTCGAGCGATTCGAACTCGGCGACGACGACGCTACCGGTGAACCCCGCCGGGCCCGGGTCTTCGGCGTCGATCGCCGGGCATGGACCGGCGAGAAGCAGGCGTCCCGCATCCCGAAGCTCGTGCAGGCGGGCGAGATGGCGCGGGCGCGCTTCGAGCCGGCGCTGCAGCACGTCCTGTCCGTCGCGTGCGTCGATCACGTACCACATGGCCCAGCTCTCCCGGCAAAGACGGCGATTCTACGGGTCGGGACCGGGCTCGCTGGACAGCACCGGATTGCCCCCGTAGGCTTAGCCCGTCCGTCGACCTGCCCTGCAGGCGACAGCCGCGGTGGAGCCCCCGCTCCCACGTCCGGCATTCCGATCGCGCTTTCCGTCGCCCCGCCCCGTGGCGCGCGACGCACCGCATCGTTTTCCGCAGTCCGCGTCACCGAAGGGCAGGCCCACGCCGCCCGACCCGCAGTGTGCTGTGCCAGGCCCGGAGGGGCCGGTCCCGAATGACCGACGATCTCGCGCCGCAGGCGTCCGAGGACAATCCGCCAGAACCGGCATCGCCGGCCCGACCGCAGCAGCAGGAAATGCCGCTCGCGGTGGTCCATGGCCAGCCGGTGCTGCAGATCCCGCAGGACCTCTACATCCCGCCGGACGCGCTCGAAGTCATCCTGGAAGCATTCGAAGGCCCGCTGGACCTTCTGCTCTACCTGATCCGCCGCCAGAACCTCGACATCCTCGATATCCCGGTTGCGGACATCACCAAGCAGTACGTCGAATACATCGGCGCGGTGCACGAAATGCGGTTCGAGCTTGCGGCCGACTACCTGGTCATGGCCGCGATGCTCGCCGAGATCAAGTCGCGCATGCTGTTGCCGCGCGTGGCCACCGAGGAAGGCGAGGAAGAAGATCCCCGCGCCGAGCTGGTGCGACGCCTGCAGGAATACGAGCGTTTCAAGAAGGCCGCGGAGGACATCGACTCCCTGCCCCGACAGGAGCGCGACACGACGGTGGTGCAGGCGCATGTGCCGGAACGCGCTTCGGTGCGACTGCCGCCGCCGGTCGATCTGAAGGAAATGCTGCTGGCGCTGCACGACGTGTTCAAGCGCGCCGAGCTGTTCACGCAGCATGCGATCAAGCGCGACGCCCTGAGCGTGCGCCAGCGCATGGGCGAGTTGCTCGAGCGCCTGGCCGACGGCGGCTTCCATCGCTTCGAGTCATTGTTCGACCCGGTCGAAGGCAAGCTCGGCGTCGTCGTCACGTTCCTCGGCATGCTCACGCTCGCCAAGGAACAGCTCGTCGAAATCGTGCAGGAAGAGGCGCTTGCGCCGATCTACGTGAAATCGCTGGCGATCATGAAGGACCCGGCGGAGATCGAACTCTCCAGCGAGTTCGATACCGACGCTGCGAACGACGGCGCATGACCGCCGACGTCGAAACACCTGTTGCACATCACGGCGACGCCGATGCGGCGCGCCACGGGGAAACCGGAGGCCGTGGCCTTCGCGAGTCACATGGACCCTCAATGGATCAGACGCTGATCAACCGGATCATCGAGGCGGCGCTGCTGGCATCGAACCAGCCGCTGTCGCTGGCGCAACTGCGCGACCTCTTTCCCGAGGACCAGCCGGCGCCGAACGACATGATCGAAACGGCGATCGAACACCTGCAGGCCGAGTCCGCGACGCGCGGCGTCGAACTGGTGGAGGTTGCCTCGGGCTTCCGCTACCAGGTGCAGGCCGACGTGCACCAGTGGATTTCGCGCCTGTGGACCGAGCGCCAGACCCGCTACACGCGCGCCACGCTGGAGACGCTTGCGCTGATCGCCTACCGCCAGCCGATCACGCGCGGCGAGATCGAACAGGTTCGCGGCGTCACGGTGAGCAGCAACATCATCAAGGCGCTGGAAGAGCGCGAATGGATCCGCGTGGTCGGCCATCGCGACGTTCCCGGCCGCCCTGCCCTGTTCGGCACGACCAAGCAGTTCCTCGACTACTTCGGCCTGAAGCGCCTCGACGAGCTGCCGCCGCTGTCGGAGCTGAAGGACATCGGCGAGCTCGAGCCGCAGTTGCAGTTCGACGATGCGGCGGGTGTCGCGCCGTCGATCGCGGTCGGTGGCGTCGGTGATGACGCGCAGGCCGACAACGATTCGAACCAGCCGGCGGATGCGGCGAACGACGACGGCGAAGTTGCTGACGAGAGCAGCGTCGACGACGCGGCCGGTGATGCCGTCGATGCGACGGATGTCGACGCGGACGATGCCGACGACGAAAGCGACGACGACAACGATGCGGACCTCGACTTCCGCAGCGAACGCCCCATCCAGTTCGACGACAGCGATGTCGACGAAGACGAAGACAACGAAACCTCAGACGACGCCGATGGCGACGTCGATCCCGAAGCCGCGCCGGGCGAGCGCGCGGTACACGAGAACGATCACGAGCAAGACAACGCCGTCGAGACGACGACCGTTCCCGACATAACGACCGCATCGAACGATGCGGCGGAGTCAAACGAAAATGAGTGAAGAAAAGAATCGCAAGCTCACGCTGCGACGCGAACAGCCCACGGCGCCCGCGCCGCGAATGGAAGAGCGCCTGCACAAGGTGCTCGCGCAGGCGGGCCTCGGCTCGCGTCGCGCGCTGGAGCAGCGCATCGCCGACGGCCTGGTCAAGGTCAACGGTGAAGTCGCGACGGTGGGCATGTCCATCGGCGGCGGCGACAAGGTCGACATCGACGGCCGCCAGTTCGTCGCGAGTGCGCTGACGGAGCCGCCGCGCGTGCTGATGTACAACAAGCCGGAAGGCGAAGTGACCACGCGCGAAGATCCCGAGGGTCGCCCGACGATCTTCGAAGCGCTGCCGCCGCTGAAGGGCGCGCGCTGGATCGCGATCGGCCGCCTCGACATCAACACCACCGGTCTGCTGCTGCTCACGACCGACGGCGAACTCGCGAATGCGCTGATGCATCCGTCGAAGGAAGTCGAGCGCGAATACGTCTGCCGCGTGCGTGCACCGGAAGGCCAGGAAACCGTCGCCGACGACGTCATCGAGCGCCTCGCCAAGGGCGTGCAGCTGGACGATGGCCCGGCGAAGTTCGACGAGATCGAGAAGATCGGCGGCAGCGAGTCGCACGACTGGTACCGAGTCGTGGTCAAGGAAGGCCGCAACCGCGAAGTGCGTCGCCTGTGGGAATCGCAGGGTTGCCAGGTCAGCCGCCTCAAGCGCGTGCGCTACGGCGGCGTCGAGCTGCCGCGCGAACTGCTGCGTAGCCAGTCGCAGGAACTGCCGACCGCACGCGTTGAACAACTGCGCATGGATCTCGGCCTGGAAGACGGCGCACCGTCGGCGCTCACGCTGCAGCCCGTCATCGGCCAGCGCCGTGCCGGCAAGTCGACCATCCATTTCTCCGGCGAGCGCACGCAGACCGGTTACGTCGGTGGGCACAACACGTCGGCCGATGAAGGTCGCGAGCTGCGTCGCTTCGACCACGTCCGCGAAGATCGCGGTCGTGGCCGTGGCGGCCCGCGCAAGCACGGTGGCCTGACGGTCAGCGGCGAGGCGGCGGCCAAGCAGGCCAACAAGGCATTCAAGCCGCGCTCCGACAAGGGTTCGCGCGCCCTGCCCGAAGGCAATCCCGCCGCGTTCCGCACGTGGTACGTGCCGGATGGCGTCGAGACCGGTCCGAGTGGGCATCGCAATCCGGACGGTGCCCGCCCGCGCAAGCCGTACGGCGCCAAGCCGGGCGGTCCGCGTCCCGGTGGCGCGCCGGGTGGCGGCTTCCGTAACGATCGCGCTGGCGACCCGTCGGGTGGTCGTCCGGGTGCCGGTCGCCCCGGTGGCGGTGGACGTCCGGGCGGTGGCGGCTTCGGCGGCGATCGCGCCGGTGGTGGTGGCGGTCCGTACGGCGGTGGCGGTGGCCAGCCGGGCGGTCGTCCCGGTGGTGGCCGAGCGGGCGGTCCGCGCGACGATCGTGCCGGTGGCGGCGCGGCCGGTCCTTACGGTGCAGGCGCCGGACGCAAGCCGGGTGGCCCGAAGCCGGGTGGCCAGCGCTCGCATCCCTATGGTCATCCCGGCAATGCACCGAGCTTCCCGTCCGATCATGCGAACCCGGGTGCCGGCGGTTACGACCGTCCGCGCGGCCCGCGTCCGCAGCGTTCGGGCCCGCCGCGTTCCGGTCCGCCGGGTGGCGCTCCGGGCGGCCCGCGTGGTCCGCGACCGGGTGGTGGCGGTCGTCCCGGTGGCGGTGGGCGCCCGGGCGGCGGCGGCGGAAACCGCGGTCCGCGAACCTGATTGACGAAAACGGCCGCCCCCAGGGCGGCCGTTTTATTTGGTGCTTGGGTGGTTCGACGTCGGCGCGATGCGTCGTCGGACCGCCGATGCGATTACGGCGTCGGCACTGCGAGGTGTCGCGCGGTGAGTTCCGCATCCGCACCGCGCGGCGTCGTCTGGATCAACGCATCGCCGGGCATCGGCGCGCCGTCGTACAGGTGCGCCCAGGTGCGATCGAGTGCCGCATAGACGTACGGCAGCAGCGGCACGTAGCGCGCACCCACCGGCGGCAATTGCAGGAACGCATCGAAGTGCTGCGCGTTGCGCACCTGCCAGAAGCGCACGTCGCGACCCGCTGCCTGCGCCGCCTTGACGTAAGGCGCGCTGGTGAACGCGACGGGGATGAGACCATCGTCGGTACCGTGGACGACGATGATCGGAATTCCCGCACGCGGCAGCGACGCACGTGTCTCGCGAATGCCGGCGCGCACGCGGTCGGCCGCGTCGCCGGTACCGGTCCATAGGCCGCGCAGGCAACGGAGCGCATCGATCGGCGCCTGCTTCGGCGGCAAAAGCATCACGCCCACGCCCGGCGGAATGCCGGTGGCGTCGGCCCACCACGTGGCGCGTTCGACATCGGTTGCGGGACGCGGTGCGCCTGACGCATCGATCGCGGAGAAGGTGAAGCCGCAGGGATGCGCATCGGGCGCGAATCGTCCGTATGAGGATGCATACGTGGCAGCGACCGCCTTCCACAGATCGAACGCGACGCTGAGGCCTCCGGTGCGCATCGCGTCATCGGTCCAGCCACGCGCGTGCAGTTGATCGTAGGCATCGCGCGCGCGATCGGCATCGGTCGCGCCTTTCACCAGACCCGCGTCCGCGATTTCGCCGCACTTCGGCCCGGCCGTCGGCGGCAGCGGCACCTGCAGATGCGACAACGCACACGGCATCAGCAACGCCGCTTCCGTCGCGATGTCGTACAGGGGCGGCGCGTCGCCCGCGTTGATGTTGGGTTCGCCCGCGACGACCGCGTCGAGCCAGTCGCCATCCAGTTCCGCGGCGCGCAGCACGGCGCCACCGCCGTTCGAGATCGAGACCGCGATGACCTTCGTGTTGTCGAAGCGGAACGGCGCCTGCTGCGGAAACGCGTCGTCGAGCGCGCGCAACGCGAACTCGGCGGCCTGCTTCACGTGCAGGCCCCAGTCCTTCTCGGGGTTGTCACCCGAATGCGCGTGCTTGAAGGCGATGCCGTGACCCGTGCGCTGTGTCGGCTCGAAGGCGAGCGGCGCGATGCCAGCCGCCTGCACGGTGCCGTCGAGTGCGATGCCCTGCCCCGCGTCCAGATCGAAATAGTCGGTGCCGGCGCCCTTGTCGGTGTAGGCGATCGCGCAACCCTTGGGCAGGCCCCATGCGCCGGCGACGCTGATCGCGCCGTACACGCCGCGCGAACCCGATGCCGGCGCGACGACGATGCAGCGACGCTTCGAATCGAAGGAATCCGGCACCTGGACGGTGACGCGATGCAGCTGCGATGCGCCGGGCACGCGCGCGAACGTGGCGTACTCACGACCGGGCGCGTTCGCGGTCGAGCCGTACAACGTTCCGTAACCGCCCGCGGGCGTGAGATCAGCAATGCCGTGCCAGTTCGACCAGATCGCGCGGCGGCGAAGTTCGGCTGGCGTCGGATGCGCGGCGTCGGCGAACGCGGGTGCGGCACCGCGCAGTCCGGTCAGGCCGAGGCCGGCGGTCAGCAGGTCGTCGCCATCGCGGTGCACGGTGACGCGGGGTTCGGCGAAGGCGTCCATCCGGGTGTCCTGTCGAAGGCTGGCGCAGCCGGCGGTCAGCGCCATGGCGCCCGCGCACAGCAGCGTCGCGAAAGATCGGGTCGTGTTCATGACGCCAACCCTAGCAAGCGGCCGACGCCGCGGCATCGTACGTTCGTACCACGCAGCAGGCACCGTGCATTGGTAGGCTGGGCGCAGGAGGACTCCATGACCCAATTCGCTTCCACGCAGCGTTGCGTGCTGGTCACCGGCGCCGGCAGCGGCATCGGCGCCGGCATCGCGACCGAGCTCGCGCGCGACGGCCACCATGTGATCGTGACGGATCTGTCCGTCGACGCGGCCAATGCGGTCGCCAAAGCCATTCGCGACGAAGGCCACGGCGCGGAAGCGCATGCGCTCGACGTGACCTCGGACGCCAGCGTCGCGGCCGTGACGGCTGCGGTCTCGCGGCCGATCGACGTGCTGGTCAACAACGCCGGTCTGCAGCACGTGTCGAAGCTCGAAGACTTCCCGATGGAGAAGTGGGAACTGCTGGTGCAGGTGATGCTGATCGGCGTCGCGCGCCTGACGCGTTCGGTGCTACCCGGCATGCGCGAGCGCGGTTTCGGTCGCATCGTCAACATCGGTTCGATCCATTCGCTGGTCGCGAGCCCGTTCAAGAGCGCGTACGTCGCGGCGAAGCACGGCCTGCTCGGCTTCTCGAAAGTCATCGCGCTGGAAACCAGCGATACCGACATCACCATCAACACCATCTGCCCGACCTACGTGAAGACTCCGCTGGTCGACAAGCAGATCGCCGACCAGGCGAAGACGCGCGGCATTCCGGAATCGCAGGTGGTCAGCGACGTCATGCTCAAGCCGATGCCCAAGGGCGTGTTCATCACGTTCGAGGAACTGGCGGCCATCACCGCGTTCCTGATGTCGTCGGCCGCGCGCAACGTCACCGGCCACACGATCGATGTCGACGGGGGCTGGACGGTCCAGTAATGCCCGCGCTTCTCGTCGCCGACGACCACCCGCTGTTCCGCGCCGCACTCCGTGGTGCGGCGCGCGATGCCGTGGACGGTTTGATCGTGCATGAAGCGGATTCGCTCGACGGCGTATTGTCCGTTCTCGAGCGCGAGCCCGACATTGACCTCGTGCTGCTCGACCTGCACATGCCGGGGAATCACGGGCTTGCGGGACTTGCGGCGGTTCGTGCGCAGTATCCGCATGTCGCGGTTGTCGTCGTTTCGGCCAATGACGATCCGCGCGTGGTGCGACGCGCGCTCGATCACGGCGCCGCGGGTTACCTGCCGAAGAGTTCGGGGCTCGACGAGCTGCGTGATGCGATCCGCGCAGTGCTGGCTTGCGAACAGTGGCTGCCCGCGGTACTTCGTGCGTCTGTCGCGCGTACCCAGAGTTCGTCGACTGACGCCGACCTGGCCGCGCGTCTCGCGAGCCTCTCGCCGCAACAGTTCCGCGTGCTAACGCTCGTCGCGCAGGGCCTGCTCAACAAGCAGATCGCTGATCGACTCGACGTGCAGGAACGAACGGTCAAAGCGCATCTTTCCGCGATCTTCGAACGGCTCGGCGTGCGCAATCGAACGCAGGCGAGCGTCGTATTGCGCGAGCTCGAACTCAGCGACCCTTCGCGGCTCGTCGCGCCCTGATCAGTCCGACGCGGCGACCGGGCGTTCGCCCGCGACCACCAGGCGGTCCAGCATCGACTTCAACGCCAGCGGCTTGAGCGGCTTGGCGAGCAGGTGATAGCCGCAATCTTCCACGCGGCCGCGCACGTCCGGACTCGCATCCGCGCTGACGACCAGGGTGGGACGCGCGCCGAAACGCCCTTCCAGCAGGCGCGCGACGTCGGGACCCGTGTCGCCGTCGTCGAGGTGGTAGTCCAGCAACCACAACGCGGGATCGATCGCCTCGCAGGCCGCGATGGCTTCGCGACGGTCGCGTGCTGCAGCGACTTCGCAGCCCCAGCGTTCGAGCAATGAACGCGTGGCAGACAGTGCTGCGGCATCGTTGTCGAGCAGGAGCACGCGCAGGCCTGATAGACGCTGCGGAATCGCCGGCACCGGCGCACGTTGCGGCGTCGGCGTGGCGTCGAGCGTGATCGCGAACATCGTGCCGCGCCCGGGCGTGCTGCGCAGGTCGAGCGGCACCTCGAGCAATGCGGCGATGCGGTCCGCGATGAACAGGCCGAGGCCAAGCCCCTGCCCCGGCGCGTCGTCACCGCGGCGGAACTCCTCGAAGATTTCGCGTTGCCGCGCTGGAGCGATGCCGGGGCCGGTGTCGTGCACTTCGATGCGAACCCTGTTGCCGATGCGGCGTGCACCGAGCAGCACCGTTCCGTCGGACGTGTAGCGCACGGCATTGGCGAGGAAGTTCTGCAGCACGCGACGCAGCAATTGCGGATCGGTGCGTACCCAGATCGCGCTGCGCACGTAACGGAAGCGAAGGCCGCGCGCGGCGGCGATGGCCTGAAACTCGGATGCGAGCGGATCGAGTACATCGGCGAGAGCAAACGCACGCGGCTGCGGCACCAGCCCGCCCGCTTCGAGCCGCGACATGTCGAGTAGGCCGGACAGCAGTTCGACGGTCGACTCCAGCGCGCCGCGAACCTGCGCGACGGTCGCGCGCTGCTTCGGATCGTCGAGACCGTCGCCGAGTGCGTCCACGAACAGCTGCGCCGCGTGCAGCGGCTGCATCAGGTCGTGGCCGATCGCGGCGAGGAAACGACTCTTCGCGTGGTTCGCTCGCTCGGCTTCGCGCGTCGCCACCTGCAACGCCGCCGTTCGCTCGGCGACGCGCTGTTCCAGCGTTTCGTTCGCGAGCAGAAGGCCTGCTTCGGCGCGTCGGAACGCAGTGACGTCGGTGAAGGTCGCGACGAATCCGCCGCCCGGCATCGGGTTACCGCGGATCTCGATGATGCTGCCGTCGTGGAGCACGCGCTCGGAGAGATGCAACGTGCCCGCGCGCATGAATGCGAGGCGTCGATCGAGCGCGCGTTCGATGTCGCCGTCGAACGCGAGCCCGCGCATCGCCCAGCGCGCAAGATCCGCGATCGGTCGACCGACGCGAAGCAGTTCGTCGGGGAACCCGAACAGCTGCGCATAGCGGCGATTCCACGCGACGAGCCGCAACTCCGCGTCGACCACGCTGATGCCCTGGCTCATGTTCTGCAGCGCCGCTTCGAGCACACGCTGGTTGAAGCGCAGGTCCGCCGAGGCTTCGCCGACGATGGTTGCGACGGTTTCGAGATCGCGCGATTCGCGACGCACGGCGTCGAGCAGCACGCGTGCCGACGCGGCACCGAGCACACCGGCCAGTTCTCGCTCGACACGCTCTTCGACCGGCGCCGGCACAGGACCTGCACCCACACCCTGCAGCAACTGCGCAACGCGCTCACGGGGCAGGAAGCGAAGGCCGGCGGCACGCAATGTCGCCGCATCCAGGCCGCGATACGCACGTCGTGGCGTGCCGCTCCACGATGCAGCGCCGATCAGCGTCGCGCAGGTGCCGATGAACAGGCTGGCGCCGACCGCTCGCCCGAGCCGCGTCCACCCGGTCAGCCCGAAGAGGCCGTCGGGCGACAACCACGCGATGCCCGACGGCCCATGGACAACGGTGTCGGCATCGAGGAACGACGGTGCGACCAGCACCCATGCCCACGTCGCGAATCCCACGAGGATGCCGACCAGCGCCGCGCGAGGCGGCGTCTGCGGCCGCCACACGGCGAATGCGAGCGCGGGTGCCAGCGTCGCGAGCGCAGAGAACGACACCGCACCGACATCCGCCAGCGCTTCGCTGCCCGCGATGACGCGGCTGTAGGCCCACGCCAGCAGCATCACCACGACGATGCCGGTGCGCCGCAACGCGAGCACGCTGCCGCTGAGGTCGCCATCGCCACTGCGATTCCACGCGCCGCGCAGCAGTCCGGGGGCGAACCAGTGGTTGCCGATCATCAGGCTCAGGCTGAGCGTACTGACGACGACCATGCCCGTCGCAGCGCTGAGGCCGCCGAGAAACGCGGTGAGCGCGAGTCCTTCGTGCCCCTGCGACAGCGGCAAAGCAAGCACGTAGAGGTCGGACGGCACACTATTGCCGAGTAGCGCCGCACCCGCACGCGCGAGCGGCAGCACCGGCAGCGCGATCAGCAGCAGGTACAGCGGAAACATCCAGCGCGCGGTGCGGATGTGGCGGTCTTCCTGGCACTCGACCACGGCGACGTGAAACTGGTGCGGCAGGATGAACATTGCCAGCGCACCGAGTACCACCAACGGCGCGAAACCGCCGGATGCCGCGGGCTCCGTCGGCGGCGCCGGCAGGTGCGCACCATCGAGACCGAACAGCACATACGCGCCGACGGCAAGCATCGCGCCGAGCTTGAACACCGACTCGAGCGCCATCGCGAACACGAGCCCGCGGTTGTGTTCCGTCGCCTTCGCATGGCGCGCGCCGAACAGGATGGCGAATACGGCGAGCACGATGGCGACGTACAGCGCGCTGTCGCGCCACGGCGGCCCGCCGCTCGACACGCGCCCTGCCGACAGCGTGGAAAAACTCATCGCGACCGCTTTCAACTGCAGCGCGATATACGGAACGAGCCCGAGCGCCACGACCAGTGTCACCGTCGCGGCGAGCCACGCGTCCTTGCCCAGGCGCGTCGCGATCAGATCCGCCAGCGACGCCGCATTCGTATCGCGCGCAAGCCGCGACAGCCGCAACATCACGCCGATGCCGAGCCCGTACAGAAGGATCGCGCCGACGAACGTAGGCGGCACCGGCCAGCCGTAGCGCGCGGCCTGCGTGACCGTGCCGTAGAACGTCCACGACGTGCAGTGCACCGCGAGCGACAGCGCGTAGACGTAGCGCCAGTGTCGCGACGCGAGCGCGGGCCGGCGCTCGGCCTGCAGCGCCGCGGCGAACATCAGGCCGAGCCAAGCGAGGCTCGCGGCGGTGACGATGCCGGCGTTCAGCATCGCGATGACGTGGACATGTGTGGTGCGGACTCGCGTGCGTCGCGGGCGGTCGTCCCCTGCCCTGCGAGCTTAGTCGCGCCGCGGCGCGGCTGCACGCACGTCGCGCATAAAACAACGGCGGGCCACTGGGGCCCGCCGTCACGGTTCCGACCGCCTTCGGCGTCGGTCAGAAGTCGTACCTTGCGGTCAGCGAATACTCGCGCGGCGGGCCGTAGAAGCCGGTGAGGACGCCATACGCCGCGATGTTGTAGCCCGTGGTGCGGTACTTGGTGTCGGTCAGGTTCGAGCCCTGCAGCGACAGCGACCAGGCATCGTTCGCCTTCCAGATCACGCCGGCGTTGACCAGGCCGTACGCCCCCTGGCGGATGGCCGGGCTCAGGTCGGTCGTCGGCCACACGGCGGTCTGGTAGGCGTAGCCGAGGCGTGCCGACAGGTTGCCGCCGTTGTCGAGCGGCGTGCGCCATTCGAGGTTCAGCGCGCCCGAGAAATCCGGTGCGTTTGTGAAGCGCTGCGAGTCGGCGACGTTGACGCCGGCGGTGATGAACTCGTCGTACTTTGCATCCAGCCACGCGAGGTTGCCGCTGACCGCCCAGTGCTGCGTCGGCAACCACTGGTATTCGACTTCGAGGCCCTGCACCGTGCCCTTGCCGGCATTGGTGAAGTCGCCGAAGAAGCTCTGGCTTCCGTTCGGAAGCGTGTACGAGGTGAAGACCGAGAGCTGGATGTCCTTGTAGCTGTTGTGGAAGTACGCGAGGTTGAGGAACAGCGACTCGTCCAGCAGCGACATCTTGCTGCCGAGCTCGAAGCTGTCGACCGACTCGTCGCCGAACGGCTCACCCGAGCGCGGCACCGCCGTGGTGTTGGCGCGGATGTTGTAGCCACCCGACTTGAAGCCGCGCGATGCAAGGCCGTAGACCATGATGCCCGGCGTGATCTGGTAATCCAGCGAGACCTTCGGCGAGACGTTCTTGAAGTTGACCGTCTTGTCGAAGTTCGCCGCGGTGCCCCACGACGTCGTGTAATTGCCGTTCGTGTAGAAGCGGTTGAGCGCGACGGCGTGCTTGTCTTCGTCGGTATAGCGAGCGCCGACGTCGAGCTTCAGCGCGCTGGTCAGGTCGAACGTCCAGTCCGCGTACACCGCGAACGACTTCGTGTTGACGTAGCCCTGCGTGTCGCCGAACAGCGGGTTGGTCAGCGACGTGGCGAGCAGCGGGTTGTAGAAGTGGTTGAGCACCTGGCCGCCGGCATCGCCGTTGAACCAGTACAGGCCCATGACGCCGCGGCTGCGCTTGCCCGCGTCGTAGTTGAGCTGCAGTTCGTTGCTGACCTGGTTGTCGAAGTACAGCGCGTGCACGTCGACCAGCGGCAGCGGCGTGGTGTCGAAGTCGATGTTGGTGTCGGTGTCGGACTCACGCTTCGCGGTGACGTACTTGAGCGCGAAGTTGTCGTTGAGCTTCCAGTTGACGGTGATCGAGCCGCCCTTCATCACCGTGTCGTTGACGTTGCCCATGCCGCTGCGGATGTCGTAGCGGCTGCTCATCGGCTGATAGGCCGGTGCGAGCGGATTCGGTGCGAGCATCTGCGCGCCACGCACGCCGGACTGGTCGTCCATCCAGTCGAAGGCGAAGCGCACGTCGAAATCGTCGCTGGCGAACGCGCCGAGTTCGATGCGTGCCGCGTTGATCTCCTTGTCGCTGACGTCCTGGCCCGTGTAAAGGTTCGTGCCGTAGCCGTCGCGATTCATGCTGGCCACCGACACGCGACCGCGCAGGCCGCTGTCTTCGCCGAACAGCGGGCCGCCGATGCCGGCTTTCACGTCGAGCTGGTTGTAGTTGCCGACCGTGATCGAGCCGAAGCCGTCGAGCTGCTTGGGCAGGCCCTTGGAGATGTACTTGATCGCGCCGCCGATGGTGTTCTTGCCGTACAGCGTGCCCTGCGGGCCGCGCAGCACTTCGATGCGGTCGACGTCGAACACGTCGAGCAGCGCACCCTGCGGACGCGCGAGGTAGACGTCGTCGAGATAGATGCCGACGCCCGGATCGACGCCCCACAGCGGATCGGCCTGGCCGACGCCGCGGATGTAGGCGGTGACCGTGCTGGTCGAGCCGCGTGCCGCGTAGATGGTGAGGTTCGGCACCTGCGCGTCGAGATCGGCGAGGTCGCGCACGTCGAGCTTGTCGAGCGCATCCGCGGTGAATGCGGTGACTGCCACCGGCACTTCCTGCAGCGTTTCTTCGCGCTTGCGTGCCGTGACCTTGATGCGGTCGAGCTGGCGCTCGCCATCGCTGTTCGTGGTGTCGGACGCGGCGTTCGCGTTGGCGGTCGTGTCCTGTGCGTACGCGGCAGGCGCCAGCAGCGCACATGCGATGGCGAGGCACAGATGGGTACGGCTGACGTTCTTGCGGCGCATCAAAGGACTCTCCCCAGTGACCGGATGGCGTGATCGAAGGGCGGACGCGCCCTGATGCGGTGCACGGTAGTCGGCGTCCACCGCGGCCGGCAGTTGTACGTTCGGACAATGCCGGCGGCGTGGCCGCTCCGGATACTGGCGCGCATCCTGGGGACGAGAGCCTAGATGGCCTTCCTGATCGTGCTGGCTGCGCTGGCCTTCCTGATGTTCGTGGCCTACCGCGGCCATTCGGTGATTCTTTTCGCGCCCGTCGCAGCGCTCGGCGCGGTGCTGCTCACCGATCCATCGCTGGTGCCGCCGATGTTCACCGGCCTGTTCATGGCCAAGATGGTGGACTTCCTCAAGCTCTACTTCCCGGTATTCCTGCTGGGCGCGGTGTTCGGGAAGCTGATCGAGCTGTCGGGTTTCTCGCGGTCGATCGTCGCCGCGACCATCCGCGTGGTCGGTGCGGGCCGCGCGATCCTGTCGATCGTCCTCGTCTGCGCGCTGCTGACCTACGGCGGCGTGTCGCTGTTCGTCGCGGTGTTCGCGGTGTATCCGTTCGCCGCTGAGCTGTTCCGCCAGAGCGATATCCCGAAGCGCCTGATTCCCGGCACGATCGCGCTCGGCGCATTCACGTTCACGATGGACGCGCTGCCCGGCACGCCGCAGATCCAGAACATCATTCCGACGACGTTCTTCGGCACGACCACGTGGGCCGCGCCGATTCTCGGCAGCCTCGGCGGCGTGTTCATCCTCATCGTCGGTCTGCTTTATCTCGAATCACGACGTCGCAAGGCCGCTGCGGCCGGCGAAGGCTATGGCGACCCCGCAACGCTGGTGAACGAGCCGGTGCGCTTCGAAGGCGATCGCCTCGCGAGCGCATGGGTCGCATTGCTTCCGCTGGTGCTGGTCGGCGTCGCGAATCGCCTATTCAGCGCGTGGATTCCCGGCTTCTACGGCAAGTCGACATCGTTCGACCCTGCGGTGATCGGCGACGCCGCACCCGTCGTGCAGGAAGTGACGAAGGTCGCCGGCGTGTGGGCGGTCGAAGGCGCGCTGCTCATCGGCATCGTCAGCGTGCTGGTGCTCGCGTGGCGGCCGGTGGCGTCGCGCTTCGTCGAAGGCAGTCGTGCGGCGATCAGCGGTGCGTTGTTGGCGTCCATGAACACGGCATCGGAATACGGCTTCGGCGCGGTAATCGCCGCCCTGCCCGGCTTCCTCGTGGTGTCGAACGCGCTTTCGTCGATTCCGAATCCGCTGCTCAATACCGCGGTCACGGTGACGTCGCTCGCCGGCATCACGGGCTCCGCGTCCGGCGGCATGGGTATCGCCCTTGCGGCAATGGCGCAGCAGTTCATCGCGCAGGCGAATGCAGCGGGAATTCCTATGGAGGTGCTGCATCGCGTCGCGGCGATGGCATCCGGCGGCATGGACACGCTGCCGCACAACGGCGCGGTGATCACGGTGCTGGCCGTTACCGGCCTGACGCATCGCCAGGCCTATCGCGACATTTTTGCGGTCACCGTGATCAAAACGACTGCGGTGCTCGTCGTGATCGGGCTCTACTACCTCACCGGCCTCGTCTGAGGCCGACGCGCGTTACAGCAGTTCGAAGCGGTCGGCGTCCAGCATTGCGGGGAAGCGCTTGCGGTGCGCGTGCAGTTCCTCGAGGAACAGCGTCGTCGTGCTGACCACTTCCATGTCCGCGCATTCGCTGAGCGGATTGCCGAGGAAATCGATCACCGCGCTGTCGCCGGCGTAGACCAGCCCGTTGCCGTCGGTGCCGACGCGATTCACCGCGGCGACATACGACAGATTCTCCATCGCACGTGCACGCAGCAATGTGCGCCATGCATGACCGCGCACGCCGGGCCAGTTGGCGACGTAGAGCAGCAGGTCGTAATCGAGATCTTCCTTGCGCTCGACGTCGAAACGGTTGCGCGAGAACACCGGGAAGCGCAGGTCGTAGCAGACCAGCGGACAGATGCGCCAGCCGCGCCAGTCCAGCGTCAGGCGGTCGCGGCCTGCGCTGTAGCGCTCGTGCTCGCCCGCGTAACGGAACAGGTGGCGCTTGTCGTAGTACTGCACGTCGCCATCGGGCGTCACGAACAGCAGACGGTTGCTGACGCCGTTGTCGGTGCGCAACTGCACGCTGCCGGTCACTGCGGCATTCAGATCCTTCGCCCAGTCGCGCATCCATTGCACGGTCGGGCCGTCCATGGTTTCGGCGCGGTCGATGGCGTCGTTGGAGAAGCCGCTGGTGAACGTTTCCGGCAGTACGACGAGATCGGTGATGTTGTGCAGCGCGCCGATCAGGTCGCCGTAGTACTCGCGGTTGGCTTCCGGGTCGTGCCAGCGCGTCTCGCCCTGCACCAGGCTGACGCGAAGCGGGTTGCGTGCATCGGCGATGCGGTATTCGGTGGACATGTGAACCTCAGAGCGCCTGCAGACGCGCGACGGCGGCGTCGAGCGTGGTTTCGTTCTTGGCGAAGCACAGGCGCGCGAGGCGCTGCCCGGCCGGCGGCGTGCCGTAGAACGGCGAGAGCGGAATGGCGACGACGCCCTTCTCGATCGTCAGCCAGCGACAGAACTCCGCGTCGGGCAGATCGCTCACCGCGGAATAGTCGACCAGCTGGAAATAGCCGCCCGGCACCGGCAGCGGACGCAGCTTCGTCGTCAGCAGTTGTTCGCGGAAACGATCGCGCTTGGCTTCGTAGAACGCGCCGAGCTGTTCGTAATGCTCCGGCTCGGCTTCGATCATCTCGGCGAACGCGAACTGCGCCGGAGTGAACGTGCAGAAGGTGTTGTACTGATGCACCTTGCGGAATTCGACCGACAACGCCGGGGGCGCGATGCAGTAACCGATCTTCCAGCCCGTGCAGTGATACGTCTTGCCGAAGCTCGACACCACGAACGCACGCGAACGAAGTTCGGGATAACGCAACGCCGACTCGTGTCGGCGACCGTCGAAGATGATGTGCTCGTACACCTCGTCGGACAGCAGGTAGATCGACGTGCCGTCGAGCAGCGCGATCAGCTGCTGCATGTCGTCCGCCGTCCACATCGCGCCCGACGGGTTGTGCGGCGAGTTGATCATGATCATGCGCGTGCGCGGCGTCACCGCGGCGCGGATCGCCGCCCAGTCGGGCGCGAAGGTCTCGGGATCGAGCGCGACATGCACCGCGACTCCGCCTGCCAGATCGATCGCCGGCTCGTAGCAGTCGTAGCAGGGATCGAGAACGATGACCTCGTCGCCCGGACACACCACCGCGTGCACGGCATCGAAGATCGCTTCGCTCGCGCCGGACGTCACCGTCACTTCGGCATCCGCATCGGGACGATATCCGTAGCAGCGCTCGGTTTTATGCGCGATCGCGGCACGCAGCGGCGGCACGCCCGTCATGGGCGAATACTGGTTGCGGCCATCGCGCATCGCGCGTGCCAGTGCGTCGACGAGCCGTGCGGGAACATCGAAGTCGGGAAACCCCTGCCCGAGGTTCACCGCGCCGTGTTCGACGGCCAGTTGGGACATCACGGTGAAGATGGTCGTACCGACCTTGGGCAGCTTGGTGTCGGGCGTCATTCGGCGCGGGGTCGTTCGAAGGGCTTTCGAGTTTACGTAATGGACGTGGAGGACGGCATGAGCGACGACAGGACGAACGACGGTGCATCGCAGGACGATCCGATCGGCCTCGCACGCGCATTCGCGAGCGCCCGCTACTGCGCGGAACTCGGTGGCGAACCAATTGAATTCGGCGTCGGCGAACGCGTGCCCGAGGTCGAATCGCGGCTGCCGGCGTCGAGCTATGCGTTCATCACCGCATGGAATCCGGACGCCGAATCGCACCCGGTCACGGAGAATGCGGAGTCCGACGACGTGCTGGTCGCGCGCATGGACGCATTGGGCGTCGACTACCGCCGCACCTGGGCGCAGGCGCCCGACGGCGGCCACCGCGAAGCGGGCTGGCTGATCGCCGGTCTCGACCCCCATCGCGCCGACGCGCTGGGCCGCCAGTTCGATCAGGCCGGCATCCTCGCGTGGCTGGCCGGCGAACCGGTGCGGCTGCACATGCTGATGCCGCGCCCGCCCGGCGCCGATCTCGCGGACGTCGACTGGATAGAATGAGCGGCTGCGGCCATCGGCCGTCCGACACGCCGATGCCCGACGCCCCTCGCCCGCCGCTGCTCGACGCCACCGGCCTCTCCTTCTCGCGCGACGACGAGCCCGTCTTCGGGCCGCTCGACGTGTCCGTGGACGTAGGCGAAGCGCTGCTCGTCCAGGGCGAGAACGGCGCCGGCAAGACCACGCTGCTTCGCGTGCTCGCGGGCCTGCTCCGCGCTGACGCCGGCGAAGTGCGCATCCATGGCCGCCATGCGACACCCGCCGAACGCGCGGGCGTGATCGGTTACGTCGGCCATCTGCCCGGGCTCAAGGGCGACCTGTCGACGCTGGAAAATCTCGATTGCATGGCGGGGCTGCAGGGCCGTCGCGCGGGGCTCGATGCGGCTGAAGCGCTCGATCTCGTCGGTCTGGCGGGCTACGAAGACCAGCTCGCGCGCCAGCTCTCCGCCGGTCAGAGAAAGCGCTTGGCTCTCGCGCGCCTGTGGCTGTCGCCGGCGCCGCTTTGGCTGCTCGACGAGCCGTACGCCAACCTCGACCTCGACGGTATCGAGCTGGTGAACCGCCTGATCCGGCGGCATCTCGACGACGGCGGCGCAACGCTGCTGACCACGCACGGCGCCTATGCCGCACCGCCCGTGCGCACGCGACTGC
This sequence comes from Lysobacter sp. HA18, assembly GCF_054057595.1. NCBI lineage: Bacteria > Pseudomonadati > Pseudomonadota > Gammaproteobacteria > Lysobacterales > Lysobacteraceae > Lysobacter > Lysobacter sp. HA18. Next base: position 1,962,704 of record NZ_JBSRZL010000001.1, read on the forward strand.
TGCATCTGGAGCGCGCATCGTGACGCCGCGCCCGAGCCTTGCCACATCCGCAGCGGCGCTGATCCGTCGCGACCTCCGCCTGCTCTGGCGCCGCCGCAGTGACGCCCTGCAGCCCGCGATGTTCGCCGTGCTGGTCGTCGTCCTCTTCGCGCTGGCCCTCGGCGCTGAGGACAAGCTGCTGTCCAGGGTCGCCAGCGCCGTGCTCTGGCTCGCCGTGCTGCTCGCCGGGCAGCTGTCGCTCGACAGCCTGTTCCGTTCCGACGCCGAGGACGGCTCGCTCGAGCAGTGGATGCTCGCGCCGGTCCCGCTGCCGTGGCTGGTGCTGGTCCGCACCGCCATGCATTGGGCCACCTCCGCATTGCCGCTCCTGATCGCGACACCCATCCTCGGGCTACTCCTGCACCTGCCCGCCGCCCAACTGCCGGTACTGATGGCATCGCTCGCACTCGGCACACCGTTGCTGAGTCTCATCGGTGCGGTGGTCGCCGCGCTGACCGTCGGAATGAAGCGCTCCGGTATACTTGTGGCCCTGCTGGCGCTGCCTCTTTATGTGCCGGTGCTGGTCTTCGGCGCGGGAAGCGTCGTCGCCGCGTCGCAGGGGCTGGACCCGTCAGGCGCGCTGCTGCTGCTCGGCGCCGGACTGGTCGCCAGTCTGCTCCTGGCCCCGGTCGCCGCGGCCGCCGCGCTGCGGATCGCCCTGAACTGAGGCCCCCGAATTGAGTCCGATCAAGCGCTCGCCGGCGACGGTCCGGAATACTGCCCCGCACGCTTCGACCGGCACCCCGCACGCTCCGATGCCCGCATGAATCCGCTGGTCCGCTGGTTCCACCAACTCGGCTCGCCGCCCTACTTCGACCGCTTCGCCGCGCGATGGGCGCCGTGGGGTTATGGGCTGGGTCTGCTCGCGATGCTGGTCGGCATCTACGGCGCGCTGTTCACCGTGCCCGCCGACTACCAGCAGGGCGACAGCTTCCGCATCCTCTACATCCACGTGCCGTCGGCCTGGATGAGCATGGCCGTATTCGCCGCGATGGCGCTGTACGCGGCGGTCGCGCTGATCTGGCGCATCAAGCTGTGCGAAATACTGGCGATGGCCTGCGCGCCGATCGGCGCCGCGTTCACCCTGATCACTCTGGTCACCGGCTCGATCTGGGGCAAGCCGATGTGGGGCACGTGGTGGGACTGGGACCCGCGCCTGACCACGGAACTGATCCTGCTCTTCCTCTACCTCGGCGTGATGGGCATCTACGGCGCTATCGATGACCGCCGCATCGCCGCGCGCGCGGCGTCGTTCCTCGCGATCGTCGGCGTCGTGCTGCTGCCGATCATTCATTACTCGGTGGTTTGGTGGAACTCGCTGCACCAGGGCCAGACGATCCGACTGTTCGGCAAGTCGTCGATGGATGCGTCGATGATGGCGCCGCTGATCTGGATGACGATCGGCACGCACATCTGGTTCGTCGGCGCACTGCTGGCGCGTGCGCGCGCGGACAACCTGCGTCGCGAGTCCGGCAAGCACTGGGTCGCACAGGCCGCGGGAGCTGCGCGATGACGTACGCGAACTACGTCGCTGCGGCCTACGCCGTCTTCGCCGTCGTGCTCGGCTGGGATTTCCTGTCGACGCGCGTGCAGATCATTCGTCACCTTCGCGCCGCCAAGCGACGCGAATCGCGCGACGCCGCCCGTGCGCGTCCGAAACGTTCCATGGAAACGCAATGAACCCGATCCGTCGTCGCCGCCTGATGTGGCTCGTCGCGCTCGTGCTGGGCGCCGGCCTCGCGGCCACGCTCGTCGCGATGGCGCTGCAGCGCAACGTGGCCTACCTCTATACGCCGTCGGAAATCTTCGGCGGGCAAGCCGGTGCGCAGGTGCGCGATGGCGGCAGCAAGTTCCGCCTCGGCGGCATGGTCGCGCGCGGTTCGTTCAAGCGTGCGCAGGGCTCGATGGAAGCGCACTTCGACGTCACCGACGGCGATCGCGTCATGCCGGTCGTCTACACCGGCATCCTCCCCGACCTGTTCCGCGAGGACCAGGCGGTGATCGCGACGGGCCACATGCAGGGCGACCGTTTCGTCGCGGAGCAGGTGCTCGCCAAGCACGACGAGACCTACATGCCGAAGGAAGTCGCCGAGAAGATGGGCAAGGCGCACCGCAAGCATGACGTAGCCGACAACGCGGCGGTGCCATCACAGTCGGCGCCCGCCGAAGCGATGCAGTGACGGAATATTTCGATGCTGCCTGAAATCGGCCAGTTAGCGCTGCTGCTGGCATTCGTCGTTGCGATCGCACAGGCGACGCTTCCGCTGATCGGCGCGCATCGCGGCATCGGCGCGTGGATGGACCTCGCGCGGCCAACGGCGTACGCGCAGCTCGGCTGCATCGCGATCGCGTTCGGCGTGCTCACCTATGCGTTCGTGACGCAGGACTTCTCGGTCAAGTACGTCGCCTCGAACAGCAATTCGCTGCTACCGATGCCTTATCGCTTCTCGGCGGTCTGGGGTTCGCACGAAGGCTCGCTGCTGCTCTGGGCACTGGTGCTCGCGCTGTGGACCGGCGCGGTCGCGACGTTCTCCGGCGCGTTGCCGCGCCACGTCGTCGCGCGCGTGATCGGCGTGATGGGCATCGTCGCGGTCGGCTTTCTCGCGTTCCTGATCTTTACCAGCAACCCGTTCGTTCGGCTGCTGCCGGCGGTGATCGAAGGTCGCGACCTCAATCCGCTGCTGCAGGATCCGGGCCTGATCATCCACCCGCCGATGCTCTACACGGGCTACGTCGGATTCTCGGTGCCTTTCGCATTCGCGATCGCCGCGCTGCTCGAAGGCGATGTCGACACGCGCTGGCTGCGCTGGACGCGTCCGTGGACGAACATCGCCTGGGCCTTCCTCACCGTCGGCATCGCGCTCGGTTCGTGGTGGGCGTACTACGAACTCGGCTGGGGCGGCTGGTGGTTCTGGGACCCGGTCGAGAACGCGTCGTTCATGCCGTGGCTCGCCGGCACCGCGCTCATCCATTCGCAGGCGGTGACCGAGAAGCGCGGCGGCTTCGTCGGCTGGACGTTGCTGCTCGCGATCGCAGCGTTCTCGCTGTCGCTGCTCGGCACGTTCCTCGTGCGCTCCGGCGTATTGACCAGCGTGCACGCGTTCGCGGCCGACCCGACGCGCGGCACGTTCGTGCTGATCTTCCTCGGCATCGTGGTCGGCGGCTCGCTGCTGCTCTACGCGTTGAAGGCGCCCGATAACAGCGCCGCGCCGCCGCGCTACTTCGCGATGTACTCGCGCGAGACGCTGCTGCTGGTGAACAACGTCCTGCTCAGCGCCTCGTGCGCGATGGTGCTGCTCGGCACGCTGTACCCGCTGCTGGCTGATGCGCTGGACATGGGCAAGATTTCGGTCGGCCCACCCTACTTCGCCTCGTTCTTCATCCCGCTCGTCGCGCTGCTCGCGTTGCTGCTTCCGTTCGGCCCGCTGACGCGTTGGCAGCGCGAGGAACCGTCGCGGCCCGCAAGGCTCCTTGCGCCGCTCGCGGTGCTTGCGGTGCTGTCGGGCGTCGCGGCCTTCGTCCTGCTGCCGCAGGGCGGGTGGAAGTCGGCGCTCGCGCTGGTCGGCGTCGTCTGGGTGGTGCTCGGCACTGTGCGCTTCGTCGTGCAGCGCGTCCGGAATACCGGCGGACGGTTCACCGGCGAAATGGTCGGCATGATCCTCGCGCACACAGGGCTGGGTGTCTTCCTTGCGGGCGCACTGCTTGTCGAAGGCATGGCGCAGCAGCACGAACTCGCGTTGAAGCCGGGGCAAACCGTCGCGCTGGGTCGCTATGAATTCCGCTTCGACGGCGTCGAACGTCGCCAAGGCCCGAACTACGTTGCCGACCGGGGCACGGTCATCGTCTCGGACGGTGGCCGCGCGATCGACACCATGCATCCCGAGAAGCGCACCTACGCAAGCGGCGGACAGGTCATGACGGAAGCGGCGATCCGCCCGGGGGTTGCGCGCGATCTTTACGTCGCGCTCGGTGAATCGCTCGGCGGCGGCTCGTGGGCGGTGCGCGTGCACGTCAAGCCGTTCGTTCGCTTCATCTGGGGCGGCGCGCTGCTGATGGCGCTGGGCGGACTCGCAGCGGCGTTCGATCGACGGTTCCGCAACGCACGCGCGCCGACTGCCGTGCCTGCGGACGACGCAGCGACAGCCGGAGCCACCCCGTGACGCGTGCCCGCTGGATACCGCTCGCCGTGTTCGCCGTGCTCGCCGTGCTCCTCGCCGCCGGCGTGTGGCTCAGCCGCAAGCCCGATCGCGAAGCACTGCCGTCTCCGCTGGTCGGCAAGGCCGCGCCCGAGTTCGCACTTCCTTCGCTGCATCAGCCGCAGCGCATCGTGCGCGCAGCCGACCTGCGCGGCGCGCCGTACGTGCTCAACGTCTGGGGCAGCTGGTGCCCCGCGTGCCGTGAAGAGCATCCAGTGATCACGCACTTCGCGGAAACCAAACGCGTGCGTGTGATCGGCTACGACGTGAAGGACACGCGAGAGGACGCGCTGCGCTGGCTCGAGCAGTTCAACAATCCGTACTGGCTGGTCATCGCCGACGAAGCCGGCACGACGGCGATCGACTTCGGCATCTACGGCGCGCCTGAAACCTTTCTGATCGATGCACAGGGCCGCGTGCGCTGGAAGCACGTCGGCCCGCTCACCGACGCGATCATCCGCGACGAACTGCTCCCGCAGCTGCAGGGTCTGGAGACCGAACGTGGTGCGTAGGGTCCTGTTCGCGCTGCTCGCCGCGTTGCTCGTCATCGGGACTGCGACCGCACAGGTCGCCGACCGTCGTCCGCTGCAGTTCCGCGATGCGGCCGAGGAAACGCGTTTCCGCGACCTCACGCATCAGCTGCGTTGCGTGATGTGCCAGAACCAGTCGATCGCCGATTCCGAAGCCCTCATCGCAATCGATCTACGTCGCGAGATCCTGCAGCTGATGCGCGAAGGCCGCAGCGACGACGAGATCCGTCGCTTCCTGGTCGACCGCTACGGACAGTTCGTGCTCTACAACCCCGAAGTCGAACCGTCGACGTGGCTGCTGTGGTTCGGCCCGGTGCTCATTCTGCTCGCGGGGGGCGGCATCGTCTGGCGCGTCGCCCGTGATCGTTCGCGTGCGCGCGTCGACACGCCCGTGGCAGCTTCCGAGGACAACGGCGAATGGTGATGTCGAACGCTTTCATCGTCGCGGCGCTCGCGCTCGGTCTCGTCGTCCTCGTGTTCGCGTTCTGGCCGCTGATCCGTCGACGTCCTACGTTGGGTGGTGTGGTTGCCGGCGCGGCGCTCGTCTCGGTGTCGGCCTTGTACCTCCTCGTCGGTACGCCGGCCGCGCTTGATCCGGCCAACGTGCATCCGGTCGACACGCTATCGTCCGCGGTCGACCGCCTCGAACGCGAACTCGCCGGCAATCCCGTGCAGCCGGACGGCTGGCGACTGCTTGCCGATGCGTACCGCGCCGAAGGCCGCCCAGCCGACGTCGTGCGCGCGTACTCACAGGCGTTGCGTTACGCGCCGCGCGATCCCGACCTGCTCGCACAGGCCGCCGAAGCGCGCGCGATCGCTGCGCCGGGCCGACGCTTCGACCCGGAATCGATCGCGATGCTGCGTCGCGCCCTCGAAATCCAGCCGACACACCAGCGTTCGCGATGGTTCCTCGGTGTCGCGCAACGCCAGGCCGGTGCTGCTGCGGATGCAGCAGTGACGTGGCAACCACTGCTCGCCGCGGTCGACCCGGCCACTGCAGGCGCACTGCGCACGCAGATCGACGACGCACGCCGCGAAGCAGGCCTGCCGCCGCTGCCGGAGTCCGCCGTTCCGAAGGCACGCGTGCTGACGATCCGCGTCGACATCGCACCGGCACTGCGTCGCGATCTCCCCGCCGACGCCGCGGTCTTCGTGCTTGCGCGCGAACCCGGCGGGATGCCGATGCCCGTCGCGGCCAAGCGCCTTATCGTCGGCGACCTGCCGACCACGATCACGCTATCCGACGCCGACAGCCCGATGCCAACACGCAGACTTTCGCAGCTGCAGAACGTTGAAATCATCGCGCGCGCGTCCCGAAGCGGTGTCGCCAATGCACAATCGGGCGATCTCGAATCACCCGCGTTGCAGGTCGCGTCCGACGCAAAGACCGCACTGACGATCGACCACGCGCGCCCCTGATCACCGCATGCGCTGCAACGAAAAGCCCCGCCGAAGCGGGGCTTTTTCTTATCGCGACGACGCTGCAAATCAGCCCGCGGCCTTCGCCTTAGCAAGCCGCAGCCACGTATCGACCACCGTATCCGGATTCAGCGACACCGACTCGATGCCCTCCTCCATCAGCCACTGCGCGAGGTCAGGATGGTCGCTCGGGCCCTGCCCGCAGATGCCGACGTACTTGCCCTTTCGCTTGGCGGCCTGGATCGCCATCGACAGCAGCTTCTTGACCGCCGGATCGCGTTCGTCGAACAGGTTCGCGACGATGCCCGAGTCGCGATCGAGGCCGAGCGTCAGCTGCGTGAGGTCGTTCGAACCGATCGAGAAGCCGTCGAAGATCTCGAGGAACTCGTCCGCCAGCAGCGCGTTCGACGGAACCTCGCACATCATGATGATCTTCAGGCCGTCCTCGCCCTGCACGAGGCCGTTCTTGCGCAGCACTTCGACCACCTTGCGGCCTTCGTCCAGCGTGCGCACGAACGGGATCATGACCCAGCAGTTCTTCAGGCCCATCTCGTTGCGCACCTTAAGCACGGCGCGGCACTCGAGCGCGAAGGCTTCTGCGAACGACGGATCGACGTAACGGCTCGCACCGCGGAAGCCGAGCATCGGGTTCTCTTCATGCGGCTCGTAACGCGCGCCGCCGATGAGATTGGCGTACTCGTTCGACTTGAAGTCCGACAGACGCACGATCACCGGGTTCGGCGCGACCGACGCCGTGATCGTCGCGATGCCTTCGGCGAGACGATCGACGTAGAAGTCGACCGGGCTGGAATAGCCGGCCATCTTCGCGTCGATCTTCTTCTTGGTTTCCGCATCCTGGCGGCCGTATTCGAGCAACGCCTTCGGATGCACGCCGATGTGGCTGGCGATGATCATCTCGAGGCGCGCAAGACCGACACCCGCGTTCGGCAGCATCGCGAAGTCGAACGCGCGCTCGGGGTTAGCGACGTTCATCATCACCTTGAGCGGCGCTGGCGGCATGTGCTCGAGGTCGGCAACATTGCGATCGAACGGCAGTTCGCCGTCGTAGATGAAACCGGTATCGCCTTCGGCGCAGCTCACGGTGACCTGCTGGCCGTCCTTGATCGTATCGAGCGCGTTGCCGGTACCGACGACCGCCGGAACGCCGAGTTCGCGCGCGATGATCGCGGCGTGGCAGGTACGGCCACCGCGATTGGTGACGATCGCAGCCGAACGCTTCATGACCGGCTCCCAGTCGGGGTCAGTCATGTCAGCGACGAGCACGTCGCCCGGCTGCACGCGGCTCATGTCGTCGAGCGAACGCACGACGCGGGCGACGCCGGTGCCGATCTTCTGGCCGATCGCACGCCCCTCGCACACCACGGGCCCGCGCTGCATCAGCTGGTAACGCTCGATCTGCGTGGCATGCGCGCGCGACTTCACGGTCTCGGGGCGCGCCTGCACGATGAAGAGCTTGCCGCTGACGCCGTCCTTCGCCCACTCGATATCCATCGGGCGGCCGTAATGCTGTTCGATGACGAGCGCCTGCTTCGACAGCTCCTGCACGTCTTCGTCGCTGACGCAGAAACGGTTGCGCAGTTCGTCCGGCGTCGGCTCGGTGCGCACGCGCTCACCCGCCACGTCGGAATAGACCATGCGCAACTGCTTCGCACCGAGCGTGCGGCGCAGGATCGCCTTCTTGCCGTCGCGCAGCGTGGGCTTGTAGACGTAGAACTCGTCGGGATTCACAGCGCCCTGCACCACCATCTCGCCGAGGCCGTAGCTCGCGGTGACGAACACCACTTGGCGGAAACCGGACTCGGTGTCGAGCGTGAACAACACGCCGGACGAACCGACGTCCGAACGCACCATCAACTGCACGCCAGCGGACAGGAACACGTCTTCGTGCTTGAAGCCGTGGTGCACGCGATACGCGATCGCGCGGTCGTTGTAGAGGCTCGCGAAAACTTCCTTGACCTTGTGGACGACGTCGTCCTCGCCCGTCACGTTGAGGAAGGTCTCCTGCTGGCCCGCGAAGCTCGCATCCGGCAGGTCTTCCGCCGTCGCCGACGAACGCACCGCGACGGCGACATCGCCGCCGCCGTTCTCGCCGCACAGCTGGCGATACGCCGCGCGGATGTCGCGATCAAGTTCGGGCTGCAGCGGCGCATCGATCACCCAGCCACGGATCTCGCCGCCGGCCGCGGTCAATGCGTGCACGTCCTCGACATCGAGCGTGGCCAGTCGATCGAAGATGCGCTGGTGCAGGTCGTTATGCGCGATGAAATCCTTGAACGCCTCCGCGGTGGTCGCGAAGCCGCCGGGCACCGACACACCGAGCCCGGCCAGGTTGCCGATCATCTCGCCGAGCGAGGAGTTCTTGCCGCCGACGCGCGCCAGGTCCGACAGGCGAAGCGCGTGCAACCACAGGATGTTCTCGTTCAAGACCGTCTCCAAGGGTGTTTTCGGGCGCGACCGCCGGCGAATAGCGGATATGATCGCCGCTGCGTCCCGCGCATACAAGCTTGATTTGCCGGGGTTTTTCCTGTCCGACCAACGTCTGGCGCGTATCTCGATGAGCGAAGTCCGCCCCGTTTTCTACGTCTCCGACGGCACCGGCATCACCGCCGAGACCATCGGCCACAGCGTGCTCACCCAGTTCACCGAGACGCGGTTCGACACCACGCGCATTTCGTTCGTCGATTCGCTCGAGCGCGCGCAGGACACGGTGGCGCGCATCCGCGAGGCCGGAGCACGCCATGGTGTCCGACCGATCGTGATCAACTCGTGCGTGGACCCGGAAATCAGCGCCGCGCTGATCGAGAGCGGCGCGCTGATGCTCGACGTGTTCGCGCCCTTCATCGAGCCGCTGGAGCGCGAACTCGAGCAGACGCGACAGCGCCACGTCGGCCGCGCGCACGGCATGGTCGATTTTGAGCGCTATCACCGCCGAATTGACGCCATCAATTTCACGCTGACGCACGACGACGGCCAGAGCCTCGACTACGCCGATGCGGACTTGGTGCTCGTCGCAGTGTCGCGCGCAGGCAAGACGCCAACCTGCATCTACCTCGCGCTCCATTACGGCGTGCGTGCAGCGAACTATCCGCTGACCGAGGAAGACCTCGAGCACGACCGTCTTCCGCCGCGTCTGCGTCCCTATCGGCACAAATTGTTCGGGTTGACGATAGATCCCGCGCGCCTGCAGCAGATCCGCCAGGAACGTCGCCCGAATTCGCGCTATGCGCAGCTGGAAACCTGCCGTCGCGAAGTCGCTGCGGCGGAAGCCATGTTCCGCGCCGAACGCATCCCCACGCTGAGTACGACGCACACCTCGATCGAGGAGATCGCGAGCAAGGTGCTGACCACGCTCGGCCTGCAGCGCGAGATGTTCTAGCTGCGCTGTGACGGTGTTCCCGTCGCTCGCTGAACGGGTCGGACGCCGTCGCACTCTCGTGGACAACGGGCGTGTAGAGTCGATCCATGTCCCAGCTCGTCGCCCGCAAACGCCTCGTTCCGCGACTCAGCCGCTTCGCCTGGCTGATGGCCCTGTACGCCGAAAACCACGGCCGCCTGGGGCGGCTTTTCGATATCCGTAACCTGGGCGAAGGTCGCTGGGTATCGGATATCGGTGACGGCGTGCCCGTCCGCGTCGACGTGATGGGCCAGCATCCGTACACGAGCGAAATCCGCCTGACCTACGCGATGCGCGACCCGGTCACTGGTGAATCCGATCCGTCCGCCTACGTGCGGCTCTATCACGACGCCAAACAAGCGGAAGCGACCCATTGCTATGTCGGTCGCCGCTGGCAGGACGTGATCGGGCTCAACCCGACGCCCGAACGGCTGCTCGGTCACCGCATGCGGATGAACACGTTTCTCGGCAAGTGGCTGCAGTACCTCGGCGAACGTGGCCATGGCCCGACGACGCTGCGATTCGAAGGCGCGATTCCGGTCGAAGAACGTGAAGAAATCGTCGACGATGCTTGACGGTGCCGGGGTCGCTCACTAATATGCCGGCTCTCCAGCGCGTGGGGCCATAGCTCAGCTGGGAGAGCGCTACAATGGCATTGTAGAGGTCGCCGGTTCGATCCCGGCTGGCTCCACCATCTGGAAGTAAAAATTAGAGGCCGGGCATAGGCCGATGTAACACGCCCGGTGTCGCGCCTAGCGAAGTTTGCTACAGCGTCCCCATCGTCTAGAGGCCTAGGACATTACCCTTTCACGGTAGCGACCGGGGTTCGAATCCCCGTGGGGACGCCACTATCTCGAAGCCCGCGAAAGCGGGCTTCGCTCGTTTCAGGGGTCGACCGGCTCGTCTTCCGGCTCCGGCAGGCAGTTCGGCTTGCGGAGTCGACGCTCGACTTCGTTGCAGTGACGCGGCGGCCCGCCGAACAGCGACGTCGCGATACGCACGACGCCCGATCGTGCCCGCGCCTCGTCCAGCAGGGTACCGCCGCCTTGCCAAGCATCCGCGAAGCGGGTTCGTCTCCCGTCGATCGGCGGCGCTCTGAGTTTCTCACGCGTCGCGAAGTGATCGGTCACTGACGGTTCCGGAACACGCAGATCAAGCGGCGCTGCCGCGGTTGCGACCTCCTCACTGTCGCGTGCGGCCGGGGCGCGCTGCGCATCAAATTCGACGGTGACCTGGGCGGCATGCCTGTGACGCGCGGTCACGATGGATGCGATCTCGTGTGATGCAACTTCTCGCGCGATCGGCACACGCTCTTTTCGCGGCAGGTATTCGACGACCAGCGCATCGTCCTTCGTGGCCCGCACACTCGACATCGGCACGAAGCGCAGCAGCATCACCACGAATGCAAGCTGCGCCAGTGCAGCGAGCACCAGCGCAAGCAAACGGTCACGTCGGTCTGTTCGCTCCATCGCCACATCCCTGCAACGAATCCCGCGGGTTCGATGCGATGCGGCGGCGGAAGTTCCGCGTTATGCGGCGTTGCCGCCGAGCGGTCCCATGAACTGACGGTAATGACGCAGCTCTGCGATCGAGTCGCGGACGTCGCTCAGCGCGGTATGCGCGGATTCCTTGTGGACGCCGGACGAAACCTGCGGCGCCCAGCGGCGCGCGAGTTCCTTGATCGTGCTGACGTCTAGGTTGCGATAGTGGAAATGCTTTTCCACGCGCGGCATTAAGCGATGCAGGAAGCGGCGATCCTGGCAGATCGAGTTGCCACACATCGGCGACGCGCTCGGTGCGACCCACTGGTTGAGGAATTCGACGGTGCGCGCTTCGGCGTCAGCCATCGATACGCCCTGCGTAACCACGCGCTCCCACAGCCCCGAGCGTCGATGCTGGTTGCGGTTCCAGTCGTCCATGCCTTCAAGGCGCTCGACCGGATGCGCGATGGCCAGTTCGGGCCCTTCGGCGAGGATGTTGAGCTCCGCATCGGTGACGACAGTGGCGATCTCGAGGATCGAATCGTTGTCGGTGTCGAGGCCGGTCATCTCGAGGTCGATCCAGATGAGGCGCTGGCCCTGGGTGCGGAGATCGCTCATGCGCGTGGTCCTTGCGGTGTCGTGCGCATCATAATCCAGCGATCACGGAGCACGACGCGATGAACCCGATCCTCAACGCCGGCCACTACGCGATCCTTACCACCATGCTCGCCCCGCGCGCTGCTGATGACAGCCACGGGCTCGATGCTGGTCTCGGCCAATGCGCGGCTCGCGCGGGTGGTCGATCGCCTGCGCGCCTTGATCGTGGAATGGCAGCACGTCGCGCCCGATCCCGCCGCGCGTGACCTGCGCGTTCTCCGTCATCGCCGTCGCGCGCACTTGGTGTTGCGTGCCTGCCAGATGCTCTACGTCGCGCTGGGGTGCTTCGTCGGCACCAGCCTGACGCTCGCGATCGACGCATTTCTGCGTTACCACCTCGACGTGTTGCCGACAGTGCTGGCAATTCTCGGCGTCGCGTTCCTGCTCGGCGCCAGCCTGCTTCTCGGTATGGAAGTCAGCTTGGCCGTGCGCAGCTTCGACGAAGAACTGGACCACGAGATCCAGCGGCATCGCACCTAGGCCGGGGGTCGTCCGCGTTTCGCGCGGAAGTATGCGGTGAGCATGCTGCCGGCTTCGTCGGCGAGAACGCCGCCGGTGACGTCGATGCGGTGGTTGTGGCGCGGATCGGCGAGCAGGTCGAACACGCTTCCTGCGGCGCCCGTCTTCGGATCGAACGCACCGAACACGACGCGTGCGATGCGCGCATGGATCATCGCCATCGCGCACATCGCACAGGGTTCGAGCGTCACGTAGAGCGTCGCGCCGATCAGACGATGGTTGCCGACCGCCCTGCCCGCTTCGCGCATCGCGACGATCTCGGCGTGCGCGCTGGGATCGTGGTCGTTGATGTTGCGGTTGAAGCCGCGGCCGATGATAGCGCCGGATGCGTCGACGACCAGCGCACCGACCGGGATTTCGTTGTGGACGTCGCGGGCGTGTGTCGCGAGGTTTAGGGCTTCGCGGATGAAGTGTTCGTCGGTGGTGGCCGGGGTGGTCATGCGGTGCGGGGAGTGTTCAAAGGCGTTGCGTCGCGCACCGGATTTTGCGAACTCCCGGCCCGGCCCAGCGGGCCGGGCAATGAACCGCCTGCGAGCCGATGGCTCGCAAGCAGGCGGTTCATTCCCATTCGATCGTGGCCGGCGGCTTGCCGCTGATGTCGTAAACCACGCGCGATACGCCGCGCACTTCGTTGATGATCCGGCTCGACACGTGACCGAGGAACTCGTGCGGTAGATGTGCCCAGTGCGCGGTCATGAAGTCGATCGTCTCGACGGCGCGTAGCGAGATCACCCATTCGTACGCACGCGCGTCACCGACAACGCCGACCGACCGCACCGGCAGAAATACGGCGAACGCCTGACTGACCTTGTCGTACAGATCGTGGCGCCGCAGTTCGTCGATGAAGATGTGGTCGGCCTTGGCGAGGATCTCCGCGTATTCCGCCTTCACTTCACCGAGGATGCGGACGCCAAGGCCTGGGCCCGGGAACGGATGGCGATACACCATCTCGCGCGGCAGTCCGAGTTCGAGGCCGAGGCGGCGCACTTCGTCCTTGAACAGTTCGCGCAGCGGTTCCACGAGACCGAGCTTCATGTGCTCCGGCAGACCACCCACGTTGTGGTGGCTCTTGATCACGTGCGCCTTGCCGGTCTTGCTGCCGGCCGACTCGATCACGTCAGGATAGATCGTGCCCTGCGCGAGCCAACGCGCATTCGTGAGCCGCGTCGATTCCTCATCGAAGATGTCGACGAATAGGCCGCCGATGATCTTGCGCTTGGCTTCGGGGTCGGCCACGCCTTCGAGCGCGGCGAAATAGCGATCCCGCGCGTTGACGCGGATCACGCGCACGCCCATGTGCTCGGCGAACATCGCCATCACCTGGTCGCCTTCCTCGAAACGCAGCAGGCCCGTATCGACGAAAACGCACGTCAGCTGGTCGCCGATCGCGCGATGCAGCAGCGCAGCGACCACCGACGAATCAACGCCACCAGAAAGACCAAGAATCACTTCATCGCTGCCGACCTGCGCACGCACGCGCGCGATCTGGTCTTCGATGATGCCGGCCGCGGTCCACAACGTGGCGCAGCCCGAAATGTCGACGACGAAGCGTCGCAGTAGCGCCTGCCCCTGCTTGGTGTGTGTCACTTCCGGATGGAACTGCACCGCGTACCAGCGCTTCTCCTCGTTCGCCATCGCGGCGACCGGAATGCGATCCGTGCGTGCGGTGATGACGAATCCGGGCGGCGCCTTCGACACGTGATCGCCGTGGCTCATCCACACGTCGAGGCGCGGCGGCGCGCCCGGATGATCCTTGAGATCGCCGAATAGCGAATCTGCTGCAACCAGTTCGACGGTCGCATGTCCGAACTCTCGCGCATCCGCGGCTTCGGTCGCGCCGCCGAGCTGCGCGGCCATCGTCTGCATGCCGTAGCAGATGCCGAGGATCGGCAGGCCCGAGTCGAATACCTGCTGCGGCGCGCGCGGTGCACCCGGAAGCGTGGTCGATTCCGGACCACCCGATAAAATGATGCCCTTCGGCGCGAACGCGGCGATCTCCGCGGGGTCGTGGTCCCACGCCCAGATCTCGCAGTAGACGCCGAGTTCGCGCACGCGGCGCGCGATGAGCTGCGTGTACTGCGCGCCGAAGTCGAGGATCAGGATCTTGTCGCTGTGGATGTCGTGCACGCGCTCGGTCTTCCGGTGCGTCCCGGCACGCGGGACGGTGAACTTCGACGGCGCGACATCGCGGCCGTCGACATCGTGTTGCGGCCGCTGCGAACTACGAACGGTAGTTCGGCGGTTCCTTCGTGATCTGCACGTCATGCACGTGGCTCTCGCGCGTGCCCGCGCTGGTGACGCGTACGAAGTTCGGCTTCTTGCGCATCTCCTCGATAGTCGCGCAGCCGACGTAACCCATCGTCGCGCGCAAACCGCCGGCGAGCTGATGGACGACGCCACGCAGCGGGCCGCGATACGGCACGCGGCCTTCGATGCCTTCCGGCACGAGCTTGTCGGCGTCGCTCGCGTCTTGGAAATAGCGGTCCTTCGACCCCTTCTCCATCGCGCCCAGCGAGCCCATGCCGCGGTAGCTCTTGTAGCTGCGGCCCTGGAACAGTTCGGTTTCGCCTGGCGATTCCTCGGTGCCCGCGAACAGGCCACCGATCATCACACTCGATGCGCCGGCCACGATCGCCTTGCCGATGTCGCCCGAATAGCGGATGCCGCCATCGGCGATCAGCGGAATGCGATCCTGCAGCGCCTCTGCGACCATGTCGACCGCGGTGATCTGCGGCACGCCGACGCCGGCAACGATGCGTGTCGTGCAGATCGAACCGGGGCCGACGCCGACCTTCACCGCATCCGCGCCGTGATCCATCAGCGCGAGCGCCGCATCGCCGGTGACGATGTTGCCGCCGATGACCTGGCACTTCGGGAACTTCGTCTTGACCCACTTCACGCGCTCGAGCACGCCCTGCGAATGGCCATGCGCGGTGTCGACGACGATTACGTCGACGCCCGCAGCAACAAGCGCTTCGATGCGCGCTTCGGTATCACCGCCGACACCGACCGCCGCACCGACGAGCAGTCGCCCGCCCGCGTCGTAACCCGCGCTCGGGTTGTCGCGCTTCTTCTGGATGTCCTTGACGGTGATCAGGCCGCGCAGCGCGAACTCGTCGTTGACGACCAGCACCTTCTCGATGCGGTTGCGATGCAGAAGACCGAGTACTTCGTCGTCCGTCGCGCCTTCGCGCACGGTCACGAGCCGATCCTTGCGCGTCATGATGTTGCGCACCGGATCAGCGAGCTGCGTTTCGAAACGCATGTCGCGACTGGTGACGATGCCGACCAGCTGGCCATTCTCGTCGACCACCGGCACGCCGGAAATGTTGCGCGCGCGCGTCAGCTTCAGCACTTCCGCGATGGTCGTATCCGGGCCGACGGTGAACGGCTCGCGGATGACGCCGGCTTCGAAGTTCTTGACCTGCCCGACCTGCGCGGCCTGCTGCTCGACCGACATGTTCTTGTGGATGATCGAGATGCCGCCGAGCTGCGCCATCGCGATCGCGAGGCTGGCTTCCGACACGGTGTCCATCGCCGCCGAAACGATCGGCAGGCGGATGGTGAGGTCACGGGTGAGGCGGGTCGCGAGCGAGACGTCCTTGGGCAGGACTGTCGAGTGCGCGGGGACGAGCGAGACGTCGTCGAAGGTGAGCGCTTCAGCCTGGATGCGCAGCATGGGCGGCCCCGGGAAGATGAAGCGCGTCATTGTACCGCCGCCGCGCTCGCCTTCACAGGCGAATAATTGGAACGCGCCGGCGCGCGGGAGGAATTCCGAGTTGCCAGCTCTCCGCCAGCACTTCGATCGCCGTCAGGGATCGAGCGCTTCGGACGCGTCCAGCGTGTTTTCCATCAGCGTGGCGACCGTCATCGGCCCCACTCCGCCCGGCACCGGCGTGATCCAGCTCGCGCGCTGCGCCGCCGCGGCGAAGCCGACATCGCCGACGAGGCGACCGTCATCCAGCCGGTTGATGCCGACGTCTATCACCACTGCGCCGGGCTTCACCCATTCGCCTGGAATCAACCCGGGTTTGCCCACGGCGACGACGAGAACGTCCGCGCCGCGCACCGCGGCCTCGAGCGTTTCGGCCGGCGTGAACCGGTGGCAGCACGTGACCGTGCAGCCGGCGATCAGCAGCTCCAGCGCCATGGGCCGGCCCACGTGGTTGCTGACGCCGACGATCGTCGCGCTGCGACCGCGGACGGGCTGGTCGGTATAGCCGAGCAGCGTGGTGATGCCGCGCGGCGTGCACGGCCGCAGCCCGAACTCGCGCAGCACGAGGTGCCCGACGTTCTGCGGATGGAAGCCGTCGACGTCCTTGCGCGGGTCGATGCGGTTGATCAGCGCGGACGCATCGCGACGATCCGGCAGCGGCAGCTGCAGCAGGATGCCGTGGATCGCGGGGTCGGCGTTGAGCCGATCGATCAGTGCGAGCAGGTCCGCGTCCGACGTGTCCGCCGGCAGGTCGTGGTCGACTGCCCGGATGCCGACCTTCTGCGCGGCGCGGCGCTTGTTGCGCACATAGACGGATGACGCCGGGTCATCGCCAACGAGGATCACCGCGAGCCCGGGCGCGCTCTTGCCGGCCGCGAGGCGAACGTCGACGCGCGCCTTCAGCTCGTCGAGCAGCGTCTCGGCGATGCGCTTGCCGTCGAGGATGCGGGCGGTCGGGCGATCGTCGGTCATCGGCGCGCGGCGTGGGAGCGGGCGCGCATTATCGCCTCAGCCCGCGCAGAACCGGGCGTAGTCGATGTAGCCAGTGAACGAGCGGCCCGGCGCGCAGACAGCACAACCGGGGTCGGGCCGCAGCCGTGTTTCGCGAAAGCGCATGGCCAGCGCGTCGAAATACAGCAGGCGGCCCGCCAGCGGCTCGCCGATGCCGAGCAGCAGCTTGATGGCTTCGGTCGCCTGCAGCAGGCCGATCACGCCCGGCAGCACGCCGAGCACGCCCGCTTCAGCGCAGTTCGGCGCGGCTTCGGCGGGCGGCGGTTCGGGAAACAGGCAGCGATAGCAAGGGCGTTCGCCGCGATGGCCGCCGGCGTCGAACACGGACAGCTGGCCTTCGAAGCGATGCACCGCGCCATAGACCAGCGGCTTGGCGTGGCGGACGCACGCATCGTTGAGCAGGTAGCGCGCCGGGAAGTTGTCGGCACCGTCGATGACGACGTCGACGCCATCGAGCAGCGCATCCACGTTGTCGGACGTGACCCGCGTGACCTCGCCTTCGATCTTCAGTCGCGGATTGAGCGCCTGCAGCGCCACCGTCGCCGATTCGACTTTAGGCACGCCGACGCGCGCATCGGTATGCAGGATCTGCCGCTGCAGGTTGCTGCGGTCGACGATGTCGTCGTCCGCGATGCGCAACGTGCCGACGCCCGCAGCAGCGAGGTAATACGCCACCGGCGAACCGAGTCCGCCGGCGCCGATCACGAGAACGCGCGAATGCTGCAGCCGTTCCTGCCCGTCGACACCCACCTCCGGCAGCCGCAGGTGGCGCGAGTAGCGATCGAAGAAATCGGCGTCGCCTTCGGGCTGCGTGAGCGGTAAACCGTCCGCACGCCAGCGCCGCGTGCCACCGTCGACGGAGAACACGTGCACGTAGCCGAGTTCGAGGAGCTGCGACGCCGCCTTCGCCGATCGCACGCCCGATTCGCAGATCACGCCGATCTCGCGCGTGCGGTCCGTGAGCGTCGATGCAAGGTCGGCGGAAGCGCATGCGATGGCGCCGGTCGCCATGCCCGATGCACGCTCGTGTCGCTCGCGCACGTCGACCAGCACCGCGCCTGCGCGCTGGCGTTCAAGGGCTTCGGACGGAGCGATGGTCGGGATCATGAGTGCATTGTCCCGCAGTGCACGCCGCTCGCAGATACGCGACCGGAACGACGTGCCGCGCGCTGATTACTTCCGCTTGACGTGCCGGATCAGGCGGCGCTTCTTCGCGACCTGCCGTTCCGACAGCGGGTTCTTCTTGCCTTCGTAAGGATTGTTGCCTTCACGGAAGATGAAGCGCACTGGCGTGCCGACCAGCTTGAACCGCTTGCGGAAGAAGTTTTCGAGATAGCGACGATACGTGTCGCTGATCGTGCGAAGTCGCGTGCCGTGGATGATGAAGGTCGGCGGATTGCTCGCGCCCGGATGCGCGAACCGCATCTTCGCGACATGCCCGCGCACGACCGGCGGCGGATTCGTTTCATAGGCGATCTCGACCGCCTGCGTGACTTCGCTAGTGCTGAACTGGCGCGTGGCCGACGCGTGTGCGCGATGCACCGCGGCGAACAGTTCGCGCATGCCTGTGCCGTGCTTGGCACTGATGCGCACGGACTCCGCCCACTCGACGAAG
This sequence comes from Lysobacter sp. HA18, assembly GCF_054057595.1. NCBI lineage: Bacteria > Pseudomonadati > Pseudomonadota > Gammaproteobacteria > Lysobacterales > Lysobacteraceae > Lysobacter > Lysobacter sp. HA18. The sequence goes on from NZ_JBSRZL010000001.1 coordinate 1,981,301, forward strand.
CCGAGCTTGCGCGACAGCACCGACAGCGCCTGCTCGCGCTGATAGTCGGTCAGGCCGTCCCACTTGTTGAGCGCGATGACGAGCGCACGGCCCGCGTCGAGCGCATAGCCGAGCACCGTCGCGTCCTGGTCGGTGATGCCTTCGGACGCGTCCAGAAGCACGACCGCGACCTGACACTGCTCGATCGCCGCGAGCGTCTTGAACGCCGAGAACTTTTCGACCGCCTCGTCGACACGCGACCTGCGACGCAGCCCCGCCGTGTCGATCAGTCGATAACGCCGACCGTCGCGTTCCATGTCGATCGACACCGAATCGCGCGTCGTGCCCGGCACTTCGGACGCGATCATGCGTTCCTCGCCCAGCACGCGATTCACCAGCGTCGACTTGCCCACGTTGGGGCGACCGATAAACGCGACACGCACGCGCGTCGGATCGTCATCGAGGATCGGCGTTGCGCCCTCTTCCGGCAGCTTCTCGTAGACGCGCGCGAGCAGCGCGTCCACGCCATGGCGATGCGCAGCCGCGACCGCGATGCTGTCCTGCAGGCCGTATTGCACGAATTCGTTGAGCGATTGCTGCGCGTCGATGCCGTCGGTCTTGTTGACGACGAGCAGTGTCGGGCGGCCGATGCGACGCAGCCACGCGACGATCTCGTCGTCCAGCGACGACGGGCCTTCGCGGCCGTCGACCACGAACAGCACGAGATCGGCTTCTTCGGCCGCGGAACGCGCCTGACGTGCGGTGGCGCCTGCAAGGCCTTCGTCCTCGCCCGCAATGCCGCCGGTGTCCACCACGGCGAACGGCGGGCGGCCCTCCGGGCGTGCAACGCCGTAGTTGCGATCGCGCGTCACGCCGGGCTCGTCATGGACAAGGGCATCGCGCGTGCGCGTCAGCACGTTGAAAAGCGTCGATTTACCGACATTGGGACGACCGACGAGGGCGACGAGCGGGAGCATGGTGCGACCTCGGATGGGCCTGGAAAACGAAACGGGCCGCGCGGTGGCATCGCCACCTGCGCGGCCCGCTGCAAAGGTTACTGCGCGCGGAACGCGGTCAGGCGGCCGTCGGTGTTCTGCACGAGCACGATGCCGTCGGACACCACCGGCGCCGCGAGGATCGCGTCACCGCCGGCGCGCATGCGGGCGGCGAACGCGCCGTCCGACAGTCGCAGCCAGTGGACATAGCCGTCGAGGTCGCCGACGACTGCCGCGTCACCCGCGATCGCAGGCGCCGTGACATCGCGACGCAGGAGCGCCGGCTGCTGCCACAACGCGCCGCCGCTCTGCTTGTCGAGCGCGAACACGCCACCGTCGGCCTCGGTCACTACGACGCGATCACTGGCGACCGCTGGACGACCCGGGCCGCCGTGCTCGGCGCTCCAGATCGGGCGACCGTTCGGCGCATCAATGGCGGCCGTCGTCTTCTTCATGCTGGTGGCGAACAGCGTGCCGCCCTCGAGCACCGGGGTGCCGTCGACGTCAGCGACGCGCTCGAGCTCGTTGCGGCCTTCCGGCTGCGCGATCGGCAGGCTCCACAGCGGCGTGCCGTCGGTGACCGACAGCATCGTCAGCGTGCCGTCGTCGTTACCGACGAAGACCACGCCCGGGCCCGGGGCAACGCCGTCGTTGCCGCGCGCGGTGAGCGTCGGCAGGTCGTGGTTCCAGAACCAGCGACGCTCGCCGGTGGCGGCGTCGAACGCGGTGACGCGGCCGTCGACCGAGCGCACGAAGACGCGGCCCTGGTTGATCGTCGGCGCAGCGATGACTTCATTGCCGACCTTCGCGTGCCACTTCTCCGCGCCGCTTGTGGCGTCGAGCGCGATCACTTCACCTTCGAGGCCACCGACGACGACGAGACCTTCGCCGACGCCCGGGCCGCCCGACACCTGGATCTTGGTGTCGTGGTGCCACACGGCCTTGCCGGTCTGCAGGTCGAGCGCGTAGACGCCGCCCTTCACCGCCGCCGCGTAGACGTGGCCGCCGTCGACGACGGGGCCCTGCTTCAGGCCGAGATGGCCTTCGCCACCGCCGACCGAGGTGCTCCACAACTGCGCAACGGTCATCGTCGGCGTGATCGCGACGAGTTCGGTCGGCTTTGCGGCCTTCTTGCTCGAATCCTTGCCGCTGAACCAGCCACCGATCGTCGAGCAACCCGAGATCGCAACGAGCGCGGCCGCCAGCAGCGCGACGCGAACGACGGGACCGGACGGGGAGAAGGTGTGGACTGACTTCATCAAATGGGGCCTCACGGTGTCTGCGACGGGGCGGGCTCGCCACCGACCTGGGTGTACTTGAGTTCGATCAGCTTGCGCTCGGGCGCGCCGACCTCGGTCAGCGCGAGCGCCTTACGGTACGACTCGCGCGCCGCGTCGACCTGACCGAGAGCGAACTGCGCGTCACCGCGGAGCTCGACGGTCGGGCCGTCGTTCGCGGTCAGCGATGCGAGTGCATCGGCGGCCTTGCCCGACTGGATCTGCAGCTGCGCGATCCGACGCTGCGCGATCGCGCGCAACGACGGGTCATCCGGCATCGACGCGCGAAGCGTGGCAATTGCGCCCGCCGAATCCTTCGCGTCCGCCTGCGCCTTGGCTAGGCGCAACGCCGCGAGGCTGCGATAGATGCCCTGCGGCAACGCGTTGACGCGCGATGCGGCCTTGGCGCCGTCGCGATCCACCGCATCGTTCGCAGCCTGGTAGCTGTCGGCCTGCTTCATCCTGGCCTGCGCTTCGCGCTGCTGCCAGAACTTCCAGCCGCCTACTGCGGCCAAGCCGAGGAGGACGCCGCCGATCAGGCCGCCGCCATTACGGCGAAGCCATTCCTGGACGCGCCGGCTCTGTTCGTGTTCGTCGAAAAGTTCGTCGATCGCCATGCTGTCTCGCCCTGCGCCGGGCGCAAGGACCGCTGGAGGACTGGGCCTCGCGCGGTGTCGGCCGGATGATCCGGCCGAATGGCGGAATCAGGGCGCGGACGGCGCGAGGGAACCGTCAGAGGATAACGTAAAGCGTGCGACGTTCGCTCGGATATACGGCGTCAGGTCGACAGGCTGGCCGTGCAGCGTGACCTGTACGGCCGACGCGTTGCCCAGCACGAGGCGCGCGATCTGGTTCGGTTCGACGTCGCGCGACTCGCCCGCGTGCAGCAGGCCCTTCTCGACGACGGTGCCGTCGGTGCCGAACAACTGCACCCAGCTGTCACCGCTGACTTCGACGCGCAGCGGCGCGATGGCCTGCGTCGGCTGCGCGATCGGTGCCAGCGAGGCCACCATCGGCGTGCGTGCGGCGGGGTCGGCGGCCTGCGCCTGCGAAGGCGAAACATCCAGCGATTCGACCGGCGGGACGCCGTCGGTGTGGCTGCGCGTCGCCAGCCAGACCGGCACCACCAGCGCGACCGTCAACACGGCGTACACCGCCCGGCGCGCGAGGTTCTCGGCGACGTAGCGGTAGCGCGGCACATGGGCGTGGCTGACCAGTGTCGGGATCTGCGTCGTCGTGAACGGACTGGGCAGCGTCTCGTCGTCGATGCAGATGCCGAGCGCGCGGGCGTAGCCGCGGGCCTGGCCCCGAACGAACACGGGCGGACCCAGGCGATCCCAATCGCCGGATTCGAGCGAGGTAAGGACATGCAGCGGAAGCCGGGTCCGTGCCGAAATCTCGGCCAGACTCGATCCGCTCGCTTCACGTGCCCGCTTCAAACGCTCGCCGGCGGCAGTGCCGGCCGAGTGCGTAGTCGTCATCATTTTTCCCCAACGGGACGGGAGTCCGGGGGAAACTCCGTCCGCAGGCGTTGACCGTAGCGCGCGGCTGCAGCCGTGTCGCCGAGGGATTGTTCAATCTGTGACGCGAGCTGCAACGTTTCCGCGTCCGCCGGGCCGGCGGCTAGGCGCCTTTCGATGAAAGCGCGCGCTTCCATCGCATGTCCGGACGAAAGCTGGATGCGTGCGAGCGTCTGCAGCGCCAAGGGATTGGCCGGCGCGACCGCGAGCGCCTGGCGTGCGTCCTTCTCGGCGCGGGCGCCCTGCCCGGCCTGCAACGCACACGCGGCGGCATTCGCGAGCGCGGAGTCCGGCGTTTCGTAGCCCTGCGCGACGGCGGCACGATCGAACCAGTCCAGCGAAGCCGCCGCCTGCCCGTTCGAGCACAGCCAGATGCCGTAGTTGTTGAGCAGCGCACCGCGATCCGGTGCGAGTTCGGCGGCGCGCTTGTGATGCGGGCCGGCCTCACTGCTGCGGCCGAGCATGTCCAGCCCGAGTGCGAGAAGGCTGTGCGCTTCGACGGAATGCGGGTCGGCCTTGAGCGCGCGCTCCGCGGCGTCGACAGCGCCTTGCGCGTTGCCGCTGACCAGTCGCGACTGCGCGACCTGCGTCATCGTGTATGCGGTATCGCGCGCGTTGTTCTTGGAATCGATGTGGACTTCGGGCGCGACCTGCCTGTAGTCACCGCGACCGGTGTCCTGTCGTACGAAGGTGAGGCGACTGCAGGCGGATGCGAAGACGAGCGACCCGAGAACGACCAGGATCGTCGTCGCCTTCAACAGCTCACGCTGCGGCATCACCACGCTCCTTTTGAGCAAGTTGCTTGCGGAATTCCGCGTTGCGACGCGTGCGATCCATCACCTGCCCCTTCAACTGGCCACAGGCCGCGTCGATGTCGTCGCCGCGCGTACGGCGCACCGGCGCGATCATGCCGGCTTCGTTGAGCAGCTTCTGGAACGCGCGAATCGCCTGGTCCGTCGGGCGCTCGAAACGCGTGCCCGGGAACGGATTGAACGGAATGAGATTGACCTTCGCGGCGCCCTTCATCTGCACGGAGCGATCGAACGCCTTCATGAGCTGCACCAGCTGGCGCGCATGTTGCGGCTGGTCGTTGACGCCCTTCATCAGCGTGTATTCGAAGGTGACCGAAGTGCCGGGCTTGCGCAGCGCATAGCGCACGCACGCGTCCATCAGCATGTCGATCGGGTACTTCTTGTTGAGCGGCACGAGCTCACTACGCAGCTCGTCATTCGCCGCATGCAGCGACACCGCGAGCGACACGTCGCTCAGCTCGCCGAGCTTGTCGATCATCGGCACCATGCCGGCGGTCGACAGCGTGACGCGCTTGTTCGCGAGGCCGTAGCCGAGGTCGTCGCGCATGATGCTCATGGCGCGCACGACGTTGTCGAAATTCGCCAGCGGCTCGCCCATGCCCATCATGACGACGTTGGTGAGCTTGCGCTGCTGGTGCGGCACGTTGCCGAGATGCCGCGCCGCGACCCAGACCTGGCCGATGATCTCGGCGGTCGACAGGTTGCGGTTGAAACCCTGCGTTGCGGTCGAACAGAACTGGCAGTTGAGCGCGCAGCCCACCTGCGACGACACACAGAGCGTGCCGCGACCCTTGTCCGGGATGTAGACCGTCTCGATCGCGTTCTTCGGGTCCATGCCGAGCAGCCACTTGTGCGTGCCGTCCTCGGACGCCTTGTCGAACACCACCGACGGCGCGTGGATGTGCGCGCGCTGCTCGAGCTTGGCGCGCAGCGCCTTGCCGAGGTCGGTCATGTCCGCGAAATCGGTGACGTAGCGGTGGTGGATCCACTTCATCACCTGGTGCGCGCGATAACGCTTCTCGCCCAGCACCTGCTCGAAGAAATCTTCGAGCTGCACGCGTTCGAGGTCGAAGAGGTTCGTCTTCTTCGACCCCGACGCGGCGACCGCCACGTCCGCGCGCGCAGCCGCGTTCGTCGCGACGGCGGATGCCGTTTCGATGAGCGTTGCGTCGATGTTGCGCGGCGTGTCGGTCATTTCACTCACTTCAAATCAGCGTGCGGAGACTTCGGTCTGCGCGAAGAAGTACGCGATCTCGATCGCGGCGTTCTCCAGGCTGTCCGAGCCGTGCACGGCGTTGGCGTCGATGCTGGCGGCGAAGTCGGCGCGGATCGTGCCCGGCGCGGCGTCCTTCGGATTGGTGGCGCCCATCAGCTCGCGGTTCTTGGCGACGGCGTTGTCGCCTTCGAGCACCTGGATCATCACCGGGCCCGAGACCATGAACTCGACCAGCGCGTTGAAGAACGGGCGCTCGCGGTGGACGGCGTAGAAACCTTCCGCTTCCTGGCGCGAGAGCTGCTTCATCTTGGCGGCGATGACCTTCAGGCCGGCCTGCTCGAAGCGGGTATAGATCTGGCCGATCACGTTCTTGGCGACCGCGTCGGGCTTGATGATCGAAATCGTGCGCTCCAGCGCCATGTGAATCTCTCCGGGTTGGCGGGCGCGATCTGTCTCGACGCCCAAGATAACAAGAAAAACCCGCGTAGTTACGCGGGTTTAGCCGAACTGGCAGCCGTAGATTCTACGCGTTCAGGCCCTATCGATGAAAGCGGCGGGCGCGCCCGGCCGCTGGACCATTGACCCCCGTATGGTCCGGGTCTACCATCAAACAAGCGTTTGATTCGGTAGTCCGCATGTCCACCCCCGCTCCCTTCTCCACCAAGGACCGCATTCTCGGCGCCGCCGAGGAGTTGTTCGCGCAGTACGGCTTCGCCGGCACGTCGCTGCGGCAGGTCACCAGCCGCGCGGACGTGAACATCGCGGCGGTGAACTACCACTTCGGCAGCAAGGAGAACCTCGTCAACGAGGTCTTCCGTCGCCGCATGGACGAGATGAGCGAGCGCCGGCTGGATGCGCTGAAGGCTGCGGTCGCGTCCGGCACCAGCGATCTCGAACCCATCCTTGGCGCGTTCGTCGAGCCCGCATTGGCTATGGCGCAGGACCGCCACGGCGGCGCGTCGTTCATGCGTGTCATCGCCCGCGCTTACGCCGAGAAGAACGACGCGCTGCGCAAGTTCCTGTCGGACCACTACGGCCACGTGCTGCGCGAATTCGCGAAGGCGATCTCGACCGTGGTGCCCGAGCTGACCAAGGAAGAGCTGTACTGGCGCCTGGACTTCCTCGCCGGCGCGCTGACCTATGCGATGTCCGATTTCGGCCTCATCAAGCGGCCTTCGGGCACGTCCGAGGCTGCCCACCGTGCCCGCGCGGCGCGGGAACTGATCCGTTTCGCCGCCGCCGGCTTCCGCTGCCGTCCGGCCGAACTTTCCTGATCTCCCAACCCGGGACTACCACCGACATGTCGAAGAAACTGCTCGTCCGCCGCGCCGCCGTGCTGGGTGCCGGCGTCATGGGAGCGCAGATCGCCGCGCACCTCACCAACGCCGGTGTCGACACCGTGCTGTTCGACCTTCCCGCGAAGGAAGGCGACCCCAACGGCGTGGTGACCAGGGCGATCGCGAACCTCGCCAAGCTCAGCCCTGCCCCGCTTGCCGACAAGGCGCTCGCCGAGCGCATCACGCCGGCGAACTACGAGACCGGGCTTGAGCTGCTGCGCGGCTGCGACCTGGTGATCGAAGCGATCGCCGAACGCATGGACTGGAAGCAGGACCTCTACAAGAAGATCGCGCCTTTCGTGCCGGCGCATGCGGTGCTCGCGAGCAACACGTCGGGCCTGGGCATCAACGCGCTCGCCGGCGTGCTGCCGGAAGAGATGCGCCATCGTTTCCTCGGCGTGCACTTCTTCAACCCGCCGCGCTACATGCATCTCGCGGAGCTGATTCCGGCGACAACGACCGATGCCGAAGTCCTCGAAGGCCTCGAAACGTTCCTGACCACCACGCTCGGCAAGGGCGTCGTGATCGCGAAGGACACGCCCAACTTCATCGGCAACCGCATCGGCGTGTTCTCGATGCTGGCCGCGATGCATCACACCGAGCGCCTCGGCCTCGGCTTCGACGCCGTCGATTCGCTGACGGGCCCGGCGATCGGTCGCCCGAAGTCGGCGACGTACCGCACCGCGGACGTGGTCGGCCTCGATACGATGGCGCACGTCATCAAGACGATGGCGGACACGCTGCCGGACGACCCGTGGCATGCGTTCTTCAAGGCGCCGGTGTGGCTGACCGGCCTCGTCGAGAAGGGCGCGCTGGGCCAGAAGACCGGTGCGGGTTTCTACACCAAGCGCGGCAAGGACATCCTGGTGCTCGACGTCGCGGCGCGCGATTACCGGCCGACCGCGGGCGATCTCGATCCGGACGTCGCAGCGATCCTCGAGGAACGCGACCCGGCGAAGAAGTTCGCCGCGCTGCGCGCCAGCGACAACCCGCAGGCGCAGCTCCTATGGTCCGTGTTCCGCGACACGTTCCATTACAGCGCCTTCCACCTGCAGGACATCGCCGACACGGCGCGCGACGTCGACTTCGCGATGCGCTGGGGTTACGGCTGGTCGCAGGGCCCGTTCGAGACGTGGCAAGCGGCGGGCTGGAAGCAGGTCGCGCAGTGGATCGCGGAAGACGTCGCCGCGGGCAAGACGATGGCGAATGCGCCGCTGCCGGCATGGGTCGCGTCACGCGATGGCGTGCACGAGGCGACGGGCAGCTTCAGCCCGGCGCAGAACGGAGCGGTCGCGCGCTCGTCGAACCCGGTCTATGCGCGCCAGCGCTTCCCCGATGCGCTGCTCGGCGAGAAGTTCGCGCCCGGCAAGACGCTGTTCGAGAACGACGGCCTGCGCCTGTGGGCGGATGAGGACGACATCGCGGTCGTCAGCTTCAAGACCAAGTTGCACACGGTGTCGGACAAGGTGCTCGACGGCCTGCAGGAAGCGATCTCGATCGCCGAGCGTGACTTCGGCGGGCTGGTGATCTGGCAGCCGAAGGAGCCCTTCTCCGCCGGTGCCGATCTCGCCGGCGCGCTCGGCCTGCTGCAGGCCGGCAACGTCGCGGGCTTCGAGGCGATGGTCGAGAACTTCCAGCGCACCAGCCAGCGCATCAAGTACTCGCTGGTGCCGGTGGTCGCGGCCGTTCGCGGCCTCGCGCTCGGCGGTGGCTGCGAGTTCCAGATGCATGCGGCGCGCACGGTGTTCGGGCTGGAAAGCTATGTCGGCCTCGTCGAGGCGGGCGTCGGCTTGCTGCCGGCAGGTGGCGGCCTCAAGGAATTCGCAGTGCGTGCGTCGCAGGCCGCCGGTCCGGGCGGCGACGTGTTCGCGCAGCTCAAGGCGCCGTTCGAAAGCGTCGCGATGGCGAAGGTCTCGACGTCCGCATTCGAGGCGAAGTCGCTGAAGCTTGCGCGCGAAAGCGACACCGTGACATTCAACAGCCACGAGCTGCTGCACGTCGCCAAGGCGCAGGCTCGCGCGCTGGCGGAAGGTGGCTATCGTCCGCCGCTGCCCGCACGCAACGTGGTTGTTGCAGGTGACGTCGGCATCGCGTCGCTGCAGATGATGCTGATCAACATGCTCGAAGGCATGTTCATCTCCGCGCACGACTACGAGATCGCGACGCGCATCGCCACCGTCATGTGCGGCGGCATGGTCGATCGCGGCTCGGTGGTCGACGAGGAGTGGCTGCTCAAGCTCGAGCGCCAGCACTTCGTCGAGCTCGCGCAGATGGAAAAGACGCAGCAGCGCATCGCGCACATGCTGCAGACCGGCAAGCCGCTGCGGAACTGAGGTTCGAAGGCACGACCTTCCGAATCCGCTTCGACCTCGAACCGAGAAAAACAGACATGAGCAAGCAGATCCAGGACGCCTACATCGTCGCCGCCACCCGCACGCCGGTGGGCAAGGCCCCGCGCGGCGTCTTCCGCAATACCCGCCCCGACGACATGCTCGCGCACGTGCTGCGAAGCGTAGTGGCGCAGGCGCCGGGCATCGACCTCGGCCAGATCGACGACGCCATCATCGGCTGCGCGATGCCCGAGGCCGAGCAAGGCATGAACGTGGCGCGCATCGGCGTGCTGCTGGCCGGCCTGCCGCACACCGTCGCCGCGCAGACCATCAATCGCTTCTGCTCGTCCGGCCTGCAGGCCGTCGCTCTGGCCGCGGACCAGGTGCGTCTCGGCAATGCCGACCTGATCCTCGCCGGCGGCACCGAGTCGATGTCGATGGTGCCGATGATGGGCCACAAGATCGCGCTGAATCCGCGCGTGTTCTCGAAGGACGAGGACCAGATCGCGATCGCCTACGGCATGGGCATCACCGCCGAGAACGTCGCGAAGCAGTGGAACATCTCGCGCGAAGCGCAGGACGAGTTCGCCGTCGCCTCGCATCGCAAGGCGCTCGCCGCGATAGCGAACGGCGAGTTTCGCGACGAAATCACGCCGTACGAAGTCGTGTCGCACGTGCCCGAGCTCGCCGGCAACACGATCCAGCTGCGCAAGCGTTTGGTCGACACCGACGAAGGCCCCCGCGCTGATACCTCGATGGAAGGCCTGGCCAAGCTGCGTCCCGTGTTCAAGAACGGCCAGTTCGGCGGCTCGGTCACCGCCGGCAACGCATCGCAGATGAGCGACGGCGCGGCAGCGGTGCTGATCGCGTCGGAATCGGCGATCAAGCAGTACGGCCTCACGCCCCTCGCCCGCTTCGTCAGCTTCTCGGTCGCCGGCGTCCCGCCGCACATCATGGGCATCGGCCCGAATGCGGCGATTCCGAAAGCGCTGAAGCAGGCCGGCCTGACGCGCGATCAGATCGACTGGATCGAACTCAACGAAGCGTTCGCGGCGCAGGCGCTGGCGGTGATCAAGGATTCGGAACTCGATCCGTCCAAGGTCAACCCGCTCGGCGGCGCGATCGCGCTCGGCCATCCGCTCGGGGCGACCGGCGCGGTGCGCACGGCAACCATCGTGCACGGCATGCGTCGTCGCCAGCAGAAGTACGGCATGGTGACGATGTGCATCGGCACCGGCATGGGCGCTGCGGGCATTCTCGAAGCGGTGTGATCGTCCGAGTTTCGAATCGACGGGGCCTACGGGCCCCGTTTTTTTGGCTCCCACCCATCCATGCCAAGGCACGGCGTCGGGTATGCGCATCGGCTGCGTTGCGGGTTGCCTACGTCCGGTCGAACAATCCCCGCGCAAGCCGATCCTTCAGCCCGTCCTTCGACTGTGCCCACCAGTAGCTGGCCTGTGCCGCCGCGAAACCGAATGGCTTGAACGCTGGCTGCAGGCCGTAGCGAGAGAGATGGCGGTGACGTGTATCGCCTTCCGCGATCGCGGACGCGACGAGCTCGCCCGCAGCCGTCGTCGGCGCAACACCATGCCCGCCGAACGCCTGCGCGATCCACAGGCCGGGCTCCGCCTCCATGACATGCGGCATCTCGTGCGGCGCGTAGCTCATCAGACCCGACCAGGCGTAGTCGATGGCGGCGCCGCGAAGCTGCGGAAACACGCGCAGCATGTCGCCGACGAGGAGCTTCTCGACCTCGCCCGGCGCGCGGTCGCGGACGGAGATGCGTCCACCCCAGAGCAGTCGTGTGTCCGGCAGCGGGCGGTAGTAGTCGAACGCGAAACGCGTGTCGTACACCGCGGCCTGCGTGCGCAGCACGTCTTGCACGCGATCGCCGAGTGGCTCCGTGACCATCACGTAGGTGGCGATGGGTAGCACCGCGGCATCGACGCGACTACGCAGCTTCGCGAGGTAGCCACCGCAGGCCAGTACTACTGTGCGTGCGCGAACTTCGCCATTCGGCGTGCGCACACGCCAACCCGGGCCGTCCCGATCGAGTGCAAGCGCTGGCGTTGATTCGTGGATTCGCACACCCGCGTCTTGCAGCACGCCGGCGAGCCCGCGCGCGTAACGCAGCGGATGGAAGTGGAATGCGGCGCCTTCGTAAAGGCCTTCGGAGTAGCGCTCGCTCACGATGCGACGACGAATTTCTTCGCGGTCGAGCCACGCCCAGTCGATGCCGTACTGACCTGCAAGCAGCGACTGCCGCGCCTTCAGCGGCGCCGGATCACCGAACCAGTTCGCCCAGATCACGCCGCCGTCGACCACGTCGCAGGCGATGCCGTAGTCGTTGATGCGCGAACGAATAGTGCGGACGGCATCGAGCGTCCAGCCGTAGACGTCTCGCGCGACGTCTGGGCCGAGGTCCGCGAGCAGCCGATCCTCGCCGCGCGAATAGCCGCCGAATACAAAGCCGCCATTGCGACCGGACGCGCCGTAGCCGACATGCTTGGCTTCGAGCAGAACGACGTCGCGATGTCCGCGCTCGACGAGCCCCAGCGCCGTATTGAGTCCCGCAAAACCGCCGCCTACGACGCAGACGTCGCAGTCGACGGCCCCCGACAAAGGTCGTGCTGCCGGCGGCGGGCCAGCACTCGCGTTGTAGTAATCGCCTAGATATCGCGGCATCGCGCCAGCGTGGCGCGGCGCGTGCGGGCTGTCCAGCGTCAGCTGATTTCGACGACGCCCAGTTCGACCAGTGCGCTGCGCATCATCTCGGCCGCGGCGTCGCTCAGCTTCTCGTGGTCGAGCGCGTAACGGATGGTCGCCTCGATGAGGCCGATGTGCGTGCCGCAGTCAAAGCGCGTGCCGCGGAAACGATAGGCGTCGACGCATTCCTCGGCCAGCAGGCGCTCGATGGCGTCGGTCAGCTGGATCTCGCCACCCGCCCCCGGCGTGGTCGATTCGAGCAGCGAGAAAATGCGCGGCGACAGCACGTAGCGACCGACCACCGCGAGGCTGCTCGGCGCATCCTGCGGTGCCGGCTTCTCGACGATGCGCGTGATGCGGCCCTGGCGATTCGCGAAATCCTGCGTCGCGACGATGCCGTAGCTCGCCGTCTTTTCCGGCGGCACGTCCTGCACCGCGATAACGCTGCAACCGGTCTGCGCGGATGCGTCCGCCATCTGCTTGAGCGCGCCGGGGCCACGGTTCCAGATGAGGTCGTCAGGCAGCACGACCGCAAACGGCTCGTCGCCGATCACTTCTTTCGCGCAGAGCACAGCGTGACCGAGCCCGAGCGCTTCGGTCTGCGTCACGAAGATCGTCTTGACGCCCGCCGGCAGCACGTGGCGCACGAGATCGAGCTGCTCGAACTTGCCCGCGCGTTCGAGCTTCTGTTCGAGCTCGTAGGCCTTGTCGAAATAATCCGCGACGGCGTGCTTGTAGCGGTTGGTGATGAACACCAGCGTGTCGCAACCGGCTTCGATCGCTTCATCGACCGCGTACTGGATCAGCGGTTTGTCGATGACCGGAAGCATCTCCTTCGGCACGGTCTTGGTCGCCGGAAGGAATCGGGTGCCGAGCCCGGCAACGGGGAATACGGCTTTGCGGATGCGACGCGGGGGCGTGGATGTCATCGAGATTCGAATGTGGGAGCCGGAAACCGATCAGATTTTCCGGGAATGCCGTGCAGGAAATGCGACGACAGTCGCGTTCGACGTGCCATTGGCGGTAGTCGTCAGCGGTTCGAATTCCGGCACCGCATCCCGCAGCAATCGCGCGAGCGCCACGAGGTCGTATCGTCCGCAGGCCTCGTTGAACATGTTGACCGCGTCGATGACGTTCGTCGCAACGACCTTGCGCGGCTCGGCCTGCAGGATCTTGGGATGTTGCGTCGGGCGGTAGCGCTCGTCCGCATGGAAGAGCGTCTCGTGCAGCTTTTCGCCAGGACGTAGGCCGGTGTACACGATCGCGACGTCGCGACCGGGCTGCTTGCCTGCGAGCCGGATCATCTGCTCGGCGAGAAGACGGATCGGCACGGGCTCGCCCATATCGAGCGTGTACACCGCTTCGTGCGTACCGATCGCGGAGGCCTGCAGGATGAGCTGGCAGGCTTCCGGAATTGTCATAAAGAATCGCGTGACTTCGGGGTCGGTGACGGTGACCGGCCCACCCGCGCGAATCTGCTCGCGGAACAGCGGAACGACGCTGCCCGCCGAATCGAGGACATTGCCGAAGCGCACGGTCACGAAGCGCGTCGGGCAATCCGCCAGCGCCTGGCAGATCATTTCCGCCATGCGCTTTGTCGCACCGAGCACGTTGACCGGGTCGACTGCCTTGTCGGTCGAGATCAGAACGAACGTACCGACGGATGAATCGCGACATGCGCGCGCGACGTTATACGTCGCAACGACGTTATTGCGCACGGCCTCGCGCAGCTGCGACTCGAGAACCGGAACCTGCTTGTAAGCGGCGGCGTGGAATACCGCTTCGGGCTGCGCACGGTCGATGGCGTAAGCGATCACCGCGCGATCGCCGCAGTCGCCGAGGATTGGGATGATCTCGATCTCGGGAAAGTCGCGACGAAGCGCAGCTTCGGTCGTCATTAGCGCGAGCTCGTCCATTTCGACGAGCGCGATACGACGCGCGCCATGGCGCGCGCACTGCCTGCAGAGTTCGGCGCCGATGGAACCGCCCGCGCCGGTCACCAGCATCGAACGACCGCCAAGCCAGCTGCGGATCGCTTTCCAGTCCGGCAGCACGGGCTTGCGTCCCAGAAGGTCCTCGATCGCGACCTCTTTGAGCTCGCCCGGCATCGAGCGGCCTTCGAGCACGTCCTGCAGGCGCGGCACCATGCGGAACGGAAGGCCGCTGCGCTCGCAGATGGTGACGATGCGCTGCAGCTCCGTGGCGTCCGCCGACGGGATCGCGATGACGACGAGTTGCGCGGCGGTTTCGCGCGCGATCGCCGGGAGTTGCTCGATCGCGCCGAGCACCGGAACGCCATGCATCTTCGAGCCGCGCAGGCGAGGCGCATCGTCGAGGAAACCGACCGGTTGATACGTTCCGAAGCGGCGTAGGTCACGAACAAGTGCTTCCGCGGCCTGCCCCGCGCCGAGGACCAGAACGCGCGTCGACGAAACACGTCGACTGTCGGACTGCGCGTCCTTCCACGCGCGATATATCAGGCGTGGCGCGCCAAGCATGGCGGCCAGCACCACCGGGTACAGCACCAGCACGACGCGCGGCACCGTATCCATGCGGTTGTAGAGGAACAGCGCGGCAACGACGCCGATGACGCCGATCACCGCAGCCTTCAGGATGTTCCAGAGATCGGGGACGCTCGCGAACCGCCAAAGCCCGCGGTAGAGACCGACGTGCCAGAACGCAGCGCCCTGCACGAGCAGTACCAGCGCCGTCTCGATCGACCACAGCGGAAGGCTCGGCGGATTCGGCTCGACCGCATACCGCATCCACTGCAGTCCGTACCAGACGAACCACACCATCGAGAGGTCATGCGCGGCGATCGCGACGCGTGGCAGGCGGGCCTGCCATGGGGACAACGTTCCGGCCATCGATCCTTCTCGGTTATTCCCTGTCGGCCGCGTGCGCGATCCAGCGTTGCGCCAGCAGCCACGTCACAGCCGCGCCCGTATACCACAGGGCCACGGACGCCATGGTAAAGCCCACGACCCGTGAAGACACCTCATATGCGACAGCGGAAGCACAAAGCGTGAACAGCGCATAGCCGCTCGTCACCCGGCCGTGCCCGTAGCGCCGCGCGAGCGCCTGATACAGATGTTGCGCATGCGCCTCCCACCATCGCTCGCGTCGGATCATGCGACGAGCGAGCGTCATGCCGGCATCGACCAGGAACGCCGACATCGGGAGAAACATCCACAACGCTTGCGTGATCGACTCACGCGCGGCCCCGGCGACGATCCACGCGAGCGCGAAGCCCAGAGCGCCGCTTCCCACATCGCCAAGGAATATTCTCGCCCGCGGCAGGTTGAACGGCAGGAACCCGGCGCATGCGGCTGCGACGACCAGCGCGAAGGACATCGGTGCTGCGACGCCGATAACGACGATCGCGAGCGCGACGAGCAACGCCTGCGACGCGGCGATTCCGTCGATGCCGTCCATGAAATTCCACACGTTCACCAGCACGACCGTAAGCCCGACCGTTGCGACGAACAGCAGGGGCTCGACTGACGGATCGAACACCGCGAAGCCGAGCAGCACTGCAGCGATCGCGTGTACGCCCAATCGCAATGATGCCGAAAGCGGCCGATGATCGTCCCAGGCACCGATCCCCGCGACCGCTATGAACCCCGCTAGCGCGAGCAATGTCTCGCTGGGGCGCGAGCTACGAGCACCGATGACCACAGCGCCAACCGCGATCGCGACGACCGGACCGGCACCACCACCACGCGGCGTCGCCACCGTATGACTTCGCCGCGCGCCGGGCTCATCGACAAGTCGACGTCGCAGGGCATACGCGCGCGCCAGCCACGTGCCGGCTGCCGAGACCACCAGCACGACGAGGAGCAGCAACACGCCGGTCACACCACGGCGTAATTCAGGAGCGGCTTCACCGAGCCCCATTCCTTGCAGCTGGGGCACTGCCAGTGATGACTGCGTGCGCCGAATCCGCATCGCGTGCAGCGATAGCTCGGATTGCGTACGAGCAACTGGTCGGTGATGTTGCGAAGGTCGACGAGCGTCGCCGTCGAGTCGGCCTCTTCCGCCAGCGACAGCTCGATCAGTGCCGCCTCGCCGCGCACGGACGGACGATTCTTCAGTTCCTTTGCGAGGTAGGCACGCGCCGCACCAACGCCCTCCTCCCGCTCGATCATCCGCGTCAGCGCAAGCACCGGTGCGATACCGCGATAGTGTTCGCACATCTCTGCGAGGAACTTGCGCGCACCGGGTACGTCGCCGACGGCGTCGTACGCCTCGAGCAACTGCGGCATCACTTCCGGCAGATAATCGGGATCGCTGCGCGCGACGCGCTCGAACGAACGGATCGCAGCGGTATGCCGGCCCGCGTCCATCTCCATGCGACCTTCGAGCATGCCGGCACGCACGGAGTTCGCGTCGGCCTGATAGGCGCGTGCGACCGCTGCCGCAGCGGCTTCGACGTCACCCGCGGCGCGATAACGATCGGCGAGTTCGCATTCGAAATGCGCGATGAGCTTGCCCATTGGCTCACCGGTCGCGGACTCGAAACTCTGCGCGTTCTCGATCGCCTTCGCCCAGTCGCGCTCGGCCTGATAGATGCCGATGAGATGGCGAAGCGCGAGCGGGGACAGATCCAGCGCGACGAGTTCGGCGAACACCGTCTCGGCGCGATCGAGCAGACCGGACTTCATGTAGTCCTCGCCGAGCGCCAGCAACGCCTGTACGCGCTGCGCATCGTTGAGGTCGTTGCGCTGCACGAGCGCCTGATGCAGACGGATCGCGCGGTCGACTTCACCGCGACGCCGGAACAGATGACCCAACGCGACCTGCGTCTCGAAGGTTTCCTTGTCGAGCTCCGCGATGTGCAGGAACAGCTCGATCGCCTTGTCCGGCTGCTCGTTGAGCAGGTAGTTGAGGCCGCGGAAATAAGTCGTGGAAAGCCGGCTGACCTGGCTTTCGCTGTGCAGCTTTCCGCCGCGACGACCGATCACCCAGCCCGAAAGCGCGGCGAACGGAAGCAGCAGGAAGAACCACAGCCATTCGTTGATGAACGCCATCGTGGGCTCCGTCGATGTCGGCGGGAGAGTCACCCAGCACAGGCCGGGATGGCAAGGCACACGCCCTGCCGGCGGACGTCAGACGTCCTCGTCGATCGGTTGCACGCCGCTTACGCGTTCGCGCAGTTCCTTGCCCGGCTTGAAGTGCGGCACGTGCTTGCCACGCAACGCGACGGACTCGCCCGTCTTCGGGTTGCGGCCCACGCGCGGCGGCCGGTAATGCAGGCAGAAGCTGCCGAAGCCGCGGATCTCGATGCGCTCACCGCCGGACAGCGAGCCGCTCATCATGTCCAGCAGCGATTTCACCGCCAATTCGACGTCCTCGGCCTTCAGATGGGCCTGGCGCTGGGCGAGGATTTCGATGAGCTCGGACTTGGTCATGAACGGCCGGGTTCGGGAGCGCGAAGTGTTCGCGATGCACGGACGTGGAAATCACGGTCCCCGCATAAAAAAGGACGGCCCGACAGGGCCGGGCCGTCCCGGTTTTACCGCTGGCGATTACTCGCCCTTCTTACCGAGCTGCTCGCGGAGCAACGCGCCGAGGCTCATGTTGCCGGCAGACGCTTCGCTCGCCTGACGGTTGTAGTCCGCCACGGCCTCGCTCTCTTCCGCGTAGTCCTTCGCCTTGATCGACAGCTGCATCTGGCGCGACTTGCGATCGTTGCCGATCACCTTTGCTTCGACCTGATCGCCGACCTTCAGCTTGGTCGTCGCATCGTCGACGCGCTCACGCGCGATATCGCGAGCCTGGATGTAGCCCTCGACGCCATCGGACAGTTCGACGGTCGCACCCTTCGCGTCGACGTTCGTCACCGTGCCGCGCACGATCGAGCCGCGCGAGTTGGTGGCGACGAACGAACCCATCGGGTCCTGCTCCATCTGCTTGATGCCCAGCGAAATGCGCTCGCGCTCCGGATCCACCGCCAGGACCACGGCTTCCACCGTGTCGCCCTTCTTGTAGTTGCGGACCACGTCTTCGCCCGTGGTGTTCCACGAGATGTCGGACAGGTGCACGAGGCCGTCGATGCCGCCGTCCAGGCCGATGAAGATGCCGAAGTCGGTGATCGACTTGACCTGGCCTTCCACCTTGTCGCCCTTCTTGTGGAGGACGGAGAACGTCTCCCACGGGTTCGACGTGACCTGCTTCATGCCGAGCGAGATGCGGCGACGGTCTTCATCGACGTCGAGCACCATGACCTGCACTTCGTCACCGACCTGCACGATCTTGGACGGGTTGACGTTCTTGTTGGTCCAATCCATCTCGGACACGTGGACCAGGCCTTCGACGCCCGGCTCGATCTCGACGAACGCGCCGTAATCGGTGACGTTCGAGACCTTGCCGAACACGCGGCTGTTGGCCGGGTAACGACGCGCGATGTTGTCCCACGGATCTTCGCCGAGCTGCTTCAGGCCGAGCGAAACGCGGTTGCGCTCGCGGTCGTACTTGAGCACGCGGACGTCGAGTTCCTGGCCGACTTCCACCACTTCCGACGGGTGACGCACGCGCTTCCACGCCATGTCGGTGATGTGCAGCAGGCCATCGATGCCGCCGAGGTCGACGAACGCGCCGTAATCGGTGAGGTTCTTGACGACGCCCTTGAGCACGGCGCCTTCGACCAGCTTCTCCATGAGCTGCTCGCGCTCTTCGGAGTGCTCGCTCTCGACGACGGCGCGACGCGACACGACGATGTTGTTGCGCTTGCGATCGAGCTTGATGAGCTTGAACTCGAGTTCCTTGCCCTCGAGGTAGCTCGAATCGCGCACCGGGCGCACGTCGACCAGCGAACCGGGCAGGAAGCCGCGGACGTCCTTGATGTCGACGGTGAAACCGCCCTTGACCTTGCCGCTGATGCGGCCGGTGATGGTCTCGTTCTTCTCGAGGGCTTCCTCGAGTTCGTCCCACACCATCGCGCGCTTGGCCTTCTCGCGCGAAAGGACGGTTTCGCCGAAGCCGTTCTCGATCGAGTCGAGGGCGACCTTGACTTCGTCGCCCACGCCAACGTCGATCTCGCCGGCGTCGTTCCGGAACTGTTCGATCGGCACGATGCCTTCGGACTTCAGGCCGGCGTTGATCACCACCACGTCGCCGCGGACTTCCACGACGATACCGGTGACGATGGAGCCCGGCTTCAGCTTCGCCAGATTGGTCTGGCTGGCTTCAAACAGTTCGGCAAATGATTCGGTCATTGGAAAATTGCTCAGTTGGACACACAGGCTCTGCACGCGCCTTTTGGCGTAATGACAGGCCCACCCGTTGGGGGTGCGGGAATCGCACCGTGCTGTTTTAGATCCGTCGCGCAGCGCGACGGGCCGGCTCTGCAGGCCGGACGTTTACGGGCTCTGGTTCGGAACGATTCCGGACGGAATCGCGAGCGTTACCGCTGGACCAGGGACAGCACGCGTTCGACCACCGCCTCGATGCCGGTGCCGGTGGTGTCGATGCAGACGGCGTCGTCGGCCGGCCGCAACGGCGCCACCGCGCGTGAAGCATCGCGGGCGTCACGGGCAAGAATCTCCCGCAGCAGATCGCCCAAGTTAACGGAAACTCCCTTTTCCTTCAACTGTTTATAGCGCCGTTCGGCCCGTTCCTCGGCGCTGGCCGTCAGGAAGACCTTGGTCGCCGCGTCGGGAAAGATGACCGTGCCCATGTCGCGGCCGTCGGCCACCAAGCCCGGCTGCTGGCGGAAGACGCGCTGGCGCTCCTTGAGCGCGGTGCGGACCTCCGGAATCGCGGCGATCGCCGAAGCGGCGGCGCCGGCGGTCTCCGTCCGGATCTCGTCCGTGGCGTCGCGGCCGTTCACGAGGATGCGCAGCTCCTGTTCGGGCACCTCGACGAACTCGATGTGGCTGTCAAAGCAGCAGCGGACCAGCGCACCGGGGTCGCTGAGGTCGAGGTCGTTCCAGCCTGCCGAGACGCCCACGGCGCGGTACAGCGCGCCGGAGTCGAGGTAATGCCAGCCCAGGCTCTGGGCGACGAGGCGGCTGATGGTGCCCTTGCCGGAACCGGAAGGGCCGTCGATGGTGAGCACGGGAGCGGTGGGATCCATGTCGCCATTCTCGCCGTTTAGCGCGAAAATGCCCATGACCGATGTGGTGCCGGGCCCGATCGGCGACAAGTTCAAGGGCTCAGCCTGCGCTGCCGACGAGCTGGCGTCGAGGCGTCGACGCGGCCTGATCACGCCATCGCAACATCCCATTGTTTTCAAAATGTTAGCTCGCTATAATGCGCGGCTTCGTTTGCCCGTCTTCTTTTTCTTTTTGCCGAGGTTTCTCTCATGAAGGTCCTGTCCTCCCTGAAGTCGGCGAAGGCCCGTCACCGTGACTGCAAGGTCGTCCGCCGCCGCGGCAAGGTCTTCGTGATCTGCAAGTCGAACCCGCGTTTCAAGGCTCGTCAGCGCTAATCGCGCGGCACCTTGCCGGTTCGCCGAGAAGCCGCCGCAAGGCGGCTTTTCGCGTTCTGGGACGTGCGTTCCGGAGTGCCGCCTTCACCCGTCGCGTCAACGGCGCTTCGGACAATGCGGCCGCTGCATACAATCGCCGCTTCATCCCGTTCCGGGCGCCGCCCGAGGAAGACACCATGGTTCGCACCGTTCTGGCCGTCACCGCCCTCGCTCTGCTGTTCGCCGGCAGCGTCCATGCCGAAACCCTTCTCATCGATCGCGTGAAGCAGGAAAGCGGCGCCCTGCCCGCGCGCGGCATGCGCGTCGCGGATGTCGAGAAGCATTACGGCGCCCCGAGCCAGCGCCTCGACCCCGCCGGCGGCCAGAAGCGCCAGTGGCCGACGATCCAGCGCTGGGTGTATCCCGGGTTCACCGTCTACTTCGAGCACGGCCGCGTGGTCGACGCCGTCGCCAACAAGGCCGCACCGAACGAAATCGGCCCGAAGCCAGCGATCCGCTGACAGGATTTTCGATGACCGAAACCGATCTCCGGCTCCCGGCCGAATGGGAGCCGCAGTCCGCCGTCCTCATCGCGTGGCCGCACGCCGAAACGGATTGGGCCGACCGCCTCGCCGACGTCGAGACGACTTACGTCGCGCTCGTCACGGCGATCGTTCGCTTCGAACGCGCGATCGTCTGCGTCGCGGACGACGCGCTGCAATCGCATGCCCGCGCGCTGCTCCAAGGCGCGGGCGTGGATCTTTCGCGCGTGCGCTTCGTGCGCAACGAATACGACGACACCTGGCTGCGCGATTCGGGCCCGATCACGCTGCGCGGTCGCGACGGGTTCCGGCTGCTCGATTTCCGTTTCACCGGGTGGGGCGGCAAGTTCGAAGCCAGCCGCGATGATGCGCTGGTCGAATCGCTCGAACGCGGCGGCCTGTTCGCGCGCGCCGAGCGCACGTCGATTCCATTCGCACTGGAAGGGGGCGCGATCGACACCGACGGCGACGGCACGTTGCTGACAACGTGGCAGTGCCTCAACCATCGTCACCCGGATGCATCGCGCGAGGAGCTGTCGACAAAGCTGGCGGATTGGCTCGCGCAGGATCGCGTGCTGTGGCTCGACCACGGCTACCTCGAAGGTGACGACACCGACGCGCACATCGACACGCTTGCGCGTTTTGCGTCGGTCGATTCGATCGTGTTCCAGGGTTGCGACGACCCGTCGGATTCGCATTACCGGCACTTGCGCGCGATGGCAGACGAACTCACCGCGCTGCGCACGAAGGACGGTCGTCCGTATCGACTGTTCGAACTCCCGTGGGCGAAGCCGATCGTCGACGACGGGCGCCGCCTCGCGGCGAGCTACGCGAATTTCCTGATCGTCAACGGCGCGGTACTCGCACCGTCTTACGGCGACGGCGACGACGCCGATGCGCGCGCGCAGGCCGTGTTGCGCGAAGCGTTCCCGGGCCGCGAGATCGTGATGGTCCCGTGCCGTCCGCTGATCTGGCAGAACGGCAGCCTGCACTGCATCACCATGCAGCTGCCGGAAGGAGTGGTCTGATGTTGAAGACGAAGGTCCTGCCCGTCGCGCTCGTGCAGGAGAAAAATCAGGGCGACGCGCAAGCGAATCTCGACGCGATCGAGCGGCGCATCGGCGAAGCCGCCGGCAACGGCGCGAAGCTCGTGCTGCTGCAGGAACTGCACAACGGCGCGTACTTCTGCCAGCACCAGTGCGTCGACGAGTTCGAGACGGCGGAGCCGATTCCCGGCCCGACGACCGAACGGCTGTCCACGCTCGCGAAGAAGCACGGCGTCGTCATCGTGGGTTCGCTGTTTGAGCGTCGCGGCCCCGGGCTGTATCACAACACCGCTGTCGTACTCGACGCCGACGGCTCGCTCGCGGGCAAGTACCGCAAGATGCATATCCCGGACGATCCGGGCTTCAACGAGAAGTTCTACTTCACGCCCGGTGACATCGGCTTCCATCCGATCGATACGTCGGTCGGCCGTCTTGGCGTGATGGTTTGTTGGGATCAGTGGTACCCGGAAGGCGCGCGACTGATGGCGCTCGCTGGTGCGGAAATGCTGCTGTATCCGACGGCGATCGGCTGGGATCCGAACGACGAGCAGGACGAGAAGGATCGCCAGCGCGGCGCGTGGATCCTGTCGCATCGGGGGCACGCAGTAGCGAATGGATTGCCGGTGCTGTCGTGCAATCGCGTCGGCCACGAGCCGTCGCCGATCGGTCGTAGCGGCATCGACTTCTGGGGATCGAGCCATGTGCTCGGGCCACAGGGCGAGTTCCTCGCAGAAGGATCGATCGACACGCCGGAAGTGCTGATGGCGGAAGTCGACCTGCGTCGCAGCGAGGACGTGCGCCGCATCTGGCCGTTCCTGCGCGACCGCCGCATCGACGCCTACGGCGACCTGCTCAAGCGCTATCGCGACTGACATGGCGCCCGTGATCCGTCGCGTCCGCGAGACGGATCTCGAAGCGATCCATCGCATCTACGCGCACGAAGTCGAGCACGGCACGGCGACGTACGAATACGTCATGCCGCCGATGGACGAGTTCGCGGCACGTGTTCGCGCGATCGTCGACGCCGGCTATCCGTATCGCGTCGCGGAGATCGATGGCCGCATCGTCGGTTATGCATACGCGAGCGCGTATCGCGGTCGCGAGGGCTACCGTTGGACGGTCGAAGACAGCGTCTATATCGACGACTCGGCGCGTGGCGCGGGTATCGGCCGCGCCCTGCTCACGACGTTGATCGACGACTGCACGGCGCTCGGCTATCGACAGATGATCGCGGTGATCGGCGACGGCGCGAATACGGCGTCGATCGCATTGCATGAGCGGCTCGGCTTTCACGTAGCCGGACGATTCGCCGGCATCGGCCGAAAGCACGGGCGCTGGCTGGAAAGCGTGCAGATGCTGCGTGCGCTCGGTGCTGGCGATCGCAGCGACCCCGAGTCGCCGCCGTTGCCCGACCGTCGCTGACTCCCTACCCTGCTCGCACGGCGCCATCGGGCGCCGACGTTTTAGAGGCCCCATGGATCCCACCGACGCCCTGCCCGACGCGCTCGCCACGCAACCCCACGCCATCGTCGAACGCGACGGCGTGCGCTACACGTTGCTTGGCACCGCACACGTCTCGCGCGCGAGCGTCGACGCGGTGCGCGACGCGATCGCGACCGGCGACTACGACCATGTCGCCGTGGAACTCGACAGCGGACGCATGCAAGCGCTGGTCGAACCCGACGCGATGGCGAAGCTCGACCTCGTCGAAGTGATCCGCACCGGTCGCACGGCGATGTTCGCCGCAAACCTCGCACTCGCCGCCTACCAGCGCCGACTTGCCGAGCAGCTCGGCATCGAACCCGGCGCGGAGCTGAAGCAGGCGGTGATCGACGCACGCGATCGTGGCGTGCCGGTATCGCTGATCGATCGGGATGTCGGCCTGACGTTTCGTCGTGCGGCGGCAAGTCTCGGCTGGTGGCAGCGAATCAAGCTCGGCAGCGGCCTGGCGATGTCGCTGGTCGCCAGCGATGAAGTGCCCGAGGACGAGATCGAGAAGCTGAAAGAAGGCGACATGCTCGAATCGAGCTTCGCCGAGTTCGCCAGCCACAGCCCGCAGCTGTACGAAACCGTCATCGCCGAGCGCGACCGCTACATGGCCGCAGGTCTGCGCGCCACGGTGGACGCAGACGTTCGCCCGACCAACGTGCTCGCGGTCGTCGGTGCCGGGCATCTTGCGGGGCTGTCGAAGGAACTCGCGTCGCAGACGGCCGATCCGTCCGACGTTCGCGCGTCGCTCGAGACCACCACCAAGAAGCGCAAGATTCCGTGGTTCACGCTGCTCATCATCGCGCTGCTCATCGGCGGCGTCGCATGGGGCTTCCATAGCGGCGGCATGGCCAAGGCGTCCGGCGTACTCGTGCAGTGGTTCGTCGCGACGACAGTGCTCGCCGGGCTCGGCGCGCTGCTCGCGGGCGGACATCCGCTCAGCATTCTTGCGGGCGCGCTGGTCGCGCCGTTCAAGCCGTTCCGTCCGGCGATTCCTGCGGGCGCGGTGAGCGCACTGGTCGAGGCACGGCTGCGCAAGCCGACGTACGCCGACTTCATCTCGCTGCGCGAAGACGTGCGCACGCTGGGCGGCTGGTACCGCAACCGCGTGGCACGCACGTTGCTGGTCTTCATCCTGACCAACTTCGGCACGATGACCGGCGAATGGATTGCGATCGCGCGGATCGTCGGCCATCTCAGCCACTGATAGGGCGTCGACCTGCTGGAACGAAGAAGGGGCCTCGCGGCCCCTTTTTCGTGATCAGTCCACCAGCATCGCGGCGACCGTCGCACCTGCCACTGGCAAGGCCGGCTTGCCGCGTGCTTCGCGCCAACGGCGCGCCGTCGCATTGCGCAGGTCGTCGAGGATCGCGTAGATCGTCGGCAGGAACAGCAGGCTGACGATCGTCGAGAACGCGAGGCCACCGGCGATGGCTCGCGCCATCGGGTAATACGGTGGGCCGTCGCCGGCCATCTGCGTGTGTCCGACCGCGATCGGCACCATTGCGAGGATCGCCGTGCCCATCGTCATCAGGATGGGACGCAGGCGTTCGCGGCTGCCTTCCACCAATGCATCCGCTCGCGACAAACCGCGACGACGCAGGTTGTTGATGTGCTCGATCATCACGATGCCGTTGTTCACTACCACACCCATCAGCACCAGGATGCCGATGAAAGCCATGATGTTGAATTCGGTACCGGTCAGCCAGAACAGCCAGAACACGCCGAACACGGAGAACAGCACACCGGACATGATGGCCGACGGGAACAGAAGCGACTCGAACACCGCCGCCATGATGACGTAGATCATGATCAGCGCCAGCCCCGTTTTCGCCAGCATCTCGCTCATGGCCTCGTCGTCGTCCTCGAACGCGCTGCCGTCGAAGCTGTAGGTGTAGCCCGGCGGGAACTGCACGCTCTTGAGCGTGTCCTCCATCGCCTTCTTCGCCTTGTCGGGCTCGACCTTGTCCGCAAGACTCGCCTGGATGGTGATCGTGGTCTGGCGATTGGTGCGCTGGATCTGGCTTGCGGAGGGACGCACGCTCACATCGACCATGGCGAGCAGCGGCACCGCACGACCATCCGGCGAGCGAACGGTGAAGCCCGCGATGTCGTTGACGCCGAATGTCTCCGCACCCGCGAATCGCACCCACACCGGCACTTCGGTATCGCCGCGACGGAACTCGCGCAGCGGCGCACCGCGGAGCGCAAGACCGACGAACTGCGAGACCTGCTGCGCGGTGAAACCGAACGATGCGGCGCGCTCACGATCGACGCGAACGGCAAGCTCGCTGTTCTTGTCGCCGGTATCGACGTGCACGTCGCGCAGCTCCGGGCGCTTGGCGAGGATCGGCACGATGTCCGCGCCGAGATCCTCCAGCGTCTGCGTCGAATCGCCGACCAGCTGCACCTGTACCTTTTGGCCCGGCCCGCCGCCGTTGTTGCCACCGTTGTTACCGATGTTGAGCTCGGCACGCGCGGACTTCGGCAACTCCTTGCGCAGCTTCTCGATGAACTGCTTGAGGTTCGGCACCTGCTTGGTGTCGACCGTCAGGCGCGTCATCGCACCGCCCTGCTCGCTGTAATACGAGTAGATCTGGGTGACGCCGTAATCCTTGCGATGCCCGTCAACGAAGTGCTCGATGCGCGTCAGCTCGTCGGACATCTGCTCCTTGGTGTACGCGCCCTTCCACTGGTAGTTGATGTTGACTTCCTTGCCTTCATCGCCGCCGAACATGTTCTTCTTGGTCAGCATCATCGGAACGATGCTGATCACGACGATGAGCAGGATGCCGGTCACGCTGGCGCCGCGATGATCGAGCGTCCAACGCAGCACCTTCGCGTAGCGACGCTGCAGGCGCGGGATGATGCCGCTCTCGCTGCGAACGGCCGGCGGCGTCTTCATGCGCGCCGACAGCATCGGGATCAGGCTGACCGCAACCAGCCACGACGCCAGCAGCGACACCGAGATCGTGATCGCGATCTGCGAGAGGTAGATGCTGAGGAAGTTGCGCTCACCGAACAGGTTCGGCAGGAACACGATGCAGTGGCAGAGCGTGCCGGCCGACAGCGCGATCGCTACATGCTTGGTGCCGACGATCGACGCGCGCACCGGGCTGCCCGGCATCTTTTCGCGTTCCTGGTAGATGCTTTCCACGACGACGACCGCGTTATCGACCAGCATGCCGATCGCGAGCAGCAAGCCCATCATCGACAGGATGTTGAGCGTGACGCCGGCGAAATACATGAAGCCCAGTGTCATCACGAAGCAGATCGGGATCGCCAGCGTCACCATCGCGGTCGACGCCCAGTGCCGCAGGAAGAAGAACAGCACGGCGATCGAGAGCAGCAGACCGATCGCGCCCGCTTCGGCGAGTTCCGTCAGCGAATTGGTGACGTTCTCGCCCTGGTTGTTGATGATCTTGACCTGCACATCGCGCAGGATCGGATCCTTGCGGATCTCCTCGACTTCCTTCAGCGCGCGGCTCGACACATCGACGAGGTTCGCGCTGCGCTCCTTGAAGATGTCGAGACCGACCGCGGGACGCCCATCCAGGCGACGCCCGTAATCCATGCGCGCCGGCTTCAGTCGAACTTCCGCGATGTCGCCCAGGCGCGTGCCGTTTCGATCGATCACCAGCTGGCGCAGCTGATCGAGATCCTGCAGCTCACCGACCGGCTGCACGCGAACACGACGACCTTCGTCGTTGATCTCGCCGCCGGAGACCGAGAAGTTCGCCGTCTGCAGTCGCGTGGTCAGGTCGTTGAGCACGACGCCGCGCGCCGTCAGCGCATCGGGATCGATGGCGATCTCGACTTCGTTCGGTGCCGCGCCCGAGACATCGACACGTGCCACGCCCGGAATACGCTCGAGTCGACGCTTGAACTCGCGTTCGATAAGGTCGTACGCGCCGGTGAGGTCCCGCGAGCCCGCGAGGCGTATCTGCAGCACCGCCTGGTCGGACGTCGAGAACTTGTTGACGCTGTAGCGCTTGAGGTCGTCCGGCAGCTGATCGCGGATGGCGTCGATGCGTTCGCGCGCTTCGGATGCCGCGATCGAAACATCGCGGCTCCAGTCCGAGAAGAACACGGCCACGCTCGCGCCTTCCGAGCGTGCGTTCGACTCCATGCGCTTCACGCCGGTGAGCGTCGACACCGCTTCTTCGGTCGGGCGCAGCACCGTGCGTTCGACCTCTTCCGGCGTCGAACCCGCGTACGGCATCTCGATGAAGATGCCGGGGAACGTGACCTCGGGAAACGCTTCCAGCGGCAGGCGCACCGCCGCGATCAGGCCGATCACGAACAGCGAAACGAAGAACATGATCGCCGTGACCGGCCGGCGGATGCTCAGTTCGGCGACGCTGCTCATGCCGGCTGCACCTCGGCGTCGTCGATGCCTGCATCGCGCTCGGCGACGCGGCGTGCACGGCGTACGTAGTGCTCGTCAGCGCGACGATCCAGGAGGTCATAGACCACTGGAATCACCACCAACGTCAGCAGCGTCGACACCAGCAAGCCGCCCATTACCGTGATCGCCATCGGCGAGCGCACTTCCGCGCCTTCACCGAATGCGAGCGCCAGCGGCAGGAAGCCGAACAGCGTGCAGAGCGTGGTCATCGCGATCGGGCGCAGTCGTGAACGCGCGCCTTCGATCAGCGCCTCGCGCTTGGGCACGCCGGTTTCGCGCAACTGGTTGACCTTGTCGATCAGGATGATCGCGTTCTTCACCACCAGGCCGACCAGCAGGATCAGGCCGATGAACACGACTACCGACACCGGCGAACGCGTCAGTAGCAATGCGCCGACAGCGCCCACCATCGCGAGCGGGATGGTGAAAAGGATCACGAACGGGTGCAGCAGCGATTCGAACTGCGACGCCATCACGAGGTAGACGAGGAAGATCGCGAGGCCGAACGCGAACAGCAGCGAACGCACCGACTCACCGAGTTCCTCGCCCTGCCCGCCGATGTGCATCGAGATGTCGGTGCCCAGCGGGTTCGCCGCGACCAGATCGTCGACTTCCTTGATCGCCGCACCGAGATCGATGCCGCGCAGGTTCGACGACACGATCGCGACGCGCACCTGGTCCGCACGATGGATCTCGCTCGGGCCGGTGGTCGACACCACGTCCGCGACCGATTCCAGCGTCACCGGCGCGCGGCCGTTGCCGGGGTTCACGATCAGGCGACGGATGCTGTCCACCGACGCACGATCGTTCTCGCTCGCGCGCACCAGGACGTCGATCTTGCGATCGCGGAAGCTGTAGCGGGTCGCAACGTCACCGCGCACCTTCTTGACCACCGCATCGGCGATTTGTCGCGTGGTCAGGCCTAGCGCGGCGGCCCGTTCCTGGTCAAAGCGGATCTGCACTTCGGGGAAGCCCTGCTCCACCGTCGACTTCACGTCGGCGTAGTGTGGGTTCGCGCGCAGCAGCTTGGTGAGCCGATCGCCCGCGCCACGCAAGCTGTCCAAGTCGTTGCCGCGCAGTTCGATTTCCAGCGGCGCGGAGAAGCTGAAGAGCTGTGGACGACGGAAGTCGACCTGCGCCTGCGCAGTACCGGCGATCGACGCACGCAGCTTCTCGGTCTCAGCGCTCTCGACTTCGCGACTGCCGCCATCGGCCATCACGACCGTGATCTTGCCGATGTTCTCGCCGCTCTCGGTCGGGTTCGCGTCCAGGCGCGTACCGCTGCCGCTCACGCCGAACAGCGAACGGATGCCCGAGTCCTTCTCGTGCTCCTGCTGCAGGCGGCGCACGATGGCGTCGGTCTCGCGCAACGGCGTGCCGGGCGGCATTTTGACCGTCATCTCGAAGCGGTCCTGCGCGAGCTGCGGGATGAGGTCCGCACCCAGCATCGGCACCGCGGCGAGCGTCAGCCCGAATGCGACGGCCGCGAAGCCGAGTACGAGCACCGGGCGTTCCAACGCCGCCGGCAGCATGCGGATGTAGCGACGCTCAGCGCGTTCGTACACCGACATCGCCGCATCGCTCGCCGTGTACATCACCGGGCCGACGACACCACGGCCGACGAGTCGCGCGGTGCGGATGCCTGCGAACGACGTCCCGAAGAACAGCGGACCCGCGAGCGACCGGATGATCAGGCCGAGCATCCAGAATGGCAGCGCGACAAGACGCACCGGGAGCAACAGCACCCACAGCGGGATCGCCGCGGCGCTGCGCATCTTCGAGCCCAAAGGCCAGCGATAGAGATTCGGACGACTGCGGATCACGCGATACGTACCGAGGATCAGGGTCACCGGAAGCGCGATCGCGGTCAGCAGCGCGCCGACGAAACGGTTCGACGTACGACGCCACGGCGTCGTGAGCGTTTCGCGGAACAGCACGACGTCGGCCGTGTGCTCCGGCGGCGGCTCGACGTCGTCGAGTTCGCTCGCACGCGCCTTCAGCGCGCTGAGCATCGGGATCAGCGTCATCGAGACGACCAGCGAGATCGCGATCGCGACGGCCACCGTCAACGCCTGGTCGCGGAACAGCTGGCCCGCGATGCCCTGCACGAACACGAGCGGCAGGAACACGGAGATCGTCGTCAGCGTCGACGCGACCACCGCCATGCTCACTTCGCGCGTGCCTTCGATCGCCGACTGCAACACGCTGAGCCCGCGTTCGCGCGCCTTCGCGATGCTTTCGAGCACGACGATCGAGTCGTCGACGACGAGGCCCGTCGCAAGCGCAAGACCGCCCAGCGACATCACGTTGAGGCTGAGCCCGAAGCGGCCCATGAAGAAGAACGTGGTGATGATCGACACTGGCAACGACAGCGCCACCACGAAGGTGCTCCAGCCGTCGCGCAGGAACAGGAAGATGATCAGCACGGCGAGCACGCCACCGATCACCGCATCTTCCTTGACGCTCGAAATCGCGCTGCGGATGAACTGCGACTGGTCGTCGATCGTCGTCAGCTCGACGTCCGACGGCATGTGTTCGCGGATTTCCTTCAGCTTCTTTTCGATGGCGTCCGCCGTCGAAACAGTGTTCGCGTCGCCTTCCTTGTAGACCGCGAGTTCCACGGCTTCGCGTCCGCCGAGGCGGATCACCGATTCGCGTTCCTTGTAGCCCTGGCGAACGGTCGCGATGTCCTTCAGCCGCACGGGCATGCCGCCTGCTGCAACGGAGGACGACGACGATGCGTTCTGCACCGAAGCCGCGGCCGCCATCGCGTTCGCATCGCCGGTCGCAGCCGCGACGCGCGCCATCTGCTCGGCCGCGGACTGCGCTGCGCCACCGCCAGCGGAGGCCGTGGTGACCAGCATGTCGCGGATCTCGTCGACCGTCTGGAACTGGTTGACCGTGCGCACGAGGTAACGCTGCGTGCCTTCTTCAAGACGCCCGCCGGAGACGTTGACGTTTTCCTGGCCGAGGCGCTGGATCACGGTGTCGATCGACAACCCGAGCTGCGCAAGCTTCTGCTGATCGATGTCGACCTGGATCTCGTCCTCGAGACCGCCGCCGACCTTTACTGCGGCCACGCCGTCGACAGGTTCGAGCTTCTTCTTGAGATCTTCGTCGGCGTAACGGCGCAGCTCGGTGAGCCTGCGCACGGAATCGCCTTCAGCCGGATTCTTCGCCGTCAGCGCGAGGCGCATCACCGGCTCGGTCGACGGATTGAAGCGCAGCAGCACGGGCGGCTTCGCTTCCAGTGGAAGCTGCAGCGTCTCGATCTTGTCGCGCACCTCCAGGCTGGCCTGGTCCATGTCCGTGCCCCACGCGAACTCGAGCACGATGTCGCTCTGCCCGGTGCGCGACACGCTGCGCAGCTTGCGCAGGTTCTTGACCACGCCGAGCGCTTCCTCGACCGGCTCGGAGATCAGCGTCTCGACTTCCGCCGGCGCCGCACCTTCGTATTCGGTGCGGACGGTGAGCGTCGGATAGCTGAGGTCGGGCAGCAGGTTGACCTTGAGGTCATGCAGCGCGATCAGGCCGAACAGCACGAACGTGATCATCGCCATGAAGACGGTGACGCGACGACGTACCGCGAACTCGACGATGCCGCCCTTCGACGGGGCGTCGTTCGGCGGCGAATGCACAGGCTCGGACATGGGCGGTCTCCTCAGCGTGCGGCGAGCGATGCGCCGCCGGCGGCGGGCGTCGACGCGGGCAACACCTGCACCTCGCTGCCTTCGCGCAGCGCGGTCTTGCCGGCGACCACCACCTGCTCACCGCTCTTCAGGCCCGAACGGATTTCCATCCAGCCGCCTTCGGTGTAGCCGAGCTTCACCGGCACGCGCACGGCTTTCTTGCCGCGCACGACGTAGACGGCCGGGTCGGCATCATCTTCGAGCAGCGCGACGCGCGGCACGACGAGCGCGTCCTTGCGCTGGTCGTAATCGATCCGGATGCGGGCGAACATGCCCGGCTGCAGCGAACCGCCGCCTTCGAAGGCGCAGATCACACGGAACGTGCCGCTGCCGGAATCGACGACAGGCGCAACGCGATCGACCTTGCCTGTGAACGGGCGACCCGGCAGCGCGTCCACCTGCAACTGCACCGGCAACCCAGCCTTCAGCGTCGCCATTTCGCGCTCCGGCACATTGAGCACGGCCTCAAGGCGCGAGGTGTCGACGATGCGGAAGATCGGCGTGTTGATCTGCACGAAATTGCCGGCCTTAATCGAGCGCTGCGCGATCACGCCGGAAATCGGCGCGACGACGTTCGCGTACGAGAGCTCGAGGTTCGCAAGGCGATTCGCAGCGCGCGCGTTCTCGACGTCGTAACGCAGCTGGTCGATCTCGTTCGCGCTGATCAGCTTCTGCGCCGACAGCTGCTGCGAACGCGCGTAGTTCGCTTCGAGCTTGCGCATCTGCGAGCCCGTCTGCGCGGCCTGCAATGCAGCGCGCGAGGCGTCGAGGCGCACGAGCGTCTGCCCGGCACGCACCGCCTGCCCTTCCTCGGCGAACACGGACAGCGCGACGCCCGACGTCTTGGCGACGACCTGCGCCTCGCTGCGCGGCTCCAGCGGCGCGGTGCCGGTGTAGCTGGCGGCAATCGGGCGCGTGGTCACCAGCGCGACTTCGACCGGAATCGCGTCCGGCCCCTTCTTCTTGCCGTCCGGGCCGTCGCCTTCCGTCTTGGCGCCCCCTTTGCAGGCCGCCAGCACGAGGCACGGCAGAAGGACGAGGGCGAGGCGAGCCGTACGGGCGCTCGGTGCGGAAAGGGTGCGCATCGGGTGGAGTCCTTCGAGGCGATGACGATGAATACGGGGCGGTACGCCGGTGTTGTACATAGGTATATCACCAGTGTTCACGCCGCCCATGCGCCGAAGGTCACGGGTGCTGACGACCTGCTTCCAGAACGGAGCCTCGACGGATGCAATAGCACCATGCAGGGGCCCGATCGACGCCGACCGTCGTCGAAATCGGGGCTGCAGGCTATACTCGGCCGCTTGTGCGCACGCCTTGGCGTCGCATTTCCCACCGCCCGTACGAGAACCGCGGACCCCACCATGCGACCGCTGACGATCGCCGCACTTGCCCTCACCACGCTGCTCGCCGCCGGCGCGCATGCCCAGCAACCCGCCCCGGCCGCGACGCCGGCCGCTCCCACCGCCGCCCCGGCTGCCGCGCCCGTGAAGGGCGACGCCGCCCGCGGCCGCGAGCTGGTCTACACCTGCAAGGGCTGCCACGGCGTCACCGGCTACAAGAACGCGTACCCGAACTACCACGTGCCGCGCATCGCCGGTCAGAACCAGCAGTACCTGATCAACGCGCTGACGGGCTACCGCCAGGGCACGCGCAAGCACCCGACCATGCAGGCGCAGGCGCAGAGCTTCTCCGAGCAGGACATCGCCGACATCGCCGCCTACATCTCGAGCCTGAAGTGAGCCCGACCATGACGATCAACCGACTGCTGCCGGGCAGCCTCGCCCTCGCCATCGCCCTGCTCCTCACCGCCTGCGGTCCGCAGAAGACCGAGGAAGGCAAGGCCGCTGAAACTGAAGCGCCGATTTCCGAGCATTCCTCGGCGGGCCTTCCGGACGGCGATATCGCCGCTGGGGACAAGTTCGCGAACACCAAGCAGGCCGGCACCGGCCAGGCGTGCATCGAGTGCCACGGCAAGGACGGCGCCGCGCCGATCGACGCGAGCTACCCATACCTCGCCGGCCAGTACGCCGACTACATCGCCAACGCGCTGGAGATGTACCGCGACGGCCGTCGCCAGAACACGCTGATGGCCGCGCAGGCGAAAGAGCTGAAGGATCAGGACATCGCCAACCTCGCCGCGTACTTCGCGTCGCGCGATCGCAAGGTCTACGACCTGCACGAGCACGAAGGCAAGTAAGCCGCAACGATCGACCAAGCCGACGGCCCGCTGATGCGGGCCGTTTGCGTTCTGGGCGTCGGTAGTTGGATGGACGTCGAGACAGGTGCAAGTCGCGCCGATGACACGTGTTCCATCGCGTTGGAAGTCGCGTGCCTTCGTCGACGTTACGCCGTTGCGAGACGAACGATCGCTGCCGTCGCGAGTGCGATTGTCGAACCGGGAAATGCGCTACGCGGACTGCAAAGCACGACTACTCGATCGTCGGCGCGACGGCGCGAGTCATGGGCGCACACGCGCGACGAATCTCAAGCGATGACGCGCAGCGGCGCCAAGCGACCAACGCGGGTCGCGCGCGACGTCTGCGGCGCGCGCACCAAAGCATCAACGCGCACTACGTCCCCGCGAATCGCCGCGACCTAACCGCCGTCGTTCTTCGTCGTACCCGGCGGAACGCCCGACTTCGGCGGCGCGAACAGTCCGGGCAACGGAGGCGGCGGTGGTGCCTTGCCGTCCTTGTCCCAGGTCGCGCCATTGTTTTCCTGCAGCGCGGGCTTGAACGGCACGTCCGGCGGCGGACGCGCGACCGCGGGTTGCTCGTTGAGGTTCGGATCGGAGATGTCGCACCCGCCACCGAACTGCAGGATCGAAATGATGCAGACGATGCGCTTGTTCGTGCCGGGAATCGGGATGCCGACCTGCTTCACGCCCTTGTCGACCCAGTCGTCGAGGAGCGTCGCGTTCGGTCGCCACACGCGATCCCAACGCGTCGGCTCGTACGGAGACGGCTTGCGCTTGAGCCACGTGCCCGCGCGATCGAGATCCTTGATTTCGGCGGTGATCATGCCCGGCGGATGCCCCGCGGACGCCGAGCCCGGCCCTTCCGCGAGGCGCGGCCGGCCATCGCCGTCGTAAAGGCTGTTACCGGGACGATTCCGGTTCGAATCGCCCCAATCGTCGCCACGCTTCTGCGTCGCCCATGACCCGGGCGCCGGCGTGGCTTTCGGCCCGGTGCCAACACCTGCGCTCGGACTCGAACTCGTCGGTCCCGCCGCTGCTGCACCGGGCGCGCTTGATGTGGCAGCCGATGCACTCGAACTCGCTGCCGAGCCGGGCGTGGCCGCGGTCTGCGTTCCGGTGGTCGACTGCGCCGCGCTGGATGCAGTCGCCGTCGACGCAGTGCTGCTCGCCGTCGCAGTCGACTTCGATGGAATGTCACGCGCCTGCACGTCGACCGATTGCGCCGCCGCGCGCGGCACTTCGACGGTCGGCGTGACCGTCGTGCTCACCGATGGCAGGCGCACGGCTTCGGGAATGTCGCGCGTCACGACCGTCGGCGTCGCGGCGCGTACCGGTTCCACGTCGACACGCGGCGTCGGCACGTTGAGTTCGGGCGCACGCGCGAGTTCGGGAATCGGCACGACGCGCACTTCCGGGACCTGCGCCGGCTGCGTTTCGACTGCAGGCGTCGGCAACGACGTCGGCGGCAACGTAAACGTCGGCGGTTCCTGCGACACCACCTTCGATGTTTCGACCGGTTGCGGCGGCGTGGCCGCGGGCGACGTCGGTGTCGTGTCAGCCGGCGCATTCGCAGTGCTCGACGGCGCTGCCGGCGCAGGCGCGGCGGATGCCGCGGACGACGCAGCCCCGGACGCCGCACGCGAGGGCGATGCCTCAGCCTGCGACGCGGCAGGCGACGGCGCGGGACCACCGCCCTCCTCCGCCGGCGTGCCCTGGCCGATGTATTCGACCTGCACGACCTGGTCCAGCTCCGGCGCCGGCGGCTCGATCCGCAGCGCCGTGATGATCAGCAACAGCACGATCAGCAGGACGTGCCAGACGAAATCGACGCCGCCCGCGATCCAGCGCCAACTGCGTTCGTCCTTCGACGCGGGCTGCCAGTTCTGACGCCACAGCGTGCTGAAGGCCTGCCAGCGATTGAGTGCGATCGCGCGAGCAGGTGGCGATGCGAGTTCGCGCGCGGCGAGCACCGCGACGATCGAGTCGACCGGCGCACCGCTCACGTGTCCCGGCTTCTGCGCCCAGCGATCCAGCCACGCGTTCCAGCTGACGCGCGCAGCCGCACGCAACCGGCTCGACGGCCCGGCGCGCGAGTTGAGTGCTTCGATGATGTCGGCGGCGGTCGTCACTGCCGGCGCGCGAAAGTCAGGCGGCCGTGTCGCGCGGGATGTACGGTGCGTCGCCGGTCGCGTGGTCCGTGGCGTCGCGCACCGCGGTCACGCCGGGCACCTTTTCCATCAGCGTGCGTTCGATACCCTGCTTCAAGGTGACATCGGCCATTCCGCAACCATGGCAGCCGCCGCCGAAGCGCAGGTAGACGGCGCCGTCTGCATCGATCGATTCCAGCGACACGTGGCCGCGATGCGACGCGAGCTGCGGATTCACTTCGTTGTCGATCACGTAGCGCACGCGCTCGACGAGACCCGCACCTTCGCCCGGCGCCTGGCCCTTGATCTTCGGCGCGCGGATCTGCAACTGGCCGCCGGTCGCCTTGGTTTCGTAGTCGATCGTTGCGCCTTCGAGGAACGGAACGCTCGCGGCGTCGAGCCACAGGGTGAAACCGTTGCAGTCGACCGCCCACTCGTCGCCGTGCAGGTCCGCCGGCTCGGTGAACTCGAGGCGGACGTCCGCGCGCGGTGTACCCGCGTCCGATGCCGACAGCCGCACGCCCAGGCCGGGCATGGCCTCGCGTTCGATCAGTCGACGGAAATGGGTCTGCGCGGATTCGGAAATATCGATCATCCCGCTATTCTAGACACGCTTCCTGCCGCTTCTTCGCGCCGCTTTCACGACTCGACCGGTGGCAGACGGTCCCGATTCAGTCATTCTTCGATGCGACGCGCCATGCGCGACGAACGCGACAGGAGTCCGCCATGCCTTCGAACCTCGCCCAGCAACGCTGCACGCCGCGACGCGGCGCCGAACATCGCATCGACGAAACGCGCGCCGCTGAATTCCTCCGCGAGCTGCCGGACTGGAGCGTGGTCGAGGACGGCCAGGCCATCACGCGTACGTTCCGCTTCGCCGACTATTACCGGACGCTGGCTTTCGTCAACGCGCTGGCTTACATCGCCCATGAGCAGGATCACCATCCCGACCTCGGCGTGCATTACGACCGCTGCGTCGTCCGCTATTCGACGCACGATGTCGGCGGCCTGTCCGACAACGACTTCATCTGCGCCGCCAAGGCCGATGCGCTGGTCGGCTGACGTGCGCGTCGCGGCGCTGGGTTTGTTCGTCGCGACGCTGACGGCGTGCAGCCAGGGCGCAGCGCCACCGGCCGCACCGGTCGGCAAGAGCGCACCACCATCGGCGGTCAGCACGCCGCCGCCGGGTTATCCGGAGGCTCTGGCCTGCGCCGGTGTCGGGGGAACGGTGCAGATGCGCGTGCTGATCGGCACTGATGGTCACATCAGCCAGACCGAGATCGTCACCGGCAGCGGCAATCGCGATCTCGACGCTGCGGCGCAGGCTGCCGCGCGGACGTGGACGTTCAATCCCGCGCTGCAGGCCGGTAAGCCGGTCGCGCAATGGATCGCAGTGCCGATGACATTCCACGTGCCGACCGACCACGTGCCGACCGAACGCCCCGAAGCCTGTGACGCGCAGGAGCAGGCGGCCGCCGAGGCACTGCAGAAGAAGTAACCGGCGCGAATGCGCTCAGCGCAGCCGGTCGAGCACGTCGACGAGCTCGGGCGCCAGCGGCGCGTTGAGCAGGTACGGCGCGCGGCCGGCGTCGAGCGCGAACTCCAGCGTCGACGCGTGCAGGAACATCCGCTTCAGGCCGATCTGTTCACGCAGGCGACGATTGACGTCCTCGTCGCCGTACTTGTCGTCACCCGCCACCGGGTGACCGATGTGCGCCGAGTGCACGCGGATCTGGTGCGTGCGACCGGTCTCGATGCGGACCTCGCAATACGAATGCCCGCCGCGGCGTTCGAGCACGCGAAAGTGGCTCAGCGACGCCTTGCCGATCGCATTGACCTGCACGTGTCGCTCGCCGCCCTGTCGCAGGCCGATGTGCAGCGGCGCGTCGACCGACATCGTCCCGTCCGGCATGCGCCCGACCAGCAGCGCGAGGTAGCGCTTGGCGATGCCGCCTTCCTCGCGCATCAGGGCCTGCAGCTCGGTCAGGGCCGAACGCTTCTTGGCGACGACGAGCAGTCCGGAGGTGTCGCGATCGAGACGATGGACCAGTTCCAGCGTCTGTCCCGGGCGCAGCGCGCGGAGCGTCTCGATGGCGCCATGGCTGATCCCGCTGCCGCCGTGGCTGGCAACGCCCGACGGCTTGTTCAGCGCGAGCAGGCGCGCATCTTCGTAGACGATCGCGGCGTCGAGCGCGGCCATGAGGCCCTTCGCGGGCGGTGCCGTCTCGCCCGGCTCGGCGACACGGACCGGCGGAATCCGCACCTCGTCCCCCGCCTCGAGCTTGCGGTCCGCCTTGGCGCGGCCACCGTTCACCCGCACCTGGCCCGACCGCACCAGCTTGTAGACCAGCGAACGCGGCGCGCCCTTCAGCTGCCCGAGCAGGAAGTTGTCGAGGCGCTGGCCGTCACGGTCCTCGGGGACGCGGACGGTCTTCGCGCCGGGCGTGGCCGGCTGGGTCATGAACACGTTATCTGTTAAACTCGCGTCGCGAGATAAGGTTTTGATTTCGCTGGAAGATGTGTCGCTTACCCCCGCCTGGACGGCGGGTGCGGCCCGGGCCGAAAGCCCTCTTCCGCGATGCGGCGCGCGCCTGACCACGACCCGCGGGGTCGGCCATGTTAGCAGCGCGCGCTGGCAACACCCGCCCTCGCCCGACGGTTCGCCGTCGCGCAATGACATCCGACCCGTGCGACGCCGAAGGTAATCCCCGACGCGGCCGCCGGCCCACGTTTCACAACAAGTTTCACGAACAAGCGCTCCCGCGGCCCGCCGTGGTGTGCAGCGCTGGAAGTCAGGCCCACCCGCGCATCGCGCGACGGGCCCGTACCCAGACGGACGCCACGGCGCCGTCGCGCGGATGCGCGCGAGGACGCCAACCAATGAAGCGAATGCTCATCAACGCGACGCAGGCGGAAGAACTGCGCGTGGCGATCGTCGACGGCCAGTCGTTGTACGACATCGACATCGAACAGCCGTCGAAGGAACAGAAGAAGTCCAACATCTACAAGGGCCGCATTACCCGTCTCGAGCCTTCGCTCGAAGCGGCCTTCGTCGAATACGGCGCCGAGCGCCACGGTTTCCTTCCGCTGAAGGAAATCTCCCGCGACTACTTCCAGGCAGGCGTCGACCCGAACAAGGCGAGCCTGAAGGAACTCCTCAAGGAGGGCCAGGAAGTCGTCGTGCAGGTCGACAAGGAAGAGCGCGGCAACAAGGGCGCCGCGCTGACGACGTTCATCTCGCTCGCCGGCCGCTACATGGTGCTGATGCCGAACTCGCCCACCGCGGGCGGTGTGTCGCGTCGCATCGAAGGTGACGACCGCGCCGAGCTGAAGAAAGCGATGGACGCGCTGACGATCCCGGACGACATGGGCGTCATCATTCGCACCGCCGGCGTCGGCCGCGACGCCGAAGAGCTGCAGTGGGACCTCGATTACCTGCTGCAGATCTGGCGCGCCGTCTGCGAGGCCGCGCTGGCCAAGCCCGCGCCGTTCCTGATCTACCAGGAGTCGCGACTGATCATCCGCGCGCTGCGCGACTACATGCGCCCGGACATCGGCGAAGTGCTGGTCGACACGCCCGAGATGTATGCCGAAGCGCGTGAGTTCGTGCAGCAGGTGATGCCGCACAACGTCCGCAAGCTCAAGCACTACACGGACGACGTTCCGCTCTTCAATCGTTACCAGATCGAGTCGCAGATCGAGAACGCGTACGAACGCACGGTGAAGCTGCCGTCGGGCGGCGCGCTGGTCATCGACCAGACGGAAGCGCTGACGGCGATCGACGTGAACTCGGCGCGCGCCACCAAGGGCGGCGACATCGAAGAGACCGCGTTCAACACCAACCTTGAAGCGGCCGAGGAGGTCGCGCGCCAGATGCGCCTGCGCGACCTCGGCGGTCTGGTGGTGATCGACTTCATCGATATGTCGTCGACCAAGCACCAGCGCGAAGTCGAGAACCGGCTGTCGAGCGCGTTGCGACACGACCGCGCGCGCGTGCAGATCGGCCGCATCTCCCGCTTCGGCCTGCTCGAAATGAGCCGCCAGCGCCTGCGTCCGTCGCTGGGCGAGTCCAGCCAGATCGTCTGCCCGCGTTGCGAAGGCCACGGCCGCATGCGCAGCGTCGAATCGCTGTCGCTGTCGGTGCTGCGCCTCGCCGAAGAACACGCGATGAAGGACAACACCGGCCAGGTGCTGGTGCAGGCCCCGACCGAGATCGCGAACTACCTGCTCAACGAGAAGCGCCGCGCGCTGGCCGAGATCGAATCGCGCCACGAAGCGCCGATCGTGATCATCGCCGACGACCAGCTCGAGACGCCGCACTTCGAAGTGACGCGCATCCGCGAGAACGAGATGGGCGAAGAGACGAGCAAGCCCAGCTACCAGCGCGGCACGCCGCGCAAGGTCGCGACGCATGCGCTGACCAAGGCGCACCTCAACATTCCGCCGCCGCCAGCCGTGACCAACGTCAAGCCGACGACTCCGGCGCCGCTACGCGAGCCGCGGGAAGCGGTCGTCGCCGCTGCACCAGTCGCCGCGCCCGCGCCGACGCCGGCTCCGACACATTCGGTCGGTCTGGTCGAACGCATCTTCCGCTTCTTCCGTGGGCAGACGCCGACCGCACCGCCGCCGGCACCCGCGCCGTCGCAGCGCGAAGGTCGTGGCGACCAGGGTCGTCGTGACCGCAACGATCGTAATGGCCGCCGCAACGAAGCTCGTCGCGACGAGCGTCCGAGTGGCCGTCCGCAGGGTCAGCCGCAGAACGGCAAGGGCCCGCAGCCGCAGCAGAACAAGCCGCAGCAGCAGGGCAAGAATCGCCCGCAGCAGAACGGCGAGAAGCAGCAAAACGCCGACAAGGCGCTGCAGCCGAAGCAGCAGACCCAGCAGCAACCGCAGCAGCAGAACCAGCCGCAGCAGCAGAACCACAACCGGCCGCCGCGTGGTGAGCCGCGTGACGTCGCGGCTGTCGAAGCACCCGTCGTCGCGCGCGAGCCGAAGCCGCAGCGTCCGCAACCGCAGGCCGACGTGGCGCCGAAGCCCGTCGTCGCTGTCCCGGTGGATGCCGCCGAGTCGGTGCCGACCAACGAACTGACTGCCGCACCCGCGCCGGTCGAGACGATGGACGCGGCTGCCGTCGCGGTCGAACAGATCGACGGCGGCGATGCAGCGAAGGCCGAGGGCGCACGTCGTCGTCGCGGCCGTCGCGGTGGTCGTCGTCGTCGTCGTGGCGGCGCCGAAGGCAACGAGTCGATGGACGCGCTGGACGCTGCGGATGCGCAGGACAGCGAAGACGGTTTCGATGACGAGCCGGGCGAGGCTTCCGCGGAAGTCGCATCCGGTGACGGTCGTCCGCAGCCGGAATTCGAGTTCGACGATATCCCGGCGACGCCGCGCCCGGCTGCCAAGCCGCGTGAGTCGTTTGCGCAGGTCGCGGCGCAGACCGCCGTGCCTGTCACCGCGATCGCTATGGCGCAGGACGTCGTTTCGACGGCCGGCGCTGAAGCTCCGCAGCATGCAACCGAAACGGTAGTGGCGACTTCGCCCGCCGCCGTTGCGGCACGCGATGAATCGCATACGGGTATCGGCGCTTCCGCATCGACTGGTTCGAGCGCCAATGCGTCGGAACGGTCGACGGAAACGTCGGTTGCGTCGCCCGTAGTGCGCCAGACGGTCTTGAGCGATGTCACGCCAGAAGCCGAATCGAAGGGTTTGGCGGATAGGCCGGAAGCAGCTTCCGAAGCACCGATGCGCGGCGATATCGCCGCGAAGGCAGCGGAACCTGCGGACCGTTCCGAGCCGACGGGTTACGCGTCGGTACCGACGGCGTCTGCGCACGAGGCACCGCGCGCGCCTGCGCCTGAAGCCGTGTCGGCATCGGTACAGGACGTCCGGACGTCTCGAGACGTCGCGCCGATTTCGTCCAGCGCGATTGAGACCGCTGCAATGCCGGTTCACACCAGTGTCGCCGAGACGGGCGGTACGAACGCGGTCGGTACGTCCGCTAGCACGTCGTTTGCGCCCATGAGTGCGCCCACGGCAACGCCCTCTGCGCCCGTCGCGCTCGAGCCGGGTGCGGAATCGATTGATGAGTCGGCCGACATGGTGGGGACGCCGTTCCTGACCGACGCGACGTCGACGAACGAAACGGTCGTCGAGAGCGGCACATCGGAGGACGTCGAGCACGGCGCCGTCGGCGTGATGAACTCGCGCGATGCCGCGAGCGTCAATGCACTGCCGGGTGGCGTCGGTTCGGCGCCGTCGCAGGGCGACCTGCTCGGCAACGGAGACTCGCGCGACAGTTGACGACGCGCAGCGACTTACGGTGCGTCGTCATGGAAAGGGCCGCGAAAGCGGCCCTTTTTGTTTGCGCGTCGTTGTGGTGCGTCCTAGTCGGCAATGGCGGGGCGACATGCTGCGCGAATCAATGCGTGCCGTGTACTGCGCGCAGGCTCAGTGTGACCACGAAGATGCAGCCTTCGACGACAAGGCACGCAAACCGAGAGCGCGCGAGCGCGCGCTCCAAGCGAACGTGTCGACAGCTGCGCGGTCGCGATCGCCGACACCCGCCGCTCTCAATGGCTCAACCGGTCAGCGGCTCAGCGGCTCAGCGGCTCAGCGGCTGATCGTCAATCGCCGCAACAACAACCCGCCTACTGCACGACCGTAGACGGATCCGCCAACCCGTATTGCGCAACCAGTCGCGCAAGCCCGACGGTGTCGCTGATCGACAGTCCGAGCTTCTCGAACATGCGGCTCTTGTGCGTATTGACGGTCTTCGGGCTCAGGCTGAGCCGACGCGCGATCTCCTGCTGCGGCAGGCCCTGCACGAGCAATAGCGCGATTTCGACTTCGCGCGGCGAGCAGTCGTCGAATGGCGACGAACCGCCACCGATGCCTGCAAGCGCGAGATTCTGCGCAACCGACGGCGCGAGGTATTTGCGACCGCGCGCCACGTCGCGAATCGCGCGCAGCAGTTCGTTCGCATCGCCGGCCTTGCCGACGTAACCCGACGCGCCCGCTTCGATCATGCGTTTCGGCAGCGGGCCGTCCTCCATGACCGACACCGCGATGACGCGTGCGCCGTAATCGCCGCGGACGATGCGCTCGGTGACTTCCAGCCCGCTGAGCCCAGGCAGATGCACGTCGCAGAGCACGACGTCGGGCTTGAGCTGGCGGATCTGCGGCAGCGCCTGGTCGCCGCTGTCGGCTTCGCCGACGACTTCGATATCGGTCTGCGACGACAGGATCATGCGCATTCCGGTGCGCACGATCGCGTGGTCGTCGATGATGAAAACTCGGATGGACATCCTTTCCCCCGGTAGATTTGAAATTTCCCCGGGAAAAAGGC
The DNA here is from genome assembly GCF_054057595.1 of Lysobacter sp. HA18. NCBI lineage: Bacteria > Pseudomonadati > Pseudomonadota > Gammaproteobacteria > Lysobacterales > Lysobacteraceae > Lysobacter > Lysobacter sp. HA18. Next base: position 2,024,748 of record NZ_JBSRZL010000001.1, read on the forward strand.
TACTGGCGAGTGGTTGCCGACGCAACCAGCCGTCGATCAGTCGAGCTTGAGGTCGGCGTCGCCCGAGAAGGTTTCGATCGAAACTTCCGCATCGCCGCCGCCGTAACGCTGGCGGAAATTCGAGCCGGGGCCGTGCTCGGGCCGTTCGATGGTCGCGCCCGGTGCGCGCAGCGTGCCGCTGAAGCTTTCGCCGCGTACCTCCGCCGAAACCGTCTTCGGCAGCCGCAGGCGCACGTCGCCGCTCACCGTTTCGAGCTTCATGCGCGCGTGCGGCGCGAGTGCAGTACGGATGTCGACATCGCCGCTGACGCTGGTGCCTTCGAAACGTTCGACCTGCGTATCGACCACGTCGACATCGATTCCGCCCGACACCGATTCCACGCCGACGCCGCGGCCCAGGCGACCGCTCAGCTTGATGCTGCCACTGACGCTTTGAACATCGACGTCGGCGCGATTGATGGTGAGGTCGACATCGCCACTGACGCTGTTGACGTCGACGCGATCCGCCGCAGCAGCAACGGTCGTATTGCCGCTCACGTTGTCGATGCTGAGCTTGGACGGCGCCACGCCCCATGCGGTGACGTTGGCGGACACCGCGGAGATGTCGAGGTCTGCGCGCACGGGCACGGTGACCTTCAATGTCGTCGGCTCGGCGCTGCGTCCGCCCATCAGACGACCGAAGCCGTGGCTCTCCGGATACTTCACCGAGATGCGCAGCGAATCGCCGTCGCCTTCGATCTCGAGCTTCTCGACGCCAGCGCCGAGCGTGCCTTCGATCTTCACTTCCGGACGGTCCCAGGCGCGCACGTCGATGCTGCCCTTGACGTTCTCGATCTCGACGCGACCGCGCGCATCCAGTGCTCGAGTCTGGTTGATGGGCGTGCCGGCGTAGGCCGGAACGACGGCGAGCGCGAGCGCAGTGGCAAGCGCGAGTGAGCTGATGTGCATGGCGGCCTTCATGGTGTCTCCGGTCAGCCCACGACCGCGCGCTGCGAGAGCGAGAGGCGGAGCGCATAGGTGCGACGCAGCTGGTCGAGCAGCAGTCGCGAATCGGGATCGCGCTCGAGGGCGCTGCGGATCTGGCGTGCACTGCGGTCGAGTTCGCCAATGGCTGGCGCAAGTTCGGTCGACGACGCGGTCGCGTTCGGCATCGAACGCAGCGCGCGGTCGTATTCCTTCGTCAGCTTCTGCGCTTCGCGGTGCACGGGTTCGACGGTGGGCGGCGAGAGGCGCTGCACCAGCGTGCCGGCGCCAATCGCGAGCAACACGGTGGCAGCCATCGCGAAATAAGGCGTACGTCGCGTTGCACGCGGCGCAGGTGCCGACAGACGCGCCGAGATGACGGGCCAGAGATCGGTCGCCGGTGCGATGTCGCGACGTTGCGCGCGCAACTGCCAGCGCAGTGCATCGGGCAGCGCGCGGTCTTCGTCGAGCGGGATGCGATCGTTGTCGTCGTGGTTCATGCCGTTTCTCCCAACCGTTCGCGCAGCAGGCTGCGCGCGCGATGTAATTGCGCCTTGGAACTGCCAACCGCCATGCCGAGTTCTTCGGCGATTTCCTCGTGGCGCCAGCCTTCGATGTCGTAGAGGACGAGCACCGCCCTCGCCCGCGGTGGCAGGCTCGCCACCGCTTTCTCAAGGTCCATTCGCAGCGCGGTGCCGCTACCCGCGGAATCCTGCAGGCCGACGAACTCCAATCCGTCTTCGTCGCCCTGGTCGTGTCCGCGAACGCGGCGGCTGCGCATCTCCATCAGCGTGGTGTTGACCGCGAGCCGGTGCAGCCACGTGCTGAAGGAAGCGTCGAAACGGAAGTCGTGCATCGCCTGCCACGCGCGGACGAAGGTTTCCTGCGTCAGGTCCTCGGCGCGCGTACCCTGCCCGCCCACGAGGCGGCAGATGACGCCGTGCACGCGGCCCGCGTGGCGGCGGTAGAGCGATTCGAATGCCGCGGTGCTCCCCGACGTGGCCGACGCGATGAGCGCCCGCTCCTCGTCCACGGGGGATATGGCGGCGTTCGGGGGCGTGTCGAGCACGGCGGTGAGCATACCCTTCGGATGCGGCGGGACGGCCCGCGGTTTAAATGCCCACCGTCACGGTGTTTCGATCCGTCGGGTGCCAGCTTGGCCCACGGCGCATCACCCGCGCCCCGTGTTCCAGCTTGGAGCCCACGGCATGCGCCTCGAACCCGACAGCCCGGGTCTGCTGTCCGCCCTGCTGGAAAGCATGGCCGACTACGCAGTCGTCCTGATCGACCCCGACGGGGTGGTCCGCCTGTGGAGCGTCGGCGCCGAGCGCCAGTTCCAGTACACGACGGACGAGATGCTGGGCCAGCCGGTCGTGCGCCTGTTCACCGAGGTCGAACGCGATGCCGGCGCGCTCGACGCGACCGTGCACGCAGCTCTGCAGGAGGGCCGAGCCTGGGACATCCGCTGCATGGTGCGCCGGGACGGCACGCACTTCTGGGCCGAATGCCTGGTGTCGCCACTGCGCGACAGCGATGGCCGGCTCATCGGCTTCCTCAAGGTTGCGCGCGATGCCACGGCGCGCAAGCGAGACGAGGAAAAGATGATGCTCATGGCGCGGATGGATCCGCTAACCGGGCTTGCGAACCGCACCGCGCTCGACGAGAGACTGGTCGCCGCCGCGCAATCGGCTGCGCGCTCGCGACGCATGATGGTCGTGCACATGATCGATCTCGACCATTTCAAGGTCGTCAACGATCGATACGGGCATGCGATGGGCGACGAGTTGCTGCGTCGCGTCGCCAAGCGCATCACGCGCGTCGTTCGCGCAACGGATTTCGCCGCGCGACTCGGTGGCGACGAGTTCGTACTGCTGCAGACCGAGGTCGACGACCCGACGATTGGCGGACGCGTCGCCGCGCAGATCGTCGACGCGCTCGCGAAGCCGTTCCGCATCGATCGCGCCATATTGCACATCGGCGCAAGCATCGGCATCAGCGTGTTTCCGCGCGACTCGGTCGACACCAAGCAGTTGCTGCGCATGGCGGACGTCGCGCTCTACAAGGTGAAGTCGGACGGGCGCGGCGGCTATCACTACTTCACCGAGGACATGGACCGCATCGCGCACCGGCTCGGTACCGATCGCGCGATGCTGCGCGAGGCGCTGGACTGCAAAGCCTTCGTGCTGCACTACCAGCCGCAGATCGACACGCGCGACGGTCGCGTCGTCGGCATGGAAGCGCTGTTGCGCTGCGAGCATCCGGCGCTTGCCGGGTATCCGGTGCAGGACCTGATCGCGCTCGCAGAGAGTTCCGGGTTGATCCGCGACCTCGGCGTCTGGTGCCTGGGCGAGGCGTGCAGGCAGGCGCGCGCATGGCGCGAAGCGGGCATTCCGCCGCTGCGGATGTGCGTCAATTTCTGCGCCGGCGAACTCAATGACCCGCACCTGCTCGAGCGCGTGGCGGACGTGCTGGAAACCACGGGGCTTACGTCGGGCGACGTCGAGATCGAGATCACCGAGCAGCAACTCGTGGACTACAGCCGACCCGGTTTCACCGTGCTCGACGACCTGCGCGCGATGGGTGCCTCGCTCGCGATCGACGATTTCGGCACGGGCTATTCGTCGCTCGGCTATCTCGCGAAGCTGCCGGTGGATCGCATCAAACTCGACCGTTCGTTCGTCGAGCGTGTGCCTGACGACCCGTTGAGCTGCACGGTGGCGCAGGCGGTGGTCAATCTCGCGCATACGCTGGATCTCGGCATCGTGGCCGAGGGCGTGGAGACCGAAGCGCAGTCGCGCTTCCTGGAGGACACGCATTGCGAGGCGCAACAAGGCTTCTTCTTCAGTCGCCCGCTGGATCCGAAGACGATGACGAACTGGCTGTTGCGGCGATGCGAGACGAACGCGGCGGTGATCGCACGCGAGGCATTGCGGCATTGATGCGGAGCCGCGCCGCAACGAACACTATCGCTGCACGACTGGCTTCTTCGGATAGACCACGATGATCGTCAGGTCTTCGTCGCCCGTCGGAGCGAGCGCATGCGAATCGCCATTGCGCGTCAGCACGGCATCGCCTGCCGACATCGTTTGTTTGCGTCCGTTGAGCGTCAGCACGCCCCGCCCTTCAACGACGTAGTAGATCTCGTCCTTGTCGTTGACGTGCTCTCCGATGGTCGAACCCGGATGCAGCACGCGCTTGCGGAACACGGTGTCGAAGCCCGTCGCGTTGTCGAAGAACGGAAATGCCGTCGTGGTGCCGCCGCCTTCGTGCGGACCCGGCTGCGTAACCGCGATATCGCGTTCGCTCTGCACGTACGAATCGCGGCGCGCGGGCTGCTGCGCGAACGCCGAGATCGGAAGCAACAGCAGCACTGCGAATCGAACGGCCATCGTGAACTCCTCAGCGTGCGAGCCAGCCTCCGTCCACGGGCAGGATGGCGCCGTTGACGTAGTCCGATGCGCGACTGGCCAGAAATACCGCGGCACCGCCCAGGTCGGACGGCTCGCCCCAGCGATTGGCGGGAATGCGCTCGAGGATCGAGCGGTTGCGCGCCTCGTCCGCGCGCAGCGCGGCAGTGTTGTCGGTGCGCATGTAGCCCGGTGCGATCGCATTGACGTTGACGCCGCGCGACGCCCATTCGTTCGCGAGTAGTCGCGTGATGCCGGCGATACCGGCCTTGCTCGCCGTATACGACGGCACGCGGATGCCGCCCTGGAACGACAGCATCGACGCGATGTTGATGATCTTTCCGTGGCCCCGCTCGAGCATCCCGCGCCCGATGGCCTGCGCGAGGAAGAACGACGCCTTGAGGTTGACGTCCATCACCGCGTCCCAGTCGGCTTCCGAAAAGTCCACCGCGTCCGTGCGGCGGATAAGTCCCGCGTTGTTGACAAGGATGTCGACCGGGCCTAGCGCGTCCTGCACCAGTGCGACGAGCCCCGGGATCGGGTCGAGTGTGGACAGATCGGTACGCGCGTCGATGAAGCGTCGACCCAGCGCGCGGACGAGATCGCCTGTTTCCTGCGAGTGCGTGCTGCTCGCCGCGGCGATGTCGGCGCCCGCTTCGGCGAGCGCGACGGCGATCGCCTGACCGAGGCCGCGGTTGGCGCCGGTGACCAGCGCAACGCGGCCGTCGAGACGGAACTGCTCGAGGATCATCGCGACCTCACTTCAACTGGCAGATGTCGAGCTGGTTCATGTCGGTGTAGTCGAGGTTCTCGCCGCCCATGGCCCAGATGAAGCCGTAGCTGCGCGTGCCCGAACCCATGTGGATGGACCACGGCGGCGAGATCACGGCCTCGTGGTCGGCGACCACGATGTGGCGCATGTCGGCCGGATCGCCCATGAAGTGCATGACGCGCTGACCATCGCCAAGGCCGAAGTAGAAATAGACCTCGGAGCGGCGGTCGTGCAGATGCGGCGGCATCGTGTTCCACACGCTGCCTTCCTTCAGCAGAGTCAGCCCGAGCAACAGCTGGCAGGACTGGCAGGTCGCCGGAACAATGTACTGGTAGATCGTGCGTTCGTTGCTGGTCTCCAGCGCGCCGCGTTCCAGCGGAACGGCCTGGCCTATGGCGATGTGTTTAGCGGCGTAGCGCGCATGCGCAGGCGTGGAGACGAGATAGAAGCGTGCGGGCGTCGTCGCGTCGTCCGATTCGAAGCGGACGTCGGCGCTGCCCATCGGGATGTACAGGCCGTCGAGGCGCGCGAGCTGGAAGACTTCGCCGTCGACGGTGACGCGACCGCCGCCCTCGCCCACGTTCACCACGCCCATCTCGCGGCGCTGCAGGAAAGGCTGTCCGGCGGCCGATGCGGGTTCGACCTGTGCGGGCAACGCGACCGCAGTCGCGCCAGGCAGCACGCCACCGACGACGATGCGCTCGTAATGCGTGTAGTTGAGGCGGACCTCGCCGTCGCCGAACAGCCCGTCCATCAGGTAGCGCGCGCGCAGCTGGTCGTTGGAGACCCCGACCATCATGTCGGGATGGGTGGCATGCAGAACCTTCTGGTACATCGGAACCCTCGTGGCGGCGCGCGTGAGAACCCGATCCTAGCCTCGAAGGTAACCGGTGTCACGCCCCTACGCTGCACCACTGCCACTGACGCGTTTGCGGCTCAGGCTTGGGGCGGAAGGCAGGATTCGCGGGTGATGAGGTGCGGCGTGACCGACAGCCCACCCGGCGACTGCACAGGCGCGGGCCAGGTCTCACCGAGCAGCAGCGACGCCGCTTGGCGGCCGATCTCGCGTACCGGCAACCGAATGGTCGACAGCGCCGGCAGCAGCTGCGCCGCGAGCGGGCTGTCGTCGTAACCCACTACGGACAGACCACCGGGCACGGAGATGCCCATGCGTTGCGCCGCCTTGTACACGCCGGCCGCCATTTCGTCGTTGCAGGCGAAGATGGCCGTCGGTCGTGGCTCGCGCGCCAGCAGTTGTTCGGCGCCCGCAAGGCCCGACTCGAACGTGTAGCCGCCCTCGTAGACGCAGTCGGGCGGCATGTCAACGCCGCGCTTGGCGAGCGCATCGATGAAGCCGCCGCCGCGCTCCACGGACGACCGATAGCGCGCAGGCCCGGTGATCAGGCCGATGCGGCGATGCCCGAGCGATTCGAGATAGTTCGCTACTTCTGCACCCGCGAGGCGGTCATGCGTGCGGACCATGCAACCCGGTTCGTCGAACGGAATCGACGCGACGCGAACGTAGCGGCAGCCCACTTCGCGCAGCATGTCCGCCAGCGCTTGGTCTTCCGAGACACGCGGAATCAGGATCACGCCATGCAGTTTCTGCCGCTGCACGAAGTGGCGGATGCCGTCGATATAGCCTTCGCTCTTGCTGTCGCAGGGATGCACGACCAGCCCGTAGCCGGTGTCGCGCAGCGCGTCGAGCGCGCCGTACTGCATGTGCACGATGTACTGCGCGGTCGGGTTATCGAACACCAGCCCGATGAGAAACGAGCGGCGGAACGCGAGCCCGCGCGCTTGCGGATCGGGCACATAGCCGTATTCCTGCATCAGCGCGTTGACGCGGTCACGCGTGTCGGCACGCACCATCGGCGACCCGTTGAGCACGCGCGATACCGTCTTCTTCGACACGCCGGCCAGCCGCGCAATGTCGTTGATCGTCGGCTTTCCGGTCAGCGGCATGCCGCCCGCATCGACGACGGTCTTTTTCGGGCTCATGGGGTCGGTCCGCTCATCGAGGCATTCTACGAGCGGATGTCCCCGGTGGACATCACTACTTCAGTTGCGCCGGCAACCAGAGCGAAAGCTCCGGCACGAATGCGACGACGAGCAGCACGCCGAATGCCGCGAACCAGAACGGCCAGATCGTGCGAAGGCACTCGCCGATGCTGATGCGCCCGATCGCGGTACCGACGAACAGCACCGAACCGAGCGGCGGGCTGATCAGGCTCAGGCCGCCCTTGAGCACCAGGATCACGCCGAAGTGGACCGGATCGATGCCGATCGCCTTCGCCACGGGTAGGAAGATCGGCGTGCAGATGATGATCATGGGCGCGAGATCCATGAAGGTGCCGAGCACCAGCAGCACCAGAATCATCAGCAGCAACATGACGTTCTTGTCCGTCGTCAGACCCGTGAGCACATGCACTGCGGCTGACGGCACCTGCAGGTAGGCGAGCAGCCAGCCGAACGTTGCGGCCGACGCGATGACCAGCAGGATCATCCCGGTCGTGCGCGAAGCATGCACGCACGTGGCCATGAACTCGCCCCACGACAGGCTGCGATACGCGAGCCCGGTCACCGCGAGCGCATAGGCCACCGCCACTGCCCCGCTTTCCACCGCGGTGAAGATGCCGGCGCGAATGCCGATGAAGATGATCGCGACGAGCAACAGACCTGGAAACGCCGCGACGAGTCTCCGGCCGACGACACGGAAGCCCGGGAACGCCTCGACCGCATAACCGCGGCGGCGCGCCATCCACCACGTGGTGCCCATGAGTGCCAGCGTCATCAACAGCGCGGGGAAGATGCCTGCGGCGAACAGGTCGGCGATTGAAATACTGCCGCCCGCGGACGCCGAATACAGGATGAGGTTGTGCGACGGCGGTACGAGCAACGCGACCAGCGCCGCCGTCATCGTGACGTTAACCGAGAAGTCGCGATCGAAGCCGCGCTTGACCATCTGCGGAATCATCGCGCCGCCAACCGCCGAGACGTCCGCAATGGCCGATCCCGACACGCCGCCGAAGAACAGCGACGACAGCACACTGACCTGCCCCAACCCGCCGCGCACATGGCCGACGAGTGCGGACGCCAGACCGATCAGTCGCTCCGATATGCCGCCGCGCAGCATGATTTCACCCGCGAAGATGAAGAGCGGGATTGCCAGTAGCGACGCCGACGCCGCGCCCGTTGCCGTCTGCTGTGCAGCGACGATCACCGGGAGCCCGAGATAGGCGAGCGTTGCAGCGGATGCGGCGAACAGCGAGAACGCGACCGGCACGCCGACGATCAACAGCAGGAGGAAGACCGCGAACAGGATGGCGATGGCCATGCGTCAGTGACTCCGGGCCGGCGGCGCGTCCGTCAGCAGACGATGCGTCGCGAAAATCGCGATGAGAATGCCGCCCAGGCAAAGCGGCAGGTAGAACGTTCCTTCTGGAATGCCAGCGCCGGCCATCGGTACGGTCCAGCTGTCGCCCGCGAGCCACACGCCCCACATCGCGAGCGCGACGCCGATGAGCGCGATCAGCGATCGGGAGAACGCACGAAGGACGCGCGCGACCCGCGGCGGCGCTGCCTCACGCGCGATGAAGAACCCGAAGTGCGCTTCGTCGCGCACGCCGACCGCGGCGCCGAACATCATCGTGGTGTTGAGCAGCAGCAGCGCGACCGGTTCCGTCCAGTCCGGTGATGCGTTCAACACGTAGCGTGCAAACACCTGCCAGGCCTGCACACCCGCCATGCTGATCAGCGCCGTGCCAGCAATGACGCCCGCGACGCGCCCCAACCGATCGGTCCAATGGGTCGATGGCGGCGGTGTCGTGGCCACGACGTCCGCGATCGAAGCTGCGTGCACGGCGCGCGGTTCCGACGTGCTGCTCATGCTGCGCCCCTCACCGCTTCGTGCAGCCTTGCGAGCACAGGGTCGTGCAGGTAATCGCGCGCGACGCCCAGCGTCGCGCGACGCATCGCTTCACGATCCACTTCATTGATGCGTACGCCGCCGGCCGTCACGGTGGTCGCTGCTTCACGCTCGGCCTTGTCCCACAGGCCGCGCATATAGGGCACCGACGCAGCAGCGGCTTCGCGGATGAGATCGCGATCGCGCGGCGGCAGACTGTTCATCAGCTTGCGCGACATGATCAGGACATCCGGCGTGAACGTATGTTCCGAACGCGACCAGTACTTCGCGACTTCGAAGTGGCGGCTGGAGCTGAAACTCTTGATGTTGTTTTCCGCGCCGTCGATCAGCCGGGTCTGCAGCCCCGAGAAGATTTCGCCGAAAGGTAGTGGCGTCGCGTTCGCGCCGAGTGCATGGACCAGGCGAACGAAGATCTCCGACACGGGCGTGCGGATCTTCAACCCGTGCAGGTCGCTCGGTTCGTGGATCGGCCGCTGCGTGTTGTAGAAGCTGCGCGACCCCGAGTCGTAGAACGCCAGGCCGACCAGGTCGCGCTTATCGAAATCGGCAAGCACGCGCGTGCCCACCGGCCCATCGAGAACGCGACGCAGGTGCGCCGTGGAGTCGATGATGAACGGCAGCGATAGGATGCGAGTCGAGGGGACGGAATCGTTCATCGCCGCCAGGTAGACGCGGCTCATCGCAAGCGCGTCGAAGCGCGTCAGACTGATGGTGTTCGCTTCGCTGCCGAGCTGGCCCGAGTGATAGACCAACGTGTCGATACGCCCGCCGGTGCGTTCACGCAAATAGCGGCCGATGAAGCGCACGGCCTCCACGGTCGGGTAGTGATCGACGTGCACGTCGGCGGCACGCAACAGCATCGGCGCCGCGGCCCAACTCCGCGGGATCACTGCGGATGCGGCAGCGCCCAGACTCATCGCAAGGAACACGCGTCGTGTATTCATGCCGTCGGCTTGGAAGCGGGAATCGCGATGCAATCGATACGACCAAGCGGACCGAAATCGACCTCGGCGTGCTGGCCTTCGCGGATATCGTGGATGCCGGTAGCGGCACCCGTCGAGATCCACTGACCCGCGCGCAACGGCATGCCGCGTCGCGCGCAACGTGCCAGCGCGAAACGCAGCGCTTCGCCGGTTCCGCCGGCGATGGACGCCGCGGCACCCTGCCCGACTACGATGCCGTCGATACGGACCTCGCACGTCAGGCGCGGCTCGTCGCGATCGCGCCACTCGGGAATTTCAGGCCCGATGACGAGGCCCGTGTTGTTACCGAAGTCGGAAACGACCACTGTCGGGCCGAGATCGTTGATGGTCGCAAGTGGGCTGCCGGCAAACTCGACGCCGACATGCATGGCATCGACGACGGCCAGCGCTTCGTCCTCGGTCCAGTGCAACTTGTTCGGCGGCGCGTCCTCGCCGATGCGATAGACGAATTCCGCTTCGACCGCAGCGAATCCGCCCGGGATCACGTCGAACGTCGAAGGCGCACTCGAAGCGCGCTGCACTGCAGCAGAAAAAATCGGGCCGACGAGACGGTCCTCACCGAGTTGCGCCACCCATGCGTCCGGGATTTTTCCGACCTTCCAGCCTGCGATGGCGGACGGCCACAACGCGATCGCGGCGTCCTGGATTTCGTAGCCTGCATCGAGCCACGGTGGACGCGTGCCGGGGAAATCCGGGAGTGCATGCGCATGCTGGCGTGCATGCACGAATCGCCGAGCGATTTCCCAGGTTTCGGAGTCGTCACCCTGTTCCCAGCGGTCCATTGAGTCCCCTCGAGGTTCGGCCTCGTTGTATAGGAAACCGGTGTCATAGGCAACGAGTTTGGGCTAGGATCGGCCCGAACCCGCCGGAGACCGTCGATGCGCCCTTGGCTTACCGTCGTCCGTACGAGCGTTTACATGCTCGCCCTCGCCGCCCTGCCGGCAACGTTCCCCGCGATCGCTGCAACGTCGATCGCATTCCCCGGCGCGATGGGCGCCGCAGCACAAACACCCGGCGGTCGCGGTGGACAGATCATCCGCGTCACCACCCTCGCCGCGCAGGGCGCGGGCTCGATCGCCGAAGCCCTGAAGACGAAAGGGCCACGCATCGTCGTGTTCGAGGTTGGCGGCACGATCGATCTCGGCGTCAAGACCATCAAAGTCACCGAGCCTTTCCTGACGATCGCGGGGCAAACCGCGCCGTCGCCGGGCATCACGTTGATTCGCGGCGGCATCGACATCGCGACGCACGACGTCGTCGTGCAGCACCTGCGCGTCCGTCCGGGCGATGCAGGACTTCCGAAACACGCGGGCGTCGATTTCGACGGCATTTCCACGGTCGGCGGACGCGACGTCATCGTCGATCATTGCTCGCTGACGTGGGCAACCGACGAGAATCTCTCGGCGTCCGGGCCGCGTTTTACCGGTGACACGCCCGAGCAGTGGCGCGCGGCGACGTCGAGCCGAATCACCTTCAGTCACAACATCATTGCAGAAGGCCTCGCCGAGTCGACGCACATCAAGGGCGAGCATTCGAAGGGCTCGCTCATCCACGACAACACGCGCGACATCCTCATCGTCGGCAACCTCTACTCGAACAATAAGGAGCGCAATCCTTTGTTCAAGGGCGGCAGCCAGGGCTGGGTGATCAACAACCTGATCTACAACCCCGGGCGTCGCGCGGTGCATTACAACCTGATCGCGGAAGAGTGGAAGGGCCACGAACCGCAGACCGGTGAACTGACCGTGCTCGGCAACGTGATGCGCGGCGGGCCCGACACGCCGCCGACCACCACGTTCTTCATGTTCGGCGGATCCGGCCCGCTCGATCTGTACCTCGGCGACAACATCGCGGTCGACGCCGCGGGCGAGCCGGTCAAGATGTTCGGACGCTACAGCACCGCACCGGTCGAGCCGCGCATGCTGCGCAACCACCCCGCGTTGCCGTTCGGCGTGACGCCGATGCCCGCATCGCGCGTGCAGGACGCGGTGATTGCCGACTCCGGTGCGCGCCCGTGGGATCGCGATGACGTCGACCGCCGCATCGTCGCCGACGTGATCGAAGGCCGCGGCGGGATCATCAACAGCCAGTCGCAGGTCGGCGGCTACGCGGAGTTCCCGGAAACGCACCAGCCTTTCGTGCCCACCGACTGGAACCTCGACACGATGCAGCCGCTCAAGCCGCTGCCCGAGCGCGCCCCGCTGCGCTGACGCATGCACACGCCGGACCGCCCCACGCGCCGACGCCTGCTGAAGGCCGCGCTGGCATCCGGCGTGATCGCCCTGGCGCCGCTGAATGCATCGGCTGCGCCGGGCGTGATCGTTCGTACGCGCAGCGGTTCGGTGCGCGGTATGGTCGCCGACGGCATCCACGTATTTCGCGGCCTGCGTTACGGCGCCGACACCTCGACGGAGCGCTTCCAGCGCGCGCGGGCCGAAGTACCGTGGCTTGGCGTTCGCGATGCGACGCAGCCAGTGCGCCCCGCTCCGCAGACCGGCGCTCTGGGCCCCGGCACCGAAGACTGCCTTGCGCTCAACATCGCGACTCCCGCGCTGCGCGATGGCAGGCGTCGACCCGTGCTCGTCTACATCCACGGCGGCGGCTACACGCAGGGCTGGGCGAGCGATCCGCTGTACGACTCGGTGCGACTCTGCCGTCGCGGCGACGTGGTCGTTGCAAGCGTGCAGCACCGCCTCGGCGTGTTCGGCTACCTGTCGCTCGGTGGGTACGGCGATGCGCGCTTTCGTGATTCGGGCAACGTCGGCCAGCTCGACCTCATCGATGCGCTGAAATGGATTCGCGAGCACGCCGCGGAATTCGGCGGCGACCCCGACAACATCACCTTGTTCGGTCAATCCGGCGGCGGTGCGAAAATCGCGACGTTGATGGCGATGCCCGAGGCTTCTGGTCTGTTCCAAAAGGCGTGGACCATGAGCGGCCAGCAGGTCACCGCGGCCGGCCCGCGCGCGGCGCGGCAGCGCAGCGATCTTCTTCTTGACGCGCTCGGCGTGCCGCACGCGCAACTGGACCGCCTGCTGTCGCTCCCGGCCGATGCGTTGCTGAAAGCCGCGCAGATCGCCGACCCCTCGCGCATCGAAGACACGCGCCTCTATTTCGGACCGGTGCTCGACGGCCACGCCCTTCCGAGGCATCCGTTCCATCCCGACGCACCATCGCAGTCGGCCGCCATCCCCATGGTGATCGGCAACACGCTGGACGAAACGCGCGCGTTCCTCGGCGCGGACGACGCGATGTTCGCGCTGACGTGGGACACGCTCCCTGCGCAGCTCGAACGACAGCAATACAGCGACGTTCCGGTAGAGATGGTGATCGATGCCTATCGACGCATGCACCCCGACTGGTCGCCGTCGCAGGTCTTCTTCCGAGCCACCACCGCAGGGCGCTCATGGCGGGGCGCGATCATCGAGGCCGAAGCGCGCGCGCGCCAGGGAGCGCCGACATGGGCGTACGAACTCGACTGGCCGTCACCGCTCGATGGCGGGCGCTGGGGCGCGATGCACACCCTCGACATCCCACTCGTGTTCGGCACCCTCGATGCCATGGGCTCGAAGACCGGCACCGGTGCCGAGGCACGCGCCGTATCGAACGACATGAGCGACGCACTGATCGCGTTCGCCCGCACGGGGTCACCGCAGCATGCCCGCCTGCCCGCATGGCCGCACTATTCGCTGGCTCGACGCGAAACCCTGGTGTTCGACGCGGCGCCTCGCTTGGCGAACGACCCGCGCGGCGATGAGCGTCGACTGTGGGACAGCGTTCCCTTCATCCAGCGCGGTACGTTCTGACCAACAAAAAAGCCCCGGCATTGCCGGGGCTTTTTGCGAATCGGCCGATCAGAACTGGTAGCGGAAACCCGCGTAGATCTGGCGCCCGGTGTGATGGTAGACCGACGTGCGGTCGCCGACCGAATCGACGAACTGGTCGTTGAACTCGTCCGTCAGGTTGATGCCTTCCAGCGTCAACGCGAGCCGATCGTTGACGTTCCAGGTCACCGACATGTCGAGGTTGAAGGTCTCGTGCTTGCCTTCGACGTCGTTGTTGTTGCGGCCGGGTACGACCTGCAGGTACTCGTCGCGATAGGAACCCGACACGCGTGCGCTGAAATGATCGTTTTCGTAGTAGAGCGTCGCGTTGTACGAGTCCGGCGACAGGTTCACGAGGTCCGCTGTAACGAGCTGGGTCGACGTCGGCGACACCGCGTAGTCGATCTGCGATTCGACGTGCGTGTAGTTGAGGATGACGCCGAAACCGCTCCACGCGCCTGACAGGAACGAGAACGGCTGCTGGTAGTTGATCTCGAAGCCCTTGAGCGGTCCGCCGGGCGTGTTGACCGGCGAGGTGATATCGAACGGCGTGTCGGCAGGCAGCCCGACCGGCGTCAGCAGATCGAGCGGCAGGCCGGTCGTGTTGTACGGGCGCGTCTCGCGCAGGGTCTGGATGTAGCTGTCGATGTCCTTGTAGAACAGCGCGACGCCCAGCAGCGCGTCCTGAGCGAAATACCACTCCGCGCTGAAGTCGTACGTGGTTGCGCGGAACGGCTCGAGCAAGGGATTGCCGGTCGTGATGGTGCGCAGCGTGGTGTTGATCGTGCCGCCCGGCGACAGGTTCGGCAGCTGCGGACGCGCCATCACCTTGGCAGCACCGAAGCGCAGCACGATGTCGTCCGCCGCGTTCCACGCAAGGTTGAGCGACGGCAGCACGTCGCTGTACTCGTTGTGCACGGTGACGGGCGAGCCGCCGCCGGTGGCGAGGTAGCCCGTCGTCGTGACGTCGGTTGCCGCATAGCGTGCGCCGAAGTTGCCGCGCAACGGGCGATCGAACATGTCGACGTTGAAGTCCAACTGCAGGTAACCGCCCTGGTTGGCCTCGGTGACGCTGAAATTGTTGCCGCGCGCGTTGCCGTTGGTGGTGCTGGTGAGTCGGAAATCGTCGGCGTCGCCTGCGACTCCGGGTGTCGGGTCGCAATTGCAGTAGATGTTGAACAGCCCGGCGATCGCGCCGAGGTTGGGAATGACCCAGCCGGAGGCGTTGCCGGACGGCTGCCCGAGCCCGCGGCCAAAATCCGTGAGTGCTGCGCTGATGCCAGCGACGGTCGTGCCCGCCGGCAGGTTCGGCACGCGCGTTTCGTTCGCGCGACGGAACTCGGTCGTCTCGAAGCCGTATTCCTTCCAGCCCAGCCCGCCCTTCAGCGTGAAGCGTTCGTCGATCTTGAACGCGAGGTCGAACTTCCCGGTATCGAACGTGTTGTCAGCTGTGATCGGGCGGATGCGGATCTCCGAGCCCGTGGAGTTCGCTGCCGGATTGCTGACCCACTGCCACGACGCCGGGTCGCTGACGTTGAAGGGATACGTAATCCGCGGTGTCTTGTCGTTGCCGCGGAAGTCCCAGGCGTAACCGTCCGCGTTCTGCACGTCCAGCGTCACCGTTGTCTGCACGGGGTTGTCGAACTTCGAGTCCGAATGTCCGACGCGCGCGTTCAGATGCAGGCGGTCGGTGAGCTTCTGATCGACCTCGATGCCGAGTTGCCTGAAGGTGGTGGACAACTCGTCGTAACGCGATTCGGAGCGCACGTCGACGTTGTCGAATACACCGTAGACGAGATTGCCACGGTCATCCACCTGGGCTTCGCGAACGACGGTCTGCGGCTTGCCGCCTTGCGCCGCAGTACGGCTGAAGGAGATCGTTTCAAGGAAGTCTTCCTGCCGCGTCGCATCCAGTTTCGCGTACAGGCCATCGACCGACACCACCATGTCGTCGGCGATCTTGAATTGCATCGAGCCGGTCACGCCGAGGCGCTGCTGTTCGTGCGTGAGCCGCCCGTAGCGCGGCAGGCGCGGGCCGAACACGTTGCCCGCACTCGCGGTGGCGTACGCGTCGTTGAACGCCGCACCGGAACCGCGCGGCACACCGGTTGCGCAGTTCGCGGCGTTCGAGCCCGGCGCCACCGAAGCCGGCGTCACGCCCACAGGGCTGCAATAGCCGCCGGACGCGGAACTGGGCTCCCAACGCACCGCGCTGAAGCCTTCCTCGATCAGCCCGCGCTCGCTGTACGCGACGGAGAGCAGCGCGCCGAATCGCCCGTCCGCCCATGTGTTGCTGATCAGCGCGACGCCGCGCGGATCCCACGATTCCGACAGGTCGTTGTAGCCGATCTGCCCGCTGATCGATGAAGTGAAGCCTTTGTAGTCGAACGGGCGCGCGGCGCGCAGATCGACCGTCGCACCGAGCGAGCCTTCGTCGATTTCCGCGGCCTGCGTCTTGCGTACCGTCAGGCTGTTGAACAGTTCCGACGCAAACACGTTGAAGTCGAACCCGCGGCCACGATTCGCGCCACCGGAACTGTCGGTGCCGCCCGTCGTAGCGAGTGCTTCCATGCCGTTGATGCGCACGCGCGTGAAGTCCGGGCCGAGGCCGCGCACCGTGATCGAACGGCCTTCGCCGGCGTCGCGATCGATGGACACGCCGGGGATGCGTTGCAGCGATTCCGCGAGGTTGAGGTCGGGGAATTTGCCGATGTCCTCGGCGACGATCGAGTCGATCTGGTCGACCGAATAGCGCTTGTCATCCAGCGCTTTCGCGACGCTCTGGCGGAAGGTACCGACCACGCGAACGGTGTCGAGCTCCTGCGGAGTCGCGCCTTTGGTGTCCTGTGCGTCATCTGTCGCGGGTTGCGTCGTACCCGTCGCCTGCTGGGCGTAAGCCGGGGCGCACAGCGCGGTCGCGATCGACAGCGCGAGCAAGGTAACCGGTGTCTTTTTAACCGAACCGCGTTTTGCCATGTCAGCTCCCCTCCAAAGGCCGTTGGATTGCGGCATCCAGCGTTGACTGGCGTTCGCCGCTTGGTAAGGTGTCCCCGAACGCCAAATGACACCGATGGTCAAAACCTAGCAGGGCTGCACTGCGAAGGCATGCTGCAGCGCGGAAAGGCCCGCGGGCCGGAGGTCGCATGTTGCATCGCACCGTATGTTTCGGAGAGTTGCTGCTGAGGCTCGGCGCCCCGGGCCGCGAGCGTTTTCTACAGTCGCCGGAGCTGTGCGTCCATGTCGGCGGCGCGGAAGCCAACGTCGCGCTCGCACTCGCGCAGTGGGGACATGACGTGGCCTTCGTCAGCGCCGTTCCCGACAACGCGCTCGCAGATGCAGCACTCGCCGTGCTGCGTGGTCGGCGCGTCGACGTGACGCGTGTGCAGCAGCGGCCCGGGCGAATGGCGCTCTACTTCCTCGAAATCGGTGCGGGCGCGCGGGCGTCGAAAGTCGTCTACGACCGCGCCGGCTCATCGTTCTCCCGGACCGGCGACGAGCACTACGACTGGCGTGCTCTGCTTGCCGGCGCGCATCGCCTCCACCTGTCCGGAATAACCCCGGCGCTCTCGCTTGATGCCGCCAAAGCGGCCATCGCTGCGGCCAGCGCCGCACGCGAGCTCGGCATGGACGTCGTGTTCGACGGCAATTTCCGTCCCAGCCTGTGGGCGGTTCGAGATACCGACCCGCAGCCCGTTCTGCGCGAATTGTTCGCGCTTGCGACGACCGCGTTCGCAGGTGCACGCGATATCGATCTGGTGCTCGGAACGCAAGCCAGTACGACAGCTGACCCATACACGGACTTCGAGCGTGCCGCGTCGCGCGCGTTCGACGCATTTCCGTCGCTGCAACGCCTGGTCTGCACTACGCGAACGGTGCACACCGCGGATCGCTATTCGCTCGGTGCCCTGCACGCGAGGCGGGACGGCGCGATCGTGCGCGCAGATGATTTGGCTCTCGACGGCATCGTCGATCGTATCGGTGGGGGCGATGCATTCGCGGCCGGCGTTCTGCACGGCATCGATTCGGGCTGGACGGATGCGCGCGCCGTCGCGTTCGGTCTCGCGGCCTCAGTGCTCAAGCACACCGTACCCGGTGACTTCCTCATCGCGACGGAAGCGGACGTAATGGCGGTGGTGGAAGGCGAGCCCGCGGACGTGCGGCGCTGACGCGCCGGGCTCTCGAACGATCGCAGCAAGCGACGAATTACGCCTGCGCCACCGAACGCACAAAAAAGGCTCCCATCGGGGAGCCTTTCAGGACTTGGCGGAGAGAGTGACCGCCATGTTTCTTCCGCCGAAGTTGGTGGCGGTCCGACAGCCGGCGTAACCGTTTGAAAGTCTTAGGCCTTACGCTCCCCACGTGGTTCGGAATGGTCGGGCATGTCCGGCATAATCCGACGCTCACGTAGGGAACAACGTAGGGAGCGGTCCGCTACTGCTATGCCACAGTTGACCAATCGACTGTCCGACCGCGCCATTCGGTCCTTGACACAACCCGGGCGTTTCAACGACGGCAGCGGGTTGTACCTGCTCGTGAGTCGCGCAGGCGCGCGGTCGTGGGTTTTTCGTTTTCGGTCGCGTGCGACCGGCAAGCACCGGGACAAAGGGCTGGGCTCGCTGGCGGTTGTGCCGCTCGCCGACGCGCGCCGTAAGGCTGACGCATGCCGCAAGTTGCTTGCTCGCGGCGTTGATCCTATCGACCGCGCACAGCGAGCACGGCTCCGCGCCGTGGAAGCCGCCGCTAGCCGGCGCACGTTCGGCTGGTGCCTCGACCAGTACATAGCGAGTCGTGCCGACGGCTGGAAGAACGATAAGCACAAAGCCCAGTGGACGACCAGCGTGACCACGCACGCGGCGCGCTTGATCGCGATGGACGTGGCGGCAATTACGACCGACGACGTATTGACCGCGCTGCAAGTCATCTGGGCCACAAAGACCGAAACCGCTTCGCGCGTGCGGCAACGCGTCGAAGCCGTCATTGATTGGGCGACGACGAAGAATTACCGGCACGGGGAGAACCCAGCGCGCTGGCGCGGCCACTTGCAGAACCTTCTGCCGAAGCCTTCCGCCGTCAAAGCCGTACAACACCGGGCGGCGCTGCCTTACCCCGACATGCCAGCGTGCATGGCCAAGGTGTGCGCGAAAGAGACGCAGGCCGCGCGTGCGCTTCGCATGACGATCTTGACCGCGCTTCGCGCGGGAGAGGTTGTAGGCGCGCGCTGGGAAGAATTCGACTTCAAGGCTGGCGTCTGGACGATTCCGGCACAACGCATGAAGGGGCCAAAGTCGCAGCGCCGGGACCACACAGTCCCCCTGTTCCCAGCGCTTTTGGATTTGGTGAAGGCACTGCCTCGCGTTT
Organism: Lysobacter sp. HA18; assembly: GCF_054057595.1. Taxonomy (NCBI): domain Bacteria; kingdom Pseudomonadati; phylum Pseudomonadota; class Gammaproteobacteria; order Lysobacterales; family Lysobacteraceae; genus Lysobacter; species Lysobacter sp. HA18. The sequence continues at coordinate 2,043,983 of NZ_JBSRZL010000001.1, forward strand.
CCGACGTGTACCTGTTCCCGGGTGGTGGGCGGAAAAACCCGGTCATGTCCACGGATGCGGTGTTGAACGCACTGCAGGAGTTGGACCCCGACTACGAGGGCCTCACGACGCACGGCTTCCGCAGCACATTTCGCGACTGGGTAGGCGATGAAACGGACTTCGACGAGAACCTCGCGGAGTTAGCCCTTGCCCACAAGCTCAAGGACAAAGTCGCCGCGGCCTATCGCCGCAAAACCGCTCTGGAGAAGCGGCGCGAACTCATGACCGCGTGGGCCACGTTCGTGGACACGCCGACAAAAGGGAAGGCGCGTGGCTAAGAAGCCCAAGCATTCTGACATTCTGGCCGCGGTGGGCTACGTCAGCCCGAGCACCGAGCACCTTTTGGACTATCCCGACACGCCACTCGGCCGCGCCCTTCGCAAGGTCGCTGACCGCGCGCGAACCGGCAAACCTGGGCCTGTTGCCTTCGCCATTGGCCAAGAACTGCGAACGGTCTGGTCCGAAATTGTGGATAAGGGCATCGAATCCCCGGCGGATGCCATGCCGATTTTTGCGGACGCCATGCACCGGTTCTCGAATCGCCTGCACGACTTGCTCAAACATGCGGCCACCGTACGCGGTAAGCGCGGCACGCCGAAACGCACGCGAGTTAAGGCGCTGCGCGGCGAGACGACTATCGCGGCAGCAATTGCAGCGGAACTGGAGTTGATCCCGGTGGAGGAACGCGGCGGTTCAGATGCCATCAACACTGTCTATCGGGCGCTGGCCGCGAAAAACATCACCACAACCAAGCGATACGTCCGCGATAGGCGCGCCAAGCTTGCGCGCCGTTCGAGCGGAACAACCCCCCGGTAAAGCGGCGTTTTGCTGGCCGGGCCGCACGGCCGGGCTAGATAGTCCTATCCGCACCGGCGCCGCATCTGCGCGCCAAAACAAGCGGAGATGGACACCATGTTGTTTGACGAAGCGCGCCTGTACCGAGTGCGGGAAATCGTGCGCGGCCACCGCGGCGCAGGTCCGCTGCCCATCTCGCGATCGACCTGGTACGACGGCGTTGCGACCGGGCGCTTCCCGCGCGGCGTAAAGCTCGGCGTGAAAGTGACGGCATGGCGAGGCGCGGACCTCAACCGCATTGCCGTGCCGGACAGCGTTGATCCACCGTCGGCCGCACGGCCCGCGCGACGCCCGGCGTGAAGGCTGCCGACGTGCACTTCGTTCGGTTCCACCTCAACGACCACCAAACTTCGACCGCCCACCTGTCGGCGCTGGAGCACGGTGTGTACGTGCGCATGCTCCACCGCTACTACAGCACGGAGCGGCCGCTACCTAACGACGTTGGCGACGTGTGTCGCGTCGCCCGGGCCGCGTCGACCGGTGAGCGCAAGGCGGTGAAGTCGCTCTTGGTGGAGTTCTTCACGTTAAAGCCGGACGGCTGGCGCCACCGCCGTTGTGACAAAGAGATCGCGCGCTACTACGCGAAGTCGGAGCAGGCGCGAGACGCGGCGAACGCGCGTTGGGGCAACGTCGACGATGCGGACGGTATGCAGACGCATAGCGAGGGCGCTGCAGACGACATGCCGCCGCAATGCGCCCGCAATGCGAGCCGTATAGCCAGTAGCCACAAGCCACCAACCAGCGAGCTTCCGCCTCCGGGTGATATATCACCCGCTGTTGCTTTTAATGCTTCGGATAGGCCGAACGCGCAACTGCAACGGCCGGAAACAGGTTTCCGAGAACAGCCAAAGCCGCAGCCGCCGCAAAGGCGTACGGCGAGCACGGACGGTCTCGTTAATGCTGCGGACCTCGCCGCGGCCGGACTCGCTCGCGCGAACGGCGCATGCCACCCCGACCCAACGGCGGGCACTCCTGCCGGAGGCGGCCGGCACGTGGAGGGCCCGCCATGACCCGCGCGCCGTCATCCACAGCCATCGCCGCCATCGCCGAATGCTGTGCCGTGCTGCGGGTGCCGCGGCCGAGCTGCCATGACTGGCTGCGCGCCCGGCTGAGCGCTGGCCCTGCGTCAATTCTCGCAACGTGGGAGGCCGGCATCGCTGCAGGCTTCGACGACCACGACCTCAACCACGCCGCCCGTCGTCTGAACGTTTCTGTCGTCGGCGGCGATACCTGGAGGTTGCAATGACCGACACCAAGCCGCCACTCGTCTATGCCGCCATCACCGCCGTGATGGCGGACCTGGCGCGCACAGGCATCGGCAAGGACGGGACGAACGTCCACGACAACTACAAGTTTCGCAGCATCGACGCGATGCTCGCGGCGCTGTCCCCGACGTTCGCGCGCCACGGCTTGGTGGTGTTGCCCCGCGTCATCACACGCGAAGTGACGGAGCGCACCAGTAAGTCCGGCGGATTGCTGCTGCACACCGTTTTACGTGTTGCCTTCGCCTTCATCGCGGCGACCGATGGAAGCCGGCACGAAATCGAAGTCATCGGTGAGGCGACCGACCGCGCGGACAAGGGCGCGAACAAGGCGATGACCTCTGCGTTCAAGCACGCGATGACGTTGGCGCTGTGCGTCGCCTACTCCGGCGTCGAAGACGCCGACAGCTCCACGGACGAAGCGCACGGCGCGCGCCGCAAACCTACACCACAGCACGGTGCCTGCGGTCTTGCCGAACAACTTGCCGACGCTATCGATGCTGCGTCGACCGACGCGGCGCTCGCCGCGCTGGTGCCGACACTCGACCAACTGCCCGTCGATTTGCGCCCACCGCTTCGTAAGAGATTCGGGGACCGACGCCAGCAACTTCGCCGACTCGAGCACGACCGTACACACCACGACGCCAACGCCGGACCCACGCCATGACCGCCACGACGCCGTTGCCGCCGCCCTTGGAGCGGGAGATGCGCGCGCTGGCCCGCGCGCTGCGCCATGTGTGGCGCCGCGACCTGAGCGACCAGCGCGACGTGCTTGCGGACTTGCTGCAGCGCGTGGAAGCAATGGAAGCGCACCTCCGCATGGACCCCGACGCACCCGTCCCGCGCGTGCGGTCCGTCATCCCTTTTCATCCCCGCCCGCGCCCGCGGACCTCACGCCGCTAAGGAGTAGAAGCCATGCCTGCCGCTTTCATCGGTTCTATTGGAACGGACACCACCACGCTGCCGCACGCGCCCGCCGTCTGGATCGACTGCGATGGCAGGGCCACGTGTGATATGCACTTCTTCAACCGACTCGATGCAACCCAGCAGGCCGACATGCACGCTGAAATGCAGCGCGTGCAGGCCGATTACAACGAGCGCCAGCGCCGAAGCGCGACGGCAGGGGCGACCTTGGATGCCGTCTATGGACCGCCCGTACCCACACCCGCCGCCCCGGAGTCTGTTGAGCGGCTAATCGGCGACATAGGCACTGACCTGCTCCGACTCTCGGATGCGCTGAAGGCCGCGCGCCTGTCACGCGTGGGTCAACAAGCGGCGGAACCAAACAATGAATCGTGACCTCTTTCTCCTCGCATGGCTGGCCAAGTCCGCGTGGATTTTGCGTCACGACCCAACGGTTGACCGCTACTTCGACGACGACCTGACGCTTGATCGGTACTTCGACGCCGACGAAGAACCACGATGGGACCGCATCAGGGAGGTGCGGGACCTGGTCAAGCGGCACGGTCAAGCGCTGGGACGCGAAGCCGCTGCGCTATACGCGTACGCAGAGACGCGTGCAGTGATGGAGCGCGTTGGGGCGGGCGGACCCAGCGGGGGGGACGTGGCAAATCGGGCGACTAGCACGCATACCGGCCGTCTACCCGCCCAATTAATTAAATCCAACGGCACAGGATAACCACCGTGCAATTGTCCACCGAGCGCAGCGGGCGGCTCTATCGGCACGTCATCGACACGGCAAACGAGGGAATCGAGGCGTGGTTGCGGCTTCTGGCCGAACTGCCGCGCCTGCGCGCGGAACTCGACGCCGGCGCGCACCCTCGGCTTACACGCTGGGTGTGGGACGGGTTGCAAGACGAAGCGGACTGCCTGCGCTCGCTGATCGAAGACGGCGAGATTGACGACCCTCCGCCCATCACGAGGGCCTGCCCGTTATCCCCCGGCGAGCGCCTGAGCTTGATCACAACGTTTGTCCTGTACGGCGAAGTTGCGCGCCGCGTGGTTGCGGCCGTGGACGAAATTGCTATCGACTTCCCCGAGTTGCTCGGCGCCGACGGTTTGCGCCGAATAGGCACCTGAATACCGATCATTCAAGACGCCGAGCGCCTTGCCCCGTAGGGCGTCCGCGTGATCAAGGAGATATAGGTTGCAAATAGCAGGCACCATGTGATCCGCCGCCGCCTTCGAAACTAAGCCAAAGGCCTTCATATGACGATCCCGCCCAACCTGATTTTTCTGCGCCGACAGGAGCAGGAGCTCGCAAAAAGGTCAGAAGCACTGGTGGCAAGCCAGAAGCAGTTGCTGGATCGAACGCGCCTTATGGCGAGCGCCATGGATGTCATGGACATCTATCGGCAGCACCACGACGACACCCGCGACGAACGCACGATGGCTCTTTTGGCGATGCGCACGTTCAACGCGTTTGCTGCCTGCTGGCGACTCACGTGCTCTGGCTATTACCAGAAGGCGGCAATGGTGCTGCGGGACGTCGTTGAGACGTCGTATCTCGTTGACTATCTTTATCGCTTTCCCAGCGAAATTGAGCGGTGGATTGGCGCCACCCCGAAGGAACTCAAGACCGAATTTTCGCCGTTCACGATCCGCACGAGGCTGGACGCCGACACAGGCCAAGGCAAGAGCAGGCGCGAAGAAATATACAAACGCTTTTGCACTTTGGCCGCCCATCCAACGGCGGATGGCTTCGCCATGCTGCACCCGCGCGGACACGACGCGGTCATCGGTCCGTTTCTCGATGAATCCGCGTTACGGGCGCTGATCGAGGAAATCGCGCCGCTCGCAAGCCAAGCCGGCCTGCTGTTCGCATTGCGCGTCGACGTGGAGAAGGCCGCCGGCAACGCGGTAGTCCACGGATTCCTTCGCGAGACCATGTTTTATGGAAGGGACTACTTGGGACGCCCCTACTCCGATGCCGACTTCGAAGATCTGGACCGGATTTTTGCGTAACACCGCGTAGCGCGTCCGTTGTCGCTGCCGGCCGCCGAGCCATCCATAGCGGCGCAGTTGGCATTCACGGGTGCGGACGAGCGCCCAGACTGAAGATCGTTCGAATCTGTGTGTCAGCGAAAGCGTTGTTGGGATTGCGGAATGAATACACTGCGCCCCCTCGCGTCATCACCGCACCGCTTTCTTCAATCGCGGCTTCGTCGGCGAAGTACGCGAGCAGGCTGATGCGGGACGCGGCTGTCTGGGTGAAAAACCGGCCTGTGAGCAGTCGGAGGTGAACAGGGGCGTCGACCTCATCGGCAGCGAGACCGCGCAATTGATCTCCGTTGATTCCGCTGACCTTGACGCATACCGCAGCCGGGCGGCGGCCTGTTAATTGGTTACGCGCCGCCTTCTCGATAGTGTCGAACATATTGGCAAAAAGCGTCGACCGCTTTTCGCTCTCGTATGCGACGAGCACGGCGCATTGCGTGGGGTAAACGCTGTATAGATATTCGGCATTCCCCACTCCGAGCGAGGAAGCAAATTCGCGTATGGCCGCTGCTGTCGGTTCCGCGGCCGGGTCAAGAAATGGCGAGCCCGCCACGTCAAAATGATCCACGGACACAATGACGTTGCCGCTTCGGATGAAAAACCCTGATGAAGCGTAGAGAACATCATCTACGACTTCGCGTATGCGCTTATGGGAAGCCTGATCGGCAGGCGCCTCTCCGTCGAAGCGTATGCGCAACAGACGCCCCGCTTGAGCGTGAGTGCCACCGAACCGATCCAGGTCTGGTTTCAAACGGTGCGAAAGGTCTGCCGAGACACGCTGTGTGACCGCTTGGCCTTTGTCCTCTGCAAGGCATTTGCATTCGAATTCTAGTTCTTCGCGAGTCCTCGGGTCCGTGGCGAGAATATCGAACGTGCCGCCCCCTTGGAGTTCGGGGAACACCACTTCCATGCCTGCCTTGGCAAGATGCGTCGCGACTTGAAACTCAAACTGCATGGCGTGCATGTCCGCGGGATTTTTAAGCGCGCCGCGCATTCTGCCGATTAGCCCCTTTGCACTGTCGGGATGCGCTCGAACGACGGCGAGGAACTGCGCCACCATGGTGCAGGCTTCGTATAGGTCGGGGGTGTTTGGAATTACATGTCGGCCTTCCGCATATTCCTGCTCCAGATGAGCAAGTGCGAATACCAAGCGGTGCTGGCGGTCGTGAAGGCCTGCCAGTAGGCCGTTGCCCCTGACCTCTGCCCGAAGCTGATCGGCCATGCGCCGCCAAATTCCCGGATCCACCAGCGCGGCGAAGTCCTGAAACTCCACGATGATCCGCTCGACACTCATTTCGGTCGGGAGCATGTTCACTAGAGTGCTGGCGAGAGCAGTCGAGGCTATCAGACAAGCAACGATGCCGACTGGCCACGCCGAAAGGCGCGCAAGCGGTCGTATCCTTCGATTTCAGCGCGTAAGTGTTTGCGACTGGGCAGCTCGGCGTGCGTCGTCTAAGTGGTGCGCAACCCAGTGCGAGAACAATGGCAGAAACGCGCGCGCTTTCGCATCACCGTGCATGGCGGCGTGCCACAGGCGGTCCAACAATTCGACGGCTTCCATAACGTGCGGCTCCATGTTGTGCATGGCGCCACGATGCCGGCTGGGTAGCCCGGCGTCTGTCGGAAAAAGCCGCGCCCGTGGTAGGACCCTAGCGGCGTTCGGTGTGCGCCCACGCGTAGCGCCGCGCCCACGTGACCATTTCCCGCAGCGCGGCGTCGTAGTCGTCATGCCACGACGGGTAGTCGTCGTCGTTGCATCGTAGTTCCCAGCGCCCATCCGTCATCGCGCTGGCGTACGCGATGCGCGCGCCGCGCAGGCGGCATTCCAGCATGGTGTCCGTTCGGCGATAACGGAGGTCGGGATGTGGGTCCATGGGCGCATTGTCCGGTGGCCCGTCTCACGCGCTGGCGGAGCCCTGTGGACAACCGGGAGGCACTTCGTCGGCGCCGCCGCGCGCCGCGCCGGGCATCAATGGAATCGCTTGCCAGGTTGGCGCGTCAGTCCGACGCTTCGGCGCCCGCGCGTGGGATTTTTCCGGCGTCGGAAATAGCTTGCGGGAGTTGTTGTCCGCACAACGCGTCCAGATCCCCTTCAGCCAGCTCGGCATAGCCATGCAGGCCAATTGCGACCAGCACGTCATGGGGCACGCTTGAGGGCTCACATCGGACCTGCCCGATGAGCTCGGGGGCCGGGGACAGGCTTAGAAAGGCGGCTGGGGCGATCACTGTCGGGACCGCCAAGATGGCGCCGTCGTGCCGGCCGTAGATGTTGAATTGCATGGTGCGCCCGGGCGACAGTGGCCGAGATTATGCCCGTTCCGCGTTAGTTCGCACGTCACGCGCTATCGTTCCTACTCGACCGATACACCGCCCCCCGGCTAGTCGCCTCACTCAGCGGGAGGAGCTTGGCCGGTGGTGCCGCTTCTGTCTTCCACGGTTGTGCGGCCGCGGGTCCATGGGCGCATTGTCCGGTGGCCCGTCTCACGCGCTGGGGGGGGGCGTGCACAAGTCGTCCAGCCCTCGCGCCGCGTCAACGCCGCTGTGGCAGCCTTGCGCGGATGTGCGGAAGAGACGCCTACCACCCCAGCCGAGCCGAAGTCGCGTGGGCTCTGCGCGGCATGATGATGGTCGACATGCCGGCGACCGACCCGGCAGCCACGTACAACCGCGCGCCAACGCAGGTTGGCGAAGTCATCACGGCGACTGACGACGGCGGTGCCTTGTACCCCATGCGATGGGGCCTGCTGCCGCCGTGGGCGAAGGACACGCGACTTGCTTACAAAACGATCAATGCGCGTCTGGAAACCGTGTCCAAAGCGCCGTCGTTCCGCGGCGCGTGGAAGTCGCGGCGCGCGCTGATTCCGGCGTCGGGCTACTTCGAGTGGATGAAGATCGACGCGAAGACCAAACAGCCCTACTTCATCCACCTCGACGGCGAGCCGGTGATGTTCTACGCCGGGCTATGGGAAAGCCGCCGCGACGACGCCGGCAACGAGCTGCTGACGTACTCGGTGATCACGCGCGACGCCGACCAGACGGTCGAAACGATCCACGACCGCATGCCGCTGATCCTGCCGCCCACGGTATTTGAGGCGTGGCTGCACGGTTCGGCAGAACAGGCGATGGAGATCGCCCTAGGCGTGCCATCGGCGCCGCTGGTCGCGCATAAGGTGGACCGCGCCGTTGGCAACGTCCGCAACAACGAGCCGCGCTTGATCGCGCCCCTCGCGTCCTGAATCAGCGCGCAAGCCGGTCTCGCACGCGCGGAGCCGTAGGGAGTGGCGTAGGGAGCGAACGTCACGAGCGATTAAAAACCCCACGATTTGTGGGGTTTTTTTGCGTATTTGGCGGAGAGAGTGGGATTCGAACCCACGGAAGGTTTAACCCTTCGGCGGTTTTCAAGACCGCTGCCTTAAACCACTCGGCCATCTCTCCGATGTGCAGACGCCGGCGTTCGGCGCCGGCGTCGTGATCGCTGATTCCGTCGCGACGCCGCGCGGAATTGTGCCACGGCGTCAGGCCGTCGCGATTTCCTTGCGACGCCCAGCAGCGCTTTCCTGCTCGGTGCACGGGCGGCCGTGGATTTCAGAGCACTGCAGTCGTGCGGACTCCACCATCGCCGGGGCGCGATCGGCGAGGAAATCGATGAACACGCGCACCGCCGGCAACATGCCGCGCCGCGACGCGAACACCGCATGGAAGATGCCCTGCGGCAGGCGCCATTCGGGCAGCACGACTTCGAGCTCGCCACTGCGCACGGCTTCGGCGCAGATCGTTTCCGGCAGCAGCGTGATGCCGATGCCCTGCTTCGCGAGCTGCATAAGCATCGGGAAATCGAAGCCCATGATGCGCGGCTTGAGTTCCATGCGGCGCACTTCGCCGTTCGGGCCGTGCAACTCCCAGCGCTGGCGAGCTTCGTCCTCGCTCATCGACATGGTGACGTGGTCGGTGAGCTCGTCCGGCGTCTTCGGGCGGCCCATGCGCTTGAGGTACTGCGGGCTCGCGACCAGCAACTCCTGGATCTGGCCGAAGCTGCGCATCACCAGGCTGCCGTCGTCGTCGAGCTTGGTGCGCACGCGCAGGGCGACGTCGAAGCCTTCGTTGATCACGTCCACGCGGCGGTTGCTGATGTGCATCTGCACGCGCACCTGCGGGTACAGCGCAAGGAATTCGGGCAGCAGCTTGGGCATGTGCTGCTGCGCGATGCCGACCGGCACGCTGACGCGGATCACGCCGCGCGGCTCCGCGCTTAGCCGGTCGACGACTTCGCGTGCAGCCTTGGCTTCTTCCAGCATCGACTGCGCGTGGCGGTACACGCTCTGGCCGACGTCGGTGACGGCGAAGCGGCGCGTCGATCGCTGCAGCAGGCGCACGCCGAGGTCGGTTTCAAGCTGGCTGATGCGTCGGCTCAGGCGCGACTTCGGGATGCCGAGCGCGCGTTCCGCCGAGGCGAAACCGGAGTGCTCGACGACAGCCGCGAAGTAGTACAGGTCGTTCAGATCGTTCATGACGACAGTTCCATGACCGCAACGGTACGTGACATTAGACCACCTTAATTCTATTGGCGCAACAACCTACGTTGTTTCCAACACGGCGACGCCGTCGATAGGACAACGCAAATGAAGCTGCTTCACCTCGATTCCAGCGCTCTCGGCGCCGATTCCGTCAGCCGCGAGCTCACGGCCGCCATCGTCGGCCAGCAGCAGCGGCTCGATCCCAAGGTCGAGGTCGTCCGTCGCGATGTCGATGCGGACGCCCTGCCCCATCTCTCCGCTGCGACGTTCGCCAGTGCCGACGCCGCGGCGCAGTCGGCAGCCGTGCTCGACGAGTTCCTCGCGGCGGACACCGTCGTGATCGGTGCGCCCATGTACAACTTTTCGATCCCGTCGACGCTGAAGGCCTGGATCGACCGCATCAGCGTCGCGGGCAAGACGTTCCGCTACGGCCCGAACGGCCCGGAAGGCCTGGTGCGCGGCAAGACGGTGATCGTCGCAATCGCATCGGGCGGTTCGCACGCGGGCGAGCCGACCGATTTCGTCGAGCCGTATCTGCGCCAGCTGTTCGGGTTCCTCGGCGTGCGCGACATCCGCTTCGTGCGTGCGGACGGTGTTGCGCTGTCGCCCGAATATCGTCGCGCGGCAATTGACGCGGCCGTGGCCTCGCTCGACGTCGAGCTACCTCGCGCGGCATAACGCGCTGAACGAAACGGGCCCGCCGCATGACGCGACGGGCCCGTCCATGTCGCGACGCGATCGATCAGCGCAGAACGTCGATCCCGCCCATGTACGGGCGCAGCGCGTCCGGCACGACGATGCTGCCGTCGGCCTGCTGGTAGTTCTCCATCACCGCGATCATCGCGCGGCCCACGGCGACGCCGGAGCCGTTGAGCGTGTGCACCGATTCGGGCTTGCCCGTCGCGGGATTACGCCAACGCGCCTGCATGCGCCGCGCCTGGAACGCATCGCAGTTCGAGCACGACGAAATCTCGCGATACGTGTTCTGCGACGGCAGCCAGACCTCCAGGTCGTAGGTCTTCGACGCGGAAAAACCCATGTCGCCGGTGCACAGCAGCATGCGGCGGTACGGCAGGCCGAGGCGCTCGAGTACCACTTCCGCCGCGCGCGTCATGCGCTCGTGTTCGACTTCGCTTTCGGACGGACGCGAGATCGAAACCAGCTCCACCTTTTCGAACTGGTGCTGGCGGATCATGCCGCGCGTGTCGCGGCCGTGGCTGCCTGCTTCGGCGCGGAAGCACATCGAATGCGCGGTCATGCGCATCGGCAGCTGTGCGTCCTCGATGATCTCGTCGCGCACGATGTTGGTCAGCGGCACTTCCGACGTCGGAATCAGGTAGCGCTTCGACTCGCCGACCGCCGTGGTGAACAGGTCGTCCTCGAACTTCGGCAGCTGGCCGGTGCCGCGCATGGAATCGGCATTGACGATGACCGGCACGTTCACTTCGAGATAGCCGTGTTCGCCGGTGTGCAGGTCGAGCATGAACTGCGCGAGCGCGCGATGCAGCCGCGCCAGGCCGCCGCGAAGCACGGTGAAACGTGCGCCCGAAAGCTTCGCCGCGGCGTCGCCGTCGAGCCAGCCGTTGCGCGCACCGAGTTCGACGTGGTCGAGCACCGTGAAGTCGAACGTGCGCGGCGTACCCCATCGGGCCTGCTCGACGTTTGCGCTTTCGTCGCCGCCAAGCGGCACGGTTTCGTGCGGCAGGTTGGGGATGCCGAGCGCCATCGATTCCATGTCCTCGCGAATCGCCTCGAGGCGGCCTTCGCTGGATTTGAGCTCATCGGCGATGCCCGCGACTTCGGCCATCAGCGGTGCGACGTCCTCGCCCTTCGCCTTGGCCTGGCCGATCGCCTTGCTGCGCGTATTGCGCAGGTTCTGCAGCTCCTGCGTGCGCGTCTGGATCTGCTTGCGCTCGGACTCCAGCGCTTCGAACGCGGATGCATCGAGCGCATAACCGCGCGTGGCGGCGAGGCGTTCGGCGACTTCGGCGGGGCGCTGGCGCAGCAGGACCGGATCGAGCATGGGAGCGTTCGTCGAGCGTGGAAAGACGGCATTATCACCGCACCGCGCGGCCGGTGCGCTTCTTCCCGGCGCGTTAACGGCCCTGTGCCAGCATGCCCACGATGGATACGACACGCATGGCGACTTCCCCCGCGCCGTCCGGTGAACGCCCTGGACGCCCGCCCTTCCGCTTCAACCGCAAGCTCGCGCTGTGGATCGCGCTGGCGTTCGTCGCCGGTTTGATCCTGTTCGCGGTCGCGATCCGGCATTCGAACCGCACGGATTTCTACCGCGCCGGCGAAGTGCCGCCGTCCACCGCCGAACCCGACTACACGCCGCTGCCGGCACCTCAGGCGGGCGACAGTGGATCGGGCATCGGCTCGCTGGAGCCGCCTCCGCCGCCGGTGGCCTCCGAAGCGCCGGTCGCGCGACCGGTCCCGGCACCTGCGCCGATCGAGCGACCCGCCCCCGAACCACGCCCCGCTGCGGTCGCCGACCGCAAGGCGCGCCCGATTCCCGGCCAGACGCCCGCGCCCGACTACCCCATGCGCGCACTACGCGACGGCGAAACCGGTACGGTGCTGGTGCTGGTGCACATCGGCCCGGACGGCGTACCGACCGCGACTGAACTCGCCCAGTCGAGCGGCTCGCGTGAGCTGGATCGCGCCGCGCTGCAGGGCGTTCGCCGCTGGCGCTTCGAGCCCGCGATCGGCGACGGCCACCCGACCGTGGGCGACGTCGTCGTGCCGATCGACTTCAAGCTGTCGGACTGATCGACTCGATCCGCAGGCCTGCTTCACCAGCCAGTTCGACGAAACCCGGAAACGATGTCGCGACGTTCGCGACGTCACGGATCCGAACCTCTCCGCTCGCGCGCTGTGCGAGCACCGCAAGGCTCATCGCGATGCGGTGATCGCCCAGGCTGTCGACGTCGCCGCCGTGCGGTTGTCCGCCCTCTATGACCGCGCCATCGGGACGTTCGTCGACCGTGATTCCGAGCGCGCGCAAGCCCGCCGACATTGCGGCAAGGCGGTCCGATTCCTTGACGCGCAATTCGGCCGCGCCGCTCACCGTCGTGCGTCCTTCGGCACATGCGGCGGCTGCGAACAGCGCGGGGAACTCGTCGATCATGTCCGGCACGAGCGCGGTCGGGACGTCGATGCCCCGCAACGCTGCCGCACGCACGCGAAGGTCCGCCACCGGTTCGCCGCCCTGCTCGCGCGACGATTCGACGGTGATGTCGGCGCCCATGAGTCGCAACGCTTCGAGCAGGCCCGTGCGTCGCGCGTTCATTCCGACCGCTTCAATCAGCAGGTCCGAGCCCGGCACGATGGTTGCGACGACAAGGAAGAATGCTGCCGACGAGAAATCCGCGGGCACATCGACGTCGGTTGCGCGTAGTGTCTGGCGTCCGGTCAGCGTGGCTTCGCCTGGCGCGAATTCGATGTCTGCACCGAATGCTCGGAGCATCCGCTCCGTGTAATCGCGGGTTGGGTGTGGTTCGACAACGCGCGTTTGCCCTTCGGCGTACAGGCCGGCAAGCAGCACGGCCGACTTTACCTGCGCGCTGGCGACCGGTGACGGGTAATCGATGCCGCGAAGCGCGCAGCCGCCATGGATATGCAGCGGCGGCAGCCCGCCGACCGTGTCGATGCGCGCACCCATTTCCGACAGCGGCTCGGTGACCCGACGCATCGGTCGCTTCGATAACGACTCGTCGCCGACCAGCAGGCTGTCGAACTGCTGTCCGGCGAGCAACCCGGCGAGCAGGCGCATGCCGGTGCCTGCGTTGCCGCAATCGAGCGGCGTATTCGTCGCGCGCAAGCCGCGCAGCCCGACACCGTGGACGATGCGTTCGCTCGGTGCCGGCGAATCAATACGCACGCCGAGCTGCGCGAACACGCGCGCGGTCGCACGCGTGTCCTCGCCCTCGAGGAAGCCCGTAATGCGACTCGTGCCTTCGGCGATCGCCGCGAACATTACGGCGCGATGGGAAATCGACTTGTCGCCCGGCACGCGTATGCGGCCGCGTAGCGGCGCGCCAGACGATGCGAGCCAATCGAGACTCACGACAGCACCTCGTCCAGCGCTTGCAGCAGGCGACGGTTCTCGTCGGTGGTGCCGACGGTGATGCGGCTGTATGCCGGCAGGCCGTAGCCGCCCATCGGTCGCAGCACGACGCCACGTTCGAGCAGCGCAGCTTCCACAGACGCGGTGCGCTGGCCGAAATGCGCAAGCACGAAATTCGTCTGCGACGGGAGCACGCTAATGCCACGGGTCTGCAACGCAGCCGATAGCGACGCACGCTCGTTGGAGTTGCGATCGCGCGACCAGTCGAGATGCTCGCGATCTGCCAGTGCGGCCTCGCACGCGGCCAGCGCGAGCGAATTGACGTTGAAACTCTCGCGTACGCGCTCCATGACCGCGACCAGGCCTTCCGCTGCCATCGCGTAACCGCATCGCGGACCCGCAAGCGCATACGCCTTGCTGAAGGTACGCGTGACGACGACATTGCCGCGGTCCTTCGCGATCGACAGCGCACTCGCGTAGTCCGGTGCGTCGGCCATTTCCGCGTACGCCTCGTCGACGACGACGATGACGTGCGGCGGGACGGCATCGAGGAAGCGAGCCAGGGTGTAGCGGTCGAGCCAGGTGCCAGTCGGGTTGTTGGGGTTGGCGATATAAAGAAGCTTCGTCGCAGGCGTGATCGCAGCGAGCAGCGCATCGACATCATGGCCGAGCGGCATCGCAGCATCGTCCGCCAGCGCGGGTGCGACGCGTGCATTCGCAACGGATGCACGCGTCGCCAGCGCGAACACCGCGAAGCCGTATTGCGGGTAGACGACGTCATCGCCCGCGCCAGCGAATACTTGTGCGAACTGCATCAGCAATTCGTGCGAGCCGTTGCCCAGCAGGATGCGCGATGCGTCAACGCCGTGCAGCTCTGCAAGCGCCGCCTTCAACGACGCACCGCGCGGATCGGGATAGCGATGCATCAGATGCAACGCGTCGAGCACCGCGGCACGTGCCTGCGGCGACGGCCCGTATGGATTCTCGTTCGAGCCCAACTCTACCAACCACGTCGTGCGCGCACGCATGCCCACAACGTCGTGCCCCGGGTCGTAGGCCTTCAGGCTTCGGATCCCCGCCGTGGCGCGCGACGCGAACCAGGCTTCGTCGTACGCCGGCGTCATCCGATCGCTACCGGGTACGAACCGAGTACGCGAACCTCCTGCGCGAACTCACCGAGGCCCGACAGCGCCTGGGTCATCGCCGGCTGGTCGACGTGCCCGTCGATATCGATGAAGAACGCGTACTGCCACGGCTGCGCATGGCCGGGGCGCGATTCGATGCGCGTCATGCTCAGCCCGTTGCGCGCGAACGGCTCCAGCACGCTGTAGAGCGCGCCCGGCTGATCCTTGATGAAGACCAGCAGCGACGTGCGGTCATTGCCCGACGGCGTGAACAGCTCGCGTCCAAGCACGAGGAAGCGCGTGGTGTTGTCGGCGCGGTCCTCGATCGGGCCCTGCACCACCTTCAGGCCGTACACCGACGCCGCGCTGATGCCGGCAATCGCTGCCGCGTCGTCCGCGTTGCGCGCGCGACGTGCCGCGTCCGCGTTGCTCGACGCCGGAATCATTTCCACGGCGGGCAGATGCGAACGCAGCCACGCGCGGCATTGCGCGAACGACTGCGGATGCGAGTACACGCGTTCGATGTCCTCGATGCGCCCGGTGCGCGACAGCAGGTGCTGATGCACGCGCAGTTCGACTTCACCGCAGATGCGCACGTCGGACGACAGGAACATGTCGAGCGTCGACTGGATCGTGCCCTGCGTGGAGTTCTCGACGGGAACGACGCCGAAATCGGCATTGCCGGCGGCGACTTCCTGGAACACTTCCTCGATGCTCGCGAGCGGAAGCGAACGCACGGAATGTCCGAAATGCTTCAGCGCGGCCTGCTGCGTATGCGTGCCTTCCGGGCCGAGATAACCGACCTTCAGCGGCTCCTGCTGAGCCAAGCAGGCCGACATGATTTCGCGGAACACCCGCACCAGCACCGCGTTATCAAGCGGGCCTTCGTTTCGATCGACCACGCGGCGCAACACCTGCGATTCGCGCTCCGGCCGGTAGTAATCCACCGCGCGCGCCAGCTCGCCTTTCGCGCGCCCCACCTGCGCGGCGAACTGCGCGCGCTCGCTGATCAGCGACTGGATGTCGCGGTCGATGCCGTCGATGCGTTCGCGCAGTCGCGCGAGTTCCTCCGGTGATCCCGCGCTCATCCGTGTCGCCTCCTGAAGTCATCCATGAACTCGACCAGCGCAGCGACGCCGGTTTCCGGCATTGCGTTGTAGATCGATGCACGCATGCCGCCGAGCGCGCGATGCCCTTTGAGCCCAATCAGCCCGGCCTTCACTGATTCGGCGAGGAACGGCTTGTCGAGCGCTTCGTCGTGCAGGAAAAACGGCACGTTCATTCGCGAACGAACGGCGGTCGCGACTTCGTTTCGATAGAAGCCGCCCGAGCCGTCGATCGCGTCGTACAACGCCTTGGACTTGCGCGCATTGCGACGCGCGAATTCCTCGACGCCGCCTTCGTTGAGCATCCACTTGAACACGAGGCCGGCGAGATACCAGTTCCACGTCGGCGGCGTGTTGAGCATGGACTCACCCTTGACGTGCGAGCGGTAGTCGAAGATGTCGGCGCGCGGCTGCCCGGCGCGGTCGAGCAGGTCGCGGCGGATGATCACGACGGTGACGCCGACCGGCCCGAGGTTCTTCTGCGCACCGGCGTAAATCACGCCAAACTTCGACACATCCAGCGGCTCCGATGCGATGTTCGAGCTGAAGTCCGCGACCAGCGGGACATTGCCGACGTCGGGCACGTCGCGGAACTCGACGCCGTGGATGGTCTCGTTCGCAGTGATGTGCACGTAGGCCGCGTCGGGCGACAGCTGCCAGTCGCCGCGCGGCGGAATGTCGCGGAAACCGCCGGCCTCACTCGTCGCCGCGACCTGCGCGTCTACATACGGCTTGGCCTGCTTGATCGCCGTCTTGCCCCAATGGCCGCTCACGACGTAGTCGGCGCGCTGTCCGTGCGTCGCAATGTTGAGCGGCACCAGCGCCTGCGCGGTGGTGGCGCCGCCGGCCAGGAACAGGATCGCGTAGTCGTCGGAGATCGACATCAGCTGGCGCAGGTCGGCCTCGGCCTCGGCCGCCACGCCCATGAACTCGGCGCCGCGATGGCTGAGCTCGACGATGGACGCGCCCACGCCACGCCAGTCCAGCAACTCGTCGCGTGCCTGCTCGAGCACGGCTTCCGGGAGGGTGGCGGGACCGGCACTGAAGTTGAAGACGCGCGACATGGGGCACCTGCGATCGGGGTGAAGGCCGAGTATGCCGCAGCGCAGCACGGCGGGCGGCCGCCCCTGCATCTTTTTCATCATGACGCTCGTCTAATCGGTTATCGAACCCGGGAGACGCCCCCATGTCCCTGCACGACGCCCTGCGGATTCACGCTCGCGACATCACTGAGGAAGCCGTCTACCGCGACCGCCGCCGGGTCGTTGCCGCGCTCGCCGCATCGGGTGCACTCACGTTGTCCGGCTGTGCGAAGGCCGACCCACCGGCCGCACCCGCGGCCGCGAAGATCGACCCCGCGCGCATGCGCGCCGGGTTCACCACGAACGAAACGCGCACGACATACCAAGACGTTACGACCTACAACAACTTCTACGAATTCGGCACCGGAAAGGCCGACCCGTCGAACGCGCCGCGCACCCTTCGCACACGCCCGTGGACCGTGGCGGTGGGCGGGCAATGCGCGAAGCCGGGACGCATCGGCATCGACGACCTGCTGAAAGGTCTGACGTCCGAAGAACGCGTGTACCGCCATCGCTGCGTCGAAGGCTGGTCGATGGTGATTCCGTGGCTCGGTGTGCCCCTCGGCAGCGTGCTGAGGCGCTTCGAGCCGACGTCGAAGGCGAAGTTCGTCGCGTTCACTACGCTGGCCGACCGCAAACAGATGCCGGGCCTTTCGTATCCGGCGCTCGACTGGCCGTATCGCGAAGGCCTGCGCATCGACGAAGCCATGAACCCGCTGGCGCTGCTCGCGACGGGCATCTACGGCAAGCCGCTGCTGCAGCAGAACGGTGCGCCGCTGCGGCTCGTGTTGCCGTGGAAGTACGGCTTCAAGTCGATCAAGTCGATCGTCGCGATCACGTTCGTGGAGCGGATGCCGTTCACCAGCTGGAACGATCAGGCATCGGACGAGTACGGCTTCTTTTCGAACGTCAATCCGGCCGTCGACCATCCGCGCTGGAGCCAGAAGACCGAGCGCCGCATCGCGGGCACCGGCAGCAAGCTGTTCGCCGATCGCATCCCGACCAAGCTGTTCAACGGCTACGCGGAACAGGTGGGATCGATGTACGCCGGCCTCGACCTGAGGAAGTGGTTCTGAGCGCGGCGGTCGCGCGCCCGGTGCGTCGACGCACCGAACCGGGTGTCGTCATCGCGAAGGCTGTCGTGCATGTGCTCGCGCTGCTGCCCGCGGCATGGCTGGCGTGGCAGATCCGCAACGAGGTGCAGCTCGGCACCGGCGCGCTTGGGGCAGACCCCGTCGCGGCGATCGAACATTTCCTCGGCCTGTGGGCGATCCGCTTCCTGATGATCACGCTCGCGGTGACGCCGCTTCGCCAGCTCACCGGCAAGGCCGTGCTGCTGCGCTTTCGTCGCATGCTCGGGCTGTACACATTTTTCTACGCGACGCTGCACTTCGCGGCGTGGATGATCCTCGACCTGCGACTCGACGCATCGCAGATCGGCGCGGCAATTGCGAAGAAGCCCTTCATTACCGTCGGCTTCGCTGCGTGGCTGCTGCTGGTGCCGCTCGCGGCGACGTCATTCCAGCGTGCGATGCGTGCACTCGGTCGACGTTGGGGCCAGCTGCATCGCGCGATCTACGTGATCGCGATCCTCGCAGTGCTGCATTTCTGGTGGCTGGTGAAATCCGACATCCGCGAGCCGGCGTTGTACGCGGCTATCGCCGCGCTGCTGTTCGGGTGGCGCCTGTGGAAGCGCCTGAAACCGGCTAGCCCGCGCCGTACAGCAACAACAGGCTGAGCGCGCCGGCGAGCAGCACGGCCGCGACGATCAACCACGGCATGCGTCGCGCGGCGCGTCGCAATTGCGGCGGCGCGGGTGCACGACCACTGGGGCGTCGCTCGCGTTCCGGCTCGACGTCGGGCGGACGTGCGGCTTCGACAACGAAACGATGCTGACCGGCGATCACGAGCTGATCGCCCGGCAGCAACAGCGCGCTCGACAGCGAATGACCATTGACCCAGACGGGCGCGGCGGTTGTTGATGTCGTCGCGCGCACGCCTTTCGCAGTCGCGCGCAAGGTGAGCTCGCGCTGGCCCACGGCTTCGTCGTCGACCGGGATATCGCTGTCGGTCGCGCGTCCGAGCACGCAGTCGCGATCGAGCGGAAAGCAGCGCCCGTGATGACGGCCGGCGATCGCCCGCAACACCGCACGCCCTTCCGTGCGCGCCGAGGCCGCGACGTCGGCCGACTCCGGGCGTCGTCCGACGAGCACGCATTCGACGCCGGCGAGGAAGATCGAATCACCCGCGCGAAGCATCGCCATGCGCCGGATCGGTCGGCCGTTGACGTACACGCCGCGCACGCCGTCGCGTACCTGCAGCCAGACGCCGCGCGAATCGACGTAGATATGCGCGACGGGTTCGGTGTCGCCCGCATGCCGTCCGTCGAGCATCGACGACACGATCGGATGCACGCCCGGCTCGAGATCGAGCAGGTCGCGGCCGGGATCGGTCTGTCGAAGTCGGAGGGCTGTCACGCGGCCGGAATCTAGCATGCCGACGCGGCGTTGCCGGCCCCTGCGCCACAATGCCCGCCACCGCACGCACCGGAGGCCGCATGCCCACCATCGATATTCGCCATACGCACAGCCTCGATCCCGCGCAGGCACGCCAGGCCGTGCAGCACATCGCCGACACGCTCGCGCAGCGCTTCGGCGTCACCCAGAGCTGGCAAGGCGATTCGCTGATGTTCAAGCGCAGCGGCGTGGACGGCAGGGTGCACCTCGAGCCCGGCGCGGTACGCGTCACCGCCGAGCTGGGCTTCCTGCTGGGTGCGATGAAAGGCACGATCGAAGACGAAATCCGGCGCGTGCTCGCTGAACGCTTCCGCTGATTTCCGCTGCCGGGCGTGTAGCCCGACGGTTATAGTCGCAGCCCCGGAACCACACCCTCGCCCATGTCTGCAGCCATTGCCCTGATCACCGGAGTCGTGCTCGCCCTGATCGTCGCGGCGGGCTGGATCGGCTGGATCTGGAAGGTCGGGCTGGCCCGCTTCGACGCCGCCGAAGGGCTCGCGATCCTCTCGGGCATGCGCTGGCGCGAGCTGTCGAACCTGGTGGTTGATGCGCTGGGCGGCTCGGGCTTCGAACGCGAGACCACCGAACAGCAGGCCGCGCGCGGCTCGCAGGGCGAAGTGCACATCTATCGCGATGGCCGCCCGTGGATCCTGATCTGCCGTCAGGGCGTCAACCATGTCGTGACGCGCGCCGCCGCCGAGGAATTCGCGCGCTCCGTCCGCAACGTCAATGCAGCCGGCGGCGTGATCGTGACGCCGGGTCGCGTCGAGCCGGACGCACGCCTCGTCGCACCGAACATCGAACTGGTCGACGGCACGGAGCTGTGGAAGCTCGTCGGCCCGTTGCTTCCCGGCAGCGTGCATAGCGAAGTCGCTTCGCGTGCCCGTGCACGTGCGTTGCGCTCGACGGGCACCGCGCTCGCGATCTCCGTCGTCGTTGGTTTCGCGCTGGGTTTCGGCCTGAGCCGCGTGGTCGGTGACGACGAAGAGTCGTCGGGCTCTTCCGTGGCGACGACGACTGCTCGCACCACGCCGCACGCGGCGCTCAGCACCGTCCCGACGCCTGTTGCGCCGATGACCGAGGACGAGGAACGCGAAGCGATCGTCGACGAGATCCGCAAGCTACCCGGCGTGGACAAGACGCTGTGGTCGACGCGCTCGACGCTGCAGGTCTTCCTCAACGATCCGGCCGTGGCAACGGACGACGTGATCTGCGGCGTCATGAAGCGCCACGAGCTTCTGCGCTCGTCGCGACTGCAGATCCAGAGCCCGGCGGGCAGCGCCCGACCGGTGCGTTTCATGCAGTGCGCGGTCTACTGACTACGCCATCAGCCTTCGAAGCGCGAGAACACCAGGCACGCGTTGGTGCCGCCGAAGCCGAAGCTGTTCGACATCACGGTACGCAGCTGCGCCGACTGGGTTTCACGCAGGATCGGATAGCCCGCCGCGCGCTCGTCGAGGTTCGAGATGTTGTACGACGCGGCCATGAAGCCGTCGCGCATCATCAGCAGCGAATAGATCGCCTCGTGCACGCTCGCCGCACCGAGCGAGTGACCGCTCAATGCCTTGGTCGACGACAGCGGCGGAATCCCGTCACCGAACACTTCGCGCACGGCCTGCAACTCGGTGATGTCACCGACCGGCGTCGAGGTGCCGTGCGTATTGAGGTAATCGATCGGGCGATCGACGCCCGTCAGCGCCATGCGCATGCAGCGCACCGCGCCCTCGCCGGACGGCGCGACCATGTCCACGCCGTCCGACGTCACGCCATAACCGATCAGCTCGGCGACGATCGGAGCGCCGCGCGCCTGCGCATGCTCCAGCGACTCGAGCACGAACATGCCGCCGCCGCCCGCAATGACGAAGCCATCGCGATCGGCGTCGTACGGACGCGACGCGCGTTCGGGCGTGTCGTTGAACGAGGTCGACAGCGCACCCATCGCGTCGAACTGCGAGGTCATGCCCCAATGCAATTCTTCGCCACCGCCCGCGAGCATGATGTCCTGCATGCCGTGGCGGATCATGTCGGCCGCGACGCCGATGCAATGCGCGGACGTGGCGCAGGCGGCGGAAATCGAATAGCTGACGCCCTGGATGCCGAAGCCCGTTGCGAGCGCGGCCGACACGGTCGAGCACATCGTGCGCGGCACCATGTACGGGCCGATGCGACGCACGCCCTTGGTTTTGAGAAGGTCGCCGGTTTCGATCTGCCACTGCGCGGAACCGCCACCGGAGCCCGCGATCGCACCCGCACGCGGCGTGCGCAGCGCATCGGGGCCGAGACCCGCGTGCGCGAGCGCGTCCATCGACGCGACGTACGCATGGCCCGCGGCGTCGCCCATGAAGCGGCGCAGCTTGCGGTCGATGATCGCGTCGAGGTCGATGGCGGGGTCGCCTGCGACGCGGGCGCGCATGCCAAGCGTTTCGTATTCGGGGATGTAGCGGATGCCGGCGCGTCCTTCGCGCAGCGACTCGGACACCGTGTCGAGCTCGCGCCCGAGGCACGACGTCAGGCCCATGCCGGTAACGACGACGCGATGCATCAGAAGCCCTCCGTCGATCCGAACAGGCCGACGCGCAGATCCTTCGCGACGTAGATCTCGCGGCCGTCGACATACGTGCGGCCGTCGGCGATCACCAGCGCGAGCTTGCCGCGCATCACGCGTCGGATGTCGATCTCGTACGACACGACCTTCGCATCCGGCAGCACCTGACCGCTGAACTTGACCTCGCCAACGCCGAGTGCGCGGCCACGGCCGGGTTCGCCGAGCCACGGCAGGTAGAAGCCCGCGAGCTGCCACATGGCGTCGACGCCGAGGCAGCCCGGCATGACCGGGTCGCCGAGGAAGTGGCAGCCGAAGAACCAGAGGTCGGGATTGATGTCGAGCTCGGCGCGGATCACGCCCTTGCCGTTGCGACCGCCGGTCTCCGAAATTTCGGTGATGCGGTCGAACATGAGCATCGGTGGCGCGGGCAGCTTGGCGTTGCCGGGGCCGAACATTTCGCCGCGCGCACAGGCCAGCAGCTGGTCGCGGTCGAAGGAAGAAGGACGGGTCATCGGTATGGCGCGGGGGAAAGCGGGCGAGTCTAGCGGCTGCCGCGTGATCTTCTCAGTGCGCAGCCGTAGGGTGGAGGTGGAACGCGATCCGCGCAGCCTGCACGCGACGGCCGCGCGGCGACGTGAAACCGGCGCGAAGGCTTGGCGAGTCCGCGGGCGGCCCTTATACTGCGCGGCCCCGGGCGGTTAGCTCAGCGGTAGAGCATTGCCTTCACACGGCAAGGGTCGCAGGTTCGAACCCTGCACCGCCCACCAGATCGATCACGAAGCCGCCTCCGGGCGGCTTCGTCGTTTGCAGCATTTGCGAGTAAGCGGAAGCCACCGCGCCGCGTTCGGCCGTGAAATGTGACCCTGCGCCCACTGCCTGTTAAAGTTCCGTCTCGGCGCGGGGGCGCTGTTAGGGGACGAACATGAACTTATTGGCCGCGAAGGGCCATCGGGCGATTTTAGTAACGGTCGCCATCGCTTGCCTTGCTAGCTGCAGTTTGAAGCCGTCGTCCGAACTGGCGGCCAAGGCACGCGCGCACGGATCCCTCGCCCCTACAGCTTTCGAACCTAGCGTCGGACAGGTTGCCGATACGCCGAGCGACGTTCGATTCGTCGCACGCACGCCTAGCTATGTGGCCGAAATCGTCTCGGACGGTTTTCTCATCAAGGCCAGGGGCGGGTCGCCGGCGCCAGTCAGCTTGCGTCTGGCAGGCGCGCGTTTGCCGACAAAAATCGTCGGCGACGAACCGTCCGTCTCGGCCTCAAACTATTATCTGGGCGGGCCGAGGCAGCTTCACGCAGCCAACGTGCCCCGCTTCGACCAACTGCGGCAACCTGACGCCTACACCGGCATCGACTTGGTCTACCGATTGGCGCAAGGCCAGCTCGAGTATGATTTTGAAGTCCGTCCGGGTGGAAATGCGTCCCAAATCCTGATGCGGTTCCCTGAAGCACGCCGCGTCTGGATCGATGCGGAGGGTCGCCTTGGCCTCGGGACACCAGCGCGCGTGCTCACACATGCCAAACCGTTTGCCTTCCAGGTGGTTGACGGCGTGCGCATCCCGGTATCGGTAGGTTTCAGGCTCGTCGGACACCTCGTCGGCTTCGAGGTAGGCGCGTTCGATGCGTCACGGCCTCTTGTCATCGACCCGGTCGTCCTGTCGAGCACCTACTTTGACGGTAGCGACGACGACTATACGGAGGCAATGGCCACAGATTCCGCGGGCAGTATATACATCGCGGGCTGCACGCGGTCGACCGACTTTCCGACCGTGTCGCCGATACAGTCGACCAGCGGCGGCGCGTGCGACGTGACGGTAACAAAGTTCGATCCGACAGGCACGCGGCTCATCTACAGCACGTACCTCGGCGGTACCGGGATCGACCACGCGTATGACATTGCCGTCGACCGCGCCGGCAATGCATACGTCGTGGGCGATACCAATTCTCCAAATTTCCCGTTGAAGAACGCTTATCAGAACACGATCAACATCGTTAACGGCGCCAATAATTACGATGCCTTCTTTGCCAAGCTCGATCCCTCTGGCGCATTGGTGTACAGCAGTTTTCTCGGTGGATCGTCAGCCGACGGTGCAAGCGCAGTTGCTATCGATGCAAGTGGTAGCGTAGTAGTCGCCGGTAGCACGTACTCCAGCAACTTCCCCGTCACTTCAGGCGCTAGTCGAACCCAAGTGTTCGGGAAGGACGCTTTCGTGACGCGCTTCCAAGCTGATGGCCGGACCATCGCTTCGAGCACGCTATTCGGTGGAAGTGGTGATGACACGCTATTCGCGTTGACCTTAGATAACCAAGGTGCGGCATACATTGCCGGGCACACGGTGTCGGCGGACCTGCCAGCACAAGGCGGATATCAAACGACCCCTTCGGCTTGCGTTCCGTATACGGGTGGGATCTGCCCCGACGCGTTCGTCGCCAAGCTAAACGCAAGTGGGACGGCGACAGTTTTTGCGAGCTACCTCGGTGGGGGATCGTCCGACGAAGCCCGCACCATCGCCCTCGGACCCGACGGGACGATCTACGTGGCGGGAAACACATCCTCCGCCGGGTCGTTCCCCACGAACATCGGCAGTTTCCCAATAGTCAATGCGCTGCAGGCAAAGTTCGGCGGCGAATCCGACGCGTTCATCTCGCGCTTTTCGGCCGATGGCAAGCAACTCATCTTTAGCACTTACCTCGGCGGGACACGCATCGAGCAAGTGCATGGACTGGTCGTCGACGGCTCAGGCAACGCTATTGTCAGCGGGAACACCGAGTCACCATCGACAAGTTTTCCGCTGATCGGGCCGATTCAGGCGGCCTTGGGCGGGGGCGGGGACGCGTTCGTAAGCAAGATCTCGTCAAACGGACGCGCCTTGCTCTGGAGCACGTTTTTCGGTGGAAGCGTTTACGACTACGGGCAGGACGTTGCGCTCGCCCCCGACGGAACTCTGTTGCTCGCAGGAGATACGGGATCCGTCGACCTCATGACGACGCGGGCTTATCAGAAGACGCCGCGCGGCGCTTTCAGCAACTTCCTGACCCGCATCGCCCCAAGCGCACGACGCGCGGCCGACAGGAACGGCGACCGGAAGTCGGACATTGTGTGGCATAGCACGACGGCCGGCCAAGTCGACATCTGGCACATGAGCGGATCGTCGCTGAAGAGCGTTGGTTCGTGGGCCGTCAATCCGAAGTACCGCGTCGCCGGAACCGCAGATTTCAACGGGGACGGGCGTTTGGACATTCTCTGGCGCGACGACAACAACACGGAATTATGGGCGTGGCTCAGTAACGCAGGTACGCAAAGCGGTTACGACGTGAAGTGGATACGCGAGTACCCTCCTGCGGGCTGGACGATCGCAGGTTGCGCCGACTTCAACGGTGACGGGCGCGCTGACATCCTGTGGCGCAACAAGCAGCTCGAGCAGGTCGACTGGTGGACAATGCAGGGAACCCAGATCAGTCGAGTATCGCTCGAAGTACGTGTCTTCGATCTATTCGGTCGCGGGCTTGGGCGACTTCAACGGCGACGGGCGCGCCGACATCCTTTGGAAGGACGACGGACGATCGCAGCTTTGGGAGTGGACCAGCACGGGAGCCGACTTTGCGGTCGAGTGGGTCGATTCTTATCCCGCGTCCGATTGGGAAGTCGTCGGGATTGCAGACGCCGACAACGACGGACGTTCGGACATAATCTGGCAAAGCGCAACGGCCGAGCGCGTCGATTGGTGGACGATGGCGGGGCGGACCCGGACCGCTGTCGGGTCTAAATCTGTCGCCGCACGCTATGAAGTTGTAGAGACCGGGGATTTCGATGGCGATTCGTTCGCGGACGTCGTGTGGCGCAGCACCGACCGTAGTGAACTGTGGCTTTGGCGCGGCCTAGGGGGCTCGGACTTCGCCGCCGAGGCCATCGGGGCTTATCCGCCCTCACACTGGGATGTGGTTTCCGGTCGCAACTTCTAATGCGCGCTTCGACTCTGCTCGCTGTCGCCATCTGTTGTAGCGCGTGCCAGCCTCAGGAGCCCGCTACCCCCGCTTCCGTGCCCACGACTGCTGGCTCGATCCGTAGTGCCTCTACGGCAGCACTTGACCAGAACGCGGCGCCAGTCCACTCCGCAATGGACTGGTCGGTTGCGCTTCCGCTACTTCAGCCTTGCACAGCCGCGCGCACTGGGGCGGCGTACGACGCGTGCGCCCGCGCGAACCGGCAAACTGCGGCGGTAGCCAGGCAATCGGGTGTAGGCCAATAGACGTCTCCAGGGCGCCGACGGCCGGTTGTGCACATATTTCACGGCTTAGCAAAGCCTTCACCTTCTGACGTGACGTTAACCGGATCGCGTCTAGCCTCCCGCGGATTGGATTCACGGGACCTGTCATGGCCGACGCGCAGCAGCTGCAGCCCTCCGTACTCATCGTCGATGACGATGCCACGTTCGCTTCCGCTGCCGCCGATTTCGCGCGTGCGCACGGCTTCCAGACCTCCATCGCGCATTCGCTCGAGGAATCGCGCCGTGCCATGGGCCGCGGCATGAGCGACCTCACCATGCTCGACGTGACCCTGCCGGACGGTACCGCGTTCGACCTGCTTGCCGAGCTCGACGCGCGCGAGCACAGCCGCATCGCGCTGATGACCGGTGAAACGTCGCTCGAGACCGCCCGCCGCGCGGTGGGATTGCCGGTCCTCGACTACCTGATCAAGCCGCTGTGCCCGCAGCAGTTCGAGTCACTGCTGAGCCAGGCGTCGGCGCGTGCGCTCGCGCAGATTGCCGGCGCGCGGCCCGACGGCATCATCGGCGAGTGCGAGGCGATCCGTCAGCTCGCAGCCGACCTCGAGCGCGTGGCGCAGACGCGCGTGTCGGTGCTGATCACCGGCGAGAGCGGCACCGGCAAGGAGCTCGTCGCGCGCGCCGTGCACGAGCGCAGCCATCGACGCGGCGCGTTCGTCGCGGTCAATTGCGGCGCGATCGCACCCGATCTTCTCGCGAGCCATCTGTTCGGCCACGAGCGCGGCAGCTTCACCGGTGCGCAGCAGCGCCACGTCGGTTACTTCGAGCAGGCGAATCGCGGCACGTTGTTCCTCGACGAAATCACCGAGATGCCGCCCGCGTTGCAGGTCTACCTACTGCGCGTACTGGAAACCGGCGAGATCACGCGCGTCGGTGGCAGCGAAACGATTCCGGTCGACGTGCGCATCGTCGCGGCGACGAATCGCGACCCGATCCAGAGCATCGAGCAGGGCGTGCTGCGCGAGGATCTCTATTACCGCCTTGCCGACTTCGTGATGGCGCTTCCGCCGTTGCGTGCACGTGGCGACGACGTGGTGTTGCTTGCCAACGTGTTCGTCGAACGACTCAACGCGGAGCACGGTCAGGTCAAGCAACTCGCACACGACGCCGAGCGCATGCTGATGCGCCATGGTTGGCCGGGCAATATCCGCGAGCTCCGCAGCGTCGTGCAGCGCGCGTACCTGCTGAGCGATGGCCCGCTGGTGCGCATTCCGACGCTCGGCCGTCGTGCAATTCCATTGCATCAGGACGACAGCAGCATCGTCTTCCACGTCGGCATGAGCTACGCCGATGTCGAGCGCGAAATGCTGACGAAGACGCTAGCGAAGGTCGATGGCGACAAGACCGAAGCGGCGCGCATCCTCGGCGTCAGCGTGCGCACCATCCACAACCAGCTTGCGCGACTCGCCGTGTCGGGCGAGACCGCCATGCCGCATGTCTGAGCCGTTTCCGCCGTATCCACCGCCAGCGCCCCATCCCGCCGTGCGCTGGCGACACGACATCTCGAACGAAGTGAATGCACTGACGATGGCGACCGCCGCGGCGCGTCGCATGATCGAGATCGGCGACTTGCACGCGGCGATGCTCAACATGGCGCGCGCCGAAGAATCCGGGCAGCGCTGCATCGAGTTGCTGCAACAGATGCCGCTTCCGGGTTGAGCCGACGCAAAGAAAAAGGCCCGCGAAAGCGGGCCTTTTCCGTCACGCATCAGCTTCAGTGCGGGGAAGAACGCGATGCACCGCCGTCCTTCTTCTGCGTGGACGACGTCGACGCGGTCGAGCCGGACGAACCCGCTGCTCCCGATCCGCCTGCCGCGCTCGAACCACCGGCCTGACGTGTCGCCTCGTCGCCTTCCGAGGAAGACGACTGCGAGCCACTTGCCGACGAACCGGACTGACCACTTGCGGACTTCGACTGGTCGCTGCTGGATTGCGACGACTGCGATCCCGACAGCGACGACGAACCCGAGCTACCGGTCAGCGACGACTGCGAGCTGCTCTGCCCGCCCTGGATCGCCGCGGACTGGCCGGACGATTGGGCGGACGACTGCGAACGGCCCTGCGACTGGGACTGCGACTGCGAGCCCGACGTCACGCGGATGCGGTTGTCGATGTCACGCACGCCGGCGCACGACTCGGCGATGTCCTCGATGCGGTGCTTCATCCAGCGCTGGTCGACGTTGCCTTCCAGTACCACCTTGCCGCCTTCCGAACGCACTTCAACGTCCGACACATCGATGTCGTGCGCGCTCGACAGGCGCTCGTTGAGGTCATCGATGATGCGTTCGTCCGAACGCACGTAGTTCTTCGGGCCGCGGCCGCGCTGCGACTGCTGTTGTCCGCCCTGCGACTGCTGGCCGTAGCCGTACATGCCGCCCTGGCTGCCCTGCGCGAACTGCGACGAGCCGGAGCCCTGGTTGTACTGCGACTGGCTGTCGCCCGAGAACGTGGACTGCGAACGGTTCGAGTAACCGCCGTCGCCGTAACCGCGGCTGCCGGAGAACTGTGACTGGCCCGTGCCGTACTGCGACGAACCGAAGCCGTTGCCCTGCTGGCCGTAGCCCTGCGAACCCTGCCCGTACTGCTGCGACGAGCCATAGCCCTGCTGCGAACCCTGCGAGCCGTGCTGCGACTGCTGCGAGCCGCCGTAACCGCTATGCCCGTACTGCTGCGACGAGCCTTGTCCGTACTGCTGCGATCCGCTCGAACCGCCCTGGCCGTACTGCTGCGACGAACCCTGGCCCGACATCTGCGTCGAACCGTAGTCGCCCTGCCCGCGCCAGCTGTTGAAGCTGGACTCGTGCTGCATGTACGGGCTGCTGTAACCGCCGTGCACGCCCGTCTGCGATGCGCCGTAGCCGCCCACGAGGTAGTCGCGGTCGCGATTTGCATCGCCACCGCCGAAGCCGCCGCCCTGCTGGCCGTAGCTGCTGTTCTGCCCGCCGTACTGCTGCGCGTAGCTGCCCTGCGAACCGTATTCGGAACCGGAGCCCGAACCGTAGCCCTGTCCGTATGAGCGGCCGCCGGAGCCCTGGCTTTCGCCGCCGTACGCGCCGTAGCCCGGCGTGCGGCCGTGCTGCTCACCGAAGCCCTGCGACTGCCGCTGCTGCGACGAACCCTGCGAGCCGTACTGCGACGAGCCGTAGCCCTGCGAGCCCTGCGAACCCTGTCCGTACTGCGACTGCTGCGAGCCGCCGTAACCGCCCTGCCCGTACTGCTGCGACGAGCCGTAACCCTGTCCCATCGAACCATGCTGCTGGCCGTACTGCTGGCCCTGTCCGAACTGCCGCGAGCCCTGGCCCTGCGAACTCTGCTGGCCGTAGTCGGATGTGCCGTAGTTGCTCTGCCCGTACTGGTTGCCGCGGCCGAACATCTCACCCTGATTCATCTGGTTCGAGTACGCCGGTTCCCACTGCCCGCTCTCGCGGCCCGCGCCCTGGCGCGACGCCTGCGAGTTCTCGGACTGGTAGCCCTGCTGGCTGCCCTGGCGGCCGCTGGACTGTTGACCGTGTTCGTTGTTCTGCATGTCCTGTTTCCTCTCGTTGATCCAGTTTCGACTTGCGCTAAACGCCTCCGCACCGAGTCGCATCACATCGTTCGCGACTTCGCGTATCTGGCGCCCCAACTGTTGATCACGCACTGAGCTGTCCTCCGTGTTCGGATCTCGATCGCGTGGAATTCGCCGCCTGACAGCGACGCACCCAAGAGCGCAAGGTCCATGCCAATTGCAGAGCCTGTAGACGCGTCTTTTTTCACGCGATGTTTCTGCGCATGTTTCGACCGAGGGAATATTTTTCCGCACTCGCTCGCACTGCGCGTTTTGAATCATGCGCGTGCGCTTGCATGCGACGTGCGACGAAAAACATCGCGATCACGCGCGTTTGACGCGGCGCTGTCATACGGTTTGCGAGAGTTCAACGGGGCCGCGAGGCCCTCCCCCTCACGAGCGAGAAACGACCATGAAGAAGACTCTGGCCATCGCCGCCGTCATGCTGATGCTGACGGCTTGCCACAAGGACGCTGACGACCAGTCCGCCAACACCACGGCCGCAGGTGCGGATACGACGGCGACCGCGCCGGCGACCGACACCACCGGCGGCACCATGAGCGGCACCGACACCACGGGCACCGCGACCGGCACGACGGGTACGTCGTCCGATATGTCCGGTACGGGCACCGGCACTGGAACCGGCACCGGCATGACCGGCACGGGCACCGACACCACGGGCGCTGGTACGGGCACCGGCACGGGTACGGGTAGCGGCACGACGGGTACGACCGGCACGGGTACCGGCACCGGCACGACCGGCACGGACGCGAACCAGCAGAACAACGGCAGCTCGTCGACCACGCCGCCAACCCCGTAACAGCTACGCAGCAGTCGACCTCGACGGCGGCCCTCGGCCGCCGTTTTTTATTGCGCGTCGTTATTGCGATGTTTGCTTGGAGACGACGATGCAACCGCGCCCGTGACGGGGCGCGATCGCATCGCCTCCGATCACACCGGCAAAGGCTTCGCCCGCGCGATCACATCCCGCGCTTCGTCGGGAAGCTCACGCTTCGCAGCATCGGCCAGCGTGTAGCGCGCCGGACTCTTCGCACGCGACAACTCCGCCCACGTCACCGGCACCGCAACGGGTGCGCCGTCGCGTGCACGCAGCGACCAGGCCGCGACACTGGTGGCACCGCGCCCGTTGCGCAACCAGTCGATGAAGATGCGGCCCTTGCGCTTCGCCTTGCTCATCGTCGCGACATATCGATCGGGCGACTGGCGCTCCATCGCATCGGCGAACGCTTCGCAGAAGCGACGCGCGTCCTCCCAATCCGCCTGCGGCTGCAGCGGCACGACCACGTGCACGCCCTTGCCGCCCGACAACTTCGGATACGACTCGAGCCCGGCGTCGAGAAGGCGATCGCGCACTTCCTTCGCAGCCGCGCGTATCTGCGGCCATTCGATCGACGGATCGGGATCGAGGTCGAACACGATTCGATCCGGCTGTTCGATCGAATCGATGCGCGAACCCCAGGGATGCAGCTCGATCGCATTCATCTGCACCAGCGACATCAGGCCTTCGACGCTGTCGACGTAGAAGTAGTCGGCCTTGTCGCCATCGTTTTCGGTGATCGTGAAGGACTTCACCGCGTCGCTGAAACCATGCTTCACGTGCTTCTGGAAAAAGTGCTGGCCCTGGATGCCATCCGGGCAGCGCACGATCGACAGCAGCCGACCGCCGATGTCCTCGAGCAGCTGCGGCGCCGCGGCGAGGTAGTAGTCCCACACGTCCTGCTTGGTATAGCCCTGCGCCGGATACACCTCGCGATCGGGACTGCTGAGGTTCGGCAGGTTCGATGTGTCGAGATCGATCTTCGCCGTCGCGCGCTTCGCCGTCTTCCGCGCTGCGGTTTTCTTCGCGACCGCCTTCCTGGCCGCGGGCGTCGCAGCAACCTTCTTCGCCGCGGCCTTCTTCGCCGTAGCGGCCGACTTCGACGTCGCGCGTTTGGTCGTTGGCATGGTCTCGGGCTGCTCCAATGCTTCCGGCGTCGCCGGCTTGTCGTCGCGCAGGCGATGGAACGATGCCTGCCGCACCAGTCCTTCCTTGCCCCAGCCGCGGAAGAAGACTTCGACCACCGTCTTCGGTTTCACCCAATGGATGCGGCCTTTCGGCAGAGGCACGTGTTTGGGAATCTCGACCACCGGCTCCGCGATCTCGAGCGTCTTGAGTCGCTTGATCAGATCAAGCAGGAAATCGTTGTTCATGCCCGAACCGACGCGGCCGGCGTACACCAGCGTGCGGTCGCGATACTGGCCGAGCATCAGCGCACCGAGGCCCTGCCGCGAGCCCTTGGGCGGCGTGTAACCCACGACGACGAAGTCCTTGGTCTCCGACGTCTTGACCTTCAGCCACTCGGCCGATCGCGCGTCGACATACGTCGAATTGATGCGCTTGCTGATGATGCCTTCCATGCCCCGTTCGCGCGCCGCATCGAACACTTCAGGGCCGCGGCCGACGATGTGCGAGCTGTAGAACAGCCGCGGGTCGGCGCCCTTGAGCAGCTCTTCGAGCAGCGCCTTGCGTTCGATCAACGGTGCATCGCGCAAATCCTGCCCGTCGACCGCGAGAAGGTCGAAGATCACGTAACGCATGTTGCTCGCGTCTTTTTCGGACAGCGCCTTCTGCAGCGCGTTGAAGTCGCTGTAACCGTTCTTGTCCACCGCGATCAGTTCACCGTCGAACACCGCCGTCGTGCCGAACTCGCGCAGCAGTTTAAGAAGCTCGGGCGCGCGTTCGTTCCACGGAATCCCGTTGCGCGACCACAGCATCGGCGAGCGTCCGCTCTGCCCGATCAGCCGGTAGCCGTCCCACTTCCATTCGTGCAACCACTCGTCGCCGGCGGGTGCGTTTTCCGACGACACCGTCAGCATGGGCTGGACGAATTCGCCGAGCGGGAACTTGTTGCCGTCCGCGAGCTTCTTCGCGACGCGCTTGACGCCGGCGAGATCGCGCGTTGCGCTCGCCCGCTTGGCAGGTGCTGCGACACTGCGAGCGGCCGCCTTCTTCGCTACGGCGCGCTTCGCCGTGGCACCGCGTGTCGACGCCGACTTCTTCGTAGGCATGGCGCGCTCCGTGTCGAAGCCCTTGCGGGCGCGGATTTCGAGGCCTTCGCGTGTCGACGCGCCGGGTGCATCGGGCGGCGGCGGCGGAAGCTCGCCGATGAGGTCGTCCGCCTCGAGGTCGGCGGCGTATTCGTCGGTGCGCTTGAGCAGCATCCACTGCGCGCGCTTGCCCTTCTGGTGCGTGCGGATCAGCGTCCAGCGGCCTTTGAGCCGCGTGCCATCCATCGCGAAATCGATGCGCCCCTTGCGCAGCGCCTCATGCAGGTCGCCATCCGGGATCCACGTGCCATGGTCGAAGATGGCCATGTGGCCGGCGCCGTACTCGCCTTCGGGAATCAGGCCCTGGAAGTGCGAATAGGTCAGCGGATGGTCTTCGGTCTCGACGGCGAGGCGCTTCTCGCCGGGACGGAACGACGGCCCGCGCGGCACCGCCCAGCTGCGCAGGACGCCGTCGATCTCCAATCGGAAGTCGTAGTGCCGCGCACGTGCGTGGTGCAGCTGCACGACGAACGACAGCGGCCCGCCGCGACGCCGCGGCGCCTCGCCCTTGGGCTCCGGCGTGCGGGAGAACTCGCGCTTGCGGTTGTATTCCTGCAGGCCCATGCGTCAGGCCCGCTTCTTCGTCGCCCGCTTCTTGGGCTTTGCGGGTGTCTTGGTCGCAGCGCGCGAGGTCTTCTTGGTGGCCTTGGTCGCCGAGCCGCCCTTCTTGTCCAGGCTCTTCTTCAGCAGCGACATGAAGTCGACGACGTTGGTCGCGGTTTCCGCATCGTCGTCGTCCTTGTCGTCCTCGATCTCGGTCGTGTGCTTCTGCTTGATGCGTTCCTTGATGACCTGCGACAGCTTCTCGCGGAACTCGTCTTTGTAGTCGGCCGGCGCGAACTCGTCGGTCATCGACTCCATCAGCATCTCGGCCATTTCCATCTCGCGCGGCGTGACGTGCCAGGCGCGCGCACTGCCGGACGGCAGCTCGTACTCCGACACGTCGACCAGCTCCTGCGGGAAGCGCATCAACATCAGCATCAACGCATCACCCTGCGGTACCAGCATGCAGAGGTATTCGCGGGTGCGGATGACGACGCGGCCGATACCGACGCGGCCGTTCTTCTTCAGCACTTCGCGCAGCAGCACGTAGCCCTTCTCCGCCTTCTTGCCGGGCACGAGGATGTAGGGCTTCTCGATGTAGGACATGGAGATTGACTTGGCATCGACGAACGACTCGATCGCGATCGTTTCGTGGTTCTCAGTCGCCGCGCGCTCGATATCCTCGGGCTTGAGGATGACGTAATTGTCCTTGGAGAACTCGTACGCCTTGACGATCTCCTTCCACGGCACTTCCTCGCCGGTTTCGGCGTTGACGCGCTCATAGCGGATCGGCGCGTTGTTGCGCGAATCGAGCATGCGGAAATGGATGTCGGTGCGGCGCTCGCCCGACATCAACTGGATCGGAATGTTGAGCAGGCCGAACGAAATCGAGCCGGTCCAGATGGGCCTCGCCATGGGACGTGTCTCCAGCGGTTTACGGAAACGTCGCGCAGCCGGCGTCCGCATCGGGTGAAGCGGCCGCGCGATAATGGCGTCGGCCGTTAATCGAAGGAAAACGCGAATGTCCGACCGACCCGTGCTGTTCCACAACAAGTCCAGTTGCTCGAAATGCGCGGGCGCGCTGGAACTGCTGCGTGCACGCGGCATCGAGCCGGACGTCGTCGACCTGACGCTACAGCCGCTGGACGCAGCGCAGCTTCGCGAGATTGTCCGCCTGACCGGCGGTGACGTTCGCGCGCTCATGCGCAGCAGCGAAGCGGCCTATGCGACGGCCGGGCTCGACGACACCAGCAGCGACGACGCGCTCATCGCAGCGATGGCCGCGCATCCCGAACTCATCGAACGGCCGATCCTCGTACGCGGCGACCGCGCAGTCATCGGCCGTCCGCCCGAACGCGTGCTCGAGCTGTTCGACGAACGCTGACGCTCAGATCAGCTTGCTGGTCCGCAGCGCGGCCACACGCGAGGGCGGCGCGAATGAGTCACTGCGCGCGTCCTCCCAGTACTGCTGGAAGACGGCATGCGGCGGCACGCCCTGCAGCAGCGCGCCGGGCTCGAGGAAGTTGTAGATCGCAGCGAGCGAACGCACTTCGGTCGGCGAGATGCGGCGCAGGATGTGCTCCGGCCCCAGCTCGCCGGGATGACGCAGACCGGCCGCGCAAATGAGGTCGCGCAGTGCTTTGAGCGTGTTGTCGTGGAAGTGCGCGACGCGCGTGGACTTGTCGGCGACGTCCAGCCCCTTCCAGCGTTTCGGGTCCTGCGTGGCAACGCCTGTTGGGCAGCGGTCTGTGTGGCAGCTCTGCGACTGGATGCAGCCGATCGCGAACATGTAGCCGCGCGCGGCATTGCACCAGTCGGCGCCCATCGCCATCGTCTTCGCGATGTCGAAGCCGCTGATGACGCGACCGGCTGCACCAATGCGGATGCGGTCGCGCAGGCCGAGGCCGACCAGCGTGTTGTGCACGAGGATCAAGGCCTCGTGCATCGGCACGCCGACGTGGTCGATGAACTCCGCCGGTGCCGCGCCGGTACCGCCTTCCGCACCGTCGACGACGATGAAATCCGGCACCAGCCCGGTCTCGTGCATGGCCTTGGCTATGCCGAACCACTCCCACGGGTGGCCGATTGCCAGCTTGAAGCCCGACGGCTTGCCGCCCGACAGCGTGCGCAGGCGGTCAACAAATTCCAGCAGGCCCTTCGGCGAGTCGAACGTGGAATGGCGCGCCGGCGACACGCAGTCGACGCCCACCGGCACGCCGCGCGTCACCGCGATCTCCGGCGTCACCTTCGCGCCCGGCAGCACGCCGCCGTGGCCGGGCTTGGCGCCCTGCGACAGCTTGACCTCGATCATGCGCACCTGCGGATCGGCCGCAGCCGCCGAGAATTTCTCCTCGCTGAAAGTCCCGTCGTCGTTGCGGCAGCCGAAATAACCGGACGCGACTTCCCACACGAGATCACCGCCGAACTCGCGGTGGTACGGCGAGATCGAGCCTTCGCCGGTGTCGTGATAGAAGCCGCCGAGCTTCGCGCCCTTGTTGAGCGCGCGGATGGCGTTGGCCGACAGCGAGCCGAAACTCATCGCCGAGATGTTGAACACGCTCGCCGAATAGGGCTGCGCACGCCCTTCGCCGATGGTGATGCGGAAGTCGTGCTCCATGTATTCCGACGGCTGCAGCGAATGGTTGATCCATTCGTACTGCGTGCCGTAGATGTCCTGCAGCGTGCCGAACGGGCGCGTGTCGAGCACCGATTTCGATCGCTGGTAGGCCAGCGCACGCTCCTGTCGCGAGAACGGCACCTCGGCGGTATCGGCCTCGATGAAGTACTGCCGCATCTCCGGGCCGATCGCTTCCAGCCCGTAGCGGAAGTGCGCCAGCAACGGATAGTTGTGCCGCAACGCGCTGCGCGTCTGCAGGATGTCGACCGTGCCGAGTACGGCCAGCGGCAGCAGGATCGCGACGGCAATAACGCCCTCGTGCACGACTACGAACCAACCGATGGCGAACAACGTCGCCGCCATGACGGCGATGTAGAGCGAGTAGCGCATGCGGCCTCCTGGTTGCGCGGAGCATACCGGGTGGCGGGTGGACGGCCGTGTTCGCCGGCTCCGGGCTATTCCAGCGACGAATACCAGCCGGCGTACGGCGTGTTTCGCGCAAGGCGGCGGTTGAAGTCGGGGCTGCCGTCGTCCCACCAGACGTCGCCACGCTCACCCAGCGCCACTTTCGCCGCGTGCACCTGTTGGCGCGCGAGCTTTTCGGCCGCGCCGTCACCGCTGGCGAGCGCACGCCGCACATCGCGACGCGCATCCATCAGCGCATGCGTGAGGCGTTCGCGTTCCTCATCCGTCAGGGCCGGATCGGGACGACGCCACAGCCGTCCCCTTACGACGATGTAGCGGCCGTCCGGCGTGACCGCAACGGGCGAAGCAGGCTGGACCATGGCGACAGCCTGCATGGCCGCGGGTCGTCGACGCGTTTACTGGATCAGGTCGACCTGCTTGGCCGCGGTGTACCAGAGCAGCCCGTAATGACCGTAGATGTACGTGTAGCTCGCGTTCTCGTTCCAGATCGACGACGAGTGCACGCCGTTGACCGTGCAGATGCCGCCATAGCACACGACCTCATCGGCATATGACTTGATCGAGTACATGCGCGAGCCGAAGCGCTTGCCGTACAGGCCGTTGAGCATCGGGCTGGACACCGACAGCCCGTAGTAGCCGCACGTCGCCGTCGCGACGTTGTACGGGTACGTGCCACACGACCACAGCCCGCGGAATGCGCCCGCGATACCGATGAATGCATCGACGCGCGACGCCAGGCCGTTGCGATAGATCTCGCGCGCGGCGAGCGTCGCGCCCATCGAATGGCCGATCACGTCGATCTTGCCGGTGCACGATGCGGCCGCAGCGTCGACCAGCGCATTGACCACCGGCGTCTCCTCGCTGCCGTCGTGATCGTTGCAGGCCGCGCAGGTCTTGCTGCCCCAGCTCGGGCGGAAGATCTGCGACGACGTGTAGCCTCGCGCGATCAGTTCGTTGTACGTCGCATTGAAGTCCGATGGCGAACCTGTGTTGCCGTGCACGAGCACGACGGAGTCGCGACACGCCGCCTGCGTGCCGCTGGCGAAGAGAAGCGCGAACGCAACGACGAGCATTCTTCCGGCAAGACGCATGTCCACTCCCGAGGAGCTGCCGGCACTGCGCCGGGTATCGACTCCAAGCGCGACCGTAGCGATGCACGGCGACGTCGCCTGCTGTACGAAAGGGAATGACGCGGCGCGTCATGACGGGCGGCCCGTCCGCGCGGCGTCCACTGCGAAGTCCGGTCGGGCCCGCAGCAGGCTCATCCGACGCAGGTCCGATCCGCGTCCGTCGCATGTCACCCACCGGACTTGATCCCGATCAAGTCCGGCCAGCGGCCGATGCCGAGAATTCGCGCCATGACTCGCGATTCCCTTCCCGGAAGGCCCCGCCATGGCTGATCCCGCTGCCCTGCCCGCGTCGGCTGCGACGCGCGCACCCCGCCCGCCGTCTGCGTCGGGCTACAACGACCGCGTCGTCGTCCAGTTTTCGCTGGCGACCGTGCTGTGGGGCATCGTCGGCATGGCCGTCGGTGCGTTCATCGCGGCGCAGCTGTACTGGCCCGACATCGGCCACGGCATTCCGTGGCTCAGCTACGGTCGCCTGCGTCCGCTGCATACGAACGCGGTGATCTTCGCGTTCGGCGGGTCAGCGTTGATGGCGACCAGCCTGCATGTGGTGCAGCGCACCTGCGGCGTACGGCTTATTTCCGACAGGCTCGCCGCGTTCGTGTTCTGGGGTTGGCAGCTCGTCATCGTGTCGGCCGCAATCACGCTGCCGATGGGACTCACGCAGGGCAAGGAATACGCCGAGCTGGAATGGCCGATCGACATCCTGATCGCCGTCGTGTGGATCGCGTACGGCGTGCTGTTCTTCGGCACGATCACCAAGCGCAAGACGCCGCACATCTACGTCGCGAACTGGTTCTACGGCAGCTTCATCATCGCCGTCGCGCTGCTGCACATCGTCAACAACATCGCGATCCCGGCCGGCGCGTTCAAGTCGTACAGCGTGTACAGCGGTACCGTCGATGCGATGGTGCAGTGGTGGTACGGCCACAACGCGGTCGGTTTCTTCCTGACCGCCGGCTTCCTCGGGATGATGTACTACTTCGTTCCGAAGCAGGCACAACGCCCGATCTATTCGTATCGACTTTCGATCGTGCACTTCTGGGCGCTGATCGCCGTCTACATGTGGGCCGGCCCGCACCATCTGCAGTACACCGCGCTGCCGGACTGGGCGCAGAGCCTCGGCATGGTGTTCTCGCTGATCCTGCTCGCGCCGTCATGGGGCGGCGCCATCAACGGCATCATGACGTTGTCGGGCGTGTGGCATAAGTTGCGCACCGACCCGATCCTCAAGTTCCTCATCGTCTCGCTCAGTTTCTACATGATGAGCACGTTCGAGGGGCCGATGATGTCGATCAAGACGGTCAACTCGCTCTCGCATTACACCGACTGGACGATCGGTCACGTGCATGCCGGCGCACTCGGCTGGGTGGCGATGATCAGCGTCGGTTCGATCTACGCGATGCTGCCCAAGCTGGTCGGCGCCGAGAAGATGTATTCGACGCGCGCGATCGACACGCACTTCTGGCTGCACACCGTCGGTGTCGTGTTCTACATCGTCGCGATGTGGATCGCCGGCCTGACGCAGGGCCTGATGTGGCGCGCGACCAACCCCGACGGAACGCTCACCTACAGCTTCGTCGAAGCACTCAACGCGACCTATCCCTACTACCTGATCCGCCTCGGCGGCGGCCTGCTGGTGCTCAGCGGCATGTTCCTGATGGCCTGGAACGTGCTGAAGACGCTCGCGGTCGGCCGTGAGGCTGCCGCCCTGCCACTGCTGCAGCCGGCGAGCGCCTGAGGATTCCCATGAGCAACCATGCACACGAGAAGGTCGAGAAGAACGTCGGCCTGATGGCGATGCTGATCGCGGTGGTCGTCTCGTTCGGCGGACTCGCCGAGATCGTCCCGCTGATGCACCAGGCCGAGGCGATCAAGCCGCTGCCCGGCGTCAAACCCTACCCCGCATTGCAGCTCGCCGGCCGCGACGTCTACATCCGCGAAGGTTGCTACAACTGCCATTCGCAGATGGTGCGTACGCTGCGCTTCGAGACCGAGCGCTACGGCCACTACTCGCTCGCAGGCGAATCGGTCTACGACCACCCGTTCCAGTGGGGTTCGAAGCGCACGGGGCCCGACCTCGCGCGCGTCGGTGGTCGTTATTCCGACGACTGGCATCGCGTGCACCTCAACAATCCGCGCGACGTCGTGCCCGAATCGAACATGCCGGCGTTCCCGTGGCTCGAGGCGAACAATGTCGACGGCGACGACATCACCGCGCACATGAAAGCGCTGCGCTCGATCGGTGATCCGTACACCGATGCCGACATCGCGAGCGCTGCACAGGCAGTGTCCGGTAAGACCGAAATGGACGCCGTGGTCGCCTACCTGCAGGGCTTGGGCAAGAACGCACCGAGGGGAGGTTGAGCCATGGTCGCAGGCATCGTTACCGCCATCCTCCTGGTGTTGTTCATCGGCGGCTGGATCTGGGCCTGGCGGCCCGCACGCAAGCGTGAGTTCGACGCCGCCGCGCGTCTGCCGCTGATCGATTTCGAGGAGACTCCGCGATGAGCGCCAGCTGGTCGTGGTACGTGATCGCACTGGTCGCGCTGAATATCGTCGGCTGCGTGTGGCTGCTGTGGTGGACGTCGCGTCGCCGCCCCGGCGACCCCAAGCCGACCGACACCAGCCACATCTGGGACGACGATCTCACCGAATACAACAAGCCGTTGCCGCGGTGGTGGATCAACCTCTTCTACATCACGATCGTGTTCTCGATCGGCTACGTCTTCTGGTACGGCGGACTCGGCGCGCTGAAGGGTTACAGCGGCTGGTCGTCGCAGCGCGAGCACGAACTGCAGAAGTCGTCGGAGGACGCCAAGCTCAACGAGGCGTTCGCGGGCTTTGCCGGCAAGCCGATCGACGTCATCGCACGTGATCCGCATGCGGTGTCGATCGGCCACTCGATATTCGCCAACACGTGCTCGGGCTGCCACGGCTCGTCGGCGCGTGGGGCGATCGGTTACCCGAATCTCACCGACGACATCTGGCACTGGGGTGGCGCGCCGGATCGCGTCCTCGAAACCGTGCTCAACGGCCGCGACGGCGTCATGCCGCCATGGGGCAAGGTGCTGACCGGCATGGGCGGCCCGAACGCGGTCGACTATGTCGCGAGCTATGTGCAGTCGCTGTCGGATCCGAACGGCCTGCAGAACAACTACATGGCCGCGCAAGGCAAGACGCTGTACGACGGCGTCTGCGTTGCCTGCCACGGCCCGAATGGCAAGGGCAACAAGGAGATGGGCGCGCCCGACCTCACCGACGACTACTGGCTCTACGGTGGCGAGCCCGCGCAGATCGTCGCGACGATCACCAACGGCCGCCACGGCGTGATGCCCGCGCATCGCGAGCTGCTGGGTGACACGCGTGCGCGGCTGGTCGCCGCGTACGTGTGGTCGCTCTCGCACCCGCCGGTGCAGGTCGCGGCGAAGTAACGCGCATGAGCATCTCGCCCGCATTCGACCACCCGCCCCGTCCGATGGCGCAGCGCGTCGGCGCCATCCTGTGGCCGAGCTTCTTCGCCGCGGGCGTCGCGACGATGGTGTTCTTCGCCTACGTCGACCCGCTCGCGCTGCGCGACATGACGTTTCCGCAGATGCCGATGACGCGCGAGTTCGGCTACACGCTCGGCTTCTTCACCTTCTGGCTGGCGACGTCGGCGTCGAGCCTGTTCACCTGGATCCTGCTGAGGCCGGCGAGCCGCTTCAACCGCCCGCTGCCCGACGACGTGTGATGAGCCGTTCGATTCCGCTTGAAATGCTCGACGAGCCGTCAGGCCTCTACGTCAGCGAACGCAAGGTATATCCGCGCTCGGTGTCCGGGCCGCTGGCGAGGCTGCGCGTCATCGCCGTCGCATGGCTGCTCGGCATGTTCTACGTGTTCCCGTGGCTGCGCTGGGACGGCCGGCAAGCCGTGCTGTTCGACCTGCCCGCGCGCAAGTTCCATGTGTTCGCGCTGACCTTCTGGCCGCAGGACTTCCTGTTCCTCGCGCTGTTGCTGATCGTCGCCGCGCTCGCAATGTTCTTCTTCACCGCCCTCGCCGGCCGCCTCTGGTGCGGTTACGCGTGCCCGCAGACGGTGTGGACCGAAACGTTCCTGTGGATGGAGCGCTGGACCGAAGGCGACCGCGCCAAGCGCATGAAGCTCGACGCCGGCCCGTGGACGCGCGAGAAGATCCTGCGCAAGTCCGCCAAGCACGTGCTGTGGGCGACGTTCGCGCTGTGGACCGGCCTCACCTTCGTCGGCTTCTTCACTCCCATCACCGATCTCACAGCGCGCCTGCATCCGTTCGCGTGGGGCGGTTGGGAAACGTTCTGGGTGCTGTTCTATGCCGTCGCGACATGGGGCAACGCGGGCTTCCTGCGCGAGCAGGTCTGCAAGTACATGTGCCCGTATGCGCGCTTCCAGAGCGCGATGTTCGACCGCAATACGCTGCTGATCGCCTACGACCCGATGCGCGGCGAGCCACGCGGCCCGCGCAGGCGTGGCCTGCCGAGCGCGCTGGAACGCGCACGCGGACTGCTCGAAAAGGCGCTCGCCTACGACTACGTCTTCCGCGCCGCGCAGCATCCGACCGCGGCGGCCGCCGCGACCGGCGCGGGCGGCACGATCACCTTCGCGGGCGCAGGCGTCGTCGCCGAGCCGCTGCCGAAGTTCGCGGCCGAAGACCTCGGCGATTGCATCGACTGCACGATCTGCGTGCAGGTCTGCCCCACCGGCATCGACATCCGCAACGGCCTGCAATACGAATGCATCGCCTGCGGCGCATGCATCGACGCCTGCAACGACGTGATGGCGAAGGTCGGGTATCCGAAAGGGCTGATCCGCTACACCACGCAGAACGCGATCGACGGGCGCCGCAGCCGCGTCCTGCGGCCGCGCGTGTTCGTCTACGGCGCATTGCTGTTCGCATTGAGCCTCGGCTGGGCTTGGGGTGTCACGCACCGCGCACCGCTTACCGTCGAAGCCATGCGCGATCGCAATGCGCTGTATCGCCCGGTCGCCGACGGCGTCGACAACGGCTACA
Source organism: Lysobacter sp. HA18 (assembly GCF_054057595.1). NCBI lineage: Bacteria > Pseudomonadati > Pseudomonadota > Gammaproteobacteria > Lysobacterales > Lysobacteraceae > Lysobacter > Lysobacter sp. HA18. The sequence goes on from NZ_JBSRZL010000001.1 coordinate 2,086,738, forward strand.
CGCTCAAGCTCGCGAACAAGACCGATGCCGCGCAGCTCTATCGCATTCGCCTCGATGGTGCGCCGACGGGCCTTGAAATCCGCGGCGTTCCGGCTGCGGTCGCGGTCCCCGCGCAAACCGTCGTGCCGGTCGAAGTGCTCGTGCACGGGCCGCGCGACGCCAAGGGCCGCCGCAGCCTGCGCTTCATCGTCGAGTCGACCGACGGCAGCGTGCGCGACACCGTCGACAGCAGCTTCTTCGGACCCATGTGATGGACGAGCACGAACCCTCGAAGTGGGCCAACCCGGTGATGTGGCTGGTGATCGGCCTGCCGCTGGTGTCGATGGTGTTCGGCATCGGGCTGGCGGTCATTGCCAACCGCGATTCGGACGACGCGATCGTCGACAAGGTCGACCGCACCGCGCAAATGCAGGTCGCCGATCTCGGGCCGGATGCGTACGCGCAGCAGCATCGTTTGAGCGCCGTGGTGCGCGTCGGCGCCGGTGCCGTGCAGGTCATTCCGGTCAACGGTGATTTCGACCGGCGCGCGCCGCTCACGCTGCGCCTGCTGCATCCCGCGCATTCGTCCGCCGACGAAACGCTGACGCTGGCGCCGTCGCCCGACGGCTGGGAGTTGCCGCACGACGTCGATGCATCGCGCGAATGGAACGTGCGACTCGAGCCGCTCGATGGTCGCTGGCGCATCGGTGGGCGGCTGCCGAAAGGCCAGAAGGCCGTGCTGCTTTCGCCCGCGCTGACGGACAACGGTTGACGTGGACATGCGCGCCGCCCCGGTCGAACCGACCGCGGCCACCGGCTGCTGGCACTGTGGTGAGCCGCTGCCCGACACGCCCGCCTACGTGCGGCTGGACGACGCGACCCGCGCGTTCTGCTGCGACGGCTGCGCGGCCGCTGCGCAATGGATCCGCGACGCCAACCTCGACGACTACTACCGGCTGCGCAGCGAACGTCCATCGCGCGTCGGCACCGAGCCCGCGGACTCCGCCGTGTGGGATCGCGACGACGTGGTCGCCGGCCACGTGCGCGAGGTCGACGGCCTGCGCGAGATCACCGTCGTCACCGACGGCATGCGCTGCGCCGCATGTGCATGGCTGATCGATCGCGCGCTGTCGAACGAACCCGGCGTTCGCGATGTCGGCGCCAACGCGGTCACCGGGCGCATCCGCCTGACGTGGGACCCGGCGCTCACGACGCTGTCCGCACCGCTGCGTCGCCTCGCGCTACTGGGCTACCGTCCCTACCTCGCCGGTGGCATCGTCGACGAAGATGCACGCCGACGCGCGCGAAACCGCTCGCTGCTGCGCATCGGCCTGGCGAGTCTCGGCGCGATGCAGGCGATGATGTTCGGCGAAGCGCTATACCTCGACACGTCGGGCAGCATGCCGATCGCGACGCGTGACTTCCTCCGCTGGATCACGTTCCTCGTGTCGACGCCGGTCGTGTTCTACGCGGGTTGGCCATTCCTCGAAGGCGCATGGCGCGAGATCCGTCATCGCCGACTCGGCATGGACGTGCTGGTCGCGACCTCGACGTTGCTGGCGTACGTCGCGAGCGTGGTCGAAACCCTGCGCGGCGGTCCGCAGGTTTGGTACGACGCTGCCGTGATGTTCGTCTTCCTGCTGCTCGTCGCACGCACGCTGGAAGAGCGCGCCCGCGCCGCGGCGAACGCACAGGTCGATGCGCTCGCACGCGCACGCCCGGTGCTCGCGACGCGCGAGCTGGCCGACGGCACGCGCGAGACGATTCCGGTGAGCGCGTTGCAGGTCGGCAATGTCGCCTGCGTCGCCGCGGGCGAGCCGGCCCCGGCGGACGGCACCCTGCTCGACGACGAAGCGCGCTTCGAGGAAGCGCTACTCACCGGCGAACCGCACCCGGTCGCGCATCGGTCGGGTGACCCGATCTACGCCGGCACGCTGTGTCGCGATCGAACGGCACGGGTTCTCGTGACGCGCGTTGGCGCGGACACGCGGCTGTCCGAACTCACGCGACTGGTGGAACAGGCACAGGCGCATCGCCCGCGGCTTGCGCAGGTTGCCGATCGCATCGCGGGCGTGTTCGTCGTGGCGATGCTCGTCGTCGCGGCCGGGACTTTCGTCGCGTGGCGCATGCACGACCCGTCGCGCGCGCTCGAGGTGACGCTCGCGGTGCTCGCGATCTCGTGCCCGTGTGCGTTGTCTCTATCGATTCCGGCGGCGCTCGCTGCGGCGCACGGCGGCCTGGCGCGCATCGGACTGCTCGCGACTCGACCCGACGCGCTCGACCGCCTCGCGCGCGCCGACGACATCGTGTTTGACAAGACCGGCACGCTCACCGACGGTGGCGCGCAACGCGTTCGCGTCGAGGCATTCGACTTCGACGAATCCACCGCGCTTCGCATCGCCGCCGCGCTCGAACGCGACTCGACGCATCCGCTCGCCGCGGCCTTCGCCGGTATCGACGCGCCCGCGGCGACCGACGTGCGCGTGGTCGCCGCCAATGGTCTTGAAGGCCTCGTCGACGGCCGCGCATGGCGCATCGGCCGCGCGGACTTCGCTGCAGGTCGCGCGGACGACGGCGCGCTGTGGCTCGGCGATGGCCACATCGCAATCGCGCGCTTCGAGCTCGACGAATCGCTGCGCGACGACGCGTCGCCCGCCGTAAATGCGTTGCGCGACCAGGGCCTGCGCGTACACCTCGCCAGCGGCGATGCACACGAACGTGTGGACGCCGTCGCAGCGCGCCTGTCGATCGACAGTGCACGCGCACGCCAAACGCCCGAAGCCAAGCTCGCCTTCGCACGTGAGCTGCAACGCGAAGGCCGCGTCGTCGCGATGGTGGGCGATGGCCTCAACGATGCACCGGTGCTCGCGGGTGCGGACGTCTCCATCGCGATCGGCACGGGCGCGGCACTCGCGCAGCGTGCCGCGGATTTCGTGCTGACCGGCCGCTCGCTGTCGCGCCTCGCACAGGCCGTCGCTCTCGCGCGCCGCACGCGCAGCGTGGTGCGGCAGAACCTCGGCTGGGCGCTCGCCTACAACGTGCTCGCGCTGCCCGCCGCGGTGACGGGGCACGTCGCGCCGTGGCTCGCCGCGCTCGGCATGAGCCTGTCGTCGCTCGCGGTCACGCTCAACGCATTGCGACTTGCCCGGAGGCCCGCATGACCATCCTGTTGCTGCTCATCCCGCTGAGCCTGATGCTGCTGGGTGTTGCGATCGCCGCGTTCTGCTGGGCGGTGAAGCGCGGCCAGTTCGACGACCTCGACACGCCCGCGATCGACATCCTGCGCGACGAGCCGCCGCGGCAGGACTGACGTGGAGATCGCCTGGCTCACGCTCGCATCCGCGCTGCTGACGGGGCTCGTCGGCAGCGGCCACTGCGCGGTGATGTGCGGCGGCATCGCCACGGGTTTTCCGGCGATGGCACCACATGCGGGCTGGCGTTATGTCGTCGAGCCGAACCTCGGCCGCGTACTCGGCTATGCAATGGCGGGCGCGATCGCCGGCGGGCTCGGCCATGCGATCGTCGGCGTCGCGTCGATGCCGACGCTACGCATCGCACTGCGCGTCGGCACGGGCCTGGTCCTGCTGATCGTTGGCCTGCGCCTGTGGCGCGGCAGCGGATCTACGTCGCCCTATTCCACGCTCGGCAGCGGCCTATGGCGCCTGCTCAAGCCGCTGCAGCGACGACTGCTCCCAGCCACGACGACCGGTCGACGCCTCGCGCTCGGCGCGCTCTGGGGCTGGCTGCCCTGCGGACTCAGCACGACATTGCTGGCGGCGGCATGGATGCAGGCGAGCGCCGTTGGCGGCGCGACGACGATGGCGGCGTTCGGCCTCGGCACGCTGCCGGTGATGCTGCCGCTGACGTGGTCCGGTCAGCAGCTGGGTCGACGCCTGCTTCGCGGCCGGCTTCGCGAAGTTGCGGGTCTACTCGTTGCAACTGCCGGCGTCCTGACGATCACGGCGCCATGGCTGGTCGCATCGATGCCGCGACTGCACGGCCCACTCGCTGCGCTGGGCTGCGTTTCCGGCGCCTGATCAGGCGCGCTGGCGTGCGCGCGGGTCGACGGGCGCGCCGTCGCCATGTGCAAGGCGTTCGAGTTCGGCGGCGTCGAGGATCTCGACCTTGCGGCCGTGCACGGCGATCACGCCGTCCTCCTGCAAACGCGTGAACCCGCGGCTCACCGTCTCCAGCGCGAGGCCGAGAAAGCGCGCGATGTCTTCGCGGCTCATCGGCAGGCGCACCCGTTCGGTGGGCTCGCCGATCGTGCGCAGGCGCTCGATCAGCCCGTGCAGGAACAGCGCGATGCGTTCGTTCGCCTGGCGCCGCGACAGGATTTCCAGATGGTCCTGATCGCGCCCAACGCTCTGGCCGATGATGCGCATCAACTGGCGATGCAGCGCGGGCACGTGCGATGCGACGTCGCCCAGTTCCTCGAACGGCACTTCGCAGACGTTGGCGAGCGTCAGCGCCACCGCTTCGCAGCGATGGTGGCCGGTACCCAACGCATCCAGCCCGATCAACTCGCCGGGAAGATGGAAGCCGAGAACGCGCTCCTCGCCGTCCTCGCTCACCACCACCGTCTTGAATGCGCCGTCGCGCGCCACGAACACGGCGCCCATGCGATCACCCTGTCGGAACAGGCGTTCGCCGGCCTCGACCGGGCGCTTGCGACGCACGATCTGCTCCAGTTCTTCCAGACCCTCGCGCCCGATGCCCGCCGGCAGGCACAACTGCTGCAGCGAGCAGTGCGCGCAATCGTGGCGAAGGGTGACGACGTCGATGGCCGGTGCTGCCATGTCGCGGCGATCCGCAATCCAAACAAGTCACAGCTTAGCGGGTGGCCACGAGGTCGGGCGTTGCCCTTTGGGGAAACTTCGCATACCCGCTTAGCCAGTCACGGTTGATCCGGATCAAGTCGCCGCGAGCGCGCGTCCCTATCGTTTCCGGCATGGCGATGAACGATGCCCCGATCGACCGCGGCCTGCTTGAGCGCTACAACCGCCCGGGCCCGCGCTACACCTCGTACCCGACCGCGCCGCATTTCCGCGAGCATTTCGGTGACGCCGACCTGCGCGCCGCCATCGCCGCCAGCAACGGCGACCCGATCCCGCGGCGGCTGTCGGTCTACGTCCACGTGCCGTTCTGCAGCAGCCCGTGCTTCTACTGCGGCTGCAATCGCGTGGTGACGCGCGACAAGGCGCGTGGCGACGCATACCTCGCGCATCTCTACCGCGAGATATCGATGATCGCGCCGCAGTTCGACACCGACCGCGAGCTGATCCAGCTGCACTTCGGCGGCGGCACGCCGAATTTCCTGTCGCCGTCGCAACTGCGCGACTGCGTCGACGCGATCCGTCGCGCCTTCCGCTTTTCGCACTCCGCCGATCGCGACATCTCGATCGAACTCGACCCGCGCTTCGTCACGCCCGACGACATCCGCGAACTCGCACACATCGGCTTCAATCGCGCCAGCCTCGGCGTGCAGGATTTCGACCCCGACGTGCAGCTGGCCGTGAACCGCGTGCAGGGCGTCGACGAGACGCGCGCGGTGGTCGACGCCTGCCGTGCGCACGGCTTCCGCTCGGTCAACATCGACCTGATCTACGGCCTGCCGAAGCAGACGCCCGAGGGTTTCTCGCAGACGCTCGACGATGTGCTCGCGATCCGCCCCGATCGGCTCGCCGTCTACAGCTACGCGCATCTGCCCGAGCTGTTCCGCGCACAGCGACGCATCCACGAGTCCGACCTGCCATCGGCCGACGCGAAGCTCTCGCTGCTGATGATGGCGATCCAGCGCCTCACGCAGGCCGGCTACCTCTACATCGGAATGGACCACTTCGCGCTGCCCGACGACGACCTCGCGCGTGCGCAGGCACGCGGCGGCCTGCATCGCAATTTCATGGGCTACACGACGCATGCCGACAGTGATCTGGTCGGCGTCGGCGTCAGCGCAATCAGCCATATCGGCGACGTATTCAGCCAGAACCCGCGCGACCTGCCGAGCTGGGAAGCCGCGCTCGACGAAGGCCGCCTGCCCGTGTTCCGCGGCCTGCATCTGTCGGAAGACGACCACCTGCGTGCCGACCTCATCCAGGCGCTGATGTGCAGCGGTGAAATCCCGACGGATGCGCTTGAGCGCCGCTACGGCATCGACTTCGACGATTACTTCGGCCCTTGCCTCGAACGCCTCGCGCCGCTGGAGTCCGACGGGCTGGTGCGGCGCGACGGCGAGCGCATCGTCGCCACCCAGCGCGGCCGACTCCTCCTGCGCAATATCGCCATGTGCTTCGACGCCTACCTCGACACCAAAGCCGACGTCGTCCGCCCGAGTTTTTCGCGTTCAATCTGACGTGTCGCGACGGCGGCACGGCTGTCGCACCGCGTCCTGCCTTTCGCGGCGGCGTCGATTGCCGCGTCGGTCGTGCAGCCGCCTTTGACAGCCGCCGCTTCACTCCTACTATCTCAACGACTCGCGCGGAGGAAACACGTGGCGCATGAAATCAGTCGCAGGCCGGGGTATCTCGAAATCCGGTACCTCGGGCGCGTCGGCTACCGCGACCGCCTGGATGGCCTGACCGCGATGTCCGACGCGTACAGCACGACGTTGCCGGCCGCGCCCGTGCTCATCAACTTCCTCGATACGAACATCGCCGCGGATGTCGAAAACGAACATCGCGCCGACTACATGGCGACGATGATCACGCACCCGTTCTTCGTCGGACGTCGCATCGCGATGCTGGGCATCACCCCGGCACAGGCCGAGCCGGCGACCCTTGCCGCCACCGTCGCGAAGCTGGAGTTCGCGCGCTTCGAAGATCGCGATGCGGCGGTCGCCTGGTTGGCCGGGACAGTCGCGAACTTTCCGTAACCGGAGGTGGCGTAGCCTCGGACTGCCATCGCCGCGTTGACGCGGGCCGAGTTGGCGCGAATCGTCCAACGATCAGGCCCATTGCAGGATTTACGCCTACTGGAGCCGCCATGTCCCGCGCCCCGTCGCTATTCATTTCCCACGGCTCGCCGATGTTCGCCGTCGAGCCCGGCCTGCTCGGCCCCAATTTGCAGCGCATCGGCGCGGGCCTGCCCTCGCTGAGCGCGATCGTCGTCGTGTCGCCGCACTGGCAGACACGTGGCGTGCGCGTCACCGGTGCCCCTGCGCTGGAGACCATCCACGACTTCGGCGGCTTCCCGCCTCAGCTGTACACGCTGCAGTACCCGGCACATGGCACGCCTGAACTCGCATCGCGCGTCGTGCAGATGCTGCAGGCCGCGGGCTTCGACGCCGCGATCGACGCGCGTCGCGGGCTCGACCACGGCGCGTGGGTGCCGCTGCGTTACCTCAAGCCGACGGCGGACGTGCCGGTGCTGCAGGTATCGCTGCCGCAGGACATCGACGCGGCGGGTGCATTGAAGCTCGGTGCGGCGCTCGCGCCATTGCGCAACGACGGCGTGCTGGTCGTCGGCTCCGGCAGCCTCACGCACAATCTCTACGAGTTCCGCCAGCACATCGACGACCCGGAATACGCCCAGCAGTTCGCCGACTGGGTGGCCGATGCGGTCACGCGTGGCGATGCCGACGCGCTCGTGCACTACCGCGAACGCGCACCGCATGCCGCCCGTGCGCACCCGACCGAGGAGCACTACCTGCCGCTGCTGGTCGCGATCGGTGCAAGCGACGCCGGCGACCGCCGCGACCTCGTCGAAGGCGGCATGACCTACGGAACGCTGTCCATGGATTCGTTCGGGTTCGGGCTGCCGTCCGAGACCGTCGCACGCGCCTGAAAACACCCGACGAGTCGCGCGCATCCCACGCGTGACAACAGCCGGCGCCACCCTCGCGTACACGCCGTCGTGACATTCGGCATCACGACCGCTCGGCATAATCCGGCGGGGTTCCACCCGCACGGCCATTCCATGCATCCAGGCTCGAACCTGCGCTTTCTCGACGCGCCCGGCGAAGTCGCGGCATTACTGCGCGCGCACGACTGGAGTCAGTCGCCGCTCGGGCCACCGGAGCAGTGGCCACAGTCGCTGCGCAGCGTCGTCAGCCTGATGCTGCATTCGAAGTTTCCGATGTTCGTCGCGTGGGGGCCGTCGCTGGGCTTCCTCTACAACGATCCGTACGCGGAGATCCTCGGCACCAAGCATCCGGACGCGATCGGCCGCCCGTTCCAGGACATCTGGTCCGAGATCTGGCAGGACATCGGCCCGCTCGCCGAGCGCGCGATGGCCGGCGAAGCCGTCTACATGGAAAACCTGCCGCTGGTCATGCGACGCCGCGGCTACGACGAGCTGACATGGTTCACCTTCTCGTATTCGCCCGTGGTCGACGAACAGGGCGATGTCGCCGGCATGTACTGCGCGTGCACCGAGACCACCGACAGCGTCACCGCCGAGAAGACGCGCGACGCGCAGATGCAGCGCCTTCGTTCGCTCTTCGAGCAGGCGCCCGGCCTGTTCGCGCTGACGCGTGGCCGGCAGCACGTCTACGAGATCGCCAACCCCGCGTATTTCGAGTTCGTCGGGCGCGATAACATCATTGGCCTGCCCCTACGCCAAGCGTTGCCCGAACTCGACCAGAAGTTCGTCGACCAGCTCAATGAGGTCTTCGATACGGGCGTGCCGTACATCGGCCGTCGAATTCCGGTCGGGCTGATCCGGCGCGCGAACGGGGAGATCGAAGAACGCATCGTCGACTTCGTGTTCCAGCCGATCGTCGACGATGCAGGCCGCATCGATGGCATCTTCATCCAGGGCACCGACATCACCGAACAGGCCGCGGCCGAGCGTGATGCGCAGACCGAGCGCCGTCGCCTCGATGCGGTCATCGAATCGCTGCCGTCGGGTGTCGTGCTTGCCGATCCGAACGGCGCCCTGATGCGCGTCAACGCCGCGAACCGCGAGATCTGGGGCATGCACCCGATGTCATCCGGCATCGAGGAATACGGCGTGTGGCAAGGCTGGTGGGCCGACGGCTCGGAGCGGCAAGGCCAACCGCTGCAGCCCGAGGATTGGGCGCTCGCCCGCGCACTGCGCGGCGAAGTGGTGCGTGGCGACGTCGTCGAAATCCAGCCGTTCGGTGACCTGCCGCGTCGCACCCTGCTGCTGCAGGCGATGCCGATCCATCTCGACGACGGCAAGCTCAACGGCGCGGTACTCGCGCAGACCGACATCAGCGACCACGTGCGCGCGGAGGTCGAACTGCGTGCGAGCGAAGCGCGTTTCCGCACGATCACCAACGCGATGCCGCAGATGGTGTGGTCGGCGCGGCCCGATGGTCACGCCGACTATTTCAATCGCCAGTGGTACGAGTACACCGGCACGACCGAGGGCGATGCGGACGGCGACAAGTGGGCGCGCGCGCTGCATCCCGACGACCAGCCGGACGCGCTCGCACGATGGACGCACAGCCTTGCCACTGGCGAGGACTACGAGGTCCAGTACCGGCTGCGCCACCATTCCGGCGAATACCGCTGGGTGCTGGGCCGCGCCGTTCCGGTGCGCAACGAGAGCGCCACGATCATCCGCTGGCTGGGCACCTGCACCGACATCCACGAACAGCGCCTCGCGCAGAACGCGCTGGAACGCAGCGAACGCGCGCTGCGCCAGGCCGATCGCCGCAAGGATGAGTTCCTCGCGATGCTCGCGCATGAACTGCGCAATCCGCTCGCGCCGATCAGCACCGCATCGCAATTGCTGATGCTTACGTCGGACCCATCGCGCGTGCGCGCAGCCGGCGAAGTGATCACGCGACAGGTTCGACACATGACCGAACTCGTCGACGACCTGCTCGACGTGTCGCGGGTAACGCGCGGCCTGGTCCATCTCGAGATGGAGACGGTAAACCTGAAAGACGTCATCGGCAGCGCGATCGAGCAGGTTCGGCCCCTGATCGACGCGCGACGCCATGCCTTGCGCACGCGGCTTCCGGTCGGCGCGTTGTGGGTACACGGCGACCGCACGCGGCTGACGCAAATCCTGACGAACCTTCTCAACAACGCCGCGAAGTACACGCCGGAAGGCGGCGAACTCAATCTCGATGCGGAAGTCGCCGGCACCGGCGTCACGGTACGCGTGCGCGACAGCGGCCAAGGCATCGACCCCGACCTTCTGCCGCAGATCTTCGAATTGTTCACGCAGGCCGAGCGCTCGCCCGATCGCACCCAGGGCGGCCTCGGTATCGGCCTCGCGCTCGTGCGAAGCCTGGTGTCGCTGCATGGCGGCGTGATCACGGCCGAAAGCGCGGGCCGCAACCAGGGCGCGACCTTCGCCGTCAGCCTGCCGCTGGTTGACGCGCCCGCGTCGGGCCAAGTGCAGGACGTCGAGCCCACGCATGACTACACGCCGGTACTCGATGTCGTCGTGGTCGATGACAACGTGGATGCGGCGCAGACGCTGCAGACGCTGCTGCAGGCGCTCGGCCACCGCGTGCGCGTCTTCCATCGTGCGCTCGAGGCGCTCGACGGCATCGTCGACGAACCGCCGGACGTGGCCTTCCTCGACATCGGTCTGCCCGATATCACCGGCTACGACCTCGCGCGACAAATCCGTGCGCGCCTCGGCGATGAAACGGGCGTGCTGGCGGCGCTGTCGGGTTACGGGCAGCCGCAGGATTACGACGCGTCGCGCAACGCCGGTCTCGATTACCACCTCGTCAAGCCGCTCGATAACGTGCGGCTGCTCGATGTGTTGTCGCAGGTGGGTGCGGAGTCGGCGCGGCGTCGGGTCTAGCGGCGACGTTCTGTCTTCGATCAGCGGACGCGTCGGAAGAATCGCTGCGCCCTGCCCGGTTGCCCGTCGCTGACTAGATTCCGTCTGCAAACGAACGGGCCGTTGCGTTCGATCCGTGCGTCCCCACGTCGAAAAGGTCGAGCTTGCCGCGACGCGCATAAGCGCGACGGCTAAAGCCGCTTACTCGCACGGATGTCCCGTATGTCGAACACCAATCGCATCCCGTCCGCCGCGCAACGCGCCGACGGTCGCTTCCGCAACATCGACCCCGAGCGACCCGCGCCGGCGACCGATCGCAACGTCATGTGGGACTTCTTCTTCAACAAGCCGAAGAACACCGTCCCCGCAGCCCCGATTCCGGTGCGAACGCTGTCCCGCGCCGAGCTCGAGGCCGCGCCCGATCGCAGCCTGTATCGGCTCGGTCATTCCACGCTGCTGATCAAGCTTCGCGGACGCTGGTGGCTGACCGACCCGGTCTTCGCGAAGCGCGCCTCCCCTGTGCAATGGGCCGGCCCGCGACGCTTCCACGAGCCGCCGATTTCAATCGGCGACCTTCCGCCGATCCATGGCGTGCTGCTGTCGCACGATCACTACGATCATCTCGATCGCGCTGCGGTTCGCAAGCTCGCGAAAGCCGGCGCACGTTTCTACATGCCGCTCGGCGTCGGTGATCGACTCGCGCGCTGGGGCGTGCCCGCCGCGCAGATCCAGCAGTTCGACTGGTGGCAAGGCGCGGACATCGACGGCCTGCGCATCACCGCGACGCCCGCGCAGCATTTTTCGGGACGCTCATTGAGCGACCGCAACACCACGCTGTGGTGTTCATGGGTGGTCGAGGACGGCGACTTCCGCCTGTTCTTCAGCGGCGACAGCGGCTACTTCAGCGGTTTCCGCACCATCGGCGAACGCTTTGGTCCGTTCGACGTGACGTGCATGGAAACAGGCGCCTACAACGAGAACTGGCCGGGCGTGCACATGCAGCCTGAGGAAACCGTGCAAGCACACGAGGATCTGCGCGGCGCGTGGCTGCTGCCAATCCACAACGGCACGTTCGACCTGTCGATGCACGCCTGGTACGAGCCGTTCGAACGCGTCACCGCGCTCGCGCACGCGCGCGGCATCCCACTGACGACACCCGCGTTCGGCGAGCGCGTGCAACTCGAGGCACCGCATCCCGGCGCGCCGTGGTGGCGAATGGTATCGGACGTGGCTGGAGCGGAACTGCATCCGCTGGAGTCGACGCGCTGATCGTCAGTCGTCGCGCTGCATCACGCGGATAGCATTCGCAGTCGGGACTTCCTGCCGCCTGGCGTACGGCAGTTGCGACATTACGTGACGCAACGAAGACGTCGACCTGATCGCAAAGGCGGAGACATCCATCGATGCCGCGACGATGCACGGCATGCAGCGTGAATTGTGGTGCCCGGAGCGGGACTCGAACCCGCACGACATGGTCGGGGGATTTTAAGTCCCCTGCGTCTACCGGTTTCGCCATCCGGGCACGTGCATAGCTTACGACCGGCGCGAGCCTCGTCGGAAAAAACAAAACCCCGCATCGCTGCGGGGTTCTGATCTGGAGGCCGAGGTCGGAATTGAACCGGCGTACGCGGATTTGCAGTCCGCTGCATAACCACTCTGCCACCCGGCCGGGAGGCGTCAGGCGCACTATCGAAGCGTGCCCCTGAAAAGACAAGACCCCGCGAGCGGGGTCTTGTCAAACGGTTCCGATGCTCTGGCTCCGATGAATCTGGAGCGGGAAAAGGGACTCGAACCCTCGACCCCGACCTTGGCAAGGTCGTGCTCTACCAACTGAGCTATTCCCGCGGAACAGGCTGCGCATTTTACGGGTGCAGCCGGCCGTGTCAACACCTGAAGCACGACATGAACGCGGTTATGCCGCGCGCGTATGCACGTCCTTGGTCAGCACGGGCCACGCCGCGCGCAGGTACGCCCATCCTGACCACAGCGTGAGAAGAGCCGCAGCGGCGAGCAGCCATTCGCCGATCGAGAAGATCGGCAGGCCGAGGAATTTCGCCTGATACAGCAGGCACTCGAGCGCGACCATCTGCACGATCGTCTTCAGCTTGCCGATCGCCGCGACCTTCACCTTCGCGCGCTGGCCAAGCTCGGCCATCCACTCGCGCAGCGCGGACACCGCAATCTCGCGGCCGATGATCACCGCGGCCCACAGCGCCATCCATTTCGTCGGATGCACCTGCACGATCAGCAGCAACGCGACAGCGACCATCAGCTTGTCCGCCACCGGATCGAGGAACGCGCCGAACGCGGAATACTGGTTGTATGCGCGGGCGATCCAGCCATCGAGCCAGTCGGTGATCGACGCGATCGCGAACACCGCGGCCGCGGCGAAATTCGTCCACGGATACGGCAGGTAGAACACCACCACGAGCACCGGGATCAGTACGATCCGGATGAGGGTGAGGATGGTCGGAACGGTGATGCGCATGCCCTACTCCGCGCCGTCCGACGGCGCCAGCCCGTGCAGGGTGTCATAGATCCGCTGCGCGAGGGCCTCGTTCACGCCCTCGACGCGCGCGATTTCCTCGACGCCCGCCGCCTTCAGTCCACCCAACCCGCCGAAGTGCTTGAGAAGTGCAGCGCGGCGGCGCGGACCAATACCCGGAATATCCTCCAGACGGCTGGTGGTGCGTGCTTTCTGCCGCTTTCCGCGGTGCCCCGTGATCGCAAAACGGTGCGCTTCGTCACGCACCTGCTGAACGAGCTGCAACGCCGGCGACTGTGCGCCCGGATGAACAGCACGGCCGTCGGGCAGCAGAAGGTCTTCGTCGCCGGGCCGACGCTCCGGACCCTTCGCGACGCCGACGATCTGAACACCGGTGACGCCAAGTTCGTCGAGCACTGCTTTCGCCTGCGCGACCTGCCCCGCGCCACCGTCGATCAGCAAGACGTCCGGCAGTACGGCAGCTGCGGCCTGCGCAGTCGTTTGGATTTCGACGTCGCGCGCTTCCATCGAGCGACGGAAGCGACGATGGATCGCCTGGTGCATCGCGGCGTAGTCATCGCCCGGCGTGATGCCGGTGATGTTGTAGCGCCGGTACTGCGAACGCACTGCGCCTTCGGCGTCGAATACGACGCAGGACGCAACCGTCGCCTCGCCCATCGTGTGCGAGATGTCGAAGCATTCGATGCGGTGCGCGACGTCGGCCATGCCGAGCAGGTCGCGCAGCGACTCGACGCGTGCCCGTTGCGCCGCGGCGCTCGTCATTTCCGACGCGAGCGCCATCTGCGCATTGCGACGCGCGATGTCGACATAACCGGCGCGTTCGCCGCGAACGCTGCAACGGATCTGCACCTTGCGTTCGCCGGACATCGACAGCGCCTGCTCGAGCAATTCGCGGTCGGGAATATCGCGGTCGATCACGATCTCGCGCGGCGGCGTTTTGTCCACGTAATGCTGCGACACGAACGCACCGAGCACCTCGTCGCACTGGTCGCTGCCGTTCGTCTTCGGGAAGAACGCACGCGTTCCGAGGTTGCGGCCATCGCGAAAGGCCATCAGCACGACGCAGGCGTTCGCGCCCTGCATGGAAATGGCGAGCACGTCGAGATCCGCCGCGCGGCCGTCGACGTACTGGCGCGCCTGCAGCGTGCGGATCGACGACACGAGATCTCGCAGGCGCGCGGCTTCCTCGAAGTCGAGGTTCGCGCTCGCCTGCTCCATGCCGCGCGCGAGTTCGTTGGTGAGCTCGTCGCTGCGACCTTCCAGCATCATCGACGCACGGCGCACGCTCTGCGCGTACTCGTCGTTCGAAATCAATTGCACGCAGGGCGCGCTGCAACGTCCGATCTGGAACTGCAGGCATGGTCGCGAGCGGTTGCGGAAGACGGTGTCCTCGCAGCTGCGCAGCTTGAAGAGCTTGTGCATCAGGTTCAGCGTCTCGCGCACCGCACCGACGCTCGCGTACGGGCCGAAATACTTGCCCTGCAGCGCGCGCGGGCCGCGATGCACGGCGATACGCGGGTATTCCTCACCCGTCAGCAGCACGTACGGATAACTCTTGTCGTCGCGCAGCAACACGTTGTAGCGAGGCTTCAGCGACTTGATCAGCTCGTTCTCGAGGATCAGCGCTTCCGCTTCGGTTCGCGTCGCGGTGACTTCGATGCGCGCGATCTGCGACACCATCGATGCGATGCGCGGCGACTTCGGCGTGTTGTTGAAGTAGCTCGACACGCGATTCTTCAGCGCGCTCGCCTTCCCGACGTAGAGCACGGCGTCGTCCGCCGCGATCATCCGGTACACGCCCGGCGCGGTGCTCAGATGGCGGACGAAGTCCTTGGCGTCGAAGGCGGGAGCGGACGGCTTCATCGTCCTGCGGCCCCTGGCCTGCGCGCATTGCGTCGGGTCATGCGGGAAATCGCCATCAGCGCGAGATGGGGCTGATTATCCGGCAGGCAAGCGCAGCGGGTGAGAACGCGGGCCCGCACCGCGCGGTAACGCGTTCAGCCGGCGCGCGACGCGAGGTGGCGTTCCGCGCGCTCGAGGTCGTCCGGCGTGTCGACGCCCGGCGGGAACGGCTCCGGTGTGACCGCGACGACGATGCGGTGCCCGGCCTCCATCACGCGCAGCTGTTCCAACGATTCGATGGCTTCAAGGCCACCCGGCGGCATCGATGCAAACGTCTGCAGGAAGCCCGCGCGGTAGGCGTAGATGCCGATATGCCGCAGCCACGGGCCGACCGAAGGCAGTACGTCGCGGGAGCGCGCGAACGCGTCTCGCGGCCACGGAATCGGCGCCCGGCTGAAGTACAGCGCATGGCCGGTGGCGTCCGCGACGACCTTCACCGCGTTCGGATCGAGCAACTGGTCCACGTCGTCGATCACGGCAGCGAGCGTCGCCATCGGTGCGGACGAAGTTTCGAGCAAGCCGGCTACCGATCGAATGCCGGCGACGGGTGCGAAGGGCTCATCGCCCTGCAGGTTCACCACGATCGTGTCGTCGCTCCAGCCGGCGATGCGCGCGCATTCCGCCAGACGATCGGTGCCCGACGCGTGGTCGGCGGACGTCATCGCGACCGACACGCCCGTCGATGCCAGTGCCTGCGCGATGCGGTCGTCGTCGGTCGCCACCCAGACGCCGCGTGCGCCGGCTTCCAATGCGCGACGCGCGACATGCAGCACCAGCGGGTCACCACCGAGCAGACGCAGCGGTTTGCCGGGCAGACGCGACGCGGCGTAACGCGCGGGAATGGCGACGACGAAATCGGTCATGTGGATGTCCTGCGGAGTCGGTCGACGCGGTCGAGCAGCGCGGTCCAGAACGCTTCCGGCAACTCGGCCGCGATCGGTACGGCGTAGCTGTCCTCGGGCGCGAATGACGCGCACTTCACCGCGTCCTTTTCGGTCATCAGCACCGGCAGCGGGCTGTTGAACGCGAGGTCCGTGGCGCGGTATGCGTGGTGGTCGGGGAATGCATGCGGCACGACCGCGATGCCGCGACCCTTGAGCATGTTGAAGAAGCGCGAGGGATCGCCGATGCCCGCAACCGCATGCACGCGCTGGCCGGCGAATGTCGCGAGCGGACGCGCGCGACGTCCGTGCATCGGCGCGGCGTCGTGGATCGCGAGGCGCATTGGCCACTCACCGAATCCGCTGTCGAGCTGTCCGGCGTCGCCGAGGTTGACGACGCGGAAGTCGCAGCGCTGCGCGCGCAGCGCGGGCTCACGCAACGGACCTGCGGGGAGCAGGCGTTCGTTGCCGTAGCGGCGCGAACCGTCGATCACTTCGATCTCGATGTCGCGCGCGAGGCGGTAATGCTGCAGACCATCGTCGCAGACCACGATGTCGCAACCGGCTTCCGCAAGCGCTTTTGCGGCGCGCGCGCGATCGCGGTCGACACGCACCTTTGCGCCCGTGCGTTGCGCGATCAGCAGCGGTTCGTCGCCCGACTGATGCGCGGGCGTCGTGTTTTCGATCCAGAGCGGCGTCGAGCCTTCGCGCCCGTAGCCGCGCGTGGCGACGCCGGGCCTCCAGCCCGCGTCGCGCAAGCGTTCGGCCAGTGCAATCGTCAGCGGCGTCTTGCCCGTGCCGCCCGCCGTGATGTTGCCGACGACAATTACCGGAACGCCCGGATGTCGCGATCGCAGGACGCGACGCGCGTACAGCGACGTGCGCGTGCGGGTCACGAAGGCATACAGCGGCTCGATGAAACGCGCTGCGAGCGGCACCCGCGCGCCGCCGTACCAGTGGCGCGGCGTAGCGGCCATCAGCTGGCCTCGCGGAATTGCATCCGGTGCAGGTGTGCGTATAGCCCGCCATGCGCGAGCAGTTCGGCATGCGTGCCGCGCTCGACGATGCGGCCCTGGTCGAGCACCAGCACCTGGTCGGCGTGTTCGATCGTCGACAGGCGATGCGCGATGACAAGCGTGGTGCGATCGGGCATCAATCGCTCCAGCGCGTCCTGCACGAGGCGTTCGGACTCGGTGTCGAGTGCTGCCGTCGCTTCGTCGAGGATGAGGATGGGCGCATCCTTCAGCATGGCACGCGCAATCGCGAGCCGCTGGCGCTGGCCGCCGGAGAGACGCCCACCGCGCACGCCGATCGACGTGTCCGCGTTCTGCGGCATGCGATCGATGAACTCCGCCGCGTTCGCGCCTTCGATGGCTGCACGAAGGCGATCAGGCGTTGTCTGGCCGAGTTCGCCGTACGCAACGTTCGCAGCGACCGAGCCGTCGAACAGCATCACTTGTTGCCCGACCAGCGCGATCTGTCGGCGCAGGTCCGCAAGGCGGTAGTCGCCGACCGGTCGGCCGTCGAGCAGGATCTCGCCCGATTCCACGTCGTAGAACCGCGGGATCAGCTTGATCAGCGTGGACTTGCCGCTGCCGGAACGCCCCACGATCGCGGTGACCGTGCCGGGACGCGCGACGAAGCTGATATCGGACAGCGCGGGCTCCGCCTGTTCCGGATATCGCGCGACGACGCTACGGAACTCGAGTTCGCCACGCGCACGTTCGATCGGAACCGTGCCGCTGTCGACTTCGTCCGGCATGTCGAGCACGTCGAACAGACGATCGGCGGATGCGACGCCGCGCTGGAGCATGCCCTGCACGTTGGTGAGCTGCTTGATCGCCGGAATGATCGCCATCATCGACATCATCAGCGCGACGAAACCGCCGGCGGTGAGATGACCGGCCGCAGCTTCGTGGCCTGCGAGCACGAGCAGCGCGGCCAAGCCAATCGCGCCCATCAGCTGCACCATCGCCGACGAGATGCTGCGCGTGGATTCGACCTTCAGCGACAGCTTGAGGTAGCTATCGGCCTGCGACTGGTAGCGCGCGGTTTCGACGCCCTGCGCGCCGTAGACCTTCACTTCCTGATGGTTGCCAAGCGACTGGTCGGCGAGCTGCAACAGCTGCGCCCCGCTCTCCTGGATACGGTGGCCGATGCGCCGGTAGCGACGACCGACCTTGTCCATCACCCAGCCCAGCGGCGGCGCAAGTACGAGCACCGCGAGCGTCACCTTCCAGCTCGCCCACAGCATTACCGCGAGCATCGCGATGACCTGGAACGACTGCTGGAGCATCACCTTCATCGCGTCGACGGCCGCGAGCGCGACCTGGTCGCTGTCGGAGCCAAGACGCGTGAGCATCGACGGCACGGGCTCGCTGTCGAAGCGTAGGCCCGGCAGTCGCAGGTATTTCGAAAGAACACGAACGCGCAGGTCGCGCGCGATGCTTCGACCCGCACGCGCCATCGCCATGTCGGTGATGTAGCCGGCGATGCCACGTCCCACGAACAGGCCGACGATGAGCAACGGCAGCGTCCAGTCGAAACTCGCAGCGCGATGGACGAAGTTGCGGTCGATGATCGGCTGCATCAGGCGCGTGAACTGGCCGCCCGCTGCGGCCTCAAGCGCCATTGCGATGAAGCCGACGACCATCAGCGCGCGATACGGCTTGCCGAACTGCTGAAGCCGTCTGTAGGTCGGCCACGCCGACGTGTGTTCGCTCACTTCGACGCCGCCTTCTTCTCGGTGGGCGTCGCGACGGCGAGCAGGATGTGGCGATAGCCGAGCTGGCCGAGCGCTTCCTGCGCGGTGATTACTGCTTGATACGGTGTGCGCGCATCGGCGCGAAGCATCACCGGCCGCTCGCGATCGCTGCCGCCGAGTTCGCTGATCGACGCCTTGAGCGATGCGGCGTCGTCGCGAAGCACTTCACGATCGGCGACGAAATAGCGGCCCTGCGCGTTTACCAGCACGACCAGCGGGTCGCGTGCCTGTGCACTTTCGCCGCTCGCCTTCGGCAGCTCGAGCTTCAGCGCGGAGCGGCCTTCGAAGGTCGCGGTGACGACGAAGAAGATGACCAGCGTCAGGATGACGTCGATCAGCGGAACCAGGTTGATCTCCGGTTCGTCGACCGGACGATGACCGCCGATGCGCACGTCAGGCCGCCTGCGGTGCCGGCTGGCTCGTGCGCGACTCGACGACGTCCATCAGCGCAATGGCCTCGTGCTCCATGTCGATGATGTATTCGGCAATGCGGCCACGGAACCAGCGGTGCGCGATCAGCGCCGGGATCGCTACGATCATGCCGGTCGCGGTGCACACCAGCGCCTTGCCGATGCCGCCGGCGAGCTGGTTCACGTCGCCGATGCCGTAGTCGAGGATGCCGAGGAACATCTGGATCATGCCGACGACGGTGCCGAACAGGCCCATCAGCGGGCCGGCCGCGGCGATCGTGCCGAGCGTGTTCAGGTAGCGCTCCATGCGATGCACGAGATGGCGGCCGACGTCCTCGACGCGTTCGCGCATCACTTCGCGCGAGCGGTTGCGCATGTCGAGCACTGCGGCGAGCAGTGCACCCAGCGGCGAGGTCTGCCGCAATGATTCGATATGCGCGGGGTCGAGATTGCCGCGGGCGGCCCAGACGCGTACTTCGTCGCCGAGCTTGGCGGGCATGACCCGGCTGCGACGGAGCGTCCATCCACGCTCAACGATGAGCGCCAGCGCCAGCGCCGACAGCAGCAGCAACGGGATCATCGGCCAGCCGCCGGACTTCACGAGTTCGAGCACGTCGCCTCCGCAGGCGTTCAATCGCGTCGATAGGATAGCCCAGCGTCCGTTCCGCCCCGCCGCGCCGCGTCCCACAACCGGCGATGGAGGTCGCGCTGGCCGGTTGTGACGATGCCTTCCGGTTCAAGACGGAACGTCACCGCGCCGTCTTCGGCCGTGTTCCATGTCCGTGCGCCGGCCGCCTGCCAGCGGTCGACGACGTCGGGTGCGGGATGGTGGAAACGGTTCGCGTGGCCGGTCGAGAACACCGCGTCGCGGGCGCCGGTCGCGCGGACGAAGCCTTCGGCCGACGAGTTGCGACTGCCGTGATGGGCGACGAATACGACGTCCGCCTGCACCGCCGCCGGGTCTTCGGCCGCCAGACGCGTCTCGACGAGGCTGCTGATGTCCCCGGTGAGCAGCACGACACCGCTGCGGCTTTCGATCCGCAGCACGCAGCTCGAATCGTTGGCGACGTAGGGCGTCTGCGGCGCCGGATTGAGGAAGACGAAGCGCACGCCATCCCACGTCCACTCCTGGCCGGCGCTGCAGGGCCGCGATCCGTCCACGCCGGCGCCGAATGGCGCTTGCAGGTCGGACGACGGCATCTCGCGACGCACCGCGGCGAGGCCGCCGACGTGGTCGAGGTCGGCATGGCTGACGACCATCCGGTCCAGCCGCGACACGCCGCGCGCATGCAGTACCGGAATCACGGCACGCTCGCCGGCGTCGAAACCGTCGGGCACCGCGGGGCCCATGTCGTACAGCAGCACGTGCGAATGCGTGCGAACGAGGACCGACAACCCCTGCCCCACGTCGATCGCGGTGGCTTCGACATCGCCCTGCGCTGGCATGTGTCGATTCGGCCACAGCAGCGGTAGCCACAGCAGGATCGCCAGCGCCTTGCCGGGCGTGCCGCGTGGCATCAGCCACCAGGCCGCGGCGATGAGCGCGGGGATGATCGCTAGCGATGACGGCTCGGGCACGTACCAGAGCGAGAGCGGCGTGTGCGCGAGGCGGTCGAACAGCGGCCAGGCGAGGTCGAACACCCACGCGGCGAGTCGCCATGCCATTGCACCGAGCGCGGGGTGCACGGCGTCGAGCGCGACGCCGGCGACCGACAGGGGCGCGACGACCAGGCTCCACAACGGCACGGCGAGCAGGTTTGCGACCGGGCCGGCCAGTGATGCCTGCCCGAACAGAACGACGGTGAGCGGGAGCAGGCCGATCGTCGCCACCGCCTGCGCCTTCGCGAGTTCGCGAACGGCGGACGTGCCACTGCGCGGCATGCACCACAGCAGCCACGCGACGCCAGCGAAGCTGAGCCAGAACCCGGCCGACAGCACCGAAAGCGGATCGACGAGCAGCATCGCTATTGCCGCGATGGCGAGTACCTGCGTCATGCCGACCGCGCGACGCGACAGCTGCGCAGCGACGACCACTGCGATCATCAGCAAGGTGCGTACGGTCGGCAGCGAGAAGCCTGAGGCTGCGGCGTAGCCGATCGCCCCGACAAGACCCGCGATCGCAGCGGCGTGGCGCGCCGGCACCCGTCGTCCGAGCCCGGGCACCAACCACCACAGCAGGCGCATCAACAGCGCGCAGACGCTGCCGACCATGCCGACGTGGAAGCCGCTGATGGCGATGAGGTGCGTCAGGCCGTCGGCGCGCAGCACCGTCCAGTCGGCATCGGTGAGATCGCGCGCGTCACCCAGCGCGAGTGCACGGACGAAGCGCGAGGAAGGCCGCGTCACTTCTCTCGCGATTCGGTTCGACGTCCCGTCGCGCCAGCCCTGTAGGCCGGATGCGGCTGTCAGACGCTCGCCCGCGCGGACGTAGCCCGTCGCGGCCAGACGATCGGCGAATGCATGCATCTCGCCGTCAGCACCACCCGGGTTCCGCAGCCCACGCGGTGCGCGCAGCCGCACCGTGAATAGCCAGCCTTCGCCCGCGCGTAGCAGCGGCGCATCACCGTTACGGTCGCCATACCACGACAGGCGCAACGTCCGTCCCGCTAGGGCCGGCAATGTCGAGGACTCGACGTCGAAAACGAAGGCTTCGCGGCGAGGTTCGCGGTGCGGAAGGTCGCTGATCCGACCGGTGAGCGATGCTTCCTGCTGGGCGGGCTCCGCGGGCAATTGCACCGCCAGCGCGTGGGCCGCGTGCAGCCCTGCGATCGCGAAGCCCAGCACGAACACGCCGATCCACCGGCGACGCGAGTAGAACCACGTCAGCCCAATCCCGCCCAGCGCCAACACGATCGACAGCACGACGTGCGGGACCGCCGGCAACGACAGGCACGCGCAGACACCCGCAAGGAGTGCGACTGCAGTGATCGGAGTGAGGAGCGGCGTCCTTGCCGCGTTCATGCCGGACTAAACCTCGTCCGGCGCGAGTTCTCGCAATCGACCTTCGTGCAGTTCGAGCACGCGATCGAGTCGGCGTGCCAGGCTGCGGTCGTGCGTCACCAGCACCAGGCTCGTGCGCTGCTCGCGATTGAGCGCGAGCATGAGGTCGAAGACGGTCGCAGCGGTCTTCTCGTCGAGATTGCCGGTCGGCTCGTCACCAAGCACGCAGCCCGGGCGATTCACCAGCGCACGCGCGACCGCTGCACGCTGGCGCTCGCCGCCCGACAACTCGCCCGGCTTGTGGGCCAGTCGATGGCCGAGTCCGACCGATTCGAGCAACGCCGTCGCACGCTGCCGCGCATCGGCAGTCGCGTTGCCGCCGAGCATCACCGGCAGCATCACGTTCTCCAGCGCGGTGAACTCGGGCAGCAAGTGGTGGAACTGATAGATGAAGCCGAGCGCGCCATTGCGCAGGCGGCCGCGCTCGGCGTCCGACAGCGCGCTCATCTTCTTGCCGTCGACGAAGACCTCGCCCGCCGTCGGCGTATCGAGCCCGCCCAACAGGTGCAGTAGCGTGCTCTTGCCCGCGCCGGACGCACCCAAGATCGCGACGGTTTCACCGCGACTGACTTTCAGATCGAGCCCATCGAACACGGGCGTGCGCAGCTTGCCCTCGGCGTACGTCTTGCCGAGCCCCTGTGCGCGGATCACTACATCGGAGCGCACGTCATTCATAGCGCAGCGCCTCCGCCGGCGGCGTGCGCGATGCACGCCAGGCCGGATAAACCGTCGCTAGGAACGCCATGACCAGCGCGACCGACGCGATCGTGATCACGTCGCTGGGCTGCATGTCGGTCGGCAGTCCGGTGATGTAGTAGACGTCTTCCGGCAGCAACTGGACGCCGAGCAGGCGTTCGATGCCGTGGAGGATGTGCTCGAGATTGAGCGTCAACGTCACGCCGAAGATGACGCCGGCCAGCGTGCCGATCACGCCGATCAGCGTGCCTTGCACCATGAATACCTGCATGACGCCGCGCGGTGTCAGGCCGAGCGTGCGCATGATCGCGATGTCCGCCTGTTTGTCGGTGACGAGCATCACCTGCGACGACACCAGGTTAAACGCGCCCATCGCGATGATCAGCGACAGCAGGATCGCCATGATGGTCTTCTCCATCTTCAGCGCGCGGAACATGTTCGCGTTCTCGTCGGCCCAGTTGCTGACGCGGTACGGGCCCCCGAGCGAAAGCGCGAGATCGCGACCGACATTCGCCGCTTGGTCCATGTCGTGCAGTCGCAGTCGCACGCCGGTCACGCCCGCGCCCATGCGTTGCACGCGCTGCAGGTCCTGCATCGACGTGAACGCCATGCCACGGTCGTATTCGTTGTAGCCGGCTTCGAAGATGCCGCTCACGTGGAAGCGCTTCATCTGCGGCACCGCGCCGATCGGCGTGGTCAGCGCTTCCGACGTGATCATGACGACGTCGTCCCCCACGCCAACGCCCAGCCACAGCGCAAGCTCGCGGCCCAGCACGACGTTGAACGTGCCGGGCTTCAGATCGTCGAGCCGGCCCTGCACCATCTTCGATGCGAGCACCGATACGTGGCGCTCCTGGTCGGGCAGGATGCCGCGCACGATCGCCGGCTGGTTGCGCGGGCCGGACAGCAGCGTCTGCGCTTCGACGTAAGGCGCCGCACCCGCGACGCGCTTGTCGGCCAGCGCCTTGTTGACGGCGCGCTGCCAGTCCTCGATCGGTTCGCCGTAGCCGCTCACCGTGGCGTGGGCGACCATCTGAAGCATGCGGTCGCGGATCTCGCGCTGGAAGCCGCTCATCACCGCAAGCGTCGTGATCAGCGCGGCGACGCCGAGCGCGATGCCCAGGATCGACGCCAGCGAGATGAAGGAAATGAAGCCGTTTCGGCGTTTGGCGCGCAGGTAGCGCAGGCCGATGGCGACGGGAATGGGCGTGAACATGCTGAGCCTGTTCCGAGGGGCGACTATGGTGCCACTGCCGCTGTCCCCGCGCGGGAAGGCCGCGTGAGGAGCCACAGGCGCAGTTCACGCCGGGTCGCGGCGTCGAAAACGTCGGGCCACGCCACGAAACGCTCGCGTCGGCCGTCGCGCATCCAGGTGAGTGCGCCGATCGGGCCTTGCCAGTCGACCTTGAGCGCGTCGATCGTGCTGTCGTCGAGCTTCGCCGTGCCGTCGCCACGCAGCACCAAGTGAAACGTCGCGCGGCGACGTTCGCGCAGCGCAAGCACGACGCCCCAGACGAGGCAGACCGGCGCCGCAGCCAGAGCCGCCGATCGCGGAAGATCGGACAGCAACAGCCCTGCACCACCGATGAAGCCGAGCATCACGACCGCAATCGAAAGCGCACGCGACGCGCGCAATTCAAGGCGCAACGGCGGTGATGCGTTCGACGAGTGTCTGGAGTTCGTCATCGTCGAGGCGGTCGTATCCGAGGAAGGCGCGCCAGAGCTTATCGTCCTCGACGGTCAGCAGCCGTCGGAAAGTTTCCCGTTCCGCGTCGGACGATGTCGCCCAGCGACGGTCGAGCCAACGCTCGAGCAACTGGTCGAGTTCGCGCATACCGCGCCGGCATCGCCAGCGCAGCGCCTTCAGTTCGACGTCGTCGCTCATCGCGAAAACAGGCCGATCGCGAGATACGCCCAGAGCAGCCAAAGCACGACACCACCGGCGACGTAGGTCATGAAGCGGTGCATGACCTTGTTGTAGGTCACGTGGATGCCGCTGTGCGCGATGCGAAGTGCGACGAACAGCCACGCCAGCCCGACACTCAGCATGTCGACGCGACCGATACGATCCGCGACGACCAGCGCGAAATAGAACAGCACCGGCAGCTCGAACAGATTGCGGAAGTTGTCCGCAGCGCGACTGTCGGTGAGCAGCGCCGACGCCTGCGCGGACGTCGCAACCTTCTGCGGATGGATGCGCTCGCGCTTCATCTGCCCGATGCGCATCGTGTACATGCGGAACCAGACGACGGCCGTGAGAACGACCATCGCCAGGCCCGGCAGGTAGATCGCGCGAACGTCCATGGGCGCGTGCGCGGCCGCGATCAGGCGCGGCGCGCCAGCATCAGTTTCTTGATCTCACCGATCGCACGCGCCGGGTTCAGGCCCTTCGGGCAGGTGCGCGCGCAATTCATGATCGTGTGGCAGCGGTAGAGCTTGAACGGATCCTCGAGATCGTCGAGGCGCCCGCCCGTGTCCTCGTCGCGCGAGTCCACGATCCACCGATAGGCCTGCAGCAGGATCGCCGGGCCGAGGTAGCGGTCGCCGTTCCACCAGTAGCTCGGACAGCTCGTCGAGCAGCAGGCGCAGAGGATGCATTCGTACAGGCCGTCGAGCTTTTTGCGGTCGTCCGGCGACTGCAGGCGCTCGCGGTCGGACGGCGTCGGGCTCTGCGTGCGCAGCCACGGCTTGATCGAGGCGTACTGCGCGTAGAAGTGCGTCAGGTCCGGAACGAGATCCTTGACCACCGGCATGTGCGGCAGCGGATAGATCGCCACCTCGCCGGCACGGCAGTCGTCGATCGCCTTCGTGCAGGCGAGCGTGTTCGTGCCGTCGATGTTCATCGCACACGAGCCGCAGATGCCCTCACGGCACGAGCGACGGAACGTCAGCGTCGGATCGATCTCGTTCTTGATCTTGATCAGCGCGTCCAGAACCATCGGGCCGCAACTCGCGAGGTCGACCTCGTAGGTGTCGACCGTCGGGTTGCGCCCGTCGTCAGGATTCCAGCGGTAGACCTTGAAGACCCGGGCATTCTTCGCGCCGGCGGCAGCGAAGTGGCGGCCCTTCTGGATCTTCGAGTTCTTCGGGAGGGTGAATTCGGCCATGGTCGGGTCCGTTTCGTCCGCCGTTGCCGGCAGACGCGAGGTCAGTAGACGCGCTTCTTCGGCGGCACCGGAGCGACGTCCTGCGTCAGCGTGTACGAATGCACCGGTCGATAGTCGATGCGGGTATTGCCCGCTTCGTCGATCCAGCACAGCGTGTGCTTCATCCAGTTGTGATCGTCGCGGTCCGGGAAGTCTTCGCGCGCATGCGCGCCGCGCGACTCCTGCCGGTTCTCGGCCGAAACGATCGTCACCAGCGCCTGGTCGAGCAGGTTGGCGAGTTCGAACGTTTCGATGAGATCGGAGTTCCAGACCAGCGAGCGATCGGTGACGCGCACGTCCGCGAACGATGCGTGGATCTCGCGCATCTTGCGCACGCCGTCCGAGAGCGTTTCGCCAGTGCGGAACACCGCGGCGTCGGCCTGCATCGTGCGCTGCATCTTGTCGCGGATGACCGACGTCGGCGTGCCGCCGCTCGCATGGCGCAGCGCGTCGAGGCGACCGAGCGCCTTGTCGCAGGAATCGGCAGGAAGCGGTGCGTGCGACGCGTCTGGCTTGATCGTCTCGGCGCAGCGATTCGCGACGGCGCGACCGAACACCACGAGATCGAGAAGCGAGTTCGAACCAAGGCGGTTGGCGCCGTGCACCGACACGCAGGCCGCTTCGCCTATGGCGTATAGGCCCGGCACCACGGCATCCGGATCGCCACCGCGCAGCTGCACGACTTCGCCGTGGAAGTTGGTCGGGATGCCGCCCATGTTGTAGTGGACGGTCGGAATGACAGGGATCGGCTGCTTCTCGACGTCGACGCCCGCGAAGATGCGCGCGGACTCGGCGATGCCGGGAAGCTTCTCGTGGATGACTTCCGGCCCAAGATGCGTGAGGTCGAGCAGGATGTGGTCCTTGTGCTCGCCGACGCCGCGGCCTTCGCGGATTTCCATCGTCATCGCGCGGCTGACCATGTCGCGCGGCGCAAGATCCTTCACGCTCGGCGCGTAGCGCTCCATGAAGCGCTCGCCATTGCTGTTGCGCAGAATGCCGCCCTCGCCTCGCACGCCTTCGGTGATGAGGCAGCCGGCACCGTAGATGCCGGTCGGGTGGAACTGCACGAACTCCATATCCTGCATGCCGAGGCCGGCGCGCAGCACCATGCCGCCGCCGTCACCGGTGCAGGTGTGCGCGGAGGTCGCCGAGAAGTACGCGCGGCCGTAGCCGCCCGTGGCGAGGACCGTGCCGTGCGCGCGGAACAGGTGCAGCGTGCCGGACGCCATGTCCAGCGCGAGCACGCCGCGGCAGGTGCCGTCGGCATCCATGATCAGGTCGAGCGCGAAGTACTCGATGAAGAACTGCGCGTCGTGCGCCAGCGACTGCTGGTAGAGCGTGTGCAGGATCGCGTGGCCGGTACGGTCGGCGGCGGCGCAGGTGCGCTGCGCGGGCGGGCCTTCACCGAAGCGCGTGGTCATGCCGCCGAACGGGCGCTGGTAGATGCGGCCGTCTTCGGTGCGCGAGAACGGAACGCCGTAGTGCTCGAGCTCGACGATCGCAGGGATCGCCTCGCGGCACATGTATTCGATCGCGTCCTGGTCGCCCAGCCAGTCGCTGCCCTTGACGGTGTCGAAGAAGTGATAGCGCCAGTCGTCTTCGCCCATGTTCGCGAGCGCTGCGGCGACGCCGCCCTGTGCCGCGACCGTATGCGAGCGCGTCGGGAAGACCTTGGTGATGCAGGCGGTCTTCAGGCCCTTCTGGGCGAGGCCGAACGTGGCGCGCAGGCCGGCGCCACCGGCGCCGACGACGACCATGTCGAACTTGTGTTCCTGGATGGGATATGCGGCAGGCATCGAAGGATTCCGGGTCAGGCGCCGAGCATGACGCGCACGACGGCGAGGACGCTCGCAAGGCCCGCGATCCAGCACGCGAACACGATGAGCAGTTGCAGCAGCGAATAACGGACCGCGGTGTGCACGTAGTCTTCGACGACGACCTGCAGACCAAGGCGCATGTGCCAGAAATTGGCGACGAGGAAGGCGATCAGCAGCGTCGCATTGAACGGATGGCCGACGCGCGCACGCACCGTCGCGAAGTCCGCGCCGACCAGCGAGATGACGAGGCCCACGGCATAGATGCCTAGGAACACCAGCGCGAGCGCGGTGACGCGCTGCACGAGGAAATGATGCGTGCCGTCCTTCGCCGAGCCGAGGCCGCGCGCGACCTTCAGCGGATGACGCAGCGTCGGCGGGCGGCGTCCAGCATTCGTGCTCATGCGCCACCCCACTTCTGCATGGCGAGCAGCCAGATGATCGCGGTGAGCACGAGGCTGCCGATGATCGCGACCCAGGCGCTCTTGACGAACGCCGGCACCGACGTGCCGACGCCCATGTCCTGCGAGAGATGGCGCAGGCCGCTGAGCAGGTGGAACGACAGCGCCCACGTCCAGCCGAACATGACCAGGAAGCCCAGCGGCGAACGCGTGGCGTGGGTGAAGGTGGTCCAGCGATCGGCGCCCGATGCGAGGGCGACGAGGCCCCATGCGACGAGCAGGCTACCGAGCGACAGGATGACGCCCGTCGCGCGATGCAGGATCGAGCTGACCATCTGGACCTGCCAGCGATAGACCTGCAGGTGCGGGGACAACGGACGTTCGCGGTACGCCATGCGGGAGGTCTCGTTCTGATGCGGCGCGGCCGCGGGGTCGAGCGGGCGACGCTAGAAATCGATGCAGCGGCCGTCCTTTTCCCAGTCCCCGTAGCGTGTCGGCTCGGGTCCGGGTCGACCGCCCACCTCGCGCGGACGCTCAGGCGCAGGCGTCTCAGGCAACGGCGAGGAGTCTGCGCTCTCCGGCGTGTCCTGCGGGGTCTCGGAGGTCGTGTGGCCTATCATTCCAGCCGGAAATCTTATGTCCGGACCCCATGTCTGACAACCCGCAGTACGGTCCATCACGTCTTTTCGAGCTGCGCGGCCTGCGGGTTTTGCGGCTTGTAGGCCGCGATGCGCTTGCATTTGCGCACGCGCAGTTCATGAACGACGTGATCGCGCTCGCCGACGGGCAATGGCAATGGAACGGCTGGCTCGACCCGAAAGGGCGCGTGCAGGCGCTGTTTGCGCTGATTCGGGTCGACCCGGAGACGGTGTGGCTCGTCACGGCGACCGATGTGGACGCCTTTGCCGACTCGCTGCGTCGATTCGTTTTCCGTAGCAAGGTGAAGATCGACCTGGCGCCGATCCATGCGCTTGGTCGGCTGGACCGGCCCGTCACGGCGTCTGGAAATACGTCCGGCCGTCTCGATGATGCGATCGAACTCGACCTCTCGGGCGACGCCGGCGCGCGAACGCTGGTGCTCGTGCCCTCGCCTGCCGACGCTGCGACACCGGAGGAAGAGTCCGCCTGGTGGCAGCTCGACATCGCGCACGGCTGGCCGTCACTGCCGGGCATCGCGCTCGACCACTGGACGCCGCAGCAGTTGTCGCTGCAGCGCCTCGACGCCTTCAGCGTGAAGAAGGGTTGCTATCCGGGACAGGAAATCGTCGCGCGCACCCACTTCCTCGGGCGTGCAAAGCGTGGGCTAGCGCGGTTGCGCATCGCAGACGCTGAAGCGCACGCGGGTGACGCGCTTACCGATGTCGACGGTCGTGACGTGGGCCAGCTCGTCGTCGTTCGCAACGGCGAAGCGCTGGCCGTGGTTCCGCTCGAGCCCGCCGACGCCGAACTTCGCCTGCACGGGCAGATCGTCGAGCGATTGCCCCTCGCCGACGGCTTGCAGCGCTGACGCCGCAGGCCGCGTAACTCAGCGCTTGGCGAGCGTGTCCGCCGCCGCAACGATGTCGTCGTCGCCCGGGATGACCAGGAACGCGGCACCCGCCAGCGGCGTGTAGGTGTCGGTGCCGACGACGCGATGCATCGGTGTCGCACCCAAGCCGCCTTCCGACAGCGCGGTGATCACGCCCTCGCCCACGCCCGCGCTGCGACGGCCCTCGTCGACCACGATGATCCGCTTCGCGTTCCTCGCTTGCTCGACGATGTACTTATCGTTGAGCGGCACCAGCCAGCGAAGGTCGACGACGCGCACTTTCCAGCCGTGCTGCTGCTCGATGCGTCGTGCGGCGCGCAGGCTCATCGGCACGCCGTTGCCGTAACTGATGATCACGAGGTCGTCGCCCTCGCCGTAGACGCGGCCTTCGCCCAGCGTCATCGCCTCGCCCGGCGCCGGGTACTGCGTGAGCCACAGGCCGTCGCCGGGCTCGTACAGATCCTTCGTCATGTACAGCGCGATCGGCTCGAGGAAGATGCTGACACGGCCGTCGACCTTCGCCAGAGCCATCAGCGTGCGCAGCATGGTCGCGGCATCGTCGCCACGCGACGGACAACCGACGACGAGACCCGGGATATCGCGCAGCGCGGTGATCGAGTTGTCGTTGTGGAAATGCCCGCCGAAGCCGCGCTGGTAGCCGAGCCCCGCCATGCGCACGACCATCGGGTTGCGGTACTGGTCGTTGCTGAAGAACTGGAGGCTCGACGCTTCACCGCGGATCTGGTCGCCGGCGTTATGGAAATACGCGAGGTACTGGATCTCGGGCACCGGCAGCATGCCCATGTTCGCGAAGCCCTGCGCGAGGCCGAAGATCATCGTCTCGTCGAGCAGCGTGTTGAACACGCGTCGCGGGCCGAACGCCTTGTACAGGCCCTTGGTCACCGTGTAGACGCCGCCCTTCTGCGCGACGTCTTCGCCGAACAGCAGCGTTTCCGGATACTTCGCGAACTGGTCGTGCAGCGCGTTGTTGATCTGGATCGCGAGATGCCGCGGCGGCTGGTTCTCGGGCAGCTTCGGCTTGCCTCCGAACACGTCGATACGACGCTGCGCATCAGGCGCGCGTTCGGCTTCGGCCTTGACCACATCCGGCGTGTACGGCGCCAGCGGCGCGATCACGTCCTCGAGGCGCTCGATCTTCGGTCTGCGATCTGCTTCCTCTGCAGCTGCGAAACACCTCTTGCGCGTCGCTTCGTAGAGCGCGATCACCTCGTCCTTCGACATCAGGCCGGATTCGAGCGCGATGGCGGCGGAGCGCAGCAGCGGATCCGTTGCCTCGACCGCACACAGCTCCTCGATCGAACGCCATTCGATCTCGAAGTCCGTACCCGCGTGACCCATGATGCGAGTCGTCTTGAGATGCAGGAACGTGGGGCGACGCGTGCGCCGGCAATGCTCGACGGCGCGCTGCACGTCGGCATAACCCGACGCGAGATCGAGGCCGTCGGCGAAGAAGTAATCCAGCCCAGGCATCTGCTGGAAGCGGTTCGCGATCCAGCCCGTCGGCGTCTTCACCGAAATACCGATGCCGTTGTCCTCGCAGACGAACAGAACTGGCGCCGGCAGCTTCTGGTACGCAGTCCATGCGGCGGCGTTGAATGCGGTCTGCGCGGTGGCGTGGTTGGCCGATGCGTCGCCGAACGAGCAGATGGCGATGGAGTCGTCGGGAATCGGGAGCGAATGACCGATGCGTCGACCGGTTTCGATTGCGACGGCCGTGCCGAGCGCCTTCGGCAGATGCGACGCGATCGTCGACGTCTGCGGCAGCACCCACAACGGCTTGCTGCCCCACACCTTGTGGCGCCCACCGCTTGCGGGATCGTCCTTGCTCGCGGCGAAGCTCAGCGCGGAATCCATGATCGGATCCATGCCCGGCAGCTTGCGGAAGCGCTCGGCCATGAAGCCGCCGGAGCGGTAATGCAGGAACGCGGGATCGGTATGACGCGAAGCACGCGCCACCATCGCATTACCTTCGTGGCCGCTGCTGCCGATCGTGTAGAAGACCTTGTTCTGCACGCGCAGCACGCGCGCCATCAGGTCGAGATGGCGGCTGATCAACTGCGACTCGAACAGCTCGCGGAAACCCTGCGCGTCGAGCGCGCTGCCGTCGAGGATCGCTTCGTGCGGCGCAGGGCGCGCATCGACGCGACCGTTCCACGCAGTGACGAATTCCGTGAAGTTGACGTCGCAGATCTCGGCGCGGTTGAGGCCCTTCATTCGGGCGGGGATCGGATTCGGAAGCGTGGCAGCCATGCGGTCATCCAGGCGGGCCGGAGCCCGCCGTGCGTCGTGAAAGATCAGGTGGATTGCGCGATCAGCGCAGCGGCGCGGTCGTCGGGTTCGACCATCGCGACGAAGCCGGGCGTCGCGCGAACGCGGGCAAGCCACGCGCGAATCGCGGGATAGGCGTCGAGCGACACGCCGCCATGCGGTGCGACGTCGGTGTAGGCGAACAGTGCGATATCGGCGACGCCGTAGGCATCCCCGGTGAACCAGTCGTGCGACGCGAGATGGCGTTCCATCACGCGTAGTGCGTCGTGCGAGCGCTCACGCAGGCGCAGCAGGTCGGCGCGACGCGGCGAGTCCGCAGGCGTCCATCCGCAGATGAAGCGCGCGACGGCGACGTAGGGCTCGTGGCTGTACTGCTCGAAGAACATCCAGCTCAGCGCCTGCGCGCGGGCCCACGCATCGGTCGGCAGATATGGCGTGCCTTCGGCGAGCCAGCACAGGATCGCGTTCGATTCGACGAGGATGCGGCCGTCGTCGAGTTCGAGCATCGGCACCTTGCCGTTTGCGTTCTTGGCGAGGTACTCGGGCGTTCGCGTCGCGCCGGTGCTGCTGTCGGTCTCGATCCACGTGTACGGACGGCCGAGTTGCTCGAGCAGCAGGCGCACCTTGTGGCAATTGCCGGAAGGCGAGAAGCCGTAGACCGTGGTCACGCCCCGGCGCTCCGGCGTGTGCGCCACTCGTCGCGCGTCTGGCCCCATATCTCAAGATCGAAACGATCATACGGGGGCTGGAATTCGCGGCGGCCGCGATTGCTTGCGCCCAAGCGCTTAGCCACGTTCTGCGACGCGGTGTTCGCCACGTCGATCGTATGGATGATGTCGGTCCAGCCGAGCGTGTCGAACGCCCAGTCCATCGCGGCAGTGCAGGCTTCCGTCGCGTAACCCTTGCCCCAAGCCTGCGGATGCATCGCATAGCCGACTTCCGTTCCGGGCCAGCCGGCAGGCTGCCACGGCCCTGCCTGGCCCATCCACAAGCCGCTGGACTTCTCTTCGATCGCGAACATCGCGAAGCCCTGCAGCGCCCAAGCACCCGGCATCTGCAGGAAGCGTCGCCATGCATCGCCAAGCACGAGCGGACCGCCGATGTGATGCGTTTCCGGCGCGGCGAACATCTCCGCGTAGCGATCGAAATCCTCGATGCGCCATTGGCGAAGGATCAAGCGCTCGGTTTCGAGACGCGGGCCCTGCTCCGACATCCTCGCTTCCTCTGCTGGGCGACGCGATGCGCCGCGAAACGATGCGGTGGCGCCACGCCGGGCGCCGATGCGAAAACCGGCCCGAAGGCCGGTTGCGCCGATCAGAACGCGTTGATACCGGTGAGCTCGCGACCGACCACCAGCTGGTGCACGGTTTCCGTGCCTTCGTAGGTGATGACCGACTCGAGGTTCAACGCATGGCGGATCGCGCCGTGCTCGGTGGTGATGCCCGCGCCGCCGAGCAGGTCGCGGCATTCGCGCGCGATGTCGATGGCCATGCGGCAGTTGTTCCACTTCGCCAGCGACACCTGCGTCGGCTGCATGGTGCCGGCATCCTTCAGGCGACCCAGCTGCACGACCAGCATCTGCGCCAGCGTGATGCGCCGTGCCATCTCGGCCATCTTGATCTGCGCGCTCTGCGTCGCGGCGACCGGGCGGCCGAACAGGATTCGCTCCTTCGTGTAGTTCACCACCTCGTCGAGGCAGGCGATCGCGGCACCGATCGGGCCCCAGGTGATGCCGTAGCGCGCCTGCGTCAGGCAGCCCAGCGGACCCTTGAGGCCCTTCACGTTCGGCAGGCGGTTCGCCTCCGGCACGCGCACGTTGTCGAAGTAGAGCGCGCTGGTGACCGACGCGCGCAGCGACATCTTGTGCTTGATCTCCTGCGCCGCGAAACCGGGCATGCCCTTCTCGACCACGAAGCCCTGGATGCCGTCGTCGGTCTGTGCCCAGACGATCGCGATGTCGGCCAGGTTGCCGTTCGTGATCCACATCTTGGAGCCGTTGAGGATCCAGTCGGCGCCGTCGCGCTTGGCGTTCGTCTTCATGTTCGCCGGGTCGGAGCCGCCGTGCGGTTCGGTCAGGCCAAAGCAGCCGATGACCTTGCCCGCCGCCATGTCCGGCAGCCAGCGCATGCGCTGCTCTTCGGAGCCATAGGCGTAGATCGGGTACATGCAGAGCGAGCTCTGCACCGAGACGAAGCTGCGGATGCCGCTGTCGCCGCGCTCGAGTTCCTGGCAGATCAGGCCGTAGCTGACCGCGTTGAGTTCGGCGCAGCCGTACTTTTCCGGCAGCGACGAACCCAGCAGGCCCATCTCCGCGATTTCCGGCACCAGCTCGCGCGGGAAGCGGCCCTGGTCGAAGGCCTCGCCGATGATCGGGATCACGCGCTCGTCGGTGAAACGGGCGACGGTGTCCTGCACGGCCCGCTCTTCCTCGGACAGCAGCGAACGGACGTCGAAGAGGTCGTACGGATTCAGTGCCATGCGAGCGGTCGGACCTTGGGGCGTGGGAGCCCGATATTGTAGGCCGCCGTCACAGTCCATCGACACCCCCGGCCCGACCGCCGGCGGCTCCGCACATGAAAAAGGGCCGGTTGCCCGGCCCCTTGTCCCTACTCCCGACGCATCGATCAGCGCGTGGCGACGGCCGTCGAGGTCACGACGCGGCCGTCGATCACCGGCAGCTGCGAGCCCGGGCGCTCGTTCATTCGCACGGTGTGCTGCGCGCCCTGGTAGCGGTAGGTCACGTCGTACCCAGCGACCTGCGTGTCCGAGCCCACGCGGATGCGCGTACCCGGGCGGCTGGTCATGCGCTGCGTACCGACGGTGCCGTCCGGATTGCGATAGGTGACGGTGTACGCGACGGTGCGCGAGCTGCTCGAGGTGTCGCTGACGGTGTGGCACTGCTGTTCGGTGCGCTCGACGACGCGACCACCGACATGGTTGCGGTCGACGCGATTGCCGACGAAACCACCGCCGACTGCACCGGCCACCGTCGCCAGCTTGCGACCGTTGCCGCCGCCGACCTGGTTACCGACGAGGCCACCGATCAGCGCGCCGGCCACCGTGCCGCCGACGTTGCCGTCACGCTCCGGCAGGCGGTCCTGCACGACCACGTCGTTACAGACCTGGCGCGGCGTGCTCGTGGTGCTGGTCTCCTTGACCGGATCAACGCCGATCACCGACGCATAGCGCGGCGACGAGGTGCGGACCGGATCGACGTCCACGACATCCGCGTATTCGGCGCGCGGCGCTTCCGCGACAGCGAGCTGCGGCGCGGTCGGCGCGATGCGGCCCTGTGCGTCGGCAGAAGCGTCGAACTGCGTCGCGCCGACGGCGGCCGGCTGACCGGGCTGCGCAACGACCGCGTCGTCGCGATGATTCATCGAGCTGTAGGCCGCAACCGCGACGCCGCCGAGCAGCATCGAACCGAGAGCGACCGCGAGGATGTTCTTGTCCATAGAGCCTCCGAGCCAGTTCGTCCTGGCGTGAGTCGATTGCAGCACCGGGAACCTGAACAACGTCGGAGCATGACCGGGGGTTCACACGGCCCGTTCAGATGCGTCGCGGCAGCGTGGTAGCGTCGGCTTATCGCGAGGTGCACATGGCCCGTTTCCTGCTCAAACCCTTCATGCGCTGGGCTGAAAAGCTGCGCCACCCGACGTTGTTCTGGATCGTCGCGGTGCTGTTCTTCTTCGACCTGCTGATTCCCGACTTCATTCCCTTCGTGGACGAGATACTTCTCGGCCTCGGCACGATGCTGCTCGCGAACTGGAAGTCGCGCGCCAAGGACGTCCTGCCGCCTCGATGATCCTCGTCGACAGCCACTCGCACATCGACGTCGACGAATTCGATGCCGATCGTGCGGAGGTGATTGGTCGCGCGCGCGCCGCCGGCGTCACGCGCCAGATCGTTCCCGCGATCGAAGCGGCGACGTGGCCGACGCTGCGTGACGTCTGCGGGCATTTCGACGGCCTGTTCCCGGCGTACGGACTGCATCCCGTGTATCTCGACCGCCACACGGACGCGCACGTCGACGCGCTGCGCAGTTGGATCGAAAGCGAACGCCCGGTCGCGATCGGTGAATGCGGGCTGGACTACTTCATCGATGGGCTCGATCGCGAGCGTCAACGCGTGCTGTTCGACGCGCACCTACAGCTTGCACGCGACTTCGACCTGCCGCTGATCGTGCACGCGCGGCATGCCGTGGACGATGTGATCGCCGCGGTGCGTCGCATCGGCGGCGTGCGCGGCGTCGTGCACAGCTTCTCGGGCAGCCGCCAGCAGGCCGAGATGCTGTGGGCGAGCGGGTTTCTCATCGGTCTTGGCGGGCCGGTGACGTACGAGCGCGCGAATCGCCTGCGTACGTTGGCGGCGACGATGCCGATCGAATATCTGCTGCTGGAGACGGACTCGCCTGATCAACCGGGCGCCGCGAGCCGTGGTGAACGCAACGAACCCGCGCGGCTTGTCGATGTATTGGGGACGATCGCGTCGCTACGTGCTCAGTCGCCGCAGCAGCTTGCCGCCGCAACCACGTTGAACGCGGAACGCCTCTTCCGGCTTACGCCTGAGGTGTCGACTTCGCCTTGAGCAGCAGCTCGATGGCCTTGCCGACCATCGCGAATGCGAACGCGCCGGTGATGTGCGTGGCGGCACCGAGCCCGCCGCTGCAATCGAGCTTCAGGCTTCCGTCCGCATCGGTCGCGCTCGGGCGCAGGCCGCAGACGCTGCCATCGGCCTGCGGATAGCGCACGTTCTCCAACGAGTAGACGGCGGGCACGCCGAAGTAACGATCCTTATTGCGCGGGAAGTTGAAATCCGCGCGCAGCTTCTTGCGCACCAGCGCGAGCATCGCGTCGTGCTCGGTGCGCGAGAGATCGCGTACGCGGATCAGCGTCGGATCGATGCGTCCGCCCGCCGAACCGCTCACAACGATCGGAAGCTTGCGTCGACGGCACCAGGCGATCATCTCGACCTTGCTGCGAAAGCTGTCGCAGGCATCGACGACAAGATCGAGATCGACGTTGAGCTGGTGGTCGAGGTTCGACGCGGTGATGAAAGCCGGCACCGGCTCGACGTCCATCAAAGGACTGATTCGCTGGCAACGCGCGGCCATCGCGGCGACCTTCGCGTGTCCGAAGGTGCCGTCGAGCGCCGGCAGCTGGCGGTTGGTGTTCGACACGCAGATATCGTCGGCGTCGATCAGCCGCAGATGGCCGACACCCGAGCGCGTGAGCGCCTCCGCGACCCACGAACCCACGCCGCCGAGTCCGACGACGGCGACGCGGCATGTCACGAGTTTGGACAGGCTTCCTGCGCCGTAAAGGCGGTCGATGCCGGCGAAGCGTTCGGTCCAGGCCGGGTCGAGGTCGTGCGTTTGCATGCACGCATTCTAGGCGGTGCGTGCGTGACGATCGGCGCCACGGGGGTGCGTGCTATGGTCCCGCGCACTCCGCGCAGACACGAGGAAACAGGCCGATGTCCGACGTCAATGCTCCGTCGCCCAGCCCTGCCCGCCGCGGCAACGGCTCCCGTTATCTCTTCATGGCGCTGCTCGGCCTGGTGATCGGCGCGGTCGCCAGTGTGATGATCATGCGTGCGATCGATCAGCGGAAAGATCCCTACCCGCTCGCCGTGATGCACGTGATGGCGGCCCACTCGCGCGCGCTGAAAGATAACGTCACGCAGAACCGTTGCGCGGCGACGGACGTCATCCCGCACCTGCAGGCGCTTCGCACGATGGCGAACGACATCGAGCCCGCGTTCAAGGGCATGCAGGGCGACGAGAAGTTCGCGAAATACGCGAGCGACCTGCGTGCGCGCGTCGATGCATCGCTGGCAACGCCGCCACTGAATTGCCCCGGCGTGCAGGCTGCTGCAGCGAAGATCGGCGAGGCCTGCGAGAACTGTCACCACTACGCGAACGAGTGATCGTTGCGCGAAGAACTGTCGGCTGAACGCGTGTTCGCAGTTTGATAACGCGTTCACCGACGCGCTCCCACGATCTGTCGCGCATGGCAATGGCCATCGTCCTGACCACGAATCCTGGAGCGTCCCATGAATGTGCAACTTCGTCTCACCGCCGTCGCGGCCGCCTCGCTGATCGCCCTGGCCGGCTGCGCGTCCACTCCCTATTCCTCGGGCTACGCGGGTTCGCCGCCGCCGGCCAACAGCTATGGCGTCTGCTCCGATTGCGGCGTGGTGACGCGCATCGAAGCGGTCGGTAACGGCACCGCGCCGCGCTCCGGTGTTGCGGGCGGCGTGATCGGTGGCGTCATCGGCGCCGCCGCGGGTCATGAACTCACCAAGGACTCGAGCAACGGCAAGCAGAACGTCGCGACGGTCGCAGGCGCAGTCGCCGGCGCAGCCGCGGGCGCGGCGGTCGATCGCAACATGTCGACGTCGGGCACGAGCTACAACGTCTATGTCCGCATGAACGATGGCCGCACCACGATGGTCAGCCAGAACGACCTCGGCGGCATCGGCGAAGGTTCGGCGGTTCGCGTTTACAACGGTCGCGTCTGGGCACGCTAAGCGACGCTCGTCTCAGTTTCAAAAACGGCCCGGTAACCCCGGGCCGTTTTCGTGTCCGGTCCTGATTGCGGATTGCGTTTGTTGCGGCGCGGCATGCATGGGGCTGATCGCGGGGTTAACGTCGGGGCGTCCATGACGGACTCCCTTCCCCCGAGGTGTCGAATGAATCGCCTGCCCCTGCTTGCCGCCGCCGGTAGCGTCCTGCTCGCCGGTTTCGCCCTGAACGCCGCCGACGCCTCGGTGCAGACCGCCACGTTCAACCCGCTGCGGATCGCCGTGGTCGCGTCGACGGGCCAGTCGTCGTTCCTGGGCGCGGTGGACGTAGAGGTGACCAACACCAGCAATCGCGCCGTGCGCATGCCGGGCTGGCAGCTGCCGTCGCAGTACCTGCAGTCCGACGTGTTCAGCGTGACCCACGACGGCCGCGAGGTTCCGTACGAAGGCCCGATGATCAAGCGCGGCCTGCCGCAGGCGAGCGACTTCACCGTGCTGCGCCCGGGCGAGACGATCCGCACCAGCGTCGACCTTTCGGCGTTCTACGACCTGTCGAACACCGGCGAATACACGGTGACGTACAAGTCGCCGCTTCAGCACGCGTCGCTGTCGGGCGGGCAGATGCTGATCGCGTCGAATGGCCTGCCGATGGTCGCGCAGAGCGCGTCGCTGAAGCTGTGGGTCGACGGCACCGACCAGCTGGGCGGTAGCCGCACGCTCAAGGCGCAGGCGAAGCCGAGCGCGGGCGCGACCGTCGTCAACGGCGTGTCGTACAAGAGCTGCTCGACCACGCAGATCAGCACCGCGGGCAGTGCGGTCAACGCGGCGCGCACCTATTCGGAGAACGCGAAGGGCTACCTCAACGGCGGCACCGTCGGTGCGCGCTACACCACGTGGTTCGGCTCGTACACGTCGTCGCGTTATTCGACGGCGCGCCAGCACTTCGTCAACATCGACAGCGCGATCGACCAGAGCGGTGGCCAGGTCACGATCAACTGCGGTTGCAACCAGAGCTACTACGCCTACGTCTACCCGACCCGCCCGTACGAGATCTTCGTGTGCAAGGCGTTCTGGTCGGCGCCGCTGACCGGCACCGATTCGAAGGGCGGCACGCTGATCCACGAGATGAGCCACTTCAACGTCACCGCGGCCACCGACGACCACGTCTATGGCCAGAGCGGTGCGAAGAACCTCGCGGCCTCGAACCCGGACCAGGCGCTCGACAACGCCGACAACCACGAGTACTTCGCCGAGAACAACCCGTCGCAGAAGTAAGTCACCTCCCCCAAGAGGGACGCGGAAAGCCCGGCTTCGGCCGGGCTTTCTTTTTGTCGACGGCGCTGGACGCCCCTCGTGCAGCGGCAATGACGACGCGTGCCGCAGAATGCCGCGACTGCCGATGGAGATGCCCGTGTCCGACCTGTCCACGCTGTGGTTCGTTATCGCCGTCGTGCTGGTCATCGTCGGCATCGCCGGCACGGTGTTGCCCGCGCTTCCCGGCATTCCATTGGTCTTCGGCGGGCTCCTGCTCGCGGCTTGGGCCGACGGCTTTCATCGCGTCGGCGGTTGGACGCTGGGTGTGCTGGTGGTACTGACGCTCGCGTCGTTCGCGGTCGACCTGCTTGCGACGGCGATGGGCGCGAAGCGTGTCGGCGCGAGTCGTCTCGCCTTGCTGGGCGCCACCATCGGCACCTTCGCCGGCCTGTTCCTCGGCTTCATCGGGATCTTCATCGGGCCGTTCGTGGGCGCCGTCGCGGGTGAGCTGATCCACCGTCGCAAATTGCAGGACATGGGCCACGCGGCGAAGGTCGGCGTCGGCACCTGGGTCGGGCTCCTGCTGGGGACGATCCTCAAGCTGGTCATCGCGTTCGGGATGCTCGGCCTGTTTGCGGTGGTCTGGCTCGCCCACAACTAGCGGCAGTTTCACACCCGCTTGCGAAGCGGCCGTTCAGAGTCGGCACCATGAAATTCCGACTGAACTGGAGCCGCCGCCGCATGTTCTGGACGATCGCCCTGACGGCTCTTGTGACCGTGCTGATCGTGGTCATCGCGATGAACTTCGCGACGCCCGAGAAGAAGCTCGAGAACCGCGTCATCCACCAGTACGCGAGCACCGACCCGCAGTTCATCCGCGAAATGGGCGTGCTGCTCGGGCCGTCGATCGTGCCCGGCAACAAGATCACGGTGCTGCAGAACGGCGACGAGATCTTCCCCGCGATGCTCGATGCGATTCGCGGCGCGAAGACCACGATCACGTTCGAGACCTACATCTGGTGGGAGGGCAGGATCGCCGCCGACTTCAGCCAGGCGCTGTGCGAGCGCGCGAAGGCCGGCATCGAAGTGAACGTGACGGTCGACTGGGCCGGCAGCATCAAGATGGACAGCTCGATGCTGAAGAACATGCAGGACTGCGGCGTGCGCATCGAGCGGTATCGCCCGCTGCACTGGTACAACCTCGGCCGCCTCAACAACCGCACGCATCGAAAGCTGCTCGTGGTCGATGGCAGCGTTGCGTTCACCGGCGGCGTCGGCATCGGCGACCCGTGGCTGGGCCACGCGCAGGACCCCGATCACTGGCACGACCTGCACTTCCGCATCGAAGGCCCGGTGGTGTCGCAGGTGCAGGCCGCCTTCAACGACAACTGGATCAAGACGACCGGCCACGTCCTCAACGGCGCCAAGTACTTCCCGGCCGTGCAGCCGGCGGGCGACATGCCGGCGCACATGTTCATCGCCTCGCCTGCAGGCGGCGCGGAGAGCATGCACCTGATGTTCCTGATGGCGATTGCTGCGGCGGAAAAGAGCATCGACGTCGAGGCGGCGTATTTCATTCCGGACCCGCTGCTTCGCGACGCGCTGATGGCTGCCCGAAAGCGCGGCGTTCGCGTGCGGCTGCTGCTGCCGGGCCCGTACATCGACTCGGAAACGGTGCGCATCGCGACCAAGAAGGAATGGGGCCCGCTGCTGGCCGCCGGTGCGGAGATCCACCTCTACCAGCCCACGATGCTGCACGTGAAGCTGATGATCATCGACCACTACATGGTGTCGGTCGGCTCGACGAACCTCGACCAGCGTTCATTCCAATTGAACGACGAGGCCAGCCTGAACGTCTACGATGCGGGCTTCGCCGAGACGATGACGCAGGTCTTCGAGCGCGACCTCAAACTGACCAAGCCGTACACGTACCAGATGTGGCAGACGCGGCCCTGGAAGGAAAAGATGTCCGAGCGCTTCATCGTCCCGATCAAGTCACAGCTCTAACGATCGAGGTTTCCGGGTGTCGATGCGCCGTTTCGCCGGCCTGTTGCTGGCGGTCTGTCTGATCTTTGTCCCCGCGGTATCCGGTGCGCAGTCCGAGGCGTGGATCGCGCAGGCGGCTGGCGTCAAGGTCGCGTCCGCGACGCCGACATCGGCCGACGAGCAACTGTCGCGCACGGTCGCCGCGCGCCTGCGTGCCGTGCCGGGCTATTCGAACATCACGGTGACGGCTGCGGGCGGCGTGGTACGTCTCGACGGCTCGGTTTCGGGCGACGAGGAACGCGCGCACGCCGAGCAGATCGCGGGGCAGCAGCCGGGCGTCGCGAGCGTCGACAACCGGTTGCAGATCGCCGGAAGCATCGTCACCCGCCTGAAGCTCGCGCTGCAGCAGGTCGGCGGCAAGCTGATCGGGCTGGTCGCGCGACTGCCGCTGCTCCTGGTCGCTGCATTGATCGTGCTGATCG
This sequence comes from Lysobacter sp. HA18, assembly GCF_054057595.1. Lineage (NCBI taxonomy): Bacteria > Pseudomonadati > Pseudomonadota > Gammaproteobacteria > Lysobacterales > Lysobacteraceae > Lysobacter > Lysobacter sp. HA18. The sequence continues at coordinate 2,129,011 of NZ_JBSRZL010000001.1, forward strand.
CATGGTGGATCGGGCGATCGGTGAGCCGCCGCATCCACCTCTCGCGTTTCAGCGCGAAGAACCCGTACATCGATTCGCTCGTCGCGCGGCTGGTGAACTGGGTGATCCTGCTGGTCGGCCTACTGATCGCGCTCGACCTGCTGGAAGCGACCGCTATCGTCGGCGCGTTGCTGGGTTCGGCCGGCGTGGTCGGCATCGCGATCGGCTTCGCGTTCCGGGACATCGCCGAGAACTATGTCGCCGGCATCCTGCTCAGCCTGCGTCGCGGCTTTTCGCCCGGGGACCACATCCTCGTCGACAAATACGAAGGCAAGGTGGTCGCGCTGACGTCGCGCTCGACGTTGCTGATGACGTTCGACGGCGTGCAGGTCGCTGTGCCGAACGGCATCGTCTTCAAGTCGGTCGTCACCAACTTCACGCAGAACCCGAAGCGCCGTTTCGAATTCCTGATGGTGATCGACACCGCCGAATCCATCCGCGAAGCGCAGGAAACGGCAATCGGCGAGATCAAAAAGGTCGCCGGCGTGCTCGACGATCCGTCGCCTTCATGGGCCGTCGACGGCTATCTCAACGGCGGCATCCAGCTCAAGTTCCAGGGCTGGGTGAACCAGCGCGAGAGCGACCTGGGCAAGGTGCGCAGCGAGGCGGTCCGCGCGGTGAAGTCGGCCTTCGAGAAGGCCCAGATCGATGGGCCGCGCCCAGTGCAGTACATGTTCACCGCGCCGCTGCCACCGGCGGTCGCGCACCGTATCGGCATGGAAGTGGTGGCGACGCCGCAGACGGAACCGGAAGGCTGCGGGGACACCTCGGTGAACCACGACATCGATGCGCAGGTGGACGCCCAGCGCGCCGCCCACGACGACGAAAACCTGATCTGACCGCGCGTCGGCGCACGTTGCGTTTTCACGCGCGGCGTCGGCGCCAAGTGCAGTCTGTGCGACAGGTGGGATCGACACTGGCGTCAAGGAGGACTCCATGCAGCTGCGACGCATCCTTTCGCTCGACGGTGGCGGCATCCGCGGTCTCGTCAGTTGCCGATGGCTGGCCGGCGTCGACGCCGCGCTCGCGGCCGCAGGCAAGCCGCATATTCCCGGCAGCTTCGATCTTCTTGCAGGCAGCTCGACAGGCGGCCTGATCGCCTGCGGGCTCGCACTCGGACGCTCGCCCGACATGCTCGCGGAGCTGTATCGCGGGCGTCGGCATGAAATCTTTCCGGGCATCGCGAGCCGCTTGTGGTCGCGTGCATCGCGTCTGCTGGTGGACGGCCCGTCCGCGCCGCGCTACGACGGTCGCGGCATGGAGAAGGTGCTGGCCGACGTGTTCGGCGATGCGCGCCTGGGCGACTGCAGCGTCAAGACGATGGTGACCAGCTACGACACCATCAACCGCAAGCCGGTGATCTTCAAAAGCTTCAAGCCCGAGCACGCGGACCTGCGCGTTCGCGACGTCTGCCGCGCCACCACCGCCGCGCCGACGTATTTCCCCGCGCATCCGTTGCGTGTCGAAGGGCGCGACTGCGCACTGATCGACGGCGGCATCGTCGCCAACAATCCCACCGCCTGCGCCATCGCCGAAGCGCTGCGCAAGGACGACACGGTCGACAACTGCCGCGACCTCATCGTCGTATCGGTCGGCACCGGCGAACGAACACGCACCATCGACCTGCGCTCGGCACGCGAATGGGGCGCGCTGGAATGGGCGATCCCGATTATCGACGTGCTGTTCGACGGCAACGCCGAGTCGGTCGACTACATCGCGCAGCACATCGTCGGCGACGCGTACTACCGACTGCAGACGCCGCTGACGATCGGGCTCGACGATCTCGACGACGTGAGCGATACCAACATCAACGCGCTGGAAGTGCTGGCGAAGGGTTATCTCGCGCAGCCCACGACACAGCAGACGCTGACCGCCCTCGCCCATCGCCTCTGAGGCATCGCGTCACGCCAATACGACGATGCCCGGACAGGCCGGGCATCGAAGTTCGCATCAGGCCGGTTCGACCACCACCGGAATCTTTCCGATACGCGCCTGCCATTCGCGCGGGCCGGTCTGGTGCACCGACGTGCCGTTCGAATCGACCGCGACGGTCACCGGCATGTCCTGCACGGTGAACTCGTAGATCGCTTCCATGCCGAGATCTTCGAACGCGACAACGCGCGAGGCCTTGATCGCCTTCGACACCAGATACGCCGCGCCGCCGACCGCCATCAGGTAGGCCGACTTGTGCTTGCGGATGGCATCGATCGCGATCGGGCCGCGCTCGGCCTTGCCGACCATGCCGAGCAGGCCGGTCTGTTCGAGCACCTGGTCGGTGAACTTGTCCATGCGCGTCGCGGTGGTCGGGCCTGCGGGGCCGACAACTTCATCGCGCACCGGATCGACCGGGCCGACGTAATAGATGAAACGGCCCGACAGATCGACCGGCAACGTCTCGCCGCGATTGAGCATGTCGACCATGCGCTTATGCGCGGCATCGCGGCCGGTGAGCAGCTTGCCGTTGAGCAGCAGCACTTCTCCCGGATTCCAGCTCGCGACTTCGTCCCGCGTGATGGTGTCGAGGTTCACGCGACGCCCGGCGCTCGCGTCGTACGTGAGCTTCGGCCAATCCTCGAGCGACGGCGGATCGAGCTGCACCGCGCCGCTGCCGTCGAGCACCAAATGCGCGTGCCGGGTGGCCGCGCAGTTCGGAATGATCGCGACCGGCAGGTTCGCTGCATGCGTCGGGTAATCCTTGATCTTGACGTCGAGCACCGTTGTCAGACCGCCGAGGCCCTGCGCACCGATGCCGAGCGCGTTGACCTTGTCGTAGAGCTCCAGGCGCAGTTCTTCGATGCGGTTGCTCGGGCCGCGCGCGACGAGATCCTGGATGTCCACCGGCTCCATCAGCACTTCCTTCGCCAGCTGCATCGCCTTCTCGGCGGTGCCGCCGATGCCGATGCCGAGCATGCCCGGCGGGCACCAGCCCGCGCCCATGGTCGGCACGGTCTTGAGCACCCAGTCGACGATGGAGTCGGACGGGTTGAGCATCGCGAACTTCGACTTCGCTTCCGAACCACCGCCCTTGGCCGCAACGGTGACGTGCACGGTGTTGCCCGGTACGAGCTTGGTGTGGATCACCGCCGGTGTGTTGTCGCGCGTGTTCGTGCGCTTGCCCGCAGGATCGGCGAGCACGCTTGCGCGCAGCACGTTGTCCGGATCGAGATACGCGCGACGCACGCCTTCGTTGACCATGTCCTCGACCGACATCGTCGCGCCGTCCCAGCGCACGTCCATGCCGACATCGAGGAACACCGTGACGATGCCGGTGTCCTGGCAGATCGGCCGGCGGCCCTCGGCGCACATGCGCGAGTTGATGAGGATCTGAGCCATCGCGTCGCGCGCGGCGGGCGACTGCTCCCGCTCGTACGCGGCGGTCAGCGCCTTGATGTAATCGACCGGGTGGTAGTAGCTGATGTACTGCAGCGCGTCGGCGACGGACTGGATCAGGTCGTCCTGGCGGATGACGACGGGCGCGGACGGAGCGAAAGGAGCGGTCTGGGAGGACACGGCGGGCACGACGGGAGGGAAGCCGCCATTTTACCGCCCGCTGCGCACCCGGCGCTCAGGCAGTGCGCGCGATGGTCGGCGGATCCGAGCGTTGCAGCAGGCGCGCGAGCGCGGTGGACGACAGCGGCGGGCTGAACAGCGTGCCCTGCAGGCTGCCGCAGCCCCAACGCGCCAGAAGGTCGCGATGCGCCTCGCTCTCGACGCCCTTGGCGACCACCTCGCATTGCAGCGCGAGACCGGTGCGGCAGATCGCCTCGGCGACTCGACGCGCACGCTCGTGGTCGATCAGTGCGTCCACCACCGCGACATCCAGCTTCAGCGCGTCGAAACCGACGTCGACCAGCTGCGACACGCTGGCTTGGCTGGTCGCGATGTCGTCCACCGCGACCTTGACGCCCATCGCGCGCAGGTCGGCGACGAGGCTACGCCCCGGCTCGCCGAGCGCGAACAGCTGCTCGCCGCGGAACTCGACTTCCAACCATTGCGGATCGAGCGTCGCCGCAGCCAGCGCGGCATCGATCTGCGCGAGCAAGCGATCGGGATCGAAGCGCGCCAACGACACGTTCACCGACAGCGGCAACGGCGGCAGCCCGGCCTGCTGCCAGGCGGCGTTCTGCAGGCAGGCCTTGCCGAGCACCCATTCGTCGATCTGGATGATCAGCCCGGTTTCTTCGGCCACCGACAGGAACGTTTCCGGCAGCAACACGGTGCCGTCGGCGCGACGCCAGCGCAGCAGCGCTTCGACCGACGTGAACTTGCCGGTGCGCGTGTTGACCACCGGCTGGTAGTCCAGCACGAAGTCTTCCGCCGCGAGTGCGAGGCGCAGGTCGTTCTCGGTGCGCATGCGCGCTTCCGCACGTTCGCCCATAAGGTCGGTGAAGTAGCTGTAGCGACCGCGACCCGTGTCCTTGACGTGATACAGCGCGGTGTCCGCCTGCTTCATCAGCGAGCGGGCGTCGCGCGCATCCTGCGGGAACAGCGAGATACCGACGCTCGCGCCGACGCGCAGCTCGTGGCCGTCGACGATGATCGGCTGTTCGACAGAGCGGATGAGTTTTTCCGCGACGCGCGCGGCATCGCGCGGGTCGGCGAGGCGCTGCAGCAGCAGCACGAATTCGTCACCGCCCTGTCGGCTGACGGTGTCGTCCTCGCGCACGCACTCGCGCAGGCGCTGCGCGACTTCCTGCAGCACCTTGTCGCCGACCGGATGGCCGAGCGTGTCGTTGATCGGCTTGAACTTGTCGAGATCGATGTAGAGCACCGCACCTCGATTGCCACGGCCGAGCTGCGCGAGTGCCTGGCCCAGACGGTCCTGGAACAGAACGCGATTCGGCAGGCCGGTGAGCGAATCGTGCTGCGCCATATGCGCGAGCACCTGCGCCTGTTCGCGCGCATGGCTGACATCGCGCAGCAGCAGCACGCCGCCGATCGCCCTGCCCTGCGCATCGCGCAATGGCGACGCGGATTCCTCGACCACGCGCTGCGCACCGTCGCGACGCACGAGTTCGCGCTCACCCTCCAGTCGCGCCGCCTTGCCGGTCTTCAACGCCTCGCGAAGCACCGACACCTGCGGCACGCCGCGGATGGGCTCGACGAGCTTGATGACTTCTTCCACGACGTGCCCAAGCGCGTCTTCGCGCGCCCAGCCGGTGAGTTCGGTCGCGGCCGGATTGAATGCGATCACGGTGCCGCTCGGATCCACGACGACCATCGCATCGCTGATCGAATCGAGCGTCGCCTGCGCCTGCTCGCGTGCGGCACGTGCCGCGTGTTCAAGCGCGAGATCGCGACTCAGATCGCGCAACGTGACCACCGAACGTCCGCCGTGCTCGCCCGGCATCGAGCCAAGCTTGAGGTCGACGGGGAATGTCGTGCCGTCGCGACGACGCGCGCGCAGACCGGCATCGGTGCTCGCGACCGGAGTAGTCCCGTCCGACGCGGTGAGCCAGGTCGGCAGAAGCGTGCCGACGAGATCGGCGTTCGCGGCGTCGAACAACGTCGCGGCGGCATCGTTATGAAGCTGGATGCGGCCGTCCTCGTCGAGCACCAGCGTCGGCTCGGGCGATGCATTGACCAGCGTGCGCAGGTCGCGCTCGCTCTGCTTGCGCCACGTGACATCCTCGGCGAGCAGATGGAAACCGGCAATCGCACCGTCGAGGCCGAAGTACGGTTCGAGCCGGATGTCGAGCGCGCGATCGCCGCGGTCGGCCTGCAGCTGTTGCGATGCACCGGCCATCGCGCGTGCGGCGCTGGTCTGCAGCTTGCCCGCGAACTCCATGCCGAGCACGTCGCCCAGCGTGGCGCCTTCGACACGCTCACGCGTCAGGGCAGTCCACCGCACGTAGGCATCGTTGACGTGGCGGTGGCGCATGTCGCGATCGAATGTCGCGACGAGGCCCGGGCTTTTTTCGGCGAGCGTGAGCAGATGTCCGCTCGCGGCGCGCAGCCGTGCACGCACGCGATCACGCTGGTGCGCGAGCAGGCTGCCGAGCAGCGCGATGGCGAGCATCGTCGCGACGAGGCCGAGTGCGGCCGCGGTCGACCAGCCGCCGGCGATGCGCGACAGCGTCGCGGATGCGTGGTCGGCCGCGATGAGCGCTGCGATCGCCAGCACCAGCGACAACGCACCCAGCGTGCGCGGCCGGCCCGATGCCGCGAGTGCGAGCAGGCCGATCGCGAGCAACGGAACGAGGCGCGGCGAGATCGCGGACAACACGGCCGCGCCTATGACCAACGCAAGTGAAAGAACGAGCGTGACGCGACGCGGATCCTCGGCGAACGGATCCGGCGGATCGATCGCGGCGAGCGTCACCGATGCAGCGAATCCGGCGACGGCCGCAGCGGCGAGCGCGGGCCATGCCGCAAACCACGCGCCATGCAGGAACGGAACAGCCTGCGCGCTCACCCACGCGAGTGCGAGCGTGACGGCGCCGAGCGATGCGATCGCGATTGCGGCCGGCGCCGGGTCGTCCCACTCGACTTGGGGATGCAGTTGTCGAACCAGTGCGCGTGTCGCGACGACCGCGGCAGTCATCACCGCGGTGATAACGATGACAGTGACCGGCACGACATGCGCAGCGAACAACCCGGCTGCGATGCCGAGTACGGGCATCAACCATCGCGCGTCGGCGCGCCCCGCCAGCGGTCGCGCAAGCCAGAGCCCGGTCCACGCGCCGACCACCGCGCCGATCGCACCTGCAGCGAGCGCCGGCGACAACACGCGCGCGGCGGCGGCGCACAGCAGTCCGGCAACGGCGGCGAACGCAACCGGCGCACGCAGCAGCCGCGCGGACGCGAGCGCCCGTCGCCGGGCCTCCGCCACGGGAGCCGATCGTTCGCGGGACGCGCTCTGGGAATCCATCAAGTTCCGGCCGGTGAGACGAAAAACGTCACTTCTCTGTCGATAACGGCATTCTGCGAACGGACCGCAGCAAGAAACTGTGCAGCGGATTACAGCTCGCCACCTGCCGCGACGCCGTCATCGCATGGAGTGGCGATACGGTCACAGCCTTCACGGTTCGACGGTGCCGTCATGCGCTACGCAGCCCTTGTCGCAGTCCTCCTGCTTCCAGCCGCCGCAAGCGGCTGTCGCGCCGGCGATGGGCCTTCTGCACGGCCGTCCGCGCCCGCGGAGACCGCCGCGCGGCCGGACCAAATTCGCGTCACCCGAATCGCCGGCGGGCTGGCAAACCCCTGGGCGCTGGCGTTCCTTCCCGACGGCCGCTTCCTCGTGACCGAACGCCCGGGCCGCCTGCGCTACGTCGAGCGCGACGGTCGCGTGTCTGCACCGATCACCGGCGTGCCGACGGTATGGGCACAGGGCCAGGGCGGGCTGCTCGACGTCGAGCTGGCGACGGATTTCACGAGCAGCCACCGCGTCTACCTTGCGTACGCCGAACCCGGCCCCGATGGCACGGCCGGAACCGCCGCCGGCTACGGCGTGCTCGACGGTATGGCGCTGACCGGCTTCCGCGTCATCTATCGACAGGAACCCAAGCTCCAAGGCCCGAACCACTTCGGTTCGCGCATCGCGTTCGATCGCGACAGCCACGTCTTCATCAGCCAGGGCGAGCGCTTCCAGCGCATGCGCGCGCAGGATCTCGGCGTGCTGCAGGGCAAGCTCGTGCGATTGACGCTCGACGGCGCGGTGCCGCCGGACAACCCGTTCGTAGGCCGCAGCGATGCACGCCCGCAGATCTGGAGTTACGGGCATCGCAACGTGCAGTCGCTCGCGGTCGATCCACGCACGGGCCGCCTGTGGGAAGCCGAGCACGGCCCGCGCGGGGGCGACGAGATCAACCTGCCGCAGGCCGGCAAGAATTACGGCTGGCCGATCGCCAGCCACGGCAAGGATTACGCCACGCCGTTCCCGTATCCGGAAACCAAGGGCACCGACGTGCCGGGCATGGAATCGCCATACCACGTGTGGCTGAAATCCCCGGGGCTGTCCGGCATGGCGTTCTACACCGGCCACCCGGGTTCGCCATGGAACGACAGCGTGGTTCTCGGTGCGCTCGCCGACCGCTGCCTGATCCGGCTCCAGCTCGACGGCGATCGCATCGTCCGCGAGGAACGACTGCTCGAGGATCGCAAAGCGCGCATCCGCGACGTGCGCGTCGCCGCCGATGGTGCCGTCTATGTGCTGACCGACGACGAAAACGGCGAGCTGCTGCGCATCGATCCGCCTGCCTGAACACGGCGAGTGGCGCTTCGGTCCCACACGACCGCAGTGCTGTCAACGTCGACGGCCCCTGCGCGCGCGCCCACAATCGCCGGCCCATCCGGATGTCGACGCACTCATGCAGGACCGCAGCACCGCCCAGCACATCGCCCGCCGTATCGCCGAGGAAATCGGCGCGCAGGCCCGACAGGTGGAAGCGGCCGTCGCGCTGCTCGACGAAGGCGCGACCGTGCCCTTCATCGCGCGCTATCGAAAGGAAGTGACCGGCGGCCTCGACGACATCCAGCTGCGCGAACTCGAAACGCGCCTGGGCTACCTGCGCGAGCTCGAAGACCGCCGCGTGCTGGTCATCGCGAGCATCGACGAACAGGGCAAGCTCACCAACGAGCTGCGCAACGACCTGCTCGCCGCCGACAGCAAGGCGCGCCTCGAAGATCTCTACCTGCCGTACAAAACGAAACGCCGCACGCGTGCGCAGATCGCGCGCGAAGCCGGGTTGGAACCGCTGGCCGACACGCTGCTCGGCGATCCGACGCAATCACCCGAAGCAGTTGCCACGACATATGTCGACGCTGACAAAGGCATCGCCGATGCGAAGGCCGCCCTCGATGGCGCGCGCGCGATCCTGATGGAACGCTGGGGCGAAGACGCGGCACTCGTTGGTGAATTGCGCGAATGGCTGTCGCAGGTCGGCGTCGTGCGTTCGAAGGTGATCGAAGGCAAGGAGAACGAAGGCGCGAAATACCGCGACTACTTCGATCACGCCGAACCGATCTCGAAGATTCCGTCGCACCGCATGCTCGCGCTGTTGCGCGGCCGTCGCGAGGAGTTCCTGCAGTTCGATCTCGATCCGGGCGTCGATGCGGACGCGGGCCATCTGCTCGCGACCGGTCGCGTTGCGAAGCACGCCGGCATCCGCAACGACGGCCGCCCCGCAGATCAATGGCTGATGGACTGCGCACGGCTGACGTGGAAGGCCAAGCTGCACCTGCACCTGATGCTCGACCTGACCGCGCAGGCACGCGAACGCGCCGAGCTGGAAGCGATCAACGTGTTCGGCGACAACCTCAAGGATCTGCTGCTCGCAGCGCCCGCCGGCGCACGCACGGTGCTGGGTCTCGATCCGGGTCTGCGTACTGGCGTCAAAGTCGCCGTGGTCGACCGCACCGGCAAGCTGGTCGCGACCGACACGATCTATCCGCACGAACCCAAGCGCCAGTGGGACCAGTCGCTCGCTTCGTTGCGGCGGCTCTGCACGCAGCACAACGTCGAGTTGATCGCGATCGGCAATGGCACCGCATCGCGCGAGACCGACAAACTCGCGGCGGATCTCATCAAGCTCGCGCCGGAACTCAAGCTCACCAAGATCGTCGTGAGTGAAGCCGGTGCGTCGGTGTATTCGGCGTCGGAACTCGCGTCGCGCGAATTCCCTGACGTGGACGTTTCGTTGCGCGGCGCGGTGTCGATCGCACGTCGGCTGCAGGATCCACTCGCCGAGCTGGTGAAGATCGAACCGAAAGCGATCGGCGTCGGCCAGTACCAGCACGATGTCGACCAGTACAAGCTGGCGCGCGCGCTCGATGCGCGCGTCGAGGACTGCGTGAATGCGGTCGGCGTGCATGTGAACACGGCGTCCGCTGCGTTGCTCGCGCGAGTGTCCGGCCTGAGTTCGACGGTGGCGGACAACATCGTGCGTCACCGCGACTCGAACGGCCCGTTCAAGTCGCGCAAGGAGCTGCTGAAGGTGCCGCGCCTGGGCGACAAGACGTTCGAGCAGTGCGCTGGCTTCCTGCGCATCGCCGACGGTGACGAGCCGCTGGATTCGAGTTCAGTGCATCCCGAGGCGTATCCCGTCGTCGAACGCATCGTGTCGTCCACTGGCAAGCCGATCCGTGGCCTGATCGGCGATGCCGCGTTCCTGCGCGGCCTGCGCGCCGAACAGTTCGTCGACGACCGTTTCGGCGTGCCGACGGTGCGCGACATCCTCAAAGAACTAGAGAAGCCGGGCCGCGACCCGCGCCCTGAGTTCAAGGCCGCGCGTTTTGCTGATGGCGTCGAAGAGCTGAAGGATCTGAAACCGGGAATGGTTCTTGAAGGCGTTGTCACGAATGTCGCGGCGTTCGGTGCGTTCGTCGACATCGGCGTGCACCAGGACGGGCTCGTGCACATTTCCGCGCTGTCGGACACGTATGTGAAAGATCCGCGCGACGTGGTGAAGGTCGGCGACATCGTCAAGGTGCGCGTGCAGGAGGTGGATGTCGCGCGCAAGCGGATTGCGTTGACGTGTCGTTTGGACGATGCGGCACCGCGTGCGCCGCGGAATGATCGTGATGCGGGGCGGCCGCAGCCGGGCGCAACGCGAGGGACACAGGAACGTGGGCGTGGGCCGGCGCCTAAACCGCAGGGCAAGCCGCAGGCGGCGGTGGTGAATAGTGCGTTGGCGGATGCGTTTGCTAAGGCTAAGGGGAAGTAACGCGGCGCGGTGCTTCGTTATCCGCAAACTGCAAAAGCGTTTCGTGCGCTGGCGCGCCCGAGTTACTTTTCTTTGCTGGTGCAAAGAAAAGGTAACCAAAAGAAAGCACCTTCCCCGATCAGATCTACAGCGCGCGATCGTGTGAGTTTTCCACGATCCGCACACTCGCCATCCTGGCTCGGGTGCGGACGGCGGCCATCCATGGCCGCCGCCCTTCGGGTCCCACGGTTGGGTTTGCGGCTCGAAGTCGCTGTTGCGCCCGCTGACGCCTGCCCTGATGCCTCTGCAGCCCTATGCCTGATCGTTCTCGACTTCTCGCGTTGTGTGCAGCTTTGCTGCTTTGACTTCGCGCGTCCCGAGCAAGCATGCCGTCGAAGACGCAGCTCCTCAGTTATCACCGCAACAGCCGCTCAAATCGTAAAGACCCCGAAGGGGCGGCCGACAGGACGTCGGCCGTCGCCACCCGAGGCAGGATGCCGAGTGTGGCGATCGCGACATACCGACCCGATCGCGAGCTGTAGATCCGTCGGGGAAAAGTGCTTTCTTTTGGTTACTTTTATTTGCACGACCAAAGAAAAGTGACTCGGCCGCGTGAGCGGACGAAACGCTTCGGCTCCTACATGACGTGTCCCAGCGAGCTCAAAACAAACCCTGCTGAATTCCCTCATCCCCCGAATAATCCAACCTCCCCTCCACCACCCTCGCCGCGCCCGTATACGGATGCTCCTGCACCCGCCCACCGGCCTGCAGATGCAGCACGGTCCACCCGCGTGACTTGAAGTCGTCGGAGATCAGCGATCGGTGGCACTGCCACCACACCGCTTCAGCGCACATCACCGCCGTCCGCTTCGATGTCGCAAGCGCAGCCAACCGCTCGCGCGCACGCTCGTAGGCCGGCGTCTCCATGTAATCCGCATAACCGCGAAACGCGGCATTGCGCCACGCGGTGTTCGGCGAATCCGGCCGCGCCGCACGGCGTCCGCCGAGGTCCGGAAACGGCACGTACTCGATACCCGCTTTTGGCAGCGCGGCCGCCATCGCGTCGCTACCGAACTGCGGATGCCGTCGCGACCCCGCGAAGCGGCGCACGTCCGCCACCGCCTCGATCTCCGCTTTTTGCAGGATGTCGACGAACGCCTCCCACGGATGCGTGGAATGGCCGATGGTCCAGAGCGTGCCTGACGTTTCCATCCGTACAGGTTCGCGCGGCCGACATGAAACAGCGTTGACGGCGCGCCGCTTAGGCTGCGTGACCCACGGAGACCTTTCATGTCCGAGCAGACCACCGGCATTGCGCGTACGGCCCAGATCCTGAAGTTCCTGCTCAAGTACCGCAGCGCCGGAATCTTCAGCGGGCTGGACCAGGACGCCGTGCTGCAGGACGTCGAGGCCAGCGTCGACGAGTCGGCAGGCGAACCGGGCAAGCCCGAGCAGTTCGTCGACGATCTCGAAGCCCTGGGCCCGACCTTCATCAAGCTCGGCCAAGCGCTGTCGACGCGCCCGGACATGGTGCCGCCCGATTACCTCGCCGCGCTGGAGCGCATGCAGGACAACGTCGATCCGTTGCCCGCCGACGTGGTGCGGCAGGTGATCGAGGAAGAACTTGGCGTGCGGCCGAACAAGCTGTTCGCGGAGTTCGACGACGAGCCGCTCGGCAGCGCATCGCTGGCGCAGGTACACCGCGCGGTGCTGCGCGACGGCCGCGAAGTCGCGGTGAAGGTGCAGCGCCCGGATGCCATCACCAGCGTGCGCAACGACCTCGAAGCGCTGCGCTCGATCGCCGGCAAGATCGACCGCGGCACCGACATGGGCCGCCGCCTGAAGTTCGGCGACTGGGTCAACGAGTTCGGCCGCGCACTGCTCGCCGAGCTCGACTATCGCCTCGAAGCCGAGAACCTGCAGCGCTTCGGTGAACGGCTAGAGCAGTATCCGCAGCTCGTCGTGCCGACGCCCGTGTGGAGCCTTTCGGGCAAGCGCGTGCTCACGATGGACCTGGTGCGTGGCCAGAAGGTCACCGACATCAGCGGCCTGCGTCGCACCGAGGAGCGGCTCGGCGACCTCGCTGGCGCTCTGCTGCGCGCCTACCTCGACCAGGCGTTCGTCTACGGTGAAATCCACGCCGATCCGCATCCGGGCAACCTGTTGCTGATGGAGGACGGACGCCTCGCCATCTTCGACCTCGGAATGATCGCGCACGTGCCGCCGAAGCGTCGCGACCGCCTGCTGAAGCTGCTGTTCGCATCGGTGGATGGACGCGGCGAGGACGTCGCGATTGAAGGCATCTCGATCTCCACGCGCCTCGAGGATTTCGACGAGGAGCGCTACATGCGCGAGGTCGGCCAGCTCGTCGCGTCTTACGCCGCGCGTTCCGGTGGACGCACGGTGTCGGAAGGCCGGCTCGTGCTCGACCTCACGCGCATCGCGACCGCATGCGGCCTTCGCACGCCGCCCGAGCTGAGCCTGCTGGGCAAGACGCTGCTCAACCTCGAATCGATCTGCGACGCGCTCGATCCCGACTTCGACGCGAAGGACGTGGTGCGCGACCACCTCGAGGACGTGATGCGAAAGCGCCTGCGTCGCTCGTTGTCGCCGGCCGGGCTCGCGGGTGAACTGATCGAAGTCGAAGGCCTCGTGCGTGAGGCGCCGCGCAAGCTGAACAACCTGCTGACGCTGCTGTCGGACAACCGGCTGCAGGTGCGGCTGGACGGGCTCGACGATTCGAAGCTCATGGAGAACATGCAGAAGATCGCGAACAGGATCACCGTCGGGTTGATCATCGCGGCGCTGCTCGTTTCGTCCGCGCTGATGATGCGGGTCGACAACGGGTCGCGGCTCTTCGGCTATCCCGCCATCGCGATCATCCTGTTCCTGATCGCAGCATTCCTCGGGCTTTTCGTGGTGGTCAGTGTGTTGCTCACCGATCATCGCGCACGTCCGAAAGAGGAGCGCGGCCTTCACTGAACAGGCAGGCTGAACCAGCCTGAATCCGGCCGCTTGCACGCAGCGCTCACGGGCCTAACCTAGGCGGAAAGCTTCACCGGGAATGCACCTCCCTGAAGCGTCTGTTGAAGGGGTCTGTGAATGCGTACCTCCCTCGCCTTGGCTTCGGCCATCGCCTGCTGCCTTCTGCCGGCCCTGTCTCCGGCGGAACCGAACCCGACCACCACGCCTGCACTGCAGCCGTCGGCGCCGCTCGCGCCGATGACCGCGCCCGTGCAGACCGCGCCGTCGATGTCGTTGGCCTCGCGCCTGGCATCGCTGGCGCCCGGTGCGAACCCGAAGGTCATCGAGATGGCGCTCGAAGCGCGCGAATGCGCGATGAGCACCGGCGAAGCCACGGGTTCCGGCGAGAAGCTCGCGGTCATCGACTACTCGATGCCGTCGTCGCAGAAGCGCCTCTGGGTGTTCGACCTGCACAACACGCGCGTTCTCTACAACGAGTACGTGGCGCACGGTGCCGGCAGTGGCGAGAACTATGCGCGTTCGTTCTCCAACCTCGACGGCACGCACCAGACCAGCCTCGGCCTGTTCCGCACCGCGGAAACGTACGAAGGCCACAACGGTTATTCGCTGCGCATGGACGGGCTCGACCGCGGCTTCAACGACAACGCGCGCTCGCGCGCGATCGTGATGCACGGCGCGTGGTACGTGGATCCGTCGATGGTGCAGAAGGTAGGCCGGCTCGGCCGCTCGCAGGGTTGCCCTGCGGTGCGCGCGCAGGTCGCGCACGAGATCATCGACACGCTCAAGGGCGGCCAGTTCGTGTTCTCGTACTACCCGGACAGCAAGTGGCTGCACGAATCACGCTACCTGGCGTGCCCGAACCGTCCGACCCGCACGATCGTCGCCACGCGCTGATCGCAGTCGGTTGAAAACATGGCGGCCGGATCCTCACGGGTCCGGCCGTTATCTTTTGCGGTCATGACGACACCCGACCGCCCTGCCCCGAATCCCGTCCTCGCCGCGCTTTCGGCAATGGAGGATGCCGTTGACGGTCTGCGACGCCGCATCGCGCCGCGCGTGCCCGCTCATATCGCCGCGTATCGCGGCTGGGGCGACGCCAATGGCATCGAGCTGCGCGGCCGCGTCTTAGCCGACGCACCGGAAGGTGGCCCCACCGAGAACGAGTCGCGCTGGCGCAACCTGCAGCATTCGGTCGGCCGCTTTCTCACCTCCGAAGTGCCGGGCGTGCCATTGGTGCTGCGCGCAGGGCCCTACAGCGTCGATGCGGTGACCGATGACGAGGGCTACTACGCGGCGACCGTGCCCGCACCGGACGCGCCTGTCGGCCTATGGTCCGAAGCGACCGCGAGCCTCGCCGACGGCCGCATCCCCACGTCGCAGCCGGTGCTCTACGTGCATGACGACGTGCAGGTCGGCGTCATTTCCGACATCGACGACACCGTGCTCGACAGTTCGATCACCGACTGGACGACCGCCGCGCAGCTCACCTTCCTGCACAACGCGCGCACGCGAAAGCCGCTGAAGGGCGCGGCGCTGCTCTACCAGGCGCTGCAGTCCGGCATCGACGGCCGCGGTCGCGTGCCGCTGTTCTACGTCTCGAGCTCGCCGTGGAATCTCTACGACCTGCTCGACGAATTCATGCGGCTCAACGCGTTGCCCTCTGGGCCGATGTTCCTGCGCGATTTCGGGCTCGATCCGACCAAGCTGCTGAAGTCCGCCGGCCACGGCCACAAGCTCGACCGCGTGCGCGAACTCGTCGCGCGCTTTCCGCGGCTGCGCTGGGTGCTGCTCGGCGATTCGGGCCAGGCCGACGCCGGCCTGTACGCCGAGGCGGCGCAGGAATTCGGCGACCGCATCGCCGCGATCTACATTCGCGATGTGGACCCGGACCTCGAATCGCCGCGCGACATCGCCGTCGATGCGCACATCGGCCGCGTCGCCGGCACGCGCGTCCCGATGATCCGCGCACGCGACAGCCGGGCAATCGCCGAGCACGCGGCGTCGATCGGGCTGATCCGCCCGGAAACGCTCGATCCCATCGCCTGCGAGGTCGCGCGCGACGCCGCTCGCCCCACGCTGGGCGAAGCGGCGGCCACCGCCGCGATCGAGGGAACGCAGGGCGACGACGGCCCGGGCGCGCCGGTCGGCTAAAATTCGCGCCCCACCGCAGCCTGCCCGCCGATGTCCTCGCCTTTCGGCACCGAAACCGTGCTCGACGTCCGCCACTGGACCGACGCCTACTTCAGCTTCACCACCACGCGCGATGACGGCTTCCGTTTCGACAACGGCCAGTTCGTAATGATCGGGCTGGAGGTGGACGGGCGTCCGTTGATGCGCGCGTACTCCATCGCCAGCGCCAACTGGGAAGAGCAGCTCGAGTTCTTCAGCATCAAGGTGCAGAACGGCCCGCTGACCTCGCGCCTTCAGCACATCAAGCCGGGCGACAGTGTGCTCATCGGTCGCAAGCCCACCGGCACGCTGCTCATCAGCGACCTGCATGCCGGACGCAATCTCTACCTGCTGGGCACCGGCACCGGCTTCGCGCCGTGGCTGTCGATCGTCAAGGACCCCGAGACGTACGAGCGCTTCGAACGCGTGATCCTCTGCCACGGCGTGCGCTCGGCGGCGGACCTCGCGTATCGCGACTACATCGTCAACGAGCTGCCGCGCCATGAATTCCTCGGCGAGCAGATCGCGCGGAAGTTGCTCTACTACCCCGCCGTGTCGCGCGAACCGTTCGAATTCAACGGCAACGACCATCGCGGCCGTCTCACCGACCTCATGGCCAGCGGCGCGATGATGGATCAGCTCGGCATCGAGCCGCTCGACGCGGAACACGATCGGGCGATGATCTGCGGCAGCCCGCAGATGCTGGCCGATTTCCGTTCGCTGCTGGATTCGCGCGGCTTCACCGCCGCGCCGCGCATCGGCACGCCCGGCCAATACGTCTTCGAGCGCGCATTCGTCGAGAAGTGATCAGACGGTGCGCACGGCCTGCGGTCGCGCAGGTGACGGGCCGTCCACCATCTGCAAGGTGACATCGCCACGTGCGGCCGCGCCGGCGAGATCGCCGGCAATCTGACTCACGTCTGCATCGGGCGCGACCTCGGCGACGCAGGTCGCGCAATTGCGGCCGCCCGCCTTCGACATGTAGAGCGCAAGGTCGGCCACGTGCATCGCGTGCTGCCAGTCCACGCCTTCTTGCAGCGGCGACATCACCGCGCCGATCGAGACGGTCACCGTCACCGACTGGCCACCGATGTCGATAGGCTCGCCGGCGACGTTCTGCATCACGCGTTCTGCGAGTTGTGCGAGTCGTTCGCCTGCGGCATCTGGCAATACCAACACGAACTCCTCGCCGCCCCAACGCACCACGGCGTCGTTCTGTCGCACCAGGGTGCGCAGGCGACGCGCGATCTCGACCAGCACGCGATCGCCGGCGGCATGGCCCCAGGTGTCGTTGACGCGCTTGAAGAAGTCGACGTCGAGCAACATCAGGCCGACAGGCGCACCATCGCGACGCCGCATTTCCGCCTCGCACCAGCGGCGATTCGCGACGCCGGTGAGCGCATCGATCATCGACTGCTCCGACAGCACCGCGACGTCGCCCGACAGCTTGCGGTTGTCGTTGCGTGCGCGCGAGAGATACGTCAGCAACGCAGCGAGTGCGAGCAGCGCCAGCACCGCGACGGTCGACCACAGCCGCTGCTGCCAGCGATGCGCGTCCATCTCCGCGGCCTGCGCGCGATTGGCGATCGACAGGCGTTCGATCTCGCGACCGCGACGCTCCGATGCGTATTTCTCCTGCAGCTCGAGCACCGCCTTGTCGCGTTCCTGCTTCACCATTTCCTGGCTGAGGTGCAGCTGCTCGCGCATCGTCGCCACCGCTTCGATCAGGCGGCCGGCTTTTTCGTACGCGGTCACCAGCTCGTCGAGGATGGGCATCAGGTAGGTGCGTGCGCCGATGCGTTCGGCGAGCGTCTTCGCATCACGCAGTTCGTGGATGCCTTCGTCGAAACGACCGAGCCGCACCAGCGCGATGCCGCGATTCGCGCCCGCGACGGCGACACCGTTGTCGTCGTGCTCCGACGCCGATATCGCACGCGCACGTTCGGCGACGACCAGCGCCTTCGCCGGCTCGTTGGATTGCAGGTAGTAGTCGGAGAGATTCCCGAGGCTGATCGCGACGAGCTCGCGCATCGACGGGTCGTCGCCGGCGAGCCGCAGAACATCGAGCAGCGCCTGGTGTTGCGCCTCGCCCTCGCCCCGCATGCTGTAGGTGTACGCCTGCTGCGCGCGCAGGTAGGGCTCCATGTAGACGAAGCCGATGCGGTCGGCGAGCAGGTACGCCTCTCGGCCCAATGCATCGGCACGCGCGAAATCGCCAAGGTCGGCATTCATGCCGATCATCGGGCTCATTGCGCGCACCTCGTCCGCCGGCCAACCGTGACGCGCCGCCAGCGACCGTGCCTGCACCGCATCCGCAATGCCTGAAGCCATCTCGGTGCGCAGGTCACTTACTCGCGTACGCGTCAGCAGGTATTCCAACCGCATCACATCGCCGGACTGCAGCGACAGCGGCTCCGCACTCGCGATGATCGCCTGCGCTTCCGACGTATGCCCGACCCCGATCGCACGTTGCGCGCGCGAAAGCCGCGCCGCGAGATCACAGGGCACGCAATGTTCGTTCGCGGCCATGGCGTCGATGCGCGCCAGTAGCGGGTCCGCGCGATCGAACGCGTCCTGTTGTCGTTCCAGGCCCTCGACCGCGATCAGGTAGGTCGCGCGAGCCGCGAGCGGCGCCTTGTCGCCCGGCTTGTCGTCCGCGGTGTAGAGGCGTTGCAGCACGTTCTGCGGACGCACGAATCCGTGGACGTGCACGTCCTGAAGAATCGCGTCGACGGTCTCCGCGCGTGCAACGGCGGACACCAGTAGAAGCGCGAGTGCGAGTCGGATCCGGGTCATTCGCCCGTTTATCGGCCCTGCACGGCCAGCGCTTGATGAACACGGCGATGGGATTGCTGAGCGAGTCAGCAATCGGGTCGCGCGTTGTGACTACGCCGGCATCGCGCTCGCGACGGCGGTCACGCTCGATGACGATGTCGCCGGGCCGGTCACGGAATCGAGGCGCACATCGCCGCGTGCCTGCGCGGAGGCGAGATCGCTGGCGAGCGACGCCATGTCGGCATCCGCGGCGACGTCGAGCACCATCGTCGCGCGATTGCGTCCGCCCGACTTCGACAGATAGAGCGCGAGATCGGCGACGTGCATCGCCTCTTCCCATTCACCGCGCGGCCCGATCGGATGCACGACCGCACCGATCGACACGGTGACATCGACGCGGTGGCCGCCGAGGTCGAACGGTGCCGACGCGATCGCCTGCAACACGCGCGATGCGAGCGCGGCGAGCGCGTCATCGCCGATGCCCGGCAGAAGCAGTGCGAACTCTTCGCCGCCCCAGCGCACCACGGCGTCGTCCTGGCGTACCAGTGTGCGCAGGCGCATGGCGATCTCGATGAGCACACGATCGCCGGCTGCATGGCCCAGCGCATCGTTGACCTTCTTGAAGAAGTCGACGTCGAGCAGCAGCAGGCCGACGGGCATCATCGCGTCGGCGGCGGCGTAGCGCGTCATCAGCGCATGGCACTGGCGACGGTTGGCGACGCCGGTGAGCGGATCGTGCAGCGATTGCTCCGACAGGATGGCGACGTCACCCGACAGGCGCTGGTTGTCGTTGCGCACGCGCTTGGTCAGCCGCACCAGAGGCACCGCAGCGAGCGCCAGCACCAGCGCGAGCGCCGCCCAGAGCCGTTGCTGCCACGTGCGCGCGGCGAGTTCCGCCTGCTTGATCTGGTTCGCAGCGGCGAGGCGATCGATGTCGCGCTGTCGGCTCTGCGCGGCGTAGCGCTCCTGCATTTCCAGCAGTGTCTTGTCACGTTCCTGGCGCGTGAGGTCCGCCTGCAGCGACGCCACCTGCTCCATCGCTTCCAGAGCTTCGCGATAACGGCCCTGCATCTTGAGGATGCCGACCAGCTCTCCATTGATGCCGATGACGTCGCCACGCGCTCCGGTGCGCTCGGCGATCGCGACCGCTTCGTGCACGCGACGCAGGCCGCCCTCGGGGTCGCCGAGATGCGCCATAGCGACGCCTTCGTTCGTCAATGCATACGACAGGCTGCGCGGGTCGTCCGTGTGTCGCGCGAGCGCATCGCCCTTGCGCGCGGCGTCGAGCGCCTTGCCGTAGTCCTTCACGATCAGCCAGTGATCGGCGAGGTTCGACAGGCTGATCGCCTCGAACTCCTCCATGCCTTCCTGGTCGTGCGACAGCGCGATCGCTTCTTCGAGCGCGCGCAGCTGGTCGTCGGTACGACCGCTGCGGCCATACGTGTACGCCATGTTGAGTCGCAGCGACGCCATCGCGAAGCCGAAGCCGATCTCGCGCGCCTGCGCATACGCATGGCGACCGATCGCTTCCGCGCGCGGGTAGTCGGCGAGCGCGGTGCTCATCGACACCATCAATGCCTGGCTCATCAACGCGGCGGCGGTGTCGCCCGCGCGCTCCGCGAGCTCCGACGCACGCAAAGCTTCGGCGACGCCCCCGACGTAATTGCCGCGCAGGTTGTAGAGCCGTGCGCGTGCGTAGTGCAGGCGATACGCGAGGTCGCTTTCGTCCGGCACGCGTGCGTCGAGGCCGCGCAGGTAGCGTTCGGCACCGTCGGTGTCGCGACGCGTCAATGCATCGGAGGCGCGCGCGATTCGCAGTTCGTCCGCGCAACGCGTGCAGCCCTCGGCGCTCATGCGTTCCAGTTCGGCCATCGCTTCGCGCGCCGCGGCGACCATCCGCGGACGACGCGATGTGACCGCGAGATGCATCACCGCCGCGTAGTAGCGCATGCGCGACGCCTGCGCGGACGTCGGCGTCGGGCGATCGTCCGCGGCCTGCAGTTGCTCGATCGCAGCAGCCGCCGACCGGAAGCCGTGGCGGTGCTGCTCGCGCAGGATGTCGTCGACCCGGCCCGTGGCGAACGCCACGGACGGGACGAGGGCGAGCAGCAGTAGAGGGACGACCGGGAATCGCATGTCGTCGCTATCGGCCGGGATAGCCACGCGCTTGAGCGACGCGGCCGTCAGCAGCCGGCTGAACAGGGCGATCGACGTTGCCGCGTGTGGTCCGTAAGCGAGCCCGCGACGTAGCGCTCGCTGGTACCGCTGCAATGGGAGGCGGCTAACTCACGCCGCCGCCGACACCACCCCATCCCCACGCAACGCCGCGCGATAGCGACGACTGCACGGTACCGACGCGCCGTCCTGCATCACGATGCGCGCGTCGCCGGAGTCCACCGGCTCGATGCGTTCGATGCGGTCGAGGTTGACCATGTAGCTGCGGTGCACGCGGCGGAAGGTCGCGGGGTCGAGGCACTCTTCGATCTGCGCCATCGTGCTGCGCAGCGGGTAGTCGCGGCCGCGGACGCGGAGGTTCACGTAGTTGCCGGAGGCCTGCAGCCATTCGATGTCGGCGGCCGGCACCAGGAACTCCTTGCCGAGCTTGCGCACCAGGAAGCGTTCGGGACGGGCGACGGTCTCCGCGGGGGTCGCGTCATCGGGCGTGCCCAGCAGGCTGGCCTCGCCCTGCAGGCGGCGCAGGAAAAGCCGGTAGGCCTCGATCGTCAGCACGATGGTGGCGAAGCCGCGCACGTCCTTCAGGTACTCGTAGCCGCTTTCGACCAGCCAGTTGCCGAAGTCGTAGTGGCCACCGAGCGCGGCGTAGGCGACCTTGCGCAGCGCGACCATGCCGACGATGTGCAGCGCGGACCAGACGAGGCTTGCGACGAAATACTCGCCGAGCCGGCGACGCCAGCTGGCGAACTCCATCGGCCGCCAGCGGGTGAAGGCGACGATGGTCGGGACCAGCAGCAGGATCATGAAGTTGCTGCTGAGCTCCCAGATCACGGGCTCCCAGTCGCGGACGTCGACATGCGCCCGGTGCAGGTCGAGGTTGGACGTGATGCTGTTGGCGACCGCATTGATCACGAACAGGCCGATCCAGAAGCCGTACTCCAGCCACGGCCGCCAGGGTTGGAAACGGGCCCAGTCGGAGTCGGCGGCGGGTCGGGCGGCTTCGTTCATTCGCGCATTGTCACCGTTCGGCCCGCCGGGGCGCGATGCGTCCGTCCCAACGGTCCACCGCTCGTCCCTGCGCGGCGCCGTTGCGTCCCCAAGCGCCTCGCCAAGCACTGTCATGTCGCCAGGGTCGGCCCCACTCCAACCGGACCGCCGACATGACGCGACGCCACCACATCGATGCCCTGCGCGCCCTCGCCTTCGCCCTGCTCATCCCTCTACCACTGGGGGATGCTCTACGTCGGCGACTGGGGCTGGCACATCAAGAGCACCCACACCAGCGAGTGGCTGCAGCTGCCCATGCTGCTGGTCAACCGCTGGCGCATGTCGCTGATCTTCGTGATCTCCGGCGTGTCGTCGGCCTTCCTGCTGGGACGCAACGGCAGTCTGTCCTTCCTCGGCCAGCGCACCTGGCGTCTGCTGCTGCCGCTGGTGTTCGGCATGCTGGTGATCGTGCCGGTGCAGCCCTACGTGCAGGGCATCCAGACCGGCTTCGTGAAGCCGGGCTTCGTCGACTTCCTGCTGCGCTACTACGAGTTCAAACCGTGGCCGGAGGGCGCGTTCGACGGCGACACCAACGGCATCACCTGGAACCACCTCTGGTACCTCGCCTACCTGTGGGCGTTCACCGTCGCGCTGGTGCTGGTGCGACCGCTGCTGGACTCGCGCGCCGGACTGCGCCTGCGTGACGCGGTCACCGGACTTCGAGGCTGGGCATTGCTGCTGATCCCGGCGATTCCGATCGCGATCGAGACCATCGCGCTGCAGGGCCATTTCGAGGACACCGGCGACCTGGTGCACGACGGCTACCGCGACGTCCTCTACTTCACGATGTTCCTCTACGGCTTCTGGCTGGCCCGTGCCGACGGCGTCTGGGACGAACTCGCCCGCCTGCGTCGCCGCTCGCTCACCTGCGCCCTGCTGCTGTTCGTTCCCTACCTGTGGCTCGGCAAGACGCTGCCCGACACCATGGCCGGCGCGCAGGCACTGATCTGGGCGCTGCGCAGCCTCTACATCTGGCTCGCGATCGCCGCGGTACTGGGCTGGTCGAAGGCGTTCCTGGACCGCCCGTTCCCCTGGCTTGGCTGGGCGAACGAAGCGGTCTTCCCTTGGTACGTGCTGCACCAGAGCTTCATCGTGCTGATCGCGTACTGGCTGGTGCCACTGCACCTATCGGCGTGGATCGAGGCACCGGCCGTGCTGGTCGGCACCGTCGGCGGATGCTGGATGGGCTTCGCGATCGTCCGGCGCGTGCCGCTGCTGCGACCGCTGTTCGGGATGAAGCTGCGGCCGCGTGCCGTCGAGACGTCGCGGGCGCTGCGCTCGATCGAACCGGCGAATGACGTCGCCTGAGTCCCACGAAGGAAACGGGCGCCCGGCATCGACCGGGCGCCCGTCGTTTACTTCGACGTCGCGACGCGCACCGGCGTGGTGAACGGCGCGATGCCCAGCGCCTGGTCGATGTCGGCCGGCGAATACGCCGTCGCACCCTTGATCACCAGCGCGACCTTGCGGACGTCGGAAATGTTGTTGAGCGGGTAGCCGTCGAGCAGCACGAGGTCGGACACCTTGCCCGGTGCGATCACGCCACGATCGGTCGCGCGCGCGACGGTCGCCCCATTGAGTGTCGCCACCTGCAGCACCTGCGCGGGCGTCAACCCGGCCTCCACGTAGAGCTCGAGTTCGCGCTGCAGCGTGAAGCCTGGCATCTCGTCGGTGCCGGCGAGGATCGGCACGCCCGCCTTGTACATGCGGCCCACGAACTCGACCATCTTCTTGTACGACTTGTCGAACTGCTGGTACGTCGCGTCATCCGGGATATCCATCTCCGCGGCCATGCGACCGCGCGTGACATCCGGCGGCAGGTGATCGGCGACGGACGCGACGATCGGCGACATCGTGCCGTCGCGCTGGTGCACGAACTCGAACGTCGCCAGCGTCGGATCGCTCGCGATCTTCTTCGCCGCCATCTCGTGGATGAAGTCCTGCACCGGCTTGCTGTCGAAGTCGAGGTCGGCGACCTTGCGCGCCGGCAGGTAGAAACGCTCCAGCGTGCGCGTATCGGTCTTGTCGTCGACAAGGAAGTTCAGCATCAACTGGTTGATGTGCTGGATCTCGTCGAAGCCGTCGTCGATGACGTCCTGCGCGCGCAGGAACGCCGGCACGTGGCCGCTCACCCGCATGCCCTTGCTGTGCGCATACGCGACGGTGTCCTTCAGGATCGCCTTCGGAAACGAGTTGTAGATCTTGATCTGCGGGTAGTCGTGCGCGTGGTACCAGTCGACCGCCTTCTTCGCTTCGTCGAGGTTCTTGATCACGAAGCCGTTGCGCGCGGACATCGGGCTTTCGCCTTCGATGAAACCGGCCGGCGTGATATGCGGCATCAGCAGCGTGCCGGCTTTTTCCTCGGCGATGATCTGCTGCAGCGTGTCGTTGTCGTTGCCCATGTCGCGCACGCTGGTGACGCCCGACGCGATGTTCAGCCCGCCGTCCCAACGGCCGACGTGCGCATGCATGTCCCACAGGCCGGGAATCATCACGCGTCCGCCGCCGTCGATGGTGCGATCGGCCTTCGCGGCCTTCCCGGTCGGCTTCACCGAGACGATCTTGCCGTCGCTGATCAGCACGTCGCTCGCGGCGCCGAGCTTGGCGTGCACGCTGTCGAACACGCGCACGTTGCGGATCAGCGTGCTGCCCGGCAGCGGTTGCGCGAGTTGCTTCTGCATCGCGACCAGCAGTTCGCCTTCGGCCTTCTTCTGGCGTTCCTCGAGTTGCTTGCCCACGCTTTCCCAACCCACCGGCACCATCTGCATGAAGCCCGGTGCGATGAAGCCGAACATCTGTGGCGTCGCGTCGTCGGTGAACCAGCCGAAGTTGGGCGTCAGGCCCTGGCCGGTGAGCGCGAGCAGGCGAACGGTCTTCGTCTCTTTCCCGCTCGACACCTGTTCGCGCGCGAGCTCGCGCATCGTCAGCGTGCCGCCCGGCACCAGCGGCAACTTGCCGTCCGCGCGCTTGGCGAGCGCTGCGACGGTTGCGGCGGCGGACTGCGGCGTACCTGCCAGCGGCGCGTATTCGGCGGTGCCCGTAACGCTGCGATCGCCGTGGTCGGCGGTCGTCTTCCACTGCGCGCGATCGCCGGTACGGCTGTAGGTCTCGTCGAGCTTCGCGCCGAAGGTCGAGGTGCCGGTCACGTGGAATCGGCTGAACGTGCCGTCGGGCGCGAGCTGGTATTCCTCCTGCATCTCCGGCCCGCGGCCGTTGTCCTTGAACACGAACGACGTACGCACGACGCCGTCGTCGCCGGTGGTCACCACCTGCTCGCCGGCCTTCTTTCCGTTGTCGACGAGCACCACCCAGCGCTGTGTCGTGGCGCTCCATGCGGGGACGGCGGGCAGCATGCACATCGCGATCAGAAGGCTTCGGGCCAGCGGCTTCATCGGAGGAACCTCGCGTCGCGCCGGCAGTGGCGCCCGCCGAGCCTAGCGCGACCGTCGCTCGCATACGCCCACCGATGGTCATGACGCGCCGCAAAAAAACATGCCGCCCGGAGGCGGCATGTCTCGAAGCGATGCGGGCGTCGATCAGTGCTTGGGTTCGGAAACCCCGCGAAGCAGTTCGGCGGTCTTGCGATCGCGGCCGCTGAGCGCGATGTCGGCCTGCGCGATCACGCCGCAAAGGCGGCCATCGCCATCGACCACCAGCAGGCGGCGGATCTGGCGCGACTCCATCAGCTCCATCGCGTCGGTCAGGCTGCTGTCGATGGTGACGCTGGTGACCGGGCTGGTCATGCAGTCCTGCGCGGTGCACTGCTGCGGGTCGCGGCCTTCGGCGACGACGCGGAGCGCGATGTCGCGATCGGTCACCGTGCCGACGGCGCGGCCCGAGGCGTCGATCACCGGCACCAGGCCGATGTCGTTCTCGAGCATCAGGCGGGCGACGTCGCGCACCGGCGCTTCGGCCTGGCAGGTGGCGGGATCGGGCGTCATGACGCTGCGGATGTCCATGGATCCTCCTCGGTTCGTGGAAAGCGGGAACGCTGCGGGAACGCGGGTCGGGTGTGCGTGAAACCGACGGGTTCAGGCGATATGCCTTTCGTCATACGCCCGTGAAGCGGCGGTCGGGTACGCTGGGGCATTCACCCGTCGAGGCTCCCCCATGAAGCATCCTCTCGCCCTCGCGCTGGCAATGGCCCTCGCGGCGACGACCGTCCCGGCCGTTTCGCATGCTGCGACCGCCAAGCCCGCCACGTCCAAGTCGACGCAGAAGTCCGCCGTGAATCCCTTCTTCTCCGTAAGCACCCTGCCGCTGCACTACCCGCAGTTCGACAAGATCAAGGATACGGACTTCGCGCCGGCCTTCGATCGCGGCATGGCCGAGCAGCTGAAGGAAGTCGACGCGATCGCCAACAACAAGGCCGCGCCGACCTTCGACAACACCATCGTCGCGATGGAAAAGAGCGGCCAGACCCTGCGCCGCGCCACCACCGTCTTCTACAACCTTGTCGGCGCGGACACCAACCCGGCGCGCGACAAGCTCGACAGCACCTACTCGCCGAAGTTCGCCGCGCATTCGGACGCGATCAACCTCAACCCGAAGCTCTTCGCGCGCATCGAGACGCTGTACAACCAGCGCGATTCGCTGGGCCTCGACGCGGAGAGCAAGCGCCTGGTCGAGAAGTACTACCAGGACTTCGTGCGTTCGGGCGCCAAGCTCAACGACGCGCAGAAGGCGCACCTGAAGTCGATCAACGGCCAGATGGCGAAGCTCGGCACGCAGTTCAGCCAGAACGTGCTGGCCGAGCGTAACGACATGGCGATCATCGTCGACAACAAGGCCGACCTCGCAGGCCTGTCCGACGAGCAGATCGGCGCCGCGTCCAAGGCCGCGACCGATCACAAGATGCCGGGCAAGTACGTCATCGAGCTGGTGAACACCACGATCCAGCCGCCGCTGACCTTCCTCGACAACCGCGCGCTGCGCGAGAAGATCTACAAGGCGTCGATCGCGCGCGGCAGCCGCGGTGGCAAGTTCGACAACACCGGCATCGTGTCGCAGGTCGCCAAGCTGCGCGCCGAGAAGGCCGCGCTGCTCGGCTACCCGACCTACGCCGCCTACGCGCTGGAAGACCAGACCGCGAAGACGCCCGAAGCCGTCAACGCGATGCTGTCCAAGCTCGCACCTCCGGCCGTGGCCAACGCCAAGCGCGAAGCCGCCGACCTGCAGGCAATGATCGATCGCGAGCAGAAGTCCAAGGGCCAGCCGACGTTCAAGCTCGAGCCGTGGGACTGGGCGTACTACGCCGAGAAGGTGCGCCAGGCGAAGTACAACTTCGACGAGTCGCAGCTCAAGCCCTACCTCGAGCTCAACAACGTCCAGCAGAACGGCGTCTTCTACGCGGCCAACCAGCTCTATGGCCTGACGTTCAAGGAGCGCAAGGATCTGCCCGTCTACGAGCCCGACGTGCGCGTGTTCGACGTGTTCGACAAGGACGGCAAGCAGCTCGCGATCTTCATCTCCGACATGTACGCGCGTCCGTCGAAGAACGGCGGCGCGTGGATGAACTCGTACGTCGACCAGTCGGCGCTGACGGGTTACCTGCCCGTCGTCGCGAACCACCTGAACATCCCGAAGCCGACGGCCGGCCAGCCGACGCTGCTGACGTGGGATGAAGTGACCACGATGTTCCACGAGTTCGGCCATGCGCTGCACGGCATGTTCTCGGACGTGAAGTACCCGTACTTCTCGGGCACCAGCGTGCCGCGCGACTTCGTGGAATACCCGTCGCAGGTCAACGAGATGTGGGCCGACTGGCCGGAGATCCTGTCGAACTACGCCAAGCACTACCAGACCGGCGCGCCGATGCCGAAGGCGCTGCTCGACAAGGTGCTCGCCAGCAGCAAGTTCAACCAGGGCTTCACCACGACCGAATACCTCGGCGCTGCGATGCTCGACCAGAACTGGCACCAGCTGCCGGCCGACAAGATCCCCGCCGCGTCCGGCGTAATGGATTTCGAAGCCAAGGCCCTGCACGACGACGGCGTCGACTTCTACGCCGTGCCGCCGCGCTACCGCACGCCGTACTTCAGCCACATCATGGGCGGCTACGCAGCCGGCTACTACGCGTACATCTGGTCGGAAGTGCTCGACGCCGACAGCGTGGAATGGTTCAAGCAGAACGGTGGCCTGAGCCGCAAGAACGGCCAGCATTTCCGCGACACCCTGCTCTCGCACGGCGGTTCGGAAGACGCGATGGTGCTGTTCCGCAACTACACGGGTCGCGACCCGTGGATCGAGCCGCTGCTGAAGCGTCGTGGCCTCGACAGCTCGACCGATGACAGCAAGGCGCCGTCGGCTTCGACGCCTGCGAGCGCGGCGCCGACGAAGAAGTAATCGTCGGCAAGATGAGTAATGAAACCGCCCGGCGAAATCCGGGCGGTTTTTTTTTGCGTGGTTGGTAGATCTTTGGGCGCGGCCAACATACGCGAATTCGCGCTTCGGGAAACGCACCGTAAACGCGAAAGATCACGAACCGACGACACCATCACCCGACGCCATCACCGGCTGGTGCAGCCTTCGCCGGACGCCACGGAGACACGCCATGACACTGCAACGCTCGCGTACCGATGTTCGCCTCGCACGCAACGTGCTCGCGCTGGCTGTGACACTGTGGGCCGCATCCGCGTGTCATCCCGCTGCACCGGCATCCACGTCGACAACGGAACCCGCGGCAAGCTCCGCATCTACCGCGACCGATGCGTCGACCGCAACCGACACGAGCGCGAGCACGTCTCCTTCAGCGACTAACGACACGACGCCCCCTGCAGACGCGACGCCGACCGCACCGCCTGCGGCCACGTCGACGGCCACGCCCGACGCATCGAACGCATCACTCCCCGAACCGAGCACACCGCCTGACGCGGCAAGTCCGCAAGCCGCGGCAACCGTCGTCGAAACCTACTTCGCACTCGTCGACGAAAAGCGCACGCAGGACGCCGATGCGCTGTGGACCGATGCCGGCCACGCCGCCGAATTCCGCGCGAAGCTCGCGAGCCTCGGCACGCCGCATGTCGAAGTCGACGCACCGGGCGGTATGCAAGGCGCAGCGGGCTCCAGCTACGTCACCGTTCCCGTGCGCTTCCAGCCGACGTCCGCGCCCGCCAACTCGCGCCCGCGCAACGGCGAAGTCGTGCTGCGTCGCGTGAACGACGTCCCCGGCTCCACCGAGGCGCAACGCCACTGGCACATCGACCACATCGATGTCGCGATGACGCCGAAGTAGCGTCGGCTAGACGCGCTCAGCGCACGCAATCGATACGACGGGTTGTGGCTGTTCGAGGCACAACCTGGTCGACGTCGGCTGCGCTCAGCGTCGATGCCTGTCGCGAAAATCACCGAAGGCGGCGTACATCACGCATTCGGCCGGTACCGCAACGCATCCAGCACCAGAGAAAACGCGGGCGACGGGTGACGTCGGCTCGGGTAATACAGATGGAAGCCGGGAAACGGCGGGCACCAGTCTTCGAGCACGCGAACGAGCCGCCCTTCCCCGATGTGCGGCGTGAACTCGTCCTCGGGCAGATAGGCGATGCCAAGTCCATCGAGCGCAGCCGCGACGATGTGCGGCGACGTGTTGAAGATGAGCTGCCCTTCGACGCGCACTTCGAGTTCGCGTCCGCGACGTTCGAACTCCCATGCATACAGTCCACCGCTGCCCTGGCGCTGGTTGATGCAGCGATGATGCGTGAGGTCGTCCGGCGTCTTCGGCGGCGGGCGCTTCGCGAAGTATTCGGGTGACGCCGCGGCCGCCATGCGCACCTTTGGTCCGATCGGCACGGCAATCATGTCCTTCTGCACCGCTTCGCCCAGCCGCACGCCTGCGTCGAAGCGGTCGGCGACGATGTCGCGCAGGCCATAACTCACGTCGAACTCGATGTTGATGTCGGGATATTCGACGAGCAACGGCGCGAGCTTCGGCCAGATCGTTGCGCGCAAGACGTGGTCCGCGCAGGTGATACGCACCGTCCCTGCAGGCTTGTCGCGCAGCGCGGTTAGCGCGTCCAGTTCGGCTTCGATCTCGTCGAAGCGATGCGCGATGGCATTGAGCAGCCGTTCGCCGGCTGCAGTCTTCGAAACGCTGCGCGTGGTACGCGTCAGCAGGCGGATGTCGAGCCGATCCTCGAGTGCGCGCACGGTCTGGCTCAGCGCCGACTGGGTTACGCCGAGCACCTTCGCCGCGCGCGTAAAGCTGCCTTCGCGAGCGACGGTGATGAAGGCCAGCAGGTCGTCGAGGTTGCGTCGTGCCATGGCCCAGCCTCCCACACCGATTGATTAGCAGAGCTACTAGGGCATTTAAGCACCAAGTGGCTAATCAAAAGGATGCACGCGCGCCAGACTGGCCGCCACTCCCGCGCTGCGATGGAACCAACGACAGCAGCGCGGAACACTGGAGAGGCCGACACCCATGCCTGTGAATGCCTTCGGCGAGCACGCCGCCGACGCACCCGGCCCGCACGACGCTGACCACCGTCCAGGCCGCGAAGTGAGTTCGGCCGCCCGCCGCATGACACCAAGCCGCTTGCTGCGCCCACTGATGCTCGCAGCCGCACTGCTGCTCAGCTCGCCCATCGCTATCGGAGCCGACATGTCGCACGGAGCCAACAACTTCTATACGAGCGACCAGGTGGTCGTGCAGAAGATCACGTTCAAGAACCAGTACCGCATGACGGTATCGGCCAATCTGTTCACGCCGAAGAACCTGGACCGCAGCCGCAGGAGCGCGGCGATCATCGTCGGGCATCCGATGGGCGCGGTGAAGGAACAGAGCGCGAACCTCTACGCGACGAAGATGGCGGAACAGGGCTTCGTGACGCTGTCGCTTGACCTGTCGTTCTGGGGCGAGAGCGAAGGCGAGCCGCGCAACGCGGTGTCGCCTGACGTCTACGCCGAAGACTTCAGCGCGGCCGTCGATTTCCTCGGGACGCAGGCGTTCGTCGACCGCGAACGCATCGGCGTGATCGGTGTCTGCGGAAGCGGCAGCTTCGTCATAAGCGCTGCGAAGATCGACCCCCGTATCAAGGCGATCGCGACGGTCAGCATGTACGACATGGGCGCGGCCAATCGCAACGGCCTGCGACATTCGCAGACGCTGGAACAGCGCAAGCAGTCGATCGCCGCGGCGGCCGAGCAACGCTATGTCGAATTCAGCGGCGGCGAGACGAAGTACACCAGCGGCAGCGTGCACCGGCTCGATGCCAATACGGATCCCGTCCAGCGCGAGTTCTACGACTTCTATCGCACGCCGCGCGGCGAATACACGCCGCCCAGCTCGTCACCGTTGCTGACGACGCACCCGACGCTGACCAGCAACGTGAAGTTCATGAACTTCTATCCGTTCAACGACATCGACACGATCTCGCCGCGTCCGATGCTCTTCATCACCGGCTCGGAAGCGCACTCGCGCGAATTCAGCGAAGACGCCTATCGCCTGGCAGGCCAGCCCAAGCAGCTCGTTGTGATCCCGGGCGCTGGGCACGTCGATCTCTACGACCGCACTGACCTGATCCCATTCGAGCAGCTGACGACGTTCTTCCGCGCGAACCTCAAATAAGCGCTGAGCGACGGTAGCTCGCTCTCCTTGAGGCGAGACGCTGCGCAACAAAGTCTCCAAGAAGGAACACCATGACTGCAACTTCCATATCGACCGTAACCATGCACCCGGAGCGTGCGGCCTGGGGCGGTGTTTTCGCGCTGGCACTGGGCGCGTTCGCACTCGTGGCGTCCGAGTTCATGCCGGTCAGCCTGTTGACGCCGATCGCGCACGACCTGCACGTCAGCGAAGGACAGGCCGGTCAGGCGATTTCGGTGTCCGGTGCGTTCGCACTGGTCACAAGCCTGGTCATCGCCAAGGCCGCCGGAAAGCTCGATCGCAAACTACTGCTGGCCGGTCTGACGCTTTTGATGATCGCATCCGGGTCGATCGCCGCGTTCGCACCGAACTACACGATCTTCATGATCGGACGCGCGCTGATCGGCGTGGCGATCGGCGGCTTCTGGTCGATGTCGGCCGCTACAGCGATGCGTCTCGTACCCGACGCGCAGGTGCCGCGCGCACTCGCGATCGTCAACGGCGGCAATGCGTTGGCGACGGTCATTGCGGCGCCCGCCGGCAGCTACGTTGCGGCACTAGTCGGTTGGCGATGGGCGTTCTTCAGCGTGGTGCCGGTCGCTGCCATCGCGCTGTGCTGGAAGCTGCTGACGCTTCCGCGCATGCAACCGGAACAACACGCCAGGCAGGCCAGTGTTTTCGGACTGCTGAAGCGCCGGCCCGTCGTGCTCGGCATGGCTGCGGTCAGCCTGTTCTTCATGGGCCAGTTCGCACTGTTCACCTACCTGCGTCCGTTCCTCGAAGCCGTCACGCGTTTGCAGGCGTCGACGCTGTCGCTGCTGCTGCTCGTCATTGGCGTCGCCGGCTTCGTCGGCACCACGTTGATTGGTAGGTTTCTCGACACGCGTATCTACCGCACGCTGACGGTGATTCCGTTGTTGATGGCTGTGATCGCGGTCGCGCTGCCTATCCTCGGCGGTTCGGTAATCGCGACGGCGCTGCTGCTCGCGGTGTGGGGCCTTGTCGGCACCGCGGCGCCGGTCGGTTGGTGGACGTGGCTCGCGCGCACGCTCCCGCGCGATGCAGAAGCCGGTGGCGGGCTGATGGTGGCAGTCGTGCAGCTTGCGATCGGGCTGGGCGCAGGCGTGGGCGGTGTTCTGTTCGACGCCGTCGGCTATCAGGCGACGTTCGGCGCGAGCGCCGCGATCCTGCTGGTCGCTGCAGGGCTCGCGGTACTCGCGGGCCGCGCCGTGTCGACTGCCGGCGTCACGCCGACGATCGCCGCCGCAGGCAATTCAACGCGACGTCCCGTCGTGGTCGATTGATCGCACTCTCAATAAGCACCAAGGAGCCGCACATGAAGATTCATCGCATCGGCGCGCAGCCGTCGAAAGAAGGGCCGGCCGAAACATTCACCGGGCGCGTGCGTCTCGACCAGATGGTGTCGCCCTCCGAGCCCGCTCGCGTGTCCTGCGCATCTGTGACGTTCGAGCCCGGGGCACGCAGCGCATGGCATACGCATCCGCTCGGCCAGATCCTGATCGTCACCGCCGGTTGCGGCTGGACGCAATGCGACGGCGGCTCGATCGAAGTGATCCGCGCGGGCGACGTGATCGTATGCCCGCCAGGACATCGGCATTGGCATGGCGCGACGTCGACGACCGCGATGACGCACATCGCCGTGCAGGAGTCGCTGGATGGCAAGGCGGTCGAATGGATGGAGAAGGTCACCGACGAGGAATATCTCGCCGGCGAACGCATCGGCGTCTGAGCTTGTTTGCGCGCCCTCGCCGACCGGCGCAACGCATCACCACCGGAGGAACGTCCATGTCCGACACCAACAATTCGAAGCCTACGCCGTACGCCGATATCGCACCGCCGCTCGATCACTACACGCGCAGCGTGCTGTTCGGTGATGTCTGGGAGCGCACCGAGCTCAGCAAGCGCGACCGCAGCCTCATCACCGTCGCCGCTCTAGTCGCCGGTTACCGCATGAACGAGCTGCCGTTCCACCTCAAGTTCGCGCAGCAGAACGGCGTGACGCGCGACGAACTCATCGAACTCATCACGCATCTCGCCTTCTACGCGGGATGGCCGACTGCGAATACGGCGGTGGAAGTCGCCCGCAAGGTATTTGCGGAAGGCGATGCGGGTAAGACGTCCGGCTAGTGCGCGCGTCGGCGTTGATCGACGCTCTGGTCGGGCGATGTGATCAACCACGACGGCTCGGACTGACCTGATCATCGTCGACGCGCCAAAACGTCGGTCAACGCCGCGAAGGCTGTTCCGCCACCAACGGTGCCCCACCCGCACCAAGGTGCCGACACAACGCTTCGATCCGCGATGTGCAGTCGGCACGCTCGCGTGCGAACGCCGCAGCATCGATGCCCGATCGCAGCCGATAGCCCGCCGCTTCGAGTCGCGTCATCAATGTTCCAACGTCGTCTGTCGACGCATCGGTGGCTTCCGGCTCGAGACGCACCAGTTCGACGAGCTGCGTGGACAAGCACTCGGCCTGCTGCCGCACGAGCGCACCGAGGCCGCAATGCTCCTGCTCGTCCAGCAGCCGCTCGAAGATGAGCCCGAGGTCCATCACCGCGCCGAGTGACGTCGGCCATGCGGTCGCGACGCTCGGGCTGCGGAAATAGATCAGCCACGGATGCGAGGCATGGCTCTGTAGCACCGCCGCGCACCATTCGCGCGCGTTGCGCAGGATGACCGCCAGCTCGCTGCGGCAGCCGAGTTCCGCGTAGCGCTCGAGCAACGTCAGTGCACATGGCGGCTCGCCCGCCGACGTCGAGATCTTCAGCACGCCGCGGTCGCGCTCGTGCACGGTGGCCTGCACCTCGAGCACGTAGGTGACCGCCATCGTCATGCTGGCCAGGCCGGTCAGCCCGCAGGCCACCGCGACGACGGCAGCAAGTCCATGCGGATGCGACGGGCCGGTTCCGATCGTGGTCAACGCGCTGCCCGCCATGAACAACGCCGCGTCGAATCCCTCCAGCGGCGGCGTGAACTGCGAGCGCGCGCCGTGCGCCATCAGCGCGAATCCCACGATCAGCAGCAGGATCCACACGGCGAACGATGCAATCAGGATCGCCGGCGCGAAGCTGACACCGATCTGCCGACGTGCTCCCCGTGTCCACAGCGGCAGCGTGATCGACACGAGCCGTCGCGATACGCGTAAGGAGTTATGCGCACCGCCGGGTACGACGACAGTTTCGACAAGATCGCGGAACGTCGCGATGACGAGCGCCAGGCCGAGGAGGAACTCGAGGATCTGCATGAGCATGGATGGACGCAGCGCGAGTCCGCAGCGGCAGTGCCCGACGCGCGAGCGGCGTGCCGATCCTTCCGAAGAACGCGTACCCGATGTGTCAACGGCGCTAGCGTGTCGAGGCACCAGGCAAAGGGTATTGGTTCCGACAGACTGGTCAGGCCGGCCGTACGTAACACGACCAGTAAGGAGCGTCGCCGCCTCTGGGGCGGCGACTCTATTGACCCACACTTCCCTTCGCTGGCATCCCTGTGCAGCCGTGCGACTTCATACGAATGGCTGAGCCAAGCGAAATGACGGAGCGGTGTCGGCTTGGATGGATTGCTCGCCCTCATGGGCGACTTGGCGCTGCCTTCATTGTACTCGTCTTGGACAGTGCGATGAGTTCATCGGCTGTCATGCCATTTACGCGATCCTTGATCAATGCAATCGAGGGGCTGCGCAATTCCGGTCGTGACAACATTTCTCGTGCACTGCCGACGCCATCCATGACGGTCAACAGCACGGCGACCTGCAACTCGCGCGCCCTTTCAGGGCTTGCGGCGTCGACCATGTGGTTGAAACTCGCCTTGGCTCTTACGTCCGTGCTTCCATCGATCCGAATCGGATCGGCGGCAAACGCGCTGAACACCGCAAGACACATCATCCCCGTTGCTAGCGACTTCATGCTTCTTTTAAGCATCGACGACTCCATAGGCAGCGTTTAGATCCAACCAGTGCTTGCACCCATCAATTGTCGCAGACGACACGCAATCAATCGCCGCATGCGCAGCACCGCAGTGCATGAATCAGCTGACGCTGCCCGACGGGTACAACATCACCGACACGCCATCGCGCTGCGCCTCATCGAAGGCAGCCCGCATCGGACCACTGTATCGGGACAGGTCGGGCGACGACGGCAGCTGCACGACGTCGAGGAACGTGCACGACTGGAACCCCAGCGCGTTAAGAGCGAGCAGAGCGGCATCTCTCGCGCGCGATGCGTCATCGTTTGCGACCAGGCATGCGCCGTTGACGACCGAACCGTTCGGCACCGCAGTGCAGGTGGGGCCCGCAATCATCGAGAGCTTGAAGACATGCATCGTTGGGGTCCGTACGGGAGCGGAGGATTGGCAGGCGATTGTCGATCACAGCGGCGTTGTTCGGCTACAGGGCGTGCCCGTACGCTCAGTTCGAGCGGCCGTACGCTGCACCACCGAGCTCCGCCGGTCAGCGCCAAAACAAAAACGGGGCCCGAAGGCCCCGTTTCATACGCAACGTTCGAACCGATCAGTGACGATCGTTCGCCGTCGCATCACGTGCCGCGCGGAACTCCGAATCCTGGCTCCAGTTCGGCCAGCGGTCGGAATTGGCGAGGTCGTGACCCAGCGTGTAAAGCATCTGCAGGTCGTGCGCCATGCCGGCGAACGTCCAGCTGGCTTCCCACTGGTCGGCCGGCTGGTGATAACGCTCGGCCGTGTACTTCGCCTGATCGGCTTCAGCCGCTGCAACACCGCCCTGCACCCAGTCGTTACCCGAGCCGTACGAGATCGCCGGCACGCCGCGCTTGGCGAACGGGAAGTGATCGGAGCGGAAGAAGTGGCCGGCTTCCGGATGTGGATCGGCGCTGTAGCTCAGGCCCCACGTCTTCGCCGTCGCCGTGAGTTCGTCGAGCAGGTCGACCTTCGCACTGCCGGACGTCGTGAAGTTCTTCGAAAGGCCGTTCGGATCGAGCGCGTCCATGTTGATGACGCCGACCGTCTTCGACAGCGGGTACAGCGGCTTCGACGCGTAGTACTCCGAACCGAGCAGGCCCTTCTCTTCCGCGGTGACGGCGAGGAATACGACCGAACGGTCGGTAGGCGGCGCCTTCGCGAACGCGCGGCCGAGTTCGAGCAGCGACGCGATGCCGGTCGCGTTGTCGACCGCGCCGTTATAGATGCGATCACCCTTCGCGTCGGGCTGGCCGATGCCGAGGTGATCCCAGTGCGCGCTGTAGATGACGGTTTCGTCCGGGCGCTTCTTGCCCGGCAGGCGGCCGACGACGTTCTGCGACGTGATCACCTGGCTGTCGACGGCGTACTTCGCGGTGAACGACGAACCATTGAGCACCACCGGCTTGAAGTCGCGCGACTGCGCCTGCTTCTTCAGCGTATCGAAGTCCAAGCCCGAACGCTTGAACAGATCGACCGCAGTGTCGCGCTGGATCCACGCCTCGAGCGACGGATGCGATGCCTTCGGGTCGTCACGCACCACGTCGAACATCGTATTGGTGTTCGAGTTCTTGACGGTGTTCCAGCCGTACGACGCCGGGTCCGTCTCGTGCACGATCAGCAGGCCGGCGAGGCCCTGGCGCGCGGCTTCTTCGTACTTGTAGGTCCAACGACCGTAGTAGGTCATCGCCTTGCCGCCGAAGTCGCCCTGCCCCGTTTCGAAGTCCGGGTCGTTGATGAGCACGACACCGACCTTGCCGTGCAGGTCCATGCCCTTGAAGTCGTCCCAGTTACGCTCCGGCGCCTTGACGCCGTAGCCCAGGAACACGAGCGGTGCGTTGTCGATCGACACCGACTTCGAACCATCGAGCGCGGCACGCACGGCGATCTGCTCGCCCTGCGTCAGCGCCTGCGACTTGCCGCCCGAATTCAGCGACAGCTGCGGCGTGCCGGTGATGTTCGCGCGCAGCAGTGGAACCGGCTGCGTCCACGTGTGCTTGCCGGCTTTCATCTCGCCGCCGGGCTGCAGGCCCATGGCCTTCATCTGCGACACGATGTAGTCGACGGTCTTGGTTTCGCCCGGCGTCGCGGGGCCGCGGCCTTCGAATGCATCGGAGGACAACGTACGAACGATCGACGACAGGCGCGTCGCGCTGATGTCGGGGCCCTTCGCGGCCATCGCGGGCTGCAATGCGAGCCCGATGGAAACAGTAAGGAGTGATGCGGCGAGCAATCTGGACAAGGGAACCTCGTTGATGCGATTGGCAACCGGCCGATGGTAGCAAGCGGCCGCGGCGCAACATTGCGCAACGGCCGCTGGAAACGTGAGCCCCAACGCGTTTCGCGTCAGTGCAACGGACGCGGCGGCGGCGGCGGAAGTGCTTCGCCTGATTCGAGCGGAAGCCCGCTGCGCAGGCGGTCGGCATCGGAGGCGATGGGCGCTGCACGACGCGGTGCAGGCGGGCGATTGGGTGTGGCCGAGACGGGCGACATGGCGGGGTCCTTCCTGTGGGGGCGCGCAGTCTGCGCCGCAGGGGTCTCAGACACGGCGACACCATCGTCGCTATCCTGAACGCGCCGCGCCAAGCGGCGGTATGGACTTGAAATGGACCTCGCTCTCTTCGATTTCGACGGCACGATCACCACGCGCGAGACGTATCCGCCGTTCATGCACGCCGTTGTTCCGCGCTGGCGTCTCGCGTTGGGCTACCCGCCGCTCGCACCGATCATCCTCGCGTATCGACGCGGGCTCGTATCGGGCAACACGGCGCGTGCCGCGATTGCACGCATCGGGTTCGCTGGCATGGACGCGGCCGCATACGACGATGCGGGCGTGGCGTTCGCTCGCGACTCCGTGCCTGCATTACTGCGGCCCGAAGCCATGGCGCGCATCGAGCAGCATCGTCGTCGTGGCGACACCGTGGTCGTCGTGTCAGGGAACTTCGATTCGCTACTGAAACCGTGGGCTGCGACGCACGGCCTCCCAGTGCTGTGCTCGACGATGGAACGTCGCAATGGCCGGCTGACCGGCCGCTACCACGGCGAGCAATGCGTGCGACAGGAGAAGGCGCGCCGCGTGCGCGAAGCGTTCGATCTTTCGAAGTTCGAGCGCATCCATGCGTACGGCGACACGATCGAAGACGACGCGATGCTGGCGATGGCCCATCACGCCTACTTCCGGGAGATGCCGGCGGCGACGTTTGCGCCGGAGGCCGCGTAACGCTGCTCGCGCGGCCGAGTTGACCGGCTAGCGACGCGCGGTGGGCTTCGCTCGCTTGGTCACCCGCTTGGTCGCGGCCTTCAACACCTTCTTCGACGCGGCCTTCGCGGTCTTCTTGGCGGCTGTCTTCCTGGCGGCAGCCTTCTTAGTGGCGGCCTTCCTGGCGGCGGCCTTCTTAGTGGCGACCTTCTTAGTGGCTACCTTGTTAGTGGCGGCCTTCTTCGCGGCGACTTTCGAAGCGGTAGTCGCGCGACTCGCTCTCTTCTTCGCCGCGGCTTTCGGCCGTTCGACGCTGCCGGCACCTTTGCGCGCCAGTGATTTTCCGGCGGCCTTCCGCGCCACGCTCTTGGTCGCAGTCTTCGCAACCTTTCCAGCAGCTGCGGACCGGCCTGCCTGCTTTGCTGCTGACTTCGTCACACGCTTGCCTTTGCTCGCGGAAGCTGTGTTTACGTCGCCCGCTTCGCTACGCGAAGGCGCGGACTTGGTCGACCCCGCCTTTTTCGACCCACCCGCCGTATCCAACACCACCCACGTCGGCGCATGATCGCTCGCGCCCGGTCGCCCACGCACCCAGCGGTCGACGTTCGCGTCCTGCAGCATCGGCGCCAGATCCGGGCTCAGCAACAGGTGGTCGATGCGCAGGCCGGCATCGCGTTCCCAGTGCTTCCGGAAGTAATCCCAGAACGTGTAGATCTTCTCGTCGCCATGCACGGCGCGAATCGAATCCGTCCAACCCTGTTCCAGCAGTTCGAACCACGCCTCACGACTCTCGGGCTGCAGCAGCGCGTCGGTCTTCCACGACTTCGCGTTGTAGATGTCGAGCTCGTCGGTCGGCACGACGTTGAAGTCGCCGCAGACGACGGTCGGCGTGCCGCTACGCAGTAACGCCGCGGTCCGACGCTGCAACTCCGCGAACCACTTGAGTTTGTATTCGAACTTCGGCCCCGGCCAAGGATTGCCGTTCGGCAGGTAGAGACAGGCGACGCGCAGGCCGTGCACGTCGGCTTCAAGGTAGCGGCTTTGCGTGCTGTCCGGATCGTCGGGCAGGCCGCGCTGCCGCTCCACCGGCTGCGCGCCGCGCGCAAGGATCGCGACGCCGTTCCACGACTTCTGCCCGTGCCAGATCGCGCCGTATCCGAGATCTTCAATATCAAGCTGCGGGAACGCTTCGTCAGGCGCCTTCAATTCCTGCAGGCACGCGATGTCAGGCTTCTCGCGCTTCAGCCATTCGAGTAGAGCGGCGTGACGCGCACGCACACCGTTGATGTTGAACGTTGCGATCTTCAATCGGGCCATGGAGCGATGCTAGGCACCGCCCGTGCACGACCGGTGAGGTCAGCCCAGCAGGCGCTGCATCAGCCGGAAATACAGCTCCGGCAGTCGCTCCAGATCAGCAACCGACACGTGTTCGTCGACCTTGTGGATGCTCGCGTTCACCGGCCCGATCTCGACGCAGTGCGCGCCAAGCGGCGCGATGAAGCGTGCATCCGACGTACCGCCGCCCGTGCTCTCTTCCGGCGCTGTACCAGCGAACTCGCCGAGCACCTCACGACAAACGCGACGCAGCTCACCATCCGGCGTGTAGAACGGCTCGCCGCTGCGATGCCAGTCGATCGTGTAGTCGCTGCAGTGCCGCGCCATGATCGCGTCGCATTCGGCTTCCAGCCGCGCTGCATCCCAGTGCGGGTTGTAGCGCAGGTTGAACAGCGCCTGGAGCTCGCCGGGAATCACGTTGTTCGCGCCCGTACCCGCGAGGATGTTGCTGATCTGCAGGCTGGTCGGCGGGAACGTCTCGTAGCCGTCGTCCCATTTGCGCGCCGTGAGTTCGGCGAGCGCCGGCATCGCTTCGTGCACCGGATTGCGCGCTTTCTCGGGGTACGCGACATGGCCCTGGATGCCGCGCACTGTAAGCGTCGCCGACAGGCTACCACGACGGCCTACGCGCAGCAGATCCCCGAGCGCCGCTTTCGACGACGGCTCACCCGTGATGCACCAGTCGATACGCTCGCCGCGCTCACGGAATGCATCGGCGACCTTGCGCACGCCATCGAGCGCGACGCCCTCCTCGTCCGACGTCAGCAGCAATGCGACGCGGCCGCGATGTCCCGCGTGCTCGCGCGCGAAACGCTCGAGCGCGACGACGAACGCCGCGACACTGCCTTTCATGTCGGCTGCGCCGCGTCCGTAGAGATTTCCGTCGCGGATATCAGGCTTGAACGGATCGCTGGCCCAATCAGCGACCGGCCCGCTCGGCACCACGTCAGTGTGACCCAACAGCACGAGCGTCGGTCCTTCGCCACCGACATGCACCGCCCACAGGTTGTCGACGTCACCGAAACGCATCGACTCACAGCGGAAACCCGCGACTTCGAGGCGCGCGGCGATCAACGCCTGGCAGCCGGCATCGTCCGGCGTCAGTGAGCGCTGTTCGACTAATGCACGCGTCAGGTCTAGCACGTCGCTCACGATCCGACTCCAAAGCGCTTCTTGAATCCGTTATCGGTGAAACCCTGCGACACAGCACCGTCGTCAGTCACCACGACCGGGCGACGGATCAGCTGCGGATGCTCGCGCAGCAGCAGCTTCCATTCGGCGTCCGAACCCGGCGTTTTGCGCGACGGCGGCAGGTTGCGCCACGTCGTCGACGACCTGTTGACCATCGCGTCCCAGCCGCCCAGCTTGCCCTTCCACTCCACGAGCGTTTCCGGCGACTGCCGCGCGTCACGGTAGTCGACGAAATCGTGCGCGACGTCGAAACGCTTGAGCCAGTTGCGCGCCTTCTTGCACGTATCGCAGTTGGCGAGGCCGTAGAGCGTCGTCGCCATGTCAGTCGGCCAGCCCGCGCAGCAGGTCGTTGATGGACGTCTTGCCGCGCGTCTTCTCGTCGACCTGCTTGACGATCACCGCGCAGTAAAGGGAATGCGAGCCATCGGCGGAAGGCAACTGCCCCGAGACGACGACGCTCCCCGGCGGCACGTAGCCGTAGCTGACCTCGCCCGTCGCGCGGTTGTAGATACGCGTGCTCTGGCCGAGGAACACGCCCATGCCGATCACCGAGTGGTGGCCAACGATCACGCCCTCGACGACTTCGGAACGCGCCCCGATGAAGCAGTGGTCTTCGATGATGGTCGGCGTCGCCTGCAGCGGCTCGAGCACGCCACCGATGCCTGCGCCACCGGACAGATGGCAGTGCTTGCCGATCTGCGCGCACGAACCGACCGTCGCCCACGTATCGACCATCGTGCCTTCGCCGACGTAGGCACCGATGTTGACGAAGCTCGGCATCAGCACGACGTCCTTGCCGATGTGGCAGCCACGACGCGCGATCGCACCGGGCACGACGCGCACGCCGAGCTTGCGGAACTGGTTCTCGCCGAAGTCCTTGAAGCGCGCCGGCACCTTGTCCCAGAACGGCGCGGGCTGCGACTCGATGACTTCCATATCCTGCGTGCGGAAGTAGAGCAGCACAGCCTTCTTCAGCCATTCGTTGACCGTCCAGCCGCCCTTGCCGTCCGGTTCGGCCACACGGAATTCGCCGGACTCGATTCGATCCATGACCAGGTTGACCGTGGGACGCGTCGAGCCGTCGATCTCGTCGACGGTCAGCATCGTGCGGCGTTCCCACGCACTGTCGATCATGAACTTCAGCTCATCACGACCCGGGCCCTTCGGCGCGGCCTTGCGGCGCGTGGTCTTGCGGGCGGCGGTTTTCTTGGCCGTCGGGCTCATGGGCAATCTCCGTCGAGGCAGGCGAGCAGCACTTCGCGCAACGCCTGCTGGTGGGCTTCATCAAGGGGTGCGTCGGTGCCATCGGGCGCCGCACGCGTGATCTGGAAAACGTCTTCGGCCCGCTCGCCGAATGTGGCGACGCGCGCATCGTGCACACGCATGCCCTGCTCGCGCAGCACCAGCGCGACATCCGCCAGCAGGCCGGGGCGGTCGGTGCAGACGAGGCTCATCACCGTGCGCGCGTCGAGCCGGTCGAAGCCGACCTGCGGCGCGATGCGGAAGTGTTTGAGGTGTCGCGGCTGCGTGCGCCGCGCGGGGCGCAGCTCATCAAGCGGGCCGGCAAGCACGTGTTCGAGCCGACGAGCGACGTCTTCAGGCGTCGGCTGCGTGCGCGCGTCGGACGGCAGCACCTCGAAGCTGTCGAAGACGCGCGCTTCGGGGCCGTCGAGCACGCGTGCTTGCGCGATTGCGAGTCCCAAACGATCGAGCGTGATTACGATCGCGGCGAACAGTCCGTCGCGATCCGGGGAATGCACGAACACTTCGAGAGCGCCGGCATCGCCGAGCGGCCGCACCGCCACGGCCGTCTCCCGTGCACCGAGCGCGAGAAGCGTTCGTGCCTGCCACGCGACCTGGTCGGGCCGCGCGCGCTGGAAGCCGACATCGGGCATGTGCGCGAAGGTCGCGTCGATCGCGGGATCGTCGAGGGCGTCCGCGCGCAGGAGATCCGCGGCCGCAGCGCGTGTTTCGCGTGCGCGCTGGTCGTCTGCCAGCGGGTTCTCGAGGCCGCGGCGCAGTGCAAGTCGTGTCGCTGTGTACAGGTCGGCGAGCAGCCGGTCCTTCCACGCGTTCCACAGCTTCGGCGAGGTGCCCGCGATGTCGGCGCAGGTCAGCAGATAGAGCAGATCGAGCCGTTCGCGATCGCCGACTTTCTGCGCGAAGCGATGAATGACGTCCGGATCCGCGATGTCCTGCTTCTGCGCGGT
Source organism: Lysobacter sp. HA18 (assembly GCF_054057595.1). Lineage (NCBI taxonomy): Bacteria > Pseudomonadati > Pseudomonadota > Gammaproteobacteria > Lysobacterales > Lysobacteraceae > Lysobacter > Lysobacter sp. HA18. Next base: position 2,172,307 of record NZ_JBSRZL010000001.1, read on the forward strand.
CACCGACATCAGAAGGTGTTGCGCAACCAACCATTCGATCGTCGCAATGTCGCCTGCGGGCAGCTCCATTGCAGCGCCGAATGCGCGCGCGTCAACGGCGCCGAGTTCGGAGTGATCGCCGCCGCGACCTTTCGCGATGTCGTGAAACAGCGCCGCGAGCAGCAGCAGTTCGGGCTTGCGCAGGCGCGGATGTACCTCGTGCGCGAGCGTGAAGCGTTCGTCGTCTCCGCGAACGAACGCTGCGATGTTCGCCAACACGGCGAGTGTGTGTTGGTCGACCGTATACACATGGAACAGGTCGAACTGCATGCGACCCGAAACGTTCGCGAACGCCGGGATCCAGCGGCCGAGCACGCCAAGCCGCGCCATTCTCGTAAGCGTTCGCACCGGCTGCGGGCCGCGAAGTAGCGCCATGAACGCTGCGCGCGCGGTCGTCGGGGCGCGATCGAAGGCCGGAATGTCGTCGAGGAACTCGGCGAGAGCACGCGCCGTGTGCGAGTGAAGGCCTCGAATCCCATCTTCGCCTTCCGGTCGCGACGCCCATGCGGCGAACAATGCGAACACGTCGTCCACGTTCGACGGCCACGACGGCGCGGTCGCGGCCAGATAGCCGCGTCGCAACTCGAACGCATCGTCGATCGGTTCGACCGCCCCCTCGCCTTCCAGTTGTTCCTCGAACCGCTGCAGCAGGCGTTCGCCGATGCGCTGCACTAGGCCGGCACTGCGATAGAACATCTGCATCATCTGCTCGACCGCGAGTGCGCCGGGCGCGTCGACGAAGCCGAGCCGCGTCGCCAGCGCCTTCTGATGATCGAAGCGAAGGCGCTCCTCGCGACGGGCCGCGACGAGATGCAGGCCGAACCGCAGCCGCGCGAGGACATCATGCTGTCGCTCGAGCGTGGCGTGCTCGTCGGCGCCGAGCTGACCGAGCGTGGTCAGCGACGAGAAGTCGCCGGTGTGCAGCAGACGCAGTGACATCCAACGTAAGGTCTGAAGGTCGCGAAGGCCGCCGGGTCCCTCCTTGAGGTTGGGTTCGAGGTTGTCGGCGGTGTCGCCGAAGCGCGCGTGCCGATCGCGCAGCTCACGACGCTTCGCATCGAAGAACGCGGCAGGCGGCCACGTGCGCGAGGGATCGGCCGCGTCCTGCAATCGCGCGACGACGGCGCCGCCCGCCGCAAGCATGCGCGCTTCCAGCATCGACGTGAGGATGGTGATGTCTTCAGCCGCGGCGCTGGTGCATTGCGCCGACGAACGCACGGCATGGCCAACCGGCAAACCCGCATCCCACAGCAACGTAACGAAGTGCGCGATGGACGCGGCATATGTCGACTGGGCCTGCTCTCCGAGCATCACCAGCAGATCGACGTCCGACTGCGGATACAACTCGCCGCGCCCGTAACCGCCTACAGCGAGCAGCGCCGGAATCGCGTCACCGTCGCCGCTGTGCACACCGACCGCGCGATGCCATGCGGATACAACGATTGCATCGACGCCCGCAGCGCGTTTCGCGATCAGCGGCCTGACGTCGACATTCGCACCGCCTGCATCGAAGGAAGACGCGAGCGACGTCGCGAGTTCGGCAAGACGCATGCGCGCCGCCGCGATCCACGCGGCGTCCGGCGCCTCATCGGTGACGGGCCACGCGGCGTCGAGGGCCGCGGCATCGCTCATAGGTCGTTGTCGTCGCCCGGAACGCGCGTAAGGATCTCGACGCCGTCGTCGGTGACCAGCACGGTGTGCTCCCACTGCGCTGACAGCTTGCGATCCTTGGTCACCACGGTCCAGCCGTCCGGCAGCACCTTCGTGTGGCGCGTGCCTTCGTTGATCATCGGCTCGATAGTGAAGGTCATGCCCGGCTTCAGCACGAGGCCCTGTCCCGGCTGGCCGTAGTGCAGCACCTGCGGATCTTCGTGATAGATCCGGCCGATGCCGTGGCCGCAGTACTCGCGCACTACGCTGAAGCGCTCGGCCTCGGCGTAGGTCTGGATCGCGTTGCCGATGTCGCCGAGCGTCGCGCCCGGCTTCACGACGCGGATGCCGCGGAACATCGCCTCGCGCGTGACATCGACCAGCCGCTTCGCCATCACCGACGGCGTGCCGGCGTAGTACATGCGGCTCGTGTCGCCGTGGAACCCGTCCTTGATGACGGTGACATCGATATTGACGATGTCGCCGTCCTTCAGGACCTTGCCGACGCTCGGAATGCCGTGGCAGATCACGTTGTTGACCGACGTGCAGACCGTCTTCGGGAATCCCTTGTAGCCGACGTTGGCCGGAATCGCGCCCTGCACCTTCACGATGTGGTCGTGGCAGATGCGGTCGAGCTCCTCGGTGGTCACCCCGGGTTTCACATGCGGCGCGACGACCTGCAGCACCTCGGCGGCGAGGCGTCCGGCGACGCGCATCTTCTCGATGTCTTCGGGGGTTTTGATGGTGATCGGCATCCCGCCATTATGCCGCGCCACGCGAAGGCCTCGTGCCGGGCGCACGGAATGAAGCAGTGCACGCCTGCTTTCTCGGTGGGGGCCAATCGGCTGGCGGTTTCCAAGCCCTGACGCGGGGTCTCGGGATCCCGTCGGTTGCTCCAAGTCCACGTCCCCGTTACAATTTCCGGCTTCGCAGCCCATCGCGAACCGCCCACGCCGGGCGCAGGGCCCCGCCAATCGCGGATCCCGGGCGAATACACACCTGTCGCCATCGCCCGTGCCGGGGTGCCTCGAACGAGGTTCGGACACGGAAGCGACAGGGAGGCCCAACCCCGGAATCCATCGCCCGCATCGCCGGGTGGCCGCTTATTTCGTCGGCCGGGTTCCACTGCCTGGAGTTACTGCAATGCCCCAGATCACCATGCGCCAGATGCTGGAAGCCGGCGTCCATTTCGGCCACCAGACGCGTTACTGGAACCCGAAGATGGGCCCCTACATCTTCGGCGCCCGCGGCAAGATCCACATCATCAATCTCGAGAAGACGGTTCCGCTCTTCAACGACGCGATGAACTTCCTTTCGGGCGTCGCGCAGCGTCGCGGCATGGTCCTGTTCCTCGGCACCAAGCGCTCCGCGCGCGAGTCGATCAAGGAAGCGGCCGAGCTCTGCGGCATGCCGTACATGAACCAGCGTTGGCTGGGCGGTACGCTGACCAACTTCCGTACGGTCAAGCAGTCGGTACAGCGCCTGAAGGACCTCGAGGCCGCGGAAACCGACGGCACGTTCCAGAAGCTCGTCAAGCACGAAGTCCTGCAGCTGCGCCGTGAGCGCGAGAAGCTCGACGCGTCGCTCGGCGGCATCAAGGAAATGAACCGCCTGCCCGACGCGATCTTCGTGATCGACATCGGCCATGAAGACATCGCGATCAAGGAAGCCAAGAAGCTCGGCATCCCGGTCATCGCGGTCGTCGACACCAACTACGACCCGGAGCTTGTCGACTACGCGATCCCGGGCAACGACGACGCCATCCGCGCCGTGCAGCTGTACGCCCGCGCCGCCGCCGAAGCCGTGCTGGAAGGCAAGGCTGCCGCGCCGCAGGCCGCTGCGGTCCGCGAGGAAGACTTCGCTGGCGCCGAAGGTGCCGAAGGCGCCGAGGACCGTAAGGGCCCGCGCCGCGCTCCGGCCAAGAAGTCCGCTCCGCGCAAGGCCGATGCCCCGGCCGCTGCAGACGCCGCCGCACCGGCTGCCGCAGCAGCGCCGACCGCCGAGTAAGGCGTTCTACCCGGCGGCCACGCGCGACGTGGCCGCCGCGGTTTCGAGTTTTACGTGACAGCCGCCGTCGGCGCCTGCGCGTCGTCCCGCATTGCGGGGCACCTTCCCCATAAGAATGAGGTTACGTCCATGGCAGAGATCACTGCTTCCCTGGTCAAGGAACTGCGCGAGCGCACCGGCGCCGGCATGATGGAGTGCAAGAAGGCACTTACCGAGAACAACGGCGACATCGAAGCGGCGGCCGACTGGCTGCGCAAGACCGGTCTCGCCAAGGCCGACAAGAAGGCCAGCCGCGTCGCCGCGGAAGGCAAGATCGTCGCCGCGCAGACGGCCAAGACCGCGCTGCTGGTCGAAGTGAACTCCGAGACGGACTTTGTCGCCAAGGACGCGAACTTCCTGACGTTCGTTGACGCCGTCGGCCAGGCCGCCCTTGCCGCTAACGACGTCGATGCCCTGAAGGCTGCCAGGCTGCCGTCCGGCGAGACCGTCGAGGAAGCGCGCGCCGCCGTCATTTCGAAGGTCGGCGAGAACGTGCAGGTCCGCCGCATGGCTCGCATCGACAGCGACAACACGCTCGCCGCGTACGTCCACGGTGGTCGCATCGGCGTGATCGTCGAGCTCAAGGGCGGCAACGCCGAGCTGGCACGTGGCATCGCGATGCACGTCGCCGCGATGAACCCGCCGTACATCTCGCCGGCGCACGTCCCGGCCGAGTTCGTCGCGAAGGAGAAGGAAATCGCCCTCGCGCAGGTCAAGGACACCGGCAAGCCGCAGGAAATCCTCGAGAAGATGATCTCCGGCAAGGTCAACAAGACCATCAACGAGATCTGCCTAACCGGTCAGGCCTACGTGCTCGACACGAACCAGACCGTCGAGCAGGCCGTGAAGGCCGCCGGCGCGGAAGTCGTCAACTTCGTCCGCCTCGCCGTCGGCGAAGGCATCGAGAAGCAGACCGACGATTTCGCGGCTGAGGTGATGAAGCAGGCGGGCCTGGCGTAAGCGCCGCTTGTCATTGCAGTAACGAAAAGGCCGCGAGCGATCGCGGCCTTTTTCTTTTGGGTGTTGGCGGTCTGATCAGTCCTGCGACTGCAGTGCGCGCATCAGTGGTTGCAGCTGTCGTTCGTACGGCGCCCATTTCGGTACGTCGCGCACCTGGATGCCCTCGCGCACCTGCACGGCGCTCGCCGTTGCGACGCCTCGTTTTGACGAACGCGTATCGACGATCGACGGATCGAAATTCAGACCGCAGAACTCCGCGACCTCGCGCATCACCGCCTCAGGCTCTCGCGTGAGCCGCCCGTAGTCGACGTCGAGGATGCGCCCCGGAAACGCGCGGTGCCAATGCGCCATCAGGCGCCGGTACTCGCCGTGGAAGTGCGCAAGTTCTTCGAGGTCGTACGAATACGGATTCGCGTCGGAAAACAGCTCGCGCAGGTTCGAGAAGCAGGTTTCGACCGGGTCGCGCACCATGTGCAGGATTTTGGCCTGCGGCAGCGCCTTCGCGATGTAGCCGATGTTGAGGAAGTTCGACGGCAGCTTGTCGGTGAACCAGCGCTCCGATCCCAAGCGCCATTCCATGCGTTCGAGATAGTGCACACCGACCGGGGCAAGGTCGATGCCACGTGCGCGTTCGACCAGCGTCGCGTCGATGACGCCGCGACAGTGGTAATCCGTCGCGTATCGCATCGCGCCGGTGAAATCGTAGAGTTCGCCGACACCGTGCACATTCGGGTGACCCGCGAGCAATTGCTCGAGCAACGTCGTGCCCGAGCGGTGCATGCCGGTGATAAACACAGGACTGCGACCGGTTTCCGACGCCGATAACGTCGAGTCGCCGCCCCGCGCGTTTACCTGCATGAGCGACGACACGAGAGCTTCCGTGTCCGACGGGCGGTACGCGAGTGTCGAACGCTTCGCACGACAGGCGAACTCCAGCGCCTGCCATGCGCGGTCGTAGTCGCCGACGCGGTCGAGCTCCGCGTGCAACGCGAAGCCGAGGGTCGCCTGGTCTTCAGCGCTCAGCCCCGGGCGTTCCAGTGCCTGGACGATCTTCGGCGCTAGACGTTCGTCGTTCTGGCCGCCCTTCAGCGTGCAGCGAAGCCAGTAGAGCTGAGGCACGCCTGGCGCGCGACGCTCGCAACGGTCCAGATCCGTCGCAGCCTCAGCGAAACGGCCGAGATAGATCAGCACCTGCGCACGGGACAACAAGGTCGGCGGATAGTCGGGATCCGCGCGGCGTGCTTCGTCGAGGAACGGCATCGCCCGCTCGGCGAGATTGAGATAGCTGAGCTGTGCAGCGATCGCCAGAAGCACCGGAATCGGCACGCGGTCCAGCGGCCTCATCCGCTGCGCGCATTCGAGTAACGCCGCGCCCTCGTTGAACGTGCGCAGCCGCGCGACGAGTTCCTTCACGATTTCCGGCCGCGCGGGCTTCAACGCATTCGCGTCGATGGCGAACGATCGCGCCTGTCGATAGTGCCCCGCCAACGAGTGCATGTACGACAACTGCAGCAGCACGTCGGCGTCGTTCGGATTCAACGCGCGCAGGCGCTCAAACGCGTCGATCGCGCCCGTCCAGTCGCGCGCCTCGGCGCACGTTTCCGCATGACGACGGAGCGCCGCGCGGTTCGCCGGTGACACGGTCATACGGCTACGCCACGTTCCGCGAGCGCTAGTTGCAGCGGCTCCAGCGACTCGCGATAGCGCGTCCATGCTCCGACACCGCGGGCGTGGATGCCCTCGCGCACCTGCGAACTGCTCGCCGTCGCGACGGGCGTCGTGTTGTTCTCGATGCGTTCGCAGCCCTCTTCGTAGCCGAGGCCGCAGAACGACAACACTCGCTCCGCATGTTCGGCAGGGTCGGCGACGAGCGCCTCGTAGGAAACCGTCATGAAACGTCCCGGCAGTGCCGCCTCGAAGCTGCTGCGCATGGTGTCGAACCACGCGTACTGCGATGCGACCGTGGCGATGTCGTAGCTGTAACCGTATGCATCGCCGTCGAACAGCTCTCGCAGGTTCGAAAAACACGCGTCCATTGGCGAGCGCCGCAGGCAGAGGATGCGTGCCTCAGGGAGTGCGCGCGCGATCGCGGCTGCGTACAGGAAGTTGGCGGGGTTCTTGTCAACGACGACGCGGCCGCCATCCGCGAATGGCGCGATCGATCGTCGGTAATAGTCGCCCGTCGCGATCGGGTTCGCATCGGGCGGCGGCATGCGCGTGGTGCTCGGTGCGGTTAGGAACGTGTCGTGGCTTTCGCACAGCGCGGCGTGAAATGCATTGAGTTCACCGGCCGACCGCACGCGGCTGTGGTTGCCCAGAATCCGCTCGAGGACCGTGGTGCCTGTTCGTGGCATGCCGACGATGAATACGATGGGTGGCCGGGTCGCGTCGCCAGTCGGTGCGTCAACCGGCTTGACCAGTAACGCGTCCGCCGACCATGGCCGCAGGTCGAGCGACTTCGACTTCTTCCGCATGCCGGCGGCCAGCCATCGCCACGCGTCCTCCTCGCGCCCTGCCCGTTCGCACTCGCGATACAGAGCGTAGTGAAGGTCGATCGCGTCGGCTGAAGACGGCAGCGCGCGGTCCAGCGCCGCGCGAACCCGAGCGAGATGGCCCTCGCCGACCGGATGATGAAACGCCAGCGACCAGTGCGCCGGCGCGAAGGCCGGATCGATCCAGATCGCGCGCTCGAAGTAGGCCGTCGCGCGGTCGGCTTCCCCGAGATTGCGAGCCGCAAGAGCAGCGATGTATTCGAGGCGTGCATCCGGCGCGAGCTTCGGCCGAACCGCGTCGCAGAACCGCAGGACGTCCGCGTCGGCGCCGGCAAGGGAAAGATGTTGCGCGAGCACCGGCGCTTGGCGCGCTATGTCGTCGGAGTTCCAATCCGACTCGCTGATCAGGCTTCGGACGCGGTGGATCTCATCGAAGCTCAGCAGCCCGAGGGTTACGTAGCCGAGTTGCCGACGATCGCCGCTTGCAACCGTTGCATTCGCCGCCTCAAGCGCCGCAGCGCGCGCAAGTCGATAACGACCGCGGTGAATCTCGATGTCACATAGCGCGCGCCACGCCGCCACCGTGTGCGGCGCAGTCGAAACGAGCGAGAGAACGGCGACGCGCGCAGCGTCGACGTTTCCGGCTGCGAGGTACCCGTTGATACGTTTCCACTGACGATCGGCGTGCATTTTCCCTCCCCGACGCCGATCGTACCGCGAAAAAAAAAGCGGCCGCTGGTAGCGGCCGCCAAATGTTGCGGATCGAGAGAATCGAGAGCTTAGAAGTCGTACTGGACCATGAAGCGCACGCTACGCGGGGCCTGGAACGAGGTCGGGAGCAGGTAAGTATCGAGAACCTGACCGGTGCTCGCGTCCTGCTGCACTTCGCTGACGCTGGTGACCTTCTGCGAGTTCAGGACGTTGAACACGTCCATCTTGACCTGCAGGCCCTTCACGAACGCTGGGCGCCAAGCAAGATTCAGGTCGATGCTGTTGGTCCAGGGCAGACGGCCTGAGGTACCACGCGGCGAGCGGATGACGGTGCTGTCCTGCACGCCGCCGTAGCGCTCGGAGGTCGCGCAACGCATGAACGACGAGCCGTACGGATGCGGTGTGAAGTTCTGCGTGACGACATTGCCGTTCGCAGGGTTCAACACCGGCTCGGCCGGGTTGAGATCAAGCGTACCGAAACAGTTGAGCGGGCGACCCGACTGCACGATCAGGTTCGCGCCCATCGACCACTCGTCGTTGAACTCGTAGTTGCCGAACACCTTCAACGTGTGGCGGCGATCGTTCGGCAGATAGCCGAACGTGTCCACGGTCAGCACCTTGTAGTCGAAGTCCTGCGTCACGCTGGTGTCGGCCTGGCCGATGTCGGACTTGACGCCGCCCTCGGTGTTGCCGCGGCTCTCCGCCCACGTATACGAGGCCTGCAGGAAGAAGTGCTGGTACGTGAGGTCGGTGAAGAGTTCCAGCGCCTTGTACGTACGGCGGGCCTTCGGGGACAGCACATCGCCGGGCACGGTGGTGCTCTCGAGCGTACCGTCACCAAAGAAGTCGGTCAGGAACGTCGCGTCGGCACCCGGGTTGAACATGCGGCAGTACGGGAAGCCACCGCCCGGAAGCTCTGCCGTACGCCCGCCGCGGGTCCAGCTGCCGTTGGCCTGCTGCGTGAATCCAGCGGTATCGAGGATCGCCGCGTAGTCGCAGTTGTCGTCGATCGCCGTCTTCAAGTTGCGGTAGATGCCGCGCGCACCAACGTTCATGTGCGACGACACAGCTTTCTGGAAGCCCAGGATGTATTCGTCCTGGTACATCGGCTCGAGGTTGTTCGAAGCGATCGTGGCCGGGTTCTTCGGCGCACCGAACTCACCATTGATGTAGCTCAGCTGGCCGGCGGTACCAGCGCGCGGCGTCAGCCCGATCGGGGCGCCCGTGACCGGATCGACACCCGTGAACGTGAACTGCTGACGCGTGAACAGCGACGCGCTTGCACCACGAACGGCGACGCTCGGGGTCAGCGGAAGCGCGTAGCGGCCTGCGTTGCCGTAGACCTTGAACGTCGAATCGCCGTTGACGTCCCACGAGAAGCCGAGGCGCGGACCGAACTGGTTGCTGACCTTGACGTAGGTCTCGCCGAACCCGTTGCGGTTTTCGAACGTGTCCCAGCGCCCACCAAAGTACGCCATGAAGTTGTCGGTGATGTGCCAGTTATCTTCGACATAGAGCGCGCGCTGCTTCACTTCGACCGTCGAGCCCTGGGTCGTAACCTGCTCGCGCACGATGTCCTGACCCGTCGCCAACGTCGAGTAACGCCAGATGCGGCCGCCTTCGATCGACTGACCGGCAATGGACGTGTAGTCGTCGATGTCGATGCCGAAACCGATCTGATGGTCACCGAGCGTCCAGTCGCCGTCGACGCGGAACTGATCACGCTTGTCACCGGAATCGACGCGATCGATCGACGTGCCAGTGATGTTGCAAGTGCTCGTATACGTCCCCGTTACCGCACGACGAGCCGCAGTGCGGGCGTCGGTGATGACCGGACAGCCCGTGGCCGGCTGGTTGATGTTGCCGTTGTACACAACGTCCAGACCGTTCGCCGTGCGCAGATGCTCGCTACGCGAGAACTCGCCGTGTCCGTACAGGGCCGACAAGGTGAAGTTGTCGGTGAAATAGCCCGTATAGCGGAGAACGTAGTTATCGCCGCCCTGTTCGGAGAAGTCCGTACCGATGAGGCTACCGCGCGCAGTCACGCCCAGCGCGTTGCGATAGACGTCAGTCGCGATGTTGCGCTTGTCGGAGAACGTCGTGAACTCGAGGAGGTTCGAGTCGTTGATGTTCCAGTCGAGCTTGACCAGGTAGGACGGCTGCGTGCTGTGCTGCGTCGTATTGGTCGACGACGTGATGCTGCCGAAGGTGTCGAAATCCTGGCTGTTGTACTGCACCAGGCCGTAAGCGAACAGGCGGTCCTTGACCAGCGCGCCGCTCGCCCACAGCGAGCCAACGTAGCCGCCGGCGGTGTCGTGCGAGTTGTCTTCGCGGAACGCGCCATTGCGGTAATACACGTCGCGACGGTCCGCGCGCAGTTCGACGGGCGACCAGAAGACGTTGCCGCCGGCGTGGAAGTCGTTCGTACCGCGCTTCGTCGTCTGGCTGACCACGCCACCGAGCGAGCGGCCGAATTCAGCACCGTAACCGCCGGTCTTGACCTGCTGCTCGGCGATCGCCTCGAACGGCACCGACGAGAAGTTGAGGCTGCGGAACGAGTTGGTGATGTTGAAGCCGTTGACGAAGTACTGGTTTTCCGCGACCGACGAACCGCCGAAGGACGCCAGGTTGCCGAACACCGCGTCACCGCGGACGGTGCCCGGCGCCAGCAGCGCGACGCTGGTGGTGTCGCGCGGAACCGGAATCGCAGCGATCTGTTCAGCAGTCAGGATCGTGACGGACTCCGTCGACGACACGTCGATCGGGTTGACCGCACGTGCGCCGACGACGCTCACGGTGCCAAGCGTCGGCGAGCCGGCGTCGCCCGCGTTGGCGGCAGTCGTGCCCACCGAGGTGCCTACGCCCGCGTTCACGACGACATCGCGAGAGGTTGCGGCGCCGTTCGCCCCACGAATCTGGACGTGATACGTACCGGGCTGGAGGGAAGTCAGGCGGTACGTTCCATCAGCGCCAACCGTGACTTCACGGTGGAAGCCGGTGGACGCATTGTCGATTACGACGGTAGAGCCAGCGGCGGCGTTGCCGAACACCGAACCGGCGGCCTGCTGGGCCATCACGGGTCCGACGAAGCACATGCCGAGGGCCACGGTCAGCGCGCTGCGACGGAGCGCGCGGTTCATCTGAATTCTCTTTGACACGGAAAACGTCCCCTTGGTATCCCGCCGGACGGCGATCACGGCGACCATGACTTTCGCCACCCAGCGGGGTCAACCGTTAAGGGAACATTTACATCGTTTTGTGATGAACTTCACATTTGTCCAACAGGCTGCACTTGCCGACTCGCCGTTTTTTTTGTGCATCGCACCACGGCGCGTAAGAAAACCGTTAGCCCTTACAATTCCCGTCGCCCCGCACGGAAAACACCCAATGACCGACCTCGCCTACCGCCGCGTCCTCCTCAAACTGTCCGGTGAGGCGCTGATGGGGAGCGAGGACTACGGGATCGATCCGAAGGTCAGTTCGCGGCTGGCGCAGGAGGTCATCGAGGCGCAGCAGGCGGGCGCGGAGGTCGCGCTGGTGATCGGCGGCGGCAACATCTTCCGGGGCGCGGGCCTCGCTGCCGCCGGGATGGATCGGGTGACCGGCGACCACATGGGCATGCTGGCAACGATCATTAATGCCCTCGCGATGCAGGACGCGCTCGAGAAGCTCGGCGCGCGCTGCCGGGTCATGAGCGCGCTGAAGATCAACCAGGTCTGCGAGGACTACATCCGTCGCCGGGCCGTGCGTCACCTCGAAAAGGGCCGTCTGGTGATCTGCGCCGCGGGCACGGGCAACCCCTTCTTCACGACCGACTCCGGCGCCGCGCTGCGGGCCATCGAAATCGGTGCGGACGTGCTGCTGAAGGCGACCAAGGTCGACGGCATTTACGACCGCGACCCCAAGAAATTCCCGGACGCGACGCGCTTCGACTCGCTGACCTACGAGGACGTGCTGGCCCGCGACATCCAGGTCATGGACACGGCCGCTTTCGCGCTCTGTCGGGACGCCTCGCTGCCGATCCGCGTGTTCGACATGGAACAGCCCGGCCAGCTGCTGCGCATCCTGCGCGGCGAGCAGATCGGCACGCTCGTCCGCTCGGCCTGACCGTGGGAGGCAGTCACGCCCATCACGGGCACTCGCACGGGCATTCGCATCACGCCGTTCCCGTCCACGCGACGCGCGCGTTCGCGGTCGCGACGCTGCTCAACCTCGCCTACACCGGCGTCGAAGCGTGGTTCGGCTTCTCGACCAATTCGCTCGCGCTTCTTTCCGACGCGCTGCACAACCTCGGCGACGTCGCAGGCCTGGCGCTCGCCTGGGCCGCGGCCGCGTTGGCGCGACGGGCGCCGACGACACGCCATACCTACGGGTGGCGTCGCGCGACGCTGCTGTCGCCCCTTGCGAACGCACTGCTGCTGGTCGCCTTCGCGGGCGCGCTGATCGGTGAGTCGATACAGCGGTTCAGCGCGCCACCGCAGATCCCCGGCCTGCCGGTCATGGTGGTGGCCGCGATCGGCATCGTGGTGAACCTGGCGGCGGCCGCGATGATGCATCGCGGCAAGGATCACGACCTCAACCGTCGCGCCGCCTTCGTGCATTTGATGGCCGACGCCGGCGTGTCGCTCGCCGCCGTCCTCGCCGGTCTGGGCATGACGACGCTGGGCTGGGAGTGGCTTGACCCCGCGACGGCAGTGCTGGTCAGCGTCGTCGTCGGTATCAGCGCGTTCGGTCTGCTGCGCGAGAGCTTCAATGCGGCGATGGACGCGGTGCCGCGCAGCATCGATCACGGCGAGGTCGAGTCGTTCCTTGCCGGGCTCGACGGCGTCGCTGCCGTACACCACGTGCATATCTGGCCGATCGGCGCTGGCGAAATCGCGATGACCGCGCACCTGGTCCGTCCGCAGCTGGACGACCACGACGCGTTCCTCGACCGCGTCACCCACGACCTCGATCACCGCTTCGGCATCAACCATCCGACGCTGCAGGTCGAGCACGGCGCGGGCTGCGAGCACGACCTGCATGACCGCGCGCCGCACCACTGACCCCGAAGCGGCCGTCGGCGCGCCTGCCCTATAATCCGCGGCCGACCGAAGACCTGACACGGAGCCCGCGATGCTCAACGAGATCAAGAACGACACCAAGGCGCGCATGGCCAAGAGCGTCGAAGCGTTCCGCCACGACCTCGTCAAGATCCGCACCGGCCGTGCCACCACGTCGATCGTCGACCACATCAAGGTCAACTACTACGGCTCGGAAGTCCCGCTGTCGCAGGTCGCCAGCGTCGCGGTGAGCGATGCACGCTCGCTGACGATCACGCCGTGGGAAAAGCCGATGGTGAGCGCGGTCGAGAAAGCCATTCTCGGCTCCGACCTCGGCCTGACGCCGAACACCGCCGGCATGGCGATCCGCCTCAACCTGCCGCCGCTCACCGAAGAGCGCCGTCGCGACCTCGCGAAGGTGGTCCATTCGGGTGGCGAAGACGCGAAGGTCGCGATCCGCAACATCCGTCGCGATGCGAACCATCAGGTGAAGGAACTCCTGAAGGACAAGAAGATCACCGAGGACGAAGCGACGCGCGGCGAAGCCGACATCCAGAAGATCACCGACGAGGCGATCAAGAACGTCGACGACGTCGTGAAGGCGAAGGAACAGGAGCTGATGGCGGTCTGACCGCCACGGCGCCTCAGCGGATGCACGAGCGGCCCGCACCTTCATCCGACGAACCGACGTGACCTCTTCCGTATCCGTTGGCGCGAACCGCGTCCCGCGCCACATCGCGATCATCATGGACGGCAACGGCCGCTGGGCGCAGAAGCGCCGGCGTCCGCGCCTGATCGGTCATCGCGCCGGCGCGCGCGCCGTGAATCTGTGCATCGACTTCTGCCTCGACCGCGGCGTCGAAGTGCTGACGCTGTTCGCGTTCTCAAGCGAGAACTGGGACCGCCCGCAGGACGAAGTCGGTGGGCTGATGAAGCTGTTCACCGGCGCGCTCGAACGCGAGGTCGACGAACTCGATCGACGCGGCGTGCGCGTTCGGTTCATCGGCGATCGTTCGCGCTTTAACGACTCCATCCGCTCGCGCATGGCGCAGGCCGAATCGCGCACGGTCGGCAATCGGACGCTCGATCTTGTGATCGCCGTCAGCTATGGCGGTCGTTGGGACATCGCGAACGCGGCGCGCTCGCTTGCGGAGGATGTCGCCGCGGGTCGTCTCGATCCATCGGCCATCGACGAAGCCATGCTCGGCTCGCGCATGGTGCTCGCCGACCTGCCCGCGCCCGACCTGTTCATCCGCACGGGCGGCGAGCTGCGCATCAGCAATTTCCTGCTCTGGCAGCTGGCCTACACCGAACTGTGGTTCACCGATTTGTTGTGGCCCGACGTCGATGCGGCGACACTTCAGGCTGCGCTGGACGACTACGCGCGCCGTGAACGCCGATTCGGCCTGACCGGAGCACAGGTCGGCGGCAATCCCGAGACGTCCGAATGACCCGTACCCGCGTTATTGCAGCCCTGGTGATGACCCCCGTCGCGATCGCGGCGATCCTGCTGCTCAAGACGCCATGGATGATGGTCGCCGCCGCCATCGTGTTCCTTGCCGGCCTGTGGGAATGGTTCGACCTCGCCGACGTCGAGGATTCGCTCGCCAAATGGGTTCTGCTGATCGCGAATCTCGGCCTGATGGTCGCGATCGTGTGGGCGTCGCACTCGCGCGAAGGCGGCACGCTCGTGCTGTATCAGTTGGCAACGATGATCGGCATCGTCTGGTGGGCCTTCGCGCTGTTGTGGCTGGGCCGATACGACTTCGGCAGCAATCACGAGTCGTGGGCGCGCGCGTTGAAGCTCGCTGCCGGCACGCTCGCGGTCGTGCCTGCGTGGTGCGCACTGACATGGCTGCACGCGGATGGCCTGCACGGTGATCGCTGGCTGCTTACCGCACTCGCGACGATCTGGGCCGCCGACACCGGCGCCTACTTCGCGGGTCGCAAGCTCGGCCGACACAAGCTCGCGCCGCGCATCAGCCCTAACAAGACGGTCGAAGGCCTCGCGGGCGGCGTAGTCGTCGGCACGATCACCGCGATGGCGTTTTCGCTCGTTGCCGGTGCGTCCACGCAGGATTTGTGGAAGGTCGCGGTCGTTGCCGCAGCGTCGGTGCTGGTATCGGTGATCGGTGACCTGTTCGAAAGCCTGCTCAAGCGTCACGCGGGCAAGAAGGATTCCGGCACATTGATTCCCGGCCATGGCGGTGCGCTCGATCGCATCGATGCCGTGCTCGCTGCGCTTCCGGTGTTCGCGCTCGGCAAGGCGCTGCTGGCACTGTGATGCGCCGCATCGCCGTCCTCGGCGCAACAGGATCGATCGGCGCTTCCGCCCTCGACGTCATCGCACGACATCCCGATCGACTCGCCGCGAACGTGCTGGCCGCGGGTCGCAATGTCGATGCGCTGGTTGCGCTGTGTCACCAGCATCGTCCTGACCACGCGGTCATCGCCGATCCCGATCTGTTCGGCGAGTTGCGCACGAAGCTCGCCGACGCGGGCGTGCCGACGCAAGCGCACGCGGGCATGCAGGCGATCGACGAGCTCGCTGCGAGCGATGCCTGCGACACGGTCGTCGCTGCGATCGTCGGCGCGGCCGGCCTCGATTCGACGCTCGCCGCAGTGCGCGCAGGCAAACGCATCGCGCTGGCGAACAAGGAATCGCTCGTACTCGCCGGCGCACTGGTCATGCGCGCCGCACGCGAATCCGGTGCGCAGATCGTGCCGGTCGACAGCGAACACAATGCGATCTTCCAGTGCCTGCCTGCGCGCGACGGCAACGCCGCACGCGACACGCGCGGCCTGCGTCGTCTCGTACTCACCGCATCGGGCGGCCCATTTCGCGGGCGCTCGCGCGAATCCCTGCAGGACGTCACCCGAGAGGAAGCGATCGCGCATCCGCGCTGGTCGATGGGCCCGAAGATTTCGGTCGACTCCGCGACGCTGATGAACAAGGGCCTCGAAGTGATCGAGGCGCACCATCTGTTCGGCGTGTCGCCGGATGCGATTGACGTGCTCGTGCATCCGCAAAGCCTCGTGCATTCGCTGGTCGAGTTCGTCGACGGCTCCACGCTCGCGCAGCTCGGGCTGCCCGACATGCGCACCGCGCTCGCGGTCGGTCTCGGCTGGCCGGAGCGGCTCGAATCCGGTGTCGGCGGGCTGGACCTGCTCGCGCAGGGCGGCCGCCTCGACTTCGAAGCGCCCGATTTCGACGCATTCCCCTGCCTCGCCCTCGCCTACCGCGCACTGCGCGCAGGCGGTGCGGCGCCGGGCGTGCTCAACGCCGCCAATGAGGCGGCGGTCGGCGCGTTCCTCGCCGGTCGCATTGCCTTCCTCGACATCGCCGCACTGGTTGCGTCGGCACTCGATGCGCACGGAACCACACCGGCCGACGACCTCGCCGCTCTGCGCGACGCCGACCGTCGCGCACGCGCGCACGTCGCAGAACGGCTCGACCACAACCGATGACCGCACGACGACTGCCGTTCATCGAACGCGCCTCCGACTCGGCGACCATCGCCGATGGACTGAACCATCGGCCGGTCCTGCGGTCTGCTTCCGCAGCCGCGGCCGGTCGTCGCGGGAGAACGCCTTGAACGAGTTGCTCGGTTCGATCTGGTGGCTAGCCGTCAGCCTCGGCATCCTCGTGACCTTCCACGAGTTCGGGCACTACTGGGTGGCCCGGCGCTGCGGTGTGCGCGTGCTGCGCTTTTCGATCGGCTTCGGCCGCGCGCTGTGGTCGCGCGTCGGGCGCGATGGCACGGAATACGCAGTCGCGGCGATCCCGCTCGGCGGCTACGTGAAGATGCTGGACGAGCGCGAAGGCGACGTCGCACCGGGCGATCTGCACCTCGCGTTCAATCGCAAGCCGGTGCTCAAGCGCATGGCGATCGTGCTCGCCGGGCCGGTCGCGAACCTCGTGCTCTGCGTGCTCCTGCTGTGGGGCATGTTCGTGATCGGGCGCCCGGATTTCGTTCCCGCGATCGGTAGCTCGACCGGTCTAGGGGCCATCGCCGGACTGCGCGCGGGCGACATCGTGCTCGCGGTGGGCGATCGTCCGACGCCGACCTGGTCGGAAGCCGAACTCGCGCTGATTCCCGCTGCGCTGGATCGTCATGACATCGACGTTCGCGTACGCACGCCCGCAGGCGCCGAAGCGACGCGCCATCTCCATCTTTCGCAGCTCCCCGCGAGCATCGACGAACTGCGTGCGGTGCAGGCCATGGGCATCGCGCCACGCCACCAGCTTGTTCCGGCGCGCGTCGGCAAGGTCGTCGCGGGCACTCCCGCCAGCGGTGTGCTGCAGCCCGGCGACCTGATCACCGCGGTCGACGGCCAGCCCGTGCGCGCGTGGGACGACGTCGCGCCGCTCGTGGGCGCGGTCGGCCGTAGCGGCGAGTCGGCGATGGTGGAGGTCGAGCGCCACGGCGAGCGCCTCGCGCTGCCGATGAAGCCGGTCCTGCGCACCGACGAAGGCGGCACGCGCTGGATGCTCGGCGCGGGTGTCGCCGAGCCGGGCGATCCCGTTCCGGACGCCGTCCTGCGCTACGGCCCGATCGATGCGATCCCGGCCGCGATCGGTGAAACCGCGCACCAGGCGCACGAGCTCGTGGCCATGCTCGGCCGCGCATTTTCGGGTCGAGTCGACGTTCGCAACACCGTCGCGGGCCCGATCACGATCGCGCGCGCCGCGAACGCATATGCCTCGCACGGCCCGGCCTGGTACCTCTCGATGCTCGCGATGCTCTCGCTGAGCCTGGCCATTCTGAACCTGCTCCCCATCCCGATATTGGATGGCGGTCACCTGCTGTATTACCTTATCGAGCTGATCAAAGGCCGCCCGGTCAGCGATCGCGCCATGGCGGCCGGGCAATTCGTCGGCCTGGCGATCATCGTCGGCCTCATGGGCCTGGCGTTCTACAACGACATCGTGAACAACCTGGTGCGCTGACGGCGGCTTTAGCCGACCTCTCCACCGCGCCGGCCGATTGCCTGCGGCGCTTCCCTGGATTCGATCCAACCGGACTGATGATGACGCGACCCCTGCCCCGCCGCCTGCTTGCCCTCGCCCTCGCGTCCGCGATGGTCGCGGCTCCGGTCACCTCCGCCTTCGCCGACACGTTCGCGCCCTTCACCGTCAGCGACATCCGTGTCGACGGCCTGCAGCGCATCTCGGCCGGCACGGTGTTCACCTACATGCCGATCGAGCGCGGCGATGCCGTCGACCCGAACAAGGTCGCGAACGCGATCCGCGCGCTCTACAAGACCGGCTTCTTCGAGGATGTTCGCGTCGACCGCGAAGGCGACATCCTCGTCGTCCACGTCGTCGAGCGCCCGTCGATCAACAAGCTCACGATCACCGGCAACAAGGACATCAAGACCGAGGACCTGACCAAGGGCCTCACCGAGATCGGTCTGTCCGAAGGCGGCACGTTCGATCGCCTTGCGCTGGATCGCGTGACGCAGGAACTGACGCGCCAGTACAACAACCGCGGCAAGTACAACGTCGAGATCAACCCGACGGTGTCGCGCCTCGACCGCAACCGCGTCGACGTCACCATCGCGATCAAGGAAGGCGGCGCCGCGCGCATCCGCCACATCAACCTGGTCGGCAACGAAAAGTTCGACGAGAAGGACCTGCGCGACACGTGGGAATCGCGCGAGACCAACTGGAAGAGCTGGTACAAGCGCGACGACCAGTACTCGCGCGAGAAGCTCTCCGGCGACCTCGAGAAGCTCAACTCGTTCTATCTCGATCGCGGCTACGTCGACTTCAGCGTCGACAGCACGCAGGTCGAGATCAGCCCGAACCGTCGCGACATGTTCATTACCGCGGGCCTGACCGAGGGTGAGCAGTACAAGGTCGCCAAGGTCGAAGTGACCGGTGACACCGTTCTGCCGAAGTCGGAAGTCGAGCGTCGCGTTTACGTCAAGGAAGGCCAGATCTTCTCGCGTCGCCTGCTCGAGCTGTCGTCGGATGCGATCTCCGCGACGCTGTCGAACATCGGTTACGCGTTTGCGCAGGTCAACGCGATCCCGGACATCGACAAGGAAAATAAGACGGTCAGCCTGAACATGCAGGTGGTGCCGGGGCCGCGCGTGAGCGTGCGACGCATCATCTTCAAGGGCAATACGCGCACGTCGGACGAAGTGCTTCGCCGCGAAATGCGTCAGTTCGAAGGCAGCTGGTATTCGCAGGCCGCGCTCGACCGATCGAAGATCCGCCTGCAGGGCCTTGGATTCTTCGAAACCGTCGATGTCGACAACCAGCCGGTCTCGGGTTCGCCCGACCAAGTGGACGTGGTCGTTACGGTTAAGGAGACGACGTCGGGCAGCTTCGTTTTCGGCCTCGGTTATTCGCAGCTCAGCGGCCTGACGACGCAGATCCAGCTGTCGCAGAACAACTTCCTGGGCACCGGCAACCGGGTGTCAGTGCAGGCGAACCGCAACTCGTACCTGCAGCGCTACGACTTCTCGTTCGTCAACCCGTACTTCACCGACAGCGGCGTCTCGCTCGGCTACAACCTGTGGTGGCGCGAGTTCGACAACTCGAACTTCAACACCGCGCAGTACAGCTCGACGAGTGGCGCTGCGCAGGCAGTTCTCGGGATTCCGATCTCCGAAACCGATTCGATCACCGCGCTGCTCGGTGTCGACTCCAACGAAGTGTTTGCGTATCCGGGCAGCGCGCCGCAGCCGTTGGTGGATTACATCGACGCCGTCGGTAACCGCACGTTCCACACGCTGCGCGGACAGATCGGTTGGTCGCGCAACACGCTTGACAACTTCCTGACGCCGAACGTCGGCCTGCTGCAGCGCTTCAACGCCGAAGTCGCCCTGCCCGGCTCGACCGTGCAGTACTACAAGCTCAGCTATGACGTCTCGAAGTTCTGGCGTCTGAACCGCCACCTCGTACTCAACACGCGCGCGGAGTTGGGTTACGGCGACAGCTACGGGAAGGATTTCACCCGCAACGTCTGTTTCACGAACAGCACGGTCATCGACGCCAACGGCGACGGCGTGGCCGACACCGTTGTTCCGGGCGCGAATCCGAGCGAACCCTGCCTCACGACGTCGACGGATTACGTCAAGACCGTCACCGCGACGGGCCTACCGTTCTTCGAGAATTTCTACGCGGGCGGTGTGCGGTCGGTCCGCGGCTTCTCGGACAACACGCTCGGCCCGCGCGCGGCGGCGGCAGGTTCGAACTTCCTCCAGCCGATCGGCGGCGCAGTCAAGACGATCGGTTCTGCCGAGATGTTCTTCCCGACGCTGATCAACAGCCCGTCGGCGCGCGTGTCCGCGTTCGTCGACGTCGGCAATGTGTTCGCCGGCCGCGGGGACTTCGATACGGGCGAACTCCGCGCGTCTGGCGGTATCTCCATGCTGTGGCGCTCGCCGATGGGCCCGATCTCCATCAGCTACGCCATCCCGTTCCGCAAGAAGGACGGCGACGAGATTGAGCACCTGCAGTTCACCTTCGGCGGCGTGTTCTGATATCCCTATGACGCCGGGCCACGAGCATCGCTCGCAGTACACCGCTGGCGAGCTCGCGGAGCGGTTCGGACTCGAAGTCCATGGCGACGCCGCGACATTCGTTCGCGGCGTCGCCACGATTGCCGATGCCGCGCCGGACCGCCTGACCTTTCTCTCCAATTCCAAGTACCGCGCTTCGCTGGCGAGCACGCGCGCGGGCGTCGTAGTGCTGGCCGCAGCAGACGCGGACGCCGCGCCCGGCACGGCGCTGATCGCGCGCGATCCTTATGCGGCTTACGCACGCATTGCCGCGCTGTTCGAAGTGCTGCCTGTTGCGGCGCCCGGTGTCCACCCGACGGCGTTTGTCGATCCAAGCGCGACCGTCGATGCATCTGCTAGCATCGGCCCGCACGTCAGCGTGGGCGCGCGAAGCCTGATCGGTGCCCGCGCGACCATCGGCGCCGGATGTGTGATCGGCGACGACTGCATCGTGGGCGAAGGCTCACGGCTCGTCGCACGCGTCACGCTGGTCACGCGCGTCCGTCTCGGCGCACGCGTGCTGGTGCATCCAGGCGCCGTGATCGGCGCGGACGGCTTCGGGATCGCGATGGATCGAGGCACGTGGCTCAAGGTGCCGCAGCTGGGCGGTGTCGTGATTGGCGATGACTGCGAAATCGGCGCGAATACCACCATAGACCGCGGCGCGATAGACGACACCGTGCTCGAGGACGACGTCCGCCTCGATAACCAGATCCAGATCGGCCACAACGTCCGAATCGGCGCGCATACGGCGATGGCGGGCTGCGTGGCGGTCGCCGGCAGCACGCGCATCGGCCGCTACTGTCTGATCGGCGGCGGCGCGGGGATCGTCGGCCACATCGAAATCGTCGACAAAGTCACCGTGACGGCGATGAGCCTGGTCACCCACTCGCTGCGCGAACCCGGCGAATACTCGTCCGGCACGCCGCTGATGGACAACCGCACATGGCGGCGCAACGCCGCCCGCTTCCGCCAGCTCGACCGCCTGTTTCGGACCCGCCGGGACTGATCCGGCGCCCCGCCGTATCATGGGCGGCTTCGGCGACGGTCAGCCCGGCCGCTTTGCAGGATCCGAATGAACCAGACCGTGCAGCTCCCCGTCGACGTCCGCGGCATCGAAAAACTCCTGCCGCACCGCTACCCGTTCCTGCTGGTGGACCGCGTCGTCGAGTTCGAGCCCCGCAAGCGCATCCTGGCCTACAAGAACATCACGGTGAACGAGCCGTGTTTCACCGGCCACTTCCCGGGTAACCCGGTGATGCCGGGCGTGCTCATCATCGAAGCGCTCGCGCAGGCCGGCGGCCTGCTCACCACGCTCACCGCGAAGTCGGAAGGCAACGACAAGGACGGCGACAAGCTCTTCTATCTCGTCAAGGTCGACAACGCGAAGTTCTCGAAGCAGGTCGTCCCCGGCGATCGGCTCGAGCTCGATGTCGAGCTCAAGCGCGTGATCCGCAACATGGCGATGTACGTGGCGATCGCGCGCGTCGACGGCGAACAGGTCGCCTGCGCCGACATTCTTTGCGCCGAGGCGCAGCGCTGAGCATGGCAACGCGCGTTCATCCGAGCGCGGTGGTCGAACCCGGCGCGCGACTGGGCGACGACGTCGCGGTCGGCCCGTTCTGCTACATCGGCGACGACGTCGAGATCGGCGACGGCACTGTCTTCGGGCCGCACTGCAGCGTTCTCGGCCCGACGCGCATCGGTCGCGCGAATCATTTCATCGGCCATTGCGCGGTGGGTGGCGAGCCGCAGGACAAGAAGTTCGCGGGCGAGCACGTCGAACTCGTCATCGGTGACGGCAACACGTTCCGTGAATTCGTGACGCTCAATCGCGGCACCGGCAACGGCGGCGGCGTCACGCGCATCGGCAACGACAACTGGATGCTCGCGTACGTGCACGTCGCGCACGACTGCGATGTCGGTAACCACTGCATCTTCTCGAACAATGCGACGCTCGCCGGCCACGTCACGGTGGGCGACCACGTGATCCTCAGCGGTTTCGCCGGCATCCACCAGTTCTGCCGCATCGGCGCGCATGCGTTCGTGGGCATGGGCGCGTTCGTCAACGGCGACGTGCCGCCGTTCGTGATGGTCGCGCAGGAAGACTACGGCCGGCCGCGCGGCATCAACGCCGAAGGCCTGAAGCGTCGCGGGTTCGACGCCGCGCGTATTGCTGCGATCAAGCGCGCCTACCGTGCGTTGTACGTCGCCGGCGGATCGCTGGACGAGGCGCGCGCGAAGCTCGCGGAGATCGCGGGCGGCAGCGACGACGTGCGCATGCTGCTCGACTTCGTCAACGCCGGCGACCGGCCGCTGCTGCGCTGATCCCGCCGCGCTGCGCGCCCGCCGGTTCGAACTCATGTCGACGTCGCAACGTCCACACCGCATCGCGATCGTCGCTGGCGAAGCCTCGGGCGATCTGCTCGGCGCCGGACTGATCGAAGCGCTACGCACACGCTGGCCGGATGCCGAGTTCGCGGGGATCGGTGGCGACCGCATGCGCGAAGCCGGTTTCGACGCCTGGCATGACGCCGGCGAGCTCGCCGTCATGGGTCTTGCCGAAGTGCTGCGCCATCTTCCGCGCCTTTTGAAGCTGCGCCGCGCGCTGCGCGACCGCGTGCTCGCCTGGCAGCCGGACGTGTTCATCGGCATCGACGCGCCGGACTTCAACCTCGGCGTCGAGCGGTGGCTGAAGGAACGCGGCGTCGCGACCGTGCATTACGTGAGCCCATCGGTCTGGGCCTGGCGCGAGGGCCGGGCCGCGAAGATCGGGCGATCGGCTGACCGCGTGCTGTGCCTTTTTCCGATGGAACCCGCGATCTACGCGAAGCACGGCGTCGACGCACGCTTCGTCGGCCATCCGCTCGCGGACGAGATGCCATTGCAGCCCGATCGCGCAGCCGCGCGCGGGAAGCTTCGGCTTGCGAACGATGCACCTGTGCTCGCGCTGCTGCCCGGCTCTCGAACCGGGGAAATCGAGCGTCTCGGCGCCGATTTCATCGATGCGGCCGCCCGCGTGCGTGACGCCATGCCCGACCTTCGCATCGTCGCGCCGATGGCCGACGCGCGCGCCCGACAGACTTTCGAACACGTCCTCGCGCAGTCGCCCGCACGCGAGCGGCTCGGCGACGCGCTGACGATCATCGACGGCAACGCGCGCACGCTGATGATCGCCAGCGACGTCGTGCTGCTCGCTTCGGGTACCGCAACGCTGGAAGCGATGCTCGCCAAGCGTCCCATGGTGGTCGCGTACAAGGTCGCGGCCACGACCTACCGGATGGTGAAGGGACTCGGCATGCTCAAGGTCAGCCGATACGCGCTGCCCAACATCCTCGCCGGCGCCGACGTGGTACCCGAACTGATGCAGCAGGACTGCACGCCGGAGAAGCTCGCCGTGGCGGTACTGCACTGGTTCCGCAGCGCGGAGGCCGTCGCGGACCTCACGCCGCGATTCACGAACCTGCACGACGAACTGCGCCGCGACGCCTCGTCGCGCGCAGCGGATGCGGTGGTCGAAGTCGTATCCTCGCGGCATGGCTGACGCGCCGCTGCAACCCGAACTCGAGATCGCCGTCGACCGCGGCGCGCAGCGCATCGCGGGCGTCGACGAGGCCGGTCGCGGGCCGCTGGCGGGGCCGGTCGTCGTGGCCGCGGTGGTGTTTTCGCCGGGTCGCACGCCGATCAACGGACTCAACGATTCCAAGCAACTCATCGCCGAGCGTCGCGACGTGCTCGCCGTGCGCATTCGCGAGCGCGCGATCGCGTTCCACATCGCGGTGATCGATGTCGGCACGATCGATCGCATCAACATCTTCCACGCGACCATGCTCGGCATGCGCGAATGCGTCGAGGCCGTGCGTCACGCAACGGACATCGCGCGCATCGATGGCAACGTCGTGCCGAAAGGCCTGCCCTGCGCTGGCGAGGCATGGATCGGCGGCGACGCGCGCTGCCGTTCGATCATGGCGGCCTCCATTCTCGCCAAGACCCATCGCGACGCGCTGATGGTCGAGATGCACGCGCGCTGGCCGCAGTACGGCTTCGACCAGCACAAGGGCTATTCGACGCCGCAGCACCTCGCCGCGCTGGCGAAGCACGGGCCGTGCCCGGAACATCGCCGGTCGTTTGCGCCCGTGCGTTCGAGCGAGGCCATCGCCGACGAGCAACGCGCCGTGGCGTTGCTCTGAACGTCTAACGTTCGGCGCGACCGTGTCAGGTTCGCGTCTCAACGAGTGTTCGCTTCGCGTCACGAATCGACACGACAACGACGTCCCGTGTCTGACCTCCGCGTTGCGTTACGACTCCCTCGGCGGCTCGCCCGCGAGAGCATTCACAGGCTTCGGCGGCCCGACGACGGGCGTGTTGTTGATCGACGACGAGCCTTCGCGTCGCGGCGCGAGTTCCTCGGTCGGAAGCAGTCGAGAGTCGCGCGGCTGGAATGTCGCGGTCTTGTCGGTTCTGAACGTGAAGGACGGTGACGTCATGGCACACCTCCGGGTCGGCCCGTTGCGGGCGACGCATCATCGCGCTGCGTTGGCTCGCACGTGCAAACAACGCATGAAGGACGAGTGCGCTGGCCGCACTTGGTGAAAAACTCCGTGCATGCAGTGCTCGTCCGCCGCAAAACATGCGGCGCGGTCACCGACCGACGTGCATCAAATGCGGCGCGTCGTCGGGGTCGACAACCGCACGGCCAGCGACTTCAACCGGGCATCAGGACCTCGGTCTCGATGCTGATGCCGATGTCGTCGTCCACCGGAAACATTAGCGTTGGCCCCTTCGGTGGCTTCGGCGGGCCCACGACCGGCACGTTCATACCCAGATGGAAACGGCAGATGACGATCACGCGCCCGCCGTTGGGCAGCGTGAGTTCGATGCGCTGCTCGTCGGTACCGGTTCCGGTCGGTGGATCGAGCGTGGACGACATGGACATGGCAACTCCGCGGTGCACCCGGGCGGGCGAAATCTTCAGCGCGCAGCGACAAGGCCGCCGCGCGTAAACAAGGGATTGGTGACGATGCGGCTTTCCGCGATGCCCGCATGCCGCGCGGTTTCGATGCGTCGGCGTGCGCCGTCGGCATCGCCCAACCTCAGCAGCGTCTCCGCGTTGTAGAACGCGACGTCCGCCGTCTGGTCGCCCTTGATCTCCGACTGCCGCACCAGCGCTAGCGCGCGCTCGTTCTCGCCGATGTTCGCGCGATACCAGCCGAGCGCGGCCAGCGTCATCGCGTCGCCGCCGTTGAAGTCAACGTAACGCTGCGCGATCTCCGCGGCTTTGCGGAATGCCTGCGGGGCTTGGCCGGCGGTGCGCGGGTCGGCCAGCAACGCGTCGCCGAGGTTGCCGTAATTGATCGCGGTGTCCGGGCTCAGCGCGACCGCGCGTTGGTAGAGCGCGGCAGCGGATGCGTAGTCGCCGTGCTGGTATTTGACCGTGCCGAGGTTGGCGAGCGTTCGATCGTCCGGGTCGAGCGCGACCGCGCGTTCCAGCACCTTTTCTGCGGCATCGGTCCGACCGAGCGTGAGCAGCAATGCGCCCTGCAGACCCCAGAAGTCGCCGTTGTCAGGCGCGAGTCGCGTGGCCTGTTCGAGCGACGCGAGTGCGTCCTCAACGCGCCCGGCCAGATATTGCTGGTAGCCGAGTTCGGCATAGATGTGCGCGTCGGACGGGCTGGCGCGCAGCGCTTCCCGGAAGTGGGCGAGCGCGTCGTCGATGCGATCGCGCGCCACGTCGACCTTCGCCAGCCCTACGAGCGCATCGGCGCGCTGGCCCGGATAGTCGACCACGTGACGGTAGTACTCGCCCGCCTTCTCGAGGTTGCCGTTGACGCGGTAGAGGTCGCCGAACGCGAGCTGCACTTCGCCGATCGCCGGATCCATGTTCTCTGCGGTGCGACATGCGAGACGCGCCGATTCGAATGCGGCCGGATTGCGCTGGCTTTCGAATCGCCATGCTTCGGTGCGACAGATCGCGGCCTGCGCGCGCGCGAAACCTGGATCGCGCGCCAGCGCCGTGCGGAAGTACCCCATCGCGCGCGGGCGATCGCCGCCGGGCGCGAGCAGCTCGTGCAGGCCACGCAGGTAGGCGTCGAACGCGGCGACGTCATGCGTGGTGGCCAAGCGGCGTCGCAGCCCCTGGCCCGCATCGGGCAACGCGCCGACGAGCACGGCGGCGACGTCGGACGCCATGTGGCTCTGCAGCTCGAACACATCGTGCAGGCGGCCGCCGTAGCTGCGGTTCCACAGCAGGTCACCGGACGGAACGCCGATCAATCGTGCGTCGATGCGCACACGGTCGCCGAGACGCTGCACGCGGCCGTCGAGCACGCTGGCCACGCCGAGGCGACGACCGAGCGCCAGCGGGTCGATGGCGGCGTCGGGCGCCCACGCCGCGACCTGCAGGCCGTGCACGCCCGATAGCGCGTTGTGCATTTCGACGGCGAGACCTTCGGCGAAGTAGCGGTCCGCCGGATCGGTCGTTGTTGAAGTGAACGCACGCACCGCAACGGATGGCGCGCTTGCGTGCGGCGTGGGCACCGGTCGTCGCAACCAGACGAACGCGACAACGAGCGCGAGCACTGCCGCGCATCCGAACGCGACTGCGAGCAGGCGTCGGCCTGGTCGCTGAAGCGCGGTCGCGGCTGGCGGCTCGGCCTCGGAAGTGACGTGCGCCGGTACGACGAGCGCGGAAACGACGTCCGCATCGTCCATGCGAACCGGCATCGGCTGCGACACCGGCTCGGGCAAACGCACGGGCTCGGCGTCAGCCACGGTACGCTCGTCCTGCAACTCGCCAATGAAGCTGTAACCCAGCGCATGCCGCGTCTGGATATACCGCGGATGTTGCGCATCGTCGTCCAGCGCATGCCGCAGCTGCGCAATCACACGGGTGAGCACGCCCGGTGTGACGTGGCGATGGCCCCAGACCGCGTCCAGCAACCCATCGCGCGGGACGAGCTCGCCTGCTCGTTCCAGCAACAGCGCCAGCACCGCGAAGGCTTTCGGCTCGATCGTGCACGGTTCGCCCGCACGCACCAGGGTGTGCGCGTCCAGGTCGACCACGACGTCGTCGAAGCGGTACCGGCTCGCGACTACGGCGGCGCTGGGGGGGACGCCATCGGCCGTCATCGGCGGTTACTCCTGAAAACCTCGCAACCTGCGCAAGGCATCGGACAAACCTCATCTCCCCATCATGACCCAGCGCGCTCCGGCGGGGACTCTGCATGCGCACCGCTCGTCAGGTGCACCCCACTACGGAGAACCGCCATGAACGTCCTGACCTCCCTCGTCCACGCCTTCCATGTGTCGCCGCAGATCGACGATTCCGCTACCGCCGAACGCCGCGCCCGCTACGCCGAAGCGCTGGACAACGCCCGCCGCCAGCCGGTGATCCCGTCGCAGAACCCGGACGCCGATGCGTTCGAAGCGCAGTGCCGCCGGGTGCGCGAGTCGCGCTACACCGAGGCAGCGGCCGACCTGTTCCATGTCTGCTGAACGATCGTTCCCGGCGCGGCCGCCGGGAGGCCTGTCAAGCCTGTGTCGGCACCGGCGCGCCTGCTAGTCTGCAAGGCCGCCGGTAGCCGCGACCGGCACGCCCGACTGCATGACGTCCCGCTTCGTCCATCTGCACCTGCACTCCGAGTATTCGCTCGCCGACTCGACGATCCGTATCGGCGAGCTGATCAAGCGCTGCGCGGACCTCGGCCAGCCGGCTGTCGCGCTGACCGACATCAACAACCTCTTCGCCGCCGTGAAGTTCTACAAGGCGGCGGAAGGTGCCGGCATCAAGCCCATCATCGGTGCCGATGTCGCGCTCGCAGACGGCAACGAAGCCGCCACCCGGATGACGCTGCTCTGCCGCGATCGGCAGGGCTACCTGACGCTGTCGCGCCTGCTCAGCCGCATGTGGATGGAAGGCCATCGCAACGACGGCGTCGCGATGCGCCCCGACTGGCTGCGCGAGGACAACGGCGGCCT
The DNA here is from genome assembly GCF_054057595.1 of Lysobacter sp. HA18. NCBI lineage: Bacteria > Pseudomonadati > Pseudomonadota > Gammaproteobacteria > Lysobacterales > Lysobacteraceae > Lysobacter > Lysobacter sp. HA18. The sequence continues at coordinate 2,200,739 of NZ_JBSRZL010000001.1, forward strand.
GTTCGCGCTTGCCGGACGCGACAGCCTCGCCGCACAACTCGCAGGCGGCGGCCGCCATGACCTCGCCGAAGCTTGGCTGGTCGACTGGAAGGACGTGCTGGGCGAGCGCCTGCATCTCGAACTGACGCGCACCGGCCGCAAGGGCGAAGAAGCGTTCAACGCATTCGCGCTGCATGCGTCGTCGCTGCGCGACATCCCGGTGGTCGGCACGAATGACGTGCGATTCGTCGATGAGGCCGGTTACGAAGCGCACGAAGCGCGCGTCTGCATCGCGACCGGTCGCGTGCTCGACGACCCCAAGCGTCCGCGCGAATACAGCCCGCAGCAGTTCCTGCGCTCCAGCGAGGAGATGATCGACGTCTTCGCCGACGTGCCCGACGCGATCGACAACGCGCTTTCGCTGGCGTTGCGCTGCAACGTCGAGATGAAGCTCGGCGAGTACGCGCTGCCGGCGTTCCCGGTGCCGAGCGACCACACGATCGAATCGTGGCTGCGCAACAGCGCGCGCGAAGGCTTGGCGAAGCGCCTCGACAAAGTGCCGCCGTCGGATGGCCGCACGGAAGAGGACTACACGTCGCGTCTGGAAACCGAACTCGACGTCATCATCAAGATGGGGTTCCCCGGCTACTTCCTGATCGTCGCGGACTTCATCAACTGGGGTAAGCAGCAGGGCATTCCGGTTGGGCCCGGCCGCGGTTCCGGTGCGGGTTCGCTGGTCGCGTGGGCGCTCGGCATCACCGATCTTGACCCCCTGCCCTACGACCTGCTGTTCGAGCGGTTCCTCAACCCCGAACGCGTGTCGATGCCCGACTTCGACATCGACTTCTGCATGGATCGGCGCGACGAAGTCATCGACTACGTGGCGCGCAAGTACGGCCGCGATCGCGTGTCGCAGATCATCACCTACGGCACGATGGCGGCGAAGGCGGCGGTGCGCGACTGCGGCCGCGTGCTCGGCCATCCGTACGGCATGGTCGACGGCATCGCCAAGCTCATCCCGAACACGCTCGGTATCGGGCTTGAAGACGCGCTCGGCCGTTCGGACGCGTCGAAGAAGGATTCGGATCTCGCATCGCAGGAACTGATCACCCGCTACAACGCGGAAGACGACGTCCGCGACCTGCTCGATCTCGCGATGTCGCTCGAAGACCTGACGCGCAACGCGGGCAAGCACGCCGGCGGCGTGGTGATCGCACCGTCACCGCTGTCGGACTTCTGCCCGCTGTTCGCCGAACACGACGAAGGCGGCCGCGGCCGCAATCCGGTCACGCAGTTCGACAAGGACGACGTCGAAGCGGTCGGCCTCGTCAAGTTCGACTTCCTTGGCCTGCGCACGCTCACGATCATCGATTGGGCGGTGAAGGCGATCAACGTGCGGCGCGCGAAGGAAGGCGTCGAAGCGCTCGACATCACCACGCTGCCGCTCGATGACGCGAAGGCGTACGAGGTGTTCGCGCGCGGCGATACGGTCGCGGTGTTCCAGTTCGAATCGCGTGGCATGCGCGAGCTGCTCAAGCGCGCGCAGCCTGACCGCTTCGACGACCTCATCGCGCTCGTGTCGCTGTATCGCCCGGGCCCGATGGACCTGATCCCGGACTTCATCGAGCGAAAGCACGGGCGTCAGGAAGTCGTGTTCCCGCATGCGTTGCTCGCGCCGATCCTAGCGCCCACGTACGGCGTCGTCGTCTACCAGGAACAGGTCATGCAGACCGCGCAGATTCTGGGCGGCTATTCGCTGGGCGGCGCCGATCTGCTGCGCCGCGCGATGGGCAAGAAGAAGCCCGAGGAAATGGCGAAGGAACGCGTCAAGTTCGAAGCCGGTGCGAAGGAGCACCACGGCATCGAACCGCGCGTGTCCGGCCCGATCTTCGACCTGCTCGAGAAGTTCGCCGGCTACGGCTTCAACAAATCGCACGCGGCTGCATACGCGCTGGTCTCGTACCAGACGGCGTGGCTGAAGGCGCACTACCCGGCGGAGTTCATGGCCGCGGTGCTGTCGTCGGACATGGACAACACCGACAAGGTCACCGGGTTCCTCGACGAGACGCGCGCGATCGGCATCACCGTGCTGCCGCCGGACGTCAACGAGTCCGCCTACATGTTCTGCGCGACTGCACCGGACACCGTGCGTTACGGGCTCGGCGCCGTGAAAGGCGTGGGACGCGGCGTCTGCGAAGCGATCGTGGAAGCGCGCCGCGCCGCGCCGTTCAAAGACCTCCTCGACCTCTGCCAGCGCGCCGACGACGGCAAGCTCAATCGACGCGCGCTGGAAGCAATGGCGCAGGCGGGCGCGCTCGACGCGCTCGGAAAAAATCGCGCGAGCCTGTTCCTGCAGATCCCGGAAGTGCTGCGCGCCACCGACCAGCTCGCGAAGGAAACCGCGGCTGGCCAGGTCTCGCTGTTCGGCGGATTCGACACCGCCGCGCCGGCGCTGCACATCGACTTGCCCGAAGCGGACGAGTGGCCGATCGCGAAGCTGCTCGAGCACGAACGCGAGACGCTCGGCCATTACCTGAGCGGCCACCCGTTCGATCCGCATCGCGAGGACGTGCATGCACTGATCGGCTTCGACCTCGGCGACCTCGAACGCATCTGGGCCGGTCGTCCCGATAGTGGTCGCGGCGGGTGGCGTCCGGAGATGGAGACGACAGTCGCCGGCCTCGTCGTCGGCTTCCGCAAGAAGGGCGACTCGCAAGTCTTCGTGCAGATCGAAGACGGCCGCGGTCGCTTGGAATGCGCCTTCTTCGCCGAGACCTACGCCGAGCACGCGTCGCTGATCGGCCGAGACAGGCTGCTCGTCGTGCAGGGCGGCCTGCGCGAGGACGCGTTCTCCGGCGGTTTCGCGCTCAAGGCCGCGCGCTGCTGGGAGTTCTCGCAGGTCTGCAGCCGCCATGCGCAGCGCCTGTCGGTGCGCGTGGACCTGCGCCAGCCCGGCACGTTGGCGCGCGTCGAGGCCGTCCTTGCCGCACATCGTCCCGGCCCGACGCCACTGCGCCTGCACCTGCTCATCGACGGCACACACGGCATGGTCGACTTCGACGGCCCGAAGGGCGTGCGCGTCAGCTCCGATCTCATCGGCGCACTGCGCGCGACCCCGGGCGTGCTCACGGTCAAGGCCGCGCTGTCCAAGCCTTGGGCGCACTGAGCGGCCGACCATACGCCCCCGGCGGGCGGTATTCGCCGCTCACGGGATAAACTGCCCGCCTTTCATCCTGCCGGTCCCGCATGAACCCGAACTACCTCGATTTCGAGCAGCCCATCGCCGATCTTGAAGCGAAGATCGCCGAACTGCGTCAGGCGAGCGACGGCAATTCGATGGACGCCGGCCCCGAGATCCGGGCGCTGCAGGACAAGGCGCGCAAGCGCACCGCGCAGATCTTCCGCGACCTCACGCCGTGGCAGGTCTCGCAGATGGCGCGCCACCCGCAACGCCCGTACACGCTCGACTACATCGAGACCATCTGCGACGAGTTCCACGAGCTGCACGGCGACCGCGCGTACTCCGATGACGCCGCCATCGTCGGCGGTCTGGGCCGCATCGACGGCCGCAGCGTCATGATCATCGGCCACCAGAAGGGCCGCGACACCAAGAGCAAGGTGCGCCGCAATTTCGGCATGCCACGCCCCGAGGGCTACCGCAAGGCGCTGCGCCTGATGAAGATGGCCGAGCGTTTCGGGATCCCGCTGGTCACCTTCATCGACACGCCGGGCGCGTATCCGGGCGTCGGCGCGGAAGAGCGCGGCCAGTCCGAAGCCATCGCCCGCAACCTGATGGAGATGGCGGAGCTGAAGACGCCCATCATCTGCACCGTGATCGGCGAAGGCGGCTCCGGCGGCGCGCTGGCCATCGGCGTCGGCGACCGCACGCTGATGCTCGAATACAGCACCTATTCGGTGATTTCGCCGGAAGGTTGCGCGTCGATCTTGTGGAAGTCGGCCGACAAGGCCAAGGACGCCGCCGAGCAGCTCGGCCTTACCGCGCGGCGCCTGCATTCGCTGGGCCTGGTCGACAAGGTCATCCGCGAACCCACGGGCGGCGCGCATCGCAACCCGCGCCAGATGGCCAAGCGCCTGAAGAACGTGCTGATCAACGAACTCGATGCGCTGGTCGGTATGCCCGCCGAGGGATTGCTCGAGCGTCGCTACCAGCGCCTGCGCGGATACGGGGCATACGAGGCGGCGTAAGCCAAGACGGTCACCTAAACCCGCGTGCGCGGCAGGGAGCGGATGGCCCGTGGCCGACCGCTCTTTCGTGACAATTCGGGCCCCTACACCCGCGCCACCCTGAACGCGCCACAACGGTTCAGGTCTCTAAGCGGCAAATAGCCGCCAAATGTTCAAGTCCTGTGAAGAAGCGCCGACAAGGACGGCTCGCACCTCTGCGAGCCGTCGCTAGGCGGCCCTTCCTGTCACGGAGACATTTGTGAAGAAACTGCTGTCTTTGGCCGTCGCGGCCGTTCTCGTCGCGCCCGCCGTCCACGCCGAGGTCCGTGTCAGCGGGTTCGGCCAGATCGTTGCCGGCAAGCTGACCGGTGAAAACCAGGCGTTCCCCGACCGCGACTACGACACCGACATCGGTTTCAAGGAATCGCTCGTTGCCGTGCAGGTCGACGCCGACCTCGGCAGCCGCGCCACCGCGACCGCGCAGGTCGTCTCGGACGGCTACAACGATTTCCACCCGCAGCTCGCGTGGGCGTTCGTGAAGGCCAAGCTCGGCGGCGGGTTCTCCGCGTCGATCGGTCGCCAGCGCCTTCCGCTGTACCGCTATTCCGACTTCCTGCAGGTGGGCGCGGCGTACCCGTGGGTGCGTCCGCCGTTCGCGATGTACAACCAGCCCTGGTCGAACTTCGAAGGCGTGAGCCTTTCGCACGACGCGTACGTCGGCAAGTGGTACTCGCAGGCGCAGGTGATCGGCGGCCGTTTCAAGGGTGAGATCGACGGCCACGACTCCGGTGTGGATGCGCGCCTGGACAAGCTGCGCGGCGCGAGCTGGGACATGGAATACGACGAGTGGCTGTCGTTCCGCGCGGCCTACATCGTGGGCAACGTCACCGTGACCGGCACCGCGCTCGATCAGGTGACCAACGCGCTCAACGCATTCGGCCAGCAGACGCTCGCCGCACGCGTCGACTACAACCACGACCGCGGCACGTTCAAAAGCGTCGGCGCGAAGGTCGACAAGGGCAACTGGCTCGCCGTCGGCGAGTACGCGAAGCTCGATGTCGACGACACCGTGTACGCCGGCACCAACCGCACCGACTGGTACGCCACGCTCGGCTATCGCATTGGCCCGGTGATGCCGAACTTCACCATTGGCCGCCGTGACGCGGGGCGTAGCGAGCAGGTCACCGCGGGCGTGCCGGTGAACAGCCCACTGTATCCGGCGCTGTACGCCGCGAGCGTCAGCCAGTCGCTGGACGAGTCGTACCGCACCGTCGGCGTGCGCTGGGACCTGACGCCGAAGCTCGCGCTCAAGGGCGACTACACGCGCCTGCGCAGCGACATCCCGGGCACCAAGGACGCGAACCTGGTTTCGACCGCTCTCGCGTTCACGTTCTGAGGCCATCCACGATGAAGTCGATTCGTTTCACTTTTGCGGTGCTCGCGCTCGCGTGTGCTTTCCAGGCCAACGCGGGTTCGGTCGTCGTCTCCGCGTCGAGCAAGGCGACGACGATGGACGCCGAAGCGGTCAAGCGCGCTTTCCTCGGCCGCCAGGACACCATCGGCGGCGCGCAGGCGCTGGTCGTCTACCAGAAGGGCGGCGCCACCCGCGCCGATTTCGACCGCACGGTTCTCGGCAAGTCGGCGGCGGACCTGTCGTCGTACTGGTCGCGCCTCGTGTTCACCGGCAAGGCGCGCGCGCCGGCGGAAGCCGAAGGCGACGCCGCGGTGAAAGCCAAGGTCTCGGCCAATCCGGGCGCCATCGGTTACATCGCCGACGGCGCGGTCGATAGCTCGGTCAAGGTCGTCTACAAGTTCTGAGTTTCTCCCGCCCATGGGAACGCCGGAGCCCGCAGCGATGCGGGCTTCGTCGTTTCCGGGCCTGCACGTGGCAGCATTTCGCCAATGACCGTCGCGCCGCCAACGTTCGCCCCCGCCGTCGACGCCCCGGTGTGCGTCGGCTTGAGTGGCGGCCTCGACTCGACGGCGCTGCTGCATGCGCTCGCTTCCGATCCACGGCAACGCGAGCGTGGACTGCGTGCGCTGCATGTCCACCACGGCCTGCAGCCCGATGCGGATGCGTGGGCGACACATTGCATCGCCGAATGCGCGCGCCTCGACATTCGGATCGACGTGGTGCATGTCGACGTCACCAATTCGACGCTCGGCCGCGAAGGCGCCGCCCGCGACGCGCGCTACGCCGCGTTCGCGAACAGCCTGCGCGACGGCGAACACCTCGCCCTCGCTCATCATCGCGACGACCAGGCCGAAACGTTCCTGTTGCGTGCGCTGCGCGCGTCCAGCATCGACGGCCTCGCGGCGATGGCGCCGCTGCGTGCGCTTGCGCGAGGTGTGGTGTGGCGCCCTTGGCTCGGCGCCGCGCGCGCGGATTTACGCGCATACGCGATCGCAAATGGGCTTCGGTGGATCGACGACCCGAGCAATGCGGACCACGGTTTCGATCGCAATTTCCTGCGTCTTCGCGTGATGCCGTTGCTGCGCGAACGTTGGCCGTCGGTCGACGATGCGTTCGCGACCGCCGCGCGGCTTGCGGCGGAAACATCGGATCTTCTGGACGACGAAGACGCTGCGGCGCTGGCGCGCTGCACCATCGAAAACGATGCCGATCTTTCGCGCAGCGCGTTGCTCGCGCTCGATCCTGCCCGGCGCGCGCGCGTGCTGCGTCGCTGGATCGTGTCACACGAGCTGCCGCCGCTACCGGCGAATGGCATCGAACGAATTACGGACGAGTTGCTCGAAGCACGCCCGGATGCACAGGCGCGCTTCGACTGGCACGGCGCAACGGTGCGCGCGTGGCGCGACCGACTGCATGCTTCGCGCGTGACCGCGCCAATCGACGCGACGTTCGACGTGGCGTGGGATGGCATGAAACCGCTGGCGCTGCCCGACGGCGGCGAGCTCGTCCTCGCGCCTGCGTTGCCGCTTCCCACTGGCACGCGCGTCCGCGCACGCCAAGGCGGCGAACGCATCCGCCTGCCCGGTCGCGACCATCGCCACGAACTCAAAGATGTGCTGCTGGCCGCCGGCATCCCGCCGTGGATCCGCGAACACCTGCCGCTGCTTGTCGCGGGTGACGAGGTGCTGGCCGCGGGCGACCTCGTCGTCAGCGCGACGCTGGCTGCGCTGCTCGAGACGCACGGCGCCCGCATCATCTGGACCCCGCCCGCCTGACGCCTCACCCGCACGCCACGCGGCTGCGGCAAGACTTCCGTCGCATTGACCCTGCACCGCGACCGCCGCCACACTTCGACCATGCCGCGCAAAGAAGCCATCGAGCAGCCCCAGCCCTCCCCCGTCGCCGACTTCGAGCGCTCCCTCGATTCGCTGGAGCAACTCGTCGAACGGATGGAGAAGGGCGACCTGTCGCTCGACGAATCGCTGGCCGCGTACGAGGAGGGCGTCGGCCTCTATCGCCGCTGCCAGACGGCACTGGAGGAGGCCGAGATGCGTGTGCGCCTGCTGACCGACCCACAGGATCCGTCGACCGCCCAGCCCTATCCGGACGCGTCCACGCCCGATGCCTGACAGCCGCCTGGAGGCTTGGCGCGGCCGCATCGACGCCGCGCTGGGACAGGCGCTCGACCTGCCCGACGCACCGCCGCGGCTCGTAGCCGCGATGCGCCATGCCGTGCTGCTCGGCGGCAAGCGCATGCGTCCCCTGCTGGTGCTCGCGACCGGCGCGCTGTTCGGTGCCGATGAGTCCGCGTCGCTTGCGCCGGCGGTCGCCGTCGAACTGATTCACGCGTACTCGCTGGTGCACGACGACCTGCCGTCGATGGACGACGACGCACTGCGTCGCGGACAACCGACCGTACACGTGGCGTTCGACGAAGCGGCCGCCGTGCTCGCAGGCGACGCGCTGCAATCGCTCGCGTTCGATGTTCTCGCCGACGCACCGTCGGACGTTGCCATGGACCTCGTGCGCGAACTCGCGCGTGCCTCGGGTGCCATCGGCATGTGCGGCGGCCAAGCGCTCGACCTCGACGCGACCGGGCGCAGCGCGGATGTCGACGTCGCCGCACTCGAACGCTTGCATGCGATGAAGACCGGCGCACTCATCCGGGCCGCGGTGCGCATGGGCGCGATCTGCGCGCACGCCGACGCGCAGGCCTGCGCACGGCTCGACACGTTCGCCGATGCGCTCGGCCTGGCGTTTCAGGTGCGCGACGACATCCTCGACGTCGAAGCCGACACCGCGCAGCTCGGCAAGACCGCCGGCAAGGATCTCGCTCAGGACAAGGCGACGTTTCCCGCGCTCATCGGCCTCGATGCGTCGAAAGCCAAGCTCGCACATCTGCAGCAGACGATGACCGACGCGCTGGAACCCTTCGGGGAACGCGCGTCCGCTTTGCACGAACTCGCAACGTTCGCGATCCAGCGCGCACACTGATCGCCCAAAAAGAAGAAACCCGACGTCGCCGCCGGGCTTCCTTGCATCACGTCGTACGCGCGGACTACTTCACGAGGCGCAGCGCAAACGGGTACCGGTAGGCGACGCCTTCGTTTGCCTTGATCGCCGCCATGATCGTGACGACTAGCCACGCGAGGCCGACGATCAGCATGAGCGGGCCGGTCAGCAGGATGCCGATGCCCAGCGTCATGAACGTCAGGATCCACAGCGCCAGGAACACGATGCCGACGGTGATGTTGAAGTTGAGCGCTTCCTTGCCCTGGTCGTCGACGAAGGGCATCGCTTCCTTCTTCATCATCCAGATGACGAGCGGGCCGAGCACGCAGCCCAGGCTCGCGGCCCAGCCTGCAGTCACGATGCCGCCGGCGAGCGCGGCGAGGTGCGCGAACATCGCCCACTGGCGTTCTTCAGCGCTGATGCCGCTGGCGTTCACCGTGCTCGCCACATGCGGCGGCGGCGAAGGCTGCGAATACGGCGGCGGCGTTTCGCCGGTGCCTTCGGGAATATCGTTGACGTCGCTCATTGCGTGCTCCTGCGGGAAACGGTCGACAGCCGCCACTCTCGCCCCGCGTGAAAGCCGCGTCAACCGCCGTCGATCGACTCGCCCGCAACGGTCATGCGCGACACCATCACCGAGCCCATGCGGATGTGCGAGCGCGGGTCGATGTCGGTGCCAACTGCTTCGATTCGCTGGAACATCTCGCGCAGGTTGCCAGCCACGGTAATGCCATCCACCGGGTAGTCGATGCGGCCGTCCTGCACCCAGAAACCGGCGGCGCCGCGCGAGTAATCGCCGGTCGTGGTGTTCGCGCCCTGCCCCATCAGTTCCGTGACCAGCAGGCCGTTGCCCATTCCCGCGAGGACCGCTTGAAGATCACCGGCGTTCGCCTTGACGTCGAGGTTGTGCACGCCGCCTGCGTTCGCGGTCGTCTGCAGCCCGAGCTTGCGCGCCGAGTAGCTGCCGAGCACGTAACGCTGCAGCACACCGTTTTCGACGAGCGCAGATTCGCGCGTCGCAACACCTTCCGCATCGAACGCCGAGGAACGCAGACCGCGCTGCAGGAACGGACGCTCGACGATCGAGAACCACTGCGGAAAGAGCTGCGTACCCTGGCTGTCGATGAGGAAGCTCGCGCCGCGATACAACGCACCGCCCGAGACCGCGCCGAGTAGATGGCCGACGAGCGAGCGCGCCATTTCTGCCGCGAACACGACCGGATATTCGCCCGTGCGCAACTGGCGCGGCGACAGTCGACCGACGGCGCGTTCCGCGGCGCGTCGACCCACCGCGGCGGGCGATTCCAGGTCTTCCGACGCGAGCCCGAACGTGTACCAGCCGTCGCGCTGCATCGCGTCGCCGCGCCCGGCGATCAGCGCGCAACCCAGCGAATGCTGCGTGCCGCGCTCGCGACCGATGAAGCCGTGACTGTTCGCGTAGACCGACAAGCTGCGTCCACTGCTGAGCGACGCACCGTCGGAATTCTCGACCCGCGTGTCCGATTCACGGCCCGCCTGCTCGCAGGCAAGCGCAAGGTCGATCGCGCGATCCGCATCGATCGCCCACGGATGCCAGGAATCGAACTCCGGCGTGTCGCGCGCCATCAGATCCGCATCGGCCAACCCCGCAGCCACGTCGTCCTCTGTGTATTTCGCGATCGCGCAGGCCTGTTCGACCGTCGCGATCAGGCTTTGCTCGCGCAGGTCGGCAGTGCTCGCACTGCCCTTGCGCTGGCCGAAGTACACGGTGACCGCGATGCCGCGATCGCGCGTGGATTCGACCGTCTCGACCTCGCCCATGCGCACGTTGACGCTCAGGCCCGCTTCTTCCGAGCAGCTGACCTCGGCCTGCGTCACGCCGCGGCTGCGTGCGAGGTCGAGCAGTCGCTGCGAGAGGCCGGACAGCGCGTCGAGGCGCTCGATGCTGTCGTCCTGGAGGGCCGGCGAAGTGGTCGTCGCGTTCAATGTCTTATCCTTCCGTTCTCATGTCCGCGCCTCGGCGGACGGCTCAACGCGTGGCGGCAGTCGTCGCGCAGGATTATGACGATGCGCGGTCGCGACGAAGAAACCGGTGAATTCCGTAGCCCCTCCCGCAGCGAGCAGCGCCGCGAAGCATTGGGCGTGCTCGAACTGGCGGAGACGCTGGCCGACCTGACCGACGCGCAGCTCGCGCGCGTGCCGGTGCCGGAATCGATCATTCCGCACATCATGGATACGCGTCGCATCACCGCGAACATCGCGCGCAAGCGGCAGCTCGCCTTCCTCGCCAAGCAGATGCGCAAGCTCGACGACGACGAGATGCAGGCCATGCGCGATGCGCTCGACGAAAAGAGCGACACCGCACGCGCGGAAGCCGCGGCGATGCATCGCGTCGAAGCGTGGCGCGCGAAGCTGCTGGAAGGCGGTGACGCCGCGCTGGCCGAACTGCTCGACCTGCATCCCGATGCCGACCGCCAGCGCCTGCGCCAGCTGGTGCGCAACGCGCTCGACGAACGCAACCGCAACAAGCCGCCGCGCGCATTCCGCGAACTGTTCCGCGAACTGCGCGGCGTGCTGCTCGGCACAACGGACGACACGGGCGACGAAGCGGACGTCGACGACACCGACGAATAACGCGAACGAAGGCTCAGGCCTTCGTACCGCCGACCGTCAAGCCATCGATCAGCAGCGACGGCTGGCCGACGCCGACCGGCACGCTCTGCCCGTCCTTGCCGCAGACGCCGACGCCTTCGTCCAGCGCGAGATCGTTGCCGATCATGCGCACCTTCTGCATCGTCTCCGGGCCATTGCCGATCAGCATCGCGCCCTTCACCGGCGCGGTGACCTTGCCGTCTTCGATCATGTAGGCCTCGGTCGCCGAGAACACGTACTTGCCCGACGTGATGTCGACCTGCCCGCCGCCGAAATTCACCGCGTACAGGCCGCGGTTGACGGAGCGGATCATTTCCTGCGGATCGTGCGGGCCGGCGAGCATGTAGGTGTTGGTCATGCGCGGCATGACGAGGTGCGCGAACGATTCGCGACGCCCATTACCCGTCGGCGCCATGCCCATCAGCCGCGCGTTGAGCGTGTCCTGCATGTAGCCGACGAGCACGCCGTCTTCGATCAGCGTCGTGCAGTTGGTCGGCGTGCCTTCGTCGTCGATGTTGAGCGAACCACGACGACCCGGCAGCGTGCCGTCGTCGACGATGGTGACGCCCGGCGACGCGACGCGCTGGCCGATGCGGCCCGCATACGTCGACGTGCCCTTGCGATTGAAGTCGCCTTCCAGGCCGTGACCGACGGCCTCGTGCAGAAGCACGCCCGGCCAGCCGCTGCCGAGCACCACGGGCATCACGCCGGCGGGTGCGTCGATCGCATCCAGATTCACCAGCGCCTGCCGCAACGCCTCGCGCGCGAGATGTTCGGGACGATCGCCTCCCAGCAATTCGGCGTAACCGAAGCGACCGCCACCGCCGGCATAACCCTGCTCGCGCCGACCGTTGTGTTCGACGATGACCTGCACGTTGAGTCGCACCAGCGGACGCACATCGGCCGCGAGAACACCGTCGCTGCGCGCGACGAGCACCGTATCGACGCCACCCGACAGGCTTACGGTCACCTGCTTCACGCGCGGATCCGCAGCGCGAAGCAGTCGGTCGAGACGACGCAGCGATTCGACTTTTTCCTCGTTCCCCAGCGCATCGATGGGATCGAACGCGGCATACAACTCGCGACCGCTGCCGCGCACGAGCGGGCGATCCTTCGATTGCATCTCACCGGCGACGGTGCCCTTGGCGATCGCACGTGCCGATGTCGATGCTTCGAGCAACGCCTTCGCATCGATCTCGTCCGAATACGCGAAGCCGGTCTTCTCGCCGCTGATCGCGCGCACGCCAACGCCCTGCTCGATCGAATGCGCGCCGTCCTTGACGATGCCGTCCTCCACCGTCCAGCTCTCGCGACGCGCGTGCTGGAAATACAGATCGCCGAAATCGATGCCGGGGCCGATCAACGCACCGAGCGCGCGATCGAGCGACGCGACGTCGAGGCCGGCGGGCACGAGAAGGCGGGATTCGGCGGTCGAAAGCGAAGTCGTCATCGGATTTCCATTGAAGAAGGACGCAGCCGCGCGCGGCACGTCCGGACTATATGCGGGCCGATGTGATCGGCCTCAACCGGCTGGTGGCAAGAGTGCCATCGCGCGCGTCTGGTCGCGCGTCATCACTTCGACCTTCGGGTCGGCCCATGGACCGGTGACGCGATACGTCTTCGCGCCGAGCTGGCCGAGAGGCTTCTGCATGACGGCACCCGCGGCCGCGCCGATCGCGGCGCCGACCGGGCCGCCCGCAAGCGCGCCAACCGCGGTCAGCAGGTTGGCGGATTTCGGGTGCACTTCGATCGTCTGGTCGAACGTCTGCGCACGCATGTTCGCGGCGCCGCGGATGCGGATGTCCGCGGCCGGGCCCTTGATGCCGAAGTCGTCGCTGCGTGCGAGGCCGTCTCCGAAACGTACGTTGCCGCCGATCTGGTTGAAGCTGAAACCCTTGTTGAAGAAGTCGCGGAAGTCGAGCGTAAGTCGACGCGGCAGTTCCGCGAGGCTCAACAGGCCAAGAACGCGGCCCGCACCGGGCTCGACCTCGAGCAGGCGGCCGTTGCGCACGTCGACCGCGAGCGTGCCCTGCAGGTTGCCGAGCGTGAAATCGGACGGCGCGCCGCTCCAACCGGCGTCGAAGTGCGCATCGCCCTTGCCGCCGCCGACGCGCCCACCCAGGCCGAAGCCATCGAGCAGCGCGCCGAAGTCGTCGCTGGATACGACAGCAGCGATGTGCGTGCGTGTCGCGTTGCCACGGCCTAGCCAGTCGCCGCTCGCGTCGATGCGCTGGCTACGGCTGCGTGCGGTGAACTGGTCTAGCTGCATGCCGGCTGCGGTGGCGTGCGAACGCAGTCGCGCGGTGCCGAGCGCGACGCTGCCGATGCGCAGGTCGTCGACGTCGATCGACAAGGGAGGAACCTTGGTTGGATCGATGCTGTTCGTCGACGCGAGTGGTGCGCGGACAGGCGCGGCGCGGCGTGCGGTAGGCGTCATCGGTGCCACGCGCGCGGCGCTGGAAGTCGTTGCGACCGCATTGGTCGACGTCGGCACCGGGCGCCAGTACACGCGACCGAAGCGACCGGTGATCGCGCCCGGCCCATCGGGCACTGTGACGCCACCGGCCAGCGTCGCGCCGTCCGCACGCACCGACAGCGCACCGCCCGCGATCGGCTGCACCTGCAGATGCGTTTCGCCGAATACGCCGCCGAGCATCGCGAGCCGCGGCGTGGTGACGTCGATGCGCTGCAGCGATAAACCGCCGCCCGAACCGCTACCGCCGCCACGCGCGAACGCGATCCAGTCGAGTGCGTCGAGCTGCGCGGCGCGACCTGTCGCGACGATGCCGGACGCAGGCGCTGCATCGTCGACCGTGCCGCTGCCGAGCACGACGCGAACGCCAGTGCGACCACCAACGGTGCGTGCGCGCACGCCGGCCAGCGAGCCGAGGCTGACCTTCACTTCGCCACTGCCCAGTGGAAGCGGCGTGTCCACGAACGTCGCGAGCGACTGCGACGCCGGCTTGTGCAGCGGCGCGGGCAGATCGAGCGACGTGCCCGCGAGGTTGCTGCGCAGTTGCAGGTGCGCGCTGCCGCCGGGCTTGGCGACGTCCTTCGGCACGACGACGCCGACCGTCCAGGCCGAGCGCCCCGCCACGTACGGCGCGAGCCATTCCATGTCGGACGCGCGCTTGAGCAGCTCGTCGATATCGAAGTTCGCGGCGACGTCGCCTTCGAACGCGTTCGCCGGTGCACGTACGTGGCCGTCGCCGGCACGCAGCGACAAGGCGCCGGGCTGGCCGTCGTGTCGCACGACGAGGTCGGTCGCAGTGAACCCGCGCAGGTCGTAGTTCGCACGGCCGTGCACGTCGTCGAAGCGCAGGTCCCAGCGGCGATCGGCCAGCGTCGCGCCATTGAGGTCGACCGTGCCCTTGATCGACATCGGCTCGGGGCGACCGAGCGGCATCGTCAAGCCGAAGTCGACGACGGCGGGGCCGCTCGCCGACAACGCGTCGATCGTCTCCGGCTGCAGCTTGCGCAGCCCGCTCGCGCGTACGACGTCGAGCAGTTGCGAGGTTTCGGTCGCGCCACGCGCTTGCACGGTGAGTGCGCCGTGCGAGTAGTCGTCGATCGACGCGTTGAGTGTCGGCAACGCGACGCGACCGATGCGCCCACTGCCTGCGATGTCGAAACCGGTGCCGTCGAACATCACGTCGGCATTGACGTCTTCGGCGGCGGGCCAGTCCGGCTGGAACTTCACCGTCGCGGCGACCACGCGGCCGCGCGCTTCGAAACTGCCTTCGTGATGACGGAACGGCCAGTCGTCGAGATCGCCGACCACCACCGCGCGACCCTGTTCGACGCGACCGCCAACCAGCGCGGTATCGAGCCACTGCACGACCTTCGGCGCCATCATGTTGCGCACCCAGAAGCGCTTGGCGACGGGCACCTGCGTGGTGCCGATGTCCGCCGCAATGTCGATGAAAGGACGCGTGCCGTCGCCCTGCCAAAGCAGGCCGCCGCGCACGTCCGCGGAATACCCCTGCCCCGCGATGTGTAGCGCACGCGTGCCGACGCGCCAGCCAGGGCCGTCGCGCCATACCGCGGCGCGGCCGGCGAGATGCACCACGTGAGCGGGCCCGAACGCCTGCGGCCACATGAAGCGGATCGCGCTGGCCGGATCGAAGTCGAGCTGCACGCCGTCGATGTCACCGCTGAGGTGACCGCCGATACCCTGCAACCCGGGCGCAGTACCGGCGCGCTGGAAACCGACCGATGCGAGCGTCGCATCGACATCGGTGCGGCCACTCGCACTGTGCACGTGCACGTCGTCGACAAGCCCGGCCGGTGTCGCCGCGCGGATCCAACGACGCGTGGCTTCCGGCAGTCGATCGGTCAACGCCGCGGCCTGCAACAGCGGCGCGACATCGACGCGCCGTGCGGCCAGTTCGAAGCGGCCACCGCCCGCAAGCGCGAGACCATCCAGCACCTGGCCCGAGCGGCCCTGCTGCACGCGCAGCGTCGGCAGCGTCACGTTCCACTTACCCGACTTGATGCGCCAGACGCCGAGCGCATCGACGTGATCGAAAACGACGCGCGGTACCGTGCCGTCGAGTTGCGCGCCTTCGAGCGTGACGCCCGCCAACTTGCCCTCACCCGTGACCTGCACCACACGTTCGTCGCGCAGTTCGGCCCACGCACGCGCGCTGCCCGCGCCGCCGGCGACATGCACGCCACCGGCATGCAGCACCGGCGCCCAGTCGCGCAGGTCGACGTGATCCGCGCCGACATACGCGCGGCCGTCGCCCGACCGGCGATCGAAATCCAGAACACCATCGATCGGCGCGCTTCCCGCGCGCATCCACGCCCGCACGCCGGCACGAACGCGCGCGCCGTCGACGCGCAGTCGCAGGTCAGCGCGCGGAATCGCGGTGTCGATGCCGTACGCGGGCGCGACGATCGCGAGGCGACCGTCGACGACGTGCAGTTCGCCGAGTCGATCGAGCGCACCAAACGGGTCCGCGTTGCTCTTGTCCTTCTGGCCCGGCAGGCCACGCACGTCCCACGTTCCGTCCGCTGCGCGCTCGAGCGTGAGGTCAAGTCCGCGCAGGCGCAGCTCGGTGAACGCATGACCGGGTAGAAGACCGAGATAGACCGACGCGAGAAGCTCCGCGTCACCGACCGCAACCGCGCCATCGCCTTCGCCGATGCGCAGGCCCTGCAGTTCGATCAGCGGGCCGACACGCGTCCAGTGCGTCTGCAGGCCGGTGAACGACACCGGCCGCTTGGTGCGATGTTCAAGCCACGCCTTGACCTGCGCGGGATGCCCCGCGAGCACCGGCAGCGCGAGGCTGACGATGCCGAGCAGCAGCGCGAAGCCGAGCACCGCGATCGCCGCCACGTAGCCGAGGCCGACGTGCGCCCGCTTGGCGTGGCGAAGGATCACGCCGCGCGCGACGCGATCACGCCGGCGTCAGAGCAGAACGACATCGAACTGCTCCTGCGAGTACTGCTCATCGGACTGGAAGCGGATCGACTTGCCGAGGAATTCCTCCAGCTCCGCGACGGCCGCCGACTCTTCGTCGGTAATGCGCGCGACGACTTTCGGCGACGCGATCACCAGCAGTCGCTGCGCATCGAACTGACGCACCTGGCGCACCACATCGCGGAAGATTTCGTAGGTCACGGTTTCCGGTGTCTTGAGCGAACCACGCCCGCTGCATTCATGGCACGGCTCGGAGAGCTGCCGCTGCAGGCTCTCGGTCGTGCGCTTGCGGGTCATCTCGACGAGACCCAGCGGGGAGAAGTCGTACACGGTCGTCTTGGCGTGGTCGCGGGCAAGTGCCTTCTCGAGCTGACGGAGCACCTGCCGCTTGTGCTCGGCATCCGTCATGTCGATGAAGTCGATGATGATGATGCCGCCTAGATTGCGCAGGCGAAGCTGACGCGCGACCGACTGGGCAGCCTCGAGATTGGTGCGGTACACCGTTTCCTCGAGATTGCGCTGACCGAGGAATGAACCCGTGTTCACATCGACCGTCGTCATCGCTTCCGTCTGGTCGATGACGAGGTAACCGCCCGATTTCAGCGGCACCTGCTTTTCCAGCGCGCGCTGGATCTCGTCCTCGACGCCGTACATGTCGAAGATCGGCCGCGCGCCGGCGTAATGCTCGATCTTCTCGTTGAGGCCCGGCATGTACTGCGCGGCGAATGCTTTCAGCCGGTCGCAGGTTTCGCGCGAATCGACCTTCACCTTTTCGACGTCGCGACGGAGAAGGTCGCGCACCGCACGCATCGGCAGTGACAGGTCTTCGTACACGCGTTCGCCGACCTTCGACGACGCCGAGCTTTCCTCGATCAGCGCCCACACGCGACCGAGATACGCGATGTCCTCGGCGATCGCTTCGTCCGGCTGGCCTTCCGCATTCGTGCGCACGATATAGCCGTGCTGCGCACCGGCCGGCGACTGCGACGACACGATGTGCTTGAGCCGTGCGCGTTCGACTTCGTCCTCGATGCGCGCCGACACGCCGACCACGCGCGTGCGCGGCAACAGCACGAGGTATCGCGACGGAATGCTGAGCTGCGTCGTCAGACGCGCGCCCTTGCTGCCGATCGGGTCCTTCACCACCTGCACGATGATGTCCTGACCATCGCGCAGCAGTTCGGTGATCGGACGCGTGGGTTGCGGCGGAGGTGGCAACGGCGTGTCGTCGCCGTTTGTCTCGGCTATCGGTGCGGGCTTGATGATGTCGCCTGCGTGCAGGAATGCCGCACGTTCGAGGCCGATGTCGATGAAGGCGGCCTGCATGCCCGGCATGATCCGCTGCACGCGTCCCTTGTAGACATTGCCGACGACGCCGCGTCGCCAACCGCGCTCGATGTGCAACTCCTGCAGCATGCCGTTCTCGACGACGGCCACGCGGGTTTCGCGCGGCGTGACGTTGACCAGGATCTCCTCGGTCATGCCGCCGCACCTGCGAATGCGTCGATGCCGAACTCGGCGAGCAGTTTCGATGTTTCGTGCACCGGCAACCCCATTACGCCCGAATAGCTGCCGTCGAGACGGGTGACGAACGCTTCCGCACGCCCCTGGATTGCGTATGCACCCGCCTTGCCCGCCCATTCCCCACAGGCGATGTAACCGTCGAGCTGGGCGGGCGTGAGCGCTGCGAACGTGACGTCGGACACACTGATCGCCTGCGCTTCGCGGTCTGCGGAGATGATCCATACCACGCTGATGACCTGGTGCGTACGTCCGGACAGTCGCGTCAGCATGTGCACGGCATCATCGGCATCGACGGGCTTGCCGAAGACGTCGTCGTCGAGCACCACTTCGGTGTCGGCCGCGAGCACCAGTGCGCCGGGCACGCTGGCGACGGTCAGCAGGCCGGCGCCCGCCTTTTCGCGCGATACGCGTCGCACATAATCGAACGCACCTTCGCCCGGCTGGCGGACTTCGGGAATGTCGATGTCGAGTACACGTGGATCGATGCCGAGGCGACCGAGAAGCTCGCGACGGCGCGGGGATTTGGAGGCGAGATAGAGCATCGCTCGAAGAATAACCCGCCGCCTGTAACGGCGATCCTGAACCTTCGGCATCGTGTCGCGACCCCGCGACGTCTCACCGGCCGTTCACTCCAACGTACCGACCCTGCCCCCCAACCGGAGTTCCCATGTCCCCGATTCGTCCGCTCGTCCGTCCACTCGCCCTCGCCGCCGCGCTTGCCTTCGGGAGCCTCGCCATGACCGTCGATGCGCAGACCGCGCCCGTCTCCGTGCCGATGGTCGCGTCCGACAGCACACTGCTGTCCGTCGCCGCGCAGGCCGAAGCACGTCGCGCACCGGACATCGCGACGGTGTCGGCGGGCGTTGTCACGCAGGCGGTCGACGCCAACACCGCGCTGCGCGAAAACGCGGATCGCATGGCGAAGGTTGTTGCGGCGATTCGCGCCGCGGGCGTCGCTGATCGCGACGTACAGACCGCCGGCGTCAACCTCAATCCGCAGTACCGCTACGCCGAGAACCAGCCGCCCGCAATCACCGGCTACCAGGCGACGAACAACGTCAATGTCGTCGTGCGTGACATCGCCAAGCTCGGCAAGATCCTCGACGCGCTGGTCGCGACCGGTGCGAACCAGATCAACGGCCCGACGTTCGACATCGACCAGAAGGATCCCGTGTACGACGAAGCGCGCCGAGATGCGCTCAGCAAGGCGCAGCAGCGCGCCGAGATGTACGCGAAGACGCTCGGCATGCGCGTGCGCCGCATCGTGAGCATCGACGAGAGCGGCGGCGCGAGCATTCCGCGCCCGATGCCGATGATGGCGATGGCGAAGATGGCCCGCGACGAATCCACGCCGATTTCGCCTGGCGAGAACGTGCTTTCGGTCAACCTCAACGTCGTGTTCGAACTCGGAAAATGACCATGACGACGCCCGACATCCCGCGCGGCCGCGATACCGCCGCCGTCTCCGACCCGCGCCCCGGTGCGAACCCGGGCTATGCGGAGAACCAGCCGCGCGACAAGGCCGACGCGCGAGACCCGCGCACCGGCAAGGTGCCGAATCCGGAAGCCGGCGGCTTGAACCGACCGCAGGGCGACGACCCGAAGCCGGCGTCGGAATAACGCGACTGTTTTGCGACGAAGAAGCCCGCCTTGCGCGGACTTTTTCTTTGTCCGTGGTGGAGACGCGGGATGGATCGCGGGTCGCGACACCCCCCAGTCCATGCGCGTTTTTCGCGTGCAGAAGACGCCGCTGCTGGCCCGCCCGATAGGCGCGCGAAAATTTTTCTATCGGACTCAACCCCACTGCATCCGCAGGCTCGTTTGTATCGGCACCGACCACCGAGGAGCCGGCCATGCAGACGATCCAAGCACCCCGCGTCCAGCTCGATCCCACCCGCATCGCATCGATCAGCGGTGCGATCGCGGTCAACGGACTGGTTCTGTTGCTGTTGCTGGCGCCGATGTCGCCGGTCATGCGCGCGGTCCGCGATGCAGCACCTGAAGTGATCTTCATCGTGCCCAAGCATCGGGAAAACCCCACACCGCCGAAGCCGGATCCGAAACCTGTCCCCGTCACCGTAACGCCGCCGACGCCGACGGTTCACTCGCAGCCGCACCCAGTCGAACTGCCACCAGTAGCCTTCAACGACGCTCAGCCCGGCGACGTCGCCATGCCGGCGGACACGGGTGACAAGGGCGTGCCGGGCGGCAGCGACATCGTGACCCCGCCCGACGACGGCAAACCGCTCGCCGGCGGGCATCTCGAATACGCCAGCAACCCGGCGCCCGCGTATCCCTCATCGTCGCTGCGGGCGCAGGAACAGGGCACGGTGATGCTGGAGGTGCTGGTCGACGTCGACGGCAAGCCTATCGAGGTCAAGATCGCGCGCAGCAGCGGTTCGCGTGCACTGGATCTCGCGGCACGGCGCGCGGTGCTGTCGAGCTGGACGTTCCGCCCGGCGATGCGCGACGGGCATGCCGTGCAGGCGATCGGCATGGTGCCGGTCGAATTCCACCTTGACTGATGCAAAACGCGAACCCGCATCCCCTTCGGGGGGTGCGGGTTTCGCGCGTCAGGCGCGGTGGTAAGGGTGATTCGCGAGCAGCGCGGCTGCGCGATAGAGCTGCTCGGCGACCACCAACCGGACGATCATGTGCGGCAGCGTCAGCGGCCCCAGCGACCACGACTCGTCAGCGCGCTGCAGCACCTCCGGCGGATGACCTTCCGGCCCGCCGATCAGGAATGCGAGGTCACGTCCCTGCCCGCGCCAATGCTCGAGCCGCTGCGCGAGTTGCTCGGAGCTGTAGCCACGACCGCGGCCATCGAGCGTCACCACCCACGCATTGCGCGGGATCGCCCCCATCACCCGCGCGCCCTCGTCGGACTGCGCGCGCGCTGCATCGCGGCCCTTGCCACGCATGCCGGGCTCGACCTCGACGAGATCGAACGGCAGCGAATGCGAAAGACGCTTGCGGTATTCGGCGAAACCTTCCACAACCCAGCCGGGCGCGCGCTCGCCGACGGCGATCAGGCGCGCCTTCATGCGCGATGCGTCAGAGCGACGGGTTCGGTCGACGCTCGACGTCGAACTCGTCCGCGTCGTCTTCGAAGCTCAGCGGTTCTTCGTCGGGAATCGACTTGCCGCCGAGGTGACCGTGCGCAAGATCGTCCATGCGATCCGGCGGCTCGTCGCCGACCGTCCACAGGCGTTCGAGCGCGTAGAACTCGCGGACGCGCGGCAGCATGACGTGCACGATGACGTCGCCGAGATCGACCAGCACCCATTCGGCCTCGCGCTCGCCTTCCACACCCAGCGGCATGACGTCGAGTCGCTGCTTCGAGAACTTCACCACTTCGTCGGCGATTGACTTGACGTGACGCGTCGACGTGCCGGACGCGACCACCATGTAGTCGGTGACCGAACTCTTGCCGCGGACGTCGATCTCGACCACGTCGCGCGCCTTCAACTCTTCGACCGCATCGCGCACGGTGCGGAGCAGGTCATCCACCGACGGTGGCGGGTTCGGCAGGCGGGTCTTGATGACGTGGGCTTCGGTACTCAAGTGGCGCGGCTCCGGGTCGGTGTGGAACAAGTATAGGGACTAGGCTGGAAGTGCCGGTGCATACAGCCGGTGACGGTCGATGTACGCGGCGACGGGCGGCGGAACCTGCGTGCGCCATGTCGCGTCGCCGCTGGCAACTCGTGCGCGGATATCGGTCGACGATTCGGTGCGCGGCGGATCCATCGGCAGCAGTGCCAGGCCGCCTGCCGGTGAGTCGAGCAACGCCGGAAGCGGCTGCAGGCGCGCTTCGATCATCTGCGCGAGTTCCGCGTCGATACCCGCGAAACCCGTAGGATCCAGCGAAAAACCGGGCCGCCCTGCCGCGAGGATGTGCGCGACATTGAACAGCTCGCGCCAGCGATGCCAGCGATGCAACTGCGCGACCGAATCGGCGCCGATGACCCAGACGATCGGCGTGCCGTCGCCGGTTTCGCGACGCACTTCGCGCAGCGTGTCGATGCTGTAGGACGGCGTGTCGCGCGACAGTTCGCGTCGGTCCACGCGCAGGCCGCGTTCGCCCGCCGCGGCGAGCGCGACCATGCGCGAACGATGCGCGGCGTCGGCGTGCGTCGCGTTTTTGTGCGGTGGATCAGCAGCGGGAACCAGCTTTACCTCGACGCCCAGTGCATCGCGAACCGCGCATGCGACGGCGACGTGGCCACGGTGGATCGGGTCGAAGGTGCCGCCGTAGCCGACCCAGGCGCGCATCGTCACCCGGCGGCCAGCAGCCGCGTCGCGCCACGCTCCGACAGCGCGACCATCAGGCGTTCCAGCGCGACCCATGCATCGCCGGGCGCGCGGCCTTTGGCGATGCGATCGACCAGCCCGGCCTGCACCAGCATTGCTTCCCATGCCGCGGGCGAATGCCGCTGCAGTGCACGTCGATACATCGGCTGTTTCGCGTCCCACACGCGCTGCGCCTTGAACGCAGCGACGAGGTTGCCGCCCTTTGCGTTGACCTGCGCAAGCGCGGCGCCACGCTGCAGTTCCATCACGATCATGCCGAGCAGCGCCGGCACCGCATCGCCCTCCGCGCGCAGGCCGGCGATGATGCGAACGACCTGCGCGGACTGGCCGTTCATCGCCGCGTCGATGAGTCGGAACACGTCGTAGCGCGATGCGTCGGCGACCAGCGACTGCAGCGTCTCGAGCGTCAGTGGTCGACCACCGCGCGGCGCGTCGGGCGCGTCGCGAAACAGCAGCGCGAGTTTCTCCATCTCCTGCGCCGCAGCGAGCAGGTTGCCCTCGACGCGCTCGGCCAGATGCAGCACCGCGTCTCGATCCGGCGAAAAACCACGCGCCCGGAGGCGGCGGTCGATCCAGCCCGGCAGTTCGTGCAACTTCACCGGCCAGGCGACGGCAACGCGACCAACGCGATCGATCGCCTGGCTCCAGTCGCCACCGTGGCTGCGGCTCCAGTCCTCGCACGTCACCAACAGCACGACGTCCGCAGGTGGCGTCGCGCAGAACTCGGTGATGACCTTCGCGCCTTCCTTGCCCGGCTTGCCGGTCGGCAGGCGCAGTTCGATCAAGCGCCGCGACGCGAACAGGCTGGGCGCGTTGAACGACGCGGACATGCCGTCCCAGTCGGGCTCGCGCTGGCCGGCGCCCGCTTCGAAGACTTCACGCTCCGCAATGCCGTCGCGACGCGCGGCGGCGCGCACGGCGTCGGCGGCTTCGAGGACGAGAAGCGGTTCGGCGCCCGCGATCAGGTAGGCCGGCTTGAGCGGCCCGGACTCGAGCTGGGCGACCAGCTGTTCGGGCGAGAGATCCACGTTTCGGAGATCAGCCGCCGGAGCTGGCGCCGGTCTGGTCAGCCGGGTTCGGCGTCACGGTCGGTGCGGGCACCGGCTGCAGCGACTTGACCGGCACACCGAGCTTCAGCACCGCTTCGATGCGACGAAGCATCGAGAACGCCATCTCGCGACGGAGTTCCTTCGCCAGCGTCTCGCGCTCGCCTTCGGAGCCGATCGCATTGGTGGGGTTCGACACGTAGTCGCGCGACAGCTCGATCGTCTGACGCGGCACCACGACGTTTCCGGCCGAATCGCGCAACTCGAAGATCACCGCGTACCGCAGGCTGAACTCCTGCGAGCGACCGAGCGCGTCGACGCTGATCGGCGTATCGCCCCACTGCTCGGCGAGGATGTCGAGAATTGCGCCGTCGCCGCCTTCGCGAACCACGGTGAGTCCCGCGCGCTCGATCGACTGCGCAATCGATTCCGCCAGCGGGCTGTATCGATCGGCGGACACCACCCGAAGCGGGCTCAGTTCGGCCGGAATCGCGACGCGTTCGCGCAGATGGAAACCGCAGCCCGTCAGGGCGAGGACAAGGACGGCGGACACGAGGCGTCGGATCATGCGGGGAGTCTGGACGAGGCGGCGGCGGGCGGCAATAGCGGCAGGTCGCGCGTCCACGTGGCGTGCACGTGGACGCGAGCGATCAGCCGGCGACGATGTTGACGATCTTCCCCGGCACGACGATGACCTTGCGCACCGTCTGGCCTTCGAGGAATTTCGCGACGCCCGGCTCGGCGAGCGCCGCAGCTTCCACCGCTTCGCGCGGCGCATTCACCGCCGCCTCGATCGTGCCGCGCAGCTTGCCGTTGACCTGCACCGCGAGCGTCACCGCGTCGCGCACCAGCGCCGACGGGTCGGCCTGCGGGAACGGCACGTCCTCGAGCAGCGTTTCCGGATGACCCAGCGCCTGCCACAAGGCGTGGCAGACATGCGGCGTCACCGGATTGAGCAGCAGCACCATCGTCTGCAGCGCTTCGTGGCGCACGGCGCGGCCCTGGTCGCTGATGTCGTCGAACTTCGACACGGCGTTGAGCAGCTCCATCAGCGACGCGATCGCGGTGTTGAACGCGTGGCGACGGCCGTAGTCGTCGCCGACCTTCTGGATCGTCTCGTGCAGCTGGCGGCGCAACGTCTTCTGCGCGACGTTGAGCTGCGACGCGTCGACTTCCGGATGGTCCGGCTGCGATACGTGGGTGATTACCTCGCGCCAGAAACGGCGCAGGAAACGCGCCATGCCTTCGACGCCGGCTTCGTTCCATTCCAGCGACTGCTCGGGTGGCGCGGCGAACATGGAGAACAGGCGCACCGTGTCGGCCCCGTACTTGCCGACCATCGTCTGCGGATCGACGCCGTTGTTCTTCGACTTCGACATCTTCTCGGTGCCGCCGATCTGCACGCGGCCGCCGTCGACCTTGCTGTGCGCGCCGATGATCTTGCCGCGCTCGTCGCGATCGATCTCGACGTCGGCCGGGTTGATCCAGTCCTTCGCGCCGTTGTCGAGCTCGCGATAGAACGTGTCGGCGATCACCATGCCCTGCGTGAGCAAATTCGTCGCCGGCTCGTCGCCGTTGACGAGGCCCGCATCGCGCAGCAGGCGGTGATAGAAGCGGAAATACAGCAGGTGCAGGATCGCGTGCTCGATGCCGCCGATGTACTGGTCGACCGGCAGCCAGTACTTCGCGCGTTCGTCGACCTGCGTTTCCGCGCCCGGCGACGTGTAACGCGCGTAGTACCAGCTCGACTCCATGAAGGTGTCGAAGGTGTCGGTCTCGCGCTCGGCCGCCGCGCCGCAGTTCGGGCACGTGGTCTTGCGCCAGTCCGGGTCGGACTTGATCGGGGAGGCGACGCCGCTGAATGCGACGTCTTCCGGCAGCACGACCGGCAACTGCTCTTCGGGCACCGGCACGGCGCCGCACGAATTGCAGTAGATGACCGGGATCGGGCAGCCCCAGTAACGCTGGCGGCTCACGCCCCAGTCGCGCAGGCGGAAATTGACGCGACGACGCCCGTGACCTTCGGCTTCGAGACGCTTCGCGAGGTATTCGAAGGCTTCCGAATACTCCATGCCGTCGAGGTCGTCGGAATTGACGATCCAGCCCTTCTCGGTCCATGCGCCTGTATCGAGGATGCCGCGCTCGAATGCGTCGACGACTTCCACGGCCGCGCGCGTTTCGTACGGATCGGTCGCGCCGGATTCGCCGAGCGCGACGGTCATGGGATCGTCGTGGCGAACCAGGTGCTTGGCGGCTTCGAAGATCGCATCACGCACTTCAGTCGGCGCGATGACCATGCGGATCGGCAGGTCGTAGGCCTTCGCGAACGCCCAGTCGCGCTCGTCGTGGCCGGGTACGCCCATCACCGCGCCGGTGCCGTAATTCATCAGCACGAAGTTGGCGACGAATACCGGCAGCTCTTCGCCGCTGAGCGGATGCACGGCGCGCAGGCCGGTATCCATGCCGCGCTTTTCCTGCGTTTCGAGTTCGGCTTCGGAGACGCCGCCACGTCGCAGATCAGCGATGAACGCGGCGAGGTCGCCGTTCGACTCCGCAGCTTCCATCGCGAGCGGATGTTCCGCCGCGATGGAAACAAACGTTACGCCCATCAGCGTGTCCGGGCGCGTGGTGAACACGGTCAGCGGTTCGACCGCCGCGCCACGCGCATCGCGCACGTCGAAGCGGATTTCCAGGCCTTCGGAACGACCGATCCAGTTGCGCTGCATGGTCTTGACCGCATCCGGCCAGCCCGGCAACGTGTCGAGGCCGTCGAGCAGTTCCTGCGCGTAGTCGGTGATCTTGAGGAACCACTGCGGGATCTCGCGCTTCTCCACCACCGCGCCGGTACGCCAGCCGCGGCCGTCGATCACCTGCTCGTTGGCGAGCACGGTCTGGTCGACCGGGTCCCAGTTCACGACCGAATTCTTGCGGTACGCCAAGCCCTGCTTCATCAGCCGCACGAACATGCGCTGCTCGTGGACGTAGTAATCCGGGCGGCAGGTGGCGAACTCGCGCGACCAGTCGATCGCGTAGCCCATCTGCCGCAGCTGCGCGCGCATGTGCTCGATGTTGGCGTAGGTCCACTTCGCCGGCGCGGTGTTGTTCTTGATCGCCGCGTTCTCGGCCGGCAGGCCGAAGGCGTCCCAGCCCATCGGCTGCATGACGTTGTGGCCGGTCATGCGCTTGTAGCGGCTGATCACGTCGCCGATCGTGTAGTTGCGCACGTGGCCCATGTGCAGCGCGCCCGACGGGTACGGCAGCATCGACAGGGAGTAGTACTTGGGCTTCTCCGAGGTCTCGACGACCTCGAAGGCGCGGGTCCGGTCCCAGAACGACTGCGCGGACGACTCGACGGAGCCGGGCTCGTAGGCGCGCGGCTCGGAGCCGGAAAGTGTGACGTCGTTCGCGTTGGGGGAGGACACGGGTGCAGTCCGGAAACGGGCGGGCGGTCGAAAAGCCTATCGCAGTGCACAAACGGCCGTCACGCCGACGGTCCGTTGGCGCGGCCGCGGCATGCCGCTTGCTAGGGTGGCGACAGACCCGACGCGCCTACCTGAATGCCGCTCAGCACGCTTCGAACCGATCGACGCCGTTTCCCGGTGCTCGCCGCCCTTCTGGCGGCGCTGCTGGCCGTGACGGGCGTGATGCTCTGGGGCATCCGCTCGTTCAACGCCAGCACGCAATGGGTCAGCCATACCTATCAGGTGCTCGCGCAGATCGAGTCGGTGCGGTCCGCGCTCGATGCCACCGAGTCGGCCGCGCGCGGGTACCGCCTCGCCGGCGACGAGCGCCTCCAGGCCGAATATGTCGGTAACCGGCCGCAGCCGATCTCGAGCGCTGACGCGTTGGCGCGGCTGGTCGAAGACAACCCGGCGCAGGAGCGCCGCGCGCTGGCACTTCGCGCGCTCGTGGCGCGACGCCTCGTCGAGGTCGAGCGAAGCGTGACCCTTCACCAGACCGGCTCGGCGCAGGCGGCCAACCACGTGATGGTCGAAAGCGGAATCCCGACCAACGAAGCGGTTGATCAGGCCACTGCCGAGATGGCGCGCGTCGAGCGACGCCTGCTGGAGGAGCGAACCGCGGCCAGCAGCCGGGACTCGGTCCGCCTGACGCTGTTCGTCGTGATCGGCATGCTGCTGTCGGTCACGATGCTGGGCGTGCTGCTGGCGATGATCGGTCGCGAAACGCGGCGGTCCAGCAAGCATGCAAGCGAAGCGCGAACGGCGCTGGCCACGCTCGAAGCGTCGATCGAACAGCGCGAGCGGCTCGCCGAGCAGCGTCGCGTACTGGGCGCGTTCGCCGGCCTGCTGCACAGCTGCCAGAACGTCGAGGAAGCGCTCGACGTCGCCGGCAATGCGCTGTCGCAACTCGTGCCGAACGGCGCGGGCGTCTGCTATTCGATGCGCGCATCGCAGAACCTGCTGGAGCTGCGTCCGCTCTTCGGCACGCACGGCACCGAATATCCCGACGCGATGCGGCCGGACCAATGCTGGGCGCTGCGACGCGGAAGCCCGCACGCGTTCGATCCGTCGCGCCCGATGGCGCGTTGCGAACATCTGGAGGAGCTGACGCCGGATCAGGCGTGTGGCGTCTGCATGCCGCTCGCATCGCAGGGCATGACGCTCGGCTTACTGCACGTCAGCACGCGTCTCGGCGTACAACTCAGCGACCTCGAGCGCGCGGCGGTCGAATCCGTCGCGGAGCATCTCGGCGTCGTGCTCTACAGCCTGGAACTGCGCGAAAGCCTGCGCGTGCAGTCGCTGCGCGATCCGCTGACCGGGCTGTACAACCGCCGCTATCTCGAAGAAAGCCTGCCGCGCGAGATGGAACGCTGCGAGCGCCGCGCGCGCCCGCTGTCGGTGCTGATGATCGACGTCGATTACTTCAAGCGATTCAACGACGAGCACGGCCACGGCGCCGGCGATGCACTGCTGACCAAGATCGGCCAGGTGCTTGCGGCGGTAACACGCGGCGAGGATATCGCCTGCCGTTACGGTGGCGAGGAATTCACCATCGTCATGCCGGAAGCCGGGCTCGAGCAGGCCGCGATGCGCGCCGAGCAGATCCGCCTGGCGATCGCGGAAGCATCGATCACCTACATGCGCCGCGAACTCGGGCCGGTCACGGCGTCGATCGGTGTGCACGAACTGCAGGTCGGTATGGACACGCCGGAAACGCTGCTCGCCACCGCCGACCGCGCGCTTTACGCGGCGAAGGCGCAGGGTCGCAATCGCGTGCTGCGGTCGTCGCTGCCCTCTTCGCGTGGCGACGCCCTGCCCGACAGCCGCCGCGCGTGATTCAATCGCCGGCCGCAGCGCGCGTCGGGCCATTCGTTCGACATTCGGCCCGACGTCCTGATCTCCGGAACTACATCCGCATGCCCAGCCGCCCTTCCCTTCGCCGACTCGCCTCGACCGCCGCGCAGGCGTCCGCATGACCGGCGAATGGGTCGGCTATGCGGCCGCGGTACTGACCACGTCGTCCTTCATCCCACAGGCGATCAAGACGATCCGCACGCGCGACACCAGCGGCATTTCGCTGGGGATGTACGTCGTGTTTACGGTCGGGGTCGCGTGCTGGTTCTTCTACGGCATCGTGCTGATGTCGTGGCCGATGATCGTGTCGAACCTGCTTACGCTGGGCCTGTCGGCGACGATCCTGGTACTGAAGCTGCGCCACGGTTAGGCGGCGCGCACAGCACCGTCGCGGCGAACCACGCACCGAACGCGACGCGCTGCGACAGCCCGACGGGAAGCAGGCCCGGCAACACGAGCGCGAATGCCAGCGTCACCAACGCGCAACCGGCCACCATCCAGCTCCGCCGCGCTTGCCGCGTTCCACGCATGCCGACCGCTAGCATCAACGCGCCGGCGACGAACGCGACCCACCAGACCGTCCATGTCGCCGCGTGCAGCCGGCTGGCGGTTGCGAGCAGGTCGGTGGAATCCAGCGGCAGCAGCCCGAGCGCGGCGAACGCCATCGCCGCGAGGGTCAATGCCTGCACTCCCAAGCGCGCGATGAAGCGCGTATCCGCCATTCGTGCGCGCAGCGCCTGAGTCGCGAACGCCGCGAGCAGCCCCGGCACGACGAACGCAAACACGTTGAACGCGAGCGCATGATCGACGCCGCTCCCACCCAGCGCGGCGACCGGATGCCGCAGCTGCGAGAACCCGTCGTGCATCACGCCGAAACCGGCGACCGACACGGCGAAAAGGACGGCCGCGGCGATCGCGGCGGCGAGCGGAAGGCTGACGTGTCGTTGCATGGACCCATGCTAGCGTGCGCGCCTTGCGGAGACCGGGGCACGTCCCCATCTCCCGTGCACTTCCAGGAGCCGCCATGACCGCCGACGCGAATCCGCACGTCTTCGACGCCACCGCCGACAGCTTCCAGGACACCGTGCTGCAGCGCTCGCTGCAGGTGCCGGTGCTGGTCGATTTCTGGGCCGAATGGTGCGGCCCGTGCAAGACGCTCGGCCCGGTGCTGGAAAAGCTCGCCGCCGAATACAACGGCGCGTTCCTGCTGGCGAAGGTCGACGTCGACAAGGAACAGCAGCTCGCCGCCGCGTTCCAGGTGCGCTCGATCCCGACCGTCTACCTCGTCAAGGATGGCCAGCTTGCCGACGGCTTCCCGGGCGTGATTCCGGAAGGCACGCTGCGCGAATTCCTGAAGACGCACGGCATCGAGCCGCTGGCCGCGACGACGGCACCGGAAGTGGTCGAGGACGCGCCGGCGATCGACCCGCACGCCGAGGTCGTTCGCCTGCGTGGCGAAGTGGCGGGCAAGCCCGAAGACGACGCACTCAAGCTCGACCTCGCGCTCGCGCTGCTGGCCACCGGCGCGACGCCCGAAGCGGAGCAGCTGCTGGACGCCCTGCCCGCCAACCTCGCCACGGACGACCGCACCGAGCGCGCCCGCGCGCACCTGCGCCTGCTCGCCGCGGCGAGCAACGCGCCTCCGGCCGACGTGCTGGAAGCCGTCATTGCCGCCGACCCGGCCGACCTGCGCGCACGTCACCTGCTTGCGGTGCAACGCGTGCTCGGCGGCCGCGAAGAAGACGGCCTCGAACACCTGATCGAAATGCTCCGCCGCGATCGCCAGTACGAAGAAGGCCTTGCGCGACGCACGCTCATCGATGCGTTCCGGATCGTCCCCGACGAGGATCTCGTCGGCCGCTACCGCCGCAGGATGTCATCGCTGCTCTTCTGAGCCGCGACGCATCGCCCGAAGCCGAAAAGCCCGTCGCCGGGCGTCCAGCGGAACCGCACCTTGAACCCGCAGAACATCCGTGCCGGCGCGTTGCGGCATGCGCTCAACATCTGGCCGCCGTTCCTCGCGACCGGCATCCATGTTACCCATCTCGCGGACGACTTCCGCCATGCGCGCGTCGAGCTGCGCCTGCGCCCGTGGAACCGCAACGCGGTCGGCACGCATTTCGGCGGCAGCCTGTTCGCCATGACCGACCCGTTCTGGATGCTGCTGGTCATGCGCAATGTCGGGCGTGACTACTTCGTCTGGGACCGTTCCGGCGCCATCGATTTCGACCGCCCCGGTCGCGGCATCGTGCATGCCGACTTCCACCTCGACGACGCCACGCTGGACGACATCCGCACGCAGACCGCCGACGGCGCCAAGCACCTGCGCTGGTTCGAGACGCCCGTCATCGACGCCGACGGCCACACCGTCGCGCGCGTGCGCAAACAGCTCTACGTGCGGCGCAAGCCGGGCCGCTGATCACGTTTCCGCCGGAATCCGGCCTTCGCGCCGCGCGTCCGGCCCTATATGCTCGGGCCGGCATGGACGAGCAAATGCCCGCCGACGCCAACGTCGAGACACTCCCGCAGATCGCCGGGTACCGCCTGCTGCGCCGCCTCGGCCAGGGCGGCATGTCGACCGTCTACCTCGCCGATCAGATCGCACTGGGGCGCGAAGTCGCGATCAAGGTCATGGCGCCGCAGGCGCTGGCCGACGAGGTGAGCCGACGCCGCTTCGAGAACGAGGTCCGCACGATCGCGCGCCTCGAGCATCCGCACATCGTCCGCATCCACGAGCTCGGCCGCACGAAGGACGGGCTGCCCTACTACTCGATGCCGCACCTCGCGCGCGGGCACCTGGGCGACGTCGATTTCACCCGCGACGAAGCCGGCGCCGTCGAGATCGCGACCGCGCTGCTCGCTGCGCTCGAGTACGCCCATTCGCGCGGCGTCGTGCATCGCGACGTCAAACCCGAAAACGTCCTGTTCGACGACGCCGGTCGCCCGCTGCTGGCGGATTTCGGCATCGCGCTGCGACGCGGTTTCGGCCCGCGCGTCACCACCGCCGGGCTCGCCGTCGGCAGCACCGCGTACATGGCGCCCGAGCAGGCACGTGGCGAGGATGTCGACGGTCGCGCCGATCTCTACAGCCTCGGCGTCGTGCTGTGGGAAATGCTGGCCGGCCGACTTCCGTACGAAGCCGGTGACGCGCTGTCCATGGCGATCGCGCACGCGCAGCAGCCCATTCCGAAACTGCCTGCGCACCTGCGTCACTGGCAGCGCTTCATGTATCGCGCCCTGTCGAAGTCCGCCGACTCGCGTTTCCAGACCGCCGCCGAAATGCGCGACGCCATGCTCGCGGTGCGCCCGCCGCGCTGGCTGCCGGCATGGGATCGCGCGCGGGACGTCGTGACGAGCCCGGCCGTGCGCTGGGGCGCTGCAGCCGTCGCGCTCGCACTGGTGACGTGGGGCATCGCATCGATCTGGCCACGCGGCGGTAGCGATGGCTTCTTCCATGCATCGAATCCCACGCATTCGACGCAGGCCAGCACGGCCGCGCCGGACCCCACCGACAGCATGTTGGAGCCACTGCCCGGCGCCGACGTCGAGATGGCGGTGTCGCGCGCACGCACGCAGATCGCGCGCAATGCATTGACCGCGCCCGACGGCGACAACGCGCTCGCTACGGTCATGGCCGCGTGGAACGACAATCCGACCGACGCGCGCGTGCAGGCGGTCGTCGGCGAAGTCGCGACGGCAATCCGCACGCGCATGGCCACTGCCGTCCGCACGAACGACGACGTCCGCGCACGCGACCTGTCCGGGCATCTCGACGAACTCGCGCGTGCGCTCGGCCCGCATCCGGAAGCGATCACCGCGACACCTGACGTGCAGAAAGCGCTGCGTACGCGCTTCGACGACGCGCTGAAGCACAACGATCGCAAGCGCGCACAGCAGTCACTGGTGCTCGCGCGCGACCTGCGCCTCGCACCGACGGAACTCGCGCGCTGGACGCGCGAGGCGAACAACATCGAAGGCGCGCCGCGCACGGTCGTCGGCGATGAAGTCGCGGACCTCGGTCGCGGCAGCGTGTCCGATCGCCCCGTCACCCGCGCCGAGTACCAGCGCTTCGTCGAGGCGACTCATCGCCCGCCGTCGCTGTGTCGCGAGCGCGCGTCGCTGTTGCGCGTGTTCTCGCCGCGCAGCTGGCAGTCGCCCGGCTTCGCGCAGGGTGCGAACGATCCCGTGGTCTGCGTGTCGCTGCAGGATGCGGAGGCGTATGCGAACTGGCTGAGCAATCAGGCCGGCGGCCATTTCCGCCTGCCCTCGTCGTCCGAATCGTCCCGCGTGTCGGCGGATGTCGGCAGCCGCGCGGTGAGCCTGTGGCTACGTGACTGCGGCAGCAGCTGCGTACAGCGCACGGTGACCGCACATTCCTGGCGCGGCCGCACCGCGCAGGAAGCACTCGCCGCCAATCGCGGTTACGACGACGTCGGCTTCCGTCTGATGCGCGAGCGCTGACCGCGCCGCCTACAATCGCCGCATGGGCAAAACCAACCTGCAGCGACTCTTCCTCACCGGCCTGCTCACCCTGTTGCCGATCTGGCTGACGTGGGTGGTCGTCAAGTTCGTGTTCGTGCTGCTGTCGGACATCAGCCGACCGCTGATCAGGCCGGGCCTGCAGGGCATCGCCGACGGTAATCCGACGTTCGCATGGGTCGCCGCGCCGTGGGTGCAGAACGGTCTCGCGTTGCTCGCAACGATCGCGGTGATCCTGATGTCGGGAATGATGGCCCGACGCGTCTTCGGCCAGCGCCTGCTGCGCTGGTTCGAGGCGCTGATCAAGCGCATTCCGTTCGCGAACATCATCTACGGCAGCGCGCGGCAGTTGCTCGACATCCTGCAGACGAAACCGGACGGCACGCAGCGCGTGGTGCTGGTCGATTTTCCGAATGCGCACATGAAATCGATCGGCTTCGTCACGCGTGTCCTGCGCGAACAGGGCACGGGTCGCGAACTCGCCGCGGTGTACGTGCCGACGACGCCGAATCCGACCTCCGGTTACCTCGAAATCGTTCCGATCGAAAAGATCACGCCGACGGACTGGACGGTCGACCAGGCGATGAGCTTCATCATTTCCGGCGGCGCCGTATCGCCGGAAACGATTCCCTTCAGCGCACCGGCCAAGGACGACTGATGAAACGCGCATTCCTCGCATTGCTGGCCTTTGCGCTGGCGCCCGCATTCGCCGCGCAGCCGAAACTCGTCGCGCAGCGCGTTGCGCTGGCCGACGGCTCGTCGTTCCAGTTGCGCATTCCGGCGGGTTACCGGCTCGACCCGGTGCTGCAGGGCCTGCACCGCGTGCGCTTCTTCGCGCGGGATCCGCGCGGTCGGCTGCTCGTCACCGACATGCACGACCTTACCGACAACCGCAAAGGCCAGGTGCTGATGCTGGGCCAGGCGGACGCGGCGACGGGACGTTTCGCAGCGCCGACGGTGATGCTCGACGGCTTGCGCAACCCGAACAGCATCGCGTTCCACACCGATGCGAAGTCGCGCACGTGGCTCTACCTCGCGCTCACTCAGGCGCTGCTGCGTTATCCGTACGACGTCGCGACGGGTCGCATTTCCGGCGCGCCAGAAACCCTCGCCACGTTTCCCGATTACGGCCTCAGCTACAAGTACGGCGGCTGGCATCTGACGCGCACCGTGCTGGTCGAGCCGGACGGCACCGCGCTCGTTTCCGTCGGCAGCAGTTGCAATGCCTGCATCGAGAAGGAAGCCGTGCGCGCGAGCATCGTCGCGATCGGTCCCGATGGAAAGCAGCGCACCATCGCGCGTGGCCTGCGCAATGCGGTCGGGCTGGTGCGCGACGGCGACGCGCTGATCGCCACGAACCAGGGCGCGGACCACCTCGGCCTCAATCGTCCCGACGAAACGATGTACCGCATCGTCGACGGAATGGATGCGGGCTGGCCGTATTGCTACAGCGCAGCGGGCCGCGTTACGGCTGATCCGAAGTTCCCGCGCGCCGCCGGCTGCGCACATGTCGCGACGCCGTTCGCGCACTTCCCCGCGCACGCCTCGGCGCTCGGCGTGCTGCCGATGCCCGCAAGCCGCGATGCATCGGACGTACTCGCCAACCATTACATCGTTGCGCTGCACGGCTCCACCAATGAACGCATCGGCCACGGCTACGTGCTGGTGCGCGTGAGCCGCGACGGCCGCACGGTCGAACCGCTGATCACCGGTTTCCTCGAAGGCACCAAGGTCAACGGCCGCCCCGCCGGCCTGATCGACGACGGCAACGGCGCGCTCTATTTCAGCGACGACCGCAAGGGCGTCGTCTACCACCTGCGGAAAGCCCGATGAGCGCGACCTCCGTCGACGACATGCCTGCAGCAACGCCGGCCACATCGGCCGACCGCACGCCGCACGTCCTCGCCGACCGCGCAGTGCGCTTGTTCATCGGTCTCGCCGCGCTGTTCTGCGTCAACACCGTGCTGGCCGAGTTCATCGGCGTAAAGATCTTCGCGCTCGAGGACACGCTCGGGATCAATCCGTTCGAATGGCATCTGTTCGGACAGAACGGCTCACTGAGTTTTACGGCCGGCACATTGCTGTGGCCGATCGTGTTCCTGATGACCGACGTCATCAACGAGTTCTATGGCCATCGAGGCGTGCGCATCATTTCGTTGTTGGCCGCCGCGCTCATCGTCTACGGATTTGCCTTCGCGTTCGCCGCAATCTCGCTGGCGCCGGCGGGCTGGTGGATCGGCGCGGCGAAATCGCAGGGTGTCGACAACTACCAGGCCGCGTTTTCGGCCGTGTTCGGGCAAGGCATGTGGACGATCGCGGGCTCGCTGGTCGCGTTCCTGCTCGGGCAGTTCATCGACGTCGCGGTGTTCCATCGCATCCGCCGCGCGACCGGCGCGCGTGCCATCTGGCTGCGCTCCACCGGCTCGACCGCGGTGTCGCAGCTCGTCGACAGCTTCGTCGTGCTGTACATCGCGTTCGTGCTCGGCCCGCAGCATTGGCCGATGGGCCTGTTCCTCGCGGTGAGCACGGTGAACTACGCCTACAAGATGGTCGCGGCGGTGGCGATGATCCCGCTGATCTACATCATGAAGAACGCGATGATCCGCTTCCTCGGTGTCGAACGCGCCGACCAGCTGCGCGCGCAGGCTGCGGCGGACTGACGGAAGGCGGCCATTGCATGACTTCCGACCGGCGATAGCGCACGCGGAAGCCCGCATGCTCCGGGGGTCCCCAGCCGGAGCCCGCCATGCATCTGCGTCCCATCACCCTTGCCGTCGCCCTCGCGTTCGGCATTGCCGCCCTGCCCTCCATCGCCGCACCGGCAAAGGCGCCCGCCGCGGCGTCCAGCACGCAGTCCGCCAAGGGCCAGAAGCTGTCGGCCATGTACGACCAGTACTGGGAGGAGCTGCTCAAGCTCAACCCGCTGCAGGCCACGTTCCAGGGTGACCCGCGCTACAACGATCAGATGCCCGACTTCGGCACGGCCGAGTACCGCAAGAAGCAGCACGACTTCACGACGAAGTGGCTCAATGCAGTGCAGAAGGTCGGCAGCGACGGCCTGACCGGCCAGGACCTGCTGAGCTACGAGATCTTCGTCGACGGCGCCAAGCGCTCGCTCGAAGGCGAGCAGTTCCCCGACTGGATGATGCCGGTCAACCAGATGGGCAGCATCGCGAGCTACGGCGCGATGTTCGGTTCGGGCACCGGTCCGCAGCCGTTCAAGACCGTCAAGGATTACGACAACTGGCTCAAGCGCGCGAACCAGCTGCCGAAGCTGTTCGACACGTCGATCTCGAACATGCGCGAAGGCGTCAAGGCCGGTGTCGTGCAGCCGCGCGTGCTGATGGTCAAGGTGGTGCCCCAGCTCGACGCGCTGATCAACGACGACCCGACCAAGACGCTGTTCTGGGGCCCGATCGCGAAGATGCCGAAGGATTTCTCGGCAGCCGATCGCGAGCGCCTCACGAACCAGTATCGCGACATGATCAGCAAGCAGGTGATGCCGGCCTACAAGCGCCTGCGTGCCTTCATCAATGACGAATACGTGCCCAAGACGCGCGAGACGATCGGCCTGGATTCGCTGCCGAACGGCAAGGCCTGGTACGCCTACGACGTGCGCAACAGCACCACGACCAGCCGCACGCCGGAGCAGATCCACGAGCTCGGCCTGAGCGAAGTCGCGCGCATCCACGGCGAGATGCAGCAGGTGATGCAGCAGGTCGGCTTCAAGGGCTCGCTGCAGGACTTCTTCCAGTTCATGCGCACCGACCCGCGCTTCCAGTTCAAGACCGAGGACGAGCTGCTCACGTTCTATCGCAGCCTCGAGAAGACGATCATGGCCGGCGTGCCGACCGAGTTCTCGCTGACGCCGAAGACGCCGTTCGAGATCCGCCCGGTCGAAGCCTTCCGCGCGAAGTCGGCTGCGGGTGGTGAGTACCAGAGCGGCAGCGAGGACCGCACGCGTCCGGGCATCTTCTACGTCAACACCTACGACCTGCCGAGCCGCAAGACGTGGGACGCGGAAGACCTGTTCCTGCACGAGGCGATCCCCGGCCATCACTTCCAGATCTCGTTGCAGCAGGAGCTGACGACGATGCCGAAGTTCCGTCGTTTCGGCGGCGAAACGGCGTTCGCCGAAGGCTGGGGCCTGTACGCGGAATCGCTCGGTCGAGACGTCGGCGTCTACAAGGATCCGTACAGCTACTTCGGCTACCTGCAGAACGAACTCTGGCGCGCGATCCGCCTCGTCGTCGACACCGGCATCCACAGCAAGGGCTGGAGCCGCGACCAGGTGATCAAGTACATGCTCGACAACTCCGCGGCGAGCGAGACCGACGCCACGGCCGAAGCCGAGCGTTACATCGCGTGGCCGAGCCAGGCGCTGGCGTACAAGTCGGGCGAACTCAAGATCAAGGAGCTGCGTGCGCGTGCACAGCAGGCGCTGGGTCCGAAGTTTGATATCCGCGAGTTCCATGCCGAAGTGCTGAGGGACGGCGCGGTACCGCTGGACGTGCTCGACGCCAAGATCGACCGCTGGATCGAGGCGAAGAAGGCCTCCTGATCCACGCAAATGCCTCACCGGATGGGCCGCGAAAGCGGCCCGTTCGCGTTCCGGCCACCCACGAGCGACCGCCTGCACGCCGGCCCCGACCGTGCATCGGGCGGGGTCAACCGCGCGCATACATCGGGCGTTCGCGACTCCGATCATTCGCGAGCCGCCATGGACCGTCGCCTCCTGCTTCGCTGCGTCGCATATCCGCCTTGCGTTAGCGCGCAGGCGGTCGGGCGACGTGCGCATCGACTCGCGCGAACCATCGCACCCCGCATTGCACGGATCGCATGCCGATGACGCAGGACGCTCGACCCACCCGCCGCTATGCCGCACTTCGCGATGCCCTCGCGATCGCGGCCGGCATCGCGTTCGGCGTCGCCCTGCTCGCCCTCGCCTTCCTGCTCGCGGCACGACCCATCGAGCCGCAACGGCCGCTGGACGCCTGCGAATCCGCGCAACGCGGCGCCCCGCTCACGCGCGCGTGCGCCAAACCTGTCAACCGCGAGCTTCCCCGGGCGTTTCCACCCGGGGAGGGCGTGAGATGACAGACGACCAACAACGACGACTCGCCAGCACGCATAACAGGTTCGGACTGGGCGCACGCCCGGGCGATCTCGATCGTGCGGACGATCCGCATGCAGTGCTGATCCGGCAACTGGGCGGAAACGCCGGCGCGAACGATTTCGGCGCGCTGCCGTCGAGCCGCGACTACCTGCATCTCGAAGCGACCGTGCTCGCCAACGCGCGACAGGCCAAGCGCATGCGCGACGACACGACGTCGCCGATGCAGGACG
Source organism: Lysobacter sp. HA18 (assembly GCF_054057595.1). Lineage (NCBI taxonomy): Bacteria > Pseudomonadati > Pseudomonadota > Gammaproteobacteria > Lysobacterales > Lysobacteraceae > Lysobacter > Lysobacter sp. HA18. Next base: position 2,239,406 of record NZ_JBSRZL010000001.1, read on the forward strand.
ACCCAATGCCGCAGTCGCGCAATCGCAAGGGCGGTGGACGCGGCGCGCTGCGCGACTCCGTACGCGCCGAACTCGACGCACGCTATCGCCAGGCCGCGACCACGCCCGACGGTTTCGCCGAACGCCTCGTGCGTTTCTGGTCGAACCATTTCGCGGTCTCGATCGACAAGCGGCAGGCCCTGCTCTACGCGGCGCCGATGGAGCGCGAAGCGATCCGTCCAAACGCATTCGCACGCTTCGGCGACCTGCTCATCGCGGTCGAGCAGCATCCGGCGATGCTTCGCTACCTCGACAACGTGCGTTCGATCGGCGACGACTCGCGCGCCGCACAGCGCGCCATGGGCAAGCGACAGCTCGGCCTCAACGAGAACCTCGCGCGCGAAATCCTCGAGCTGCACACGCTCGGCGTCGACGGCGGCTACTCGCAGGTCGACGTCACCGAACTCGCGCGTGCGATCACCGGCTGGAGCACGCCCGCACCGCGCGAAATGCTCGAGAGCGTGCCGACCTCCGCTTTCGTGTTTCGCCCGAACGCGCACGAAGGTGGCGCGCGCAGCGTGATCGGCCGTCGCTATGCGGAAGGCGGCATCGACCAGGGACGCGCGATCCTGCGCGACCTCGCGGTGCATCCGTCGACCGCGCGCCACGTGTCGACGAAGCTCGCGCGTCATTTCATTTCCGACGATCCGCCGAAAGCCGTCGTCGACCGCATGGCGCAGGCGTGGACGCGCAGCAACGGGCAACTCGTCGACGTGTACCGCGTGCTGATCGACAGCCCCGAAGCGTGGGACGCGAGTGCGCGCAAGTTCCGCACGCCGGATGATTTCCTCGTCGCCGCGCTGCGTTCGCTGGATACGGAAGAGTCCATCGCGCGTTTGCAGCCGGTGTTGACGCAACTTGGCGAGCCCGCATTCACTCCCCGCTCTCCGGCGGGTTTTCCGGATATCACCACCGCATGGAGCGGCGGCGACGCGCTGTTCAAGCGCGTGCAGGCCGCGCAGCGCCTCGCGACGCTCGCATCCACGCCCGACCCGCTCGCCACCGCGCGCACGGCGCTCGGCCCGCATCTCGACGATGCGACCGCAACCACGCTGCGTCGCGCCGAATCCGCACGCTCCGGGCTCGCGCTGCTGTTCGCGAGTCCGGCGTTCCAGTGGAGGACCTGACATGGACCCCAGCCGACGCCGCTTCCTCGCCGTCGCCGGTGCCAGCGCATCGCTCGCGCTGTGGCCGCGGCTTCCCTCGTTCGCCGGCACGTTGCGAGGCGATAACGACGCCCGCTTCGTCGTCGTGCTGCTGCGCGGCGGACTTGATGCGCTGCATGCGTTGCCGCCGGTCGACGATCCCGACTACCTGCGCCTACGCCGCGACCTCGCGGTAACTGATGCATTGCCGCTGGGCGGCGGCTTCGGCCTACACCCGTCGCTGTCGTTCGCGTCACAGCTGTACGCGTCGAAACAGTTCATGCCCGTCGTCGCGATCGCACCGCCATATCGCGGCCGCTCGCATTTCGAAGCGCAGGACAACGTGGAAAGCGGTGGCGATGCCAGCGCGCATCTGCAGACGGGCTGGCTGAGCCGCACGAGCGCGGCGATGACAGGCGCGGACGCGCTCGCAGTCGCGGCAGTCGCACCGTTGTCCGCGCGCGGCCCCGGCCGTGTGCGCACGTGGTCGCCGCCATTCGCGGACGATGTCGACCCGATGATGTTGCAGCGCCTGCAAGCGCTGTATGCGAACGACCGCGAGCTTGCGCCGTCGTTCGCCCAAGCGATGCGCAATGGCGACATGGGCAGCAGCGGTGCGTTGCGATTGCCGGAAGCGATGCAGGCGGCGGCGACGTTCATGCGTGCGGCCGACGGCCCGCGCATCGCCTTCGTCGAGGACACCGGCTGGGACAGCCACGGCGGCCAGGCGTATCAACTCAAGCGCAAGCTCGGCGAACTCGATGCCGGCCTGCGCGCATTCCACGACAACGCGCAGCCGATCTGGCCGAAGACGGTGGTCGCGATCGTGACGGAATTCGGGCGCACCGCCGCGGCCAACGGCACCGGCGGCACCGATCACGGCACGGGCGGCGTCGCATTCCTCGCGGGTGGCGCGGTACGCGGTGGACGCGTCGCCGGCGATTGGCCGGGCCTGTCCTCGTCCGCGCTATTTGAAGGCCGCGATCTGCACGCGACCAACGACCTGCGCGCCCTGTTCAAGGGCGTGCTGGTCGAACACATGGGGCTGGATCGCACGGCGGTCGAGCGTCAGGTGTTTCCCGACAGCACGACCGCACGTGTGATGGGCGGCCTGGTGGCTTAGACGTCTCGCGCCTTAGCGCGCGGGACGTGCCGCACGGCTGGTCGCGCTACGCGGCTTGCCGGTGTGTGCATGCGCGTGCGCGGTGCGTACAGCCGGCTTGCCATGCGGACGATGCGCCGGACGCGGCGTGCGCTGCGCCTGCACCGGCTTCATGTCCATGCGGAGCGGACGCGTCGGCACGAAGCCTTCGACCGTTTCCTGCTGCACGTTCTGGCCGAGCATCTTCTGCACCTGAGCGAGCAGGCCGCCTTCGTCGACGCCGACCAGCGAGATCGCCTCACCTGTCGCGCCGTTACGACCGGTGCGGCCGATGCGGTGCACGTAGTCCTCGGCGACCATCGGCAGGTCGAAGTTGATGACCAGCGGCAGGTCCGGAATGTCGAGACCACGCGCGGCGACGTCGGTCGCGACCAGCACGCGAGCGCGGCCGGCCTTGAACGCGTCGAGTGCCTTCTGACGCTGGCCCTGGCTCTTGTTGCCATGGATGGCGACGGCCTTCAGGCCTGCGTCTTCCAGCTGCTCGGCCAGGCGATTGCAGCCGTGCTTGGTGCGGCCAAAGACGAGCACGCGATCCTGGAAGCGCGTGGCCAGCAGGTGGACCAGCAGGTCCTTCTTGCGGCTGCCATCGACCGGATGCGCGATGTGCTTGATCGTCGACGCAACGGTGTTGCGCGCGGCGACTTCGACTTCGACCGGGTTACGCATGAAGTCCATGGCGAGGCCACGGATGCGCGGCTCGAACGTCGCCGAGAACAGCAGCGTCTGGCGCGCCTTCGGCACGGTGTTGACGATGCGCTTGATCGCGGGCATGAAGCCCATGTCGAGCATGCGGTCGGCTTCGTCGAGCACGAGGATCTCGATCGAATCGAGCTTGGCGGTGCCGCGCTCGAGGTGATCGATCAGGCGGCCCGGGGTGGCGACCATGATGTCGACGCCACGACGCAGCACGTCCATCTGCGGGCCCATGCCGACGCCGCCGAAGATCATGCAGGTGTGCAGCTGCAGGTGGCGGGCGTAGGAACGCAGGCTCTCGTTGACCTGCACCGCGAGTTCGCGGGTCGGCACCAGGATGAGCGCGCGCGGACGGCGCGGGCCCTGGGCGGCAGTCGTCTTGGAGAGACGCGCGAGAAGCGGCAGCGCGAACGCGCCGGTCTTGCCGGTACCCGTCTGCGCGGCGCCGAGGACGTCACGGCCGGCGAGAACCGCGGGGATCGCGGCCTGCTGGATCGGCGTCGGGGTGTTGTAGTTGAGGACAGCGAGCGCGCGCAGCACGGCGGGCGGCAGGCCGAGCGCCTCGAAGGTCGAGGGTTCAGTCATGGTGGTGCTCCAATGGAAATACGCCGCGGGAATAACCGCGGGTCCACTCGGAGCCTTCCAAACCGCGCTGCGAGTAAAGGGGTGACGCGCCGGAAAGGCCCGGAACGTGTCGGCGTCGAGAATGCGTGCGGATGACATCGCGATGCCGCATGGGGCGGCAAAGGCCCGGCGGGGCCTGCGAGAACCGTGGAAAACGCGCCCGAGGGCGGATGCAAGACGGCGAACGACGTGGATGCTACGTGAAAACGCTCCAGCCTGCCCGGCCGCTCCGCCGAGCGGTTCAGTCTGGTCCGCCCGACATGACCTCCGGCACGCTTCCGCCTGCCGGGCCCCGCGTAACGTCCGGCCAGCATGCCAACCGGCGTGTCGCCCGTGGCCATGTCCCGGGCCGACCCCCAATGCCCCGGCTCCGGAGCCTTACGTGACCTCGAAGAACCGCACTCTCCCGCTCGCCCTCGCCGTCGTGACCGTACTGGCTGGTGGCGTCGCCGCCTACGCCGCGCCGAAGGCGTCCAACGACCTCAGCATCGACGCCGCCAAGCTGCCGCCGGTCAACCGCTTCGCCAAGGCCGACCTCGACCCCGCCAAGGAACCGTGCAAGGACTTCGGCGGCTACGTCAACGGCAAGTGGCTGGCCTCGCACCCGATTCCGTCCGATCGCACCTCGTGGGGCGCGTTCGAAATGCTCGACGAGCGCAGCAACGCCGCGCAGCGCCAGATCGCCGAGAAGGTCGCCGCCGACAAGAACGCGACCGGCGTGCAGAAGATCGTCGGTGACTTCTGGGCGACCGGCATGGACACCAAGGCCATCAACGCGCAGGGCATCGCGCCGCTGAAGGGTCACCTCGACGCGATCGACAAGCTGTCGAACAAGGACCAGATCGCCGACTACCTGCGCGAGAGCGCGGCCAAGGGCGAGAACCTGCTGTTCGGTTTCGGCTCGACGCCGGACTACAAGAACTCGTCGGTCAACATCGGCGTCGCGTTCCAGGGCGGCCTCGGCCTGCCGGATACGAGCTTCTACAGCGACCCGACCAAGGCGGGCGTGCTGAAGGCGTACGAGGCGCACATCGCCAAGGTGCTGACGCTGTCGGGTACGCCGGCCGCCGAGGCCACCAAGCAGGCGAAGGACGTGGTCGCGTTCGAAACGCGCCTCGCGAAGGCGTCGAAGTCGCGTTCGGAACTGTCGCGTGACGCCGAACTCTTCTACAACCCGATCAGCCCGGCCGCGGCCGACAAGCTGACGCCGAACTTCCCGTGGACGACGTTCTTCAAGTCGCAGGGCCTGGAAGTGCCGGCGATGTTCTCGCTCGCGATTCCGTCGTTCCATCAGGAAGTCAGCAAGATGCTCGGCGACGTGCCGGCATCGGCGTGGCGCAGCTACCTGCGCTTCCACACCGTCGACGAAGCGTCGCCGTACCTGTCGGACGCGTTCGTCAACGAGAACTTCGACTTCTACAGCAAGACGCTGCGCGGCCAGAAGCAGATCAAGGAGCGCGGCAAGCGCGTGCTGGGTGCGCTGAATGGTGCCGCTGGCGAAGCGATGGGCCAGCTCTACGTCAAGACGGCGTTCTCGCCGGAATCGAAGGCGCGCATGGAAACGCTCGTGCAGAACCTGCGCGACGCACAGAAGGCGCGCATCGAGAAGCTCGACTGGATGACCGCCGAAACCAAGCAGAAGGCGCTCGCCAAGTGGGCCGCGTTCACGCCGAAGATCGGCTACCCGGACAAGTGGCGTGACTGGTCGGGCCTGCAGACCTCGCGCGAGAGCTATCTCGGCAACGCGATGGCCGCGAACGAGTTCAACTACAAGTGGGACATCTCGAAGATCGGCAAGCCGGTCGATCGCACCGAATGGGGCATGAGCCCGCAGACGGTCAATGCGTACTACAACCCGTCGATGAACGAGATCGTGTTCCCGGCCGCGATCCTGCAGCCGCCGTTCTTCGACCCGAAGGCGCCCGACGAGATGAACTACGGCGGCATCGGCGCGGTGATCGGCCACGAGATGACGCACGGCTACGACGACCAGGGCAGCCGTTTCGGGCCGACCGGTAACTTCGAGAACTGGTGGACCGATGCCGACTCGAAGGGCTTCGCATCGCGCACCGACAAGCTCGTCAACCAGTTCAACGGTTACGAAGCCGCACCGGGCCTGAAGGTCGACGGCAAGCACACGCTCGGCGAGAACATCGCGGACCTCGGCGGCCTCAACACCGCGTACGACGCGATGCAGAAGGCGACCGCCGGCAAGCCGGATACGGTCAAGGATGGCCTGACCCGCGACCAGCGCTTCTTCGTCAACTTCGCGACCGTATGGCGCCGCAACTTCACGCCGGACGAGCTGAAGCTGCGCATCACCACCGACGAGCACGCACCGGCGAACTTCCGCGCGATCGGCGCGCCGTCGAACATGCCGGCGTTCGCGAACGCGTTCCAGTGCAAGGTCGGCAGCCCGATGGTGCGTGGCAGCGACCAGCAGGTCGTGATCTGGTAAGTCGTCGCGACATGCAGTGATCGAAAGGCCCGGGGCGACCCGGGCCTTTCCTTTTGCGGCCGCATGCACGAAGGCGTGAGGGAATCGTTCATTGCACGCACGACGCCGTTGCTAGACTCCAGCCGGTTTCCACAAGGACGCCCCGCAATGACCGCACGCCCCATCGTCGCCGCACTGGCCGTTGCCCTGCTCGCCCTGACATCCGTCCCCGATTCGTCCGCGGCGACGAAGAAGAAGTCGGCCACCGCGTCGTCGCGCAGCGCCAAACCGGCCGCGCCGACGGCATGCACCGACTTCTACACCTACGCCAACCAGTCGTGGCTGACGTCCAATCCCGCGACGCCCGGCGTGCCGGCGGTGTCCGCGCTCGACCAGCTGCGGCAGCGTGCGTACCAGCAGCAGATCGACCTGCTCAACAGCGCGATGACCGCGCCGTCAAACGACGTGCAGAAGCTGCTCGGCGACTTCTGGGCCAGCGGCATCGACGAAGCTGCCGTCGAACGCGACGCCGCGAACCCGATCGCACCGCTGCTCGGCCGTATCAACGCGATCAAGAAGGCCAAGGACATCCCGGCCGCGATCGCCGCGCTGCATCAGGTCGGCATCCCGGTCGCGTTCAATTTCAGCGCGGACGTCGACCTCGCCGACACCAGCCGCCACATCGGTTACTTCACCGGCGGCGGTATTGGCCTGCAGGACCCCGCGTTCTACTCGCGCACCGACGCGGAAACGCGCGCGGTGATGGATCGCTACCGCACCTACGTGCAGAAGATCCTGCTGCTGACCGGCACGCAGCAGGCGCAGATGCCGCAGGAACTCGCCTACGTCATGGACGTGGAAACGCGCATCGCCGCGGCCATGCGCCCGATGGCGTCGCAGCGCGATCCGCGCGCGAACTACGCCGCCGTTCCGACCGCGAACCTCGCGCAGCAGTTCAAGCGCCTGCAGCTCGCCGACTTCCTCAAGGCACAGGGCGTCACCGACGACCAGGTGTCGATGGCGAACCCCGAGCTGTTCACCACGCTCGACAACCTGGTCGCCGGCCTGCCGGTCGACGAATGGAAGACGTTCCTGCGCTGGCGCGTCGGTGACGCGATGGCGCCGTACCTGACGCGTTCGTGGCGCGATGCGAACTTTGAGTTCCGCGGCCATCTGCTCAACGGACAGGTCTCCGCGCCGTCGCGCCAGCAGAGCGTGCTCGACGCGATCAACCTCGCAGCGGGCCCGATGCTCGGTCGCGAATACGTGGCGCGTTACCTGCCGACTGCGTCGCGCACGCAGGCCGAAACCATCGCGACGCAGGTGCGTGATGCGCTGTCGTCGATGATCGATCGCGATACGCGCCTCGGCGACGCCGCGAAGACTGAAGCGAAGGCCAAGCTCGCCGCGCTCAAGATCGAAGTGGGCGCGCCGCATCGCGACCTCGACTACACCGTGCAGCCGATGGGCCGCGGCAGCTTCGGCAGCAACATGCTGATCGCGTCGACCTGGCGTCATCGCGAAGAAATGCGCCGCATCGGGCGCGGCAATGCCGACCGTCGCTGGGACGTGCTGCCGCAGCAGCCCGCGCTCACCTACGACGTCCCGCAGAACCGCCTGATCGTCACCGCCGCGATGCTGCAGCCGCCGGTGTTCGATGCAACGCAGCCTGTCGCATCGCAGTACGGCGCATATGGCGCATTGGTCGGTCACGAGCTGATCCATGCGATCGATACGCAGGGCCGCCTGATCGATGCCAAGGGCCAGGCGCGCGACTGGTGGACGCCGACTGAAACGGCGGCGTGGTCGTCGCTCGGCGATCGCATCGCATCGCAGGCCAGCGCGTTCGACTATCCACAGCTGACGGGCGTGCGCGTCAACGGCTCGCTCGTGCGCGACCAGCTCGTCGCGGACGAAGCCGGCGTCGAACTCGCGCAGGCTGCGTTGCAGGCCGCGCAGCCGGGCGCAGCGAAGGAAACGATGCAGGCGTTCTACAACGGCTGGGCGCATCTGTGGCCCGAGCAGGTGTCGGTCGACGAAGCGACGGCGCGTGCGGCGTCGAGCGCGTATCCGCCGGGTCGCTGGCGCGCCAACGTGCCGCTGATGAACCAGCCCGCGTTCGGTACCGCGTTCACCTGCAAGGCCGGCAACGCGATGCAGCCGAAGTCCGAGCAGCTGGTGCGCCTCTGGCCCTGAGCCAACGCGACGTCGCACATGAAAACGCCCGCAGATGCGGGCGTTTTCGTTAGTGCACCACGCGCATATGCGGCGGACGCGGACGGTTGCCGCGCGACGGAGGCCGGCGTCGCCAATAGAGAATCAGCAGCCAGCCGAACAACATGCCGCCGAGATGCGCGAAATGCGCGACGCCAGGCATCGTGCCCGTCACGCCCATGAAAAGTTCGAGCAGCCCGTACACGATGACGAGCGTGCGTGCCTTCATCGGCACCGGCGGAATCAGCAGCATCACGCGCTGGTTCGGGAACAACATGCCGTAGGCGAGCAACAGGCCGAAGATGGCGCCGGACGCGCCGACGGTGGGATACGCCTCGCCACCCATCGACATGGTCGCGTAGCCGACAGCGAGCTGGCACAAGGCCGCGCCGATCACGCATGTCATGTAGTAGCCGAAATAGCGTCGCGCGCCCCATGCGTGCTCGACCTGCGAGCCGAACATCACCAGCGCGAGCATGTTGAAAAACAGGTGCTGGAAGCTGCCGTGCATGAATCCGTACGTCACCAGCTGCCACGGCATGAACGGCGGCGCGCCGTACTGGTCGCCCGATCCGATCGGCCACAACTGCATCATCTCGAGCACGTCGCCGAACGCGGACGCGCCTGCCAACCACTGCAGCAGGAAGACGACGACATTGGCGATCAGCAGGGCCCGCGTGACGGGCGGCAGTTTGGAAAACATCGCGGCTCCTCGGGAACCGTCATGTTAACTGCTGCACTGCAGTACGGGCTCACGGCCGCCGTGCGAAGCGGCCGTAGTGTTCATCCCGGCGGGCCCCACAGCGCTTCGTCGAGCGTGCGCGCCTTGCGCAGGCCCAAGACCCGCCCTGCTTCGACGCGTACGCCTTCCGCGCGCAGGCGTGCGCTCTGCTCGCGGAAACCTTCCGAACCGTCGGGGAACGCGATGCGGCCATCCGATCGCATCACGCGATGCCACGGGAGGTCGGGCTCGGATGCGGTGCTCAGCAGTCGCGCGACCATGCGTGCGCGGCCCGGAAGCCCCGCACGACGCGCGACTTCACCGTAACCCGCGACCTCGCCCGCGGGGATCGCGCGGATCGCCGCATAGATGCGACGTGCGGCATCGTTCGTGTCCGGGGTCGACATGGCGATAGCATAGACGCCACAAGGAGGTTCACCCCCATGCGCCACTTCAACGATATCCGCGACTACCTCGACGGCGCCGGCCACGACGTGACCGTGCACGACGACGGCCTCGTCTGCATCGAGCTGTCGCTCGAGAACGGTCAGCGCCACCAGGCGATCTTCCTGACCCGCATTCCCGACGAGGACGGCCGCAGCTATCTGCGCGTCAGCACCGTCGTCGCGCCGATGACTGGCGTCGATCCACGTCGTGCACTCGCCTTCAACTGGGACAGCCAGGTCGGCCATCTCGCGGTTGGCGATCTCGACGGCGTGCCGCACCTGCAGTTGTGCGAGAACCGTCCGCTCGACGGCCTCGACCTTGCGGAAGTGCATCGTCTGGTGCTCGAGATCGGCGGCGTTGGCGATCGCATGGAACGCACGCTTTCGGCGGGCGGCGACCTGTTTTGATTTACGCAATTCGACGGCGTGCGACAGATCGCCGCCGTCGCGTAACGGCCTGTTGACGTCTGCCTAACCGGGCAAGGCGGATCGTCGACACCGCGACGGTAATTCCGTCGTGCACTCACCGAAGCGAGTGCGTCTCCCGCTCGGGAGGTGGAACCCCGGTGGTCGGAGCCCCACCGGGGTTCCTTTACGTCAGGCCCAGCCCAGCGCGCGCAGCGCTTCGTCGTACGACAGCCAAGCGATGCCGCCGGCGGCGGGAATCGTAAGGATCCATGCCCACACCATGCGTTCGACGACGGTCCAGCGGATCGAGTTCGAACGCTTCGCCGTGCCCACGCCCATGATGGTCGCGGAGATGTTGTGCGTGGTCGACACCGGGATGCCCAGCGCCGACGCAGTGAGGATCACGCTCGCCGCGCTCGCTTCCGCCGCAAAACCGTTGATGGGCTGAAGCTTCACCAGCTTGTGGCCCAGCGTCTTGATGATGCGCCAGCCGCCCGCCGCGGTACCGGCCGCCATGACGAGCGCGCACGACACCTTGATCCAGGTATCGATGTCCTTGGTCGCCATCGCATTCGCGGTCGGGTGCAGGAAGGCGAGCCACGACGGCAAGTCGTTCAACGTTCCGGCCGACTGCGCGCCGAGCAGCGTGATCGCGATGATGCCCATCGTCTTCTGCGCGTCGTTCGAACCATGTGCGAAGCCCATCGCCGCGGCGCTGACGACCTGTGCCTTGCCGAAGAACCAGTTGACCGGACGCGGACGCGCAAGACGTCGCAGCGGGCCGCCTGCGGACGCCATGCCGGAAATGATCGCGTACAGCAGGCCCATGATCAGGAAGCCGACGATGAAGCCGATCAGTGGCGACGTCACCATCGGGATCACCACCTTCCACAGCACGCCGCCGCTCTTGAACCACGGGTCCTTGTGCTCGGCCCAGATGATCGCGTGCCAGTTGCCGCGCGCAGCGGCTAGCGCGGCGCCGCAGAGTCCGCCGATCAGCGCATGCGACGACGACGACGGCAGGCCCATCGCCCAGGTGATGAGGTTCCAGACGATGCCGCCCATCAGCGCGCACAGCACGAGCTGCGACGAGATCTCGATGACGTGCGCATCGACGATGCCCGAAGTGATCGTCTTGGCGACGGCGGTGCCCCACAACGCGCCGAACAGGTTGGTGCCGGCGGCGAGCATCACCGCCTGCATGGGCGAAAGCACCTTGGTCGCGACGACGGTCGCGATCGAGTTGGCGGTGTCGTGGAAACCGTTGATGTACTCGAAGACGAGCGCAACGGCCACGACGACCAGCACGAGGGTCAGCATCGGCGTCGCCTCAGGAGTTCTTCAGCACGATTTCGTAGGCGACGACGCCGGCTTCCTGGCAGCGGTCGATGGCCTTCTCGAGGATCTCGAAGAATTCCTTCAGCAGGAACATCTGCTGCGCATCGAGGCGGCCCGAATAGATGTCGCGATACAGCTCGAGCATCAGGCGGTCAGCCTCGTTCTCGATGGAACGCAGGCGGTCGCTGAGGCCCTTCATCGCCTCGAGCTTCATCGTCGGAAGCGCGTGCACCATTTCGACGACGACGCCGGCGGCCTTCTCCAGCATTGCCGCGCGCGGCGCGAAGTCGATGCCCTGCAGGTTGCGCAGTGCCATCGAGTAGCGGTCGGCGAACTTCTCGACCTGCTTCGGGATCTTGTACAGCGCCGAACCCAGCGCCTCGATGTCCTCGCGCTCGATCGGCGTGATGAAGCTGTTCACCAGCTCCTGCCGGATCTTGTCTGACGCGGCACGTTCGCGCTGGCGCGCCAGCTTGAAAGCGTCGAGTGCCGGATTGCCGCTGGTCTCGCGCAGCATCGAATGCAGCGCCTTGGTGCTGTCGTGCGCGGCGACGGCGGCTTCCTCGAGCAGCGCGTAGAACTGCTTGCCTTGGCCGAAGATCGTCTGGAGGGAAAACATGCGGGGCGTCCGGAGCGTCGAATTGCGGAATTATGACAACGGATCGCGTCCGATAGAGCGCCGCCCGGGTGTTCACGGGGGTCGCGTCTCTTCACCTGCTAAGATCGCGCCCGCTTTGAGCCCTCCCCCGCGCCAATCCGTACCGTGGACCGCGTCGCCCTCCCCGGGCTGGCACGGCCCGACGCAGGCATCGCGACCTCTCCCCCCGGGAACCTGTCCGTGCGCGACCTGCTGATCGTCTTCCTGCTGATGGTCTGCAACGCCTTCTTCGCCATGTCGGAGATGGCGGTGATGACGTCGCGCAAGTCGCGCCTGCGTCACATGGCCAGCACCAGCCCGCGCGCGCAGAAGGCGCTGGAGCTCTCCGAATCGCCCGAGAGCTTCCTGTCCGCCGTCCAGCTGTGGATCACCCTTCTCAGCCTGCTCACCGGCTACTTCGGCGGCGAATCGATGGGCGAGAAGATCGCCGCGCCGCTGCGCGACATGCCCGCGCTGGCGCCGTATGCGACCTACATCGGGCGCGGCACCGGCTTCATCGTCGTGCTGTTCTTCTTCGGCCTGATCGGCGAACTGGTGCCCAAGCGCATCGGCACGCTGCGGCCGGAAGCGATCGCGACGCTGGTCGCGTATCCGATGGACTTCTTCGCGAAGATCGCCAAACCCTTCGTCATTCTGCTGTCGACGTCCACGCGCGTGTTGCTGCGCCTGTTGCGCCTCAGTGGCGGCAGCGATGAAGCGGTGACCGAAGAAGAGATCCGCATGCTCGTGAGCGAAGGCCACGAGCAGGGCGTGATCGATGCCGACGAACGAAAGATGATGAATCGCGTGCTGAGCTTGGGCGACCGCACGACCGAAAGCCTGATGACGCCGCGCATGCGCATCGTCTGGCTCGACGCGTCCGCGGAAACCGCCGAGAACCTCGAAGCGCTGCATGCCGCGCCGTTCTCGCGCTTTCCCGTGTATCGCGGCAGCGACCAGGACGTGGTTGGCATCCTCGAAGCCAAATCGCTGCTGCGCGCGGTCGGACGCGGCGAACTGCCGTCGCTGTTCGAAAGCCTGCGCGAGCCGCTGTTCGTTTCCGAATCGACGCCGGCGCTCAAGCTTCTCGAGATCTTCCGCGAGGAGCAGCAGTCACTCGCGCTCGTCGTCGACGAATACGGCGACATCAGCGGCCTGGTCACCGTCAACGACCTCATGGGCGCGGTGATCGGCCGCATCCAGGGCGACAACGACGACAGCGCGACCGGCGTAGTCGTGCGCGACGACGGCTCGCTGCTGGTCGACGGCTCATTGGGCGTCGAGGAACTGCGCGAACTGCTCGGCGCGGCGACGTTGCCCGGCGAGGACGAGCACGACTTCCACACCGCGGCCGGCATGGTGATCGCGCAGTTCGGCCGCATCCCGCACGCCGGCGAGCACTTCGACTGGAATGGCTGGCGCATCGAAGTCGTGGACCTCGACGGCCCGCGCGTCGACAAACTGCTGATGCAGCGCGTGCCCGCGACCGAAGGCGACGATGATGCGCGGACGGCCTGACGTCGAGGACCTCGGCACGCGCGGCCTGCTCGACGGATTCGCAAACGCCGCACCGGATGCCACGCCGACCTTCGCCGAACTGTTCGCAGGGCTCGGCGACCGCGCGTTCGGCATGCTGCTGATCGCCGCGGCGGCGCCCGCGTTCATTCCGGTTCCGGGGCTCGCGGGCGGGCTCAGCGGCCCGCTGGTGATGCTGGTCGGCGCGCAGCTGGTGATGCGCCTGCATCGCCCGTGGCTGCCGCGCTTCATCGGGCGGCGCAGCCCGCGTGCGTCCGCGCTCGTGCGTCTGCGCGACCATCTGGACCCGTGGCTTGCTCGCTTGGAGCGCGTCGTGCGCCCGCGTGCCGCCGTGCTTCTCGATCACTGGGCGCCGGGCATCGTCACCGGCCTGCTGGTGCTGACGACGGGCGCGCTGCTGACGCTGCCGATTCCGTTCACCAACTACGTGCTCGGCCTGCTGGTCGTGCTGTTCGCCCTCGCCTTCCTCGAACGCGATGGCGTGCTGATGGGCATCGCATGGGCCGCCGCGATCGCCGCGCTCATCGTGTTCGGCCTGCTCTCGGGCAGCCTCGCCCGCGCGGTCGCGCACTACTTCTGAATCAGGCGGGAACTTCGTCCGCGAGCAGCGCGAGGAACTCGTCCATCTCGAGCGGATGACCCAGCCAGTAGCCTTGGGCGAGGTCGCAGCGGCGCTCGCGCAGCAGCGCGTACTGGCCTTCCTTCTCGACACCTTCCGCCACCACCGTGATGCCCAGCGAATGCGCCATCGCGATGATGGCGGTGGTGAGCGCGAGGTCGTCCGGATCGCGCAATACGTCGGCGATGAAGCTGCGATCGATCTTGACGCCGTCCACCGGCACGCGGCGCAGATGGCTGAGCCCGGAGAAGCCGGTGCCGAAGTCGTCGAGCCAGACCTTGACGCCCAGCGAGCGCAGGCGCGTCAGCAGCTGGCTCGCATGGGCTTCGTCGCTGATGACGGCGGTTTCGGTGAGCTCGATATGCAGCTGGTCCGCGGGCAATCCCGCGTCGCGCAGGCTCGCCTCGACCATGCGCGCGAGATCGCCACTGCGCAGCTGTCGCGGTGACACGTTCACCGACACGAACAGCGGCACGGCGTCGGGACCGCGCACGTGTTCCCAGCGCATCGCATCGCCGCAGGCCGCGCGCATGACCTGCGGGCCGATGATGTCGATCAGGCCGCTCTGCTCGGCGACATCGATGAATACCGACGGCGCAATGACGCCATGTTCGTGATGCCGCCAGCGCAGCAGCGCTTCCGCGCCGACAAGGCGCTGGTCGGCAAGCCGATACACAGGCTGGTAGACGATGCGCAGTTCGCCGCGATCCCATGCGCCGCGCAGCTCGTTCTCCAGGTGCACGCGGCGTTCGACCGCCTCGTTCATCGCACGGCTGTAGAAGCGGTAGCAGTTCTTGCCGGCGACCTTCGCCTGGTACATCGCGATGTCGCCATTCTTGAGTAGCGACGTGCCGCCGTCGGCATCGCCCGGAAAAAGCGTTACGCCGATCGATGTTCCGAGGAATACCTGCCGGCCCTGCACCACCAGCGGTTCGGACAGCACTTCGACGAGGCGTTCGGCGAGCTGCGTCGCGATGCCGCGTACGTCGGCGTCCTCGACGAGGATCACGAACTCGTCGCCACCGAAACGCGCGACGCGTGCATCGATGCCGCCGACCTCCGCGACCGTGTCGGAAATGCGATGCGCGAACTGCAGCAGCACTTCGTCGCCGGCGTCATGGCCGAGCGTGTCGTTGATGCGCTTGAAATCGTCAGCGTCGGCGAACAGCAGCGCGAGTTCCCGACCTGCGCCCTTGAGCTGCATCAGGCGTGCGTCGAGCATTTCGCGAAAGGCCAGGCGATTCGCGAGGCCGGTCAGCGCGTCGGTGTACGCCATGCGGCGGATCTCGCGATCGTGCCGCGCCACGCTCTGGCTCATGCGCCCGAACGCACGAACGAGATCACCGAGTTCATCCTTGCGACTGCTCACCGGCAGCCCGGTGTCGAAATGACCGGCTTCGATCGCGCGCGCGGAATCCGCGAGCTGGCTGATCGGCCGCACCATCGTGCGCTGGATGATCGCCAACACCACGCCGCCGAGCGCAAGCAATGCGGTGCTCAGCAAGAGGATGGCGAGCAGCTGCCGATGACCGAGGTCGCGGATCTGCGTGCCCAGTTGCAGCATCGCGACCTGCTGGAAATCGCGGCCTTCGGTCCGATCGAAACCGATGCGAACGCCACCGAGCCGCGAGCCGCCAATCAGAATCGGTGCCGATACATCGAGCATGTCGCGCGTCATCTGCGCATGCAGTTCACGCGCACCGATGGCCTCGAACGCGAGCGCGTCGTCCATGCGCCGGCCGTAGGTCGGGATGTCCGGCGTGCCGTCGTGCAGGATGTTGCCGTCGGCGTCGTAGACCAGCACGTAGCGCACGCCGGGCTGGCGGAGCGTGCCCTTGGCGAGGTCGCCGACCGCATCGAGGTCGAAGTAATACAGCGGGTTGACCAGCGACTTCGCGAGCTGCTGGGTGGTGCCTTCCGCGCGACGGCGAAGGTTCGCATCCAGCACCTGGTCGGTGGCGCGGCGCGACAGGCTTTCGACGCTGGTCTGCACTTCCTGCTGGCGCATCCAGAACAGCATCATCAGCGCGCTCGCCGCGAGGATGGCGAAGCCGACCATCGCGAAGAACTGCGCCTGCAAGCCGATGCGGAATCTCATTCCACGTCTGCCTTGATGCGCGCGACGCCGCGGCCGATCCCGGCCAGCGATCGCTCCGACGCCGCATCGAGCGGCAGGAAACGAGTCGTGCCGAAGAACGCGAGCAGCGCGTCACGGCCGGCCGGATCGTTCGCAGCCTGAAGCAGCACTTCGCGCAGACGCGCGGCGACGCGCGGGTCGAGATCGCCACGCACGACTTCGATCGCGCGCGGGTAATCGGGCGTCTGCCCGATCAGCACGAAATCGCGCCGGAACGTCGACGGCACGCGCGCTGGATTTTCCCAGTCGACGTTGCTCATGACGCCGGCGTCGACCAGGCCCTTGTGCACCCAGGTCGCGATGTTGAGTTCGGACCGCGCGAACAGGTAACCGACGGCGCCGGGCGCGGGCTGGTCGTCCGGCGAAAGCAGGATTTCGAGGTGCAGGCCGCGGTCGAGCAGTGTTCCCGCCGGCACGTAATACGCGCTGGTGGACGACGGCCGCTGAAAGGCGATGCGATGGCCGCGCAGGTCGTCGATCGACGACAGCCCGCGATCGCGGCGCGCGAAGAAGACGCTGTGGTATCGGCTGACACCGTCGCGCTCGGTCAGCAGCAGCGGGCGGGCGGCGACGCGCTGCTGAAGCAGCATCGCGGTACCGGCGGTCTCGGTGACCCAGTCGACGCGCCCACGGCGCATGTAGCTCGCCATCTGCTGCGGGTCGCGCGCCATAAGGATGCGGCCTTCGCGGATGCCGACGTCGGCCATGCGCGGCACGACGTAGTCGAGCAGCGGCTTGAGCTGGTCGTAATGCGCGGCGGGGTCGTCACTGACGCGCCCGAGCACGAGCACGCCCGACGACGAATCGCCCGCTGCCGCGAGCGGCGCAGGCGCCACGGCGAAAGCCAGCAGCAGTAAGCAGGCGTAGCGGAGGACGCGGGTGATCAAGGCGAACAACCGGAGGGCCCTCGCGGAGCCTAAAGCAAAACCACCCGGTTTGGGACGCTCGTCGCGATCCGCGCCATTTTCATCACACCGCTCGAGGCTGCTCAGCCGTGGCCGCGCTCGGTCGCGATACGTGCCATGCGCTGCGCATCGGCCAGCACGCCGCGGAGGATGCGGACGTCGCGATCGTCGAGCGATGCGCGGTTGAAGATGCGTCGCAGCTTGCGCATCGCGCTGTCCGGGGCGCGGCCCTTGTGGAAGTCGATGAGGTCCAGCGTCTCCGCGAGCTGGCTGTAGAAGCTCTCCAACTGCTCGTGCGACGCCGGCGGGTCGCGCGGCTCCGCGGTTTCGCCAGAAGCGGCCCGATCAAGCAGCGCCATCCGGACTTCGTAGGACACCACCTGCACCGCCGCTGCGAGATTGAGCGAGCTGTAGTCGGGATTGGCCGGGATGTGCACGGCCTGATGGCAGAGGTGCAGCTCGTCGTTGGTCAGGCCGGTTCGCTCGCGACCGAACACGAGCGCGACGTCGCCGCCGGCCGCACCGTCGACGACCGTCGAGGCCGCCTCGCGCGGGGTGAGCTCCGGCAGCGCGACGCGACGGCTGCGCGCGGTGCAGCCGAGCACGCGCGTGCAGCCCGCCAGCGCCGACGCGAGGTCATCGTGGAATTCGGCGGTATCGAGGACGTCGTGCGCGCCGGCCGACAGTGCGAAGGACTCCGCATCGGGCGCCTTTTCGGGTGCGACCAGCAGCAGCCGGCGCAGGCCCATGGTCTTCATCGCGCGGGCCGCCGAGCCGATGTTGCCGGGGTGTTGCGTGCCCACCAGCACGATCCGGGTACGGTCGGCGGCGAGCTTCATGAAATCGTGGGTCATGCCTGCAATGGTAAGCTTCGCGACCGCCGACGATGGCGGAATCGCTCTTTTCCACGGCCAGCGCGCCCGGACATCCTCATGCAAAAACCCGCCATCACCTTGATGATCAAGGCCGCGCGCGCCGCCGGCAACGTGCTCCTCCGCCACATGCACAAGCTCGACTCGCTCAATGTCGTCGAGAAGGGCCGCATGGACTTCGCGAGCGAAGTCGACAGCCTGGCCGAGAAGGAAATCATCAAGGAATTCCGCCGCGCCACGCCGGACTACGCGATCCTCGGCGAGGAAAGCGGCCCGCTCAACAGCGGCCCGCGCGCGCGCTACACCTGGGTCATCGACCCGCTCGACGGCACCAGCAATTACCTGCGCGGCATCCCGCATTTCTGCGTGTCGATCGCGCTGGTCGAGAACGGCGAGCCGATCAACGGCGTGATCTTCGACCCGCTGCGCAACGAGATCTTCCACGCGACGCGTGGCTCGGGCGCGGTGCTCAACGACAAGCGCATCCGCGTGTCCGACCGCAAGGATCTGGACGGCGCGATGCTCATCACCGGCTTCCCGCCGCGCGAGCGCGAGCGTGCCAGCGCGCAGCTCAAGTGCGTGGATTCGCTGCTGGTGCAGGCCGAGGACATCCGTCGCACCGGTTCGGCGGCGCTCGACCTCGCCTACGTCGCCTGCGGCCGTGCCGACGGCTACTTCGAAGCGGGCGTGAAGCCGTGGGACATCGCGGCGGGTGCGCTGATGGTGCGCGAGGCCGGCGGCAAGGTCGTCGACTACCGCGGCCGCACCACCGGCCCGATGGACAATCGCGGCCTGATGGGTCGCCCGCTCGTGGCCGGCAACCTGAAGGTCTGCGACGAACTGCAGAAGCGCATCGTCGACACCGGGTACGCGGCGGCGTTCGACGAAGGCTGATCGCTTCGCTTGCGGGATCGATCGAGGGGCCGCAGCGATGCGGCCCTTTTTCGTTGCGCCGGCACGACGTCGTGCATCAATACGCGGACATGAAAAAGGCCGCATCGCTGCGGCCTTTTTCGTGATGCTGAGACCTTCGGTTATGGGCGACGCGCGAGCGCCGCGTCGTCCTTCGCCTTCGGCATCAGGTCCTGCTTGCTCACGCCCTGCCAGAGCAGCAGCGGGCAGGCGATGAAGATCGACGACAGCGTACCGATCACGGTACCGATGATCTGCGCCTCGGCCAGGCCGCGCAGCGACTCGCCACCGAACAGGTAGAGCGCGAGCATCGACAGGAACGCCACGAACGACACGATGACGGTACGCGACAGCGTCTGGTTGATCGCCTTGTTCATGATCTCGCGCGGCGGCACCCGCATGCTGCGGAAGTTCTCGCGCACACGGTCGAACACGACGATGGTGTCGTTGATCGAGAAACCCATGACCGCGAGCAGGCCGGCGAGCACCGTCAGGTCGAACTCATGGCGCGTGATCGCGAACCAGCCGGCGACGATGCTGACGTCGTGCACGGTCGCGATGATCGCGCCGATCGCGAACTTCAGCTCGAAGCGGAACGAGATGTAGATCAGCAGGCCGGCGAGCACGAAGATGAAGGCGTACAGCGACTTCCACGCGAGCTCCTGACCGACCTGCGGGCCGACGAAGTCGCTGCGCACCACGTGCGCCGGGTTGTCCGGCGTGCCCGCGGCCTGCACCACAGCCGCGGCGGTGCGGTCCTTCGCCTGCGCGCCTTCGGCCTGCATGCGGACCATCATCTCGCGACCGGTGCCAAGGCCCTGCACCTGCGCGCCGTGGAAGCCGGCCGCATTGAGGCGATTACGCACCTGGTCGGTATCGACCGGACGATCGAAACGCAGTTCGACCACCGAACCGCCGGTGAAATCCAGTGCGAAATTGAAGGTCTTGTCCAGACCGCCCTGCGAGGCGTGGAAGATCATCGCGCCGAACGACGCCAGCATCAGCAGGCCGGCGATGGTCAGCGAGACCCACCGCAGGCGCATGAAGTCGATGTTGCTGTCGTACGGGAAAACATTGAAAGGCTTCATGGATCGTCTTCCCTTAGATCGCGATCGACTGCAGCTTGCGGCGGCGGCCGTAGATCAGCGTCGCGATGGCGCGCGACACCGAAACCGCCGTGTACATCGACGTCAGGATGCCGACGATGAGCGTCACCGCGAAGCCCTTGATCGGGCCCGTGCCGAATGCGAACAGCGCGAGGCCGGCGAGGATCGTCGTCAGGTTGGCGTCGGCGATCGTGCCCTTGGCGCGTTCGTAGCCTTCCGAGATCGATGTCTGTGGTGGCAGCCCGAGTCGTAACTCTTCCCGGATTCGTTCGTTGATGAGCACGTTGGCGTCGACCGACATACCGACCGTCAGCGCGACACCCGCAAGGCCCGGCAGGCTCAGCGTTGCGTGGAAGACCGACAGGATGGCGATCACCATCAGCAGGTTCATCAGCAGCGCGAGGCTCGTGATGATGCCGAACATGCGGTAGTAGACGAGGAAGAACACCAGCGTGAAGCAGAACGACGCGGCGACGGCGGTGAGGCCGCGCTCGACGTTCTGGCGACCGAGGCTCGGGCCAACGATGCGCTCTTCGACGAAGTCCATCGGCGCCGCAAGCGAACCCGAACGCATCAGCAACGCGAGGTCGGAGGCTTCGTTCGCGCTCGACAGGCCTGTCGTCTGGAATTCCTTGCTGAAGACGCCCTGGATGGTCGCGACGGAAATCACTTCCTCACTGATGCGCGTGGTGCGCACTTCCTTGCCGTCGATCGTCTTCACCTCCGGCACGCGCTCGATGTACACCACCGCCATCGGCTTGCCGACGTTCTCGCTGGTGAAGTCGAACATGCGCTGGCCGCCGACGCTGTTGAGGCGGACGCTCACGGCCGGCGTACCGGACTGGCCGTCGGTCGTGGCCGTCGCGCCGACGAGCTGGTCGCCCGACACGATGACGCGCTTGCTCAGCAGCACCGGAATGCGCGGGGCATTTGGCGTCATCTGGCGGCGGTAGTAGACGCGCGCCTCCGGCGGAACGTTGCCGGTGGTGACCGCATCCTGCGCGTCGCCTTCGATGACGGCGCGATATTCGAGCGTCGCGGTCGCGCCGATGATGCGCTTGGCCTGCGCGGTGTCCTGCACGCCGGGAAGCTCGACGACAATGCGGTCGGTGCCCTGGCGCTGGATGATGGGCTCGCCGACGCCGATCGCGTTGACGCGGTTGCGAAGCGTGCTGACGTTCTGCTCGACCGCCTCGAGCGCAAGGCGCTGCTGTTCGGCCGGGTTGACGCGAACGGTGATCGTGCCGCCGACGGCCGACACGTCCAGCGTGGTCTGGCCCTTGAGGATGAGCTGCTGCGCGCGCGCGACATCCTGCGGCGCAAGCGTGGCGATGACACTGCCATCCGGGCGACGCTCGACGGACTCGTAGCGGATGCCGGCGTCGCGCAACTGCACGCGCACGTCCTCGGCCAGCGCGTCGAGGCGCTTGTCCATCGCCGCCTTCTGGTCGACCTGCATCATGAAATGCACACCGCCCTGGAGGTCGAGGCCCAGCAGCATCGGCTTCGCACCGATACCTGCGAGCCATTCCGGCGCGGTCGACGCGAGGTTCAGCGCGACGACGTAATCGTTACCCAGCGGATCGCGCAGCGTGTCCGCGGCCTTGACCTGCAGGTCCGGGTTCGCGAAGCGCACGAGCAGGCTGCCGTTCTTGATCTCGCTGCCCTTCTCCGGCACGCCGGCCTTCGCCAGCGCGTCGGCGACGCGCGTACGAAGCGCAGCGTCGACGGTGCCGC
Source organism: Lysobacter sp. HA18 (assembly GCF_054057595.1). Classification (NCBI taxonomy): domain Bacteria; kingdom Pseudomonadati; phylum Pseudomonadota; class Gammaproteobacteria; order Lysobacterales; family Lysobacteraceae; genus Lysobacter; species Lysobacter sp. HA18. Next base: position 2,261,094 of record NZ_JBSRZL010000001.1, read on the forward strand.
CGCGGTTGGCGCTCACCTGCACGGAAGGATCCTGCGGGAACACGTTGGGCAGCGCGTACAGCGCGCTCAACAGCAGCAGGATGACGGCGAGGGCGTATTTCCAGCGCGGGTAGGTCAGCATCAGAAGTCCAGGCGGCTCCCCGCCGCGTACAAGGCGTAAGGGCGGCCGTAGCCGCCTTCAAGTGCTCGCGGCTTACGCCGCCTTCAAGGTGCCCTTGGGCAGGACGTTGCCGATCGCGGACTTCTGCACGCGAACGCGAACGCCATCGGCGACCTCGATCGTGACGAAGTTCTCGCCGATATCGGTAACGGTGCCAGCGAGACCGCCAGCAGCCAGCACTTCGTCGCCCTTGGCGAGCTTGGCGAGCATGCCGGTGTGTTCCTTCGCGCGCTTCATCTGCGGACGGATCATCAGGAAGTACATCACCGCGACGACGACGAGGATCGGCAGGAAGCCGAGTACGCCGCTGGCGCCGCCGGGAGCGGCACCCGTGGCCTGGGCGTGGGCGGCGGGAATTACGAGATCGAGCAGGGACATGGTGGGGTCCGGCGAAAGCGACCCGGGATTATGCCACCCGCCGGTGGCCCGCAGCGCCGCGCGTGAAGGCCAGCCCGATTCAGCTGCCCTCGCCCGCCTGCCTCGCGGCGTAGAAGGCGTCACGGAATTCGCCGAACCGCCCCTGCTCGATCGCCTCGCGCATGCCGGCCATCAGGCGCTGGTAGTAGCGCAGGTTGTGCAGCGTGCCCAGCATCGGCCCGAGCATCTCGTTGCAGCGGTCGAGGTGGCGCAGGTAGCTGCGCGTGTAGCCGTTGCGGCAGGTGTAGCAGTCGCAACCTTCCTCGATCGGGCGCAGGTCGCGCTCGTATTTGGAATTGCGGACGCGGATGACGCCCGTCGCGGTGAAGTAATGGCCGTTGCGCGCGTTCCGCGTCGGCATCACGCAGTCGAACATGTCGACGCCGCGCGTGACGGCCTCGACCAGGTCTTCGGGCCGGCCAACGCCCATCAGGTAGCGCGGGCGATCGGTCGGAAGCTGCGGTGCCGTGTGATCGAGCATTGCGTTGCGCTCGTCCTCGGTCTCGCCGACCGCCAGCCCGCCGATTGCATAACCGTCGAAACCGATCGCCTGCAGCGCTTCGGCCGACTTCGTGCGCAGGTCGCGATGCACGCCGCCCTGCACGATGCCGAACAGCGCGGCGTCGTTGCCCTCGTGCGCGCGCTTGCTGCGCTCGGCCCAGCGCAGCGACAGCTCCATCGAGCGACGGATCACGTCGGGCGACACCGGCACGCCGTCGACATGTACCGGCGGGCACTCGTCGAAGATCATCACGATGTCCGAGTCGAGCACCTTCTGGATGCGCATGCTTTCCTCGGGACCGAGGAACACCTTGCTGCCGTCGGTGGGCGCCGCGAAGGTCACGCCCTCTTCGGTGATCTTTCGCTTGTGCGCGAGCGAGAACACCTGGAATCCGCCGGAATCCGTCAGGATCGGGCCGTTCCATCGGGTGAAGCCGTGCAGCCCGCCGTGATCGCCGATCACGTCGAGACCCGGCCGCAGGAACAGATGGAACGTGTTCCCGAGAATCATTTCGGCGCCGAGCTCTCGCACCTGATCGGGCGTGACGCCCTTGACCGAGCCATACGTGCCGACCGGCATGAACGCCGGCGTCTCCACCGTGCCGCGCGGAAACGTGAGCCGACCACGACGGGCGACGCCATCGGTGCCGAGGAGTTCGAACGACATGCGGCTCATGGGACGTTGGACCTGGGTGCGTGATTACGGAGAAATCGGAAGTCGCGAACGGGCTTCCTGGTGCATTTGTCGACGACAGTCAGATCGCGTCGTCAGCCATCGCTGCGCTTCCACAGCATCATCGCGTCGCCGTAGGAAAAGAAGCGGTAGCGCGCGACGATCGCATGGCGATACGCGGCGAAGATGCGCTCGCGGCCCGCGAATGCCGACACCATCATCAGCAGCGTGCTCTGCGGCAGATGGAAGTTGGTGACCATCGCGTCGACGCTGGTCATGCGGTAACCCGGCAGGATGAAGAGCTGCGTTTCGCCGGCGAACGGCGCGAGTTCGACCCGGCCATCGTCGTGATGACGCGTCGCGCTTTCCAGCGCACGTACCACCGTCGTGCCGACGCCGATCACACGTCCGCCCGCGTCACGCGTTCGACGGATCTGCTCGACCAGCGTCGCACCGACGTTGATCCACTCGCTGTGCATGACGTGCTGGCTGAGATCGTCGACGCGCACAGGCTGGAACGTGCCTGCGCCGACGTGCAGCGTGACGTGGCCGAAGTCGACGCCCATGGCGCGCAGCCGCGCGAGAAGTGCTTCGTCGAAATGCAGGCCCGCGGTCGGTGCGGCGACGGCGCCGACCTCCTTCGCGAATACGGTCTGATAGCGCTCCGTGTCGTCCTGGCCTGGCTCGCGCTGGATGTACGGCGGCAACGGCAGGCGGCCCGCATGCAGCAGCCACGATTCGAGCGGTTCGTCCACCTCGAACTGCAGCAGGTAGAACTCGCCCTCGCGACCGAGCACGCGTGCGACGCCGCCCGCATCGAGTTCGATGACCGCGCCTTCCTTCGGCGACTTGCTGACGCCGAGCTGCGCACGAGCGCGATCCGCACCGAGCAGGCGCTCGATCATGATTTCGACGCGGCCACCCGTGCTCTTCTGTCCGAACAATCGCGCCGGGATGACGCGTGTGTCGTTGAACACTAGAAGGTCGCCGGCGCGCAGCAGGTCGGGAAGATCGCGGAACACGCGATCTTCGAACGGCGCATCGCCCGGCGGCACCACCAGAAGGCGGCTCGCCGAACGCTCCGCGAGCGGCGCCTGCGCGATCAGCTCGGGCGGAAGTTCGTAATCGAAATCGGACTTCTTCAAGGCGGACGGAACCATCGTCGACCGTTCATCCGCGGCGCGGACGGCCGCGTAGTGTACCGGCGCGCCGGGGGTTATCGGCGCAAAACCCGCGTGATAGCATGGACGCAACCTTTTGAATGGAAACGGAAAACGCCTCGCGCGCGCTTCCGCGCCCGCCTGTTTCCCGCGTTTTTCGTCTTGTCCCAGGACTGCTCGGAGCCGCTGTCATGTCGAACCCAAACGCCAACGTCGTCGCCCTCCTCGCCCCGCTGCGCGCCCGTGGTGGACGCCGCCGCACGATCGGCCTGGACGACGTGACCGTCGAGCGTTTCGCGGCCTCGCATGCCGAGCTGCGCGAAGCCATCGAAGCCGCGGTTGTCGAGTTCGATGCGATCCAGGCCGAGGCCGCCGACATCCTCGATCTCGACGAGGACGCGCAGATCGACGCGGTGCAGGCCGGCTTCGTCAACTTCTATCCGGACGACGGCGTCAATCCGTACGTCGCGCTGGTCGCGCGCGGCCCGTGGGTCGTCACGCTCAAGGGCGCGGTGCTCCACGATTCCGGCGGCTACGGCATGCTCGGCTTCGGCCATGCGCCGCAGGCGATCATCGACGCGATGTCGAAGCCGCAGGTGATGGCCAACATCATGACGCCGTCGCTCGCGCAACGCCGTTTCGATCGCGCGATCCGCGCCGTGATCGGCGCATCCGGCGGCTGCCCGTACGAACGTTTCTTCTGCTTGAATTCCGGCTCCGAATCGGTGTCGCTGGCCGCACGCATCGCCGACGCGAACGCCAAGCTGATGACGGACGCCGGGGCACGCCATGCGGGCCGCGCCATCAAGCGCCTCGTCGTGAAGGGCAGCTTCCACGGCCGCACCGAGCGCCCGGCGCTGTATTCCGACTCGTCGCGCAAGACCTACATGCAGCATCTCGCGAGCTTCCGTGGCGAGGATTCGGTGATCACCGTCGAGCCGTACGACGTCGATGCGCTGCGTCGCGCGTTCGCCGATGCCGATGCGAACGGCTGGTTCATCGAAGCGATGTTCCTCGAGCCGGTGATGGGCGAAGGCGACCCGGGCCGTCGCGTGCCGCGCGCGTTCTACGAGGCCGCGCGCGAACTCACGCGTTCGCACGGCGGCCTGCTGCTGATCGACTCGATCCAGGCCGGCCTGCGTGCAACGGGCGTGCTGTCGATCGTCGACTACCCGGGCTTCGAAGGCGTCGAAGCGCCGGACATGGAAACCTATTCGAAGGCGCTCAACGCCGGGCAGTACCCGCTGTCGGTGCTCGCGGTGAATGCACGCGCCGCGGCGCTGTATCGCAAGGGCCTCTACGGCAACACGATGACGACCAACCCGCGTGCGCTCGATGTCGCATGCGCCGTGCTGGCGCAGGTCACGCCGGCGGTGCGCGAGAACATCGTCGCGCGCGGCCAGGAAGCGCTGCAGCGTCTCGAAGCGCTCGCCAGCGAGCTCGGCGGAATGATCACGAAGGTGCAAGGCACGGGCCTGCTGTTCTCCTGCGAGCTGTCGCCGAAGTTCAAGTGCTACGGCGCGGGCTCGACCGAGGAATGGCTGCGCGAGCGCGGCATCGGCGTCATCCACGGCGGCGCGAACTCGCTGCGCTTCACGCCGACTTTCACCATCACCAGCGACGAGCTGGAGATGGTGGTCGCAATGGTCGGCCGTGCATTGAAGGAAGGCCCGAGCATCGAGCAGGCCGCAGCCGCCTGACGCCACACGCATCGCTGAAAGTAAAAAGGCCGGCTGATTGCCGGCCTTTTTCATGCGCGATGGGTCAGTGCATTGACAGCATCATCGCGCTGCGAACGACGGCGAGCAGCGACGAGGAAACGATGACGGACCACGTCAGGAACGTGCCCCAGAATCGTCCAAACGAATAACCCGCCGAACGCGACAGACCGGCCGCGTGCAACACGCGCGCAAGCAACAACACGCCACCCAGAACAGCGACCCACCAGCGGTCGAGACGGCCCAGCTCCAACAGCGCGAGAAGCAGGAGCGCGAACGGAACGTTCTCGATGAAGTTCGCATGCACGCGAATTCGCTGCAGAAGCTGCGGGTCGCCGCCGTCGCCGAGGCCGACCTTGCGACCACGGCGCAACGCCACGATTGGCAACAGCAACACCATCAACAGAAGGCCGTGCAGGCCGGCGACGAGCAACGTGACGACAGGCATCAGGACTTGCCTCCGGTGATGGCACGGGTAAGGAACCAGAGGCCGACGAGCGCCGCAGTAGCGATCGCGATCAGCCAGGGGCGAAGCTTCATCGCGGGCTTGCGCGTCGCGGCGGTGATGTCCACGGCCGGACGCACGACCGCGGGTGCCGCAGCGGCCTTTGCGCTCAATTGCCACGCGCCGTCGCGCAGCGCGACCTTGCCGGCAAGCGGGGGCAGCACGAATTCGTGCCAGGTGATGCGCACGTCGCCGATCGCGGGCGCCAGCGGGTTGTAGCTGCTCGCGAGTCCATCGCCTTCCGGCTGAAAACTCGCGCCGAGGTTGCCGGGAAGCCGCGAGAAGTTCGGTCGCAGCGCCTGCCACTGGCCGAGCAGGCGCACGACTTCGATCGGCAACGGGCGACCGTCCATGGACACCGAATCGACCCACCATTCGCGGTTGCGAACCGGAAGACGATCGGGATTGCGATGCGACGCGTCGAAGTCGTCGGAGTCGATCGGCCCGGCCGTCCATACCGTGCTGTAGCTGCCGTCGTCATCGCGGCGCCACTGGAACATTTCGACGCGTCGCTCCAGCCCGAACTGCTTGGACGCGACGTGGAAATCCGGGTCCTCCAGCGCGTTCGACGGCGCGGGATCGTTTTCCGGAACCGCGTCGGCATGTGCTGCGCCCGCGAACATCAGCGCAGCCAGTGCGAGCGTCGCGATTGATTTCATGCGGCGATCGGTCGCGCCTGCAGCGCCGGAACCTCGTTAGCTGTGCCGAAGCGCCCGTCGGCGGACTTCACCACGCGCGCGAGCGCGCAAGTTGGATCATGAGTGAAGTAGAGATGGACGTCGCGCGCGAGCATGTCGTCGAGGAAGGCGCGCTTCTCGTCGATCAGCAGCTCGGCATTGCGGTCGTACCCCATGGTGATCGGCACATGCACCCACGGACGACCGGGAATCAGATCCGCGCAGAACACCACGCCGCCATGCGCGTGGCCGTTCGCATTCGGCGCGCCGACGATTTCCGCCAGCATCAGGCCCGGCGTGTGGCCGTCGCTGAAGTGGAAGCGCACGGCGTTGCCCAGCGTGTGCGAATGCTCGCTGTCGACCAGTTCAAGGCGACCAGTCGACTGCAGCAGACCCGGCAGCGCGGGAATGAAGCTCGCGCGGTCGCGATCATGTGGATCGAGCGAGCGCTCGAAATGGCGGCGCCCGACGATGTACTGCGCATTCGGGAACACCAGCGACGGTTCGCTGCCGTCCTGCCACGCGGTCAGCAGGCCGCCCGCGTGGTCGAAATGAAGATGCGAGAGGACGACGACGTCGATGTCCTCGGGCTGGAAGCCGGCGTGCGCGAGCGATTCGAGGAGCACGTGGCGATCCTCGACCACGCCGTAGCGGTCGCGCAGCTTGGGCTCGAAAAACGCGCCGATGCCGGCTTCGAACAGTACGGTCTTGCCGGCGAGTGGCGTGGCCAGCAGCGCGCGACAGGCGAGATCGATGCGTCCCTGCTCATCCGGCGCCGCCCAGCGCGACCACAGCGCACGAGGCGCGTTGCCGAACATGGCGCCGCCGTCGAGCTTCTGGGTATTGCCGTCGATGGACCAGAGCTTCATGCCGACCTCCGCGTTTCCACCATTCGACCGCCTGCGCCCCGCGGGGTCAAGGCGGATCTCGGGCAACAAAAAAGCCCGCAGGCAACTGCGGGCTTTCCCGATTCGAATCGTGGTGGCCGGGGAGGGAATCGAACCCCCGACACGGGGATTTTCAATCCCCTGCTCTACCAACTGAGCTACCCGGCCACGACCACGGCGGGCCGTGGGAGGCGGAATGTTACGGACGCGTGGAGTGGTTGGCAAGCCGCATGTGGGCTGAACGAGCGCGACGACGCGAGTCTTGGGGGCCCCGTCTTCAAGCGCATCATCGGGAGACCTTCAACGGAACTGGAGCACACACCATGAAACCCGTACTCGCGCTGGTGGCCGCTGCGCTCGTGCTTGGCGGCTGTGCCAGTAACCCCCAGAACACGGCGCAGCAGCTCGAGATGTATCGCTCTAACGCAGGCGCGCCGATCAACAACTTCCTCTACAACAGCAGCTTCATGCAGTGGACGCCGCTTGGGACGGAGGCGCTTGCACTCTGGATGTCGCCCGGGCGCGCATACCTGCTCGAGGTACCCGGCTGCCGGGACCTGCAATGGGCACACGGCATCCAGGTCACGCAGAGTGGCGGCAACCAGGTGTCGGCGAAGCTCGATCGCGTTATCCCGCTCGGCGCAGGCAATACCGTTCCGTGCCAGATCGTGTCGATCCGGCCGCTGGACACGAACGCGGTCCGCGCCGCGGAGCGCGTCGTCAGCAAGTAGAACAGTCGACGTCGGCAGACATATGCGCGCAATGCAAACAAAAACGCCCCGGGTCTCCCCGGGGCGTTGCACATTGACGAGGTGCGCGTGGGGGAACTCAGTCTTGCGCGGCCTGATACGCCGTGAGGTAGCGGCCGGCGGCGACGGCGAACGCGGCGCGCGTTACCGCCTTGTTCGGATCGAAGTACGCCTTCAGCGTCGGCTGCAGGTCGTACGGCCCCTGCTCCACCGCGAAGCGCGCATTGATCAGGCCGAGGTCGAGCGCCTGCTGCACGTAACCGCGTAGCGCGGCGGGGATCGATGCCGCATCGGCGACCGGAACGCGCTTGCCGTCGTAGAACGCGGTGAGGTCACCGCTGAACGACTGCGCCTGCGACTGCAGCGCCATGCTCTGCACCAGCGAGTAGGCGAGCGAGACGCGGGTCACCGGGTCGTTCGCACGGAACGCGCCGTTGACGGTGCCCATCACGCCGTCCTGGTTGTGCGCGAGGTCGCGGAGTGCGCCGCCACGTGCGATCGCCGACTCGGCATACGCATAACCTGCGGCACCGGTGCCGAGATCGCTGAAGCTCGAGCGTCCGTTGAACGGCAGCGACTGACCGATGTTCTGGCCCATCGACAGGTACTGCGCGAGTTCGATGCGCTTGAGGTTGGCGTCCGGGCGGAACGTCTTGTCGGCGTAACCGTCGGCAAGGCGGTTCGCGATGGCGAACTCGATCGCCTGACGCGCCGGATGACTGGCGATGTCGTTGAGACCGGTGTAGCCGCCGGAGTTGAGGAAGCTGATCTCGCCATCGACGTAGCCCGGCGCTGCATAGCCGTTCGTGACCTTCAGCGGATCGAGCCCAGCGCCCGACACCGAACCGACGCCGCGTACGGTGAGCTTCCACTTGCCCGCCTTGCCCGGCGCGCCGACGGTGATGGTGTCGCTCTCGACCGGCAGCGCGATCGACGAGCCGTACTGTTCGCCATCGGGATCGATCAGCACCAGCGCAACGGTGTTGTCGACAGTCGAACGTGCGCTGACGAAGGCGACTTCCGGACCGACGTCGAACTCCATCGTGTCGACCGTGCCGACCGGCGCGAAGAACAGCGAGAACGGCTTCGGATCCGCGCCCTTGGCGAGCACCGCGTTCGAGTTGAACGTGCGCAGCGAGTTCACCGTGCTGCCGTAACCGGTGCGGACGTTGGTCGCTTCCGCAACGGCGGCATACGTGTTGATGTGACCGGCGCCCGCTTCCCACGAGAGGCGACCGGTCATGTTCGTCGCGGTGCGCTTGATGATGTCCTTGACCTGCGCCGGCGTGAGGTTCGGGTTCGCTTCGAGCATCAGCGCGATGATGCCGGCCACATGCGGCGTCGCCATCGAGGTACCGCTCATGTGCGTATAGAACGGCAGGTACTGCGGTGCGAGCGTTTCCTGGTCGTGCTGCGCTTCCAGCGGCGGCAGCGCGCCGGCGAGGTCGCGATCGGAAATGATGTCGACGCCCGGCGCGACGATCGTCGGCTCGTTGACGTAGGTCCACGACTTACCGTCGGCCATGGTGAAGGTGCCGGTTTCGCCGCGCTTGCCGCGCGACGAGAAGCCCGTCAGCACGCCGTCCTTTTCGCTCGCACCCACCGAAATGACCCAAGGCGCCTGCGCGTACGGGTTGTGCGTGTCTTCGCCCGGGCCGTCGTTGCCAGCCGCGAACACGCTGACGATGCCGCGCTTGTAAAGCTCGTACGTGGCGACGCTTACCGGATCGGTCGGGTCGAACGTGCCGCTGCTGCCCCACGAGTTGCTGACCACGCGGATCGTGTCGCGATAGCTGAACTGGTTGGTCGCCGCGTAGTCGAGGCCACCGACCGCGTCGAGGATGAAGAGCACCGCGCCCGAGCCGTAACCGACCAGCGAAGCGCCAGGGGCGACGCCGCGATACAAGCCGTTGGAGCGTGCACCAGTACCGCCGACGATGCCGGCGCAATGCGTGCCGTGGCCGGAGCCGATGTCCGCGTTCGGCACGTTCTCGACATACGTAAGCGGCACGATGCCCGGCGCGACGTCGGATGCCAGGGATGCGAGCACGTTCTGCGGCGCCAGCACGTTCTGCACGACGTGCGTGCCGAGCTTGACGTCGTCGTGCGTCGCGTCGATGCCCGAGTCGTTGATCATCACGCCGACGCCCTTGCCGCTGAACGGCACGGCGCGGCTGAAGTCGCCCGGGTTGGAGATGGCACGTGCCGCGCTCGAGATCTGGTTCGCCTCGACGTCGAAGTAGCGCAGCGGCGCGTTGTAGAAGATGGAGACGACGTCGCCTTCCTTGGCCAGAGCGCGGATTTCGGACGGCGTCGCGATGACGCCGGCGATCGGCAGGCTGCGCATCGTGCGGCCCTTCTCGATACCCAGCGCCTTCAGCTCGGCGAGCTGCGTGGCATTGATCGGGCCGGACTGGCGATACGTGACCACGACGCCGAGCTGGTCGGTCGGCGCGGCGGCGGCGAGCTTCTGCACGAGCTGGCCGTCGAGGTGGGCGTCGGCGAGCGCAACGCCACTGGCGAGCAGGCCGAACGCGAGGGCGGAAACGCGGAGGGAGAGGGAGCGCGAGGCGGACATCGGGTAACTCCAGGTCAGGCGACGATGCAGTTGTCGCACCGGCGCAGACGCGCTCCCATCCGGCAATGCCTCCACGCGGCGCAGGGGTAAACACTCATGAACGCGTGGGGGTTTTCGACCTCGCGTCCGCGCCGCGCGCGGGTGTAAGGTCGGGCCTGTCCGCAACGACGCGCGCTTCACCGGGCCCGGCCTAGCGTCGCTGCGATATCGGGGTCCCAACACGTTCCGGAGCCGCCATGCCGCGTGGTCTTGCCCGCTGGTTCATCTTCGCCCTGCTGGCCGTCGTCGCTCCGTTCGCGTCCGCGCAGTCGTTGCCGGTGCAGGTCGCCGTGCAGGGCAATGTCGCCACCGTAGTCATCGGCACGCCTTCGCTGCCCATCGCGGACATGACGCTGACGTTCGACTCGCCGCATGCGTTGTCGGCCGCCAACCTCGGCATCGTCGCGCAGACCGTGTCGCTCAGCGACCCGCAGTTGCTGACGCGGCTGCCCGGCTCGCTCGCCGCGCTGGATTCGTCGTTCCCGCTGATGGTGACGGTCGAACCGCCCGCCGGCGGGCTGTCGTTCGATCGCACGGTCAAGGTCGAAATCCATACGCACGCTCTGGCCTACACCTACGGCAGCAGCTATCGCCTGTTCAAGGCGCCGATCGGGGGCGCGTTCCGCGACATCACCACGGAAGTCGCGCAAGGCAGCGTCCGCGCACGCGGCACGACCGGTGGGTTCTCGCAGTTCCTGATCGTCGCCGACGTGCGCCGCACCGGCGACGTCGTCAACGACAAGCTCGAGCGCCTGCGTACGCGTATCGCCACACTACCGGCCAGCGAAGCCGCGCCGTTGGAAGCGCAGCGCGCCGCGGCGGCCCAGGCTGTTGCGGACGCGCGCTACGACGACGCACTGGCGAACCTCGATGCCCTCGCATCGCGCGTCGACGCACGTGCGGGCACTGCGATCCCGAATACGTGGCTCGCGGGCGGCGGTGGCGACAACACGGCGGGCGAACTCATCGCCGGCGTCGCCACGGCGAAGTTCTCGATCGCCTACCTGCGCAACTTCGGGCACTGAGGCACTGCCTGACGCCGCCACGCTCCATCGACGCATCCGAAGCCCCCGCCCGTCGGGGGCTTCGCGCGTCCGGGCCCCGCACGTCGGCGTACGTTGACGTGCACGGCCGTTTCGCACGGGGAACTGGCCCTAAGATGCGCTGATGCAGGCCCGTCTCATCGCCTACGTTCCGGAAGGCGCCGCAATCGCACGAATCGTCGCACCGGGCGACCGTCTCCGCATTGGTCGCGCGCTCGACGCCGACCTGTTGTTGCCGCATGCCTCGGTATCGCGTCGCCACGCGGAACTCGCACCCGAGGTCGACGGCACCTGGCACCTGACGGACGTCGGCAGCAAGAACGGCAGCTACGTCGACGGTGGGCGCGTCACCGATACCTCGCTCGCGCGCGCATGCTGGCTGCGCTTTGGCGACGTGCACTGCGAGTTCGCGATCCTCGACACCAATGCCGCCGAGGAACAGGTGCGACGCTGGGCCGAACGCCGGAACGAGGCCACGCGCCTCACCGCACGCATTGAAGCCATGGCGCAGCCACAGGACGGCGCCGCGCCGACATCCACGCTGCTGGAGCACAGCCTGCGCGCGGTGCTGGAACTTGCGCAGTGCACGCGCGGCTTCGTATTGACCGCCGGCGGCGGGCGTTATCGCATCGCCGCGTCGATCGCGTTGGATGCGTCGCTCGCCACGGGTCCCGAATTCACCGGCAGCCTCGGCGCGGTCGCGCAGGCCCTGCGGTCGCGCGCACCGGTCGTGTTCAACGACATCGGCCACGATGCCTGGCTGTCCAGCCGCGAATCGGTGGTGCGCGGCGGGCTGCGGACGTTGATCGCCCTGCCCCTGCTCGACGGCGATCGCGCACTCGGGGCCGTCTATGCGGACCGCCGCGAAGCCGGCCCCGCGCTGACCACGCTCGACGTCGAACTGTTGCAGGCCTTCGCCGAGCGTTGCGCGCTGTGGCTCGCGGCCCGTGGCGAAACGCAGGGCGGTGTCGAACCGCCCGCACCCGGCGACTGGGCGAACCTGCTCGCAGGCCATTCGCCGACGCGATGACCGACCACACGTCCACCGGCATCTACGCGCAGATGGATCTGGCGCCCGGCACCCTGCTTGCCGGGCGTTTTCGCATCGAAGGACTGGTCGGTGTCGGCGGCATGGGCGTCGTCTATCGCGCGCAGGACGAAGCGTTAGGTGTTCCCGTGGCGATCAAATTGCTGCGGCCGGAAATCGCGCAGCGTGCCGATGCGTTCGAACGCTTCCGGCAGGAGTTGCTGCTCGCACGCCAGGTGTCGAGCCCGCACGTGGTGCGCATCCACGACATCGCGCGACACGAGTTCGCCAACGGCGATACGCGTTGGCTGATCAGCATGGACCTGATCGACGGCGAGCCGCTGGATCGCATCATCGATCGTGGGGCCCTCCCCATCGACACCGCGCTGCGCATCGCGCGCGATGTCGCACTGGGCCTGCAGGCGGCACATGCGCGCGACGTCGTGCATCGCGACCTGAAACCGGCGAACGTGCTGGTCGCCGCGGACGGCAATGCATCGATCACCGATTTCGGCGTGGCGCGCTCGATCGCGACCAGCACACGCAGCGCGACGTCGAGCATCGTCGGCACACCGGATTACCTGTCGCCCGAGCAGGCGCGCGGCGATCCGATCGGGCCGCGCAGCGACCTGTACGCGCTCGGCCTGATCCTCCACGAGATGCTGACCGGCGAGCGTGCGTTCGCATCGGCGACCGCCGCGGAAGCACTGGCGCAGCGGATGGTGCGCACGCCTGCGCTCGTCACCGCGACGCGACCCGACGTGCCGACATGGATCGCGCGGCTCGTCGAAAGACTTCTGCGTCCGCAACCCGCGCATCGGTTGCCGGACGCCGCGGCCGTCGTGCAGGCCATCGATCGGTGCGAAGTGCCGCGCGATCCCGTTCGTAGTCGCCGTTTGCTCGCAGGTGCTGTTATCGCTGCGCTAGCCATCGGCGGCGGCGCGTTCTGGTGGACGCATCGCGCGCCCGTCAATGCCATCGCGCCTGCGCCGTCGCGCCCGCTCGAACGCGTGCTGCTGATGCCGCTGGAAGGTGATGGTGTTGCGGAAGCCGAACGCGTGGGTCTCGACATGCAATTGCGCGCCGCGTTGGCCGACGCACCCGGCATGGCGCGCGTCGACACCGATCGCATGCTGCAGGCGCTGGGGCAGCTCGACGCGACGGGCCGGCCGACACTCGATGCAATGCGTCGCGCCGGTGCGGCGAGCCGCGTGGTACGCCTCGAACTCGCATCGGTCGCGAACGGCTGGCATGTCACCGGCGAGCAGGACGGCGATGGCGATGCGCGACTCGATGGTCCGCGCGCAGCAACGCCCGCTGCCGCGCTCGCCGCGTGGTTGCGCACCGCGCAGGCCATAAGCGCATTCGGCGTCAATGCGACTCCCGCTTTCCACGTGCCTGCACCCAATGTGCTCGCGCTCGAAGGCTCGGCGGAAATCGCGCGTCGCGCCGGTCACTACGATGCCGCACTCGCGGCGCTTCAACACGCGACCGCGCTCGATCGCGATGACCCTGTCGCGTTCCTCGTGCTCGCGGACGTCGCGCAGGCGATCGGCGAGGACGATGTGGCGCTGTCGGCGATCGACCGTGCGCAACGCGCCGCGCCCAATTCCGCGTCGTCCTCGCACGAGCAGCTCGCGGCGATGCGCGCAATGCTGGAAGGTGATCCGTCCACCGCCGCGAAGACGTGGAGCGCGTTGTCGACGCGGTCTCCGTCCGATACGTTCGCGCAACTGCAATTCGCGCGCGCGTCCGGCGCCGCAGGCGAATTCGACGCCGCCATCGGCACGCTGCAGAAACTCACCGAGCGCGATGCGCAGGATGCGCGCGCATGGTTCGAACTCGGCAAGTTCTCCATCCTCAAGGGCGATGCACGCCCGGCGGTGGACGACTACCTGGTCCGCGCCCTCGTGCTGTTCAAACGCGGCCGCAATGCGTACGGCGTCGCGGAAACGGTGAATGCGCTCGGCGTCGGCTACGGACGGCTCGGTCAGACCGTCGACGCCGAAGAGCAATACCGCCGCGCGGTCGAACTGCGTCGTGCGGTCGGCAATCGCCGCGGCGTCGCGACCAGCCAGCGCAACCTCGCCAACCTGCTCAGCCAGCGCGGCGCGTTCGATGCTGCGGCTGCCGCGCTGGGCGAGGCGCGTCGCATCAACATCGAACTGAACGATCGCGCCGGCCTGGCGGCGGTCGACAACGAACGTGGGCTGCTCGAAGAGGAACGCGGTCATTACGCCGCATCGCTCGATGCGTTCCGTCTTGCGCTGCAGGGCTTCGAACGTGCCGGCGACCCGCACGGCGTCGCGCAGGCGCTGAACGACATCGGTTTCGCGCAGTACCAGCTCGGGGCGTACGACGATGCGCAGACCTACTGGCAACGCGCGGCCGATGCGTATCGCCAGCTCGGCGACGAAACCGGCGTGATCCGCACGCGACAGAACCTCGGCCTGCTGCTGGCTGCGCGCGGGCGCTGGGCGGATGCGCAGCAGGCGCAGACCGACGCGCTGACTCAGGCGCGGCGCCGCCAGATGGCGGAGGAAGCCGCCGTCGCCTATCGCAACCTCGCGGAGCTCGCGATCGCACGCGGCGACACGTCGGGCGCAATTCGCAACGCGGCCGAAGCGCTTGCACTGTTCAAGGAACGCGATGACCTGCGCGGCAGCATCGACGCGCGCCTGCTCGATGCGGAAGCGCGTATCGAAGCGAATGATCTGGACGGTGCGTCGCGCGTTTTAGCTGGCTTGCGCACCGATCTCGCGCAGGCGTCGACGGAACAACGCGCGATCGCCGGCCGCCTCGACGCGCAGCTCGCCGACACACGCGGCGACACACGTGCCGCGCTTGCCGCATTGAAGGTCGCGCAACCGCTCGCCATGGCGTCCGGCGTGCGCGCGCTGCAGCTCGACCTCGACCTGCTGCAGGCGCGAATCGCGAAGCGCGACCCGGCAGCGTTCGACGCGCCTACCGCGGCGCTCGGCAATGCGGGCCTTCGTCTCGACTGGACCGACCTCGCGATGCGCGCCGCGCTCGCACGCAATGACGCAGCGGGCGCTCTGCGCCTGTATCGCGACGCCGCGCCGTCGCTGCGTGATACATCGAGCCGCCTCGTCGCTTCCATCCACGATCAGGCGGCGGCGGCCGAACGCACGCTCGGCGACACCTCGGCCGCAGCCGACGCCGAAGCCGCTGCGCACGAGGCGCGCACGCATTTCGACGCGGCCATGCCGCGCGCCGCACCCGCCTTAGCGAAAGCCGTCGCGCCATGACCGATTCCGCCGCCGACCGCTACATGCAATTGCTTGAGCGCCTCGAAGCGAACGAGCGCGAGTTCCGTCGCCTCGGCCGATCGGTGCTGCGCGTGCAGGAAGACGAACGCCGTCGCCTCGCACGCGATCTGCACGACGGCGTCGGCCAGAACCTCACTGCGCTCAAGCATCGGCTCGCGCAGTTGCGTGACGGGCTGGACGACGTGCCTATGCGCGCTGCGCTCGATGCAGCGGTCGCACTTTGTGCCGACACGCTGGAAGACACGCGCGAACTTTCGCGCCTGCTGCGCCCGACCATCCTCGACGACCTCGGCCTTGAACCCGCCCTGCGCTGGCTCGGCCGCAGCGTCGGCGAAACCGCAGGCATTGCGGTCACCGTCGACGTAGAACCGCTTCCGCCGCTTGATGGCGAACGCGAAACCCTGATGTTCCGCATCGCGCAGGAAGCACTGAACAACATCGCGAAGCATGCGCAGGCGCGCAGCGTGCTGCTGCGGCTGGTCGAGCGCGAGGGTCGACTGCAGTTGCAGATACTCGACGATGGCGTCGGCTTCGACACGAACGAACGCGCCGGAGGCAGCGGGCTATCGGGCATGCGCGAACGGCTGCGTCTGTTCCAAGGCACGCTGGAGATCCATTCCGCGCCCGGCAACGGCACGCGGCTGCGCGCGGTGGTGCCGCTCGACGCGTACTGACGCCGTCAGGGCGGCCCCGGCTTGACGCCATGGCCGCTCGAACCGCACGGTTCGCGCATGCCCATCCGCATCCTCATCGCCGACGACCACACTCTCGTGCGCGAAAGCCTCGTCGGCCTGCTGCAGGCGGATGGGGACGTACAGGTCGTCGCGCAGGCCGCGGACGGCATCGAAACACTCGAGAAGGCAAACGCGGTGCGGCCCGACATCGTCATCGCCGACCTGTCGATGCCCGGCCTCGGCGGTATAGAGGTCGTGCGGCGCCTGCGCGAATCGCTGCCGCAGACGCGCGTGCTGGTGCTCACCATGCACCAGGAGGACGAGTACGTGCTGCAGGCTGTGCGCGCCGGCGCGTCGGGTTACCTCGTCAAGGACAGCGCGTCGTCGGAGCTGCTCGCCGCCGTGCGCAACCTGCATGCGGGTCGCGGCCATTTCGGCCCACAGGCGGCGCGCACACTCGCGCAACAGCTGCAGCATCCCGAACGCACGCTCGACGATCCCTACGGCCGGCTCACCGCACGCGAGCGCGAAGTCTTCCACCTGATCGCCGAAGGCCACACGACGAAGGAAGTCGCGCGCAAGCTCGACATCAGCGCCAAGACCGCGGAGAACCATCGCGCCCGCGTGCTCGACAAGGTCGGCGTGCGCAACACCGCGGAGCTGGTCCGCTACGCGCTTCGCAAGGGCCTGCTCGACTAGGCGACCGCCACCGGCTTCGGCAGCGCGAACGATGCGAGCCCGCACAGTGCCGCGAACACCGCGCCAGCGACGAACGTCGTCGATGCACCGTGCCAGTCCCACAACGCGCCGGCCAATGCGCTCGCGATGACCAGCGCGATGCCCGACGCAAGGCTGAAGACGCCGAATGCCGTGCCGCGGAAATCCTTCGGCGCGTGGTCGGCAACGAATGCACTAAGGACGCCCTGCGTCAGGCCCATGTGCAATCCCCAGAGCGCGGCGCCGATCAACGCGATGATCGGACCGTGCGCGGATGCGAGCACGACGTCGGCGACGACGAGCACCACCAATCCCGCGATCAACACGCCGCGTCGCCCAAGCCGGTCACTCAACACGCCGGCGGGATACGAGCTCAGCGTGTACACCAGGCTCATCACCACCAGCACCATTGGCGCATACGCCTTCGCGAGGCCGAGCTGGTCGGCACGCAGGATCAGGAACGCTTCGCTGAAGCGCGCCAATGACAGCAATGCGCCGATCGCGACCACGCGCCAGTAGCCGCTGCCGAGTGCACGCAGCCCCTCGCGGGTGATCGGCAGACGTGCGCGCGGTGCGCGGTCGCCGACGTGCTCCGGCTCGCGAACGAAGCGCACGAGGATGGCGACGGATACGAGGCTAGGCACCACCGCGAACCACAGCACATGCCGGATGTCGTCGTGGAACGCGAGCATCAGCGCGATAGCGGTGAGCGGGCCGATTACCGCGCCGACGGTGTCCATCGACTGACGCAGGCCGAAGCTCGCGCCGCGCAGGTCCGGCGGGACGATGTCGCTCATCAGCGCGTCGCGCGGCGCACCGCGGATGCCCTTACCGAAGCGATCGAGCAAACGCGCGCCGACCACCATCGACACCGACGTCGCCATCGGAAACAAGGGCTTGGTCAGCGCGGCGAGTCCGTAGCCCAGCACCACCACCGGCTTGCGGCGCCCGATCGCATCGCTCGCGTAGCCGGAGAACAGCTTGGTCACCAACACCAGCCCTTCCGCGCTGCCTTCGATCAGCCCGATCGCCAGCGCGCTCGCGCCCAGCGGCCCGGCGAGCAGCAGGGGCAGCAGCGAATGGACCATCTCCGAGCCGAAGTCCATGAACAGACTGACCCAGCCCAGGGCCCACACCGCAGGCGGAATGCGTCGCAGATTCGATCGCTGCATCGGCTGCTCCATCGACGATGGGCCGAGTATGGCGGCCGTCCCTCGCCTGCTCTGCACAGCGTGTCGACGCGCGCTCCGTGCGGGACGGTATGCTCGACACGATTCCGAACGGAGCTGCTCCATGCGTCCAGCCTCACTCTTTCGATTCGCCCTCGCGACCGCCGCGCTCGCGATGCTCGCCGCCTGCGTCAGCGGCCCGGTGCGCCGCGTCTCCGAGCCGACCGCGCAGATCCAGCAACTCACCGTGCGTGCCGACGGCGGCTGGGACGTCCAGCTGCGGCTGCAGAACTACAGCTCGATCCCGATGCGCTTCGACACGGTGCGGCTCACGCTGACCGCGTCCGAACAGGCGGCCGGCGATCTCGTCGCATCGCCCGCGCTCGACATCGGCCCCGAATCCGCCGACGTGATCGACGTGCGCCTGCAGCCGGCGACCGGCGCGAAGCTGGCCATCGCCGATGCGTTGGCGGCCGGCCGCAGCGTCGACTACATGCTCGAAGGCAAGATCGCCGCGACGCCCGACAAGAAGTCGCAGCAGACGTTCGACGTGAAGCATCGCAGCACGCTCAACCCCGCGCCGGGCCTGCCCGGCGTGCTGCGCTGAGGTCGCCACCATGAGCCGTTACGACGCTCCGCTCAACGACATGCGTTTCGTGCTGTTCGACCTGCTGCAGGCCGAACGCGAATTCGCGCGACTGGGTCATTCCGACGCGACGCGCGACGTGCTCGACGCCGTGCTCGAGGAAGGCGCGCGGTTCGCCATGCAGGTACTCGCGCCGCTCAACCGTGTCGGCGACGAAATCGGCTGCACGCTCGACACCGCGACCGGCGATGTGCGCACGCCACCCGGCTTCAAGGAGGCGTACGCGCAGTACGTCGAAGGTGGCTGGACCGGCCTCGTGACCGCGACCGAACACGGCGGCCAGGGCCTGCCGCACCTTGTCGGCTTCCCGATCAAGGAGATGGTCGACGCCGCCAATCTCGCATGGGGCAACTTCCCGCTGCTGTCGAATGGCGCGGTTGAAGCGCTTTCGGTCTACGGCACCGACTGGCAGCGCGAAGTCTTCCTCAAGCCGCTGGTCGAAGGCCGCTGGACCGGCACGATGTGCCTGACCGAACCGCATTGCGGCAGCGATCTCGGCCTGCTACGCACACGCGCCGAACCGCGCGGCGACGACACTTATTCGATTTCCGGCACCAAGATCTTCATTACCGCCGGCGAGCACGACATGACGGACAACATCGTCCATCTCGTGCTGGCGAAATTGCCGGACGCCCCGGCGGGAAGCCGCGGCATCTCGCTGTTCGTCGTGCCGAAGTTCCGTGTTTCGAAGGATGGCTCGATCGGCGAACGCAACACGCTTCGCTGCGGCAGCCTCGAACACAAGATGGGCATCCACGGCTCGGCGACGTGCGTGATGAATTTCGACGGCGCGGAGGGCTATCTGGTCGGCGAACCGCACAAGGGCCTGATGGCGATGTTCGTGATGATGAACACCGCACGCCTCGCCGTCGGCCTGCAGGGCCTTGGGCTTTCCGATCGCGCGTTCCAGAACGCGCTCATCTACTCGAAGGAACGCCTGCAGATGCGCGCCGCGACGGGTGCGAAATTCCCGGACAAGCCAGCTGACCCGATCATCGTGCACCCCGACGTACGCCGCATGCTGCTGACGTGCAAGGCGCTGGTGGAAGGCGCCCGCGCGATGTCGTACGACGCCGCATTGCAGTTCGACATCGCGCTGCATGGCACGTCGGATGAGGAACGCGCGGAAGCCGATGCACTCGTCGGTTTCCTGACGCCGATCGTCAAAGCCTGCCTGACCGAATGGAGCATCGAGGTCACGTACGACGCGATGCAGTGCTTCGGCGGCCACGGCTACATCCACGAACACGGCATGGAGCAGCTCGCACGCGATGCGCGCATCACGACGCTGTACGAAGGCACGACCGGCATTCAGGCGCTCGACCTGCTCGGCCGCAAGGTGATGCAGCTCAAGGGCGCCGGCCTCAAGGCGATGCTCGGCCGCATCCGTTCGTTCGCGACGGAACATGCGGGTCACGCCGCGATCGGCGGCTATTGCACCGCGCTCACCGACCTCGCGACGCAGTGGCAGGCGCTCAGCGTCGCCATCGCGCAGCGCAGCGGCGAGAACGCGGACGAGCTCGGCGCCGCGTCGTACGACTACCTGATGTTCTCGGGCTACGTCGTGCTCGCCTACTGGTGGGCGCGCAGCGTCGCGGCGCTGGACGGTGCATCGGTCACGCCGTCGTTCGCCGACGGCAAGCGTGCGGCCGCGCGGTTCTATTTCGACCGCATCCTGCCGCGCACGCTCACCCATGCGGCAGCGATCGAGAGCGGCGCGACCTCGCTGATGGCGCTGGACCCGGACGCTTTCGACGCCGGACGCTGAACCGGCCAGCGGCCGCGTCGACGCAACGCGAGCCGGTGACGCCCTTTCGTCACCGGCTCGTTATAAGCTCGGGCCATGGCGCACCATCCTGCTAGGTTGCGACTCGTCGACCACGATCCGATCTGGTCCGCGGAACCGCTGTCCCCGCCTCCCGGCGGATTCCCGCTGGACGGCGTCCGTTTGCTCTCCCTCGACGCGCATGGCCATGTCCTCGACTGGCTGCACTGGCACGAGGCGACCTGTCTCTACGCACGCGGCGCGGTGGCCTGGACGCTGGGCGAACCCTGCCTGCGCGTCCGCGGCGGCCATGCGCGCGACACCGGCGAGCGCAGCATCATCGAACTGCATCCCATCGTCGCCACGCGCGGCCGCGCACGTGCGCACGCGCTGAACCCGACGCCAGCGCTCACCAACCCGGCGCTGTTCGCGCGTGACGCGCATCTCTGCCTCTACTGCGGCGATCCGTTCCCGCGCAGCAAGCTCACGCGCGATCACGTCATGCCGCTGTCCAAGGGCGGGCGCGGACACGTGGGAGAACGTCGTCGCCGCATGCTTCCCCTGCAACTCGCGCAAGCGCAACCGCACGCCGCAGCAGGCGTCGATGCCGCTGCTTGCCGTACCCTACCGGCCGAGCTGGATCGAACACCTGATCCTCTCGAACCGGCACATCCTCGCGGACCAGATGGAATTCCTGAAGGCGCAGTTGCCGCGCCGCGAGCGACGCATCGCAGTCTGAGGACTGCGTCCCCGTTCACGATTCGACGACGCGGTGCGTCGCATGTCGACGCATGCACGTTGTGCGCGTTGACGGCGCCGGACCCATTCGCAACACTCGACCCAAATACTAGGCAGAGACGTATGGCGGCATTGACACTCGGCTTTACCGGCATGGACGCTTCCACCGAGAGCGAGCTGCGCCGCGCCTTCGAACAGGCGCTGCCGGCCTCCGGCGGCGGCTGGCAGCTGGTGCCGGACACGCACGCCGACTACGTCGTCGTCGACATGGACAGCATGTACGGCCCGATGAGCTGGCTGCGGCTGCACAACGCCGGCAAGCAGGTCGTCGGGCTCACCGCCTCGCCGCGCACGCAGGCGCCGTATCGCCTCCCGCGTCCGGTCGATGCGGAATCGCTGACGGAGCTTCTGCGCGACATCCGCGTCGCGAACGGTGTGGACGCGATTGCCGTTGCGCCGGCTGCTGCCGCGCCGACGCCTGCCGCCCCGCCCGCGCCGACACCCGCAGCTGCCGAGCCGGAGCACATCGCGGTCAAGCCGTCGGGCATGACGCCGTCGCCGCAGCCGTTCGATCAGTTGCCGGAAGAGCGCCCCGCGCCGGTCGCCGCGACGGAACTGCCCGCGAACCCGGTCGCGATCACCGAACCTGCAGCGCCCGCGCATGAGCCACCGAGCGTGGCCGTCGCGAAGGTCGTTCCGCCCGCGCCGAGCATCGAGCCGGTCGCGCCTGCGCCTGTCGCTGTTCCGACGCCCGCACCGACACCCGCTCCGGCCCCGCCCATCGCGACCCGCAGCGCCGAGCCGCAGTCGCTCGCCGAATGGCTGGCCTCCGGTCGCCTGCGCGGCCGCGTGCGCTTCGGGGACGGCAGCACCGCCGTCCTGCTCGACACCGACCAGCGCCAATACTTCGGCCCGTCGGCGCTGAAGCCGGTCACGCCGCTCTTCACGCGCAACGCCACGCTCGCCGACTTCGAAACCGTGTCGCCCGACATCTGGAACGCGCAGACGACCGCGCTTGGCGCGCCGCAGCCGATCGCGCGCCTGATCTGGTACGGCGCGTTGCTCGCCGGCGAAGGCCGCATCGCGCCGGGCTACGACCCGGCCGACCGCTTCAGCCTGACCAAGTGGCCGCAGACCGAGCGCGAATTCCCGAAGCACTTCCGCATCGCCACCGCGATGATGAAAGGCCCGGCGACGATCAAGGAAGTCGCCGACGCGAGCAGCGTGCCGGAGTCGGATGTCGCCGACTTCGTGAACGCCTCGCTCGCCACCGGCTTCGCCGAACCCTTCCGCGAGCCCGAACCCGAGCCCGATGCCGGGGCACGTGGCGGCCTGTTCGGGCGCCTGCGCGGTCGCTGATCTGACGGCGCGCACACCAGCGGCAGGCGCCATGCCTTGCCGCTGGCCGGGCTGCGGCGGGACAATGCGCAGTTCGCTTTTCCGGCCGCTTCCATGATCGATCCGCAGCGCCACCCGCGCCTTTCCCGCATCGCGACGCCGGCCGACCTCCGGCAGTTCGACGAGGCCGAGCTGCAGGACATCGCGGACGAGTTGCGCGCATACCTCATCGAGCAGGTCGCGCTGGTGGGCGGCCATTTCGGTGCGGGCCTCGGCGTCATCGAACTCACCGTCGCGCTGCACTGGCTGTTCGACACGCCGACCGATCGCCTGGTGTGGGACGTCGGCCACCAGACCTATCCGCACAAGATCCTGACCGGACGCCGCGACACGATCGCGACGGTCAAGCAGAAGGACGGCGTCGCGCCGTTCCCGAAGCGCGAGGAATCCGAATACGACACGTTCGGCGTCGGACATTCGTCGACGTCGATCTCGGCCGCGCTCGGCATGGCGATCGCACTGCAGCGCATGGGTGACGACCGCAAGGTGGTCGCGGTGATCGGCGACGGCGCGATGACCGCCGGCATGGCGTTCGAAGCGCTGATGCACGCCGGCGGCATGGAGCCGGAGCCCAACCTTCTGGTGATCCTCAACGACAACCAGATGTCGATCAGCGAGAACGTCGGCGCGCTGACCAAGATGCTCGGGCGCCTGAGCGGCAGCCGGGCGCTCAACGCCATCCGCGAAGGCGGCAAGAAGCTGCTCGGCGACAAGAACAAAGGCCCCGCGCGCTTCGTGCGTCGCTGGGAAGAACACTGGAAAGGCATGTTCGTGCCGTCCACGCTGTTCGAGGAACTCGGCTTCCACTACACCGGCCCCATCGATGGCCACGACATGGACGCGCTGGTCGCCACGATGAAGACGCTGAAGGGCCTGAAGGGTCCGCAGCTGTTGCACATCATCACGACCAAGGGCAAAGGTTACGAACTCGCGGAGGGCGACCAGATCGGCTACCACGCCGTGTCGCCATTTGACCCGGCGAAGGGCCTAGTCGCTAAGACAGGCGCGAAGAAGCCGACCTATACCGACGTGTTCGGCGAGTGGCTGTGCGATGTCGCCGCTGCCGATCCGCGCGTCATGGGCATTACGCCTGCGATGCGCGAAGGCTCCGGCCTCGTGCGTTTCAGCAAGGAATATCCGGAGCGCTATTTCGACGTCGCCATCGCCGAGCAGCACGCGGTGACGCTCGCCGCCGGCATGGCTTGCGAAGGTGCGAAACCCGTTGTCGCGATCTATTCGACCTTCCTGCAGCGCGGCTACGACCAGCTCGTGCACGACGTCGCGATCCAGAACCTCGACGTGCTGTTCGCGATCGACCGCGGCGGCGTAGTCGGCCCGGATGGTGCAACGCACGCCGGCAACCTCGATCTCTCGTACCTGCGCTGCGTGCCGAACATGGTCGTGATGGCGCCGGCGGACGAGAACGAGTGCCGCAAGATGCTGTCGACCGGCCATTACTACGACGGGCCCGCGGCGGTGCGTTATCCGCGCGGCACCGGCCCGGGGGTCGCCATCGAACCCACGCTGGATACGTTACCGATCGGTCGCGGTGAACTGCGCCGTCGTGGATCGAACATCGCGCTGCTCGCATTCGGCGCGATCGTTCCTGCCGCGGAAGTGGTCGGTGCGGAACTCGGCTTGACGGTCGCGAACATGCGCTTCGTGAAGCCGCTCGACCGCGACCTCATCCTCGAACTCGCGCGCACGCACGAAGGTTTCGTCACGCTCGAGGACAACGTCGTCGCAGGCGGCGCGGGTTCCGGTGTTGCGGAGTTGCTGGCGTCCGAAGGCATCGCGATGCCCGTCGTGCACCTCGGCCTGCCCGATGAATTCCAGCACCACGCGAGCCGCGAACAGTTGCTCGCCGAAGCCGGCCTCGACGTCGCCGGCATTCGCGACGCGGTGCTGCGTCGCTGGCCCGCGCTGCGTTCGCCGCCGCGCGCAGCGGCGGTCTGATTCAGCGCGACGCGGCGGGCGCCGCCGTTTCCACCAACGCCGGCGCGTCCGGCGCTTCGACGACGTAACCCTTCGCCGCGAGCGCAGCCACGAGCCCGCCCGGCTGCATGACGTCGTTGATCGGCAACGTCGCGAACGTCGTCCGGTTACGCGCAAGGCTCGCCTCGGCTTCCGCGATCCACTTTGTGCGCGCCTGCGCTTCGAGCTTGTCCATGCCGTACTTCGCCGCGAACTGTCCGCCGAGCATCGCGCGTTCGCAGACGTCGTCGAGGTCGGGATTTCGCAGTGTGCCCAATGCCTGCACGTCGCCGCGCGCCCACGCTTCGGCGCGTGCCGACAACGCCGGCAGGTCGTGCTCGACGCGATCGAGCGTTTTCGTGAAGCACTCCACGTCAGCGAAGTCCGCGGCCTTGAATTCCTTCAGCACCTTCTTCGGATTCTCGAGCTTCACTTTCGCGACGGGCGCTACCGGCTTCAGGCCGCGCGCCTTTACGGCATCCGCGACTGCTGTACGCACGACGTCGCGCCCGGTCAGCCCCTGCTTCTCGATGGCTTTGTCGTAAAGCTCGTCCGCAGCAAAGATCGGACGCCAGCGCTCGATCGAATCGTCGCGGCCGAGGTGTTGCTGCTTCAGCACGGTCCACCGCGCGTATTGGGCAGCCGGCACCACGTCGTGCAACGTCTTGTCGTCCGGCAGCGAACGCACGCCGACCAGCGATGGCAGCAGTGCGAGCTTGCCGAAGAAGCCGATGTCCGCATCAACCATGACGCTGGGCTCTGCGATCACTTCATCGGCGGACGCGACGACCCTCCGCATCGGCACCGAGTTCCACACCATCCGCGCCGGCAGCGCCGACACGGTGCCGAGGATCCACAGCGTGTTGTCGCCGCGGCGAACCTTCCACATGCCCGGGCCGGGCGCGTGCACCACCGCGGTGTCGAGAAGGCGTCCGTCGACAGCGGCCGGCGCAAGCTGTTGGGCGGATGCGTCGAACGCGAACGACGCTGCGACGAGGACTAACGATGACATTGCGATGCGCATGACGGTTTCCGAATCCCTGGATTGAAGTCGCCGGCTGTGACTCGGCCATCGCGACGGAAGTTCCAGCAAGTCTGCGACCTGTCGACGGACGTGACGCGGCCCGAAGGTGGTCATGACGGACGGCACGCGCCGGAAACGACGACGCCCGGCACGTGGCCGGGCGTCGCGATGCATCGAATTGGTCGGGGTAGCCGGATTCGAACCGACGACCACCAGTCCCCCAGACTGGTGCGCTACCAGGCTGCGCTATACCCCGGAAAGCTTCCCGCCGAAGCGGGCGCGCAGTATAGCGCGGCGCGATTCGATCCGCTTCCGACGACGGGCGATGCCGCGCCGAATCGAGCGGCCGTACTCAGCGCTTGAGCAGCTGCAGCACTTCTTCAAGTTCCATCCGCACTTGGCGGATGATCTGCGAACTCAGCGCCGATTCCTGCTTCTGGTTGTCACCTTCAAGGCGCAGACGCGCACCGCCGATCGTGTAGCCCTGCTCGTATAGCAGGCCGCGGATCTGCCGCACCATCAGCACTTCGTGGCGCTGGTAGTAGCGACGATTGCCGCGACGCTTGACCGGGTTGAGCGTCGGAAATTCCGTTTCCCAGTAGCGCAGCACGTGCGGCTTGACGTCGCACAACTCGCTGACTTCGCCAATCGTGAAATAGCGCTTGGCCGGGATCGGCGGCAGTTCCCGGTTACTCCCCGGATCAAGCATGGTCCGTCGCTCCGGAATAGGCCTCGACGCGTTCCTTCAGCTTCTGGCCCGGACGGAACGTCACCACCGTGCGCGCGGAAATCGGAATCTCCTCGCCTGTCTTCGGGTTACGCCCGGGGCGCTGGTTCTTGCGGCGCAGGTCGAAGTTGCCGAAGCCCGACAGCTTGACCTGGCGACCGGTTTCCAGCGCCTCGCGCAGCACGTCGAAGAACGAATCGACGAACTCCTTCGCCTCGCGCTTGTTGAGGCCGACCTCGTCGAACAGTCGCTCGGCCATCTCGGCCTTGGTCAGCGTCATCGCTACGTTTCCTCGGGATCAGCTGCGGATCGTCGCGCCGTGCTCACGCTGCAGCGAAGCGACCACGTCGCTCACCACGGCATCCACATCGCGGTCGGTCAGAGTGCGACTTTTCTCCTGCAGGATCAAGCCCATGGCGACACTCTTGCATCCCGTTTCGACACCCTTCCCGCGGTACACGTCGAACAGCACGAGATCACGCAGGGACGGGCCGGCAGCAGCGCGAACCGACGTCTCGAGCGCGGCCCACGGCGTGGTTTCGGCGACGACCAACGCGAGGTCGCGGCGGACGGACGGATAGCGCGACAACGCGTCGGCCTTCGGCACCGCGCGACGCTGCACCGCGTCCAGATCGACTTCGAACGCGACGACGTCGACGTCCAGACCGAGCGCCTGCTGCAGGCGCGGATGCAGCTGTCCGATCCAGCCGACGACGCGGCCGGCGAGCACGATGTCGGCCGATCGACCGGGATGCGCCCACGGCTGCGACGAACGCACGAACGTGAGCTGCGCGCCGGACAGCGCGGCGAGGTTTTCAAGATCGCCCTTGAGGTCGTGGAAACCGACCGCGCGTGACTTCTCGCTCCACTGCTCGCCCTGCGCATCGCCGCATGCCACGGCAGCGACGCGCTGCGTGTGCAGCGGCGCCTCGCCATCGCCAGCGGCCTGGAACACGTTGCCAAGTTCGAACAGGCGCACGCGCGGCTGCTGACGCGCGGCGTTGCGCGCCAGCGCCGCGACGAGGCCCGGCAGCAGCGACGTACGCATGATCGCCAGCTCGCCACTCAGCGGATTCGCGAGCGGCACGGCGCCGGCCTGCATCGACCAGGCGTCGAGCCATGCAGCGTCGACGAACGCGTAGTTGATCGCTTCGAGGAAATCGCGGCCCGCCAGCGCGCGCCGCAGGTGCGCTGCGTCGACGCGGGTCTCGGTCGCCGGTGCGAGCGGTACGACGCCGCCCGGAAGGGTCGCGGGCACGGCGTCGTAGCCGTGGATGCGCGCGACTTCCTCAATCAGGTCTTCCTCGATCGCGAGGTCGAAGCGGCGGCTCGGCGGGATGACGCGCCAGCCGTTGGCGTCCGTATCGACCGCCAGCCCTAGCGCACGCAGGATGCGTTCGACTTCGGCGTCGTCCACGCGCACGCCGAGCACTCGCGCTAGCCGTTCGCGACGCAGCAGGATCGCGGTCGGACGCCGCAGATGTTCGTCGAGCGCTGCTTCGATCACCGGCCCGGGCTGTCCGCCCGCGATGTCGAGGATCAGCCGCGTCGCGTATTCGATCGCCTGCCGCGGCAGTTCCGGATCGACGCCGCGCTCGAAGCGATGCGACGCGTCGGTATGAAGGCCAAGCTTGCGGCCGCGCCCGATGATCGCGCTCGGCGCGAAGTGCGCGGCCTCGAGGAACACGTCGCGCGTCGCGTCCGTCACGCGCGTGTCATGGCCGCCCATGATGCCGGCCAGCGCGACCGCGCGATCGGCGTCGGTAATGACGAGGAACTGCGGATCGAGCGTGACGTCGCGGCCATCGAGCAGCTTCAGCGCTTCGCCGTCGCGCGCGGTGCGCACGCCGATCGGTCCCCGCAGCGTGCCGCGGTCGAACGCATGCATCGGCTGGCCGAGTTCGATCATCACGTACTGCGTGACGTCGACAAGGAACGACACCGGGCGAATGCCGCTGCGACGCAGGCGCTCGGCCATCCACACGGGCGTCGAGCGCGTCGCGTCCACGCCTTCGATCACGCGGCCGCAGTAGCGCGGCACATCGGCGCCAGCGTGCAGCTCGACCGCGAGCGTCGACGCCGTTTCCGCCGCAACGGGCGCGATGTCGAGGGGCGCAACCTGCGCGCCCGTCGCTGCGGCGACATCGAACGCGATGCCGCGAACGCTGAAGCAATCGGCGCGGTTCGGCGTCAGCTTGATCTCGATGCTGGCGTCGGGAAGCGCGAGGAAATCGGCAACCTTAGTGCCGACCGGTGCGTCGTCGGGGAGTTCGAGCAGGCCCGATGCGTCGGCGTCGATGCCGAGTTCCTTCGCCGAACACAACATGCCGAACGACTCGACGCCGCGCAGCTTCGCCGCTTTGATCGCGATGCCGCCCGGCAACGTCGCGCCGACCATCGCAAGCGGCGCGCACAGCCCGGCGCGCGCGTTCGGCGCACCGCAGACGATCTGCACCAGCTCGCCCTCCCCCGTGTCGACGCTGCAGACCTGCAGACGGTCGGCCTCGGGATGGCGCTCGGCGCTGACGATCCGCGCGACGACCACGCCGTCGAGCGATGCACCCAGCGGCGTGACCTCTTCGACTTCCAGGCCGATCGCGGTCAGCGTCGCGGCGAGTTCTTCGCGCGAGGCCTGCGTCGGCGCATGCTGTCGAAGCCAGTTTTCAGAGAACTTCATCGGGATCTCGCTCGTCGAACCGGCACGCGGCCGGTGTCACCGGAATTCGAAAGAACGGCTTAGGCGAACTGGCGCAGGAAGCGCACGTCGTTCTCGAAGAAACTGCGCAGGTCGTCGACGCCGTAACGCAGCATCGCGAAGCGCTCCACGCCGAGGCCGAACGCGAAGCCCGTGTACTTCTCGGGATCGATGCCGACGTTGCGAAGCACGTTCGGATGCACCATGCCGCAGCCGAGCACTTCCAGCCAACGCGTGCTGCCGTCGGCCTGCTTCCACGCGATGTCGACTTCCGCCGACGGCTCGGTGAACGGGAAATAGCTCGGGCGGAAGCGCATCTCGAGGTCGTCCTCGAAGAACGCGCGGACGAATTCGACGAGCGTGCCCTTGAGATCGGCGAAACTCGCGCGGTCGTCGACCAGCAGGCCTTCGACCTGGTGGAACATCGGCGTATGCGTCTGGTCGCTGTCGCTGCGATAAACCTTGCCGGCCGCGATCATGCGCAACGGCGGCTGGTGTTCCTGCATGAAGCGAACCTGCACGCCGGACGTATGCGTGCGCAGCAGTCGACCGTCGCCGAAATAGAACGTGTCGTGCATGGCGCGCGCCGGATGGTGCGGCGGGAAATTCAGCGCTTCGAAGTTATGCCAGTCGTCCTCGATCTCGGGGCCGTCGGACAGCTGGTAACCGAGACGCCCGAAGATTTCCGCGATGCGTTCGAGCGTGCGGCTAACGGGATGCAGGCCGCCGCGCGCGACGTCGATGCCGGGCAGCGTTACGTCGATCGATTCGGACGCGAGGCGCGTATCGAGCGCTGCGGATTCGAGACCCGCGCGACGTTCCGCGAGCGCGGCCGTCACCGTGTCGCGCGCCGCGTTGATCGCTTCGCCGGCGGCCTTGCGCGCGTCCGGCGGCAGCGTGCCGAGCTGCTTGAGCTGGCCGGTGATGCTGCCGGACTTGCCGAGCAGCGCGACGCGCAGCGCTTCGATCGCGTCCGGCGAATCGGCGGCGGCGATGTCGGCGAGCGCCTGTTGCGTCAGCGACGAGATGTCACTCATGGACGACCACTCTCTTCGTTGCATCGATCCCGCAGCGCGGGCTGGGCGAGGCGATTAGCGGCACGCCACCGGGCCGTTGAGCATTACGTTCGGTGCACTGCGTGCCGTCGAACGAGACACCACGAATTCCAGACTGCGGAAACGAACATGGGGAAGGACTTGCGCCCTTCCCCATGCGTGAGGCTTCTCGCGAAAGCCCACGCATGAGCGCGGGCTTCGCTGATTGCTTCTTACGCCGCGAGCGCGCTCTTCGCCTTCTCGGTCAGCGTGGTAAACGCTGCCGCGTCGTGCACGGCGATGTCGGCCAGCACCTTGCGATCGAGCGTGATACCGGCCTTCAGCAGACCGTTGATGAAGCGGCTGTAGCTCATGCCATTCAGACGCGCGGCGGCGTTGATACGGGCGATCCACAGCGTGCGGAAATGACGCTTCTTCTGCTTGCGGCCGATGTACGCGTACTGCAGCGCCTTCGTAACCGCCTGCTTGGCGACGCGGAAAACCTTGCGACGCGCGTTGTAATAACCCTTCGCCTGGGCGAGGACCTTCTTGTGACGGCGACGCGCCATCACACCACGCTTAACTCGTGCCATTGTTCAGCCCTCCTCAAAGATACGGAAGCATGCGGTCCAGACGGCCCGCGTCCTCGGCACGAACATGGTTCGTCTGCCGCAGGTTGCGCTTCCGCTTGGTCGCCTTCTTGGTGAGGATGTGGCTCTTGTTGGCGTGGCCGCACTTGTACTTGCCGGAAGCGGTCTTCCGGAAGCGCTTGGCCGCCGCCCGATTGGTCTTGATCTTGGGCATATCGATGTCCGTTCGGAGTTTCTGACTGGCTGGGCGGTGGCTTGCGCCACGCTTTCCGTCCTGCCCATACCGGCGTGTTGGTCGACGATCCGGCCGAGCCGGTCGTGACGGGTCCTGAATCCCCGGAATGACCGGGCCGCGTATTGTGCACGACCCGTTAATCCCGTGCAAATCAGTGGGTTGGGCTAAGTCGTCGGCTGGAGACCACGACCCTATTGGAACGGGCCAACTCCGGCGTCCCAAAACGCGAACGGCCCGCCGAAGCGGGCCGTCCTGCAAACTGAAGCGGCCGTTACGGCTGCTTCTTCTTCGGCGCGATCATCATGACCATCTGGCGGCCTTCGAGGCGCGGCCGGGACTCGATGACGATGTCCTCGCCCAGGTCCTTCTCGATCCGGTTGGCCATCTCGCGGCCCAGTTCCTGGTGGCTCATTTCGCGGCCACGGAAGCGGATGTTGACCTTGATCTTGTCGCCTTCTTCCAGGAAGCGGCGCATGTTGCGCAGCTTGATCTGGTAGTCGCCCTCGTCGGTCACGGGGCGGAACTTCATTTCCTTGATCTCGACCTGCTTCGACTTCTTCTTGGCCTCGTTGGCCTTCTTCTGCTGCTCGAAGCGGAACTTGCCGAAATCCATGATCTTGCAGACCGGCGGGTCCGCGTTGGGCTGGATTTCAACGAGATCGAGGCCTTCGTCCTGGGCCATCGTGAGGGCTTCGTCGCGCGTGAGCACGCCGATCATCTCGCCGTCGCTTCCGATGACTCGGACGCGCGGGACGCGGATCTCGCTGTTTTTACGATTCGGCTTTTCGAGCGTACTGATGTTGCGGTCTCCAGATGTGGAACCGGCCGTCCGGACGGCCGGTCATTCCTGCAGGCGGGCCCTCAGAGGGCCTCGCTGCGCAGTCTCGCGGCGAACTGGTCGATGGTCATCGAGCCCAGGTCGTCCCCTCCGCGGGTCCGCACCGCGACCATGCCGTTCTCCTTCTCGCGGTCTCCGACCACCAGCAGGTACGGCACGCGCTGCAGCGTGTGCTCGCGGATCTTATAGCCGATCTTCTCGTTCCGCAAATCGGAATGGACCCGGAAGCCTTGATCCATAAGGGTTTTACGGACTTCGTCGACGTAGTCGCCCTGGGCATCGGTGATGTTCATGACCACCGCCTGGATCGGCGCCAGCCAGCTCGGGAAGATGCCGGCGTGGTGCTCGATCAGTATCCCGATGAAGCGCTCCATCGAGCCGACGATGGCCCGGTGCAGCATCACCGGATGGCGGCGCTGCGAGGCTTCGTCGACATACTCCGCGCCGAGGCGTCCCGGCATCATGAAATCGACCTGCATGGTGCCGAGCTGCCACGTGCGACCGATCGCATCGCGCAGGTGGTATTCGATCTTCGGCCCGTAGAACGCGCCCTCGCCCGGCAGCTCCTGCCATTCGACACCCGCCGCACGCAGCGCTTCGCGCAGTGCGTTCTCGGCCTTGTCCCAGGTCGCGTCGTCGCCGAGGCGGTTGTCGGGACGCAGCGCGATCTTGATCTGGATGTCGGTAAATCCGAAGTCGGCGTAGACCTTCAGCGCCTGCGCATGGAACGCGCGCACTTCGGCTTCGATCTGGTCTTCGGTGCAGAAGACGTGGCCGTCGTCCTGCGTGAAGCCGCGCACGCGCAGGATGCCGTGCAACGCGCCCGACGGCTCGTTGCGATGGCACGCACCGAACTCGCCGTAGCGGATCGGCAGGTCGCGATAGCTGTGCAGGCCCTGATTGAACACCTGCACGTGGCCCGGGCAATTCATGGGCTTCAGCGCGTACGTCCGCTTCTCGGACTCGGTGAAGAACATGTTGTCCTTGTAGTTGTCCCAGTGGCCGGACTTCTGCCACAGCGATACGTCGAGGATCTGCGGGCAACGCACTTCCTGGTAGCCCGACTGGCGATACACGCGACGCATGTACTGCTCGACGACCTGCCAGATCGACCAGCCCTTCGGATGCCAGAAGATCAGGCCCGGCCCCTCTTCCTGCAGATGGAAGAGATCCTGCTGCTTGCCGATCTTGCGATGGTCGCGCTTCTCGGCTTCCTCGACGCGCTGGATGTAGGCCTTGAGTTGCTTCGTATCGGCCCACGCCGTGCCGTAGATGCGCTGCAGCTGCTCGTTCTTCGAATCCCCGCGCCAGTACGCGCCGGAAATACGCGTCAGCTTGAACGCCTTGAGGAAACGCGTGTTCGGCACGTGCGGACCGCGGCACATGTCGACGTATTCCTCGTGGTGG
Organism: Lysobacter sp. HA18; assembly: GCF_054057595.1. Classification (NCBI taxonomy): domain Bacteria; kingdom Pseudomonadati; phylum Pseudomonadota; class Gammaproteobacteria; order Lysobacterales; family Lysobacteraceae; genus Lysobacter; species Lysobacter sp. HA18. The sequence continues at coordinate 2,294,149 of NZ_JBSRZL010000001.1, forward strand.
TACAGGCCCATCGCCTTCTCGTCGGGCATGTCGTCGACCAGGCGCAGTTTGTAGTCCTCGCCACGATCCTTGAACACCGCAATGACTTCCTCGCGCGGCGTGACGCGCTTGATGACGTCGTACTCGGTGTCGATCAGCTCGCCCATGCGCTTTTCGATGGCGACGAGGTCGTCGGGCGTGAACGGGCGTTCGTACCAGATGTCGTAGTAGAAGCCGTCCTCGATGACCGGGCCGATCACCATCTTCGCGGTCGGATAGAGCTGCTTCACCGCATGCCCGACGAGGTGCGCGCACGAGTGGCGGATGATCTCGACGCCCTCGGCATCCTTCGGCGTGATGATGCGCAGCTTCGCGTCGTGGTCGATGACGTCGGACGCATCGACGAGGCGCCCGTCCACCTCGCCCGCGACGGTGGACTTGGCCAGGCCCGGGCCGATCGACGCGGCGACATCGGCAACGGAAACGGGATGGTCGAACTCGCGGCGTGAGCCGTCGGGCAGCGTGATGGCGATCATTGGGGGTCCGGAAATACGGCCGGCGGAGCGGCTATGGCGATGCGGCACCGGCGGGGCCGGTGCAGAGGAATCAGCGCTGGGCGATGGTAGTGCTCATGTCGCACGCTCGGCCGGCGTTGCCGCTGGCCACCTCGGGTCGGGCGCGACGGCGTCGTCGCGCAGGCCCCAATGGTTGGCGACTTCGCGGCGCGCGTCAACGCCGGCGGGCGCGGCCGTCGTGGAGGTCGACCTCGATGCGGAGTTCGAGGGGGCCGTTTGGGTGGTCGATCGTGTACTTCAGGCCGTCGCGGGCTGGGAGTCGTGTGGCGAGGTCGTCGACGTCGGTTTTCGGCAGGGTGATGTCGACCGCGGCTCCCTGCCCGCGCACTTCGATCGTATCCGCGGCGCTGACGGTTACCGACCACGGAGCTTGCGGCCAGTCGATACGTGCTTCGAGGCGCGCTCCGCCCTGCAGCGATGCGAATTCGGCGCGGGTCAGGCGAATGCGGACGTCGGCGGTGTCGAACTGCACCTTCATCGCGACGCCTCGTCGAACTCGGCGGGTGTGTTGAGGTTGCGCAGGACGTCCCGAGTCGGCGTCGCCAATGCAATCGCTCCGACGGCGGAGTGCAGCGCGCGCATCGACGGTCCGTCGGGGTATTCGATCATCAGCTGCCGGACGACGACTCGCAGTCGTTCATCGACGTGCACTGCACACGGTAGCGGGTGACCTTCGAAGAAGACCGCGCGCGCGTCGGCCAATGCGCCGACGACTAATTGGATCGCATCGACGTCCAGACGCGGAAGGTCGACCGGAATCACGACCATCGGACCGTCACCGACATGGGGAAGCACGCTCGCGATTCCGCCGACAGGTCCCGCGCCTGGCGTGATATCGGTAATGCCGTGATAGTCCGGGCGGTCGCCGCTGACCAGCACCTGGGTCGCTCCGGCGTAGCGCAAAACGCCGATCGCACGATCCAGCAGCGTGCGCCCGTCGAGCACCAGCATCGCCTTGTCCCGACCCATCCGTGACGACCGCCCGCCCGCGAGAACGATGCCGGTAAACGGCTCGCTCACGGCGCGTGGCACAGCGAGCAGCCCTCGCTCCATTCGCTGCTGCCGTCCTCGTAATGCTCCTGCTTCCAGATCGGCACGGTGTGCTTCACCGCTTCGATCACCTGCCGGCATGCACGGAATGCTTCGTCGCGATGCGGCGTGCCGACGGCGATAACGACAGCGACGCCACCGACATCGAGGCGCCCTTTCGCGTGCTCGATCCAGACACGAACGCCCGGCCCGAACGACGCGAGTGCCTCGTCCGCGATTTCGCGGAACCGCTGCATCGCAAGCGCGTCGAACATGTCGTAGCTGACGCCGAGTACGCGCCGGCCGTGGTTCATGTCGCGGATGCGGCCAACGAACGCGCTGTAGCCGCCGAAGCCGGGGTCGGCGACGAAATCGAACGCGGCGGCGATGTCGAGTGGGCGCGTTGCCGCGTCGACGATGCCGAGATGCGTGCGTTCCACGTCAGCCCCCACTCACCGGCGGCAGCAGCGCCAGACGACCGTCGTCCGGAAGCGCATCTGCGTCGCGAAGGATAGTGGTCGTGCTCGCGAATGCCGAACGCGACAGCAACGCACGCGCCTGCGACGGCCACGCCGCAGCCAGAGCTTCGACGTCAACCCGCAATTCACGAACGGTGCGCGCTGCGCTCTCGACCGACACATGCGCGCTCGGGTCGACCTCGCGCAGCGCGCCGAATAGTGCGATCTCGATCATCCTCATGCCATCACCGACAGCGGTTCGAGATGGCCGCGACTTGCAACGCGCACGCGCGCGCCGGCTTCGAGCGCTTCCACATCCGCATCAACGATCGCCCACGCGTTCGCATCGAGCATCGGTCGGATGCGGAAGGATTCCTGACCGCCGAGCAGCTCCGCGCAGGCACGTGCGTCACCGTCCAGCACGACGCGCGCTTTCAAGTGCATGCGCAGCGGCGCGCGTTTCGCATAGGCGGCGCGCAGCGGCAGATAGACAGGCGTTTCGTCAGGCATGCCCAGCATCGCGCGCAGTACCGGCTCGACGAAAAACCGCAGGCCGACAGCGGTGGAGGCCGGGTTGCCCGGCAGACCGAAGAACATCGCGCCCGACGGCACCGTCGCCGCAAGAATCGGCTTGCCCGGCCGGATGCGGACTTTGTGGAACAAAGTCGTTGCGCCGATACGCGACAGAGCGTCAGGCACGAAGTCGAACCGCCCCATCGAGACGGCACCCGTGCTGACAACTACATCGTGCGCCGGCAGCGACTGGAGAGTACCGAGGAACTCATCGATGTCGTCGCCGACCGTATGCATCGCAACGACCTCGGCACCGGCCGCTGCCAGTCGCGCGGCGAGGAATGGTCCGTTCGAGTTGTGGATCTGACCCGGCTCGAGCGCGCGCCGCGCATCGTCGACGAGCTCGCGACCGGTGTTGATCAGCGCGACGCGCGGACGTCGCGCGACGTCGAGCGTTGCGATGCCCGTCGCCGCGCAGAGCATGTGCAGTGCGGGATCGACAACGGTGCCGGCCGACGCGAACATGGCGCCGCTGGTCACGTCCTCACCTGCACGACGCAGGTGCTGCGTGGGCGCAACGGTTGCGAGCACGCGGATACGGCGCGGTTGTCCGTTTTCGTCGCTATCGAGAATTTCGACCTGCTCCACGGGAACGATCGCGTCCAGCCCGTCAGGCACGCGCGCGCCGGTCATGATTTCCCACGCGCCGGACGTTGCTTGCGCCACGCCATCGCCCGCCGCGCGACCCCCAACGACGTCGAATTCGGTACCCGCCGCAATCGGCGTCACGCCGGCCCGCAGCGCGAAGCCGTCCATCGCCGAGTTGTCGAACGGAGGAAGCGACTCCGCGCTTACCAGCGGCGATGCCAGCACGCGACCGATTGCATCGCGCGCGTCGACAGGCTCCGACGGCAGAGTTTTCGCGACGCTGAGAAGGAGCCGCAACGCGTCGTCGTAATCGATCACGCGTGCCCTGCCCCGTCGATCATGGCGAGTGCATGCGCGAGAACCGGTGCGAGAATCTCGAAACCCTGTCGCGCCGCACCCGGACTGCCCGGCAGTGCGATCACCAGCATCGCGCCGATGCGGACCGCACGCGCACGGCTCAACCACGCCAGCGGCGTGAAGTGCCTGCTTTCGCTGCGGAACATTTCGGCGAGACCTTCAACCTCTATACCGCCCGCCTGCAGCAGTGCTTCCGGTGTCGCATCGCGAGGACCGAGGCCAGTGCCGCCCGTGCACAGGCAGAGACGCACGCCTTCGTCGGCGAGCGCGACCAGTCGCGACCGCAGTGGCTCGATGCCGTCGGGCTGCACTTCGGCGCGAACGTCGGCGCCCAGTTTGCCCAGCGCATTGATGAGCTCGGGTCCTGACACGTCGTCCGCTTTGCCCGCGCTCACGCGATCGCTCAGCGTGATCACCGCGCACGCGACACCATCGAGTCGGGCGACATCGCGCGGCCTGTAGTGAACAGCTTCCTCGTCGGTCATCCCGGCCGGATGCCGCCACAAGCCCTTCTTCCCACCTTCTTTGAACAGCAGGCGCACCGCTTCGATCGACAGCGCGGGTTCGACGGGCTTGGTCAGGTCGTACAGCGTCAGCAATGCGGCGCTCGCGCCCGCCAACGCCTCCATCTCGACGCCGGTACGCGCTTCCGTGGCGACTTCGCAATAGACGCGGATCACATGTCGTTCCGGCACGGGCACGCAACGCACGCGCACGAGTTCCAGCAACAACGGATGGCACAACGGCATCAGGTTCGACGCCTGCTTTGCGCCCTGCAGGCCGGCAATCTCCGCCATCACCATCGCATCGCCCTTCGGCAGACGACGTTCGACGATCGCGGCATACGCCTCTGCGCCAGCATGCAGTTCACCGACGGCGACGGCACGGCGACGCGTCGGTCGCTTGCCGCGCACGTCGGCCATGTGGAAGGACTCGCCTGACACTCAGCCTCCGATCGACGCGAGATGCGGCGTGATGCCGCTGTTTCCGTCGTGCAGGCCGTGGCCGGCGGCCTTCAATCGCAACTGGTTGGCGATCAGGTCGACGAGCGCGTCGCGGTCATCGTCGCGCTGCAGCAGCGGACGAAGCGGCACGCCGAATTCGCCGAAAAGGCAGAGCCGGAGGTCACCACGCGCGGTGACGCGCAGACGGTTGCAGCCGCTGCAGAAATCACGCGCATACGGCGTGATCAGACCGATTCGCCCCGCGTAATCCGGATGCACGTATTCGTTCGCGGGGCCGGCATCGGACGCACGCATCATCCGCACCCAACCACTTTCCAACAATTCGCGTTCGATCGATTCGGCGCGCACATGATGGCGCTCAAAGTGCGCGACGTTGTCGTTGGTGCGCATCAGCTCGATGAAGCGCACGGTCGCGCGTCGATCGCGCAGGTAGTCGAGCCAGGATGGCAGCGACTCATCGTTCACGCCGCGCAGCAGCACCGCGTTGAGCTTGATCGCATCGAATCCGAGCGTCAGTGCGTCGTCGATGCCTTCGAGTATTTCCGGAAGCCGATCGTGCCCGGTGATCGAGTGGAACGCGTCGCGATCGAGGCTGTCGACGCTTACGTTGAGCGAGGTCAGCCCGGCCTCACGCCATGCGCGCACATGCGTGGGCAGGCGCGTTCCGTTGGTGGTGAGCGCGATCTTCGACACGCCGGGAACCGATGCGATGTCGCCGATGATGTCGTCGAGATCCTTGCGAAGCGTGGGCTCGCCGCCGGTGAGGCGCACCTTGCGCATACCGACGCTCGCGAATGCCTCGACCAGGCGACGCACTTCATCGCGCGCAAGGAATACCGGGCGACCGTCCGCGACGTAACCGTCCGGCAGGCAGTAGCCGCACCGGAAGTTGCAGGCCTCGGTGAGCGACAGCCTGAGATACGGAAATGTGCGACCGAACGGGTCGGACAGGACGGACATCGGACTCCTTCCGCCGTGGGCAGGCGCCGTCGGCATGAGCAGGAACGCAGCTTAACGCCTCGCGGATGCAGCGGCCGACATGCGCTGTCATCGAAGTTTCAGCGCGGTTTCACACGGGTGTCATCGCAGCCTTCAAAAATGCCGCGACCGGCCGGACGACCTTCGATGACCACGATGACCCGCCTATGTCGCCTTCGCGATGCGTTGGGGCGCTGCTCGCCGTGCTAACCGCTGTATTGATCGCGGCCGCGTGCCGGATGAACACGTCGAGGCGGAAGGCTCGCAACGGGCGCACAGTCGCTTGCCTTGTTATTTAGACGATTCTTCTAGAGCGGGAAGAGCGCGCCGCGAGCGGTTCAAACCCGTGCCCGAAGACTCGCGACGCGATACAGCCTCGAAGCGCTTACAAGCCCTGTCGGGCGGGCGCGTTGATTCCGACTTGTTGGGACCGCTGCACGGCGTCGCGGGTCGCGTTACCGGCGTCCCGCACGGCCTCAGCGTCACGGCACACTCGCTTGGTCATGTTGGTGCCCATCGAGCGCTCGCGCGTGCATATCTTCTTCAGCGCGAGCGCAGGCGCTGCCGCTGCCACTCCAGCAGCAGGCACCGCCGACGATTCGTTCGGCATCGCGGTCGCGGCAGCCGGCGCAGTGGAAACACCAGCGGCAGGCGCAGCGCTTTCCTGAGCGTGGACACCGCCAGCGACGGCAAGCGCGAGCACAACAACGAACGTGGCCTTCATGACGATCTCCTAGTAAACGTCAGATCCTGACCGCCGCGGCCGGAGGTGACATGTGCCGAAAGGCGGATCACAGTCGCCACAAAAGCAAACGGCGCGATCCGAAGATCACGCCGTTTGACCACATATGTGGTGGGCGGTACAGGGTTCGAACCTGTGACCCCTACCATGTCAAGGTAGTGCTCTACCGCTGAGCTAACCGCCCGATGCCGAAGCGGCTGCCTCGGCGAAGGGCGCACAGTCTAGCCGCCAATCTGGCGGCCGGCAAGCTCAATTGCTGGCCGTTGGCGGCAATGGCGTGCTTTTGGTGGCTGGTTGCTCGTGGATGATCAAGGTCTGCCGTGGCTGAATGAGGCGGGCACCCGACGCACCACTGAACTCGATCCGAAAAGTCTCGTCGCCTTCGACCACGTCGTCGCCGGCAACGTCCACGTTAACGAATTGGATACGCTCGCCCGCTGCAAAGTCGATGTCGCCCGCAGCAGCGGTGTAGTCAACTCCTGAGGTCGCAGATCCATCGCGGGTCTCGTAGTGGACATGTGCGCCTCCATTGCCCGCAGGCGCAGACAATTCCACGACCACCCCGCCCACCGAATGAGTGCCGCTCGGACCTTCGCTGATGAGAGGTGGCGACCAGACGCTCATAGTCGGCTCCGCAGCCAGAGCGACGTCCAACTGCCAGTCGCTCGTGAGATACGTATCGACGGTCTGGAAGGGAGCATAGTCCGCCGATCCTTCGACTTTGAGGTAGAACCACGCGCCCGGCTGTATCCACACCGAGTACGTGTAATCCGGCGGGCCAGGGTTCGCATACGACAGTGATTGCCCATGGCCATTCAAGTTGGCCGAGATTGTGAGTGGTACGCCTTCAGGCGGCAGTACTTTTCCAAGGGGCGCGATCAGACGTCCGGAGACCTGGACGCCGCGAATCGCCTTCAAATCGCGCTTCAGCGATCGGGTGACGTTGTAGATGGCGGTCGGCGAGTGAACGAACGGTGGCGGCACGTTGGCCGTCAGTCGCACATTGGCGCCTGGTGCGACGGCAATGCGATACGCGAACTCCGGGGGCGCAACCTGCACGGATGGGAGATCGGCGCCATCTGCGACCCCGACTTGGAGCCAAAACGGTTCGGTAGGGGCGGATGCTGAGCCGTCCGACGGAAACAGGATCCTTCCCGAAAGCACGGGCCGAGGGTCATCATTCCGTATCGTGACGACGGCCGACCCGTTTTCGACGGGCGCACCGATCACATTGGTCAGTCGTACGACGAACGTCTCGTCCGGCTCAACGCTGGTATCAGCGTTGATGGGCACGAACACGGATACCTCTCGCTGTCCGGCAGGGATTGAGTAGTGGGTCGGGTACGGCAACCCAAAGTCCGAAGTGTCAGCGGTTGCCGGATCGACAGCGACATCGAAGCTGATGCCTCCGCTCGGCGCATCGCCGGATAGCCTCACGCGGACAATCGCGTAGCCGGTGTTCGCGTCGGGTTCGAATACCGTGGTCGGGATAACGGACAAGCTGCCAGGAGCTCCCCGGAAGGCCGCCACCACGGGGCCCGTCAGTTTCAGGCTGGATACGTTATCGCTGTCGTCTGCGGCCCCACATGGCATTCCGTGGCACTTCAGCAGCATCGGGTTGGAGAAATACCCGACCCAGGGCAACTCGAACGCATATGCCATGACCGTCGCAAATCCATCCGCTCCGGGACGTCGATAGCCGAACGAATACACATATGCACCGAACTCGATAGCTCCGCTCGAGTCCGTTTGGGTGAACTTGTCGTGCGCAGAGCCCAGGTTGTGGCCGACTTCATGCGCAAGGACGTACGGTCCGCAGGGTGAAACGTTGCTCACGGAGAATCCGAAATCCGGCGACATCAATCCAGGCGAAAGGTTCCAGCCGTTCAGCCAAGCATTGCCGCAGCTTCCGTTGGTGTCGTAGTACGGTCTAATCAAGGCGACCAGATCTGCTGCGGTCTCGTCGCGGATAGCCCGGACATCGATGCCGCTGAGCGTGTTGCTGGTGACATCGGATAGGATCTGAGAATTACTGCGTGACGCGTCGACGCGAGCCTGCCGCACGCCTGCGAGCTTTAACGTGATCCCTGTGCCGCTGTCCGCATGCACCTGATTCGCAATGGCCAATAGGTTCACAACCTCTGTCTGCGCTGCGGACTCACTGCCTCTAAGCGCAACAAGATCGTCGCTGTATACCAACAACACGGCGATTTCCTGCGCCGCCCCCGGCGACGTGGATGCCGCCAGCACTGCGATCGCCGGTGCGGGTGCGGGCGCCGGCGCCGGTGCAACCGTCGTTCTCGCGCTTCCGCCCCCGGCCGATGCGGCTGCTGGCAGCGTCGGGCGCAGATAGTCCGGATTGGCGGCGAGACTGCCTTTCACGGTCGGCGGAATGAGCCCGCCCGCCACGCCGACACTAACGACCCCACGGGTCGTCGTGGCATATAGCTGATGACCGTTGGGCATCGGAATCACGCCGAACATGGCGTCCCGGCCGATCGTAAGGACCATCGATTGCGGCCCAAACTTGGTGTCGACTCGCCCAACGACCGTCGTCCCGCCTGCGACTTCCGGCCTCGTTCCGGTCACGGATGCACGATAACTGGTGCCGTCCGGCAGCCTGATGCGTACTACGCCCGACTCGATCGCTCTCTCGATCTCCGCCCGGTCGTACTTGAACGACGTGCTGAGCTCACCCGAGCTGCGCGACGCGTCCACGACGAATGGAGATGCATGCGTCGACACCTCTTCTTTCGCCGTGGTATCGCGTAGGTAAGTCCACGCGCCGGCGGCAGCCAGAAGTCCTGCTCCCACCACAAAACCCAGCCAGATCGGCCGCATCCCCATCCCCATCCCCTTGATACGCCGATCTTAGCGGGTTCACGTCAGCTCGCGAACCCGGCCTCCTTCAGCTTGCGAAGCTGGTCGCGGACGTTTGCGGCGGCCTCGAACTCGAGGTCGCGGGCGTGCTGGTACATCTGCTGCTCCAGCGCCTTGATGCGTGACGATAGCTGCGCCGGGCTGAGGGCGGCGTAATCGGTTTCGGGCTCCGCGACGCGGCGCGCCTTCTTTCCCTTGCCCTTCCCGTCGTCGACGTCGCGACGCGCGCCTTCGAGGATGTCCTTCACCGGCCGCACCACCGACTGCGGCGTGATCCGGTGCTCCGCGTTGTATTCGACCTGCTTCTGCCGGCGGCGGTCGGTCTCGTCGATCGCGATCTTCATCGACCGCGTGACGACGTCGGCATACAGGATCGCCTTGCCGCGCACGTTTCGCGCCGCACGACCGATGGTCTGGATCAGCGAGCCGGCCGATCGCAGAAAGCCCTCCTTATCGGCGTCAAGGATGGCGACCAGCGACACCTCCGGCATGTCCAGGCCTTCACGAAGCAGGTTGATGCCGACCACGACGTCGAACTTGCCGAGGCGCAGGTCGCGGATGATCTCGACGCGCTCGACCGTGTCGATGTCCGAGTGGAGGTAGCGGACCTTGATACCGTGCTCGGTCAGGTACTCGGTGAGGTTCTCCGCCATCCGCTTTGTGAGCGTGGTGATCAGCACGCGGTCGCCCATCGCGACGCGCTTGTTGATCTCGCCGAGCACGTCATCGACCTGCGTGGCGACCGGCCGCACCTCGACTTCCGGATCGATCAGGCCGGTCGGGCGGACGACGAGTTCCACGATCTCGCCCGCCGACTTCTCCAACTCGTACTTGCTGGGCGTCGCCGAGACATAGATCGCGCGCGGCGCGCGGCCTTCCCATTCCTCGAACTTCAGCGGCCGGTTGTCGAGCGCCGACGGCAGGCGGAAACCGAACTCGACCAGCGTTTCCTTGCGCGAGCGGTCGCCCTTGTACATCGCGCCAACCTGCGGAACGGTCACGTGCGATTCGTCGACCACCATCAACGCGTCGGCCGGCACGTAGTCGAACAGGCACGGCGGCGGCTCGCCGGGCAAAGTGCCGGTCATGTGCCGCGAGTAGTTCTCGATGCCGTTGCAGAAGCCGACCTCGGCCAGCATTTCCAGGTCGAACTGCGTGCGCTGCTGCAGGCGCTGCGCCTCGACCAGCTTGTTCTGCGCATACAGCTGCTCAAGCCGCTCGCGCAGCTCGTCCTTGATCGTGTCGACGGCCTCGAGCACGGTCTTTCGCGTCGTCACGTAATGCGACTTCGGATAGATCGTGTAGCGCGGCAGCTTGCGGAAGACCTCGCCGGTCAGCGGATCGAACGCGGACAGCTGCTCGATCTCGCCGTCGAACAACTCGACGCGCAGCGCTTCGTTCTCGCTCTCGGCCGGATGCACGTCGATCACTTCGCCACGCACGCGATACGTACCGCGGCGCAGCTCGGTGTCGTTGCGTGAGTACTGCATCTCGGTAAGCTTGCGGATTAGCTCGCGCTGATCGATGCGCTCGCCGCGCACCATGTGCAGCACCATCCGGTGGTATTCGCCCGGGTCGCCGAGGCCGTAGATCGCGGACACGGTGCAGACGATGAGCGTGTCGCGACGCTCGAGCAGCGCCTTCGTGGCCGACAGGCGCATCTGCTCGATGTGCTCGTTCACCGAACTGTCCTTCTCAATGAAGGTGTCGGACGACGGTACGTAGGCTTCCGGCTGGTAGTAGTCGTAATAGCTGACGAAATACTCGACCGCGTTGTGCGGGAAAAACGCCTTGAACTCGCCGTAAAGCTGCGCCGCGAGCGTCTTGTTGGGCGCCATCACGATCGTCGGCTTCTGGATGCGCTGCACGACGTTCGCGATCGTGTACGTCTTGCCCGAGCCCGTCACGCCCAGCAGCGTCTGCGCCGCGATGCCGGCGTCGAAACCGTTCGCCAGACGCTCGATCGCCGGCGGCTGGTCACCGGCGGGGGAATAGGGGGAGACGAGTTGGAAGCGGTCCAAAGAGGCTCTCACGACTGAATGAATAGGCGCTCGGCGAGTCTACGCATGACGTGTCGAGAGCTCGTCGGCCAAGGGCATTTATCAGCGTAGCAATCTGGCGACGCACGAGCTGCGACTCGAGGAGTTTTCCGACACCGCCTCGGAAGTGAGCCCGACAGACTCGGCTATGGACTCCGCTCACGATCTCCGGATCGCACGGAGGCGGCTATGCAGTCACAAAATGGCTTCACCCTGGTGGAATTTCTCGCCGGAACCGCGATCGCGGCGATCCTGTTCTCGGTAGGCGGACCGGCGTTCGGTCGAGTCATCGACAGCGCGCGGTGCGCTAACGCTCTCAGCCAGCTGACAACCAGTCTTGCGACCGCACGGATCGAAGCGATCCGCCGGAACCGGCCGGTATCCGTATGTCCGAGCGCCGACGGTCGAAACTGCCGCACGGACCGCCGTTGGGAGGACGGATGGATCGTGTTCGTGGACAACGGTTCCGGGCAACCGACGTCACCCGTTCTCGAACGTGTGGATGGCTTGGGCACCGCGCTCGCCGTCTCCGCAACCGACGGCAGGCGGCTGGTGCGCTACCTGCCGGACGGCTGGGCTGCGGGCACCAACAGCACACTCAGGGTGTGCACCTCGCGCAACCATCAATTGCTGGCAAGCGTGGTCGTCAACAATTCGGGGCGGACCCGAACGGAACGGTTTGGAGAAACGCCCTGCCCGTTCGACTAAAAAAAGAAGGGCCTGCATCGCTGCAAGCCCTTCAGTCATTCATCTGGCGCCCGAAGTTGGACTCGAACCAACGACCCCCTGATTAACAGTCAAGTGCTCTAACCGGCTGAGCTATTCGGGCGGGGACCCGCATTTTAATCAGTTGTCGCTCGGGGTCAACAGCGGCGGCCAGACTTCACCAGCATTGCTCGACGCTCGCCGTGCCAGAAATAGTCTTCTGGCCGGTCTGGTCCAGGCCAAGCGTCGCGCATTTGGTGTCCTTCAGCTGAGCGCCGGTCGGGGCGGCCTGAAGCGAATACGCTGTCGCGGTCACTGAGCCGGTCACGGGCAGAATCGTGTAGAACGCCGATAGGTCGGTCTGGCACTGAAACTGGTCGGCAACCACGGTGGCGCCCGAGTACGAGAAATTGTGAGTCGTGCGGAATCGCTCCATGAACTGCGCCATGTTCTGCAAGCATCCCGCCGCCTGAACCCGGCGTGCCTTCAAAACGTGTTGCGTGTACGCCGGATATGCGATGGCTGCCAGCACGGCAATGATCGCCACGACAATCATTAACTCGATGAGGGTGAAGCCGTTCTCTCTTTTGTTGTGCACGGTCATTAGTCCCGGTTGAATATTTCGCGCCAGCCAACGCGCTTCGCCTGACCCGATATGCCCGAGACGCCAACCCCGGAGTGACCGCCTGTCGATCCACCGAGCACAACGAAGTTATCGATCTGTGCGGACTCCGTCGGCATGCCCACGCCGAGGTCGACCGAACCGATCGGGTACTGCTGCCCGTTGACGGTAAGCGTGTCGTCATTGCCGGAGCCGTTGCCGTTAAGGTCGAAGAACGAGCTCGACCCGCCACCGTCGGCCTGCGGGCTCGTACCCGTAAACAGATCGAGCACGTTCAGATAGCCCGTGCCACCCGGGTCGCAACTGGCGCCGCCGGAGGCCGGGATGATGCTCGAGTAGAAGGCCGCGCGACCCTTGATACGCGGGCCGCTCACTACTCGTTCGCCCGCTGTCGGAGTACCCAGATTGATGTACCAACCCTTCGAGCCTGACGGCAGCGCCGCATACGTCTCGAACGCACGCACGTTCTTTGAATTCACCTGCCCTGTCGCTGCGATCGTCCGCTGCGTCAAGTCACTGCGCTGGATGATCGATCCATCGTCAATCAGGGCGTACAGGGACTGCGTCGAGGTCGTCGTCAGATCCCCTTGCGAGATCAACTTACCTGTGCCGAACGTGATGAAGATCCGACGCGTACCAGGCTCGCGAGCGATCGCCAGACCGCCGGTAATAGGCTGATTCGACGCCGTTTGGAACATCGGCTGCCCGTTGAGTGCCACGTTCCAAGATGCGGCCGCGGCGCCCGAGACGTCGAACTTCCACAGCTTGCCCTTCAGATCGCCGGCGTAGATGTAGTCGATGTCTCCGTCGCCATCCACATCGGCGGCGCGGGGCGCCGAGAGCCCATTGCTGCCGGTATCGACCACGAACTTCTTCAGAACGCTGCCACTCGTAACGTTGTAGATGTAAAGCGTTGCCGAGCCGTTGACGGAATCGATGCCGTTCGACACCACGGCAACGGTACCGCCGGTATTGGACTTGGCGATCAGTGGTAGACCCAACACGTACCCCATGTCGTCATCGACGTTCGCGGTGTTGTCCCACATCACTGAAGGGCTTGTGTTGTTGCTCACGTCGAGCGCGAACACACCCTTGCCGCCACGGCCGAGCGTTCCGACCAGATAGTTGTCGCCAACGGCATTCTGGGCGCTCACCGCGATTGGGCCATCCACGAAATACGTATGCGCGTACGCTGGATCGCTGAAAGTCGCCAGCTTGGCGAAATCGATGCCGGCCGGGACGTACGAATAGCGCACGTCGCCCGTCAGCGCATTGATGGCATGGAGCATGCCGTCGTTAGCGCCCACGAAGATCGTCTCGTTGTCCTTCAGATAGAACGGCGATGAATCGACGATATCGCCCAGAAGGAAGGCGCGGTTGCGGAGCGTGCCGTTATTGGACATCTCCCCCGCTCGGCTGCCCTTGATGTAGTCGGCATTTGTGGCACCGGAAACGGCGTCCGTGCCCGTTCCACGAGCGAGCAACAACGTCTGCGCGGTCGTCGGGAAGTTTGCACCGCGACTGCGCGACGTGTCCCACGTCAATACGGTCCGCGCGGTGAAGTCATTACTACTGTCACCATCGGTCAGGCTGGCGTTGATGCGCGAGGCCGTCTTCCACGCGGCATTGGCCGCGATACCGCCGCTCGCGGTTACATCGTACGCCTCGAGGTCGCCGGTCCACTTGCCAGCGGTGAATTTCGCCTGGTACATGCGCGTGTCGGACTGGAACGACGTGCTGTTCGTAGCGACATTGGAACCCGACGCGAGTCGTTCCTGGATCTTGCTCAGCACGTCACCGAGGGCATCCGCGAAATCCTTCGAGTTCGTCGCTGCGATGAATTCGCCATGGCCGTTGACCGCGGCGTGCAGGAGATCGTCGATGTTTTCGCTGGTCTTGCCGCTGGCGGCGACCGGCCATGCAACGTTGACGCCATTGATTCGCGGCGACCCGTCACGAATGATCTCGGCGACGGAACCCTGGTCGAGACCGCCCTTGTTGCCGATCGAAATACCGAACGTCACCATGTGTTGCCAGAACGCGGGATCCGTACTAACCGGAACCACTTTGTTCGCAAGGTCGGTACGTAGATCGCTTTTCCAGTACTTCATTGCGATATCGCCCAGCGTATCGCTGGCCGCCGCTCTATACGGGATGCCCGCCGTGTAACGGACTGTATTCGTGCTATCGATCGGGTTGAAGATGGCCACGCCGTTGTTGCTGTCCTGCTCGCCGACTGCCGTGTAATTCGACCCGTCGTTCCAGTAGCCGTCGGTGGTCAGAATGCTGAAGTTCTGCCTGCACTGGAATTGCGCGGTGCCGGACTCGGGCCCGTAGGGCCCTGATGCGCCCGTCTGCGTGTAGTAATCGCCGGCCTTCTGAAGCGCGCCCTGGAGCGGTGTGCCGTTACGCGATGTCGCATCGCGCACCCGCGAGAACCAGGTGGATCGCGCCGTCGTCGTCGTCGGGGTTGTCGCGTCCTCGAACAGACCGGAGTTGCCGTCCTGCACTGGAATATCCAGGTTGCTCCGGTTCCAGATCGTGCGGAAGCCAACGCGGACGTTGGAGCCCAACGTCGAAAACGCCTCGGTCGCGCCAGCTTTCGCCATTTTCATGCGCGAGCGCGAGTACGAGAACCAAGTCGCGAAGTTCGTGATTTCGGCGGCTTCGCTACGCCCTGTCGGCGTGGCGAATGTACAGGCACGCCAAGCGGCTCTGTTGCGGCCGCCCGGATCCGGGCATCCCATCGTGGCGTCGGTGGTGCCCGATGTCAGCCATTCACTGCGAACCACGCGCACCGTGCCGCTGACGTTGAGAATCTGATAGCGGTAGTACCGCGTGTTGTCTGTAGTGCTGGGCGTCTGCCCGGCCTTCAATACATAGTAGGTCGCCTGCGTCGGACCGCCGCAGACCTGTACATTCGAACCGTTCTGCGAATATGTCCGGCAGCTGCCGCTATCCGCAAGGTCGATCGTGTTCCCGGCGGCCAGGTCGAAATCGCCGAATACAGCGTTGAACGACGTGCCCCCTGTCATTCGAGCACCAGTCGCCGTCATCCAGGGCTGGTAGGGGGTGTTAGGGTCGTAATACACCGTATTGTTGACGCTTGCCTTGGTCGCCAGCGAATCCGGCATCTCGCCGTCGTCGTCGACCGGCATGCGCAGAAAGCCCATCGATCCCGAGTCGTCCAGGATGAACAGGATGTTCGGCGCAAGTGGCGAGCCCGACACGAGCGGATACGATGGGAAACTCGTTGCCCCGGCGGAGGCCACGGCGAGCGTCAGCGCGGCAATCGCGCCGGCGAGAATTCCGCGTCGCAGAGTCGATCGATTGAGATCAGTCGTGGCCATGTGGTCACTCCACCTGATAGTTCGTTTGCAGGACGACTTCGGTCCCGGTGTCCATGTGGACGCGCGATGTAACGCGGTAACGTTTGATGTTCGTGGAGCATCCGCCGCTCGATGCGTCGATCGCAGTCGTGCAGCTCGACGAGATATCCGAGCCGGTGCCCATATCCTCGATCACGTAGCCCGCGGTCACGCCAGCGGTGGCGAGCGCGGACGATTTGTAATTGGCGGAATCCTGCCAATACCCGTCGCTCGACAGGCCCGGATTCGGGCAGCGCCCATTGACACACGCACCACCCGCCGCCGGCATCGTTGGGGCGCCCGCGGCGATCGATTCACCTTCCCGCAGCACGGCTTCGGCGAGCTGAAACGCATTGCCACGTGACGCCGTGTTGGCGGCCATCTGTTCCTGGAGAAGGGTGCCGCGCATCGCCGCCAACCCGATCAACGTGACGATGAGCAAAAGCAGGAGAACCACGACCAGCGCAATGCCGCGCTCGCCGTTCCCGAACCTCGAAGGCATCGAACGGCTCATCAGATCAGCCCCGCGCGGTTGCGGAGCGTCACCACGCTCGTCATCGTCTGGTTGATTACGGCGCCGGCCGAGCCGTTGGCGTTGGTGCCGCGCAGATAGTTGCCCGTCAGGGCTCCGTCGACACCGCCGAACGACACGCTGACGCGCGCCGCTATGACTTGGCCCCAGGCATTTGCCGTCGTTATTGCCGCAGGGGTTTCGAAGCTCGCCTGCCCTTGTCGCAGGTAGGTGACCGCCATCGCTGTCGCGCCCTCCGCAATTTCCGTCGGGTTGACGGCACTCGGGGTGTTGGTGCCGCTGTTGTTAACGACGACGGCGCGGTACAGCGACGTGCTGCCGCGCGCATTTCGACCGATGTACCAACGTGACATGGTCACGTGGGCCACGCGTGCGGGCGAGTTGCTGAAGTCATTGCAGTTCGGATTGACATGGGTCGGATCCGGGACCGCGAAGCAATACCCCGACCCGGACGCACCCGGGTTGCATGAGGACACGTTGTTGAAAATCTGGAACACCTGGCTGCAATTGCCCGTCGTGCCGCCGCCACCGCCGTTGTGCTGGATGCTGAAGCCGCCGGCGGCTGACGTCAGGTTGGTGACCTGAAAGATCATGCGGTAATCCATATTGCAGATCATCAGGATCTCGCCATCGGTAATGCCCGCGGTCGACGACACCTGAATGTTCGCGCCGGGCGTGTCCTGCAGCACCACTCGTACGTCGCCGCCTTCGTTCGCCAGCGCCAGGTCCACAGCATCCGTACCCGCGACGCGGTTACCGGTGGCCGCGCCCGTCGTCGTGCCTGCCGCAGCGTCGCTGCCGCCATAGCCCCGGATGCCGTCGCCGTAGCTGCTCCACCACGTGTTGCCGCCCGCGTTGAGCATGTTCACCGGCTTGGATGACATCGAACACGGATTGCCGCCCGCCTCCCGGAGGTCGCGCGACATGAGCTCGAACGAAGCGCGCTGGCTTTCCTGGATGCGATTGAGCGTTTCGCTCGTTCCGAACGTCCGCTTGTTGGATAGAAAGACGGCACTGGCTCCCGCAACCACCAGCAAACCAAGCACGAGCGCGATCATGAGCTCGATTAGCGAGAAGCCCGCCTGATGCGTGAGTGCGGAACGAGGATTTCGAAAACTAGCCATGTCAGAGCCTGCTCGTGGTTTCGATCTTCTGCTGCGTGTCGCCGCCCGACCCGCGACTGTCATCCCACCGAACCCCGACGGTGCAGGTGTTGGTCCCACAGGTGATGCGCCCGCAGGCCGTGTCCCCCATCGCGCTCTGAAGCTGCCCGATCCAGGCATTCACGTCGTTACTGATGCGCGTACCCGTCGCAGGCGCCTGGCAAAGCCAGCCCGTGTCGTATTGACCCGATCGGGCCGCACCCAAATTTGCCCTCATAAGGTCAAACATCGCGTACGACTGGATAACTGCCGTAGACCGTTGAGAAGCGCTACCGGTGTTGCTCAGCGTGACGACCTGCAACGCCGCCATGCCGAGCATTCCTATCGCGAGGATCAATACGGCGATCAGCACTTCCAGGAGGCTGCTCCCGCGTTGTTTCGTGTGGCGGTTATCCATATGAGTCCCTAGTCCGTCAGCTGCGTACACGCCGCGGTGCCATCACGACGCACGACTGCGATCCGGCTGGTATCGACGACGACATCACGTGTGTTTTCTGCCGCAGGGGCATCAGTCGAACACACGGAAATAGCGCCCGCGCGGGTGGAAGAAGCGCCCATTCGTGCATAGCCGTCCGAGGAAAACCAGATGCGATCGCTCGCCGTTACATTGCTGCTGCCTTTCACTGCGAGGCGCCCAGTCCCGAGGTCGACGTCACGCAGTACGTCAGTCGCGGCGGCCGGCGCAACGGAAGACGGAGTAGCCGTGCTTACCGTCGGGCCGACGCTGAACGCGATGAAGTGACTCCAGTTCGCGCCCGAACAATTCCGTCCCGTCGTGCTCGGGCACAACATGACGCGCCGGTTTTGCCGTATCGCTTCGGCTCGCGCCGTTTGCATGACCGCGACCACATCGTTCGCTGCGGCCGAAAGCCGGTTCGACGCAATCAGTCGCTTGAAGCTCGGGATGCCAATGCTCAACACAACTGCAAGAATTACGAGCGTCACGACCAGCTCCACTAGCGTGAAGCCCCGCGCCGACCGGATCGGATGTGGTCGACGCGCATTTCGCGAATCCGGCATTGGTTTCCCCCAATTACTCTGATGGCAGGTTAAATACGGTCCAGCAAGGTATCCAGCGACGACCGACGGACGGGCGGTGTGCCTGCCCAGACGGCCCAGAAATGCCGGCTTGCCCCAAGAGATGCCCATCACTATGACGCGCAAGCTTGCGACACCCGCGACACTTACGTTCCTTTGGCGCGCGGAAACCTTGATCCGCGTCACGCTCGTCGGGGAGGCGCTCGCCGCCGTGTTGGCCCTTGCCTGGAGCGGTGGCACCCCACGATGGACTGCGTTTGCGATCGCGTCGTTCGCAACGCAATGGGTACTGCTACTTTCCCTCGGCGGAGTCTATTTGCTGCGTCGCCCCCTCGCAGGCCGCACGCACCGACAGATCGCATGGGCGCTTCTCGCGCTCATTGTTTGGAACAGCTTGGTCGTCCTGCTCGTCGCACGAATGTCGCTCGGTGAAAACTGGCTCGGGCCCGGCATGACGTGGGGATCCCTGGTCCTGCGCGTGACCTTGATCGTCGTGATCGTCGGCTTTCTCGGCTTGTCGGTTTATGACGCCCATTGGACAGCAAGGCTTGCTGCGGTTCGCGCGCAGCAGGCGGAGTTGGAGTCACTCAAGGCGCGCGTACACCCGCACTTCCTATTCAATGCACTCAACACGGCCGTTGCGCTGGTGCATCAGCAGCCGGACCGTGCAGAGTCGGTGCTGCTCGGGCTCTCCGAGCTGATACGCATGGCATTGGCAAAACCGCAGGTCGTCGAGCTGCGCGACGAGATCGAGGTCACCCGCGCATACCTCGACATCGAATCGCTGCGCTTTGGCGACCGCCTGCGAGTCAACTGGTCGCTACCTCCCGACCTGCCGCGCGTAAAGGTGCCCGCGTTGTCGCTGCAACCGCTCGTGGAGAACGCGATTCACCACAGCGTCGAGCGCGTTGAACGCGGCGGGACGATCGACATCGCGCTCGAATCGGATCCCGAGTGGATCGTGATCCGTGTGCGCAGCCCGCTCGTGCTCGGCAAGGAGCGATCGACGCCGGGGCACGGCGTCGGTGTGCGCGCCGCGCAGGCGCGCGTCGATGCGCTCACGAACGGAACCGGACGCATCGAGACGCAGACGGTCGGCGAGCACTACGTCGCGACCGTCCGCCTGCCCCGCCCTCGCCCCGCCAACGCGTTGATCAGGTGACGACGCGATAGCACGGCCGATAGTCACCCGCGATCTTCATGCGGTGCTGCTGCACGAAGCCACGTAGCAGCTCATCGAGCGCCTGCATGATGTCGACGTCGCCGTGGATCTCGAACGGGCCGAATTCCTCGACGCGACGGATGCCGTCTTCCTTGACGTTGCCGGCCACGATGCCCGAGAACGCGCGGCGCAGGTCGGCAGCGAGTTCGTGCGGCTTGCGGCCGTGGTGCAGGTCGAGCGCGGCCATCGCTTCGTGCGTCGGCACGAACGGTTGCTGGAACGCGAGTGGGATGTCGACCGACCAGTTGAAGAAGAACGAATCGCGATGCGCGATGCGATGCTCGCGCACCTTGCGCATCGCGCGGCTCATGCGCTTACCGACTTCCGCGGGGTCGCCGACGATGATTTCGTAACGCGACGTCGCCGCCTCGCCCAGCGTGAGGCGCAGGAACTGATCGATCTGCTCGAAGTACGGCGCGGACGCGGTCGGACCCGTCAGGATCAACGGGAACGGCAGGCCCTGGTTTTCCTCGCGAAGCAGGATGCCGAGGATGTACAGAATCTCCTCCGCCGTCCCCACGCCGCCCGGGAACACGATGATGCCGTGCGCCATGCGGACGAACGCTTCGAGACGCTTCTCGATGTCCGGCATGATCACGAGGTGGTTCACGATCGGATTCGGCGACTCGGCGGCGATGATGCCCGGCTCGGTAATGCCGATGTAACGCATACGACGACGACGCTGCTTGGCGTGCGCGATCGTCGCGCCCTTCATCGGGCCTTTCATCGCACCCGGGCCGCAGCCGGTGCAGATGTCGATGCCATGCAGGCCGAGCTCGTAGCCGACCTGCTTGGTATAGAGGTACTCGTCGCGATTGATCGAGTGGCCACCCCAGCAGACGACGAGATTCGGGTCGCCCGGGTGCAGCACGCGTGCATTGCGCAGCAGGCCGAACACCGCGTCGGTGATGCCGTCACTGCTTTCGAGATCGCGGTTGCAGTCGTTGCCGAGTTCGATCGCGGTGTACGCGAGATCGCGCACGACCGCTGCGAGCAACTCGGCAACACCCTGGATGAGTTCGCCTTCGACGAACGCCATTGCCGGCGCCTTGATCAGGTCGATGCGGACGCCACGATCCTGCTGCTGCACGTGGATGTCGAAATCCGGATACAGCTCGCGCGCGGCGCGCGGGTCATCGCTGGTGCTGCCACTGGTGAGCACGGCCAGCGCGCAACGACGCAGCAGTTCGTGCATGCCACCGCTGGAGGCATCGCGCAGGCGCGCCACCTCGGTGCGGGACAGGATGTCGAGACCGTTGCGCGGATAGATGCGCGCGTCGACGGTCGGGAGGATGACGGTACTCGGTGCTTCGGTCACTGCGTTCATTCCGCTTGCGTTCTTTTCGTCTGATTAGTGCGCGGACTCTAGCGCACGCGCCGTTTCCACAAAAGAAAACGGCCGGGCGAGCCCGGCCGTTTTCGGTGACGCTGGAGTCGCTTAGAACTTGTAACGCAGGGTCAGCAGGACCGACCAACGCTGCGACGGGGTGAAGCTCTCGTTCGGAGCAAGGGCCTGCGGCGCGTAGTTGCCGTTGGCATCCTTGTACTTCGAGATGTCGTAGACGTACTTGCCGTTAGGACCGACGCCGGCCGAATCCGCCAGCACGCGCTCAAGCGGGAAGTTGGCACGGTATTCCACGCCCCACTTGTTGTTGAGCATGTTGAGGAAATTGAACACGTCGAGGCGGACTTCGCCCTTATGGCCCTTCATGAAGCCCGGGATTTCCTGCGAGAACGACAGGTCGAGCTGGTTCACCCACGGAGCGCGCGCCTCGTTGCGCTGGAAAATCTCACCCTGGAAGCGGGCGAGTTCCGGATGCGCAGCGATATAAGCCCAGAACGAGTTGATCAGCTGGGCGCTCGCCGCCGCATTCGCCGGCGTGGTCGTGTTGTTGGTCGTCGGAGCCCAGTTGATGTCCGCCGGACCCGACGGCACGTACGCGAGATCGTGGAAGTACGAGTCACCGTTGACGTCGTTGCCGAAGATCCAGCTGTACGGTGCGCCGTTGTGACCGTCGTACAACGCCGTGAAGCTGGTGTTGTACGCACCGAAGAAGCGGTGCTGCCACGTGGCCTGCGCGAGGACGCGGTTCGGGATCTCGTAGTTCGACGTGCCGAGGTAGTCGTCGTTCGGGTTGATCCAGTCGCGGTTCTGGAAGCTGCTGTTCGCGACGCTGGAGGCGCCCGGGTTGACGTCCTTCGCCTGCGTCCAGGTGTACGCGATCGAGGCTGCCCAATCGTTCGCCATCGGCTTGCGCAGCGAGAACGTCACGCTGTCCGAGCTGCCCTTATCCGTGTTGGTCAGCAGGATCATGGCCTGACCGAACGACGGGTTCGCATTGACGCGGTTCGTGTTGGCGCCGCCGGGGGCAAGGGTCGTCGATCGCGAGTAGTTCAGACGACCGTCCGGGAGAACGCCGTTCGACGCGCCCAGGTTGATGTTCTGGTACAGGATGCCCTTGATCGTGTCGAGGTGCTGCCACTCGGTCGTCGCGACCGTGCCACCGAACCACGGGAACGTGTGGTCGATACCAAGCGTGTACTTCGCAACCGTCGGGATCTGGAAGCTCGGATCGACGATCGAGAGGCTCATCTGCGACGTACCAAGGCCCGGCAGCGTACGGCCACCCGGGATCGGCTGGTTGCCGGCATCCGGGCTGAAAGCCGGGTCGCCCGGCAGCAGCACTGCACGGTTGACGTCATAGCTCGCGACGGCAACGCCGTTGTTCGAGTACGGATTAGCTACCCAAACGGCCGGCGTATTCGAAACGAACACACCAGCGCCGCCACGCAGCTGCGTGTTGTCGTCGATCTGGTAATTGAACGACGCTCGCGGCTGGAGCACCGAGTTACCGTCGATCGTGCCCTGGTTGGAATAACCGTAGCCACCGCTCGAACCCTGGCCGTTGACGCCGGCCGCGGGACGCAGGCCGCACACCGCGGGCGAGCCCTGCGGGCCCTGCGCACCCGGCTGTGCCGCGAAGCACGGGTTGTACGTCGGCAGCGGGCTGACCTGCGGGATGTCGTAACGCAGGCCGTACTGCACCGACAGCTTGTCGTTTGCCTGCCACGTGTCCTGCAGGAAGAGGCCGTACTGCGTCATCACGAACCGCGCGGCAACGTTATCGAGCGTGTAGCCCGGCGCCGGCGTGTTGAGCTGGTAACGGCGGTAGACGCCGCTCTGGAACTTCGCAATCGAATTGAACGCGTACGAACCGTTCGCGGCCTGCAGGAACAGGTTGTAGAAGTCGTCGCGCTGATAGTCGACGCCGCCCTTGATCACGTGATCACCGGCGTACCAGGTACCGGCGAAGTAGCCGTTCCAGGTCTTGACCGCGAGCACGTTGGCCTGCGAGGAGAACTCGGTGCCGAAACGGACTGCCGGACCGGTGTCCGCGTCACCGACGCGAACGGTAACTTCCGGCTGGGCACCGCCCACGAGCGGCTCGCGGTTCTGCGTGAACTCGTTGTAGCCGACCGAGGCTTCCGTCGAGAAGTTGCTAGTCCAGTCGTCGTACAGGCTGAGCGCGTAGCTGGTGTTCTTCTTGTCCAGCACGTACCAGTTGCTCGACAGAGGCAGCGTCGGGTTCGCACCCGTCGTGGTCGCGGCCGTAATGATCGGCTCGATTTCCTTCGTCTGGCTCAGACGCAGGCTGGCGCGGTGCTGCTCGTTGATGTTCCAGTCGAACTTGACGAGCGCGCGCTTGCTGTCGGTGTCGACGTTCGACGCGGTCAGGTCGCCCGGCGTCAGGCCCTTGGCCTTAGCCGCCGCGATGATCTGGTCGACCTGCGCCTGCGTGATGCCCGGAACCTTCAGCGTGGCATTGGAGTCCGACGGACCGAACGGTGCGCCCGGGCTCGTCTTGTTGCTCTCTTCGTAGCTCGCGAAGAAGAACAGCGTGTCCTTGACGATCGGGCCGCCGAGGGTGGCGCCGATGGTCGTGTCCTTGGTGAAACCGGTCCACTTCGCGCCGGACTGGTTCTCACCAATCATGTTGTCGGCGTTCTGGTAGACGTAGTAGACCGAACCGTGGAAGTCGTTCGTGCCGCTCTTGGTGACGGCATTGACCCACGCGCCGACGCCGCGACGCGTTGCGACGTCGAAGTTGGCGGTCGAGATGTTGTAGCTCTCGATCGCGTCCTGCGAGATCGGCGTGCCCTTGGTCGGCAGGCCGTTGTCGTTCAGGCCGAACGGGTCGCCCGCCTGGATGGTGTCGATCGTGATGCTGTTGTAGCGGAAGTTCTGCCCAGCGGCCGAGAACGCGCCACGGTCGCGGTCGGTGACGACGATGCGGGGATCGGCACGCACGACGTTCTGGATCGAGCGATCCGGAGCCGGCAGGCGATCGAGGTCACGACGCGACAGATTGGTGCTGATGCCCTTCATGTCGGCACCGAAGTACTGCGACGTGGCCTTGCCCTTGACGACGACGGAGCCGAGCTGCACGTCGTTCTGCGTCAGGTGCAGGTCCACATCGGCAACCTGGTCGAGGCCGAGATAAACGCCTTCCTGGTGTGCCGTGTTTCCGGAGTTGTTGATCGTGATCGTGTACGGGCCACCGACGCGCAGGCCGCGCGCGTTGTAGCGGCCGTTCGCGTCCGTGGTCGCGTGGCTCACCGTGCCCGATTCAACGTGCACGATCGTGACGTCGGCACCACCGACGGGGCGGCCGCCAGCATCGGTGACGACACCGCCGATACCGGCGGACGTGCTCTGCGCGAAGGCGTTAGCGGCGGCAAGGGCGGTGAACAGGCCAAGCGTGAGCTTGGACAGCCGCAGGCGGCTGGCATGGGTCATACGTGAAACCTCGATGGACACGGCAGACGGGAGTGGCACGCCCCGGACTCCCCGTCCGGATCGTGGTTAACATCAGATTAACACGCTAGAAGGCTTTCGTGACAGGCACGTGACGGGACGCCGGTCGCGCCCGCTGACAGGCGGCTGAAGGCTTCAGCGCAGGTAGGCCGACAGTCCGTCAAGGAACATCTGGACGGAGATCGCGACGAGCAGCATGCCCATCAGCCGCTCGATCGCGGTCAGCACCCGCTTGCCGAGGAAGCGGTAGAGGACGGTGGCGCAAGCCAGGATGGCGGCAGTCCCCGCCCAGGCGATCAGCAACGCGATGCTCCAGTCCTTGAGGCGGCCGGGCTCGTTGCTGCCCATCAGCATCACCGCCGCCATGCCGGACGGGCCAGCGATCAGAGGGATGGCCATCGGCACGATGAAGGGCTCGCCGTCCGGGATCTCGCCCATCAGGCCTTCCGGCGGCGGGAAGATCATGCGAATGCCGATCAGGAACAGCACGATGCCGCCTGCGATCGATACCGACTCCTGCCGCAGGTGCATCAGCTCGAGGCCGTACTTTCCACCCCAGAGGAAGGCGAACAGCACGCCGAGCGCGATGACCAGCTCGCGGGCGAGCACCGCGCGCTGCCGGTGCGGCGCGAGCGGACGCAGAAGACTCAGGAACACCGGAATGTTCCCGAGCGGATCGAGGATGAGGAACAGCAGCAGCGCGGCGGACGCGATCGTCATACGGTCGCGAGTTCAGCGGCGGTGGGCGCCCAGACTGTTCCGCGACGCGCTATACCGGCGGCCGACAACAGGTCGACTGCCGCCGGCGCATACGCCGACGGGTCGACCGCCTGGCGGTCCGTTTCCTCCACCCATGCCCGCGCGCGCAACGTCGTGCGCATCGGCCCCGGCATCAGGCCCGAGACCCGCACGGTGCTGTTCGCCAGCTCCGCATGGAGGATCTGCACGACGCCCTGCAACCCGAACTGCGACACACCATAGCCGCCCCAGTACGCCGCGCCGACGCGTTCCGGGGAGTCGAGGGTGAACACGACGGACGCATCGTCCGACTTCGCCAGCAGCGGCAGCAGGGCCTGCGTCAGCCACCACGGCGCGGTCAGCCCGACATGCAGCGACCGCGCGAAATCAGCGGGATCCGCGTGGATGATCGGCGTCAGGCCACGGAACTCGGCGGCGCAGTGGACGATGCCATCGAGGCGGCCGACGCCCGACTCGAGCGAGTCCGCCAGCTGTGCGTAGTCGTCGGGCGATGCACCCTCGAGATCCAGCGGATAGATCGCCGGCTCGATGCCCATTGCAGCAATCCGGTCATAAAGCCGGTTGAGACGCGGCACCTTGTGACCGAGCAGCACCACCGTCGCACCCGCTTGCGCGCACGCGACGGCGACCGCGCTGCCGAAGCCGCCGTGCGCACCGGTGACGAGGACGACGCGCCCTTCGAGCGCGCGGGACGCCGACTCGCTCACGAAGCCTGCGTCTCGCTGACGATGCGCGCGAGCTCGCCGGATTCCAGAAGCTCCAGCGTGATGTCACAGCCGCCGATCAGCTCGCCATTGATGAAGAGCTGCGGGAACGTCGGCCAGTTGGAAAGACGCGGCAGGTTCGCGCGCACTTCCGGGTCTTCGAGCACGTTGATCGTGTGCAGTCCCGTCGCGCCGGCGTTGCGCAGCGCCTGCACCGTCTGGCTCGAAAAGCCGCACATCGGAAATTGCGGCGTGCCCTTCATGAAAAGGACGACGGGATGGCGGTCGATCTCGGCCTGGATGCGCTCCATGATGTTCATGGGCTTTCTCCTGTGCATTGCACCGCCGCGACGGATCGCGACGGCATCGTGGGGATAGAATGGGAAATTGTACGCCTCCCGTCCCCACAAGGAGTTGCCGAATGGCCATTGAACTGCCTCCCCTGCCCTACGACCGCGCCGCGCTCGAGCCGCACATGTCGGCCGAAACGCTCGACTTCCATTACGGCAAGCACCACAAGGCGTATGTCGACAACGCCAACAAGATGATCGAAGGCACCGAGTTCGCGGACATGCCGCTGGTCGACATCATTCGCCGTGCGCAGGGCGCGTTGTTCAACAACGTCGCGCAGGTGTGGAACCACACGTTCTTCTGGAACTGCATGAAGCCCAACGGCGGCGGCGAGCCGACCGGCAAGCTGGCCGATGCGATCAACCTCGCGTTCGGCGACTTCGCGACGTTCAAGGAAGAATTCGCCAAGACCTGCGTCGGCACGTTCGGTTCGGGCTGGGGCTGGCTGGTGCAGCGTCCGGATGGTTCGCTCGCGCTGGTGAGCACGTCGAACGCGAACACGCCGATCACCGGTGAAGACACGCCGCTGCTGACCTGCGACGTGTGGGAACACGCGTACTACATCGACTACCGCAACGCGCGTCCGAAGTTCGTCGAGGCGTTCTGGAACCTCGTCAACTGGGACTTCGTGGCGTCGAACATGAAGTGATTCGCGCATAGCGGATCCAAAGAACGGCCGGGGCGACCCGGCCGTTCGCATTTCTGCGGTCTGCGCTAGGCTTGTCGTCTCCAGGGGGAGATTCCAATGACCGCGACACCCGCCATGCCGGGGTACGTGCCGTACCTCATCGCCGCCATCGTCGGCTTCAGCATCTATCGCCGCATCCGCAGCCATTTCGGACGTCAGCCTTGGCGACCGAAGCGCACGATTGCACGCGTCGTCCTGCTTTCGATATTCCTCGCAGCGCTCGCCCTGCTCGCCGTGTTTCGGCCGGCAGAAGACTGGGGCATCGCGGTGGGCGCGGCCTTCGGTGGCGTGCTTGGCGTCGTTGCGCTGCGCCTGATGCGGATCGACATGCAGGGCGGCCAACCGGGCTACACGCCCAATCCGTGGATCGGCGCCGCGCTGTCCGGCCTGCTGGTCGGACGCATGGCGTGGCGTTTCGCGTCGGGTGGTTTCACGACGCCGCAAACGTCCAGCCCGCTGACGCTCGCGATCGCGGCGACCGTGCTGACGTTCTACGTGGTGCAGGGCATCGGGCTCATGCAGCGCATGAAGCGTGTTGTCGCGATGCCGGAAACGGTCGCGAGCCCCGGCTGAGCGACCCGCTCAGCCGTTCGAAAGCCGCGCGATCACCGGCGCAACCTGCGCGTCGCGCTGCAACCTCTTGCCGACGCGTGCAAGCGCTTCGGCAAGCTCGCTAGACGAATCCGCACGCAAGGTCGCATGTCCAACCTTGCGGCCTTCGCGCGGCTCCTTGCCGTAGTCGTGCCAGTGACCGCCGGCTTCTTCGAGAACCGGCGCCGCGTCCGGCATCTCGCCGACCCAGTTAAGCATGCAGGCGACGCCGACCATGCGCGTGTCGCCGAGCGGCAGACCCAGCACCGCACGCAGATGATTCTGGAACTGCGACGTCTCGCTGCCCTCGATCGTCCAGTGCCCCGAGTTGTGCACGCGCGGCGCGAGTTCGTTGGCGAGCAGCACGCCACCCTGAGCGAACAGTTCGAGCGCGAACACGCCAACGTAATCGAGCGCTTCGGCGAGGCGACGCGCGTGATCGCAGGCGAGTGCCTGTGTTGCGTCATCCGCGGTTGCAGGCGCAAGGCTTGCCGACAGCACGCCGTCGACGTGCCAGTTCTCCGTGAGTGGCCACGCGCGAAACTCGCCATCGCGACCACGCACGGCGACCACAGACAGCTCGCGCTCGAAATGCACGAAGCCTTCGAGGATCAGCCCGACTTTCGAAGCCTGCGCGCCAAGCGCGGTCCACGCGGCGTCGACATCGTCCGCGCTGCGGATACGGAACTGTCCCTTGCCGTCGTAACCGAGACGACGCGTTTTAAGGATGCACGGCGTACCGATATCGGCGATCGCAGCGCGAAGTTCGTCCAGCGTATCGACGGGGGCGAACGGTGGCACCGGAATGCCGAGTTCGCTGAACAAGGTCTTTTCGGCGAGCCGGTCCTGCGCGATAGACAGCGCGCGCGGATTCGGAAACACGTCCACGCGATTCGTCAGCCAACGCGCTGATTCGGCCGGCACGTTCTCGAAGTCGAACGTCGCGACATCGACGCGCGATGCGAATTCCGCGAGCGCAGCTTCGTCGCGATAGTCACCGACCACCATCGGCGCGAACTGCCCGGCACAGGCGTCGGCGACGTTGTCCATCACCAGGAAACGCAGGCCGAGCGGCGCGCCAGCAAGCGCGAGCATGCGCGCGAGCTGGCCGCCGCCGAGGATGCCGACGGTCGTCATTTGCGCGGGTCGTCGTTCTGCATGACGTCGGCCGTCTGCTTCGCACGGAATGCGTCGAGCTTTGCAGCGACGTCCGGCATGTCGGACGCAAGCATCGCTGCCGCGAACAAAGCGGCATTCGACGCGCCCGCGTTGCCGATCGCGAACGTCGCAACGGGAATACCCGCTGGCATCTGCACGATCGACAGCAGCGAATCCATGCCGTTCAACGCTTTCGACTGCACGGGCACGCCGAGCACCGGCACGGCCGTCTTCGACGCCAGCATGCCCGGCAGATGCGCCGCACCGCCGGCGCCGGCGATGATCGCGCGCAGGCCGCGGTCGCGTGCCGTCGCGGCGTAATCGAACAGCACGTCGGGCGTGCGGTGGGCGGAGACGACGCGCACTTCGTGCGGCACGCCCAGCTCCTCGAGCTTCGCGGCCGCGTGCTGCATCGTTTCCCAGTCCGAACGCGACCCCATCACGATGCCGACCACGGCGGCGGGCGGTTGCACGGCGGCCATACGTCCCCTTCCAGGCAAAGACGTATTCTAAACGGCCCACCCGCGATTCCCTGCCATGGACCGCAAGTTGCTCGACCTTCTGGCCTGCCCGACCACCCGACAGCCGCTGCGCCCGGCCGATGCCCGCGTGCTGCACGACCTCAACGCGGCGATCGCCGGTGGCGGCGTGAAGCGTGGCGACGGCAGCCCGCAGGCTGCGTCGGTCGACGCCGCGCTCGTCACCGCGGACGGCCGCCTCGCCTATCGCATCGATGACGGCATCCCAGTGCTGCTCGCCGAAGAATCGCTCGACCTCACGACCTGCGGCATCACCACCGCATGATCGGCGTGGAAGCGCCGCTGGCTGCGGCGATCGAGGTCGATGTCCGCCGCGCCTTGGAGGAAGACGTCGGCAGTGGCGACGTCACCTCTGCTCTGTTGCCCGACGTCGCTGATACCGCCTACCTGCTGTGCAAGGAAGTGGCGGTCGTGTGCGGGCGTCCGTGGTTCGATGCCTGCCATCGTGCGATCGACCCGGACGTCGTCATCGCGTGGCACGTCGCGGAAGGCGATCGGGTGCGTGCAGGCACATTGCTCGCAACGTTGCAGGGACGCGCCCGTGCGCTGGTCACGGCGGAGCGCGCGTCGCTGAACTTCATGCAGACGCTGTCGGCGACCGCGACCGTGACCGCCGCGCATGTTGATGCAGTCGCCGGCACGCGCGCGAAGATCCTCGATACGCGCAAGACGATTCCGGGGCTGCGGCTCGCGCAGAAATACGCGGTTCGCGTCGGCGGCGGCACCAATCACCGCATGGGCCTGTACGACGTGGTGATGCTCAAGGAAAACCACATCCGCGCCGCGGGTTCGATCGCTGGCGCGGTGCGCAATGCACGCGACCACGCGCCGTCGCTGCCAGTGATCGTCGAAGTGGAAACGCTGGATCAGCTGCGCGAAGCACTCGAGACAGGTTGCGACCGCATCCTCATCGACGACTTCGATGCGGAGATGCGTCGCGAAGCGGTGCGCATCGCGAACGGCCGAATTCCGCTGGAAGTTTCAGGCGGCGTCGACCTTGCCGGCCTGCGCGCGATCGCCGAGGACGGCGTCGACTGCATTTCGATCGGCGGACTGACCAAGCATGTCCGCGCGATCGATCTGTCGCTCAAGCTCGGCCGCAAGCCGGCCGGAGCGGAACGCGGTTAAAGCGCGACGACGACCGCCGCGGCAAGCAGCGCCATACCGATCGCGAGACCCCACATCAGCCGCGGGTCCATGCGAGCCGACGGCTCGTCCTCGTGCGTTTCGTTCTCCGACGGCACCGTCGACAGCACGCGGAAGCGCAGCGTGTCGAAACCGATCTCGTCACCGACCTTCGCTTCGCCGCTGAGGATGCGCTTGCCGTTGAGGAACGTGCCGTTCGTGGACCCGAGGTCCTCGATCTGCACGCTGTCGTCGGTCGGCACCAGGCGCGCATGGGCGCGCGAGATCCCGTTCTCATCGAAACGCAGGGTCGATTCCGGGGCGCGGCCGACGGTGTTCGTCGCCGCCAATGCGAAGCTGCGACCGAACAGATGGCCGGACATGCCGCGCAGCACGAACTTCGGGAGCGCGGCGCGCACCGTCGTCGCAAACAGGTCGTCGTTGGCGGATGGCGCGCTCGCGCCCGGACGCGCCGCAGCGACGTTTTCCATGCCAGTGAGGCGCGCTTCGAAACGGTCGAACGACACGCGGTCGCCATCGCGCAGCGCGATCAGCCCGCGCACCGGCGAACCATTGACGGTAACCGGGGCATCGACCGGCACGTCGAGCATCACGCCGTTGGCGGTGACATGCAGCTGGCAGTGCCGCGGCTGCACGCCGGGGCGGTCGATCACGATGTTGGCGTCGGGCGCAGAACCCACGCTGTTGACGCCTGGTTGCAGGATGACCTGCGGGTGTTCGCCACCCGGAAATACGAGTTTCATGCCGTGATCGCCCCCTCGATCCTTGGCGGCTCTTGCTCAGATCCGCTGCCGCCGCCACAGTAACAAAATGCCTTCAATGATCGTGATGATGCTCTTCACGGCCGCTGCGTTCGCGTTCTGGAACGCCGGGCGCGCCGCAGCCGAGCGTGCGCGCGACCTCGGTCGCGATGCCTGCCGCGCTGCGCGCGTGCAATGGCTCGACGATTCCGTGCATGTCATCGGCATCCGTCCGCGTCGCCTTGAGAGCGGAAAGCTCGGATGGGAACGCACGTTCCGTTTCGACTATTCGCTCGACGGCGCCGACCGCCACCAGGGGCGGCTCGTGCTGCGCGGCGATCGCCTGGTCAGCTTCGCCGGGCCGCCAACGCCGGAACCGCTCGCGTTCCCGCCGCGTACGCCGACGAACTGATCGATCGACTTACTTGACGATTCGCAGATGCCCGCGACGTGGCGGCGTCGGCGGTTCGTGGTCGCCGTCGTCACCCTGATCGCTCGGGTTTTCATCGCCGCTATCGGGCACGAGTTCCAGCGTTGGACCGCCCTCGCCGAGCGC
This sequence comes from Lysobacter sp. HA18, assembly GCF_054057595.1. Classification (NCBI taxonomy): domain Bacteria; kingdom Pseudomonadati; phylum Pseudomonadota; class Gammaproteobacteria; order Lysobacterales; family Lysobacteraceae; genus Lysobacter; species Lysobacter sp. HA18. Next base: position 2,326,010 of record NZ_JBSRZL010000001.1, read on the forward strand.
GCCGGCGGGAAGGCCGGTCGCGCCGTTTTCATCCGATTCCGGCGGGAGCGCCATGCCCTGCCCGTTCTCGCGCGCATAGATCGCAAGCACCGCACCGACCGGCACCGACACCGAATGGCTGACGCCGCCGAAGCGCGCGCTGAAACGGATGAGGTCGTTGGTCATCTCGAGACCCGCGACAGCACGCTGCGCGACGTTGAGCACGATGCGTCCGTCGTTGATCGCATGTTTCGGAACGTGCACATCGGGACGCGTCGCGTCGACCAGCAGATGCGGGGTCAGGCCGTTGTCGCCAATCCACTCGTACAGCGCACGCAGCAGGTACGGACGATGGCTCGTCATCTCGAATTCGTCGCTCATCGGGGAAGTGTAAGCGACGGCGTGAGGCGCTTGGCCGTGACGCAGTGCCCGCCACAACGACGAAGCCCGCCGGTTGGCGGGCTTCGTTCGCAGCGATAGGTGGCGTCAGGCCGGCATGTCGCGGAGCTTGCGCTCCTGTTCCGTCAGGCTCCGGGTGAAACCGGGGTTGCGGAATATGCGGTTGCCGTAATCCTCGATGACCTTGCCATCCTTCGGCAGCGGCACGCCCAGCGCCGGCAGGCGCCAGATGATCGGCGCCATCGCGCAGTCGGCGAGGCTCATCTCGGGGTTGAGGAAGAACTTGCTCGCCTTGAACAGCGGCACCGAGGCGGTGAGCAGTTCCTTCAGACGCTTGCGGCCGGCTTCCTGCTGGGCCTTGTTGCCGAGCTGGATGGCCTGCACCTGCGGCACCCAGTCGTGCTCGAGACGCAGCATCGCGAGACGCAGTCGCGCACGCGACAACGGATCGACCGGCATCAGCGGCGGGTGCGGATAGCGCTCGTCGAGGTATTCGCTGACGACGCTCGCCGCGTAGAGCACCAGATCGCGCTCGACCAGCGTCGGAACGGACTGGTACGGATTGAGGTCGACCAGATCCTCGGGAGGATTCTGCGGATCGACCGGGATCAGGTCGTACGTCACGCCCTTGGCCGCGAGCACAAGGCGCACGCGATGGCAGAGGACGCAGTCGGTGGAGGAAAACAGGGTCAGGGTATTACGCATACGTGGACTCGCCGCCATCGTCGACCTCGATCGACCGGAAACCGCCGGCCGTACGGCGCCGCCCACCCCGTGCGGGCGGTCGCCAACGGTCCCGAGTCACGGCGATGCAGTGTCCTTGTCCCCGACACCGCGGCCGCGATCAGTGCTCGACGTCGCGCCAGTATTCCTTCTTCAGGAGCCAGGCGAGGAACGTCAGCAATGCCAGGAACAGCACCACCCAGACGCCAAGAGACTGGCGCTTGATGGCCGCGGGTTCGCCGGCGTACTCGAGAAAAGTTGTGATGTCGCGCGCTGCGCGGTCGAAACCCTGGGCGTCGAGCGTACCCGGCTCGGTCACCTTCAGGCCGAGCACCGGGCGCTCACCCGTCGCGTCAGGCTTGCCGAGGTTCGCATGCTGCAGGCCCTGCAGCTGCCACAGCGGGTTCGGCATCGACACGTTCGGGAAGACCGTGTTGTTCCAGCCGACCGGGCGCGACTCGTCCAGATAGAAGGACTTGAGATACGTGTAGACCCAGTTCGAGCCGCGCACGCGCGCAATCAGCGAAAGATCCGGCGGCTGCTTGCCGAACCAGTCCTTCGACTCGGGCGGCATCGCGACGTCGATCTGCTCGCCGAACTTGGCGCCAGTGAAGTTGAGGTTCTGCTGCACCTCGGCCTCGGTCAAGCCGAGGTCTTCGGCCATGCGCGAGTAGCGCAGGTACTTCAGCGAGTGGCAGCCCGAGCAGTAGTTCATGAACAGCTGGGCGCCACGCTGCAGCGAGGCCTGGTCGGTGATATCGGTGCCGGCCGACTGGAGGTTGCCCTCTTCTTCGGCGAACAGCGGCATCGACACCGCGAGGCCGAGCACGAGCGTCGCAAGCGATCGCAGAACTCGCATCTTCTTGGATCCAGCAGACAGGAAGGAGGCGGACGGGCGAAGGGACGTCTTAGTCATGCGTCGTCACCCGATCCGGCACCGGCTTCGTCTTGTCGATGCGGGTCCAGATCGGCATCGTGATGAAGAACATGAAGTAGAAGAACGTCAGCACGCGGCCCACGTAGGTCTCGTTGATGTCCGTGCCGGGGCCAGAACCGATCTTGCCCAGCCACAGGAAGCTGAAGGCGAACAGGCCGAGCATGACCCGGGCGAGCACGCCGCGATAGCGGATCGACTTGACGCGGCTCTTGTCGAGCCACGGCACGAGGAACAGCATCACGATCGCGCCGAACATCACCATCACACCGGCCAGCTTGTTCGGCACCACGCGGAGCATCGCGTAGTACGGCGTGAAGTACCACGTCGGCTTGATGTGGCTCGGCGTTACCAGGCGGTTCGCCTCGGTGAAGTTGTCGTGCTCGAGGAACAGCCCGCCCACGGTCGGCTCGAAGAAGATGATGAACGCGGCGATCATCAGGAAGAACCCGACGCCGACCATGTCCTTGACCGTGTAGTACGGGTGGAACGGGATGCCGTCGGTGGGCGCCGTCGGAGACCAGCGATTGCCCTTCGGGCCGTACTTGATCTCCACGCCGTCCGGATTGTTGGAGCCGACTTCATGCAGCGCGCCCAGGTGCAGCGCGACGAGCAGGAGAAGCACCAGCGGAAGCGCGATGACGTGCAGCGCGAAGAAGCGGTTGAGCGTGGCGTCGGACGGCAGGTAGTCGCCCATGATCCATTCGGTCAGGCCGTTGCCGATGACCGGGATCGCGCCGAACAGCGAAATGATGACCTTCGCGCCCCAGAACGACATCTGGCCCCACGGCAGCACGTAGCCCATGAAGGCTTCGGCCATGAGCACGAGGTAGATCACCATGCCGAGCACCCAGACCAACTCGCGCGGCTTCTTGTACGAGCCATACATGAGGCCGCGGAACATGTGCAGGTAGACGACGATGAAGAACAGCGAGGCGCCGGTGCTGTGCATGTACCGGATCAGCCAGCCCCACTCGACGTCCCGCATGATGTACTCGACCGACGCGAACGCCTGCGCGGCGTCGGTCTTGAAGTGCATCGTCAGGAAGATGCCGGTGACGATCTGGTTGACCAGCACCAGCAGCGCCAGCGAACCGAAGTAGTACCAGACGTTGAAGTTCTTCGGAGCGAAGTACTCCGACATGTGCTTCTTGTACGCCTCGCTCGCGCCCGGGGCGCGATCGTGGAACCAGTTGACGAGGCCGTTGATCATGCCGGTCGCCGGGTCGTTAGGCGCCTGCTTGGTGTCGTTCTTCGTCGCCATGTCAGGCGGCTCCCTTCGGATCGACGCCGATCACGATGCTGTTGTCGTTCGCGAAATAGTGCGGCGGCACGGCGAGGTTCTTCGGCGCCGGAACGCCCTGGAACACGCGGCCCGACATGTCGAAACGCGACTTGTGGCAGGGGCAGAAGTAGCCGCCCTTCCATTCCGGATCGAACGGCTCGGGGCGGATCTCGGCCTTCATCTCGGGCGAGCAACCTAGATGCGTGCAGAGGCCGACGAGCACGGAGATCTCCGGCTTGATCGAGCGGTAGTGCACGTCGCCCTTCAGCACGTACTTCGGCTGCTGGTCGACGTCTTCAGACTTCGGGTCGCGCAGGCGGTTGTCGAGCGTCGGCAGCGCCTTGAGGATGTCCTCCGAGCGACGGACGATCCAGATCGGCTGGCCGCGCCATTCGACGATCATGCGCTGGCCCAGCGGCAGGCCGCTGATGTCGGCCGTGATCGGCGCACCGGCGAGCTTCGCCCGCGCGCTCGGATTCCACGACTTGATGAACGGCACTGCGGCAAAGCCCGCACCCACCGCGCCGACGACTGCGGTCGTCGCGGTAAGGAACCGGCGGCGGCCGAGGTTGACCGGCTCGTGCATGGGCTCGTTGACCCCTTCGTTGGCCATCCGGCACTCCGAAAACTGATTCGACGTGGGTCGTGCGCGAGGGAAACGCGCGACGACTGATAAAGACGCGGAAGTGTAACGGAACGGTGAACGGGCCGACAATCGGCTAGACGCGCTCCGACGATGACGGCGGGCGCAAATCGCGGTGCCCAGAACGCGGAAAGGCCAACCGGTCGCCCGGCTGGCCTTTCGATTTAGTCCGACCAGCGACTCAGCGCAGGATCGGCGAGCTGCGGTAGCGATCGGCCAGCAGGGCCACGCGCTGCACGTAGCGCTGGGTCTCGCTGTAGGGCGGCACGCCGCCGTACTTGTCGACCGCGCCCTCGCCCGCGTTGTAGCCGGCTGCGGCAAGGCGGACGTCGCCGTTGAAGCGCTTGAGCAGGAACGCGAGGTACTGCACGCCGCCACGGATGTTCTGGCCCGGGTCGAAGGCGTTGCCGACGCCGAAGCGGCGGGCGGTAGCCGGCATCAGCTGCATCAGGCCTTGGGCACCGACGCGGGACAGCGCGTTCGGGTTGAACGCCGACTCCGCATGGATGATCGCGCGGACGACCGACTCCTCGACGCCGTACTGCTGGGCTGCCGAGGCGATCTCGTCGCGGTAGGCGTCCGGCTTCAGGCGCAGCGTGGAGAAGTTGACGCCCGGAGCCGCGGCGCACGCGAAGCACGTCTCCATATAGCTGTAGCTGATCGTGCGGACCGCGCCGGCATTGGCGACACCGACCGGGCGACGGCTGGAGTAATGACGTACGCCGTCCTGCATGTACGAATAGATCTGGCCCTGCACCAGGCGCGACGGCGGAGCGGCTGGCGCCGGAGCGCTCGAGACCGGCACCGTCAACGTGGCAGGCGTCGACACCGCGGGCAGCGAGCCCGACGCGGGCGAACCGGCGACGAGATTGACCGGCGTCACCGCACCCTGCGCAGGCGCATAGGAACGCGCGGCGCGGCGGTTCGTGTAACGGCTCACGACCTCGCATTGCGCGCCCGAAAGCCGCTTGCTGGAGTAGCTGCGGATGCCGTTGGCGTCGCAGCGATAGACCGTACCGGCCATCGCGGGAGCGGCGCCAGCGAGGCCGGCAATGAACAGAAGTGCAGTGAGCTTCTTCATGGGGTCATCATTCCCCGTTCGCAGAACTTTCACAAGCCCTTGATCGGACTCGAATTGTTGATCTGCGGATGCGGTCACCTGGCGTGTTGCGCCGCGGTAAACTGGACCGGCCGGCCCGGAATAACCGCCGCCCTTCCCGGAATCCCATGACTGACCTGACGCTCCCCGTCGCCGACCCCGCGACGCTTCCTGCCGCCGCCCCGCGCGGCAAGCTCTTCATCGAAACCCACGGTTGCCAGATGAACGAGTACGATTCGGCGAAGATGGCCGACGTTCTCGCGGCGTCCGAAGGACTCGAACTTACGACGGACCCGGCCGAAGCCGACGTCATTCTGGTCAACACCTGCTCGATCCGCGAGAAGGCGCAGGAAAAGGTCTTCAGCCAGCTCGGCCGTTGGCGGGCGCTCAAGCAGGGCGGCAAGCCCGTGCTGATCGGCGTCGGCGGCTGCGTGGCCAGCCAGGAGGGCGAGGCGATCGTCAAACGCGCGCCATACGTCGACCTGGTGTTCGGCCCGCAGACCCTGCATCGCCTGCCCCAGCTGATCGAGGCGCGCCGCGAGTCCGGCAAGCCGCAGGTCGACATCAGCTTCCCGGAGATCGAGAAGTTCGACCGCCTGCCCGAGCCGCGCGCGGACGGGCCGAGCGCGTTCGTCTCGATCATGGAGGGCTGCTCGAAGTACTGCTCGTTCTGCGTGGTGCCCTACACCCGCGGCGAGGAAGTCAGCCGCCCGTTCGAGGACGTGCTGGTCGAGGTCGCGAAGCTCGCCTCGCAAGGCGTGCGTGAGGTCAACCTGCTCGGGCAGAACGTCAATGCGTATCGCGGGCCGTACGGGGATGGGCAGATCGCCGATCTCGGGCTGCTGATCCGCACGATGGCCGAGATCGACGGCGTCGACCGCATCCGTTTCACCACGTCGCACCCGCTCGAGTTCTCCGACTCGCTCATCGAGGCGTATCGCGACGTGCCGCAGCTCGCGAACTACCTGCACCTGCCCGTGCAGTCGGGCTCGGACCGCATCCTCGCAGCGATGAAGCGCGGTTACACGTCGTTGGAGTTCAAGCAGAAGATCCGCAAGCTGCGCGCGGTGCGGCCGGACATCTCCATCTCGTCGGATTTCATCGTCGGCTTCCCGGGCGAGACGGATGCCGATTTCGAGAAGACGATGAAGCTGATCGAGGACGTCGGCTTCGATCAGTCGTTCTCTTTCATCTATTCGCGTCGCCCGGGCACGCCCGCGGCGAACCTCGAGGACGACGTGTCGAGCGAGGTCAAGCACGCGCGGCTGTCGCGTCTGCAGGCGACGATCACTGCGAATTCCAAGCGTATTTCGGAGTCGATGGTCGGCAGCGTGCAGCGCATCCTCGTCGAAGGGCCGTCGCGCAAAGACCCGAACGAATTGACCGGCAAGACGGAGAACATGCGCTCGGTGAACTTTGCCGCGCCGGCGCGGCTGGTCGGGCAGTTCGTCGACGTCGTGATCACCGAGGCGTTCAGCAATTCGCTGCGCGGGCGTGTGGTGACGCAGGACGAAGCGGTTCCGGCGTAAGCGACGACGTCACTCCGGCGCGCGCATCAGTGCGTCGGGGTGACGATCCGACCACTGCTGCAGCGTGCGAGCGCAGTGCGACGCGATGATCCACGCGTCCGGTTGTTCGTCGCGAAAGCGGCGCAGGCGCGAAAGCGTGGCGGCGTAGTCGGCGGAATGATCCGTCGCCAGGCGACGTGCGAGCCACGATAGCGGCGTCGACGTGTCGAGCTGCGCCTGCTGCCAGAACGCGTCGGCAACGAGCAGGACACGCGTGTCGTCGTGATGCGTCGCCAGGCCGATCTGGCCGCGTGCGTGTCCGGGTAGGTCGACGAGCACGATGGTGCCGTCGTCGAACAGATCGACGCCGGCGCCTAGAGCAGCGAGATCGCCATCGAGCGGGAGGAGCGCGTTAGCGCGGATGAGCTGCAGTCGCGACTCGAAATCGTCCGGCAACAGTTCGCGCCATACCTGCGCGTGGAGCCGTGCGAGCGCACCGCGCTGCATCGTCTGCCACGCATCCGCATGCGCGACGAAGCGCGCTGATGGAAACGCGCGCAGGCCGCCGACGTGGTCGGGATGGAAATGGCTGATGACGACGTAGCGCACGTCGTCGGGGGCGATCCCGCGCTGACGCAATAACGCCACGGCGTCGCCTTCAGCCGGGCAGCACACACCGAGCACGTTGCGATACACACGCCGCAGGCCGCGTTGCATCGCCGTGCGCGCGGGCTCGCCGTAGCCGCAGTCGAACAGCACCGGGCCGTGGACGGGATGTTCGATCAGTGCCCAGCCTGCCGGGAAGGCATGGCGACCGTCGCTACACTCAGGCAATGCGGCCAGCCGGGAATCGACGTGGCTGTGGCCGGATACGCCGAGCGAGACGCGTGTGGCGCCGCTCACGCGCGGCGCTCCGCAGCAAGTGCATCGAAGGTGCGCGCAAGTGCGTCATCGATGCCGATGCGCGGGGCGTAGCCGAGTTCGCTGCGGGCGCGGGAGATGTCGAGCGTCATGTCGACACTCAGAAGATCGACGCCGTAGCGCAGCAAGGCGGGCTCGCGTTGCGGCATGGCGATTCGATGGATGGTTTCGAGCACGCCAGCGAACACGCGTAGCGGCGCGGCAGCAATGCGTCGTGTCGGCAGAGGTTCGCCGAGTGCAACAGCCAGCCGATCGATCACATCCCAGATGCGCACGGGTTCGCCGTTGCTGATGTTGTAGGCGCGACCGTGCTCCGTGGCGCGCGCGTCGAGGGCGAGCAACGTGGCGTCGACGGCGTTGTCGATGTATGTGAGATCGACAGTGCACTTGCCGTCGCCGATGCGCGGCAGTCGATGGCGACGCAACGCCTCGGCGATACGCGGCAGAAGCGAGGTGTCGCCCGGGCCGAAGATCGCGCGCGGCCGCAGGATCAGCGCTGAGACGCCGCTGCCTTCGGTCAGATCCCGCACGCGCTGCTCGGCGATTCGCTTCGTCGACGCGTAATCGTTGACGGCGCGTGCCGGCAGCGGGTCGTCCTCTCGAATGCCGAGATGCGGGCGACCGTCGTGATAGATCCCCGGCGTCGAGATGTGGACGAGCCGGCGCACCCCGGCATCGACACATGCGTGCGCCACGTTTGCAGTCACATCGATGTTCGCCGCGACAAACGCGGCGCGCGGCCCCCAGGGACTCGACAGCGCGGCGGCGTGCACGACGGCGTCGGCGCCTTCGATCGCGCCACGCAGAGTCGTCGCATCGCACAGATCGACGCTCAAGAAATCAATACCATCTGCAGTGAGCGCCGCGCCGCGCGCAGTGTCGCGTCCAAGCGCGAGTACCTCGACATCCGGTCGCGTCGCGCGCAACCGCCGCGCCACAGCGCCACCGAGAAATCCCGTCGCGCCGGTCACGACAACACGCTGCGCCCGCATCGCGCTCATCAATACGTCAGCACGATTCCGGCGGCGGACAGCCCAGCGCCGGTGCCGATCAACATGCCGCGTTCGCCGCGCTGGATGCGGCCGTCCCCGATGCCTCGTGCGAGCGCCATCGGAATCGATGCTGCGATGCAGTTGCCTGTCCCTTCGAGGATGTCGATGACCGCCGCGTCGCCGAAACCCATCATTGCGACGTAATCCATGCCCGCGCGGCTGGTCTGGTGCGGCACGACCCATCGCAGTTCGCGTCGTGCATCGCGATCCAGTTCGAGACGCTCCAGCAGTTCCGGCGCGAGGCGCGCGGCACGACGCAGCGTCGCCCTGCCCTGCATCTGGAACAGCGCGTCGAGCGGATCCGCATCGGGTGCATTCGGGTGGCGATGCGTGCCGCAGCCGCGCACGGTCGTCAGTTCGTTGTCCGCGCCATGCGTGATCCATTGCACGCGATGCACGCGGCCGGTGTCGTCCGCGCCGCTGCGTTCAAGTACGCAGGCGGCCGCGCCGTCGCCGAACAGCGTGCAGGCTTCGGGCGCGGAAAAATCCAGCGCGACGGAGGCGATTTCGCTGCTGACGATCAACGCGCGATCGATGCGTCCACTGTGAATGCGTTCGGCAGCGACTTCGAACGCGGCGAGGAAACTCAGGCAGGTCGCGTGTACGGAAAAACTCGGGATGCCCGAACGTCCGAGCCCCACCGCATTTTGAAGCAACGGTCCGCCGTCGGGAATCGCGCGTTCCACCGAACCGGATGCGCCGAGGATCAGGTCGAGCGACTCGGGTGCGACACCCGCCGCCGCGCATGCACGCAACGCGGCCTGTGCACCCATCCAGCTCGCGCGCTCATCCGGCGCAGACCAGTGGCGTGCTGCCACGCCGCTGTTCTCGTGCGCCCATCCCGCGGGCAGTCCGACGCGCGCTTCGATCTCTGCGCTCTCGACGCGTCGCCGCGGCAGGTACGTGCCCATGCCAGCGATGCGCACGCGCCAGTCGAGCTCGGGCGACGCGCGCCGTGCGGCGATGGCGATCTCGGGCAACGGCTGGCTCATGGTCGAGGCCGGTTGAAGTCGCGGCCAGTATGCGCGCGACGCTGCTGGCAGACTGGGCCGGTGCACGCACTCGCCGAAGGTCCTCCATTCATCCCGTTCAGGCGCGGCGCCGGCATCGTCGCGGTCGCCGTGGCGTTGAACAGCGCGCTCTATCTCGCGATCAACAATCGGCAGCCGGCCGATGCGCATGTCGTCACTGCGTCCGCGCTGGACGCGACGCTCGGCCTGCACGCCTGGACGATCTGGCCGTACTGGCTGCTCCTGCTGCTCGCGCCGGCCATGGCGCTCGCGATTCGCGGTCGATACCTGTTCGCGGCGACGATGCGTGCCTACGTCGTCGCTCTCGCGCTCAACGTGGTGCTGTGGCTTGCGGTTCCGACGCGATTGCCGCGGATGCCGCTGCCTGACGGGCTCGACCCCGCGACCGTGGGCGCATGGCGATTGCTGCTCGCGGTCGACGCGCCGGGCAACTGTTTTCCGTCGGGCCACGTGACGTTGCCGCTGGTGATCGCGGCAGGTTTCTCGCTGCAATACCCGCGCTTTGCGCCAGCGACGTGGCTCGCGATCGTCGCGCTGCTGCCTTCGGTGGTGACCACGGGGCAGCATGTCGCGATGGACATCGCCGGCGGCGCGGCGACGGCATTGATCGGACTTTTCGTGACGCGACATCCGTTGTTGTGGCGTGCGCCGCGCGATGTCGCGGCTACGACAAACGCGGTTCGCGCTTCGCACTTGCCGCGTCGCTGACTGTCGCCCGCGGTGTGCACGTAACGCCGCGCGACCCGCCGTGGCGACGCGCCACCGACCGCCTGCTCTAAGATCACGCGCCGCTTTCGCCCGTCCGTGCATCGTTCGCCCGACTCCACGAGCCCTTTCCGCATGGCTGACCTGATCCATCGCGACTTCGTCCTCGACCCGCCCGATCCCGAGCGCCTCGCCAACCTGTCCGGTCCGTTCGACGCGCACATGCGCCTGGTCGAACTGCGGCTGGGCGTACAGGTCGCCAACCGCGGCAACGTGTTCCGCGTGACCGGCACCCCCGCTGCCGCGCAGCAGGCGGACCGCCTCATCCACGAGTTGTGGGAGGACACACAGACCGAAACGCTGAGCGAGCACGCGATCCACTTGCGGCTGTCCGATGCCGGCATGCAGCAGCGCATGGCGGACGATGTCGAGCCGCAGGAAGTCGTCATTCGCGTGAAGCGCGGCAACCTGCGTGCGCGCGGCGAAAACCAGGCGCGCTACCTGCACGCCATCGCGATGAACGACATCAACTTCGGCATCGGCCCCGCCGGTACCGGCAAGACGTTCCTCGCCGTGGCGAGCGCCGTTGAAGCGCTCAACTCGACGCGCGTGCAGCGCATCATCCTCGTGCGGCCTGCGGTCGAAGCCGGCGAGAAGCTCGGCTTCCTGCCGGGCGATCTCACGCAGAAGGTCGACCCGTACCTGCGCCCGCTTTACGACGCGCTGTACGAGATGCTCGGCGTCGAGAAGGTGGCCAAGCTGCTCGAACGCAACGTCATCGAGATCGCGCCGCTGGCCTACATGCGCGGCCGCACGCTCAACGATGCGTACGTGATCCTCGACGAGGCGCAGAACACCACCGTCGAACAGATGAAGATGTTCCTGACACGCATCGGCTTCGGCAGCACCGCGGTGGTGACGGGCGACATGACGCAGATCGATCTGCCCAAGCACCAGAAGTCCGGGCTCAAAGACGCGATCGAAGTGCTGCGTGGCGTCGAAGGCATCAGCTTCACCTTCTTCGAGGCGCGCGACGTGGTGCGTCATCCGCTGGTGGCCCGCATCGTGACCGCCTACGATGCGCGCGACGCGGCAGCCGACGCGGCCGCCGGCCGGAGCTGACGCGCGGAGAACGCGATGTCGGTGGAACCGGAAGTCAGCGTCAGCTACGCGACGGGGCGCAAGGGCGTGCCGTCGTCGGCGAGCTTCGCGAAGTGGGTGGCGGCGGCACTGCACGATCGCGACGCGCCCGCATCGGTCGGCATCCGCATAGTCGCGCCCGACGAGGGACGCGAGCTCAACCGCACCTACCGCGGCAAGGACTACGCGACCAACGTGTTGAGCTTCCCCGCCGAGCGCCCGGAAGGCCTGCCCGACGACGTCGAGCTGCCCGATCTCGGCGACCTGGTGATCTGCGCGGACGTGGTCGCCCGCGAGGCGGCCGAACAGGGCAAGAAGCCCGCTGACCACTACGCCCACCTCACCGTCCACGGCGTGCTGCACCTGCTGGGCTGGGATCACGTCGAAGACGACCAGGCCGAGGCCATGGAATCCCGCGAGAGCACCATCCTCGCCGGGCTGGGCATCGCAGACCCGTACTAGCAGCGCGCGCAGTCTCATCAGCGCGCATGACGTGGCAGCCGCGCGCCGCCATGCCACCGGCGCAAGACTAGGACCCCAAAAAGGAAACCCGCCGAACGGCGGGCTTCCCTACTCGTCAATTCTGGTTTCGATGGCCTGCGGGGTCCGTCCCCGGCTGGATCGTGCCACCGCTGCCGGTCGTACCGCCATCGAACGGGCCGTCCGCCAAGTATGTGTTGTTATACGTCGTGTGGGGCTGCGGCTCGCCGTCACCACCAGCGACAACGGACACTTCAGCGATATCGAGTTCACGCATTTCAGATTTTCCTTTTTCTGCAGTCGGAAGGATTGCAACTACCGCTAACCGACATTCGCGGTAGCTGTAGATGGGACCCTAGTTCGCGTTGCGATGGCCACCCGGATCGGTCCCCGGCTGTGGCGTACCCGGCGTTGCGTACGGCGGGTCCCCATAAGGTGGCAGTACGAGTTCGTCGCCCTGCCCGCCGCTCACCATATCCAGTTCCATGTCGCTCAAGTTGCGCATCACATCAACTCCTTGTCGTTCGTCGACTCATATATGTACACGCGGCGGCCGACGGCGCCGACGACTGACACTGCCGCCCCTCCTGCTCGCCTGTCAAGCACATTTCCGTCACGACGATTGCCGGTCTGAACGCTAGACTGGCGCCGCCGCCCCGAGCGGCGCACTGATGCGAAGACATGTCCGAGGACGACAGTAGTACCCACCACCACGAACGCGGCGGCGACCGCCGCTCCTGGTTCGAACGGATCAGCTCCGTTCTCTCAGGCGAGCCCTCCAACCGCGAGGATCTCGTCGAACTGCTGCGCGACGCCCAGAACGACGGCCTGATCGAGGCCGACACGCTGCGCATGATGGAAGGCGCGATCGCGGTGTCGGACATGACAGTGGGCGACGTGATGATCCCGCGCTCGCAGATGGTTTCGCTGCCGGCCGACACGCGCTTTCTCGACCTCATGCACATGGTGGTCGAGTCCGGCCATTCGCGCTTCCCGGTGCATGGCGAGGATCGCGACGAAGTGCTCGGCGTGCTGCTCGCCAAGGACCTGCTGCGCGGCGTGGTCGCCGACCACGGCCCTGCGACCATCCACGAGCTGCTGCGCCCCGCGCTACTGATCCCCGAGTCCAAGCCGCTGGACGTGCTGCTGCGCGAGTTCCGCCAGTCGCGCAACCACATGGCCATCGTCATCGACGAGCACGGCGGCGTCGCCGGCCTGATCACCATCGAGGACGTGCTGGAGCAGATCGTCGGCGAGATCGACGATGAGCACGACGAAGCCGCCGATCCGAACGCGCTCATTGCCGCGCAGACGGACGGCCAGTTCGTAGTCGATGCGCTGACGCCGATCGCCGATTTCAACGAGCGGTTTGGTGCGGATTTCGACGACGACGAATACGACACCATCGGCGGCCTGGTCACCGCCGCCATCGGCCACCTGCCCGAAGCCGGCGAGGAACTCACGCTCGACCGCTTCGTGTTTCGCGTGGCCGGCGCCGACGCCCGCCGCGTGCACGCCTTCCACGTGGGCGTGCATGGCGAGGCCTGATCGCAGCGCAAGCGGCCTCGTCCGCGCGCTGCTCGTGCTGTTGATGCTGCTGACGCCGTTCGTGGTGTCGGCCGCGCCTCGCGTCGGCGTCGCCACCATGCAGCCGGGCGAGGTGTTCTGGGAGCGTTTCGGCCACGACGCAATCGTCGTCGTCGACCCCGCCACCGGCGCCGCGACGTCCTACAACTTCGGCTTCTTCGACCCGTCCGAGCCCGGCTTCGTCGGCAACTTCGTGCACGGGAAGATGCGTTACCAGCTCGCCGCCCTGCCCTTTGAGCGGGACATGGTCATGTATCGCGAGGAAGGCCGCGGCGTGTCCATCCAGTGGCTGCACCTGACCGATGCGCAGGCCACGCAGCTCGCCGCCGCGCTGGCGACGAACGCGTTGCCCGAGAACGCGACGTACGACTACGACTACTTCCGCGACAACTGCGCCACGCGCGTGCGCGACGTCATCGACCGCGTGCTCGGCGGCGAGCTGCATCGCCAGCTGTCCGGGCGCTCGCATGGCACCACGTATCGCAGCGAGGCCACGCGTTTGGCGTCGCCCGCCACGTGGATGTGGACGGGTTTCGACGTCGGCCTCGGGCCGCGGTCGGACCGTCCACTATCGCTGTGGGAAGAGGCGTTCGTGCCGATGCGCCTCGCCGCGTCGCTGCGCGAGGTCGAGATCGACGGCCATCCACTGGTCGACAGCGAAACGCGCGTGCTGCCGCATCGCATCTTCCCGGAGCCCGCGGACGTGGCGCGCTCGCCGTGGCCGTGGCTGGCGGTCGGGTTGATCCTCGGCGCCCTGCTGGGTACCGCCGGAACGCATCGTCCGCGCCCCGTCGCCGCGTTCGCACTGGTGTTCTGGACGCTCGCCGGCGTGGTCGGCGCGCTGATGCTGTTCCTGTGGCTCGGAACCGTGCACGAGTTCGCCTGGGCCAACCGCAACTTGCTGCTGCTGAATCCGCTCGCGTGGCTGGGCTTGCCGGGTGCGTGGCGCGTGCTGCGCGGCCGCGCGTCGGGTCCGCTGCTGCAGCGCGTGCTGCCGGTGCTCGCGGGTCTCGCGCTGCTGGCGATGTTCTCGCTGTGGCTGGAGTCCGGCCCGCAGGACAACGCGCGCTGGATCGCGCTGTTGATGCCGATCCACGTCGGCCTCTGGGCCAGCCTTCGCAACACGCGCCACCCGCCGGCCGCTAGCATCGGCGCATGATCGAAGCCGCCTACGCCCAGTGCGTCATCAACTGCGCCGCCTACACGCGCGAGGGCGAGCGTCGCGACATCGGCATCGAGCAGATCAGCGACGTGCTGGCCGTCGACGACGGCAGCTGGGTCTGGGTCGGCCTGTACGAGCCGGCGGCGAGCGTGCTGGAGAAGCTGCAGGAGGAGTTCGGCCTGCATCCGCTCGCAGTGGAGGATGCGCAGAACGCGCACCAGCGCCCGAAATTCGAGACCTACGGCGACTCGATGTTCATCGCCGTGCACACGGCGCAGACCACCGATGGCGCGATCCGTTTCGGCGAGACGCACATCTTCGTCGGCCCGCGCTACATCGTGACGGTGCGCCACGGCGCGTCGTCCAGCTACGCCACCGCGCGTGCACGCATGGAGCGCGAACGTGCGCTGCTGGTGCACGGCCCCGGCGCGGCGCTGTACGCCGTGCTCGACCTGATCGTCGACAACTTCATGCCGATCGTCGATGAATACGGGCGGCTGCTCGGCGAGCTCGAGAAAGACATCTTCGCCGAGGATTTCCGCAAGGAAACGGTGCAGCGCCTGTACTGGCTCAAGCGCGACCTCACCGAACTGCGCATGGCGGCCGAGCCGCTGCAGGACATCGTCAGCCATCTCACGCGCGAGCCCGGCGGGCTGGTCGACGAGACGATCCAGCCCTACCTGCGCGACGTGCTGGACCACGCGATCCGCATCCAGTCGTCCACCGAAACGCTGCGCGAGATGCTGACGGCGGCGGTCGGCGTGAACCTGTCGCTCGTGACCGTGCAGCAGGGCGAGATCGTGAAGCGGCTCGGCGCCTGGGCGTCGCTGCTGGCGGCGCCGACGCTGGTCGCGAGCTGGTACGGCATGAACTTCGAGCACATGCCGGAGCTACACGGGCGCTGGAGTTACTACGTGCTGATCGGGTTCATGGCGCTGGTGGTGCTCGCGCTGTACGGCAAGTTCAAGAAGGCGCGCTGGCTCTAGCCGACCGCCGCGTCGCGCGTTTCGCGCACTCGGTTACCGCATCGCACATTGACCCAAGCGCCGCCGCGCGAGACGCTCGCCGCCTCACGGGAGGTGCGCGATGCGGGGACTGGCGGGACTTTTCTGGGCGGCACTCGGCCTGCTCGCGGTTGCGGCACTTTCGGTGCTCGCGCTGCATCGCGGCGAGACGGTGAGCGCGATGTGGCTGGTCGCGGCATCGGCCAGCATCTTTTTCATCGCCTACCGGTTCTATGCGCGCTACGTCGCGAAGGCGATCGGCGTCGATCCGTCGCGGCTGACACCGGCGCATCGCCGCAACGACGGCCTCGACTACGTGCCGACTGAGCGCAGCGTGCTGTTCGGCCACCACTTCGCGGCGATCGCGGGTGCGGGCCCCCTCGTCGGCCCGGTGCTCGCCGCGCAGATGGGCTACCTGCCGGGCACGCTGTGGATCCTGTTCGGCGTGGTGTTCGCCGGCGCGGTGCAGGACATGCTGGTGCTGTTCTTTTCGACGCGCCGCGACGGCCGTTCGCTGGGCGAAATGATCCGCAGCGAGATGGGCAACGCGGCCGGCGCGATCTCGATGCTCGGCATCGCCGCGATCATGTTGATCCTGCTCGCGGTGCTGGCCTTGGTCGTCGTCAAGGCGCTCGCGCAGAGCCCGTGGGGCACGTTCACGGTTGCGATGACGATTCCGATCGCGTTGCTGATGGGCGTCTACCTGCGCTGGGTGCGGCCCGGTCGCATCCTCGAGGTGTCGATCATCGGGCTGGTGCTATTGCTCGCGTCGATCGCGATCGGCGGGCGCGTCGCGGCCGATCCCCAGTGGAGCGCGCTGTTCCGCCTGCAGGGCACGACGCTCGCGTGGCTGCTCATCGGGTACGGCTTCATCGCCTCGGTACTGCCGGTGTGGCTGCTGCTCGCGCCGCGCGACTACCTGTCGACCTTCCTCAAGATCGGCACGATCGTCGGCCTCGCGCTCGCGATCCTGTTCGCGATGCCCGACCTGCACATGCCGGCGGTGACGCGTTTCGTCGACGGCACCGGCCCCGTGTTCACCGGCACGCTGTTCCCGTTCCTGTTCATCACCATCGCCTGCGGCTCGGTGTCGGGCTTCCACGCGCTGATCAGCTCGGGCACGACACCGAAGATGCTCGGCAACGAACGCGACATTCCGCTGATCGGCTACGGCGCGATGCTGATGGAAGCGTTCGTCGCGGTGATGGCGCTGGTCGCGGCGTGTGTGCTGCAGCCCGGCCTGTATTTCGCGATGAATGCGCCCGCGGCTGCACTCGGCACGACGCTGGATTCCGCGTCGACCGCGATCAACGCATGGGGTTTCGCGATCACACCTGAGACGCTGGCTGCGGCCGCGAAATCGATCGGCGAGGAAACCGTGCTGTCGCGCACCGGCGGTGCACCGACGCTCGCAGTCGGCATGGCGCAGATCCTCGCGCAGCTCGGTGGCGGCGAACGCATGATGGCGTTCTGGTACCACTACGCGATCCTCTTCGAGGCGCTATTCATCCTGACCACGATCGACGCCGGCACGCGTGTGGCGCGCTTCATGTTCCAGGAGATCGCCGGCCTCGCCTACGCGCCGCTGCGCAACACGGAGAGCTGGGTCGGCAACCTGCTGTGCACGGCGCTCGCCGTCGCGGGCTGGGGCTGGTTCCTCTACCAGGGCGTGGTCGATCCGCTCGGCGGCATCAACACGCTGTGGCCCTTGTTCGGTATCGCCAACCAGATGCTGGCCGGGATCGCGCTGGTGTTCTGCTGCGTGGTGATGGTGCGCATGAAGCGCGAGCGCTTCCTGTGGATTCCCGGCATTGCGACGCTGTGGCTGCTCGTCTGCACGCTCACTGCGGGTGGCGAGAAGCTGCTGCATCCGGATCCGAAGATCGGCTTTATGGCGGCGGCGCGGAAGTTCTCCGACGCCGCGGCGCGCGGCGAAATCATCGCGCCGGCCAAATCGCTGGCCGACATGCACCGCGTCGCGTTCAACAACATGCTCGACGCCGGCCTCTGCGTGCTGTTCGTCGGCGTGCTGCTGTCGACCACGTTCTTCGGCGTGCGCGCGATGCTGGCTGCGCGTCGCGACGTGCGCCCCACTGCACGGGAGACGGACTATGTCGCCGTCGGTTGACGCTGCACGCAGTGCACTGTCGGGCGCGTGGCGCCATCTCGCGCAGACGGCGCGTCTGGTGATCGGCATTCCCGATTACGACGTGTACGTGCAGCACATGCGGCGTTCGCACCCCGATATCGCGCCGATGGACGAGGCGACGTTCTTTCGGGAGCGTCTGCATGCGCGTTACGGGCGAGGCAGGTCGCGATGCTGCTGACGAGAACGTTCGCGCTGCTGCTAGCGCTGTCGCCTGTCGCGGCGCGGGCCGAATGCCTGCGTTATGAGCCTAGCGTCGTCGCGCTGTCCGGCACTTTGTCCACGCGCACGTTCTACGGTCCGCCGAACTACGGCGAAGATCCGCTCACCGACTCCAGGGAGCGGCAGGTCCTATTGCGTCTCGACGCGCCGATGTGCACGACGACAAGCCCGGACGGCGACGACGTGGCTGAAAAGGGTCAACGCGAAGTCACCCTCACCTTCGCCGACCTCGACCTGCGCCCGTACATCGGCAAGCACGTGCGGATCGAGGGCACGCTGTTCCATGCGATCACTGCGCATCACCACACGTCTGTGCTGATCGACATCAACGCGCTGCCGACTCTGACGACAAAGCCGCCGGCCAGCACGCGGCACAGCGCACACAAGTAGCGAGTCAGCGCGTCGGTTTGCGTCGCGACGGCTGCACCGACCTCGCCTGCATGACTTGCGGAATCGCATCGAGCAGTTCGCGCGCTAGGAATCCCATCGGCCCACCCTGCTCTCGCGCCAGCACATCGCCCGCGGCTGCATGCAGATACACGCCCCACGCCGTGGCATGGAACGGATCGACGCCACGTGCCGCCAACCCGCCGATGATCCCCGACAGCGTGTCGCCGGAACCCGACGTCGCGAGGCCGACGTTTCCGTAGCGGTTCGACACGATCGCATCGCCGCGGCCATCATCCAGCGCGACACCATCGATGATGTAACTCGTCGCGCCCTTCATCACGCAGACGGCGCGAAAGCGTTTCGCCATCTCGACGCCGAGCTTCAGCGGATTCGCCTCGACGACCTCGCGCTCGCAACCGAGCAGGCGTGCAGCTTCCCCGGCATGCGGCGTCAGAATGCGCAACGCGCGACTGGTCGAGATCGCATCGGCGCCGCGGTCGAATGCGCACAGCGCCGCGGCGTCGATCACCACAGGCACTTCGGGAAGCGCAGCAAGCCATGCAGCGAGCATCCGCGACGTCGCGTCGGCCTCCAGCAATCCGGGACCGACCACGATCGCGTCGGCATGCTGCGACATCTCGTCGATACGACCGCGCGCTGCGGTCGCCAATGCGCCGGACTTCGTTTCCGGCAGCGACACGACGCGCGCCTCGGGCACCGCGGCGGCGACAAGCGGGGCCGCACTCGCACACGTCGCGACCTGCAACTTCCCCGCACCCGCACGCAATGCAGCAACCGCCGACAGCAGCGCCGCCCCCGGCATCTCGCCCGCGCCGGCAATCACAAGGATGCGACCGCGCGCATCCTTGTCGCCCTCGTGCGACGGCTGCGGCAGCGGATGCCGCTTCAGCCACGCAGGCGAGATCGCGGTGACGCGCGGCGACCTCACTTCGGCCCCGCCGGCACATCGGGTTCGGTGGTGACGTGCTCGCCCGCCTCGACGATGGGCGCGACGAAGTTGTAACGCTCAAGTACGAGCTTGCCGGACTTGCTACGCACGGGATCGAACTCGTAACCGGTGACCGAGCAATTCGCGACATCCTTCTGCCGATCGATCTCCAGCACCTGCGCTTCAGTCATGCGTTCGAGCAGGTAGCGGAAGCACAACACGGTGACCTGATGCGCGACGATCAGCACGCGGTCGCAGCGGTACTCCCTCGTGATCGTGTCCACGACGCTGCGCAGCCGCAGGATCACGTCGCACCAGCTCTCGCCGCCGGGCGGGCGGTGATAGAACTTGCCGATCATTTCGAGTGCATGCGCCTGATCGGGATAGCGATCGCGGACACCGAGTCGTGTGAGCCCGTCGAAGATGCCGAACTCGCGCTCGCGCAGTCGTTCGTCGAGACGGATGCGGTCGCAGTTGATGTCGCACTGCTCGAGCACGCGCGCCAGCGTCTGCCGCGTGCGCACATACGGCGAGCACAGGAACACATCGGGACGTTCGTGTTCGGGCAACGCAGCGAACCATCGCCCGAGCGCATCGGCCTGCCGTTCGCCAAGCGGCGACAGCGGAACGTCGGCATCGCGCGTGCCGTAGTCGTACGTGAGCGCGTCCGTGGCACGCGCGCGATCACGCGCGACGTTTCCCGCCGACTCGCCGTGCCGGACGATCCACAGGCGGTCGGGCCACTTCTGCGTGTCGTTCATGCAAGCAGCCTGCGCGACGGCGCGGCTACGGCCCGTCAACGCGCTGCCACAACGAAAACGCCCGGCACCTTGCGATGCCGGGCGTCGTGGTCCGCGGTTGGACCCGCTTACTGGCCGATGTGCTGACGCAGCCAGTCGTTCACCGTCTCGTGCCACTTCACGCTGTTCTGCGGCTTGAGTACCCAGTGGTTCTCGTCCGGGAAATACAGGAACTTCGACTCGATGCCCTTCTGCTGCAGCGCGCTGAACGCCGCGATGCCCTGCTCCACCGGGATGCGGAAGTCCTGCTGGCTGTGCACGACGAGCATCGGCACGCGCCAGTTCTTGACGTAGTTCACCGGGTTGTACTTTTCGTACAGATCCGGGTGTTCCCACGGCGTGCCGCCGTTCTCCCAGCGGCTGAACCACAGCTCTTCGGTGCTGTAACCCATCATGCGGTTGTCGAACACCCCGTCATGGTCGACCAGACACTTCCACGGCTGGTTCCAGTTGCCGGCGATCCAATAGACCATGTAGCCGCCGTAGCTCGCGCCGAGTGCGCAGGCCTTGTTGCCGTCGAGGAAGTTGTACTGCTTCTGCGCGGCCGCCCAACCCTTCTGCAGGTCTTCCAGCGGGCGATCACCCCAGTGCTGGCTGATCGCGTCGGTGAATGCTTGGCCGTAACCGGTCGAGCCGTGGAAGTCGATCATGACGACCGCGTAGCCCTGACCCGCATACGTCTGCGGATTCCAGCGGTAGCTCCAGCCGTTGCCGAAGCTGCCCTGCGGGCCGCCGTGGATCAGGAACGCGACGGGATACGTCTTGCCTTCCTGGTAGTTCCACGGCTTCACGACGTAGCCGTGCACGGTGTCGTTGTTCCAGCCCTTGAAGCTGAACTGCTCGAAGTCGCCGAAGCGCACGTCGCCAAGCATGTCGCCCGCCGAAGGACCGAGCGCGTGCACGCCCGCGCCGTTGAGGCCCCCCGCGAACAACTGGTCGCCCGACTTCATCGAGTTGCGGGTGAATGCGAGTACGTCGTTCTCGACGTCGAACGAAGACACCGTGCCGTCGCCGACGAGCTTGGTCACGCCGCCCGATGCGATGTCGACCGCCCACAGCGGATGCTCGCCCATGTCCTCGGCGGTGGTGTAGATCGTCTTGCCGTCACTCGACAGCGTGATGCCATCGGCCGAGCGATCCCACTTCGGGTCGATCTCGCGCGTCGCGCCCGACGCGAGGTCCATCGCCATCAGCGCGAAGCGGTCGGCCTCGAAGCCCGGGCGCTTCATCGCGCGGTAGTACAACGTCTTGCCGTCGGCGCTGAACACGCCGCCCGTGTCCCACGCCTTGTTAGCCGCGGTGAGGTTGCGCGTCTCGCCCACGCCGTCGGCGGGTGCGAGGTAGAGATCGAAGTTGGTGGACGTCGGTTCGTCGCGGTCGGAATTGCGCGCGCTGAACACGACGGACTTGCCGTCCGGCGACCAGCCGAATTCGGTCGAATCACCGAATGGGCGCGACGGAACGTCGGCGACCACGTTTCCGCTGACGAGCTTCGCGGTCGCGGCGGTTTTTCCTGCGCCCGGCAGGTCGACCACGAACAGGCGATTGAGCTTGCCTTCGTTCCACGCATCCCAGTGTCGGATGAACATGTGGTCGAACTCGACACCACTCGTCTTCGGCGTCTCGGTCTTCGGCGCGTGCTTGGCGTTGCAGGCGAGGTCGGCCGCGCAGTCGGCGAACGATTCCATCGACACCGCAACGCGATCGCCCTGCGGCGACAGCGCGAACGCATTCACGTCCATTGGAAGCGCAGTGACCTGCACCGGCGTGCCGCCACCGACCGGCACGTAGTAGAGCTGCGACGACCCGCCCTTCGAGCTCAGGAAGTAAACGCGCTTGCCGTCCTTCGAAACTTCGGGCGAGTTGACGTTCCAACCTTCGGGCGTGATGCGCTTGGACGCCTTCGGCGACGAGCCGGCGGTGCCCTGCGTCCACAGCGCGCTCGACGCCTTGTTGGCGTCGAAGTCGACGACGCGTCGCGCGTACACGAGCGTCTTGCCGTCCGGCGTCAGCGCCGGGGATGAAAAGCGGTCGAGCGTGGCCAGTTCCTTAGGTTGCAGGCCGTGTGGCGCGGCGCCCGCGGCGAAGGGCAGCACGGCGGCGACCATCAGGGGCAACAGGGCGGGACGAGGCATCGGAACTCCACGATCGGACAAGGTCGCCGATGGTAGGCGTACGGCCGGTGGTGGCAAAGCGAACGCGTGCTGCGTGCGCACCGTTCGGCTGCGTATCCGTCGCGACGTCCGCGTGGCGGCCTGCGTGGGCATCGCGACGGGGCCGCGGCGTCGTGCACTGCAACACGGCGCCGCGACGCGAGCAGGCCGCTGAACGACACGCGTACCCCGCCCGGCTGCGCGCAGGCCCGTGGCTATACTCGGGCACCTTTTGCACGCCGGAGTGGTGCGTGACGCAAGCCTCGAATGTCGCCGCGCTCGCCGCGGATCCCCGTCGCGACCTGTTCGGCCATCCCAAGGGCGTCTACGTCTGCTTCTTCACCGAGATGTGGGAGCGCTTCTCGTTCTACGGAATGAAGGCGCTGCTCCTGCTGTTCCTGCTCAAGCACCACCTGTTCAAGGACGCCGCCGGCTACGACGTGCTCGGCGCGTACGGCGGCCTCGTCTACTGCATCCCGGTGTTCGGCGGCATGCTCGCCGACCGCTACCTCGGCACGCGCAAGGCCGTGATCTTCGGCGGCATCCTGCTGGTGCTCGGCCATCTCGGCATGACGATCGAAGGCCACGATGCGCATGTCATCGCCGGCAGCGTCGTGCGCGACGAATCCGCGTTGCGCGCGTTCTATCTCTCGCTCGCGCTGATCATCATGGGCGTCGGCTTCCTCAAGCCGAACATCTCGACGATCGTGGGACGCCTGTACGCGGAAGACGATCCGCGTCGCGATTCGGGCTTCTCGCTGTTCTACGCCGGCATCAACCTTGGCGCGCTGTTCGCGTCGATCGTCTGCGGTTATCTCGGCCAGACGCTGGGCTGGAAATACGGCTTCGGCGCCGCCGGCATCGGCATGGCCCTCGGCCTCGGACAGTTCCTGTGGGGCCAGAAATATCTGGAAGGCCATGCGGAACCGCCGCGGCCCGAACTGCTGCGCGAACGCGTGTTCGGGCTTCCGCGTGAGCTCGCGATCTATGTCGGTGCGATCCTCGGCCTCGTTCCTGTTGCAGGACTGATGTACGCCGTCGCGAATGGCGTGTTCCGCCTGCCCGGCGGCATCTCGCTCGCGCTCGGCCTGATGATCCTCGTGATGGTCGGCGTGCTCGTGTGGTTCTTCTGGTTCACCGCGACGCGATGCACGCCGGTGCAGCGCCAGCAGATGTACGCACTGATCCTGCTGATCGCGATGTGCCTGGTGTTCTTCACCCTGTACGAGCAGACCTACGGCTCGTGGGTGACGTTTACGGACCGCATGCTGACGAAGGACATCGTCCCGTCGCTCGTGCAGCAGCTGCCCGACGTGCAGGCCGCCGGTGCGCCTGCGGTGACGTTCGCGCAGTTCATGCGCTCGGTTCCGTGGTCGATCATCTCGCTGCTGCTCGCGCCGCTCGCGTTTGTGGTCTCCGCATCGCTGTCGGACCGCAATCCGCAGTCGACGGCACCGCGCGCGTTGTTCGGCCTGTCGGTGCTCGCGATGCTGGTGTTCCTCGTCCGCGACGCGCTCGTGCTGCCGCAGACCGCCGGCTCACTGACCTACCTCGGCGCGATGTTCATCGTGCTGCTTGCGCCGACATTCGGTGCGCTATGGGCCTACCTCGGACGTCGCGGCCTGGACCCGTCCAAACCGACCAAGTCCGCGCTCGGTCTGCTGTTCGGCGGCCTCAGCTTCATTCCGCTCGCATGGGCCGCGCAACACGCCGGAGCGACCGGCGCGATGGCGAGCGTGTGGTGGCTGGTGCTCGCCTACTTTGTGCTCGAAGTCGGCGAGATGTGCCTCGCACCCGTGGGTCTGTCCGCGGTGACACAGCTGTCCGTTCGCAGCGTCGTCAGCCTGATGATGGGTACTTGGTTCCTCGCGACCGCGTTTTCCGAAACACTCGCCGCGCTGTTCGGCAAGCTCGCATCGCTCGACATCGCGGAAGGCGCGACGATCAACATGGTCGAAGCCGGCGCGAAGTACGCGCACCTGTTCTGGATGATGATGTGGATCGGCGTCGGCTGCGCGATCGCAGCGTTTGCCCTGTCGCCACTGCTGCGCAAGTGGATGCACGGCGTGCATTGACGTTTCGCCGCTTCGTCGACGCAAAAAGAAGGGCGCCCTCGGGCGCCCTTCTCGTTCCTGCAAATGACGTCTCGCTGTTACTTCGCAGTCGCCGCACTACCCGTCGACGTCGTCGCGACCTCACCACCGATGTTCTTCGCGAGGAACGCCAGCAGGCGCGTATAGAACTCGCGCTGGTGCTCGATCTTGTAGAAGCCGTGGCCTTCCGTGTCGTAGTAGAGCGTCTCCACCGGAACACCCGCCTGACGCAACGCCTGCTCCATCATCTTGCTGTGCTGGATCGGTGCACGCTGATCCTCACCACCCGCGGCAAGGAATACGGGGACCTTGATCCGTCGCGCGACCTTGGTCGGCGATGAGGAATCCGGCAGCTCGCCCTTCGCGCCGATCCACTGTTCGATGTAGTTGCGGCCGCTGCGCGTGTCGTTGGTGTCGCCGTTCGTGTAGAGGGTCGGAAGGTCGTAGACACCAACGTAGCCGGCCGCGCAACGATAGAGGTTCGGCTCCTTGGCGACGCCCATCAATGAGGCATAGCCGCCGTAGCTTGCGCCGTACAGGCAGATCTTCGATGCATCCGCTACACCTTGCGCAATCGCCCAGCGCGTTGCGTCCGTAAGGTCGTCCTGCATCGCCTTGCCCCACTGGAGGCCGCCCGCCTCCTGGAAGCCACGCCCATAACCGCCGGAACCACGGAAGTTGACCTGGAGAACGGCGTAACCCGCGCTGGCGAGCAGGTCACGCTCCCAGTTGTAGTCCCACGTGTCGGAAATGCCAAACGGGCCGCCGTGCGGCAACACCACCATCGGCACGCGACGTCCGGCTGCGCCCGAAGGACGCGTCAGATATCCGTGGATTTCGAGCCCGTCGCGCGCTTTGAACACGATGGGTTCCGCCGCGTGAACGGTGGCCGGATCCATCCAGTCACGGCGGCTGAGCAGCAATTGCGCCTTCTTCGCCACCGTATCGAACAAGTAGTAGTCGCCCGGGTTCTGATCGCTGGAGACACGCACCAGTGCCGTTGCACCGTCCGTCGTTTCTGACGTCACGAAGACGCGGCTGCCGGCAAACGCGGCCTCAAGGCTCTTCTGCAGGCGCGCCTCGGCGCCCGTCGGATCAAAGAACTGCGTGCGCCCTTTGCCGTCGTCGAAGATGACGCCGACCGGCTGCTGCGTGCCGTGCCGATAGATGACGTCTGCCGGATCGGCCGATTTGTCGCCGAACAGGTCCTTGCGTTCGTGCGTCTTCAGGTCGAGCGATACGAGGCGGGCGGGGTGCGACTTGTCGTCGACCTCGAGATACGCCGTCTGGTTGTCGACGGAGAACCCAATCGCATGTTCGCGGTGCCCGGACACGGACTCATCATTGACGAGTTCCCACGCGGCGCCGTCGCCGCTGCGGTAGTACAGCTTCCCGACGAGGTTGGTTTCTTCGCCGTCCGCGAACCGAACGACGCCGTCGTTGTCAGTCACGAAACTCGCTTTGCGTATCGGCGCCATGGCGACACGCTGGCGCTGCCCCGTATAGACGTCGATGCGCTCGGCCCGGACGAACGGATCGGCGGCGAACGGGACAACCTCGACGATCGCGAACTTGTCGTCGCCTTGCAGCATATCGATCGGGAAGGCAGCGACATCTTCCGCCTGCTTCTTCTTGATGTGCGTACCCATCTCGCCTCGTGCACGGAACCCGACGAGCAGCTCCATGTGCGAGCCGTCGGCGTTCATCCCATAAAGCTCACCAGTTGCCGAAGGGCGATCAAGAGCGCCAAACTTTTCGGCTGCTGAGATGAACAGACGCTCGTCGTTGACCCAGTCGAAGTCCGCGATGGCAGTGTTACGTCCAAGGTCGAAGCTGCCGGTGAGCTTGTTGTCACTACGCCGGAGCACGACAAGCGCCGTTCGATCCTCCATCGGAACTGTCGCTGCGAAGTAGTCACCCTTCGGCGAGATCTTGATGGCTTCAAACTTGTCGCGACGAATGAACGAATCGACATCGACGGCTTGCGCCTGGCCGGCCCATGCGAACGCCATCGCGATGGCGACGGTCACGGTTTTCAACGATTTCATGCGGTCCCCTTCGGCTGATGCGGCAGGCCACCCCCGGCCTGCTCCCCGCCGCCATTATCAGGGGTTCGCGCCGCTCCGTCCCGTCATCGCATCCAGGGTGCGCGCCAGCTCATCGCGCCAATCCGGCGTTGCGATGCCTGTTGCGCGAAGCTTGCCGGTCGACAGCACGGAATACGCCGGGCGCTTCGCCGGAGTTGGAAACTCAGACGTGGAGATACCGATAACAGCCGGACGACGCGCGAGCATCCCGCGTTCGAAGGCGCCGTCAACGATCGCGGATGCGAACCCATGCCAGCTCGTCGTGCCGGCGCATACCACATTCAACAGCCCCGTCGGACGGCGATCGCGCGCAAGCAGCTCAAGAGTAGTGCGGGCGATGAAATCGGCGGTCGTCGGCGCACCGACCTGATCATTTACCACCCGCAGCTCCGGGCGTTCCGCGGCAAGGCGCAGCATCGTGCGAAGAAAATTGTGGCCGTGCGGCGAATAGACCCAAGCCGTACGGATGACCAGCGAACTCGCCGCGTTGCCCAATATCGAGCGCTCGCCCGCAAGCTTGCTCTGTCCATATACGCCGAGAGGCGCTACGACGTCGATCTCGCGATACGGTTCGCTACCGCTGCCATCGAAAACGTAATCAGTCGAATAGTGCACGAGGAACGCGCCGACCTCGTGACAGGCGTGCGCCATCACGAGCGGTGCCTGCGCGTTCACTGCAAACGCGGCATCGCGCTCTGTTTCGGCGCGGTCAACTGCCGTGAACGCCGACGCATTGATCACGACCTCAGGTCGCAGTTCGCAAATCAGCGACGCCACCGCCACGGCGTCAGTGACATCGAGCGCGTGCGTTCGCACATCCCCGACGGTGTCCCCATTTCGCGAAGACGCGACCCAAGACCCATCGCGCGGCGCATGACTCAGAAGCGCTTGGCCAACTTGGCCGTTGGCGCCAATGACGAGCGTCGTCATGCGTCGAATGCCGGCAGCCTATCCGCAGGAATGTTGGCGAGCAGCGATGCGTTGGCGTCTTTCGGAGACAGAGACGGAGCCGACACCGGCCAATCGATGGCAAGCTTGGGATCGTCCCAGCGAATGGATGCATCAGCGGTCGGGTCGTAAGTGGCCGTGCAAAGATACGAGAACAACGCAGTTTCGCCCGTCACGACAAAACCGTGCGCGAAACCTTCCGGTATCCACATGTGACGCTTGTTCTCGCCACTAAGCAGCACCGCAGTCCACTCGCCAAACGTCGGCGAGCCGCGACGTATATCGACCGCGACGTCCCAAGCTTCTCCTTGGAGGACCGTGACGTACTTTCCTTGCGGATTGGGCCACTGGTAGTGCAAACCCCGCAGTACGCCGCGTCGGGAGGACGAGATGTTGCCTTGGCGAAAGCAGCCGGACATACCCGGTAGCGCTGCACGATCGAAGTTGAACGATTCGTAGAAAAATCCGCGGTCGTCGCTTAAGACAGTGGGTTCAACCACTACACAACCCGGCAGGCGAGTTTCAATCAGCTTCAAGGGATGCGCCCACGGTCGATCAAACTAAGCAAATAGATCCCGTACCCGTTTTTCCGGAGGGGCTGCGCGAGACGGATCAGGTCTTCATTGGTGATCCAACCGTTCCCCCACGCAATTTCTTCCGGGCAGCACACGCGAAGACCCTGACGCGCTTCGATGGTCTCGATGTAGTTCGACGCTTCCAGCAGTGACTGGTGCGTACCGGTGTCGAGCCAGGCGTAGCCTCGACCCAACCGCTGCAGATGCAACGAACCTTCCTCGAGATACGCGCGGTTGAGATCGGTGATTTCGAGTTCACCCCGCGGCGAAGGCTTCAGCTTGGAGGCGACCTTGCTCGCGCGGCCGTCATAGAAATAGAGGCCGGTCACTGCATAGTTCGAGCGGGGCTGCGCGGGCTTTTCTTCAATGTCCACCACGCGGCCGTCGGCATCGAACTCGGCGACGCCATAACGCTCCGGATCGTTGACCCAGTATCCGAAGACCGTCGCCCCGTCGATGCGCGCGTCGGCCTCGTGCAGCATCCCGGTGAGCCCTGGCCCGTGGAAGATGTTGTCGCCGAGCACGAGGCAGCTCGGTGCGCCGGCCAGGAATTCCTCACCGATCAGAAACGCCTGCGCAAGACCATCCGGACTCGGCTGCACGGCGTATTCGATCCGCATGCCCCACTGTGAGCCATCGCCCAGCAGCGTCTTGAACAACGCCTGCTCGTGCGGCGTGTTGATGACCAACACATCCCGGATACCCGCGAGCATCAGCACGCTCAGCGGGTAATAGATCATCGGCTTGTCGTACACCGGCAGCAGCTGCTTGCTGATGGCTTGCGTGATCGGATACAGCCGGGTGCCCGAACCGCCGGCGAGGATGATGCCCTTGCGACCGGTCGTGCTCATGCTTGCCCGATCCGTTCGAGTCGGTAGCTGCCGTCCAGCACGCGCTCGACCCAAGGCTGATGTTCCAGATACCAGTCGACGGTTAGTTCGATGCCCTGTTCGAAGGTAGCGGTTGGCGACCAGCCGAGTTCGTTCTCGATCTTCGATGCATCGATCGCATAACGCCGATCATGACCCGGGCGGTCGGTGACGAACGTGATCAGCGATTCCCGCGCACGGCCATTGGCCAGCGGGCGCTTCGCATCGAGCAGCCTGCAGATCGTGCGCACGACCTCGATGTTCTCGCGCTCGGCGTTGCCGCCGACGTTGTACGTCTCGCCGACGCGGCCCGCCTCCAGCACGCGACTGATCGCCGAGCAGTGATCGCCGACGAAAAGCCAATCGCGGACGTTGCGGCCATCGCCATATACGGGCAGCGGCTCGCCGCGAAGCGCGCGCGCGATGATCAACGGAATGAGCTTTTCGGGGAACTGGAACGGCCCGTAGTTGTTCGAGCAGTTCGTCGTCAGAACCGGCAGGCCGTATGTGTGGTGGAACGCACGCACCAGGTGATCGGACGCCGCCTTCGACGCCGAGTAGGGCGAATTCGGCGCGTATGGGGTGGTCTCGGTAAACTTGCCGGTTTCGCCGAGCGAGCCGTAGACCTCGTCCGTCGAGACGTGCAGGAAGCGGAATGCATCGCGAAGCGACGCATCGAGCGACTTCCAGTAATCGCGCGTCTTTTCCAGCAGGCTCAGCGTGCCGACGACGTTCGTCTGCACGAACGCGGCCGGCCCGTCGATCGAGCGATCGACGTGGCTTTCCGCAGCGAAGTTCACTACCGCATCCGGCTGGTGTTCGGCCAGCAGGCGCTCAACCAGCCCCGCGTCGCCGATATCGCCCTGCACGAACAAGTGGTTCGGATTACCGTCGAGCGACGAAAGCGTGTCGAGGTTGCCGGCGTAGGTAAGCGCATCGAGATTGACGATGCGGACGCCTCGCTCGACGGCGTCCAGCACGAAGTTGCCACCGATGAAGCCGGCCCCGCCGGTCACTAGCCACGTGGTCAAGCGGGATGCTCCTGATGGGGACATTGCAGCGATCAGAACGGAATGTCGTCGTCCGCGAAGTCGCTGCCGAAATCGTTGTTGCGCGCGGCCGGTGCTTCGCGACGCGGAGCCGGCGTGGACTGCGGGGCGCGCTGCGGACGATCGCCGCCGCTGCGGAACTCGCCACGGCCGCCGCTGGCACTAGTTCCTTCGCCGCCTCCGCCGCCGAGCATCTGCATCTCGTCGGCGATGATGTCGGTGTAGTACTTCTTGGCATCGCCCTCGCCCGATGTCGAGTACTCAAGCCGCCCTTCGATGTAGACCTGGCGACCCTTCTTCAGGTACTCGCCGGCGATCTCACCGAGCTTGCCGAACAGCTTGACGCGGTGCCACTCGGTCTTTTCCTGCTGGTTGCCCTCGCGGTCCTTGCGCACGCTGGTCGTGGCGAGGCTGATCGAGGTGATCGCCATGCCGCCCTGCGTGTACTTGACCTCGGGATCGTTGCCGAGATTGCCGACGAGAATGACCTTGTTGACGCCGCGTGCCATGTGTCCTGTCCTTTCCGGGTCGTGGTGACGACCGGCATTGAAGTATACCCGCCGGCCGGTGTCGGTCGGCCGACACCCCGATGACGCGTCGGAAATGTCCGGGCGACGACGGGGCCCGCCTATAATCGCCGGCCGCTTTCCCACCGAGCGAGACGCGTCGAATGCCGTCCCCGTCCCTGTCCGACATCCAGGCGCTCGCCAAGGCCCCGATGGCCGCGGTCGACCACCTGATCCGGGACCGTCTCGCCTCGGACGTCGTGCTGATCAACCAGGTCGCCGAATACATCATCGGCGCCGGCGGCAAGCGCCTGCGGCCAATGCTTCTGCTCCTCGCGACGGGCGCGGCCGGCGGCGAGCGCGCGATCGACGCCAACGCGCACCAGCTCGCCGCGGTGGTCGAGTTCATCCACACCGCTACGCTGCTGCACGACGACGTCGTCGACGAGTCCGACATGCGCCGCGGCCGCCGCACGGCAAACGCGGTTTGGGGCAATGCCGCGAGCGTTCTGGTCGGCGACTTTCTGTATTCGCGCAGCTTCCAGCTGATGGTCGAGCTGCAGCGGATGGAGGTCATGCAGATCCTTGCCGACACCACCAATCGAATTGCCGAGGGCGAGGTGTTGCAGCTGATGCACATTCGCAACCCCGATACCGACGAGGCCGCCTACCTGCGCGTGATCGAGCGCAAGACGGCGGTGCTGTTCGCCGCGGCGACGCGTCTCGGCGGCTTGCTGGCGAACGCACCCATCGAGCAGTGCGACGCGCTCGAAGCGTTCGGGCTCGACCTCGGCTACGCATTCCAGATCGCCGATGACGTGCTGGACTACGCGGCCGATGCTGACGTGCTCGGCAAGAACCTCGGTGACGATCTCGCCGAAGGCAAGGCGACCCTGCCACTGATCCACGCGATCAGGCACAGCGATGCGAAAACGTCCGAGCGACTTCGCGACATCGTGTCGAATGGCGATGTCGAGGCGCTCGACGAAGTCATCGCGGCGATCCGCGCGACCGGCGGGCTCGACTACAGCCGCGATCGCGCGAATGAATATGCCGCGAGAGCCGAAGCCGCCCTCGGCGCCCTGCCCGCGAACGCGTACACCGACGCGCTGCGCGGGCTCGCGCGCTACGCCGTCAGCCGCGAGGCTTGACGGCGGACGCCGCGGCGAATCGCTCGCGGAAGAAGTCGGCCATCATCCGGTACGCACGCGGCGCCTGCTTCGCGTCGTAACGGCAATTGCTGTTCGGGTCATTGCCGGCGTCCGGCTCCGCGAAGCAATGCACTGCACCGCCGAAATCGACGAACTGCCAGTCGGCGCCGGCAGTGGTCATCTCCGACTGGAACGTGGCGACTAACTCGCGCGGTGCGCCCTTGTCGGCGGCGCCGTTGAGCACGAGCAGCGGTGTCTTCGCGACACCCGGCGCCGCTGGCATCGTGGCGTCGAGGCCCGCGTGCAGCGTGACTGCGCCGTCCAGCGCGACGCCTGCGCGCACGAGTTCAAGCACCGACGTGCCGCCGAAACAGAAGCCGAACGCGCCGATGTGGCGCGCATCCAGCGGTGCACTGCCGGCTTGAGCACGCAGCACGTCGATGGCCTTCTGCATGCGCGCGCGCAGCTTGGGGCGATCGCCTTTCAGCGCGCCTGCCGCGGCGCCCGCCGCCTTCTGATCCTTCGGCCGCACGTCGCGACCGTAAACGTCCGCGACCAGCACGACGTAGTCGCGGCCGGCCACCTTCTTGGCCTTCTCTACGGCCGACGCGTTGATGCCCATCCAGTTCGGCACCATCACCAGGCCCGGACGGCTCTTGCCGCCCGCGTCGTCATAGACGAGCACGCCCTGGAACTTGTCGGTGCCCACGGTCCAGTCGACGTTGCGGGTGCGCATCGCGGCGTGCGCCTGCACAGCGGCGAGCAGTAGGACCGCGGTCGAAGCGATTCGGAATCGGCGGAAGGTGGTCATCGGAGCCTCCGGGTCGGGAGGCGCGAGGTTAACGCGTCCGCGTGAGGACGCGTCAGGCGATGCCGAGCCCCGGAATCGCGCTGATCGTGTCCGGGTCGAAGCCCGCCTTGCGCGCGAAGTCGCGGCCACGGTCGACGTAGTCGCGCCAAACGCCGAAGCTCGGCGCGCCTGGGGAGAGCAGAATCACCGGCGATTTTGCGTCCACGCACTTGAGCGCGTCGCGTGCCTGCGCCATCGCATCCGACAGGTCGGTCGCGGCGCGCAGGTCGAAACCATCTTGCTTTGCGACGGGTTCAAGCAATGAATGGATGCGCGGACCGTTCGCACCCGACGTCACGATCGCCTTCGGAGCGTGCGTATTCATCGATGCCGCGAAGTCCGACCAGTCGAGGCCACGATCATGCCCGCCAACCAGCACGGCAACGTCACGATCTGCGAAACATTCGAGTGCCGCCAGCGTCGCGTGCGGCGTCGTGCTGATCGAATCGTTGACGTAGGTGATGCCGTCACGCTCGCCGAGCGTCTGCAGGCGGTTCGGCAGCGGGCGGAAACCGAATGCGGCTTGCGCGAGCGGCGCCGCATCGATGCCGAGTGCCTCGATGGCCGTCAGCACCGCCGCGAGGTTGCCGCGGTTGTGACGGCCCGGCAGCGGAAGGCCGCGTGTGTCCATCACCGCTTCATCGCCGCGATGAAGGATGTCGTCACGCAGGTGCCAGCCCCGTTCGCGGCCGAACCAGCGGACGTCGATGTCCGCCGGGAGCTCCAGTTTCGAAAGAATGGGGTCCGCCGCGTTGAGCACCGCGATGCGCGGGCGCGCGTCGGTCACCAGCCGCAGCTTGTCGGCGATGTAGCGCTCGTGCGAGCCGTGCCAGTCGAGGTGCTCGGGGAACAGGTTGAGGACGATCGCGACTTCCGGGCGCGCGCCACTCGCCGCCACGTCGCCCGTCTGGTAGCTCGACAGCTCGACCGCCCAGAACTCCGGTGCGGGCTCGGGGTCGAGAACTTCGAGCAACGGCAGCCCGATGTTGCCGACGAGCGCGGTGCGGTGACCCGCGCTCCGGAGCAGATGTGCGAGGAGCGAAGTCGTCGTGCTCTTGCCTTTCGTGCCCGTGATGCAGACGGTGTTCGCGACGACGTCATCGGCACCCGCGTGTTCGCCGAACCACAGCGATGTGCCGCCGATCAGTGATGCACCGGCTTCGCGTGCGGCCTTAGCGGCGTCTCCGTAAGGACTGATGCCGGGCGATTTGACGATGACATCGAACGCAGCGAGCGACGTGCCGTCGACGTGCGTGGCCATCACAAGATTCGCGTCGTGCAGCGACGAAGCATCGATCGCCTCGTCGGCGGAGCAGAACAGCGTCAGCGGCAGCGACGGCAGCCGCGAACGAATCGCGCGATACGCAGCGCGGCCTTCGCGGCCCCAGCCCCAGAGCGCAACGCGGCGCCCGTCAAGCTGCGAAATGCGCACGCAGGCGGGCCCAGAGCGCGTCGGGAATGCCGTGCTCGCCGTCGATGTTCAGCAGCGACTCGACGGCCGGCACGCCATCGAGTTGCGGAAGGATCTCGCGCGCAAAGCGCTCGACGATCGCGTCCTCGCGCCATTCCGGGCGCTGCGCGAGCGCGGCCATCGCGCCACGCGATTCCTGACCTTCGCCCACGCATTCGAACGGTTTGTGATCGCGATATTCGAGCAGCGCATCGAAGCCGCCCGTCTGCGACGGCTCGTCGAGCAGGTTGCGACCGAAGATGCCAACCAGCCGCGGCTTGCTCATGAAGGGCGCGAGCGCCAGGAATACGAAGTGGCACTTCGGACAGATGCCGCACCAACGCTGCGCGGGGCGTTCACCGAGGATGTGGAAATTGCGGTTGCAGCTGGAGAAGTGCTGGTCGTAGCGATCGCTCTTCGCGAACTGGCGCGCGACCGCGAGTTCGCTCAGCGGGCGAAGCAGCGAGTAGTAGCGAAGGTCGGCGGCGACATGCGACCGCAGGTGCGCGGCGAAATCACGCTCGAACTGCCAGCCCTTCGACCACTGGTGGTTGACCTCGCCCGTGCCTTCGATCATCGAGCCATAGCTGGCCGAACGTTCGTTCGAGAACACGACTTGGTCGATGCCCAGCACCAAGGCCGCGAGCGCAAGGATCGCGGAGTTCACCGCGGTCACCGGAATGTGCCCGTTCCACGCGCCGCTGCGGTTGTACTCGAACAGCTGCGGCGCAAGCTGGCGGCCGACGTTGAGCGTCGGCAGGCCCGTGCGCTCCGCGCAGGCGGCGATGAGCTGCGAGCCGCCGATCCACGTTACGGTCTGTGCGACGCCTGCCATGCGAAGCGATTCGATGCTGACCAGCGAGTCCTTGCCGCCGCCGATCGCGGTCAGCGCGTGTTCGCGCAGGCCAAGCGCCGGCGCATTAGTCGACGACGTTGCATTCGCCGGGAAACGGATCGTGCCACGCAGGCGCAAACCGTTGCGATACGCGAATTCGCCGAGTCCGTTCTCGTAGACCTCGGTCAGCAGCGCGGCCATCTCGGCATCAATGTCGTAGCTCTCGATGCGGATCTGTTTCGGCACCGCGGCCTTGTAATAGCTGACACCCGCAATGAGGTGCAGCAACTGCACCGCGCGCTGCACGGCATCGGCACGCGCCGACTCCAGCGTGAACGGCGCACCAGGAATGGTGACGGTCTCGACCAGCTCAGGGCTGTCGTCGAAGGCGTACACCAGCGACGCCACGCCCGTCGACGCATCGAAGTCGCAGCGGACGAAACGGAACGCCTGAATCGCGTCGCGCGAGAAGCGCCAATCAGTCATCGAGAATGTCCTCGGCCGGCAGCGGCCGCAGGTTGTAGGTGTTCGCCATCGCCATGCCGTAGGCACCGGCGTCGGCGATCAGCACGACATCGCCCTCGCCGGTGGCAGCCGGCATGCGACGACCGCGACCGAGCACGTCACCGCTTTCGCAGATCGGCCCGACAACGTCGAATGTGTCGAGCGACGCGTCGTCGATGCGGGTGAGGTTGTGGATGCCGTGGTAGGCGTCGTACATCGCCGGGCGTGCGAGCGCATTCATGCCGGCGTCGAGACCGATGCGACGGATGCCATCCTTCTCGATCACCTGCGTGACGTGCAGCAGCAGCGCGCCGGCTTCGGCGACGAGGAAGCGGCCCGGCTCGATCGCGAGGCGACAACGGGGATACGCCGCCTTGATGTCGCGCACGCCTTGGCGCCAGGTGTCGAGATCGAACGGCCGCGCATCCGGCGTGTAAGGAACGGGAAAGCCGCCACCGATGTCGATGGTGTCCACCGTTTCGCTCGAATCGGCGAGCGCGGCGAGCGTGCCGTAGACCTCGCGCCAGTGCGCCGGGTCGTCGATGCCGCTGCCGAGGTGCGCATGCAGACCTGTGACGCGCAGGCCTAGCTTGCGCGCCTCGCTCATGAAGGCATCGAAGCGCGCAATCGGCAGTCCGAACTTCGCTTCGGCGCCGCCCGTGCGCACCTTCTCGTGGTGGCCGTCGCCGTGACCAAGATCGAGCCGCAGCCACGCATTGCGACCGCGCACCACGTCCGGCCAGCGCTGCAGCATCTCGACGTTGTCGAGCGTGACGTTGATGCCGGCGGCGAACGCGGCTTCGTATTCGCGACGTGGCGCGAAGCTGGGCGTGAACAGGATGCGCGACGGATCGAGCCCCGGCAGCGTCGCGCGCACGTGCTCGACTTCCGCCATCGACACGCATTCGAAGCCGAAACCCACCACTTCGAGCGCGCGAAGGATTTCGGGATGCGCATTCGCCTTCAGTGCGTAGAACCCGCAGTCGACCGGCCCGCCGTCGAGCAACGAGCGCGCACGTTCGCGCACGGTCGGCAGGTGGTAGACATAGCGAGGTGTGTCGCCGTCGGCGCGTGCAAGCAGCGCGTCGCGACGCGTGATCCACCACGGCGTCGCGCGTTGCGGGCGACCGTGCACGACATCGCGCCATGCCGGGCCGAACACGCTCTCGTCGAGCACGGGCATCGCGCCGCCGCGCACGAGTTCGGCATGCAGCGTCGGCAGCAGGCCTTCGGCGTCGGCTTCGTCTACGACGAACGTCAGGTTGAGATCGTTCGACGACTGCGAAATGAGATGCACGCGCTCGCGGCCGAACGTCGCCCATACATCCGACAGCTTGTGCAGCAGCGAACGCATGCCGCGACCCACCAGCGTGATCGCCGCGCAAGGCGCGATCACCTTGACGCGACAGACCTCGGCAAGGTCCTCGCTCAACGCGCTAAGCACGTTCGTGGTGACGAGGTTTTCGCTCGGATCCAGCGACACGGTGACATTGGTTTCCGACGAACCGATCAGGTCGATCGACAGACCGTGCTTCTTGAAACGCTCGAACACGTCGGCGAGGAAGCCGACCTGCTGCCACATGCCGACCGATTCCATCGACACCAGCACGATGCCGTTGCGTCGGCTGATCGCCTTGACGCCGGGCACCGTCGCCGCGGTCGCGTCGATGCGCGTGCCGGGAAGATCCGAACGTTCGGTGTCGAGGATCGCCATCGGCACGTTTGCGTCGCGGCACGGACCGATCGAGCGCGGATGCAGCACCTTTGCGCCGGTCGTCGCGATTTCCTGTGCTTCGGCGTAGTCGAGGCGCGCGAGCAAGCGCGCGTCCGGCACTTCGCGCGGATTCGCGCTGAACATGCCGGGCACGTCGGTCCAGATTTCGACGCGCGCGGCACCGAGCAGCGCGCCGAAGTACGCAGCGGACGTATCGGAACCGCCGCGGCCAAGGATGGCCGTGCCACCGTCACCGTGACGCGCGATGAAGCCCTGCGTCAGCACGATGGACGTCGGCTGCGTGGTGAAACGCTCGGCAATGTCGCGGTCGGTGCGGTGATGGCAATTCACAGACAGTCGTCCCGCCCAATCGCTCTGGTTCGGCAGCGAGACGGCGTTGAGCCACTCACGCGCATCGCACCAGCCGATATCGAGACCCTGGGACTTCAGGTACGCGACGCCGAGCGTCGACGACAGCAGTTCGCCCTGCCCCAGCACTTCGGCCTGCCAGTCGAGCTGGCGTTCGTTTGCCCGGGTATCGACCGCGAGTGCCTGCAACGCAGCAAGCCGCTCGCCGAGCACGGCGTCCGCATCGAGACCGAGTTCTGAGCAGAACTCGCGATGACGCGTGACCACCGCCGCGACCTTCGCATGCGTCGCCCCACCTGCCCCTGCGTTCGCGATCGCCTGCAACTCGTTGGTGACGCCCGACAGCGCGGACACCACCACCAGCACGCGTGCGTTCTCGTCCTGCGCACGTTTGGCCGCGAGTCGTCCGATGGTGTCCCAACGGGTCCGGCGCGACACGGATGTGCCACCGAACTTGAGTACGACCCAGCGCGTCGAAGCGGTCACGAGGTTTCCTGGAGGAGCCGTGCGGCACAAGCCGCGGGGCGAGGATGGGAGCACGCGCCGCCGTCCGGGGCGAATGACGCGTACTCATGAGAACGCGCGATTTTATGCGATGACGGGCGCCGCGCGGCCCGCCACAATGCGGTCCCCACGTCCGCCGTCGAAAACCATGACGCAGCGCCGCTTCCTCCAGCTCGATGTCTTCGCCGACCGCCCCGGCGCCGGCAATCCCCTCGCCGTCGTGGTCGATGCCGACGGCCTCGATACCGCGGCGATGCAGGCCTTCGCCAACTGGACCAACCTGTCCGAGACGATCTTCCTGCTTCCGCCCGGGGATGGTGCGGACTATCGGGTCCGCATTTTCACGCCTCGGCAGGAGCTGCCGTTCGCGGGGCATCCGAGCGTTGGTGCGGCCTGGGCGGCGGTCGAAAGCGAACTCGTGGCGCCCGACGCGACGTCGCTGGTGCAGGACTGCGCCGCGGGTCGCCTGCCCGTCGACGTGTCGACGGATCGCGCGATCCGCGTGCGTGCGCCGAAGGCGCGACGCGTTACCCCGCCTGCCGACTCGGAGGCTCGCCTGACCGCCGCGCTGCACGGCGTCGAACGCGGCACGCTGCCCGCCGCGCTCTGGCACAACGGGCCGAGCTGGTGGCTGGTCGAGCTTCGGGACGAGGCCGCGGTGCGCGATCTCGTTCCCGACCTCGCGGCAATCACCGCACTCACGGCAGATGCCGCAGTCGGCCTCGCCGTCTTCGCGAAAGCGGACGCAGGTTCGGACTACGACGTCGTCGTTCGTGCGTTCTGCCCGGCCGACGGCATTCCGGAAGATCCGGTCACCGGCAGCGCGAACGCGGCGATAGGCGAAGCACTTTCCGAAGCCGGACGCATCGCACGCGGCGGCCGCTACGTCGCCAGCCAGGGCCGCGAAGTCGGCCGCGATGGTCGCGTCGACGTACAGGTGGACTACGACGGCGAAGTCTGGATCGGCGGTCGCGTGCAGGCCGTGGTGCGCGGCACCGTCACGTGGTGAGCGGTATTCCGGGCGCCATGAAAAAACACTACGTGCAGCTCGACGTGTTCGCCGACCGCCCCGGCGCCGGCAATCCGCTCGCGGTCATTCCCGATGCGGACGGACTCGACGACGACACCATGCAGGCCATCGCGCGCTGGACGCGTCTTCCGGAAACGACGTTCGTCTTCCCGCCGACGTCGCGCGAGGCGAGCTACCGCATCCGCATCTTCAGCCCGCGACGCGAAGTGCCGTTCGCGGGGCATCCGAGCGTGGGTACAGCGAGCGTGGTGCTCGATTCGGGACTCGCGACGCCGCGCGACGGCCTGCTCGTGCAGGAAGGCATTGCGGGATTGCTGCCGTTGCGTGTGGACGGCGAAGGTGCAGCGCGCACGATCGCAGTGCGTACACCGCGTGCGCGGCTGGTCGAACAGGTGCAGGCGAACGACGCACGTATCGTCCGCGCGATTGCCGGCATGCGTCTCGGCGCATTGCCGCCCGCACTGATGGATGGCGGTCGACGTTGGTGGCTGGTCGAGCTCGAAAGCGAAGCCGCGTTGCGCAAGCTCGAGCCCGCATGGGGTGCGATCTCGCAACTCGCCACGCGCACGGAAAGCATGGGTGTCTGCGCGTTCGCGCGCGCCGATGACAGTGCGGACTACGACCTCGTCGTGCGCGCCTTTGTGGGTGCCACCGCGCAGTTCGAAGACGCGGCGTCGGGTGCTGCCAACGCGACGCTCGCGGCATGGCTCGCACAGAACGATCGACTGCCCGGCCGCGACGGTCGCTACGTCGTGAGCCAGGGCCGCGAGGTCGGTTTCGATGCGCGGCTGCAGTTGCACGTGGACGACGCAGGCGACGTCTGGTCCGGCGGGCACGTCCGCACAGTGGTGACCGGCAAGCTCGACTGGTGAGGCTCAGCGCGGTGCGCCGCGCTCCTCGATCCACAATGCTTCCCACCACGCGCGGCTGATGCGCGACAGCCGACTCGCGCCATCGAGATAGTCGCTGGCGCGGTAGGCCTCGAGCGCGGCGTCTAGTTCGGGCAGCGATTCGCGCACCGCCGCGACGTTGTAACCGTCGTCACCCGCGCGGATCGCATCGCACATGCGCGCCAGGTCCGTCTTCAGCTCACCCGTGTAGGTCAGCGCCGCGCACTCGACCAGCCATGCGAGATGGTCGATCGCCACCAGCATCGGGCGCGCCTGCGACATGCGTCAGGACTGCACGTCCAGCGAGATCGGCACCGACGCCAGCGCTTTCGAGATCGGGCAGTTCGCCTTCGCGTCCTCCGCGTTACGACGGAACTCGTCGGGTGACAGGCCGGGCGCTTCGCCGCGCACCGTGAGCTTGATCTGCGAGATGTGCGGCCCGCCGTCCATCGACAGTTCGACGTCGGCTCGCGCGTCGATGAAGCTCGGCGGATGACCGGCTTCGGTCAGCTTGGCCGACAGCGCCATCGCGAAGCAGCCCGCATGCGCAGCCGCGATCAGTTCTTCCGGATTGGCGCCCTTCTCATCGCCGAAGCGCGTGTTGAAGCCGTAGCGGGTGTCGCTGAAGACGCCGCTCTGGGGCGTGTCCAAGCGGCCGGTGCCGGACTTGAGATCGCCTTCCCAGCGAGCGGTAGCGTGACGGGTGATGGCCATCGGTTCGACTCCTGAACAGGGAACGCGCACGGTACGTGGCTCGTGCTAAGTCGTCGTGAGCGGCCGTAGCGCGGGCTGTTGCAGCGCAACGCGACGGCCCGGGATCGTCGCGCTATCGTGGACCCAGCCCCGCCATGACGGCCCGCCCAGCATCGCTGTGGCGTGCTGCGCGGACAGCCATGACGGCGCATCGCCGGACCGCTCCGCGGCCCGCGTTGCGGCCGGACATGACGCCGACATCGACGCCCTCGCCCGGACGGCCGCTCCCCTCCCCCCACAGGAGCTTCCGGTCATGGCTTACAGCACAGAACAGATCCGCAACGTGGCCCTCGCAGGCCACCCCGGCGCCGGCAAGACAACGCTTTTCGAAGCCCTGCTGCATGCCGGCGGCGCGATCCAGGCGGCAGGCAGCATCGAGCGCGGCAGCACCGTGTCCGACTTCGATCCGGTCGAGAAACAGCGCGGCCATTCGCTCGATGTCGGCATCGCCAGCACCGACCACGCCGGCATCCACGTCAATCTCATCGACACGCCGGGGTACCCCGACTTCCGCGGACCCGCCGTTTCCGCGCTCGCGGCGGTTGAAACCGTCGCGATCGTGGTGGCATGCGATGCGGGCGTCGAATACGGCGCCCGTCGCATGATGGAGCATGCGAAAACACGCGGGCTGTGTCGCGCGATCGTCGTCAACAAGATCGATCACGGCAGCGACTGCGGCGCCGTACTCGACGCGCTGCGCGAAACGTTCGGCAACGAATGCCTGCCACTGAACCTGCCTGCGAACGGCGGAACGTCGGTCGTCGATTGCTTCGCTGCAGCAACGGGCGACAGCGATCTCGGCCCCGTCGCCGACTGGCACCAGAAGATCATCGACCAGGTCGTCGAGATCAACGAATCAGTGATGGAGCACTACCTCGACCTCGGCGAGGACGGGCTGTCGGGCGACGAACTGCACGATGCGTTCGAGCAATGCCTGCGCGACGGCCATCTCGTGCCGGTGGTGTTCTGCTCGGCGCGAAGCGGCGTCGGCGTGCGCGAACTGCTCGACGTCGCCGAACGCTTGTTCCCGCATCCGGGTGAAGCCAATCCGCCGGTGTTCGTCAAAGGCAGCGGCGCCGACGCGCAGGCGATCGACGCCAAGCCGGACGCGAATGCGCACGTCATCGCCGACGTCTTCAAGATCGTCAACGATCCCTTCGTCGGCAAGCTCGGCGTGTTCCGCGTCTACCAGGGCACGGTGAAGAAGGACACGCAGCTGTTCGTCGACGACGGCAAGAAACCATTCCGCGTCGGCCACCTGCTCAAGCTGCGCGGCAAGGAACACATCGAAGTCGACCAGGCGATTCCCGGCGACATCGCGGCCGTGGCGAAAGTCGAAGAACTGCATTTCGACGCCGTGCTGCACGACAGCCATGACGAGGACCAGATCCATCTCGCGCCGCTCGCGTTTCCGAAGCCGATGTTCGGCCTCGCCGTCGAAGCATCGAGCAAAGGCCACGAACAGAAGCTCGCGACCGCGCTGCACAAGCTCGCCGAGGAAGATCCCTGCTTCCAG
Organism: Lysobacter sp. HA18; assembly: GCF_054057595.1. NCBI lineage: Bacteria > Pseudomonadati > Pseudomonadota > Gammaproteobacteria > Lysobacterales > Lysobacteraceae > Lysobacter > Lysobacter sp. HA18. Next base: position 2,368,015 of record NZ_JBSRZL010000001.1, read on the forward strand.
GTCGAGCACACGGCGGAGACGAACGAAACCATCGTGCGCGGTCTTTCCGATCTGCACCTGCGGGTGAACATCGATCGGCTGAAGGAACGCTACGGCGTCGAAGTGGCATCGCGGCCGCCGCGCATCGCGTATCGCGAAACCGTTTCGGCCAAAGCCGAGGGTCATCACCGGCACAAGAAGCAGACCGGCGGCGCAGGCCAGTTCGGCGAAGTCTTCCTGCGCATCGAGCCGCTCGATCGCGGCGGCGGATTCGAGTTCGCCGACGAAGTGAAAGGCGGCACGATCCCGGGGCAATTCATCCCGGCGGTCGAGAAAGGCGTGCGACAGGCGCTCGCTGCGGGTGCGCTCGCCGGCTATCCGCTGCAGGATGTGCGCGTCGTCGTGTACGACGGCAAGCACCACGCGGTCGACAGCAAGGAGGTCGCATTCGTCACCGCCGGCAAGCGTGCGTTCGTCGATGCCGTGCTCAAGGCGCGGCCGCAGGTGCTGGAACCGATCGTCGACCTGGAAGTCGTGGCACCGGAAGCGAATATGGGTGACGTCAGCGGCAATCTCGCCGGCAAGCGTGCGCGCATCCTCGGCACCGACAGCACGCGCGGCGAAGTCATCGTCAAGGCGCAGGTGCCGCTGTCGGAACTCGAAGGTTTCGCGGCGGAGTTGAAGTCGATCACCGCGGGGCGCGGGCGTTACTCGATGGACTTCAGCCACTACGAGCCGGTGCCGTCGAACGTGCAGCAGAAGCTCGCGGAGAGCTACCGGCCGAAGGTCGAGGAAGACTGACGGGGGTGCAAAAAAGGGCCGGCATTTCGCCGGCCCTTCGATACATCGCAATGCCCGAACGATTACTCGGGGCGCACGTCGACGCGGACGCGGATGCGGCTGCCCGGGTCGTACGCGGTGCGCGTCGTGTACTGACGTCCGCCGTATTCGTACGTGACGTCGTAACCCTGCACGTTGCGACCGCTTTCGTACGCGCCAGCCTGCATCGGGTCACAGGTCACCACGCGACCGACGCGCGGCGGTTGCTGCACGCGATGCGAGTTGTCGTAGATCTGCTTGCCGGCCATGCCGCCGACCATCGAGCCGATCGCGGACGTCGCGTAACGCGCGCTGCCTCCGCCGACCTGGCTGCCGACCACCGCACCAACGATGCCGCCGATCACGGTCGCAGCGGTGCTGCCGCCCTGCGTGGGCTGGCGAACCGGTCGACCGTAGCGGTCGGTGTACTGGCCGTTGTACGGATCGTTGTAGCCGCCGTCCGCATAGCCATCGCCGTTGCGGTCGTAGCCGCCGTCGTACGGATCGTTGCCGTAACCGTCGGAATAGGTGCGGCTCTCCGTGCAGCGCTGGCCGCCGGTGCTCGCCGCGTAGCTACCGCGCGAGTCGTAGATCGGGTTCGTGCGGATGACCCGCGCGTAGTCGTAGTAGCCGCCCTGCGACGCGGGAACGTTCGACGGGTACGACGACGGATAAGAGGAGTACTGCTGCGCCGACGCCGCGCCCGCGGTGGCGGTCAAGGCAAGCGCGAGGACGGTGGCGGTGACGTGCTTCATCAAGGAGCTCCCACGCCGGGATGGCGCAGTCGCATCCTCGGGTCGGGGCTCTCAATGCATCCTGAACTGGGCGGGCCGAGCGTTAACCGCTCAGCGCGCGTTTACGCGGCGTCGACATCAGGGCCCGCTGGTGGCGGAGCCCAGCGTCCGTGGCTGCACAGACAACTCGGCGCGCATGAAGCCATCGGGATGCTCGTTGGTACGCAGCACGAGGTAGCCGGCGCCGTCGCGGATCTGCTGTGCGATAGACGGTGTAACCGACGCCGTTCCACCGATGATGCGTGCCTCGTCACCGTCCGCGGTGACATCCAGCCGCGCGACCTGCCCGGTGCTTTCGCCTGACGTGCCGGTGTGCAACGTCACCGACGTCGCGCGCTCGGTCAGCCCGGAGACGACCATGTCGACGCGCACGTTGTTGTTGTCGTCGATCGTTGCACGCGCTTCGCCGCTGGGCGGCCGTACGTCGGCTTCGGGCGCACGCACGGGCGCGAAACGCCCCTGCAGATGCGCAGGCTGCGCGAATGCGGCCAGCGGGACGATCGAGAAAAGAGTGGAGAGAGCGAGGACAGCAATGGACGGGCGCATGGCGGCGGTTCCGGTTCGGACGCTTCCGGATAGGGCGTCGCGCGCCATGGCGGCGTGAAAAAGCGAGCCGCCGACAGCCCACGTTCTGGCGCGTCCGACAAACGCAACGGTTCACCGACCCGGCGTTCACCCAGCACGTCGGAAGGTTCATCGGTCCTCCGTGGAGTCCGCCGATGCGCCGTGCCCTGCCCGCCCTCGCCTTCGCAGCGTCCGCCGCGCTGTTCCTGACCACGGCGTGCTCGACGGTGGGCGCGCTGATCGGGTCGGAGACGCTGAAGTTCTCGCAGCAGGAGATCCAGCAGAAGCTCGTCCGCAAATTCCCGCGCGACTACGACAAGCTCGGCGGGCTGGTCACGCTGACACTGATGAATCCGCGGCTGTCGATCCCGCCGGGCGATCGTCGCCTGCGCGTCGATTTCGACGTCGCGGCGGGCGCGCTCGGTCACGCGAGCCGCACACCGAACGGTTCGTTCACGCTGACGAGTTCGCTGCGCTACGATCCGGCGACGCGCGGCCTGCATCTGTTCGAGCCGCGCATCGAGAGCGTCGATGTCGCCTCGCTCGGTGGTCGCATGGGCGACACGCTGCGCGGCGCGCTCAACGACTGGCTGTCGGACTGGGCGCAGAAGGAACCCGTCTACCAGTTCGACGATTCGCTGATCGGCCGCCTCGGTGCGCGCCGCGTCGAAGGGACGAAGATCCAAGATGGGCAGGTGGTGGTCCAACTCGGCGAGTGATCGCCCGACGATGCGCATCGCGTGCGCATTGCTTCTTTCCGTGACGCTGGCGGCGTGCGGGCACGATGCCGCGTCGAGCAATGGCACGACGGTCCCGGCGGCCACGGACGACGACACTCCATCGGGCACGCTTCCGACGCCGGAAGCGTCACCTGGCAGCGCGGTCACGGGGATGCCAACGCAACCACCTCCGCCGCCGAGCGCGGAGGCCGTCGCCGCAGCTGCTGCCGCGGTGGCGACACCGCCCGCAGCGCCCGCGGATCCGACGACTGACACCGACGCGCTTCCTGCACCGGTCGACGCCACCGCAGCCACCGACGCCAGCACGCCACCGGTAGCGACGCCCGCTCCCGACCCGAACGCGCCATCGCCCGCGCCAGCGCCCGCCGGCAGCGCCGACGCCAACGCCGCGGCAGCCGTCATCAACCAGTACATGGCCGCGCTCGGCGCCAACGCACCGGCGCGCGCGCAGGGCCTGTGGTCGACCACGCCGAACGATTCCGCGGTGCTGCAACTCGCGCGCGGCACGACGTTCAACGTCGGTGTCGGCGCGCCGGCGGTGGATGCCGGCGGACATGTCACGGTCCCGGTCGACGTGCGCGGCAAGGCCGACGACGGCGGCGATCGCCACGTGCAGGTCACCTACACGCTGCAGCGCACGCAGGGCGGCCCGTGGCGGATCCTCGCCGCGAACGTGCACGACGCGGCACCCTGATCGATACGATGCCGAAGATGCCGACGTTCGTGCTCGACACGAACGCATGGCTTGACCTGCTGGTTTTCGCCGACCCCGCGCTGTCCGGCTTCGCGGACGACGTCAGTGCGGATCGATTGCGTGTCGTCGCCGACGACCGCTCATTCGCCGAACTCGAACGCGTGCTTCGCTACGAAGCGGTTCGTCTCGACGAAGGCGATGCGCAGTCGCACATGTCGATGGCACGCCGCCTCGCCACGCGCATCGAAACGCCATCGATCGCACTACCGAAGTGCCGCGACCCAGACGATCAGACGTTTCTTGAAATCGCAGTCGCCGCGCATGCCGATGCACTGCTGACGCGCGATACCGAACTCTTGCGCATGGCGAAGCGAATGTCGCGCGATCACGGCCTGTTGATTGTCACGCCCGCCGCGTGGCGCGAAATCGTCGATCAGATGTCGAAGCGGTAGGCGAGCTTCACCAGCAACTGCTCGCTGTCGCGCAGGTCGAACGCATCCTGCAGGCGTCCGGCGGCGTCGACGTCGCCCATGGTCGGCTCGTCGAACAGGCTGCCGCCGCGTACGTAGGCGATGTAGAGGTTCGACAGCGGCGCGAGCTCGTAGCGATAGCGCACCTGGAAACCGAGGTTGCTGAGGCCGAACGGCTGGTGCCGGGTCGTAACTCGCAACGGCGTGCCGTCGCTGGCGAGTTTGTAGGTCTGCGGCGCGCGTGCATCCAGGCCGATCGCCTCGAGTCGAACGCGCAATTCCTGGCGGTTGTCGACCAGCCACGTGACGCCGGCCGACAGGAATATCTGGTCGACGCGATACGTCGACAGCGAAGGCACACCCGTCGCATCGGGCCGCCAAAGCAACATGCCGGGATCATGGCTGAGCTGCATCGCGAGCCCGATGTTCGCGTTGTCGCTCAGGTAGTACGTCGGCTCGACATCGACCGACATCGACCCGTGGTCCCAACCGCCGATGCTCTGGCCGTAGTAGTTCGCGTTCCAGTAGAAACCCCACGGCCCGCGACGCGGAATGCCGCGCTCGTAAAACCCGTAAAGCTTCGACGGCATGCGCACGACGCCGTGGCCGCGTGTCACCAGATCGTCGTAGCCCGGCGTGTAACCGGCGACTTCGAAGTACTCGTTGCCGCCGTCGCGCATGTCGCTGCTGCGCGCGAACGACCAGGCGTCGGCGATCTTGACGCCGTGATCGTTGGCCCGATGCGACACCGCACCGCGCCACAGATGGCTGGCGTAGTTCGATTCCTTCGGGATATCCGTGAAGCGCCGCGAGATCTCGTAGCGCCCGTAGTTGAAATTGTTGCGCTCGAGGTAACCAAAGTCGTTGAGCTGCAGGTGATCGCCGAGATGCAGCAGGTAGAGCTGCTGGCGCCAGCCCGCGCCGAGGTCCTGGTCGAACTTCATCTGCGCGCCGGTGTCGCGGATCGACTGCCCGGCCTGGTCGATGTCCGAGCCCACGACGGTCGTGCGCACCGACAGCGAATCCGACGGCGTCCAGCGATGGTCGAACTCGCCGACGTTGGCGGTGCGATCGAGGTAAGGGCGGTCGACGCGCGTGACCATCGCGCCGAAGCCCTGCGTCTGCAGATCTTTCGTTGCGCGCACCGCGTAGAAGTCACGACCGACCTCATCCGCTTCCGTCGCCGCGAACACGCCGTAGTTGAAGCCCGCCGCACTGCCGTTGACCTTGACCGCGGCGGTTACATCGCCAGCGCCGAGCCCGTCATCGCGCGTGCCGCCGACGCGCCGCGTGTACAGCAGCCGGTTCGAGGTATTGAGCGAACCGAACGGGACGTCGAAGAAGCTCTGGTTCTCGGTGAAGAACGGTCGCTTGTCGCTGAAGAACGTTTCGATCGCGCTGAAATTGACGACCAGCTGATCGCTTTCGACCTGCCACGAAATCCGGGTTGAGCGTGGCCGACAGCTGGAACTTGCCGCTGGGTTTCCAGAAGATGTCCGCACCGGTGTCGAAGTCCGCCTTGTGCGCGACGTTGTCGTACACGCCCACCACGTACGGCGTAATCGCGAGCAGCGATTCGCTGTACTTCGGCACGTCGACCTTCTCGAACACCGACAGGAAGCGCGGCTCGGTGAAGCTCACCGCGGGCCACGTCACGCGTTCGCCGGTGGAGCCGATCACACGGTCGAGCACGATGCCGAGCTTGCGCGTGTCGCCCTGCGCATCGCGCATCGGTGCGGTGTACCAGGGGATCAGCATCTCCGCCGACCAGCCTTCCGCGCCCTCGCTGACGGCGTGCTTCCAGTTGCCGTCCCAGTCGGTGCTGAACTGGTTTTCGCTGGTGATGACCGCGTCGATGATGCTGTCCGACAGCAGGATGGTGAAGTTGTAGCCCGCGCGGCCGTCGCCATCGAAATCGACGTAGAGGTTGATGCGATCGAACGGCCCGCCCTTGTCGCGCTGCGCACGGTCGCGGCGACGCGGCACGTTGGCGGGCTGCGTGTTGTGGAACGCGATCGCGAGGCCTTCGGGCGTCGCCTTGAACCAGGCTTCCGTTGGCAGCGACGCGGGCTCGCGCGACAACGGCTGCGTCTGGCGGAAGTCGGTGATGTGGCGCGCGTCGGCCCACTCGGACGGATCGATGTGGCCGTCGACCTTCACTGCATCCGCGGCGAACGCGATGGACGGCAGCGAAGCAAGGACAGCGAGCGCGAGCGTGGCGCGAGGCAAGGCGGACATGCGGAGATCCCGTGGCGGCGCGGCGGGCCCGAGGTGCCCGCAGACTAGTCGGCCGCCCGGAGGCGGCCGAATGTCATAGGTCATGGAGCGCGGCTGGCCTGATACGACAGGCCGGTGCGTTAGGCGCGCTTGCGGGTGCCGGTGCCTCGGCCGCTTCGGGCGGTCGTGCCACGCGTGCCCTGCTTCGACGCGGCCTTCGAGCGGCCCTTCGGCGCCGGCTTGGCCTTCGGCTTCGCTTCCACCTTCGGCTTGCGCTTGGGCTGCAGCATCGTGCCGGTGCAGTTCTTCGAGCCGCAGAGGCAGGCCCAGATCTTCTTCATGCGCGGCGTGTGCGCCTCGCCGAGGGTGATGCCGTAGTTGTACGTCAGCTCCTCGCCCGCCTTGATCGCCTTCTTGGCTTCGATGAAGACACGATCCTTGGTGCGATCGTCGCCGTCAGCTTCCTCGATGATCGAATCGCAGTTCGGCGAGCAGCTGTGGTTGATCCAGCGCGCCACGTTGCCGCGGCGGGCGCCGTCGATCACGTACTCGTCGTTGAGCGTGAACAGGAAGGTGTGGCCCGAGTCGGCCGAACCATCGTCGCTGTTGTCGACGTCGTCGTGCGTGCGGCGCTGGCCGCGGTATTCGATGATCCGTTCGCCCTTGGCGATCGGCGCGATGGCGAACACGCCGGTTCCGTGGATGGCGGAGCGGCGGGCGACGACCTTGCTGGGCATGCGGTGGACCGGATGAAGGGATGCCGCATTCTGCCGTGCCCGGGCGTCGCGGTCACCACGTCATCTTGCGAATGAACCGGCCAGACGCCTGCATTGGCGCGGGCCGGCGTCAAATCGTACAATTCCGGTCCCGATTCGAAACCGCCTGGACGAGGCTCCCGCGCATGCTCCGGGTCACCAAGCTCACCGACTACGCGACCGTCGTGCTCACGGTCCTCGCCGCTGCCCGTGGCGAGGTGCTGAGCGCGACCGAGATCGCCGACCGCGCGGGCCTGGAAGCGACCACGGTCAGCAAGGTGCTCAAGCCGCTCGCGCAGGCTGCGCTGGTCGAAGGCTTCCGCGGCGCGCATGGCGGCTATCGCCTGGGCCGCCCGGCCCGCGACGTCGCGCTCATCGAGGTGATCGAGGCGATGGAAGGCCCGCTCTCGGTCACCGAATGCAGCGTGCACGAAGGGCATTGCGGCATCGAATCGTCCTGCGGCACGCGCCGAGGCTGGCGCCGAATCAACGATGTGATCACGCAGTCGCTGCGCGCGGTGACGCTGCAGGACCTGCTCGATCCGGAACCCGATCCACGCGCCACTCGCCGCATCGCCGTGCGGCTGGCGAGCGCCTGAGGCAACGTATGAACGAACACATCGCCAACGCCGAGATCCACCAGCAGCTCGGCCGACGCTACGAAGCCGGCTTCGTCACCGACATCGAGTCGGATACGTTCCCGGCCGGCCTGAGCGAGGACATCGTTCGCGCCATTTCGGCCAAGAAGGACGAGCCGGAGTGGATGACCGAGTGGCGCCTGTCTGCGTACCGCCACTGGCTGACGATGACCGAGCCGCACTGGGCGAAGCTCGACATCGCGCCCATCGATTTCCAGGCGCTGAGCTATTACTCCGCGCCGAAGGGCCCGAAGTACAAGTCGCTCGATGAAGTGCCGCAGGAGCTGCTCGATACGTACGACAAGCTCGGCGTGCCGCTGCACGAGCGCGCGAAGCTGGCGGGCGTCGCCGTCGATGCCGTGTTCGACTCGGTGTCCGTCGGCACCACGTTCCGCAAGGAACTCGCGGAGAAGGGCGTGATCTTCTGCTCGATGTCCGAAGCCATCCGCGAATACCCGGAGCTGGTACGCCAGTACCTCGGAAGCGTCGTGCCGGTCGGCGACAACTATTTCGCCGCCCTCAACTCCGCCGTGTTCTCCGACGGCAGCTTCGTGTTCATTCCGAAGGGCGTGCGTTGCCCGATGGAGCTGTCGACCTACTTCCGCATCAACGCCAGCGAGACCGGCCAGTTCGAACGCACGCTGATCGTCTGCGAAGACGGCGCTTACGTGAGCTATCTCGAAGGCTGCACCGCGCCGATGCGCGACGAGAACCAGCTGCATGCGGCCGTCGTCGAACTCGTTGCGCTCGAAGGTGCCGAGATCAAGTACAGCACGGTGCAGAACTGGTATCCGGGCGACGAGAACGGCGTCGGCGGCATCTACAACTTCGTGACCAAGCGCGGCGAATGCCGCGGCGCGAAGTCGAAGATCAGTTGGACGCAGGTCGAAACCGGCTCGGCGATCACCTGGAAATATCCGAGCTGCGTGCTGCTCGGCGACGACTCGGTCGGCGAGTTCTATTCGGTCGCGCTCACGCACCACCGGCAGCAGGCCGACACCGGCACCAAGATGATCCACGTCGGCAAGCGCACCAAGAGCAAGATCATCAGCAAGGGCATCAGTGCGGGCCGCGGGCAGAACACGTATCGCGGGCTGGTGCGCGTCGAGCGCACCGCGGACGACGCGCGCAACTACACACAGTGCGACTCGCTGCTGATCGGCAAGAAGTGCGGCGCGCACACGTTCCCGTACATCGAGGTTCGGCACCCGGGTGCGAAGGTCGAGCACGAAGCGACGACCTCGAAGATCAGCGACGACCAGATGTTCTATTGCCGGTCGCGCGGCATTTCCGAAGAAGACGCGGTGTCGATGATCGTCGACGGCTTCTGCAAGTCGGTGTTCAAGGAGCTGCCGATGGAGTTCGCCGTCGAGGCGAAGAAGCTGCTCGAAGTGAGCCTTGAAGGTTCGGTCGGGTGATAGCCCGCGTTTAGCGACGGCCGGAAGGCATTCGCTGCGTCACGCGCGCTCGGGCAGGACGCCCGGGCCGGGGCAACCCGAAGCGACGAACGTCGCGCCATGGATGGCCACGCAGATCATTGAGAAGCGAAACGAAACGATGCTGAAGATCGAAAACCTCCACGTCCGCGTCGCCGGCAAGGACATCCTCAAGGGCCTCACGCTCGACGTCGCGGCCGGCCAGGTCCACGCGATCATGGGCCCGAACGGCGCGGGCAAGTCCACGCTCGGCAACGTGCTCGCCGGTCGCGAAGGCTACGAGGTGGTCGACGGCACGATCGAGTTCGATGGCCGTGATCTGCTCGCGCTCGAACCCGAAGAGCGTGCCGCTGCGGGCGTGTTCCTCGCGTTCCAGTACCCCGTCGAAATCCCGGGCGTGAACAACACCTACTTCCTGCGCGCAGCACTCAATGCGCAGCGCAAGGCGCGTGGCGAAGACGAACTCGATTCCATGCAGTTCCTCAAGCGCGTGCGCGAGAAGCTCGCCGTGCTGCACCTGAAGGACGAACTGCTGCATCGCGGCGTCAACGAAGGCTTTTCCGGCGGCGAGAAGAAGCGCAACGAGATCTTCCAGCTCGCGCTGCTCGAGCCCAAGCTCGCCATCCTCGACGAGACCGACTCGGGCCTCGATATCGATGCGCTGAAGGCCGTTGCCGATGGCGTCAACGCGCAGCGTTCGCCCGATCGCGCGTTCCTCGTGATCACTCATTACCAGCGCCTGCTCGACTACATCCGCCCCGACGTCGTGCATGTGCTCGCCGACGGCCGCATCGTCGAGACCGGCGGGCCGGAACTCGCGCTCGAACTCGAGCAGCACGGCTACTCGTGGGTCAAGGACCGCATCACGCCCGAGGCCGCTGCCTGACATGAGCGCCCTGCTCGATTCCCTCACCGCTGCATTCGACACGCTGCCGCTGCGCGAAGCCGGCGGCCTCGGCGATGCGCGCCGTGACGCACTCGATTCGCTACGTCGCGATGGCCTTCCCGGCCCGCGCACCGAAGCGTGGAAGTACACCAGCCTGCGTCCGCTGGAACGCCGGACGTTCGCCGCGGCGAACGAGTCCCTCGCGTTCGATGCTGCGTGGGTCGCGGGCATACCGTCGCCACGCATCGTCTTCGTCAACGGTCGATTCGCTGCCGAGCTGAGCGACATTGCGCCGCTGGGCGACGGCGTCACCGTCGAGCCGCTGTCAGCGGTCCTCGGGCGCGGTGATGCGCGCGAATGCAACATCCTCGGTCGACGTTTCGACCGCGCGGATGAACCGTTCGCGCGTCTCAATGCGGCGCTTGCGATCGATGGTGCGATCGTGCGCGTCGAACCCGGTGTGCACGCCGCGCGGCCGTTGCATGTCGTGTCGATCGGCGCACCGATCGGTGCCGATGTCGCATCGCATCTGCGTCATCTGTTCGACCTGCGCGAAGGCGCGAGGCTCCAAGTCGTCGAGCAGGCAATCGCCGCCGCACCCCATTCAAACCTCGCGACATCCGTCGCACACGCGCACCTGAAGCCCAATGCGCAACTCGTGCACGCGCGCCTGCAGGACGAGAGCGAAAGCGCGCAGCTGTTCGCGCGTACCGACGCCGTGCTCGCGCGCGATGCGAGCTATCGCCGTCTCGATCTCGAACTCGGGGCGGGCCTGTCGCGTCACGAACTCAACATCGCGCTGCAGGGCGAACGCGCCTGCGCGAACGCGAACGGCGTGCTGCTCGGCGGCGGTCGTCGCCATCTGGACACGCGCCTGGGCCTTGACCATGTGGGTCGCGACAGCCGTTGCGAGCTGATCTGGCGCGGTCTCGCGGCCGGTCGCTCGCGCGCCGCATTCCATGGCGGCATTCTCATCCGCGAAGGCGCGGATGGCACGCAGGCGTCGCTGTCGAACAAGAACCTGCTGCTGTCGGACGCCGCCGAGATCGATTCTCAGCCCGTGCTCGTCATCCATGCCGACGAAGTGCAGGCCGCGCATGGTGCGACCGTCGGCCAGCTCGACCCGACGTCGCTGTTCTACCTGCGCTCGCGCGGCATTCCCGTCGCGGAAGCTCGCGCACTGCTGACCGCCGCGTTCTGCCGCGAGACGCTCGCGGTGCTGGACGACGGCCCGACGCGCGACCTCCTGGCTGCGCGACTCGATGCGGCGTTGGTGCGGATCGAATTGCCATGAACGCGACCGTCGCTCCGATCGTGACCGATTGGGACCGCGTTCGAGCCGACTTCCCGCTGCTGCAGCGCGAAGTCCACGGCAAGCCGCTCATCTATCTCGACTCCGCGAACACCTCGCAGAAGCCGGCGCAGGTCATCGACGCGGTCGACACGTTCTACCGCCGCCACAACGCAAACGTCAGCCGCGCCGTGCATGCGCTCGGCTCGGAAGCGACTGATGCCTACGAGGGCGCGCGCCGCCGCCTCGCCGGATTCCTCAACGTGCGGCCCGACGACCTCGTGCTGTGCAGTGGCACGACGTTCGCGATCAACCTCGTGGCCTACAGCTGGGCGCTGCCGCGGCTGAAGCCGGGCGACGCAATCGTGCTCACGCGCATGGAGCACCACGCCAATATCGTGCCTTGGCAGATCGTCGCGCAACGTACGGGTGCGGTGATCAAGGTCGCGGAGATCGACGAGCGCGGCGAACTCGACCTGGACGCGCTGTACGCGTTGCTTACTCCGGACGTGAAGCTGCTCGGCCTGACGCACGTCTCCAACGTGCTCGGCACGGTGAACCCGGTGCGTGAGATCTGCCGCGAAGCGCATCGCCGCGGCATCGTCACCGTGGTCGACGGTTCGCAGGCCGCACCACATCGCGCGCTGGACATCGCATCCATCGGCTGCGACTTCTACGCGATCACCGGCCACAAAATGGTCGGCCCCACCGGCACCGGCGCGCTGTGGGCCAAGCGCGAGCACCTGCAATCGATGCCGCCGTTCCTCGGCGGCGGCGAGATGATCCGCGAAGTGCGGTTCGAAGGCACCGTCTACAACGATCCGCCGCATCGCTTCGAAGCCGGCACGCCAAACATTGCGGGCTTCGTCGGGCTGGGCGCTGCGGTCGACTATCTGTCGACCATCGGAATGGCAGCGATTGAAGCGCGCGAAAAGGAATTGCTCGCGCATGCGACCGAAGCGTTGTCGAGCGTCGAAGGCCTACGCATTTTCGGCCAGGCACGCGAGAAAGCCGCGGTCATCAGCTTCCTGGTGGAAGGCGCGCATGCGCACGACCTCGCCACGCTGCTCGATCTCGAAGGTGTCGCGGTGCGCTCCGGCCATCACTGCGCGCATCCGCTCATGCACCACTTCGGCGTCCCGGCGACGTGCCGCGCGTCGTTCGCGTTCTACAACACGCACGACGAGGTCGATGCCTTCGTCGCCGCGCTCCGCAAAGTCCGCCGCCTTCTTGCGTGATCCGATGACCGACCTCCGCTTTCGCAATGCCACACCCCGCGACGTCGATGCCATCGTCGCGCTCGTCGAATCGGCCTATCGCGGCGACGACAGCCGCGTTGGCTGGACCACCGAAGCCGACCTTCTCGAGGGCCAGCGAACGGACGCCGACGACGTACGCGCGAGCATCGCGCGGCCTGACAGCGTGATCCTGCTGGCGATCGATGCCGCCACGCGCGAACTCGTCGCCTGTGCGCACGTCGCGCAGGAGGACGGCAACGGTTATTTCGGCATGTTTTCCGTGCGTCCCACGCTTCAGGGCGGCGGCGTCGGCAAACAGTTGCTCGCGCGCGCGGAACGCCTCGTCTTCAACCATTGGCACCTGCCGGCCATGTGCATGACGGTGATCGACGTGCGCGCCGAGCTCATCGCGTTCTACGAGCGCCGCGGTTACCGGCGCACTGGCGTCAAGAAGCCGTTCCCGTACGGCGACGAGCGCTTCGGCCAACCGCGCCGCGACGACCTGCGTTTCGAGGTCCTCGAAAAGCGCGCACCCGCTCGCGCCTTGTCCCGCGCCTGAGCATGGACGGCTGGGCGCGCGTCGGCACGACCGGCGAGATCCTTCCGGGGGAACACCGCGTCGTCTGGGACGGTGACACTCCGATCCTGGTCGTGAACCTCGAGGGCGACTTCTACGCCCTGCTCGACCAGTGCACGCACGAGGACTACGAGCTGTCGGCGGGCCCGGTCGATGCGGACGAAGGCCTCGTCGAGTGCGTGCTGCACGGCGCGCGGTTCGACCTGCGCAGCGGCCGCGCGCTGTGCGGCCCGGCGTATCTGCCGGTGACCAAGTTCCCCGTCGAAGTTGTCGACGGCGTGGTCTGGACTCGCGACGACCGCTGAAAACAGCACGTGTTCCTGAGGACGGCCGCTTCCGGCGGAGCTGATTCGTCGATTTTGTAATTGCGAATCATTCTTAATTGCGTTTCAATAGCGCCACGGCCGGTCGCCTTGGCGCCACGGCTGCCCCTTTTCGACAGCCGGATCCCATGACGTACATCAGGAGTCGCAAGCACGCCCCGCGCGCGGACGCGTACCGCAGCCGGTCCATCGGCGCCACCCTGCTCGCCGGCCTCGCGCTCGGCGCATCGTTCGGGGCAGTCGCCGCCAGCCCGGCAGACGACGACAAGCAGACGCTCGACCGGGTCAAGGTCTACGGCGCGCGCACCAAGAGCTACGCCGGCGAGTCGAGCTCGGCGAAGTTCACACAGACGCTGGTCGACACCACGCAGACGGTCAACGTCATCGGCAGCGACCTGTTCAACGAGCAGGGCGCGACATCGCTCACCGACGCACTGCGCAATAGCCCGGGCGTCGGCACGTTCTACGCCGGGGAAAACGGCAATACGAGCACGGGCGACGCGATCTACCTGCGCGGCTTCGACACGTCCGGCAACATCTTCGTCGATGGCGTGCGCGACCTCGGTGCGGTGAGCCGCGACGTCTTCAACATCGACCAGATCGAAGTGACGAAGGGGCCAGCCGGGACCGATACGGGCCGCAGCTCGCCGACGGGCTCGATCAATCTCGTCACCAAGGGCGCGAACCTGCGTGACGCCAACAGCGCATCGTTGTCGATCGGCACGGACAGCCAGCTGCGCGGAGTCGCCGACATCAATCACCGCGTCGGCGAAGGCTCCGCGCTGCGCGTGAACCTGATGGCGCAGGACAGCGACGTGCCGGGCCGCGATCGCGTCAACAACAGCCGACGGGGCGTCGCGGCGTCGCTGGGCTTCGGGCTGGATGGCCCGACGCGCACGCATCTCGACGTGCTGCACGTGAAGCAGGACAACATTCCCGACGGCTGGGTGCCGACGGTCGGCTTGCCGGGTTATTCGACGCCGGACGCGACGCGGCCCTTCCTGTCGAACGCCGCGCCGGTCGATTCGTCGAACTTCTACGGCACCACGTCCGACTTCGACCATGTAATGGCCGACATGGCGACGCTGCGGTTCGAGCACATGACCGAAAGCGGCGCGCAGTTGCGCAACATCACGCGCTGGGGCCGTACGTCCCAGGACTACATGCTGACGTCGTTCACCGCGACCGCGGCGAATCTCAAGACGCCGAACCCCGCCGATCCGTCCACGTGGACGCTGGCGCGCAGCAATCCCACGTTCAAGGACCAGGTCAATTCGATCGTCACCAACCAGACCAGCCTGGTGACGCACTTCGGCGAAGGTTTCGTGCGCCACGATCTGAGCACGGGCCTGGAATTCGTCCACGAAACGCTGGATCAGCGCGGCATCGCGCCGCGTGCGAACACTGGGTGGCCGGCGGCGAATCTGTACAACCCGGACGCCAACGTCAGCGGGCTCATCGTCGAGCACAACGGTGCGGACAGCTCGGGCCGCGTCAACACCGTCGCCGCTTACGCGTTCGACACGGTCAGCTTCGGCACGCAGTGGCAGATCAATGGCGGGCTGCGCGTAGATCGCTACGCTACGACGCGAAGTACCGCAACGCTCGCGCCTGCATCGCTACGGTGACGGCGACATCGAATGCGCCGCCCTGCAATGGCGCTGCAGTCGGCACCGTGCTGCCGTATCTCGACTCCACGACGTCGGACACGCTGCTCAACTGGAAAATCGGCGCGCTCTACAAGCCGACGCCGGACTCCAGCGTCTACGCGAACTACGCGCTGTCGTACCAGCCGCCGGGCGGCTCGACGCTCGAGCTCAGCGGTGCCTCCAACAGCGCGAACAATCCGAACTACGACCCGCAAAAGGCGCGCACGGCCGAACTCGGCACGAAGTGGAACCTGATGGGCGATGCGCTGCTGCTGACGGCGGCGCTTTACGACACGCGCATCGAGAACGAAGTCGTGCTCGATCCGTCAGTCAACGCGTACTACCAGAACGGCAAGAAGCGCGTCCGCGGCATCGAATTGAGCGCGGTCGGACAGCTCACCAAGAACTGGTGGGTGTCGACTGGTTTCACGACGATGGACACGCAGGTCACCGCCGGCCCCAATGTCACGGCCGACGGTTCGCAGCAGCTCGCCTACACGCCCGACCACGCGTTCACCGCGTGGACGACATACCGCTTCGACAACGGCCTGACGCTCGGCGGCGGCGCGCGCTACAACGGCGAAATGAAGCGCGGCACCGATGCTGCGGTCGGCACGCCGGCGTTCGTCGGCGACTACTGGGTCTTCGACGCCGTCGCGACCTACGCGTTCAACGACGCGTTCGACGTCCGCCTCAACCTCTACAACCTCACCGATCGCGACTACGTTGCGGCGATCAACAAGAGCGGGTATCGCTACACGCCGGGCCAGCCGCGTTCGGCGCTGCTGACGTTCAATGTGAGGTTCTGACGATGCTGCTGCACGTCCCCGGCATTCTCGATGGCGACACGCTTGCGGACATCCGCCGGCAGCTTGCGGATGCCGAATGGACGGACGGACGCGCGACCGTGGGTCCGCAGGGCGCGCAGGTCAAGCACAACGAGCAGCTGCCAGATGCGTCGCCGCTACGGCAGCGCCTTTCCGGGCTCGTCGTCGAAGCGGTGTCGCGCAATCCGCTGTTCCATGCGGCCGCGTTACCGGCGCGCATCTTTCCGCCGCGCTTCAATCGCTATCGCGGTGGTGGCGAGTACGGCTTCCATGTCGACGGCGCGATCATGGCGGCCGACGCTGCGACCGGTGCGCAACAGATCCGCAGCGACATCTCGTGCACGCTGTTCCTCAACGAGCCGGACGATTACGACGGCGGCGAGCTGATCGTCAGCGACACCTACGGCGAGCACGAGGTGAAGCTTCCGGCGGGCGACCTGATCCTGTATCCGTCGAGCAGCCTGCATCGCGTTGCGCCGGTGACACGCGGGGAACGTCTTGCATCGTTCTTCTGGGTGCAGAGCCTGGTGCGCGACGACAGCCAGCGCCGCACGCTGTTCGAACTCGATGCATCGATCCAGGCGCTCACTGATAGCGGCGCCGAGCGCGAACCGCTATTGCGATTGACCGGCGTGTATCACAACCTCCTTCGCCGCTGGGCCGAGACCTGACGGCACCACGCTTCCTCATCATTCGCGGCGCATGGATGACGCCTCCTCATCACGACCAAACTTCATGACTCCGACGACCAACAAGCCGCGCACCGCATCCCGCAACACCACGTATCGCTGGGTTCGCCAGATCCATCTGTGGGTCGGTGCATGGGGCGCGCTCGCCGCCCTGCTGTTCGGATTCACGGGGCTGTTCCTCGCCAATCGCATGGGCGACAGCGCGTTGCCGCAGGGCAAGTCCAACGAGGTCGGCACGCTGACCCTGGAAGTTCCGGCCGACGTGCGTGCGAATCCGAAGGCGCTCGCCGCGTGGCTGCGCACGGCGTATCACCTCGACGCCACCGGTACACGCGGCGGCAAGCCGGAGGGCGGTCGCGTGCAGGGTCGTGATGTGCAGCAACCCGCTAAGTGGTCGCTGACGGGTGGCAACGCGCGACATTCGTGGACGTTCGACTACGTGCCCGGCAACGCGACGGCCGAGCTCAAGCGCAGCGAGCAGTCGCCGCTGGCTGCATTGCTTCGTCTGCACAAGGGTGTGGGTGGCGGGCTGTTCTGGCGCGTGCTGCAGACCAGCTTCGCGATCGGCATGATCCTGCTGGGCGTGTCGGGCATATGGATGTGGGCGCGTGGGCGCACCGCACGGCAGATGGCCTTCAGCGTGATGGGGCTTGCGACGCTGGTATTCGTCGCGGCGCTCGCACTCGCGCTGGCGTAATCGTCGCGCTCAGTCCTCGCTTTCGAGGGACAGACCCGCGCCGCGCGGCGCGTCGGCAGGTGTGAGGCGGATGAGCAGCGCTTCGCCTGCCCCGTCGAGCACGTGGCGCAGTCGCGCGTCGCCGGCCTGCAGGATCGCGGTGTCGGCCATTGCGAGATCGGGCAACCCGCTGCCGTCGGCGAAACGCGTGTGTCCGGCGAGCTGGTGCACGATCCATGTCGACTGTGGTTCGGCGAACATCACCATCGCGCCCACCAGCGGACGCCGCCACAACTCGGCCGCAAAGCGCTCGCGTCGCCACATCAGGTTGAAGTCGTGTGTCGGGCCGTCGACCAGTTCGCCGCGTACCTCAGCCTCGCCTGCGAAACGGTGGCGGCCGTAAGGCGGCAACACGTCGGCGGCGGCGACGCCGTCGTCGAACCGCAACCGCACGCCCGCGCCCGCAAGCAGAACGAGTTCGCGGTCGACACCCGGAAACGTGGAGAACGGGCCATCGGCGGTGATCTCCGCGATCGACAGACGCCAGTCCCAGTCCGCGCCGTCGATGCCCGGCTCGGCATGGATCTCGCGCGTCCAGCCGGTGCCGTTGCGCCAGCGCGTGCGGCGGTACTCGTACGAAGGAATGACGCGGGATCGGGCGGGCATGGGACGTCCGTGCGTGCGGCTCCGCCAGTATGCCGACGCGGCCCACACGCACGGAACCGCCGGCGGGCTCCGTGCCCGCCGACGGTATACATCCCTGTCGGGGTCCATCCCCGTGTGTCAGGCGTCCGAGCCTGCCGGCCGTCTTCCCTGCGACCGGTGTGGCAGGTCAGCGCTGCAGGCTGGCGGCGCGCGCCGGCGTGCGCGCGGCGGTGGCCGGACGCGCCGGAACGTTGCCGAGCACGATGCGGTCGCGGTTCTTCTCGATGGTCTTGAGGCCGATGCCCTTCACCAACGCGAGCTGGTCGATGGTGCGGAACGGGCCATTCGTGGTGCGGTAGGCGACGATTTCCTGCGCCTTGGCCGGGCCGACGTTGACCAGCACGCGGTCGAGCGTCGCGACGTCGGCGGTATTGATGTTGACGCGTTCGACGGCGGGCGCCGGGGCGGCGGCCGGGACGCGGGCGGCCGGAGCCGGGGTCGCGGCGGCAGCGGTGCTGGCGAGGGCGAGCGAGAGCGCGAGGGTCTTGAGGAGGCGGGCGAGGTTCATGACGTGATCCCTGTCGGTAAGTGGCCGTGTCGGCCGGTGAGGACAGTCTCCCGGTCGCGCCCGTCCCGTCCGATCGGCCGTCTTCCCCGCGGGGTGCAGGATTCTCCGTGCCGTGGGGTAGGAAAAGTCCGAGACACCCCGGGCGCTAGAATGGCCGACCCGCTTTTCCCTCCCCCAGAGGCCTCCATGGACGCCCGTCGCGTCGAAGAATTCGTGTCGAAGAAGTGGGACGACGAGATCGTCCCGCAGCTGGTCGACTACATCCGCATTCCCTGCAAGTCGCCCATGTTCGACGCCGAATGGGTCGCCAACGGCTACATCGACCAGGCCATCGCCCAGATGGAGCAATGGGCCCGCGCGCAGGCCATCGAAGGCGTGCATCTCGAAGTGGTGCGCTTGGAAGGCCGCACGCCGCTGATCTATGTCGACGTACCGGCCGCGAACGGCGGCAGCAACGACGATCCGATCCTGCTCTACGGCCACATGGACAAGCAGCCCGAGATGACGGGCTGGGACGACGACCTCGGCCCGTGGACGCCGGTCATCAAGGGCGACCGCCTGTACGGCCGCGGCGGTGCCGACGACGGCTACGCGATCTTCGGTTCGCTCACCGCGATCATGGCGTTGCGCGAGCAGGGTCTGGCGCATTCGCGCTGCGTCGTCCTGATCGAGGCCTGCGAGGAATCCGGCAGCTACGACCTGCCCGCCTATGTCGACCACCTCGCTCCGCGCATCGGCATGCCGTCGCTGGTCGTCTGCCTGGACTCGGGCTGCGGCAACTACGACCAGCTCTGGTGCACGACGTCGCTACGCGGCCTCGCCGGCGGCAACCTCACCGTGCGCGTGCTGCACGAAGGCGTCCATTCCGGCGACGCGTCGGGCATCGTGCCGTCGAGCTTCCGCATCCTGCGCGACCTGCTGTCGCGCATCGAGGACGAAGACACCGGCCGCATCCTCATCGAAGGCATGCATGTCGAGGTTCCGGCCGAGCGCATGGCGCAGGCGAAGGAAGCCGCGCGCGTTCTCGATACCGCGGTGTTCGACAAGTTCCCGTTCCTCGACGGCATGACGCCGATGGCGGACGACCTGACCGAACTCGTGCTCAATCGCACCTGGCGCCCTGCGCTGTCGGTGACCGGCGTCGATGGCATGCCGTCGCTGTCGTCGGCCGGCAACGTGCTGCGTCCGTTCACCGCGGTGAAGCTGTCGCTGCGTCTTCCGCCAACGCTCGACGGCAAGCGCGCCGGCGAACTGCTGGAAAACGCGCTCACCGAGAATCCCCCCTACGGCGCGCAGGTGACGCTCGAACTCGAGAAGGCGAGCACGGGCTGGAACGCGCCGGCGATGTCGGAATGGCTGGGGCGCGCGATCGACGAATCGAGCCGCGCGTACTTCGGCCAGCCAGCGATGTACATGGGCGAAGGCGGCAGCATTCCCTTCATGGGCATGCTCGGCGAGAAATTCCCCGGTGCGCAGTTCATGATCACCGGCGTGCTCGGCCCGCACAGCAATGCGCACGGCCCGAACGAGTTCCTGCACATCCCGATGGGCAAGCGCGTCACCGCCTGCGTGTCGCATGTGATCCACCAGCATCACCTCGCGTCGCAGCGCGGCGAGACCGTCGGCGTGGCAGCAGTCGCCGGCGGCGAAGACCGCGGTAACCACGGCTGTTGCTGACGCCTGAACGCCGGTCGTCGCGATACCGCGGCGACCGGCGTTCCTGCACGCGGCGGCAACACGGCCGCATGGACGATCGACGCTCCTGACGGAGGCGACGCCATGTTCCACGGCTTCTTCGGTTACCTGATCGGCGGCGCGATCATCGGTGTACTCGCGCGTTTCCTGAAGCCCGGCCCCGACCCGATGGGTTTCATCATGACCATCCTGATCGGTGCCGCCGGCGCCGCGATCGGCGGCATGGTGGCCGGCAGCGGCGCGATCGCCTGGGTCGTCGCCATCGTCAGCGCGATCGTGCTGATCGCGATCTACCAGCGCATCACCGGACGCGGCCGCGGTCCCCGCGATCGCATCGCGCGCTGAGGCTCAGGGCAGCAACGCGTCGACCACGCGTGCCGCGAGCGTTTCCGACGACTCGTTGACGGTGTCCAGCACCAGCTCGGCGTTTTCCGGCGCTTCGTACGGCGAATTGATGCCCGTAAAGTTGGGGATCTTGCCGGCGCGCGCCTTCGCGTAGAGACCCTTCACGTCGCGCGATTCCGCGACGTCCAGCGGCGTGTCGACGAACACCTCGACGAACTCACCGTCGTCGAACAGCTCGCGTGCGAGTCGACGCTCGGAGCGGAACGGCGAGATGAAACTCACCAGCACGATGAGGCCCGCGTCGGTCATCAGCTTCGCGACTTCGGCGACGCGGCGAATGTTCTCGACGCGATCTTCCGCAGTGAAGCCGAGATCCTTGTTGAGCCCGTGGCGCACGTTGTCGCCGTCGAGAATGTACGTGTGCAGGCCCATCGCGAGCAGGCGCTTCTCGACGAGGTTGGCAATCGTCGACTTGCCCGAACCCGAAAGGCCGGTGAACCACACGCAGCGCGGCACCTGACCTTTGAGTCGCGCACGCGTCGCCTTGTCGACGTCCACGTGCTGCCAGTGGATGTTCGCGGCGCGACGCAGCGCGAAGTCTATCGTGCCGGCGGCGACGGTCGCATTCGTCTGGCGATCGATCAGGATGAACGCGCCGAGCTCGCGACTGTCCGCGTACGACTCGAACGGCACGGGTGTGTCGAGATAGAGATTGCAGTAACCGACCTCGTTCATCTCGAGGTGCTTGGCGGCCAGCGATTCCTGCGTATTGACGTCGACCTTGTGCTTGATCTCGGTGACGCTCGCGCCGACCTCGCGCGTGCCGATCTTCAGCCAGTACGGACGACCCGGCAGCAGCGGTTGTTCGTCGAACCACAGCACGTGCGCGGCGAACTGGTCGCTAACTTCGCTCGGGTCGTGCGCGGCGGCGATGACGTCGCCGCGGCTGATGTCGAGCTCGTCGGCGAGCGTGAGCGTGATCGCTTGGCCATGCGTGGCGCCATCGAGATCGCCGTCGGCCGTGACGATGCGCGCAACCTTCGATCGACGTCCCGACGGCAGCGCGACGACGTCGTCGCCGGGCTTCACGGCGCCCGCGGCGACGGTGCCGGCGAAGCCGCGGAAATCCTGATTGGGGCGATTCACCCACTGCACGGGCAGGCGGAAGCCGAGATCGCTCGCCGGCACATCGACCGGAACCGATTCAAGGAATTCGAGCAGCGACGGACCTTGGTACCAAACGGTATTCGGCGAACGCGCGATCAGGTTGTCGCCTTCCAGCGCGGACAGCGGCACGGCGGTGACGTTCGCGATGCCGAGCGACGCGGCGAGTTCGCGGTATTCATCCGCGATGCGCTCGAACGTGTCGCGGTCGTAGCCGACCAAGTCCATCTTGTTCACCGCCAGCAGCACGTGGCGGATGCCGAGTAGCGAAACGATGTAGCTGTGGCGACGCGTCTGCGTGAGCAGGCCTTTGCGTGCGTCGACCAGCACGACGGCTGCATCGGCCGTCGATGCACCGGTCGCCATGTTGCGCGTGTACTGCTCGTGGCCCGGGCAGTCGGCGACGATGAACTTGCGTTTGGTCGTGCTGAAGAAACGGTAGGCCACGTCGATGGTGATGCCCTGCTCGCGCTCGGCTTCGAGGCCGTCGAGCAGCAGCGCGTAGTCGACGCGCTCGCCCTGCGTGCCGTGGCGACGGCTGTCGGACGCGAGCGATGCGAGCTGGTCTTCGAACAGCCCGCGCGTGTCGTTCAGCAGGCGGCCGATCAGCGTGCTCTTGCCGTCGTCAACGCTGCCGCAGGTGATGAAACGCAGCAGGCCGCGCGATTCGTGATCGGCGAGATAGGCGGCGACCGTCGCGGCCGCATCGTCGAGGCGCGTCATCAGAAGTAACCCTCGCGCTTCTTCTTTTCCATCGACGCCGACGGATCCTGGTCGATCACACGGCCCTGCCGTTCCGATGTCGTCGCGACCAGCATCTCGGCGATGATTTTTTCCAGCGTGTCGGCATCCGAATCGATCGCGCCGGTGAGTGGATAGCAGCCGAGTGTGCGGAAGCGCACACGTCGCATTGCCGGTAGTTCACCGTCGAGCAACGGGAAGCGTTCGTCGTCGACCATGATCAGTGCGCCATCGCGTTCGACCACGGGCCGCTCGGCCGCGAAATACAGCGACGGCACCGGGATCTTCTCGCGGTAGATGTAGAGCCAGATGTCGAGCTCGGTCCAGTTCGACAGCGGAAACACGCGCACCGATTCGCCGGACCGGATGCGCGTGTTGTACAGATCCCACAGCTCGGGGCGCTGGCTCTTCGGATCCCACGCGTGCTGGCGGCTGCGGAACGAGAACACACGCTCTTTCGCGCGCGACTTTTCCTCGTCGCGGCGTGCACCGCCAATCGCGGCGTCGAAACGGTATTTGTCCAGCGCCTGCTTGAGCGCCAGCGTCTTCATGACGTCGGTATGCACTGTCGCGCCATGCGACACGGGCCCGATGCCCTGCGCGATACCGTCGGGGTTGGTGTGCACGCGCAACTCGACGCCGGTTTCGGCGGCGCGACGATCGCGGAACTCGATCATCTCGCGGAACTTCCACGTCGTATCGACGTGCAGCAGCGGGATCGGCGGGCGTGCCGGATGGAAGGCCTTGACCAGCAGGTGCAGCAGCACCGAGCTGTCCTTGCCGACCGAATACAGCATTACCGGATTGCGGAAGCCGGCCGCCACCTCGCGCAGGATGTGGAGGCTCTCGGCCTCCAGGCGGTCCAGGTGGCTCAGGGTGGGCAGCGGCATCGGCGGCACGGCGACGGAACGGACCCGGCGATTATGGCGGTGCGCGGCGGCGTCGAGGCCGAATGCGGGGGTGAGGAGCGTCACGGCGGCGTGCGAAGGAGCGGAGCACCAGTGTCCGCGCGCGGCCGCGGCATCGGAAGGTGCGTCTCGGCATGAGCACATGCCGGCGCGTCCTTTCCGCGCGAAAGGCGCCGGCGCGAGGCTGTGCGTCCCGACCTTATGCGCCGCGCCATGTCCGCCGTTCTGCTTCCGCATCCGCTGCCCGACGGCCGCGCCGACCTGCTCGACCGCCTGACGGACGGGCTCGGGCGCGACGCGCTGTGGTGGCTGTCGGGCTATGCGGCGGCGCTGGCTCGATCGCAGGACGGCGGTGCGTTGCCGGCAGCGCAGGCCCTCGCGGCGAAAGCTCAACGGCTGACCATCGTCTACGGCAGCCAGACCGGGAATGCGCGCCGCGCGGCCGAGCGTGTGGTGGCGCGGCTCGGCGATACGGGGCTGGACGTTCGGCTGGTCAATGCGGCCGACTACCCGCTACGCGACTTGAAGTCGGAGACGCTGCTGCTTGTCGTCATCAGCACGCAGGGTGATGGCGATCCGCCGGACGACTCGCGGGCATTCGTCGAGCATGTGCTTGGTCCGCGCGCGCCGCGACTCGAGAACCTGCGTTTCGGCGTACTGGGGCTGGGCGACTCGAGCTATCCGCAGTTCTGCGCGATCGGTCGCCAACTGGATGATCGACTTGAAGCACTGGGCGCGCAGCGTTGGGTGTCGCGCGGCGATGCGGATTTGGATATCGACGAGGTTGCGACGCCGTGGATCGACGCGGCGCACATCGCCGCCCGCGAGCTTGCGCCCTCCCCTGCGCTCGCGACTGTCACGCCAATCCGCCCGAACGCCACGCCGACGCATCACCGCGATGCGCCGTTTTCCGCGCCGGTCCTCACTGTGCAACGCGTCACCGCGCGCGACGCTGTTCGCGATGTGAGACATGTCGAGCTGTCGCTGGAAGGGTCCGGGCTGACGTATGAGCCGGGCGATGCGCTCGGTGTATGGCCGACAAATCCGCCCGCGCTTGTCGACGAGATTCTCGAAACGCTGGCGCTCGATGGCGACGCGGACGTCGAGCTGAAGGGTCGCACCCTGCCGCTGCGCGACTGGCTGCTGCGCGAGCGCGAGATCACCCGACTATTGCGGCCGTTGCTTGCGCGGCATGCCGAACGCTCGCCGTCGCTCGCCGCGCTTGACGATTCGTACGTCGCGAGCCTGCTGGAATCGACGCAGTTCGTCGACCTGTTGCGGACACACCGCGGCGACTGGTCCGCGGACGAACTCGTCGCCGCGCTGCGTCCGCTCCCACCGCGCCTCTATTCGATCGCGTCATCGCCGCTCGAAGTGGGCGACGAAGCACATCTCACCGTCGCGCATGTCGAGTACGACTTCGACGGCCGGACGCGCTGGGGTACGGCGTCGCACCTGCTGGCAGGCCTGGCGGATGGCGACACCGCTCGCGTGTTCATCGAACGCAACGAGCGCTTCCGCTTGCCGAAAGATGGCTCGCGCGATGTCTTGATGATCGGCCCCGGCACCGGCGTCGCGCCGTTCCGCGGCTTCATGCAACACCGCGCACATCTGGGTGCTACCGGCCGCAACTGGCTGCTCTTCGGTGCGCCGCATGCGCGCACCGATTTCCTCTACCAGCTCGAATGGCAGCAGGCGCTCAAGCGCGGAACGCTGCATCGGCTCGACGTCGCCTTCTCCCGCGACCAGCGCGACAAGGTCTACGTGCAGCACCGCCTGCGCGAGCACGGTCGCGAGGTGTACGCGTGGCTCGAGGGTGGCGCGCATCTCTACGTCTGCGGCGCGGTCGCGATGTCGAAGGACGTGCACGCAACGCTCATCGACATCATCGCGACGCACGGCGGTCGCAGTGTCGACAACGCCAGGGCATGGCTGGACACACTGCTGACCGAAGGCCGCTACGCGCGGGACGTCTACTGATGCGCCGCACGCCTGCCCGCCGCCGAATGCGCTGTCGACGCTGACGCATGCCAGCCCCGACACGCCTACGGAGAACAGCATGACCGCGCATTCGGTCGAAGACATCAAGAAGAACAGTCGCGCACTGCGCGGCACGTTGCTCAACAGCCTCGGTGACCCGATCACGGGGGCGATCGCCGACGACGACCAGACGCTGATCAAGTACCACGGCAGCTACCAGCAGGACGACCGCGACCTGCGCGACGAACGGCGTCGCCAGAAGCTCGAGCCGGCCTACCAGTTCATGATCCGCACGCGCACGCCAGGCGGCGTGATCACGCCGTCCCAATGGCTGAAGCTCGACGTGATCGCGTCGACGTACGCCGAGCGTGGGCTGCGCATCACCACGCGCCAAGCGATCCAGTTCCACGGGATCGTCAAGCGCGAGCTGAAGGCGACCATGCACGCGATCAATGATGCATTGATCGACACTTTGGCGGCCTGCGGCGACGTCAATCGCAATGTTGCGATCGCTGCGAATCCGCTGCAGTCGGACGTGCATGCTGGCGTGTATGCGACTGCCGCCGCCCTCTCCGAGCACCTGCTGCCGAATACGCGCGCCTATCACGAGATCTGGCTTGACGAGGAGCGCATCGCCGGCACGCCGGAGCAGGACCCGATCTATGGCGAGACTTACCTGCCGCGCAAGTTCAAGATCGGCTTCGCGATTCCGCCCACCAACGACGTCGACGTATTCGCGCAGGATCTCGGCTTCATCGCGATCGTCGAGAACGGTCGCGTCGCCGGCTACGACGTCAGCGTCGGCGGCGGTATGGGCGCGACGCATGGTGATGCGGAAACGTATCCGCGCCTGGGCGACGTGATCGGCTTCGTCGAGCCACAGGATGTGATCGCGCTGGCGGTCGCGGTGGTCACCACGCAACGCGACTGGGGCAATCGGACAGTGCGGAAGCGCGCGCGTCTGAAGTACACCATCGACGATCGCGGGCTCGATGCATTCAAGGCGGAGGTCGAGCGCCGCGCGGGCTTCCCGCTTGCTACCGCGCGGCCGTTCCGCTTTGAGCACAACGGCGACCGCTTCGGGTGGGTCGAGGGCCACGACGGCCGCGCGCATCTCACGCTTCGCATCGTGTCCGGCCGCGTGCAGGACGCGCATGACGTCGCGTCACAGACCGGGCTTCGCGAAATCGCCCGGCTCCTGCAGGACATCGACGGTGCGCAAATCCGGTTGACGCCGAACCAGAACCTGGTGATCGCCAACGTCGACGTGGCGCATCGCGCACGCGTCGAAGCGATCGCCGCTGCACATGGGCTCGACGCGCACGCTCGCGCCACGCCGTCGAGCCTCGCCGCCCTCGCCTGCGTGGCGCTTCCGACGTGCGGCTTGGCGATGGCCGAAGCGGAACGCTATCTGCCGTCTTTCCTCCACAGGTTCGATGGGTTGCTCGACCGCCACGGCCTGCGCGAGACCCCGATCCACGTCCGCATCAGCGGCTGCCCGAACGGGTGCTCACGTCCATATCTGGGCGAGATCGCACTAGTCGGAAAAGCGCCTGGCCGGTACGCACTGCGACTCGGCGCCGACCATCGCGGGCAACGCCTCAACACGATCTATCGTGAGAACGTTGACGAAGCCGGCATCGTCGAAGCACTCGATCCCCTGCTGGCGCGCTACGCAGCCGAGCGCCTCGACGGCGAACGGTTCGGCGATTTCCTCGTACGAGTCGGCGTAGTCGGTATTCCGCGACCGATCGCGGTGACGCTGCAGGAGGTGGCCGCATGAGCACGCCCGATCCGCTGACCGCCGCCGAGTCCCCTCGCGCGCTCGCCGAACTCAACGACTGGCTGTCTGCGCGCACCGCCCAGGAACGGATCGCCTGGTCGCTGGAAAACCTGTCGGGCGAGCACGCGCTGTCGTCGAGTTTCGGCGCGCAGGCTGCGGTGAGCCTGCATCTCGCCACGCAACAGCGCGCCGAGCTGCCTGTAATCCTGGTCGACACGGGCTATCTCTTCCCGGAGACGTATCGCTTCGTCGACGAGCTCTCGCAGCGTCTCTCGCTGAACCTCCACGTGGTGCGACCGCAGATCGGCATCGCGTGGATGGAAGCGCGCTTCGGTCGTCTATGGGAACAAGGTCTGGACGGGCTGGAGCGCTACAACCGCCTGCGCAAGGTAGAGCCCATGCAGCGGGCTTTACGCGATCTCGGCGTGCGCTGCTGGATCGCAGGCCTGCGTCGCAGCCAGTCGCGTTCGCGCGAGCACGTCGACTTCCTCGAATTGCGCGATGGCCGCTGGAAGCTGCACCCGATCGCCGACTGGACGGACTGCGACGTCTTCCGCTACCTGCAACAGCACGACCTGCCCTACCACCCGCTGTGGCACGAGGGTTATGTGTCGATCGGTGACGTGCACACCACGCGAGCACTGGAGGCCGGGATGAGCGAGGACGACACGCGCTTCTTCGGCCTCAAGCGCGAGTGCGGGTTGCACGAAGCGTGGGGCGCGGAAGGCCGCGCGGCATAGCCGTCAGTGCGATGAGGTGTCCATCAGTGGGCGGATCTCGATCGCGCCGCCTGCGCGTGCGCACGGAGTTTGCGCGACGAGCTGCACGACTTCCTCGACGCTGTCCGCCTCGATGATCGAGAAACCTGCCATCGGTAAGCGCGACATGGCGAATGCGGGGCCGTCGGTCTTCGCAGTACCGTCCCATGCAGTCACCGTGGTGACATCGTCGTGCACGGCCGAAATGAACGCGCCACGGTCGCGGATGCGCTGATCGGCGGCAAGCAACGTCTCCTGCTCCGCCGGCTCGAGCTTGTTCCACTCGGCCCCATTGCCGTAGGCCAGGCACAGGTATTTCATGTGGCGCGCCTCCGTCGAATGACCGCCGTACTGTGCCTGCGGCGACGTTGCCGTCGCGTCGCTATGCCGCGATGGTCTTGCGCAACGCGCTCCAGCTCGGTGGTTCGGGCCAGCGCGGTTCGTCGGTGCCTGCGACCGCGCGACGCAGATCAGTGCGATCGAGTTGCGGCGCGACGGCGGTCAGCAAGGACAGCGTGTAGTCACGCAGCACGCGTTCGCGCGGCAGCAGCGCCCAGGCAATGCATTCGGGCACGACGTCGGGTGCGGGCAGCGCGACCAGCGATTCGAGGTCGTCGTCGCCCACCGCCATCTCGGCGAGCAGGCCAACGCCGAGACCGGCACGAACGTACGTCTTGATCAGGTCCGCGTCGCGTGCGGTCATCGAGATGCGCGGCTCGAGCCCTTGCTGCGCGAATGCGCGACGCAATGACGAATCGGCACGCACCGACGATTCGTAGCTCACCAATGGGAACGCGGCCAGCGTGTCGAGCGTGGGCGCGCCCTGTTGCGACGCGAGCGCATGGTCGCGCGGCACCAGCACGACGCGGCTCCAGCGGAACAACGGCACCGCGATGCCGCCCGCAGGGGTTTCGCCCGACGTGCTGATTACGGCAACGTCCGCCTCACCGCGCGCGAGCAGCTCGAGGACTTCGCCTTCGCCGCTCGGCTGCAGGTGCACGCTCATCTGCGGATACGCGGTGCGCACGCGCGCGATCGCGCCCGGCAGCACGTGGCGCGCCTGCGTGTGCGTGGTGGCGATGACCAGCCGGCCCTGCGCGTCGCCGCGCACGTTGGCGGCGTAAGCGCGGATGTTGGTGGCTTCGGCGAGCAGTCGGCGCGCATGCGCCAGCACCTGCTGCCCGGCCGGCGTGATCGAGTCGAGCGAGCGCCCTTTGCGGGAGAACAGCAGGAAGCCGAGCTCGTCCTCGAGCTGCTTCAACTGCTTCGACAGCCCCGGCTGCGTGGCGTGCACGCGCTCGGCGGCGACGGTGATGTTGAGGCCGGAATCGGCGATGGCGACGAAATAACGGAGCTGGGCGAGAGTCATGGCGGCGGCGCTGGGAGTCGGGAGCGGAGGACGTCGGACGGCTGTCGCGCGCGGCGACACATGCGGCAGGCGGGTCGTTTCATCGTATTCATCGCTCAATCCGGATAGAACGATGCCTACGCTAGCGGGCGGCGGGCCGCGTGTCCAGTCGCTCATGCCGCAGCGGAATGACGGCGTGGCGAGCGGTCATTTCTGCCGTCCTCGGGCGCGGCCTACGGTGCGGTCATTCGCCCGCCGGAAGATCACCGTGTCCGCAACGCCCGGTTCCACGCCGCTGTTCCCGCTGTTCCTCGACCTGCGCGGCCGACGCGTCGTCGTGGTGGGCGGAGGCGTGGTCGCGCGTCGGAAGGTCGCGGCGTTGCTCGACGCCGGCGCGGATGTGCTCGTCGGCGCGCCGGATCTGATCGAGGCGTTGCAGACGTTGGCTGAAGCAGGACGCATCGCGCAGGTCCGTGGCACGTTCGATCCCGCATGGCTCGACGATGCCTGGATGGTCGTCGCGGCAACCGACGACACGACGGTAAACCGCCAAGTCGCCGAGGCCGCCAGCGCGCGCCGCATCTGGGCGAACGTCGTCGACGATGCCGAACTCTCGACCGTGCAGGTGCCCGCACGCGTCGAGCGCGGACCGCTGCAGGTCGCGATCTCCAGCGGTGGCGGCGCGCCGATGCTGGCGCGTCATCTACGCGAGACGCTTGAAGCGCAGCTCGACGAAAGCTGGTCGTCGCTGGCGGTGCTGCTCACCCGATATCGCCGCGTGATCCGTGCGCGTTTTCCCGACACCGGCGCACGACGGGCCTTCTTCGACCGCGTGATCGCAAGCGAAATCGCCGACCTGCTTCGCGCCGGGCATGACCGTGACGCACGCGATGTCCTACGTGCATTGCTTGCCGACACACCGACACAGCGCCGCGGCCGCGTCATCCTCGTCGGCGCGGGCCCGGGTGATGCGGGACTGCTAACGCTGCGCGCGTTGCGTGTGCTCGCACAGGCCGATGTCGTGCTGCATGACCGCTTGGTCAGCGCCGACGTCCTCGCGCGCGTCCGCCGTGACGCCGAGCTCATCGACGTCGGCAAGCACGCCATGGGCATCAATTCCACGGCCGTGCACGACGACACGCAGTCGCGCATCCATGCATTGATGGTCGAACACGCGAAGGCGGGACGCACGGTCGTGCGACTCAAGGGCGGCGACCCGTTCGTGTTCGCACGCGGCGGCGAGGAGCTCGAAGCGCTCGCGATGCACGGCGTCGAGTTCGAGGTCGTGCCCGGTGTCACCGCCGCCCTCGCCTGCGCCGCCTATGCCGGCATTCCCCTCACCCATCGCGACCACTCCCAGTCGCTGCACGTCGTCACCGCGCATGCGAAGGACGGCGGCGATGAGCCGGACTGGGCGGTGCTCGCCAAACCACGACAGACGCTCGCGATCTACATGGGCGTCGCGGCTTCGATTCGCGTATCGGCCAGCCTCATCGCGCATGGGCTTCCCGCGTCCACGCCGATCGCCATCGTCGAGAACGGATCACGCAGCAACCAGCGCGTCGTCACCGGCACGCTCGATCGGCTCGGCGCACTGGTCGACGTGCACGCGGTGAAGTCGCCCGCCCTGCTGATCGTCGGCGAGGTCGCGGCACTCGCGAACACGCTGCACTGGTTCCGCGCACCGCCGCTCGGCGAGGCATCAACGCCGCTGCAGGCGGCCGCATGAGCCTGTAGCCGCGCCCGCCGCTGAAACGCGGCATTCGACCAGCGGCACGCCACGCGAAGCACGCGGGCGGCACCCTACTCCATCCCCACACGACCCCGAGCCATGGCCCTCTACGACAGCATCCTCGACACCGTCGGCCGCACGCCGATCGTTCGCCTTGCCCGCATCGCGCCGAAGAACGTCGCGCTGTACGCGAAGGTCGAATCGTTCAATCCCGGCGGGTCGGTGAAAGACCGGCTTGCGCTGGCCATCGTGCTCGACGCCGAACAGCGCGGCCTGATCAAGCCCGGCGATACCATCGTTGAAGCGACGTCCGGGAATACCGGCATCGCGCTGGCGATGGTCGCGGCAGCGCGCGGCTACAAGTTCGTCGCGGTGATGTCCGATTCGTTCTCGATCGAACGCCGCAAGCTCATGCGCGTGTATGGCGCGAAGGTCATCCTGACGCCCGCCGCCGAGCGCGGCACCGGCATGGTGCGCAAGGCGAAGGAACTCGCGGAGAAGCACGGCTGGTTCCTCGCGCGGCAGTTCGAGAACGAGGCCAACCCGGCCTACCACCGCAACACCACCGGCCCGGAAATCCTCCGCGACTTCGCCGGCCAGCGGCTGGATTATTTCGTCACCGGCTGGGGCACCGGCGGCACCATGACGGGCGCCGGCCAAGTGCTGAAGCTCGCGCGTCCCGGCATCAAGGTGATCGCCGCCGAGCCGGCGGGCGCCGCGTTGCTCTCCGGCGACCAGTGGCAGCCGCACAAGATCCAGGGCTGGACGCCGGACTTCGTGCCCGAAGTGCTCGACCGCTCGATCGCCGACGACATCCTCAAGATCGACGACACCCTGGCGCGCGACACGGCGCGTCGCCTGGCGGCCGAAGAAGGCATCTTCGTCGGCATCTCGGCGGGTGCGACGGCCGCCGCCGCGCTGCGCGTCGCCGAGTCGGCGCCCGAAGGTTCCGTCATCCTGACAATGCTCCCCGACACCGGCGAGCGCTACCTCTCGACCATCCTGTTCGAAGGCGTGGCGGAAGGCTCGGACGACGAATGGCTGGCCTCGGTCGGCGACACCAGCCTGCCCTGATCGATCGAACGACGGCCGCCGGAAACACCGAGCGGCCGTCGCGATTTTCCGCAGCGGCCGTTCAACGCGTCGCCTGCGCCGGCTACCCTGTCGGTCGCGGCCGTTGCCGCGCGGAGAACGCATGACGTCCAGCAGCAACCCGGCGCGCGAACAGGCGCGCCTCGACTGGGCCCGGTCCGCCACCGGGCACGACCACATCGACCTGGTCGCGGCGTCCGCCGACGCCGGTTTCCGCAGCTACTGGCGCACCGTCGGCGAATCGCCGACGCGCATCGTCATGGATTCGCCGCCCGATAAGGAAGACGTGCGCCCTTGGCTTGCGTTGCGCGACGTGCTCGAAGCCGGCGGCGTTCGCGTGCCGCGCGTGCTGTCGCGCGACGTCGACAACGGTTTCCTGTTGCTCGAAGACCTCGGCGCGCAGACCTACCTGCACGTCATCGCGGAAACCAACGCCGACGAGCTGTTCGACGACGCCGTGGCGCAGCTGCTCAAGCTGCAGGCGATCACGCCGCCCGCCGACCTTCCGCACTACGACGAAGCATTGCTTGCGCGCGAGCTGCGCCTGTTCGACGAATGGTTCCTCACCCGCCACCTCGGCCATGAACTCGACTGCGACGATCTCGAGAACCTCGACGCCGCCTACCGCGTTCTGATCGACGCCGCGCTCGCGCAGCCGACGGTGTTCGTGCATCGCGACTACATGCCGCGCAACCTGATGCCGACCGACCACGGCAACGGCCCGGCGGTGCTTGATTTCCAGGACGCAGTCGTCGGGCCCATCGCCTACGACGCGCTGAGCCTGTTCAAGGATGCGTTCCTGAGCTGGCCGGAAGCGCGCGTCGATGGCTGGCTCGTCGACTACCACCGTCGCGCTTCCGAAGCTGGCCTTCCGGTGCCGGCGTTCGAGCGTTTCCGCCGCGACGCCGACCTGATCGGCGTGCAGCGTCACCTCAAAGTGCTCGGCATCTTCGCGCGGCTGAATCATCGCGATCACAAACCGAAGTACCTCGAAGACGCGCCGCGCTTCGTCGCGTATCTCGATGGCGTGCTGCCGCGCTATCCCGAACTCGCACCGCTCGCGCGCGTGATCGATCGCCGCGTGCGACCGCATTTCGCCGCATGAAGGCGCTCGTACTTGCCGCAGGCCTCGGCGAACGCATGCGTCCGCTCACGCTGACGACGCCCAAGCCGCTGCTCGAAGTCGGCGGCAGGCCACTGATCGCATGGCATCTCGAAAAGCTCGCCGCCATCGGTGTCGACGAAGTCATCGTCAATACGAGCTGGCTCGCGTCGCAATTCCCCGATGCGCTGGGCGACGGTAGCCGCTGGGGACTGCGCGTCCGCTGCATCGACGAAGGCCCGGTTCCGCTGGAAACCGGCGGAGGCATGTGGAATGCGCTGACCGAGCTTTCGCCGAATGGCGAACCCTTCATCGTGGTCAACGGCGACATCTGGACCGACTACGACTTCGCATGCTTGCCGCACGATCCCGACGGGCTCGCGCATCTCGTGCTGGTCGACAACCCGGCACACAACGAAGTCGGCGACTTCGCGCTCGACGGCCGGATGGTGCGCAGCGATGGCGTGCCGCGCTACACGTTTTCGGGCGTCGGCGTGTATCGCCGCGGCCTCATTGACGACTGGCGTTCGATCATCGGCGACATGCCGGGCGCAGCGGAAACACCGCCGCGCTTCAAGCTCGCCCCGCTGCTGCGCGCGGCGATGCGCGTGGACAAGGTGACCGGCGAACATCATCGGGGCGCATGGACGGACGTCGGCACGCCGGAGCGGTTGCAGCAACTCGACGCATCGCTGCGCGCGGGCTAACGCTCAGAGCGCGAGCAGCTCCGTCAGCGATGCGTGCAGGCTGGTGGCCTCGGCGCTCAGAAAGGTATTGACGGCACGCGCGATCGGCGGCCATTCGCGGCCGTCGAACAGGCGCACGAACAGGAACAGCGAATCCACACTGCCGTGCTGCGCTTTCGGCGGCACGGTCCAGCGTCCCGGTTCCTGCTCGCGCAGCACCTCGCCAGCGTAACTGCCGAACGCGTAAAGCGACTTGTTGATCGCCTGCAGCGGCGCACCGGCCTCGCGCCATTCGGCGAGCACGCGATCGACGTGCATCAGCGATGCGATCGAATAATCCAGCCGAATGCCGTAGACGCTCTGCATGTTGCGCACGGCGTCCTCCGCGTAGTCGCGGACGGTTTCAGGCGCGGGAGCGATATCGAGGCGCAGCGTCATGGCACGTCCGTCGTGGCGTCAGTCGCCCGATCGTACGTCGGATTCGCGGCCGAGGATCTCGCGGAGGAACGGAACTGTGAGCCGGCGCTGGGCTGCGAGCGCAGCGCGGTCGAGACGGTCGAAAAGCTGCGTCAGGCTGCCGAGGTCACGGCCAACGCGGCGCATCAGCCAGTCGAGGGCGGCCTCGTCGACGACAAGGCCGCGGCGTTGCGCACGCTGCCGCAGCACTTCGCGGCGCGCCTCATCGTCCAGCAGGGTCAGCGCGATGCCGATGCACTGGCCTAGACGCGATCGCAGATCGGGCAATACCAACGCGAGTGCATCGGGACGCGCTGTCGCGGCGTAGACGACGCGTGCGCCGTTGCCGCGTGCACGATTGTGGAAATCGAACAGCGCGACTTCGTCGTCGCGATCCCCGGCAATGGCATCGAGGTCGTCGAGTGCGACGAGATCCATGCCTTCGAACGCCTGCAAGGCATCGCTCAATCGACCGGCGGCGGTCGCGAGCGAGAGATAGGCCGGACGCTGCGCATCGGCCAGCGCCTGCGCGCAGGTGCCGAGCAGAAGGTGCGTCTTGCCGCAGCCTGCCGGCCCGCTGACGAAGATCCAGTCGTTCGACGCACCCGATGCGCAGGCCGTCAGCAGCGCGATGGCGCCGTCGGGTGCCGCGACAAAGGTTTCGAGCCGCTGGTCCGGCGGCGACCGCAGCGCCAGTGGCAACTGCGGCACGTGACGCGACGTGGCCATCAGGGTGTGCCGGATTCCGGCGCCGATGCATCCCCGATGATCACCGTCGCCGTCTCGGCGCCGTAGAGCCTGCTCGCGCGATAGCGCTCCTGTGCATAGCGGAGCAGCACGTTGACGACCGCCGCCACCGGCAGCGCGAGCAGCATCCCGAGGAAGCCGAATAGCTGGCCGCCCGCGATCACCGAGAAGATCACCGCCATCGGATGCAGGCCGATGCGATTGCCGACGAGTTTCGGCGTCAGCCAATAGCTTTCGATCACCTGGCCGACGGCGAAGACCACGAGTACACCGCCGAAATGCTGCCAGTCGCCGAACTGCACCAGCGCGGCGATGCCGCCGAGCGTCAGCAGGCTGACCGGGCCCATGAACGGCACGAACGTCAGCATGCCCGCGACCATGCCGATCAGGATGCCGAGGTCGAGGCCGATGATCTCCAGCCCCACCGCGTACATCACGCCGAGGATCAGCATCACCAGGAACTGCCCGCGCAGGAACCCGCCGAGCACCGCGTCCGACTCGCGCGCAAGACGGGACACAACGGTCAGGTGCCGCGGCGGCACCAGTGACGCGCAGCGCGCGACGAGTGCATCCCAGTCGCGCAGGAAGAAGAACGCAAGCACCGGCACCAGAACCGCGTTCGCGATGAGGCCGAGCAGCATCGAACCCGAGCGAGTGACATAACCGAGCACCGTCGCCGCGATGCCGCCCGCGCTCTGCCAGTGCTCGCGCACCAGCTGCGTGAGATAGCCGACGTCGAGGTAGTGGCCGACGTCGATCCGCGTATGCGCTTCGAACCATGGGACGGCCGTGGTACCGATCCACGCGCTGTAAGCGGGCAGCGACGCGATCAGCGTAAACAGCTGGCGCTGCAGTATCGGCAGCACGAGCACCAGCACGAGCACGAACAACAACGTCATCACGCTGAAGACGATGCCGACCGCGGCGCCGCGTGACATGCCACGCGCTTCGAGACGATCCGCGACGGGATCGCCGAGCCAGCCGAGCAGCGCCGCGATGACGAACGGCGTCAGCACCGGCGCGAGCAAGCCGAGCAACCACAGCGCCGCAACCACGACCGCGGCCCATTGAAGGCGACGCAGGAACCGCGCGATCTCGTCCAGCGGCGCGAGGTGCTCCATCAGCGCAAGTGGAACGTCGTCGCGTTGTCGTCGCCGTCGTCGACCGCTTCAATCACACCGTCACGCGACGCCATGCGAGAGAACCCGGCGACGCCGCTCACGAGCTCGAGCTCGTAGACGAGGCCCTCGGGCGTCGCACGGATCGGCGTCGCGCGCTTCACCACCGCGTTCCTCTCGAGATACGCCGCGAGGCGGATGAAGTCGTCGGTGCTGTTCACGCCGGTAAACGTGATCGTGTACGTGCCCGGCGGGCCGAGCGCCTTGCCCGGTCGCGCGTACTTGCGGATCAGCGCGTCGGCCGCGATGTCCGCGCCGCCCGACATCGCGCGTCGCGCGTCGCGGTCGTACGTCGCCGACTTCGCGAGCTGCTTGCCGTTGTCGAGGAAGGTCCATTCGGCCTGCCAACCACCGGCGACCGTGCGGTACAGCTTGCCGATCAACTGCATCGGCGGCGCGTACTTCGACGATGCACGCGCGATCGCCGCGCTGTCACCACGCCAGATCGAGCCGACCAGCGCCTGCTCCGCCGCACTGCCGGACGGCAGGCCGAGCGCATAACCGCGCTGCTTGGCGCGATCCAGCACCGGTCGCGCCGCGTTGCTCTTGTCGAGGCCGACCAGGCGCGGGCCCGAGCCGTCGTCGATCGCCAGCCACAGCACCGGCTTGGGACGCGGCTGCGGCCACATCGGCAGGCCGAGGGTCGCGATCGCTTCTTCGACCTTCTTGCCGTCGTACTGGACGATGAGCGTCGTGTTGAACGTGGGCGCGCCGGTCGGGCCAATGCCCTCGTCCTGGCGATAGTCGTAATGGTCGACGTAGGCCTTGGCGTTGCGCAGTTCGTCGCCGACGCCGGGGCGCTGGTTGACCGCGCGGTCGCCGGTCATGCGCTGCAGGACCTGCAACAGGCCGCGCGCGAAGCCGCTATTGCGCTGCGCGTCACCCTGGTTGGTGACCACGACTTCGGCCGCGTAGGCGCCCGCGGCCTGCGCGCGATCGCCCTCCACGCGTTGCGCCAGCACGGCGGTGCTGAACGCGAAAAGGAGAAGAGCAGTAAAGAGTCGGTGCGTGCGCGCCATCGCCGGCCCGGAGGTCGTGGACTGGCCGGACATGGTGCCGGAGCGCCGCCGGCACGTCCACGCCGGCCGGTCGAGGGCGCGGCCGCTGGTAGAATCGTGGGCTTCCCCGACGCCTCCGAGACCGCCGTGTCCCAGTCGAACGACGCCACTGGCCGCCCCCCGCTCACCTACCGGGAGGCGGGCGTCGACATCGACGCCGGCAACGAGCTCGTCGAGCGCATCAAGCCGCTGGTCAAGCGCTCCTTCCGCCCCGAGGTGATGGGCGGGCTCGGCGGCTTCGGCGCGATGTTCAACCTCGCGGGCAAGTACAAGGAGCCCGTGCTGGTCTCCGGTACCGACGGCGTCGGCACGAAGCTCAAGCTCGCCCAGCAGCTGAACCGGCACGACACGATCGGCATCGACCTCGTCGCCATGTGCGTGAACGACGTGCTGGTCCAGGGCGCCGAGCCGCTGTTCTTCCTCGACTATTTCGCGACCGGCAAGCTCGACGTCGAAACGACGGTCTCAGTGGTCGGCGGCATCGCGCGCGGCTGCGAACTGTCCGGCTGCGCACTGATCGGCGGCGAGACCGCCGAGATGCCCGACATGTACCCGCCGGGCGAATATGACCTCGCAGGCTTCTGCGTGGCCGGCGTCGAGAAGTCGAAGATCATCGACGGCTCGAAGGTGCGCGAAGGCGACGTGCTGATGGGCATCGCGTCGTCGGGCCCGCATTCGAACGGTTACTCGCTCGTGCGCCGCATCTACGACCGCGCCGGTCGCCCTGCCGATCTCGACGTCGGCGGCGTCAAGCTCGTCGATGCGCTGATGGCGCCGACGCAGCTCTACGTCAAACCCATCCTCGAGCTGCTCGGCTTGCACGACCTGCACGCCATGGCGCATATCACCGGCGGTGGGCTCAGCGAAAACATCATCCGCGCGATCCCGGAAGGCCTCGGTGTCCACGTCGACGCCACTGCGATCGTGCTGCCGCCCGTGTTCAACTGGCTCAAGCGCGAAGGCGCCGTCGCCGACGAAGAAATGTGGCGCACGTTCAATTGCGGTGTCGGCTTCGTGCTGGTGGTTGCGCCGAACGATGTCGGCGCGGTGTCGAACGATCTGCAGCGTGTCGGCCTTGCGCATCGCGCGATCGGACAGGTCGTACGCGCGACCGGCGAGCGCGTGCGCATCGGCTGATGGCGACGCCCCTGCGACTGGCGGTCCTCGCCTCCGGCCGCGGCAGCAATCTCCAAGCGGTCCTCGATGCGATCGGCGACGGTGCGCTCGACGCACGCGTGGTCGGCGTCTTCTCCGATCGACGAACCGCAAAAGCGCTAGATCGCGCGCGCGATGCCGGCATCGAAGCCATCGCGATCTCACCATCGAAGTTCGAAACGCGCGAGGCATTCGACGTTGCGCTCTTCGATGCGATTGCCGCCGTTCAGCCCGACCTCATAGTCTGCGCCGGATACATGCGCCTGCTGGGCGCCGCCCAGGTCGAGGCATGGCACGGCCGCATGATCAATATCCACCCCTCGCTGCTGCCGCTGTACAAGGGCCTGCGAACGCATGATCAGGCGCTTGCGGCCGGTGCGTCGGAGCACGGCTGCAGCGTGCATTTCGTCACCGCCGAGCTCGATGGCGGGCCGGTGATCGCGCAAGCGACGGTGCCCGTGTTGCCACATGACGATGCCGAGGCGCTGAGTGCGCGCGTACTCGATCGCGAATACCCGCTTCTCATCGCTACGCTGCAGCTGTTCGCCGCGCGTCGCCTCCGCCTGCACGGCGGATCCGTAGAGTTCGACGGCCGTCCGCTGCAGCGCCCGCTGCGATTAGCGGGCATGGATCTTCGGGAGATCGACGCATGAGCCGCTTCATCGCAATCGTCATCGCCATCGCATCGCTCGCCGCAGCGCTTCCCGCGCAGGCCATGCAGCCGTTCCATGCGACCTACGACGTCTATCGCGGGGGCCGCGACCTCGGCGTCGCGACGCTGCAGGTCGTGCCCGA
This sequence comes from Lysobacter sp. HA18, assembly GCF_054057595.1. Classification (NCBI taxonomy): domain Bacteria; kingdom Pseudomonadati; phylum Pseudomonadota; class Gammaproteobacteria; order Lysobacterales; family Lysobacteraceae; genus Lysobacter; species Lysobacter sp. HA18. The sequence goes on from NZ_JBSRZL010000001.1 coordinate 2,407,213, forward strand.
CGGCAGCCACTGGCGCGTCGACTTGGTGATGGACGGCAAGGGCCTGATCGGCCTCGCGGGCCTCAACGCGCAGCAGAGCACGGTTTTTGACGAGGTGAACGGCGCCTATCGTCCCCTCTCCCAGAGCACGCTCCGGAAGATGCTGTTCACGCGCAAGCAGACGACCGGTGTCTACGATTGGGCCTCGCAACGTGCGGTCTGGACGGGCGACATGAAGAAAACCCGCCAGGCGCCGGTCGCGCTGCAGGCGGGCGACATGAGCGGGCTTCTGATCAACCTTGCGGTGATCCGGGACGCGCAGCCGGGCCAGACGCTGCAGTACCGGTACGTCGACAGCGGTCGCGCGCGCCTGCAGCGCTACACGGTGGCGACGCAGCCGGACGACATCAGCGTCGGGGAATTGCAGTACAGCGCGTTGCGCGTCGACCGCGTGCAGTCGGGCGACGAGCAGACCTCCATCTGGGTCGCGGATGGCGTTCCGACGCCCATCCGCATCCTTCAGCGTGAAAACGGCGAGGACACGTATGACCTGCGCCTCATCGAATACAAGGGAGCCTGACCACATGACGAAGACGTTCCTCCGCGGCGCCGTGCTGGCCGCTTCGCTTGCCCTCGCCGCCCTGCCCGCCTTCGCGACGCAGCCCTTCAGCGCGCCGTACCAGGCGAACTACATGGGCATGAACGCCACCGGTCGCATGGCGATCGAATCGGCGGGCAACGGCCAGTGGCGCTACACGCTCGAGATCCGCAACCAGCTCGCCGACCTCGTGCAGACCACGGTGTTCGACGAGGACGGCGGCGTGCTGCGCCCGCTGTCCGGCAGCGACACCAACAAGCTGCTGATCAAGAAGTCCAGCAAGAAGGCCACGTACGACTGGGCCAAGGGCGTCGCAACGTGGTCCGGCGACGTCAAGCCCGATCGCGCCGGCCCGGTGAAGCTGCAGAAGGGTGATCTCGACGCGTTGCTCGTGAACATCGCCATCGCGCGTGACGCGGTGGCCGGCAAGCCGCTGCGTTACCGTCTGGTCGAGAACGGCAAGGCACGCGACCTGTCGTACGCGATCGCAGGCAAGGAAGCGATCACGGTCAACGGCAAGTCGCAGCAGGCCACGAAGGTGGTGAGCACGTCGGGCGACAAGAAGACGACGATCTGGGTCGTCGCCGGTGTCCCGGTGCCGGTGCGCATCATGCAGGCCGCCGGCAACGACACGATCGACCTGCGCATCGCGCAGTAATCGCTCGCGGTTTGCTGCAAAGAAAAAGCCCCGCTTCGGCGGGGCTTTTTTCGTCTCCGGCGATGCAGCCCGTCAGCTGATGCGCGAGATTTTCGCTCCGACACCGGACAGCTTCTGCTCGATGTTTTCGTAGCCGCGATCCAGGTGGTAGATGCGGTCGATGATCGTCTCGCCATCGGCGACGAGGCCGGCAAGGATCAGCGATGCGGACGCGCGAAGATCGGTCGCCATCACCGGTGCACCGCTCAGGCGCGGGACACCACGCACCACCGCGGTATGCCCGTCGACGTGGATGTCCGCACCGAGGCGCACCAGCTCGTTGACGTGCATGAAACGGTTTTCGAAGATGTTTTCGTTGATCACCGCCACGCCATCGGCAATGCAGTTGAGCGCCATGAATTGCGCCTGCATGTCGGTGGGAAAGCCCGGGTGCGGCGCGGTGGTGATGTTCACCGGACGCGGGCGTCGGCCCTTCATGTCGAGCGTGATGCGGTCGCCATCGCAGTCGAGCTCCGCGCCCGCTTCCTTCAGCTTGTCGAGCACGGCATCCATGGTGTCGGGACGCGTATGGGTGAGCGTCACGCGGCCGCCCGTCATCGCCGCGGCGACGAGGAAGGTGCCGGCTTCGATGCGATCGGCGACGACCGTGTGTTCGCAGCTGTGCAGGCGTTCGACGCCTTCGACCACGATGCGGCCGGTGCCGGCGCCGGTGATGTTCGCGCCCATCGCGATCAGGAAGTCCGCGAGGTCCACGATCTCCGGCTCCATGGCCGCGTTCTCGAGCACCGTGCGGCCTTCGGCCAGCGTCGCCGCCATCAGCACGTTCTCGGTCGCGCCGACGCTGACGATGTCGAACACGTGGCGTGCGCCGACCAGCTTGTCGGCGCGCGCCTTGATGAAGCCGTTCTCGACGCTGATCTGCGCACCGAGCGTCTGCAGGCCCTTGATGTGCAGGTCGACGGGGCGCGAGCCGATCGCGCAGCCGCCGGGCAGCGAGACTTCCGCGTGGCCGTAGCGCGCGAGCAGCGGCCCGAGCACCAGCACTGACGCGCGCATCGTCTTGACCAGTTCGTACGGGGCGACCTGGCTGTGCACGGTGGTCGGGTCGACCGTGACCACGCCGGGGCCGATGTCGCCGACGCGCGCACCGAGTTCGGCGAGCAGCCGCGCGGTGGTGTGCACGTCGTGCAGGTGCGGCACGTTGCGCAGCGTCACCGGGCCGTCGGCGAGCAGCGTCGCGCAGAGGATCGGCAGGACGGCGTTCTTGGCACCGGAAATACGGACTTCGCCGTTCAGCGGCGCGCCGCCTTCGACAACGATCTTCTGCATGGATGGGGTCTGGAAAGGAGTGGGAGGGCCGCGGGGGCTCAGCCGGCGTTGCCGGCTTCCTCGGGGGTCACGGTCTTGAGCTGCAGGGCGTGGATCTCGCCGCCCATGCGGTCGCCGAGCGTCGCGTAGACCATGCGGTGCCGGGCCAGCGGCAGCTTGCCGCGGAAGGCGTCGCTGACGACGGTGGCTTCGAAATGCACGCCGTCGTCGCCGCGGACGTCGGCGCGAGCGCCGGGCAGGCCCTGCTCGATGAGGTGGCGGATGGTGTCGGGGTTCACGGGAGGCCTTCGGAAACGACGCGGGCGGCGGTCCCGCGGGCGCGGGCCGCCTGAACCGCTTAAACTGAGCGACTTAGCCTAGCCGAAAGGACCCCCGTCCGAAATGGCGGATCCCATCGCGCCGGTGCCCGGCGACATCGACTTCCCGGCCAGCGGCCGCCGCGTCTTCGCCGTCGAGGCCGAGGCGCTCGCCGCCGTTTCCGCTCGCCTCGACGGCGGCTTTGCCGACGCCTGCCGCCTGATGCTGCAGGCCCGCGGCCGCGTGGTCTGCGTCGGCATGGGCAAGTCCGGGCATATCGCCCGCAAGATCGCCGCGACGCTGGCATCCACCGGCACGCCCTCCTTCTTCGTGCATCCGGGTGAAGCCGCGCACGGCGACCTCGGCATGATCACCGACGCCGACGTCGTGCTCGCCCTCTCCTACTCCGGCGAGAGCGACGAAATCCTCACCCTGATGCCGGTGCTTAAGCGCCAGGGCAATGCCGTAATCGCGATGACCGGCCGTGCGGCGTCGACGATGGCGCGCGAAGCCGACGTGCATCTCGACGTGTCGGTTCCGGCCGAGGCCTGCCCGCTGCACCTCGCGCCGACGTCGAGCACCACCGCGTCGCTCGCGATGGGCGATGCGCTCGCGGTCGCGCTGCTCGAAGCACGCGGCTTCACTGCCGACGATTTCGCGCGTTCGCATCCCGCCGGCGCGCTGGGTCGTCGCCTTCTGCTGCACATCGCGGACGTCATGCATGCGGGTAACGATCTGCCGATCGTTCGCCCCGATGCATCCGTCAGCGAAGCGCTGGTGGAGATGAGCCACAAGCGCCTCGGGCTCACCGCGGTCGCCGACGAATCGCAACGACTGCTCGGCGTCTTCACCGACGGCGACCTGCGTCGCACGCTCGACGATGCGCAGCTCGATTTGCGCTCCACCTCCATCGCACAGGTGATGACGCGGAACCCGCGCACCATCGACGCGGACGTGCTCGCGGTGGAAGCCGCGCATGTCATGGAGCAACACAAGATCAACGGCCTGCTGGTCGTCGATGGTGAGGGCCGCGTCGTCGGCGCCCTCAACATTCACGACCTGTTGCGAGCCCGGGTGGTTTAAGGGCCGATACGCATGACGACCGATACCTCCGCCCTCGCCGATCTGCGCGACCGCGCCCGACGCGTGCGCCTTGCGTGCTTCGACGTCGACGGCACGCTGACCGACGGCCGCCTCATCTATGACGCGGCCGGCGGCGAAGCGAAGGCATTCCATGTGCACGACGGACAGGGCCTCGTGCTGCTGCGCCGTGCGGGTATCGAAGTCGCGCTGATCACTGCGCGTACGAGCCCGGTCGTGGAGCGACGCGCCGCGGAACTCGGCGTGCGTGCGTGCTCGGGCATCGGGGACAAGCTGGCCTGCGTCGAGAAGATCGCGAATGCGCTCGGCGTATCGCTCGACGAAGTCGCGTTCATGGGCGATGACCTGCCCGACCTCAAGGTGATGCGCGGCGTCGGGTTGTCCGCATGTCCGGCGGATGCGCACGAATGGATCCGTCGCGATGCAGCGTGGACATCGCAACGCGAAGGCGGCCGCGGCGCCGCACGCGAGTTCTGCGATTTCGTGCTCGACGCGCAGGATCGCGTGCAGTCGATCATCGATGCACTGGTCGCCGATGCACCCGCGCCGCTCGGAGCGCAGGCATGAACTGGCGCTTGGTACTCGGGCTGGTGCTTGCGGCCGCGGCGGTCGCTGTCGGCATTTCGCTGTGGCGGCAGCATGTGGCGGACAATCTTCCGCTCGAAGCGGGCCGCTCCGACTACACGCTTTACGATTTCGAGCTGGTGTCGCTCGATGCGCAGGGCCGCGAGTCGTTCACGCTGCGCGGCCCGAAGCTGACACGCCAGCCCGAGGTGCACACGCTGTCCTTGCAGACGCCGGTGTTCGTGATTCCGCCGCGCGCGGGCAGCACCGATGCGCCGTGGACGGTCGATTCCAAGACCGCGTGGGTGTCGGCCAAGGGCGACGAGATCCGCCTCCGCGGCGACGTGCATGCGATCAGCACGCGCAGCGGCGGCGATCCTGTGCGCATGGATACGCAGGAACTCAACGTGTTTCCGGATGCGAATCGCGCGACCTCCGCAGTGGCGGTCAGCGTGAAACAACCGGGACTTATACTGAATGGCCACGGCATGGACGCGAGACTCGACGACCGCGTGGTGAAGCTCCAGAACGTCAAGGCCCGTTATGAAAAGTCGCAATGACCTCGCGCCCGTCGTCGCGCTCCTCCTCGTGTTCGTCGCGGGCTCCGCGTTCGCTCGTTCGAGCGATCGCCGCATGGGCATCGACATCGAAAGCGGGTCGGCGACCTATTCGACCGACGACAGCAGGCCGACCGTACTCAGTGGCGGCGTCACGATCACGCAGGGTACGTTGCACATCACGTCCAGTGGCGCGCAGATCACGATGCAGAACGGCGAGGGCCGTGCGCGCGGTGCTCAACGGCGGTCCGGTGAAGATGAGCCAGCTGCTCGACGACGGCACGCCGATGAGTTCGACTTCCGCCGCCGCGGACTACGACATGAAGGCCGACGTGGTGGTGCTGAGCGGCAATGTCACCGTGCAGCAGACGCGCGGCACGCTGACCGGCGATCGCGTGAACTACAACATGCGCACCGGACAGGTCGCGAGCGGCGCGGCCGCGGGCGGTGGACGCGTGCACATGCACATCGCACCGAAGAACGCGGGCACGCCCTGATGCTCAAGGCCGAGGGTCTGCGCAAGAAGTACAAGTCGCGCGAGGTCGTTCGCGATTTCGGCCTGACGCTGGAAGCCGGTGAAGTCGTCGGCCTGCTCGGCCCGAACGGCGCGGGCAAGACGACGTGCTTCTACATGATCGTCGGGCTGGTGCCGGCCGATGCGGGCAAGATCACGCTCGACGGCCAGGACATCACCGCGCAGCCGATGTATGCGCGCGCCAAGCACGGCGTCGGCTACCTGCCACAGGAACCGTCGGTGTTCCGCAAGCTCACGGTCGCCGACAACATCCGCCTTGTGCTCGAACTGCGCACCGATCTCGATCGCAAGGGCCGTGAGCGCGAACTCGCATCGCTGCTCGACGAGTTGCAGGTCGCGCACGTGTCCGACCAGATCGGCGCAAGTCTCTCGGGTGGCGAGCGACGCCGCGTCGAAATCGCACGCGCCCTTGCCGCACGTCCGCGCATGATGCTGCTCGACGAACCGTTCGCCGGCGTCGACCCGATTTCCGTCGGCGAAATCCAGCGCATCGTGCGTCACCTCACCGAGCGTGGCATCGGCGTGCTGATCACCGACCATAACGTGCGCGAGACGCTGGGCATCTGCGACCGTGCGTACATCCTGAACGAGGGTGCCGTGCTCGCGCAGGGTTCGCCCGAATCCATCCTCGCGAATCCCGACGTACGCCGCGTCTACCTCGGTGAAACGTTCCGACTGTAATGTTTCAGCGCCCGACCGGCGGCAGCGATCGAAGCTGACGTCTTACCGGAACGCCGTGTACCTTGCATGTCGATGAAACCGCGCCTCCAGGCCTCGCTGGGCCAGCATCTTGTGATGACGCCGCAACTGCGGCAGGCGATCCGCCTGCTGCAGTTGTCGTCCGTCGAACTCGATGCGGAACTCACTGAAGCGGTCGAGAGCAACCCGCTGCTCGAGTGGGACGAAGGCGGCGAAGTCATCACCACGCCCGATACGGCGGCGCCGGACGGCGACAGTGCGGATGTCGAAGTCGAGATCGATCGGTCCGCACTCGAAACGTGGACGGACTCGGAACTCGACGGCTGGGGCGAAGGCTCGGGCCATGGTTACAGCGGCGATGGCGACGGCGGCTCGCTCGCCGAGCAGATCGCCGACCGCGAAACGCTACACGACCATCTTCTCTGGCAGCTGCATCTCAGCAGTCAGTCGCCGCGCGATCGCCAGATCGGCGCCGCCATCATCGATGCGATTTCCGACGACGGTTACCTGCGCGAACCGCTGGAGGCGATTGCCGACACGATGGATCCGCCGGTGCCGGTGGAAGACGTCGCGACGGTGCTGCATGTGGTGCAGCACTTCGATCCGATCGGCGTCGGTGCGCGTTCGGTGTCCGAAGCATTGTGCGTGCAGCTGGGTGCGCTCGATCCGGACACGCCCGGTCGCGCGATCGCACTGCGCATCGCCGACGCGCATCTCGAACGCCTGCCGCGGCTCGGCGCCGATGGCCTTGCGCATGAGCTCGGTGAGCCGGTCGACGAAGTCGAATGCGCCATCGCATTGCTGCTGTCGATGGACCCTCGTCCGGGCGCGCAGCTGGGCGAAGTCGCGCCCGAAAGCTATGTCACGCCCGACGTCGTGATCTGGCGGCAGCATGGCGCATGGCGCGTCGCGCTCGCCGACCTCAGCCGTCCGCGGCTACGCATCAACCGAAGCTACGAATCGCTGATTGGGCGCACTTCAACGGCGGATACCACGTACCTGCGCGGCCAGTTGCAGGAAGCGCGTTGGCTGCTGCGCAATGTCGAAGCGCGTGGCGAGACGCTGCTGCGCGTGGCGCGTTGCCTGGTGCAGCGCCAGTTGCAGTTCCTCGAATGCGGTGACGGCTCGTTGCGACCGCTCACGCTGCGCGAAGTCGCCGCCGAGCTCGGCCTTCACGAATCCACCGTCTCGCGCGCCATCGCACGCAAGTACGCACGCACGCCACGCGGCACGTTGCCGCTGCGGTCGTTCTTCGCATCGAGCGTGGGCAACGGCACGGCGGAGGAGACATCGAGCGCGGCCGTGCAGTCGATGATCCGCCAGCTGATCTCCGCCGAAAACCCGCGCAAACCCTTGTCCGACGCGCGGCTGGCCGAGACCCTGCAAAGCGCCGGCGTGCCGGTGGCGCGGCGTACGGTGGCAAAATATCGGGAAGCCATGAGCATCCCTTCGTCGCAGGACCGCGTGAGGATGAGCTGAGCAACGCAGTATTTGACGAACGTCATATCGCGGAGCCGGGAAAGTGACATGCTGGGACCGCGGCCACCGGGCCGCCTCTGCCGACAGCCTGGAGATGCCCATGCGTATCGAAGTCCACGGTCAGCACATCGATGTCACCCCCGCCCTGCGGGAGTACGTCGCCACCCGGTTCAACCGTCTGGGCCGACACATCGACCAGCCGTTCGAGGTCCGCACGGTGCTTCTCGTCGAAAAGACACGCCAGTGCGCGGAGGCGACGGTGATCATGGCCGGCAGGACACTTCACGCGGACGCGGAAGGCGCGGATGTCTACGCCGCCATCGACGTGCTCGCCGACAAACTCGACCGTGGGCTGCTCAGGCACAAGGAGCGGCGAAGCGACCACCACCGCGGCGAGCGCCTCGCGCGCAGCGCCGAACTCGCCTGACTCCATGCCCTTTGCCGACCTGCTCAGCCGCGAACGCATCCAACGAATCGACGCCCCGCTCGACCGCGACCGCGTGATCGAGCACATGGCGACGCTGCTGGCCAGGCCGGTCGAAGGGCACGGACTTCCCGCTTCAGAACTCGCCGAGCGCCTGCGCGCGCGCGAAAAGCTCGCCAGCACGGCGCTCGGCTTCGGAGTCGCAATCCCGCACGCACGCATGGGCAGCCTCGATGCCGCCCGCGGCGCATTCGTGCGGCTGGCCGAACCGGTGCAGTTCGCCGCGCCCGACGCACGCCCCGTCGACCTTCTCTTCGCGATGGCGGTGCCGGACGACGACGTCGCCGGCCACCTCGCGCAACTCGGCGAAATCGCCCAGCGCTTTTCCGACGAAAGTTTTCGCGACGCATTGCGCGACGCGAGCGACGACCGCGAACTCGCGCATCGCCTGCTCGAGTCTGACGCATGAACGCACGCATCAGCGCGCAGGAGTTGTACGACCAGCAACTCGAACGCCTCGAGCTGCGATGGCTGGCCGGGCGCCGCGGCACGTCGCGTGTGCTGGAATCGGTCGACACCGTCGCGCGACGTCCGTCCCTCGCCGGCTATCTCAACATCATCTATCCCAATCGCGTGCAGATCCTCGGCACGGAGGAACTCGCGTGGCTCGATGAACTCGACTCGCGCGCGCGCTGGGAAACGATCGAGAAGATCATCCAGTTCCGACCGCTCGCGCTGGTCATCAGCAAGGACCAGCGCTGCCCGGAAGACCTGCGACTCGCGGCCGAGGAAAGCGATACGCCGCTGTGGGTTTCACCGCGTCGCGGGCATGAGCTGCTGAACCATCTGCAGTACCACCTCGCGCGCAAGCTCGCGCCGCGGGTGACGCTGCATGGCGTCTTCATGGAGATCTATTCGATCGGCGTGCTGATCACCGGCGAGAGCGGTGCGGGCAAGAGCGAACTCGCGCTGGAGCTGGTGACGCGCGGCCATCGGCTCGTGGCCGACGACGCGCCCGAGTTCACCCAGATCGCGCCCGACGTGCTCGACGGCACCTGTCCCGACCTGCTGCAGGACATGCTCGAAGTGCGCGGTCTCGGCGTGCTGAACATCCGTCAGATGTTCGGTGACACGGCCGTCAAACGGAACAAGTATCTTCGGCTGATCGTGCACCTGACGCAGCCGTCCTTGCATCCCGGGCCCGGTGGGCTCGAACGCATCACCGGCGACCTCGGCGCGCGCCGCGTCCTGGACCTGGATGTCCCCATGATCACCCTGCCCGTCATCGCCGGTCGCAACCTCTCCGTGCTGACCGAAGCCGCCACGCGCACGCATATCCTGCGAGCAAAGGGCGTCGACCCGGCGGCGGCCTTCATGGCGCGCCACAGCCACTTCCTCGAGCGGGGCGACTCGTGAGTTCACCGTCGCTTGCCACGCTGGTGCTGGTCAGTGGGATGTCCGGCTCCGGCAAGTCCGTCGCGCTCAACACGTTCGAAGACCTCGGCTTCTACTGCGTCGACAACCTTCCGGCGATGCTGCTTCCGCAGCTCGTCGCCGACATCACGGGTGGCGAGGACGGCGGCCCGGCGAAAGTCGCGGTCGGCATCGACGTTCGCAACCGTCACGACGAACTCGACAAGGTGCCCGAAGCGCTCGCGGCGGTTGGTGGCCTCGGCTTTGATCCGCGCCTCGTGTTCTTCGACGCGGCCGACCCCGTATTGCTCAAGCGCTATGCCGACACGCGTCGCCGCCACCCGCTGAGTCGACTCGGGCTGTCCCTACCCGATGCGATCGCGCTCGAGCGGCAGGTGTTGCGTTCGCTTCGACAGCTGGCCGACGCGATCGTCGATACCAGCGAAATGAACGTGCACCAGTTGCGACGTCACGTCACCACGGAATTCGGCCTCGGCGCCGAAACCGGTATGTCGCTGATGTTCGAATCGTTCGCGTATCGACGTGGCGTTCCAGCCGATGCGGACTTCGTGTTCGACGCACGCGCGCTACCGAACCCGCACTGGATCCCGTCGCTGCGCCCCCTGTCCGGACGCGATCCCGATGTGCGCGACTACCTGATGACGCAGCCGGACGTCCAAGCGTTCTACACGCAGATCAGTAGCTTCCTCGATGCATGGCTGCCGCGCCTGCAGGCCGACAGCACGCGCAGCTATGCGACGGTCGCTTTCGGCTGCTCCGGTGGCCGGCATCGCTCGGTGTATCTCGCTGAACGCATGGCCGACCACGCGCGCTCGCAGGGCTGGCCTGAAGTCGCCGTGCATCATCGCGAGCTCGACTAGGCAAAGTTCCAACCGCCGCTTCCGGACGGTCACGCCGCTCTGCTAACGTCGAGCCATGGCCGTCGGCATCCTGCTCGTCACCCACGAAGGTATCGGTACCGCGCTGCGCGGCGTCGCCGAGCGGCTGCTCATGCCTGTGCCGCTGCGCATCGAAGTGTTCGAGGTCGGTTTCGACGCCGACCCCGATGCCGTACTGCCGATGGCCAGCGCCGCATTGCGGCGCGCCGACAGCGGCGATGGCGTGCTGGTGCTGACCGATCTCTTCGGTGCCAGCCCGGCGAACATCGCATCACGACTTTCCCGCCTGGGCACGCCGATCCGTCGCGTGTCCGCACTCAACCTTCCGATGCTGCTGCGCGTTCTCAACTACGCCGACCTCGAACTCGACGCGCTGCCCGCCGTGGCCGTCGCGGGTGGCCGCAACGGCGTTCAACTCGACGACGCCTGACCGACATGATCGAACGCGACCTCACCGTTTCCAACCGCCTCGGCCTGCACGCACGCGCCACCGCGAAGCTCGTGCAGACGCTGTCGCACTACAAGAGCGCGTGCACGCTCACCGCGAAAGGCCGCGAGGTCAACGCGAAAAGCATCATGGGCGTGATGCTGCTCGCCGCCGGGCAAGGCACGGTGGTGAAGCTGCGCATCGAAGGCGAAGACGAACAGACCGCCGCCGACGCCGTGCAGGCGCTGTTCGAACGCGGTTTCGACGAAGGCAGCTGATCGCATGCGACAGACGCTGTCCGGCCAGGGCGCATCGCGGGGCACCGTGCTCGGCCGGGCCCGCGTCCGCCTGCCGCATGCGTTGCAGATCGCCGAACAGCACATCGAGCCAGCCGCGGCTGACGAAGAACTCGCACGCTTGCGCGGCGCCATCGACGCCGTGCGCGCGGAGATGCACGAGCTGCGTGCACGGCTGCATGGCGCGCTTGCACAGGAAGTCGGCGAGTTCCTCGACCTGCATGCATTGATGCTCGACGACCCCGAGCTGTTGCACGGCCTCGACGAACTCGTCCGCACGCGTCACTTCACCGCCGACTACGCCTTGCGCGTGCAGCGCGATCGCCTCGCCGCGGTGTTCGAGGCGATGGACGACCCCTACTTCAAGAGCCGCGTCGAGGACATCGACCAAGTCATCGGTCGCGTGCATGCCGCTCTGCATCGGCGCGACTTCGAACTGCGCGGCTTCGCCGGCGAGATCCTCGTCGCCGAGAGCGTGGCGCCGGCAGAAATGGCGCAGCTGCAGGCGCAGGGTGTCGTCGGGCTGGTCACCACGAGCGGCAGCGCGCTCGGCCACACCGCCATCCTCGCGCGCAGCCTGCACATGCCGCTGATCGTCGACTGTGCGGATGCGCTCGATCGAATCAACGATGGCGATGCGCTGATCCTCGACGGCGGTAGTGGGCTGGTCGTCGCCGAGCCCGATGCCGACGACCTGCGCGCGCACAACGAACGCGAGAAGGGGCATGTCCGCGAGAAGCGTACCCTCGCCCGCCTGCGTCGCGAGCCGACGCGCACGCGCGACGGCGTCGACATCCGCTTGTTCGCGAATGCCGAATCGCAGGAAGACGTCGCCGAAGCGCATGCACTCGGTGCCGCGGGCGTCGGGCTGTATCGCACCGAGTTCCTGTTCCTGCAGCGCAATGCTTTGCCCGACGAGGACGAACAGTTCCGCGCGTATCGCGATGTCGTGATGGGCATGAACGGTCGGCCGGTGACGATCCGAACGCTGGACGTCGGCGCGGACAAGACCGATCGCACCGGCCTGTCGCTGCGGGACGAACACAATCCCGCGCTCGGGCTGCGCGGCGTGCGTCTGTCGCTCGCGCGTCGTGGCCTGTTCGAAACGCAGCTGCGTGCGCTGCTGCGTGCATCCGCGTATGGCCGCATCCGTTTGTTGGTGCCGATGGTGACGTCGGCGGAGGAAGTGCGCGAGGTGCGGCGCGAAGTCGATCGCGTGAGTGCACTGCTGCGCGACGAAGGCCACGAAATCGGCCAGGACGTCCCATTGGGCGTAATGATCGAAGTCCCGGCCGCCGCGCTCGCGTTGCCGGCCTTCATCGACGAGGTCGACTTCCTGTCCGTCGGCACGAACGACCTCGTGCAATACCTGCTTGCCGTCGACCGCAATCACGAAGGGCTGGGCAAGCTCTATACGCCGCTGCATCCCGCGGTGATCCGCGTGCTGCGCGATGTCATCCGCCTTGCGCAGCGCCGTGGGCGGTCGATCGCGGTCTGCGGCGAAATGGCGGCGGCGCCCGATTACGCGCCCCTGCTTCTTGCGCTGGGGCTCACCGACTTCAGCCTGCATCCGGGCACGATGCTCGAAGTGCGAAAGCGCATCCGCGACTGCGACCTCGCGCGACTGCAATCGCGCCTGCCCGCGCTGCTGCGCGCCCGCGATCGCGCGACCATCGAGCGCTGGCTCGCGACCGCCTGATCGCCGCGGCACCGATGTGCGACAGCGATTGTCCATCGCGCGACCCAGCGGCGATAATGTGCGCATGAACCTCTGACCTCGGTCGCATATCGCGGCGTTCAACGCCGGCGGGTGCGACTCGCCCACGGACCGCACAGGTCCCCGCCGGAAGCCGCGCATGGCCGAATCCGTCCGCCACGAGAAGACCGCGCGGCAGCTCAGGCTGCTGTCGGACGCGCTCGACAGCGGGCGCCTCGGTCCGGTCCGTCGCCTGGTCAACACGCTCTCGCCCGCCGAGATCGGCAACCTGCTCGAATCGTTGCCGCCGGCCAAGCGCACGGTGGTGTGGGGTCTGGTCGACGCCGAGGACGACGGCGAGGTGCTGGTGCACGTCGGTGACGAGGTGCGCGAAGGCCTGCTGGCCGAGATGGACCCGGACGAGATCATCGCGGCGGTCGAGGATCTCGACATCGACGACCTCGCCGACCTCGTCGAGGACTTGCCGGACGCGGTGATCGAGCAGGTCCTGCTGTCGATGGACCGCGAGAACCGCGAGCGCCTCGAGCAGGTGTTGTCGTACCCGGAGGACACCGCCGGTCGCCTGATGAACCCCGACGTGGTGACGGTGCGGACCGACACCACGATCGAGGTCGTGCTGCGCTACCTGCGCCTGCGCGGCGAACTGCCGGAGCACACCGACCATCTGTACGTGGTCAGCCGACGCCACCAGTACCTCGGCCGCATCGCGCTGACCGACCTGCTCACGCAGGACCCGGCGACGCCGATCAACCGCCTGGTCGACGACGAACAGCCGGCGATCCGCGTCGGCGAAACGGCGAACGAAGTAGCACGGCGCTTCTCGGACTACGACTGGGTGAGCGCCCCGGTGGTCGACGAGAGCAACATTCTGCTCGGCCGCATCACCATCGATGACGTCGTCGACATCATCCGCGAGCAGGCCGAGCACCAGGCGCTGTCGGCGGCGGGTCTCGACGAGGAAGAGGATCTCTTCAGCCCGGTGCCGCGCGCGACGCGCCGGCGCCTGATGTGGCTGACGATCAACCTCGGCACCGCGTTCCTCGCGTCGTACGTGGTCGGCCAGTTCGAGGGCACGATCCAGCAGATCGTCGCGCTCGCGGTGCTGATGCCGATCGTTGCGGGCATGGGCGGCAACGCCGGCACGCAGGTGCTCGCGCTGATGGTGCGCGGCCTTGCGCTCGGTCAGGTCGGCTATTCGAACTACCTGACGCTGCTGTGGAAGGAGTGCAAGGTCGCGCTGCTAACCGGGCTCGGGCTTGGCCTCATCCTCGCCACGGTCGTACAACTGCGCTTCGGCAACTGGGGGCTCACCGCCGTCATCGCGGCCGCGCTGCTGATCAACCAGCTCGCAGCGGCGATCGCCGGCGTGCTGATCCCGGTGAGCCTCCGCCGTTTCGGCTTCGACCCGGCGCTCGCCAGCAGCATCTTCCTCACGACGGTCACCGACGTGATGGGCTTCTTCTCGTTCCTCGGGCTCGCGACCTTCTTCCTGCTCAAGTGACGGCCTTGCCCGCCGTTACCATGTCCGTGAGCCCGGACTCTGTCCATGGACCGGCCGACCAAGGGGAACCTCGATGATCACGCGACTGCTGCGGCGCCTGCAGGGCCGCCCCGCGCCCGCGCCGACCGCTGCGCCGTCCGTCGAGGGCGATGCCGTGGTCGTCGACGACGTGTGGAACGACATGGATGACGAGGCAGTAGCCGACGCGACCGTACTTGCATCGCCCGAACTTGCCGCGCGCTTCGTCGCGCACCTGTTCGGCACGCCGGCGGATGCGCCGGTCGTCGACGGCATGGCCGACGACATCCTTGACCGTCTCGACACGCAGATGCAGCGGCTCGACGTCGCACGCCTGCCCCGCCTTCCCGCGCTGGTGCCGCAGTTGCTGGCCGCCCTGCGCCGCGACGATGTCGATGCGAACGCGATCGCCGCAGTGCTCGCGCGCGATCCCACGCTTGCGGGCGACGTCGTGCGCGTCGCCAACAGCGCGCACTACCGTCGCGGTGCGCCGATCAATGCATTGCCGCAGGCGGTGAACACGGTCGGCAGCGACGGCCTGCGTTATGTCGTGCTGACCACCGTGATGCGCCCGATCCTGCAGGCCGATCCGTCGCAACAAGGCGCGCAATCGGGCGCCCGTCTGGCCGTGCAGTCGGAAACGCGTACGTGGCTCTGCGGCACGTTGGCGCGCGGCGCCTGCGACATCGGCGAAGCACAGCTCGCGTCGGTGATCGCATCGACCGGGGCATCCGCGCTGATGCGAATGATGCCGCGTCCGTTGATCACGCAGGCTGCGGCCGACGCCACGTTCGGCCCGCGATTTCTCGCGCTTGCGGGCACGTTGTCCGCTCGTGCTGCAGCGCATTGGCGGCTCGGCGACTCGGTATGCACTGCACTGGCTTCGATGTCGACCGACGATGGAGCGCCGCTCGTTCGCGTGCTAACGCATGCCGATCGGCTGTCGATGCTGCACACGCTTCAACAGTGCGGCGAGATCGCTTCGAGCGTGTCGATCGCCGCATCGGCCGATGATCGTCGCAAGGACGCAGGGCTTCTTGCGTCGCTGCCGCAGATGTCCGAATCCGCCGCTGCCTGATTGCCTGACGTTCGACGTGCCGCGCTCGCTTCAGTTCGCGAGCAGGCGTTCCAGCACCGCCATCCGTACCGCCACGCCATTCGCGACCTGACGCAGGATCAGCGACTGCGGGCCGTCCGCGACTTCGTCGGTGATCTCGACCCCGCGATTGATCGGGCCCGGATGCATCACCACCGCATCGGGCGCCGCATGTCGCAGGCGCTCCGCGGTGATGCCGTAATGGCGGTGGTAATCCTCGAGCGACTCGACCAGCCCGTCTTCCATGCGCTCGCGTTGCAGGCGCAGCGTCATCACCGCGTCGGCGCCGTCGATGGCCTCATCGATATCGTGCGTGACGCGGCAGCCGTCGAGCGTGCCGTCATCCGGCAGTAGCGATGCCGGGCCGCAGACGCGCACGTCGCCCGCACCGAGCGCGCGCAATGCATGCAGGTCCGAACGCGCGACGCGCGAATGCTTGACGTCACCAACGATGGCGATGCGCAGCTTCGAGAAATCGCCGCCTTTCGCCTGTCGCAACGTGAGCATGTCGAGCAGGCCTTGCGTCGGATGATTGCTGCGGCCGTCTCCGGCGTTGAGCAGCGCAGTGCCGGGCTTCGCGGCATCCGCGAGCTGCGCGACGGCGCCGTCGTCGTGATGCCGCACGATGAAACCGCGCACGCCCATCGCTTCGAGGTTGCGCATGGTGTCGAGCGCGGTCTCGCCCTTGCGCGCGGATGACGTGGAGACGTCGAAGTTGAGCACGTGTGCACCGAGGCGCTGCGCCGCGAGCTGGAAGCTCATGCGCGTACGCGTCGATGGCTCGAAGAACAGCGTGCAGACCGCGATGCCGCGAAGCGCATCCGAATCGCCAGTCAGCTCGGCGAAGTGCTGGGCGCGGTCGAGCAGCTCGACGACGGTGGCGCGTGGCAGGCCGTCGAGCGTGAGCAGGTGATGCATGGCTTATCCGGTGAGGGAGGCTTCGAGTTCGACCGCATCGGCGGGCGCGTGCAGCCAGCGCTCGACGATGACCGCGGCGGCTACGGCGTCGAGGATCTGCGCATCACGCCGGCGCTTGCCGCCCTGCGCGCGTTCCACCGCGAATCGCTGCGCGGCTTCCACCGACGACGATCGCTCGTCGACCAGCATCACCGGCTTGCCGAACTTGCGCCCGAGTTCGCGGGCGAAGGCATGTGCACGCTTGCGGATGGGCTGGTCGCCGCCGTCCAGCGTCATCGGATCACCGACGATGAAGGCGTCGGGCCGCCATTCGCGCACCAGTCGATCGATCGCCGGCCAGTCCGGCCCGCTCGCGTGCACGTCCACGACCGCCACCGGGCGTGCGCCGGTACCGAGCGCGCTGCCCACGGCGACGCCGATCCTGCGCGCGCCGACATCGAAACCGAGAACCGTCGTCGCGGCCGTCATGTCAGGCGTGCCCCGTGTAGTCGGTCAGGCGCGACATGTCGACGCCGATGCGTCCCGCTGCCGCCTGCCAGCGATCTTCCAGTGGCGTGTCGAACAGCAGCGTGGCATCGACCGGTGCGGTCAGCCAGCTGTTGTCGGCGACGAGTTCCTGCTCGAGCTGTCCGGCGCCCCAGCCGGCGCATCCGAGCGCAATCACCGCATGATCGGGGCCTAATCCGTTGGCCATAGCTTCCAGAATCTCGCGCGAGGTGGTGAGGTACAGATCATCGCCGATCGCGAGCGTGGAATCCCATCGCGTACCGCCGTCGTGGATGACGAAGCCGCGCTCTCGGTGCACCGGGCCGCCGTTGAGCACGACCTGGGCACGCAGCACGTCGCCGCCGCCTTCGAAACCCATTTGGCTTAGCACTTCGCCGACCGTGTATTCGGACGGCCGATTGACGACGATGCCGAGCGCGCCGTCCTCGTCGTGCTGGCAGATCAGCGCGACGCTCTTGGAGAAGCTGGATTCGGCCAGCGACGGCAGCGCGATGAGCAGCTGGTTCGCGAGCGGCGTCGGGCTGTCGAGCAAGGACATGCGGCCATCATGCCCGCACCCGCCGCGCGAATGGAAGCGCTCGCCGCCGCCGGAAATGACGAAGGCGCCCGTAGGCGCCTTCGCGTCGCAACCCAAGCCCGATTCAGCGAATATCGGCGACACCGACGTCGCCCAGCCCCGCCGCCAGCGTGCGGGCGTCGCCGCCCTGCGCGAGCTTGATGCGCAGGCGCACCTCGTTCTGGGAATCGGCGAAGCGAAGCGCGTCCTCGTAGGAGATCTCGCCGGCCTGGTAGAGCTCGAACAGCGCCTGGTCGAAGGTCTTCATGCCCAGGTTGGTCGACTCCTTCATCACTTCCTTGATCTTGTGGATCTCGCCTTCGCGGATGTAGTCCTGCACCAGCGGCGTGCCGAGCAGGATTTCCATCGCGACGCGGCGGCTCTTGCCGTCCGGCGTCGGGATCAACTGCTGCGCGACCACGCCCTTGAGGTTGAGCGACAGGTCCATCAGCAGCTGGTTGCGGCGATCTTCCGGGAAGAAGTTGATGATGCGGTCCATCGCCTGGTTGGCGTTGTTCGCATGCAGCGTGCACAGCACCAGGTGGCCGGTTTCAGCGAATGCGATCGCATGGTCCATGCCTTCGCGCGTACGCACCTCGCCGATCATGATGACGTCGGGTGCCTGGCGCAGCGTGTTCTTCAGCGCCGCTTCCCAGCTGTCGGTGTCGATGCCGACTTCGCGCTGCGTGATGATGCAGCCCTCGTGCTTGTGCACGAACTCGATCGGGTCTTCGATCGTGATGATGTGGCCGGTCGAGTTCTTGTTGCGGTAGCCGATCATCGCCGCCAGCGACGTCGACTTACCGGTGCCGGTCGCGCCGACGAACATGATGATGCCGCGCTTGGTCATCGCCAGCGTCTTGATGATCGCCGGCAGCTGCAGCTCTTCGATGGTCGGGATCTTGCTCTCGATCCGTCGCAGCACCATGCCGACCTGGTTGCGCTGGAAGAAGCAGCTGACGCGGAAGCGGCCGACGTTGGCGACGCCGATCGCGAAGTTGCACTCGTGCGTCTTTTCGAACTCTTCGCGCTGCGCCGGGCTCATCACCGACAGCACGAGGTCGCGCGACTGCTGCGGCGTCAGCGGCTGCTGCGTGATCGGCGTGATCTTGCCGTTGACCTTGATCGCCGGCGCCATGCCGGCCGTGATGAAGAGATCCGACGCGCGATGCTGCGCCATCAGCTTCAGGTACGACGAGAAGTCGATCGATCCACCGCCGGCTGCGGCGGGGGTCGCTGGTGTATCGGGGGACATGCTCATCGTTAACTCTCCGCGTGGCTCGAGGCAGCCGCCTCCGCGACCGGCCACCGCAGCGATGTATCCCCCGGCGCGCGCGGTGGCCCGCGCTCCGCGGTGCCCGCCCGAAGGCGGGCCGTCGACGTCATTCGAACAGGCGCTTGTCGCGCGCGTATTCGCGCGCCTGCACCTTGAGGATCAGGCCGCGCTTCACGAGGTCCTGCAGATGCTGGTCGAGCGTCATCATGCCCACCGACTGACCCGTCTGGATCGACGAGTACATCTGCGCGACCTTGTCCTCGCGGATCAGGTTACGGATGGCCGGCGTGCCGACCATGATTTCCCACGCGGCCGTACGACCGCCGCCGACCTTCTTCAGCAGCGCCTGCGAGATCACCGCGCGCAGCGATTCGGACAGCATCGAGCGAACCATCGGCTTTTCGCCGGCGGGGAACACGTCGATGATGCGGTCGATGGTCTTCGCGGCCGAGCTCGTATGCAGCGTGCCGAACACGAGGTGGCCGGTTTCCGCAGCGGTCAGCGCGAGGCGAACCGTCTCGAGGTCGCGAAGCTCGCCGACCAGGATGTAGTCCGGGTCTTCGCGCAGCGCCGAGCGCAGGGCTTCGTTGAAGCCGTGCGTGTCGCGGTGCACTTCGCGCTGGTTGATCAGGCACTTCTGCGAGGTGTGCACGAACTCGATCGGGTCTTCGACCGAGAGGATGTGCGCGTACTCGTTCTTGTTGATGTGGTCGAGCATCGCCGCGAGCGTGGTCGACTTGCCCGAACCCGTCGGGCCAGTGACGAGGATCAGGCCCTGCGGCTGGTTGATCAGCTCGCGGAAGATCGGCGGCGTCGCCAGGTCTTCGAGCGTCAGCACTTCCGACGGAATCGTACGGAAGACCGCCGCCGCGCCACGGTTCTGGTTGAAGGCATTGACGCGGAAGCGCGCCAGGCCCGGGATCTCGAACGAGAAGTCGACTTCGAGGAATTCTTCGAAGTCGCGACGCTGCTTGTCCGACATGATGTCGTAGACGAGCGCGTGCACCTGCTTGTGTTCCAGAGCCGGAATGTTGATGCGACGGACGTCGCCGTCGACGCGGATCATCGGCGGCAGTCCTGCCGACAGATGAAGGTCCGACGCCTTGTTCTTGACCGAAAAGGCCAGCAGCTCGGCGATATCCATGCGTTTCCCCGTGAAGCGATCGAGCCCCGAATCCATGCGGTCTGGCCGCATGGACCCCCTCGGGGCAGTATAGGGCCCCGCAACGCCCCGGCAACGGCCGGTTTCCGAGGTCACCGACGTGCTCGCCGACGCCCTCCGCGAGGTCTCCGAAAGCCTTTATAGCGCGGCCACCGCGGCACAACGCCCCGTACCGACGCTGGTCGCCGTTTCAAAACTGAAACCTGCGACTGCGATCGCGGAACTGGCGGCCCTCGGACAGCGCGACTTCGGCGAGAACTACGTGCAGGAGGCCATGCGCAAGCGGCAGGAGCTCGATGCGGCGGGCCTGTCACAGCCGGGCGTCTGGCACCTGATCGGCCACCTGCAAAGCAATAAGGCGAAAGAGGCCGCAGCCCTCTTCGACTGGGTGCAGACGGTCGACCGGCCGTCGATCATCGATGCCCTCGCCCGCCATCGCAGCGACGATCAGCTGCCGCTGAACGTGCTGCTGCAGGTCAATATCGACGACGAGACCAGCAAACACGGCTGCCGACCGGACGACGTGTCGGCGCTCGCTGCGGCCGTCGAGTCGCAGCCGCGGCTAGCGCTTCGCGGCCTGATGATCATTCCGACGCCGCATCCGGACCCGGAAGCGCGGCGTCCCGCTTTCCGCACCGCCCGCCGCCTGTTCGACGCATTGCGGGCGAAGCACCCATCCGTCGACACACTGTCGATGGGCATGAGCGACGACTACACGCTCGCGATCGCCGAAGGCGCCACCATGGTCCGCGTAGGGTCCGCGCTGTTCGGCGCCCGTCCGACAAAGGCCTGATCCATGACGCACAAGCTGCACCGCATCGTCGTTACGTTCTGGATCGCCGCGGCGTTTGGTGGCGTCGGCCTGCTCGTGCTGATCGCGGCGATCACCGCCGCGTCGATCGGCTTCGGCCAGTGCGGCCCGAGTGCAGTCGACGCGATGGAACCGGGCTGTCGCGCCGGCGCGCGCCTGCTCATGATTGCGTTCGGGATGCTCTCGATCGCGCTGGTGTTCGGCGCGGTCAGCCTGACCATGCTCTGGCGCGAACGCCGCCACCGCAGGCAGATGCAGTGATGCGCACGCATTGCGCCGGCTATCCTGCCGTGCCCCACGAACCGGAGTCGCCAATGACGCACGCGTCCGAAACGCAAACGATCGCCTTCATCGGCGGCGGCAACATGGCGCGCAGCCTGATCGGCGGACTCTTCGCGCAGGGCCGCGACCCGAAGACGATCCGCGTCGCCGAGCCGGTCGACGCATTGCGCGATGCGCTTGCCCGCGATTTTGGTGTGCATGCCGTCGCAGATGCGAAGGATGCGGTCGACGGCGCATCGACCTGGCTGCTCGCGGTGAAGCCGCAGGTGATGCGCAACGTCTGCGAATCGGTGGCGCACGTCGCCGCATCGAACCCGCTGGTGATCTCGATCGCTGCCGGCATCACCGCGTCGCAGCTCGACCGCTGGCTGGGCGGCGGGCGCGCGATTGTCCGCGCAATGCCCAACACGCCGTCGCTGATCGGCCAGGGCGTGACCGGGCTATTCGCGACCAACGCCGTGTCGCCCGAGCAGCGCGACACCGCCTCCGCCCTGCTCCGCACCGGCGGCCCGACGACGTGGATCGACGACGAATCGCTGATGGACGCGGTGACCGCGGTATCCGGCAGCGGCCCGGCCTATGTGTTTCTACTGGCCGAGGCGATGCAGGCCGCGGCTGAGCGTCAGGGCTTGCCGCGCGAGACCGCCGCGCTTCTCGTGCGCCAGACGATTACTGGCGCCGCGGCGATGCTCGCGCAGCCGGGCGAAACACCCGACGTGCTGCGCGCCCGCGTCACCTCGCCCAATGGCACCACGCAGGCGGCGGTCGAGACGCTGCAGGCTGGTGGATTCGAAGCGCTGCTCGAACGCGCGATCGAACGCGCCACCGAACGCGGCCGCGAACTCTCCGGGGCGAATCATTGAGCGAACGCATGCGCAACACAGCTCTCGCCATCGCCCTGCTGACACTCGCCGCGTGCAGTAGCGATGCGCCGCCGGTGACTGCATCGACGTCGACCGCATCGCAGGAAGCAGAAGCGCGCGTCGGCGATGTGGTCGTGCATGCGAGCGTGGTGCAGACGTCGACGCTGGATGAAGCGGTCGCACGCGAATACGGGCTCGAGCGATCCGATCGCTCCGCGATGCTGCTGGTCAGCCCGCGCGATGCGAAGGGTGACGCACCGCCGTCGAAGGTCGACATCAGCGCGACCGTCGCGCCCGTCGGCGGCGCGGCGCAGTCGATCGATCTGCGCGAAGTGCGCGTCGGCGACTTGGTCGACCACGTCGGCACGGTCGACATCGCGCCACCGGAAACGCTGAAGTTCGACGTGACCGTGCGCTACGGCAGCGCGACGTCGACGATGTCGTTCACGCGGGACTTCTTCCCGCGCTGAGCGTCAGAGGCGCTTCGCCGCCCAGGCCTGCACGATGCGCTGGATCTCGCGCACACCGTCGGTAAGCGCCGCAGGACCGGGCTGGAGAATCAGCGGCGACTTGATCTCGTGCAGTTCGCCATCGCGCACGGCCGGCACGTCCTGCCAGCCGGGTCGCGCGACGACGCGCTCGGGCCGGAACTTCTTGCCGCACCACGAACCTATGATGATGTCCGGCGCCGCGTCGATGATTTCGCGGTCGTCCGCGATGATGCGGTTCTTCGCAAGCGACTCGACCGACCGCGCAGGCAGCAGGTCGATACCGCCTGCGATGTCGATCAACTCCGCGACCCAGCGGATGCCGGTGATGATCGGCTCGTCCCACTCTTCGAAATAGACCTTCGGCCGCGTTGGTAGCGCGCGGCCGGCGGCACGGATGTCGTCGAGGTCGCGCGCCAGCGAATCGGCATACGCGTTTGCGCGATCGCCCACGCCGACCAGCGCGCCGAGGCGACGGATGTAGTCGAGGATGCCGTCGACGCTGCGATGGTTGCTGATCCACACCTCGACGCCGCGACGGATCAGCTCCGCCGCGATATCCGCCTGGATATCGGAAAACCCGACAACGAAATCCGGCGACAGCGCAAGGATCTCGTCGATCTTCGCGCTGGTGAACGCGCTGACCTTCGGCTTCTCCTTGCGCGCTTTCGGCGGCCGCACGGTAAAGCCGCTGATGCCGACGATGCGATCGTCCTCACCCAGCGCGTACAGCGTTTCGGTCGGCTCCTCGGTCAGGCAGACGATGCGGCGCGGGCCGCTGCGCACCGTCACGGATAGAGCATCCGCTTGCTCCAGTCGCCGGCGGCGTCGCGTTCGTAGAACCAGCGCTCGTGCAGCCGGTACTGCGCGCCGTACCAGAACTCGATGCGGCGCGGCTTGACGCGGAAGCCCGTCCAGCCGGCAGGACGCGGCACGTCGCGACCGGCGAATTCGCGCTCGACCTGCTGCAGTCGCGACTCGAACGACTCCACCGAATCCAGCGTCTCCGATTGCAGCGACGCCCACGCGCCCAGCTGGCTGCCGCGCGCGCGTGAAGCGAAGTAGGCATCCGCTTCCTCATCGGCAACGATCGAGACGTCGCCCTCAATCCGCACCTGCACGCCATTGCGCAGCCGCGGCCAATGGAACAGCAACGCGGCCTGCGGATTGGCTTGCAGCTCGCGGCCCTTGCGGCCTTCCACATGCGTGTAGAACACGAAGCCGCGCGCGTCGTGCGCCTTCAGCAGCACCATGCGCACCGATGGGCGCGCATCGAGCGCGGCGGTCGCCAGCGACATCGCCGTGGGATCGGGCTCGCCGGCCTCCGCGGCCTGCACGAACAGGCGTTCAAAGGTGGCGAGGGCTTCGGCAAGCAGGGCATGCGTTTCCATGGCGCTATTGTGCGGGCATGGCCCATGCGCTGCACGTCGACGGACCGGACCCCGCATTCGTCGAGCGGCTGCTCGATGTGGCGCTCGCATCGCGGGATCGCCTGTTCGCGATCGCGGGCTTGCAGGGGAGCGGTAAGTCGACGCTGGCGGCGCGGATGGTCGACCTCGCGGCGTCGCGCGGACTGCGTGTCGTCGCGTTGTCGCTGGACGACTTCTACCTCGACCGGCCGCAGCGCCTCGCCCTCGCCCGCGATGTGCACCCGCTGCTCGCCACGCGCGGGCCGCCGGGTACGCATGACGTCGAGTTGATGATCGAGACATTGGATGCATTGCGGGGCGACTACGCCGTGCGCGTGCCGCGCTTCGACAAGCTCACCGATCGCCGGTTGTCCGAAATCGATTGGCTACATGTCGACCGTTGCGACCTGGCCATCGTCGAGGGCTGGTGCCTCAAGGTCCCGGCGGAGGATGCGACCACGCTCGCGATGCCACTGAATGCAGTGGAACGCGACGAGGATGCGGACGGTGCGTGGCGCACGTACTGCAACCACGCGCTTGGCCGCGACTACCCGAAGCTGTGGTCGCGGCTGCCGAATCTGCTCTGGCTCGCGCCGCCGTGTTTCGACGTCGTGCCCGAGTGGCGCTGGCAGCAGGAGTGCGCGTTGCGCGACGCGCGGCCGGACGTCGGGGGCATGAGTCGCAGCGAGATCGACCGCTTCGTGCAGTTGTTCGAACGCACGAGCCGCCGGGCTATTGCGACGCTGCCCAGCATCGCGCAACACGTCGTCCATCTCGACGCGCAACGACGCCCCGACCCGGACGACGTCGCCAGGCTGCGGCCTCCGCCTACAATCGACGCATGAACCGTTCGCGCAACTGGGTGCTGGTCGGTCCGACCGGTGCAGGCAAATCGACCGTGGGCGCGCTGTTCGCGGCGCGACGCGGGCTGCGTTTCGTCGACCTGGACGCGCTGATCGAAGCGCAGGCTGGACGCCGCGTTGCCGACATCTTCGCAACCGACGGAGAGGCCGCGTTCCGCCAGCTCGAATCGAGCGCGCTCGCAGACGCACTAACAAACGATGGCGTGGTCATCGCGACCGGCGGCGGCGTGGTACTCGATGAAGCGAACCGCCGCCGCATGCGCGAGTCGGCGATGGTCGTGCATCTACATGCCGAGATCGCGTCGCAGCTTGGTCGTCTTCGCGATGCGACCGACCGTCCGTTGCTTGCGCGTGCCGACCGTGACGAAGTGCTGCGCGACATGGCCGCACGTCGCACCCCGCTGTATGCCGGGATCGCGGACCTGCGTATCGACACGGCATTGCTCGATGCGGACGAAGTCGCCGAGTTGCTGCATGCAAGCGCACCGGTCACCGCAAGCGACACCGCGCCGCGCCACCTCGAGGTCGAGAGTCCGCGCGGCCCCTACTCCATCCACATCGGCGCCGGCCTGATCGCCGACGGGGACGCGCTCGCGTCGGCCATCCGCGGCCGGCACGTGCTCGTCGTTACCGACGCAAACGTGGCGCCGCTCTACCTGCCGGTGCTCGACGCAACGCTGCGACGCATCCGGCCTGACGCGCACATCGCGACGCTCGTACTGCCGCCGGGCGAGTCGGAAAAGACGCTCGACCGCTGGCGCGAGGCGATCGATGCGCTGGCGGCGCTGGGCGCGACTCGCGACGGTACGGTCGTGGCGTTAGGCGGCGGCGTGATCGGCGATCTCGCCGGCTTCGCCGCCGCGTGCTGGATGCGCGGCATCGACGTCGTGCAGCTACCGACCACGCTGCTGGCGATGGTCGACTCGTCGGTCGGTGGCAAGACCGCGGTCGACCTGCCGGCCGGCAAGAATCTCGTCGGTGTGTTCCATCCGCCGTCGGCCGTGATCGCCGATACGTCCACGCTGGCGACGCTACCACCGCGCGAGTTGCGCGCAGGACTCGCCGAGGTCGTGAAGTACGGCGCGATCTTCGACGCCGGCTTCCTCGACTGGATCGAAGCGCGCGTCGATCTGCTTCTGTCGGGTGACGCGACGGCGACAGCCGAGGCCGTCGAACGCTCGTGCCGCTACAAGGCCGAGGTGGTCGCGCGCGACCCGTTCGAGCGCGGCGATCGTGCGCTGCTCAACTTTGGCCACACCTTCGGTCACGCGATCGAGACCGAGCAGGGCTATGCGGGCGCGACCGGCGGGCTGGTGCACGGGGAAGCCGTTGCGGTCGGGATGGTGCTCGCGGCCCGGTTGTCGGCAGCGCTGGGCCGCGCACCGGTCGCCGACGCGGAACGCCTTCAGCGTCTACTGGCGTCGCTGGGGCTCCCGACCCGCATCCCGGCCGGGCTCGAACCGTCCGCCCTGCTCGATCGCATGCGGCTGGACAAGAAGGCCGACGCCGCCGGGCTGCGCTTCATCCTGTGGGACGGCGCCGGCCACGGGCGGATCGTGCGCGAGGTGCCGGATGCCGCGGTGCTGGACGTCCTCGCCGCCGGCTGAGCGGACCGTCGGTCGCGCATGGCGAACGCTCGCCATGCGGCTCCGCCCGACGGGCGGATGACGAACAAAAGGGACGCATTCATCCCCGTCGGAGCCGAATATCCGGTCGCGCGGCTACAATTCCGCCGATGCGATTGCTCCTGCAACAACGCCCTGAAGGCCGCGAAGCGCCGCGCTTCGTCCAGCTCATGCTCCAGGCCGACCTGCTCGGCGGGTGGACGCTCGTGCGCGAGACCGGCCAGATTGGCGGCAAGAGCACCGTGCGCCGCGAGCAGTACCTCGACCAGCAGTCGGCGATCGCGGCGCTCGAAAATGCGCGCGACACCCAGATCAAGCGCGGTTTCCAGCTCATGTTCGCCGAGGGCGCGGCTCCGCGCTGACGGGCTGCATCCGGGCGGGCAGCCGACACGGTGCGCCCGCACGTTCGGTCGGACAGGACAGTCCGAACCGGAAATGTGTCGCCACCAATGCATCAGCGATAGGCACGATGCGACGCCTTGTGTCGCCGGCCGCCAAAGCACCCGCACCACCGCCCCTGTTCCGCCCGACCTTTCCGACTCGAAGCGACGTTTCCATGACCTACGCCCCGCTCCAGAACGATCGCTTCCTACGCGCGCTCCGCCGCGAATCGGTTGATCGCACGCCCGTGTGGCTGATGCGACAGGCTGGTCGCTACCTGCCGGAATACCGCGCCACCCGCGCGCGCGCTGGCAGCTTCCTCGCGATGGCGAAGAACCCGGAGCTTGCGTGTGAAGTGACGCTGCAGCCGCTCGAGCGCTTCCCGCTCGACGCCGCGATCCTGTTCTCCGACATCCTCACCGTGCCGGATGCGATGGGGCTCGGGCTGTATTTCGTCGAAGGCGAAGGCCCGAAGTTCGAGCGCCCGGTGCGCACCGCCGACGACATCGCCAAGCTCGCCGTGCCCGACGTCGGCACCGAATTGCGCTACGTCACGGACGCCGTATCGCTGATCCGTCGCGAACTCGGCGGCCGCGTTCCCCTGATCGGCTTTTCGGGCAGCCCGTGGACGCTGGCCTGCTACATGGTCGAAGGCGGCGGCAGCAAGGACTTCGCGCGCGTCAAGGCGCTCGCGTTGAACGACCCGGCGGCGATGCACCGCCTCCTCGACGTCACCACCGATGCAGTCATCGCCTACCTCGACGCGCAGCGCGTCGCCGGCGCGCAGGCGCTGCAGGTGTTCGATACCTGGGGTGGCGTGCTGTCGCCAGCGATGTATCGCGAGTTCTCGCTGCGTTACCTCGAACGCATCGCCGGCGAACTGCCGCGCGGCGAAGGCGACGAGGCCGCGCCGCTGATCCTGTTCGGCAAGGGCAATGGCGCCTACCTCGAAGATCTCGCTGCCACCGGTGCCGAAGGCGTGGGCGTCGACTGGACGGTCGATCTCTGCGATGCCGCGCGTCGCACGGGCGGCCGCGTCGCGCTACAGGGCAACCTCGATCCGGTGACGTTGTACGCGTCGCCCGAGGCGATCCGCGGCGAAGTGGGTCGCGCACTCGATGCGTACAAGGCGGGCAACGGCGGCTCGCGCGAAGGGCACGTCTTCAATCTTGGCCACGGAATGTCGCCCGACATGAATCCCGAACACGTCGCCGTTCTGGTCGACGCCGTGCACGAGCTCAGCGCGCGCTGAGCAGGCGGACGTAGGGCCAGAACACCAGAGCGCAGCCGACGACGAACAGCGCCAGCGACGCGACCTGCGCGCGGCGCCATGTCGAGAGGAACGTCATCGGCACGCCGGACGCCTGCATGCGGCGGTGTCCGACCTGCGCGGTGAGCACGCTGGCCAGCATTGCGACGACGACCAGCGCTACGGCAATCAGCGCGCGGTGGTGCGGGCGCGCCATCGTCAACAACACGTAGCCGACGGCTCCGATCGCGAAGATCGGCAGCAACGCGACCATGGGATTCGGCCCGGCGCGTTCGATCAGCAACAGCGCATCGCCGTCGACTCGACGCCGGGCGCGCGCGATCAGCGTGGTGACGACGAGAACGCTGGCGAACCACGCGCATAGCCCGATGAGTTGTGTCGTGGTCATGCTGGAATCCCCCTACCCACGCGAGCCAGTGCCGACGCGAGCATCGCGCCGGTCACGGGCTTACGTACGAAATCGTCGAAGCCTGCGTCGCGCGCGCGCGGTTCGGACTCCGGGTCGGCGCGTGCGGTGACCGCGACCAACGGCGCGGTGAACCCATGTGCGCGCAGCTGACGCGCGAGCGCGAAGCCGTCGAGACCGGGAAGATCGAGATCGAGCAGACCGACGTCGAACCTCGCGACACGTGCTTCAGTAAGTGCGGCAAGGCCGTGCGGTACGTGCAGAACGCGATGACCTTGTGCGCGCAGAAGGCCGGCGACGACGTCGGCGACGATCGGGTCGTCCTCGACCAGCAGGATCGACAGCGCACGCGGCGGCGCGGTGATCGACGTCGCGTCCGGTGCGTCGTCGGGCAGTGCGACTTCCTGCAGTGGCAGGTCGATGTGGAATGTCGACCCGACGCCCGGCGTGCTTTCCAATCCGATTCGCCCGCCCATCGCTTCCGCGAGCTCCGTGCTGATCGCCAGCCCGAGCCCGCTGCCCCCGTAGCGCGCGGTCGTGCGTGCACCGTCGGCCTGCTGGAAACGACGGAACAGCTTCGCGCTCTGCTCGGCC
The DNA here is from genome assembly GCF_054057595.1 of Lysobacter sp. HA18. NCBI lineage: Bacteria > Pseudomonadati > Pseudomonadota > Gammaproteobacteria > Lysobacterales > Lysobacteraceae > Lysobacter > Lysobacter sp. HA18. Next base: position 2,436,211 of record NZ_JBSRZL010000001.1, read on the forward strand.
GACAGACCAGGGCCGGTATCGATCACGCTGAAACGCAGGCCGGCGTCGTGTCGCTCGACACGCAACGTCACACCGCCGCGTTCGGTGAACTTCTCGGCGTTACCGAGCAGGTTCAACAGGATCTGGCGCAGACGGTTGCAGTCGCCGCGCACGCCGCGCGGCACGTCGTCCGCGATGTCGAGCGCAAACGTGCGATCGCGTCGACGGACCAGCGGACCGACCAGCGACGCCACGTCGTGCAGCACGCGGTGCAGGTCGAACGCTGCGTCGTCGAGTTCGAGGCGGCCCGACTCGATGCGCGCGAGGTCGAGTGCGTCGTTGAGGAGCCGCAACAGGTGTTCGCCAGCACCACGGATCGCGCCGACGTAGCCGCGCTGCGTGCCATCGAGCGGTGTGTCGAGCAGCAGTTCGGTCATGCCGAGCACGCCCGTCATCGGCGTGCGTACTTCGTGGCCGAAGGTCGCGAGGAAGCGTGTCTTCGCAGTCGACGATTCTTCCGCCAGCATGCGCTCGTGCTCCATCCGATCAAGCTCATGGCGGCGACGCAGGCGCGCGCGGTACGTGATCGCGAATGCGACCAGCGCGACGACACCGAGCAGCACGAACACCCCACGCGCGAGCCACGTCTGCCACCACGGCGGCCGCACGACGAAGGCGATGTCGCGCGGCGCGGACCAGACCTGGTCGGCGGTGCGAGCGATGATCCGCAGCCGGTAATCGCCCGGCGGAAGCTGCGAGAACACGCGTTCGCCATCGGCGCCTACGTCAACCCAACCGCGATCGAAGCCGAACAGGCGGAATCGGTAGCCGTTCGCGCCGGCGTTGTTGAACGCCATCAGGCGCGCACGCACGCGCAGGTCGCGGTCGTCGTGCGCGATGCGGATTCTGCTGTTCGGATCGAGTGCTACGCGACTGCCGCCATGGTTCACGTCGACGACTTCGAGCTGCAAGCGTGGCGCGCGCGTTTCGGGCCGGACGACGGCCGGATCGAACACGACCAGGCCTTCCGGCGATCCCACGAGGATTCGGCCGTCACCGGGACGCGCGATCGGCGCACCGGCGAATTCCTGACTGGGCAATCCATCGTGCACGCCGTAGACGCGCGTGCGCCGCGCAACAGGATCGACGCGCACCAGGCCGCGTACGGTCGTCGCCCAGATGTGACCTGCCGTATCGACCACCAGCCCGCTCGGGGCGATGCGCGGAAAGCCGACATCCGCACCCAGGGTGTCGACGCGCACGAGGCGCGCACCGTCGAAGCGGTAGTGCTCGACCGCACCGAAGCGCGCGAGCCATGGCTCGCCGGTCGCATCGAACGCCACGCCGTGCACTTCCGATGCGTCGACGCCTGCAACCGGCGCGGCCTTCATGCTCGCGCTGTCGATCGAGTACAGGCCGGTCGACGTGGTGATCCACACCGCGCCGTTCGGCGTGCGTACCAGTCCATTGACGGTCGTGCCACGCGCAAGGCCGCGGCCATCGCCCGGCGCCAGCGTCGCGCGCACGCGGCCGTTCGGTTCGCGCGCCTGCACGCCGCCCTCGCCTGCAGTCCAGATCAGGCCGTCGTCGCCCTGCAGCAGTGACGGCGCTTCGCCCGGCAGTGCGCCGTCGTGCATCGCCGCGGCCCAACGCTGGATCGCATGCGTCGCCGGGTCGATTCGCGCGATGCCGTCGTAATAGGTCACCCACACGCGACCGTCGCGGTCCTCGATCACGCCGTTGAGGATCACGCCCTGCGCGACGTCGCCGAACACGTGCTGGACGGCGCCGGTCTCGCTGTCGAAACGATCGAGCACGCCACCGCTGCCGACCAGCCAGATGGAACCGTCGCGCGACGGCGCAATGCCGTTGACCTGAGCGTTAGCGAGCGACTTCGGATCATCCAGCCGCCGCGCAAGCACGGAGAACTGGCGCCAGCGCGGCGGCAGGTACCAGAGCCCGTTCGTATTGCTGGCGAACCAAAGGCCGCCTTCGTGATCTTCGCGCGCGTCGACCCATGCGGGCCGCACCAGGCCCTGCGACGCGGCGCTGTAGAGCGCGACCGGCGCGACGGTGCCCTCGCCTTCGACGCCGAGACCTTGCGGAATGTCGAACCAGTGCGTGCCGGCGCGATCGCGCAGCAGCATCTGCAGCAGCTGGCCACCCGTCGATGTCCATGTCGGCGCGACGATCCGGCCCCGCGCATCACGTTCGACAAGACCGTGCGGCGTACCGATCCACAGGCCGCCGTCCGCATCCGGCGTCATGCCGTTAATGACGGGCGACGGCAGCGACGATGCGTCGTCGCGTTCGAAGTCGCGACCCGTCCACCGCGCAATGCCGTTGCTGGTGCCGACCCATAGCGTTCCGCGCTGCACGACGAGTTTGTGGATGTCCGGCGCCGGCAGGCTGCGCGCATTGCCCGGCACCGGCATGAAACGTTCGATGCGGCCCTCGTGCAGGCGATGCAGCCCGGCGTCCGCGGTGCCGAACCAGACGCTGCCGTCGGGCGTGGATTCGATCGCCCAGATCTCGACGCCGCCGACGTTCGGCGTGCGTCGGTCGTACGAGGTGAAGTGCTCGCGCGAGGCATCGAGCATGGCGAGCCCGGCCGTGCGCGTGCCGATCCACACGCGGTCGTGCGCATCGACATGCACCGCCCAGACGAAGTTGTCGTGCAGGCCCTGTTCGACGCGCCAGACGCGGAAACCCACGCCGTCGAAGCGCGCGAGTCCGTCACTGGTCGCGATCCAGAGATAGCCGGCGCGGTCCTGCGCGATGCCGTTGATGCGGTTCGAGGGAAGCCCGTCGGCGACGGTGTATTGCCGTGGCCGTGGTGTTTCAGGCAGTCCCGCCTGCGCGGCGCCGGTCCATAGCGTCGCCGTCATCGCGACGAGCAGGCCCGAGGCCACGGTGATCCATCCAGTGCGCATCCTGCATCTCCCCGGCATCCCCGGCCGTAAGGCTCCACGATCACGCCCGCGCGGGCAACCGGCGTGGAACATCCCGTTGCGCCGGCCTCCACGGCCGCTCACGCACCGCGTGCCTAGAATCGCCGCAACACCGAGGATCGCCATGCACCGTCGCCTGCTGCTTGCCGTGCTGTTCGTGCCGACGCTCGCTTCCGCCGAACAGTTCGCGATCGATCCCGTGCACACACGCGTAATGGTCGCCGCGTCGCACGCCGGTTTCTCGCAGGCGATGGGCGTGGCGTCGGGCGCGACGGGTCGCGTCGATTTCGACGACGGCTGGGCGAATGCAAAGGTCGACGTGACCGTGCCGCTGCGCAAGCTCGACTACGGCGACCCGGGCTGGACACGCGCGGTGCAGGGCCTGCTCGATACCGACAAATTCGCCGACGCGCACTTCGTCTCCGATCACGTAACGCCGAGCGACGCCACGCATGCCGAGATTTGCGGAACGCTCACGCTGCACCGCGTGTCCAAACCGCTGTGCATGGTCGCGACGCTCAACGCGCTGAAGCGCCACCCAATGCCGCCGTTCCGACGCACCGCCGGGTTCTCCGCAACCGCGAAGCTCGATCGATTCGACTACGGCATCGAGAACTGGCCGACGGTGATCGGTCGCGACATCGAACTGCGCATCGAGATCGAAGCCAGCCGCGGCATCGGCGCGCCCTCCACCGACACGAAACCCGACGAGACCTCCACCCCATGAGTCGAACACCGTCGCTGTTGCCCGAACGCTGGGGCGCGGTCAGCCAGCTGTTTCATTGGACCTGCGCCGCGCTGATCATCGCGCTGGGATCGATCGGCCTGTACATGACGGAGCTGACCAGCCCGCTGTCGAAGATCCGAATCTACGCGCTGCACAAGTCGCTGGGCCTGACGCTGCTCGGGCTCGTGCTGCTGCGCCTGCTGTGGCGCTGGACGCACAAGGTGCCCGGCCCGATTCCCGGCACCGCGCGCCATCTAAAACTCGCCGCCGACGGCATGCACGGCGTGCTGTACGCGATGATGATCGCGATGCCGCTCACCGGCTGGCTGATCAACTCGACGTCCGGTTATCCGCTGAAGTGGTTCGGGCTGGTCAGCGTGCCGGCCATTGCATCGAAGAGCGAGCCGCTCAATGCGATCGCGAAAAACCTGCACGAGTACGGGTTCTGGCTACTGGTCGTGCTCGTGTGCGGGCATGTACTCGCCGCGCTCTATCACCACATCTTCCTGCGCGACTCGACACTGCATCGCATGATTCCGTCGCGTCGCCGCACCACGCTTCCGGAGAACCACCCATGATTCGTCCGCTCGCACTCTGCGCCGCGCTGTTACTGCCCGGCGCTGTCCTCGCCGCCGATTACGTGCAGGCACCGGGCTCGACGCTCACGTTCGCAACGCAGTACGACGGCGAGGCAGTCGCCGGCCGCTTTCCGGTCTTTGCGACACGTCTGCACTTCGATCCGGCGAAGCCTGACGGCTCGCGGCTCGACGTCGTGATTCCGCTTGGCAGCACCACCATCGCCGACAAGGATCGTGACACCACACTGCGCAGCCCCGACTTCCTCGACGTCGCCAAATTCCCGCAGGCGCGGTTCACGTCGACGAAATTCCGCGCGCTCAGCGGCGGTCGCTTCGCCGCGGATGGACAACTCGCGCTGCGCGGCGTCACGCGTCCGGTCACGCTGGTTTTCACATGGACGCCCGGTGCGCAGCCGGTATTGAACGGCAGCGCGACGGTGAAGCGTCTGGACTTCGGCATCGGCGGCGGTGACTGGGCAAAGCCGACCCTCATCCCGAACGAGGTTCGGGTGAATACGAAGGTCGTGTTCTCGCCTGCGGCAAAATAGCGGGATCAAGCCAGCAAGGATGCTGACGATGCACGTTCCGAATCGAAGTCCCATGCGCCGTCGTATGCGACGTGCGCGTGTCGCCGTCCGCATTCTGCTTCTGGCTGCGGTGACCGCCCTGCTCTCGATGGCCGCATCGCGCGGCGGCGCCTGAGCTGCAGTCGCTAGCGTCCGACCAACGCGGTCACCGCGGCCGCATCGAACGGCCAATCGAGCTCGACACCCGCCGCCGTATCGCGCAGTACCGGTACGCGAACGCCGTACGCCGCTTCCAGCGCATCGTCGTCGATAAACACGCTCTCGAAGTCCGGCAGGCGCGCGGCGGCGAGCACCTCGAGCGCGAGGTCGCAGAGGTGGCAGTCGTCGCGCTGGAAAAGGATGAACCGGCTCATTCGAATGCGCTGCAGTACGGAAATGCGGTGGGCGGTACGGCCGTAGAATAGCGGTCTCCCCTTATCGCACTGCGCTGGAGCCACGGTGGCCGTCAGCACCTTCGACCTGTTCAAGATCGGCATCGGGCCGAGTTCGTCGCATACCGTCGGGCCGATGCGGGCGGCGGCGCGCTTCGTCGAGCGCTGGCTGGTCGAGAACGGCGAGCTGCAGCGCACGACGCGCGTTCGCGCGGAAGTGTTCGGCTCCTTGGCGCTCACCGGCCGCGGGCATGGCACCGACAAGGCGGTGCTGATGGGCCTGGAAGGCCATTGGCCGAACCAGATCGACCCGGACGTGATCCCGGCGGCGCTGGAACGCATCCGCGCGACCAAGCGCATCCTGCTGCACGGCCAGCACGAGATCGGCTTCGACGAGAAGCACGACCTCATCATGAACAAGCGACAGAAGCTGCCGTTCCACACGAACGGCATGCGCTTCACCGCGTACGACGCGCAGGGCGAAGTGATCGCGACGCGCGATTACTACTCGGTGGGCGGCGGCTTCGTCGTCAACCAGGATGAAGCGGCGGAAGACCGCATCGTCGCCGACGAAACCGACCTGCCGTATCCGTTCTCCACCGGCGACGAACTGCTCGCGCAGTGCGAGCGCACCGGCATGTCAATCGCGCAGCTGATGTTCGCGAACGAGCAGGTCTGGCGCTCGCCGACCGAGATCGAAGCCGCGCTCGACGAGATCTGGGCGGCGATGCAGAGCTGCGTGGCCCGCGGCATTCGCGAGAGCGGCACGCTGCCGGGCGGCCTGCATGTCGCGCGTCGTGCTCCGGCGCTGCATGCGGAGTTGTCGGGCAAACCGGAAGCGGCGATGCGCGATCCGCTCACCACGCTCGACTGGGTGAACCTCTACGCGCTGGCGGTGAACGAAGAGAACGCGGCGGGCGGTCGTGTCGTCACTGCGCCCACCAATGGCGCGGCGGGAATCATCCCGTCGGTGCTGCACTACTACGACCGCTTCATTCCCGGCGCGAACATCGCCGGCGTGCGTACGTTCCTGCTGACGGCGTCGGCGGTCGGCATCCTCTACAAGGAGAACGCGTCGATCTCCGGCGCGGAAGTCGGCTGCCAGGGCGAAGTCGGCGTGGCCTGCTCGATGGCTGCCGCTGGCCTCACCGCCGCGCTCGGTGCGACGCCGGGTCAGATCGAGAACGCGGCCGAGATCGGCATGGAGCACAACCTCGGTCTGACCTGCGACCCGATCGGCGGCCTCGTGCAGATCCCCTGCATCGAGCGCAACGCGATGGGCGCGGTGAAGGCGATCAACGCCAGCCGCATGGCCATGCGCGGCGACGGCAAGCACAAGGTGTCGCTGGATAAGGTCATCAAGACCATGCGCGAAACCGGCCGAGACATGCAGGACAAGTACAAGGAAACCAGCCGCGGCGGCCTCGCGGTGAACGTTATCGAGTGCTGAGAAACGCGACGCACGTCGCCCTCAGCCCTGCGCGGGCGTGCCGATAAGACCTCTAGCGGGATGCCCGCCCGAGGGGAAACGGCCGTCGTAATGCGCCTTCTCACGCTTCTTCTGCTGATGATCGGCCTGGTCTTCGCACCGGCCGCGGGCGCGCTCGAACCGGGCAAGGCGTTCCATCACTACGTCCGCGATGACTGGTCGATCCAGCAGGGCCTGCCGCAGATCAGCGTGCTGGCGCTGACGCAGGACCGCACCGGTTACCTGTGGGTCGGCACGCAGTCCGGCCTCGCCCGTTTCGACGGCATCGAATTTCACGTCTACACGCCCGACAACACGCCCGGCCTCCCCGGCCCGTGGATCCGCGCGCTGCTGACCGGCCGCGACGGCCGCGTCTGGATCGGCACCTACAAGGGCCTGTCGGTCTACGACGGCCACGGCTTTACGGCGATCCCCGCACCGAACGGCGCGCCGCAGCTCGACATCACCGGGCTGGCGACCGACGCGCAGGGCGGCATCTGGGTGACGTCGATGTCGGGCGTTTTCCGCGTGATCCGCGACCGGCTCGAACCCGTCGCGGGTGCGCCGCAACCGGCGCAGGCGCCGCTGCCGCGCGACGACGGCCTGTGGGTCGGCGGTCGCGGCGCGGTCTGGCATCGCCTGCCGACCAGCCGCTGGGAACGCCTCGCCCTGCCCGAATCGGCATCGGATGCGCAGGTCAATCGGCTGATCGCGTCGCAGGGGTCGCTATGGGCGGCGACGTCCCGCGGCCTGTTCCGTCGCGTCGCCGACGGCTGGGTGGCCTACGACGAGGACGCCACGCTCGCGCATGTTCCGGTCGACATGCTGTTCGAGGATCGCGATGGAAACCTGTGGGTCGGCGGCGACTTCGGGCTTGCGCGACTGCGCGACGGCCACGTCGACGAAATGATTCCGGTCGGCGCGCCCGGTGGATTCCCGGGCCTGCGCTCGGCATTCGAAGACCGCGAAGGCAACCTCTGGCTCGGCAGCCAGTGGGAAGGCCTCGTGCGCGTGTGGAGTTCGTGGACGCGGCGCTACAGCACCGCCGAAGGCCTGACCGACCGCATCGTCTGGTCGGTGTCGAAGGATCCGGACGGTCGCGGCCTTTGGGTCGGCGGCAACGACGGCGTCAGCCTGCTCAGCAACGGCCACTTCACGCATGTGGTCGCGCCCGGCGACCTGCCGCATCCGCATGCCTACAACCTGCTCGCCGAGCACGGCCGGCTCTGGATCGGCACGCGCGGCGGCCTGCGTGTTCTCGATGCCGGCGACGCCAAACCAAAGGCGCTTCCGGCGCTCGCGGCGATCGGCGGCGCGCAGATCAATGCACTCGTTCGCGCACACGACGGCGCGTTGTGGATCGGCACGCCGGAAGGCCTGTTCCGCTGGAACAACGAGCAACTGCAGCGCTTCGACGAGCGCAACGGTTTGAGTGACGCGCGCGTGCGTTTCATCGTCGACGAGCCGGCCGGTCTTCTGGTCGGCACGCAGAATGGCCTGTTCGTGCAGCGCCGCGACACCTTCGTGCGCGATCGCGACCCCGGCCTGCCGCAGGCGCTCGACGTCACCGCGATCCATCGACTTGCCGACGGCCGCCTCGTCATCGGCACACTCAACGAAACCACGTACGTCAAGGACGGCCACCGCTGGCACGACCTCGGCGTAACGCACGGCGAGCCCGCAAACGCGCCGTTCTTCTTCGCCGAGGACGACGGCTATCTCTGGACCGCCGGCCTGCGCGGCATCAGCCGTGTACTCGCGACCGACATCGCCGACTACGTGACCGGCCGTGCGCCGCGCGTGCGTGGCGAGATGCTGCTCAACGAACGCGGCGACCGTCTCGCCGGGCAGCAGGGCTATTGCTGCAATGGCGCCGGCACGTCGAAGGGCGTGCTCGACGGCAACACGCTCTGGCTTCCGACGCGCGACGGCGTGGTGTCGATGGACACGCGTGCGATCCACAAGAACCCGGTGGCGCCCGGTGTCGCGATCGAGCGCGTGCAGATCGGCGACAACTGGCGCGACGCCTGGCAACTGCAGGGCCGCGCGTTCCCCGACGGAGCGCGCGACGCCACGTTCGAATTCACCGCGACATCGTTCGTCGACCCCAAGAGCGTGCAGCTGCGCTATCGACTGCGCGGCTACGACCCCAACTGGGTCGACGCGGATGTCGGCGTGCGTCGCGCGCGCTACACCAACCTGCCGCCGGGCCAGTACGTGTTCGAGGTCACGGGCAGCAACAACGCCGGCGTCTGGGCCAAATCGCCGGCGACGTTGACGTTCTCCGTGCCGCCGCGCTTCGTCGAAACCGGCTGGTTCATCGCGCTTTGCGGGCTCGGCCTTGCATTGCTGGTGTTCGTCGGCTATCGCATCCAGCGCTATCGCTTCCAGCGTCGCCAGCAGGAGCTCGAAGACATCGTCCTGCAGCGCACCGAAGCGCTCGCGCAGGCGAATCGCCAGCTGGAGGAAGCGAGCCACACCGATCCGCTCACTGGCCTGCGCAATCGTCGCTACATCGGCGCGCAGCTGCCGGCCGACCTGTCGTTCTACGACCGTCAGATCGACAACGGCCCGGTCAACGACAAGGCGATGCTGTTCGCGCTCGTCGACATCGACCACTTCAAGCAGGTCAACGATCGCTACGGCCATCGCGCAGGCGACCTCGTGCTGCAGCAGCTCGCGGAAGTGCTGTCGAGCCTCGTGCGCACCGGCGACTACGTTGCGCGCTGGGGCGGCGAGGAATTCCTTCTCGTGTTCCGCCCGATGCCGGAGCGCAATGTGTCGACCATCGGCGAACGCATCCAGCAGGCGGTAGCGACGCATCCGTTCGACCTGGGCAACGGCATGGTGTTGCCGGTCACGTGCTCCGTCGGTCTGTCGCAATACCCGATCGTGCGCACCGACGACGGCGCGCGTTTCGGTTGGGAGGCGATGATCGAACTCGCCGACCAGGCGCTGTATTACGTCAAGACGAACGGGCGCAACGGCTGGGCCTCGTTCCGCCCGACGCCCCTTACCGACCTGCGCGAGCTCGTCGACAACATGCATCGCGATCTTTCCGCGATGCTCAACCGCGATGCCTTGCGCATCATCGGTCGCATCGCCGGTCGACCGGTCGGCGCGACGATCGAATGATCACGTGCTGCGGACAATCCGCAGCACGTCGTCGAGCAAGGCCGCTGCCGTAACGCCCGCGCCAGCGCCCGGACCTTGGATCACCAGCGGCTGCGCGTCGTAACGATCACAGCGGATGGCGGCGCGGTTGTCGGTGCCCTGCCCCGCAGCGAGCGGATCGTCAGGCGCGAGCGATTCGACGCCGACACGTGCGTGCACGCGGCCGTCGATGACCTCGAGCCGCGCGACGTGGCGCAATTTCTCGCGGCTCTTGTACGCGTGCTGGTAGCGCTCGCGCAGTGGTGCGTCGAGCGCGTCGAGCGCGTCATCGACTTCGTTGGCGGTGCAACGTGCGAGCACCTCGGGCACCAGCGATTCGACCTGCACGTCGTCCGCATCGAGCGAAAAACCTGCCGCGCGCGCGAGGATCAGCAGCTTGCGGCGTACGTCCTCGCCCGAAAGGTCCTCGCGCGGATCCGGCTCGGTGTAGCCGGCATCGCGCGCCTGTCGCACGAAACCGGAAAACGGTCGCAGCCCGTCATAGGCGCCGAACAGCCACGCCATCGAGCCCGAGAGCACGCCCGCGATGCCGGTGATCGCGTCGCCGCCGTCGCGCAACGCTCGCAGGCTCCGCAGCAGCGGCAACCCGGCACCGACCGTCGCGGCGTCGCCGTACTGCGTGCGCCCGGCGCGGCAGGCGGACTGGATCGCCTGCCAGCGCGCGAGCGACACGCCCTGCCCGAGCTTGCTCGCGGTCACCACGTGCACGCCTTGCGCGAGCCAGTCGGCGTGGCGTGCCGCGACCGATTCGCTGCCGGTCGCGTCAATGACGATCGCGGACGATGCGCCGTCAAAGACGTCGAGTAGAGCGTGGTGATGTGTCGATACTGCGGCGACAAGACGATCGCGCGCAGTCGACGCCGCGAAACCGTCCGCGTTCGAGATCGACCGTCGCGAATTCGCCACATGCACGAGCCGCAGCGACGGCAACGCGCCTTGCAATCGATCGATCCGCTGCAACAGCGCGCCACCCACCGTGCCGACACCCAGCAGCGCGATCTCGGCCGCAGCCGCCTCGCGTTTTCGCGACGCTGCGATCGGTCGTGCCAGCGCTTCCATCAGGCGACCGCCGTTTCGCGTCGACAGGCGTGGCGCACGCGCGCCAGCCCGGCCTTGATGTCGTCGAGCAGGTCGTCCACATGCTCGATGCCGACCGACAGTCGAACCAGACCATCACCGATACCCGCCGCGCGTCGCGCTTCAGGCGACATCGCCGCATGCGTCATCGTCGCCGGATGCGCGACCAGGCTTTCGACACCGCCCAGCGACTCGGCGAGCGTGAAGCACTGCAGTCCGTCGAGAAACGCGCGCACGCCGGCTTCGCCGCCCTCGAGTTCGACGCTGAGCATTGCGCCGAACCCGGTCTGCTGACGCACCGCGAGCGCATGGCCGGGATGCGAGGCAAGCCCTGGGTAATGCACCGCGCGCACGGCGTCGTCATCGGCAAGTCGAGCGACCAAGGCCTCGGTGTTTTCCTGATGGATGCGCAGCCGCGCATCGAGCGTGCGCAGGCCGCGCAACGTCAGGAAGCTATCGAACGGCGCACCGGTGAGGCCGAGTGCATTCGCCCACCAAGTCAGTCGCTCATGCACCGCAGCGTCGCGAGCGACCACCGCGCCGCCGACAACGTCGCTGTGACCGTTGATGTACTTCGTCGTCGAATGCACGACCACGTCCGCGCCGAACGCGATCGGCTGCTGCAGCGCGGGCGACAGGAAGGTGTTGTCGACCACCGCGAGCGCGCCGGCCGCATGCGCGGCGTCGATCGTCGCGCGAAGGTCGGTGATGCGCAGCAGCGGGTTCGACGGCGTTTCGATCCAGACGATTGCCGCGCCGTCTGCGAGTGCGGCGTCGCGCGACTCCGCGCGCGTCAGGTCGGCCGTCACCAGTTCGAAGATGCCTTTCGCGGCGAGCGCGTTGAACAGCCGCCAGCTGCCGCCGTAGGCATCGTGCGGAACGATCACCCGTCCACCTGCGGGCACCAGCGCGTGCAGCACCAGCGTGATCGCCGACATGCCGGTCGAGGTGATCGTGCCGCCAACGCCGCCTTCAAGTTCAGCCAGCGCTTCACCCAGCAGGTCGCGCGTCGGATTGCCGCTGCGCGTGTAGTCGTACGCGCGTTTTTCATTGAAGCCGGCGAAGGAGAAGTTCGACGACAGCACCAGCGGCGGCGTCACTGCGCCGAATGCGGTGTCGCGATCGATGCCTGCGCGTACGGCGACGGTGGCGCGACGGGTCGGACGCGACGCGCTCATGCCAGCGCCTCCGCAGCCAGCGCTTCGTCGAGGATGGCGGCGATCGCCTCGGGCTCCTTCAGGAACGCGTCGTGGCCGTAACGCGAGCGCAGTACACGGAGCCGCGTTTCACCTCTTAGGCGTTGCGCGAGTGCATACGCATCCGCGAGCGGAACAAGGCGATCCTGCTCGACAGCGACCAGTGTCACCGGCGCGGCGATCGACTCCGGCGACACGTCCTGCAGGTCAATCGATTCGGACAACCGCAGGAACGCGGTGACCGGCGTGCGCGACGCATACGCCTGCCCGGCGTAGTCCAAATAATCCTCGGCCGGCACGTGCACGCGCCCGTCCACCACGCGCGCCGCGCCGAAGCGTTCGTCGAATTCTTCCGGCGTGCGATAGCTCAGCAGCGCGAGCTGACGCGCCAGCACCAGCCCGTCGACGCCATCGCATTGCACCGCGCCCAGCTGCACTGCACGCCGCTGCAGCGCACGCCACGCGCTTGAGAACGGATGCGCGCGATGCACGCCGCTCATCGCGACCAGGCGCTGCACGCGCGCCGCATGCCGCGACGCCAGCTGCAGCCCGACCATGGCGCCATACGAACTGCCGACGAATGCATGCAGTCGGCGGATGCGCAGGTGATCGAGTAGCGCGGCGATCGCATCGGCCTGGTCGGCGGGATCGATCGGCGCGTCGAGCGTGCCGTCCGCGCCGACCCAGTCGAACGACACGATGCAATGCAGGGTGGGATCGATCGCGCGGTCGACGCCCACCTGCGCATCCCACCAGCCACGCGCCGGGTCAGCACCATTCGCGGCGACATGGCGATGCGCGGAAATGCCGCCGGCAACGAACACGGCGGGAAGCGATGTGTCGCCGGCAACTTCGTAGCGCAGCCACACGTGGCGCGGGCCGGCATAACGCAGCACGAGGTCCGCATCGACCTCGCCACGGCGAGCGGCGGGCAACGTGGAAAAAAGTTCGGATTCGGCGGCCTGAAGCGGCGCGTCCGCGATACAGAAATTCGAAACAAGGCTCATGGCGGGGCTCCGGACGAAACGGGGCCATCGAGCCTGCGAGCGCCCGCCTTGCGGCAGGAACTGCACGACCATCTTCCGGCTGACGCCGCAGGAGTTGGCACCTGGCACTCGCGTGCTGGTTGCCCCGGCATCAAAGGGCCTGTCCCTCCGCCGGTCTCGATGGATGGCCGCAGTCTGCCAATCGATTTCCGGAGTGTCAATCGCTTCATGCCGATGAAGCGATGGACGGCGCGGTCAGCGGGCGGCCGGGTTGCGGCCCTTACACTCCCGGCCATGCGATCCCTTGCCCTCGCCGCGCTCATCGCGGCCCTGGCCGGCTGCGCGACGACGCGTCCCGCCCCGCCCGTTTCCACGCCTGTCGCCGTCGAGCCCGGCCCGGCCGCGACCGTCGTTCCCGAGCATTTCGTCTCGCCCGAAAGCGTCGAGGACGAGCTCGATTCGCCCGCCACGTGGACGACAGAAGACGGCCGCACCTGGGTGATCGTCACCGCGAAGTCCACGCATCGCCTCGTGGTGTTCGACGGCGACAGCGGCGAGCGCCTGCGCGAGGTCGGCAGTCGCGGCAGTGCGCCCGGGCAGTTCAACCGCCCGAACGGCATCGCGGTGCAGGGCGATCTCGCGTTCGTCGTCGAACGCGACAACCATCGCGTGCAGGTTTTCTCGCTGCCCGACTTCAAGTCCGTCGCGACCTTCGGCGCATCCGACCTGCGCAGCCCGTACGGCGTGTCGATCGACGAGACCGAACCCGGCGATCTCGATGTCTACGTCACCGACAACTACATGGACGGTCCGAAGTTCGACCGCGTGCCGCCGACGCCGCAACTCGCACAACGCGTGAAGCGGTTCCGTGTCGAGGTGGACGGCGACGGCCGCGTGCAGGCGCGGCTTGCGAATACGTTCGGTGATACGACGGATGCCGCGTCGCTGCACATCGTCGAATCCATTGCGGGCGACGCTGGCCACGATCGCCTGCTGATCGCCGACGAAGACACGACGCATCCCTCGACCCTGCGCGAGTACACGTTCGACGGCCGCTACACCGGGCGTTCGACGCCTGCAGGCACCTTCGCGGCGCAGGCGGAAGGCATCGCACTGTGGTCCTGCGACGCTGATGTCGGCTACTGGATCGGCGTCGACCAGCTCGCGCCGCGCACGATCTTCCATGTGTTCGATCGCAGCACGCTCGCGCTGGTCGGTTCGTTCGAAGGCAAAGTCACCTCGCATACCGACGGCATCGCCTTGCATGCCGCGGCCACGCCGAGTTTTCCGTACGGCGTGATGTACGCCGTGCATGACGACCGCGCCGTCGCCGCATTCGACCTGCGCGACGTCGCCACCGCGCTGCACCTCTCCGACCGGTGCGTGCAATGAGCGCACGTCGCAGCGCGCTGATCGCGGCGTTGCTGTTCGTCGCGCTGCCTGCGGCGTATGCCGGCAAGGTCTATCGCTGGGTCGATTCGCGCGGCGTCGTGCATTACGGCGATCACGTGCCGGATCCGAACGTCGCGCCGCAATCGGGCGTGCGCGTGATTCCGGTCATCGCCGAGCCGTCGGCGATCGCGTCATTGCGCACGCAGCAGGTCGGGCGCGGCTTCCAGGCGATCGCCGACAACCATCTCGCCGGCCCCGTTGAAGTGCGCATGGAGTTCTCGCGCGCCGACAACGTGCACGGCGAGCCTGACCTGCCGACGCGCGCCGTCGTGCCACCGCAGGGCCACACGGTGGTGACCTACCTCGACATGGTCGACACCACGCGCCCCGGCAACTTCGAGCTGCGCATGGACGTCGTGCCGGGCGACCCGAAGGCGCGGCCGCAGGATGTCGAATACGTGTTGCCGCTACGCATGGCCGGCTGGCATATCGACCAGGGCTTCGGCGGCAGTTTCAGCCACGACGACGAACAGAACCGCTACGCGATCGACCTCGCCGCGCCGATCGGCACGCCGGTGCTTGCCGCGCGGGATGGCGTGGTCATGGAAGTCGAATCGGACTTCTCGAAAGCCGGGCTGGATCGCGAGCGTTATGCGGGCCGCGCGAACCTGATCCGCGTGCTGCATGACGACGGCACGATGGCGGTGTACGCGCACCTGAAACTCGACGGCATGCTCGTGCGCGTCGGCCAGCATGTGCATGCGGGCCAGCAGATCGCGTTGTCGGGCAATACCGGCTTCACCACCGGGCCGCACCTGCACTTCGCCGTGCAGGTGAATCGCGGGATGCGGCTCGAGTCGATCCGCTTCCGCATGCGCGGTCCGCAGGGACCGCTCAACATCAGCGGCGGCTGATCAGGCCGGAAGCGCTGCGAGTTTCTCGGCCTTTTCTCGCCACTCCGGCAGCCGGTCGAGCTGGAACGTCGAGCGCAGGTATTCCTCGTCGAGCGGCAGATCAGACACCAGCGCGCAGGCGACGTGCACCGCACCCGGCACCCAGAAGCCCGACATGCGCACCGCGCCAGGGCGATGGTGGTACGCCACTGCTTCTACGATCGGCATCGGCAGGCCCCACAGGCCCAGCAGGTACGCGCCGGCTTCCGCGTAATGCGGGCCTGTGTCGTCGGGTCGGCCGTGGCTAACGCCCGGCAGCAGCTTGCCGACCTCGGCGAGCAACGCGGCGGTCGCGGCGAGCTCCGCGCTCGGGCCGGTGAGCAACTGTCCCGCCAGGCGCGACGTGCGCAACGCGCGTTCCTGCATCGCTTCGCGCTCGCTCGGCGTCATCGTGCCGGTGCCCAGCGCTTCGGTGGTCAGCACTAGGCGCTGGAGGATCTTGGTGCCGAGGCGCGTCACTGCGGTGCGCATGTCGGTGATCGCGCGGCCCGCCGAGAAATACGCGGAATTGCAGAGTCGCAGCACCTTGGCGACCACCGCCGGGTCCTGCGAGATCAGCGTCGCGATCTCCGCGGCGCTGACGTCCGGGTCCTGCATCAGGCGGTCGAGTTCGAGGTAGAGCTTGGGCGGCGGCGGCAACGAGCCCACGCGTCCGATCGTCTGCACCAGCGTCGGGTTGGTCAGAAGGTCGCGCAGTTCCTGCACGCTTTCGACCGCCTCGATCAGCTCGCTGGCGTCCAGCGGCTTGCGCAGGAAGCGATGCGCGACGTCCAGCGCCTGCATCGCGTCGCTGCCGTGGTTGCGGTCGAGCAGGAGGATGCGCGCGGCCTCGGGGTGCAGCGTGCGCACCTGCTCGAGCAGCGCGGC
Source organism: Lysobacter sp. HA18 (assembly GCF_054057595.1). Lineage (NCBI taxonomy): Bacteria > Pseudomonadati > Pseudomonadota > Gammaproteobacteria > Lysobacterales > Lysobacteraceae > Lysobacter > Lysobacter sp. HA18. Next base: position 2,452,517 of record NZ_JBSRZL010000001.1, read on the forward strand.
GCCCTGCACTCGACCGACCTGCATGTCGCTGACGACGACATCGATGCGTCGATCCGCCGGCAGCGTGACGGCATCGCCAGACGCGGTGAGCCAGTCGACTGTCCAGTCCAGGCCGAAATCCTGCAATGCGAGCTGGAGCTCGCCTGCCCGGCCACCTTCCTCACCGACGATCACGATGTACACCGACATTCCCTCGACGCTTGTGCTCTGGACGCGGTAACGGCACGGCCGCCGCGTTCTTCACGGACCTGAGCCGCGCGATGCAGGGATTGCGACGTGCCGCGCGTTTCCGCGGTCCGCGCGGCCGTGGCGGCTATAATCGCGGCCTCCCCGATCCTGCTGCCGCGCGCCGAGCGCGCCGACGCCATGTCCGATGTTTCCCTTGAGGCGCTGCGCCGCCGCACCTTCGCCATCATTTCGCATCCCGACGCCGGCAAGACCACGCTGACGGAGAAGCTGCTGCTGTTCGGCGGCGCGATCCAGATGGCCGGCTCGGTCAAGGGCCGCAAGGCCGCGCGCCACGCGACGTCGGACTGGATGGCGCTCGAGAAGGAGCGCGGCATCTCGGTGACGTCGTCGGTGATGCAGTTCCCGTACGAAGACCGCATCGTCAACCTGCTCGACACGCCCGGCCACGCCGACTTCGGCGAGGACACGTACCGCGTGCTCACCGCGGTCGACAGCGCGCTGATGGTGATCGACGTCGCCAAGGGCGTCGAGGAACGCACGATCAAGCTCATGGAGGTCTGCCGCCTGCGCGACACGCCGATCATGACCTTCATCAACAAGCTCGATCGCGAAGGCAAGAGCCCGATCGACCTGCTCGACGAAGTCGAGAGCGTGCTGAAGATCCAGTGCGCGCCTGTGACATGGCCGATTGGCATGGGCCAGCGCCTCAAGGGCGTCGTGCATCTGCTCACCGGCGAAGTGCACCTGTACGAGCAGGGCCGCAACTTCACTCGACAGGATTCGACGATCTTCCCGTCCATCGATGACCCCGCGCTCGAAGCGCGAATCGGCACGCAGATGTTGCAGGAAGTGCGCGACGAGCTCGAACTCGTCGAGGGCGCGTCGCATCCGTTCGATGTCGACGCCTACCTGCGCGGCGAGCAGACGCCGGTGTTCTTCGGCTCGGCGGTCAACAACTTCGGCGTGCAGCTGCTGCTCGACTTCTTCGTCGAGAACGCGCCGTCGCCGAAACCGCGCGCGACGACCGGTCGCCCAGTCGAGCCCGTCGAAAACAAGCTCACGGGCTTCGTGTTCAAGATCCAGGCGAACATGGACCCGATGCACCGCGACCGCGTCGCGTTCATGCGCATCTGCTCGGGCGAGTTCAAGGCCGGCATGAAGGCGTTCCACGTGCGCAGCGGCAAGGAACTCAAGCTCGCCAACGCACTGACCTTCATGGCCAGCGATCGCGAAATCGCCGAAGCCGCGTATCCCGGCGACGTCATCGGCATCCACAACCACGGCACGATCTCGATCGGCGACAGCTTCACCGGAGGGCGAGCCGCTGAGCTTCACCGGCATCCCGAACTTCGCGCCGGAACTGTTCCGCCGCGCACGCCTGCGTGACCCGCTCAAGCTCAAGCAGTTGCAGAAGGGCCTGGCGCAGTTGTCGGAAGAAGGCGCGACGCAGTTCTTCCGTCCGCTGATGAGCAACGACCTGATCCTCGGCGCGGTCGGCATGCTGCAGTTCGACGTCGTGGCGTATCGGTTGAAGGACGAATACGGCGTGGATGCGAGCTTCGAGCAGGTGCAGGTCGCGACCGCACGCTGGATCCGCTGCGACGACGCGAAGAAGCTCGAGGAGTTCCGCGAAAAGAACGCGATGAACCTCGCGATCGACGGTGCCGGCCAACTCGTCTACCTCGCACCGACGCGCGTGAACCTGCAGCTGGCGCAGGAACGCGCGCCGTCCGTGCAGTTCCTCGCCACGCGCGAACACGCGCATGCGGTGAGCGTCGACTGACCGACCGCCGGCGTGAAATCCATGCGCATCCGTACAGTAGGATGCGGTCATGGACGCTTCCACCGGCCTCGACCCCCGCTCGGCCGCCGCACCCCGTGACACCGGGATGCGCACCGCGACACACGAACTCGCGAACGCGTTGACGCATGGCGTCGGCGCGATCGCGGCGCTTGCCGCCGGCTCCGTACTGGTGACGCTCGCGGCGGTGCACGGTGATGGCTGGCAGCTCACCGGCGCGATCGTCTTCGGCATCTGCCTGCTGCTGCTCTACCTCGCGTCGACGCTGTATCACGCGGCGAAGAATCCGGTCGCCAAGGCACGGCTGAAAGTGTTCGACCACTGCGCGATCTATCTGCTGATCGCAGGCACGTACACGCCGTTCACCCTGATCGACCTGCGTGGCCCGCTGGGCTGGGGCCTGTTCGCCGCGATCTGGACGCTGGCCATCGCCGGCATCATCTTCAAGCTTTACTTCACGGGGCGCTTCAAGCGCTTGTCGACCGCGCTCTACATCGCGATGGGCTGGGCCGCGATCGTCGCGATCCGCCCGATGATGCATGCGGTCGACGCGACCACGCTGGGCTGGCTGCTCGCTGGCGGCCTCGCCTACACGCTGGGCACCGTGTTCTACCTGCGCACTTCACGGTACGCGCACGCCGTCTGGCACCTGTTCTGCGTCGCCGGCAGCGTCTGCCATTACGTGGCCGTGCTGCGCCAGGTCGTCTGAACCATCCGCAACCAATTCACCGGTGCTTGACCACCGGGCAGAGAAGGTGCGGCCAGTTCAGTTGGACGTCCCCATGCCCACATCGGTGCCCCGCCTCATCTCCGTGGCCGCGCTCATCCTCGCGCTGGCCGCGTGCTCGCAGGAAAAGCGCAGCGGCGAACCGCTGAAGCCCGCCGACGAGCCGGAGGCGGCCGAGCACCAGACGGGCATTTCCGCGTCCGAGGGTTACCAGGCGCAGGGCGCGGCGGTGAAGCCGTCCGACATCGCCGATGCGCCGAACCCGCGCGCGCCGGCGTCGTTCACCTGCGACAACGGAAGCAAGGTCGAGATCGGCGATCTGGTCGCGGTGGTGACGCTGAAGGACGGGCGCACCGTGCAGGTCGCGCGTGATCCGGACAACGCGTTCCAGTTCAAGGGCGAGGCGCTGTCGTTCCGCATGAAGGATGGCCAGGGCGACCTGAGCCAGGACGAAGGCGGCACCACCCATTGCGCGGGCGGCTGACGACATGTCGACGACCGAAACACCGACCGCTGACGCGCCGCCGCCCGACCACGGGAAGTCGCCGCTGGGCGCGGTGCTGCGTCATCCGTTCCGCACGCTGCTGGCGTTGCTCGCCATCGCGATCATCCTGCTCATCATCTTCTGGGACTGGAACTGGTTCCGTCGCCCGGTCGAAAAACTCGTGCACGCGAAGACGGGCCGCGAGCTGCACATCAACGGCAACCTCGACGTCAAACTCGGTTGGGTGCCGACCATCTCCGCCGAGCGCATCACGTTTTCGAACGCAGCGTGGGCGAAACGCCCGCTCATGGGACAGAGCGACAAGCTCACGTTCCGCCTCGAACTGAAACCGCTGTTCAAAGGGCAAGTGCACATCCCCGCCCTGTGGCTGGAAAAGCCCGTCGTGAATCTCGAGACCGGCACGCACGGCGGCAATTGGGTATTCGACAAGAAATCGCCGAGCAACACGAAGGTCCAGTTTCGCAACCTCTGGGTCAACGGCGGCCACTTCGAATTCCTCGACCCGCCCAAGCGCACCGACGTCAGCATCAGCGTGCAGAGCGAAGCGCCGAAGGGAAATCGTCCGCCACCGTTCACTGCGAAGGGCACGGGCCACTGGCAGGGCAATCCGTTCACGCTCAACGGTCGCGCCGAATCGCCGCTCGCGCTTGCAAATCGCGAAACGCCGTATCACGTCGACGTGCATGCATCGGCGGGTCGCACGCATGCGCACGCACGCGGCACGCTGCTCGATCCGTTGCGTTTCGCCGACTTCAACCTGCAGCTCGCGCTCGAAGGCGAGAACCTCGAAGACCTGTATCCGCTGCTCGGCCTCGCCGCGCCGCCGACGCCGCCCTACTCGCTCGACGGTCGACTCACGCGCGACATGGACGCCAACCGCACCACCTGGCACTACGACAACTTCAAAGGCCGCGTCGGCGACAGCGATCTCTCCGGCGACGCGACATTCATCACCGGAGGCAAGCGCCCGTTCCTGAAGGGGCGTTTCGTCTCCCACCGCCTCGACTTCGACGATCTCGCCGGCTTCATCGGTCGCGCCCCGACTGCCGGCGGCGGCGAAAGCACTAATCCCGAACTTGCCGCGAAAGCAGCGCGCGACGCCGCCAGCCCGCGCGTGTTTCCGAACGAGCCCTACCATCTCGACAAACTGCGCTCGATGGACGCCGACGTGAGCCTGCGAGCGACGCAGATCAGTTCGCTGTCGTTGCCGCTCGACGACATGGACGCGCACCTGAAGCTCGATAACGGCCTGCTACGTCTCGAACCGCTGAACTTCGGCGTCGCAGGCGGCGACATCCGTTCGACGATTCGCATGGATGCACGCGAGTCGCCGATCCGTACTCGCGCTCAGATCAGCGCGCGCGGGCTGAACCTCGGTCGCCTGATGCCCAAGGCCGAGCTGGTGAAGCAAGCGGTCGGCAAGGTCGGTGGCGAAGCAACGCTCGCCGGCACCGGCAACTCGATCGCCGCGATCCTCGGTTCGTCCGACGGCAGCGTCGGCGTCGGCATGGGCGCGGGCCGAATCAGCAACCTCGTGATGGAACTCGCGGGCCTCGACGTACAGGAATCGCTGAAGTTCCTGATCGGCGGCGACAAGCAGATCCCCGTGCGCTGCGCGTTCGGCGACTTCGGCGTCAACAACGGCGTTATGAACGCGAAGTCGCTCGCCTTCGACACGACTGACACGATCATCATCGGTGAAGGCAACATCAGCCTGCGCGACGAGACTCTCGATCTGAAGCTGCGACCGCGACCGAAGGATCGAAGCCTGTTCTCGTTCCGTGCGCCGCTCTATCTCACCGGCACGTTCAAGCAACCGCATTTCCGGCCGGACCTCGCTCGCGTCGGGCTACGTGCTGCGCTTGCGATCGTTCTCGGCCACATCGCGCCGCCGGCCGCCTTGCTCGCGACGATGGAACTCGGCGGCGGCAAGGACGCGAACTGCGGCGGGCAGTACGCGCGTTAACCGCCGTCGGCGTCGGCCGGGCGGAATTCGTCGACCAGATACAGCGGGCGCCGCTTCGACTCGTCGTAGATGCGCCCGAGGTACTCGCCGATCAGGCCGAGTGCGATCAGCTGCGTGCCGCCGAGGAACAGAATCACGGCCATCATCGTCGGCCAGCCAGCGACCGGGTCGCCCCACATGAAAGCTTTCAGCACGATCCAGACCGCGTACAAGAACGCGAGGATTGCGGTGACCAGACCGATGTAGGTCGCCAGTCGCAACGGCGCGGTCGAGAAGCTGGTGATGCCTTCGATCGCGAAATTCCACAGGCGCCAGAAGTTGAACTTGCTGCCGCCCGCGAGTCGCGCATCACGCTCGTACGGGATCGCGACGCTGCGATAGCCGACCCAGCCGAACAGCCCTTTCATGAAGCGATGTCGCTCGCGCAGTTGGCGCAGCGCGACCAGCGAACGTTGCGATAGCAGGCGGAAGTCGCCGGTGTCCGCCGGAATCGGCGTGCGCGAGAGTCGGCCGATCACGCGATAGAACGCGTGCGCCGTCGTGCGCTTCAGCAGCCCTTCGCCGACGCGCACGGTGCGCGTACCGTGCACGTCGTCGAAGCCTTCGCGCCATTTCGCGACGAACGTTGGAATGAGTTCCGGCGGATCCTGTCCGTCCGCATCGAGGATCAGCGCGCCGCCTTCATCGACAAGATCGAGACCCGCGGTGAGCGCCGCCTCCTTGCCGAAGTTGCGCGACAACCGCAGCAATGACACACGCGCATCTTTGGCGGCGATGTCGCAGAGCACGCGCCACGTGGCATCGGTGCTGCCGTCGTCGATGTAGAGCACGCGTGCGTCGATCTGCTCGACGCTGCTACACGCCGCGACGATGCGCGGATGCAGCAACGGAAGGCTTTCGGCCTCGTTGTAGGCCGCGACGACGACGGTCAGGCGATCGGTGTGCATGCGCGCATCCTACGTCGTCGAAGGCCGATGTCAGTCGAGCCGCTCGAGGTAACCGCGGCCGCCGATCATCGCCATCTGATGTTCGATCGCCCGCGCGCGTCGTGTGACGTACGGCCCGGGTTGCCCCGCGTTGTAGCGCTTGGGCGCGGGCAGCACCGCGGCAAGCCGCGCCGATTCGGCGGGTGTCAGGCGCGATGCGTCCTTGCCGAAGAAGTGTCGCGCCGCGGCTTGTGCGCCGTACACGCCGTCGCCGAATTCCACGACGTTCGCGTACACCTCGATGATGCGTTGCTTCGGCCACATCGCCTCGATCAGAAGCGTGTACCAGGCTTCGACACCTTTCCGCACGTAACTGCGGCCGCCCCAAAGGAACAGGTTCTTCGCGAGCTGCTGGCTGATCGTGCTGCCACCGCGAAGCTTGCGTCCGCGCGAGTTCGCGCGCTCAGCCTTTTCCATCGCCTGGAAATCGAAACCGAAATGGTCGGCGAAACGCTGGTCTTCGGCGGCGACGAGCGCGACCGGAAGGCTCGGCGACATGCGATCCAGATCGCGCCAGTCGTACGCGACGCCGAAGCGGAAATCGCCCTCGCCCCAAGCCTCGAATTGGCGGATGGCCATGAAGCTCGAGAACCACGGGTCGACGAATCGCAGCGTCGCCACCTGCAGCACGGTGAACGCGACGAAGATGACGGGCAGCCAGAGCAGTCGCCGCAGCCATCGCCTGCCGCGCGAGCGCCCGCCTTGTGTCGTCGTCATTGCGTCCCCATGTCGTCGCATCGCCTTGCAGCCCCGCTGGGCATTATCGGCCAAGCGCCGCTTCCACGATCCCCATGACCGAACCGACCCTCGACGCCGGACGCGACCGCCTCGTCCGATTCCTCATCGACCGCGCCGGCGTGCGCGGCGTGCACGTGCGCCTCGACGACACCTGGCAGCAGATCCGCTCGCGCGAGGACTATCCGGACGCCGCGATGTCGATGCTCGGCCAGGCCGCCGCCGCGGCTGCACTCTTCACGGGCCACACCAAGGTCGACGGCCGCCTGTCCGTGCAGATGCGCAGCGATGGCGCCATTCGTACGCTCTTCGCCGAATGCACCGCAGTCGGCACGCTGCGCGGCATCGTGCAGCTCGCCGAGGAAGCCGAAGGCGTGGTGTCGCCCGACCTGCGCGATCTCGGCTACGGCGGCATCCTCGCGATCACGATCGAAAACCATGGCCCCGACGGCGAACCGGTGCGCTACCAGGGCCTGGTGCCGCTCGAGGCCAGCCGTCTCGATGGCGCGTTCGAGGACTATTTCCGCCAGTCCGAGCAGTTGCCCACCCGTCTCCTGCTCGCCGCGAATGGCGACACCGCCGCCGGCCTGATGCTGCAGAAGCTGCCGGGCGACGAGGGCGACGATGACGGCTGGAACCGCGTCGGCGCACTGTTCGACACGCTGCGCGAGGAAGAACTGATCTCCATCGACGGCGACCGCCTGCTCCACCGCCTCTTCCACGAGGATGGCGTCGAGCTGCTCGGCGACCGGGCGCTCGCGTTCGGATGTTCCTGCTCCCGGGCCCGGGTCGAGTCGATGCTGGTCGCGATCGGCCACGAAGAGGCTCGACTTGCCGCCGCGGACGGGGAAGCGATGATCCGCTGCGAGTTCTGCGGGCAGTCGTATATCTTCACGCCGGACGAGATCGAGCAGCTGTTCCAGAACGCCGATCGGGAGTTACAACCGCCTGACCGACCGCAGTGACGGGACGACGAGCGGATTGTTAAAGATTGATAAATCTCCTATAGTTGAACCATCCGTTCACACGCCCGGAACTTTCCGGCACGCACCCGGTCGCACACCCCGTGATGTCCCGAGCCCGCCCATTCCGCAGCTTTCTCGCCGCCGGCCTCCTGGTCGCGTCGGGCATTGCGTCGGCACAGGTCGCCCGGCCCCATCCGCAGGCGCTGCCCGTGTGGAACCAGAACAGTGGCAAGGTCGAAGCGGTTCTTCTGCTCGAACCCGTCTCTACCGCGACGTGGCAGTTCGGCAGCACGCGTCTCGACAGCGCGCTCGGGGTTGGCACCGGCGACACCCTTGGCCTGCTCTGTGATCGCAAGTCCGGGCTCGGCAGCGCAATCGGTACCCTCGCGGACAACTGCCTTCTCGCGTCGCTCGGCAATACGCACGCCAAGCAGACCAGCGCCGGCGCAACCCTATCGCGCAAGAACGTCCGCGTCGGCGTCGGCCTGAATAACACCCATGACACGCTTCCTGCGTGGCTCACGTCCGGTCACGCGAATTCGCGCGTCAACCAGAACGCGCTCACGCTGATCGGCGAAAAGAACATCGGTCGCGAGGCGACGGTTTCGATCGCCGGCACGATCGCCCGCGCCCGCCTCGTCTCGCCGGACGCGGTGCCTGAGCTCGCCGATCGCTGGGACATCAAGACGCTCAGCGTCGGCACCAGCGTCGGCCGCTTCGGCGCCAACGTGATCGGTCGCGTCGTGGATTCCCCGACGCAGCCCGGCCGCTGGGAAGGCCTCGACCTCGGTCTGAGCTGGCGCACCCCGTGGAGCGGCCAGCTGAGCGTCGGCGCCGAAAACGTCGTGACGCGTGGTCGTAACCCGTTCGCGCCAGGCAATGGCGAGCAGGACGAAGGCGCCGTTCCTTACGTCCGGTATCAGCAGGATCTCTGATCCCTGAGAACCCCGTCCCAGAAGGCCGCCCCACCCGGGCGGCCTTTTTTGTTAACGACACTTTAATTTCTCAAAAGGGGCCGCTACTATCGGGCCGACCTCGCCGGATTGCGTCCTCCAAAGCTCAGCCGGAAAGGTTCCCATGGGAAATACCAGACACACTTGGAGAGAGAGAGAATGACCTTTAAGACCACCAGGCTCCGCGACGCGATTTCAATCGCGATCGCCATGAGCTCCGTTGCCGCGGCCGGTTCGGCCTTCGCGCAAACGACCACAGCGCCGACCGCTGCGCCGCCGACCGGCGACGCCCAGCAGCTCGACCGCATCGAAGTCACCGGTTCGCGTATTCCGCGCGCCGACGTCGAAACCGCACAGCCGATCATCACGCTGAGCCGTGAGCAGATCCAGAACCAGGGCTTCACCTCGGTCGCGGACATCCTGCAGAACCTCACGTCGGCAGGTTCGCCGGCAATCTCGCGCGCTGACGCGCTGGCTTCCGGCGAAGACGTCGGTGGTTACTACATCGACCTGCGCAACCTCGGCGCGCAGCGCACGCTCGTGCTCGTCAACGGTAAGCGTCTCGGCATCTCGACTTCGGGTCTGCAGGATCTCGGCCAGATCCCGGTCTCCGCGATCCAGCGCATCGAAGTCCTGAAGGACGGCGCATCTGCGATCTACGGTTCCGACGCAATCGCGGGCGTCGTCAATATCATCACCCGTCGCAACTTCGACGGGGCGGAAGCTAACGTCTACCTCGGCGGTTACGACAAGGGCGACGGCTTCAAGCAGTCGTACGACGTCACGCTCGGCGCGAGCGGCGACCGTGCAAGCGTCACGCTGAGCGCGGAATACACGAAGGAAGATCCGGTTTTCGCCAAGGACCGCTGGTTCAGCGCGTACGGCAACTCGGGTCCGGACTTCCCGTTCTCCGGCTGGAGCCCGATTAGCCAGAACGGCGTGTGGCTCGGCAATCAGGGCCCGGGCGGCCCGATCATCGATACGGACCCTGACTCCGACACGTACGGTCAGAACATCAACTTTGTTGATCCGACTTGCGCGAGCGGCATGTGCACCGTAAACAAGGGCGCAGATCCGGGCAATCCGGCGAACTATCACAGCCTGACGCCGGCCGAGCGTGCGAACGCAAACCAGCAGATGATGCTGCAGACCGGCATCGAGCGCCGTTCGGTGTTCGTCAGCTCGACGCTGAACATTACCGACGACCTCAAGGCCACGGCGGACATCGGCTACAACCAGCGCACTACTGATCAGCAGATCGCTGGGTATCCGTTCAACTACGGTTTCGGCCTGATTTCCGCGCAGAGCTACTTCAATCCGAATCCGGCTGCTGGTGACGCGTACTTCTACCGCCGTCTGTGGGAAGTGCCGCGCACCACGCGCAGCGTGCTGAACACGCTCCGCGTCAGCCTCGGCCTTGAAGGCGTTCTGAACTTCGGCGACCACCAGTGGGATTGGGACGTCGGCTACCTGTCGAACCGCAACGACAACAACAAGTACGCGCACGGCGACGCCAACACGCTCGCTAGCTCGAAGGCGATCGGTCCGTCGTATTTCAACGCAGCCACGGGCCGCGTCGAGTGCGGCAGCGCGGCTGCCCCGATCGCGTACGGCAGCAACTACGGTAACGGCGAGTGCATTCCGTTCAACCCGCTCCTGCCGTACGGCCAGGCCGGCCAAGGCTCGCTCGCGAACCCGGCGCTGCAGGCATACCTGTTCCCCGAGTACCACGATGCCGGCGAAACCACGACCACGATCTACAGCGCGAACATGGGCGGCACGCTCTTCTCGCTGCCGGCCGGTGACATGGGTCTCGCGTTCGGTGTGGAGCACCGCGAAGAGAAGGGTCGCTTCGTTCCGGATGCGTTCGCGCAGGCCGGTCTGAGCACGGGTCTTCCTGCCACGACGACGGCGGGCAGCTACTCGCTGAACGAAGCGTACGTCGAACTCGAAGTACCGGTGCTCGCCGACGTCGCGTTCGCCAAGGAACTGACCTTCAACATCGCGAGCCGTTACTCGGAATACTCGAACTTCGGCAACACGCTCAACAGCAAGTTCTCGATGCGTTGGCGTCCGATGGAAGGCCTGCTGGTTCGCGCGACGTATGCGCAGGGCTTCCGCGCGCCCTCGATCTCCGATCTGTTCGGCGGCATCGGTGGCAGCTTCGAGTCGTACACCGACCCGTGCGCGTCGGGTCCCGATCCGCAGGCGGGCGCGGGCGGCCCGGCATGTACCGCCGCGGGCGTTCCGGCTAGCTACGTCCAGCTGGGCCAGGGCAACATCGCTTGCACGACGGTTCCGTGCCAGACCAACTTCCAGTTCCTCAGCGGTTCCAACCCGAATCTTTCGCCCGAGACCGCGACCTCGAAGACGGCCGGTATCGTATGGAGCCCGAAGTGGGTCCAGGGCTTGGATTTCACGCTGGACTGGTTCGACGTCAAGATCGAAGACACGATCGCCTCGGATTCGGTTGATTCGATCCTCAACGACTGCTATGTGGCGAATATCTCGGCTCGCTGCGCCGGCATCGTGCGTGATCCTGCCACCCATGCCATCACGAACATGTTCTTCGGCCTGACGAACCTCGGCGCCATCCGTACGGAAGGCTACGACTTCGGCGTGAACTACCGTGTGCCGGAAACGTCGTTCGGTAAGTTCAACGTGAACTGGCAGTCGACCTACACGAGCAAGTACGACCAGCTCGCCGACAACAGCCCGGAAACGCAGTGGGTGGGCTATGTCGGTACGCCGGGTATTTTCCGTCTTCGCTCGAACCTCGGCCTCGTCTGGGAAAAGGGTGACTACTCGATCGCCTACATGGCTCGCTACTACTCGGGCATGAAGGAAGCGTGTGGCTCGGCTCCGCGTCCGTGTGATGACGCGACGCATCGTGACGTCTACGGCAACCTCGACAAGCAGAATCACGTGGGCTCGAACACGTTCCACGATCTGCAGTTCAACGTGAAGCTGCCTTGGAATGCAACTGCCTCGGTCGGTGCGACGAACATCACGAACCACTACGGTCCGATCATGTTCTCCACCCCGAACAGCGACTTCCCGTACTACGGTGGTTTCGATATCGGTCGTACGCTGTACATGAAGTATCAGCAGCGCTTCTGATCGATAGCTCCACCGCTCCAAATGCCACGGCCCCGAAAGGGGCCGTGGTTTTTTATGGCCGACGCGAATGAAGCGGAGACGCCATGGTTGTTAACGCGTGGCGCTGTCCAGAACCTCGCGAAGGTCTTTCAGCTGCGCCGCGTATGGTCGCCACGCCCCACCCCGCCCCCTCAGGATTCCTTTGCCGAGGTCGGCCGCGCTGGCGGTCGTCGATCTGTGATCGCGGGCTACTTGGTTTTCGGCGACGCGATCGAGGCCGCATGCCTCCAAAAGGCTTCGAGATCCGGCATCGGCGTCGCCTACAAACGACTCGTAGTCGACCTCGACAATCCGGCCCGGCGCCTGCTGGCACAAATGCGTCATCAGGCGTTCGTAGGCCACGTAATAGCGGGCCATATCGTCCGGGGCATTCGCGTACGGCGCAGCACCACGGAAATACGTGCGCAGGTTCGAGAAGCACGTATCGATCGGGTCACGGCGCAGATGGACGACCGTGGCGTCCGGCATTGCACGCAGGATGTACGGAATATTGAGGAAGTTCGACGGAAGCTTCTCCGTCAACACGCCCCGCCCGCCGACGCGCCAGCGCGCGTACCTCATGAAGCGCTCGCGCACCTGTTCGAAGTCGACGGCGGCCGCGCGACGCACGAGCTCGAGGTCGATCGGCCCGTGCCCGTCCGAATCTGCAGCCTGGCGGAACGCCGCGGTGAACTGGTAGGTTTCACCGCCGTCAACGACGTCGGGATGTGAAGTCAGCACGCGCTCGATCAACGATGTCCCCGAACGGAACATCCCGACGATGAAAATCACACGCGGTTCGCCGGGCTGCGGCGCTGCCCCATCGGACTCGACCTGCACACGATGCAACGCATCGAATAGCTGCATATCGCGTTCGATGTCGTAAGGCTCAAGACGACGCTGTGTGGCCCAACCCGCCGCAAGCTCGTCCCAAGCTTCGGGATAGCGCCGAAGATCATGCAGGCGCCGGTGGAGCGAATAACGGAAGTAGGCCTCAGCCTCCGACCCAGGGACGACCCCGCTCATAGCCTTGCGCATGAGTTCGACATGCGCCGCCGCGCCGGCCGGTTCGTCTTGCATCGCGACGAGCCAGTGCGCGTTTCCCATCCGCGGTTCGATCGCCAGCGCACGGCCCAGATGCGAGAGAGAGCGATCCCGATCGCCATCGAACATAGCCAACAAACCAGCGACGTAATGGGCGTTGGGGTCCGCCGGGGCGGCCGCCAGCAGACGTGTCGAAATTGCCGCTGCCTGGTCGAACAAGGACGCAGAACTTGCCAGCACAGCCATTTCGGCGGCCAACGTAGCTGGCCAGCCAAGGACGGCCTGCGTTGCGAATAACTTTTCGAGTTCGGGCGCCAGCTCGAGACGCCGAAGCAGCTGCGCTGTGCGCACCGCCGCGTGCGCAGCTAAAGGCGCGTGCAGCGCCGCCGTCGCGCGGCGCGCGAGTTCGCATGCTTCTGCATAGGCACCGAAGTGCAACGAGACTTCGGCGGCGAGCTCCAACACGTCGGCAGATGGATCGGCGGCGAGCGCCGGCGCGATTTCGCGCGCGGCATCGGCCCAGCGATTCGCAGCGATCAGCGCGGCCGCGCGCGGATAGAGATCGGCAGTCATCGCGCCACGTTACGCGTGGCGCGAGACGTCGTCATCCGGGCTGAATCAACCGAGCTGCGATGCGATCCGCTGCTGCTCGGCATGTAGCGCCTGGGGCATGCGGGGGCCGTATTCGCGGAGGTAGTCGCCGATGCTGGCGAACTCGGTGCGCCAGCCGTCGTGGTCGAAGCCGAACAGCTTGGCGCGGACTTCGTCGGAGAGCTGCACGCCGTCCAGGTTCAGGTCCTGCTCGCGCGGCAGTGCGCCGATCGGCGTGTCGATGGCGTCGGCGGTGCCGTCGACGCGCTTGATCATCCACTCGAGCACGCGGAGGTTGTCGCCGAAGCCGGGCCACAGGAACTTGCCGTCGTCGCCCTTGCGGAACCAGTTGACGTGAAAGACCTTGGGCAGCTTGTTCTGGCCGTTGTCGAACGACAGCCAGTGCGCGAAGTAGTCGGCGAAGTTGTAGCCGCAGAACGGCTTCATCGCCATCGGGTCACGACGCATGACGCCAACCGCGCCGGTCGCCGCGGCCGTCGTCTCCGAACCCATCGCAGCGCCGACCAGCACGCCATGCGTCCAGTCGCGTGCTTCGAACACCAGCGGCACGAGTGACGCGCGACGGCCGCCGAATACGATCGCCGAGATCGGCACGCCGGTCGGATCTTCGGCGTGCACCGAATAGCTCGGGCACTGCTTGGCCGACACGGTGAAGCGTGCATTCGGATGCGCGGCCGGGCCCTTGTTGAAATCGTAGTCATTTCCGCGCCAGTCAAAGGCAGGCTGGCCTTCGTCGAGACCTTCCCACCACGGCTGGCCATCGGCGGTCAGGCCGACGTTCGTAAAGATGGTGTTGCTGCGAATGGTCGCGAGCGCGTTCGGGTTGGACTTCGCCGACGTGCCGGGCGCGACACCGAAGAAACCGGCTTCCGGATTGATCGCGTACAGGCGGCCGTCGGGACCGGGACGCATCCAGCAGATGTCGTCGCCGACCGTCCACACCTTCCAGCCATCGGCGCGATAACCCTCCGGCGGAATGAGCATGGCGAGGTTGGTCTTGCCGCAGGCCGACGGGAACGCGGCGGCGATGTAATGCGTGTCGCCCTGCGGGTTCTCGATGCCGAGGATCAGCATGTGCTCAGCCAGCCAGCCTTCCTGCCGCGCCTGGTGCGAGGCGATGCGCAGCGCGTGGCACTTCTTGCCCAGCAGCGCGTTGCCGCCGTAGCCCGAGCCGTACGACTTGATCGTCAGCTCTTCGGGGAAATGCATGATGAAGCGACGGTTCGGGTCGAGTTCGCCGATCGAATGCAGGCCGCGAACGAAGGTGCCGTCGCGCTCGATGCGCTGCAGCGCCGGCTCGCCCATGCGCGTCATGATCCGCATGTTGGCGACGACGTACGGGCTGTCGGTGATCTCGACGCCGCAACGCGAGATCGGCGAATCGATCGGGCCCATGCAGTACGGGATGACGTACATCGTCCGCCCCTCCATGCAGCCGTCGAACAGGCCGTCCATCTGGGTATGGCCGTCGGCCGGCGACATCCAGTGATTGTTCGGGCCGGCGTCGTCCTGCTGCGAGGTGCAGACGAAGGTCAGGTGCTCGACGCGCGCGACGTCGTCCGGGTGCGAGCGGTGCAGCCAGCTGCCCGGGTTGGTCTGCTCGTTGAGGCGGATCAGCGTGCCGTCGGCTTCCATCTTCGCGACCAGCGCGGCGTTCTCGGCATCGCTGCCGTCGCACCAGTGGATCGCGTCGGGACGCGTGAGCGCAGCAACGTCTTCGACCCAGCGCGCGAGACTTGCCAGCGTGGTTCCGCGGCCCTGCACCTCGGGGGTGCGTTTGTCGACGTCCTGGACGAGGGCATTCATGCGGAAACCTCCTTACAAAGCGAATGGAAAACGGTGTCGGATCCTCAGGGGATCAGCGTGGCCATCATGTGCTCGACGAATGCCTCGAACTCTTCGCGCGGCAGGCGCGTCTGGTTGAGCTGGAGGTTGAGCTGCAGGAAGCCCACGTAGGCGGCATAGGCGAGGCGCGCGCGATTGAGCGCGGCGTGCGGGTCCAGGCCGGCCTGGCGGAATGACGCGGCGAGCCATTCGAGGCGACGCTGCGAGACGCGGCCGATGACCGGCGCGACGATCGGGTGGTCCAGCGCTTTCAGCAGCGCCGAATAGATGATGTGCGAGGTGACCTCGTGCGCGACGACGTCGAACAGCTGGCGCAGGCGCTGGCGCGGGTCGGCGATCTGCTCGAGCTGGCCGAAGATCGCTTCCTGCTCGGTCTTCTCCCAGCGCTCCAGCGCGGCGACGAGCAGCGACTCGCGCGACGGGAAGTGCCAGTAGAAGCTGCCCTTGGTGACGCCGAGGCGGCGCGCGAGCGGTTCGACCGCCACGGCGGCGACACCCTGCTCGGCGATGAGGTCGAGAGCGGCCTGCGCCCAGTCATCGGCGCTGAGGCGCCCCGTTCGGTCGGACTTGGCCGGCGTGTCGGTCGTCATGGTCGCAGTGTATCCGTACGGGTCCGGCCGGGACAGTATGCGTTAAGGAATTCGCCCGTCCGGCCGCTGAAAAGTGCGTTGACAGCGGTCCGAAAACGTTACCATACTCGCCCGTATGTCGGGTGTTTCATGCTGCCGTTTGAATCCGGCGCCCGCCCTTGCCATCACCACGAAAACCGCGCGGACGCCCGTCCGCTGGAGCGCTCCATGAGCATCGCCGCACCGTTCCTCGTCCTGCTGATCCTTGGCGGCGTGGCCGCCTACCACCGCATGCGCCTCGCGCCGTGGGTCGCGATGTCCGTCGCCGGTCTTGTCGCGTGCTGGCTGCTCGGCGCCAACGCGACCGCCACCATCGTCGCGGCCGTGCTGTTCGCGATCATCGCGGTGCCGCTGCTGGTGCCGGCGCTGCGCCAGACGCTGGTGACGCAGCCGCTCTTCGGGTTCTACAAGAAGATCCTGCCCCCGCTGTCGGAGACCGAGCGCGTCGCGCTGGAGGCCGGCACCGTGGGTTGGGAAGGCGAGCTGTTCTCCGGCAAGCCCGAGTGGAACGTGCTGATGTCGCAGCCGAAGCCGACGCTCAGCGCGGACGAGCAGGCCTTCCTCGACGGCCCGGTCGAAGAGCTGTGCCGCATGGTCGACGACTGGTCGATCACGCACGTGCACGCCGACCTGCAGCCGGAGCTGTGGGACTACATCAAGCGCAACAAGTTCTTCGGCATGATCGTGCCGAAGGAATACGGCGGCCTTGGCTTCACCGCGCTCGGCAACCACAAGGTGATCGAGAAGCTGGCGTCGATCTCGTCGGTGGTGAGCTCGACGGTCGGCGTGCCGAACTCGCTGGGCCCGGCCGAACTTCTGATGCACTACGGCACGACCGAGCAGAAGGACTACTACCTGCCGCGCCTGGCCGACGGCCGCGAAGTGCCGTGCTTCGGCCTTACGGGCCCGTGGGCGGGTTCCGATGCCACGTCGATTCCGGACTACGGCATCGTGACGATGGGCGACTGGAACGGCGCGCGCGTCGTCGGCGTCAAGCTCACCTTCGACAAGCGCTACATCACGCTGGCGCCGGTCGCGACGCTGATCGGCCTCGCCTTCCGCATGTACGACCCAGACCACCTGCTCGGTGAGAAGGAGGACATCGGCATCACCCTCGCGCTTCTGCCGCGCGATACCGACGGCGTTGAGATCGGGCGTCGCGCAATGCCGCTGAACTCGCCGTTCCAGAACGGCCCGATCCGCGGCAAGGACGTCTTCATTCCGCTCAGCCAGCTCATCGGCGGCGAAGCGTATGCCGGCAAGGGCTGGCAGATGCTGGTCGAGTGCCTGTCGATCGGCCGGTCGATCACCCTGCCCTCCACTGCATCCGGCGGCTCGCGCATGGGCGCTCGCGTAACCGGAGCGTACTCGCGCATCCGCAAGCAGTTCGGCCTGTCGGTCGGCCGCTTCGAAGGCGTCGAGGAAGCGCTCGCACGCATCGGCGGCAATGCGTACACGATCACCGCGCTCGCCGAAGCATCGGCGGCGGCGGTGGCGCGTGGTGAACTGCCCGCGGTGCCGTCGACGATCGCGAAGTACCACTGCACCGAGATGGGCCGCGAGGTCATCAAGGATGCGATGGACATCCACGGTGGCAAGGGCATCATCCTCGGCCCTAAGAACTATCTCGGCCGCGCGTGGCAGGCCTCGCCCATTGGCATCACCGTGGAAGGCGCGAACATCATGACGCGCTCGCTGATGATCTTCGGACAGGGCGCGATCCTCTGTCATCCGTGGGTCCTCAAGGAAATGAAGGCCGCGAACAATCCGGATCGCACGCAGGCGCTGCGCGACTTCGATTCGGCGCTGTTCGGCCACATCGGTTTCGCGATCAGCAACGCGGTGCGTTCGCTGTGGTTCGGCATCACCGGCGCGACTATCGGTGCCGCACCCGGCGACGACTACACGAAGCGCTACTTCCGCAAGCTCAACCGCTATTCGTCGGTGCTCGCGCTGATGGCCGACACGTCGATGCTGCTGCTCGGCGGCAAGCTGAAGTTCAAGGAGTCGCTCTCGGGCCGCCTCGGCGACGTGCTGAGCCAGCTCTATATCGCCAGCGCGATGCTCAAGCGTTATCACGACCAGGGTGCGCCGGTGGCCGACCAGCCGCTGCTCGCGTGGTCGTTCCACAACTCGATGCACAAGCTCGAGCTGTCGCTGTCGGCCGCGCTGCGCAACTTCCCGGTGCGTCCGGTCGGCTGGCTGCTGTGGGCGCTGGTGTTCCCGTTCGGCCGTCGCGCAGTGGCGCCGAGCGATCGCCTGAATCACAAGGTCGCGTCGATCCTGATGACGCCGGGCGAAGCACGCGATCGCCTCGGTCGCGGCGCGTTCCTGACGCCGGGCCCGTTCAACCCGGCCGGTCGCATCGACAGCTACCTGCCGGCGGTCGTCGCGGCGGAGCCGGTCGAGCGCAAGTTCCAGAAAGCGCTCAAGGGCCACGAGGTGGAAGCGCACGACTTCGCGTCGCAGCTCGATCTCGCCGTTCGCAACGGCTGGATCACCGCGGACGAGCGCACACAGCTCGAAGCGCTGCGCGAGATCACCATCGACACGATCAGCGTGGATGACTTCGAAGCCTCCGAGCTGCGCTCGTCGGGCTATGCCGCCGTGACCGGCGAACCGGGCCAGCGCGCAGCGGCCTGATCGATACGCGAAACGTTCTGCACGACGGCGGGCATCGACCCGCCGTCGTCGTATCCGGAGTCCACGATGAACCTGCTTGCCCTGCATCGACGCATGACGCGCTGGCCACTCGGCCGCTGGCTGTTCGCCCGCGCGGTCTGCTTCAAGGCGCCCTACTTCGGCAGCATCGCGCCGCGCATCGACGCACTGGAGCCGGGCCACTGCGTCGTCTCGTTCGCGCATCGGCGCGCGGTGACCAACCACATCGGCACGGTGCACGCGATCGCGCTGTGCAACGCGGCGGAACTTGCCGCGGGACTCGCGACCGAAGCCGGGTTGCCGCAGTCGATGCGCTGGATTCCGAAGGGCATGCAGGTCGAGTACGTGCGCAAGGCGACGGGCCGCATGACCGCGACGGCCCGTGTGCGCGACGACCTGCCGAACGGCGGCGATGCACGCGAAGCGCCGGTCGACGTGGAAGTCACCGATCCCCACGGCGAGGTCGTCTTCCGCGCCGTCGTATCGATGTGGGTATCGCCGCGGCCGCCGCGCGCCGCGTAGTGCTCAGCGCTGCGCGCGCAGCGTCAGGCGCGAGATCTCCGGCGGCACGCCGATGCGCATCGGCATGATGCTGGTACCGATGCCCGGCGAGACGAACAGCGGTCGCGACGCGTCGCCGTAGTAGCCGCGGATGTAGCGGTTCTCGGGCTTGCCCCATTGCGCGGGCTGGCCGATGCCGGGCAGCGAGATCTGACCGCCGTGCGTGTGGCCCGCCAGCACGAGCGCAGCGCGCGACGGAATCTGGTCGACGAGCGCGGGGTTGTGCGTCATTACGATCGCGGGCGCGTCGTCGTTGATGCCAGCGAACGCCTTGTGCACGTCGTGCTTCGCGGTCCACAGGTCACCGACGCCCACGATCCACAGCGGACAGCCGCGAATGACGGTGCGACGCGACTCGTCTTCCAGCACGACGACGCCTGCGGCCTCCAGCGCGCGACGCACGCCCGGCCCGCCCTTCCACCAGTCGTGATTGCCGAGAACGGCGTAGACGGGCTTACGCGCGGTCAGAGCGCGCCAGTGCGGTGCGCTGACATCGGCGGGAATGTAGCGGCCGCCGAGCACGCTGAGGATTACGTAGTCGCCGGTCATCAGCACCGCGTCGGAATCGCTGGACTCGAGCTGTGCGACCACGCGGTCGAGATTGTCGAGGCCGTTGTTCGGCGAACCGGTGTGCACATCGCTGACGTGGTCGATGCGCAGCCCTTCGCATGCGGCCGGCCAGCGCGGCAGCGCGATCGTGTAGTCGCGCTCGACCAGACGGCGCGGCTCGACGAACAGGCCGTAGACCACCGCCACGAACGCCAGCGCCACCCACGCGAAGAACAGCCGTCGCAGCCAGTGCCGGAGCTGCGGCCTCATGCGCGCGGCACGTCCTGTCCCGCATCGCGCACACGCGACAGGCGCCAGCCGATCGCCGCGGCCGCGCTCGCTGCGGCAAGCCCGATCGACGCCACGCCGCCGACGGTCGCGCCGAGCGCCTTCATGCTGTTCATCGTGAGTGCCACAAGAAGATCACCGAACCGCCAGACGGCCGTGTCGACCGCGTTCTGGCCTTTGTAGCGTTCGCTTCGCGCGACCTGCGTGAACAGCGCATGGCGCGATGGCTCGGCGAGACCGTAGCCCAATGCGCGGGTGACGATCGCCGCGAGCGCGACGGCCGGCATCGCGCCCACCAGCGGGGCGTACGCATCCGGCGAGAAGACCACCAGCGCGAGCGACGCCATCGCGACCGTCGCCCAGATGATGAGCACGCGACCCGGGCCGATCATCGGCATCAGCCACCAGGTGACGCCGACCTGCAGCAGCATCGTCAGCACGTTCGACGCGAGGTCGACAGTCGCGGCGAATGCAGTGCGCGCTTCGCCGGTCGCGAACGTCGCGCCGCTGTAGTCGGCGAGCAGCGCGTAATTGATCGTGCCGATGCCGTCGGCGAGGATCAGCAGGATCGCCATGTTGCGCATGAACGGGCTAGCAATGACCTGCTTGAGCCCGTCGAGCATGCCGCCGCCGAGCGGTGCGTCGTCCAGCGTTTCGATGCGCGCGTCATCGCGTGCCCAGCGACCGAGAACCACCGAAAGCACCGTCGCGATGGCGAGCAGCGATGCGGATACGCCGAGCAGCGGTGCAATGCCGACCACGCCGACCAGAGACTTCGTAATCGCCGGACCCGCAAGCGCGCCCGCCGTCCCCGCGAACCCGATCAACGGGAACAAGCGCCGCGCCTGCACCGGGGACCAGATGTCGGACATGAACACCCAGAACACGGACACCACGAAGAGATTGAACACGCTCACCCACACGAAGAACACGATGCCGAGCGTCCGCGCATCGAGCGCATCCTGGTGCGCGAAGAACGGCATGAAGCCGAGCAGGCAGGCCACGAACACGCCGTAGACGACGGGAACCATCACGCGTCGCCGCCAGCGCGACACCAACGCGGCGAACAGCGGCGTCAGCGCGAGCGTAGTGATGAAGGTCGCGAGGTAGAACCACGGAAGCTGCGTCGACCCGACCGCCGCCGACAACTGCTCGCGCACCGGACGGATCACGTAGTACGCGGTGAGCACGCAGAAGAAGTACGCGAGCGAGAGCAGCAGTGCCGGCCACTCGCCGCGACGCACGCGCCCCTGATCTGCCGGGGACTGCTCGGGATGCGCGCTCATCGGTCGCTTCCGGTGGGGGATGCGCACCGTACCGTCCGCGCGGCCGCGCCGCCACCCTTGCCCGTTATGCTGCGGCCGCGACCGCCCGGTCGTCGTGCGGGGTGAGCATGTACGACTACATCATCGTCGGCGCTGGGTCCGCTGGCTGCGTGCTGGCCAATCGCCTGAGCGAGGACCCGTCGGTACGCGTGCTGCTGCTCGAAGCCGGCCCGCGCGATCGTCATCCCTTCATCCACATGCCGGCGGGCATCGCCAAGCTCGTCAACGTGCGGCGTCTCAACTGGGACTACAACACCGCGCCCGAGCCGGCATTGAACGGACGTCGACTGTGGTGGCCGCGCGGACGCGTGTTGGGCGGGTCCAGCTCGATCAATGCGATGTGCTACATCCGCGGCAACCCCGTCGATTACGACGACTGGGCCGATGCGGGCGCGACGGGTTGGTCGTGGCGCGACATGCTGCCCTACTTCATCCGCAGCGAGAACAACGCGCGCGGTGCGGACGCATTGCATGGCGACGCGGGGCCGCTGCATGTTTCCGACCTGCGCCACGTCAACCCGCTATCGCGCGTTTTCATCGACGCCGGCGAACAACTGGGCTTCGCACGCAACGATGATTTCAACGGTGCGCCGCAGACCGGCTTCGGCCTGTACCAGGTCACGCAGAAGGACGGCGCACGCTGTTCGAGCGCGGTTGCCTACCTGCGCCCTGCGCTCGGTCGACCGAACCTCGAGGTGCGCACCGGTGCGCTGACGACCCGCGTGCTGTTCGATGGTTCGCGTGCGAATGGCGTCGAGTACGCGATCGGCCGCGGTCTGCATCGCGTGCATGCGTCACGCGAAGTGCTGCTCTGCGGCGGTGCGATCAACTCGCCGCAGCTGCTGATGCTGTCGGGCATCGGGCCTGCGGACGCGCTGCGACGCCATGGCATCGCAGTGCAGCACGACGCACCCGATGTCGGCGCGAACCTGCAGGACCATCTCGACATCTGCACGCTGCATGGCAGCCGCATGCCGGTCACCTACGATCGCGTCAGCGACCTGCGCATCGCGTTCGATTATTTCCTGCGCGGGCATCGTGGGCCCGGCTCGTCGAACATCGCGGAAGGCGGAGCGTTCGTTCGCTCCCGGCTCGCGCTCGACGCACGCCCCGACATCCAGCTGCACTTCGTTCCTGCGCAGCTCGACGATCACGGCCGCAATCGCCTGCCCGGCGACGGCTACACGATCCATGCGTGCTTCTTGCGACCACGTAGTCGCGGCGCGATCGAACTCGCGTCCTCCGATGCGGCGCAACCCGCGCGCATCGCCGCGAACTACCTGTCGGACGGCGACGGCTTCGACCTGCGGATGATGCTGGAGTGCGCGCGGCTGTCGCGGGAGCTGCTCATGCAACCCGCGTTCGATGCGTATCGCGGCTCACCGGTGCTGCCCGTACGCAACGACCTCACCGATGCCGAGCTCGTCGACTTCATTCGCGCCAAGGCTGAGTCCGTCTATCACCCGGTCGGCAGTTGCCGCATGGGCAGCGACGACGCGAGCGTGGTCGATCCGCAACTGCGAGTACGCGGCGTCGACGGGCTTCGCGTGGTCGATGCGTCGGTAATGCCGCGGCTGGTCAGCGGCAATACGAATGCGCCGACGATAGCCATCGCGGAACGTGCAGCCGATCTCATTCGCGAACGACCGCCGCTTCACGCCTGAACGGACTTTTTACAAACCGGTGACGGATAACGAACGCGCGCGGGTCCGCAATGGCTCTACTGCGTGCCTCGACGCGCCGCACGTGAACGATACGCAGTGAAGCGGCCGGCGCTGCGTCACTGTTTTCGAGCAAAAACATGAATATGAATGTCTTTCCTCTGGCGTCACTTGATGACGACGCTATGATCGACCCGTGAATGTTTCGTGGATGCCGCACCCATGACTGACGCCGCCCTTCGCTTCCGCCGCCGTGGTTTCCATGTCGGCGCGCTGGCCTTCCTGCTGCCGGTCGCACTCGGTACCGGCGCGGGCGCGCAAACGCCTCCGCCGCCGCGTTGGACGCCCGCAACCACCACGACCATCGCTGCACCGCAGCAGGTCGTGCGCAATCCGTTGCCGATCGCAGCCGACTTCAATGTCGCGCAGATCGAATCGCTCGCGCAGTCGCTCGTCGCGGACCAGAAGGTGCCGGGCCTGGCGATGGCGATCGTGCACAAGGGTCGCATCGTCAGCGTGCGCGGTTACGGCATCACCGACATGTCGGCCGCCGAGCCGGTCGACGCGCACACGGTGTTCCGTCTCGCGTCGCTGTCGAAGGCGTTCGCGGGCACGCTCACCGGCCTGCTCGTCAACGACGGTTCGCTGCGTTGGGACAACAAGGTCACGCAGTACCTGCCGAACTTCCAGCTCAGCGATCCGAACGCCACGCAGGCGGTGACGGTCGCGAACGTGGTGAGCCAGAGCGTCGGCCTGCCGCGCAACTCGCTTGATCGCGATCTCGAGTCCTACGTCCCGTACACGACGCTGACGCAGCGCCTCGCGTCGGTGCCGCTCGCCTGCCAGCCGGGCGCCTGCTACGGCTACCAGAACGTCGCCTTCAGCCTGATCGGTGACGTGGTGTTCGCGGCGACCGGCCAGTTCTACGGTCAGGAAGTGCAGCGCCGCATCTTCAAGCCGCTCGGCATGAACGACGCGAGCATCGGCATGGAAGGCCTGGAGTCGAGCCCGCGCTGGGCGCATCCGCACGTGCACGGCCGCGGTGGTTGGGTGTCGGTCATGCCGAAGACGCCGTACTACCAGGTGCTGCCGGCGGCGGGCGTCAACGCGAGCGCGAGCGACATGGCGCAGTGGCTGGTCGCGCACACCGGTTATCGCCCGGACGTGCTGCCGGCGTCGCTGCTCGCCACGCTGCACACCGCGCGCGTCGATACGCCGAGCGAGATGCGTGCATCGCCGTGGCGTCGCGAGCGCCTGAGCTCGGCGGGCTACGGCATCGGCTGGCGCGTCTACAACTACGCCGGCAACACGCTCGTCTTCCACGGCGGCGCGGTGCAGGGCTATCGCGGCGCGGTGGCAATGCTTCCCGATCGCGACTTCGGCGTCGCACTGCTCTGGAACAGCGAGAGCTCGCTGCCGTCCGCAATGATCCCGACCATCCTCGACCGTGCACTCGGCATTCCGGGCAGCCACTGGATGAAGGACGACTTCGACGAGCCGACGCAGTTCGTGCAGAACGACGAAGACGGCCAGCAGCCGGGCACGAGCGCCGCGAAGTCGACCGCAGCGCCGCACTGAGTTTCGTCTAGCGGGAAGAAGGCGGCCGGCATATTTGTCGGCCGTTTTCGTTTGGGGGAATGGCGCGCGCATCGTGCGGCGCCAGGTTCGAATGCCGGGCGGCAATGCGACGCCGGGCGCTGCGTGCGTCCGTGTTAACGCGCGTCGTTCGATCGCGGCCGGCCGCCCTAGCTATCGTCGCGCCCCGACCCCAGACGCGCTGCGTCGCGTCGGGTCGCTCGCGGGGATCTGTTCGCGACTCGCTGAGCATGCGCGGAAAGGATCGGGCACGTAGCACGTTGGACGCGCAACGACCGAAGCGACTGCTTACGCTGCGTGGTGCGATGCCTATGCGACCGCGCAGCGGTCGCCTCGACATCAACGCTCCGGCCGCACTCGTGCCACGTCATCCTCTCGCCCTCGCCGCCGCTCGCTGACGGCTGCTAGACGGATGGGTCCTTGGAGCTGGCACCGCGACGTCGCTCATCGGTCGCTGACGCGATGCACAGCTCGGCAGTACCCATTGCGCTGCCGTAAGCAACGGCAGCCGATCTCCGATCGCGACGAGTCGTCACTGCAGGCGTCGCGTCGCGACAGGGCAATGCGTCGCATCCGACCCGCAGTCGCGGCACCGGCATCGTCATCGTCATCGCGCCAAAAAAAAACTCTCCCCCGCCTGGGCTGCGGGAGAGAGTCGGGTGTTGCGGTAATCGGGTATTTTTTTCTTAGATCATCGGAGCCGGGGTGGCCGGCATCGTCATCGGGGCATCAGCTCGGCGACGGGTCGCCTTACGGGCGCCGCCCTTCTTCGCTGCGGTCTTGCGCGCGCCGCCGGCCTTCTTGGCCGTCTTGCGGGCGCCGCCCTTCTTGGCTGCGGTCTTGCGAGCGCCGGCCTTCTTGGCGGTGGTCTTGCGAGCGCCAGCCTTCTTGGCAGTGGCCTTGCGAGCGCCAGCCTTCTTGGCCGTTGCCTTGCGAGCGCCCTTCTTGGCTGCAGTCTTGCGAGCGCCGCCCTTCTTGGCTGCGGTCTTGCGAGCGCCGCCCTTCTTGGCTGCAGTCTTGCGTGCGCCCTTCTTGGCTGCGGTCTTGCGAGCGCCGCCCTTCTTGGCTGCAGTCTTGCGAGCGCCGGCCTTCTTGGCGGTGGTCTTGCGCGCGCCCTTCTTGGCGGCGGTCTTGCGGGCGGTCGACTTCTTCGACGCGGCCTTCTTGCCAGCAGCCTTCTTCGTGGCCTTCTTGGCGGTGGACTTCTTGGTGGCTTTCTTCGTGGCCATGGGGTGGCTCCTCGTTTAGTGGTCTATCGGGGTGTTGCCCAGTTCAAGACAACGTCGCGGGAACAGCCCAGCGACTGACCGCCACACCCTGGAACCGATGTGGCGGAAGCAGCGGCGAAACGCGGATGCGTCCACCGAATTCGACAGCACCTGTCTGGTTTGAACATTCCGCTGGGGCATGAAAAAGCCCGGACCGCCAGCTGCGGATCGGGCTGCTTCGGAATGCGGAATGTGTTTTCGCGAGGGAAACGGATCCTGCGTCCACCGGTTTGATGTCCCGGGCGGAGGTCCGTTTTGTGGTGCGCGTTGTCGCGTCTGTTTTGATCACTCGCATTCGCAGGTTAGCTGCTGGGGCGAAACCTAATCACCGATTTTTTTGATGTCAACAACCTGGGCGAAATTTTTTTTCCCAAGTCCGCGCCCCGCTTGGGTTTCGGGTCCGCATCGAGCACCTCCGACGTAACTCGCGGATGCGCATCGAATCGTTCGCATCATTTTCTACGCGCAACGAAACCCCTACGTTTCAAGTGTTTCCGTGCAGCACTTCGATTTACTTCGATGCATTCGTCGACGTCGCGCGATGCGTTCCGCGAACCCGAACGGAACCTCAACGCCGCGCGTCGGCGGCGTGTGCGCGATGCGAAGACGACGTCGCGATCTGGCGCCGCACAACCCGATTTGCGCGAAAGTGCGCGAGCTTTCGAACGCTGTCGACACGTCCACATCGACCGTTTCGACGACCGCGATCGCGTGTCGCGCACCGCTCGCGCGACGTCGTCGTCGTGCATCGACCGTCGCTTCGCATCGTCCGAAACGAAGAAGGCCGCGGATGTCCGCGGCCTTCGGTGACTGCTTCGCGACTGCGAATCAGTGGTCGTCTTCCAGCTGCTCGGCGTAGTCGTCGGGATCGAGGAGTTCGTTGAGCTGCTCCGCGTCCTCGATCTCGAGCTGGTACAGCCAGCCTTCGCCGTAGGCGTCTTCGTTGATCGTTTCCGGCTTGTCGGCGAGCGCCGAATTGACCGCGACGATCTTGCCGGTGAGCGGCGCGTACACGTCCGACGCGGCCTTGACCGACTCGACGACGGCGCATGCGTTGCCGGCTTCGACGCGGTCGCCGACGGTGGGCAGTTCGACGTACACGAGGTCGCCGAGAAGTCCCTGCGCGTGGTCGGAAATGCCGACGGTGACTTTGCCGTCGCCTTCGACGCGGGCCCACTCGTGGGTCTTGAGGAACTTCAGGTCGCCAGGGATCTCGCTCATGGGGGCTCCGGTGCGTCGTGGGTCGCGTGCGTTGATGGGTGGATTCGATGCGTCGCTAGTTTAGCCATGCGATGCGGACGGGACAGCCGCTCGTCCGCACGATGTTTCGATCAGGCGTCGGGGACGAGGTTCGCGCCTTCGCGCACGAACGGATACTTGACCACGCGCACCGGAATTTCGCGGCCGCGGATGTCGACGCGCACGTCGCCGGGTTCGCCAGCGGGAATGCGCGCGAGCGCGATCGCCTTGCCAATGGTCGGCGAGAACGTGCCCGACAGGATCTCGCCCTCGCCCGCCGCGGTGATCACTTTCTGTCCGTGGCGCAGCACGCCCTTCTCGTCCATGACGAGCCCGACCATCTGTCGCGCGCTGCCGTTCGCGAGCTGCTGCTCGAGCGCGGCGCGTCCGATGAAGTCGCGGCCTTCGTCCATCGCCACGGTCCACGCGAGGCCGGCTTCGTACGGCGACACGTCTTCGTCCATGTCCTGGCCGTAGAGGTTCATGCCGGCTTCGAGGCGCAGCGTGTCGCGCGCGCCGAGTCCCGCCGGCTTTACGCCCGCCTGCACGAGTCGATCCCACACGCGCACGGTCTGGTCGGCCGGCACGAGCACTTCGAAACCGTCCTCGCCGGTGTAGCCGGTGCGCGCGACGAACAGTTCGAGCCCGTCGTCGGTGACGCCCGTCGCCGCGGCGAAGCGGCCGACCTTCTCGACTGCGGCACGATCGGATTCGCGCAACAGGCCGATGACCTTGGCGCGCGCGTTCGGACCTTGCACCGCGATCATTCCGTAGTCGTCGCGCTCGGTAACGCTGACGTCGAACGCGATCGCCTGGCCACGGATCCACGCGAGGTCCTTGTCGCGGGTGGCAGCGTTGACCACGAGGCGGAAGAACGACTCGTCGAGGAAATAGACGATGAGGTCGTCGATGACGCCGCCGCGCTCGTTGAGCATGCAGGTGTACAGCGCCTTGCCCGGCTTCTTGAGCTTGTCGACCGAGTTGGCGACCAGCATGCGCAGGAAGTCGCGCACACGCGCGCCGCGCAGGTCGACCACGGTCATGTGCGAGACGTCGAACATGCCCGCGTCGCGACGCACCTGGTGGTGCTCGTCGATCTGCGAGCCGTAGTGGATGGGCATGTCCCATCCGCCGAAGTCGACCATCTTGGCGCCGTGGGCGCGGTGGGTGTCGTTGAGGACGGTCTTGCTCGTCATGGCGGGATCACGGCGTGGGGTGAGCCCGTGATTATCGCGGATACGCGCCGGCGGGTCAGACGCCGGCGGATGGACTCAGTCCTGCGGCCGCACTTCCAGCGTCATGCCACGCACGCCGACCACGCGAACGCGCGCGCCCAGCGGCAGGTCCGGGCCTTCGACATCCCAGATCGCGTCCGCGATCTGCACGCGGCCGTGGCCGTCGATGATCGGCGCCATCAACGGCACCACGCGGCCGACCATCTGTTCGGCGCGACGGTTGAGCGACGGCCGGTCGCTGTCGCGGCCGTGCGTCCGGAAGAAGCGCAGGTAGACGAAGACCGACAGCACGCTAAGCAGCGCGAACGCGATCATCTGCCAGACGAGTGCGAGGCCGGGCATCGCGACGACCAGCACGCACGTCGCCGCGGCGGCAATGCCGAGCCACAACATGAAAGCGCCGGGCGCGATGATCTCGGCCGCGATCAGCACCAGCGCGACGAGCGCCCAGACGGTTGCGGTGAACGTCCAGTGCATGGCGTCGACCTCAGCGCGGAAGCGCGGGTGGCTTCGGTGCGTTCGGGCGGTCCAGCGCTTCCTTCGCCAGTTCCGCGATGCCGCCCAGCGAACCGATCACGCCGGACGCTTCCATCGGCATCAGCACGAACTTCTGGTTGGGCGCTTCGGCCAGCGACTTGAACGCCTCGATGTACTTCTGCGCGACGAAGTAGTTGATCGCCTGCACGTTGCCCTGCGAGATCGCGTCGGACACCAGCTGCGTCGCCTTCGCTTCGGCTTCGGCCGAACGCTCGCGCGCTTCGGCGGCACGGAACGCGGCTTCGCGCTGGCCTTCGGCTTCGAGGATCACCGACTGCTTCTCGCCCTCGGCCTTGAGGATCGCCGCCTGGCGGAAGCCTTCCGCTTCGAGAATGTTCGCGCGCTTCTCGCGCTCGGCCTTCATCTGCCGCGCCATCGAATCGATCAGGTCGCGCGGCGGCGCGATGTCCTTGAGCTCGATGCGATTGACCTTGATGCCCCACGGATGCGTCGCCTGGTCGACGGCCACCAGCACCTTCGTATTGATCTCATCGCGCTTGGACAGCGACTCGTCGAGGTCCATCGAACCGATCGCGGTACGGATGTTGGTCATGACGAGGTTGAGGATGGCGATCTCGAGCGTCGCCACTTCGTACGCGGCCTTCGCTGCGTCGAGCACCTGGAAGAACACGATGCCGTCGACCTTGACGACCGCGTTGTCCTTGGTGATCACGTCCTGGCTCGGGACTTCGAGCACCTGTTCCATCATGTTGATCTTGCGGCCGACGCCGTAGACGACCGGGAACAGGAAATGCAGCCCGGGCTCGAGCGTGTGCGTGTAGCGCCCGAAGCGCTCGACCGTCCACTGGTAACCCTGCGGGACCATGCGCACGGTCTTGAAGATCGCGATCACCACGACGAATGCGATGACCAACCCGACAAGCGAAATGCCCATGTGTCCCCTCCCCTGGTGGATGCGGCGAGTATAGGCCTCGCGAGCGGCTGCAACCGCGCGGCCGCACGGCGCGACGACGGACGCGCGCGCGGCGTGCAACCTCCCTCTATATATATGTCTACGCCGCAGCGGCCTCGAGCTGCTGCCACTGCACCTCGTCGAGCGCGTTGGCGAGTTCGAGCGCCTGCAGGTTCTGCAGCAGTTGTTCGACGCGGCTTGCGCCGAGGATCACGCTCGACACGTGCGGGTTGCGCAGGCACCAGGCGATGGCGAGCGTCGCCGGCGGATGGCCGATCGACTTCGCGGCTTCGGCGAAACGGCTGGCGCGTTCGATGCGCCGCTGGCTTTCGTCGCCGACGACGATGCGCTTGAGCCAGCCGAGCTCTTCGCGTTCGAGTCGTGCCGGTTCGTCCTTCGATGCGTTCGCGTACTTGCCGGTGAGCAGGCCGGATGCGAGCGGCGAGAAGGTCGTCGTCCCCAAACCGAGTTCCGCATACAGCGGCGCGTATTCGAGTTCGACACGCTCGCGATGCAGCAGGTTGTACTGCGGCTGCTCCATCATCGGCGCGTGCAGGTGGTGCGACTTCGCGACGCGGTGCGCCTCGCGGATCAGCGTGGCCGGCCATTCCGACGTGCCCCAGTACAGCACCTTGCCCTGGCGGATGAGCGCGTCCATCGCCCAGACGGTTTCCTCGACCGGCGTGTCGGGATCGGGACGATGGCAATAGAAGAGGTCGAGCGCGTCGACACGCAGGCGCTTGAGCGCCGCATGGCAGGCGTCGTGCACATGCTTCTTCGAGAGGCCGCGTTGCGTCGGCCGCGGATCTTCCGCCGCGCCGAAGAACACCTTGCTCGACACGCAGAAGCCGTCGCGCGGCAGGCGCAGGTCGGCGATGACGTCGCCCATCACCGACTCCGCGTTGCCCTGCGCGTAGCTCTCGGCGTTGTCGAAGAAGTTGATGCCGTGGTCCCACGCCGCGGCGACGAGGTTGCGGCATTCGCTGCGCGGCACCTGGTTGCCGAAAGTGAGCCACGCACCGAACGACAGTGCGGACAGCGGCAGGCCGGATGATCCGAGGCGGCGGTAGTGCATGGTCGGCTCCGTGATGGGACGAGGCATCGTAACTGCGCAACACGTGACGCACGTCCGGTAATCGATTGCATCGGCGCGCATTCACCGCGGCGCGCAGGTGCATCGGTACAATGCACGCTCCTCTCGGGGAGTAGTCCGCCGTCGCATCGACGGCCCGCGCGTCAACACACTCGGCCAGCCGGCCGTGGTGCGCGGAGGATCGCAATCCGGTCCGGGGCAAGACCGAAGGCGTTACGCGTCCAGCCGGGCCGCGTTGCGCCTTCGTGCATGCCCGGCATCGGACTCCCAATGAACGCACTCCTCATTTCGACCGGTACGGTCGCGCTCGCCGAAATCGGCGACAAGACGCAGCTGCTCGCCCTCATGCTGGCCGCGCGCTATCGCAAGCCGTGGCCCATCGTCGGCGGCGTCGTCATCGCGACGGTGCTCAACCACTCGCTCGCCGCCGCGCTCGGCGACTGGCTGTCGTCGCTGCTCACGCCCGACGTGCTGCGCTGGATCGTCGCCGGCAGCTTCATCGCGGTCGCACTGTGGACGCTCAAGCCGGACAAGCTCGACGACGGCGACGATCGCCTGTCCAAGTACGGCGCGCTGGTCGCCACCACGATCGCGTTCTTCCTCGCCGAGATCGGCGACAAGACGCAGGTCGCCACTGTCCTCCTCGCCGCGCGATTCCACGATTTCGTGCCGGTGGTGACGGGCACGACGCTCGGCATGCTGCTGGCGAACGTGCCGGTGGTGGTGCTGGGAAGCCGCTTCGCCGATCGCCTGCCGCTGAAGGCCGCGCGCCTCACCGCCGCCGCCGTGTTCGCAGCGCTGGGCATCTGGGCGCTGGTCCGGGGAATCGGCTAGTCAGGTAGCCAGCCACCGGCCGGCTTCACCACGGCTGCTTTTGCCTCTACGCTGCGGCGACTTCCGCGCCTCACTAGGACCGCCCGTGAATCTCAAGCTGCGCCTCACGCTGATGAACTTCCTCCAGTTCTTCGTCTGGGGGGCGTGGCTGATCACGGTCGGCGCCTACTGGTTTCAGAACCGCCAGTGGTCGGGCACGAGCTTCGGCGCGATCTTCTCGACCATGGGCATCTCGGCATTGTTCATGCCGTCGCTGATGGGCATCGTCGCCGACCGCTGGATCAACGCGGAACGCCTGTACGGCGCGCTGCACATCCTCGGCGGCGTGTTCCTGTGCCTGTTGCCGCGCGCGGCCGATCCCAACCAGTTCTTCTGGCTGATCCTCGCCACGATGCTCTGCTACATGCCGACGATCTCGCTGGCGATCGCGGTGGCCTACAACGCGCTGAAGGGTGAGGGCCTCGACGTCGTACGCGATTACCCGCCGATCCGCGTCTGGGGCACGGTCGGCTTCATTGCCGCGACGTGGACCACGAGCTGGCTCGGGCTCGAATCCTCGCCGGGTCAGTTCTATGTCGCCGCGGCCGGCTCGATCCTGCTCGGCATCTACGGCTTCACGCTTCCCGCCGCGCCGCCGCGCCTCGGTCGCGACGACAGCCGTTCGCTGATCGACGCGCTCGGCCTGACGTCGTTCCGTCTATTTCGCGATCGCAACATGGCGGTGTTCTTCGTGTTCGCCATGCTGCTCGGTGCAGCGCTGCAGCTGACCAACGCGTACGGCGTGACGTTCCTCAAGGACTTCGAGTCGCTGCCGCAGTTCAAGGATTCGTTCGGCGTGCGCCACTCGGCGGTGATCATTTCGATCTCGCAGATCTCCGAAACGCTCTTCATCCTCACCATCCCGTTCTTCCTGAAGCGCTTCGGCATCAAGGCGGTGATGACGATCAGCATGATCGCGTGGTTCCTGCGCTTCGGCCTGTTCGCCTACGGCGATCCGGGCCCGGGCCTGTGGATGATCGTGCTGAGCTGCATCGTGTACGGCATGGCGTTCGACTTCTTCAACATCTCCGGTTCGCTGTTCGTCGAACAGCAGAGCGACCCGCGCATCCGTGCATCGGCGCAGGGCCTCTTCATGCTGATGACCAACGGCATCGGCGCGGTACTCGGCAGCTCGATCAGCGGCTGGATGATCGATCGATTCTTCACGGGCGCAAATGGTGCGAAGGACTGGCACGGCATCTGGACGACCTTTGCCCTGTACTCGCTCGCGATGGCGATCCTGTTCGTGCCGCTGTTCCGTCATCGCCATACCGCGGCCGCAGCGGTTGCGGGCCACGGCACCGCCGACGTCAACAATCCCTGAGTCGTCGCAATGACGCCGATGGTCACGGTGGTCGGCAGCTTCAATGTCGACCACGTCTGGATGCTCGACGCCCTGCCCGCTCCGGGCGAAACGCGTTCATCGCGCTACATGAGCGGACCGGGCGGCAAGGGGTTCAATCAGGCGGTGGCGTCGGCGCGTTCCGGCGTGTCGACTCGCTTCGTCTGTGCACTCGGTGACGACGCGGGCGGTGTGTACGCGCGGTCGCTCGCGGTGGCCGACGGCATCGATCTTCGCGACGCGCCGAGCGAGGCACCAACCGGTTCGGCCGGCATCTTCGTCGACGCGAACGGTCGCAATTCGATCGCCGTTGCCGGTGGTGCGAACGATACGTTGACTGCATCGCACGTTCGCGATGCGCTGAGCACGGATGCGTCGGCGGTCGTGCTCGTGCAGCTGGAAACTCCGAGCGAAGCCGCGCTCGAAGCGTTCGCGATCGGACGCGCATCCGGTGCGATCGCGATGCTCAATCCAGCACCGGCGAATGTCCCGGTCGCACCGTCGCTGCTTGCGTCAGCCGACATCGTGACGCCGAACGAAACCGAGTTCGCCGCGCTTGTACGCACGCATCTCGGTCGCGAGATCGACGCGCGTTCGCTGGTCGACGCGGACGACGCGCTCTTGCACGCGCTGTGTCGCGCACTGCTGCGGAACGGCACCGTCGTCATCACGCTCGGCGCAGCCGGTGCGTTCGTCTCGCATGCCGATGACTCCATGCGCGGCGACAGCGAATCCCACTATCGACTCCCCGCGCGAATCGTGAGCGTGGTCGACACCACCGGCGCCGGCGACGCATTCAACGGCGCACTCGCCTCATCGCTCGCCGCACAACCGTCGCTCCCGTTCGCCGCCCACGCGCGCTACGCGATCGCGTACGCCAGCATGTCGACCGAGCGCCACGGCGCTGCACCCTCCATGCCGTCGCGCAACGACGTTCAGGCCCGCTTTCCGGACGCCACGGCCGCCGCCTGACCCGCCGCGTAGAATGGCGGCATGCGCATCGGCCCACATGAGATCGCGCCCCGCGTGATTCTCGCGCCCATGGCGGGCGTTACCGACAAACCGTTCCGGCTGCTCTGCAAGCAGCTTGGCGCCGGGCTGTGCGTGTCGGAAATGACGACGTCGGACCCGCGCTTCTGGAACACGTCGAAGTCGCGCCACCGCATGGACCACGTCGACGAGCCCGCACCGATCAGCGTGCAGATCGCGGGTACGGTGCCCGAAGTGATGGCCGACGCCGCGCGTCATAACGTCGACCACGGCGCGCAGATCATCGACATCAACATGGGTTGCCCGGCGAAGAAGGTCTGCAACGCATGGGCGGGCTCGGCGTTGATGCGCGACGAGGCGTTGGTGGGCCGCATCCTCGAAGCCGTGGTCAATGCGGTCGACGTGCCGGTGACGTTGAAGATCCGCACCGGCTGGGCGGCGGATGCCAAGAACGGGTTGACCATTGCGCGCATCGCCGAAGGCGCGGGCATCGCGTCCCTCGCCGTGCACGGCCGCACGCGCGACCAGCAGTACACCGGCTTCGCCGAGTACGACACGATCGCCGCGGTGAAGGCGGCGCTGTCGATTCCGGTCGTCGCCAATGGCGACATTGACTCGCCAAGCAAGGCCGCCGAAGTGCTCGCCTACACCGGCTGCGACGCGGTGATGATCGGCCGCGCCGCGCAGGGCCGTCCGTGGATCTTCCGCGAGATCGCGCATTACCTCGCGACCGGCGAAGAGCTCCCGCCGCCGTCGCTGGACGAAGTGCGCGACGTGCTGCTCGGACATCTCGACGCGCTGCATGCGTTCTACGGCGAACTGTCCGGCGTGCGCATCGCGCGCAAGCACTTGGGCTGGTACGCCAAGGACCGGCCGGAGAACGCGGCGTTCCGCGCGGTGGTCAACCGTGCCGAGACCGCCGAGGCACAGTTGCGCCTCACCCGCGACTACTTTGACGCGCTGATCGCCGGCGTGCCGGTGCGCGAAGCCGCCTGACCTCACGGCGGCTTTCCGCGGCGTCGCGACAATCGCGCCGATACGGAGATCCGCCATGACCGACGCCACGACCGACCCCAACGCCGACCAGGTGTACCTGCACGGCTTCTCGCGCACGGAGCAGGCGCGCCTCATGCGCCAGGCGCGCATCGCCGAGTCGACGATCTTCAAGCACATCGACTATTCGGGCGCGCGTCGCGTGCTCGAGGTCGGCAGCGGCGTCGGTGCGCAGACCGAAATCCTGTTGCGAAGGTTTCCGGACCTGCACGTCACCTGCATCGACTTCAGCGAGGCGCAACTCGAGACGGCGCGCGCGCATCTCGGCGCGATGTCTTGGCTGGACGGCCGCTACGACCTGCAACAGGCCGACGCCACCGACCTGCCTTTCGAACCACGCAGCTTCGACGGCGCGTTCCTGTGCTGGGTGCTCGAGCATGTGCCGTCGCCCGCGCGCGTGCTGAACGAAGTGCGCCGCGTGCTCATGCCCGGCTCGCCGCTCTACATCACCGAAGTGATGAATTCCTCATTCTTCCTCGACCCGTATTCGCCCAACGTCTGGCGCTACTGGATGGCCTTCAACGACTTCCAGCACGAGCACGGCGGCGACCCGTTCGTGGGCGCCAAGCTCGGCAACCTGCTGCTCGCCGGCGGCTATCGCGACGTGTCGACCGAAGTGAAGACGTTCTACTTCGACAACCGCGAGCCGGCCCGTCGCAAGGTCATGATCGCGTTCTGGGAAGAACTGCTGCTATCGGCGGCCGACAACCTGATCGAAGCCGGGGCGGTGACGCAGGACATCGTCGACGGCATGCGCCGCGAAATGCACCAGGTGCAGAACGATCCGAACGCCGTGTTTTTCTATTCGTTCCTGCAGGCACGCGCGACCGTGTTCTGAACGGACGTTGACCCCGTCCGCGCGTGGACCGGCGCAGAATGCGCGGTCGGCCCCGAGCCTGTATCATGCGCGGCCATCTTTCTATCCGAATACAAGGATATAACCCGATGTCCAGCTACCTCTTCACCTCGGAATCGGTCTCGGAAGGCCATCCGGACAAGATCGCCGACCAGATCTCCGACGCCGTCCTCGACGCGATCCTCGCGCAGGACAAGCGCGCCCGCGTGGCCTGCGAGACGATGGTGAAGACCGGCGCCGCGATCGTCGCCGGCGAAGTCACGACGTCGGCGTGGGTCGACATCGAGTCGCTCGCCCGCAACGTGATCAATGCGATCGGCTACGACAACTCGAACGTCGGCTTCGACGGCCACACCTGCGCGATCATCAACATGCTCGGCAAGCAGTCGCCGGACATCGCCGCGGGCGTGGACCGCACGTCGCCGGAAGAACAGGGCGCGGGCGACCAGGGCCTGATGTTCGGCTTCGCGTGCGACGAAGCGCCGGAGTTCATGCCGGCGCCGCTGTACTACAGCCATCGCCTCGTCGAGCAGCAGGCCAAGGTTCGCAAGAACGGCACGCTGAACTGGCTGCGCCCGGATGCGAAGTCGCAGGTCACCCTGCGCTATGACAACAACCACAAGGTGCTCGGCCTCGACGCCGTGGTGCTGTCGACCCAGCACGATCCGGACATCGCGCAGAAGGACCTCGTCGAGGCCGTCTACGAGGAAATCCTGAAGCCGGTGCTGCCGGCCGAGTGGCTGTCGGCGCTGCCGAAGCACAAGGTGCACATCAACCCGACCGGCATCTTCGTGATCGGCGGCCCGGTGGGCGACTGCGGCCTGACCGGTCGCAAGATTATCGTCGACAGCTACGGCGGCATGGCCCGTCACGGCGGCGGCGCGTTCTCGGGCAAGGATCCGTCGAAGGTCGACCGCTCGGCCGCGTACGCGGCGCGTTACGTCGCGAAGAACATCGTTGCGGCCGGCCTTGCCGAGCGCTGCGAAGTGCAGGTGTCGTACGCCATCGGCGTTGCCGAGCCGACCTCGATCTCGGTCACCACGTTCGGCACCGGCAAGATCTCGGACGAGAAGATCGAGCAGCTGATCCGCGCGCACTTCGACCTGCGCCCGTACGGCATCGTCAAGATGCTCGACCTGATCCACCCGGTGTACCAGCCGACCGCCGCGTACGGCCACTTCGGCCGCGCGCCCTACGAGCTGACCTACACCGGTCAGGACGGCAAGTCGGAAACCGCGACCGCCTTCTCGTGGGAAAAGACCGACCGCGCCGACGCGTTGCGCAAGGAAGCGGGCATCTAAGCCGCTTCGAATGTTTCACCGGACGGGCCGCGAAAGCGGCCCGTTTCGTTTGGGCATTCCCGTCAGCGCGCGGCCGCTGCGTTAACGGCGTCACGCTGCCGGACGCGCATCTCGTCGACGAAGCCGGCTTCGCCGGGCCATTGATGCGAAAATGCCGCCGCGCCGGCCTGCCCGGCCCTCCACGACCGCCAACTCTCGACGGCTCGCTGACTCTCGGTATTCCTATGAACGCATCCCACGCCGCCGACGCCGTCGCGGCCGATCCCGCCGCGTCCGACCTCGCGGAGCGCGTGCGCGAAGCGACCGCCCTGCTCGCGCGCGTCGCCGCCGATCGCACGATTCTCGACGCGGTGCCACCCGAGGATCGCGCCCAACTGCATGCGGTCGTCGCGCAGGTCTACCACCCGGATCCGCGCGCGCGCCGGCAGCGACTGAAAGCGCGAGAGCGCGAACGCAATGCCGAGAACATCCGTCGCACGGAAACGCTGCTCGATTCGACCGGCATCCGCGAGCTGCGTCGCAAGCCGGTGTTCACCACGCCGAACTACTTTCCGCCGAGCGCGGCCGGTCAGCCGATGCTCGAAGCGCCGACGCCGCATGTCGCGACGCCGGACCGTGAGTCGCCCGAACTTCTGCACTGCTACGTCTGCAAGCAGAAGTACACGCAGGTGCACCACTTCTACGACCAGCTCTGCCCGTCGTGCGCGGACTTCAACTACTTCAAGCGCACTGAACTTGCAGACCTGACCGGCCGCGTCGCGTTGCTGACTGGTGGCCGCGTCAAGATCGGCTACCAGGCCGGCATGAAGCTGCTGCGCGCGGGTGCGCGGCTCATCGTCACCACGCGTTTTCCGCGCGATTCGGCGATGCGCTATGCGCAGGAACCGGACTTCGCCGACTGGGCGCATCGCCTCGAGATCTTCGGGCTCGATCTGCGCCACACGCCGAGCGTGGAAGCGTTCTGCACCGAGCTGCTGCGCACGCACGACCGCCTCGACTTCATCATCAACAACGCCTGCCAGACGGTGCGTCGCCCGCCCGAGTTCTACGCGCACATGATGGCCGGCGAAACGGCCGCACTGCACGAGGCGCCCGAGGAAATCCGTCGACTCATCGGCCGTTATGAGGGCCTGCGCAGCTACACGATGCTGCCGGAAGGCGATGCAGCGCAGTCGTTGCTGTCGACCGATGCGAAGGCCCTGCGCGATGCCGCGGGCCTGACGCGTGCGGCCGAACTCTCGCAGGTGCCGTTGCTCGCGGAAGAACTGCTCGGCCAGAAGCATCTGTTCCCGGAAGGCCAGCTCGATCAGGACCTGCAGCAGATCGACCTGCGCGGTCGCAATTCGTGGCGCCTGCTGATGCACGAAGTGCCGGCGGTCGAACTGCTGGAGACGCAACTGGTCAACGCGGTCGCGCCTTTCATCATCAACGCGCGCCTGAAGCCGCTGATGCTGCGCACGCCCGAACACGACAAGCACATCGTCAACGTGTCGGCAGTCGAAGGTCAGTTCTATCGCAACTTCAAGACCACGCGTCATCCGCATACGAACATGGCGAAGGCCGCGCTCAACATGATGACGCGCACCGCCGCCGCGGATTACCAGGCCGACGGCATCCACATGAACTCCGTCGACACCGGCTGGGTGACGGACGAGGATCCGGTCGAGATCGCGGCACGCAAGGTCGTCGAAGAACGCTTCCACCCGCCGCTCGACATCCTCGACGGCGCGGCGCGAATCGTCGACCCGATCATCCACGGGCTCAACACCGGCGAGCACGTGTGGGGCCAGTTCCTCAAGGACTACAAGCCCACCGACTGGTAACGAGCGACGGTACCGGCATCCGTCGGCCATCCGCTGCCTTGATACAATGCCCTCGCCCACCGAGGGGCGCTGCGACCGTTCGCAAGCGACCGTGCACCGCACGACGCCGACGGCCAGGCTCGGTGGCGATCTTCCAAACGGCGCCCGTGCAGGAATCCCGTCACACGCGGATTCCCTCACGACCACGGAGCTACCAATGAACGCTATGCCCAAGACCTTCTCCACGGAAGGCGATTACAAGGTTGCCGATATCTCGCTGGCGGACTGGGGACGCAAGGAACTCGACATCGCCGAGCAGGAAATGCCGGGCCTGATGTCGATCCGCGCGAAGTACGCGCCGTCGAGCCCGCTGAAGGACGTCCGCGTCACCGGCTCGCTGCACATGACCATCCAGACCGGCGTGCTGATCGAGACGCTGAAGGATCTCGGCGCCGACGTGCGCTGGGCTTCGTGCAACATCTTCTCGACGCAGGACCATGCTGCCGCCGCGATCGCCGCAACGGGCACGCCGGTGTTCGCGTGGAAGGGCGAGTCGCTCGAGGAGTACTGGGACTGCACGCTCGACGCGCTGACCTTCCCGGGCGGCCTCGGCCCGCAGCTTGTCGTCGATGACGGCGGCGACGTCACCCTGCTGATCCACAAGGGCTACGAGCTCGAGAAGGGTTCGAAGTGGGTCGACGAGCCGGCTTCGTCGCACGAAGAACAGGTCATCAAGAACCTTCTGAAGCGCGTCGCCACCGAGCGCCCGGGTTTCTGGCACAAGGTCGTTGCCGACTGGAAGGGCGTCTCCGAAGAGACGACCACCGGCGTGCACCGCCTCTACAAGCTCGCCGAAACGGGTGAGCTGCTGGTGCCGGCGATCAACGTCAACGACTCGGTCACCAAGTCGAAGTTCGACAACCTCTACGGCTGCCGCGAGTCGCTGGCCGATGGCCTGAAGCGCGCGATGGACGTGATGCTCGCGGGCAAGGTCGCGGTGGTCTGCGGCTACGGCGACGTCGGCAAGGGTTCGGCGCATTCGCTGCGTGCCTACGGCGCGCGCGTCGTGGTCACCGAGATCGATCCGATCAACGCCCTGCAGGCCGCGATGGAAGGCTTCGAGGTCAACACGATCGAAGCCACGCTCGGCCGCGGCGACATCTACGTGACGACGACCGGCAACAAGGACGTCATCACGCTCGAGCACATGAGCCGCATGAAGGACCAGGCGATCGTCTGCAACATCGGCCACTTCGACAACGAGATCCAGGTCGACGCGCTGAACCAGTCCGACGCCGTGCGCCTGAACATCAAGCCGCAGGTCGACAAGTACACGTTCGCGAATGGCAACTCGATCTTCCTGCTGGCCGAAGGCCGACTGGTGAACCTCGGTTGCGCCACCGGCCACCCGAGCTTCGTCATGTCGAACTCGTTCTCGAACCAGACGCTCGCGCAGCTTGACCTGTGGGCGCGCAAGGACGAGTACGAGGCGAAGGTCTACATCCTGCCGAAGAAGCTGGACGAGGAAGTCGCGCGCCTGCATCTCGAGAAGATCGGCGTGAAGCTGACCGTGCTGACCGACGACCAGGCCGCGTATCTCGGCGTGGACAAGGACGGCCCGTACAAGCCGGATCACTACCGCTACTGATCGCTCGCGATCGGCAGTAACGAACGGGCGCTTCGGCGCCCGTTTTGTTTGGCGCGAGCGTGGGAAACGGCCACGGCCGGTTGCCGGTAGTGATTCGGCGAAGTGCTGGAGCACGGTCCAGCACGGCTAATGTGAGTGCGTTGTGAACCAGCGCCGTGAAACTGCGGACTCGTGCACATTCAGTTGCCATGTTCACGCTGCTTCTGCGACGAACGGCACGGAGCCATGTGATGGTTGCGCGACGATGAGCCTCGGGGATTCCGAACGGTCGCACGTCAGTGAAGCGCATTCTCGTCGCAGCAAGCGTCGCCCTCCTTGTGGTCACGGGCGCGGTGCGCGCGGCCGACGTGCCGGATGTCGACACCGATAACGCCACGGTCGAAGTGGTCGCGAACGACCATGCTCTGCGCATCAGCGGCGTCATCGGCCAGCGCTTCGAAAACGATGTCCGCGCGGCGCTCGATCGCAATCCGGACACGCAACGACTCATCGTCAGCGGTCCTGGCGGAATGCGCGCGCAGGCGCTGCGTGTCGCCGACCTCGCGAACGCACGCGGCATCGCAGTGCGCGTCACCGGTCGCTGCGCCAGCGCGTGCGCACTGATGTGGGCCGCCGCGACCACCCGCGAAATGACCTACGACTCGGGCCTCGGCCTGCATCGCAGTGCGCTCGATCCCTCGCTCGCCCTGCCCGACCTGCTGCGAC
Organism: Lysobacter sp. HA18; assembly: GCF_054057595.1. Lineage (NCBI taxonomy): Bacteria > Pseudomonadati > Pseudomonadota > Gammaproteobacteria > Lysobacterales > Lysobacteraceae > Lysobacter > Lysobacter sp. HA18. The sequence goes on from NZ_JBSRZL010000001.1 coordinate 2,494,108, forward strand.
AGAAGATCATGGCGCGGAACGATCGCCAGACCGACGACGTGCTGCGCAAGGCCGGGTTTCCGGAACGCGTGATCGCCGCGGGCGCGTCGACGCCGGCATCGTCGATGAGCTGGTTCAGCCCTTACGAGCTGAAGACCGGAGGCGTTCCATTCGTGCTGCTCGATACGTCGGGCCAGCTCGCATCGATGGATGCGAAGACCGGACGGCTGGTCCACGCGTCGGCTTCCGCCGCCACGACGACCGGGTCGCATACGACGCAGTAAGCAGTGCGGCACCGGCTGCGCACCCGGCTGTTTCGTTCTATCGCGATAGAAAGATAGAATGCGCCCACTTCCTCGCTGGGCGCGTCATGGTTCCCGTCAGCTTCGAGTTCTACCCCCCGAAGACGCCCGAGCAGCACGCGCAGCTCGACAAGACCGTCGCCAAGCTCCGTAGCGCGGGGCCCGAGTACGTCAGCGTGACGTTCGGCGCGGGCGGCTCCACGCTCAGCCACACGCCCGAGACCATCCAGAAGCTGCGTACCGACGGCTTCGACGCGGCGCCGCACATCACCTGCATGGGCGGCTCGCGCGAAGAAATCCGTGGCCTGCTCAAGCTCTATCGCGCGCTCGGCGCGAAGCGGCTGGTGGCACTGCGCGGCGACCTGCCGTCCGGCATGGTCAGCGCCGGCGAGTTCCGCTACGCCGACGAACTGGTGAAGTTCATCCGCGAGGAAACCGGCGATCACTTCCACGTCGAAGTCGCCGCGTATCCGGAAATGCATCCGCAGGCGCGCGATTCGCAGGCCGACCTTCGCAACTTCATCGGCAAGGTGCGCGCCGGTGCGAACGGTGCGATCACGCAGTACTTCTACAACGCCGATGCGTATTTCCGTTTCGTCGACGACGTGCGTCGCGCGGGCATCGACATCCCGGTCGTGCCCGGCATCATGCCGATCGCGAACTTCAGCCAGATCCGTCGTTTCTCGGAACTGTGCGGCGCGGAAATCCCGCGCTGGGTCGCGCAACGCATGCTCGCGTACGCGGATGACGCCGACAGCGTGCGCGCGTTCGGTGCGGAAGTCGTCGGACAACTCTGCCGCCGCTTGATAGAAGGCGGCGCACCGTCGCTTCACTTCTACACGTTGAATCTGTCGAAACCGACTCTGAACGTTTTGACGCAAATGCGCTGATTTTCCGGATCAGTTCGCTAGCGGTTCAGTTCCAAGGCGTTTGTCACACTTCGCGTTGACATACGCGTTTCGACCATGCACGCACCGAAGTCTGCAGGTGCGCGCCATGAAAGTCCCGATGTCCTTGCTCACGTTCGCGCTGGGTCTTGGACTCACGTTGCCGGTCGCGCCCGACGTGCATGCCGCGTACACCGGCATCCAGCGTTGCCGCGCGCCAGACGGCACGTCCGTCTATACCGACAAGCCCTGCGGTGCGTTCGGTGCAACGCCCGCGCCGGTTTCCGAAGATCTCGGCATGCGCTTGATGAGCGAAGCGTCGCGCGAGCCGGAGGCGTATGCCGATGCGTCGCAGAGCAACGCGATCGCGCCGTCGTCGAACGTCGGCCGTCGTTCGCTTGCGGACGGCTGCGCACGTACGCCAACGCAACTCGCGATGGACATCCAGGGCTCGATGGTGATGCGCGACGTCAACCGTCTCGCCGAGAGCTGGCAGTGGGCGGGCATGACCAAGCAGCAAGCGACGCCGGTGATGGCGCGTCTCGAAAGGCTGACGCACGAGCAGCTCGTGTCGACGCAGTATTTCGACGCGCAGATGGGTCTCGGCGCGCAGCTCGCATCCGCCGACAACGCTTCGCCGGGCGACGGCCGCGCGGGCATCCTGCAGATGTCGATGGTCGGCAAGAACGTCCCGCAGTCGATGGAACTGAACGTCGAGCGCTACGCGGGCTGCTATTTCGTCCACTTCTGACGTCCGAGAGGGCGACGTCGCACCGCGCCGGCTTTAGGCTTGGCGGGTGCGACGCCATTCCCTGCTCCTGATCGTCCTGATCCTCTGCGCGTTCCCGCTTGCCGGGTTCGCGCAGGTGCGCCATTGCGTGATGCCGAACGGCACCGAGGTCTATACCGACCAGCGCTGCGACGCCATCGGCGCGCAGGAGCGCGTGGCCACGCCGAATCCATCCGGGTCGACGCCGCAACTGCGCAGTTACCGCCCGGCCTGTCCGCGCACGCTGCGGGACCTCGCCTACGAGGTGACGTCGTCCGTCGAGGCACATGACGTCAATCGCCTGGCGTCCGTCTATCTCTGGAGCGGAACGGGCACGCGCGAGGCTTACGCCCTGATGGATCGCCTGCAGGCGGTCGTCGATCGCCCGCTGGTCGACCTGCAGCCCGTCTGGCCCGACGGCGAGCCCTACCCGTCCTCCGTGCCGCCTACGCACCCGCCGATCGCTTTGCGGCTCGAGCAGACGTCGGCGAAGGGCAGCACGCCGATCCGCGCCGTGTTCGGCCTGCGCAAGTACCTGGACTGCTGGTGGATCGTCGAGGGCGGTGCGCGTCGTGCGCCTGCAGCCGCGTCTACAACCCCGCCTGCGCCCGCCACGGACGCCCCGCCGCCACCGGACGCACCGCCGGTCGACTGACGTCGTCCTGCCGGCTCAGGGCACAATACGCGCTTCCCTGCACCGGACGTCGCGCATGCACTACCCCGAATGGATCTGGCACAACGGCGCGATCAAGCCGTGGGCCGAGGCGACCACGCACGTGATGTCGCATGCGCTGCACTACGGCTCGTCCGTGTTCGAGGGCATCCGCTGCTACGAGACCCCGAACGGCCCGGCGATCTTCCGCCTGACCGAGCACAACCGCCGCCTGTACGCGTCGGCGCGCATCTACGAGATGGCGATCCCCTACTCGCTCGACGAGATCAACGCGGCCTGCCGCGAGGTGATCCTGCGCAATGGCCTGACGCGCGCCTACCTGCGCCCGCTCGCCTACCGCGGCCTCGGCGGGTTCGGCCTGTCGGCGGAAACGCCGGTCGACGTGTCGGTCGCCTCCTGGTTCATGGGACCGTACTTGGGCGAAGGCGTGCTCGAGCAGGGCATCGATGCCTGCGTCTCCAGCTGGCAGCGCTTTGCGCCGAACACGATTCCTGCGGGCGCGAAGGCCGGCGGCAATTACCTGTCCGGCCAGCTGATCGCGCGTGAAGCGCGTCGTCTCGGCTTCGGCGAAGGCATCGCGCTGGCGTCCACCGGCCTGCTCAGCGAAGGCGCCGGCGAGAACCTGTTCCTCGTGTTCGACGGCGTGCTGCACACGACGCCGGTCAGCGCCGCGCTGCTCAACGGCATCACGCGCAACACGATCATGACGCTCGCGCGCGACAACGGCATCACCGTGATCGAGCGCGACATCCCGCGCGAATATCTCTACCTCTGCGACGAACTCTTCATGTGCGGCACCGCGGCGGAGATCACGCCGATCCGTTCGGTGGACGGTCGCCAGATCGGCGCAGGCAAGACGGGGCCGCTGACCAAGCGCATCCAGGACCTCTTCTTCGGTCTGTTCGAAGGCACGACGCCGGACCGCTACGGCTGGCTTGAACCGCTGGAAGGCTGATGGACCAGGCGCGACGCTGATTCGGCGTCGCGCTTTTCAACCGAAGGTCAGCGTCGCGACCACGCCGCGTTCTGCGCCCGGCTTGACCTGTACCTGCCAGCCGTACAGTTCGCACAGGCGGCGAACGATCGATAGGCCGATGCCGCCGCCCTGCGAATGTCCCGCATGGGTGCCGCGATAGCCACGCTCGAACAGGCGTGCCGCGTCTTCCGGGCTAAGCCCCGGCCCCGAATCGACGACATCGACCGCGAGCGGCTTAAGGCGCACGACGACCGCACCTTCCGCGGTGTACTTCACCGCGTTTCCGATCAGGTTGTTGAGCGCGACGGTCACCGCCGATTCGGGCGCATCGACGACAAGCCCGCGCTGGCCTTCGATGCTCAATGTCACCGGCTTGCCACCGAGCTGCGCGCGATGCGCATCGAGCAATTGCTCGGCGACCTTCGCTACATCGGTGCTGCCCGATCCGCGCTCGTTGCGCGACAACAGCAACAGCGCACTGATGAGGTCGGTGCACTGCTGTTCTGCGCGCTGGATGCGCATCATCCTGCTCAGCGTCTTCTCGTCGACGCCATCGCGCGCAAGCATTAACTCCACCGCGCCGCGGATCACCGCGAGCGGTGTGCGCAACTCATGGCTGACGTCCGCATTGAATTCTCGATCGCGCTGCACGACGTGGGTGAGGCGCGTGGAGTATTCGTCGAGCGCAGCGGCGAGCTGCCCGACTTCGTCGTCGGCGAAATCATTCGCAAGTGGTTCGTTGAGTCCGGCGCGCGAGCGCTTAAGGCGCTTCGCGAGTTCGAGTACCGGGCTCATGACGCGGGAAGCCGACCACCAACCCAAAAGAAACGACAGCAGAGTGAATGCGAACACCGAAACGATCACGCCTTGTCGCAGCTTCGATGCAGTCTCCGCCGCACCGGTAACGTCGTATCGAATCAGGCTGGTGAAGGGTTCGCCGTCGTTGAGCACGCCCTTCCGGACGGCGACCTTGTAGTCATGCCATTCACCGTTGGGCGCGAGCTGGCGAACGTCGTGGATGCCGGGCGAAAGATCCCGATAGTGAGGGTCGACGGTGTAGGCCTTGCGATCGCTCCACGTCCGCGCATCGAATGTCAGGAAGAACTTCGGCGCGGTCGGATCGACTTCGACCTGACGCGTCAGGCTGCTCACTTCGCGCATCAGCGTGCGCTCGACGAGTTGGCTCTCGAGCCGATCACGCAACGCGAGCGTCGCAACCGCAAACAGCGCCGTCAGGCTGAAACCCAGCAACACGAAGCCAAGGATGATTCGGCTGCGCAGCCTCCGGCGGTATCGGGTACGGATGCGGCCGCGCGGGGACGCGGCCGGGCTGGCGGACGCCATAGGTCGTCGGCTCTGCGGAGTTGGCGCAGTCTATGCGTTCGCGCGGCCGTTCACGAGGCCGGGCGACGTAGCGCGCGTCGGATCAGACGCCGCCGTCGGGCGCGGCGATGCGATAGCCGATGCCGTGGCGCGTCTGGATCAGCGGCACGCCGAACGGCTTGTCGACCACCGCACGCAGACCGTGGATGTGCACGCGCAGCGAGTCGGAATCCGGAAGCTCCTCGCCCCAGACGCGCGTTTCGAGTTCCTGGCGCGTCACTACTGCCGGGGATGCTTCCATCAGCGCCTGCAGGATCTTCAGCGCGGTCGGGTTGAGCTGCAGCAGCTTGCCCTGGCGGCGAACTTCGAGCGTGTCGAGGTTGTATTCGAGGTCGGCCGTGTTGAGCACGCGCGTCTGCACGCCGCGTCCGCGACGCGACAGCGCGGCGAGCCGCACTTCCACTTCCTGCAGCGCGAACGGCTTGATCAGGTAGTCGTCGGCGCCGGAGTCGAAGCCCGCAAGCTTGTTGTCGAGCGAATCGCGCGCCGTGAGCATCAGCACCGGCGTCTGCTTGCGCGCTTCGTTGCGCAGCTTGCGACAGACCTCGAGCCCGTCGAGGCCCGGAAGGTTGAGGTCGAGCACGATGGCGTCGAAGTCGTGCACGACCGCGAGGTGGAGGCCGGTGATGCCGTCGGCGGCGAAATCGACGGTGTGGCCGCGGTCTTCGAGGAAGTCGCCGAGATTCGCGGCGATGTCCTGGTTGTCCTCGATGACAAGGATGCGCATGGAGGTTTCCTGAGGCTGGAGCCGGCTACCCGAAACCATCGGATTCGGGGCGTGGGAAGCGCGGGGATCGGAGGTTCGCGTATGCATCGCTCGATTGTGTCAGACGGCTGTTCATGCACGGTGTTCACATCTGACCGGCGGCACCAAAAAAAGTGCCCGGACGCGAGCGCCCGGGCAAAAAGTGTTACCCCGATTACCGCGGCCCGCCGAGGAGCCACCCCGGGATGAGCTGCGGTCGGGGCACGCTACGCCCGAAACCCTTAAACGATGGTTAAGCGCGTACCGGTTTTTTCGTAAAGGAATCGTTATTTCTTACGGGCGGTCCGGGCCGGCTTCGCCGGTGGGCACGCCCGTGCAACAAAGCGCACGATTTCACCCGCAACGTCCTTTCCGGAGGCCTTTTCGATGCCTTCCAGCCCGGGCGAAGCGTTCACCTCGAGGACCAGCGGACCGCGGTCGGAACGGATCAGGTCGACGCCCGCGACGCCCAGGCCCAGCACCTCCGTCGCCCGGACGGCGACCTCGACCTCCGCCTTGGTCGGCTTGACCCCGACCGCGGTGCCGCCGCGGTGCAGATTCGAGCGGAACTCGCCGGCCGGCGCCTGCCGCCGCATCGCGGCGATGACCTTGTCGCCCACGACGAAGCAGCGCAGGTCGGCGCCCTTCGCCTCAGCGATGAACTCCTGTACCAGGAAGTTCGCGTACAGGCCGCGCAGCGCTTCCGTGATGCCGCGCGAGGCCGACAGCTTCTCCGCGAGGATCACGCCCGTGCCCTGCGAACTCTCGGTGAGTTTGATGACGTGCGGAGACGCGCCGAGCAGGTTGAGCAGGTCGCTGGTGTCGTCGGGGTTGTCGCCGAACACGGTGACCGGCATGCGGATGCCTTCGGCCGCCAGCAGCTGGTGCGCGCGCAGCTTGTCGCGCGCGCGAAGGATGGCGTCCGACGGATTCGGCGTGTACGTGCCCATCAGTTCGAACTGGCGCAGCACCGCCGAGCCGTAACGCGTGATCGACGCACCGACGCGGGGCACCACCGCGTCGAACCCCGTCAGCGCCTTGCCCTTGTAGTGCATCGCGAAGCCTTCCGACGCGATGCGCATGTAGCAGCGCAGCGGATCGAGCACGCGGACGGTGTGGCCTTCTTCGCGCGCGGCCTCGACGAGGCGGCGCGTGGAATACAGCGAGCTGTTGCGCGAGAGGATCGCGAGTTTCATGGGAGAGATGTCGGCATGGGGGAACGGCGCGCGGCGCGGCCGTGCACATAGGATCGTGACGGATCGACCGTAAAAATTCCGGATAGCGCGGTACGGCCGATCAGCATGGGAAACCGCATGTCGCGACGGTCGGCGAGGTTCACTTCGATCTCGCGCTCGAAGCCGCCCAGCGACATCCGCATGCGCAGGAAGATGCGCGTGGTGCGATGGCCGCCGGAGTCGACGACGTCGCGCTCGTCGTGGATGGGTGCTTCGAGTTCGACGGTGCGACGCGCGCTCGGGCTCATGCGGAAGCCGACCCACGACGCGCCGTCGCGCTCGAAGCGCCACTGCGTGTCGACATGCACCGCGGACGTGCGCGCGCCGGTGTCGATCTTCGCCCGCACCGCGGCCAGGCCGAGGTCCGGCAGGGCCACGCGCTCACGCCAGCCGACCACGATCGGGGACGACGGGATGTCCACTGGCTTTTCCCCTGGCGAAAACGAAAACGGCGGCCAGTGTGACTGGTCGCCGTTTCGTTTATGTGGAGCGGGTGATGGGAATCGAACCCACGCTAGCAGCTTGGGAAGCTGCAGTTCTACCATTGAACTACACCCGCGAGGCCTGAAGTCTAGGCCGCGCGCGCGCCGCTTGGCAACGCGCGCGGCGGTCGATCAGAACCCGCTGCCGACGGTCAGGAACACCGACGCGTCGTTGCCGCCCTTCTGCATCTCGGTCAGGCTCGCACCGATGTTGGTGTCGAGGCCGAACGCCTTGGTGCGCACGCCGAACGCCAGCGTCGAGTACGTGTCGTCGAGCTGGACGCCCGGCACCGCGTAGTCACCCGTGGTCGACAGCGACTGCGAACGCGCGAACGCCTGCTCCGGCTGGTCCTCGAACTCGCGGTCGAAGGTCAGGCGGGCATACGGCATCACGACGCCGGCGTCGTAATGCGCCTGCCAGCCGATCTTGCCGATCAGCGAATCGAACGACTGGTCCGGATAGGCAAGCGAGGTGGACAGCGTCGCCTGGTCTTCCTCGAAGCCGTCGATGTCGATGTGCTGCGACAGCACGCCGATCACCGGGCCGTGCTTGAACGCGCCGGTGCCGAACTCCCAGCCGCCTTCGGCGCCCAGCGTCAGCGTGTTGCCATTGGTGCCGCCGCGATGGATGCGCTCGGCGTTGCCCAGCTGCACGTGGCGGTCGGTGTCGTAGTTGGTGCGCGTGTAGCTCAGCTGGCCGTCGACCCATGCCGCGCCGCTGTGCCAGGCGATGTAGCCGCCGAGCGTCGCGTCGTGCTGGTCGAACTCGCCGCCGTTGTTGCCCCAGTCGAACGAGCTGCGACCGAAGCCGCCGAAGCCGCCGTACACGACGTTGCCGGACTTCCAGTCGACGCCGCCGGTCAGCGACGGACCGGTGCCGTCATACAGGTCGCCCTTGCCGTAACGCTGGAAGTCGCCACGCGCATTCACCCACCAGCGCGAGCCGTCGCCCTCGACCATCGAGCGCGCCATCGCCTCGCCACCGACGACTTCGGCGCGCGAGCGGTTGATGACCGACGTGGTGTGCGTCAGCAGCTGGATCTGGCGCGGCGCCTCGAGGATCGAGATCGCGTAGTCGCCCATGATCTGGTGACCGGCGAGCGTCGGATGCACGCCGTCTGCGAACAGATAGGTGTACGGCGCGTTTGCGTTGATGTACGTCGTCGGATTACATGTCAGCGACTGCGCCGTGATCTGCGGCTGGCAGGCTGTATGCGTAACGTCGGCGATACCGAACTGCGCGGGATTCGCGATGACCTCGCCCAACAGATGGAACGTGTCGAGCGGGATTACGTTAGCGCTGCCGGCGGCCAGGCCGCTGAAAAGCGTGTTGTTGTACAGCGTCGACAACTGCGTACCCTGCGACGTCGTGTGCTGTGCGGCAGCGGACGGCGTCGCACCGATGTCTGGAACGGTGGCCACGACGATGTACCGGGCGCCCGCGTTGCTCAGCTGATTGACGATCGCGACCTGGGCAGTCGCCGCAGCGCCCACTGCAGCGCCTGCAGCCGTCGGCGAACTCGTTGGCGCATTGAAGATGTCGTTCGCACCACCCCAGACGGTATACAGCGCATTCGGATCCGCGCGGCCGCCGTTATTGGCGAGGTACGTATTGACCTGTGTCTGCAGGGAGGCGACCGGCGGCGCGATCGCTGCCGGCAGAGTCGGGGCAAACGGATTCGGCGCGTCCACAGCGACGCGAGCGCCACCGATCGCGAAATCCGTGCCGCTCGGGTTCGTCGTCCGCGCCGTAGGCGTGTTCGGCAACCCGTACTGGTAGTACGGCGTCGCGCTGGTGCCGTAGAAGTCGGCCAGATACTCAGCCCAGATCAGAGCCGGGTTCGTGGTGAAGCGACCCGCGATGGCGGCGGATGGACCGGCCTGCGCGACCAGTGCCGGACGAAGCGCGCCTGTATCGGTCAGCGAGTCGCCGAAGAACACGGTCTGGGAATAGGTCTGCGCGAAGGCGGGCATCGCGGCAAGGGCAAGCGCGGCGGCCAGCGCGGTACGAACAGGTTTCATCGTTGCGTCCTTGAAAACGGTGGGACCGCCGCGTACGCGGGCGGATGGCCGGCATCGAAGCACGTGAAGGTCCCGTTACGCAAGCGGCGTCCGACATAGGCCAAACCGCTTCAGGAAGGGATGCGAGGGCCGCCCGGCGAGGCGACAATGGGCGATGGAATCGAGTCTCAACCTCCAGCTCAACGGCGAGCCGCGCAGCGTGCCCGCGTCCACCGACCTGCTCGGCCTGCTGGAACTCGAGGGCCTCGGCGAACGGCGGGTGGCGGTCGAGATCAACGGCGAGATCGTCCCGCGCAGCCGGCATGCGGGGCATGTGCTGCACGACGGCGACCGGGTCGAGATCGTGCATGCGTTGGGAGGTGGGTGAGGAAGGGCTGCTTACGCGGCATGCCGCGTAGTCCTTCCGAACGCCGGCGCCGCTGGCGCCGGCCGGGTGAGCGGTGCGCGCTTACGCGGCGTCGCCGCGTGCGCACCGAGAACGACCGCGCCGCTGGCGCGGGCCGGGCGTTGCGCGACCGGGTGACGCAGCGAAGGACCGACGTGGTGCGACGCGTGACCGGTCGCGCCGCCGCCGCGATCCCGCGATAGGCGCCGGCGCCGCCCGGACAACGCACCACGGAAGTCCCTCGCCACCACGACTCGCCCCGCCCAATTCCTACCACTCACGATGCGATAATCCCCCGATGATCGATTTCGCCTCGTCCGACCCGCTCGTCATCGCGGGTGTCGCCTATTCCTCGCGCCTTCTGACCGGCACCGGCAAGTTCGCCGACCTCGACGAGACTCGCCGCGCCACCGACGCCGCTGGCGCGCAGATCGTCACCGTCGCGATCCGACGCACCAACATCGGCCAAAACCCCGGCGAGCCGAACCTGCTCGACGTGCTGCCGCCCGAGCGCTTCACCATCCTTCCGAACACGGCCGGCTGCTACACCGCCGACGACGCCGTGCGCACCTGCCGCCTCGCGCGCGAACTGCTCGACGGCCACAAGCTGGTGAAACTCGAAGTGCTCGGCGACCAGCGCACGCTGTATCCCGACGTGGTGCAGACGCTTGCGGCCGCGGAGACGCTCGTCGCCGACGGGTTCGACGTGATGGTCTACACGTCCGACGACCCGATCCTCGCCAAGCGCCTCGAAGAGATCGGCTGCGTGGCGGTGATGCCGCTGGCCGCGCCGATCGGCTCTGGCCTCGGCATCCAGAACAAGTACAACCTGATCGAGATCATCGAGCAGGCGAAGGTGCCGATCATCGTCGACGCCGGCGTCGGCACTGCATCCGACGCGAGTATTGCGATGGAGCTCGGCTGCGACGGCGTGCTGATGAACACCGCGATCGCCGGCGCAAAGGATCCGGTGCTGATGGCGCATGCGATGAAGCTCGCGGTCGAAGCCGGCCGCGCCGCGTTCAAGGCCGGCCGCATCCCGCGCAAGCGCTTTGCGAGCGCGTCGTCACCGGTGGACGGACTGATCGGCTGATGACGGAGCCGCATGTCCCGCAGGCGAAACCCTTCACCGTCGAAGAAGGCCACCGTCGCATCCGCAGCTTCGTGCTGCGGCAGGGGCGTTTCAGCGACGCGCAGCAGCGTGCGTTCGACGATCAGTGGCCGCGTTACGGTCTCGACTACACGGCCCAGCCGCGCGATTTCGACGTCGCGTTCGGTCGCCATGCGCCGCGCGTGCTGGAGATCGGCTTCGGCAACGGCGAGGCGTTTCGTTTCGCGTCGACGAACGATCCGGCGCGCGACTACGTGGGCATCGAAGTGCATGCTCCGGGCGTCGGTCGATTGCTCAATGCACTCGCTGCAGACAGCACGACCAACGCACGCGTCTATCACCACGACGCCGTCGAAGTGCTGGAGAACGAGATCGCGGACGGCGCGCTGCAAGAAGTGCGTATCTACTTCCCCGACCCGTGGCACAAGTCGAAGCATCACAAGCGCCGCCTCGTGCAGCCCGCGTTCGCGCAACTGCTCGTGCGCAAGCTCGCGCCGGACGGCCTGCTGCATCTCGCGACCGACTGGGAAGGTTATGCCGAGCACATGTGGGACGTGCTCGACGCGACGCCGGGCATCGTCAATCGTGCCGGTCCGCGCGGATTCGTGCCGCGGCCCGAGTGGCGTCCCGAAACGCATTTCGAGAAGCGCGGCCTGAAACTCGGACACGGCGTCTGGGACCTTCTGTACGACCGCGTGGGATGACGCAAACCGTCGCCCGCGCCTGCACCGCCCCACACGCGCACGACGCGCGATCCGGAGCCCGCTGAGCGATGGATGACGTCGCGCTTCCGCTGACGCAGGACATGGTCGTGGTGCTGGCGATCACCGCCTTCACCATGGTGATGTTCCTGTTCGAGCGGATCCGCGCCGACGTCGTGGCGCTGGTCGTGCTGGTGCTGCTCGGCCTCACCGGCATCATCGAACCCGACGCGCTGTTCAACGGCTTCTCGGGCAACGCCGTCATCTCGATCATCTCGACGATGATCCTCGGCGCGGGCCTCGATCGCACCGGCGCACTCAATCGCCTCGCCGGCTGGCTGCTGCGACGCGCGCATGGCGACGAGCAACGCCTGTTCCTTTTGACGACGGGCATCGCGGGCCTCAATTCGTCGTTCATGCAGAACCCGTCGGTGATGGCGCTGTACATGCCGGTCGCCGCGCGGCTGTCGTCGCGCACCGGTCTGTCGCTGCCCAAGCTGCTACTGCCGATCGCCGCCGCGATCGTGATGGGTGGCGGGCTGACGATGGTCGGCAACTCGCCGCTCATTCTTCTCAACGACCTTCTCGTTGCGGCGAACGCGAATCTGCCCTCCGGTGCGGCGACGCTCGAACCGCTGCACATGTTCCGGCCGATGCCGATCGGCCTCGTGCTGCTCGCCTCGTCGCTCGCCTACTTCCACTTCCGCGGCCTGAAGGCGCTGCCCGACGATGAAGGTAAAGGCGCGACGCCCGGCCGTACCGAAAGCTACTTCGCGCAGGCGCACGGCATCGAAGGCGATGTCTACGAACTCGAAGTGACCGACGACAGTCCGCTGGTCGGGCTGAGCATCGGCGACGTCGAACGCCTGCACGGCGTGCCCATGCTTCTGGCGCTCAAGACGGGCGACGAAAGCCGCCTGTCGCCCGCGGCCGATGCGCGACTTCTCGCGGGCAGCGTGCTCGGCGTGATGGGTCCGCAGCAGCAGGTGACGGATTTCGCGCAGGCGCAGTTCCTGCGTATCGGCACGCGGCTGCGCAACTTCGCGGACCTGTTCAATCCCGCACGCGCCGGCATTTCCGAAGCGGTGGTGCCCGCGACGTCGCGCTACATCGGCAAGACCGCGGGCGAACTGCAACTGCGCCGCCGTTACGGCATCTATCTGCTGGCGATCAACCGCGGCCGCGAAGTGATTCGCGATGACGTGCGCGACGTTGCACTGCGCGCCGGCGACATGCTCGTCTTCCACAGCATCTGGACCGATCTCGCGGAAATCGCGTCGACTCGCGAAGTCGCGATCGTCACCGACTACCCGAAGGCCAAGCAGCGCCCGCACAAGTTCCGCATCGCGATCGTCATCTTCACCGTGGCCATGCTGCTGGCGCTGTCGTCGCGACTGCCGGTGTCGATCGCGCTGATGACGGGCGTGGCGGGCATGCTGATCGCGGGCGTCATCGACATCGACGAGGCCTATCAGGCGATCAACTGGAAGACGGTGTTCCTGATGGCCTGCCTGATCCCGCTCGGCTGGGCGATGGATTCCAGCGGCGCGGCGGCATGGCTCGCGGGCCACACCGTCGAACGCCTGCCGTCCGGCACGCCGACCTGGTTGCTGCAGGTCCTCATCGCGATTGGCACCACGGCGCTTTCGCTGGTGATCAGCCACGTCGGCGCGACGATTGTCGTTGTCCCGCTCGCGATCAATCTGGCACTCGCGTCAGGCGGTGACCCGACGGCATTCGCGCTCACCGTCGCGTTGTCGGCATCGAACAACTTCATGACCGCGTCGAACCCGGTCATCTCGATGATCGCCGGCCCCGCGGGCTACAGCCCACGCGACCTCTGGCGCATCGGCGGCCCGCTGTCGCTGATCTATTCGTTCGTCATCGTGGTGATGATCAACATCCTGTTCTGACGCGCGCTCGACCGTTCGTCGGCCGATGCGCTGGCGATGTCGAAATCGATCCGCGTCGTTCGTCGTATCCCATGAAGGCCGGCAATCGCTGGCTTACTGGAGAACGACGATGCGCGTGATGGTGCTGGTGAAAGCGAGCAAGGCGTCCGAAGCGGGCGTGCTGCCCGACCCGTCCCTGTTCGAGGCGATGGGCAAGTTCAACGAGGAGCTGGTCAAGGCCGGCGTGCTGCTGGCGGCCGAAGGGCTGAAGGCGTCGTCCAACGGCGTGCGCATCGGCTTCGATGGCGCGAAACGCCCGATCACCGACGGCCCGTTCACCGAGACGCGCGAACTCGTCGCCGGGTTCTGGCTGTGGCAGGTGCGTTCGATGGACGAGGCGATCGAGTGGGCGCGTCGCTGCCCGCCGCCGCACGCCGATGGCGGTGAACTCGAGATCCGCCCCGTATTCGAGATGGACGATTTCCTGGAGCTGCTGCCGCCCGAGCTCCGCGATCGCGAAACGAAGTTGCGCGCGCAGACCGCGACGCCCTGATCACCCTCGCTACGCCATCCAAAGGACACACGACATGCAACTGATCACCTACCTCGCCTTCGACGGCAATTGTCGCGAAGCTTTCGATTTCTACCGTGCGGCGCTCGGCGGCGAGATCGTGTTCCAGATGACGCTCGGCCAGTCGCCGATGGCCGCCGACATGCCGGCGGACCAACATGATCGCCTCATGCACATCCATCTTCAGATCGGCGACGCCGCGCTGATGGGCGCCGATGGACAGGTCGGCTGCGGCAGCGAAATCTCGCAGGGCCGCGGGACCTGCATCAACGTCATGGCCGACAGCGCCGCCGACGCCGAACGCATCTGGGCGAAACTCGCGGAAGGCGCCGACATCCAGATGCCGCTGGAGAAGACGTTCTGGGCCGAGCGCTTCGGCATGCTGGTCGATCGCTACGGCAAGCCGTGGATGATCAACTACATGCCGCCACAAGGTTGAGGAGACTGCCATGTCCCGCAAATTGTTCGTCAGCCTGCCGGTCGTGGATGTCGCACGCAGCCGCACGTTCTTCGACGCGCTCGGATTCGAGTTCAATCCGAAGTTCACCGGTGGCAACGCCGCCTGCATGATCATCAACGACGGCATCCAGGTGATGCTGGTCGCACGCGACTTCTACCAGACACTGACGCCGAAACCGATGGGCGACCCGATGACCGCGTCGAATGCATTGCTCGCGCTGTGGCTGGACACGCGCAACGAAGTCGACGCACTGCATGGCATCGCGCTCGCCAACGGCGCGACCAACGGCGGTGACACCGACGACTACGGCTTCATGTACCAGCGGGGCTTCAACGACCCGGACGGCCACCAGTGGGCGCTGTCGTGGATCGACGAAACGCAGATTCCGCCGCAGGAACCGTCCGGCGCATGACCGACGACGTATCGCGCCAACTGGACACGCTGTGGCGAATGGAATCGCCGCGGCTGGTGGCGCGTGTCGCACGCATGACCGGCGATGTCGGCATCGCGGAAGAACTCGTACAGGACGTTTTGCTGCAGGCGTTGCAGCGTTGGCCGGTCGACGGCGTGCCATCGAACGCGGCCGCATGGCTGATGACCGCGGCGAAGCATCGCGCCATCGACCACCTGCGCCAGCGCGCGCTGCATGGCGAGCGGCAACGGGAGTACGCGGTGGAGCTTGACCTGCACGACGCGTCGATCGATGGAGGCCCGGCCATGAATGCGGACGACGACATCGGCGACGACCTGCTGCGACTGATGTTCGTGTCCTGCCATCCGGTGCTGCCGGTCGATGGACGCGTCGCACTGACGCTGCGGCTGCTCGGCGGCCTCACCATCGAGGAAATCGCGCGAGCGTTCCTGACGCGCGAGTCGACGATCTCGCAGCGCATCGTGCGCGCCAAACAGAAGCTGCGCGACGCGAAGGTGCCGTTCGAGGTGCCGCGTCGCGACGAACTGCCCGAGCGGGTCGATGCGGTGCTGCAGGTCGTCTATCTCGTTTTCAACGAAGGCTATTCGGCGACGTCCGGCGACGATCTGGTGCGCCCGGCGTTGTGCGAGGACGCGATGCGTCTCGGCCGCGTGCTCGCCGGCCTGATGCCGGACGAAGCCGAAGTGCACGGGCTCGTCGCACTGATGGAACTGCAGGCGTCGCGACTCAAAGCCCGCACGGATGCCGAAGGCAACGCGATCCTGCTCGCCGACCAGGATCGGCGTCGCTGGGATCGCACGCTGATCCTGCATGGCTTGGCCGCGCTCGATCGCGCCGTCGCGCTGGGCGGTGCGGAGAGCCCGTACACGCTGCAGGCCGCGATCGCTGCGTGCCATGCGCGTGCGACGTCGGCGGACGCCACGGACTGGTCGCGCATCGCGACGCTGTATGCGCGGTTATCGGACGTGACGGGTTCCCCGGTCGTCGAACTCAATCGCGCAGTCGCGGAGTCGATGGCCTTCGGACCGGAGCGTGCGCTGCAACGTGTCGACCGCCTCATCCGCGACGGCTCGCTCGCTGACTACGCGCTGCTGCCGGCGGTGCGCGCCGACCTGCTGGATCGCCTCGGCCGCAGCGACGAAGCCCGTGTCGATTTCGAACGCGCGGCCGCACTCAGCCGCAACGCACGCGAGCAACGCGTGCTGCTCGATCGCGCATCGCGCTGCGGGGCGGCGTGACAGCCGCGGCCCGCGCGCGCAGCATGTCGGCGACCGCCGTCCGGACGCCGCCCATGCAATTTCTTCTGCTTGTCTATATCGACGAAGCGCGCCTTGCGGAACTTCCGCCCGAGGAATTCGACCGCCTCATGCATCACTGCCTGGTCAACGCGGATGAACTGCGCGAGCAGGGCTGCATGCTGCAGTCGCAACAGCTCGAGCTTCCGTCGACCGCGCGCGCCGTGCGTCATCGCGATGGCGCCGTGCGCATCAGCGACGGCCCGTTTGCGGAAACCAAGGAATACCTCGCCGGCTTCAACCTGATCGAAGCGGCGGACATGGACGAAGCCGTGCGCATTGCCGAGTCGATGCCGTGGACGCAGTACGGCGCGATCGAAGTACGCCCGGTGCGCGACATCGACGCCGTGCGGCGTCGCGTCGGCGCCTAGTCCAGCCGGACCTCGCCATCCTCGACGCGTACGTCGACGCGTCGCAGCGAATCGCCTTTGCACGGCCCGGCCACGCATTCGCCCGACGGCAGCGCGAACGATGCGCCGTGCGCCGCGCAGACCAGCAGGCCGTCCTTGCTGAGCAGGAACTTGCCCGGCGCCCAGTCCAGCCGGCGGCCGGCATGCGGGCAGATGTTGAGGAAGGCGTCCACGCGCTCGCCGGAGCGCATGAGGATCAGCGACTCGGTCTCGCCGTCGACGCGCGCTTCGGCTTCGGACGGCTGACCGTCGGCCAACGCGGCCAGCGAAACGAGAACCTGGGTCATCTGCTTAACACTTCCCTCACACGACGGCCGGATCAGCGCCGGATACTCCGACGCTCGCAACACCGTCGAGTTTCGCATGCGACTGCACACCCTGCTCCGCTTTTCCGATCTGCTCGGCCGCGCCGAGCGCCCTGTCCGTAGCGTGTTCCGCAGCGTCATCGAGCCGCGCAAGCCGCGTCATCGCGTGCTCCGCGTGGTCCTCGCGCTGCTTGGGCTCGTGCTGCTGGTGGGACTGGTCGCGGCCGCAGTAGTGCTCGGGGCGGTGATGATCGTCGGTGGCCTTGGCTGGCGCCTGCTGCGTCGCTCGCCGCGCGCCGTGCAGGACCCGCGCGTTCTCGACGGCTCGTATCGCGTCGTCCCGCGCGCGCTGCTCTCGCGCTGAGCATGGCCGACGTCGTTTCCGCACCCCCGCCGGTCCGCATTCCGGTCGACGGCAGCTCCGATCATTTCCCGGTCCGCCGCATCTACTGCGTCGGCCGCAACTTCGCCGACCACGCGCGCGAGATGGGCGCGGCGGTGCCAACGTCGAAGGCCGACCGCGGCACGCCGGTGTTCTTCCTCAAGCCGGCCGACGCCATCGTGCTCGGCGGCCAGGTGCCCTACCCGCCCGGTACGAACGACCTGCATCACGAGGTCGAACTCGTCGTCGCGCTGGGCAAGGATGCGCCGCACGGCGTGATCGACCCCGCGAACGCGCTCGACCTCGTGTTCGGCTACGGCGTCGGGCTCGACCTCACGCGTCGCGACCTGCAGGGCAATGCGAAGGCCAAGGGCCTGCCGTGGGACATCGGCAAGGCGTTCGACTATTCCGCACCGGTCAGCTCGCTGGTGCCGGCCGCGCGCGTCGGCGACTACACGCAGCGTGCGATCACGCTCGACATCAACGGCCAGCAGCGCCAGCACGGCGCGCTGACCGACCTGGTGTGGAATGTCGAGGACATCGTGCACGAGCTGTCCAAGCTTTATGCGCTGAAGGCTGGCGACCTGATCTTCATGGGCACGCCCGCCGGCGTTGCCGCGATGGTGCCCGGCGATACGTTCCACGCGACGTTCGACGACCTCGCGGTGCTGGACGGCCGCATCCTGCCCGCCTGACACGGAGCTCCGCGTGCGATTCCTCGACGAGTTCAAGGCCTTCATCGCACGCGGCAATGTCGTCGACTTGGCGGTCGGCGTGGTGATCGGCGCGGCCTTCGGCAAGATCGTGAGCGCGCTGGTCGACGGGCTGGTGATGCCGGTCATCGCGATGGCCACCGGCGGCATCAAGGTCGACCAGTGGAAGATGGTGCTCAAGCCCGCGCAGCTCGGCCCCGCAGGCAAGGTTTTGGCGCCCGAGATCGCGCTGAAGTACGGCACGGTGCTGCAGGCCACGATCGACTTCGTGATCATCGCCTTCGTCATCTTCATCGCGCTGCGCGCCTACAACCGCCTGCGTGCGCCCGAGCCTGCCGCACCCGCCCCGCCGGAGGACGTGGTGCTGCTGCGCGAGATCCGCGACCTGCTGAAGGCGAAGCCGGTCACATGACCATGACCATCGTCACGGCCCCGCACGGCTGACGCATTGCTACCCTCCGGGGTTTCCCCCGAGCAGGTCCGACGCATGCGCACCCGGTTGATCGTTGCGGCACTTTCCCTCGGCCTTGCGACGCTGCCCGCGCTCGCCGCGGACGCCTCCAGGCCCGTGCGCATTCCCGAGGCCGCGATCGCGCAGTCGACCAAGCTGCGGGAGACCGCGCTGCAGAGCGACCTCGCGTACCGCATCACCGAATCGCTGACCACCGAGGTCGGCCCGCGCATGGCCGGCAGCGAAGCCGATGCACGCGCCGTCGAATGGGCAAAGGCGAAGTTCAAGTCGCTGGGCTACGACAAGGTGTGGACCGAGCCGGTGACGTTCCCGAAGTGGGAGCGTCGCAGCGAGAGCGGGATGATCCTCGGCGCGCACTCGCAGCCGATGAAGCTCACCGCGCTGGGCGGTAGCCCGGGCGGCACCGCTGAAGGCGACGTCGTGCGCTTCACCGATCTCGAATCGCTGGAAGCCGCGCCCGCCGCATCCGTCGCCGGCAAGATCGTCTTCATCGACTTCCAGATGCACCGCAAGCAGGGCGGCGACGACTACGGCATGGGCTCGCGCATCCGTTCGCGCGGCCCGAACACCGCCGCGATGAAGGGCGCGCTCGGTTACATCATGCATTCGGCCGGTACCGACTCGCATCGCATGCCGCACACCGGCATGACGCGCTTCGACGAAGGCGTCAAGGCGATTCCGGCTGCGGCGCTGTCGTCGCCGGATTCGCAGCAACTTTCGCGCCTGGTCGCGATGGGCCCGCAGCGCGTGCGCGTTGCGCTGGACTGCGGCTGGAATGGCGAAGCGACGTCGTACAACGTGATCGGCGAAGTGCGCGGCAGCTCGAAGCCCGACGAAGTCGTGGTGATCGGCGGACATCTGGATTCATGGGACCTCGGCACCGGCGCGATCGACGACGGCGCGGGCGTCGGCATCAGCATGGCCGCAGGCGCGATGATCGCGAAGCTGCCGAAGCATCCGGCGCGCACGGTGCGCGTGGTCGCGTTCGCGAACGAAGAGCAGGGCCTGCTCGGCGGGCGTGCGTATGCGACCAAGCATCTGCCCGACATCACCAAGCACCAGATCGGCGCGGAAAGCGATTTCGGTGCGGATCGCATCTACGGTTATGCGAGCTCGCTGACCGGTAACGCGAGCGCGGCGGACGAGCAGATCCTGCAGGCGCTCGCGCCGCTGGGCATCAAGCGCCTTGAACCCGGCAAGGGCGAAGGCCCGAGTTCGGATATCGGGCCGTTCGCGCAGCTTGGCCTTGCATGGGCGTCGCTCGCACAGGACGGCACGCAGTACTTCGACCTGCACCACACGCCGGACGACACCTTCGACAAGATCGACCCGGCGGCGATCCAGCAGAACGCGGCGGCGTACGCGGTATTCGCGTATCTCGCGGCGTCGGCCGACGGCAGCTTCGGCAGCGCGCCCAAGCCGCCCGCACCCGCGGCGGCCCACTGACGACGGCTGCTTCTTCGCACGGGCGCTGCGCGGCGCCCGTGCGACCGCCTAGACTGGACGCATGAGCCAACGCTACGACGAGTACGGCAGCGTCCCGGTCGACCCGGTGACGGGCATCTACCGCCTCGGCGCGAACGGCCCCAGCCTCGCCACCGCGATCGCGGCGGCCGCGGCGACGCGGCGCAAGGTCGCGCTGCTGCACATCGACGTCGACATGTTCGGCTCGATCAACAGCAACATGGGTGAGACAGTGGGCGACCAGGTGCTCGCCGCCGTCGCGCAACGCCTGCGCAATGCGATGCCCGCGGATGCATGGCTGTGGCGTCGCGGCACCGATGAATTCGTTGCCGGCCTCGGTTATCGCGAAGGTGAACCCGACGGCGAAGCGCTGGCCGAGCGCCTGCGCGACGCGTTCGAAGTACCGCTGTCGATCCCGCCCTACACGTTGCCGATCACGATCTCGATCGGCATCGCAGTATTCCCGGATCACGCGCAGAACGCCGCGGCCTTACTTGCGACGGCCGAGCACGCGTTGCGTCATGCGAAGCAGACCGGCCTCGACAACGTCGGCCTGTATTCGGGACGCCCCGATCGCGGGCCGATCAACGACGGCTTCGCGCAGCGATTCGCCGACGCATTCGATCGCGACGAGTTCCGGCTGTTCTACCAGCCCTTCGTCAACGGACACGACGGCTCGCTCGCGGGCTTCTCTGCGCTGCTGCGCTGGAATTCCGAAGGCAACGGCCTGCTGCGTCCGAACCGATTCCTCGACATCGTCGAGCGCGTCGGTCTTTCGGCGCGTCTGGGTTCGTGGGTTGTGGAAGCGGCGGCGCGACAGCTTGCGCAATGGCGCGACGAAGGCATCGATTACCTCACCATCTCGGTGCATCTGCCGACGACGCTGCTGTCGCAACCGGACTGTCGCGATCGCATCGGTGAACTGCTGCATCGACTCAACCTGCCCGGCCGTGCGCTCGAGTTCGAAGTGCCGGAAGGCGCCTTGTCGCTGGATGCGCGGCATACCTACGAAACGCTGGTCGGCCTGCGCGAACTCGGCGCCTGCCTGACCGTGCAGGACTTCGGCCTCGGCGGGCTTTCGTTCGCCGCGCTCGCGCAGTACCCGCTCGATCGCCTGAAGATCGATCGGTCGTTCATCCGCAATGTCACCAGCGATACGCGATCGGCCGCGATCGTGCGCGGCATCATCGCGATGGGCCATCGCCTGGACATGAAGGTCTGCGCGAAGGGCGTGGAGAGCGAGGCGGAACTCGGGTTCCTGCGCCGCAATCACTGCGACTTCTTCCAGGGCTACATCTTCAGTGCGCCGCAGCCGGCCGAAGCGCTGGATGCACTCATCCGCAAGCGTTTCCTGCTGCCAGAAGCATTCGCGCAGACGCGTCCCGAACGCACGCTGCTGCTGCTCGACGACGAAGAGAACGTGCTGCGTTCGCTGGTGCGCCTGTTCCGTCGCGACGGCTACCACATCCTCACCGCGAACTCGGTGCGCGAAGCGTTCGACCTGCTCGCGAGCAATCGCGTGCAGGTGATCGTGTCCGACCAGCGCATGCCCGACATGAGCGGTACCGAGTTCCTCGCACGCGTGCGCGACCTGTATCCGGACACCGTGCGCATGGTGCTGTCGGGCTATACCGACCTCGCGACGATCACCGAGGCGATCAATCACGGCGCGATCTATCGCTTCCTCACCAAGCCGTGGAACGACGACGAGCTGCGGGAACACATCCAGGCCGCGTTCCGCGCGCATGAGCGCCGCAACGCGGGCGAGGAAGTCGGCTTCTAGCACCCTCACCCATGCCTAACGGCGCGACGGTAAGGTCCGGCGTTTCTCGCGTCACCCGCACCGTCCATGGGTCAACGCCTCGCGCATCTGGCTGAACTGGTATCCAGCGCCCGCACCGGCGAGGACCTGGTGCGCCCGCTGCTGCGGCTGCTGGTGCATTCCACCGGCATGACCGCCGCACTGCTGACCGAGCCGGACGAAGAGCCCGGCATGCAACGCATCGCCTACGTGCACGACGAAGGCATGGACATCCCGGAAGGCCTGCGCATTCCGTGGACGGACACGCTGTGCAAGCGCGCGTTCGACGAAGGGCGGCTCTACGTGCAGTGCGCCGGTACGCCGTTCGCCGACCTGTGGCTTGCGCGCGAGTACGGCATCCGCACCTTCGTATCAGTGCCGGTGCGCGTGGACGGCACGATGATCGGCACGCTCTGCGCGCTCAGCCCGCACGAAGTGGCGATGACCACGAACGCGGTGTGGACGCCGGAAATCATCGCGCGACTGATCGGTGAATTCGCCTCGCGCGAGCGGCTGGTGCGCGAGAGCGAGGAAGCACAGGAGCGCTTGGCCGCGCTCGCGCACAAGGATCCGCTCACCGGCCTGCCGAATCGCGAATACGTGCTCGAAACGCTGGGCCGCATGCTGGCGTGGACGCGTCGCGACGGCATGGCGCTGCTGGTCGGCTTCATCGATCTCGACGACTTCAAGGCCGTTAACGACGAACATGGCCATCGCATCGGTGACCTGTTCCTGGTCGCGATGGCGAATCGCCTGCGTGCATCGCTGCGGCGCGCGGACCTTCTGGGCCGCATCGGCGGCGACGAGTTCATCGTGGTTGCGCCGATCTCGAAAGGCGGGCAGGACCGCGCACTCGAAGTGCTGCAGAACTGGCTGACGCGACGCACGATGACGTCGTTCGATCTGTCGGGCATACCCGTGCGCAGCGAAGGCGCGAGCGTCGGGCTGGTGCTTGCGCAGCCCGAGGATGACGTCGAACAGGTGATCGCGCGCGCGGACACGGCGATGTACGAGATCAAGCGTGCGCGACGCGATGCGTCGCCGGGTGCCGCCGCCTCAGGCGGTTGACGCGAGCTCGGGCTGTTTGATTGGCAGCACGACGCGGAAGGTCGTGCCGTGTCCGACCGAGCTGTTCACTTCGATGCGCCCGTGGTGCTTTTCCACGATGCGATAGGAGATCGCGAGCCCCAGCCCCGTACCGCGACCGATCGGCTTGGTCGTAAAGAACGGGTCGAAGATGCGGCCCAGCGTTTCCTCGGGAATTCCGCAACCGGTGTCGGCGATGCTCACCCAGGCTTCGTCGTTCTCGACGCCACAGGCCAGCGTGATCACGCCGCGATCGGCGATGGATTGGCCCGCGTTGATCAGCAGGTTCATGAAGACCTGGTTGATCTCGGATGCATGGCATTCGACCAGCGGCACCTCGGTGTAGATCTTCTCGAGCTTGACCTTGTACTTGAGGTCGTTCCACACGATGTTGAGCGTGGATTCGAGCCCTTTGATGAGGTCCGACGGACGCATCGTCTCGTTGCGGCCGACGTGCGAGAACTCCTTGAGGTCCTGCACGATGCGCGTGACGCGCTCGATGCCTTCGCGCGACTCGTCGAGCAGTTGCGGCAGGTCGCCGAGAATGAAGTCGATGTCGAGCTTCTCGCGATGCGCGCGGATGTCGTTGCGGTAGATCAGCGGATCCGGCGCGGCCAGCGCGCTCGCATACGTCTCGATCATCGCGAACAGCGCCGAAACATATTCGCGCAGCGTGCCGAGGTTGCTGTGCACGTAGCCGATCGGGTTATTGATCTCATGCGCGACGCCGGCGGCGAGCTGGCCGATCGACGCCATCTTTTCCGATTGCAGCAACTGCTCCTGCGCGCCGGACAGCGAGCGATAAGCGCGTTCGAGTTCGTCGTGGCGCTGCTGCAGTTCGCGCTCGCGCGCGCTGCGCTGGGAGATGTCGGTCAGCGCGACGAAACGCAGGCCGCTGTTGTCGCCGCTGCCGCAGAAGACCTCAAGCGCGAGGATCACGTCGGGCCGCACCTGCACGTCGCGACGCGAGTGACCCTGCACGCAGGCGATCGCCCAGTCCTGTTCAGTGGCGAGCGTGAGCAGGCGCTTCATCGCATCGTGGTCGCCATGCGAGCCGGGCTCGAGGCGCGATGCGAGGCGTCGTGCGCTTGCGTTGGCGTAGGCGAGTTCGCCGTGCGCATCGAGAAGCAGCACGGCCATCGGCGCGACATCGGCCGCCCAGTGCATCTGGGCCGACCACAAGTTCGAAAGATCGGGTATCGAGGTCTCGTTCGCGCTCATCCCACGCCCAGGCATCGCGACTGCGGGCGAACGCCCGCCTGACCTCCGGCATCGTACACGCCGGAGCTCTCCACGCGACCCAGGTGGCGCAGCGCCCACGTCACTTCACGACGTCGACGCGAAAGCAGGATGCCGTTCGAACGGTTGAGCTCGCTCAGCGCGGTGACGCGCGATGCATCGGCATGGCCCGGCTGCAGCGCTTCGGCGCGACGCAGCGCGGTGATCTTTTCCTGCGTGGAGCGCAACAACGCATCGGCGTCGTTGTCGAGCAATGCCTGCCGCTCGTCCTGCAGTGCACGTTCGAGCGCGTCGAGCGCTTCACCCACGATGGCAGGCGATGGTGCATGGAAGGCGGCGGCGAGCATGGCTTATCCCCTCATCTGGCGCTCGAGGGCGACCAGTCGATTCGCGATGTCCTGCGGATTGATCTGGTAGCTGCCGTCGTCGAGCGCGGCACGCACGGCGTTGACTTTGGCCATGTCGAGCGGCGCCGACTGGCCGAGCTTGGCTTCCACCGCGGCCTGGAGGCCCGTGGCTTCACCGGTAAGACGCACGCTGTCGGTCGCCGGAGCGGCCGCAACGGGCTTCGAGCGGTCGGTACCCGCGCGCGCCACGCTGGACGACGCCGCGGTGTCTGCGACGCGTGCCGGGGGCGGGCTCAGGCCATCGATCTTGGTGGACATGGCGAACTCCGGGAGTGAGCGGTCATGGCCAGTAACGGCGACCCGTAGCCGGACTTGAGGCCCAGCCCACAGATTTTTGGCGTCGGTTCAGACGGGCGGTCACTGCAGCACTTCCACCACCCCGTCGGCGACCAGCCGTCCCCGCACGATCCGCTTGGATTCCAGGTTTTCCACCGCGACCACCGCGCCGGCCATCGCGCCTCCCAACGCGCGGCCGCCCATCCGGACTTCGATACCGCCCGCCCGCGACACGATCACCACCGGATCCCCGCGCTTCAGCGCCCCCGCGCCATCAGCAAGATCCCCGGCCGACACCACCGCACCCGCCGGCATGGCGCGACGGGCGATGTGCCCGGCGACCTGCAACGGATCCGACATCCCCACTCCGCTCCCGTTCCCGACATCACGACGCTGCACGGCGAGCTGCGCGGCGTCGATCGGCACGCCGGCCTGGACGGGCGCAATCAGTACGACGACATCGGCATCGCGACGCACGCGCGCCGGGACGGTCAGTCGCCAGCCCGACGGATCGGGGCAGCGGACCTCGGCCATGCGCGGGCCGAGCGCCGTACCCACCAAAGGCTGAGTGCACGCGGGCATGCGCACCGCGGTGTCCACGCGTGCTTCGACCTGCGCGCCGTTGCCGCCCAGCGCCGCTTCCGCGGCCTTGAGGATGTCGGCCACCGGCGTCACGCCGTCAGCGGCATGCGCCATCAGCATGACGGCCGCCAGCATCGCGAAGATCGCGAAGCGCAGCAGCAGGGAAGTGCGGGCGGAGCGGTTCATGCCGGCACTGAAGCAATCGCCGTGCCGGAGTCGCGACGACCTGCACGCCGAGCCTCTCAAGGATGCGAAAAACCCGCCGACAACGCGGGCATGAGCCGCGACCTCCTCGACCGAATCGACCAACGCACGCGCCTGGCCGGCCACAACCGCCTTGCGCTCCTGCTCTTCCGGCTGGGCTCGCGTCAGCTTTTTGGCGTGAACGTCTTCAAGGTGCAGGAAGTCATCCCGCGCCCGCCCCTGTTCACGCTGCCGCAGCTGCCCCCGGCTTTCGCCGGCGCCGCCGACGTGCGCGGCCGCACCGTGCCCGTGCTGGACCTCGCCCGCGCGGTCGGCCACGCCGCGCCTGCAGGTAGCCAGGAGCCGCCGTACCTGGTCGTCACCGAGTTCAACCGCACGGTGCAGGGCTTCCTGGTCGCCGGCGTCGAACGCATCGTCAACATCGCCGTCGAAGACATCCAGCCGCCGCCGGATCTCGGCAGCGAATGCCATTACCTCACCGGCGTCACCCGTTTCCACGGCGAGCTGATCCAGCTGCTGGACGTGGAAAGCGTGTTGGCCGAAGCCTCGCCGCGCGCCGCGCTCTCCGCCGGCGTCCAGCCGCTGGTCATCACCACCGACATCCCGCGCGAGGTGCTGGTAGTCGACGACTCGCGCGTCGCCCGCAACCAGATCCGCCAGCTCCTCGACCAGCTCGGCCTCGGCGCGACGCTGCTCTCGGACGGCCGCCAGGCGCTGGAACACCTCCAGCAGCTGGCCGACGGCGGCACCCCGCCTGATCGTCGCTACGCCATGGTGATTTCGGACATCGAAATGCCCGCGATGGACGGCTACACCCTGACGACGGAAATCCGGCGCTCCCCGGCCCTGCGCGGCCTGCACGTGCTGCTGCACACCTCGCTGTCGGGCGTGTTCAACCACGCGATGGTCGAGCGGGTGGGCGCGGACGACTTCGTGCCGAAGTATTCGGAGCGGGAGTTGGCGAGCCGGATCGAGGGGAGGATTCAGGCGTTGCAGAGGATGCGGGCGGCGGCGTAAGACGCTGTTTCGTTTGGTGTTTTTGTTTCAAGGCAAAGGCGTTTCGTGCGCTGGCGCGCCCGAGTCACTTTTCTTTGCGGGCGCAAAGAAAAGTAACCAAAAGAAAGCGCCTTCCCCGATCAGATCTACAGCGCGCGGCTTGTAAGTCCACACGATCCGCACACTCGCCGTCCTGGCTCGGGTGCGGACAGCGGCCATCCATGGCCGCCGCCCTTCGGGTCCCACGATTCGAGTCGCGCGGCCAAGCCGTTCTAGCGCTCGCGTGCGCGTGCTTTCGCACCAACAGCCGCCCGATCCGGAAAGACCCCGAAGGGGCGGCCGACAGGACGTCGGCCGTCGCCACCCGAGGCAGGATGCCGAGTGTGGCGATCCCGACAGAGCAACCCGATCGCAGGCTGTAGATCCGTCGAGAAAGGTGCTTTCTTTTGGTTACTTTTCTTTGCACCAGCAAAGAAAAGTGACTCGGCCGCTTCAGCGGACGAAACGCCTCTGCTGTGGCTTGGTCGCCTAGACCGGCCGACCCGCACCGGCCAAAGCGGCCGTACGCACCGAGCGCTGCAAGCGAGCGAGGCGGCCGGCCAGTCCTGCCAAGGGCTCCAAATCCGCCGCTGGCACACCCCTTGCCTAAGTCCCTCCGACATCCCGCCCCCGGAGGGGCTACATGGCCACCGAATCCTTCCTTGGCATCCACGGCACCGCCCTCGCCCTGCGCGAGCAGCGGCTGCAGTTGCTGTCCGCGAACATCGCGAATGCCGACACGCCCGGGTTCCGGGCGCAGGACATGGACTTCACCAAGGCGCTCAACGCCGCCATGGCGCCCGCCGCCGACGCCGGCACCGATCCGATCAACGCGGCCGCGGCAGGTGCGCAGTTCGACGCGCCCTCCTCGCAGCCCAGCCTCGACGGCAACACGGTCGACGGCGAGCGCGCGAAGGCGGCGTTCGCGCAGGCCTCGCTCGAGTACCGGGCGTCGCTCAACTTCATCGAATCGAAGGTGCGCACCATGCTCACCGCGATCACCGGGCAGTGAGGCGTAGCGCATGAGCAACCTGCCCATCTTCGACGTCGCCGGCAGCGCCATGGGCGCCCAGCAGGTTCGACTGTCGACCGTCGCATCCAACCTCGCCAACGCCAACTCGATTTCCGGCAAGGCCGAGGACACCTTCCGCGCCAAGATGCCCGTGTTCGAGGCGACGCCTGTCGAAGGCGATCCCGCGCTCGCCGGCGTCAAGGTGCAGACCGTCACCGAATCGAATGCCGCGCCGCTCAAGCGCTACGAGCCGGGCAATCCGATGGCCGACGAGAAAGGCTACGTGTACGCGCCGGACATCGATCCGGTCGCGCAGATGGTCGACATGATCTCCGCGTCGCGCAGCTACCAGGCGAACGTCGAAGTCTTCAACACCGCCAAGGAACTCGCGGTCGCCACGCTCAACATGGGCCGCTGAGGCCTGAAGGATCCATGACATGACCACCGTTAGTTCCGCGACCGACGCACTCTCGCAGTACACCGTCGGCTCGGCGACGAAGAAGTCGCAGCTCGGGCAGGCCGACTTCCTGAAGCTGATGACCGAACAGCTCAAGAACCAGGACCCGCTCAAGCCGCTCGACGGCACGCAGATGCTCGGCCAGCTTGCGCAGTTCTCCACCGTGCAGGGCATCAACGGCATGCAGGACGCGCTCGGCGCGGTCGCGAATGTCATGGAGTCCGACCAGACGCTGCGCGCTGCATCGCTCGTCGGCCACAACGCACTCGTCGACACCGACACGGTGCAGCTCGACGCGGGTACCGGCATGAGCGGCGAAGTGGTCGCGACGTCGTCGGGAATGATCAACGTCGAGATCGTCGACGCCAGCGGCCAGGTCATTGATCGCGTGCCCGTGGAATCCAACGGCGCGGGCAACGTGGGCTGGAGCTGGGACGGCAAGACTCTGGACGGCCGCACCGCGCCGGCCGGCACGTACACCATCCACGCCACCACCGGCACCGGCGATTCGACGCAGGCGCTTTCCACGCGCGTCGCATCGCATGTCGACAGCGTTTCCATCGAAGCCAGCGGCCTCGTTCTCAATCTTCGCGGCATCGGCCCGCAACCGTTGTCGTCCGTGCGACGCATCGGCTGATCCCACTGACACGTCGCACGCACCAGGAGTGAATCCATGAGCTTCCGCATTTCGCTGAGCGGCATGAACGCGGCCCAGTCCGACCTCAACGTCACGTCGAACAACATCGCGAACTCGAACACGACCGGCTTCAAGCAGTCGCGCGCCGAATTCGCCGACGTGTATCCGACGTCGGCCTACGGTGTTTCCCGTGACACGGTCGGCGCCGGCGTGCGACTGCAGCGCGTCGCGCAGCAGTTCTCGCAGGGCACCGTCGAGAACACCGGCAAGGCGCTCGACCTCGCGCTCAACGGCAAGGGCTTTTTCACGCTGTCGGCCAACGGCACGACGGTGTATTCGCGCGCCGGCAACTTCGGCACCGACAAGGACGGCTTCGTCGTCAATCCGTCGGGCCAGCGCCTGCAGGTCTACCAGCCCGACGCCAGCGGCACCGGCTTCGACATGGGCCGCATGTCCGACATCCAGCTCAATTCGGGCGACTCGGCGCCGCTCGCAACGACCGCCGTCACCGTCGGCACCACTCTGCCCGCGAATGCGAGCGTACCGGTGACGGCGACGTTCGATCCGAACGATCCGACCTCGTACAACTACACGACGTCGATGACGGTGTACGACTCGCTTGGCGCCGCGCACAGCCAGTCGATGTACTTCGTCAAGACGGCGAACCCGAACGAATGGCAGGCCAGCACCTTCATCGACGGCACCGCCGTCGGCGGCGCGCAGACGCTGCAGTATTCCAACACCGGCACGCTCACCACGCCGGTCGCGCCGGGCAACATCACCCTGCCCGCGTACACGCCGAACACCGGCGCCGCGCCGATGAACATCACGATGAACGTCGGTAACTCGACGCAGTTCGGCAGCAACTTCAGCGTGGCCTCGCTCACGCAGGACGGCCATACCACGGGCCGCCTCACCGGTATCGAAGTCAGTGCCGACGGCATCG
Source organism: Lysobacter sp. HA18 (assembly GCF_054057595.1). NCBI lineage: Bacteria > Pseudomonadati > Pseudomonadota > Gammaproteobacteria > Lysobacterales > Lysobacteraceae > Lysobacter > Lysobacter sp. HA18. Next base: position 2,523,837 of record NZ_JBSRZL010000001.1, read on the forward strand.
TGCAGGCGCGCTACACGAACGGTGTCTCGACACCGCTGGGCCAGGTCGTCGTCACCAACTTCGCGAATCCGCAGGGCCTGCAGCCGCTGGGCGACAACGCATGGGCGGAGTCGGCGGAATCCGGCCAGCCCCTGCGCGGCGCCGCAGGTACGTCGGAGTTCGGCAACATCCAGGGCGGTGCGCTGGAGTCGTCGAACGTCGATTTGACGGAGCAGCTGGTCAACATGATCACGGCGCAGCGCAACTTCCAGGCGAACGCGCAGATGATCACGACGCAGGATCAGATCACGCAGACGGTGATCAACATCCGCTAAGGGACGTTTCCTCGGGGGAGGAGATGGGTCGGTCGCTCTCGTTACCGGGGGCGGCCGATTTTTTTTGTGTTGTTGGTCGTGTCTTTGGTTGCCGTTGTCGCGTGCTTTGGAAGCAAGAGCGTTTCGTGCGCTTGCGCGCCCGAGTTACTTTTCTTTGCTGGTGCAAAGAAAAGATAACCAAAAGAAAGCACCTTCCCCGATCAGATCTACAGCGCGCGATCGTCTGAGTCTTCCGCGATCCGCACACTCGCCATCCTGGCTCGGGTGCGGACGGCGGCCATCCCTGGCCGCCGCCCTTCGGGTCTCACGATTTTGGTCGCGACGCGAAGCCGCACTAGCGCTTGTTACACGTCGCGGCGCCCCGCTGTAGTTGCGAACAGCCTCGGCTCTCACACCAACAGCCGCCCAATGCGGAAAGACCCCGAAGGGGCGGCCGACAGGACGTCGGCCGTCGCCACCCGAGGCAGGATGCCGAGTGTGGCGATCTCGACGCAGCAGCCCGATCGCCGGCTGTAGATCCGTCGGGGAAGGTGCTTTCTTTGCTTACTTTCTTTGCACCAGCAAAGAAAGTGAGTCGGGCGCGCCAGCGCACGAAACGCCCTTGCCGTCGCCGCGCACACGAACCGGCACGCACGAAGCAGCAGCAAGCGACCCGAACCAAGCGGCCGCCAAGCCCCGTGGCACACACCTTGCCTAGCTACCGCACCGGCCCCAGCGCCGCCCGTAGCCGCACCCACCCCGCATGATCGACAAGTCGCTCTACATCGCCATGACTGGCGCCAGCGCTTCGCTTCGTGCGCAGGCCAGCGTCGCGCAGAACCTTGCGAACACCGACACCGTCGGTTTCCAGCAGCAGCTGGTCGCCACCAAGGCGATGCCGGTGCTGGGCGAAGGCCTGTCGTCGCGCGTGGCCACCGCGCCGGTGATGGCCGGCGTCAGCGGTGCAGCCGGGCAGCTCATCAATACGGGCAACGATCTCGACGTCGCGCTTCACCAGGATCGCTGGCTCGCGGTGCAGGCGCCCGACGGAAGCACCGCGTACACGCGCGCCGGTGACCTCAAGCTCACCGAGAACGGTCTGCTCACCACGTCGAACGGTCTGCCCGTGCTCGACTCCGGCGGTGCGCCGCTGTCGATCCCGCCGTACCAGACGATCACGATCGCCGGTGACGGCACGATCTCGATCGTTCCGCAGGGCCAGCCCGCATCGACGATCACCGAAGCCGGTCGTATCAAGGTGGTCGAAGCGAAAACCGCGGACCTCGTTCGCGGTGACGATGGCCTGATGCGCGCCAAGCCCGGCGCCGACGACCCGCCGCAGGCCGCGGGCCCGTCGCTGGTCAGCGGCGCGGTGGAAGGCAGCAACGTCAATCCGACCGACATGCTCGTGTCGATGATCCAGTACAGCCGCCAGTTCGAGATGCAGGTACGCGTCTTGCAGACCGGTGACGAGAACGCACGCAGCGGCAATTCGCTGCTCTCTTCGAAGTAATCGGAAACCGCCATGACACAGGCTTTGTGGATCGCCAAGACCGGCCTCGACGCGCAGCAGACGCGCATGTCGGTCATCTCCAACAACCTCGCCAACGTGAACACGGCCGGCTTCAAGCGCGACCGCGCGAACTTCGAGGACCTGCTGTATCAGACCGTGCGCCAGCCCGGCGGCTCCACGTCGGAACAGACGCAGCTTCCGAGCGGCCTGCAGATCGGTACCGGCGTGCGCGTTGCCTCGACCGCGAAGAACTTCGCGCAGGGCAATCTTTCGAATACCGGTAATGCACTCGACGTCGCGGTGAACGGCCGCGGCTTCTTCGAAGTGCTGATGCCCGACGGCTCGTCCGCATACACGCGCGACGGCTCGTTCCAGATCAACTCGCAGGGCGAGATGGTCACCAATGAAGGCTATCCGGTGCAGCCGGGCCTGCAGTTCCCGCAGGGCACGCAGAGCGTGACCATCGGCTCGGACGGCACGGTCAGCGCGCAGGTGAGCGGGCAGACCGATCCGGTGCAGGTGGGTTCGCTCACGCTCGTCGACTTCGTCAATCCCGCCGGCCTGCAGGCCAAGGGCGAAAACCTCTACGCCGAAACCGGCGCGAGCGGTCCCGCACAGCAGGGCGCGCCGGGCACGAGTGGCCTGGGCACGCTGGTGCAGGGCTCGGTCGAAGGCTCGAACGTCAATGTCGTCGAAGAGCTCGTATCGATGATCGAAACGCAGCGCGCATACGAAACGAATGCGAAGGCGATTTCGACCGTCGACAACATGCTCGGCTACCTCAACCAGAACCTGTAACGGCCCGCCATGAAGACGCTCGCCCTGCTCTGCGCCCTCGCCGCCTCCGTGTCCGGTTGCGCCACCGCCATGGGCGATGCACGCACGTTCCAGCAGGATCCGGGCGTTCCCACGCCCGCGCAGATTCATGCGCAGATGGCCGCGCAGACCGCGATGCGCGCGCAGGCCGCACAGCAGCCGGTGATGCAGCCGGTCGCGATGGTGACGTCGGCCGGCGACGGTGGCGGCTCGATCTACGCAAGCGCGGGCAGCAGCGGCGCGAAGCCGATGCGCCTGTTCCAGGACAACAAGGCGCGCGACGTCGGTGATCTTCTGACGATCATCCTCGTCGAGACGACCAGCGCGTCGACCAAGGCGACCACCGCGATCAACAAGCAGTCGAGCATCGATCTTTCGGCGCCGACGATCGCGGGCCAGTCGGTCACGTACAAGGGCAAGAACATCCTGCAGGTCGGTGTCGACGGCAAGCGCGGTTTCAATGGCGCAGGCGATACCAAGCAGAGCAATTCGCTGGACGGCACGGTGTCGGTCACCGTCGTGCAGGACCTCGGCAACGGCAACCTGCTGGTGTCGGGCGAGAAGAAGATCCGCCTGAACCAGGGCGACGAAGTGGTGCAGTTCCAGGGCGTGGTGCGCACGGCCGACATCGCCGCCGACAACACCGTCAGCTCCGAGCGCGTGGCCGACGCGAAGATCGTCTACGGCGGTCGCGGGCCGGTATCGCGTTCCAACGCGATGGGCTGGCTCGACCGCTTCTTCAATTCCGCGCTGATGCCGTACTGAGGCTTCCCACATGCGCCTGTTCCGATTCCGCAACTTCGCCAACGCATCGCGTTCGTTCTTCCGACGCTTCGCCACGCCGCGCCCGTTCCAGCTCGATGCCGAGCGCGACGCCGAGTTCGGCGTGCAGCGCGAGCCGATCGAGATCGTTCCGCGCGTCGGCACGCGCAGCACGCGCATGTCGACGTTGCAGTCGGTGTTCGCCGTCGCCGCGATGCTGTCCGTCGGCGCGAATGCGCACGCCGAACGCATCAAGGACCTCGCGCAGATCGCCGGCGTTCGCGGCAACCCGCTGGTGGGTTACGGCCTGGTCGTCGGTCTCGACGGTTCGGGTGACCGCACCTCGCAGACGCAGTTCACCGTGCAGTCGTTGAAGTCGATGCTCGACCAGCTCGGCGTCACCATTCCGCCGGGCGTGAATCCGCAGCTCAAGAACGTGGCCGCGGTCGCGATCAGCGCCGAGCTTCCGCCGTATGCGAAGCCGGGCCAGAACATTGACGTCACCGTGTCGTCGATCGGCAATGCGGGTTCGCTGCGCGGCGGCACGCTGCTGATGGCGCCGCTGAAAGGTGCGGATGGACAGGTGTACGCCGTTGCGCAGGGCTCGCTGATCATCAGCGGCTTCGGCGCGGGCGGTAAGGACGGTTCGCGCATCCAGGTCAACGCGACCAATGCCGGCACGATTCCGAATGGCGCGATCGTCGAACGCGCGGTGCCCGGTGCTCCTCAGGGCGGCGCGGTCACGCTGAATCTCAACGATTCCGACTTCACCACCGCCGCGCGCATCGTGTCGGCGATCGACAAGACCTTCGGCCCGGGCCATGCCCGCGCGGTCGACGGCGTCACGATTGAAATCGCGCCGCCGGCGATGGATCGCATCGCGTTCCTCGCGCAGCTCGAATCGCTCGATGTTTCGCCGGGCGAAGCCGCGGCCAAGGTCATCGTCAACGCACGCACCGGCACGGTGGTGATGGGTGGCAACGTCAGCGTGCTGCCGGCGGCGGTGTCGCACGGCTCGCTCACGGTGTCGATCACCGAATCCGCGCAGGTCAGCCAGCCGAATGCGTTCGCCGGTGGCGGCACGGCGGTGGTGCCGCAGTCGACCATCCAGGCCACCCAGACGGGCGGCCGCATGTTCAAGTTCGAAGGCGGCACGTCGCTCGATGCGATCGTGCGTGCCGTGAATGCGGTCGGCGCCGCGCCGGGCGACATCGTCGCGATCCTCGAGGCGCTCAAGCGCGCCGGCGCCCTCAAGGCCGAGCTCGAGGTCATTTAAGACCTTCGCCGCCGGGCCGTTACCGGCGTCGAGAGCCCTTTTCCGCACGCAGACACCGCGAGCCGCCCCGCCCGACCACCGCCTTTCCGCCGCCCGCTGGGCACAGCCTTTGCATCGGTCCCGACATGCACCTGCAGACCGCCATCGCCCTGGATCACGCCGCGACGACCTCGACGTCGCGTCCCGCCATGGAAAAGGCCTCGAAGGAACTGGAAACCCAGTTCGCGAGCATGCTCATCAAGTCGATGCGTTCGACCACCAGCGGCGATCCGCTGTCCGGCGGCGATACGACCTACCGCGAGATGTACGACGGCCAGCTCGCCAAGGAATTGACCAAGGGGCGCGGCCTCGGCCTCGCGCCGATGATCATGCGGCAGCTGCAGCAGAGCACCGGTCAGTCCGCCACACCCGCCGCGCCGCAAGGCCCGCTTCCCCTCGCCCGTCCCGCCGCCAGCGCATTGCCGCTGTCCGTGCCGTCGGGCATCGCACCGATGAAGCTCGGCGATTCGCTGCAGCTCGCACCGTCGAGCAATGGCGTGTCGATGAGCACGCTGTCGGCACCGGCAACGCCCGTCGCGCCGACCAGTGCATCCACGAACACCGAGGCCTGCGGCCCGCTGACGCCGATGGACTGCAGCAGCCCGGAAGCGTTCGTCAAATCACTGTGGCCGCATGCGAAGAAGGTCGCCGCCGAACTCGGCGTGTCGGCCAAGGCGCTGGTCGCGCAGGCCGCGCTGGAGACCGGTTGGGGACGTCGACTCGTCGGCGGCAACGGCCAGGTGTCGCACAACCTGTTCGGTATCAAGGCCGGCGGCAGCTGGGGCGGCAACACGGTGAACGCCGCGACGCATGAATACGTCGCCGGCGTGCGCCAGGGCCAGCGCGCGAATTTCCGTTCCTACGGCACGCCTGCCGACAGTTTCGCCGACTACGCGCGACTGCTCAGCGGCACCCGCTATGCGAATGCACGCGGTACCGGCGAGGACGCGCATCAGTTCGCATCCGCGCTGCAGCACGCGGGTTATGCGACCGATCCGTCGTATGCCAGCAAGATCACCGCGATCGCGAACGGCGCCACCATGCGCCGCGCGCTCGCATCGCTGGGGAGTGCGTAACCGATGAGCGTTCTCTCCACCGGCTCCAGTGCCCTGCTCGCCTTCCAGCGCGCGCTCGGCACCGTCAGCCACAACGTCGCGAACGTCAACACCGAAGGTTATTCGCGCCAGCGCGTCGACCTCGAAGCGCGCGTCGGCCAGAACACCGGTGCCGGTTATGTCGGCGCCGGCGTGTCGATCCAGAAACTGCAGCGCCTCGCCGATGGTTTGAACTTCGCGCGACAGGCCGACAGCAGCGGCGAACTCGGTCGTCTTACGCAGCTCAGTTCCTACGCCGATCGACTCGACGGCCTCTTCAGCAACACGTCGACCGGGCTCGCAGCGCCGTGGTCGAATTTCTACGGCGCGGTGAAGGGCGTCGTTTCCGAGCCCGGTTCCAGCATCGCGCGACAGTCCATGCTCAGCGCGGGCGACCAGCTCGCGTCGCGATTCCGCGCGATGGATTCGCAGTTGACCTCGATGGGCACCGAAGCCGATACGCGGCTGACCGCGCAGGTCGACGTCGCCAATCAGCTCGCGAACGAAATCGCGAAGCTCAACGACCAGATCTCGTCGTCCGGTTCGAACGCGAGCCCCGACCTCATCGACCAGCGCGACCTGCGCATCGACAAGCTCGCCTCGCTCACCGGTGCGCAGGTCGTGCCGCAGGACGATGGCTCGCTGAATGTATTCAGTGGCGGCCAGGCGCTGGTGCTCGGCGCGCGCGCCGGGAAACTGACGCTGGCGCCCGATCCGTACAGCGCGGATCGCAAGGTGCTGTCGCTCGATACGCCGGGCGGCGCGGTGAAGCTGCCGTCGGGTTCGCTCTCCGGTGAAATCGGCGGCCTGCTCGAATTCCGCGAGCGCGTGCTCGATCCCGCGCGTGCCGACCTCGGCCGCATGGCCACCGCGTTCGCGACCACGATGAATGCGCAGAACCGCGCGGGCGTCGACTACAACGGCGATCCCGGCGGCGATCTGTTCTCGATTCCCGCGCCGCAAGTGAACGCGAACGTCGCGAACACCGGCACCGCAGCATTCACTGCAAGCATTTCCGACGTCGCCGCACTCAAGGGCCCGAACATCGAAATGCGCTACGCCGGTGGCAGCTGGAGCGCAGTGCGCTCGGGCACCGGCGAACCGTTGACGATGAGCGGCGCCGGCACGGCTGCGAACCCCTTCGTGGTCGAAGGCGTGTCGCTGGTGATGAGTGGCGCGGCCGCGAACGGCGACCGCTTCACCGTGCGCCCGACGTCGGAAGCCGCCGGCGCGCTGCAGATGATCCAGAAGGATCCGAACAAGATCGCCGCCGCGTCGCCGCTCACCGCGAAGGTCGATCCGACCAATCTCGGCAACGCGAAGCCGGGCGCGATGCAGGTGACGAACGCGACGCAGTTCGCATCGTTCACCACCGCGCAGGTCGACTTCATCGACGCGACGCATTACACGATCGACGGCGGCGCACCGCAGGTGTTCACCGCGGGCCAGCCGATCGCCGGCAACGGTTGGTCGATGGCCATTGACGGCACGCCGGGCGCCGGTGACTCGTTCACGCTCGGACGCCCCGGACCGAAGTCGACCGACAACAGCAACGCGCGCCTGCTCTCCGCGCTCGACGACAAGACCGTGCTCGACGGCGGCACGACCGGCATGACGACCGGCCTGTCGCGCATTACCGCGAAGATCGGCACCGAGTCGTCCAACGCGCAGATGAATCTCGACGCGCAGCAGGTGCTGCACGACCAGGTGGTCGCCGAACGCGATTCGGTGAGCGGCGTGAACCTCGACGAAGAAGCGGCGGACATGCTGCGCTACCAGCAGGCCTACCAAGCTGCGGCGCAGGTCATCTCCACCGCCGACAACATGTTCCAGACGCTGCTCGGCGCCGTGCGCGGCTGATCCGGAGACCCGAACCCATGCGCATCTCCACCGCCGGCCTCTATCAACAGGGACTCACGGCGCTCATGCGTCGTCAGACCGACGTCGCCAAGACGCAGCAGCAATTGGCGACCGGCAACAAGCTCACGCGCGCGGCGGACGATCCCGCGGGCGCCGCGCAGGCGCAGCGCATCGACTACGCCGTGTCGCAGCTCGACCAGTACGACAAGGGCGCGGGCCTGCTGCAGAACCGCCTCGAAGCGCAGGAAAACGCGCTCAGCGACGCCAACGACTACATGACGCGCGCGCGCGAACTCACGGTGCAGGCGAACAACGGCACGATGTCCGCGGCCGATCGTTCGACCGTCGCCGCCGAGATCCGTCACCTTCGCAGCAGCCTGCTCGAAGTCGCGAACCGCACCGACGGCAATGGGCGTTCGCTGTTCGCCGGCCAGCGCAACGACGTCACGCCGTTCTCCGATACCGCAGGCACGGTGACCTACAACGGCGACGACGGCCAGAACGCCATCGACGTCGCGCCGGACATGACCTTGTCCGATGCCGACCCCGGCAGCGAAGTCTTCATGCGCGCACTCACCGGCGACGGCACGATCCGCGGCCGCGCGACGGCGTCGAACACCGGCACCGGCGTGCTCGCGGCGACCAGCGTCACCGATCCGTCCGCATGGGGCGGCCGCACGCTCACCCTCGAATTCACCTCGCCCACCGCCTACCGCGTGCTCGATGGCACCACGGTGGTGAGCAGCGGCACGTATGCTGACGGCGACACGTTGCAGGCCGGCGGCGTGCAGACGCGGCTGACCGGCGCGCCCGCCACCGGCGACACCTTCACCCTGCAGCCCGCGCCGCGCCAGGACGTGTTCGCCACGCTGCAGAACCTCGCCGACGCGCTGGACGCACCGGCCACCACGCCGGCGCAGAAGGCGCAGTTGTCGAACGCGCTCGCCGGCTCGCTGTCGGACGTGACCTCCGCGCAGGAACACTTCCTCTCGATCCGCTCGAGCACCGGCAGCCGATTGGCCTCGCTGTCGCAGTCCGCCGACGACCGCTCGGGCACGGCGCTGTCCCTCAAGCAGACGCTGTCGGGCCTGCGCGACACCGACTACGCCGAGGCCAGCACCCGGCTCAGCCTGCAGATGACCGCCATCGAAGCCGCCCAGAAGACGATGCTGCGGGTACAGTCGCTGTCCCTCTTCGACAAGCTGTAAAGTCGGCCGCATGCCCAACCCGACCCCGCGGCAACCCGACGCCGCCCCCCGGAACGCGCACGCATGAGCGAGCCACGACCCGTCGCCCACGTCGAAGGGGAAAGCCTGTACGAGAAGTACATGCTTCATCACCCCGCCGACATCCGCGGCTGCCTGCGCCAGCTCGTCGACAAGCGCTGCGTGCTGCTCGTGCATGCCGCGGGTACGGAGAACGCGGTGTCTGCCGCACTCGGTGTCGACGGCGGTTCATTCTGGATCGACGTGCCGCGCGATGCCGCGCTGACCGAGCAACTGCTCGCCGCCGATCGCCTTCGTTTCGAAAGCTCGATCGATCGCATCACCGTGCGCTTCGCCACCGGCGCGGCGCGTACCGGCATCCACGAAGGCCTGCCCGCGCTCGAGGTTCCGGTGCCGGTCAAGGTGATGCACCTGCAGCGTCGCGAATATGTGCGTCGCGAACCGCCGGGCACGCTGTCCTGCATCCTGCCCGTGCATTCGGACGGCGGCGCACGCCGCACCGTTCGCGCGACGATCGCGGACATCGGCGGTGGCGGTCTCGCGGTGCTGACCAGCGATGACCACAGCGTCGAGATCAACACCGGCGATCTGTTTCCCGGCGTCATGCTCGAACTCCCCGAACAGGAACCGATGCTGGTGACGTTGCGCGTGCAGCATGCCGCGCACATCGACCAGCGCGGACGTCGCGTGGTGCGTGCAGGTTGCTGCTTCGTCGACCTCACCGTGCAGGACCAGGCGCGACTGCTGCGCTACGTCATGCAACTCGATCGCATGCACCTGGCGAGGATGCGCGACGACTGACGCGCACTGCACATCGACATACAAACAAGACGCGACGCTTCGGTGTCGCGTTTTTCATTGCGCGTTCGAAATCGATCGGGACATGACGCGACGTGCTGCGACGCAATGTCGTGCAATGCTCGCAGTCGAAACGGCGAAACCTGCGGAAAACCCCGCGAAATTCAAGTTTTCGCGTACTTCGCCGATAACGTTGCCCCTGCGATGCAAAGACGCGACGTGACGCATTCACCCACGGCCGCTCAAGTTTTTCGCATCGCCGCCGAACGCGCATGCGCAGCCGGCGTGCCGTGCATCACAAGTCGAGCAAAAACGTCTTGACGCACGCAAGCGGCCTAAAGCCCGGGACTGGATTGCCGTTACTCACCACAGCAGCGGCGAAGGCAATCCCGCCGAACCCTGCAGAAACCGGCCCGCAAGGCTTTCGCCGCCCCGCCGGATCCTCACCAGGAGAGAAGTGAAATGGCAGCAATCAATACCAACGTGATGTCGCTGAATGCTCAGCGCAACCTGACCACCAGCGGCGCCAGCCTTGCCACCAGCATCCAGCGCCTGTCGTCGGGCCTGCGCATCAACAGCGCGAAGGACGACGCCGCCGGCCTCTCGATCTCCGAGCGCATGACCTCGCAGATCCGCGGCCTCGACCAGGCTGCCCGTAACGCCAACGACGGCGTGTCGCTCGCCCAGACGGCGGAAGGCGCCCTCGGCGAAGTCGGCAACAACCTGCAGCGTATCCGCGAGCTGGCCGTGCAGGCCTCGAACGGCACGAACTCGCAGTCGGACCGTGACGCGCTGAACGCCGAAGTCACGCAGCTGCAGTCAGAAATCCAGCGCGTGTCGTCGACCACCAAGTTCAACGGCGTGAACCTGCTCGACGGTTCGTTCGCCGGCGTCGCCTTCCAGGTCGGCGCGAACTCGGGCGAGACGATCACCGTCGCCTCGATCGCCAACGTGCAGACCTCGGCCCTCGGCGGCGCGGTGACGCGTTACTCCGGCTCGGTCGGCGCTGCGTCGGTGACCGGCTTCGCCACGGCGATCGCCGCGGGCGGCGTGAAGATCAACGGTACCGACATCGGCGCAGTCGCCGCCGCCGGTAGTGCCCAGGAACGCGTCGGCCAGATGGCCGAAGCCATCAACCGCGTCTCGGCGCAGACGGGCGTCGGCGCTTCGTACGACCAGTCCTCGGGCCAGCTGACGCTGTCGTCGTCCGCCGCGATCACGATCACCGGTACCACCGATGACGCGACCGTCGCCGGCTTCGCCAACGCGTTCTCGGCGACCTCGTCGACCACCACCGGTATCGGTAACGTCAACGTGTCGTCCTTCGCCGGCGCGCAGATGGCGATCGACGTCGCCGACGCGGCTCTGAAGTCGGTCAACACCTCGCGTGCAAACCTCGGCGCGCTGCAGAACCGCTTCAGCTCGGTCGTCTCGAACCTCAACACGACCTCCGAGAACCTGTCCGCTTCGCGCAGCCGTATCCGCGACGCCGACTACGCCAAGGAAACCGCCGAGCTGTCGCGCACGCAGATCCTGCAGCAGGCTGGTACGGCGATGCTTGCCCAGGCCAACCAGGCGACGCAGGGCGTCCTCAGCCTCCTGCGCTGATCGACAACCCGCTGTAAACGGAACCCGGGGCGTTCGCGCCCCGGGTTTCGCACATGTGAGTCGCCATGTCCGACATCGCATCCGTCAAATCCGTATCGCCTTCCGCCTCGACGCACGCCGCCGGGGTGTCGTCGTTGGCGCATGCGCCGGCGCCGGCGGTGCCTCGCACGCCCGCCGCATTGCAGAAACAACTCGACGCATTGATCGCCGACAGCGACACCTCGCTGCGCTTCCGCGTCGACTCGCAGTCCCATCGGATCGTCGTCTCCGTGCTCGACCAGCAAGGCGCCGTCATCCTCCAGATTCCGGACGAAGCCGCGCTCGACGTCGCGCGCCGCCTCGCCCTCACCGGCGCGCTGCTCGACAGCCGCGCCTGAACGCCACGGCCGCTAAAGCAGCGGCCTGCAACGCCGTTAACGACTCCGGGAACGCGCCGCACCGCGGCGCACCGGAGGCTTCATGGCAGGTATCTCCAGCGCCGGCGGATCGATCGACGTCAGCACGCTCGTCAGCCAGCTGATCGCGGCCGAGCGTGCGCCGACCGACAGGCGTTTCGACACGGTCCAGTCCACCGCGCAGACGCAGATCTCCGCGTTCGGGCAGATCACCAGCGCGATGTCGAGCCTGCAGAGCACGATCAAGCGCTACGACGGCGACGGCGCCCTGCCCGGCCGCAAGGCGACGGTTGCGACCGACGCCGGCTTCACCGCCAGCGCGACGTCATCGGCCAAGCTCGGCACCTATTCCATCAGCGTCGAGCGCCTCGCCACCGCGCACAAGCTGCAGAGCGCGCCGGTGGCCGCGACCACGCAGGTCGGCTACGGCCGCATCAGCCTGCAGGTCGGCACCGGTACGCAGATCGACGTCGACATCGCGCAGGACAGCGGCACGCTCGCCAACATCCGCGATGCGATCAACGCGAAGGTCGGCGACAAGGGCCTGACCGCGAGCATCGTGCATGGCGACGGCGGCGACGTGCTCACCATCGCCGCGACCAAGACCGGCACCGCGGGCCAGATCACCATCACCACCACCGGCGGTGACGGTGGCCTCGGCGTGCTCGCAACTACCGGCGGCACGCTCACGCAGGTCGCGCCCGCGCAGGACGCACAGGTGAAGATCGACGGCGTGCTGCGCACGTCGAGCTCGAACACGATCAGCGACGGACTCGACGGCGTATCGGTCACGCTCACGAAAGCCGCGCCGGGCACGCCGTTTTCGCTCGACGTCAACACCGATGCCAGTGCGCTGAAAGCATCGATGCTGGTGTTCGTCAGCTCGTACAACACCGCGCTCAGCCAGATGCGTTCGCTGAGCCAGGCCGGCTCGAGTTCGCAGTCGGCCGGCGCACTCGTCGGCGACGCGACGCCGCGCTCGATCATGCAGAACATGCGCTCGATGGTGTCGGGCGCGTACGGCGATCTTTCCAAGCTCGGCTTCAAAACCGCCGTCGACGGTTCGCTCACGCTCGACGGCGCCAAGTTCGATGCGGCCATCACCGCGGACCCGGCGGCCGTCAGCAAGTTGTTCGGACCGAGCGCGCCGCTCGGCAAGCAATTGCGCAGCTCGATGGATTCATGGGTCGGCGCGGGCAGCGTTCTGAGCAGCCGTACCGATAGCCTCAATAAAAAGCTCAAGGATTTGCAGAAGCAGCGCGATAACTACCAGGTACACATCGACCAGCTCACCACGCAGTACCGCACGCAGTTCTCCGCGCTCGATGCCCTGGTGACCAAGATGCAATCGACCAGCACCTACCTGTCGCAGCAGCTCGCATCGCTGCCTTCCTGATCGGAACACCGAGCACCGCCATGAGCTACCACGCACTCGCCAGCCAGTATCGACAGACCGCGGTGTCCAGCGCCGTGCTCGAGGCCGATCCGCATCGCCTCGTCGCGCTGATGTTCGCCGGCCTGCGCGAGCGCCTGCAGCTCGCGGCCGCATGCATCGACGCCGGCAACATCGCGCGCAAGGGCCAGGCGATCAGCGAATCGTCGACCATCGTCGGCGCACTGGCCGGTTCGCTGAACATGGAAGCCGGCGGCGAGATCGCACAGAACCTGCTCGCGCTCTACGACTACGTGCAGCGTCGCCTGCTCGAAGCGAACGTCGGCAACGACACCGCCGCGCTGCGCGAATGCGATGGCCTGATCGCCGACATCGAATCGGCATGGACTGCGATCGGAGCCGCCGCGTGACGCTCGCGTTGCCCACCGACGCGATCCGCACCTGCATCGCCAACAACGATTTCGACGGCGCGCACGCGCTGATCGTCGAACACGAGAACTCACTGCGCGCCACGTTCGAGACCGGCACCGCCGCCGAGAAGAGCTGCCGCGAGTCCTGGCTGGAACTCCTCGCCGCGCAGCGCGCGATGATCGAAGAACTGCGCGATGCACGCGACGACGCTGCGCGTTCGCTGGAACGCCTCGGCCGCGACGGTCGCGCGGTGAAGGCTTACCTGCAGGGCGGCGGGTGAGCGTCGACGCTGCGCGGGACTCGCTGTTCGGCGACGCGATCGCCAGCGAGGACGCGCGGCCGCTCGCCATCCTTCCACCGCTTTCCGACGCCGCCCAGCGCGCCGCACTCGCGCGTGCCGAAGCGCTCATGCGCGCACTCTCGCTGGTCGACGATGCACGCACCGACGAAGGCGACGAACCCGGCGCGGATCCTGCGATCCGCCGACTCGAAGCCAAGGTCGACCTGCTGGTCGGACTGGTCGGCGCGCTCATGCAGCGCGATCAACCGGCCGATCCGTTCCGTCCGCTCGACTGGTCCGCACGCGGTGCGGCCATCGCAATGAACGACGACGACGACGCGCTCGCGATGGGCGATGCCGTCGTGCTCCGCCTGCAACCGTCCGACACGCTGCCCGAAGCACTGCTGCTTCCCGCGCACGTACTCGCGATCGAAACCATCGACGGTGGAACCCGCGCCTGGCTCCGCTTCGACCCGCTTTCCCCGGGCCTGGAAGCGCTGCTCGAACGTCACCTGTTCCGCCTGCACCGCCGCGCGGTGGCCGAGCGTCGGCGTCATCGCTGAGTCCGCTCGTCTTGGCGTCGCTACGCCCGCTCGGCTAAGGTGCGGACGACTTCCTTCGACACGAGCCGCGTGCGCGTCCTGATCTGCGACGACCACACCCTGATCCGCGCCGGCCTTCGCCGGCTCGTCGAGTCATTCGACGGGATCGAGGTGGTCGGCGACGCGGCCAGCGGCGACGAAGCGGTGATGCGCACGCGCGAACTGCATCCGCACGTCGTGCTGCTCGATCTGTCCATGCCCGGTCGCAACGGCTTCGACACGCTCGAGGAACTGCGTCGCGTCGCGCCCGACACCGCGGTCGTGATCATGTCCATGCACGACGACGGCCAGCACGTTCGCGAAGCGCTCGCACGTGGCGCGAACGGATTCGTCGTCAAGGAAGCCGCGCCTGCCGAACTCGACATCGCGCTGCGTGCCGCGTTCGCCGGCCAGGTCTTCCTGAGCCCGCAGGTCTCATCCGCGATGCTGGGCGACGCCGCGACACGTCCACGCAAGGGGGCCGATCCGTCGACGCTTCCGCCGCGCCAGCGCGAGATCCTCGCCGCGCTCGGTGCAGGCCGCACCACCAAGCAGATCGCCGCCGACCTCGGCATCTCGATCAAGACGGTCGAAACGCATCGCGCACGGCTGATGGAGGCATTGGGCTGCCGCAACGCGGTCGAGCTGGTGCGTACCGCCGTGCAGTGGAGTGCACGCGTGCCGTCCAAGGACGTCGCACCGCGCTAGACGCGCGTGGCCGTTCGTCGGCTCACCGTTCATCTACCCGACCCGAGCGGCCGCGCATTTTCGGAGGGCCGCACAGTTCGCGTCGGAATGTCGACGCCGTCGTCGGGGTTTCCCCTACCGCCCCCACCTGACCCGCGTCCGCCGGGTCGGGATTGCCCCTATGCGGGGTCTGGCACGAGTCCTGCACGATGCACTGCAGGATTCATGCCGTACTAACGAACGCAACGGGGGGAGGCTCGCATGAAGGCGTCGGTTCGCGCACAGATGTCGCAGTCGCTCAACCTGACGCCGCAGCTGCTGCAGTCGATCCGTCTGCTGCAGCTGACCGCGCCCCAGCTCGAGATGGAGCTACGCCAGGCGTTGGACCGCAACCCGATGCTGGAGCTGGACGAAGGCGATGAGGTCGGGGAGACCGACGCCGACGGCCACGACACAGAATCCGACGAGGCCTCGTACGAGGCGGCGGCCTGGGACGAACTTCCCGAGCCGCAATTCCTGGCGGGCAGCAGTGGCGGCGTCACCGTGGGGGATGACGACACCACCGCCCGCATCATGGATGGCGAGTCCAGCGACTGGCGCCTGCGCCTGCTGAAGGAACTGCGCCTCGACTGGTCGATGGCCGACCTCGCGATCGCCGCGTGGTGGCTCGACCGCACCGCCGACTCGGGCCTGCTCGAAGGCGAACGCGATTCGCTGGCCGCCGAAGGCGCCGCGGATCTCGGCGTGTCGATCAAGGCGATGGAAATCGTCCGCCTGCGCCTGCTCAACGGCGACTGGGCCGGCCTCTGCGCCGTCGATGCGAGCGAATGCCTGTGCGCGCAGCTCGACCGCCTGCCGACCTGCGACGAACGTGACCTCGCGCGCCGCATCGTGCGTGATCACCTCGCCACCCTCGCCCGCCATGACGGCCGCGCACTCGCGTCGGCGCTCGACTGCAGCATCGCGTCCGCGGATGCGGCGGTCGCACTCATTCTTTCGCTCGACGCCTGCCCGGTGCCCGAGCCGTCGAACGACGACGACGCGCACATCGTTCCCGACGTCGTCGTACGCAAGCTCGGTGGCGTCTGGCGCGTAAACCTCAACGGTCGCACCTTGCCGAGGGTTCGTATCTCCGCGCATTGCGAGTCGGGCCTGTCGCGCGCATCCGGGGATGTCAGCGCACTGCGCGGCCTGCTCGACGAAGCGCGCTGGCTGGTGCGCGGCATCGCGATGCGCAACGACACGCTGCTGCGCACCACGCAGGTTCTCGTCGAACGCCAGCAGGCGTTCCTGGAACAGGGTGAGGAAGCGATCGCGCCACTGACCCTGCGGGAAGTCGCCGACGCGATCGGCATGCACGAGTCGACTGTGTCGCGCATCACGACCGGCAAGTACATCCAGACCCCGCGCGGCACGTTCGAGCTCAAGCGCTTGTTCGCGGTTCGCCTCGAGGGCGCGGAAGTGTCCGGTGCGGCGGTGAAGGCGATGGTCAAGCGCCTGATCGACGCCGAACCACCGCACGCCCCGCTCGCCGACGAGACGATCGCCGGCCTCCTGGCCCGACAGGGGATACGCATCGCGCGACGTACGGTGGCAAAGTACCGGGACCAGCTGGACATCGCCCCCGCACGGGTGCGCCAGCGCCCCGCGGCCGCGGTCGCGGCCCGGTGAGGGAACCAGGGAGATCCGAATGCTGAGCGTCCTGTTGGTCGACGACCACGAAGGCTTTATCAACGCGGCCGTGCGCCACCTTCGTCGACTCGACTGGGTGAACATCGTCGGTTCCGCCGGCAACGGCATCGAGGCGATCGCGCAGTGCGAGGCGCTGCGGCCCGACGTCGTGCTGATGGACCTTGCCATGCCCGAGATGGGCGGCCTGCAGGCTACGCGCCTGATCAAGGCGCAGGACGCCCCGCCCTACGTCGTCATCGCCAGTCATTTCGACGACGCCGAACACCGTGAGCACGCATTGCGCGCCGGTGCCGACGCGTTCGTCAGCAAGCTCTCCTACATCCACGACGTCATGCCGCTGCTGGAGAAACTTGCCGGCCGCGCGGGCGCGGAGGTCGGAGCCACCGAATGAGCGAGTCGCGCATTCTGGTCGTGGATGGCGACATGGCGCGTGCCGAACGCGTCGCCACCCTGCTGGAATTCATGGACTTCACGCCGCGCCTCGTCGCCGATGCGGCCGACCTCGATCTGTCGCGCGCGAAAGCGAGTGACTGGGTCGCGATCGTCGCCGGCGATGTCGGCGACGCGGATGCGTGGACGAAGTTCGTCGACTGGCTGTCGCGTCAACCGCTGCACTCGCCGCTGATGGTGCTGCCCGGCCATGACGAGCGCGCGCCATGGCGTTCGCTCGTGCATCCCGATGCGGTGTGGCCGCTCGATTACCCGATCCGTCGCCCGCAACTGCAGGAAGCGCTGCGTCGCGCGAGCCTCAAGCGTATCGATGCGGAGGAACGCCAGGAAAAGCAGAACGTCGGGCCGACCGGCTCGTCCGAAGCGGTCGTGCGACTGAATCGCATGATCGACCAGGTCGCCGGCTTCGATACCACGGTGCTGGTGCTTGGTGAATCGGGCACGGGCAAGGAAGTCGTCGCGCGCACCATCCACGAGCGCAGCAAGCGCGCCGGCAAGCCGTTCGTTGCGATCAACTGCGGCGCGATCCCGGCCGACCTGCTCGAAAGCGAACTGTTCGGCCACGAAAAAGGCGCGTTCACCGGCGCACTCACGCAACGCAAGGGCCGTTTCGAAATGGCCGAGGGCGGCACGCTGCTGCTCGACGAAATCGGCGACATGCCGATGGCGATGCAGGTCAAGCTGCTGCGCGTCCTCCAGGAACGCACGTTCGAGCGCGTCGGCGGCACGCAGGTGTATTCGTGCAACGTGCGCGTGATCGCCGCGACGCACCGCAACCTCGAAGGGCACATCGCGGAAGGCAAGTTCCGAGAAGACCTGTTCTACCGACTCAACGTCTTCCCGATCGAGATGCCCGCACTGCGCGAACGCAGCGAGGACCTACTCGATCTGATCGCGGCGATTACGCGACAGCTCGCCGACAGCGGTCGCGGTCGCGTCACGCTGACCGGCGAAGCAGTCAATGTGCTGAAGCACTACCACTGGCCCGGCAACGTACGCGAGCTGCACAACCTGCTCGAACGCCTGGCGGTGCTGCATCCGAATGGACAGGTGCGCGCCAGCGACCTGCCCGCGCGTTATCGCGCTGGCGCGCCGGAAATCCTCGAAGAACCTGTTGTCGCCGCGACGCCCGCGCCGGCGCTTGCGCCGTCGGTCCTTCCGTCCGCGCGTAACGGTGCCGATGGTGCCGACCCGACGACGATCAATCCGCGCGCCACGCTTCCGCCGGAAGGCCTCGACCTCAAGAGCCACATGGCGGAGCTCGAGCTCGAGCTGATCCAGGCCGCGTTGCAGCAGGCGAACGGCGTGGTCGCGCATGCGGCGCCATTGCTCGGTCTGCGTCGGACGACACTGGTCGAGAAATTGCGCAAGTACGGGATTGATCGCGACGCGGATTGATGCGCGTCGCGCTCTAAGTAGCGCAATGCTCCGTGTGTACTGTGATGCGTCTAGAGACCTAGACCGTTTGCAGGCGCCGGCATTTGATCAGAACTGTCGATCCAGCGGGCTGAGCACCGCGCCGGCACCGCGTCCGAGCACGTGCGTGTAGATCTGCGTCGTGCCGAGATCCTTGTGTCCGAGCAACTCCTGCACCGTGCGGATGTCCTGCCCCGCTTCGAGCAGATGCGTGGCGAACGAATGTCGCAACGTGTGGCATGTGGCTGGCTTCGTGATGCTTGCGAGCGTACGTGCACGCTTGACCGCGCGCTGGAGCGCACTGTCGTCGACGTGGTGACGATGCGTGCGCCCGGTGCGTGGATCGACCGACCGCTGCGCCGAAGGGAACACGAACTGCCAACCGGGATCGCGAGCCGCGGTCGGATACTTCTTCGCAAGCGCATGCGGCAGTCGCGCTTCGCCGAACCCTTCCGCAAGATCGTGCCGATGCAGTAGCAACGCACGCTCGATCGCACGACGCAGGTCTTCTCGCAGCGTCTGCGGCAACGGCACGCGACGATCCTTGTCGCCCTTGCCTTCGCGCACAAGAATTTCGCAGCGCTCGAAGTCGATGTTCTTGACGCGAAGCCGCGTGCATTCCATCAAGCGCATGCCTGTGCCATACAACAACGCCGCCATCAGCCGCGTCTGGCCGTCCATCGCACCGAGCAGTCGATCGACTTCCGATCGCGACAGCACGACAGGCAAACGACGAGGCCGCTTCGCGCGCACGACATCCTGCATCCAAGGCAGCTTAAGGCCGAGCACCTCGCGATACAGGAACAGCAGCGCGGCGAGTGCCTGGTTCTGCGTGCCCGACGCGACGTCATCGCGTGCAGCGAGATCTGTCAGGAAGCGCTCGACCTCGGGCCCGCCCAACTCGCGGGGATGCCGCCGCCCGTTCGCGATGATGAAGCGCCGCACCCAGCTGACGTAAGCGCGCTCCGTGCGGATGCTGTAGTGGCGCACGCGCACCCGCTCGCGCACGAGATCGAGGAGACGCTTGCCGCCGGGCTCCGTGTGCTTCGTGATCGGAGGCCGGGTGGCCCGCCCGGCGAGGTCATTGTCCCAAGGCTCACCGAGCCAGCGAATGCCGTCGTCCTGTGGGCCAGAACTGAACGCCGCAGCACTCCCCGATTGTTTGGCCGCTGTAGGCGCGCGCGGCACGTTCGCCACCGAGCTCATTTCCGTAGCGGGCGGCACTCCCGGACTGCGAGTTTGCCCTGATCCGGCGCGCGAACCGTACCGACCGCGCTCCTCGCGCAAACGAACACGCAACCGCCGCAGTCCGCGGTAAATATTTACCAACGCATCCATGCCGTACATCCCCCGCAACACCTCAATTCGAGGCGGGTAAGATGGACTGCACGAAGAACTTTTTCTGTAGGTCGCTGTTCTTACTGTGCGTAGGAACAATCCGGTTCTGTCGTCGGTCCGCTACAGTGGCCATGCCTACGGAGTAACGCGCGACAACTCCATGTACCGCTGTAAGACCGATCAGCGTTGCCGTGCCGAGGCTGACGGCTTCTAAGTGGCTGATTTCGCAGGTTTGAAGTTGCGATCCGTTGGCAGACGCCCGCCGATTGGCGTTACCGTCCTATTTTGAAGACAGAATCGGTGTTAGGCCACTCATTGAAACCACAAGGAGGTCCCATGAAGCAGCTCTTCGCTCTCTCGCTGTTCGCTATCGCCGCCGCAGCAACCGCCGCACCAGTTGCCACTCCTGCGGGTGCTGCCTGGGCCGGCGCCCGTCCAGCCGTAAACGTTTCCGTCGCCCGCGCGGGAGCCAATACGTTCCGGGTGTCTGCCACCGTGCGCGATTTGCGCAATAACAATGTTCTGTCGCAGCCCGTGCTCGTCGTCAAAGCCGGCGTTCCGGCAAAGGCGGAGGTCGGTGCAACCGGAGCGCCTGGTACAAGCGCGGTGGCCTTCACGGTCACGGTCGCGCCGAACGGTGAATCCGCGTCGTACGAATCTCAGATCAAGTCGAACGGCGCGATCATCGCAACTGAAGAAGTCACGCTCGCAGTTGGTCGGTAAGTGGCCTAACAATTCGTCCAAGCCGACGCCGCTTCGCGGCGCGGCTTAACTCAGGTGTTAGGCCCCAGCATGAGCCGTCCGCTGCATTCGCTGTCTCCGCTTCGGCTCTTAGCCGCCAGAGTGTGGCAACTCGACCTTGTGCGCGACGAAGACGTGTTTGTCGTTCCGGTTGAGCGCCTGCCGGTCTCGAGCTTGGCGTGCCGCTTGGTCGCCACCCAGTTGCGGCTTGCGAACGGCGAGAGCATCGCTGGGTTAATCGGCAACTTCAGCATCGATCAGCCGAGCCACAACGAGCACTTTTTAACGCTGCAGGTTTTCGGGCCCAGCGGTAAATCGTTTGAGCTCGCGAGGTACCACGATATTGGGCGTGATACTCATGGGCCGGAGGCGCTGGCAAGCTTCCTCGGCCTGTCACTCACCGACGTCTTTCCCATTCAGTACGATCTTCGCGAAATTGCGTCGGGCCCTGACCGCGTGTTGTGCGGCACCATTTCCGCAGCTCCCACTGCTGCGCTCAGCCGCGCCGAGCTCATAGCCCTGGCGGTCCCGTAAGCTGGGGCCTAACAATTCGTCCAAGCCGACGCCGCTTCGCGGCGCGGCTCAACTCAGGTGTTAGGCCTCATGAACACTTCCACCGGCGCCCGAAGCTGTCCACGCTGCGGCCACTCGTTCGTGCCCTGGTCAGTGTGGAAGATCTCCCGTTGGTCTAACGTCCGTTGCCCTGCTTGCCACGCGGCACTTAATCGCCAGTTTGACTTCCAGTTCTGGTGCGTTGCGCTGTCGCTCTTAGGCAGTCTCATCGGAGCGGCCTGGCTAGGCCTTACTCAACCAGGTGTAGGCCTGCTCGCGGGCGCGGTCGCCCTTGTAGCAATGTGGCCCGCCGATGCGCTCACGGTCAAACTAGTGCCAGCTGGCAAATGGCTGGGCTGGTCTCGTGGCTATGAGGCCTAACAATTCGTCCAAGCCGACGCCGCTTCGCGGCGCGGCTTAACTCAGGTGTTAGGCCGCATGAAAACATCCTCGCGATCTGGCCTGTCTTTTCTGGCGCTCGTTTGTGTACTGGTCGCTGGGTGCGAGAAGCACAACTGGGAAGGTTTGGTCTATCCGAAGACGGGCCAGACTCCCTTTGATCTGGCGATAGGACACTTCGCAACCCTTGAGGAATGTCGCGCGGCCGCGAAGGCCGTACTCGCGAAGACACATCCGGAGGAAGGTTCCGTGCCTGAGTACGAGTGCGGCTACAAGTGCACGGTGAGTACGTCGCCGCCCCCACCGGGCATGCTCGCCACGCGCCTGTGCGAACAGACCGCCAAATGAGGCGTTGCGCCAAGCTGCGGCCTAACAATTCGTCCAAGCCGACGCCGCTTCGCGGCGCGGCTTAACTCAGGTGTTAGGCCCCTCATGAAGCTTGCGAGCATCCTGCTGCTGATATTCCTCTCCGGATGCACGAGCGCACCGTTTGCCTTGGACGTGCCCGCCAGCGGGACCATGGCGCATCTCTCCGTTCGCGAACGCCCCGACTACCCATTCGTGCCGGGGGTCGATGGCTTGCTTTCGGTCGGCACACACGCGGTGCCAGGGGGACCTGCACGTGCGCTTTGGGTGTCGCCTGGCCGGCACGAGATCGCCTATCAATGCCCGGGTTGGGTTTCTGTAGACGGGCCGCCTACGCTAATGAAGCGCTTCAAGGCTGGTGCGAGTTATGAGCTTACGTGTGAGTCCCAGCCGGCAATCGAACAGGTCCGCTGAGGGGCCTAACAATTCGTCCAAGCCGACGCCGCTTCGCGGCGCGGCTTAACTCAGGTGTTAGGGCTCATGGGAAAACAATTCGCTCTCGTCGTAAGCTTTGTGCTCCTGCTGCTCGTCTACCCGGCATTCGCGATGGAACCTGCCGACGCTGAAAAGGCCCTTGCCTCGTTTGCGGGTCAGGACCATTTCGCAGCAGATGCGCATGGCCTCTATACGGGCGTCAATGACCCGCTGGTACGTGCATCGCTGAATGGCGCAGTCGATTCGGCCGCAGCCGCCTTGGCGTCGGCGCGTGCCGCCGGCGCATCCGACGGCGAAGTCCTGGCTGTTTTCCAAAAGTCGCTGGTCCTGGTTGATCGCGAGGCACTCGATACGGAAGACGCCGAACGTGTTGCAACGGTCTTCGAGGAGCTTTTGGAAGCGTCCGGCCTGGAGAGTTCGGGCGGCGCTCTGAACCAGTGGATGTACGGGTTCGATCCGCTGCAGTTCAAGTCGGCTGAGCCCTAACAATTCGTCCAAGCCGACGCCGCTTCGCGGCGCGGCTTAACTCAGGTGTTAGCGCGCAGATGAACGCGATCGCAGGTGCAATACCAAAAGGCTTCTTCCGTCGCTGCTGGTCTGGCGAGGCGAAGCTCTGGCAAGCGTACTGGCTCGTTGGTGTGGCTGGGCAGTCGGCTGCCCTACTGATCTGCTTTGCTGTCACGTATCCATTTTGGCGCGGCCCGCAAGACAATTGGTGGTCCGATGGGCTGTCCGGCGCGGTGCTGATCAGCTACGCCGTGTACGCGTCGGTGAGCATTTGGCGTTGTGCGCCCAACGCGTCAAGCGGAATTTGGGGTGCACTAGCTCGCGCGGTGCTCGTGTTGTCCCTGGCGGCCGCCGCCTTGGGTCTCTGGCATGCGCGCTAACAATTCGTCCAAGCGGACGCCGCTTCGCGGCGCGGCTTAACTCAGGTGTTAGGCCCCAGAGGCGGCTGCACGTCTCCCCAACGGCAAAGCATTCAGCAACGAAACTCTTTTTGAGATTTAACAATGCACTTTACCGTTGCAGAACGGCTGCTTTCGCTGCTGCTGATAATTATTCCCTTAGCTGGACTCATGAGTAGAGGATGGATCGCCGCGTTCTTGCTCTCGACTGAGTCGATCAACAGCCCCATTCTTGTGACCCGATGGTTCTACCGGGGCACGCTTTTTGGGCTCTATTTCACGGCTTCGTTCCTCGTGACTCCCGCCGTCTCGAGTGGCTTGGGGATTCCGCTGATTCGGTGGGTGAAGAACGCGCCTCCATTGTTTTTTCTTGCGCCCTTGCCCATCGCGCTGCTACTTCTCCTATTGGATTGCGGCTTCATTCGGTGGCCGACAAGATTAAGGTCGCCGCTCGCAAGCGCGCCGCTGCGTACGGTCGTCGCGTCGCTAGAAGAGCCGAATCCTGAACACCCGGGCATGCGCCTTAACACCAGTTTAGAACGCGGCTCCCGTGCTTCCCAAGGTTGGGGCCTAACAATTCGTCCAAGCCGACGCCGCTTCGCGGCGCGGCTTAAGTCAGGTGTTAGGCAGCGCATGGTTGTCTTGAGGTCTTGGGGAAGTGCTTGGGTGCACCATCATCTCAATCCGGAGGACGGCAGCCGTCGGACGTCCTGGGGAAAAGCACGGGAAAGTGTGGTTCACGGCTTCGCGAACCACGAGTTTGCTCGCGGCTTTCCGTGGCGCCGCTTCTATGCTGTGTATGGGTACAACGGTCGCTTCTTCTTTCGGTCCGGCGGAAACTCTTGGGACCTTACCGACGGTGTCGTTAGCGCAGAATTCGAGCTGCTGGCAAGCGGTATGGCATCTAGAGTTGCAGTCGAACACAACGGGCTAGTCATTCACCGCTCGCTATTGCTCCACCCATTGCGGGCTGTGAGCATGCGACTCGACCTAACTTTCGATGGCATCGATGCAGACGACCTTCACTTTTTCTATTTTCTGAGTCGACATTTGCCTTCGATTAGCTGGCGCAGGCATGTCGTTTCCATGGGTAGCTCGGCCGCTGCCTAACAACTCGTCCAAGCCGACGCCGCTTCGCGGCGCGGCTTAACTCAGGTGTTAGCGCCCACTTGAAACGTTCCCTACTAGCAGGTCTTTTGATCGCAGCAGCTTACTTAGCCGCCTGCTCGCGAACCAGCTCGTCGGCAGTGAGCGCCCCAGTCGACTTGGACGTTCATTGCGCCTATTCGGGCGGCTTTTCCGAAAAGGTTTGTCGCGTCCCGTTTGCCGTCATTTTGGCGAACCCATCGGCGCTGCGCGGCAGGTTGGTCGCGGTGCGCGGCGTTGCTCGAGCTCTAGAGGGTCACGTCTACATCTTTGGCTCGTCTGAGTTGGCGGACCATTCCGCTGTCGAGAACGGCCTAGAGTGTGTCACTAGCGACCCACGAGCCTGCGCGGAGTTGGCGGGCAGCTGGGCAACGGTTATTGGCCGGCTTGGAGCGCCAAGTGAGAGTAATCAATACTATTTTCGGCCTGCAGGAACACTGCAGCTTGCCCAAATCCGACAGCGGAGCCCATCTGGCGGTGGGCGCTAACAATTCGTCCAAGCCGACGCCGCTTCGCGGCGCGGCTTAACTCAGGTGTTAGCGCTCATGTCAGAAGTCCGCTGCAAGCGTGTCCAGTTCCTGTCAGCAGGAGACGAAAACAGCTTCTTTGGCTGGGCGAAGAGTATTCCGGCGGTGGCAGAGGTCTGGGGCGAACGGGACGAAATCATTCTGTCGCTACGGGCGGCACCAGTAGACGATGATTCGCTCCGGGAGCTGGCGGGCCTGCTCTATCGATATGAGGTACCGATGAGCCAACTGGCAGGGCTGGAGAGCGCGGACAACTCGGCCTGGTTCCGCCGCAAAGGTGCGTACTGGTATTCCTCGGTTTTCGGCGCTGGCAAAGCATGAGTCGTAGCCTTCCAGGCCTGAGCGCTAACAATTCGTCCAAGCCGACGCCGCTCCGCGGCGCGGCTTAACTCAGGTGTTAGGCCCGTTTGGACAAATCAAGGAGGACGTGGTGAACGAACCGCCGAGGTACTGGTTTCCTTCCAAGAAGTTCGGCGTCGGTTTTGGCTTGCCGATTGCATGGCAGGGCTGGGTGGTCGTTGGCTTGTACGTCGCGGCGCTCGCCATGGTGTACGTGCGCTTCCCACCCGAAACCGACGCTGTGCCTTTTTACGCCGGGGTACTCGCCGCAACCTTTGCTTTGGTGCTGATCGTCTGGTTCAAAGGCGACCGCCAGTGATGGGCGCCGGCCTGCGCGGCAACAGGCCTAACAATTCGTCCGAGCCGACGTCGCTTCGTTCCAGCTTTGCAGTGGCAGATAGAGCTTGCCACTGCAAAACCTCCACTACGCGCCGCGGCTTAACTCAGGTGTTATGCGCAATCGAAGCAATACGACAAGTGCGTCACTTCGGATGCGGACATCGGACAGTGCGCCACCAACCACCCTTGCTTGACCACGGTCGCTTGCCCGTCCAGCATCACGCGACCCAGTGGCGAATGTCGCCCTAGCCAGGTAAGGAGCATGCGCCAATGAAGAATCCATTTTCGCTGAAATGGGGTAAGGCGCAGCCGGCTCCGGCGGGGCCGATCTACGAGGAAGTACCGCTCCAGACGTCCACTACCCTTCGAAGCTACGCGGACAACTTGCTGCAATCGCTCCGCTCCAATGTGTCGCCATCTCTTGGATACGACGCGGAGAGCATCAAGTGGCTGTCGGACGATGTGAGTGCACAGCGCTCGGCATATTCCGGCGAGCCCAAGGTGAAGGTCGCGAACATCTACGGGGCATTTCTCGGCACCGCGATCATTGAGCACTACAAGGCCCTGAATGGCCGCTGGGTCGAGAATCAGGAGGGCATGGGTGTGTTATTGCCCGAGCACTCGAAGATCGTTTTCCCGATCACGCGCGTGTTCAAGCAGATCGAGGACGGTGATGACTACTCCATGCTGAGCATCTTTCTTGCGATACCGCAGCTGGTTAACGCCGTCGGCCCTCGCTAGGCGTGTGCGCGCGTTGTCGAGAGTGGCGCTCCCGAACTCGTGCAGCCGGACGCCGCTGCGTGGCTTGACCGGAGTTCCAAACCTTTGAACGCAGCCGATTCGCATCCCAGGCTCTTCGGCGCGGCCATCATCGCGGTCGGCGTCTTTACGGCCGGCATGATCGCGCTGTACCCCGAAGGATTGAACGCCCCGGCCTGGGTGGCGTATTTGGCAGCCACCGCGTTTGTGGTCGCCGGTTGCGCGCAATTGGCGAGCGCGTTCAATCGCCCGCGCCTAGGCCAGACGCTGGCCTTGGCGATCGTCGGCCTCATGCTGCTGATCGAGCTCTGGGTGGCCGCCGGATCGGGCGCACGGAGGTGCGTTGTAAGCGGGATTGACGCATCTGGCATCGGATCGGGATCCGTGTGCCGTGGTGTATTCGCGGCGTCTGCCGTCCTACTTGCCGCTATGCTGCTGATCGGACTCAGGGGCTGGTGGAAACGGCGATCGGAGACATAGCAATTCCGCCAAGCGGCGCCCCTCGCGCGCGGCGCGTTCGGGTGCTCGACGGGGTTGCGACAGAGTCGAGCTGATGGCCGTGTGAGGCGCGGGATTGTCGGGACACTCGCGGCGATATGGGCCGCACATGTGCTTCGACGAGGCGTCCTCGTATGTTGACTTCCGTGTCAGGTATTCACTGGTCTGTCCGCAAAACTGGAGAGTGACATGAAGCGCTTCGCACTGATCGCGTTACTCGCTCTGCTTCCGATCGCGGCCAGCTCAGCGGCCGAACCCGTCGGATTCGTCGGCTCCATATGGGACAACGGCGGCGTCAGCTTCAAGTTCGACGACCTGATACCGCCGGGACAGAAGCGCACCATGGCGTTACCGGGTGGGCAGGTCGTGGAGATGTCCGTGGACGCGGCGGGCGGGTCGACAGTGCGCTTGGTCGACCGCGCCGGGAAGGAACTCCACTCGAGCGCCAGCCCGCCGGGCAGCTCGAATCCGAAGCAATTCATGTATGCGTTTTGCCGCAAAGGCGCGGTCGCGTACTCGAGCCCACCGCAGGCGAACAAGTCGGGCTGCCCCTAGCAGCGGCGACCGCGGACCGAAGCCTCGCTGCGTGGCAACGAGGCTCGATCGAGGTGCACGCCTTCAGTTCAGGGCTTGGGGAACTGACGCGAGGTCTCGCTGCACATGAAGTACGACGTGGTCTCGAACGACCGGCGTTCGCGCCGAATCTCCAATGCCTGCGCCGCACTGACGGCCAGCATGCGCCCGCAGCTGTACCCTTGCGTGGCTCGAATGGCGCGACGTGGGCAGTGCATCGCGTCAACGCGCGCCCCGATGCACCACACGCGACCACATTATCCGTTCGACTGCCTCAGGCGGATGCGGGCACGCCGAAGCACCGGCACCCATCGACACACCGCTCCGCCGCACGGGTCGCCCACAATTTTGCCGACAGAGACAGGACATAACTTGCAATCTCGCGACCTCCAGTTTCGCGCTGACTGGCACTTCGAGGAAAGCGAGGAGCGGCAGCATTACGTGATCGAGCCGTGGCTGGATGGCGTTCGCATCGGGCGTGCGTACGGCTGGTTCAGCACCGGCGGCAAATTCGTTCTGGAGAAGATCGAAGTCGATTCCGCGAAACGGTCCCGCGGGTACGGCTCGGCAGTCATCGAACAATTGCGGTTGAAGGCGCGCGAGAAGGGTTGCATGGAGTTCGTGATCAAGGGCGTACGGATGAGCAATCACCGGGCCATCGCTTTGTACGAAGCGATGGGTGCGAAGCCGATACAGACGTCAGACACGCTCCTTTCGTTCGTGATTTCCCCTCCGTAAGACGTCGTGGTGTTGTCCTTCGCCCTGCGCGAAGCACGCGAGCTGGTCCGAGGGACGCCGCGTGTAATGCACGCCGCTGCATCGACGGCGGCGTGGCGTAGATCGGGCCCTGATCGGCCCTCCGGTTGCGAAGAGGCTCACGGAGCCCAAGCTCGTCATATTCGCAGCGACACAGAAATCCGTCCGCTGCGTTTGCGGTTGCCAGGCAGACGACGTCGCGATCACGGAAGGCCGACGCAGCGTTGAGAGTGAGTTCCGCGCGGACAGGTATATATGTACATGGACACGCGGTCGCGCCCGCTACGTGACATCAACGCGGCCACCGCACGCATCACGCACGACAACGCGTCGCCGCTAAAGATATTTCGACCTGCCTCCACAGGCGAACCGTCGTGCCCATTGGTGCAGATTCACGGTTATTGAACAACCGCGATTTCGGTCGCGATCAATCTCTCAAGCGGCGGCCACGGGGCTCGCGACTTGGAGATGTGCCATGCAACGGAAGTCGAAGATCTGGAGTGCGGTTGCAACCGTTGTTCTCGGGGGTCTCGCTGCTGCGCCGTCCTGGGCCGTGGAGATCATTACGCGGGACGACATCGTCAACAACGTGGTGAAGACGAATCAGCTGGTGAAGGTTGCGGACAATGCGATCTTCCTGCTCGATACGTCGTCATCGTCGAACCGGGATTTCGAGGACACCGATCGCCCGGTGGTGCAGGTGGTGACGGATCTGATGAAGGCGCGCAACGCGTACTTCCCGGATCTCGGCCACAACGTGGGCATCTACACGTACACCGATTGGCAGGACAACCTGCCGGTGCAGCCGTACAACCGCGAAAAAGTTGCGGCCGCGCTGGACACCGTGCGCACGAAGGGCTCGGGTATTACACCGCTCCGCAGCGGGCTGGTGAAGCTGGAGAGCATCGTGAAGCCGCTGCAGGGACGCACCGCGGCGTTCGTGTTCTGGGACGGCGAATACACCGGCGCAAACCCGGCGGACGTGGCGCGCAAGATCGCGAAGGAAAACGACGTTTGCTTCTACGTGATCAGCAGCGCGACGGGCTCGCGCGCAGAGTCGTTGAAGGCGGACGTCGCGACGCTCAATTCGTGTTCGCGCGTGATTCCGCTCGCGGACTTCGTGCACCACCCGGACTACACGAGCGGCGCGCTGTACGACGTCAAGGTGACCGAGCATGTCGAGACGTCGACCGACAAGAAGATCGTCGGCCTGAAGATCGATGACGTGAACTTCGCGACGAACAAGACGGCGCTGGTCGCGGCAGACACCGCGGATCTCGATAAGGTCGCGGCCTTCATGAAGGAGAAGCCGCGGTCGTACGTGGTGATCGCCGGCTACACCGACAACGTCGGCAGCCGCGACCATAACGAAGGCCTTTCGCGCCGACGTGCCGACATGGTCGGCAGCTACCTGGCGACGCAGGGCGTGGACGAGTCGCGCATGGTGAAGTTCTGGTACGGGCCGAACAATCCGAAGGTGGCCAACACGTCGCCGGCGAACCAGGCGACGAACCGGCGCGTCGAGCTCGCGGTGGGTCTGGGCGAGTAACACGCAACAAGCAGTCGTGTCGAAAAGCCCCGCTTAGTGCGGGGCTTTTTGTTTGCGTCGGAGCTTGCGTGCCTGCCGCGTCGGCGACGATCGGCGCGCCGCCGCATCCGCGCACCGCTACCATCGCCCGACCGGCGTGCAACGTGACATCTCCTGCGCGACGCGAATGCCGAGACCTCGTCGTTCGGCGCCATCCGACTGTTGTGCAGCAAGGGGAAAGCAATGGAACGCGTGACCGGCATCGGCGGTTTGTTTTTCAAGGCGAAGGATCCGGCCGCGCTTTCGGCGTGGTATCGCGACCATCTCGGCCTCGACGTGAAGCCCTGGGGCGGCGCGAAGCTGACTTGGGGTACGCCCGAGAACCCGTCCGGCACGACGGCGTGGACGCCGTTCCCGGCCGACACAAAGCATTTCGAGCCGAGCACAGCGTCCTTCATGGTCAATTTCCGCGTGCGCGACCTGACGGCGCTGCTGGCGGCGCTGCGGGCCGAGGGCTGCAACGTCATGGATCGCGTGGACGACTCCGAATACGGCAAGTTCGGCTGGGTGATCGATCCGGAGGGCAACAAGGTCGAGCTGTGGCAGCCGCCGGCGGGGAAGTAGTGCCGTCGCCCTCCTTATTCGGCGAGCGTCCCTCGGTGGCGCGTTCCATCGGACATTGAATCGAAGAACCGGCAGTACGGTTGGGAAGCGGCGCCTAAACGTGCCGGTCGGGCATAGACGGGTCGAAGGCCGTGCCCGACAGCCGCTTCGAGGCATCCGTTGACCAGACCGCCCCCGCCCGACCGGACCGGACGGTCGCCCCCGCATCAACCGCCGCTTGGCCCACCCAGCGGCCTGAAAAACCCCATCAAATCCGCCACCGCCGGTTTCCCGGCGCCCTCGTGGCACGCCCCTTGCCTGAGCCCCGTCGAGTTCCCGTGACGAGCCCGCCAGGCCATGACCGACGCGATTTCCTCCGTTCTGTCCCAGATCCGCGCCCACGAGACGCGGATGCGCGGCATGTCGGACATCGCCTCCGGCAATGGCATCGCCCCCACCGGCGGTGCGCCGGCCGGTGTCGAAGGCACCTCAGGTGGCGGTTTCAAGACCGCCATGTCGAACGCCATCGACAACGTCAGCAAGGTGCAGAACGACGCCAGCGAGCTGCAGCGCGCGTTCGAACTCGGCGACCCCAAGGCGGACCTCGCCCGCGTGATGGTCTCCATGCAGCAGTCCCAGGTTGCCTTCCGCGCCACGGTCGAGGTTCGAAACCGGCTGGTGCAGGCGTACCAGGACGTGATGAACATGCCGATCTGACGGCACCCGACCTGACGATCGATAGAGAAACGAGACCGAACCGATGGCCGTGATCGCGCTTCCCAAGCCCTCCGAGAACCTGCAGAAACTGGGGCGTCTGCAGGACATCCCGGCCATCCGCCAGGTCGGCATGATCGCGCTCGTCGCTGCGGCCATCGCGGCCGGCCTGTGGCTGTTCTTCTGGACGCAGAAGCCGAACTACGTGCCGGTGTATGCCGGCCAGGACGCGAAGTCGACCGAAGACGCGTCGCAGCTGCTCACCACCGCGCAGATTCCCTACCGCATCGACACCGGCACCGGCGCGCTCGCCGTTCCGGCCGACAAGATCGGCGAAGCGAAGATGGCGCTGGCCTCGGCCGGCCTGCCTGCGGGCGGCGACAAGGGCTTCGAGTCGATGGAGGGCGACCAGGGCTTCGGCACCAGCCAGTTCGTCGAGAACGCGCGCTACCAGCACGCGCAGGAAATCGAACTCGCCCGCACCATTTCCAACCTGCGCCCGGTGCGCGAGGCGCGCGTGCATCTCGCGCTGCCCAAGCCGAGCGCGTTTACCCGTGACAAGGAATCCGCGAGCGCGTCCATCGTGCTGCAGCTGCGCACCGGCGCCACGCTCGAACAGAACCAGGTCGATGCGATCGTCAATCTCGTCGCGACCAGCGTGCCGGACCTGCCGACCAACCGCATTACGGTGGTCGACCAGTTCGGCCGCATGCTCACCTCGCGTGATCCGACGTCGGCCGAAGCGATCGGCCAGCAGCAGTTCGACCAGCAGCATCGTCAGGAAGCCGTCTACGTGCAGCGCATCGAGCAGTTGCTCGAGCCGATGACCGGCCCGGGCCGCGTGAGCGCGCAGGTCAGCGTGGACATGGACTTCAACGAGACCGAGGAAGCGAAAGAAACCTACGGCCCCGAAGCCAAGGTGCGCAGCGAGCAGGTCTCGCAGAGCGGCGACATCGGTGCGATGGCCGCGGCCAATGCGAACGGTGCGCCGGCGCAGGGCGTGCCCGGCAGCGCGAGCAATACCCCGAATCCGAACGCCGGTAACCCGACGGCGCAGGCCGCGCCCGCAAAGCCGACCGCTCCGGCCAGCGCGCAGGGCACGCGCAACGAAGTCCGCAATTACGAAGTCGACCGCACGCTGACGCATACGCGCCAGGCGCCCGGCAAGATCCGGCGCGTCACTGCAGCGGTGCTGGTCGACAACGTGCCGGCCGGCCCTGCCGACAAGGCGGGCAAGCAGAAGCTGCGCGCGCTGACCGCCGCCGAACAGCAGCGCATCCAGACGCTGGTGCAGCAGGCGATCGGTTTCGACCAGACGCGCGGCGACGCGGTGTCAGTGGTGAACTCGCCGTTCGCGCGCGATGTCGGTGACGACGCCGGCGATTCGACGCCGATCTGGCAGGACCCGCATGCACGCGACCTGCTGCGCACCATCCTGGGCGGCATCGCGGTCATCGTGCTCATCTTCACCGTGCTGCGCCCGGCGTTCCGCCAGCTGCTGCAGCCGAAGATCGTGATTCCGCAGCAGTCCGCGGTGCAGACGATCGTGGCCGAAGAGCTCGAGCAGGCGGCGGCGCCGCGTGCACAGCGATCGCAGGACCCGGCGATCGCCACCGCCGCGATGCAGTTCGACGAAAAAATCAACGTGGCCCGCACGGCCGTGACGAGCGATCCGAAGCGCGTCGCACAGGTCGTGCGTGATCTGGTGGCATCCGATGGCTGATAACAACCAGCAGCAACTGACCGGCACGCAGCGCGCAGCCATCGTGCTGCTCACGCTCGGCGAGCAGCAGGCCGCCGAAGTGCTCAAGCACATGTCGGCGAAGGAAGTGCAGAAGCTCGGCGTCGCGATGACGTCGGTCGGCGGCGTCACGCGCAATCAGGTCATCGATGTGGTCGACGACTTCGTCGACACGCTGCAGCAGCCCTCGGGCCTGGGCTCGGGTGCGGACGAATACGTGCGCGCGGTGCTGGTGCAGGCGCTGGGCGAGGATCGTGCGTCGAGCCTGATCGACCGCATCCTGCTCGGCCGCAATACGTCGGGCCTCGACACGCTGAAGTGGATGGAGCCGCGCGCGATCGCCGAGCTCGTTCGCAACGAACATCCGCAGATCATCGCGATCGTGCTGTCGCATCTCGACCCCGACCAGGGCGCCGAAGTGCTCAAGGTGCTGCCGGAGCGCACGCGCACCGACGTGCTGCTGCGCATCGCCACGCTCGACGGCGTGCCGCCGCATGCGCTCAACGAACTCAACGATGTCATGGCCAAGCAGTTCGCCGGCAGCCAGAACATCAAGTCGTCCGCGCTGGGCGGCGTGAAGTGCGCGGCGAACATCCTGAACTTCATGGACGGCGGCCAGGACGAAGTCATCCTGGGCGCCATCAATCAGATGGACGAGACGCTGTCCGGCCAGATCCGCGATCTGATGTTCGTGTTCGACAACCTCGGCGAGATCGACGACCGCGCGATGCAGAGCATCCTGCGCGAAGTGCCGAACGAGAAGCTCGCGGTCGCGCTTCGCGGCGCGGACACCAAGGTCAAGGACAAGATCATCGGCAACATGTCGCAGCGTGCCGCTGAAATCCTGAAGGACGACATGGAAGCGCGCGGCCCGGTGCGCTTGGCCGATGTCGAAGCCGCGCAGAAGGAAATCCTGCAGATCGTCCGCAAGATGGCCGAGGAAGGCACCATCCAGCTCATCGCCAAGGCGGAGACGTTCGTATGAGCGACGCCGCGGTGCTGCGCTGGATCGCGCCGGGCTTCGAGCATGTCGCGCCTGTCGACGTGCCGCAGCCGCCGAGCGTGGAAGAGCTGCAGGCGATCACCGACGCCGCGTACCAGGAAGGCTTCCGTCGCGGCCATTCGGAAGGTTTCGCGACCGGCCAGTCCGACCTGCGCCGCATGGCCGCGCAGATGGAAGGCATCCTCGACAGCTTCACGCGTCCGCTCGCACGCCTCGATGGCGAAGTGTCGGACGCGCTCGCCGACCTCGCCACGCGCATCGCGGGCTCGCTGGTCGGCTACGCGTATCGCGTCGACCCCGCACTGCTCGGCGACCTCGTGCGCGAAGCACTCGACGCCGTCGGTAGCAGCTCGCGCGATGTCGAACTGCGCCTTCATCCGGACGACCTCGGCATCTTGATGCCGCAACTCATGACGCTCGACGGTGTGCGCCTCACTGGCGATACCACCCTCGCCCGTGGCGAGCTGCGCCTGCACAGCGAAAGCATGCGTATCGACGGCACGCTCGATGCGCGCCTGCGCGCCTGCCTCGACGCGATGCTCGACAAACCCAAGGGTGCCGCATGACTTCGATCGCCGCCGCGCAGTGGGAAGAAGCACGCAACCTGCGCCTGGCCGCGCGTCTCGGCGGTACGGAGCCGACGATCGCGAATGCCGGCCTTGCGCGCGAAGGCGTGCTGCGTCGCGCGGTCGGGCTCACGCTCGAAGCCAGCGGTTGCTCCGCACCGATGGGCTCGCGTTGCCGCGTTGAAGTCGCTGGTGGCCGCTGGGTCGATACGGAAGTCGTCGGTTTTGCCGGCGACCGTACGTTCCTCATGCCGACCGCCGATCTCGAAGGCCTGCTGCCGAACGCACGCGTGGTGCCGAGTCGTCTGCAGGGCGAAGTCGCCGTGGGCGAAGGCCTGCTCGGCCGCGTCATCGATTCTGACGGCGTGCCGCTCGACGGCCGCGGCCCGATCCGCGCCGAAGGCCACATGGGCCTGACCGGTCGCTCGATCAATCCACTCATGCGCGAGCCGATCACGCGTTCGCTCGACGTCGGTGTGCGCGCGATCAACGCGCTGCTGCCGATCGGTCGCGGCCAGCGCGTCGGCCTGTTCGCCGGTTCCGGTGTCGGTAAATCGACGCTGCTCGGCATGATGACCAGGTTCACCGCGGCGGACGTCATCGTCGTCGGCCTGATCGGCGAGCGAGGCCGCGAAGTGCGTGACTTCGTCGAAGCCACGCTCGGCGAGGAAGGCCTGCGTCGCGCGGTCGTTGTCGCCGCACCGGCCGACCGCCCGCCGCTGGCGCGCCTGCACGGCGCACTGCGTGCCACCGCGATCGCCGAGTACTACCGGGACCAGGGCTTGCATGTCCTGCTGCTGATGGATTCGCTCACCCGCTACGCGCAGGCGCAACGCGAGATCGGCCTTTCGGTCGGCGAGCCGCCGACCACGCGCGGCTATCCGCCGTCGGTGTTCGCCAAGCTCCCTGCCCTCGTCGAACGCGCCGGCAACGGCGCCGACGGCCGCGGCTCGATCACCGCGTTCTACACGGTGCTCACCGAAGGCGACGACCAGCAGGAGCCGATCGCCGACGCTGCACGCGCGATTCTGGACGGCCACATCGTGCTGAGCCGTCGTATCGCCGATTCCGGCCAGTACCCCGCCATCGACGTCGAAGTGTCGGTGTCGCGCGTCATGCAGGACATCACCGACGCGCCGTGGCGCGAACGCATCCGCAAGCTGCGTCGCCTGCTGTCCGCGTACTCCACGCAGCGCGATCTCATCGCCATCGGCGCCTACCAGCGCGGCAGCGATCCGGTGGTCGACGAAGCGCTCGCGCGCTGGCCGTCCATCGTTGAATTCCTGGGACAGGATGTCCGTGAAGCGTCCAACGTCGAGGAGAGCAAGGCCGCGCTGATGCGCCTGCTCGACGACGGCGCCGGCATCCCCCTCTAACCGGACTTTTCCATGGCGCCCCGCTCCCAACGCCTCGATCCGATCCTCCAGATCAAGCAACGCCAGCAGGACGAAGTCGCGCAGCAGGTCGCCGCGCGCGAAGCCGCGCACGCCGAGCAGAAGGCGCGCCTGGAAGCGTTGCAGCGTTACTCCGCCGAGTATTCGTCGACGCCGGAACAGGGCGCGACGTTCAATCCCGCGCTGCTCGCCAACCGCGTCGCGTTCCAGGCGAAGTTGCAGCAGGCGGTGACGCAGCAGTTGCAGGCGGTCGAGCGTTCGCGTGAAGCGACGGAAGTTGAACGCGCGCGTTTGATGCTCGCCAGCCGCGAAACGCACGTGCTGCAGAAGCTCGCCGCGAGCTATCGCAGCGAGGAAACGCGCGTGGCCGACCAGCGTTCGCAGAAGGAACTCGATGATCTCGCGAGCCGCCGCGTGCGCGCAGCGCTCGGCACCGAGGAGCCGACGCAATGAACGTCGATCGATCGTCATCGCCCGTGCAGGCGCTCACCGGCGCCGCGACGCATGCGTCGTCCAAGGCGAAGCAGCACGACGCACCGGAATTTTCGTTCGACACCGGCGAGAAGCCCGCCGCGCCGATCGAAGCGCGCCGCGACATGCCGCGCGAACACGCGGCGAATGAAGCGAAGCCGCGTGAGGCAACGCGATCGCATCACGATGACGCAACGCGCGGCGACGACTCCACGGCAACGCGTGCGAAGCCGAACGAACATGCGAATGCCGCGTCGCGTCGCGATGGCAAGCCGCGCGACGACGCATCGACGCCTGAATCCACGGACACGACGGCCGCCGCGAGCACTGAAGCATCCGACGACACGGCGAAGAAAACCGCACCGGACGATACGACTGCAACGACCGCCGATTCCCTGCCCGACCGCATGCTCGCGCTGCTCACTGGCGACTGGTCCGCGGTCGGCGCGAAACCGGCGCCCGCGACCGGCGACGGTGCAGCCACCGCACTCCCCGGTCTGCCCGGTGCCACGCCGCTTCCCGCTGCAACCGCGCCCGTCACTGGTGCGATCGCAGCGTCGACGGATGCAACGGCATCGACTACGAACACCACATCGACACCCGGCGCCGCCGCAGGCGTCGCACTGATGCAGGCGTTGTCGCCCACAGCCGATGCGACCAACCTCCAGGCCACGTCCGCGACACCCGCAGCCGATGCATTCGCCGCGCTGGCCGCACTCGCGCAGTCCAAGAGCGATCGCGCGGGTTCGACGTCGTCCATCGACGCATCCGCGCCCGGCGCACCCGGCATCGCATTCAATCCTCTGATGACACGCGGCACCGACGTGCCGTCGAACGTTCGCGACGTCATCGCGGCATCGCCGCTGTCTGCGTCACTCGCGCTCGATGCGGACTTCGACGACGGCATGAGCCAGCGCATCACGTGGATGGCCGACCAGAAGCTCGACCACGCCGAGATCCGCGTCACGCCCGATTCGCTGGGCCCCATCGACATCCGCCTTCAGATGGACGGGCATCGCGTCAACGCGACGTTCCACACCGCACATGCGGACGTGCGGCAGGCGCTCGAATCCGGCATGGATCACCTGCGCACGCTGCTCGGCAAGCAGGGCATGGAACTCGGTCAGGCGCAGGTCGGCACCGGCAGCCGCCAGGGTGGCGACGGTCGCACCAATGCTGCTTCGGGTGGATTCCCCGGCGGCGGCGAGCTGGGCAGCGATGCCGAGCAGCAGGTCACGACCGTTCGCACGCTGCGCGCGCGTGGCCTGATCGACGAGTACGTCTGATCGCGATCGAGCGGCCACGTACGGTCGCTCGCTTCGAAATGCAATCGCTGACGGCCGCTAACCAGCAGCCGCTGCGGCGTTCAAGCAGCACTGACGCGCCTCCAACAGCCGCCTTCACGGCCCATCCGTGACGCACGTCGCGCAAGACGATGTCCCGACGCGGCCGCATTCAGGCCAGCGTCAAAACCCCGGCGATCGACCTCCAGGACGCGGCACGGCGCTTGCACAAGCCGGGCGTACCCATGGAGTTCTCCCGTGTCCGCCAAAGCCCCTGCCGCTCCGGCCGCCGCCCCTGAGGCGACCGACAAGCCCCAGAAGAAGAGCAAGAAGAAGCTGATCATCATCGTCGTCGCGGCGGTGCTGCTGCTTGGCGGCGGCGTTGCCGGCGCGTGGTGGTACACGAGCACGCCGGCGACGAAGGAAGCATCGAAGAAGCTGCCGACGCAGTACTTCGCGATGGACCCGTCGTTCGTGGTCAACCTCGCCGACACCGACACCGTGCGTTACCTGCAGGCCGACGTGCAGCTGGCGACGCGCGACCCGGAGACACTCGCCGCGCTGCACGAGCAGGCGCCGGCCATCCGCAATCGCCTGCTGCTTCTGTTCGGCCAGCAGACCGCCGACCAGCTGGCGCAGCGCAGCGGCAAGGAGCGCCTGCAGGAAAAGGCGCTCGCCGAAGTGAAGTCCGTCCTGAAGGCCGAAGGCGCGCCGATGAAGATCGACGCGGTGATCTTCACGAGCCTGGTCACCCAGTAAGGGATTCCGCATGAGCGCCGACCTGCTTTCACAGGACGAGATCGATGCCCTCCTCCACGGCGTGGACGCGGGGGCGATCGAGGTCGAGCCGCCGGCCGCTCCGGGCGAGGCACGCAATTACGACTTCGCCAGCCAGGACAAGATCGTCCGCGGCCGGTTGCCGACGCTCGAGATGATCAACGAGCGCTTCGCGCGCACGTGGCGAATCGGCCT
Source organism: Lysobacter sp. HA18 (assembly GCF_054057595.1). Classification (NCBI taxonomy): domain Bacteria; kingdom Pseudomonadati; phylum Pseudomonadota; class Gammaproteobacteria; order Lysobacterales; family Lysobacteraceae; genus Lysobacter; species Lysobacter sp. HA18. Next base: position 2,562,375 of record NZ_JBSRZL010000001.1, read on the forward strand.
GTTCAACCTGCTGCGTCGTTCGGCGGATCTTTCGGTGCGCGGCATCGACCTGATCCGCTTCGGCGAATACATGCATTCGCTGCAGGTGCCGAACAACCTCAACCTGATCAAGATGAAGCCGCTGCGTGGTACCGGCATCATCGTGTTCGAACCGCGCCTGGTGTTCACCACCGTCGACAACTTCTTCGGCGGCATGGGCAAATACCACACGCGTATCGAAGGCCGCGAGTTCACGCCCACCGAAATGCGCGTGATCCAGCTGCTGCTCAAGCAGACGTTCGCGGACCTCACCGAAGCGTGGGCGCCGGTGCTGCCGGTCGAGTTCGAATACGTGAACTCCGAAGTCAATCCGCACTTCGCCAACATCATTTCGCCGCGTGAGTACATCGCAGTGAGCCGTTTCCATGTCGAACTCGAAGGCGGCGGCGGCGAGCTGCATGTGGCGCTGCCCTATTCGATGCTCGAGCCGATCCGCGAACTTCTCGATGCCGGCGTGCAGTCCGATCGAATCGAGAAAGACGAGAACTGGACACGCGCGCTGCGCTCGCAGCTGCAGGACGCGGAAGTCGAAATCAGCAGCAGCCTCGCCGAGCGTTCGATCTCGCTGCGCGCGCTGAGCAAGCTGAAAGTCGGCGACGTGATTCCGATCGACCTGCCGAAGCAGTTGTCGCTGGAAGTCGAAGGCACGCCGCTTTTCGCGGGCGAATTCGGAACCCACAACGGCAAGAACGCCATCAAGATCACCCACGTGAACCAGCCGCGCTCGCTGATTCCCCTCGATTCCCTGGGCTAACGCATGAACACTTCCGACCTGGCCGCGCCCGCGGCGTTCGACACGCTGACCGCCGACGGCGGCACCGGCGCGGACCTCAATCTCGACGTGATCCTCGACGTCAACGTGACGCTGTCGCTGGAAGTCGGCCGCTCGCGCATTCCGATCCGCAACCTGCTGCAGCTCAACCAGGGCTCGGTGGTGGAACTCGAGCGCGCCGCCGGCGAACCGCTCGACGTCTACGTCAACGGCACGCTGATCGCGCAGGGCGAAGTCGTCGTGGTCAACGATCGCTTCGGCGTGCGGCTCACCGATGTCGTGAGCCCGTCCGAGCGCATCAAGCGACTCAAGTGAGCAACGTGGGCCCGGCGATGGACGAGATGGTCGCGGTCGCGGCGCCCGTGCAGGCGGTTGCCGACGTGTCGAGCGCGGATGTGTCGACGACGGCTGCTGCTCCCGTTGTCGCGCCTGTAGTGACCGTTGCTGCACCTGCTGCGTCGACATCGACTGTCGCGACTCCGACGCAGTCGGTTGCAACGACAACCACCGCGCAGCCCGTCGCGCCCCCGCGCAAGGTTTCGTTCCCGCTGCGTCCCGCGACGACCGCGCAGGTCGCGCATCCGGCTGGCCACGCACCGGGCACCGACGCCGGAAGCATCGGCGGCGCCGTGTTCTCGCTGCTGCTGGTCATCGGCCTGATCCTCGGGCTCGGCTGGCTCGCCAAGCGCATGCCCGGCATGAATCGCGGCGGCGGTTCGTCGCAATTGAAGATCGTCGCGAGCGTTGCGCTCGGTCCGCGCGATCGCGCGGTGGTGCTCGATGTTGGTGGCCAGCAGCTGCTTGTCGGCGTTGGCCAAGGCGGGGTACGGACCTTGCACACGCTGGAGCATCCGCTGCCCGTCGTCGAATCGTCGGCACCGACCGTGTTCGCACAGGTGCTCGCGCAGCATTTCGGTAAGAAGTCATGAGCATCTCGCTCGACCGCCTGCTGCGCAGCGTCTGCGCGCTCGCCCTGCTGCTCGGCCTCGCCTACGGATTGCTGACGCATTCCGCACACGCGCAGGTCGCGCCGAACGCGCCAGCCGTCGCCGCTGCAATGCAGCCGTCGACCGCGACCGCCGCTTCTGCAACGCCATCGCGCCCGCTGCCGGCGATCAACGTCGGTCAGGTCGGTGGCCAGCCGGTGAGCATGCCGCTGCAGGTGCTGCTGCTGATGACCGGCATCACGCTGCTGCCTGCAGCGTTGATGGGCATCACTGCATTCACCCGCATCATCATCGTGCTCGGCCTGCTGCGGCAGGCGCTCGGCACGGGCCAGACACCGAGCAACCAGGTGCTGCTCGCGCTCGCGCTGTTCCTCACCTTCATGATCATGACGCCGACATTCGACGCGGCATGGAGTGCGGGCATTTCGCCGTACCTCGACGGCCACATGGATTTCAAATCCGCATGGGCCGCGGCATCGCAACCGTTCCGCGGCTTCATGCTCGCGCAGGTTCGCGACACCGACCTCATGACGTTCGCCGGCCTCTCGCACACCGGCCCGTACGCATCGCCGAACGACGTGCCCTTCAGCGTGCTCGCCGCGTCGTTCCTCACCAGCGAACTCAAGACCGCGTTCGAGATCGCGTTCCTGATCTACATCCCATTCGTGATCATCGACCTCGTCGTCGCCAGCGTGCTGATGTCGATGGGCATGATGATGATGTCGCCGATGATCGTATCGGCCCCCTTCAAGATCCTGCTGTTCGTGCTCGTCGACGGCTGGGTGCTCGTCGTCGGCTCGCTCGCCGGCTCCTTCAATCCGGTGACATGACATGACGCCTGAAGTCGCGATGACGGAAATCACCCGAGGCCTGGAAATGGCGCTGGTCCTCGGCGCGCCGCCGCTGCTTGCGGTGCTGGGCGTGGGTGTTGCGGTGGGTGTCGTGCAGGCTGCAACGCAGATCAACGAGCAGACGATTGGTTTCGTAGTCAAAGCTATTGCGCTGACGGCGACGATCGCGGTGATGGGGCATTTTTTGTTGGGGCGATTGGTGGCGTTTACGGCGGATTTGTTTCAGCGGATTCCGCAGCTCATCGGCTGATTTCGCGCACGATCGACGCCTGTTCGACTTCGCGAGTGCGTTGAGACTTCGAGGCAAGAGCGTTTCGTGCGCTTGCGCGCCCGAGTTACTTTTCTTTGCTGGTGCAAAGAAAAGGTAACCAAAAGAAAGCACCCTCCCCGATCAGATCTACCGCCCGCGATCGTGTGAGTTCCCCACGATCCGCACACTCGCCATCCTGGCTCGGGTGCGGACGGCGCACATCCATGTGCGCCGCCCTTCGGGTCCCACGATTGGGTTCGCGCGGCGCAGTCGCGTTTGCGCTCGCTTGCGCATCGCGGGTTTGTCAGCGCTGCTGGTAGCGACGATTGCCGACGCGTTCTTTGCGTTCCGCCGGCTTTGGTAGGCGTGGCCGGCGCGCTCGGCTCGCAAAGAACGTGTCGGCACGGCCCGCGTGGCGCTTCACAGCCGGCATGGCCGCAAACACACAAAGACGAGCACGCAGGCACGTAGGCGCGCAGGTACAGAGCGTTCGGCGCGCTAGTCTGTCGTCGCGATGTCTCGGCTCGCGTCGGCTCGCGATCTGCGCTTCTGCACTTGTTCGTTGCGTACGTATGGCGCTGTTAGCGTCTCCGGTTTAGCGCCGTTGCTGGTAGGCGTGTGCCTCCCCTCACCTCACCTCAACAGCCGCGCAAATCGTGAAGACCCCGAAGGGGCGGCGCGCAGGACGCGCGCCGTCGGCACCCGAGGCAGGATGCCGAGTGTGGCGATCGCGACATACGAACCCGATCGCGAGCTGTAGATCCGTCGGGGAAGGTGCTTTCTTTGGTTACTTTCTTTGCACCAGCAAAGAAAGTGACTCGGGCGCGACAGCGCACGAAACGTCTTTGCTCCTCCCAGCAAAGCGCGCTGCCAGTCGCCACCCCTTCAGCCACAACCACTCACTCTCGGCCCAAGCGCCCCCGTCCGACGAACAATGAAGCCCCTTCTCCTAGCCACAGCGCTCGCAGTGTCGACCGCGGCCGCCGGCGCGGCCCCGCCAACATTCGAAACCCGCGTCGCAACCGCCAAAGCCGCAGTAGCCACCCGCCCCGGCTTCATCTACGACACCGCCATGGTCCCGGCGATCCACCACGCCCTCGTCCCCTGCGTCCCCAAGGGAACCGACCCCACCCGCGGCGGCGATTTCGTCCTCGTCGCGGACGTTGACGCGAACGGCCGCTTGAGCAACATCGACACCCGCCCCGCCAGCGCCCTCGCCCGCTGCTTCGCCAAGTCTTTCGGCGCGCTGACGATGCAGAAGCCGCCGCTCACCCACGGCCGCTCGCTCTACCCCATGGTCGTCGAGATGCTCACCAGACCGTAGCGCCCAGCTGTCCGCGCGCCAGCGGAACAGCCTTTGCATCCGTCCGCCGCGATGGACGCCGTCACCCTCACCACTGCCGACGGGCTGAACCTGTTCGGCATGCTCTCGAGCATCCTCTGGTACGCGCTGCGCGTTGGCGCGGCGATCCAGGCGTTGCCGATGGTGGGTGGGCGCGGCATTCCGGCGCGCTCGCGCCTTGTACTCACCATCGCGATTGCCGCAGCGCTGTCGCAGATGCTCCCCGGGCCGCCACCGGCAGGAATCAACGCCGCCACCTTCCTCGCCGTCGGGCGTGAATTCGCGATGGGCGTCGCGATCGGGCTGATGCTGCGGATCGCGTTCGAAGCCGGCGAAGTTGCCGGTGAACTGGTCAGCCAGGGCATGGGCCTGGCGTCGGCGACGATGGCCAACCCGCTCAGCGGCACGTCGTCGCCCGTCATTTCGCAATGGTTTTTTCTGGCGTTCGGGCTGGTGTTCTTCACCACCGACGGCCACCTCGCGCTCGTGCAGCTGCTGTTCGACAGCTACGGCTCGATGCCGGTGGGTGCACCGATCCCCGACTGGGCCGGCTTCGTGCAGTCGGTGCCGCAATTCTTTGGCGTGGCCCTGCGCACCGGGCTGCTTCTGGCACTGCCGGTGATGATGGCGCTGCTGGCGGTGAACGTCGCAATCGGCGTGCTTTCACGCGCGGCCCAGCAGCTGAGCCCGATGTCGATGGGCTTCCCCATCGCATTGCTGGTCGGCCTGCTGCTGCTGATGGCGCTGGCAAGGGAATTGCAGGGTCCCGTGCAACGGCTGTTCGGAGACGCCTTCCAGGCGGCCCGCGCCCTCACCGGCTGACCTGTTGCGATGTCCGAGACCGACCACGAAGACCGCACCGAAGCGCCATCAGAGAAGCGATTGCGGGAAGCCCGCGAGCGCGGCGATGTGCCGCGCTCGAAGGAACTCGCGAACGTGGCGGTGCTGGGCTGCGCGACGCTGGCGCTGAAGGTGACCGGCCCGCACATCGGCGCGGTCTCGCAGGGCTGGATGCGCAACGCGCTGCAGTTCGAACCCGCGCTGCTCGACGACCCGACTCGTCTGCCCGTATATGCGGCGAAAACCGCCGCTGCGCTGGTGCTGCCCGTATCCCCGCTTATCCTCGCCGCGCTCGGCGGTTGCTTCATCGCGCCGGCATTGATGAGCGGTCTGCGCTTTTCGAGTTCGGCGCTCAAGGCCGACCTCACCCGCCTGAGCCCTATGGCCGGGCTGTCGCGCATGTACGGCAAGGAGTCGTTCGCCGAACTCGGTCGTTCGATCCTGCGCCTGCTGCTGATCGGTGGCATCGCCGCGATCGTCATCAAGAGTTCGATGTCGCGCCTGCTCGACATGCCGAAGCAGTCGCTGGAGATGGCGGTGTCGAACGGCGTCGACACCGTGCTCGGCGTGTTCCTCGCGCTGGTCGGTGCGCTCGCGCTGCTCGCGGCGATCGACGTGCCGTACCAGAAGTTCGCATGGCGCGCGAAGCTCAAGATGACCAAGCAGGAGCTGCGCGACGAAGCCAAGGAATCCGACGGCAATCCCGAGGTCAAGGCGCGCATGCGACAGGCCGCGCGCGAGATGTCGAACCGCCGGATGATGGACGCGATTCCGACGGCCGACGTGGTCATCACCAACCCGACGCACTACGCCGTGGCGCTCAAGTACGAAGCCGGCGCGATGCGCGCGCCGAAAGTCGTCGCCAAGGGCGTGGACGAAATGGCACTTCGCATCCGCGAACTCGCGGGCACGCACAAGGTGTCGCTGGTCGAAGCGCCGCCGCTGGCGCGTGCGCTGTACCGCCAGTGCAAGGTCGACGAGGAAATCCCGGTGAAGCTCTACGCGGCAGTCGCGCAGGTGCTCACCTACATCTTCCAGCTGAAGAAATGGCACCCCGCTCGCGGGCCGATGCCGCAGCTGGTGCAGCTGGACGTCGGCGCCGAAGGCGCGCCGGATCCGGCCGGAGATAACGCATGAGTCGCGCCGCAGGCGTACTGCAATCGCTAAAGGGTGGCGCTGCCGCGCCGCTCGTCGTGCTCGGCATGCTGGCGATGGTGACGGTGCCGCTGTCGCCGATCGTTCTCGATGCCTTCTTCACCATCAACATCGCCCTGTCGCTGGTGGTAATGCTGGCGGTGGTCTACGTCAAACGTCCGCTGGAATTCTCGATCTTCCCCAGCGTGCTGCTGATGGTGACGTTGCTGCGCCTCGCGCTGAACGTCGCGTCCACGCGCGTGGTGCTGCTGCACGGCCACGAAGGCGAAGCGGCCGCGGGCCACGTCATTGAATCGTTCGGACAGTTCGTCATCGGCGGCAGTTATGCCGTCGGCCTGGTGGTGTTCGCGATCCTCACCATCATCAACTTCGTCGTGGTGACGAAGGGCGCGGGACGCATCTCCGAAGTCTCAGCGCGCTTCATCCTCGACGCGATGCCCGGCAAGCAGATGGCGATCGACGCCGACCTAAACGCCGGCCTGCTCACGCGCGAAGAAGCGAAGGCGCGTCGCGAAGACGTGCGCAATGAAGCCGACTTCTACGGCTCGATGGACGGTGCGGGCAAGTTCGTGCGCGGCGACGCGGTCGCCGGCCTGCTCATCCTCGGCATCAACCTGGTCGGCGGCATGCTGATCGGCGTACTGCAGCACGGCCTGAGCTTCGGCCAGGCGGCATCGACGTATTCATTGCTCGCGATCGGCGACGGCCTCGTCGCACAGTTGCCCGCGCTGCTGGTGTCGACCGCGACGGCCATGCTCGTCACGCGCGCGACCACCGAACAGGAAATGGGCGCGACGGTCCAGAAGCAGATCTTCGGCCACCATCGCGCGCTCACCGTTTCGGCTGCGATTCTCGGCCTGGTTGGGCTCGTGCCGGGCATGCCGAACATTCCGTTCCTGCTCGCCGCGGGTGGCATGGGCTATGCGGCGTGGCGACTGAGCAAAAAGGCGAAGGATGGCGATGTCGCACCGGTCGAAGACAACGGCATGTCGACCGTGCCGACGCCGTCGCCGAATGCCGAGCTCACGTGGGATGAACTGCGCCCGGTCGAGCCGCTGTCGCTGGAAGTCGGCTATCGCCTGATTCCGCTGGTCGACAAGACGCAGGGCGGCGAGCTGCTCGCGCGCCTTAAGGGCGTGCGTCGCAAGCTCACGCAGGATCTCGGCTTCCTGATTCCCGCGGTGCACGTGCGTGACAACCTCGAACTCGCGCCCAACGCTTATCGCGTGATGGTGCACGGCGTTCCGGTCGCGACCGGCGAGCTGCAACCCGACCGCGAAATGGCGCTGGATCCGGGCCGCGTGTTCGGCACGCTCGAAGGCATTCCGACGCGCGATCCCGCGTTCGGTCTCGACGCGGTGTGGATCGCGCCGACGCAGCGCGCGCATGCCGAATCGCTCGGTTACACGGTGGTCGACCCGGCGACCGTCGTCGCCACGCATCTCTCGCACCTCGTACGCGAGAAGGCGGCGGAACTGCTGGGCCACGACGAAGTGCAGCAGCTGCTGGCGAACGTCGCCAAGCAGTCGCCGAAGCTCGTCGAGGAATTGACGCCCAAGCTGCTGCCGCTGTCGACCATCGTGCGCGTGCTGCAGTCGCTGCTGTCGGAAAAGGTGCCGCTGCGGCAGATGCGCCAGATCGTCGAAGCGCTGATGGAACATGGCGCGATGACGCAGGATCCGGCGCAGCTGGTGGCCGTCGTCCGCACCGCGCTCGGCCGCTTCATCGTGCAGGAACTCAACGGTTTGAATGCGGAGCTGCCGGTGTTCACGCTGGCGCCGCAGTTGGAGCGCGTGCTGCAGGATTCGGTGAGTGGTACCGGCGCTGCGCTGGAACCCGGCCTCGCCGAGCGGCTGCACCAGAACCTCAGCGAATGCGTCACCCGCCAGGAAGGCAAGGGCGAACCGGCCGTGCTGCTGGTGCCCTCGCCGATTCGTTCTTCTATCGCGCGACTGGTCCGCCACAGCGTGCCGCAGCTTGCGGTGCTCGCGTATGGCGAGGTGCCTGAGGACAAGCGCCTTCGGTTGGTGGGTTCAATCGGGTGAGGCGACGCCGCTTACGCGGCACTGCCGCGTGGCATCGCCGAACGCCCGCCGCTGCGGCGGGCTGGGTGAGGCAACGCCGCCTACGCGGCACTGCCGCGTGGCGATGACGAACGCCCGCCGCGCTGCGGCGGGCCGGAGCTCGAAGAACAGCCGCCGCGACGAAATCGCACAGTGCTTTGCGCGGCAGTGCTCGCAGCACGGCGAAAGCCTGCCGCGCTTAATAGCGGTCGCCCTCACGCGATGTCGCCGCCTCCTTTGACGGCCGCCTGACGCCGCACCGGCAAACGGCGAACGCGGTCGCACAAATCCGGTTCTTCCGATCTCTACCGCCGCTCAAGTTCGACGCTTTCCCGTCGTACCGCCTCTGGCACGGCCATTGCACTAGTCCCGGCATGAGCCGCACGCCCCTGCAAACCGTCACCGCCCGAATCGAGGCTGTCGCATGAGAATCAAGCGTTTCGTCGCCCCGGACATGCGCACCGCGCTGAAGATGGTGCGCGAGGAGCACGGTCCCGATGCCGTGATCCTGTCGAACAAGCCCGTGCATGGCGGCATCGAAGTGGTCGCCGCCACCGACTATGACGAGGCACTGGTGCAGCAGGCGCTGCGCAACGCGTCCGAAGAGCCGGAGCGCCCCGCGACCGCGCTCGACGCAATGCCTGCGTTCGCCGCCGCCTCGCTGCCGGTCACGGCACGTGAAACCGTCGCCGCCGGTGCACCCGAACCCAGGTCGCTGTCGCGTGCCGACGCCATGATCGCCGCGCTCGGCGGCAACTCGGCACACGCCGCCGCCGCACGCACCGCATTGGCCGATCGCGCCCGCGCTGCGGTCAACGACGTCGAGAAGCCGAAGCCGGCGCTGTCGGCGCTGCTGCGCAAGCCGGCACCCGAAGCCTCGCCGGTGCCGAAGCCCGAACACGCCGACACGACGAATGCGCGCCCGGGTGACGACTTCCGCAGCCTGCTGCGTCGACTCACCGACGAAGACACCGCCACCTTCAGCGCACGCGCTACCGAAATGGCGCAGGCCGAAGCCGAATACGTTCAGACCCGCGCCCAGGCGCACATCGAAGCCGCTGCGTCGGTCGACGAGATCATCGAAGCACCGGTCGCCGTCGTTGCCGAAGTGGTTGCGCCGATCGAAGCGGAGATCGTCGAGATCCCGGCGCCGGTCGCAGTGCAGCCCGCACCGATCATCGAAACCATCGTTGCGACGCCGGCTCCGGTCGCCGCGCCGACCTTCGCGGAACTCGTCACCACCGCGCCGGTCGCTGCAACGATCCAGCCGCAGACCTACGTCGATGCCTTCGACCCGCTGGCCGAGATGGCCGCGGTGCAGGCGCCGGCTCCGGTCGTCGCGCAGGCGCAGATCGTCACCGTCGCCGCGCCGCCGACGCTGCAGCTGGTCGTCAATCAATCCGAAGACCCGACCATCGTTGCCATGCGCAACGAGCTGAGCTCGATGCGCCAGATGATCGAGCGCCAGATGGGCCAGTTCGGTCTCGAGCGCCTGCGCGGTTCGCCGGCGCGCGCACTCGCGTTCGAAACGCTGCAGGCCTACGGCATCGACGACACGCTCGCGCAGTCCATCGCGCAGCGTATCGATCCCAAGCTCGAACCGGCGAAGGTGAAGGCACCGCTGCTCGCGGAACTCGCGCGCATGCTCACCATCGCGCGTTCGGAACCGCTCGAAGACGGCGGCGTGTTCGCGCTGATCGGCCCGACCGGCGCCGGCAAGACGACCACGCTCGCCAAACTCGCCGCACGTTTCGCGCAGCGCCACCGCGCACGCGACGTCGCACTCGTCACCACCGATGTCGAACGCCCCGGCGCACGCGAACAGCTGCACGCGCTCGGTCGCAAGCTCGGCATCACCGTCTGCGAAGCCGAAGGCCCCGAAGGCCTGACCGACGCGCTCGACCAGCTTGTCGACTATCCGCTCGTGCTCGTCGACACCGCGGGTTACGCGGCGCGCGACAAGGCGCTGCTCAGCCAGGTCACGTGGCTGCGTGCGACGCGCAACCTGCGTTCGCTGCTGGTGCTGCCGGCCAACCTGCAACAGCAGGACATGTCCGAAGCCGTGCGTCGCTATCGCATGGCCGCGCCTGAAGCCGTCGTGCTGACCAAGCTCGATGAAACCGGACGCCTCGGCAGCGCGATTTCCGTCGCGATCAAGCATGGCCTGCCCCTTGCATATACGACGGCAGGCCAGCAGGTGCCGGCCGACCTCGAAGCCGCGGATGCGTCGCGACTCGTGCTCCAGATCGAAAAACTCCGTCGCGCCGCCGACAACCCGCTCGCCACCGAGGAACGCCATGTCGTCGCCTGATCCCATCGCCGCCACGCGCATGGCCACGCCCGCCAACGACGCCGCCGGCCCGGTGCGCGTCATCGCCGTTGCCAGTGGCAAGGGCGGCGTCGGCAAGACCTCGGTGTCGGTGAACCTCGCGATGAGCCTGCAGAACGCCGGCCACCGCGCACTGCTCCTCGATACCGACCTCGGCCTCGCGAATGTCGACGTGATGCTCGGCCTGTCGCCGCGCTTCACGCTCAGCGACGTGTTCGCCGGCCGTTGCGAACTCGCCGACACGCTGATCGAAGGCCCGAACGGACTTCTCGTCGTGCCGGCCGCCAGCGGCAAGCGTCACATGACCGAACTCACGCCGGCGCAGCACATCGGGCTGGTGCATGCGTTCTCGCAACTCGATGCACCGATCGACGTGATGGTGGTCGACAACGCCGCCGGCATCGCCGACAGCGTGCTGACCTTCTGCCAGGCCGCGCAGGACGTGATCGTTGTTGTGTGCGACGAACCCGCGTCGGTCACCGATGCGTACGCGCTCATCAAGGTGCTGAGCCGCGAGCGCGGCCTCACCCGCGTGCAGGTGCTCGCGAACCAGGTCGGTCATCCGTCCGAAGGTCGCCAGCTGTACGACAAGCTCGAACGCGTGACGTCGAAGTTCCTCGACGTGACGCTCAACTATCTCGGCGCGATCCCGCGCGATGAATGGCTGCGACGCGCGATCCAGCGCCAGGAGGCCGTCGTCGACGCCTTCCCGGCCGCGCCGTCGTCGATGGCCTTCCGCGAGATCGCCAAGCGCGCCGGCCAGTGGCAGACCCCTGCCGGCCCGCGCGGCCACGTGGAGTTCTTCATGGAACGACTCATCCCCACAGCGCGGAGTGCGACGGCATGAGCATGACGGCGACCGCAGTGAAAGCGAATCAATACAAGCAGACGCGCACCGCGAGCGATGGCTTCGATGCCACCGCGGTGGTCGTGCGCCACGGCGAACTGGTGCGTCGCATCGCCCATCACCTTGCCGCGCGTCTGCCGGCGAGCGTGGAGGTCGACGATCTCATCCAGGCGGGCATGCTCGGCCTGATCGAGGCCGCCAAGAATTTCCAGGCCGACCAGGGCGCGGCGTTCGAGACGTACGCCTCGATCCGCATCCGCGGTTCGATGATCGACGAGATCCGTCGTGGCGACTGGGTGCCGCGCAGCGTGCACCGCCGCTACCGCGACGTGGTATCGGCGACGCGCCAGGTCGAACAGGCCAATGGCCGCGCGGCCAATTCGTCGGAGATCGCCGAGGTGCTCGGCGTGTCGGTCGACGACTACCACCACATGCTCGAGGACGCCTCGCGCGGCCAGCTGCTTTCGCTGGACGAGCAGATGGACGACTTCGACGGCGAACCGCGGCTTGCGGCCAGCTGCAACGTCACGCCCGCGCGCGAACTCGAACACACCGTGTTCCGCCAGGCGCTCGGCGAAGCGATCGGCAACCTGCCCGAGCGCGAGCAGCTGGTGCTGTCGCTGTACTACGAGCAGGAAATGAACCTGCGCGAGATCGGCGCGGTGCTGGGCATCAGCGAATCGCGCGTCTGCCAGATCCATGGCCAGGCGATGCTGCGCCTGCGCGGTCGCCTCGGCGATTGGCGCGATACGGCGGCGGAGCACGTCGAGGCGTGATGTAGCGCGGGTGCGCGAGCACCCGTCAGCATTGCGGCGCATCTACCGGGGTCGACATTGCGACATGTGATGCGCGTCGCACACGTGTTGTGTCCCGCGTTGTGACGCGCTGCGATTTTCTCGCTTCTGAATTTCAGCGCGGCGCCTCAAGAACGCGCTCGCCACGCCGATAGCTCACCTAGGAACGCCCGGAACCCGTCCATGGACAAGAACATCAAGATTCTCATCGTCGACGACTTCTCGACGATGCGCCGTATCGTCAAGAACCTGCTCAACGATCTCGGCTTCTTCGACACCACCGAAGCCGAAGACGGCAACAGCGCGCTCGTCGAGCTGCGCAAGGCCAAGTTCGATCTCATCATCACCGACTGGAACATGCCGGGCATGCCGGGCATCGACCTGCTCAAGAATGTGCGCGCCGATGCGGCGCTGCAGAAGATTCCGGTGCTGATGGTCACCGCCGAAGCCAAGCGCGAGCAGATCATCGAAGCCGCGCAGGCCGGCGTGAACGGTTACGTCATCAAGCCGTTCACCGCGGCGGTGCTGCAGGACAAGCTCGCCAAGATCTTCGAGCGCATCGAGGCCGCGGCATGAACGCGGCCGCCGCCGTCGTTTCCCCCGAACGCGACGCCATCGTCGAAACGCTGCAGTCCGCACTGCGCTCGCTGGAAAGCGGCGACGATGCGGGCTGTCGCGCTGCGATCGACGGCCTCGTCTCGTGGCGCACGCAGCCGCTGGTGCAGGGCCTCGTGCGGCTTGCGCGCGAGCTGTCCGTTGCGCTGGGTGATGACGGTCGCGGCACCGGCGCGGCTTCGCTGCCGGACGCGTGCTCGCGTCTCGAGCATGTCGTGCAGCTCACCGAGTCCTCGAGCATGCGCACGCTCGATCTGATCGACGAATGCGGTCGACTGCTGAGCGCGCTGCCCGAACCGCAGACCGATGCGCAGCGTGAAGCGCTGGCCGGCCTTCGTTCGCGTTTCTCCGAGATGTCGCTCGCGCAGGGTTACCAGGACCTCACCGGACAGATCATCGTGCGCGTGGTCGAACTCGTGCGCGCGGTGCATGCGGGCCTTGGCGATATCGTCGGCACGCAGCACGAGCCGCTGCATCTTCATTCCAATCGCGGCCACGGCCCGGCGATCGCCGGCGTCGATCCCACGCCCGCCACGCAGGACAACGCCGACGAGCTGCTGTCCGCGCTGGGCCTTTGATTCCAGGGACCTGACGTCATGAGCGGAAGCGACGGCATGACCGAGATCTGCGCGGACTTCCTCGTCGAAGCCCGCGAGATCGTCGAACAGCTCGGCGAACAGATGGTCGTGCTCGAGCGCGCGCCGGAAGATCGCGACGCGCTAAACACCGTCTTCCGTGGTTTCCACACCATCAAGGGCGGCGCGGGCTTCCTCGACTTCCCGCCGATGGTGACGCTGTGCCACGCCGTCGAGGATCGCCTCGACGTCGCGCGCAACGGCTCGATGCCGCTCGACGGTTTCGCGTTCGACGGCGCGCAGCAGGCGATCGACCTGCTCGCCGACATGCTCGAATGCGTCGCGCAGGGCCGTCCGCTGCCGACCGTGCCGCAAATCCTCATCGACAGCATGCATGTCGACGGGCATGGCCACGACAGCGCGCATGCAGCGGCCGCACCTGTCGTCGCCGCAAGCGATCTTCCCGACAATCTCGACGAGCTCGATTTCGATTCGCTGCTCGACGCGTTTCACGGCAAAGGGGCGCTTCCCGGCGCCGTGGTGGTGTCCGAAGCACCGCCGCCGGCAGCGGTCGCCCCCGCGCCTTCTCCCACGCAGGTCGCGCGTCCCGAGCCAACGACTGGCGGACGTCGCAGCCCGGCCGCGAACGACGCCGGTGAAACTACCGTGCGCGTCGACGTGCGTCGTCTCGACGCGATGGTGAACCTCGTCGGCGAACTCGTGCTCGCGCGCAATCGCCTGAAGACGATCCGCCCGCGCCTGCGCGACGAAGACCTCGACCGCGCCGTCACCGTGCTCGATGCCGCGACCAGCCGCCTGCAGTCGGCGGTGATGATGGCGCGCATGCAGCCGGTCGGCCGCGTGTTCTCGCGCTTCCCGAAACTTGCGCGCGATGTCGCGCGACAGGTGCAGAAGACGGTCGAGCTCGAGGTCATCGGCGCGGAAACCGAACTCGATCGCAACCTCGTCGAAGCGCTGTCCGATCCGCTGGTGCACCTGGTGCGCAACGCGATCGACCACGGCATCGAATCGCCTGAAGTGCGTCGCATCGCCGGCAAGAACGAGCAGGGCAACGTGCGTCTTTCCGCGCAGCAGGAAGGCGATCACGTCATGATCGAAGTGCGCGACGACGGCGCCGGCATCGACCCCGACAAGATCCGCGACAGCGCGATCCGCAAAGGCCTGATCGAGCCGGAAGCCGCCGCGCGCCTGACGTCCGACGAATGCCTGCAGCTGATCTTCCTGCCGGGTTTCTCGACCAAGACCGAAGTCAGCGATCTTTCCGGACGCGGCGTCGGCATGGACGTCGTGCAGAGCAAGATCCGTGAACTCTCCGGCACCGTGCACATCCAGTCCGAAGTCGGACGCGGCACGCGCATGGCGATCAAGGTGCCGCTGACGCTCGCGATCCTGCCGACGCTGCTCGTCGAGATCGAAGGCGACGTGTATGCGCTTCCGCTGGTGCGCGTCGTCGAAGTGCTCGCACACCACGGCGGCAACGCGATGTGGATCGATGGCCAGAGCGTGCTTGATCTACGCGAGCAACCCACGCCCGTGCTCGACCTGCGCGCATGGCTCGGCCTCGACGCCGCACCACAGGGCGCGTCCACCGGCGTCGTACTGCAGGCCGGCGAACAGCGCTTCGTGCTGATCGTCGACCGCGTCCGCGGCCGCGAGGAAGTGGTCATCAAGGCCCTACCCCGCACCCTGCGCGGCCTGGCCGGCTACGCGGGCGCAAGCCTCATCGGCGACGGCCGCATGGCCCTGATCCTCGACGTCGATACGCTGCACGAAACGGGTGTGCGCACGCGGCGGGCGGTGGTGAACGGCTGATCGTTCGCAGCCGCACGCAGATATCGGAAGCCCGCGGAGACGCGGGCTTCGTCGTTTTCGACCGGTCGTCGGCGCACGTGCGGACGTGCTTGACCAGCTCCACGTGCGCCGGGTAAATAGTTAACGTCTTAATTAACTATAGGTGCCGCCGTGGATCGCGTCTTCGAAGCCATCGCGTCGTCCGCCCGACGGAAGATCCTCGCCTATCTCAACGAGGGCGAACTGACGGCCGGCGAGATCGGCGAGCGGTTCGACTTCAGCAAGCCGGCGCTGTCGAGCCACCTGCGCATCCTCGAGGACGCCGGGCTGATCCAGCGCGAAAAGCGCGGCCAGTTCGTTTACTTCCGGCTTGTGCCTGAGCACCTCACGAACACGTTGTTCGCGTGGGCCGCCGAGGTGTGTCCCGTTGCCGGGCCGCTCAAGCGCGAGAGCCGCGCCCGCGCGCGCAAGCCGAAGCCGGCCGGTACCTGAGGACATCGCATGCTCGCCCTGCCCGACCTCATCGCCACATTTCCCTCGGTTCGTTTGCCCGCACACGACGGCGGCCTCCCCATCGAAGTCGCGCTCATCACCCAACTCGGCATTGGTGCCGGGGACGCGTTGATCGAAGACGCCCGCAAGCGCCAGTCCGCGCATCCGGATTTCGTCGATGCACTGGACGAACCTTCGGCGCGAATCGGCGCGATGGACCTGTCGCGCGGCGATCCATCCACGCTGTATTCGTTCGTAGTCGGTAAGGCAGGTCATCCGTTCCATCGCCATGCCGGGCATCGCGTGTTCACCGCGATTTCGGGCAGCAGCGGCGCGCTGCTGCGGTTTTCGACCGTTGCGGACGAGACGATGCGCAACGACCCGGACGCGTTCGTACGCGCACTGCGGCAAGTGCGCATTCCTTCCGATTGCCTGTTCACCGTTCGATTCGGCGGCGGTACATGGCACCAGTTCCTGCCCGCAAACGACCGCGCGTCGAGCCCCGCGCTGTTCGCGTTGTCGTGCCACACGAATGAACTTGGCGGCGATCTGTCTTCGGACGTGCGCGCGCAGGTCGCCGCCAACATGGCCGACATTCCCTCGCTCACCGATGTGTTGCCGGCCGAAGTGCAGGCTGTCGTGCGCCGTCATCCGATCGCCTCAGTGCCGACCGTCAACCTCGCGCTGCACGCACGCCCCGGCTCACTGGCGCTTCGGGCGTGCGCTCATATCCGCGGCGCCGTTGGCCCGGTGCGCAGAACGCTGACACGGCTGCGCCCACTTCGCGGCTATCGCGCTGAACCTGCACGCACGGTCGAACACCCCATGTCTTCACCCGCGGCGCTACGTCTGGACGATGGCCTGACGCACGTGCACCACGAGGACATCGTGACGACCGCACTCGGCGCGGCGGAAGTCGACGGGCGCGGCGCATCCGCTCTCATGGGGGACCTGTTGCGTGCGTTCGTCGAGCACTCACCGGATGCGGTAAGCGCACTGATGTGGATGCGGAACGTCATGGTCGCGCCGTTCCGCCTGCGCACGTCGCGACTGGGCTGCCCGGTCTCTTCATTGCTCGGGGATGCCCCGAACAGCTTCGCGGGCTTTCCCGTGCTGGCACACGCGCGAATCGCCGGCGACGGAGTTGCCGTATTGCTCGGCGCGGACGATCGCCACCTGCGGTTCCGCACGACCGTCTCCATCATCAAAGGACCGGACGGACATGCGCGTCTTTCGATGCTGACGCGCGTGCACTGTTCCAACGTGTTCGGCCGCGCGTACATGGCCGCGATCGAAGCCGCTCATCGGCGTTACATCGCGCCCACGATGCTACGCACCGCGACCGACGCGATCGCGCGCCGATGACGGAACGCTCAGCAGGTTCCAGCGTTGTCGAGACTTGGCTCGGCCACGGCGCCGAACGACTGCATCCGGCGCTTCGCGCGCTGCACAGCGTCGGCGGTCGCCTGGCGGGCGATGTCGATACGTACGTGGCAGACCACGTCATCGGGCGGCGGCTCGCACGTCGCATGGGGCTTACGACGGGCACCTCCCGCGTCCGCATGCAGGTCGACGTCGTGCCGGGCGACGACGGTTTCGTGTGGACACGGCGTTTCGATGGTGGCCCCGCCTTCGCCTCGCACTTCCGGCCGGTCGGGTGCTGGCCGACGGGCGTGTGGCGGGAGCGTACCGGCCGCACGCAGATCGAGTTGAGCGTCGACCTCGCGGACGGCCACTGGCGTTGGCAACATCGAAGCACGTCGATCGCAGGCCTTCGCATTCCGGCCCGTCTCGCGCCGCGAGTGCGTGGCGAAAAGCGGATCGTCGACGGCATGTACCGGTTCGATGTCGAACTCGCATTGCCGCTGCTGGGCACCGTGATGCGCTATGGCGGGTTGATGACGATGGTCGGCCCGATCACGCAGGCAGCATCGGGCGACTAGCGCCATGTCGCGCCGCCCACCGGCCGTGTGCTACTCATGCATTACTGCCGCTGTCGGACCGTGCCGTGCGCCTGCTCGTGTTGCTGCTCTCGCTGTGCATGCCGGTGGTCGCGTGGCTCGATCAGCGGGGGACGTTCGGGCCCTCGAATGGCGAGGTATCGAACCGATTTCCGACGCTGCTGGTCGCCGCGGGTTACGCGTTCGCGATCTGGGGGCTGATCTTCCTGCTCGACGCGCTGCACGGCATTTCGCAGATGACCGGGCGTCGCAGGAAGATGCCGGTGCTCTCCCGCGCTGCACCATGGACCGCGCTCGGTTTCGCGGCGACGACCGCCTGGATGCCGCTGTTCTCGATGGGGCAGTACGCGGTCTGCGTGCTGGTGATCGCGTTGGCGACGCTGGGCATGGTGCGTGCGTCGATGATCGTGCTGGCCGATTCCACGTCGCCGGGCCTCGCGCGCTGGTCGCTGCCGCTGCACGCGGGCTGGCTGTCGCTGGCGACGTTCCTCAACATCGCGCAGGTAATCGTTGCGTACCGCTGGTTGCCAACCGACCGGATGCTGCCGTGGAGCCTCGTGCTGCTGGCGCTGGCGACCGGGCTTGCGTTGGCGGTGAGTCGCCGCCTTCGCAGCTGGCCGTACGTGCTGGCGATCGTCTGGGGACTGGCGGCGACGTACGCCAAGCAGTCGCGCGCGTCGCTTTCCGGGGCAGATGTCGCGGCGATCGCGGCGCTGGTCGCCGCCGGGTTGATCGTGTTGCAGCGCGTCCTGCCGGGTAAGCGCCGCCACCGGCGCTGACCGCGTCGCCGAACCGGGCGCCGCGTCCCCGATTCGGAATCTTCTCCCGGCTCAAGAATCGGCGGCCGTTATCCGTTAACGGTCCCGATGGACAGGCTCTCTTTTATCGGCGTCGTGCTCGCGCTAGTCGCGTTGCTGGGCGGCAGCGTGCTCAAGGGCGCGGGGCTGGCCGGGCTGTGGTCGCCTGCGGCCTTCGTGATCGTGATCCTCGGCACGCTTGCGGCGATCCTCGTGCAGACTCCGATGTCGACGTTCCGACGCGCGATGAAGATCGTGCGCTGGGTGTTCAGCCCGCCGGCGCGCGACGGCCACGCGCAGATCCGTCGCCTGGTCGACTGGAGCCATACCGCGCGTCGCCAGGGCCTGCTCGGCCTGGAGTCGGAGCTGATGACTGTGCAGGACGATTTCCTGCGCAAGGGCCTGCAGATGGTGGTCGACGGCAGTGAGCCGGAGCAGATCCGGCAGACGCTCGAGATCGAACTGCAGAGCCACCAGCATCGCGACATCGCCGCCGCCAAGGTGTTCGAAGGCATGGGCATCTACGCGCCCACGCTCGGCATCATCGGCGCGGTGCTCGGCCTGATGGCCGTGATGAAGAACCTCGCCGACCCGAGCAATCTCGGCCACGGCATCGCGGCCGCGTTTACCGCGACGATCTACGGCATCGGCTCGGCCAACCTCGCGTTGTTGCCGATGGCGGCGAAGCTCAAGGGCGTGATCAATGCGCAGGCCACCGAGCGCGAAATGCTGATCGAAGGACTGATCGCGATCGCGCAGGGCGAGAACCCGCGCAACATCGAATCGCGGCTGTCGGGATACCTGCACTGATGCCGCGCCGCTTCGCCCACGAAGAGCACATGAACCACGAGGCCTGGGCGATCCCGTACGGCGACCTCGTCACGCTGCTGCTCGCGTTCTTCGTGGTGATGTACGCCATGTCGTCGATCAACGCGGGCAAGTACCGCGTCGTCGCCGATTCGCTGTCGACCGCGTTCGGCGGACCACCGAAATCGATGACGCCCGTGCAGCTCGGCACCACGCAGACGCGCGGTTCGGATTACGACCGACCGTCGCTCGCGACCGCTGGCGCCGCAGGCCCGACGCGCGCCGCGCCGGTGCATGTTCCGCACGTGCTGACGGCCGCCGCTGAAACGCCCGCCGCACGCGAAGCGCGCGAGCGTGCATCGCGCGCGCAACTTCAGGGCATCGGCAATCGCATCGGCGATGCGCTGGCGGGGCTCGTGCAGCAGAACCTCGTGCACGTACGCGCCGGCAGCGACTATCTCGAAGTCGAAATCCAGAGCGACCTGCTGTTCACCAGCGGGTCCGCGATGCCGAGCGGCCTCGCCATCGACACCGTGCGCAAGGTCGCCGACGTGCTGCGCGACCAGCCGAACGCGCTGCGCGTCGAGGGCTATACCGACAACCAGCCGATCGCAAGCGGCCTGTACCCGTCGAACTGGGAACTCTCCGCCGCGCGCGCGGCCAGCGTGCTGCACGTCATGCAGCAGGCCGGCATCGCGCCGTCGCGGCTGTCGATGACCGGCTACGCCCAATACCAGCCGGTCGCCGACAACACCACGCCCGAAGGTCGCAACGCGAACCGTCGGGTCATGCTCGTGATCCTGCCCGCCGGCCGCGGCACCGACGCCGTGAGCGGCGCCGATGCACGTACGTCGATCGCGACGGCGCAGGACATCCACCCCGCCGGGAGGGCCGGCTGATGCAGACCTGGGCGATCGCCAACCAGAAGGGCGGCGTCGGCAAGACGACCACGACGCTGTGCCTCGCGCGCGGCCTGGTCGATGCGGGCTTCCGCGTGCTGGTCGTCGATCTCGACCCGCATGCGTCCGTCTCGCATGCCTTCGACGTGCCGAACGATCCGCCACCGCGCGGCTCGTACGAACTGTTCACGGATGCGACGCAGATGCTGTCGCGTCTTGCGCGCACGACGGCAGTGGAAGGTCTTTCGATCTGCCCCGCGCAGCCGTCGCTGGCGACGCTCGAGCGTCGCGGTGCGAGCCAGCCGGGCCTCGGCCTCGCGCTCGGTCGCGCATTGCATGCCGCGCGCGACGTGTACGACTTCGCGTTGCTCGATTGCCCGCCGACGCTGGGCCTGCTGATGGTCAACGCATTGGCCGCGGCTGATCGACTCGTCGCACCGACGCAGACCGATCCGCTCGCGCTGCACGGCCTGCGCGACATGCTGCGCACCGCGGACATGGTGGAACGCTCGCGTCGCCGCCCGCTGCCGCGATCGATCATCCCGACGCTGCACGACAAGCGCACGCGCTCGGGTCAGGCAAGCCTCGACCAGCTGCGCGACAACTACGGCGAGCAGGTCAGCCCCGACGCCATCCCGGTCGACACGCGCCTGCGCGATGCCGCGGCGGTGGCATCCGGCCCCAAGTTTTCCAGCCGCGGTGCCGATGCTTATCGAGAGGCGCTGCAGTGGCTCCTCGACCCCATTTCACTTCAGTGCGAAGCCGCGTGACCATGGCCACCATCGACGCCTACCTCGACGAACTGCTCGGCACGCACGCGGCGCCCGCAACGGTCGCTGCCGACGCGTTGCCGATGACGCATGCGGAGCCGGAAGTGCTGATCGCCGCGCCCGCTGCGCCGGTGATCGCGATCGAACCGCCGGCGGTGCATCCCGCGCCGACGCCGTCGCCTGCACGCGCGATGCCGTCGCTGGAAGCGTTCGCGGCCACCACGCCGATCGCACCGATCCCGCGCGTGCCGGTCGCCGCGACGCCAGGCCGTGCGCGTACGGCGACTGGCGGCAATCGCTGGCTGCGTGTCTGCGTGTCCAACGATTCGTACGCGTTCGAACTGCTGCGCGTGCAGGAAGTCGTGCGCGTCGCGCCGGTGGTCGCCATGCGCGGCGCCGCGCACTCGGTGCTGGGTGTGATGAATCTGCGTGGTCGCATCGTCCCCGTGTTCGACCTGGGACTTTGGCTCGACGTGGGTGCAGTCAAGGCGGACGAGCGCTCGCGCGTTGTGGTGATCGAACGCGATGACGAACTGATTGGCGTGCTGGTGACGTGTGTGGAGGACGTGGTGTCGCTTGAGCGCGAGCATGTCGAACCGCCGCTGCATGGCACGGATCCGGGGCCGACGCTGGGCGTGGCGCGGGTTACCGAGGCGCCTACGGTTTTGTTGGATGCGGATGCGTTGTTTGATTGATCGCGGCTGCGTAACTTTTCCTTAGAAGCAAAGGCGTTTCGTGCGCTGGCGCGCCCGAGTCACTTTTCTTTGCGGGCGCAAAGAAAAGTAACCAAAAGAAAGCGCCTTCCCCGATCAGATCTACAGCGCGCGGCTTGTAACTCCACTCGATCCGCACACTCGCCATCCTGGCTCGGGTGCGGACGTCGGCCACCCATGGCCGCCGCCCTTCGGGTCTCACGATTTTTGGTCGCGGCGTGCACTCGCACGTGCGCTCGCTTGCGCGTCGCGATGAGTCGCAGCCCTTTTCAGCAGGCGCTGCGTAGCAGAATTGCTGCCGTGCGCGCTTTAGCAGCTGGCGTCCCGTGCCCAACTCTGCCGGGCTGTACTTCGGATTCTGTTTTTCGCGATCCGTGGTTTGGGTTGCCCCAGATGGCCAAGTCGCAGCGCCGCGCCTAAGGCTCACTTCAGCAGCCGCCCAAACCGTAAAGACCCCGAAGGGGCGGCCGACAGGACGTCGGCCGTCGCCACTTGGCGATCCGGCGCCGCTTGCGAACCGCAGGTTCGCGCGCCAGTGAGCGCCCGCCGCGCTGCGGCGGGCCGAAGGATGCGAGTGTGGCGATCCCGACGCAGCAGCCCGATCGCAGGCTTTAGATCCCTCGAGAAAGGTGCTTTCTTTTGGTTACTTTTCTTTGCACCAGCAAAGAAAAGTGACTCGGCCGCGACAGCGGACGAAACGCCTTTGATGCCCGGCCGCGCGTCGTCGCAGCACCAATCAACGTGCGAGCACCGTCCAAACCCTACCGACACAACAAACTGCGACACCCTTCCCACATCACCCCCACCCCCCACGCCTCAAGTCACCCGCCGCGGGGCCGTTAAACCGGTCGTAATCCTTTCCGCGGCCAGATGCGTCATGACCGAACTGAGCCTTCAATCCGACCTCGGCATCGAGCACGTGGGTGCATTGCAGCAGGTGCTGCTGCCCCATCTCGAGGACGACGAGCCCGTCTCGATCGTTGCCGACCAGGTGCAGCGCGTGCATGCCGCCGGCTTGCAGCTGCTGCATGCGTTCGTGCGCGACCGCGCGGGCGCGGGCCGCCGCACGAGTTTCACCCTCGCATCCCCTGCCCTGGTCAATGCCGCGCGACAGCTCGCGCTGGCGGTCAGCCTGGGCGTCGAAAACACTCAAGCTGTAAACGGAGATATTGCGTGAGCGCGCAACTGCTGATCGTCGACGATTCCACTTCCATGCGGCAGATGGTCGCGTTCGCGCTGTCGTCCGGCGGGTTCAACGTGAGCGAAGCCGAGGACGGCCAGGCCGCGCTCGACATCGCGAAGACGCGCCGGTTCGATGCGGTCGTCACCGACGTCAACATGCCGCGCATGGACGGCATCGAGCTGATCCGCAACCTGCGCCAGCTCCCCGACTACCGCTTCACCCCGCTGCTGATGCTCACCACCGAATCCGGCCCCGAGAAGAAGCAGGAAGGCCGCGCCGCCGGTGCGACGGGCTGGCTGGTGAAGCCGTTCGATCCTGACCAGCTACTCGCCACGGTCCGCAAAGTCCTCGGCTGAGCCGGCAGGAGTCGTCGTCCCCATGGACATGAGCCGGTTCCACGCGGCCTTCTTCGAGGAGAGTCGCGAAGGCCTCGACACGGCGGAGTCCGGTCTCCTCGGCATGGAGGCCGGGCGTTCCGACGCCGACACCATCAATGCGATCTTCCGCGCGGCCCACTCCATCAAGGGCGGCGCGGGCACGTTCGGTTTCAAGTACATCAGCGACTTCACGCACGTGATGGAAACGCTGCTGGACGAAGCGCGCGCCGGCAAGCGTCATCTCGATTCCGCTGCGGTCAGCGTGCTGCTCACGTCGGTCGACGTGCTGCGCGGCATGCTCGACTACGCCGAGAACGGCGGCATGCTCGACCAGCCCGCAGTCGACGCGAGCAAGCGCGAACTCGACACGCTGCTCACCGGCGTTGCGCCTGCAGCGCCGGTTGCCGCAGCCGCGAAGCCCAAGAGCGACGGCCCCGAGTGCTGGCGCGTCAGCTTCCGTCCATATCCATCGCTGTTCCTCAGCGGCAATGATCCGCTGCGCATGCTGCGCGAACTCGCCGACCTCGGCGCGCGCGACATCGCCTGCTTCGACGACACGCTGCCGAAATTCGGCGAGCTCGATCCGGTCAATGCTTACCTCGGCTGGTCGTTCGAGCTGCCGGGCACCGTCAAGCGTGCAGCAATCGACGACGTGTTCGCATGGGTCGAAGACCAGTGCGACCTCGTCATCGATGCGATCGAGCCCGAACCTGAAGTCGTCGTCGAGCTTCCCGTCGAAGTGGCCGCGTCGAACGACGTACATGCACCCGTCGCCGGTGGCGGCGGCGCCGAGAGCTCGATCCGCGTGGCCGTCACCAAGGTCGACGCGCTGATCAACCTCGTCGGCGAAATCGTCATCACCCAGGCGATGCTGCAGCAGCGCGCCGAAGGTCTTGATCCTGTGCAGTTCGAAGGCCTGCTGGCCGCGATCAACCAGCTCGAACGCAACAGCCGCGACCTCCAGGAAGCGGTGATGAGCGTGCGCATGCTGCCGGTCGACTTCGCGTTCTCGCGCTTCCCGCGCATGGTGCGCGACCTCGCGACGCGCTTGGGCAAGAAGGTGCGCCTGAAGACGCAGGGCGAGCAGACCGAACTCGACAAGGGCGTGATCGAAAAGATTGTCGATCCGCTCGTGCACCTCATCCGAAATTCGATCGACCACGGCCTCGAATCGCCGGAAGATCGACGCGCCGCGGGCAAGGACGAGACGGGCACGATCTCGCTGTCCGCCATGCATCAGGGCGGCCACATCGTCATCGAAGTCACCGACGACGGCCGCGGCCTGAATCGCGACAAGATCCTCTCGAAGGCCGCGGAACGCGAGCTGCCCATCGGCGACAACCCGACCGATGCGCAGGTGTGGGAACTCATCTTCCACCCCGGCTTCTCCACCGCCGACAAGCTCACCGATGTGTCGGGCCGCGGCGTGGGCATGGATGTGGTGCGCAAGAACATCCAGGCGCTCGGCGGCAGCGTCGACATCCGCAGCGCGACGGGCAAGGGGTCGACCATGACCATCCGCCTGCCGCTCACGCTCGCCATTCTCGACGGCATGACCGTCGCGGTCGGTAGCGAAGTATTCGTGGTGCCGCTCAACGTCGTCGTCGAATCGCTGCAACCGAGTGGCGACGAGATCCGCACGATCGGCGGTGGCGATCGCCTGCTGCGCCTGCGCAACGACTACATCCCGCTGGTCAACCTGTCGGCGCAGTACGGGCTCGGCATGGACATGTGCGCGATGCTCGATACACCGTCGATCGCAGTCGTCGTCGAAAGCGAAGGCAAGCGCATCGCGCTGGAAGTCGACGAACTCATCGGCCAGCAGCAGGTCGTCATCAAGAACCTCGAGTCGAACTACCGCAAGGTGGCCGGCGTGTCCGGCGCGACGATCCTGGGCGACGGTCGCGTTGCGCTGATCATCGACGCGGACGGCCTCGCGCAGCACATCCGCATGAAGGACGCGGCGTAAGCACGCCGCCACAGGAACGCACCATGAGCACCGAAGCCATCCACGACGCCGGCATCACCGACCACGAGTACCTGACGTTCACCCTCGGCAGCGAGGAGTACGGCGTCGACATTCTCAAGGTGCAGGAGATCCGCGGCTACGACCAGGTCACCCGCCTGCCGGGCGCGCCGCACTTCGTGAAAGGCGCAATCAACCTGCGCGGCCTGATCGTTCCCGTCGTCGACATGCGCCTGAAGTTCGAGCTGTCGCAGGCCGTGTATGACGACACCACGGTGATGATCGTGCTGAGCATCGCCGGCCGCACGATCGGTATCGTCGTTGATGGTGTGTCGGACGTGCTGCGCCTGGACCCGTCGCAGGTTCGCGCAGTGCCGGACCTCGGCTCCGCGATTGATCGGCAGTTCCTCACCGGGCTCGGTGTTGTCGACGAACGCATGTTGATCCTGCTCGACATCGAACGACTGATGACGAGCGAAGAGATGGGACTCGTGGAGCAGGCTGTCGCCGCCTGACGTTCACGCACTGCCTGTTCACGAAAGCCGCGATAGCCACATCGCGGCTTTTTTCATGCGCGTTCAAGTCAGGCATTGCGATTGCGACACACGCTCGCAGTCTTAACCGACACCGGCCGTAAGCCGCAACGACTCCAATGCATGCGTGAATTTCGCGATCGATTTACTTGATGACTGTTGCACTGCGTGCCCGCAACACGGACACCGCCTTCCATGCCCACGTTTCCACGCTCCCCGCACTTCGATCGCAACGACGAGGTCGTGCTTCCCGTCGTGCAGGAAGAGTTGCAGGTCGACAAGCGCATCGTCGACACCGGCGTGGTGCACGTACGCACGGTGACGCGCACCCACGAGGAAGTCGTGGACATCCCGCTCGAACGCGAGGAAGTGCAGATCGAACGCGTGGCGATTGGCCGACCCGTCGATCGACCGGTCGAAGCGCGGCAGGAAGGCGACGTGATGATCGTGCCGGTGCACGAGGAAGTCATCGTCGTCCAGCGACAACTGATGCTCAAGGAGGAACTGCACATCCGTCGCCGCGTTGCGACGGTGCAGAGCACACAGCCGGTGACGCTGCGTCGGCAGGACGTCGAGATCGATCACCACCCCATCGGGGGCGCAACGCCCCTTCAGTAATCCGCCCAATGGGCACCCTTCCCCCACGCAAGGAGACACAGGCCATGGCCACCACCCTGGTTGGTATGTTCGATTCGCTCGCCGACGCCGAACGCGCCCGCGACATGCTGCTTCGCGAAGGCGTGCAGCAGAGCGCGATGCACGTCGCCAACAATGAATCCCTGTCCGCCACCACGACCGCCGGTTCCGATTCGAGCGATCACCGCGGCTTCTTCTCGCGCCTGTTCGGCCTCGGCGATAGCGACGAGACCGCGTCGACATATTCCGATGCCGTGCGCAGCGGCCACGCCATGCTGACCGTCACGCTCCCGGATGATTCGGACGCGAGCCGCGTGAGCTCGTTGCTCGAAAGCAGCGGCGCGAGCGATGTCGATGAGCGCGCGCGTGCCTATCGTGCCTCGTCGCAGGCGACCCAGCGTGGCGATACGCTCGGCAACGACACGTTGAAAGTCGTGCAGGAAGAGCTGCAGGTCGGCAAGCGTGCAGTCGAAACCGGTGGCGTGCGCGTGCGGCAGTTCGTCACCGAGCGCCCGGTGCAGGAGCAGGTGCAGCTGTGCCAGGAGCGCGCGATCGTGGAGCGCCGCCCCGTCGACCGCGTGCTGCAGCCGGGTGAACTCGAAGGCCTGAACCTGGGCGACCGCGAGTTCGAACTGCGCGAGCGCGGCGAGGAAGCGGTTGTCGGCAAGCAGGCGCGCGTTGTCGAGGAAGTGGCGGTCGGCAAGAAGGCCGAGGTGCGCACCGAGACCATCGAGGACACGGTTCGCCGCCAGGATGTCGACGTCGAGCAGCTGACTGCTGCGCAGCAGACGCAGCGCCAGCAGCCGGGCAGCACGACGCGCACGCCGCCTTCGCGTTGATCGGACGTCGTCGAAACGAAACGGAGGCTTCGACCTCCGTTTCTTCGTCGCGCATAAAAAAACCGGCCGCTTTCGCGACCGGCTCAAGGGTTTGTGCGAGCAACCGGCAATGCCGGCCCCGCAGGTGCGCGCCGAAGCGCAGCACCCGATAGAGCATCGAACCTCTTACAGCGAGAAGTTCAGGCGAACCTTGCCCTTACCGCCGCCCGGCTCGAACTGCCACTGCTTGACCGCCTTCACGGCCGACTGCTCGAACGTACGCGTCGGCTTGGCGCTGACGACGGACACCGAGGCGACCTTGCCGGTCGGGTCGACTTCGAATTCAACGTCGACGTAACCGGTCGTGCCGGCACGTGCGGCCTCCGGCGGGTACGACGGCTCGACACGCTTGATGGGCTTGAGGTCGGCGGCCTGGGCCGGCAGCGCGGCACCGAGCACCAACGCGATCGCGAACACGAAAGAACGACTCATTTGTTTTTCTCCTGACAACGGGTACAGGGCGCACACAGCGGCGCCATGAGCCCGACAACGGCGACGCGCGCGTGTTCTTGAGCCGCGCAGCGCCTTTTGCCGCAACGGATTCACCACTTCTTGATGCGCATCGCAATAAGCCGCCCGTCGGCCGCGCGCGAAGCGATGTGCAGGATTCCTGA
This sequence comes from Lysobacter sp. HA18, assembly GCF_054057595.1. Lineage (NCBI taxonomy): Bacteria > Pseudomonadati > Pseudomonadota > Gammaproteobacteria > Lysobacterales > Lysobacteraceae > Lysobacter > Lysobacter sp. HA18. Next base: position 2,590,232 of record NZ_JBSRZL010000001.1, read on the forward strand.
CGCGCCGGAAATCCGACGCGGGTCACTAAAGTTCGCGGGTGACGCGCCGATGACGGACACAGCCGACCCATGAAGGGTCTACCGCCGAGGCTGTCATGCGTTCCAACAGTTCGTCCTTCGCCGACCGGGCACTCGCGCCGTCCACGCGATTGATGTCGAAGCTCCGCTTCACCCAGAAGGCCGTCGTCATCGGCGCCTCGTTCGTGCTGACCTGCGCCGTGCTCACGGGCTTCATCGCGAAGTCCGCGTACAGCGAGATGTCGGCGGCGAAGCTGGCGGCAAGCGCTTCGGCACCGATCCATTCGCTCGACGACGCGATGGTGGCGATGCAGCTGCATCGTGCGCTGTCGATGCGCGCGCTGTACAAGCAGCCGGTATCAACCGAAGCGCTTGCATCGGCGCAGACCGCGATCGACAAGGCTTTGGCCGACGTCGCGAGCTGGCAGGACGATCGCCTGAGCGGCACGCCGCTCGCCGCGCAGATCAATACGTTCAAGGCCGCATGGGCGAAGGCACTCGTGCCGGAGACCGACGCCGCCAAGATGACCGAAGCGCACACCGAGGCGCTGCGCCAGGCGCGCCTGCTGGTGAAGCAGATCGATGTCGCCAGCGGCCTGAGCCTGTCGCAGAACCCGGCCAGCTACTACTCGAGCCGCGCGGTCGTCGACTGGCTCCCGCTGCTAGGCGAAGCGAGTTCGAACTACGGCCTGACCGCCGTACACGTGCTCGGCGAGCAGTCGATCTGGGCCGATGACCGCGCGAATTTCGCCGCGGCTGGCGGCATGGAGCAGTTCCTGCTCGACCGCATCGACGTCGACCACAAGCAGCTCGCCAAGTTCGACGCGGAGAACGCCGCCAAGTCCGCTGGCCCGCTGAAGGCCGCGATCGCAGCCATCAACGGCAACAAGGCGTTCGTGCAGAAGAACGTCATCGACGCCGAAACGCAGGACATGCCGATCCCGGCGATGGCCGCGAACAACGACGCGATGCGCGCCGCGGTACAGAACGCGACGAAGGCGATGTTCGTCTCGCTGGATGACACCACCGCCGACCAGATCGCCGCCGTGCGCAATCGCACGCTCGTCGTGATCATGATCGTCGTGCTGTCGCTCGGCCTGGCCGCCTACCTGTTCGTAGGCTTCAGCCGCAGCACCCGCGATTCGCTCGCCAAGATCAAGAACGCCGCCGAGCTGCTCGCGGTCGGCCAGTTCCCGGACACCGTCGGCGTCGACAGCCAGGACGAACTGCGCGTGATCGGCGACGGCATCGAGAATGCGGTCGGCGCGCTGCGTGGCTTCGCCAAGGCGCAGCAGGACATGTTCAACGAGCACGAGTCGGGTAACATCGATCACCGCATCGATGCCGACCAGTTCCCCGGCTCGTACGGCGTGATGGCCGATGACCTCAACACGCTGGTGTCGTCGCACATCGACGTGCAGAAGAACGTCATGGACCTCGTGGGCCAGTACGCGAAGGGCGACCTGTCGCGCGACATCGAACGCTACCCGGGCCAGAAGGCGCGCATCACCGAGTCCATGGACGCGGTGAAGGCCGGCATGCTGCAGGTCACCGACGAGATCAAGACGCTGGTCGACGCCGCGGTCGCGGGTGATTTCAGCCCGCGCGGCAATGCCGAGTCGTACCAGTTCATCTATCGCGAGATGGTCGGCAACCTCAACACGCTGATGCAGAGCGCCGACCACGGCCTGAGCGAAGTCGGCTCGCTGCTCGCAGCGGTGTCCGATGGCGACCTCACGCAGCGTGCGGACGAGAACCTGCCGGGCCAGTTCGGCGAGCTCGCACACAACGCGAATCGCACCGTGCACCAGCTGGCGGGCATCGTCGGCCAGATCCGCATGGGCAGCCAGCTCATCAACACCGCCGCCGGCGAAATCGCCGCGGGCAACAGCGACCTGTCGGCGCGTACCGAACAGCAGGCCGCGTCGCTCGAGGAAACCGCGTCGTCGATGGAAGAGCTGACCAGCACGGTCCGCCAGAACGCCGACAACGCACGCCAAGCCAACCAGCTCGCAATCGGCGCCGCCGACGTCGCGCAGCAGGGCGGCACCGTGGTGAGCAAGGTGGTCGGCACGATGGGCGCGATCAACGCGGCCTCGCGCAAGATCGTCGACATCATCAGCGTCATCGACGGCATCGCGTTCCAGACCAACATCCTCGCGCTCAACGCGGCGGTGGAAGCGGCGCGCGCCGGCGAACAGGGCCGCGGCTTCGCGGTCGTCGCCTCCGAAGTGCGCTCGCTCGCGCAGCGTTCGGCGCAGGCGGCGAAGGAGATCAAGGGCCTGATCAACGACTCGGTCGAGAAGGTCGGCGAAGGCACGCAGCTGGTCGACCAGGCCGGCCAGACGATGCAGGAGATCGTGACGAGCGTGAAGCGCGTCAGCGACATCATCGCGGACATCTCGGCGGCATCGCAGGAACAGACCAGCGGCATCGAGCAGGTCAACCAGGCGATCCTGCACATGGACGAATCGACCCAGCAGAACGCGACGCTGGTCGAGGAAGCTTCCGCCGCGGCACGCTCGCTCGAGCAGCAGGCCGTGCAGCTGGTGGAAACCGTCGCAGCGTTCCGACTCGACGCGGCGCAGGCCGAAGTGAACGCGGCGCTGGCCCGCGCAGTCGAGCCGGTGAAGGTGCATGCACCGAAGGCCGCGGCGACGGTTGCGATCGCGGCGCCGAAGTCGCGTCGCACCGCGAAGGCGAACGGCGAGCAGCACTGGCAGGAGTTCTAAGGGCCCTGCCCCGTTTGCCCCACGAACGCCGGCCCCGTGCCGGCGTTCGTGTTTCTGGACCGTGACGTATGCACGCCTGCAGCCGTGACGCGCTTGGCGTCGCGACATCGCGGCGGCCCGGCCGCCGGTTCAAGTCGCACTCCGCGTCGCCGTTAATCCAATAGCGCAGGACCCTGTCCGCCCGGACGCCTGCGCGGGACGACCCCACCCGAAGGACCTCCATGGCGCTCATTCCACATCCCGCGAACGACCACATCGATGTGTCGTCTCCGCACGTGTCGGACACGCTGCCGGATGCGAACGCATGGGGCGAGGAATTCGACGATCTCGTCGCGCTGGCCGCACGCGTCGCCGATGCACCGTTCGCGTGGATCGCACTCAACGATGGCGAATCGCGCCCGCGCATGGTCGCGCGCTTCGGCCTCGACGCGAGCCTCGATGCATCACTGATCGCGCTGTGCGCGTCGACCAATTCCGAAGTGCCGCGCCTCACCGTGCCCGATGCGCTGGACGACGCCTGCTTCGTGTCCGAGCCGCTGGTTGCGAGCTATCCGGGCATCCGTTTCATCCATGCACAGGCGCTGCTCGGCGAGCACGGCCGTTACATCGGAACGCTGGCCGTCGCTGATCGCACGGCGCGCACTGCGGCCGGTCGCGACGTCGTGCAGGCGCTTACGCGCGTGGCGGCACTCGGCGAACGCCTGATCGAACGCCAGCGCCTGCAGCGTCGCAATCGCATCGCCACGCAGATCATGCAGGCCGGATTCAGCGCGATGATCGTCACCGACGAACACGGGCAGGTGACGCTCGCCAATCGCGCGGCGGAACTGCTGTTCGGCATCCGCGGCCGTCGCATGCGCGGCATGCCGGTCGAAATACTGTTCCCGTCGCAGCTGCAGACGGACCCGCTTGCGGCGAGCACGTGGCTCAGCGCGGAAGACGGCGATGCCCTGCTCGGCCGCGCGCCGCAGCACCGCCTGCATGCATTCGGCCCGAATGGCGACGTGCGCTCGCTCGAAGCGACGCGTTGCACGTGGCGCCTCGGCCAGGGCCACGGCAAGGCGATCATCCTGCGCGACATCACCGACGATCTCGCGCAGCAGGCCACGCTGCGCCAGCTTGCGCTCTACGACGCGCTGACGGGCCTGCCGAACCGCACCGCGCTCGTCGAAACGCTGACCGCGCAACTCGAGGCCACCGACACGCCGCTGGCGCTCGCGCTGCTCGGCCTCGACAACTTCAAGACCATCAACGACACGCTCGGCCACGCAGCCGGCGACACCGTGCTGCAGACCACCGCGGCGCGTCTGCGCATGACGCTGCCGGCGAACGCGCAGGTCGGCCGTTTCGGCGGCGACGAATTCGGCGTGCTGTTCACCGGCATCGACACCGCCGACCTGCCAGCGCATCTCGACCGCATGCTGGTCGCGGTGAACGAGCCGATGGACGTCACCGGCACGCCGATGCATCTGGAGGCGAGCGTCGGGCTCGCCGTGCGCGAAGACCTGCACAACATCGACGACGACAGCCTGCCGAACGCCAGCGAACTCATCGCGCGCGCGGACCTCGCGCTGTACAAGGCGAAGGCGCGCGGCGGCCGCCAGTGGTGCCGCTACGACCTCGGCATGCGTCGCGAAGTCATCGACCGCCGCATGCTGGAAGTCGAGCTGCGCCGTGCGTTCGCGCGTGGCGAATTCGAACTGCATTACCAGCCGCAGATCGACCTAGCGAACGGCCTGACCTTCGGCGCCGAAGCGCTGCTGCGCTGGCGTCATCCAGAGCGCGGCCTGCTGTCACCGGCGGTGTTCCTCGACGTGCTTGCCGGCAGCGCGATGGCGAACGACGTCGGCCGCTGGATCATCCGTCAGGCCTGTCGCGACGCCGCGTCGTGGCCAGAAGTCGGCGGCCGCCGCATCGCGATCAGCATCAACCTGTTCCCCGGCCAGGTGCACGAGACCGACCTGCGTTTCGACGTCGATGAAGCGCTGCGCGAAAGCGGCCTGCCCGCCGAACAGCTCGAACTCGAGATCACCGAAACCATTGCGCTCAAGCCCGACGACAGCGCGTCGCGCGCGCTCGCCGCGCTGCGCGCGCGTGGCGTGAAGCTGTCGTTCGACGACTTCGGCACCGGCTTCGCGTCGCTGTCGATGCTCCAGCGCTTCCCGATCGACCGCGTCAAGATCGACCGTTCGTTCGTACGCGACATGCTCGACAACCGCGGCGACGCGGCGATCGTGCGGTCCATCGTGCTGATCTCGCGCAATATGGAACTGGACGTCACCGCGGAAGGCGTGGAGAACCACGCGCAGGCCGAGCTGTTGCGCGGCATCGGTTGCCAGGCCGCGCAGGGCTTCCTGTACTCGCCCGCACTCGCGCCGAAGGCGTTCGAGAACTGGCTGGCCGCGCAGACGACCGACCCGGTGCGTGCACCGTGGCGTCGTCCGGAGCACCACGATGGCTGATGCAAATGTGCGTCGTCGCGGCGAGGAATTGCCGGTCGGCGCCAGTATGGAGCGGGTGTTCGCGTTCGAGGATCGCGACTTCAACCGCATCTGCAAGCTGATCCACCAGCGCGCCGGAATCGCGCTCGGCCCGCACAAGCGCGACATGGTCTACAGCCGTCTCGTGCGTCGTCTGCGCGCGCACGGCATGAGCCGCTTCAGCGACTATCTCGACATGCTCGAGATGCGCGGTGATGCGGACGAGTGGCAGGCGTTCGTCAATTGCCTGACCACCAACCTCACCTCGTTCTTCCGCGAGGCCTACCACTTCGAAGCGTTGATCGAGCAGTTGCGCGAGGCGCATGCGCGAGGCCGTCGCGACGAGCCGCTGCGCATCTGGTGCGCGGCCGCGTCGACCGGTGAAGAGCCGTGGTCGCTGGCGATCACCGCCTGCGAAGCATTCGGCACGTTGACGCCGCCGGTGCGCATCCTCGCCACGGACATCGACACGCAGGTGCTGGAAACCGCGGAGAACGGCGTGTACGCGATCGATCGCGTCGCGAATCTTTCCGACGAACGCAAGCAGACGTTCTTCCAGCGCGGCAGCGGCCCGCATTCCGGCCAGTGCCGCATCAAGCCGGCGCTGCGCGAGCTGGTGCAGTTCCAGCCGATGAACCTGCTCGATCCGAACTATCGCGTCGTGCCCGGTCTCACCGCGATCTTCTGTCGCAACGTGATGATCTATTTCGACAAGCCGACGCAGTACCAGGTGCTCCAGCGCATGCGTCCGTTGCTCGCGGCCGATGGCCGTCTGTACGCCGGCCACTCGGAAAGCTTCAACCACGCCGCCGACCTGTTCACCGGCTGCGGCCGCACCATCTACAAGGCGGCCCGCTGACATGGGCGCCGCCCTCGCCATCGCCGATCCCGGCACCTATTACGACGAAGCGCTGCAGACGCACGCGTTCCGCCTGTTGCCGGCCGAATACCGCGTCTGCAGCGACGCGATGGCGATCGTCACCCTGCTCGGCTCGTGTGTGGCCGCGTGCATCTACGACCCGGCGCTCGGCGTGGGTGGCATGAACCACTTCATGCTTCCGGATTCCGAGCCGGCGTCCATGGCGGCGAAGTCCGACGGCAGCGCGCGTTACGGCGCGCACGCGATGGAACTGTTGATCAACGACCTGCTCAAGCGCGGCGCGCGCCGCTCGCGGCTGCAGGCCAAGGTGTTCGGCGGCGGCAACGTGTTGCGCGGCTTCACCAGCGACCCCATCGGCACGCGCAATGCGCGCTTCGTCGTCGAGTACCTCGGCGCCGAGAACATTCCGATCGTCGCGCGCGACCTCGGCGACATCCATCCGCGCAAGGTCTGCTTCTTCGTGCAGACCGGCCGGGCGCTCGTGCGCCACCTGCCGGTCACCCGCGACGAGGAAATCGTCAAGGCCGAGCGCGCCCTCTTCGGCCGGCTGTCGCATACGCCTGTCGCCGGTAGCGTGGAACTGTTTTCATGAGTGCAGTGAAGACCGACGCGGCCCCAGGCCGCCCGGTTCGTGTGTTGATCGTCGACGACTCCGCGCTGATCCGCCAACTGATGACCGAGCTGTTGTCCGCGGACCCGGGCATCGAAGTCGTTGGTGTCGCGGCGGATCCGTTCATCGCGCGCGACAAGATCAAGCAGCTCGACCCCGACGTGCTCACGCTCGACGTCGAGATGCCGCGCATGGACGGGCTGACGTTCCTGCAGAACCTCATGCGCCTGCGCCCGATGCCGGTAGTGATGGTGTCGTCGCTTACGCAGGCCGGCGCGACGGTCACGCTCGATGCGTTGGCGCTCGGCGCCGTGGATTTCGTCGCAAAACCCAGCATCGACGTCGCACGCGGCATCACCGAATACGCGACGGTGCTGCGCGAGAAGGTGTTGAACGCGGCGAAGGCGCGCGTTGGCCGCATCGAACCGCGCGCGGCGAGTCATGCCGTCACCGCGTATCGCACGACGGACCGGTTGCTCGCGATCGGCGCATCCACCGGCGGCACCGAGGCGATCCGCGAAGTGCTGTCGGCGATGCCCGCGGATGCACCAGCGGTGGTGATCGCGCAGCACATCCCCGCGCAGTTCAGCGCCTCGTTCGCAGAGCGCCTCGACCGCCACAGCAAGATGACCGTGCTGCAGGCCGAAGACGGCCAGCAGATCCTGCCGGGCCATGCGTATCTCGCGCCGGGCGGACTGCATCTTCGCGTTCAGCGGAGCGGCGCGCGCTGGCTCTGCCGCGTGGGCGACGACGACGCGGTGAACAACCATCGCCCCAGCGTCGACGTGCTGTTCGACTCGGTCGCCGCGCATGTTGGCCGCAATGCCGCCGCGGCGCTGCTGACCGGCATGGGCGAGGACGGCGCGCGCGGTCTGCAGAAATTGCGCGACACCGGTGCCGCGACCATCGCGCAGGACCAGGCGACGAGTGTGGTCTGGGGCATGCCGGGTGCGGCAGTCGCACGTGGCGCGGCGCAGGAGGTCGTTCCGCTCGCCGATGTCGCGCAACGCCTGCTCGCCGCCACGCAGCGTGACTGAACAGCTTCATCTCCAACGCATCGCCGTACGCCGCCGTTCGATACATCCATCGCAAATCAACGCGCCAAAGCGCGCGCCACGCATCGAAATTCGCGACACGGTCCGCTAAAGGGCCTGCCCCCAGTGCCGTTATCACCTTTGACCCTCTTCCAGAGAGCCGCGATGGACTCCCGCGTACTAATCCGAATCGCAGCGCCAGTAGCGCTCACTTTTCTCGTCATGCTCGCTGTCGGGCTCGAATGGCCCACCGCGGTGCGATGGGGCGCTCTCGTTGCGATGTTCGGCGCCTGGCTGGCCTTCGCATGGTCGATGAGCCACACCGGCGGCAAGCAGGTCTCGATGGTGCGCGAGCAGATGCGCGTTCTCGACGAACTGCGCACCTTCGTGTCGACCGAGATCAACGGCAGCAAGCACGAACTCGACCGCACCAAGGACCTCATCCGCGAGGCCGTCGCCAAGCTCGGCGGCAGCTTCGAAGCGGTGAACCGCAAGTCGCGCGAACAGAACCAGGTGGTGTCGCGCCTGATCGATCGCGGCGACGGCAGCAGCGGCGTCGACGTGCAACGCTTCGCGGTGCAGGCCAGCCAGCAGATGGAGCAGCTCGTGGAAGCGCTCGAGGCCGTGTCGGGCCAGAGCAACCACACGGTGACGCACATCGACGCGATGGCCGAACATCTCGACGGCATCTTCGCGTTGCTCGAAGACGTGAAGTCGATCGCCGACCAGACCAACCTGCTCGCGCTCAACGCTGCGATCGAAGCGGCGCGTGCCGGCGAAGCGGGCCGCGGCTTCGCGGTCGTCGCCGACGAGGTGCGCAACCTCTCCGAGCGCAGCACCGCGTTCAACGAACAGATCCGCAAGCTCGCGTACTCGTCGAAGGACGCGATCGCCAAGGTGCGTGACACCGTCACGACGATGGCGTCGCGCGACATGGACCGCGCCCGCAGTGCACGCGGGGAAGCGGCGTCGATGCTGGAGCGCGTGGAAGGCATCAACCGCTCGCTCGGCAACGGCATGCGCGACATCGCGGAATGCGGCCGTTCGATCGACGGCTCCGTGTCGGAAGCCGTGCGCTCGCTGCAGTTCGAGGACATCGCGACGCAAGCCCTCGGCGCTGCGAACGTGCACCTCGATCGCTTGGCCTCGATCAATCGCGAAGCGGTCGCGCTGCAGGAACTCCTGCACCGCCCGCACCACGACGTCGAAGTGCAGCGTGCACTCGCCCAGATCGCCCAGCGCATCGCGTCGATGCGCGGCGAGTGGGAACGCCCGCCGCACAAGCCAGTGATGCAGCAGTCGATGGACGCAGGCGGCATCGAGCTGTTCTGATTTCACTGACCGCGACACCCCTTCGGGGCCGCCACCGGAAACACCGGTGCGCGGCCCCGATCGTTTTGACGATGCCGCCGTCGCACTGAACGGCTCACGCACCTCCGCGCGGCGGCGCGCGTCCGCATGGCACACTCCGGCCATGCCCATGGATGCGCCCGTGCCCCCGCACCGCTCGCCTGCGCAGGCCGCGCTGCCTCTGGTGCCGGTACTGCTCATCGCGTTCGGCGTTCCCTATGCGCTGCATCTCGATATGCGTGCCGCTGCGGCGGTGACGGTCGCGGTGCTCGCTGCTGCCGCATTCGCCGCGTCGGCCATGCGGCGAGCGCTGGACATCGGTGGCGAACCCGTCGCCGAGTGCGAACGCTCCCTACTCGACCTCACATCGACGCTGCCGCAAGGCGTGCTGCTCGTCGTCGAGGGTCGTCTGCATGCGGCAAATCCGGCTGCACGCGACATGGTCGGCCTCGATGTAGACAGCGACGTCGCCGCGATCGATCCGGGCACCTTGTTCGTCGACAGCGACATCGCACGCGCGGTCGTCGCCGAGGGTGCGCTCGATCGTGATGCATTGCTGCGCCGTCGTGGCGGAAGTCCGTTCGAGGCGCATGTGTCCGCGCGCGATGCACGCATCGCCGGCGTCGCGATGCGCCTGGTTCAACTTGCGGATCTCGGCGCCGATCGCGCGCTGGCCGCGCGGCTCGACGTGCAACGCGCGGACCTCGAGACGCTCACGCGCCGGCTGATGAGCGTGCAGGAAGACGAGCGCGCCTCGCTGTCGCGCGAACTGCACGACGACATCGGCCAGGCCATTACGGCGATCAAGCTCTGCGCGAGCTCGCTGGCGCACGAACCCGATCCGCCGCGCACCGCGGTGGTCGCGGAAACCGCACACGAGATCGGGCAGATCGCTGACCAGACGGTCGCCAAGCTGCGCGACCTGTCGCTGCTGCTCCGCCCGCCGCAACTCGACGCGCTGGGTCTGGAAGCGGCACTACGCTGGCAGGCCGGCGCGCTGTTCCGCAGCGACCTGCCGCGCATCGAACTCGACATCCCGCCGCTGGATTGCCGGCCGCCGCGCGAAGTCGAACTCGCATGCTTCCGTATCGCGCAGGAAGCGCTGACCAACGTGCTGCGTCACGCGAGTGCGGGGCGCGTGGTCGTGCAACTGCATTGCGACGATGTGGAGCTGCGGCTCCGGGTCGAGGACGACGGCCGCGGCATCCCTGCCGACCACCACGCCGGCCTCGGGCTCATCACCATGCGTGAGCGCGCACGCCTCGTCGGCGGTGTGCTGACGCTGGACAGTCGCCCGGGAAAAACGGTCGTCGAAGCCGTGCTGCCGTTGCCGCCCGAAGCCGACGCTCGCGCGGGGCTGCTACAGGGCTGAGCGCACGCGGCGTCGCCATTCGGCGAGCAGCACCGCCGTCGCGCTGGCGACGTTGAGGCTTTCCACCGCACCGCTGCCCGGAATCGATACGCGCATGTCGCACATCGACGCGAACGTGCGATCCATGCCCGCGCCTTCCGCGCCCATCACGTAGACCAGGCGCTCCGGCAACGTCGCGGTGAAGACGTCATCGCCACCCTTCACGAGCGTGGCCGATAGCCGAAAGCCTGCACCGTGCAGCTGCGCCACCGAGTTGTCCGCGCGACCCAATCGAACGAACGGCACCGCTTCCGCGCCACCTTCCGCGACGCGCGCAGCGGCGCCGGACAACGCGAGCGTCGACTCCTTCGGAATCAGCACCGCGGAGACGCCGAAGTGCGCCGCCGAGCGCAGGATCGCGCCGAGGTTGTGCGGATTGCCCACGCCATCGAGCCATATCGCGCAATGCGGACCGGCCGGCAGGTCGCGCAGCCAAGTGGACAGCGGCATCGGCGTATCGCGCAGAACGTCGGCAACGATGCCCTCGTGGTGCGAACTCGCTGCGAGCTTCTGCAGGTCCGGATCGTCCACGACGCGATAGCCGACGCGATTGGCGACACACCACTTCAGCAGCGGCTGCACGGCCGGGATGCGCGCCTCGGCGAGATAGAGCTTGCGGATCGCCTCTGGCCGACGCGCGAACACCGCCTGCACCGCGTTGAGCCCGTACAGCCGCAGCTCGTCGCGCGTGCCGCGGTCGCCGGTATCGCGCGGCGATGCATCGGCCTGCGGTGGACGCCCACGCGGCGGGAAAGGTCGGTTCATGGCGGCAGCCCTGCTATCGAGGCCGCCATTGTCGGCGATGCGGGCTATGGATGTGTCGGGCCCTCCCGCCGCCGATAGCGCGCACCGCGAAATCCGGCGCCGGAAACGAACGTGCCCGCCATGGAGGCGGGCACGTCCAAAGCCGAACGTGGAACGTCAGTTGACGCTGACCGCACTCCACGCCGCGGCGACGGCGTTGTACTGCGGCGAGCCCGCACCGTAGAGGTCGGTAGCCGCACTCAACGTAGCAGCGCGTGCGGCCGCGTAGTTGGTGTTCGAGGTCATGTAGTGCGTCAGCGCCGCGTACCAGATCTTCTGCGCTGCATCGCGGCCCACGCCGACGAGGCCCGTGTTGCCGTTGCACACCAGCGAGGCCGGCGTGAGGTTGGCCGAGGTACCCGCACCGAAGCCCGCCGGCACCACCGCACCTTCCGCGAGCAGATAGAAGAAGTGGTTCGCGACGCCGGAGCTGTAATGCACGTCCGCTTGTCCGATGTTCGACGAATAGCAATCGCGCGACGCGCCATCCAGGCTCGGCTTGAACATGTAACGCAGCGCCTTGAGGCCAGTGGGGTTGTCCACATAAACGTTCTCGCCGATCAGGTAGTCGGGGCGATCGTTGGCGTTGTTGGCATAGAACTCGACCATCGTGCCGAAGATGTCCGACGTCGCTTCGTTCAGGCCGCCCGACTCGCCGGAATACGTCAGGTCGGCCGTATGACTGGTCACGCCATGGCTCATCTCGTGACCCGACACATCCAGCACGGTGAGCGGATTGGTGAACACGCCGTCGCCGTCGCCGTACGTCATGCAGAAGCAGCCATCGGACCAGAACGCGTTCGAATAATTGCGGCCGTAGTGCACGCGGCTCATCGCACCGACGCCGTTATCGGCGATGCCGCTGCGGCCGTGTACGTTCTTGTAATAGTCCCACGTCACGGCGACGCCATACGCTACGTCGGCCGCAGCCGTCTGCGAATTCGTCTTCAGGCCGTTGCCCCAAAAGTTGTCCGCGTCGACAACAAGCGTGCCATTGCCGAACATCTGCGTGCCCAGGTTCGTCACCGTGGCGTTGCCGCGCGTCAGGTCACGCAGCTGGAAATTGCCGTTCGCGCACAGCGTGGTCGCAAGCGCCACGGTGCCAGAGGTGAAGGTGTAGCCGGTACCGGTCTTGGCCGTCGCGCCCGCGCAGACCGCAGGAGCGTCCGGCCCCTGCACCGCCGTCTCGATCGTGTCCCACTTGTCGAGCACCGCGGCGGTGCGCGCGTCGACGAAGTAGTGCATGTCGGTCGGCGTCTGGTCGGCCTTCTTGCCGGCGAACGTCACTTCGTACGCGAGCGTCGGCGTGTCGGTGCGCGCATACACGACGAGACGCGCGGTTGGCATGCCGACGAAACCGGCACCGAAATGCGCGCCGGCCTCGACGATCGCGCGGTCACGCGTCACCGTCGGAACGATGTTCGGACGCGACGTGGTAGCGAGCGTCTGGCTCACGCCGACCGCTTGGCCGTTGCGCGAATGAACGATGAAGTCGCCGCCGATCACCGGCAGGCCGCGGTACGTGCGCGCGAAACGCACATGCTCGGTGCCGCGGTGGTCGACGATCGCGTCGCCGGCGATGAACGCGTCGGCGTCGGCGCGACGAAGGCTCGCGGCCATCGGGCCCTGCGCAAGGCCGAGTGCGCGCTGCGCGACGGCGGCACGGGTGCCTGCGGCGAGCGTACCCGCGCTGGCCGGTGCGGAGACGACGAGCGCCGCGACGATCGCGGCGGTCAACGAACGAAGCGGATGCTGCATGGTGATTTCCCCTGGAGCGATGATGCCGGCCGAGTCGATGGCGGCGCGACGGATGAGCCGCGACGCGGCCCGGACGACACTTGACGTGATTGGAGGGTGACTCACGCGCGACGCAGCTGCTGCGACGCGACGTGTGCGACGGGCGACAACGTCGCGCCGTCGAAATACGAAATGCGCTGCGCGAATCCGCGCGGCGAATAGCCAATGAAAACGAAACCGTCTTCGATGGCCTTGCTGTAACGCGCACCCACGTCGCGGTTCTCGAACTCGAGCAGCACGCCGAGCGACTCGGGTGCGGAAAGCGACGCGTTGTACGTCGCAAGAATGCTGCGCGACGCGAGCGCGAACTCACGCGCAGCCCGCTGACCTCGGCGACTCTCTGCGAAGAACTGCCGGTAGTTGTAGACCGGTTGGCGCAGGCGCGGCAGCACGCGGATGGCGGCAGTCGACACACCCCAAATCGCGCCACTGTCATCGCGCGCGATCGAGACGGCCTGCGTAGCGCGCTTCTCCGCGGCAGCGCGATCCGGCAACGCGCGATGGCCGAGCCAGAAGTCCGCGAGCTCCGACTGCAACTCGGGCGTGCCCTGCTTCCAAACGGGAATGATGTCGACCGACATCGATCAATGCCCCTTCGGCGCCGGCGACGCCGATGCCGGCGTGCGCGGCGCGAGCGCCTGCACCAGCCCGACGTACTCGGCGAAGCTGAGCTTCTGGTCGTAGTTCAGGTCGAAACGCGACAGCGGTGCGGCAGAGCCCTGCTGCTTCGCGAGCTCGACCCCCGCGTATTCCTTCGCGTCGATGCTGCCGTTGTGGTCGGTGTCGAGATGCTGGAACTGGGCGCGAAGTCGGCCTTCGATCTGCATGCGCGACTGAAGACGCGCCCAACCCTGGCGGAACTCGTCGTGCGTCAGCGAGCCGTTGTGGTCGACGTCCCATGCACTGAAGACGGCGTCGGCTGGATTCGGCTGCGCGGCGGCCTTTGGAGCGGCGGCAGGTGGCGTCGCGGCGATCGCGAACAACGGCGCGAGTGCAGCGATCGCAAAGGTCAGCACGATGCGTTTCATGGAGCGAGCTCCGCGCCGGGAACGGCGGATTCGAAAGTGATGAGGTCGCGGATCTCGGCGGTGCGCAGGCCGATCATCATCGGATTGCGAACGCCGGGCAGGAAGCTGATGTCGAACAGTTCGGTGACGTCGCCCTCGAAGCGGATCCAGTTGAGGACGTCGCCATTCGTGAGCGAAACGATCTGCACGCCGCACCACGGGTCGGCGTCGCGCTTGCGCAATTCGTCGTCGAGTTCGAGACCTTCGAAACGCTGGTTGCGCGGCTTCGACAGGCCGACCGCTGCGACGTTGCCGACGATCGACAAGCCGCGCGCGAAGCCCGGCACGAACGTCAGGGGCACGAACGCCTTCTTCTCGAAGTCGACCCAGCCCAGGTGCCCGGTACCCGCATTCAGCACCCAAAGCTTGCCGTTCGCCCAGCGCGGCGAGTGCGGCATCGACAGGCCTTCGCAGACGATCTCGTCCGTCTCGATGTCGATGACGACCCCACCGTCGCGACGGCGATCGCGCCAACCGTCCACGCTGTCGCTGCGGCAGACGGCGGTCACGTATTTCGGCCGGCCGTCGACCATCGCGAGGCCATTGAGATGGCAACGATCTTCCGGTGCGAGGCGACTGATGAACTTCGGCTTCCAGATCGCCTTGAAGCTGTGCGTCGTGCTCAGCTCGGCAAGACAGGAATACTTGGTGTTGACGAATACGACGCGCCCGTCGCTGCGGATGCCGAGCTCGTGGATATCGAGGTCGCCGATCGTCTGTGCATTACGCGGCACGTAGCACTTGTCGTACTGGCCGTGGATGACTTCGTTCCCACGCAACACGTTCTCGAAGCGCCACAACTGGTACAGGCCGCCGAGGTAGATGCGCTGCGCATTGCCGACCACGCCCATGGCGCGCTCGAAGATGCGTTCGAAGAACGAGACGCGGCCTTGCGCATCACTGCCGACCAGATACAACCGGCCGCTCTGATACGACGAGATCGCGAGCGACATGCGGTTCTGAGCAAGCCAGCCCGCAAGCCCGCGCGAGCAGCTCTTGTCGACCTTCAGCTGCGTGAGATCCACCGGCGGCTTTGCAGCGGGTACGCCCGCTGCGGGCGGCTCGGCACCGACGGTATCGAGTCGCGCCTGCGCGCCCGAAGGCTCGCTGTTTTCGTTGATCGGCGTTGCGTCCGCGCCTTTCTCGGTCGCCACGTGGAACTCCAGAAGTCGAACGTCAAACGAGTATGCCAGCGCCTCGAAAGCCCTCGACCGGCGGACTGATCCGCCGGCCGCGGAGCATTACCAGGTGTAGCGCATGATCACCTGGCCACCGAGGAAGTCCTGCAGTGCACCGCCGTCCGTCCAGTCCACGCCGCCCGCCACGCTGATTCCGTGGTACTGCATGCCAACGCCGAGGTTCACCTTCGCGCTGGTGCCTTCGGTGGTCGTCGTGCCGCCGAACACGCTGTCGATGTCGTAGGACGTCTTGCCGTCGAACTCGCGTACCGCGCTGATTGCGCCGTACGGCATCCACGTCACCGCACCGCTGTGCAGCAGCGTGTTGAACTCGACGCCGAGGCGCGCGCGCTTGGAGCGACCGCCATCAGCCGAGAACACCGCCGTCGCGCCATCGACCGCATCGATGTTGTCGATCGTGGTGCGCGTGTACTGCGCCTGCGGAACGACGTTGATGCCAGCGAACGACAGGCCGCCGAGACCGGCTTCGACGTTGAACGCCGAACCATCACCGCGCGTCTTCTGCGGGCCGGCCGACGAATTCATCTTCGCGGTGAAGGTGTTCCAGCGATACGAGAGATCGACGTAGCTCCCGTTCGTACCGAACCAGCTGCCATAGACACCCGAGGTCTCGCCGCGCAGGTGATCGGTGCCGGTCTTCGCGACGAGGGTCTCGCTCGAATCCGCCTCGCCGACGAGCACACCGAGGTGCACGCCGCGGCCGACATGCGCATCGAAGCCCACCTCCGTCCCGTGCGTGGACTGGTCGAACCGCAGGTCGCCGGACGAACCCATCGTCGTGCCGAGGTTCTCCGGCGCCACGCGACCGTGCTCGCCGAACACGCGCACCCACGGGCCGAGGCCAACGCGACCTTCATCGAGCGACGGGTTGAAGCCCATGCGCTCACGCCAGGTGCCGACCTGCGCGCTCATCAGGCTGTGCGCCGCCGGTGCCACGGTCGCCGCAAGCGCGCCGGCCGTGTTGAGGCCCGCGATGTCGAGGCCGACGAAGAAGATGTCGGGCGCCGCGTTGCTGGCCGAGAGCGAACTGGTGACACCGACGCGCAGGTCGAGGAAGTCCGCCGGCGAGTAACCGATCAGCTGGCCGCCGACGAAAGATCCGGCGGTCGAATCGCCGCTGACACGTGCGAATTCAGTCGGCGTGACCGCGCCATCGGACGGCAGGCCGGTGAAGTAGACATCCACCGTCTGCACCGCATTCGGCACCACGTTGCCGTTCACCACGAGGTGATCGGCGCCGCCACCGTTCGGATCGAGATCAACCGCGAGACGTCCGGCGCCGGCGAGGTTGCCGGTCAGCGTCAACGTGTCCGTCGGGCTGCCGTTGGCCATGTCGATCAGGCCGGTATTGGTGAACGCCTTCGCGTTCGCGGCGCCCATGTCGATCAGGCCACTGTCGAGAATGCGCAGCGTGCCGGCGTTGGCGAACGTGTTGCCGGTCGTGCTGGTGCCGAAGCGGATCGTGCCGCCGCTCAGGAACAGCGTGCCGCCGGCCGCATTGGTCAGGCTGTCGTCGCCCGCACCGAAGGCGATCGAACCACCATCGAGCACGAGATTGGCATTCGCCGCGTTGACCAGCGAGTCGTTGCCGTCACCGAAGTCGGTCGACGCGTTGTAGACCGTCCATGTGCCGCCACTGTTGTTGACGAACACGTCGTCGCCCGCACCGGTGATGACTGCCCCGGTGATCGAACCGCTGTTGCGGATGTCCTGCACGCCCGCATCGCCGCGCACCGCGATGGCGCCATCGCCGTCGGCGACCGGCGACAGCGTGCCGGAGTTGAGCAGCGTGCCGGCCGTGTCGAAGCTCACCGCCACGGCCGAGGTATCGCTCGTGCTGGTGATCAGTCCGCGATTGTCGATGACGACGCTGCCTGCCCCGCCGGCGCGCACGCCGATGGCTTCATCCGTGCCCGACGTCGCGGAGATCGTGCCGCTGTTGAGCAGCGACGCTGCGCCCGGCCCGTTGGCAATCGCGACACCGGCCGCGACCCCGTAAGCCTGTGCGTCGATCGTCGAACGGTTCTCGATCGCGAGCGCGCCGTAGCCCGTCGCATCGATGCCCGTCGCGGTGCCGTAGTTCGACAACGCGGTGATCGCGCCGCGGTTGAGCACGCTCGCACCCGCATAGGTCTGCACCAGGATGCCGTCGGCGATGCCGTAAGCGGTGGCGCTGATCGGAGCCGTGTTGTCGATCGTCAGCGAACCACCGCTCCCCGCGACCACGCCGTAAGCGTCACCTGCAGAGGACGACACGGTGATCGCGCCGCCGGTCGTCGCGACCGTCGTGCTGCCGTAGCCGAACGCGTTGATGCCCATCGCGAGCAGATCGCCGTTCACCGTCAGCGCGCCGCTGTTACGAGCCGTGGTGCCGCCCTGGTTGTCGGCGAGCATGCCGATCGCCGTGTCCTGCGAATCCACCTTCAGCGTGCCGCTGTTGATCGCAGCCCCGTTGCCGGCGCCGCTGACGTCGAAGCCGAATGCGCGACTGGTACCGGATACGCCGAGCGTGCCCGTGTTCGTCGCGCTGGCGCTGGCGTCGCTGGTCACGAACGCGCCGATCGCGGAATCACCCGTGATCGTTGCGATGCCGGAGTTCGTGAACGATCCGGCCGTGGCGCCACTGACATACGCGCCGTAGGCCGATGCGCCGTTGACCGCCAGATCGCCGCTGGTGCTGACCGTGACGCCGTCGCCGACCGCAGCGATGCCCATCGCCTGGTCGTACGCGGTGACATCGATCGATCCTGCGTTCGTCGCGACGATATTCGCAGCGGCAAGGTCGAGACCCACCGCACTCGCGTAATACGACTGTGCACCAACTGCACCGTTGTTGGTCAGCGCGATCGCGTTGGTTGCACGACCGACGACCGATGTCGCATTGCCATAGATAGCCATCGCGGCTACATCGCCGGTATTCGTGACCGTGGCAACCGCGCCCGCCTGGACGAACGCACCGATCGCGTCACCCTGGACACCGAGTGCGTAGATGCTGCCGCTGTTGTCGAAACCAACATCACCCGCCAGGGCACGCGCACGCACGCCGTAAGCGCCGAAGTAGCCGACTCCGTTGATCGTGCCACTGTTATCGACGTGAACGTCACCGTTGGTGGCCGTCAGCCGTACCGCCTCGGCACTGGTGTTCGAATAGTTCCCGATGCCAATCGAAGTGATATCCCCGCTATTGGTCAGGCTAACGTCGCCGTAGGTCGAGTTGCCGCGCGCACCAACCGACGGGAAGTAAGAGCCATAACTTTGAATCGCGCCGGCGTTGTCGATGGCGACATCGCCCTGCGTCGAACGAGCCGACACGCCGAAGGCGATCGCGCCCCCGCCATAGATGGAACCGTTCCCGCCATTCGCGATCGACACGTCACCGGCATCGGCGTGGACGTCTATGCCGTAGCCGCGCACTGCATACGCGGCGACCGCGCTGTCGTTCGTGACGCTCGCGCCGGCCAGGCCATCGGCATGGATGCCCGTCGCGAAATAACCGCCGTAGGCGCTGACCGCGCCCGTGTTGTCGACATGAGCCGTGCCGCCGCTCGAGATCGCCGCCAGACCCGTCGTGTAGTGATAGCCACCGACCGTCGGCGCCGCGACATATACATCGCCGCTGTTGACGATCGTTGCAGGGCCGATGACCGACTCGGCGACAATGCCCTCGAGCGTGCCGTGACCCAAGACGTCCACACTCGCGCTATTGGTCACCGTCGTTGCCGCATCGCCCAACCCGATGATGCCGGTAGTCGCGTAGCGGGAGGACAGCGTGTTGGCCGTGATAGCGCCAGCATTCGATATATCGACTGTGCTACCTACCCCCGTCGCAATGGCTTCGATGCCAGTGCTGTTCCAGAACGCGTTGACGTTCATGTCGCCCGCGTTGACAACACTGATATTCGCCCCGTCATACCCAGTGGAGGCGTGGATGCCGGTGGACACAAGCGAGTAGTAGGTGGCGCCGATGGTGAGCGCACCGTCGTTCGTGACCGAAGCCGTGCCGTCGGAGCGCACGTCGATGCCGTTGGCGTAATAAGCGTTCGCGATGATGTCGCCATGGTTCTGGATCAGCGCGCCACCAGTGCCGGCCTGCACGCTGATGCCCGTCGCCAACGAGCTGTAGATGCCGTAAGCCCCGACGACCGAGACATCAATTGCGCCGGAGTTGGTCACCGTCGCCAGACCAGTTCCGCTCGTTGCGTACACGCCAAACGCATTGCCTAGCCCGCCCTGGGTCGCCTGCGAGCTGATGGCACCGCTGTTGTCGACGCTCACGCCATCCGTCGCTTGCGCTTCGATGCCGGCAGCCCAGCTGTAGCCCGACAGGCGCATCGATCCGGAATTCGTGACGTCGACGTCGCCGCCGCCGCTCGCGAAAATGCCGTCGGCCGTTGCGTACGCGGAACTGACCTGGAAATCACCGCTGCTATTGATCGTGACGCTGTCGCCCAAGGCTGCAATGCCAGTGGCGTTGCCATAGCCCGTGACGATAACGGGCCCGTCATTGGTGATCGCAACATTCGCGGCGCCGAGATACATGCCGATAGCGCCGCCGTTGTTGGACTGTGCCGTGATCGCACCATTGTTGGTCAGAGCGATCCCGTCGATCGCCTGCACCACGAGCGCTGCGGCGAACCCGTCTCGCGAGTACGCCTGCACGTCGCCTGCATTCGTCAGTGTCGCAACGCCGCCGGCCTGGACGAATGCACCGATCGCGTCACCCTGGACACCGAGTGCGTAGATGCTGCCGCTGTTGTCGAAACCGACGTCACCGGCCAGCGCCCGCGCACGCACGCCATAGGCGCCGAAGTAGCCGACTCCGTTGATCGTGCCGCTGTTGTCGACGTGAACGTCGCCGTTGGTGGCCGTCAGCCGTACCGCCTCGGCACTGGTGTTGGAATAGTTCCCGACGCCAATCGAAGTGATATCACCGGTATTGGTCAGGCTAACGTCGCCGTAGGTCGAATTGCCGCGCGCACCAACCGACGGGAAGTAAGAGCCATAACTTTGAATCGCGCCGGCGTTGTCGATGGCGACATCGCCCTGCGTCGAACGAGCCGACACGCCGAAGGCGATCGCGCCCCCGCCATAGATGGAACCGTTCCCGCCATTCGCGATCGACACGTCACCGGCATCGGCGTGGACGTCTATGCCGTAGGCGCGCACTGCATACGCGGCGACCGCGCTGTCGTTCGTGACGCTCGCGCCGGCCAGGCCATCGGCATGGATGCCCGTCGCGAAATAACCGCCGTAGGCGCTGACCGCGCCCGTGTTGTCGACATGAGCCGTGCCGCCGCTCGAGATCGCCGCCAGACCCGTCGTGTAGTGATAGCCACCGACCGTCGGCGCCGCGACATATACATCGCCGCTGTTGACGATCGTTGCAGGGCCGATGACCGACTCGGCGACAATGCCCTCGAGCGTGCCGTGACCCAAGACGTCCACACTCGCGCTATTGGTCACCGTCGTTGCCGCATCGCCGGAACCCACGACGCCGTTGGTGGCGGAGCGACTCGACAAGGTATTGATCGCGATCGCGCCATTATTGGACACGTCGACCGTGCTGCCCGCTCCGGTGGCAATCGCTTCGATGCCGGTACCGCTAAGAAATGCATCTACGGTCAGGTCGCCGGAATTGACGACACCGACGTGAGCTCCGTCGTAGCCGGCCGAGGCATGGATACCCGTGGCCTCAAGCGTGTAGTTGACGCTGCCAATGGCCAGCGTGCCCTCGTTCGTCACCAAGGCTGTGCCGTACGAGCGCACGTCGATGCCGTTGGCGTAGTAACCGTTCGCCGTGATGTCGCCATGGTTCTGCACCACCGCGCCACCAGTGCCGGCCTGCACGCTGATGCCCGTCGCTACCGCGCCAGGTCCGTAGGCATCCACCAAAACATCCAGCGCCCCCGAGTTCGTCACCGTCGCCTGGCCGGTTCCGCCCGTGGCGTAAATGCCAAACGCGCTGCTCTGTACGCCATAGGCGTACTGCGTCGCATGCGAGTTGATTGCGCCACTGTTGTCGACGGTCACCCCATCGGTGCCCTGCGCTTCAATGCCCGCGGACCAGTTGTAGCCGGACACGCGAATCGACCCGGAGTTCGTAACGTCCACGTCGCCAGCGCTCGCGAAAATGCCGTCGGCGGTTGCGTAGGCGGAACTGATCTGCAGATCGCCGCCGTTGTTAATCGACACCGCATCAGTCGCGACCGTGTAGATGCCGGTGGCCTGCGTAAGCCCGTTCGCGGCGATGGCGCCTACGTTCGCAATGTCAACTGCGTCGGCGATGCCCACGATGCCAAACGACGCGTAATTGATGGTGCTGGCACCGAGCGCGATGGCGCCCGAGTTCGTGATCGCGACGCCTCCATCCACCGCGTTGCCACTGATGCCGACGCCGATCGCCGACCCGGCGTACGCCGAATCGATCGTGATGTCGCCGGTATTGTTAATGTGGACGTTTGCGCCGCTGGCGTACCCGTCCACCCCGACCGTGTACCCCGAAGCCGCCGCATACGTAACGGGCAGGTTGTTATCGACGACGGTGTCGCCCGTCTGCGGGGGCGGCACCAAAGAGTTGAAGGCGGGAGCCTGCGCGGCGGAAACACGCGTGAGGTCGTGAACGGGGTAAGTCGGGACGAATGCGGCCTGTGCGCTATAGCTCGTCGATATCCGTGCCGGCGCTGCGAGAGCCAGGCCCGGGCCGGCAAGCGCAACCGCTGCGACCGATGCCGCGAGGGCGTGGCGGATCGCCGATGCAACCGGCGCCATGCGAATAACACGCGACGTTCCAGCGCGGGCCGTGCGGGCCGGCTTCTTACCTTGCATCGAGTTTTCCCCTGTCGGCGACACACCGCGCCCGCAAACCGGGACGACGGCTACACTTTTGTGACGCCGATCATAAGGGGGGTCTAACGCAAAACGGAAGTGCTTCCGGCCATCGTCAACCCATTCGGGCCTACGATGATGAACCGGTCAGGCGTGCCCACCCGCCTGCGGCGTACTGGCCTCCAGCGCCTCGAGCTCGTGGCTGACGGCCTCGGGCGATCGCGTGTACTTCGCGAGCAGCACGTAGAACGCGGGCACCACGAACAGCGAAAGCAGCGTCGAGAACGAGACGCCGAAAATCACCACGATGCCGATTGCCGCGCGGCTCGCGGAACCCGGCCCGCCTGCGAGCACCAGCGGCACCGCACCGACGACGGTCGCGATCGAGGTCATCAGGATCGGCCGCAACCGTACGCTCGCGCTTTCGACGATCGCCTGGTGGATCGTGCGGCCCTCGTCGCGCAGCTGGTTGGCGAACTCGACGATCAGGATGCCGTTCTTCGCCGCCAGGCCGACCAGCATGACGATGCCGATCTGGCTGAAGAGGTTGAGCGTGCCGTGCGTGATCCAGATGCCGAGCAGCGCGCCGAGCACGCCCAGCGGCACGGTCAGCATGATCACCAGCGGATGGATGAAGCTTTCGAACTGCGCGGCGAGCACGAGGAATACGACGAGGAGCGCGAGCGCGAACGTCAGCACCACGGCGCCGCCGGCCTGCTGGTATTCGCGTGACTCGCCCTTCCAGTCGATCTGCGCTTCGGGCGGAAGATCCTGCTTGACCGCCTGGTCGAGGAACTTGATCGCGTCGCCCATGCGATAGCCCGGCGACAGCCCGGCGCTGAGCGTGATCGAACGCAGTCGATTGAAGCGATTGAGGCTGCCCGGCTCGGCGACTTCGCGCAGCGTCACCAGGTTCGACAGCGGCACCAGCGAACCGTCGCGTGCGCGCACCTGGATCTGCTCAAGATCCGCCGGCGATGCACGCGCGACGCGGTCGGCCTGCACGATGACGTCGTACTCCTCGCCGTTCTGCACGAACGTGGTGACGCGACTGCTGCCCATCATCGTTTCGAGCGCATGACCGATGTCGGTGACGCTAACCCCGAGATCCGCAGCGCGGCCGTGGTCGATCTCCACGTGCATCTGCGGGCGCGTTTCCTTGTAGTCGGAGTCGACGCCGAAGAAACCCGGGTTCTGTTCCATTCGCGCCTGCAACGCGTCGCGCCACTTCACCAGCTGCGCGTAGTCGGGGCCACCGAGCACGATGTTCACCGGCTGCCCGCGCGAACGCACGAGTCCACCGCTCACCTGCGCGGCGACTTTGACGCCGGGAAGTTTGGCGAACTCCTTCTTCAGGCTGTCGGCCGCGTCCGCGGTGCTGGTGGTGCGCTTGTCCCAGTCCTGCAGGAACACGGAGATACGGCCCGTGTGCATTTCCTCGCTCGCGCCGAATCCACCCGGAACGCGCGGGTTGTAACGCGCGATCGTCTTGCCGTCGCCGGTACGCGCCGCGAGGATCTTCTCGACCTGCTGCACCTGCCCGACCGTGTAGTCGAAGCCCGCGCCTTCCGGCCCGGTGATCATGACCTGGAAGAAGCCGCGATCTTCCGCGGGCGCAAGCTCGCTCGGCACGACCTTGAACAGCACGAAGCTCGCCGCAAGTGCGACCAGCATCAGCAGGCCGAACATCCACGGGCGTTCGACGGTGGTGTCGAGGAAGCGTCGATAACGCGCGCTCACCGCTTCCAGCCGCGCGTTCACGAACCGCGTGGCCGGGTTGGATTTTTCGTCGCTATGCGGACGCACCAGCTTCGACGACATCATCGGCGTGAGCGTGAGCGCGACGAATGCCGACAGCGCGACCGCACCGGCGAGCGCAACAGACAACTCGCGGAACAGTCGTCCGGTATTGCCCTGCATGAAGCCGATCGGCAGGAAGACCGACACCAGCACGGCGGTCGTCGCGATCACCGCGAACGCGACCTGCTTGGTACCGCGCGCTGCGGCGACCAGCCTCGGCTCGCCGAGATCCGATCGACGCTGGATGTTTTCGAGCACCACGATCGCATCGTCGACGACGAGGCCGATACACAAGACCAGCGCAAGCAGCGTCAGCAGGTTGATCGAGTAACCGAACGCGTACAGCGGAATGAACGCGGCGATCAGGCAGACCGGCACCGTCACGGCCGGGATCAACGCGGCGCGGAAACTGCCGAGGAATAGCCAGATCACCACGAGCACGAGGATGATCGCCTCGGCCAGCGTGTGATAGACGCGATCGACCGCGGCGTCGATGAAGGTGGTGGTGTCGAACGCGACGAAGATGTCGGTGCCCGGCGGCAGCGACGGACGGATCTCGTCGGCCGCGACGCGCGCGGCGCGTGCAACGTCTAGGCTGTTCGCAGTCGATGTCTTGATGACGCCGAGGCCGATGTTGTTCTCACCGTTGCTGCGGTAGTACGCGCGGCGCTCGGCGGTGGTCAGCTCGACGCGCGCGATGTCGCCGAGACGCACGACGTAGCCGTCATCACCCTTCTTCAGCGGGATCTGCGCGAAGTCCTGGGGCTTCTGGTAGTTGCGTGCCACCCGCAACGTGAAGTCGCGCGTCTGCGATTCGATGCGGCCGGCCGGCAGCTCAACGTTCTCGGCACGCAGTGCGCTCTCGACATCGTTGACCGTGATGTTGCGCGCGGCCATCGCATCGCGATCGAGCCAAATGCGCATCGCATAGCGCTGCTCGCCGCCGATGCGGACCTGCGCGACGCCTTCGAGTGCTGCGAGCCGGTCGACGATGTAGCGGTCGGCGTAATCCGACAGCTGCAGCGTGTTCATCGACTTGCTGCTCATGTTGAGCCAGATGATCGGTTCTGCGTCGCTCTCGACCTTCGCGATCTGCGGCGCGTCGGCCTCGTCCGGCAGGCGGTCGAGCACGCGGCTGACTGCATCGCGCACGTCGTTCGCCGCGGCTTCCATGTCGCGCGTGAGCTTGAACTCGATCGAGATCGACGAGCGTCCGTTGACGCTGCGCGAATCGATGGACTCGACACCCTCGACGCCCGACAGCGCGTCCTCCAGCACCTGCGTGATGCGCGTTTCGACCACGCTCGCCGACGCACCTTGGTAGCTCACGTCCACCGACACCACGGGCGGATCGATCGCCGGCAATTCGCGCAGCGTGAGGCGGCTGAAGGCCATCACGCCCAGGGTGATGAGCAGCAGGCTCATCACGGTCGCGAACACGGGACGGCGGATCGAGAGGTCGGACAGATTCATCGCGAAGGCTCAGGCTCGTCGCGCCCGCGTGCCGGCGGCGTCGGAGGACACCCGGTGCGTGGGCGTCGGGAAATGCCGGGCATTGCGCGCCCGGCGCAGGTCACGCGGCCTTGCCGCGCGGCGCCTTGGAAACGTCGCTGATCTTCGCGCCCGGTTTCAGCTTGCCGGTGCCGTCGACCACGATGCTGTCGCCGACCGCGATGCCCGACAGCACTTCGACGCGGCCATTGGTGCGCGTGCCGAGCTTCACGTCGGCGCGTTCCGCCTTGCCGTCGCGCACGCGGTACACGTACGAATCGTTGCCGACCTGCACGACCGCGATCTCGGGAATCAGCAGCGCCTGGCGCTCGGCGCGCGCGACGTCCACCTGCATCAGCATGCCGGGCTTGAGCGCATGGTCGGCGTTCGGAAACTGGCCGCGGATGGTGACGGCGCGCGTGGTGGGATCGACGCGGGCGTCGACCGTCGCGACCGTGCCATCGAAACGGCGACCGGCATATGCGGCGGCGTGGCCGCTCAGCGATTCACCGGCAGACACCTGCGCGAGTTGCGTCTCGGGCACGGGGAAGTCGACGAACACCGTGCCGAGATCGTCGAGCGTGGTGATCGCGGTGCCTGGCGTGACCAGCGAACCCGGGCTGACCTGGCGGAGGCCGACGACGCCCGCGAATGGCGCGCGGATCACGCGATCCGCTGCTTGCGCGCGCATCTGCGCGACACGGGCGATCGCGGCGTCGCGCACTGCGCGCTGTGTCTCGAGCTGGGAACGCGCGATGAGCTGCTGCGTCGCGAGCGAGGCCTGGCGGTTGTAGAGGTCACTCGCTTCTTTCGCCGCGGCCTCGGCCGAGCGGAGCTGCGCCTGCTCGGCGTCACCCACGAGCGTGATCAAGGGCGCGCCGGCACGCACGGTGTCGCCACTGTCGAAGTGAACGGTTTGCACCTTCTGCGACACGCTGGCCGTGACCGTCACCGACTCGCGCGCGCGCACGGTGCCGAGCGCCTGCAGCGTGTCGACGAAAGGCTGGGTTCGGACGACTTCGGTCGTCACCGTGATCGGGCGGTCGCCGCCGCCCTTGCTGCTGCCGTCCTTGGCGGCGTTCGCCCGGTCACCGCAGCCCGTCAGGGCCAGGGCTGCCACGAGGGCCGGGAACACCAGAATCGATCGCATGCGGATCCGAACAACGGGGGGACCGGGAATTCTATCGAGCCCATGTGTTACGACCCGTGTCATCGGTACTGGGTGGCGTGACGCGGTTGGAACGTCGGCGTTGCGTGGGCGACGTCAACGGACGCGCTACGGCCGCCTGAAACGGAAGACGCCGGCACGTGGCCGGCGTCTCCAGACAACGTGGAAGCGATCGCTTACGCGGCCGACTGCCACTGGCCGAGCGCGGCCAGACCGTTGTCGCGGGCGCGGGCGAACACGGTTTCCTGGGCCTTGCCGTAGTTGCCCTGCATGTCCTGGCTCCACAGCTTGAGCGCGGCCTGCTGCATGGCGCGGCCGTACGAGAACGACAGCGGCCACGGGTGCGGGCCGGCCGCGTTCATCGCGTTCAGGTGTGCGGTCGCGTCATTGTCCGACTGGCCGCCGGACAGGAAGACGATGCCCGGCAGCGTGGCCGGCACGGTCGACTTCAGGCAGCGCAGCGTGGCCGCGGCGACTTCCTCGACCGATGCCTTTTCGGCCGACTCGGTGCCGTGGATGACCATCGACGCCTTCAGGATCGTGCCCTCGAGCATCACGTTCTGCTCGTACAGCGCGCCGAACAGCGAACGCAGCACGACTTCGGTGACCTCGTAGCAGGTGTCGATGTCGTGGCTGCCGTCCATGATCACTTCGGGTTCGACCATCGGCACCAGGCCCTGCTCCTGGCACAGCGCGGCGTAACGGGCCAGCGCATGGCTGTTGGCCTCGATCGCGGTGCCGGTCGGGATGTCGTCGCCGATGTTGATGACCGCACGCCACTTCGCGAAGCGCGCGCCGAGGCGGTAGTACTCCTCGAGGCGCGCGCGCAGGCCGTCGAGGCCTTCGGTCACGACCTCACCCGGGAAGCCGGCCAGCGGCACGGGACCCTTGTCGACCTTGATGCCCGGAATGATCCCGTTGGCCATCATGACCTGGGTGAACGGCGTGCCGTCCTTGGTCGACTGGCGGATCGTTTCGTCGAACAGGATCGCGCCCGAGAGGTACTGGCCGATGTTCGGCGCCGTGAGCAGCAGCTCGCGGTACGCGCGACGGTTCTCTTCGGTGTTCTCGATGCCGACGCCCGCGAAGCGCTTGGCGCAGGTCGCGTTGGACTCGTCGATCGCGATGATGCCCTTGCCCGGGGCGACCATCGCCTGGGCGGTCTCGGCAAGCTGTTCGATGCTCATGGGGTCCTTGGCGCGCTGGAATCGGGGGCCGGCATTATACCGGCCGCGGTGACTACGATTTCAGCGGCTGGCCGGGCGCTAGACGGCCGGCGTAGGAGCAGGTGCGAGATGCGTCAGCGGATGAACTGGCTCGGCTGCTGCGCGCGCTGGCCTTGCGTCCAAAAGCGCGCTTTCGCCTCGTAGAGGTTTCGAAGCACGTCCTCGAAGCGCTCTCCATCTCGAAGCGCGAGTGCAATGTCGCCGTCCTTGCACGCATCGGGGGAGTTCGCGGCCTTGCCATCGAACTGGACCGTGGTGGCGGTAATCGTCGGCATGCGTTCACCGACCGGCGCGAATTGCCATTGCGCAACCGCGCCGGCCGCAGCCTGTGCGAACCGCTCGATGACTTGGCGCTTCGCGAGCGGCGAACGGACGCTGGCGTCGGCATCCAACGTGTGGAAGTCGGATGTGCGGCCGTCCGACCCGATCGTGTAGGCGAGCGTCACGCAACCGGTGGTCCCACGGGAGGCGAGATCGGGCGGATAGGTGACCGGCGTGAGTCCCGAAGCCGGAGACCAATAGTTCGTGAGTTGCTCAGGCGCAACGACTATCGGCGTCGGCCCCGATACCGGCTGCTCGGCTGACGCGGTCGACGCAGACACGACCGCAAGAGCAATCGGAACGAGCCTTTTCCACATCATTTTTCTAGGTCCATGTTCGATTCGCAGGATGTCCCCGAGGCGCAGAGGCCTAGTACGCGCTGCTCGCGGCCTTCGCCTGGTGATATCCGTAAAGGCCGCAACACGCGGCAGCGTCGCGATCAGCGCCCGCCCGTGATCACCGTCGGCGGGCTCAGAATTACGCCAGTCGTGCCGTCCCAAGGCGAGTCCGTTGCGCGCACGACCTCCCCGCTGCGACCGCGAGAATTCGTGGATGCCAGTCGATCCATGCGATCGACGGCGTGGTCGCGCTCGTATGCCGCGCCAATCAGTGCGGCCCACTCGCTACCGCCGTCCAGCAGGCGCGCAGTGCGGGTGCCTTCGCAACTGGTCGACTCGGCCGAGGGCGTCTCGCCGAAATGGAGAGTTCTAGCCGTCAGCGTCGGCTGCGCGTCACCGCTTGGCACGAAGCGGGTGACCGAAAGCGCGGTCGCGCCAGCGCCTGCAAAGCGCTCGACCGCCAACTGGGCTGCCAGCGGCGACCGTGCGCTTGCGCGGCCGTCCAGCACGTTGATTCGCGACACTCGGCCATCCGAACCGATCATGTAGGTCAGCGTCACACATCCGGTTACGCCCCGGTCCGCCAGCTGAGACGGATACACAGGCGCGACGGACGCTTCCGGCGTCCAGGCGCTGGCAATGGCGTCGGGGCCTATGACGCGAAGTCCATCAGGTCCGTTGTCGGCAGCGAGGGCCATCGGCCCGGCCATCGAAAGTCCGAGCAGCATGAGGGTCCGTTTCATGTTCGCCTCCGGTCTTAGACCAACCGAAATTAGCGCGAGACCCGCTCCGATTGCGCCCCATTCATCGGCGGCCTACAGGTCGCCCAGCCCTTCCGCCTTGCCGTTCGGCCCGATCTGCAGCAGCCGCAACGTGTTGGTCGCGCCGTGCTGCTGCATGATCTCGCCGCTGGTGAAAATAATGCGGTCGCCCTCTTCGAGCAGGCCGCGCTCGAACAGCACTTTCGCCGAGGCGCGGGCCGCCACGCCGGCGGTCATGCCGGCACTCTCGAACGGCAGCGCGGTGACGTCGCGCATCAAGGACATCCGGCGCCGTGCGGCCTCGTCGCCGGACAGCGCGATGATCTGCGCGGGCGAGCGGAAGCGCGACAGGAAGCGCGGCGTGCCGCCCGATTCGGTGATCGCCACGATCGATCGCACGCCGATGTGTTCGGACAGGAACATCGCGGCCATCGCGATCGCCTGGTCGGCGCGGTCGAGACCGCGCGGTGCCTTCTCGAAATCGGTGTCGTGCGAAAACTGGCGTTCGGCGCCGAGGCAGACGCGGGCCATCGCCTCGACCGCCTTCAACGGATATTTGCCGGCCGCCGTCTCCTGCGAAAGCATTACCGCGTCGGTGCCGTCGATTACCGAGTTGGCGACGTCCAGTACTTCGGCGCGCGTCGGGATCGGGCTGTCGACCATCGACTGCAACATCTGCGTCGCGGTGATCACCACGCGGCCGCGCGACAGCGATTCACGAATGATCTTCTTCTGCAGGCCGGGCAGCTCGGCGTCGCCGATCTCCACGCCGAGGTCGCCGCGCGCGACCATCACCACGTCGCTCGCTTCGACGATTTCGGCCAGGTTCTCGATCGCTTCCGTGCGCTCGATCTTGGACACCAGCGCGGCATTGCTGCCGGCCGCCTGTGCGATGCGACGCGCATCGTGCATGTCCTGCGCATTGCGGCAGAACGACACCGCGATGAAGTCGACGCCGATCTGCGCGGCGATCTTGATGAGTTCTTCGTCCTTCGGCGTCAACGCGCCCAAAGACAAGCCGCCGCCCTGCTTGTTGAGGCCTTTGCGGTTGGACAGCACACCGTCGTTCAGCACCGTCGAGATGATGCGTTCGCCTTCGACGCGATCGACCTGCAACTGCATCATGCCGTCGTCGAGCAGCAGCACGTCGCCGGGAACGACGTCACCCGGCAAACCTAGATAGCTGACGCCGACTTCGCTCGCGTTGCCGAGGGGCGCATCGTCGCGTGCCACGAGGTCGAAGCGATCACCGACCTTCAATTCGACGCGATCGTTCTCGAACTTTTCGATGCGGATCTTCGGGCCCGGAAGGTCGGCGAGGATGCCGACCTCGCGCCCCACGCGCGCCGCCGCTTCGCGCACCGCCTGCGCCCGCGCGACCTGCGCCGACGGATCGCCGTGCGAGAAGTTGAGGCGGACGCAATCGACGCCTGCTTCGAGCAGGCGGTCGAGCATGCCCGGCGCATCGGTGGCCGGGCCAAGGGTGACGAGGATCTTGGTACGGCGCGTCTTGTGGCTCATGCGGCAACGGGTTTCGGGTGATCACCGAAACCTAGCACGGCTGTGCGACTGCACCAGCGGCAATCGATTTCAGCCCAGCAGCGGTACGAGGTCGGCCGGTTGCCGGACGAGGTCGCGAGCGCCGGCAGTGCGCAGCTCGTCCTCGCTTCCAAAGCCCCACAACACACCGACGCTGCGCATGTCGTGATGCGCGGCGCCCTCCATGTCCATGCGGCGGTCGCCGATCATGGTGCAGTCGCGCGCTGCAACGCCGAGGCGCTCCAGCGCTTCGGCGATGAGCTCGGGCTTGTGGCTGAGGCGACCGTCAAGCGTGGCGCCGATCACGTCGACGAAACGGTGGCCGAATGGCAGGCTCGCGATGATCTTGCGTGCGTGCGGTTCGTTCTTGGCAGTGACGACGGCGAGCCCATGGCCCGCGGCGTGCAACGCTTCGATTGCTTCGGGAATGCCGTCGTAGACGGTGCGCTCGGCCCATCCGTGCGTTTCGTAGCGCTCGCGGTAGTACACGAGCGCCTGCTCGGTGCGTTCGTCGTTGTGAAGGTACGGCGCGAAGCTGTCGCGCAGCGGCGGGCCGATCCAGGTGCGCAGCGTCGCCTCGTCGGGCACAGGCTCGCCGACCTTCTCGAACGCATAGGTCGCGCAGCGCATGATGCCGACGGCCGAGTCGATCAGCGTGCCGTCGAGGTCGAAGAAGAGCGTTGCCATCACGCGCCACGCGCCGCGAGTGCAGCGACCGCCGGCAACGTCTTGCCCTCGAGGAATTCGAGGAATGCGCCGCCGCCAGTGGAGATGTACGAGACGTCGTGCGCGATGCCGTACTTGTCGACGGCCGCGAGCGTGTCGCCACCGCCCGCGATCGAGAACGCATTGCTGCTCGCGATCGCGCGCGCCAGCGCTTCGGTGCCCTTGCCGAACGCATCGAATTCGAACACGCCAACCGGCCCGTTCCACACCACCGTGCCGGCGCTGCGGATGAGTTCCGCGTAGTGCGCGGCGGTCTGCGGGCCGATGTCGAGGATCATGTCGCCCTCGCCCACCGCGTCGACGGGCTTCACCGTCGCCGGCGCGTTCGCATTGAATTCGGGTGCGACGACGACGTCGACCGGCAGCGGGATTTCCGCGCCTCGCGCCTTCGCCTGTTCGATGATCGACGTCGCGGTGTCGACGAGGTCGCGTTCGACCAGCGACTTGCCCACGCCATGCCCCATCGCCGCGATGAACGTGTTCGCGATACCCCCACCGACGATCAATTGATCAACGCGTGGGACGAGGTTGCCGAGCAGTTCGAGCTTGGTCGACACCTTGGACCCGGCGACGATCGCGAGCAGCGGGCGCGCCGGATGTTCGAGCGCTTTCGCCAGCGCGTCGAGTTCCGCCATCAGCAGCGGGCCGCCGCAGGCGACCTTCGCCTGACGGATCACGCCGTGCGTCGACGCCTGCGCACGGTGCGCGGTGCCGAATGCGTCCATGACGAACACGTCGCAGAGGTCCGCGTACGCCTTCGACAAGGTCTCGTCGTCATTACCCTCACCGACGTTCATGCGGCAGTTCTCGAGCATGACGATCTGGCCCGGTTGCACGTCGACGCCGGCGACCCAGTCGCGCACCAGCGGTACGTCGACGCCGAGCAGTTCCGACACGCGCTTCGCCACCGGCGCCAGCGAATCGGCGTCACTGAAAACGCCTTCCTTCGGCCGCCCGAGGTGCGACGTCACCATCACCGCGGCGCCCTTCTCCAGCGCCATGCGCAGCGTCGGCAGCGCGGCGGTGATGCGCTGCTCGGACGTGATGCGGCCGTCGGCGATCGGCACGTTCAGATCCTCGCGGATCAGCACGCGCTTGCCGGCGAGGTCGAGGTCGGACATGCGAAGGATGGACATGGGCGGTCTCTTGAAGGGAACGGGTCGCGCACGGGACGGCGGGCCGTCGCCGGTCGGCGAAGCCGCCTATTGTCGTCGTTGCGACGTGTCGCGTCAGTCGGCGGTGCGTGGCGGCTCGCGCAGGACCCGTAGCGCGAACGTTCCGACGGCGATGACGCCGAGCCCCAGCACGGCCCACAGGCCCCAGGTCTTCCAGTCGCGAACCGGCGCGAATGCCGCATTTCCGGCGCGCTCGGTCGACGCACCGAGACGGGCAACCGCAGGCGCATCGGTGGTATCGCGCAGTACGGCCTGCACCGGCCGCGCCTCGCGGCGATTACGCAGACTGCCGGCGACCAGCGCGTACGGCGCACGCCCGCCCGCGACGAACACCACGCGCTCGGGCAGGTAGCCGAGTTTCAGCGACGGCGCATCACCCGTGCCCTGCGGCACCAGGCGCCAGTAGCGGTCCCGCACCGGGCTGTCGAACACCCGCGCCGGCGAACGGCCGTTACCCACGCGATAGACCATCCAGTACGGCACGCGATCGACCCACCGCGCCTGCGGCGTATCGCGGCTCTGCAGTCGCCATGTGCGCACGTCGTTGCCGGAGCCGTCGAGGTCGACCCAGCGCACCGGATAGCGGCCGTCGGCTTGGAATTCCAGCGACCCATCGGCGTTCGCGTGCGGCGCGAGCGTGCGCCAGAGGGGCGCGCGCTGCGGGCTCGAGGTCCAGATCGCGTCGATACCGGTGATGTCCGGCAGCGGACGGCTCACATCCTCGGGCACCAGGCGCAGGAAGCGCGGGTGTTCGACGCCTGCTTCGATCGCGAGCCGTCGCATCTGCAGGCCGTGCGCTCCTTCGCGCAGGTCGACCAGCCGACCGCGGCCAAGCTCGAACCAGTGATCGAAATCGGTACTGCCTTCGACGCGATAGCCCGTGTCGAAGTCCGCCGCGGGACGCCATGTGACGTCGAGCGCGATCGGCCGCTCGGGCAGCACTGCGGCATCGATCAGCACGGTCGTCGCCGGGCGTTCGTTGTTCACCGTCGACGAGCGCAGGCCACGCAGCCGCCCGTCCGCATCGACCTCGGCGATCACGCGCCAGTCGCTGCCGGACGTCGTGCCCGGTGCGGGCATGCGATACCACGGCAGCGCGCGGCGCTGCTCGGTCGGCTGCGCCGCTGGCGCGATGACCTCGGCGGGCACCGGATGACCGGACGCGTCGAGCACGTCGAGATCGCCGAGGTCAGCGCGTTGAACGACCGTGTAGGCCTCGGGCGTCAGCTCGAACGTGTAGGCGCCGGCCGACGTCGTCGTGACCACGGGCCACTGGCGTGCGTAGTCGACGGGCGCGGCGATGGCGAACGTCGTGACACATGCCAGCAGTGCAACGATCGCGCGCTTCATGCCGTCGCCTCCGTTTCGCCGGGCGGAACCGGCGCGAGATAACCCACCGCGGTGCACAGAAGACCGAACGCGATGAACGAGCCGATGCCGAGCAGGTTGCCAAGGTACTGGCGGTCGACCAGCACGAGCTTGGCGAGGACCACGGCCATCAGCACGGCGCCCACTTTCCACAATCCGCGACGCTGTCGGCGCGAACCCGCGACCCATGCGGCCATGCCGATCACGCTCCAGAGCACGGTGAGTGAGGTCTGCACCAGGCCCGTCGAGAACATCGATGTCGACCATGGCACGCTGCCCCATTGATGGGTCGCGCGCAACACGACGGACGTCGCGAACACGAACGCCGCGCCCGCGAGCCACGGCCGCAACAACTGCTCGTCACGGAGCGTCCGCCACGCGAGCAGCAACGCTGCGAGCTGCACGAGCTCGACGGCGTCGAATAACGGCACGTACGGCAGCGGCGACATCAAGCCTTCGTGCACCACGCCGACCACGAAGAAGCCGCCCAAGACGAGCGCGAGCATGGCCTGCAGGTTGCCGCGCCACTCTTCGAAGCCGTCGCGGAACGGCACCGCGATGCGATCGGGGCGAAGCAGCGCGACTGCGGCGAGCGCGAGCCACGGCAGCGCGGTCGCAGCGAAGCGCCATGCATCGCCGATGTCGGCCTGTTGCGCGATCTGGAACAACGCGAGCGACGAGAGCAAAGCGATCGACGCGAGCCAGCCGATATGCGTCCACCCTCGGACCCGCGAGCCGACGTCACGCACACAGGTCAGTACGCGCCAGGCAACGACGATATCCGCCGCCCATGCAATCGCGCCGAGCCCCGTGAGCGGCTGGCCGCGTTCGCTGACCTGCCAGCATGCGAACGCGATTGGTAGCAGCAACGACGCAGACGCTGTGAGATGCAGCGCACCAGCGGCGCGACGGCGCGCGACTTCGGCCGCGAGCAGTCCGGTACCGAGGATGACCAGCATCACGGCGTCCACTGCGTGCTTCGGATCGACACTGCGGTCGACCTCCCACAGCGCCGCACCCAACCACCACGCAAGGCCCCAGAGATAGGCGCCGACGGCCATGCCGTCCTGTTCGTGACGACGCGCGGCGGCCGCCGTCGCGAAGCCGCCGATCGCGATGAGAAGCGCCGTCATGAACGTGCCGTTGAACACTGGCGGCCCGACCACGTCGACATGGAACGCAGTGCCGAATGCGCCCAAGGCTGCGAGCTGCAATGCAAGGCCGGCGAGCTGCGGAAGCGACCGCGACTGTCGCAGGCCGAGCCACACGAGCCCGGCACCTTCAAGCGCGAAGATCGCTGCCGTTGCACGTGCCGACAACGCGAGTGGCACGGCGAGCGTCGAGAAGCCGATCGCGAGCACCGCATAGGGCGCGACGAGTTCGGCGAAGGCCTTCTGCCGACGCAGCAGCGACGCAAGCGCCGCATACATCGCGCCTAGCCCGAGTGCGCAGAACGCGAGCTCCATGCGATCCCCGCGAAGCATGGCCGCCTGCAGGACGAACGCGACCAGCGGCGTTCCGAAGATCAGGCTGCCGTCGAAGATGCGCCGCTGTGGCGGGGCTTTGGCTGCCGCGTACAGGATCGGGATCGCGACATACATCGCGAAGAACAGCAACAGGAACGGCTCCGTCGTACGGAAGTCCTCGGGGCGGTACTGCAAGGCGCCCCACAGGCTGCCGATGCCGAACGTAAACGCGAACCCGAGCAGATTGAGCAGACGCCAAGGGCGTCGCCATGCGATCGCGACGATGCCGGCGTTGAGCACGGCGTAGTAACCAAACAACGCGACATGGTTGCCCTGCCCCGTCGACAACCAGATCGGCGCGAGGAAACCGGCCAACACGCCCAGCACCGCCAGCGCCAGTGATTCCTGACGCACCGCGAGTACGCCCAGCCCCGCGACCAGCGCGACGCTGATGGCGAATGCCGCACCTGCGGGAATGAAGTGATACAGCTTGAACGCAGCGAACGTGACCAGCAGCAGCACACCGATCGCGCCACCCTGCAGCGCAAGGCCGAACGGACGCCGAGCTTCACGCTGGCGCCAGCCGAACACGAGTCCTGCGATCGCCGCCATCGCAACGCCGGCGAGGCGAAGCTCGATCGGAACATGCAACTTGCCCTGGTCGACCGCGTACTTGAGCAGCGCCGCCACGCCGGCGAACAGCACGAGTACGCCGACCTTGACCGGCACGTTGCCTTCGGTGAACCAGCGGCGGACGGTGTCGAACAGATCGTCGGTGCGCGAGCTGCGCGCGTAAACCGGTTGCGGGCGTGGCACGGCCGACGGCGTCGGCGAAACAGGTCGCGACGGCGGCAATGGCGGCAGCGGTGGCGGTACCGCAGCGCTCGTGGGTTCCGGAATGGCCGGCGCGGTCGCGCGTGTGGGCGACGGAGCTGGCGCCGGTACTGAAGTCGGTGCCGGCAGCACTTCGTTCGCCGATCCCGACTGTCGCAACAGTTCGGACAACGTCGGCTCAGGCGGCGGTGCGGATGCGGCATTAGTCGCCGGCGACGCGCTCGGCGATGCGGCAGCGTCGACCGCGCTCTGTCGCAGCCACGAGACCTCCGCCTCCAGTACAGCCATGCGACGGCGCAGGCCGACGGTCCATGCGAGCAACAGGACCAGCAGTACGGGTATCGCGAGAACCGCAACGACCGCGAGCATCACCACGCCTTCCATCGTCCCCTCCGGCTTCCCCGGCCGTGTGGGAACGGTAGCACGCGACCTTTCGCGGCCTGCCTAAAGACGTGTCGACCGCGCCGCCAAATGCACGCGCCTGCGATCAACGCAGTCGGCGCTGCGCCAGTCGAATAGACGCAACAAACGCATCGCGCATCGCTCGACAGCCCTGCGCGATGACTGGCGATCAGGATGCGGTCGTACAGGATGCGGTCGTACCTGGTAGCTCACCACCGTCGACCGCTCGACAAGCTACGGAACCGGAAGCGTCCCCCGATAGCAGCGGGACGCTTCCGTCGAACCACTCGAATCAGTCGCGATAACCGTCTTCGGTCGCGTCGTACTCGATCTTGATCAGTACCTTCTGACCGTCGAAGTCGGACTGGTTGGTGAAGACCAGACGACCGAGATGCTTCATCGCGCACTCGGTACGCACCTTGTCGCCGCCGAAGTGGAACGGAATGAACGACTTGCCCGTCATGTACTGGCCGCAGTCGGCCTCGTGCGTGGCTTTGTCGCCGAGGATGTCACCGACCTGCTTGAACGACATGCCGATCTCGAGCTTGGCGAACGGGCTGCCGGGAATCTCGGCGCCGACGATCTCGCCTTCGACGTCGTGAAGCCCGGTGACCTCGCGGCTCGGCGGTTCGTCGGAATCCTTCTTGCCGGCCTGCGCCGTCGCGGCGGTGGACAGGGCCACCAACGCCACCATGCAGGCGGCGAGCGTCTTGCGTGACATGACATCTCCTTGTGATTGCGCGTCTGCGCGGCGCGAAGTATGTGCAGCTTGCGGTGCGCGGACAAGACGGTGCTTACCCGCCGCGACGTCTGAAAATTCCGAACCCATAACGAAGAACCCCGCCAATCGGCGGGGTTCGGTGGAGCAGTTCAGACGTCGCCTCAGCCGCGCGCGACCACGCGCACCATCTCGAGGCACTTGTTCGAATAACCCCACTCGTTGTCGTACCAGGCGACGAGCTTGACGAAGGTCGGGTCGAGCGCGATGCCGGCTTCGGCGTCGAAAATCGACGTACGCGCGTCGCCGCGGAAATCGGTCGCGACGACCTTGTCTTCCGTGTAGCCGAGCACGCCCTTCAGCGCGCCTTCGCTCTGCGCCTTCATCTCCGCGCAGATCTCGGCATACGACGCCGGGCCGTTCAACTCGACAGTGAGGTCGACCACCGACACGTCGGACGTCGGCACGCGGAAGCTCATGCCGGTGAGCTTCTTGTTGAGTTCGGGGATGACCACGCCGACAGCCTTCGCCGCGCCGGTGCTCGACGGGATGATGTTCTCGAGGATGCCGCGGCCGCCGCGCCAGTCCTTGTTCGACGGGCCGTCGACGGTCTTCTGCGTCGCAGTCGCCGCGTGCACAGTGGTCATCAGGCCGCGCTTGATGCCCCACTTGTCGTTCAGCACCTTGGCGAGTGGCGCGAGGCAGTTGGTCGTGCACGACGCGTTCGAGATGATTTGCTCGCCCTTGTACGACGCGTGGTTCACGCCGTACACGAACATCGGCGTGTCGTCCTTCGACGGCGCCGACAGGATGACCTTCTTCGCGCCCGCATCGAGATGCTTCTGCGCGGTGGCCTTGTCGAGGAACAGGCCGGTCGATTCGATGACGACGTCGGCGCCGACTTCGTTCCACTTCAGGTTCGCCGGGTCGCGTTCCTGCGTCAGGCGGATCTTCCTGCCGTTGACGACCAGCTGGCCGTCCTCGATCGACACGTCGCCCTTGAAGCGGCCGTGCACCGAGTCGTAGCTCAGCATGTAGGCCAGGTAGTCCGGCTCGAGAAGATCGTTGATGCCGACGATCTGGATGTCGTCGCCGAAGTTCTGCACGGCTGCGCGCAGCACGTTGCGGCCGATGCGGCCGAAGCCGTTGATGCCTACCTTGATCGTCATTTGGGAGCTCCTGCGGGGCCGCGACGGCCGGAAACAGTCGCGCATTCTAGCAGGGCACCCGAACCGGCTCCTGCGTCACTCGGCCTCGGCGGGAGCGTCGCGTACCATTCGCCGATGACCCGAAAACTCCTCGCATCCGCACTCCTTTTCTGCATCGCCTCGCCCGCTTTCGCGTGGGGCGCACTTGGGCATCGGCTCGTCGCCGACCTCGCGCAGGACGAACTCACCCCGCAGGCGCGTCGCGAAGTCGACGAGCTGCTGAAGGGCGAAACCGAGCCGACGCTCGCCGGCGTCGCCAACTGGGCCGACGAGCTGCGCGCGAACGACCCGGACCTCGGCAAGCGCAGCGCGAAGTGGCATTACGCCGACATCGCCGAGAACGGCTGCGGCACCTACGAGCCGCCGCGTGACTGCCCCAACGGCGACTGCGTGATCGAAGCGATCCGCGCGCAGACCGCAATCCTCGCCGACCATTCGCAGTCGCTGGACGCGCGTCGTCAGGCGTTGAAGTTCGTCGTGCATTTCATCGGCGACGTGCACCAGCCGCTGCATGCGGCGTTCGCCCACGACAAGGGCGGCAACACGGTGCAGGTGCGCATTCCGACCGCGGATGGCGGCGAGAAGGGCGGCAACCTGCATTCGCTGTGGGACAGCGGCCTGATCTCGAAGACCGGCCTCGACGAGCCGGCATACCTCGCGAAGCTGCGCGCGCTGCCTCTCGCCGTCGACATCCCGAAGCACGTTCTGCCGCCGGATTCGCCGGCCTGGGCGCAGCAATCGTGCCGCATCGCGACACGTCCGGGCGTCTATCCGCCGGGCCCGGAGATCGACGCGACCTACGTCGCCACGTTCACCCCGCTGGTCGACGAACAGCTTCGGCGCGGCGGAACGCACCTGGCTCAGGTGCTGAACGCGGTGCTGGGTCACTAGGGCTCGCGCACGCGGGTTTAGCCCGCAACGCCATGCGACCCGTTGGGCGGCCAGCCACCTACCGGACCATGGACTACTTGTAAGCGCCCCCCGGCGGTTTACTCTTGCCGTTCGCGGCGTCCGCAGGGGAGCGTCGGCGGGGGCGCATGCAGATCGAAGAACGCCAGATCGAAGCGGACCAGGTGCGGCTCGGCATGTTCGTATGCCGCCTCGATCGCCCGTGGACCGAGACGCCTTTTCCGTTGCAGGGCTTCTACGTCAGCGAGCTTTCGCAGATCGAAACGCTGCGGAACCTGTGCCGCAGCGTGTGGATCGACGTGGAGCTCAGCCAGCAGGCGCAGACGCGCGGGCTCACCGGCCTGATCGCACCGGGCGCGCTGATGATGACTGCGCGCGAAGGCACGACCACGCCGCAGCGCGCGCCCCCCGCTGTGCGTGACCCGCGCATCGGCACCGTCCGCTATCACGACACGGTCGACTTCGAGCACGAGATCCCCGCTGCGCGCGAAGCGCTGGACGTCACTGCCGCAACGATCAGCAGCTTGGTGGACCAGGCGCACAGTGGCGATCCGATTTCACCGGAAGTCGCGCATGCCGCGGCGCGGCCCGTGGTCGCCAGCGTGCTGCGCAACGCCGATGCCATGTTCTGGCTCAACGCACTGCGCCGTCGCGACGGCTACGCGTATTCGCACGCGCTCAACTGCGCGATGCTCGCCGCCGCGTTCGGCCGGCATCTCGGCCTTCCCGAGGACTACCTCATCGATCTGTCGACCGGCGCCATGCTGATGGACATCGGCAAGACGCAGGTGCCGCAGCCGCTGCTGGAACGCGATGGTCCGCTCGACGCGATGTCGATGGCGCGCGTGCGGCGGCATGTCGAACTCGGCGCACACATGCTGCAGGACGACCGCTTCAGCGACACCGTGCTGGAGATGGTCAACGGTCACCATGAACGCGCGGACGGCAGCGGTTATCCGCAGCGTCGGCGCGGCTCCGATATTCCACTGCATGCGCGCGTCGCGGCGATCGTCGACAGCTTCGACGCGATGACCAGCGATCGGCCGCATGCGCCGGCGATGGCGCGGCACGTCGCGCTGCAAGAGCTCTACCGCGATCGCACGACGCGCTATTACGCCGAACTCATCGAGCAGTTCATCAGCTGCCTCGGCGTGTATCCCACCGGCTCGCTGGCCGAACTCAACACCGGCGAGATCGTCGCGGTCATGTCGCAGAACGCGGCGCGTCGCCTGCGCCCGCGCGTTCTGGTGCTGACCGATCCGGACGGCCAGCTGACGTCGGGCTTCAGAACCCTCGACCTGCTATCGGCCGACAGCTCGATCGAGATCGTGCGACCGCTTCCGAATCACCACGCAGGCATCGACGTCTCGGAGCTCTATCTTTGAACCGCGCCGAGCTGTCGCGCCGGCTCAACGCGCGCATCGAAGCAGGTGAAAACTGCCTCGGCATCCTGCTGGTCCGCATCCAGCGCCTGCAGGAGTTCCGGCTGGTGCACGGCTACGAGGCCAGCGACGCGGTCGGCCGCGCCGCATTCGAGCGCATCCAGGAGTTGCTGCGCCCGCAGGACGTGCTCGAGCAGGTGGCCGAGAACGAATTCATCGCCCTGCTGCCCGGCCTGATGAATCCGGGCCACGCGATGCTGGCCGGGACCCGCGTCGTGCGCGCATTCGAGCGACCTCTGGTGTTCGGGCAGCACGCGATGATGACGCCCGTCGCGGTCGGCCTCGCCCTGTCCCCCGAGCACGGCGGCGACGCCACCACGCTGCTGCGTCGTGCCGAGATCGCATTGCGCGACGCGAAGCGCATGAGCGACCGCTGCGCGCTGTACAGCCCCGGCACCGAACGCATGATGGTGCCGTACGAATGGCTGCACGATGCGCTGCGCACGAATCGTCTGGAAGCGCATTTCGAACCCATCCTCGACCTGCGCCGCAACGCAATCAGTGGTTACGAATCACTCGCGCGCTGGAATGATCCCGACAGCGGCGTGATCCGTCCCGACGTATTCATTCGTCTCGCCGAAGACACCGGCCTGATTGCTGAACTCACGCGGTGGAGCCTCAACGCGACGTTCCGCCATGCCGCGGCCATCCGAGTGCGCGATCCGAAGCTGCGCTTTTCCGTCAACGTGTCGCCACGCGTGTTCGGCCAGCGCGATCTCGTGCAGCAGATCACCGGCGCGTTGTCCGTGTGGGACATGCCCGCCGAATCCGTGACGCTCGAAGTCACCGAAAGCGCGCTGATGGAAGATCCGATGACCAGCATCGCGATGCTGCATACGCTGCGCGAAGCGGGTCTCGGCATCGCGATCGACGACTTCGGCGCGGGCTATTCGTCGCTCGCCTATCTCAAGCAGTTCCCCGCGACCGAGCTGAAGATCGACCGCAGCTTCGTCGCCGACATGCGGCACGACCTGCGCTCGGCACGCGTGGTGCGCGCGATCATCGACCTCGGCCATCAGCTCGACCTGCACGTGGTCGCGGAAGGCATCGAGGATGCGGAAACGCTCGAGGTGCTGCGCGCACTCGGTTGCGACCGCGCGCAGGGTTATCACATCGGGCGCTCGACGCCGGCGTCGTATCTGCTCGACCGCGCGCCGAACGCCTGACTGCGTTTGTGCCGTCCTGAAACGAACACGGCGCCCCGAAGGACGCCATGTTCGAACATCGTCGCTGACGATCAGCCCAGCGAACGTGCTGCCTCGACCACGCGCTCGACGGTGAAACCGAAGTGGGGCATCAGCTTCTCGATCGGCGCACTCGCGCCGAAGCCGTGCATGCCGATCACCGCGCCGTCGAGGCCGACGTACTTGCGCCAGTAGTCCGCGGTCGCCGCCTCGATCGCGACGCGACGACGCACGCCGCTCGGCAGCACCGACTCGCGATATTCCGGCGTCTGGCGGTCGAAGATTTCCGTGCACGGCATCGATACGACGCGCGCCTTGTCGCCGAGCTGCTCGGCCGCCTGCACTGCGAGGCCGACTTCCGAACCCGTCGCGATCAGGATGATCTCCGGCGTGCCGACGGAATCCTTCAGCACGTAACCGCCGCGCTCGATGTCGGCGACCTGCTGCGTGCTGCGCTGCTGGTGCGGCAGGTTCTGGCGCGAGAACACAAGGCAGCTCGGGCCGTCGTTGCGGATGATCGCGTGCTTCCACGCCACCGCCGATTCCACCGCATCGCACGGACGCCACACGTCGTTGTGCGGGATATAGCGAAGCGACGCGAGATGCTCGATCGGCTGGTGCGTCGGGCCGTCTTCGCCGAGGCCAATGGAGTCATGCGTATAGACGTGGATGACGTGCGCGCCCATCAGCGCCGACATGCGCACCGCGTTGCGCGCGTAGTCGCTGAAGACGAGGAACGTGGCGTCGTATGGAATGAAACCGCTGTGCAGTTCCAGGCCGTTGCAGATCGCGCCCATCGCGAATTCGCGCACGCCGAAGTAGATGTAGTTCGCGTTCGGATCGTCCGTGGCGACCGACTTCGAGCCCTTCCACAGCGTGAGGTTGGAATGCGCGAGGTCGGCCGAACCGCCGACCAATTCGGGCAGCAGCGGCGCGAACGCCTCGATCGCCATCTGCGATGCCTTGCGCGACGCGACCACCGGGCCTTCGGCCTGCAGCTTCGCGATATAGGCATCGGCGGCTTCGACGAAGCCTTCGGGCAGCTCGCCGGTGATTCGACGCGACAGCTCTGCAGCTTCGGTCGGGAAGCTGGCGGCATACGCCTGGAAGCGGCGATCCCATTCGCCTTCGCGCAACGCGCCGGCGTCGGCCGCATGCCAGGCCTGTGCGATCGGCGCCGGCACTTCGAATTCACCCGCAGTCCAGCCGAGCGCCGCGCGCGTCGCGATGATTTCGTCCTTGCCCAGCGGCGCACCGTGGCTCGATTCCTTGCCGGCCTTCGCGGGGGAACCGAAACCGATGGTCGTGCGGCAGCAGACCAGCGTCGGCTTGTCGTTCGACTTCAGCGCCTGCTCGATCGCCGCCTTGATCGACGCCGCGTCCTGACCATCGACGCCGCGCACCACGTTCCAGCCGTACGCCTCGAAGCGCTTCGGCGTGTCATCGGTGAACCAGCCGTCGGTGTTGCCGTCGATCGAGATCTTGTTGTCGTCCCAGAACGCGACGAGCTTGTTCAGGCCCCACGTGCCCGCGAGCGACGCGGCTTCGTGCGAGATGCCTTCCATCAGGCAGCCGTCGCCCATGAACACCCAGGTGCGGTGGTCGACGATCGCGTGGCCGTCGCGGTTGAAGCGCTGCGCGAGCAGCTTCTCGGCAAGCGCGAGGCCGACGGCGTTCGCGAAACCCTGTCCGAGCGGGCCGGTGGTGGTCTCGACGCCCGGCGTCATGAAGTTCTCGGGGTGACCCGGCGTCTTCGATTCGAGCTGGCGGAAGTTGCGCAGGTCGTCGATCGAGACGTCGTAGCCCGTCAGGTGCAGCAGCGCGTACTGCAGCATCGAACCGTGGCCGTTCGACAGGATGAAGCGGTCGCGGTTGAACCAGCCCGGATTCGACGGGTTATGGCTCAGGTAATCGTTCCAGAGCACCTCGGCGATGTCCGCCATGCCCATCGGCATGCCCGGGTGGCCGGAGTTGGCGGCCTGCACCGCGTCGATGGCGAGGAAGCGGATGGCGTTGGCGAGTTCGCGTCGGGTCGGCGTGGTCATCGGGGAGCGGGCGGCGGCGGGAGCCCGCTATTCTCCCATCCCCCGCCGCGCCGTGCCCGGCCGCTGGGCGTCAGTGCCCCAGGCCGCCCTGCGTCGGCAGCGTATCCGGCACGTCCGCTTCGCCGCTGC
This sequence comes from Lysobacter sp. HA18, assembly GCF_054057595.1. Lineage (NCBI taxonomy): Bacteria > Pseudomonadati > Pseudomonadota > Gammaproteobacteria > Lysobacterales > Lysobacteraceae > Lysobacter > Lysobacter sp. HA18. Next base: position 2,634,689 of record NZ_JBSRZL010000001.1, read on the forward strand.
GATGCGAGACGACGACTGCGGTGGCGAGGTCGCCCGTCACGTTCAGCGCCGTGCGGCACATGTCGAGGAAGGTGTTGACGCCAAGAATGATGCCGATGCCTTCGGCCGGCAGGCCGACGATGCCGCAGATCATCGCGATCACCGGCAGCGAACCGGACGGGATTCCCGCCGTACCGATGCCGCCGAGGATGCACAGCAGCAGCACCATGAGCTGATGCCCCAAGCCGAGGTGCAGGCCGTAGACCTGTGCAAGGAACAGCACGGTGATGCCTTCGAACAGCGCGGTGCCGTGATGGTTCGCCGATGCGCCGACGGTCAGCACGAAACGCGAAACCTTGCGCGGCAGGCGAAGGTTCTCTTCGGCGACGCGCAGCGTGACGGGCAGCGTCGCGGTCGAGGACGCCGTGGCGAACGCGGTCAGCGTCGCTTCCTGCGAACCGCGGAAGAACACGAGCGGCGACATGCCGCCCATGAAGCGCACCCACAGCGGCAGCACTACGAAACCGTGGATGGCGATCGCGACGAGCACCGTCAGAACAAACCAGCCGAGGCTCAGCAGCACGTCGAGGCCCAGCTGCGCGCACAGCACGAACATGAAGCAGAACACCGCGTACGGCGCGAGCTTGATGAACATGCCGATCAGATGCATGCAGATCTCGAACAGGCCGTGCAGCGCGTTCTTGAAGGCCTCGGTGCCGGCGGTCGGCTTCATCACCAGGCCGATGCCGAACATCAGCGCGAAGAACACGATGCCCAGCTTCTCCTTGTCGTTACCCATCGCGCTCACGATGTTGTGCGGCACGATGTTGACCAGGAGGTCGATGAAGTTGAGCTGGTTGCCCTGCGTGGCGATTTCGCTCGCCTTCGCCAGGTTGCTGCTCATCGCCTTCTGGATGAGGTCGGGCGACATGTGCGTGCCCGGCTGCAACACGTTGACAGCGATGAGGCCGATCGCCACCGCTGCGGCGGTCACCGCGCCCGTGTAGATCAACGTGCGCCAGCCGAGTCGGCCGAGACTCGCGATGTCGCCGAGCTCCGCGACGCCGAGCACCAGCGCCGAGAACATCAGCGGCACGACCAGCATGAAGAGCAGATTGAGGAAGACCTGGCCGAAGGGCTTGGCGACGTAGGTGATCACATGCGCGACCCACGGCGCGTCCGGCGTGGTCGCGTGCACGATGAGGCCGATGACGGCGCCGAGCACGAAGCCGAGCAGGACCTTCACGTGCAGCGGAAGGCCGCGGCGGACGGCGGGATTCGTTGCGTGCATTGGGCGTTCTCCGTCGAGGCGATGCGAGCTTAACAAAGCAGCGCGACCGCCCGACGTCCCGAGCCTTAGGTCGGCGGGTACAAAGGAGGCAGGGGTTCGCGCGCTGACGTCGCCGCCGTGCGCCAGCGTGGGCCCGATGCGAACGCGGCGCGCAGGCGGGCGCGTGCGTCAGCGGGATCGCCGCCTCCCCAACGTGCGCGACGCAGGCGATCGACCGCGTCGCGTTGTGCTGCGTCGTCCAGACGCGCGGCCACGGCTTCGAGGTCGACGGTGTCGCCGCCGGCCAACGTTCGTAGCGCGGCATCGATGTCGGAGAGATCGCCGAGCTCGAGGGCGCGCGCGAGGCTTGGGGTCGTGGCCGAGGGCGTCGCCTCTGCGGTGCGCGTCGGGACCGGAGGTGGCGGAGCAACATTGCCGGGAGCCGGGAATGGCGGCGGCGAGGATGTCGAGGTCGGGGTGTACGTGCGCGTGGCGGTCACGGGCGGCGATGTCGACACGATCGGCGTCTCGCGCTGCGCGGAGCGCGAGCGCCACAGTCCCGCGCCGACGAGCAGCAACGCGACCAGCACGGCGATCACGCCCGCGACCATGCGACGATCTAGACGACGCGCAGAGGGCACGCCCGACGGCGCATCGTCGCGCGCCGCGGCATTTTCGGCCGGTGCGCCTGGCGCGACCGTCAGCGTGATCGGCGGCAGCTGCGTCGAACGCGCCTCCCCTGCGCGGCTGTCCCACCAGTCGACACGCGGGCCGGGAATAGTCAATGTGCCCGCGCGCGACGGCACGATCGAAAAACGTCGCTGCTCGCGAACATGCGGGCGGCCGTCGACCATCGTTTCGTCCGACTGCGGGCGCTCCGGGAACACCTGCGTGCCGTCGGGTGCGGTGATCTGTAGATCGGGCAACTGCGCAGCGCCTGCGCCATCGGCCTCGACTTCGACCACGATGTTCGACGCACTGCCGGCGCGCGCCTGGTTCGGCTGTTCGAGATAACGCATCGTCAGGCCGCGCAATGGCAGCCATGGCGTCGGCGCGTTCACGGGTATCGCGCGCAGCGTGCAGGATGCGCGGCCGCGCGACGGCATGCAGCGCGGACTGTCCGTCGCCGAACAACTGATCGAACGCATTGCCGGTGCCGCGGCCTTCGAAACTCGCCGGCGGAACGACCAGCTCACCGCTGCGCTCGGGCACAAGCATGAAACGACGCTCAGTCACCACATACGATCTGCCCCCAACCACCCGACGGTATTGCACGTCATCACCGACGCGCTGCAGGCTCGCACCGGTCGGCTCGGGCTGGTCGAGTTGCCCCGCGATCAGCGGAATTGCCGAATACAGGCGCACGACCCAGCCCACCGACTGCTGCACGTACGGATCCTGCGCATCCGCTTCGCTTTCGACGAATACGTCCGCATTGCCCGACACCGCTGGCGCACTCGGTGCTGGGGTCACCAGCAGCGTCAACGGTTGCGTGTTCGCGCCGCCGACATGCAGCGACGGAATGCTCAGCAGCCCGTCGCGTCGCGGCCGCAGCGCGACCGCGTACAGGCTGCGACGGCTGATCTGTCCGTTCACCCACTGCAGTTGCTGCTGACTCGCCTGCCCGCTCAGATCGAAGTCGCGCAGCAGCGGCGCGTAATCCGGCGCATCGTTGGCGTCGGTCTCGACGTTGAGAGTGGTGGTCTCGCCGACGGCGATGCGGTCGCGATCGAGCCATGCACGCGTCTGCGCACCGGCGACCGTCGCGAACGCGAGCAGGACGAACATCGCGAGCAAGCGCGCGACGCGCATCAGCGTTGTCCTCCGAGTTGCCGCCGTTCGTACTCGAGCCGGAACTTCTCGCGCAGCAGGTTGCCCGGCTCGTCGGGCACGCGCATCAGTGCGGCTTCGTCCGATAGCCGACGTTCGCGCTGTTCGGGCGTCATCGGCTGCGCCTTCGCTTTTTCCGATGCGGCCTTCGCCTGCACCTGCTGCAATGCGCGCTGCATGCTTTCGCGTTGCGCGGCGTCGGCCTGCGATTGGCGTGTCGCGTCCGCAGGTTTCGGCGGCGACGAGCCGTTCTGCTTCGGCGGCGGCGTCTGCCCGGTCGACGGCTGCGAAGACGAGGACTTGCCGTTGCACGCCGCATCACCCGGCTTGCAGTTACGCGGCTGTTGCGACTGCTGCGACGTGCCGCCCTGCTTGCCCGACTGCTGCTGCCTACCCTTCTGCTGCTGGGGCGGGCGCTTCATCGCCTGCAGCACCGCGTTGCGGTTCGCGATCGCATCGGCCATGCCGGGCTTGCGACGCAATGCTTCGTCGTACGCGGCGACCGCATCCTGCAAGCGTCCGGCTTTGGCGAGCGCATTGCCGCGGTTGTAATTCGCATCGGCGCTGTCGGACTTCTCGAACTGCGCCGCTGCCTTGTCGAAGTCGCCGCGACGATACGCGTCGATGCCCCGGTCGATTTCGCGCCACGCACGTTGATCGGGACGATGGAACAGGTCCGCTGCGAACGTTGGACGCGGCATCAGCGCGACTGCGAGCAGCAACACTGCGGCACGCGGACGTCGCACCAGCACGATGAGCGCCAGCAGCATCACGAACGGCACGAGACGGAAGCCTTCGTCGGCCCATGCGCGGCCGCCTTCGCCACGTTTCGCACCTGTGCCGGTTCCTGTGGCGAATACCACATCGTCGTTACCGTCGAGCGTGAGCCGTGAATAACGACCGCCGCCGTTGCTGGCGAGCGCACGCATCGATCCTTCGTCCAGGCTCACCCGCACCGTCGATCCACCCGGCGTGCGGATCGTGCTGCCGTCGGGCGTACCGAGGCCGAGCGCCGACACGGTGATCCCGGCGTTTTGGGCGTCGCGTGCAGCACGCTGTGACGTGCCGTCCGCGTGGTCGGTGACGAGCACGATGCGGCCGCGCGGGAAGCCGGCGCGTTCGATCAACTGCCGCGCCTGCGCGATCGCACGCGCGGGCGACTGGCCATCGACTGGCATCACGGCGGGTTCGAGCGCATCGACGAATAGCGCGACATTGGCCGCGTCATCCGTCAGCGGCGCTACGGTGAATGCGTCGTCAGCGAATGCGACCAGCGCGACGGGTCCGCTGCGCGGCGACTGCAGCAGTCGCGTGAGGCGGGCACGCAATTGCGCGAGGCGCGTTGGCGGCAGATCGTTGGCGAGCGTCGCGCTCGACAGGTCCACGGCGATGACAAGCGGCTCGCGCGTTTCCCATGCGGGCACGTCGAGCTGACGCCATGCGGGGCCGGCCAGAGCGACGACCGTCAGTGCATACGCGAGCATCGCGGTCCATGCGGCGAACCGATGCGTCGCCGCACGGCCCGGCGCGAGCAGATGCGGCAGCAGGTGCGGATCGACGGCACGCTGCCATGCGGCATCGCTCGACCCGCGTCGACGCAGCCACCACCACAGCACCGGCAGTGCGAGCAGCGCGAAGAGCCATTCGGGTCGCAGGAAATTGAGCGGGCCGAGCGAGATCACGTCGCGTGCCTCCACTGCAGTGCCGCGAGCAGCGCGAACACGAACGCCCCAGAGAGCGGCCACAGGTAGCGTTCGATGTGCGGACGCACGGCGCGGCCCGGGCGCGCGATTGGCTCGAGGCGATCGATCTCCGAATAGATGCCGGCGAGCTCGCTGGTGTCGCGTGCGCGGAAGAAGCGTCCGCCGGTGGTGCCGGCGATGTCGCGCAGCGTTGCCTCGTCGATTTCATCGTCGCCACCCGGCGACGGAATGCGGAAACCGAACAGCGACATGCCGCCTTCGCCGCCGAACGCGACGGTGTGGATACGAACGCCTGTATCGGCGGCGATGCGCGCGGCCTTGCGCGGATCGAGCACGCCCGCGGTGTTGACGCCATCGGTCAATACGACGAGCACGCGCTCGCCCGTCGGTTGGTCGCGCAGCCGTCGCACCGCGAGGCCGATCGCATCGCCGATCGCGGTTTCCTGGCCCGCGAGTCCAACCACACTGTCGGCAAGCTGGTCGCGCACGGTGTCGCGGTCGAGCGTGAATGGCGTGAGCACGTGCGCCTGTCGGCCGAACACGAGCAGGCTGAGGCGATCGCCTGCGCGACGGTCGATGAAGTCCGACAGCACGGCTTTCGCCGCGGTGAGTCGATCGACCGGACTTCCGCCGAGTTCCATGTCCGGCTCGTTCATGCTGCCCGACAGGTCGAGCGCGAGCATGAGGTCGCGGCCTTTCGCGGGCGGCTGCGTCGGCGGGCCGAGTTCCTGTGGTCGCGCCGCAGCGATGCACAAGAGGATCCATGCGATTCCGGCGAGCACGCCGACGCCACGTCGCGACCGCTGCGTCATCGACGTACCGACAATCTCGCGTAGGCGTTCCGACAGCGGCATTCGGAGCGCCGCGCCATCGCTTCGAGGCGCGGGCAACAGTCGCGATGCGATCCACGGCAACGGGATCGCCAGCAGCCATGCGGGCCACTGCAGCAGGTCGTAGGCTTCGCGCAGGCCGATCATGCGCGGCGACCCATCAGTTGTACGAAGCGTTCGCGCGCGAGGCGGACGGCTTCGTCGGCCGCGCGTTCGTCGACCTTCGGGCGAAATGCGCCATCGAGCAGCAGGCGGCCCGGGCCGTCGACGAAATGCAGGTCGCGCGTTTCAAGGAAGCGCAGCCAGTCGTCGCCATCGAGCCGATCGGCGTCGCCACGCACGCGACGTGCGGCGCGACGAAGAAGTTCGGAACTGCGTGCGAGGCGTGCGGTCGTTGTGTCGGCGGTCGCGATGTCGTCGTCGAACAACGCCGTGATGAGCGCACGCCGGCGCGCGAGATGTCCGCGAACGAACATGACGATCGCGACGATGGCGATCACCGCAAGCAGCAGCAACCACCAGCCGGGTGCGGGCGGCCATAACGGCGGAGCCGGCGGGCGATGCACGTCGCGCAGCAGCAGGCCGTCCGCCATCAGGCCACCTGTGCGACGCGGCCGCGCAGAAGCGCGAGGCAGCTTTCCGACGCATCGGTGGTCGACAGCCCCATGACGCGGACGCCGCGACCGGGCAGCGCTTCGGTCGCGCGCTGCAGTGGCGCAGCGAAACGTGCGAGCCAGCGGTCGCGCGTTTCACGGTCGTCGAGCGCGACTTCGACGCGGCCGTCGTTCGTCGCGAAGGGCACGCGCAGCGACGGCGGTGCGGTTTCGATGGGATCGTTGAGCAGCACGATGGCCGCGTCGTGGTGCCTCGCCAGCGCACTCCATCGCTGCAACGGCACGGCTTCGAGACTCGAGGGATCGGCCAGCACGACGATGCGCGCGCCGGGACGCATCAGACGCTGCGCGCGTTCGAGTGCGATCGATAGCCCGAGGTCGTCGTCGGGCCGCTGCGTATACCAGCGTGACAAGGCATCGATGACACGCAATGCGCCGCGCGGACCGCCGGCCGGCGACACGGGCGCCTCGCGCGGACTCGCACGCAATACCGCGACCCGATCACCCTCACCCACGGCGTGCCAGGCGATCACCGCGCCGGCGCGTGCAGCTTGCACTGACTTGAATCTCACGCGTGTTCCGAAATACAGCGCAGGATCGGTGTCGACGACGAGCAGCGTCAGGCGCTCGCGCTCGGCGTGGAAAACCTTGGTGTGCGCGCGTCCGGTGCGTGCCGTGAGTCGCCAGTCGACATGACGCGCGTCGTCGCCGACCGTGTATTCGCGCGACTCGGCGTACTCCATGCCGCGTCCGCGCATCGGCGAGTTTGCGAGGCCCGCGCGCGCGGTGCGGACGCGACGCATGTGGCGCGGGCTCGCCGCGACGCCGCGCAAGGCGACGAGCTCGGCGATCGTCGGCGTTACGCCGTCGGGGATGGTCGTGGTCGTGTCGTTGCGCATGGCGGTGCGCTCAGGGCAGCGGCACCCGCGCGAGCAGCTCGGCGACGAGGCGTCCGCCGTCCCAGCCTTCGGCGGTCGCCTCGAAGCTCGGCAGCACGCGATGTCGCAGCACATCGGGCGCGACGCTGCGCACGTCGTCGGGGGTGACGTAGTCGCGGCCGGCGAGCCATGCATGCGCGCGCGCACAACGTTCCAGCGCAATCGATCCGCGCGGGCTCGCGCCCCAGGCGATGCGTCGCGCGAGTGCGGCGTCGTAGCGCTGTGCATCGCGGGAGGCGAGCACGATCTCGACCAGATAGCGCTCGACGGCAGGTGCGACATGCAGCGACAGCACATCGCGGCGCGCGGCGAAGACGTCGTCGATCGAAAGACGTTCGACGGTCGCGGTGGAGGTTGTCGTATTGCCGTCGAGCACATCGCGCGCGCGTTCTCGTGCGAGCCGAAGGATTTCGGTTTCGACCTGTGCATCGGGATAGCCGATGCGGACGTGCATCAAGAAGCGGTCGAGCTGCGCTTCCGGGAGCGGGAACGTGCCTTCCTGCTCGATCGGGTTCTGCGTCGCCATGACGAGGAACAGCGGCGGCAGCGGATACGTAGCGCGTCCGACGGTGACCTGTCGCTCGCCCATGGCTTCGAGCAATGCCGACTGCACCTTCGCGGGCGCGCGGTTGATCTCGTCCGCGAGCAGCAGGTGATGGAAGATCGGCCCGGGCTGGAATTCGAAACGCCCGTCCTGCGGACGCCACACCTCGGTGCCGGTCAGGTCGGCGGGCAACAGGTCAGGCGTGAACTGCACGCGGGCGAATTCCGCGTGCAATCGCGACGCGACCGCGCGGATCGCGCTGGTCTTCGCCAAGCCGGGCGCACCTTCGACGAGAAGATGCCCATCGGCGAGCAGCGCGACGAGCAGACGCTCGACCAGCGTCGCCTGCCCGACGATCTCCGCCTGCAAGGCATCGCGCAGGTCGTTGAAAAGGCGGTGGAGCCGGTCGGCGTCGGGGGCCGCATCCATGGTGTCGTCCTGCGCATTCATTCGCGCATTCTGACCGGATCGTCGGCCCGGAGTTCCGACAGTGCCTTCACAAGCGGCCAAGCGCTCCCACAAACGGAAACGGGGCCCGAAGGCCCCGTCCGTAAACATTGCTCGCGACCGCTCAGCGCTGCGCGACGTGCAGCACCTTCGGCGTCACGAAGATCAGCAGCTCCGCCTTGTCCTTGGTGCGGCCGTTCTTCTTGAACAGGTTGCCCAGCCACGGAATGTCGGCGAGGAACGGCACCTTGGTGATGTCCTTGCGATCGGTGAACTCGTAGACGCCGCCGATCACCACCGTCTGCCCGTCCTCGACCAGCACCGCGGTGTTCACTTCGCGCTTGCTGATCTGCGGAACCTGGCCGATCGAGGTGTCAATGAAGCCTTCGACTTCGTCCTTCTTGACGGACATGTTGAGGAACACACGGCCATCGTTCGTGATCGTCGGGGTCACGCGCATCTGCAGGACGACGTCCTTGAACTGGACGTTCGGCGTGGCAACGCTACCGGCGACAGCCGGAGTAATGGTGACGTAGCCGACTTCCTTACCCTGGGTGATGACCGCTTCGCGCTGGTTGCTCGTAACCACGCGCGGGTTCGAGATCACTTCGCCGCGACCTTCCGTTTGGAGCGCCGAGAGTTCGGCGTCGAGCAGATACCCAGCGTTGAGGATCGAAAGGCCGATCGAGCCTGCGGGATTGGTGACAGGGAGATTGGTCATCAGCGACCGGGTGATGGCAGCAGCAGTTCCCGTCGAGACAGCACTTCCGCGAGACGCGGCATTGGCGGCAGACGCTTCGGCGGAGCCACCGAAGCCAAGCGAACTACGATCACCCGCCTTGCCCGAAGCACCGCTGATGCCGAACTTCGCACCAAGTTCGCGCGAGAATGTGTCCGTTGCGATGACGACGCGCGCCTCGATCACCACCTGGTCGACCGGGCGGTCGATCACGCGGATCAACTCCTTCATAGCCGCGACTTTCTTCGGAATGTCGCTGATCATCAAAGTGTTGGTACGTTCATCCGACACAAGCCGGCCGCGTGCCGACAGGAACCCGGTGTCACCGGTCTGACTGCTTCCCGCACCGCCGCCGGAGCCAGCTCCGCCAATTCCCTTCGCTTCCGTCAACGCCTTGAAGATCGCATCCGCATTGTGATAGTTGATCTGCACGTACTCTGTCACCAGGTCCGTGCGATTGTCGATCGCGATACGCGCGTCTTCCTTGTCCTGCTCGTACTTCGCGATCTCAGCCTGCGGGGCGACCCACACGACGTTGCCGTTGCGGCGCTTGTCGAGGCCCTTGGCCTGCAGGACGATGTCGAGTGCCTGATCCCACGGCACATTGATAAGGCGAAGGGTCACGTTGCCTTGGACCGTGTCCGAAGCGACGAGGTTCAGGCCCGACTCTTCCGCGATCAGCTGCAGGACGGTGCGCACAGGCACGTCCTGGAAGTTGAACGTCACCGGCTTGCCCGCGTAACGCGAGCTCGCATTCGCCGCGGTCAGCTGCGCAGCGGCAGCGCGGACATCGGACGTACCGCCCACGGCGCGCGAGCTGGTGGCCGACTTCGGCGAGATCTCGACGATGTAGTCGCGGCCGGTCTGGTACGCCATCGAATCGAACGAGCCGCTGGTGTCGAGCACGAGTTGCGTCCCGGCGCCGCTGCTGCGCGGATCGATGCGCGTGACCGGCGTGGCGAAGTCGCTCACGTCCAGCGTTTTGCGCAGGTTGGCCGGCAGCTGCGCGTTGCCGATATCGACAATGACGTTCGACGCGCTCTTCCGCAGGTCAGGCATGGCGCCGTCACCGCTGAAGTGCACGACGAGTCGGCCTGCGCCGTCTTCGCCACGCTTGAAGTCGATGTCCGCGACCGAGACGGTGCCCGGCAATTGCTTGGCCGGATCCAGGCTCGGTGCCGGAGCGACCGATGCCGCGGGTGCAGGTGGTGCAGGTGGTGCGGCCTGGACGCTGCCGAGTGCCGCCAGCATGCCGAGGGCGAGTCCCGCCAACCGGGCCCCGATCAGGGGACGGGCCGTCCTTGCGGATTGGGCAGTATTCGAAATCATGATCCTCATCCCCTCAGCATCACTTGTTGTCGTCGAGTGCCAGCGTGGCTGGCCGTTCAAGCCAGCCACCGGCCCCGTCGGGCACCAGTTCCACCAGCTCGATGCGGTCCTCGAACACCGCGGTTACGCGGCCGTCGGACTGCCCCATGTAGTCCCCTGCCCGCACGCGATAGGTCACCTTGTCGGGCGCCATCACGAGTGCGGTAACGCCTGCGCCCTTGCCCAACGTGCCGACCATGTCGAGGCTATCGAGCGGGAAGGCTTCGAGCGGTTGCTTGCGACGCGCCGAGTCCGGACGCGGCCCATTGCCGCCGCCGTCATCGGTGAAGGCGCGGCTGAACGGATCGCGCAGCGACTGCGCGGAATACTCGAATGTCTCGAACTGCTGCATCACCGGAAGCGGATCGAGCGGCGGCGCCGGACGCGCCTTGACGCCGTCCACCCACTTCTCAAGGTTCGGTGCGTCGCCGGGCCGGCTCGTGATGCCCCGCGCGCAACCCGCGAGGGCGGCGGCGAGCACGAAGCTCCGGACGATCGTGGATCGCATCGTCTGCATGTCAGCCTCCCTTCGCGCCGTTGGCCGGCTGACCGTTTGCAGGCGCCTGGCCATTGGCCGGCGTCGCCTGCTTCGCGACTTCTTCTTCGTCGAGGTAGCGGTACGTCTTGACCGTACCCGACAGCTCCAGCAGTCCGTCGTTCGCCCCAACGCCGTTGGCGGCGGGTGCGTTCTTCGGCTTCAGCGAGATGTCGTGCATGGTCATGATGACCACGCGCGGCAACGACGCCACGCCGCTCATGAAGGCACCAAACTGGTGGTACGTGCCGACCATGCGCAGCGCAATCGGCTTCTCGGCGTAGAAGTCCTTCGGCTGCTCGTCGCCCGGCTGGAACAGTTCATTGGTGATGCCGGTCGCGAGTGCCGTCTGCGAAATGTCGACGATCAGGTCTGGCATCTCGTTCTTGCTCGGCAGCTGACGAAGCATCTGCTGCAGCTGTGCCTCCATCTGCACGAGCTGTTGCTTGAGCGCGCCGAGGTTCGCCGCTTCGCCCTGCTTCTTTTCGTAGGTCTGGCGCAGATCGGATTCGGTGTGCTCAAGGCCACTCAGCTCGTCGCGCTTGTCACCGATGAACAGGTACCAGAACAGGCCGATGATGAGCAGCCCGATGATCGCGCAGAACACGGCCTTGGCTTCGCGCGGCCACGAGCCGATGTTGTTGAAATCCAAGCTTTTGAGGTCGAAATTGCGGCTCACGACTTGGCTCCCGGAGTGGTCGACGTGGCGGGTGCCGAGGCGGGCGCAGCGGGGGTGGCGGCCGGCGTTGGGGCTGCCGGAGCTGGTGTTGCCGCAGGCGCCGCCGTCGTCGCAGCGGGCGTCACCGCCGGGGTGGCTGGCGTTGCATCCGGAATGCCGTCGCCGTCCGTGTCACGCGGCGCGTTCGGATCCGCGAGCTTGACGCTGAGCGTGAACTGGTACGGCAAACCCTTGTCCTCGCCCTTCGCCTCGATGACCGAGAGCTGCGGATCGCTCATCCAACCCGAGCTTTCCAGGTTGCGCATGTAGGTACTGACGCGTGCGTTCGACTGCGAACGCCCCTCCAGCGTGAGCGACTGGTCGTCCTGCTTGATCGACGTCAGCACCACGCCGTCGGGAATCGTGCGGACCAGCGAGTCGAACAGATGGACCATCTGCGAGCGGCTGGCCTGCAGCTTCTCGATGACTTCCTTACGCGCCAGCAGGCGTGCCTTCGTCTTGTTAAGTTCAGCGATCTCGGCGATCTGCTTGTCGACGTCGTCGATCTGCGTCTGCACGAACGCGTTGCGCTCCGTCTGGCCGTCGATCTGCGCGCCGTAATACATGTTGATGCCCATCGCGAGCACGAGCGCGCCAATGGCGGTCGCGCCGAGCATCCAGCCGAACTCCTTCTGGCGCTGCTTTCGGCGCTCGGCACGCCACGGGAGGAGATTGATGCGTGCCATCAGTCGAAGCTCCTCAGCGCGAGCCCGCAGGCGATCATGAGCGAGGGCGCGTCCTGCGCGAGGGCGTGCGGCTGCACGCGCGGCCCCAGCGTCATGTTCGCGAGCGGGTTGGCGACCATCGTCGGCACGCCGAGCTGGTCCTCGAGCATCCGGTCGATGCCGGTGATCGAGGCACCGCCACCGGCGATGACGAGCTGGTCGACGCGGTTGAATTCGCTGCCGGCGTAGAAGAACTGCAGCAGGCGGCTGATCTGCTGGACCATCGCCTCCTTGAACGGCTCCAGCACTTCGGTCTGGTAGCCCTCGGGCAGGCCGCCCTGGCGCTTGGCCTGGCCGGCTTCCTCGTAGGACAGGCCGTAGCGGCGCATCACTTCATCGGTGAGCTGCTTGCCGCCGAAGACCTGCTCGCGGCTGTAGATGGTGCGGCCGTTGCGGAGGACGTAGAGCGTCGTCATCGTCGCGCCGGAGTCGACCATCGCGACGAGCCCGTCGCGCGGCGTCTTCAGCTGCTCGGACAGGAGCGCGAAGGCGTTCTCGATCGCGAAGCTCTCGACGTCCATCACCCGGGCCGTGAGGCCACCGAGCTCGAGCGCGGAGGCGCGGATCTCGACGTTCTCCGAGCGCGACGCCGCCAGCAGCACCTGCACGGTGTCCGGCGTGTTCGGCATCGGGCCCAGGACTTCGAAGTCGAGGTTCACTTCGTCGATCGGGTACGGCACGTAGTTCGCCGCTTCCAGTTCGACCTGCGCCTCGAGCTCGTCACCGTCGAGATCCGACGGCATCGGAATGACTTTCGTGATGACCGCCGACCCGGCGACCGCGGCAGCGGCCCCCTTGGCGCGAGTGCCCGACCGGGCCACGGCGCGCTTGATGGCTTCGCCCACCGCCTCGACCTCGACGATGTTCTTTTCCACCACGGCATTGGGCGGCAGCGGTTCCACCGCGTAATGCTCGACGCGGTAGCGGTTGCCGGCTCGGGTGAGCTGCAACAGCTTGACCGCGGTCGAACTGATATCCACGCCAACCAGGACCGGCTGGCTCTTCGTGATCACGCCCACTTCGAATCTCCCCTGCCGCAGGCGTTGGGACGCACTTCTTGCGGCACTGCCTAGATAACGGACTTTTCACCCCGTGGCAACCGGGCCATCACGATTCGTGATGCCTCCGACAAAAACCCGTCACCAAAAGGATGAACGGTTGAGCTGCCCGATCGCCGGAATTCCGACGTAGACGCCGACTTTGCCCCTCGGACCGTCCTCTATACTCACTCTTATCGAATTCTTTACGCGACCGTCCTCGATGCCCCGTTTCCGTCGTCTTCTCCGCTGGGCGCTGTTCGCGAGCGCCGGCCTGCTGGTCCTCGGCCTGATTGCGGCCGGTGCGCTCTACGCGGTCATCGCCCCCAAGCTCCCCGACGTCGAGACCCTCCGCGACGTCCAGCTCCAGGAACCCATGTACGTCTACGCCAAGGACGGCCGCTTGATGGCGCTGTTCGGCGAGACCCGTCGCTACCCGGTGGACATCGAGAAGGTCCCCGACCTCCAGAAGAAGGCGTTCATCGCCATCGAGGACTCGCGCTTCTACCAGCACCACGGCGTCGACTTCACCGGCGTCGCGCGCGCGGTTCTGGCTGTTGGCAACCACCAACGACAAGCGCGTTCCGGGCGGCTCGACCATCACCCAGCAGGTGGCGCGCCAGTTCTTCCTGAGCAACGAGTACAGCTACACGCGCAAGCTCGCCGAGATGATGCTGGCGATGCGCATGGAGCGCGAACTCAGCAAGGACGAGATCTTCGAGCTCTACCTCAACGTCAGCTTCTTCGGTAACCGCGCCTACGGCATCGCCGCTGCGGCCGAGTACTACTACGGCAAGCCGCTCGCGCAGCTTTCGCTCGACGAAATGGCTTCGCTCGCGGGCATTCCGAAGTTCCCGTCCAGCGCCAACCCGATCAGCAACCCCGAGCGCGCGAAGCTGCGCCGCGACTACATCCTCGATCGTATGGCGCAGCTGAAGTTCATCAGCGCGGCGCAGGCGGCCGAGTCGAAGGCCGTGCCGATGCACGCCACGCCGCACGAGCGCCCGGTCGAGGTGTATGCGCCGTACGTGTCGGAAATGGTCCGGCAGGAAATGCTCAACCGCTACGGCCCCGAGGCGCTGACCAAGGGCTACCACGTCTATACGACGATCGATCCGACGCTGCAGGTCGCGGCCGACGCCGCGGTGCGCGAAGGCCTGCATGTGTACGACGTACGCCACGGCTGGCGCGGTGCGGAACGTCATTTCGACCTGAGCGACGCCGACGATGCGCGCGCGGCCGGGCGTCGCCTCGTGCCGTATCCGGCGCAGGGCGAGCTGATTCCGGCAGTGGTGATGTCGGCGCGTGCGGGTGAGGCGGAAGTCGCGCTGGTCGACGGCCGCACGCTCACGATCGACGGCGCACATGCATGGCCGGGCATGAGCTTGGCGACGCTGCACCGCGGCGACATGGTGCGCGTGCATCGCATCGTGCCCGCCACCGACGCGAAGACGCCGCCTCCAGCTGACGGGGCGACGAGCTACCGCCTCGATCAGTTGCCGAAGGCGCAGGCCGCGCTGGTATCGATCGACGCCATGAACGGCGCGCTGCGTGCGCTTACCGGCGGCTACAGCTTCGCCGGCAACAAGTTCAACCGCGCCGTGCAGGCCAAGCGCCAGCCGGGTTCGAGCTTCAAGCCGTTCGTGTATTCGTCGGCGTTCGAACGCGGGTTCAACCCCGCCTCGATCGTTCTCGACGCGCCCGTCGTGTTCAAGGATCGCGTCGGCCATCTGTGGCGTCCGCAGAACGACACCGGCGACTTCGCGGGCCCGATGCGCCTTCGCGAAGCGATGGTGCAGTCGCGCAACCTGGTGTCGGTGCGACTGCTCGACGCGATCGGCGTCGACTACGCGCGCAAGTACATAAGCCACTTCGGCTTCGACGAAAAAGAACTGCCGCCGAACCTGTCGATGTCGCTCGGTACGGCGTCGCTGACGCCGCTGTCGGTCGCACGTGGCTACGCCGCGTTCTACAACGGCGGCTACCGCATCACGCCGTGGTTCATCGACACGGTGAAGGACCGCAACGGCGCGGTGATCTTCAAGGAAAAGCCGCTCGTGGGCTGCCACGGCTGCGCGGTCGTCGCCAACTCCACCGGCGGCGCGGTGCAGACGCAGACCGCTGTAGTCGACGGCTTTAACCTCGGCCCCGCACCTGCCGCAGGCGCGACCGACAGCAGCGCGAAGCCGGGCGCGAACGCGACCGCCGATGCGTCCAAGTCGAAGAAGATCGACATGACCGGCATGGCGCTCGCGCCGCGCGCGATCGACGAACGCATCGGCTACCAGATCGTCTCGATCCTGCGCGACGTCGTGCAGCGCGGCACCGGCACTGCAGCGAAGGTGCTCGGCCGTGAGGACGTCGGCGGCAAGACCGGTTCGACGAACGACCACCGCGACGCCTGGTTCTCCGGCTTCGGCGGCCCGTACATCACCACCGTCTGGGTGGGCCGCGACGACTTCAAGTCGCTGGGCTACCGCGAGTACGGCGGCAAGGCGGCACTGCCGATCTGGATCGACTACATGCGCGTCGCGCTCAAGGATCAGCCGATCCAGCCGAACGATCCACCGGACGGCATGGTCAAGGTCACCGTCGGTGCGGGCGGTCGATTGATTCCGGGCGGCACCGGCGGCATCACCGAATGGGTGAAGCAGGAAGACCTCGAGCGCATGCAGAGCGACATCGACTACGGCCCGTCGTCGCAGCAGCAGGACTCGGGTTCGGAAGAGTCGTTCGACATCTTCTGATCGGCTGAACGGATGTCGACGCCACCACACCGGGCGTCGACAACTGCGTGCTAGCGTGAAGGTGCCGGCGCGTGCCGGCGGCGGTTCATCGCCTCAGCCTGCCACGGAGCCTCGCCATGCGCCCTGCCCGTCAGCACGCCCACCTGCACGCGCAGTCGCGACTTCGCGAGCGTCGCGAACAACTCGCCGGCGAAGCGGCGCGATTGATGGCCGAAAGCGGCATCGCCGACTATCACCAGGCCAAGCTCAAGGCGGCCGAACGCCTCGGCATCCACGACGACGCATCGCTGCCGCGCAATACCGAAATCGAAGCCGCGCTGCGCCAGTATCAGCGTCTGTTCGGACGTGACAACGCGGGTGAACTGCGGCGACGTCGCGATGCCGCACTGGAAGCGCTTCGATTCTTCCGTGTGTTCGATCCGCGCCTAGTAGGCCCCGTGCTGGAAGGAACTGCCGACGCGCGATCGCCAGTGACGCTGCATCTTCATGTCGACGACCCGGACGCGGTGCACCGCTTCCTCGACGATCACCACGTCCCGGCGCAATCGCGCAGCCGTCGCGTGCGCCTCGACCGTCACCGCGACGAAGAATTTCCCGTCTGGGTGTTCAGCGCCGACGGCCTGCCCTTCGACCTCACGGTGCTGCCGCACGACGTGCTGCGTCAGGCGCCGCTCTCACCGGTGGACGAAAAGCCGATGCGCCGTGCGAACGTCGCGCTGTTGCAGCAGGTCATCGCCGAAACGGAAATCGACGATTTCGAGCGCGGACTTGGCTGACGACTGCGTTATCGAAAACACGGATGCCGGAAACGAAGAAGCCGCGGACATGCCGCGGCTTCCTTCGTGTGCAGCGTGATCGAGGCGAATCAGCGCTTAGACGCATCCACGTAGTCGCGCTGCACGGCGCCGGTGTAGATCTGGCGCGGACGACCGATCTTGTTCTCCGGATCTTCCTGCTGTTCCAGCCAGTGGCTGACCCAGCCCGCGGTGCGCGCGATCGCGAACATCACGGTGAACATCTCGACCGGAATGCCCAGCGCCTTGTAGATCAGCCCCGAGTAGAAGTCGACGTTCGGATACAGCTTGCGCTGTACGAAGTACTCGTCCTTCAGCGCGGCTTCTTCCAGCTTCAGCGCGACTTCGAGCAGCGGATCGTTGACGCCGAGTTCGCCGAGCACGTCGTGCGTCATCTTGCGCACCAGCGCCGCGCGCGGGTCGTAATTCTTGTAGACGCGATGGCCGAAGCCCATCAGGCGGAAGCCCGAGTTCTTGTCCTTCGCCTTCTCGACCGCGCTGCCCACGTTTTCCGGACGACCGATCTCGGCGAGCATCTTGAGCACTGCTTCGTTCGCACCGCCATGCGCCGGGCCCCACAGCGCCGCGACGCCGCCCGCGATGCACGCGTAGGGGTTCGCGCCGGTGGAACCGATCAGTCGCACGGTCGACGTCGACGCGTTCTGCTCGTGGTCGGCGTGCAGGATGAAGAGCAGGTCCAGCGCCTTCGCGGCGACCGGATTGAGTTCCAGCGGCTCGGCCGGCACTTCCTTCATCATGTGCAGGAAGCGCGTGGTGTAGTCGAGCGAATTCTTCGGGTAGCGAATCGGCCAGCCGATCGAATAACGATGGCAGGCGGCAGCGATCGTCGGCACCTTCGCGATCAGACGGATCGCCGCGAGGCGGCGCTGCGCCGGGTCCTCGAGATCGAGTTCGTTGTGATAGAAGCTCGCCATCGAGCCGAGCATGCCGACCAGCATCGCCATCGGATGCGCGTCGTGGCGGAAGCCGTAGAGGAACGTGCGGAAGGCCTCATGCATCATCGTGTGATGCGTGACCTCGTGCTCGAAGCTGTCGAACTCCTGCTTGTTCGGCAGTTCGCCGTTCATGAGCAGGTAGGCGACTTCGAGGAAGCTCGACTTCTCGGCCAGTTGCTCGATCGGGTAGCCGCGATAGAGCAGCACGCCGGCATCGCCGTCGATGTAGGTGATCGCCGACTTGCAACTCGCGGTCGCAGTGAAGCCGGGGTCGTACGTGAAGCAGCCGGTTTCCTTCGGCAGCTTGGCGATGTCGATGCACGGCGCGCCCAGGGTCGGGTGCTGCACGGGCAGGGTCACGGTGGCATCGCCGGCGGTCAGGGTGACCTGCTGCAGGCCGGATTTGGTGTCGGACACGGAGCGCTCCTGTGGGGCATGCGCGGTGTCGCCGCGCGAAGGAGAAAGGTCGTTAGCGGTCGCTTTGCAAGCCGCGGATTATCGCACATACGCCTGCGTCGGCTGGCTGTGCCGAATGTCCAATGGCAGACACCGGAGAAGGGCTGCGGGCGACGTGTGGACGCGCGTTGCGGCCGCCCAAACGCAAACGGCCGCCCTGAGGCGGCCGTCGTACGACATCGGTGCGGGCGAACCCGCGACCGAATTACTTCTGGGCGTAACGCTTGCGGAACTTGTCCACGCGACCGCTGGTGTCCACGATCTTGTGCTTGCCCGTATAGAACGGGTGCGAGGCCGAGGAGATATCGACTTTCACAAGCGGGTACTCGTTGCCGTCTTCCCACTTGATCGATTCCTTGGAGGGAATCGTCGAACGGGTCAGGAACGAGAAATCGGTGGTGACGTCCTGGAAGATGACGTCGCGGTACTCGGGATGGATGCCGGCTTTCATGGCATTCACCAATCTAGATTCGGGGAGCCCGGCAGTATACGGGCCGCCCCGGAGTCGTGCAAGCCATGTGATGGGCCGGGCGGCTGAACGTCGTCAGGCGCCCAGCGCTTCGCGCATGAGGCGCTCGAAACGCGTCTGGTCGTAGCGCATCAGGATGCGGCAGTTGTCGGTCGCCCCGCCCTCGCGGCGCCAGTCCACGATAGTCGCGCCGCGCGTGTGGCGGCCTTCGAGTTCAATCGCGACCGGGCGGTCCACCAACTCCCTCGCGCCGTCGGGTTCAAGCGCATACGCCATCGCCAGCGCATCGGCGGCGTGCCAGTGATCGCCGCGGCGGTCGCTGGACCACGTGCGGGTCTGCTTCGAGATCGAGTCGTAGAACCGCGCCTTCGGGTGGTCGGCCTTGAGCCAGCGCTCGACCTCGTCGTGCGCGAAGCCGTGGGCGACGGTCGCCTCCCAGTCGGCGAGGTCGATGTGCGGGAACGCGTCGAACACGATCTTCGCGGCTTCCGGGTCGAAGGCGATGTTGAACTCGGCCGCCGGCGTGATGTTGCCGTGCGCGGTGACCGCACCGCCCATCACAACGAAACGTCCGACGCGCGACGGCAGCGTCGGATCGAGCCTCAGCGCGAGCGCGATGTTGGTCAGTGGGCCAAGCGCGACGACCAGCAACCGTCCCGAATATTCGTGTGACAGGCGAAGGATCGCGAGCGCCGCGTGCTCGGCTTCGGCCTGTTTTGCGGCCTTCGTGTAACCGGTGTCGCCGAAGCCGTCGCGGCCGTGCACGTAGGCCGCGTCGCGCGCGGGATGCAGCAGCGGTGACGCGCAACCGGAAAACACCGGCACGTCGACGTTCGCGACTTCGCACAGCTTGAGCGCGTTGGCGACCGTGTGTTCGAGGCCGACATTGCCGGCGGCGATCGTCAGGCCGACGACGTCGTGGCGCGTGTCGTTGAAGGCCATCAGCAGGGCCAGCGCGTCGTCCACGCCGGGGTCGGTATCGATGAGGAGCGGGATGCGTTCGTTCATCGACCGATTATGCGCGAAGCGCGCGGGACGTCACGCCGACGCGTAGCGCACAGCCCCGCCGACCCAGCGTGCGACGACCCGCGCGGCGAGTTCCGGCGCGCGTTCGGCGATGCGTTCGCCGAGTTCGTGCACGCGCGGCAGCAGGTCGGCGTCACGCGTGAGATCTGCAACGCGGAATTCGGCTAGGCCGGTCTGTCGCGTACCGAGCAGTTCGCCGGGGCCGCGCAGTTCGAGATCGCGCTCGGCGATGACGAAGCCGTCGTTGGTTTCTCGCATCGTCGACAGCCGCTCGCGCGCCATCTGCGACAGCGGTGGCTGGTACAGCAGCACGCAGCTCGACGCCGCGCTGCCGCGCCCTACCCGCCCACGTAACTGGTGCAGCTGCGATAGGCCGAGACGCTCGGCGTTCTCGATGATCATCAGCGACGCGTTCGGCACGTCGACGCCGACTTCGATCACCGTCGTCGCAACCAGCAGATCGGTCTCACCATTCTTGAACGCGAGCATCGCGGCCTGCTTTTCCGCCGGGCGCATGCGGCCGTGCACGATGCCGAGGCGCAACTCGGGCAGCTGTGCGGTGAGCTCCTCGAACGTGGTCTGTGCGGCCTTGGCGACAACCTCATCGCTCTCGTCGATCAGCGTGCAGACCCAGTACGCCTGACGGCCTTCCGCGCATGCACGACGGATGCGTTCGACCAGTTCCGGGCGTCGATCCGATCCGAGCACGACGGTCGTGACAGGCGTACGACCGGGCGGCAGTTCGTCGATGGTGGAAACATCGAGATCCGCATATGCAGCCATCGCCAGCGTTCGCGGGATGGGCGTGGCCGTCATCACCAGCTGATGCGGCACGGTGCCGTGCGCGAGCGAGCCCTTGTCGACGAGTGCGAGTCGCTGGTGCACGCCGAAGCGGTGTTGTTCGTCGACGATCGCGAGCGCAAGGTCGTGGAACGCGACGCCTTCCTGCATCAGCGCATGCGTGCCGACGACGACCTGCGCTTCGCCCGATGCGACATCCGCCAGCACCTTAGCGCGCGCCTTGCCGGTGACCTTGCCGGCCAGCCATGTCACACGCAAGCCGAGCGGCTCCAGCCAGCCGCGCAGATTGGTCAGGTGCTGCTCGGCGAGAAGTTCCGTTGGCGCCATCAACGCGGCCTGCCTGCGACTGCCGACGGCGAGCAGCGCGGCCATCGCCGCGACGACGGTCTTGCCGGAACCGACATCGCCCTGCACGAGGCGCAACATCGGGACCGGTTCCGCAAGGTCGACCGCGACTTCGGCGAACACGCGCGACTGTGCATTGGTGAGCGCGAATGGCAATGCGTCGCGCAGGCGGCTGGCGAAGCGTGCGTCGGAGAGTGCGGGCGCGCGATGTGCACGGTGAGCACGCCGCTGGCCTCGCAGGCTCAGGTGATGCGCGAGCAGTTCTTCCAGCGCGAGTCGACGCTGCGCAGGATGCCGGCCCGATAGCAGCGCGGCGATGTCGTCGTCAGCGGACGGTCGATGCACGGTCACCAGCGCCTGCCGCAGCGACGGAAACCCGAGATCCGCCCACCACGACGTCGGCAACAGTTCGAGCGCATCGTCCGACGGCAGACGTTCGATCGCGAGCCCGATCAGGCGACGCAACGTCGCCGGCGCGACGCCTTCGATCTGCGGATACACGGGATCCAGCGCGCTGCCGAGCACTTCGTCCGGTTCGACCACGCGATAGCTGGGATGCACGATCTCCAGCCCCTGCGGACCGAGCCTCGGCGTGCCGTAGCACCGCAGCCGCGTACCGGGCTGGAACTGCGCGACCTGCGCGGCGCGGAAGTGGAAGAACCGCAACACCAGCGTTGCATGCGATTCATCGGAGATCGCGACGCGCAACATCGGTCGATAACGGAAGCCCTTCTCCACCGCTTCGACCACGCCTTCGACCTGCGCTGCGGCACCGGCCTGCAGGTCGCGGATCGGCACGATCTTCGTGCGGTCCTCGTAGCCGCGCGGCAGTTGCAGCCAGAGGTCCTGCAGCGTGGCGAGACCGCGCGACGCGAGCTTTTCCGCAAGCGCGGGACCGCAGCCACGCAGCGACGTCAGCGGCGCATCGCCGGCCGGCGCGAGGGCTGGCGTCGGTCGCGCCGCGCGGGGCATCGATCAGCCGAGGACGAGGATCGCGTCGACCTCGAAGTGCGCGCCCTTCGGAAGGCCCGACACCTGGATCGTGGAGCGCGCCGGATACGGCGCCTGGAAGTAGTCGGCCATCACCGCGTTCACCGCGGCGAAGTCGCCGAGATCGGTGAGGTAGAGCCCGAGCCGCACCACGCCATCGAGCGAACCGCCCGCGGCCTCGCAGACCGCCCGCAGGTTGTCGAACGCGCGGCGCGCCTGCGTCGCGATGTCGCCTGTGACGAGCTCGCCGGTAGCAGGATCGAGCGGGATCTGGCCGGACAGGAACACGGTGTCGCCGGCGCGCACGGCCTGCGAGTACGGGCCGATGGCGGCGGGGGCACGGTCGGTATGGATCGGCTGGCGCATGGCGATGAGGTCCGGGGAACGTGCGCCGAATGGTACGCGGTGGCGCGGCGTCGATTGTCGTCGGCGGCGTCGCACTGCACGCGACGGCGCCGGGTTCGTCGCGCTAGACGCGCACCACCCATGGAATCACCGCGAGCACCGCACCGACCAGCGTGAGCACAAGCGCGCTCGAAATGAAGTACGGCACGACCATCAGCGCGATGCCGCATATCAGCGGAATGCCGGCGCGCTGTTTGCGTCCGTACATCGCATAGCCGACACCGATGGAGCTCAGCAGCACGCCCAGCAGGAGGATCGATGTGCTCATCGTTCGCCGTTTCGCAGCCGGCTGTGTCGATGCGTCGAACGTCGCGCGGCGCTCATGTGCCCTGGGTCCGCACGGCATCCATCAGTGCGACGAATGCTGGCGACACCGACGCCCATGCCGCACGGTCGTCGCCGAACAGGCGCGCGAGCAGCTTCAACGACGCGATCGCGGTTTCGGGCGGCAATTGCGCGGCCTGCATCAGGCGATCCGCCAGTTGCTCCAGCTCATCTGTTTCCAGGCCGATAAGCGACGCACTCGTCGCCCGTTGCCGCACTTCGAGCGCGGCGGCGGCCAGCAGTTGCGGAATGCTCGACACGTCAGATGCGCTGCACGCCAAGCGCGACGGTGAGCTTGCGCACCTTGCGCATCACATCGGCCAGATGCTTCCGGTCCGTCACTTCGATGCCAAAGCGCAGCACCGCGACATTCGCATCGCGCTCGATGTATTCGACACGGTCGATGTTCGCCTTCGCATCGGCGATCGCCGCGGCGATCTGCGCGAGTGCGCCGGGACGATTGTCGACCTCGATCTTGAGCGCGGCATGGAAATCGCCGCGCACTTCGCGATCCCAGCCGATCGGCACCCAGCGATCGGGCGACTTCCGGTATTCGGCAACGTTCGGGCAGTCCAGTCGATGCACGACGATGCCGCGCCCGGCCGTGTGATAGCCCATGATTTCGTCGCCCGGCACCGGAAGGCAGCAACTCGCGAACGAGATGACCCCCTTCTCGTGACCGGTGATGAGGATGCGGTCCTGCACGCCGTCGATGAGGTCTTCGGCGCGCGGCTTCAGGTTCGCGCCGCGTTCGCGCACGAGCGCTAAGGCGACCTGCGACGGCATGCGGTTGCCGAGTGCGATGTCCGCCAGCAACGCTTCCAGTCGCGGATAGCGGTTCTCCGCGAGGTAGGCCTCCAGCCTGACGGGTGGCACGCGTTCGAGCGATGTCTCGAGCGATTCGAGCGCGCGATCGAGCATGCGATGGCCGATCTGCACCGCGTCCTCGTGCTCGAGCTGCTTCAGCTGCTGGCGGATCGCGGTGCGCGCCTTGCCGGTGACCACGAACTCCAACCACTGCGGCTTCGGCGTCGCCGAGCGCGCGGTGATGATGTCGATGCGCTGGCCGCTGGCGAGCTTGGTGCGCAGTGGAACGAGCTTGCCATCGACGCGTGCGGCAACGGCCGTCTTGCCGATATCGGTGTGCACGGCGAACGCGAAGTCGAGTGCGGTGGAATTGCGCGGCAGCGAGAGGATGTCGCCCTTCGGCGTGAACACGTAGACCTCGTCCGGGAACAGGTCGACCTTGACGTTCTCGAGGAACTCGAGCGACGAGCCGGCGGATCGCTGGCTTTCAACAAGGTTCGTGATCCAGTGATGTGCACGGTTCTGCGCGCTGTTGTAGCCGTCGCCGCCGAACTTGTACGACCAGTGCGCCGCGATGCCGCGCTCGGCGACGAGGTCCATTTCCTCGGTGCGGATCTGCACTTCGACCGGTGAGCCGTACGGCCCGAACAGCACCGTGTGCAGCGACTGGTAACCGTTCGCCTTGGGAATCGCGATGAAGTCACGGAAGCGCGAATCCAGCGGCTTGTACACGCTGTGCGACACACCGAGCGCGCGATAGCAGTCGCCGACGTTGCGCACCACGACGCGGAAGCCGAAGACGTCCATCACCTGCCGGAAGCTCTTATGTTCCGTGCGCATCTTGGTGTAGATGCTCCACGGCGACTTCACCCGGCTCACGAGGCGGTGGATGACTTTGTCTTTCGCCAACTTCTGCGCGAGATTCGCTTCAATCTGCGCGAGCAGTTCGCGGCGCATCACCGGCTGCGTGCGTATGCGCTTGGCGATGACCGCATGCCGCCACGGATGCAACGCGCGGAAGCCATGATCCTGCAGCTCGGCCTTGAACAGGTTCATGCCCAGGCGCTGCGCGATCGGCGCGTAGATCTCGATCGTCTCGCGGGCGATGCGCTTGCTCGACTCCGGGCTCTGCGCACCGAGCGTGCGCATGTTGTGCAGGCGGTCGGCGAGCTTGATCAGGATGACGCGCAGATCGCGCGACATCGCCAGCAGCATCTTGCGGAAGCTCTCGGCCGCCGCTTCCTGCCGGTCGCGGAACTGCAGCTTGTCGAGCTTGGTGACACCGTCTACCAGCTCGGCGACCGTCGGCCCGAACTCGCTGGTGAGCTGCTCGTGGCTCAGCTCGGTGTCTTCCAGCGTGTCGTGCAGGATCGCCGCGATCAGCGTTTCGGCGTCCAGCCCCTGCTCGGCCAGCACCTTGGCAACGGCGACCGGATGGGTGATGTAGGGCTCGCCCGACTTGCGGGTCTGGCCCGCATGGGCGGCCGCGCCGAGGCGCCATGCCTTGCGGAGCAGCGCGCGCTGGTCGTCGCCCAGGTAAGACGCCGCCTTCTCGAGTTCGAGAACGTACTCCGGCGCCTCGTCGGTGGACACCGGCGGAGGCGCGACGGGCTTCGGGCTGGCGACGCGATCGAACGAACTCATTACGACCGACTATACGTCCGCGTCCCGACCACGCAACGTTTTAAGCGGCTGCATTCGGCCGCCGGTTCACCGCGAGCAACGAAGCGTGACGAACCTCAGAAACGACAAGCCCCGCCGGAGCGGGGCCTGTTCGCAGCGGGACGATCGCGAGGATCAGTCGTCGCCCTTCGAGAGGTCGTCGTCGGCGACGACTTCCGCCGCGGCCCACTCCAGCGCCTCGCGCTCCTTGCGCTCGCGCTCGGCCTTCTCGACCGCGTCGATGTATTCGTTGTCGATGCGGCGCGCGGCGATCTCGCGCAGCGCCAGCACCGTCGGCTTGTCGTTGGCTTCGTTCTCGAGCTGGGCGTCGACGCCGGCGGCGAGCTGACGGGCGCGCTTGGACGCCATCATGACGAGCTCGAAGCGGTTGTCGACGACCTGCAGGCAGTCTTCTACGGTGATGCGGGCCATGCGGGCTCCCGGCGGCCGGACGGCGCGCCACGTGATTCGAAAGGGGCTGGCAGTGTAGGGCCGCCCCGGCATCGAGGCAAGCCTTTCCTTTGGAATCAGTCAGTTAGACCGCAACCGACCGCTTACGACGGGTCGTCGACCAGCAACGCCGTGATGAGCCGCGAGTGCCGCGCGACCTGCGGGTCGCGGCGCAGGCGGCTGGCGGTGAAGATCGCGCACATCTCGGACACCGCGGTCTGGAAGTCTTCGTTGACCACCAGGTAGTCGAACTCGCCGTAGTGGCTCATCTCGTCGCGGGCGGCGGCCAGGCGCTGCGCGATCACGTCCTCGCTGTCCTGCCCGCGCTTGCGCATGCGCTCGTCGAGCGCCGCACGCGACGGCGGTAGGATGAATACGCTGATTGCGTCCGGCACCTTGGCGCGAACCTGGCGGGCGCCCTGCCAGTCGATCTCCAGCAGCACGTCGCGGCCGGAATTCAACTGCGGCTCGACCGACTGCCGCGCCGTGCCCTTCCAGTCGCCGTGTACGCGGGCGTGCTCGAAGAAGTCGCCGGCGGCGACCATGGCCTGGAAGTCGTCCGCGGTGACGAAGTGGTAGTGCTCGGCGTGCCGCTCACCCGGGCGCGGCGCGCGCGAGGTGAACGAGATCGACAGCGAGATATTCGGATCGCGGGCGAGCACCGCGTTGACGATGCTCGATTTGCCCGCGCCCGAGGGCGCCGCGACGATGAAGAGGGTTCCGCGCATGGGCCGTTCGGGTCTGCGGGTGTCGGCGGGGCCGGGCTGCCGAATCCTAACCGCTCCGGCGGCGCGGCGTTCCGGCCGGGCGGCCGTCACTCGATGTTCTGGACCTGCTCGCGGATCTGGTCGATCAGCACCTTGAGGTCGATCGCCGCCGACGAGGTGCGGCTGTCGACCGACTTGCTGCCCAGCGTATTCGCCTCGCGGTTGAACTCCTGCAGCAGGAAGTCGAGGCGACGACCGACCGCCTCGCGCAGCTTGAGCACGCGCCGTGCTTCGGCGAGATGCGCGTCCAAACGATCGAGCTCTTCGTCGACGTCGAGCTTCTGCAGCGCGAGAACGAGTTCCTGCTCGATGCGGCCGGGGTCGACCGGCGTCGGCAGGTCGGCCAAGCGCGTCTCCAGTCGCGTGCGCTGGCCTTCGCGGATCGCCGGGATGCATTCGCGCACCACGTCGCGGATCGCGGAGATGCCGTCGAGCCGTTCGGTGATCGCCTGCGCGAGCTTGGAGCCTTCGCGTTCGCGCGAGGCGACGAACTCCTCGAGCACGCGATCGAGCAGCGCCAGCGCGTCGGCATGCAGCGCGGCGGGATCGATGCCCTCGCCTTTCACGACGCCGGGGATCTGCAGCAGCTGGGAGAAATCGGTGCGCAGGCCGGGGAAGTCGGTTTCGAGTTCGCGCGACAGGCGGGCGAGCTCGGCGAGGCGTTCGCGATTGACCTGCAGCGCGCCGCCGCCGTCGGCCGCACGCAGGCGGAAGCTGACGTCCACCTTGCCGCGGCTGATGCGCGCGCCGATGCGCTCACGAAGGGCGGGTTCGAGCGCACGCAGCTCGTCGGGCAGGCGCGTGGCGATCTCGAGGAAGCGGTGGTTCACCGAGCGCAGTTCGCAGGCGAGCGTGCCCCACGGCGTGATGGATTCGCCGCTCGCGAAGGCGGTCATGCTGCGGATGGACATGCGGTTCGCTGCCGGTGCTGCGGGGCGTGGATGGTACGCTCACGCGCCGTCGCCCGGATATCGCCGCCCATGAGCGCGACCGCCAGTTTCGCCCGTCCCTCCGGGCGCGCGCCCGATGCATTACGCCCCGTGCGCATCACCCGCGGCTTCACCAAACATGCCGAAGGCTCGGTGCTGATCGAGTTCGGCGAGACGCGCGTGCTCTGCACGGCGACCGTCGAATCCAAGGTGCCCGGCTTCCTGCGCGGCAAGGGCGAAGGCTGGGTCACGGCCGAGTACGGAATGCTTCCGCGCTCGACCAATACCCGTAACGACCGCGAAGCCTCGCGCGGCAAGCAGGGCGGACGCACGCTCGAAATCCAGCGCCTGATCGGCCGTTCGCTGCGCGCCTGCGTCGACCGTCGCGCGCTCGGCGAACGCACGATCACGCTCGACTGCGATGTATTGCAGGCCGACGGCGGCACGCGCACCGCGGCGATCACTGGCGCGTACGTCGCGCTGGTCGATGCGGCGCAATGGCTGCTCGGTCGCGGCGAGATCAAGCGCGACTTCGTGCTGGGCGCGGTGGCGGCGGTGTCGGTCGGCGTGTATCGCGGCGTGCCGGTGCTCGATCTCGACTACGCCGAAGACAGCGACTGCGACACCGACATGAACGTCGTCATGAACGACGGCGGCGGTTTCATCGAGCTGCAGGGCACGGCCGAGGGCCATGCGTTCCGGCGCGAGGAATTGAATGCGCTGACCGATCTGGCCGAACGCGGAATCGCGCAGCTCGTCGCATTCCAGCGCGAGGCGCTGGGTCGCTGATCCACCCGGCGTACACCCGCCGGGCGTCAGGATGACGCGCATGAAAGTCGTGGTCGCCAGTGGCAACCCGGGCAAGCTTGCCGAGTTCGAGCGCCTGCTCGCGCCGCTGGGTTTCGATTGCATCGCGCAGGGCGAGCTCGGCGTCGAGGACGTCGAAGAGACCGGCCTGACGTTCG
The DNA here is from genome assembly GCF_054057595.1 of Lysobacter sp. HA18. NCBI lineage: Bacteria > Pseudomonadati > Pseudomonadota > Gammaproteobacteria > Lysobacterales > Lysobacteraceae > Lysobacter > Lysobacter sp. HA18. Next base: position 2,662,859 of record NZ_JBSRZL010000001.1, read on the forward strand.
TCGAAAACGCGCTGCTCAAGGCGCGCAATGCGGCGCGCGTCACCGGCCTTCCCGCGCTGGCGGACGACTCGGGCCTTTGCGTCGACGTGCTCGGCGGTGCGCCCGGACTGTATTCCGCGCGCTATGCCGGCGAGCCGGCGAACCCGGCCGCGAACATCGACAAGCTGCTCGGTGAGTTGCGCGGACGCGGCGACGCGGAACGCGGCGCGTATTTCCATGCAGCCATCGTGCTGCTGCGACACGCGACCGATCCACGACCGGTGGTCGCCGAAGGCAGCTGGCACGGGCGCATTCTCGATGCACCGCGCGGCGCCGGCGGATTCGGCTACGACCCGGTGTTCCTCGACGTCGAGCGCGGCGTGTCCGCGGCCGAGCTTGATGCGGACACCAAGGCGCGCATCAGCCACCGCGGACGCGCCGTCGATGTATTGCGGTCGCGACTCGCGGAGTGGAGGTCGACATGAGCATGCTTCGGGAAGACCTCGATGTCGGTTGGCAGTCGCGCATCGCCGTGGCCGTGTCGGCAGGCGTGGCGACGGTTGTCGCGTCGATCGTGGCGGGCGTCGTGCTGGGGCCGATGGTCGCGGTCGTCGTCGTGCTGGCGATGACCCTGGCCGTGATGTCGCGCGTGCAGTGGGCGGCAGTCGACGGCCCCGCTCTGCAGTTACGCGATGCCACCACCGGTTATGCGTACCGGCTCCTGCCGGCGCGACAGGTCGCGTGTCTGCGCTATCGGCGCACGCGGCTGCCGTGGTGCCGGCTTCGCGTCGAGGCCGATCGCTTCGGCGTGGTGCTGGTGCTGAGCGCACCGTCGTCGTCGCATGCGACCGCGCGCGCGATCACGATGTGGCTGATCGTGCACGGCCGTCGTCGCACGCGCATTGACGCGCCGTTGCTCGACGCGCTGGCCGGCATGCCCGAACATGGGCCCGCCCGCCAGCCGCACGACGCCTCACCCGCATGAGCCTCACCACCCCGCCGCTCTCGCTCTACGTGCATGTGCCGTGGTGTGTGAAGAAGTGCCCGTACTGCGATTTCAATTCACACCAGGGCCGCGGCGAGCTTCCGCTGACGCAGTACGTCGATGCGTTGATCGCCGACCTCGACTTCGATCTTCCGCTGGTCTGGGGCCGGACCATCCGTACCGTGTTCTTCGGCGGCGGCACGCCGAGCCTGATGCCGGCCGATCTCATTGACCGCTTCCTGCAGGCGGCGAGTTCGCGCCTGCGCTTCGCGCCGGACTGCGAGATCACGCTCGAGACCAACCCCGGCACATCGGAGTTCGGCAAGCTCGCCGATTACCGCGCCGCCGGCGTCAATCGCCTGAGCTTCGGCGTGCAGAGCTTCGACGACGGCTGTCTTGAACGCCTCGGTCGCATCCACGATTCCGCGCAGGCGGCGAACGCGATCCGCCAGGCGCAGGACGCAGGCTTCGACGAGCTCAATCTCGACCTGATGTACGCGTTGCCCGGCCAGAGCCTCGCGATGGCGGAGCGCGACGTCGAACGCGCGATCGAACTCGCGCCGACGCATATCTCGCACTACCAGCTCACGCTCGAGCCCAACACGGTCTTCGCCGCGCGCCCGCCGAAGAACATCCCCGACGACGATCTCGCCTGGGACATGCAGGAGCATTGCCAGGCGCTGCTCGCGCGGGCCGGCTACGAGCACTACGAGACGAGCGCCTACGCCCGGCCGGGCCACCGATCCGCGCACAACCTCAACTATTGGCGATTCGGCGACTACCTCGGCATCGGCGCCGGCGCGCACGGCAAGATCACGATGGGCGCCGAGCAGACGATCCTGCGTCGCTGGAAGCACAAGCACCCGACCAAGTATCTCGAGACGGCCGGCACGGGCGCGGCGATCGGCGGCGACGAGCGCATCGAGCCGGCGCGTCGGCCCTTCGAATTCATGCTCAATGCGCTGCGCCTGCACGAAGGCTTCGCGTGGTCGCAGTTCGAATCGCGCACCGGCCTGCCTCGGGACGCGATCGACGGCCCCATCGCGGAAGCCCTTGAACGGGGCTGGCTGGCGCAGGACGCGGAGCGCGTATGGCCCACCGAGGTGGGCCGGCGGTTCACCAACGACGTGCTGGAATTATTCCTCGATGCGCCAGTCGAAGCTGACATCGGCGCTTGACCGTGTTTAGATCGTCTCAGTTGGCGGGGAGAACAAGGTGTCTGTCCCATTTCCACCCCATAGGCGGATTCCGTCCGCGGACGCGATTGCGTCCGCGGCGTTGCCGCGCCGGGTGCGGGACGCAGTGGACGCCGTGTACACCACGGCGTACGAGCTTGTCGTCGACCCGTTCGACCGCGCGCTCACGCAGATCGCGGGCCGCCTGACCAACCCGCGCGACACCGGCACCATCTTCGCGCTCGGCAGCGTCCAGGCCGAGCAGTCGCAACTCCTGCTGCGGCGCCAGCGCGACCTTATCGACAGGTTCGCGCGTGCGCTCGACACCGAGCTGGCGACGCTGCGCGCCACGCCGCAGCCGTCGCGCGCGAGTTCTGCCGCTGCATTCGCGATGCCCTCGTTCGACGAGCTTCGGCTGGTCGATGACGATGAGCAGGACATCGAAACCGAATTGAAGACGGTCACGCTTCGCGTCGAAGCGCGCGCGCCGTTGCCGATCCACCTGTTGTGCCAGCGCTTCGGTGTACTCGCCGAACGCCCGGCATTCGAGCCGCTGACGCTGCCCGTCGGGCCCCGTCGCCTGTGCGAAATGGTGGTGGCCGCCGCGGAGTCGTGCGGCTTGCACTTGCCGATGCGTGTGATGCTCCTTCGCGAATTCGACCGGTCGGTGCTGGTGGACTATCCGGTCGTCGCCGAAGCGATCAACGAAGCGCTGGTGCGCCATCGCATCATGCCCGGGCTGTCGTTCGTACCGTTGCGTCCGCGCGCACGCGTGGCGAGCGCGACGGTCGAGGGAAGCGCGGTCGCCGAACGCGAGCGCCCGCATACAGGCTGGGCCGGCGCCGCGCCCAGCGAAGGCGACACCCCGACGTTCGAGCTGCTGCAGGAATTGCTCGCCTCTAAACGTTCGATGGCCGACCGCTTCCGCGGCAGCTTCGGCGGTGCGAATGCGGGTGCAAGCTTCGGCGGAAATTCCGGCCTCGGCAGCGGGCAAAACAATGCCGACGCAGGCCGCAGCACGGGCTCCATCAGCACGAGTGCGCTCGCGGCTGCGACCGCACGTCCCGAACTTCCGACCGCCGTCGCGCTGCAGTTGCTCGCGTCCGCGGGCGATGACGTCAACGGTCTCGACATCGACGGCATCCGTCAGTGGCTTTTGCTCCATGCGCGGCAACGCCAGGGCGAAGCGGTCGCGCTGTCGCGAGAAGACGCCGACATCTTCGAGTTGCTGTCGCTGATGTATGCGCATCTCGACCGTGAGATTCGCGGCGACGCGCCGGCGAAGAGCATGCTCGATCGCCTGCGCCTGCCGCTGCTGCGTCTCGCGCTCGCCGATCCCGGCTTCTTCCTGCGCGCGGCGCACCCCGCGCGCGAAGTGCTCAACGCGGTCGCCGAATCCGGCGCGCGCTGGTATGCGGCCGACGACATTGATCCACAGCTCCTGCTGCACCTCGAGCGCATCGTCGATGCGATTGCGTGCGCGCCGGACGACCCGGCCGCGGCGTTCCGCAGCGGCGTGACCGCGCTCGACCAGCAACTGCAGGCCGTCGCGCGACGCTCCGAAGTGTCCGAGCGCCGCAACGTCGAAGCCGCGCGCGGCAAGGACAAGCTCGCCGTCGCACGTCGCCGCGCTGCCGACGTCATCGACGCGGCGCTGCAATCGATCAAGCTACCGGCCTTCCACCGCGGCATGCTGCGCCACGCTTGGGCCGACGTGCTGACGCTCGCGCATCTGCGCCACGGCGAGGACAGCACGGAATGGGCGGGACTCGTCGAGGCGACCGACGAGCTGGTGTGCGCCGCAGCGGGTCAGGCGAATGCAGGCCCGGATCTCGTGCTACTCGTCGACCAGTGGCTGTCGACCGTGGGCTACCACGCGGACGACGCGTCGCGCATCGCGCGCATCCTCACCGGTACCGAAGATGACAGCGGCGATGACGCATCGACGCGTACCGAACTCGCCATGCGCCTGAAGTCGCGTGCACGCCTTGGTGAAGACACCGATGCCGACAGCGATGGCGGCGAGCGGCTGGACGCGGAAGCACAGCTGCAGGCCAATCGCATCCGCGAACTGCCGCCCGGCACATGGTTCGACCTGCGCGACGAAGGCGGCGCGACCACGCGTCGCCGCCTGTCGTGGTTCAGCACCGTGACCGGTCAGACGCTGTTCGTGAATCCGCGCGGGCAGCGCGTCGCTGACGGCACCGTCGACGGACTCGCGCGGGATCTCGCGGCGGGACGCGCGCAGGTCGTCACCGCAGGCGAAGGTCGCATCGTCGATCGCGCATGGCGCGCCGCGCTGCAATCGCTCGGTGCCGGATCAACATCGGCGCGTCGACCGGAGCGCGCCGTATGAACACGCTCGCCGACGAAGCGCGTCGTAGCCGGCGCCGCCGTGTCGATGATCGCGTGGAAGTCATCGACGAGATGACGGGCCAGGCCGTCGGCCAGCTCGGCAACATCTCCGAAAGCGGCATGCTCCTGCTCGCGAGCGGGCCGCTGCACGAGGACTGCCTCTACCAGTTGCGTTTCATGCTCGCCGACCGCGCCGGCAATCGCCATGCATTCGAAGTCGGCGCGCATCTGCTCTGGCAGAACGCCGCGGCGGCGCCGGGCCAGGCATGGACGGGCTTTCGCTTCCTCTCGCTCGACGACGGCCAGATCGACCGCCTGCGCGACTGGATCGACGCGCCGGGCGCGACCTACGTCTGATCGCGACGATGGATCTGCGCCGGCTCGGGCCGGTGCAACGCGAAACCCTGAGCATGGTCGACACCGATTTCGGTGAGCGAGCGGATGATCGCTTCGCTGTCCACCCACTCCGCCACCACTTGCATGCCGCGCTGATGGCCGATGTCGGTGACCGCACGCACGATGGCGTGGCTCATCGGATCACTGATCAGGTCCTGCACGAAGCTGCCGTCGATCTTGATCATGTCGACGGGCAGGTTCTTGAGATAACCGAACGACGACATGCCGACGCCGAAGTCGTCCAGCGAAATACGGCAGCCGGCCTTGCGCAGCTGGTTCATGAAACGCGACACCTGCGCGAGATTGCGCACCGCGAGCGTTTCAGTGATTTCGAAGCACAGCCGCCGCGGATCGATGTCGTGCTGCGAGATGAGTTCGAGGATGCGCGCGACGAACGATTCGTCCTCGATCGTCGCGCCTGAAAGATTGATCGCCACCATCGACAGGCCGCGCCCTTCCGGATGCAGGTTGTCGATGTTCGCGAGCGCGGTCTCGACCACCCAGCGATCGATCGCGGGCATCAGGCCATAGCGTTCGGCCGCCGGAATGAACGCGCCAGGCGGCACGATTCGGTCGTCCTCGTCGAGAAGCCGCAGCAGCAACTCGAGACGTGTGCCGCCGGCGAGGCTCTTCAGCGGATGCACTTCCTGGAAATACAGGCGGAAACGGTCGGCTTCCAGCGCCCATCGCAGGCGGTGCGCCCATTCCATCTCGGTGCGACGCTGCGCCATCGCGTTGTCGCCGACGGAGAAGAAGTGCACGCGGTTGCGGCCCGCTTCCTTCGCCATGTAACAGGCGCTGTCGGCCTGCGCGAAAAGCTCCTTCAACGAACTCGTCGGATCGAGCAGTACACCGCCGATGCTCGCGGTGATGCCGTAGCTCGACTGGTCCCACACGAACGTGTAGCCGTCGATGTGCTGCCGCAGGCGTTCGGCCACGAGACGCGCGGCGGCTTCGTCCTGCACGTCGCAGGCGAGCACGCCGAACTCGTCGCCGCCGAGGCGCGCGAGCACGTCACCCGATCGCAGCTGCTCGCGCATCACCTGTGCGAGCTGCGACAGCAACTGGTCGCCGGCCGCGTGGCCGGAGGTGTCGTTGATCAGCTTGAACTGGTCGAGGTCGACGTAGAGCAGTGCGTAATGCGTGAGGCTCTGCGCCGAATGCGCGAGCGTGCGTTCGACGTGGCGCTCGAACTCGCGACGGTTGTAGAGCTCCGTCAACGCGTCGTGTGACGCCTGGTAGCTCAGCAACTCGGTGAGCTGGCGCTGCTGTGAGATGTCCGATGCGACGACAAGCCGCTTCCACAGCCCATTGATGCGCACGCGCGACATCGACACGCTCGCCCAGAAGCGGTCGCCGTTAGTGCTGCGCAACATCGCCTCCACGCTTTCCCAGCCCGGATCCTCGGCCTGCATCACTTCGGCACGGCGATGCGCGTCTTCGAATAACGCATCGAGCGGCGTGCCGTCGACGTTCTCGCCCAAGCGGATGCGTGCGGCTTCGTTCGCGTACATCACGCGTCCGTCGTCCTCGCGCGCCAGCAGCACCAGCGCGGGCAGCAATTCGTTGACGACGCGGAAGCGCTCTTCGCTTTCGCGATAGCGACGGCTCATCGCCTCGCCGACCGCCAGCGCACGACGCCGCGCACCGGCAAGCGCCGCGATCCACAGCGCGAACAAAACGCTGCCGGCGATGCCTGCGACCACGAGCGGCAGGCTCTGGCGCATGTCGATGCGGCCATCGAGCGCGTCGTGCATGTCGACGCGCCAGTGGCGGCCTGCGAACGCGATGATGTGCGTGGCCTTCCAGCCGCTCGCGCTGGCCGCGTGGCCGGGACTGGAATCGAATACGACCGCACCCGACGGCGCATCGACGTCGACCACGCGGAGGTGCAGCGAGTGACGCCATTCGGGACGAAACGCATCCGCCGCGAGCCGCGAGATGCGGAACGACATCGCCACGGACCCGACGAAACGCGCGCGGCGATCGTCCAGCGTCACCGGCGGCTCGCCGGGGCTGTAGACGGGCAGCCGCAGCAGCAAGCCGTCGGGCGCGTGGTCGGCCGGGTCCTGGATCAGGCGGAACGGCGCCGACAGCACCGGCCGGTTGCTGTCGCGCGACTGCTGCAGCGCGACGAGGTTCGCCGGCTGTGTGCGCACGTCCAGACCCAGCACGCGTTCGTTGCCCACGCGGGGCGCGACGTACAGCGTCGGATAGTGCAACCCGTCCGCGCGCGTCTGCGGCACCGAATAGACGACTGCCTGCAGGCCGGGCAGGCGTCGATGCAGGTCGAGCGCGCGATACAGGCGATCGAAGCTTTCGAAATCGACGTCGTGGCTGAGGAAGCCAGTCTGCAATGCACGCAGCGCCAGGTCGTAGTCCCGCAGCTGTTCCTGCAGCGCGCCGATCTCGCCGTCGGCCAGCGCCCGCAGATGCTGCGCCCGCTCCAGGCGCGCGCGATGCAGCTGCTCGCCGACCAGCGCCGCCGTCAGCAGCAGTCCCACGCCGAGCGCGACGAGGCTCGCCGCCCATGCGCGTCGCGGCTGCCGGCGCACGCCCGGCGACGCGGCTGCGGATCGGTCAGAATCCACGTCGTCGCCCTCCGATGCTGTCGACATGACCGATCCTTCGCTTTCGTCCCTGTACGCCCGCCACATCGAAGTGCTGCAGGCCCGCACCGCCATCGCGCTGGAGCGCGGCGGTTTCGACCACCTCGTCGTTCCCAGCGGCACCCTGCACTACCAGGCGTTCGACGATCGTGACTATCCGTATGCGGTGAACCCGCAATTCAAGGCGTGGCTTCCGCTCGTGCGAAACCCGGGAAGCTGGCTCGTCGCCACGCCGGGTCAGCGTCCCAAATTGATTTACCTGCAGCCGCGTGATTACTGGCACGTGGTCCCCGAGGCGCCGCGTGGTTGGTGGGTCGAGCACTTCGACGTCGCGGTGATCCGCACGATCGAAGAAGCCGCCAGCCACCTGCCCCCTCCTGGCAGGTGCGCGATCGTCGGCGAACCGCAGAGCGCGCTTGGCGATTATGCGCCGAACAACCCGGCCGCGGTCATCGCATACCTTGAATACCACCGCGCTTTCAAGACGCCGTACGAGATCGCGATGATGCGCGAGGCCTCACGCATCGGTACGCGTGCGCATCGTGCCGCCGAGGCCGCGTTCCGCGACGGCCGTTCCGAATTCGACATCCACCTCGCATACTGCGCGGCCGCGCGGCAGGACGCCAACGACCTGCCTTACGGCAACATCGTCGCGCTCAACGAGCACGGCGCGGTGCTGCATTACACGGAACTGGACCGCGACGCGCCCGCCGACATCCGCAGCTTCCTGATCGACGCCGGCGCGTCGTACGGCGGCTACGCCTGCGACATCACGCGCACCTATGCGCGCGATGCGGACAGCGAATTCCAGTCGCTGATCAACGCCGTCGACGCCGCGCAGCAGCGCATGTGCGCGCAGGTGCGTTCGGGCGTCGACTACCGTCAGCTGCATCTCGACGCGCACCTCGCACTCGCGGGCGTGCTGCGCGATCACGGCGTGCTGCGCGTGTCGCCGGAAGCCGCGGTGGCGACGGGCGTCAGCGCGACATTTTTTCCGCACGGTCTCGGCCACGGCATCGGCCTGCAGGTGCATGACGTCGCGGGCTTCGCGTCGGACGACGCCGGTGGGCCGTCGCTGCCGAAACCCGAAGGCCATCCCTACCTGCGCCTGACGCGCACGCTGGCACCGGGCATGGCGGTGACGATCGAGCCGGGCCTGTACTTCATCGATATGTTGCTCGAAGACCTGCGCGCCGGGCCGCATGCCGACAGCGTCGACTGGTCGCGCGTCGATGCGTTCCGTCCGTACGGCGGCATCCGCATCGAGGATGACGTGGTCTGCACGGACGGCGATCCGATCAACCTCACACGCGACGCGTTCGCCGCGACCTGATCAGCGCGCGAACGCCACGGCCTTCATGCCGATCCACACCGCCGCAAGGCCGAACAGCACGCTCGCGACGACGTAGCCCGTCGCGAGCAACGCATCGCCGCGACGAAGCATCAGCATCGTCTCCAGGCCGAACGCCGAGAACGTGGTGTAGCCGCCGAGCACGCCGGTCACCAGCAACAGGCGCGCCGGGCCGTTGAGCCCCGGCATCTGCTCGGCCAGTGCCGCGTACGCGCCGATCAGCAGGCAGCCCGAGACGTTGACGGCGAGCGTGCCGATCGGAAAACGCCACGCGGTCGACGTGGCGAGCATCGCGGTACCGACCAGGTGACGCGCCATCGCACCGAGCGCGCCGCCGGCGCCCACCAGCAACACGTCGCGCATGTCAGCCCGTGGGCTCGGATTCGAAGTCGAGCGCAGCGGAATTGATGCAGTAGCGCAGGCCGGTCGGCGGCGGGCCATCCGGGAACACGTGGCCCAGATGCGAATCGCAGTGCGCGCATTTGACCTCGACGCGCCGCATGCCGTGGCTTTCGTCCGCATGCTCGACCACCGCTTCCGGCGTGGCCGGCCGCACGAAGCTCGGCCATCCGCTGCCCGAGTCGTATTTATCGACCGAAAGGAACAGCCGGGAACCGCAGGCGACGCAGGTGTAGGTGCCCGCGACCTTATGGTTCCAGTACTTGCCGGTGAATGCGCGCTCGGTGGCCGAGCACCGGCACACCGCGTACTGCTCCGGAGTGAGCTTCGCGCGCCATTCGTCGTCCGTCGGCGTCTGCGCGATGTCGTTCCGCGTGTCGTCTGAACTCATGCCGCCTCCACTTTGCTGGCCCGATCCTGCCGCGTTGCCGCCCCGTCGGGGATACGGCAAGCTACCCGCCCGATGGCCGGAACGCCATTCATATCCACGGATGCCCCGCGTGCGACCGACTCTCCGCCTGCTCCCGTTATCGCTGTGCATCGCCATCGCCCTACCCGCGATGGCAGCGGAGGAGCAGGACGATTGGAGCCTGTGCCCGCTGCGTGACGCGGTCCCTGCGTTCGAGGGCGTGGGAACGCCGACCTCCGGCGACACCAGCACGCGCCTGAAGCAGCCCACCGACATCGAGGGCGACACGCTTCAGGGCTCGGAGTCGGCCGACACGCTGGTGCAGGGCAACGTGCAGCTGCGTCGTGGTGACCAGTTCCTCGGCACCGACCGCCTCACCTACAACCAGACGTCCGGCGACTACCGCGCCGACGGCAGCGTGCGGTACCAGGATTCGGGCATGCGCATCGTCGCCAAGAGCGCCGAAGGCAATCAGGAATCCGACACGCACACGATCAACGATCTGCAGTACCAGCTGATGCGCCGCCGCGGCAACGGCTCCGCGGAGAAGATCACGCTGAAGGACCAGGACGGCGCACTGTTCGGCGGCACCTACTCCACCTGCGATCCCGGCCAGCGCGCGTGGGAACTGCGCGCGCGCGAGATCGACATCGACCTCGCCAAGGGTCGGGGCGTCGCGCACAACGCCACGCTGCGCGTCGGCAAGGTGCCGATCCTGTACGTGCCGTGGTTCCAGTTCCCGACCGACGATCGTCGCCAGACCGGCCTGCTGTATCCGTCGATCTCGAGCTCGAACCGCAATGGCTTCGACTGGCGTCAGCCGATCTACCTGAACCTCGCGCCGAACTACGACGCCACGTTGTACCCGCGGTACATGAGCAAGCGCGGCGTCAACCTCGGCGCGGAGTTCCGCTGGCTGTACGAACAGGGCAGCGGCACCGTGTTCGGTTCGTGGATGCCAAAGGACGACCTGCCCGATCGTCGCCCTGAGCGCTACCTGGAAGACCTCAACGGCAATCCGATTCCGGGCGCGACGCTGCCTGATCGCAACCGCGGCCAGTTCGGCCTCGGCGCGATCCATAACCTCGGCGGAAACTGGTACGCCAGTGCCAACCTCGGCTGGGTCAGTGACACGCATTACCTAGAAGATTTCAGCAACAGCCTGTACGGCGTCTCAAGCTACTTCGTGCGCAGCGAGACCGGTGTGTCCGGTCGCGGCCGTTACTGGAATGCCGGCATCACCGCCGACCACTACCAGCTCGCCGACTACACGCTGAGCGACGCTAACCTTCCGTACGACCGCCTACCGCGCATGTACGGCCACTGGGCGCAGCCGTTCGGGCGCTGGCTGGAAACGGGCGTCGACGCTGAGCTCGTGCGCTTCCAGCACGCGACCTACGACAACCAGCTCGGTCAGTTCGACGGCTCGCGCCTGGACGTCAAACCATATGTCGCCGCGAACTTCGACGGCGCGAGCTGGTTCATCCATCCGAAGCTGGCATGGCGGTACACCGACTGGCAGCTCGACAACGAGTGGCAGACGCGCTCGCCGGCGCACCTGACGGACCTGTCGCCGTCGCGCAGCCTGCCGATCTCGTCGGTCGACGCCGGCATGTACTTCGACCGTGACACCACGGTGTTCGGCACGCGCTATCTGCAGACCTTCGAGCCGCGCCTGTTCTATCTGAACGTCCCGTACCGCGACCAGAACGGCATCCCGCTGTTCGACACCGCGCCGATGACGTTCAGCTGGGGCCAGCTGTTCCGCGACAACCGCTACACCGGTCCTGACCGCCAGACCGACGCGAACCAGCTCACGATCGCAGCGACGACTCGCTTCATCAGCGAGAACGACGGCCGCGAGCGTCTTTCGGTCAGCCTCGGCCAGATCCGCTACTTCGAAGACAGCCAGGTGTTCATCGATGGCGCCGAGACGCCGGTGTCACAGGGCAAGTCCGCGTGGGTGGTCGAGTCCAGCTTCGCGCCGAGCGATCGCTGGCTGATCAACGGCGCGTACCAGTGGGATCCGAAAATCCGCGGTCAGGACCTCGCGAGCTTGCGCGCACGCTACTTGGTCGGCGACCGCGGCATCATCAATTTCGGCTACCGCTATCGCCGCAACACCACGTACAACCCGGCGGTCGCGGGCAGCCAGCCCGACCTCGTCCGCCAGGCGGACGTGTCGTTCCTGTATCCGATCACGGACAACTGGAGCGTGGTCGGCCGCTACTACTACTCGTTGCTGGACAAGAAGCCGCTCGAGGAAATCGCCGGCGTCCAGTGGGAAAGCTGCTGCCTCGCCGTCCGCGCGGTGGCACGCCGGTACCTGCGCGACCGCACCGGCGACCTGAACAACTCAATCCAACTGGAAGTTGAACTGAAGGGTCTGGGCTCGGCCGGGCAGAAGACGGAGCGCGTATTGCGCCGTGCTATTCTCGGTTACGACCGCGACGACCTGTACCTCGTCCCGCCGCAGACGGTGAGTCCGCCCGTCAACAACGGCACCTCCTCGACTTCCGACCCGACCCCATGAAGACATCCTCCCGCCCGGTGAAGACGCTGCTCGCGTGCCTGCTGTCGGCCACGCTGCTCGCACCCGCGTTCGCCCCGCTGACCGCCGCCGCGCAGCAGCAGGCGCAGACGCTCGATCGCATCGCCGCCGTCGTGAACGAGGACGTCGTCCTGCGTAGCGAGCTCGATCGCGCCATCGCCAACATCCGTTCGCAGTACGCCGGCAAGGAAAGCCAGCTGCCGCCGCAGGACGTGCTGGAGCGCCAGGTGCTCGAGCGCCTGATCCTGAGCAAGCTGCAGGTCGCGCGCGCCGAGGAAACCGGCATCCGCGTCAACGACGAGGAAGTCGACCAGGCCATCGCCGCGGTCGCGCAGCAGAACAACGTCAGCGTCGACCAGCTCCGCCAGCGCGTCACGGCGGACGGCTCGTCGGTCGCCGACTTCCGCGCATCGATCCGCGAAGAACTGATGATGCAGCGCCTGCGCCAGCGTTTCGCGCAGAGCCGCGTCAACGTCAGCGAGGCGGAGATCCAGTCGGCCATGGCGGCGAGCGCGCAGACCGGCAAGCAGTACCACCTCGCGCACATCCTCGTGTCGCTGCCGGAAGGCGCGACCCCGGAGCAGATCCAGACCGCGCAGAAGAAGGTCGAAGGCATCAAGGGCCTGCTCGATCGCCACGAGATCGATTTCCCGGCCGCGGCGGTGCGTTATTCCGACAGCCCGAACGCGCTGGAAGGCGGCGACCTCGGCTGGCGCTCGGCGGACGAGATCCCGACCGCGTTCGCGCAGATGGTCAACAACCTGCAGCCGGGTGGCATTACCGATCCGATCCGGGGCCCCAGCGGCTTCCAGCTGCTGCGCCTCGTTGAAGTGCGCGACGCTTCGCAGGCGCCGGCGCAGATGGTCACCCAGTACCACGGCCGCCACATCCTGATCCGCGTGGGTGACGGCAAGACCGACGACCAGGCGCGCGCCGAAGCCGAAACGCTGGCCGCCCGCCTCGCAGGGGGCGCCGACTTCGCCGAGCTGGCGAAGGCGAACTCGCAGGACCAGAACTCGGCCGGCCGCGGTGGCGACCTCGGCTGGTTCACGGCCGACGAGTTCGGCCCGGAGTTCCGCAGCCAGGTGAACCTGCTGAGCGACAATCAGGTCTCCAAGCCGTTCCGCACGCAGGCCGGCTGGCACGTTCTGCAGCGCCTCGGCTCGCGCGAAGCGAACGTCGGCGATCAGAACCGCCGAGCGCAGGTCGCCGAGACGCTTGGCCGCCGCAAGCTCGAAGAGCAGTGGAACCAGTACCTGCGCGAGCTGCGTGGCGAGGCGTTTGTCGACGTCCGCGGCGCTCAGGCCGCAGCGGCTCCGGCCGCGACGCCCGCGCCCGCAGCGGCACCGGTCACGCCTGCTCCGGCTTCCGGCGGCTGAGTGACCTCGCCGCGCCTCGCGCTGGTCCCGGGTGAGCCGGCCGGCGTCGGGCCCGAGTTATGCGTCGCCCTCGCCGGGCGGCCGCGCGACCATGCACTGATCGCGTACGCCGACCCCGGCGTCCTCGAGGCCGCCGCGCGACGCGCCGGCCAATCGCTCCGACTGGTCGATCCCGACGATGCCGAGGCCGCGCGCGCCGGCGCGCTCGGGATCGTTCCGTTTCCGGTCGCGCAAACGGTCGAACCCGGCCATCTGGAAGTCGCCAACGCGCGTTCGGTGATTGACGCGATGACCGCGGCCGCGCAAGCCTGTCTCGACGGCAGGCTCGATGGCCTGGTCACCGGTCCGGTGCACAAGGCAGTCGTCAACGACGCCGGCATCCCCTACTCCGGCACCACCGAACTGCTCGCCATGCAGGCCGGTTGCGAGGTGGTGATGATGCTCGGCCACGACACGTTGCGCGTGGCGCTGGCGACCACGCATCTCCCGCTGCGCGACGTGCCCGACGCGATCACGCGTGATCGGTTGGAACGCACGCTGCGCATCATCGACGCCGCGCTGCGTCGCGACTTCGGTATTGCATCTCCGTGCATCGCGGTGCTCGGGCTCAACCCGCATGCGGGCGAGGACGGGCACCTCGGGCGCGAGGAGATCGACGTCATCGAGCCGGTGATCGAACGCCTGCGCAGTGACGGGCTGTGGCTCGCCGGCCCCCTGCCCGCCGACACCGCTTTCCTGCCGCAGAAACTCGCCGGCTTCGACGCGGTGCTGGCCATGTATCACGACCAAGGCCTGCCGGTGCTCAAGTTCAGCGGCTTCGAGCGCGCGGTGAACATCACGCTCGGGCTGCCGTATCCGCGCGTCGCGGTCGACCACGGCACGGCACTCGACCTGGCGGGTCGCGGCCGCGCCGATCCATCGAGCCTGTTCGCGGCGGCGGATCTGTGCGCGCGACTGGCGAAGCAGCGGCGTTCGATCCGCGCCTGATCGTCGCACTCAGAACCCGGCGCGCCCTGTCGACGCCCGCTACGGGATAATCCCCCGGATGACGACGAGCCACTTCACCGAGCCGCCGAAGAAGCACCTCGGCCAGCACTTCCTGCACGAGCGCGGGATCATTTCCAAGATCGTGCAAGCGGTGGATCCGCAGTCCGGCGACCGCCTCGTCGAGATCGGCCCCGGCCAGGGCGCGATCACCTTTCCGCTGCTCGAGCGCCATCACGAACTCACCGTCATCGAGTTCGATCGCGACCTCATCGCGCCGCTCACCGAAGCCGCGCAGAGCCTGGGCACGCTGCACATCATCCATTCCGACGTGCTGAAGGTCGACTTCACCGCGCTCGCCGACGGCGGCACGATCCGGCTGGTCGGCAACCTGCCGTACAACCTGTCGTCGCCGATCCTGTTCCATGCGCTGGACCACGCGCCGGTCGTGCGCGACATGCATTTCATGCTGCAGAAGGAAGTCGTGGACCGCATGGCCGCGGGCCCGGGCAGCAAGGTGTACGGACGTCTGGGCGTCATGCTGCAGGCCTATTGCCGCGTCACGCCGCTGTTCGACGTGCCGCCGGGTGCGTTCCGTCCGCCGCCGAAGGTCGACTCGGCCGTGGTGCGACTCGTGCCCAAGTCCGCCGACGAAGTCGCCGTCGTCGATCGCGAGCTCTATTCGCGAGTGGTGCGTGATGCGTTCAACCAGCGACGCAAGACGCTGCGCAATGCGTTGTCGAAGATCTGCGATGCCGATGCGATCGTCGCCGCAGGCCTGGATCCAACGCATCGCGCCGAACAGGTGCCGGTCGATGGCTTCATCGCACTGGCCAATTCACTCGCACGCGCGGGTGCGTGAAGCCCGCGCGGTTCCGTCGCCCTGCGCGTACACGTAAACTCGGGCGGATGAACGACGGTAATTCTCACGCGATCGGCGTCGAAGTGCAGGCGCATTACGTCGAAAGCGAATCCTCGCCCGATCACGATCGCTACGTGTTCGCCTACACCGTGCGCGTGCAGAACCAGGGCACCGTGGCCGCGCAACTGCTCGGCCGGCACTGGGTGATCACCGATGCGCACGGCCAGGTGCGCGAGGTCGAAGGCGACGGCGTGGTCGGCCATCAGCCGCATCTCGAGCCGGGCCAAGCGTTCGAATACACGTCGGGCGCCGTGCTGGAAACGGATCTGGGCACGATGCGCGGCAGCTACCGCATGCAGGCCGAAGACGGGACGCGCTTCGAAGCGCCGATTCCCGCCTTCACCCTGACCGTGCCGCGCACGCTGCACTGAGCCACGCATGACGGTCTGGGCCATCGGCGATCTGCAGGGCTGCTACGACGCGACGCAGCGCCTGCTCGAACGCATCGCCTTCGATCCCGCGAAGGATCGCCTGTGGTTCTGCGGCGATCTCGTCAATCGCGGCGGGCAATCGCTGGAGACGTTGCGCCTCGTGCATTCGCTGCGCGAGCAGAGCGTCGTGGTGCTCGGCAATCACGATCTTTCGCTGCTCGCCATCGGCGAGCGTCGCGAGGAAGAACAGCGCAAGGTCAATCCGGACCTGCTGCGCATCGTTACCGCGCCCGATCGCGATGAACTGCTCGCGTGGCTGCGCAAGCAGAAGCTGATGCACGTCGACCGCGAACTCGGCTGGTCGATGCTGCATGCCGGCATCGCGCCGAAGTGGACGATCTCGATGGCCGAGCGCCATGCGCGCGAAGTCGAGAAGGTGTTGCACGGCGACCAGTACGGGCGCCTGCTCAAGCACATCTACGGCGATGCGCCGGCGTGGAACCCGCGGCTCGCGGGCATCGACCGCTGGCGCGCGATCATCAACATCTTCACCCGCATGCGCTTCTGCAGCCCGCGCGGGCGCATCAGCTTCGACGACAAGGGCGCACCGGGCACGCAGCCGGTCGGCCTGTACCCGTGGTACTCGGTGCCGGGCCATGCGCCGCGCGACATGAAGATCGTCTGCGGTCACTGGTCGGCACTCAACCTTTTCATCGGTCACGGCGTGCACATGATCGACACTGGCGCGGTCTGGGGCGGCAAGCTCACGGCGTTGCGTCTCGATACCGATGAGCTGCAGCTCACGCAGGTGGCGGGACGCGACGTTCCCGCGCAACCGCCGAAGCCGCGCCCGCAGGGGCGCGATGGTCGACGCGATCGCAATGGTGGTCAGCGGGATCGCGGGCAGCAGCAACAGCAGCAACAGCAGCAACAGCGTCCGCCGCGCAACGATCAGAAGCCGCAGAACGGCTGAGTGCGTCGGCGTTGGTAAGCGTTGCGACGAACACCGTCGCGACGCGAACGATCAGGCGCGTTCGAGATCCACGAAGTCGAATGCGAACGCGTGCTTCGCGTCGGCTGGATGATGTTCGCGAGCGACCTCGCGCCATTGCCCCGCATCGAACTCCGGGAAGTACGCATCCGCGCGGGGTACTGCGGTGTCGACCAGCGTGAGGTGCAGCGTCGTCGCTATCGGCAGCGTCGCCTCGAACACGCCCCGCCCGCCGATGACCGCGAGCTCCGTTGCGCCATCACCGCGTGCGAGTTCGAGCGCAGCATCAATGCTGGTGACCGCGTGCATGCCATCGAACGGCGCACGACCGCTGCGCGTCAGCACGATGTTGCGGCGACCCGGCAACGCGCGGCCGAGCGATTCGGCCGTCAACCGCCCCATCAGGATGGGCTTGCCGATCGTCAGTGCCTTGAATCGCTTGAGATCATCCGGCAGATGCCACGGCAGCTGGTTGTCGACGCCGATCGCGCGATTACGGTCGTAGGCGACGACGAGCGAGATGCGCATCAGACGGCGACCGGCGCCTTGATCGCCGGATGCGGGTCGTAGCCTTCGATCGCGATGTCGTCGAAGCGGAAGTCGAAAAGATCCGTGACGTCGGGATTCATCACGAGCTTCGGCAACGCACGCGGCGTGCGCGTGAGTTGCTCGCGCGCCTGGTCGACGTGGTTGGAATACAGGTGCGCATCGCCCAGCGTGTGCACGAAATCACCGACGCCCAGGCCGCAGACCTGCGCGACCATGTGCGTGAGCAATGCATAGCTCGCGATGTTGAACGGCACGCCGAGGAAGATGTCGCCGCTGCGCTGGTAGAGCTGGCAGCTGAGTTTTCCGTCGGCCACGTAGAACTGGAACATGGTGTGGCACGGCATCAGCGCCATGTGCGGCAGGTCAGCGACGTTCCATGCGCTAACGATCAGGCGGCGCGAATCCGGGTTGCGGCGGATCTCGTCGACGACCCATTTGATCTGGTCGATCTCACTGCCGTCGCTACCGGTCCAGCGTCGCCACTGTTTGCCGTAGACGGGGCCGAGTTCGCCATCGGCATCGGCCCATTCGTCCCAGATGCTGACCTTGTTGTCGCGCAGATAGGCGACGTTGGTCTCGCCTTTCAGGAACCACAGCAGCTCGTGGATGATCGAGCGCAGGTGCAGCTTCTTGGTGGTGACGAGCGGGAAACCCCGCGCGAGATCGAAGCGCATCTGCCAACCGAACACGCTACGCGTGCCAGTGCCGGTGCGATCGCTCTTGACCGTGCCGTGGTCGAGAACGTGTCGCAGCAGGTCGAGATAGGCCTGCATGTCAGCTCGCCTGCGGTGCGGGTTCCAGCGTCGGCTGCCGGCGCGACCACCACAGCCAGAACAGGCCGAGTGCGATCAGCGGCAGGCTCAGCACCTGACCCATCGTTAGCCAGCCCCATGCGAGATAGCCGATCTGCTCGTCGGGCATGCGCACGAACTCGACGAGGAAGCGGAACAGACCGTACAGCAGCGCGAACATGCCGCCGACGGCGTAGCGCGGACGCGGGCGGCTCGAATACCACCACAGGATCGACGCCATGACGATGCCCTCGAGCACCGCCTGGTAGAGCTGGGACGGATGACGCGCGAATGCGTCGAGCGCGCCCTTCGCGTGCAGTTCGCGCAACTGCGCCATCGGCATCGACGCATAGGGCTGATCGAGGCTGCGCGGGAAGATCACGCCCCAGCCGCCGCCGGTGGGCTTGCCCCACAGCTCGCCGCCGATCCAGTTGCCGATGCGCCCGAAGCCGAGGCCCAGCGGTACCAGCGGCGCGACGAAATCCATCGCGTCCATGAAATGCATGCGGCGACGACGACACCAGAACCACACGCCGGCCATGACGCCGAGCAGGCCGCCGTGGAAGCTCATGCCGCCTTCCCAGATGCGGAAGATCAGCAGCGGGTTCTTGAGGAATTCGCCGAACGAGTAGAACAGGATGTAGCCGATGCGTCCGCCGAGCACGACGCCGAGCATCCCGTAGAACAGCAGGTCGCCGAACGCCTGTTCGTCGACACCGGGCAGCCGGCCCTCACGGATGCGGCGACGGCCGAGCATCCAGGCGGCGATGAACCCGAGCATGTACATCACCCCGTACCAGTGCACCTGCACCGGACCGAGGTGGAGGGCGATCGGGTTGATGTCGTGCAGATACGTCATCAGGTCGGGCCGACGTCGGAGAGGCCGCCATTGTCGCCGTTCGGCGGGCCCGCGTCACAGTCCGCGAGCGGCTCGTCGCGAATCAGAGCAGGTGCGGGCGGTCGGGCAGCTCGTTGGTGTCGACGTAACCCGGCGGGCGCGCGAAATGCTGTTCGAGCAGCGCGGAGATCGCCTCGATCGATCGCATGACGCCGCCTTCGGTATCGCCCGCACCCATCGCCGTTTCCAGGCCGTTGCAGATCGCGGCCCATTCGGCGTCGGACACGCGGCCGTTGAAGCCGCGGTCGGCGACGATCTCGATCGCGCGGTCGGCGAGCAGGATGTAGACCAGCACGCCGTTGTTCGCTTCGGTGTCCCATACGCGCAGGCGGGTGAACACTTCGACGGCGCGGTCTCGCGGGCCGTGGTCGACCAGCGCGAGTCGCATCGGCAGCGCGGCTTCGACCGCGAAACAGATCTCGCCGGTGTGGCGTGCCTCGCTCGCGGCGATCGCGGTCGCGATGCGCTCCAGTGCGTCCGGCGGAAACACGCGTGCGGACGAGGGTGCGAACAGATGACGCAATGCACGCATCACCAGCTCCCCGAGGCGCCACCGCCTCCGCTCATGCCGCCGCCACCGCCCCAGCCACCACCGCCGCCGAAGCCGCCTCCACCGAAACCGCCGCCTCCGAAACCGCCGCCGCCCCACCAACCGCCGAAACCGGCGTCACGCGCGTAGCGGACGCGGCGTCCACCGGACAGGCCCATGAAGAGGCCGATCAGCGCGCCGATGCCGCCGATGAAAACGGATGCGAGCAACCATGCGATCGCGCCCGCGGCGATGCCACCCGCGATGCCGCGGAAGAACGCCGGCGTGCCGCCGAAGATGCCGCGCACCATCTGCGCGACGAAGAACGCGGCGATCAGCGCGAACATCGGGTTGCCGTGCTTCGACACTCGTGCGCCGGTCGTGTCCTGCGCGGCCATGGGCGGCGGCAGGGCTTCGCCGTCGATGATCTGCGTCAGCGTTTTAGTCGCTTCGACTAGGCCGCCTGCGTAGTCGTTCTGCTTGAAATGCGGCGCCATGTATTCGTTGATGACGCGGCTTGCGGTCGCGTCGGGAATCGCGCCTTCCAGCCCGTAACCGACTTCGATGCGCGCGCGGTGATCGTCCTTGGCGACGATGATCAGCACGCCGTCGTCAGTCTTCTGGCGCCCGAGCTTGTACTGGTCGTACGCGCGCGTGGCGTATTGCGCGATGTCTTCCGGCTGCGTCGTCGGAATCATCAGGATCTGCAGCTGCGCGCCCTTGCGCTTCTGCAGGTCGAGCGCCTGTTGCTCGAGTTGCTGCTTGGTCGCGACGTCGATCGTGCCGGTGGTGTCGACCACCGGCGATGTCATCGGCGGGATCGCCGCGAGGTTCTGCGCGAGCGCGGTGAGCGTCGTCGCGAACAGGGCGATCGCGACGACGAAGCGGAGAAGACGCGCGCGCATCGGCGTTCGATCAGCCCTGCGGCTGCGTAGCCGGAGCGGTCGTCGTCGGCGCGGCCTGCGGTGCCGGCGCCGCTGCAGGCGCGGCGGGCGTCATGTTCACCGGCGGCGACGTACCGAAGTCGACGGTCGGCGCGTTCGAAATCTGCGCTTCGTTCTCGACGGTGAAGTTCGGCTTGGGCTTGTAGTGGAACATCATCGCCGTCAGGTTCGTCGGGAACTGGCGGATGTAGGTGTTGTAGTCCTGCACCGTCTGGATGTAGCGCTGGCGCTCGACGGTGATGCGGTTCTCGGTGCCTTCCAGCTGCGCCTGCAGCTGCAGGAAGCTCTGGTCGGCCTTGAGTTGCGGATACTGCTCGCTCACCACCAGCAGGCGGCCGATCGCGCTCTGCAGCTGACCCTGCGCGGCCTGGAACTGCGCGAGCGAATTCGGGTCGTTCGCGTTGACGTTGATGCTGCCGACCTTCGCACGCGCTTCGGTGACTTCCGTCAGCACGCGCTCTTCGTGGCTCGCATAGCCCTTCACCGTGTTGACGAGGTTGGGCACCAGGTCCGCGCGGCGCTTGTAGACGTTGAGCACCTGCGACCAGGCGGCGTTCACCGCCTCGTCCTTCTGCTGGATGGTGTTGTAGCCGCAACCGCTCAGCAGCGTGGTGAGCGTGAGCAGCAGAAGGATGTTGAGCAGCTTGCGCATTTCGGGCCTCGGTCGTCGGTCGGCGTCGCCGGCGGAACACCCTCCGGCAGCGGCAATAAATACGACGTGACGGCCGCCTGCGCTAGTGCTCCAGCTGCCGTGCCTGCGCGCGGCGACGCATGGTCAGATTCAGCCCTTCGACCAGGCCCGAGAACGCCATCGAGCCGTAGATGTAGCCCTTCGGGATGTGCAGGCCGATGCCTTCGAGGATCAGGTACGCGCCGACCAGCACGATGAAGGCGAGCGCGAGCATCTTGATCGACGGGTTGGCGTCGATGAAACGGCCGAACGGCTTCGACGCCAGCAGCATCACCGCGACCGCGAGCAGGATCGCCGCGACCATCACGATGCGCTGGTTGGCCATGCCGACCGCGGCGATCACCGAGTCGAGCGAGAACACGATGTCGATGACCGCGATCTGCGCGATCACCAGGCCGAACGATGCAGCCGGCTTGCTGTGCACGTCGGCCTCGTCGCCTTCGCCGACGATGAGGTCGCGGATTTCGCCCGAACCCTTCACCAGTAGGAACAGGCCGCCGACGATCAGCACGAGGTCGCGGACGGAAATGCCGCGGCCGAGAACTTCGAACAGCGGATCGGTGAGGCCGGCCAGCCATGCGAGCGTCAGAAGCAGCGCGATGCGCGTGATGCAGGCGACCGCGATGCCGATGCGGCGTGCGCGGTCACGCGCGACCGGCGGCAAACGGCTCACCGCGATTGAAATGAAGACGAGGTTGTCGATGCCGAGAACGATCTCGATCGTGCTGAGCGTGATCAGCGTGATCCAGGTCTGCGGGTCGAGCAGCATCTCCATCGCGTGGTTCCGTCGTCGTGGGTCGCGCAGTTTACGCGGCGTGCGCTGACAGGCGCGGCAGGAGGATCGCGCCCCAGGTCACCAACGCATTGACCATCATCACGAACACGGCGGCCGAGCCCATGTCTTTCGCGCGGCCGGCGAGCTCGTGGAATTCGGCGCCGTAGCGCTCGATCACCGCTTCGATCGCCGAGTTGAGCAGCTCCATCGCCATCACCGCGAGCATCGAGCCGATCAGCAGCGCGCGTTCGACGCCGGTGTGGCCCAGCCAGACCGCCACGGGCGCGAGCACGACGAACACCCAGACTTCCAAGCGGAACGAGGATTCGTATTTCCACGCAGCCCACAGCCCCTGGAGGGACCAGCGGGTGGCCTGGAGGACGCGCAGCGGATGGCGCGGCAGGTGTCCGACGGTGTCGGCCATGGCGATGCTCTCTTCGACGGCCGGGCCGGGGCACCGCCCGTCCATTCGGCAGTCGAGACGGCGCGGATCCCCGGTCTGCGCCCGCGGCGATTGTGGCACGCGGCCGGCGGCGCGATCGCCCGGGCCGCGCGCGGTTACGCGGGGCGTCAGTCTTCGTGGATAGCGACGCCGCGGCTGCCGTCCGGGCGGATCCAGCCCCGGAACATGCTGCCGCTGTTGAACGGCATCGCGATGTTGCCGTCGCGATCGAGCGCGATTGCGCCACCGTCGCCGCCCATCGCCGGGATGATCTTGTTGATGACCTCGTCCGCCGCCTGCTGGAGCGGCACGTTGCTGTACTCGACGCGCGCGCAGATGTCATGCGCGGCATTGGCGCGAATGTAGAACTCGCCCCAGCCGGTGCCCGATACGCCGCAGCGCTCGTCGGCCCAGGTGCCCGCGCCGATGATCGGCGAATCGCCGACGCGTCCGAACCGCTTGTTGGTCATGCCGCCGGTGCTGGTGCCCGCGGCGATGTGGCCCGCCTTGTCGAGCGCCACCGCGCCGACCGTGCCGAGATAGCGACGCACGTTGCCGTCGTCGGCGGGAATGATCACCGCCT
Organism: Lysobacter sp. HA18; assembly: GCF_054057595.1. Classification (NCBI taxonomy): domain Bacteria; kingdom Pseudomonadati; phylum Pseudomonadota; class Gammaproteobacteria; order Lysobacterales; family Lysobacteraceae; genus Lysobacter; species Lysobacter sp. HA18. The sequence goes on from NZ_JBSRZL010000001.1 coordinate 2,685,917, forward strand.
TCGCGTCCGCCTTTTCCTTGCGCTGCGCTTCCTCGAGCTGCTGTCGACGCATGGGCGTGTCGAACCACGTGTTGGGCACGCGCTGGATGTCCTTCTGCGTATCGGCGAATGCCTCGGCGCCTGCGCCCGCGAGCATGACGTGCGGGCTGTGCTCCATCACCGCGCGTGCGAGCTTGATCGGGTTGCGCACGGTGCTGACGCCAGCGACCGCGCCTGCGCGTCGCGTGTGGCCTTCCATGATCGCGGCGTCGAGTTCATGCCCGCCCTTCGCGTTGAACACCGCGCCCTTGCCTGCGTTGAACCGCGGCGACTCCTCGAGCACGAGGATCACGGCTTCCACTGCATCGACCGCCGGGCCGCCCTTCTGCAGCACCGCATTGCCGGCGTCCAACGCGCGATTGAGCGTGTCGCGCAATTCCTTCTGGTCGGCTTCGCTCAACGTTTCCTTCGGCACGAAACCCGCGCCACCGTGGATGACGAGTGCGGTGCGCGGTGGCGTTGAAGCGGTCTGGGCGTTGGCGGTCATGGCGAGGGCGAGCAGCAGCAAAGGTGCGTAGCGACGCATGGGTGAGGCTCCGGTCGGATCGGTCGAGCATAACGGCCGCTAGCACGTCGTTGCGAGCGTCCATTCGACGCTGCAACGCAACACGAATCTTGACCGATCCATCACGACGCTGAAGCTCATAGCGCATCTATAGGAATTACAGCGCGCGCCGGAAACGTCTTGTTTTCCAGAGTTTTCTTCGCGCTCCTCGACTGCTGCTGATCTTTCCTAACGCAGTTCTTCAGCTTCTTCGGCCATCGGTGGTTGACAGCATTCAACCCGCGTTTGGATTGTCACTGCCGCGCCGCCTGCCCGCATTCCTGCTTGCTCGGCGCGATGGTCGACGTCGGACGACGCGACCACCCTCCCCCGAAACTTCTGATGGAGCAGCAATGAACAGCAAGTGCGTCCTCGCGTTCGCCATTTCCGTGGCCCTGGCTTCCTCCGCCGCGCACGCCGGCACCCTCGTCCGTGCGCAGAAGAATCGCATCGACAATCAGTACATCGTCGTGTTCAACCCGTCGCGCCTGTCGGTGCCCGCTGGCCTCGCGCGTGACAAAGGCCTCGCGACCGCGTCCGAGAATTCGGCTGTCGATCTCGCCGCGCGCTTCGGCGGCGACGTGCGCATGGTCTATCGCACCGCCGTGCAGGGCTTCGTCGTGCATGCGCCGGAAGCGGTCATCAGCCGCATGCTGAAGGATCCGCGCGTCGCGTTCATCGAAGAAGACGCGACCGTCACCGCGACCGCCACGCAGAGCGGCGCGACGTGGGGCATCGATCGCATCGACCAGCGCTCGCTGCCGCTCAACGGCACCTACACCTACGACTACACCGGCTCCGGCGTGCACGCCTATGTGATCGACACCGGCATCCTGTCGTCGCATTCGCAGTTCGGTGGACGCGTCGCCTCGGGCTACACCGCGATCAGCGACGGCCGCGGCACCACCGACTGCAACGGGCATGGCACGCACGTGTCCGGCACGATCGGCGGCTCGACCTACGGCGTCGCGAAGTCGGTGACGCTGGTTCCGGTGCGCGTGCTCGACTGCAGCGGCTCGGGCAGCAACTCGGGCGTGATCGCGGGCATCGACTGGGTGCGCACGCATGCGGTCAAGCCTGCGGTGGCGAACATGAGCCTCGGCGGTGGTGCGTCGTCGGCGGTGGATACCGCGGTCAACAACCTGTCGAACGCCGGTGTCGCGGTGGTCGTGGCTGCCGGCAACGACGCCTCGAATGCGTGCAACTACTCGCCGGCGCGTGCCGCGGGTGCGATCACGATCGGTGCGACGACCTCGTCCGATGCACGTGCGTCGTACTCGAACTACGGCGGCTGCGTGGACCTGTTCGGACCGGGCAGCTCGATCACGTCGTCGTGGTACACGAGCAACACTGCGACCAACACGATCAGCGGCACGTCGATGGCATCGCCGCACGTGGCGGGCGCTGCGGCGCTCTACCTGCAGCGTGTTCCGTCGGCGACGCCGTCGCAGGTGCGCAGCTGGCTCACCACGAACGGAACGACCGGTAAGGTCAGCAACCCGGGCAGCGGTTCGCCGAACATCCTGCTGTACTCGCGCTGATATCGATGCGCATGGAAGGCGGCCTTCGGGCCGCCTTCTCTTATTGCGTCACTGCGACCGCAATGCTTCGATCGGGTCGAGTCGCGACGCCTTGCGTGCCGGATAGAAGCCGAAGAACAGGCCGGTCGCGATCGAGAAGCCGGCAGCGAGCAGGATGATGCTGCTGTCGAGTTTCACCGGCAGCGAGCCGAACTTGCCGACCGCCATCGCACCGAGCACGCCGATGCCGATGCCGAGCGCGCCGCCGATCAGCGAGATCAACATCGCTTCGGCGAGGAACTGGCGCTGGATGTCGCGCGGGCCCGCACCGACCGCCATGCGCAGGCCGATTTCGCGGATTCGCTCGGTCACCGACACCAGCATGATGTTCATGATGCCGATGCCGCCGACGATCAGCGAGATGCTCGCGACCGCACCGAGCAGCAGCGACATCAGCTTCGTCGTCTGCGTACGCGTCGCCACGACTTCCGCGATGTTGCGCACGTTGAAGTCGTCCTCGTCACCCGGCTGGATCTTGTGGCGCTGGCGCAGCAGCGCTTCGATCTCGCCCTGCGCGTAGTCGAGGTCTTTCGCATCGCCGACGCCGACCGCGATCTGCATCACCGCGCCGGCCGGGAGCCCCATCGAACCCATCAGTCGGCGGCGCGCCGTCTCGAGTGGCACCACAACGAGATCGTCCTGGTCCTGCCCGAAACCGCCCTGGCCTTTCGACTTCAGCACGCCGGCGACGGTGAACGGCACGCGGCCCAGACGGATCGTCTGCCCGACCGCATCCTCGTCCCCGAACAGTTCGCGTCGCACGGTCTCGCCGATGATCACCGCCTTGCCGCCCGCGTAGTCGGGTTGCTGGAAGCCGGGGCCGCTCGCGATCACCCATTCGTTGATCGAGAACCAGTCGGGCTGCACGCCCTGCCACGACGTCGATGCGTTGTTCTCGGCGAACACCACCTGCGTATTGCCGCGCAGTGTGCCGGCGACGTACTGCACTTCCGGAATCTCGTGACGGATCGCTTCGACATCGCCGTCGGTGAGCGTAAAGAACGAGCTGCCCGACATGCGGACGCCGCCCTGGCCGCGACCCTGGCCGGGTGCGACGTCGAGACGATTGGACCCGAGGCCCGACACGAGCTTGTCGATCTCCGCCTGCGTGCCCTGCCCGACGGACACCATCACGATGACCGCGGCGATGCCGATGATCACGCCGAGCGACGTCAGCGCGCTGCGCAACCAGTTGCCGCGTAGCGAGAAGGTCGCAGTGCGAATGGTCTCGCTGAGCTTCATGTCGCCCCCTCCGTCCACGGACCGGCATGCGCGGGCGGTGCGATATCGGGCACACGTGTTTCATCGGTCTGCGGATGCAGTTCGCCGTCGCGCATCACGAAGACTCGGTCGGCGTGCGCCGCGACTTCCGGATCGTGCGTGATCAGCACGACGGTATGGCCGTCGTCGCGAAGCTGCTTGAACAGCGCAAGGATTTCCTCACCGGTCTTCGTGTCAAGCGCACCGGTCGGTTCGTCGGCCAGCAGCACCGGCGGACGATTGATCAGCGCGCGTGCGATGGCGACGCGCTGCTGCTGACCACCGGACAGTTCGCTCGGACGGTGATGCACGCGCGCACCGAGGCCGACGGCTTCAAGCGCGGCCTGCGCGCGCTGCAAACGCTCGACACGCGGGAGGTCGGCATAGGTCAGCGGCATCGCGACGTTCTCGAGCGCATCGAGCCGTGTCAGAAGGTTGAAACCCTGGAATACGAAGCCGATCGTGCGCAGGCGCAGTTGCGCGCGCTGTTCGGCGTCGAGCGTGGCGACGTCGACGCCGTCACAGAGGTAGACGCCTTCGCTCGGCGTGTCGAGGCAGCCGAGCAGGTTCATCAGCGTCGACTTGCCCGAGCCCGAGGGCCCCATGATCGCGACGAATTCGCCGCGACCGATGTGCAGCTCGACGCCGCGCAGCGCGACGACTTCGGCCTCACTTCCCGGTGAATAGACCTTGCCGAGTCCGCGCGTCTCGATGACGGCGTCGGTCATTTCGTCTTGCGCTCCGCGCCGGTGATCACCGCATCGCCTTCCTTGATGCCGCCGCCGGACACTTCGGTGTACGAGCCATCGCTAGCGCCGAGTCGCGCCATCGTCATCTTCGGAGCGCCGTTGACAAGCAGATAGAGCGGTGCGCGACGCGCCGCGAGCAACTGGTCGATGCCGCGATCCCATGCCTGCTGCTGGTTCGCATCGAGCGTGACGCGGAACGACGAGAACTGCTGCGTCATGCGTTCGGCCATGCGCTGGCGCATCGCCGGATCGCCACCGCCCGACGCGCCGCCCGGCGCACCACCGCCGGTGCGGCCGCCGCCACCGCCCGGCCCGCCGCCGAACAAACGACTGCCGCCGGCCGCGCCGCCTTGGGCTTGCGCCTGAGCCATCCGCGCCTGCTGACGCTGGCGCATCTGCTCGACGGCCGCATCGAACGCCGCCTTCTGCTGCGCATTGAGGTTGAGCGACGTCGCGAGCTTCTGGATGTCGTCGGTCATGCCCATGCGGCCACCGCCGGCACCCGCACCCTGCGCTGCGCCGCCCTGAGTACCGCCCTGCATCGCAGCGGCTTCCTCGTCGGTCGGCTTGTAGCGCAGCGCGGCGTTCGGCACGCGCAGCACGTTGTCGCGGCTGCTGACTTCGATCTCCGCATTCGCGGTCATGCCCGGCAGCAACTTGCCGTCGCGATTGTCGACCTGGATGACCACCGGATACGTCACGACGTTGTTCGTCGTGGTCGCCGACAGACGCACCTGCGACACCTCGCCGACGAAGCGGCGATCCGGATACGCATCAACGGTGAACGTCGCACGCATGCCCGGCGCGACCTGGCCGATGTCGGCTTCGTCGACGGCGAGTTCGATCTTCATCTTCGACAGGTCTTCCGCGAGCTTGAACAGCTCCGGCGCCTGCAGGCTGGCCGCGACCGTCTGGCCCGGTTCGATGCTGCGTGTCAGCACGACGCCGTCGACCGGCGAATGGATTTCGGTGCGACCCAAGTTGAGTCGTGCGGTGCGTGCACCCGCCTGCTGCTGCGCGATCTGCGCACGGTTCGCGGTGAGCGTGGCGCGTGCGCGCTGCAGCGTGGACAGCGCGAGGTCGACATCGGCCTGCGCGACGAGCTTCTGCTTGCCGAGTTCCGCCTTGCGCGTGTAGTCGACCTGCGCATTGCGAAGCGCGGCCTCGGCTTCGGCGGCCGTCGCCTGCGCGGCATTGATCTGCGCGCTGCCCTGCGCGATCTGCGCCTCGTACGTGCTCGGGTCGATGCGCGCGAGCACCTGGCCCTTGTGCACGTGATCGTTGTAGTCGACCAGCACGTCGGTGACCTTGCCGGACACCTCGCTGCCGACGACGACCGTGGAGATCGCGCTCAGCTGGCCCGTCGACGAGATCACGACGCGGATGTCGCCGCGATCGACCTTCGCCGTGCGGTAGCCGCCGTTGGCGTCACCCGCCGCGGCCTTGTGGTGCTTCCAGGCCCAGCCACCGGCCGCGGCTAGCACCACCAGCGCGATGAGGATCATCAGGCCGCGACGGCGCGCGGGACGGGGTACGGCGGAACCGGGTCGACTCATGCGGAAGGTTTCGAAGGCGGATGCAAAGGGGCGTCAACGACTGGCAACGCACGAAAGCGTGCCGCGTTGACAGAGAAGATCAGTGACGGAGCCGGATGGTCGCGACTGTCCCTTCGCCCGGTGCACTCTCCAGTTCCACCGTCCAGCCGAAACGTTCGCCGAGGCGACGCACGATCGACAGGCCGATGCCCATGCCGTCAGCCGCGTCCCGGTCGTGCCGGTAGAAGGCGTCGAACGCCTGCGCCAGCGTTTCCCGGGTCATGCCGACGCCCGTATCGCGCACTTCGATGTGGTCCGGCCCCAGCACCACATCGATGCGGCCCGCCTCGGTGAAGCGGACCGCATTGCTCAACAGGTTGCCGACCATCAGCGACAGCACGCGTCGCGGCGCGTCGATGACGCCCCCGCCTTCATCACGGACCACGATCTCGACCGGTTTGTTCCCGAGGTGCCCGCGCGCGATCTCGACCTGGTCATCGACCACTTCGTGGATGTCGAAGCGCTCGCTTTCGGCTTCGATCTCGGCGTCGCGCGCGAGGATGAAGAACGCGTCGATCACCGACTGCATGTCGTGGCCGGCGCGCTGGATGCGGCCGACCGCGCGTCGCGAACGATCCGGCAGCTCGTTGTCGGCGGCCATGATGTCGGAGGCGACGCGGATCACCGTCAGCGGCGTGCGCAGCTCGTGGCTTGCGTCGCGCGTGAAGCGGCGCTCGCGATCGACGAACTCGCCGACGCGACCGGCCATGCCGCGAAGTGCGTGCGCGAGGCGACGCACTTCCATGCCGGAATCGAGTGGCAGCTGCTGCGGTGACAGCAGGCCCGCGTTCGGCGCGATCGGATCCCAGCGCGACACCACGCTGGCGAGCCAGCTCACCGGCGCGACCATGCGCTTGGACGTGCGGTACGTCAGCCACGCCGAGATGTAAGTGACCAGCAGCGCCAGCAGCAGGCTGAGCCCGCCGGTCCAGAAGATCGCGGAATCGCTGAGCGTCGGATCAAAGACCAGGTACAGCGTGCCGGCCTTGTGGCGCTCGATGAGGTACGCCGGCGACCGCCAGATGGGCACGTGATACCCGGGCCGCATGCCGCGCAGAGACATCGGCACCGCGGCAGTCGAACCGCCGACCGGCACGAAGTACGTCGTCATCCGCGAGTTGTGCGGCAGCGGCGCGGACGGCGACGTTTCGATCGTCGTCCATGCCGATGCCGCTTCGTCACGCAGGCGCGCGGTCAGCAGCACGTGGCGGACACCCAGTTCCGCGCACGCGATGCCAACCGCCATCACCAGGCTCGCGAGGAGAGCCTGGACGATGAACGCAACTTTGATCTTTCGGGGAAGACCGTGCGCCATGCGGTCGCCGGATTACTCCGGCGGCTGCGAGATATCGGCGATGCGGTAGCCGGCCGACTGCACGGTGTGCAGCAGCTGCTTGTCGAACGGCTTGTCGATGGTCTTGCGCAGGTTGTACAGATGGCTGCGCAGGGTGTCGGAGTCCGGCAGGCCGTTGCCCCAGATCTCGCGCTCGATTTCCTGGCGGCTCACCACGCGGGGCGACTCGCGCATCAGGATGGTCAGCAGGCGCAGGCCGATCGGCGAGAGCTGCAGCTCGACGCCGCCGCGGGTCACGCGGAGCGAGGCCGGGTCGAGCACGAGGTCGGCCACCTTCAGGACTTCACCGCCGACCTGGCGGCGCTCGCGACGGATCAGGGCGCGCAGGCGGGCCTCGAGTTCCTGGATCGCGAAGGGCTTGGTCAGGTAGTCGTCGGCGCCGGCGGACAGGCCGGTGAGCTTCTCGTCGAGGGTGTCGCGCGAGGTCAGCATCAGCACCGGGGTCGACTTGCGCGCTTCCTCACGCAGCCGCTTGCACACTTCGACGCCGTCCAGGCGCGGCAGCATCAGGTCGAGCACCAGGACGTCGTAGCTGTTTTCCGCAGCGAGCCGGTAGCCGTCGAGGCCGTCGGCCGCATAGTCCACCTCGAAGCCGCGGCTTTCGAGGTATTCGCCCATCATCTCGGAGATATTGCGGTTGTCCTCGATGATGAGGACGAGGCCGCCGTCGCGATTGGTCTGCATGGTGAGGAGCCCTCCTTCAGTTTTGTGAAAGGTGCCCGGCCGTCAGTCTATGCGCCGTGAAGAAGTCCGATTTCACTCAAAAGACCCTGACCTCGATGAACGCACGAATCCTCAGCCCCCTGCTGCTGCTTGGCTCGAACATTTTCATGACGGCCGCCTGGTACGGGCACCTCAAGTTCAAGAGCGCGGCCGCTCAAGTGGGTGATCCTGATCAGCTGGGGCATCGCCCTGTTCGAGTACTGCCTGCAGGTCCCGGCCAACCGCATCGGCAGCAACGTCTACTCGGCGCCACAGCTCAAGGGCATGCAGGAGATCATCACGCTGGTGGTCTTCGCGATCTTCTCGATCTATTACCTGGGCCAGCCGCTTCGCTGGAACCACTGGGCCGGTTTCGCGTTGATCGTCGTCGCGGGCTGGCTGATCTTTCTCGACTGAAGCCGCCGGCGCATCATCGACGCATGCCCGGAGTGCCGACATGCAGCGCTTTTCCAGCTTCCACGAGTTCTATCCGTTCTATCTCAGCGAGCACGCGAACCCGGTCAGTCGGCGCCTGCACTTCATCGGCAGCTGCGGCGTGCTCGGCTTCATCGTCACGGCCCTGCTGACGCACGATGCGCGCTGGTTCATCGGCGCGCCGCTCTGCGGCTACGGCTTCGCATGGGTCGGTCATTTCGTCTTCGAGAAGAACCGGCCCGCCACGTTCCGTCATCCGCTGTATTCGCTGATGGGCGACTGGGTGATGTTCAAGGACATCCTCACGGGCCGCGTGAAGCTCTGAGCGGCCGCCGAACGGCGATGACGCGAGGTTTTGCAGGGCTACGCTGCAGGCATCCCTCAAGGAGTCGCGCCATGAAGCGTCTCGCGCTCGTCGTCCTGCTTCCGTTCCTCGCCGCCTGTGCCAGTGGCGGGGCATGGAGTTCGAACTCCAACTCGCCCGATGCATCGATGGAAGCGCAATGTCGCGGCGAGACATCGGGTGTCGCCGATGCCAATGCACGCGCGACCGCGTTCCAGGCCTGCATGTCACGCTCGGGCTGGAAGCACAGCCCGTAGCGAATCAGCCGCCGCGTTCCTCGGCTTTCGCGCGGTTCCAGTAGGCGTCCTGCGCGTCGAGATCGAGCGACGCGAGATCGACGCCGTCGGCCGCGGCCATGCGTTCCATCGCGCGGAAGCGTCGTTCGAACTTCGCGTTCGCGCGGCGCAACGCAACGCCGGGGTCGACCTTCGCGTGCCGTGCGAGGTTCGCTGCGACGAATAGCAGGTCGCCGATCTCGTCTTCGAGCCGATCGCGCGCGCCGTCGTCGCCGCTTGCGAGCGATGCGAATTCCACGCGCACTTCGTCGATCTCTTCGTGCAACTTGTCGATGACCGGCGCCGGGCCGGGCCAGTCGAAACCGATCGACGCCGCGCGCTTCTGCAATTTCACCGCCCGCTGCCATTCCGGCAGGCCGCGCGCGATGCCGGCGAGTGCCGACGTATCGGCGTCGCCCTGTGCCGCGCGTTCGTCGCGCTTGATCGCTTCCCAGTTGACGAGCTGCGCATCGGCATCCGCGAACGACGACGCGTCGCCAAAGACATGCGGATGACGACGCACCATCTTGTCGTTGATCGATTCGACGACGTCGGCGAACGCGAACGTGCCCTGCTCTTCCGCCATGCGCGCATGGAAGACCACCTGCAGCAGCAGGTCGCCGAGTTCGCCCTGCAGGTCATGCAGGTCGCCGCGCTCGATCGCATCGGCGACTTCGTAGGCTTCCTCGATCGTGTACGGCGCGATGGTCGCGAAGGTCTGCTGCACGTCCCACGGGCAACCGCCATCGGGACTGCGCAGCTTGGCCATGATCGCGATCAGTGTGGAAACATCGCGCGCGTCGCCGGGCATCGTCATCGCTGCATGACCCTCTGCGCGGCCGCGGTCCAGTCGCGCCACGGCAGTTGCGGGTCGCCGATCGCGATGAAGTCGCCGTTGAGCAGCGTGTCGCGCACGTTGTAGCGCAGCGGCCGGCCGCGCGGATCGACCACCTGCCCGCCCGCGCCTTCGAGAATCGCCTGCCCCGCAGCGGTGTCCCATTCGCAGGTGGGGCCGAAACGCGGATACAGATCCAATGCGCCTTCGGCGATGCGACAGAACTTCAGCGACGAGCCGAGGTTGAGCTGTTCGACGTCGCCGCGTGTGCGCATCGCGTCGATGAAGGCTTCGCTGCGGCCGTCCTTGTGCGAGCGGCTCGCCGCGACATGCATCGGCGATGCGGCAGGCGTGCGGATACGCACGGATTCATCGTCAGCATCGAGACGCGCACGACGCAACGCGCCGTACTCCGCGCCGCCGTGCCATATCACACCCGTCACCGGCGCCTGGATGACACCCCATGTCACGACGCCATCCTCGACCAGCGCGATGTTCACGCTGAACTCGCCATTTCGCTTCACGAACTCGCGCGTGCCGTCGAGCGGGTCGACGATCCAGAGGCGTTTCCACTCGCGACGTACTTCCGGCGCGACCTTGTGCTCGGCTTCCTCCGACAGCACCGGGATGTCGGGCGTCAGACTTGCAAGCCCTTCGGCGATGCAGCGATGCGACGCGAGGTCGGCTTCGGTGAGCGGCGAGGCATCGGTCTTGCGCTCGACATCGAACGACGTGTCGTACACATCGAGAATCGCGCGCGCGGCGTCGACGGCGAGCGCGAGCAGCGACGCGCGCAGGGCGGCATCAATCACGGGACTTCCTCAACCATTCGCGGGTAATGAACAACGCCGCGATGGAGCGGCCTTCGGAGAAATCGTCGCGCAGGATCAACTCGTCGAGTGCATCCAGCTTCCACGGCACGACGTCGAGCGGTTCGGGTTCGTCGCCGGGCAGGCGCTGCTCGTAGAGGTCCCGCGCGATGACGAGCTGCGTCGCATGACTCATGTAGGTCGGGGCCAGCGAAAGTTCACGCAGGCGCAGCAGCGAACGCGCGCCGTAGCCGGCTTCTTCCTTCAGCTCGCGATCCGCGGCTTGCTCGGGTGTCTCGCCGGCGTCGATACGACCTTTCACCAGCCCGAGTTCGTAGCGATGGAAGCCGGCGGCATATTCGCGCACGAGCAGAACGGTCTCGTCGTCGAGCATAGGCACGACAACGACTGCCCCGTGTCCGCGCCCGTGCAGGCGCTCGAACTGGCGACGCTCGCCGTTGCTGAACTCGAGATCCAGCCGCTCCATGCGGTAGGGCCCGGCGTCGTGCTGGGTCACGCCGTGGATGGTCGGCAGCGTCTTCATGCGCGCCTCGACGAAGGGCCGGCGCGACGCGGGATAATGGCGGAATGAACAGGCTCGATCACGACACGATCCTAGCAGGGGCCGGCGAAAGCCCTGCCGATTCCTGGCGACGCCGCGATCTCGACGTCGTCTGGCACCCGTGCACGCAGATGCGCGAGCACCCGCACCTGCTGCCGCTGCTGCCGATCGCGCGCGGCGAGCGCGAATGGCTGGTCGGCATGGACGGGCGCCGCTACCTCGACGCGGTGTCAAGCTGGTGGACCTGCATCCACGGCCACGCCGAGCCGCGCATCGCCGAGGGGATCGCAACGCAGGCGCGCACGCTGGAGCACGTGATCCTCGCCGGTTGCACGCATGCGCCAGCGGTCGAACTGGCCGAGCGTCTTGTCGCGCTCGCACCGAAGCAGCCCGGCCGCGCGCCGCTGGCCAAGGTGTTCTTCGCCGACAACGGCTCGGCCGGCGTGGAAGTCGCCTTGAAAATGGCGTTCCACTGGTTCCGCAACGCGGGCGAGACGCGACGCACCAAGTTCGTCGCGCTGGAAAACAGCTATCACGGCGAAACGCTGGGCGCGCTGGCCGTCGGCGATATTCCGCTGTATCGCCGTGTCTACGCGCCGCTGCTGGCCGAAGCCATGTTCGCGCCGTCGCCCGATGCGTTTCTTACGGCCGACGGCGAAACCGCGGAGCAGCGCGCGCATCGTGCGGCCGATGCGTTGGATGCGCTGCTCGTCGAACATGGCGACAGCGCGTGCGCGCTGATTCTCGAACCGCTGGTGCAATGCGCGGGCGGCATGCGCATGCACCACCCGGCGTATCTGCGCCGCGCGCGTGAGATTTGCGACGCACACGGCGTATTCCTGATCGCCGACGAGATCGCGGTCGGCTTCGGTCGTACCGGCACGATGTTCGCCTGCGAACAGGCGGGCATCGCGCCGGACCTGCTCTGCCTGTCGAAAGGGCTCACCGGCGGGTCGTTGCCGCTCGCCGCGGTTCTGGCGACGCAGCGCATCTACGACGGATTCCTCGACGACTCGCGCGATCGAGCCTTCCTGCATTCGCACAGCTACACGGGCAACCCGCTGGGCTGCGCCGCTGCATTGGCGTCGCTGTCGATCTTCGAGAGCGATGACGTGCTCGCGCGGAATGTCGCTACCTCCCGCAAGATGGCCGAGCGCGCGGCGTCGTTCCGCACGCATCCGAACGTCGTCGATGTGCGACAGACCGGCATGATCGTCGCGATCGAACTCTCGGCCGACCGCGAAGCCGCCGACGGCACCGCAGTGGAAATCGCCGGACGTCGCGGCCTTCGCGCGTATCGCGAGGCGATCGCGCGCGGCGTGCTGCTGCGCCCGCTCGGCGACGTCCTCTACTGGTTCCCGCCTTACTGCGTCGGCGACGACGCGCTCGACCTGCTCGCCGACACCACGCGACACGCGATCGATGCGGCGTTCGGAGACCCGACATGCGCATGACCCGCGTCCACGTCGCGCAGCCGTTGTCGACGGGCGCCGAGATCACCTTGCCCGAAGGCCCGGCGGCGCACCTCACGCGCGTGCTGCGGCTCGGCGCAGGCGATGCCTGCATCGTGTTCAACGGCGACGGCAATGACTACGCGGCGACGCTGCTCGCGGTCGGCAAGCGCGATGCACGCCTGCTCATCGGCGACGCGACGCCAGTCGATCGTGAATCCCCGCTGCGCATCACACTGCTTCAGGGCGTGGCGAAGGGCGAAAAGATGGACCTGATCCTGCAGAAGGCGACGGAGCTCGGCGTCGACACGATCCTGCCGGTGTGGTCGCAGCGCAGCGACGTGAAGCTGGACGGCGATCGCGCAGTTAAACGCCTCGATCACTGGCGCAGCGTGGTGGCGTCGGCCTGCGAACAGTGCGGGCGCGCGATGGTGCCGGATGTCGCGGCGCCCGTGACGCTGGCCGCGGCGCTCGCAGCGCTCGAACCGCACACGATGCGCTTGCTGCTGGATCCCGAAGGCACGCGTTCGCTGCGAACGATGGCGCTCGATGATGCGTCGTCGATCTGCATCGCCGTCGGGCCGGAAGGCGGTTGGTCGCCACTGGATCGCGAGCAACTGCGTGCCGCGGGTTTCGACGGTCTGCGCCTCGGGCCGCGCATCCTGCGCACCGAAACCGCCGGGCTCGCGGCGATCGCCGCGTTGCAGGCGCGCTTCGGGGACCTCGTCTGAGCTGATCGTCAGAACGAGAAAGGCCGCCCGAAGGCGGCCTTTCATCGCAGCAACGCGGCTGCGTTACGCCGCCTCGCGAACCTCGCGCAGGCGCTGCTCGATCTGCAGCAGGTCGGGCAGCAGCGCCGGTTCTTCGTTGAGGCGGACCAGCGCCTGCACGCCCGCCGGCAGGTCGCCGTCCTGCGACTCGACGCTGAGCGCGCTGCGCGACACGGTGACCAGGCGCGGGAAGCCCTGCGTCACGATCGCGAAGAACGGAATGCGCGTGTCGCCGCCGAGTGCCTTCAGCACGATGACCTTCGTGCCGAGGCCCGGATTGTCGTCGCCGATACCGGCCATGCGCGCGAACGCGACCAGCGGAATCTGCCAACCGCGCCAGCGGAAGCGACCGAGCAGCCAGTCCGCGCCCGCGCCCTCTTCCGGCTCGGCGTAGGACAGCACCTCCGCGATCGTCGCGTTCGGCAACAGCAGTCGACCGCCCGCCACCTGGATGAGCACGCCGCGGATGTCGGCCGATTCCTGCATCCAGCTCGGCTGCGCCGGACCCACTGGCGTGTAGACGGTGGGGACGGCATCGTCCGTGTCCGGCTCGACGCTGCCCATCGCGACCGCCTGCGACAGCGCGACGTCGACGGCCGTGTCGGCATCCGCCAAGGCGTCGATGTCATCCGTGTCTTCGATCTCGTCATCGTGCGCCGCGGCCGTCTGCTGACCGAGCGGGGCGACGGCGACCGGCCCGCGCGGCGGATTCGGTTGACGGTTGCGGTTCTTCTTCTTGGACACGACGGGACCTCTCAGCGGCTCCAACGGCCGGCGAGTTGTGCAGCGAGTTCGGAGGGCGGCGCACTGATCGCGCCGCGCGAGGCAACGGCAGAAGCAGCGGCAGCGTCGTAGCAACCGTCGGGGGATTGAGCGCCGACGTAGGCGCCGTCGGCAATGCGCGAGGCGATGACGTCGGCAAGCGCGGCGTCGGCGCCACTCAGCACGACCACGGCGCTTTCGGCTGCAGGCAGGCTCTCGACCAGGCGATCGGCACCATCGGCGCGGAACGTCGCGCCATCGAGACCCACATCGTCGCCGAGCACGTAGACGTGCCCCGGCTTCATCGCATCTCCGGGCTGCGCAAGCGCAACCGGCAGCGCCGATGCGCGCTGCAACTGCGCAACCAACTTGTCGTAGCGACCACCGTCGAGACGCTGACGCAGTAGGACGGGACGCGGGAAACGGGCCGGCAATGCACCGAGCAGCTGGCGCACCGCATCGGGGCCGCCGATGCCGGCAAGAACGAGCACGGCGCCGCTCACGGCTTCAGTAACCACCGGAGCAACTGGCTCGGCCGGCGGCTTCGTGTCATCCACGAGTTCCAGCGATGCGATGCGGCGCTCGAGTTCACCGATGTCGTGCGTGCGCGTCGGCGCGGCAGGCGCGGCGACCGGCGTCACATCATCCGCAAGGCTCAACTCGCCAAAGCCCATCGACGGCAGCGGCGGCGGAACAGCAGGCGCCGGCGCGACGTCGTCGAACGAGACTTCTTCGATAGAAACGAAATCGTCGACCAACCCGCCCTGCCATTCCGTTTCCGAAAGCGAAGGCAGTTCGGGCAGCGGTGTGTCGGGCAGCTCGGCGTCGAGTTCGGCGAGCAGCGGATCGAAGTCGCTGGCCGAGAAATCGGGGCCAGTCACCGGCGGCAGGCCGTCGAAGCTGGACGTGTCGAACGCGCCATCGAGTTCGAGACCCGCGGCTTCCGACGCCGGCAGATCGATCGCGCCCGGCTCGAGTTCGAGGCCATGCACGGACAGAACGTAGTCCTCGATGCCCGCATCGGCCGACTCCGCCTGCGCGGGATCGAACACCGAGAAATCGTCGCCACCGGTCGCGTCTTCCGGCAGTGAGACTTGCGCCGCGGGCGGAAACTCCGCGTCGTCGGTCGAGATCATTTGCTCGAGCTGCACCGCAAGCGGATCGATCGCCGGTACCACGTCGGCGCCGGCAACAGGCGGCAGCACGTCTTCGCGATGGTTCAATTTGGCAGCCAGGTGACGGCGCCAGCGCGCGGCCTCCCAACCATCGCGCGCTGCGGCGACGTCGGCTTCCTCGAACATCACTTCGATCGCCGGGTCGCCGAGCATGCTGTCGAAACGGTCCAGCGTGCTCTCGCTTACCGCGTCGAGCACGATCATCAGCACATCGGGCGACACGCTGCGGATCGCATCCGGCGACGATGCGCCGGGATCTTCTTCCGCGACGATGTCCGCGCCGATGTCCAGCAGCGCACCGCGCACGCTGTCACGTGCGGCACCGGGACGCGCGAGCAGTGCGACGCGACGGCTGGTGTCACTCATGCGCATGCACCTGCTCGAGCAACTCGTTGACGTTGCGCATCAGCTCCGGCTCCTGGTACGGCTTGCCGAGATAACGCTGCACGCCGAGCTCGAACGCACGTTGGCGATGCTTCTCGCCGGTACGCGACGTGATCATGATGATCGGCACGTCGCGCAGTCGCGAGTCGCTGCGCATCGCGGCAGCGAGTTCGTAACCGTCCATGCGCGGCATTTCGATGTCGAGCAGCATCAGGTCGGGCACGCGCTCTGCCATGCGCTCCAGGGCGTCGATACCGTCCTTCGCCGTGGCGACTTCGTAGCCGTGGCGTTCGAGCACGCGTCCGGTGACCTTGCGCATCGTGACCGAGTCGTCGACCACCATGACCAGCGGAACGACGCGCTTCTCGACCTGCAGCACCACTGGCTGGAAGTCGCGCGGCAGCGTGGCCTGGCGACGCACCAGCGGTGCGACGTCGAGGATCACGACGACGCGGCCGTCGCCCATGATCGTGGCGCCGAAGATGCCCGGCACCGAAGCGACCTGCGGGCCGACCGGCTTGACCACGATTTCGCGGTTGCCGATGACCTGGTCGACGGTGACCGCCGCGCGCAGTTCACCGGCGCGGATCAGCAGAAGCGGAACCTGCAGCAGGCCTTCGGCCTTCGCCGCCGTGCCGCCGAGCAGGCGGCCGAGGTCGTGGACCGCGTAGTCCTCGCCGCCGTAGCGGTAGATGCCACCGTCTTCGCTTTCGATCGACTTGGCGAGTTCGTCGCGCGAGATGCGGCCGACGCCGCGCACCGATGCGATCGGCACCGCGAAGGCGGTTTCGCCGATGCGCACGAATACGGCCTGCGTGACTGCGAGCGTCTGCGGCAGGCGCAGGGTGAACGTCGTTCCCGAACCCTTGGTAGTGCGGATGTCGATCGTGCCGCCGAGCTGGCGCACTTCCGACGCGACCACGTCCATGCCGACGCCGCGACCGGCGAGGCGGCTGACTTCGTCGGCCGTCGAGAAGCCCGGCTCGAAGATCAGCATGTCGAGATCGGAATCGGCGATCGCCGCGTCGCTGCGGATCAGGCCGCGTTCGACACCGCGACGACGGATCGCGTCGCGATCCAGGCCGCGGCCGTCGTCGCCGACTTCCAGCACGACTTCCGAACCTTCGCGGCGCACCGCGATGCGGATCGTGCCTTCTTCCGACTTGCCGGCGGCGGCGCGCTTCTCGGGCGATTCGAGGCCATGCGCCACGGCGTTGCGGAGCATGTGCTCCAGCGGCGCGGTCATGCGCTCCAGCACGTTGCGATCGAGCTCGCCCTGCGTGCCTTCGAGCTTGAGCAGCACGTGCTTGCCGGTTTCGCCGGAGGCCTGGCGAACGACGCGACGCAGGCGCGGCAGCAGGCCGTCGAACGGCACCATGCGCGTGCGCATGAGGCCTTCCTGCAGGTCGGACGAAACGCGCGACTGCTGGAGCAGCAGCGTTTCGTACTGGCGCGTCAGGTCGTCGAACGTGGTCTGCAACGAGGTCTGATCGGCCGCGGACTCGGACAGTGCACGCGTCAGCTGCTGCAGCGTCGAGAAGCGGTCGAGTTCCAGCGGGTCGAACGAGGCTTCCACGTCCTCGCGCTGGTAGCGCGCGACGATCTGCGCTTCCGTCTCGATTTCGAGGCGGCGCAGCTGGTCGCGCATACGCGTGTTGGTCGCTTCCATTTCGCCGATGGCGGAACGGAATGCACCAAGCTGCTGTTCGAGGCGGGCGCGATAGATCGCGACCTCACCGGCGTAGTTGACGAGCCGGTCGAGCAGGTCGGCGCGGATGCGCACCTGCTCCTGCGGCGCGCGAACGGCGATGTCGTCCTCGTCCAGCATCTGCGGCTGTTCGCCGATCGGTGCGGACAGCGGCTTGAGGTCGGCAACCGGTGCGGGCGCGACCGGCGCGGCAGGACGCTGCGATTCGGCGACGGGCGCGCGCATCGGCAGGCGTTCGCCGCGTGCGCGTGCTTCGAACTGCGCAATGAGCGCGAGCGGCATGCCGATCGCGCGACGGTCGCCCACGCGGGTGACCATCGCATGCAGTCGATCGAAGCCCTGCTCGAGCAACGACACGCCATCGCGACCGAGGTCGCTGCGGTGGTCGACGACCGCTTCGAGCAGCGACTCCATGACGTGGCCGAGTTCGCCCACCGCCATGACGCCGGCCATGCGCGCACCGCCCTTGAGCGTGTGCAGGTCGCGCTGCAGGCCGACGAGTGTTTCGCGCTCGCCCGGGTTCTGGCGCAACTGCGCGAGCAGATCGTCGGAATGATCGAGAAGGTCCGCGCCCTCTTCGACGAAGATGTCGACGAGTTCGGGATCGAGGCCGGTGAGGTCCAGCCCCGTTTCCGGGTCGGCCTCGTCGACGACGCTTGCGGGCATCGCGCCACCGCTTTCGACAGCCGCGGCCGCGGCGGCGATCGCCGCACGCACCTGTTCGGCCATCTTCTGTTCGGCAGCCGCACGCTCGAGGCGCTCAGCGTCCGCACGCTGCGCGTCCAGGCGGGCCTGTTCGCGTTCGGCGGCTTCGAGACGTTCGCGTTCGACGCGCTCGGCTTCCGCACGCTCGGCTTCGACGCGCTCACGCTCGGCGCGTTCGGCGGCAAAGCGTTCTTCTTCGATGCGACGCGCTTCGGCCTGCTCGGCCGCGATGCGCTCGGCTTCGACGCGAGCCGCTTCTTCGGCGGCAAGACGTTCGGCTTCGGCGCGCTCGGCTTCTTCGGCTGCGAGACGTTCGGCCTCGGCCTGCTCCGCGGCGAGACGTTCCTGTTCGATGCGCTCAGCTTCGGCCTGCTCTGCAGCAAGACGTTCGGCTTCGGCGCGCGCAACCTCTTCGGCGGCGTGCTGCGCTTCGGCTTCTTCCGCCGCAAGGCGTTCGGCTTCGGCCTGTTCCGCGGCAATGCGCTCCTGTTCGAGACGCTCGGCTTCCGCCTGCTCCGCGGCAACGCGCTCCTGCTCGATGCGTTCCGCTGCGGCCTGTTCGGCGGCGATGCGCTCGGCTTCGGCGTCGTGCGACGGCTCGGCGTCGAACTGCTCGGCGACGACTTCGTCCGCCTGCGACTCGACGGCGACATCACCGACGTCGACACGTGCAGCTTCTTCCGCGGTGCGCTGCGCTTCTTCCGCCGCGAGAAGCTCGGCTTCCGCCTGCTCGGCGGCGATGCGTTCCTGCTCCAGACGCTCGGTTTCGGCCTGTTCCGCCGCGAGACGTTCCTGTTCGACGCGTTCGGCTTCGGCCTGTTCGGCCGCGACACGTTCGGCTTCCGCGACGCGCTGCGCTTCGGCTTCCTCGGCGGCGAGGCGCGCCGCCTCGGCCTGTTCGGCCGCGATGCGTTCGTGCTCGGCACGCTCGGCGACGATGCGTTCGACTTCGGCCTGCTCCGCGGCGAGACGCTCGGCGTCGACGCGGGCAATTTCCTCGGCGATGCGCTGGTGCTCGGCCTGCTCGGCCGCGATGCGCTCGGCTTCGGCCTGCGCCGCTTCCAGCTGTTCGAAATCTTCCGCGGCCGATGCGTCGACCGGGTCGACCATCGACGACTGGCGTGCATCCGGCAGGCTGTCGCGCAGCGCGATCACGCGCTCTGCAAGGCCTTCGAAACGCGGCACGTGCGGACGGTCGGCCTGCAGTCGCGCGAGCGTCGCGCGGATCGCGTCGGCGACCTCGGCGATGGCTTCCACGCCTTCGTGCGTCGCCGGCACCGCGGCGGCAAGCAGGCGCTTGATGTAGACCTCGGTCGGACCCGTGATGGCCGGGATCACCGGCACTTCGGTCATCGCGAACGCGCCATTGAGCGTGTGGATCGCACGCTGCAGGCGGTCTTCGGCACGCATCGGCTCCCGACGCGCGCTCTCGAGCCAGTCGTCGATGGTCGCGAGATGGCCGTCGACTTCCGTCGCGAGGATCTCGAGCAGCACCGGGTCGACGTAGGCGGGTTCGCCCAGGTCTTCGACCGGCAGCGCGACGACGACCGGTGCGGCTTCCACGACCGGTTCGACCGGCGCGGCGACAGGCGCAGCGGCTGCAGTCGGGCTGTAGAACACTTCCTCGCCCTTCTCGAGGCGATCGGCGACCTGTTCCATGCCGGCAAGATCCGCGGTCACCGACGCCGTGCCCGCGAGGGCGGCATGGAACTGCGGCAGCGTGCCGACGGCGTGGTCGATGATCGACGCGACCGCCGCACTCGGCGGACGCGTGCCATCGAGCACGCGGTTGAGCATGTTCTCGATCTTCCAGCTGAACTCGCCGAGGACCTTGGCGCCGACGAGGCGGCCGCTGCCTTTGAGCGTGTGGAAGACGCGACGCACCGAGCGGAGGCGCTCGAGGTCTTCAGGCTTGGACTTCCAGTGCGCGATGTAACCCGCGACGTTGTCCATCTCTTCCGACAATTCTTCGAGGAAGACCTCGCGGATGTCGTCGTCGATGTCGGCATTCGATTCGAAACCGCCGTACACCACGCCCACCGGCGCGACCGGCGCGGCCGCGACGGGCTCGATCGCGTCGAGCGCGCTGGCGTCGACCGCCACCGGCTCATGCACGACCGGCGTTTCTTCCTCGCGCGCCTGCAGGTCGATCACCGCCAGCGACTCGGCGATGTGCGCGAGCACGGTTTCGTCTTCGCCCGCTTCGACGATCGGCGCGGCCGATGCGTCGACGGATTCCGGGTGCAGGGCTTCGGCGATCGCTTCGTCCACTGCCGGCTCGGCAGCGACAGGCGCAACGGCTTCGACATGCACCGGCGCGGCCGGGATCGGCCAGTAATGCAGCGATTCCAGGCTCGACTTCGCGATGTCGAGCATGCCGTCGCGGTTCGGGCGATGGTCGCGCAGCGCTTCGAGGAAGTACTCGAGGCTGGCGAGCGCATCGGCGAGCGCGTCGAGCTCGGCGCTGGTCGGCACGTGGCCGCGATCGATCAGCTCGCGCTGCGAATAGCGCGCGATCGCGTCGAGATAATCCGCGGGCGCCGGCAGCTGCACCATGCGCATCGCGCCGGCGACTTCGTCGAGCAGGCGCGGTACTTCCGCGAGCTCGGCGTGGTCCCAACCGGTTTCGACGAAGGCGACGAACGACTGGCGCGCGTCGCCGAAGTTGGCGATCGCTTCGCGCACGACGATGTCGAGCACCTTGCGCGATTCGCGGGCAAGTGCGGTGTCGCTCTCGTCCTGGTCTTCGAGGCCGAGACGCGCGACCTGGTCGTCCAGCGACGCGTCGACGTAAAGCAGCGCGCCGGCGATGTCGAGCAACGCATGCTCGTCCGCCGCACGCTTGCCATTGACGACGTCGGACATCGCATCGCGCTGCTGCATGACGACGCCGCGCGCAGTGGCGAGGCCCATCATGCCGAGCGTGTCGCCGACCTGCGTCAGCGCGTCGACCTGCGGACGCAGCTCGGCCACTTCGATGCGGCCGGTACGCAGGTGGATGTCGAGCGCGTCCTTGACGCGCATCAGGTCTTCCTTGATCGCCGCCGACACCGTGTCCAGAAGCGCGCGGTTGCGACCGCTCAGCGAGCCGCGCGCATGCGCGATTTCGCTTTCGCTGGGACGCTGCGCGTCGAGATCGAAGGTTTCGCGGATGTCGTCCAGGCGCGGGTGCGAAGCACCGCTGTGGGCGACGTGATAGAGCAGCTGGCGCGTGGGCTCCGCGGCGAGATCGCCAGCGGACAATTCCATCGCATCGCGTGCGGTGTCGTGCACGGCGCGTTCGACGCCGGCGAATGCTTGGCGCAGGCCGCGACTGGTCGGCATCGCACCATCGGCGATCGCCATGGCGACGCCTTCGGCGACCCACAGCATGCGGAGGCGCGCTTCATTGCCACCGGCGCGCATGAGCTCGCCGATCGCATCGACGACGGCGCGTGCGTCGGCCGGATCGCCCGCTTCCGGCCATGCGGCCAGTGCCGTGGTCAGGCGTTCGGCTGCAGCGTGTGCGTCGGCGCTCGCGTCATGCGTTTCGGCGGCCGGCACCGGGACGTCGATGTCCGGCGCGAACAGCATGCTTTCGCTCAGGCCCGCTTCGCCACGCGCGGCGCGCAGCTCGTTGAGCAGCGGCAGCAGAACGATCGGAATATCGCGATGGCCGCCCTGCAGGCGCTCGAGATAGTCGGGCAGCTGCACGACGCCACGCAGCAGCGCGGCGCAGGCTTCGTCGCGGTCGGCGACTTCACCCACTTGCACGGCGGACGCGAGACGTTCCATTTCCGTCGCGACCATCGCGGGCGCGTCGAGTTCGATCATCTGCAACGTGCCGCGCACCTGGTGCAGGTGCGTGGAACAGGCGCGCATGCGCGCGGAGTCGGTCGGATCTTCCAGGAACGCTTCGATTTCCTGCCGCGCCAGGCGGAGGGTTTCGTCGAGTTCCGGCTTGATCCAGCCGAGGGTCGTCGTATCGATCACTTCACGCATCGCGATCATCGTGCACCTCGCGCCTGCGCGGCCGTGCGCAACGCACTCCCTCGTGGGAGCGCGGTCACGCCGCAGCGGCGGTCAGGTGCGTGCCAATTCATTCTTCAGGTCGTCCGTTCGATCAGGCCGGGAGCTTGAAGTCGGCGACCGAGCGACGCAGGTCGGCCGCCAGCTGCGCGAGGTTTCCAATCGACGCCGCGGTCTGGCTCGCACCCTGCGAGGTCTGCGCGGTAATCGACTGAATCGTGGTCATCGTCTGCGTGATGTTCGTTGCAGCGAAGGACTGCTGCTGGGCGGCCTGCGAGATGCCCTGAATGAGCGTCGAGAGGTCGGTCGAGACCTTTTCGATCTCGCCCAGCGCGGTACCCGCGTCCTCGGCCAGTCGTGCACCGGCGACGACTTCCGACGTCGTCTGCTCCATCGAGCTGACGGCTTCGTTCGTATCGCTCTGAATCGTCTGGACCAGCGTTTCGATTCGCTTCGTCGCGTTCGACGCGCGTTCTGCAAGGCGCTGCACTTCGTCGGCGACGACCGCGAAGCCGCGACCCGCTTCACCGGCCGAGGCCGCCTGAATTGCCGCGTTCAGCGCCAGGATGTTCGTCTGTTCCGAGATGTCGTTAATCAGTTCAACGATCGAGCCGATTTCCTGCGACGACTCGCCGAGGCGCTTGATTCGCTTCGAGGTTTCCTGGATCTGGTCACGGATCGAGTCCATGCCCTGAATCGTCTGGCGCACCACGCCCGCGCCCTTCGTTGCGATCTGCACCGAGCGCTGCGCAACCTCTGCGGACTCGGCGGAGTTCTTCGAAACCTGGTCAATCGATCGTGCGATTTCGCTGATCGCCTCGGAAGCCGAGCCGATTTCCTGCGCCTGGTGCTCCGCGGCTTCTGCGAGCTGCGTCGCCGTCGCCTGCGTTTCCTGCGCGCTGGCCGCGACCTGCACCGACGTATCGGTGATCGTCTGCACGAGGCTGCGCAGCTGTTCGACTGCGAAGTTAATGGAGTCCGCGATCGCGCCGGTCATGTCTTCGGTGACCGTCGCCTTGACCGTCAGGTCGCCTTCTGCGAGCGAACCCATCTCGTCCAGCAGGCGCATGATGGCCTCCTGGTTACGGTCGTTGAGTTCCTTCGTGGTCTGGTAACGACGCTGCTGCTGCTTGTTGAGCGCGTAGAGCAGGCCGAGCAGCGAGAAGACGGTCAGCAGGCCGGCGACGATCGAGATCCAGATGTTGCCGAGCAGGCTGGTGTCCTTGATCGAGCCGATCGAGGTGAACGCGCCGAACAGCTTCTGCGACTGGTCGAGCAGGTCGCTCGACTTCGAGGTGATGCCGGCGGCCGCGTTCTGCGCGCCGATGAGGTTGCGGGACGACGCGGTGATCGCGTCGAGGTCCTTCTTCATGCCCGCCCACTGCTGCTCGACCTGACCGAGCTGCGCGACGGCCGGACCGGCGGTCAGCGGAAGGATCTTGTTGGCGTCGTCGCCCTTGCGAAGGCCGGCAAGCACCGTCGAGAAGAGGTTGGCGTCGCGACCGAGGGCGTCACCGGCGACCTGCGCACCCGGGCCACCACTACGGATTTCCGCGATGCGGCGAGCCATGGTTCCCGAGACGACGACTTGGCGCAGTGCGATGTAGACCTGCGAGGACGGCGAACCGGATGCCGACATCGCGCGGACCAGCTCGTCGAGCGTGGCCTGGAAGTTCGGGAGGTTCTGGTTGAACTTGTCGGCGTGGCCGGCCAGTTCGACGATCGCCTGCTCCGACGCGAGCACCTGGTCGGCGTTCTTGCCGATCGGGCCCCATGCGGTGGCGACGTCGCTGATCGCGCTGCCGGCACGGCTGTCGTCGCCGTAGCTGCTCTGCAGGTTCTTGACGTCGTCTTCGATGCGCGCCTTCGTGTCGCGGAAGGTCTTGAACGCCTCGGCGTTACCGCCGACGGCCTCGGTGCCGCGCACCGCGAGCTGCTGCGAGAGCACCTGCAGTTCCGACGCCGACGAGCTGGCGCCACTGAGGCGGCCGGCCTTGTACGACGCGTAACCGACGTTGGCGCCTAGCACGACCAGCGACGTGATCAGCAACGCCACCCAGGTGTTGACTTTGATGTCACGGCCTTTGCCGGCGACGTTATCCATCGTGGTGCTCATGGTTGAACCTCAGGTCTTCGTGCAGCGGGGCCGTCAGGCGGCGGCTTGTCGGAATTCGGGAGTACGGGCAAGACGGTCGAGGCTGAAAACGCCCCAGTCGTGCTCGCCCAGGTGATAGGCGCGGTCGAGGAAGTTCGCGTAACGGCCCTGCGCCAGCGGCTCGAACGACTCGTCGTCGAGCTTCTGCTCATCGACGAACGAACGCTGGCCGAACAGCTCGTCGACCAGCACGGCGACGTCGCCGCCGGCCTGGCGCACGAGCAGCACGCGAAGGCTCTCGTGCAGCACGGTGCGCTCGCCTTCCAGGAACTGCTTCATGTCGACGATCGGCAGCAGCTGGCCGCGGACGTTGGCGACGCCAAGCATCCACGGCTGCGTGCCGGGCACCGGCGTGATCTGGGGAACGGTCAGGATCTCGCGCACTTCGCCGAATTCGGAGGCGAGGCGGCGCGAGCCGATGCGGTAGCCGACGCCGCGCCACAGACCGGGCGCGTCGAGCTGCTCCGGCAGGCCCGCGACGTGCGCGAGCGAGCGGCGCTCGTAGTCGACGAGCACGTCGAACGGGCTCATCGCGAGGTTCATGTCAGGCGCCCAGCAGTTCGTTGATGCGCGCGATGAGTTCGTCCTCGCGCGGCGGTTTGACGATGTAGTCCTTCGCGCCCTGGCGAAGGCCCCAGGCGCGATCGGTGTCCATGCCCTTGGTGCTCACGATCAGCACCGGGATGGCCTTGGTCTCGGCGTCGCGCGACAGCGCGCGGGTGGCCTGGAAGCCGTTCATGCCCGGCAGGACGACGTCCATCAGGACGAGGTCCGGGCGCTCGCGGCGGCAGGTTTCGATGCCGTCCTCGGCGCTGCCGGACGTCATGACCTGGTGGCCATTACGTTCCAGGAGCTGGGTCATGACCGCCGACTCGGTCGGCGAGTCTTCGATCAACAGAATGCGTGCCATTGGTGCCCTTCCCCCCGGTCAGGCGGTGACGTGCTTGCGGATCGCGTCGAGCAGTTCTTCGCGGGTGAACGGCTTCGTGAGGTACTGCTCGGAGCCGACGATACGGCCGCGCGCCTTGTCGAACAGGCCGTCTTTCGACGACAGCATGATGACCGGCGTCGACTTGAAGCTCTGGTTGTTCTTGATCAGCGCGCAGGTCTGGTACCCGTCGAGCCGCGGCATCATCACGTCGACGAAAATGATCTGCGGTTGCTGGTCCGCGATCTTCGCCAGTGCTTCGAAGCCGTCCGAGGCGGTCACCACGTCGCAGCCTTCGCGCTTGAGCAGCGTTTCGGCCGTGCGTCGAATGGTCTTCGAATCATCGATGACCATGACCTTGAGGCCGCCCAGGCTGCCGGTGCGGGCGTCATCCTGCATTCGTAAATCCCCCAGCGCTGCGTCTGGCAGCGCGCGAAGCCTTTATTTCAAGCCCTGTGGGGCATGTCAAGCAGGCAATTTTCGTCACGACAAAACTGAAGAAGTGGCACTTTTGGTCAGGTGTCGCCTGACCCACTGTTACCATCGGCAGCCCCGACCGCGGCTTGAGCCATGCCCCTCGACATCGTCGTCGTGATGGATCCGATCGGCTCCATCAAGATCGCCAAGGACTCCACGTTCGCGATGCTGCTGGAGGCCCAGCGGCGTGGCCACCGGCTGTCGTACGTGATGCCGGGAGGCCTTTCGGTTCGCGATGGTCGCGCGATGGCGCGCATCGCGTCACTCCAAGTCGTCGATGATCCGAGCGGATGGTTCGAACTGGGAGAGGCGTCACAGGTCGAGCTGGTTACGGGTCACGTCGTGCTCATGCGAAAGGACCCGCCGGTCGACGCGGACTACCTGCACGACACCCAGATCCTCGGCCTTGCGCAGAACGCAGGCGCTTTGATCGTCAATGACCCGCGCGGATTGCGCGACATGAACGAGAAACTGGCGGCGCTGGAATTCCCCCAGTGCTGCCCGCCGACGCTGGTCAGCCGCGACGCCGCGGCCATCAAGGCCTTCATTGCCGACCACGGCGACGCGGTGCTCAAGCCGCTGGACGGCATGGGCGGCCGCTCGATCTTCCGCGCCCGCCACGGCGACCCGAACACCAACGTCATCCTCGAGACGCTGACCGAAAGCGGCCGGCATCTGGCAATGGCGCAGCGCTACATCCCCGAGATCACCGAAGGCGACAAGCGCATCCTGCTGGTCGACGGCGTGCCGGTGGACTACTGCCTCGCGCGCATTCCGCAGGGGGACGAGTTCCGCGGGAACCTCGCGGCCGGTGGGCGTGGCGAAGGCCGTCCGCTCAGCGAACGCGACCGCTGGATCGCGGCGCAGGTCGGGCCCGAGATGAAAGCGCGCGCGGCATGCTGTTCGTCGGGCTCGACGTGATCGGCGATTACCTCACCGAGGTCAACGTCACCAGCCCGACCTGCATCCGCGAACTCGACACCCAGTTCGGGCTCAACATCGCCGGGCTGCTGTTCGACGCGATCGAGGCGAAGGCGCGCTGAGCGCATGACCGCCGTCGGGCCCGCGCACGATGCGCCGCTGACCGAATCGCATCGGCTCGGCTGGACCATGGCGATCTCGCTCGCCGTGCATCTGTTCGTGATTCTCGCGATTGGTTTCGCGCCGGAAAAAGCCGCGCCTGTCGTGCCGACGCTCGATGTGATCTTTACCGAGACGCAGAGCGCGCTGACGCCGAAACAGGCCGACTTCCTCGCGCAGGCGAACAATCAGGGCGGCGGCGAGCACGAGAAAACGTCGCGTCCGCATGAGGCGCAGAGCGGCGCATCGCCGCAGCCGGAACCGGGCGTCGCACCGCGCGAATTGCGCGCGCAATCGCCTGCGCCCTCGCCACCGCCGCAGGCGCGCATCGTCAGCAGCACGCGTGGGCCCGCGGTCGCACCGCAGGCGCAGGTCGCGCCGACGCCGACCGACATCCCTGCGCCGGTCGGCACCGCGCGCATCGAACGCGACGAGCGCCAGGCGCGTCTTGCCGCGGAGATCCAGCTGCGCTCCGAGCGTTACGCCAAGCGCCCGAAGCGCAAGTTCGTGTCGGCGAGCACGCAGGAATACGTGTGGGCCGGGTATCTGCGCGAATGGGTCGATCGCGTCGAGCGCGTGGGCAATCTGAATTATCCGGATGCGATCCGTCGCCACCATCTGTCGGGGCAGGTCGTCATCACCATTGCGATCCGTCGCAATGGCAGCGTGGAACGCGCGGACATTGTGCAGTCGAGCGGTATTCCCGCGCTCGATGATGCGGCGATGCGCATTGCACGACTCGCCGAGCCCTACCCGCCGCTGCCGCACACGAAGGAGGATCCCGACATCCTCCACGTCACCCGCACGTGGTGGTTCCGTCCTGAAGGGCGGATGGTCGACGACTGATCGGTTTGTCGTTGTTGGCGAAGCAGTTGCGGACGTGTTTTTTCCGCGTTCCTAGTGCAGCGAACGCGACGTTTTCGCCTTTGATGCCACGAGCATCAATACGTGCAACGCGTCGAATATGCCGCGACGCGCGCCGTTACTTTTTCGAGTCGCGCAACGCCTGCTGCTCGATCAGCGTGAGTGCAACATTGTTGCGTAAGTACGCCGGCTCGACGCGCTCGGGTGCGATCGCACCGCCGTGCGCGGCGATCTTCAGCGCAAGCCGCGCGACGTCAGCCGCGTGCGGTAATGCGGCTGCGTCGATGCCCGCGAGCTGCGGTGCGAGACGCGTCGCAAGCGCACGGTCCTGCGCTGCAAAGCCCGTGCCGACGCCGTGCCAACCCGTGCCTTCGATGGCGACGTCGTCCGACGTCATCAAGGCTTCGTCGCCAAGCGACACGAGTCCGTCATCCGTCCATCGAAAACGCGCGACGTACAGCTCGCTCATGCGCGCGTCGATGGCCGCAAGCACTGGCTCGCCTGCGTGCTCACATGCGGCCGGAAGCGCGAGCGCGGCCAGCGTCGACACCGGCACCAGCGGACGATCGAGACCGAGCGCGACGCCCTGCGCAATTGCGATCGCGAGGCGCACACCAGTAAACGCACCCGGCCCGCGCCCCACGGCGACCGCATCGATCTGCGAACGCGTAATCGCCGCGTCCGCGAGCAACGCATCCGCCCAAGGCAACGCAAGCTCCGCATGGCGACGCGGCGCGATCTCGTAGCGCTCGACGATATCGCCGTCGATCGCGAGCGCGACGGAGCAGGCTTCGGTGGCGGTCTCGAAGGCGAGCAGTTTCATGGCGCGGATGGTCGCACTTCAGGCGGTGCCGAGCAGCGGCTGCTGCGGCGATGCGAGATCGGCTGTCGCGCCGAAGAAGGCACGCACGTGCTCGATGTTGCGCGTCTTCGGGAACGGCGGCATCGAGTTGAAGAACGTCGTGCCGTACTGGCGATTCACGAGGCGCGGGTCGCACAGCACGAGCACGCCGCGATCGGTCTCGGTGCGGATCAGGCGGCCGACGCCCTGCTTCAGCGCGATCACCGCCTGCGGCAACTGCTCGTCGCGGAACGGCACGCCGCCATTGCGACGAACGGCATCCAGACGCGCTTCGAATACCGGATCATCCGGCGCGGCGAACGGGAGTTTGTCGATGACGACGACACTGAGCGCATCGCCGGCGACGTCGACGCCTTCGCGGAAACTCGCGGCACCGAGCAGCACGCCGTTGCCCGATGCGCGGAATCGCTCGAGCAGCACGGAGCGCGGCGCCTCCCCCTGCACGAACAACGGCCACGGGCCGTTTCGCAGCAACTCGGCCGCTTCACGCAACGCGCGATGAGAGGCAAACAGCACGAACGCGCGACCGCCCGATGCTTCCAACACAGGACGCACCGCGTCGATCACCGCCGGCGTGTAATCCCGCGCGGACGGTTCGGGCAGGTTCTTTGGCACGTAGCACAGCGCCTGCTCGTTCCAGTCGAACGGACTCGGCGCGAGCATCGTCTGCGGCTGCCATAGGCCGAGCTTGATCGAGAAATGTTCGAAGCGGCCGCCAACGGCGAGCGTCGCCGACGTGAAAATCCATGCGGCCTGCGTGCGTGCACGATGCTGCGCGAGCGGGCCAGCGACGTCGAGCGGCGTGCGGCTCAGTCGGAAACCGCGCGCGGTGAGTTCGTACCAGAGCACGCTGCCGTCGTTGCGCGACTTCTTCGGCTTTTCGCCGTCGTCGCCGCTTTCTACTTCGACTTCGGGCTCATCGATCTGGACGGTGTCGTGGTCGGCCTCGTTACGCCAGCGCGACAGGCGTTCGCGGAACTCGTTCGCACGCGCAAGGCAGCTGTCAAAACCCGGCGACGTCGACGCAAGCGGACGCAACGCCTCCTGCATCGCCGCGATCGAATCGTCCAGCGCATCGAATGCCGCTTCGACCGCCGGTGCTTCCTGCGCGCGACGACGCGTGCCTCGCACCGGCAATTCGTCCATCGCGCTGCGCAGCTGGCGCACGCGGAATTCGAGATCGTTCGCAGGGCCCTGCACCGTCGCCAGCGCGCCGGTGACCTGGCGGCATTCGAGCAATGCATCGCGCGAGAGTTCGACCAGCGGACGCGCACTCAGCGATTCGCCGAAAAACTGCGCGGCGAGTTCGGGCAGCTGATGTGCTTCGTCGATGACGAAGGCTTCCGCGCCCGGCAGGATTTCGCCGAAGCCCTCCTGCTTCAGCGCGAGGTCGGCAAGCAGCAAATGGTGATTGACGACGACAACGTCCGCGGCCTGCGCGCGCTGCCGTGCCGACACGACAAAACATTCCGAATAGAACGGGCATTCGGTGCCGAGGCAGTTCTCGGCCGTGCTCGTCACCAGTGCATGCAGCGGCGAATCTTCGGGCAGGTCCTCAAGTTCGGCGAGGTCGCCCATGCGCGTGCGGCCCGACCACGAGACGATGCGCTGGAACTGCGCGACCTGCTCGCGGCTGCTGAAACGCGGCTCGCCCTGCGCCTGACGCATGCGGTAGTGACAGAGATAGTTCGCGCGGCCCTTGAGCAACGCGCTGGTGTGGCCGACGCCGAGTGCGGTGCGAACGCGCGGCAGGTCGCGGTGGTAGAGCTGGTCCTGCAGCGCGCGCGTGCCGGTCGAGATGATCGTCTTCTTGCCCGACAGCAGCGCCGGCACGAGGTACGCGAACGTTTTGCCGGTGCCCGTGCCGGCTTCGGCCAGCAACGTGCCGCGCGAATCGAAGGCGTCGGCGATCGCCGCGGACAGGTCCTGCTGCGCAGGACGTGCGCGGAAGCTCGAGATCTCGGACGCGAGCGGCCCGCCGTCGGCGAGCGCCGCGCGGCTCGCATCGGCCAGGCGGGACGACGTCATGTCAGTAGCGCGGCGGCGGCTTGACCGTGCAGGCGTCGCGCTGCTGCACGAACGCGGCGGCGCGCGCATTCGCAGCGGCATCGCCGGCAGATGCACGGATGCGCTCGACCTGCACCAGTGTTTCCAGCGATCGACGACACAGCGGACCGACCGCGGGGCCGACGGCATGCGAGCGCTGCGCGAAATCGAACGCGGCGTCGATGCGACGTTCGAACAACGCCACTTCCGCGCGTTCCTGTAGCAACGCCGGATCCTGCGGACGCTCGGCGAGCGCGCGATCGAGCGCGGTCGCGGCGTCGGCAAAGTGCCCTGCCTGTTCGTCGCGACGCGCCTGCTCGCGCAGGTCGGCGACCAGCGGATCCTGCAACGGCTGCACTTCGACTTCGGTCGCGACGGCCGCGCCCGCCGCGCGCACGGCGGCGACCACTGCCCCGACGTCGAACGTCGGTGCAGGCGGCGCAGGTGGCGTCGCCGGTTCTGACGCGCAACCCGCGAGCACAACCAGCAGCGCGATCGAAAGACGCTTCATCGACCGTCTCCCGGTGGCGGCGGCGCGGCATCAGTGGGTGGCGGCACGCGCTTGGCGGGGTCGGGCTCGTTGGAGCGACCGCCGCCGAACATCGAATTCCAGAAACCGCCGCCGCTGTCCTGCTGCTGGTCACCGGCCTGATCGCTGCCGTCCGACACCGGCTGCGGCGAGCCGTAGACGCAGTTCGTGCGGCCAGGCGCGTAGCCGGGCACGAACGGGAAGCGCTCGGAACCCGGGCAACCCGGATCGGTCGTGTTGTTGCCGGCGACCCATTCCCAGTCGATGCCGTCGTCCGGCACCGCGAGCGGCGCGGTCGGCAAATGTGCAAACAGCGCGGACCACACACGCATCGCGCCCGTCGCCCCGTACAGGCCGGTCATCTTGTTCTGATCGTTGCCGACCCAGATCACCGCGAGATGGTCGCCCGTGAAGCCGGCGAACCAGCTGTCGCGGCCATCGTTCGACGTGCCGGTCTTGCCCGCCGGCGACAGGTTGCCGCGGCCGTCGGTGATCAGCTGATGCGCGGTGCCGTGATTGACGACCTGCTGCATCGCGTACGTCACCAGTCGCGCCGCGACCGCATCACCCGGCTGCGCAGGCGCGGCGGCCTTGTCGTAGCGATTGAGCGCGCGACCGCTCGAATCCAGCACGCCGCGCACCGCGCGCAACGGCTGGATCTGCCCGCCGGATGCAAGGAATTGATAGAGCTGCGTCATCGCATACGGGCTTTCGTCGACCGCGCCGAGAATCAGCGACGGATTGACGTTGCCTTCGATCTCGATACCCGCGAGCGTGCGGATCAGGTCGGCCAAGCGCTGCGGCGTGACCTGCATGCCGACACGCACGGTCGCCTGGTTCATCGACTGCGCGAGCGCATCGATCACGCGCACCGTGCCGTGGCTGCGTCCATCGGAATTGCCCGGCGACCACGACTTGCTGCCCTGGATCTTCACCGTGATCGGCGCGTCCTCGACGTAACTCGCGAGCGACCACTTCGACGGATCGGCCAGCGCGAGCAGATACACGAACGGCTTGAGCAGCGAGCCGACCGGACGCTGCGCTTCTACCGCGCGATTGAAGCCGTGTTCGGTGAATTCGCGCGCGCCGACCGCCGCGACGATCTCGCCCGTGTGTACGTCGGTGACGACGACGCCGGCTTCGAGCGGCGGACGCTTCGGCGATTCCAGCTGTCGCAGCGTCTTGGTCACCGCGCCTTCGGCGTAGGCCTGCGCGGACGGCGACATCGCGGTCATCACGCTCAGGCCGGCACCGACGAGGCCTTCGGACGGGAAGTCGCGCGCGAGCTGGCGTCGCACCAGATCGACGTAGGCCGGGAAACGATTCGGCGCGAGGCTGGTCGGGTTCGGCGTCACGCCCAGCGGCGCCTTCTGTGCGCGATCGTGTTCGGCCTGGTCGATCAGGCCGGTCTCGAGCATCTTGTTGAGCACGAAATTTCGGCGCTCGAGCGCGCGATCGGCATGCGCGCGCGGGTCGTAGTACGACGGGCCGCGCACGATGCCGATCAGCAGTGCGATCTGCTCGGTGTTGAGGTCGCGAAGATCGCGACCGAACCAGAACTCCGCACCCGCCGCGACGCCACGGATCGCCTGCGAACCATGCTGGCCGAGGTAGACCTGGTTGAAGTACGCCTCGAGGATGGTGCTCTTGCTGTAGCGCGCTTCGATCAGCAGCGCGTAGATGATTTCCTTGAACTTGCGATTGAACGTCTGCTCCTGGCCGATGCCGAGCAGGCCCGAACGCGCGAGCTGCTGCGTCAACGTGCTCGCGCCCTGGCGTTTGTCGCCGGTGCGCAGGTTGACCAGCACCGCGCGCGCCATGCCCGAGATGTCGATGCCGAAGTGGTGGTTGAAGTCGCGATCCTCGACCGCCTGCAGACCGGTGACGAGCAGGTCCGGCACTTCGTTGATGCGGACCAGTCGGCGCTCTTCCTGCTTCTGGCCGTACAGCGTGGCGATGCGTGCGGGATCGAGGCGATGCGCGCGCAGGACGCGATGCGTTACGGCGTCACGAACGCCCATCACCTTTCCACCCGACAGCGTCACTTCGACGCGCCGAGCTGGCACCGCGCCGTCGATGTCGGCAAAACCGCGCGACGCGATCGTCCAGCGACCGCCTTCCTGCGCGTACGTGCCTTCGCGCGCGCCGTCGCCGGCGTGGTAGGCCGCGGCGTCGAGCTCGGTCTTCAGCGTCGCCGCGTCCATGACCTGGCCGGGCGTCACTTCGAGCGGACGTGCGTACACGCGCGTCGGCAGCTGCCACTGCAACTGCCCGAAGCGCTGCCCCACCTCGTGGTTCAGATAGGTGACGTACGGAATCAGGAAGCCCAGCGCGAGCCCGACCAACACCAGTGCGGCGGTGAGCAGGCGGCGGCGCCAGGAAGGCCGCCCGCCGGCATCGGCGGTGTCATCGTCTTCGTCGTAATCGATTCGGGCCACGGAATGCGAGAATGAAGGGCCGGACGCCCGGCTGTCGCGAGTCTAGCGCAGGCGCCCGGACCCACCCTCCGCGCCGCCCGCGCGGTTCACGCACAGTTGGAGCCCGCTCCGGATGGGAATACGCGCAGGCCAATGAGCTGGGACGGACTGCGTTTCTCATTTGTCCGCGTAATCGGGCTCGCTCGCCGCGCCGGCACCAGCCTGCGCCAGCGCGGGCTCGGCCCCACGCTCGGGCGCATCGGTGATCACGTTCGCCCGACGCCGCGTGCGCGGTCTGCCGCGCTCTACCACCCTGCGCCGCGTCCGTT
Source organism: Lysobacter sp. HA18 (assembly GCF_054057595.1). NCBI lineage: Bacteria > Pseudomonadati > Pseudomonadota > Gammaproteobacteria > Lysobacterales > Lysobacteraceae > Lysobacter > Lysobacter sp. HA18. Next base: position 2,719,649 of record NZ_JBSRZL010000001.1, read on the forward strand.
CGCGCCATTTGCGCTCGCAACTAGCGAGGCGCCGCGCGCGACCATCGTCATCCCCGTGTTCAACCAGGTCGAGTACACGCTGACCTGCCTGCGTGCGCTCGCCGAGCATCCGCCATCGACGCCGCACGAGGTGATCGTCGTCGACGATGCATCAACCGACGCGACGTCGACGCGACTTCCGCAGATCACAGGCCTGCGTTACATCCGTCGCGCCGCGAATGGTGGCTTCATCGACGCCTGCAACGACGGCGCTGCGCAGGCCCGCGGCGACGTCATCGCCTTCCTCAACAACGACACCGTGCCGCAGCCCGGCTGGCTCGAAGCGCTGCTGTCGACCTTCGAGACGTTTCCCGACACGGGTATTGCGGGCGCCAAACTCGTCTATCCCGATGGACGCCTGCAGGAAGCCGGCGGGCTGGTGTTCGCCGACGGCAGCGCATCGAATTACGGACGGTTCGAAGATCCGCGCGACCCGCGCTTCGAGGTCGTTCGCGACGCGCACTACTGCTCGGGCGCGGCCATCGCGATCCCGCGTGAGCTGTTCGAACGCATCGGCGGGTTCGATACGCGCTATCGGCCTGCGTACTACGAGGACACGGACCTCGCGTTTGCCGTGCGTGCGCTCGGTCATGCGGTGCGCTACCAGCCGGCGTCGGTTGTCGTGCACTGCGAAGGCGTCAGTGCGGGCACCGATGTCCGCCACGGCATGAAGGCGTATCAGGTCGCGAACCGTGCGAAGTTCGTCGACAAATGGCGCGATGCGCTGGCTGCGCAACCTGTACCCGGCGCTGAGCCCGACTCCGTCGCGTTCCCTCGCGGCGTGCTGGTAGTCGACGAATACTTGCCCGACGCGCAGCGCGATTCGGGCTCGCTTCGCCTGATCAATCTCATGCGCTTGATGACGTCGCTTGGCGTGCACGTCGCGTTCGTGCAGATCGGGCCGGGGCGTGACGACGAGGCACTCGCGCAGCTGCGCGCGCTCGGTATCGAGGCATGGGATTCATCGTCGACCGGCGGGATCGCGACGTGGCTGCGGCGGCACGGCAAGCGCTTCGCCACGGCTTGGCTGTGCCGCTATCCGGTCGCAAGGTCGGTCGGGCCCATTGTGCGAAAGACGATGCCTGACTCGCGCGTCGTGTTCGATACGGTCGACCTGCACTTCCTGCGCGAACGCCGAGCAGCGGAGCTGGCGAACGATGCCGCCGCGCTGCGCGCCGCGGAGCGCACTCGTGCAGCGGAACTTGGCGTTATTCGTGAGAGTGACGTCACGCTGGTCGTGAGCGAAGTCGAGCGCGACCTGCTCAAAGGCGACGCGCCGGATGCCGCGGTCGACGTGGTGTCGAATGTGCACGATGTCGCCGGCGCAGGCCTTCCACTCCGGGAGCGCCGCGATCTCGTCTTCGTCGGCGGCTTCCGTCATCCGCCGAACGTCGATGCGGTTTTGTGGTTCGTTCGCGAGGTCTGGCCACTTTTGCGTGCCAGACGCAGCGACCTCGTGTTCCATTGCATCGGTGCGGGCGCGCCTTCCGACGTACAGGCGTTGGCCGGCGTCGAAGGCGTACGCCTGCACGGTCACGTCCCCGACCTCGCGCCTTTCATGGATGGCGCGCGCGTCGCCATTGCGCCGCTGCGCTTCGGCGCAGGCGTCAAGGGCAAGGTCAACCTGAGCATGGCGCATGGACAGCCCGTGGTCGCGACCTCATGCGCGGTGGAAGGCATGCACCTGCGCGATGGCGACGATGTGCTCGTCGCCGATACTCCGGACACATTCGCCGAAGCGGTGCTGCGCGCCTATGACGACGAAGCGCTATGGCAGCGCCTGTCAATCAACGGTCTGGAGAACGTGCGTCGCCACTTCTCGGCGGATGCGGCACGCGACGCACTGCGACGTGCGCTCGGACTCAACTGATCAGGCCCGGCGAGCCTGTTCCACGCCGGGTATCGCGGCGAGTTTGCCGAGAACTGTCGACAGCTGGCCGTAGTCCGCAACGCGAAGCCGCAGCCGCAACGTCACCTGCGAGCCGCCGCGGGCATGTTCGGTGTTGAGGCTGCCAACCCCGACGCCGTTCTGCGCAACGATGTTGGTGACTTCCTTCAGCAGCCACTTGCGGTCGATGGCGACGAGCTCCACGTCGACGTCATACGCATTGCCCGCGCGTCGCCATTCGACCGGCAAAACGCGCTGCGGTTGCGATGCAGCGAGACGCTGGAACGCGGCGCAGTCCGGCCGATGCACACTCACGCCACGCGCCTTGGTCAGGTAGCCCGCGATCGGTTCGCCGGGCAGCGGCTGGCAGCAGCGTGCGATCTGCACGAGCAGGTTGCCGACGCCCTCGACGGTGAATTCGCCACCGCGGCTGCGCGCTTTCGGACGCTCACTCGCAGACGGCGCCACGGGAGCCGGCGCGACATCGCGTGACGCGCGTTCGTGTTCGAGCAGCGCGCGCCCGACCTGATGCGGCCCGACGTCGCCCAGCGCCACCAGCACGTGGAGGTCGTCGTCCGTCGCCGCATGGAAGCGGTCGCGTGCGGGCGCCAGATCCGCATTAAGCAAAGACAGCCGGCGCAGTTCCTTCTCGAGCATCTCGCGACCCGCCTGCTCGTTGCGCGCGCGATCGAGCCGGTTGAACCAGGTACGCACCTTCTCGCGCGAACGCGCGCTCGCGAGAAAGCCATTCGATGCGACCAGCCAGTCGCGTCGCGGCTCCGACACCTTGCCGGTCAGGATCTCGACGTGATCGCCGCTGCGCAGCTTGTGGTCGAGCGGCACGATGCGGCCGTCGATCTTCGCGCCACGGCAGCGATGGCCGACATCGGTGTGCACGTGATACGCGAAGTCGAGTGGCGTCGCACCGGTCGGCAGGTCGACCACTTCGCCCTTCGGCGTGAGCACGTAGACGCGGTCCTCGACGAGTTCGCTGTCGAGTTCACCGGCAAGCACGCCCTCCTCGCCCGCAGCATCGAGCAGTCGGCGCATCCACGCGATCTTGCGTTCGAACGCGGCGGTGGCCTGCCCGCTAGAACCGCCGGGTCCGCCGCCGCCTTCCTTGTACTTCCAGTGCGCGGCGACGCCGAGTTCCGCCTGCCGATGCATGTCGTGCGTGCGGATCTGCACTTCGAGCGTCTTGCCCTCAGGACCGACCACCGCGGTGTGCAGCGACCGGTAGTCGTTGCGCTTGGGCCGGGCGATGTAATCGTCGAACTCGCTCGGGATCGGCACCCATGTTGCGTGCACGATGCCCAGCGTCGCGTAGCACGCAGCGACGTCGTCCACGAGCACACGCACGGCGCGCAGGTCGTACAACTCGCTGATCGGCACGTTCTTGCGCTGCATCTTCTTCCAGATGCTGAAGATGTGCTTCGGCCGGCCGGCAACGTCGGCCTCGATGCCCTGCGCGATCAGTCCCTTGCGCAGCGTGTCCTTGACGTCCTCGATATAGCGCTCTCGGGCCACGCGTTTTTCGTCAAGCAGGCGCGCGATCTGCTGGTACGTGGCGGGTTCGAGGAAACGGAACGCGAGGTCCTCGAGTTCCCACTTCAGCTGCCAGATGCCGAGTCGGTTCGCGAGCGGTGCGTGGATGTCGCGGGTGAGTGCCGCGAGCGCGCGTCGCTCCTCGTCCGGCAACGAAGGCGCCTGCCGCAGCCGCGCGAGTTGCCGTGCGAGCAGGATCGGCACGACGCGGAGGTCGCGCACCATTGCGAGCAGTAGTCGACGCAGGCCCTCGCTGCCGCGACCGCCGGGATGCTTGGCGTGCAGCTCGGACACAGGCTCGGCGGCGCGCTGACTGTCAACCAGGGCAATGACGGCGGGAAAGCGCGTGGCGAAGCCCGCACCCAGCGCACCGCCGAGGCCGGGCCAGTCATGCACCAGCGCGGCAGCCACCATCTCGCCGTCCGCCCCCAGCGTGGCTAGCGATGCGAGCGTCGAATCGATGAGCGTCCACGTCGTCGCGTCGACAGCCGGGACGGACGTAGCCGCTAGCGCTTCGCGCAGGGGCGTGCCCAACGCGGACGCGGCCGGATGCGCGAGCGCGTCGGCGAGTGGATGCGTCGGCGGAGGCGTCGGCGCGTTCATTCAGGGCTGCGAATCGGAGCGGTCTACACTAGCCCGCATCCGCCCGGAGGAACAGTTCATGTCGCAGTCCCGCACGCGTGCCCTCGTCTTCGCCGTCGCCCTCGCCTGCGGGCTCGGCGCCGCCCACGCGGCGCCGCCGATCCAGCAGCAGATGTCGCCCGAAGAGTTCAAGGCCACGGGCCTCGACAAGCTCAGCGCCGACGAACTCGCGCACCTCAACACTTGGCTCGGTCGCACCATCGAGAGCGAAACGCAGAAGGCCGCCGTCGCCGCGAAGAAGAAGGTCGAGGACGACAACCGCGGCTTCTTCAACTTCGGTTCGACCGATCCGATCAAGTCCGCGGTGACTGGCGACTTCCGCGGCTTCGCGATCGGCCGCACGTACACACTCGACAACGGGCAGGAGTGGCGTCAGACGGACGAAGCGAGCCTGGCCGGCGTGCGCCTCGCGCATCCCAACGTCACGATTACGCCCAGCGTCGTCGGCAACGCGTGGTACATGACGGTGCAGGGTTACGCGACCCACGCGAAAGTCGTTCGCGTCAAATGAGCACTTCGATCCGGCGCTTCCTATTTGGCTTCGCCGTGGCGACGGCAGCTGCAATCGCGCTGCCCGCCGCTGCGTCCGGCCCCGCTTACGTGCCTATCGAACGGCGACTGACATCCGAGCAGTTCCATGCGACCGGCTTGGATCAGCTCTCCGCGACGCAGCTTGCTGCGCTCAATGCCATCCTCGCGTCGGACACTGCACCCGCGCGTCCGCGCGATCAGTCGAGCGGGTTCGGTGGGTTCGGCGACAGCCGTCCGACGATCGAGGCGAAACTCGCGGGGCGCTTCACGGGCTGGACCACCGGCACAGTGTTCACGCTGGACGACGGTTCGCGCTGGCAGGTCACGCAAGGCAGCTTCGATAGCCGTGCAGTCGATTCGCCGCGCGTGACGATCAAGCCCGGAATCCTCAGCGGCTGGTACATGTACGTTGAAGGCCAACCTGTCGTCGCGAGCGTTAAGCGCGTTCGCTAACCGCCCAGCTGCGCAAGCCGCTGGGCGAGTTTCTTAGGCGACACGCCACCGCGTGCGCCCAGCTCCTGCGCGAACAATGAGACGCGCAATTCCTCCAGGTCCTGACGGAAGCCCTGCCATGCGGGTTCGTCGAGGTCCGCCGTGTCCAGCGCCTGCACGAACGGGCGCAGCTCGAGCATGCGGGCTTGGTCGCGCGCCGGGTCACGCAACGCGCGTTCGGCGCGCAGCGCGAGCGCCTTGAGGTAGCGCGGGTAGTCGCGCAGTAGCGCGGCGGGCGTGTCGCGCAGGAAGCCGGGCGGCGTGAGCGACGCGAGGTGCGCACGCATGTCGTCGAGGTTGCCGCTTGCCCAGCCCATCAGCGGTGATTCGAACTTTGCGCGCGCGTCGGCGACGGCGGCGAGGATCGCTTCGGCTTGGCGCAGGCGTTCGGTCGCCTCCGGAAACAGTCCTTTTGCGACCTGCTCACGGCGTGCGTCGAACGCGTCGACATCGCGGATCGCGCCGACGCCATCCGACGTCAGCGCATCGAATGCCCCGTCGACGAGATCGAGCCGCAGGCGGTCGCCTTCCTTGAGCGATGCCGCCTCGCCCGAACGCGGCGCGGCCGACTCGATCGCCGCGTAAAGCAGCGCGGTCTTCGGCGATACGGGTAGCTGCTTGCGCGCCTGGCGCATGCGGTCGGTCATCGCGAGACGCAGCAATCGCCGCACACCCGCGGGATGCGAGCGCTCGGCTTCGCCGCGCTGCGCGAACACCTGCAGCGACGCGCTATCGCCGTCGTCCTGCAGCGCGGGAAACGCCGGCACGCCGCCCGCACCGCGAACGCTCTCGGGAATGTGCGTCGAGGGGAACGTCGTCAGGCCTTCCTGCGCGAGGCCGCTGGACGCCTTCTCTGCGAACGCGTCGGCAGCCATCGCGCCAAAACGATTTCGCAGGTCGTCGAGATCGCGTGACTCGGCGAGCACGTGGCGGCCATCGCCATCGAGCAGACGCAGGTTGACGCGCAGGTGCGGCTCGATCGTCGACTCGTCGAAGTCCATCGCCGCGACCTGTGCGCCGGTGAGCTTGGACAGGAAGCGCGCTAGCGTGCCGGTGAACGCATCCGGTTCGGATGGACGACCTGCATTCCACGCGCCATGGCCGTCCGCGAATGCGCGTGCGAAATCCGGCGCCGGTACGTAGTTGCGACGCAGCGCCTTCGGCAGCGATCGAATGAGCGCGGCCGCCTTGTCACCCACGAAGCCCGGCGCGAGCCACGACAACTGCGGCGCGTCCAGTGCATTGAGCAGGTGCAGCGGCACGGCGATGGTCATGCCGTCGTCGGGCGCGCCGGGCTCGAAGCGGTATTTCACCGCGAGCTGCACGTCGCCCATGCGCAGGAACGGCGGGAAGCGCGACGCGGTGCTCGCCTCGCCGATCATCAGGTCATCGAGCGACCATTCGAGCGCGGCCTTCTCGTTCGGCGGCAGCTTCGCGTACCACGCATCCAGCGCCTGCGCGTTATGCACGTGCGGCGGCATGCGGTGCAGGTACCACTGCGCCATCCAGTCTTCGTCGACGACGAGCCCGGCGCGGCGCTGCTTGGCTTCCTCGTCCTTCGCCTTCTCGTACGTCGCGAGGTTCTTCTTGAGGAAGATCGAGCGCGTGTTGATCTCGCCGGTCACCAGCGCGTCGCGCGCGAAGATGACGCGGCTTTCCTCAGGAAACATCGCGCCGTAGTGGATCGGTCGCTTCGGCGCGAGCACGAGGCCGAACAGCGAGATCTGCTCGCTGCCGATGACGCGGCCCTGCGCGCGCGACCAGCGCGGATCGGACTGTCGGCGCGACAGCAAGTGCGGCAGTTCGTCGATCGCCCACTGCGGTTCGACGCCGGCGTTCGTCAGGCCCCAGACGCGCTCGGTGTCGAGCAGCGTCGCCGACAGCACCCACGGCGGCGGCTTGCGGGCGAGCGTGGAGCCGGGAAACAGCTGGAACTTGCGACCGCGCGGGCCGTCGTAACCGCGATCGGTTCGCTGGCCGATCTGTGTCGGCAGGCCGGCGAGGATCGCGCGGTGGAGCTTCGCGAAGTGTTGCGTCGCGGCTTTGGCGGTGTCGTTCGGCGATGCGTCATCGGCAGCCGTTGCTGTCGCATCCGCCTCGACCGTTAGTGCAGTAACCGGAGCGCTTCTCGCAGCTACCGGCAGCCCGGCATGACTGCGTGTCTTCGACTTCGGATCGTTCGCCGGCTTCTTCGCATCGCGCGACATCACGCGAACCGATGCAATCGGCGCATCCGCCAGCCCGCTCGACCAACCCAGCTCTTCCGCCATCAACTTCAGCTGGCGATGCAGCTCACGCCACTCGCGCATGCGCAGGAAGCCGAGAAAGTTCTTCTCGCACCACGCGCGCAACTTCGACTGGGTGAGGTCGGCGTGCTGCTGTTCGTAGGCTTCCCAAAGCTTGAGGATCCCGACGAACTCCGATCGCGCATCGGCGAACTGCGCATGCGCATTGTCGGCAGCAGCGCGCTGGTCGGATGGACGCTCGCGCGGATCCTGGATGCCGAGGAATGCCGTGATGACCAGCATCTCGCGCAGCACGCCGTGCGTATTCGCAGCGACGAGCATGCGCGAGAGCTTCACGTCGACCGGCAAGCGCGCCATCAGACGACCGATCGCGGTGAGCTTGCGATCGGTATCGACCGCGCCGAGCTCGGCGAGTTGCTGCCAGCCATCGGCAATCGCACGCGGATCGGGCGGTTCCAGGAACGGGAAATCCTCGATACGCCCGAGCCCCAGCGCGAGCATGCGCAGGATCACGCCGGCCAGCGCGGCGCGACGGATCTCCGGGTCGGTGAATTCGGCGCGCGACTGGAAATCGGGCTCCGAATACAGCCGATAACACGTGCCTTCCGACACGCGCCCGCAGCGGCCCATGCGCTGGTTCGCGCTCGCCTGACTGACCGGTTCGATGTGCAGGCGATCGAGCTTCGCGCGTGGGCTGTAGCGCTTCACGCGCGCCAGGCCCGGGTCGACGACGTAGCGGATGCGCGGCACCGTCAGCGATGTCTCGGCGACGTTGGTCGCCAGCACGATGCGCCGCTGCGGGCCGGGATTGAACACGCGGTCCTGGTCGCGCGTCGAAAGCCGCGCATACAGCGGCAGCACTTCGGTGTGCCGGTATTTGCGACGCTCCAATGCCTGGTGCGCGTCGCGGATTTCCCGTTCGCCGGGCAGGAAGATCAGTACGTCTCCGCGTGGATCCTCGCGACTGATTTCGTCGCAGGCGGCGACGATCGCTTCGTTCACCGTGCGTGCGCCGTCGCGTTGCGCTTCATCGGCCAAGGGCGCGCGACGCGCCGTCGATATGGACGTCGCATCCGACTCGCCGTCCAGCGGCCGGTAGCGCACCGACACCGGATAGCCACGCCCTTCCACGCTGACGACCGGCGCATTCTCGAAGTGCGCGGCGAAACGCGCCGTATCGATCGTTGCCGAGGTGATGATGACCTTGAGGTCCTTGCGTCGCTGCAGCAGCTGCTTGAGGTAGCCGAGCAGGAAATCGATGTTGAGCGAGCGCTCGTGCGCTTCGTCGATCAGTAGCGTGTCGTACTTCGACAGCCAGCGGTCGGACTGGATCTCAGCCAGCAGGATGCCGTCGGTCATGAACTTGACCACGGTGTCCTCGCCGACGTTGTCGGTGAAGCGCACCTGGTAACCGACGGCGCCACCCATCGGCACCTTGAGCTCTTCGGCAACGCGCCGCGCGACCGCACGCGCAGCGATCCGGCGCGGCTGCGTGCAACCGATGATGCCGGCCGCGCCACGACCGGCCGCAATGCAGAGCTTCGGGATCTGCGTGGTCTTGCCGGAACCGGTCTCACCCGCGATCACCACGACCGGGTGTTCACGGATCAGGTCGACAATGCGCTCGGCTTCCGTGGCGATCGGCAGCGTCTCGTCGACCGTCGCCGTCGGCAGGTTTCGAGCGCGGGCCTCGCGCTGGGCGACGGAAGCGGCAAGCGCCCGTTCGAACGCCTCGCGTCGGGCCGCATCGTCCGGGCCCTGATTCCAACGCGTCCACAGCCCGAGCAGGCGGCCGCGATCGCGCGACATCGCGTCGTCCACGCGGCGTCGCGCGGCCTGAAGGTCGCGTGTCGGATCGATAGAGGGCATGGATCGGTTCAAGTCGAAAGTTCGATTTCACAACCGCTGGCGGCGAGCCTATTGTCGCCGGTGTCACGGCAAGACTTCGGGAGAATGCAGATGCAGAAGGGAACCGACCAGGGCCAGTCCAACGGCAACGCTCAGATCGCGGGCAGCATGCCGGCGGTGAATATCGGGATCACCGAGGAGGATCGCAAGGCGGTCGCGGAAGGCCTGTCGCGCTTCCTGTCCGATGCGTTCACGCTTTATCTCAAGACCCACAACTTCCATTGGAACGTCACCGGGCAGATGTTCAACGCCCTGCACGTGATGTTCGAGACGCAGTACACCGAGCAGTGGGGCGCGCTGGACGACATCGCCGAGCGCATCCGCGCGCTGGGCTTCAATGCGCCGGGCTCGTACGCGGAGTTCATCCGTCTGAGCTCCCTGCCCGAGGAGGCGGGCCTGACCGAGACGGTCGACTGGCGCGAGATGGTGCGCCAGCTGGTCACCGGCAACGAGGCGGTCTGCCGCACGGCGCGTACCGTGCTGGCCCGCGCCGACGAGGCCAGCGACGACCCGACCGTCGACCTCATGACCCAGCGCCTGCAGACGCACGAAAAGTACGCCTGGATGCTGCGCTCGCTGCTGCAGTAATCGCCGCGTCGCGGACCCCGGAGGCCGGCCCTGTGCCGGCCTTCGTCGTTTCAGCCTGCATGGGGCCGGGAAGCGGGATAATTCCCACACCGGATCGCGTCGCGGCCCGGTAGGCGGCTTGATGTCGCGTCTTTCATCGTTGCGACACGACCGAGCCTTCCGACCGCATGAGCGACACCGCACTCGACCTTCTCCACCGCATCTTCGGCCACACGGCCTTTCGCGGCGAGCAGGCGCACATCGTCGACCACGTGACCGGTGGCGGCGACGCGCTGGTGCTGATGCCCACCGGCGGCGGCAAGTCGCTGTGCTACCAGATCCCTGCGCTGCTGCGCGACGGCTGCGCGATCGTGGTGTCGCCGCTGATCGCGCTGATGCAGGACCAGGTGGAAGCGCTGCGCCAGGTCGGCGTGCGGGCGGCTTTCCTCAATTCGACGCTGGATGCCGAAGCGGCGGCGCGCGTGGAGCGCGAGCTGCTGTCCGGCGAGCTGGACCTGCTCTACGTCGCGCCCGAGCGCCTGCTTACCGGCCGCTTCCTGTCGCTGCTCGACCGCGCCAAGCTGTCACTGTTCGCGATCGACGAGGCGCACTGCGTCTCGCAGTGGGGCCACGATTTCCGTCCCGAATACCGCCAGCTCACCGTGCTGCACGAGCGCTGGCCTGACGTGCCACGGATCGCGCTCACCGCGACCGCCGACGCACCGACCCGCCGCGAGATCGTCGAGCGTCTCGCGCTGGATGACGCCAAGCAGTTCGTCAGCTCGTTCGATCGCCCGAACATCCGCTACACCGTCGTTCCCAAGGACGGCGGCGGCACGCGCCAGCTGCTCGATTTTCTGACGCGGCATCCCGGCCAGAGCGGCATCGTCTATGCAATGAGCCGCAAGCGCGTGGAAAGCGTCGCCGAGCAGCTGTGCAAGGCGGGCATGAAGGCCCTTCCCTACCACGCCGGCATGGACGCCTCGATCCGCGCCGCGAACCAGCGCCGCTTCCTGCAGGAAGACGGCGTCGTGATGGTCGCGACCATCGCGTTCGGCATGGGCATCGATAAACCCGACGTGCGCTTCGTCGCGCATGTCGACCTGCCCAAATCCGTCGAAGGCTATTACCAGGAGACGGGTCGCGCCGGCCGCGATGGCGATGCCTCGGAAGCGTGGCTGAGTTATGGCCTTGGCGACGTCGTCAGCCTTCGTCAGATGATCGAACAGGGCGAGGCCAGCGGCGAGCGCAAGCAGCTCGAGCTGCGCAAGCTCGACGCGCTACTGGGTTACTGCGAATCCACCGCCTGCCGTCGCCAGGCGCTGCTGCGCTGGTTCGGTGAAGAACGTGCTGGCGAATGCGGCAATTGCGACAACTGCCTGTCGCCGCCGCAGAGCTGGGATGGCACCGAAGCCGCACGCAAGGCGCTGTCGTGCATCTACCGCACCGGGCAGCGCTTTGGCGTCGGTCATCTGGTCGACGTGCTGCGCGGCACGCAGACCGACAAGGTGCGCCAGTTCCGCCACGAAACGCTGAGCGTGTTCGGCGTCGGTGCGGACCTCGACGATCGCCAGTGGCGCAGCGTGTTCCGCCAGCTCGTCGCCGGTGGTTTTGTGGATGTCGACGTCGAGCATTTCGGCGCATTGCGGCTGACCGAAGCGAGCCGGCCGGTACTCCGCGGCGAAGAGTCGTTGCGCTTCCGCACCGAGCCGAAGGCGACCACGCGCGCGCGCGGCCCGCGTCGACCGTCGGAAGCCGAGGCGTTCGATCTCGATCCCGCATCGCTCGCGCGCTTCCAGTCGCTGCGCGAATGGCGTTCGCAGATGGCACGCGAGCAGAACGTGCCGGCGTACGTGATCTTCCACGACGCCACATTGCGTGCGATCGCCGAAGCGGACCCAGCGGATCTCGACGAACTCGCGCGCGTGCCGGGCATCGGCACCAGCAAGCTGGATCGTTACGGCGAGGCTGTCTTGCAGCAGTTGTTCGACGCGGCCTAGCGGCGCGTCACACGGACCGGATTACGCGACGGTCGAATCCGCGCTCGGGCAGCTGCGCAGCAGCGCCTCGTCCGTGCCCTGCGCGACGGCAAATCCGTTGAGACCGATCTCGAGCACCAATACGTCGCCGAGCATCGTGAGTTCCCGCTCGACCGTGCGCACATAGCGCAGCCCGCCGGGCGCCAGTACCGGAAGCTCGGGAGCGAACCGGGTAGGCACCACGACCAGCGCACCATCGTCGCGTCGGTACAGGTCGAGCTTCACGTCCGTCCCCTTACGGCGGCGTGGGGACCGTAACCGCATCCCGGGTTCGCAGCCTATCGGGACGAGCCCCCACGCACATGAACGGTTCGAACAAGGGGGACGGGTGGCCGCGACCGCCGGACTGGCGGCGTGCACTGCGGACGCCGTCACGCAAACGGCTCAACGCGCGGCGAGGGTCGTGCCGTGAAGATGCGGATGTCCGTCGACCACTTCAGTCCACACGAGGTAGGTGCGATCACCGCTCGCGAGCAGCCGCGGCCAGCCCGTTCCGCGGCCTCGACCGGCGACATTCGCGATGTCGCTGATGACCGGCGCGGACGCGTCCGCCGGAATCCGCGCGACGCGCAAACGCTGCGCATCGCCCTGCTCTTCCAGCCAGCTCACCCATGTGCCGTTCGGGTCCGAAGCCGCGTCGATTCGGCCGAGCACGTTCGCGCCGGTCGCGAGGTCGCGTGCGGGGCCGAACGTTGCGCCCCCATCGCTGCTCGTCGCGAAGCGGACCATCGGCGTGGACGCCGGCATCGTGTACCAGGCGACGGCGAGCGCATTGCCGCGCGCGGTGATCGCGGGGCCGTTGATCGGGCACGCGTCGACGCTCCAGTGGTCGTCGTGCACGGGCTTCGGCGCCGTCCATGTGCCGGCATCGCGACGCAGGATGGCGATGTCGCGGATCTCGCCTTCGCGACGTGCGCGGTAGACGAGTTGCGGCCCACCATTCGCATCGACAACGTCGACCTGGCAGCAGTCGCAGGTGGACGTGTCGAGCGCGCGTTCATCGTGGCGTGCGAGCGAGGCGTCGAACGTCGCAGTGCGCAGCATGGTCGCCGCGCCCCGCCCTGCGTGCACGCCGTGCATGTCATGCGCCATGCCCGACATATCGTGCGATTCGCCGGCTTTCGCGCGGCCGTCGAGCCATGCGACGCCGAGCGCATCGCGGCCTTCGGGCCAGAGTGCGGCGAAGCCATGTTCGGTAGATGTGCCGTCGGTGTTCACCGCAATCGGCACGGCCCACGTACGGCCGTCGTCTGTCGACCGCGTGAGCACGACGTCGCGCGCCTCGCCGCCACCGGTGCGACGCAACCACGTGGCCCACAGCGCGCCGTCCGAGGTCTGCCGCACGTGCGGCATGTCGGCGGTATTGCCGATGCCCTCACCCGCCGCGATCTGTTGCGGCGCCGTCCAAGCTCCGTCGCGCCAGCGGGCGAAGCGCAGGTGCTGCGTGTCGCCGGCCTGTTCGATCCATGACAACAGCAGCGATCCGTCCGGCGCGGTGGCGAGATCCGGCTGCTGCGCGGAGTCCACGGGAAGTGCCCACGCGGCGTGCGTAATCGCGAGCGTTGTCGCCTTCGCTCTCGCAGGTGTCGCCGCTGGTGCCGCGGCATCGCTGGATTCGTGCCGAGAACACGACGCCAACAACATCGCGCCGACAAGCAGCGACGCAACGCGCACGCGGGTCTCAGTCGTCATACCGCACCTCCAGGGACCACGTGCGCTGGTTGTAGGGATGGAAATTCCAGTACGTGCGATCGCCGATATTGTCGACGCCGACCGCACCGCTCCAGTGCGTGTTCGCACGGTAGTGCACGCGTGCGTCGACCACGAGGAACGGGCTGGTCCCGAAGTAGGTATGGCTGTTCACGTCGCTGTTGTCGAGCGTATTGAACTGGCGGCCGCTGTATCGCGCGGCGCCGGTGAAGCTCCAGCGCTCGCCCGGGTGATACGTGGCCACGAGGTTCGCACGCCAGCGCGGCACACGCGGCTGCCACTTGCCTTCGCTCGCGGGGAAATTCGCATTCTCTTCGATGATCGAGTCCGCGAAGGTCACGCTGCCGTCGAGGTCCAGCGCGTCGATGCCGACATCGGTGAGCGACGACGCAAGCTCGAAACCGTTAGTGCGGATGAGCCCGACGTTCTGGATGCTGGTGACGTTCGGCACCACCGTGACGTTGGTCTGCGAGTACAGCGCGTCGCGCGTCTGCTCGTGGAAGTACGTGGCGCGCAGGTTGCCATGCTCGACGGCACGCACGTACGACAGCTCGGACGTCACCGAGCGTTCCGGCGCAAGGTCGGGTTCGTTGATCACAATCGCATTCGTCGCCGTGGCGCCCTGGAACAGTTCGCTCACCGTCGGGTAGCGCACTGCACGGCCGATCGATGCCTTGATCGATGCGTCATCGGACAGACGAAGCTGCATGGCGGCCTTGGGCGACACGTTCGATGCATGCCGCGATTCGTATGGCGTGTCGGTGTTGGCCGTCGCCGTGTAGCCGTTGCGCGCCTCCCAACGTTCGTGACGCACGCCCAGCATCGCGGTCCAGCGCGGCGAGATCGTCCAGGTGTCCTGCACGTAAGCGCTGCGCAGCTCGGTTGAGCCACCGAAGCCCGAGACACGCGCGCCCGGCGTTCCGCGCAGCCAGTCGCTGGTGTCGTAGACGGTGGTCGCGAGCTTGAAGGTGTCGTCCTGCAGGCCGGCTTCGATGGCATGCGCGGTATTCGGTGCCCACATCGCCGCCGCCGCGAGCGTCGTCCAACCCGTGCCGGCCGCATCGGCGATCCGACCGCGACCACCGGTCGCCGACGCGGGCACCGCGGTCAGCGGCGATCGCGCGAGGTCGCGTGCGTACTGGTAGCGGCTGGCCGAGAGCGTGTAGCCAAATGCGCGGTCGCGATCGTGCTTGAGCATGAGGCCGTGGATGCGATGCAGCTGTTCGTTGCGCGTCGGCGCGACCGCCGTCGCCGACAGCGTGTACGGCCGCCCGTCGATCACCACCGGCCCGGCGAACACCGGATTGCCGGCGGCGTCGCGCAGGTAGGTTTCCGCGTCGCGGTCGGCGTCGTTGGTCCACACGCCGAACACGTAGCTCAAGCGCAGCGCGGGCGTGATGTCATACGCGAGCTTGAGCTTGGCTTCGTCCTGCCGCGTATCCGTCTGGCCGTAGGCGCCGACGAGGAAGTACGGCGCGTTCTTCGTGTTGAGGTCGGGCGAGGCGCCGGTTACGACGGTACCGGTCGGATTCGCAGGCGCGGCCGTGGTCGGCGGCGTGACGCTCGCGAACGCGATCGGATGGCCGCGGCTGTCGAGGCGGTTCACCGACAGCCACGCCGACAACGCACCCCAGCGGTCGCCGAACGACGCACCGAGCGACGTCGCCGGGAACGTGTCGTCGGTGCCGTACACATGGAAGTGTTCGACGCTGTAGCCGAGTCGCGCATGCGCTTCGAACTGCTTCGGCATGCGCGTGACGTAGTCGACAACCGCGCCCACGGAGTTGCCCGAATACGCGGCGGAGAACGGCCCGTATAGCACGTCGACGCGCTCGATCTCTTCCGGGTTCACCAGCCCCCAGCGCGGCGTGAACGTCGCGCCGTTGCCGAGCAGGTTCGACAGCAGGATGCCGTCGGCATACACCAGCGAGCGCGCGCTGTTGTTGGTACCGGATGCACGCGTGGCGAGCACTGCGTGGTCGTAGTCGCCGATGTAGCGTTTGCGCACCAGCAGGCTCGGCAGGTACTTCAGCGCGTCCTCGGCGTCGGTCGCATTGATGGTGCGTGTCACCTGTGCGCCGGTTACGCCTTCGACGGTCGTTGGAAGGCGCGTCGGCAGCGACGTGGGCTGCAGGCCGCGCACGTGCACGGTGCCGAGCTGCGGAACGGGCGCGCGGGCTTTGCCGGATGGGTTGGTCGCCGCGTGCTCAGCAGCTTCCGTTGGATCAGGCGACGCAGCGACCGAGGGCAACGCGCACGCGGCCAGCAGCAATGCCGTCGCAAGGCGCGACGGTGGAGGTAGCAGAAGAGTCATGGAACGCTCGAACGGCGTATCGCACGCGCCATGTCGCGCACGCGATGCGAGGAACGGATGCGCGGCGATGCCGCGCGCGGTCGTCAAGCCGTAGAGCCGTGCGGCGGACCCTGAGCACCCAGCGCAGGCACCGGCGCGTCGACCGGACGATGCACTACCGCACGCACCGACCACGGCGCGAGCGCGACGGGCGCAGCGGGCGACCACGGCAGCACGTCACCGCCCGCCAGACCCGACAGCAGCGGGCAGTACGGACAGTCGTGTCCGTCGTGCGCAGCCGGCCTGGGCGACGGCGCGCCGTGTTGCGAGCCCATGCGCGCCATCATCGCCATGTGCGCACGGTGTTGCTCGGGCGTCATATGCGCCATCGCCTCGGCCATGGCGGAATCGTGCGACATCGCATGCTGCGTCGCGCCGCCTTCCTCGCAGGCAACCGCGCGCCCGCCCAGGCGCCCCACCGTCGGCAGCAGCGCAAGCAGCAGCATCGCCACGAGGGCGAGCAGCGCGAGGCGGCGGTGGGCGACGGCAGACATGTGCGCATTATGCCGGCGGGGTCGCAACGGCCTGTCGACACACAGGCGACGTGGCACTCTCGGGCTTCCGAACGGAGCCGCCCCCGTGTCCAGTCCGCGCGTCCTCGTCATCCCCGGGTCCAACCGCACCGGCTCGTTCAACCGCAGCCTGGCGAAACTCGTCGCGCGCGAGCTGCGCGCGCAAGGCGCCGACGTCACCGAGGTCGACCTGCGCGAGTACGCGCTACCGCTGTACGACGGCGACCTCGAAGCCGAGCAAGGCGTGCCGGAACCCGCGCGCCGACTGCATGCGATGTTTCGCGAGAGCGCGGGCGTGTTCATCGTCAGCCCCGAGTACAACGCCGGCATTCCGCCGCTGACGAAGAACACGATCGACTGGATCTCGCGCGTTCGCGAAGACGGCGGCATCCCGGCTGCGTTCGGCGGCCCGGTGTTCGCGCTGGGCTCGGCGTCGCCGGGTGGGCTCGGCGGTTATCGCGGGCTGATGGCGTTGCGGCAGTCGTTGGAACTCGGGCTCAACGCGCGCGTGTTGCCGACGATGGTGTCGGTCAGTCGTGCGGGCGATGCATTCGATGCATCGGGCGAGTTCGTCGCGCCTGCGAACGTGCAGGCGGTGCAACGCGCCGTCGCTGCCTTGCTCGACGCGACGACGGCAGGCGCCGCCGCGTCGTAACGCGACTCAGCGGTTCTCGATCGGCTGCGCCAGCCCGCGCGACACCGCTTCCTCGATCAGTCGATCGGTTTCGCGCTGGGCTACGCTCGACGCGGCGCGCTCCTGCTTCTCGAGCTCGTGCATCTGGCCTTCGAGTTCGTGCATGGGCTTGGCGGCTTCGTTCATGCGTCGCTCCAAATTCGCCATCGGCGCCGTCGACAGTCGCGCCTGCTCCGCGATGATCGAACTCTGACGACCGATCTCCGCGTTGAGCTTCTCGAGTTGCGCATCCATCGCGGCATCGTGATCCGACAACGCGGCCTGCGCGGCAAGCCGCCCGTATTCCTGTGCAGTCGCGTTCAATTTGACCTCCGCGGCCTTCATCGCCGCGGTCCGCTGCGGATCGAGCGCCGCTTCGTGCATCGACTGCCCGATCGCGCTCATGTTCGCGCCGTGTGCGCTCATCTGCTTGCCGAGCGCGCTCATGCGGTCGGCGATGGCGCGGGTATCGGTCCACGTGCGATTGACGCGTGCGACGAACGCGGGATCGGTGACGCGATAGCGCTTGCCGTCGCGATCGAACATCAGAACGTCGTCATCGATATCCATGGATCCGGCATGCATGGAGTCGCGTGCCTGCGCGATGCCGGCGTAAGCGTCGCGCTGCGAATCGATAGCCTGTTCGACCGCGCGCTCGACCGCCCGGGTTTCGATAGGCGCGATCGGCGCGATCGGCGCGACCGGCTCGACCGGACGCCGGCTCGGCGTCGGATCACGTGCAATCGAAGCGCTGGCGGCGTCGGCAGCGGCCTGAGCGGCGACGGGTGTCATCGGGATCGCGGCGTTCGTGACTTTCGGTGCGGGCAACGCAGCCGCGACAGGCGTCGGCGGTGCTACCGGTTTGACCGGCTGCGGCGCGACGGTGGCCTGCGCATACACGGCGAGGCCCAGTCCGACAAGCGCAATGACGGGGATCGCGAGACGGCCGCCGGCGGCGGGGGTCGCGGGACGAAGCAGGTTCTGGATGCGGGACATGAGGTCACCTCCTCGGGCGGCGAGCATGGGACGCGGCAATGGCGCCGCGGCATTGAGTTCGGAAAGTTCGGTTAGCGCGATCGCCAGGCGACGCGGTTCACCGATGGTGTCGGCCGCAATGGCGTCCGCGACAAGTTCACGTTCGGCTCGAACACGCTTCGACAACC
Source organism: Lysobacter sp. HA18 (assembly GCF_054057595.1). Lineage (NCBI taxonomy): Bacteria > Pseudomonadati > Pseudomonadota > Gammaproteobacteria > Lysobacterales > Lysobacteraceae > Lysobacter > Lysobacter sp. HA18. The sequence goes on from NZ_JBSRZL010000001.1 coordinate 2,737,957, forward strand.
ACCAGACCACCGGGTGGTAGAAGAGCAGCGCTTCCACGATCGACTGCATCAGATTGACGATGTAATCGTGGCGCCGAATGTGCGCGAGTTCGTGCGCGATCAGCGCTTCCACCAGCGCGGCCGGCATCTGCATCGCAAGCGCCGTCGGCAACAACACGACCGGCTTCCACCAGCCGGCGGTCACCGGCGATGCCAGGCCGTCCACGAAACGGAGTGGGACGCTGGCGGAAATTCCCATGCGTGCGGCGAGCGCGTCGATGCGTGACTGCCATGCACCATGCGTGTCGTCCTGCGCCGCACGACGCAGGCGCTCGACCCAGGCAACGCCCATCAACATGCGGACGCCGAACACCACTGCGCCGCCGGCCCAGATCGCAACAAGCCAGGGCAGCACCCCATCGATCGACGACTGCGGCGATGCGGTGATCGCGACAGGCGTTGCGTGGAAAAACGTGTCGCCCGCTACCGTCGTCACTGCACGCGACGTCTGCGCGAGACGCATGAACGTGGCGACCGGCGCGACAACGCACGCAAGCATCGCGACGCAGCCTGCGAGATATCGTGCCTGCGGCCGCGCATGTCGCAATGCAAACAGCGCAGCAGCCGCCGCGACGCCGATCAGCCCGCCCTGCCAGAGAAAGTGCAGCAGCACGCGACCGAGCAACGGGACCAGATCGACCCATGCGTCATTCATCGCCCGACTCCTTCAGGAAACGGCGGATTTCCTCACGCTCTTCGCTCGACACGTGGCCCTTAAGCGCGGCAAGCACGAGATCCTTGCCGGAGCCCGCGAACGCGCGCTGGATCAGGTCGCCCAGCAGACCCGTGCGCAGGGTGTCCGCCTTCTGCACCGCGCTGTACACGTGCGAACGCTGGCTTTCGTCGCGCAGCAGCAGGCCCTTCCCATGCATCACCTGCATCAGGCGCAGCACGGTGGCGTAGGTGGCATCCGGCCGCTCCTGCTGCCGCACCTGGTGCACGTCGCGCACGGTCGCCGGGCCGAGCGACCACAGCACGCGCAGCAGTTCGAGTTCGGCGGGCGTGGGCTTGGGCGGCTTGCGGCGGGGCTGGGGCACGGAGGTGCTCGCGATGGGACTGCGGCGATCCTGCGCCAACTAGACCGGACTGTCTAGACCGATTGGTCTAGGTCATTGGTCATGTTCCGACGGGCGGTTTGGGTGGCCGCGGCGTACATGTGCCGCCATTGCGGCAGGGCGTGACGACGTACGCGCAGGATCATGCAAATGATTCGCCGCGCACTGAGAGCACGCGCGCGCCGCCACGTGCTTTAGCGAAGCAGGAACGAGGTTGTGCCACATTTGTTCCGTCATGCATCGCGCACTTACGCGCTCTGTCTCGATGCAGCGCGAAAGGATGCGCCTCGCCCGACTTGCACACGCGACTCGCAATCGCCCGCGGCAAAAGATGTGAAGGCCGTCGCGATCTGAACGATCGCTGTCGTGAACGTGCTGCGTCGATTGACCCTGCACGGAGCCGCGACCTACGGTTGTGCTTGTCACGTCGACGATCGTCGAGCGATTGGGGAAGCCGCCATGCACACGCCGCGCCTGATCATGTCCGTTCGCGATGCGCGACGCCTCGAAGCGCTGCTGGCGTCGCCGGTGTTCGCCGGTTCCGAAGAAGCCGGGCGGCTCGAAGAAGAAATCGCTCGCGCCGACGTACGCCAGCCGAGCGAAATTCCGGCGGACGTCGTCACTATGAACTCGAGCGTCGTCGTCGAAGACGAAGGCACCGGCGTCGAGCGCACGGTGCGTGTCGTGTATCCGGATGTTGCGTCCGCATGTCCTCAATACGTGTCGGTATTCGCGCCTGTCGGTGCCGCGTTGCTTGGCCTGAGCGTGGGCGATGCGATCGACTGGCCGATGCCGGGCGGCCGACTGTCGCGTCTGCGCCTGAAAGCCGTGCTGTATCAGCCCGACGCCGCGGGCATGCCCGAGTAAGAGTGCGTCGTGCTCGCCCGACTTTGGCGTCGCATTCGGACGTCGACTCTGCACGTAAGTGGCGTCGTGGCTGACGAGGGCGCCTGCGCGGAACGTTTAAACGGCGACGTCTGGACGATGCGCATGCGCCTTGCGCCTTGGTCGCGTCGCGATTGCATGGCGACGGACGAACCCTTGCACCTCACTCGTCTGGTCACGACCGACGAGCTGATCGCGCTGCAGCACGTGTTGTTGGCCGGCGTTGTCGTCGATGCAGTCGTGCAAATCGAGCCCGGCACCCTGCACGGTGAGATCGTGCGCGTCACGTCGGTTCGCCGCGTTCATGTCGCTGCAGGAGACGGCGGCTTGACCGTCGCAACGGCCGGCGACTCGCGTCGCGCCGTGCCCCTGCCCGTTGAAGCGACCGCAACGGACGACATGCCGACCTAGAATGGCGCGGCATTCGCTTCTACATCCCGGGAATAGCGCTTGAAGACCCGCCTCATCGCTGCAGCCGCCGCGCTCGTCGTCTATGCGACGCCAGCGGCCGCGCAGCACGACACCCACGCCGGCATGGACATGTCGCCGCCGCAGACGGAACAGGCGCCCTCATCTTCCGAACCCTCGACCGAGCAGCACGAGCACATGGGCGACATGTCGATGCCCGCGACGCATCACATGGCGATGTCGATGCAGGGTGCGCTCGGTCCGTACACGATGAACCGCGAGAGCTCCGGCACGTCCTGGCAACCGGACACCTCGAGTCATGCCGGCCTGCACCTCATGCACGGCAACTGGATGCTGATGTCGCACGGCGTGCTCAACGTCGTTGCCGATCGCCAATCCGGTCCGCGCGGCGACGATGCGACGTTCGCGTCCGGCATGTGGATGGGCATGGCGCAGCGGCCGCTGGGCGGCGGCACGTTGCAGCTCAAGGCGATGCTGAGCCCTGATCCGCTGATGGGCGCGCGCGGCTATCCGCTGCTGCTCGCCAGCGGGGAGACGGCGAACGGCGTCGACCCGCTAGTCGACCGCCAGCATCCGCACGATGCCTTCATGGAGTTGTCGGCGTCCGTATCGCACAACATCGGCGCGAACCGCAGCGTGTTCGCGTACGCCGGTCTTCCCGGCGAGCCCGCGTTCGGCCCACCCGCCTTCATGCATCGCGAAGCGATCATGGATTCGCCCGAAGCGCCGATCACGCATCACTGGCTCGACTCCACGCACATCAGCATGGGCGTGCTCACCGGTGGGTTCGTGTTCGACCGCGCGAAAATCGAAGTCAGCCGCTTCAACACACGCGAGCCGGACGAGCATCGCTGGAACATCGAAACCGGCGCGCTCGATTCGACATCGATCCGCGCATCGTGGAACCCGACCGACACGCTCGCGCTGCAAGCCAGCTGGGGCGACTTCAAGGACCCGGAGCAACTCGAACCCGGCGTCGACCAGAAGCGCTGGTCGGCAAGCGCCTTGTATGCACGCGAACTCGCATCCGGACGCAAGCTCGCCACCACGCTCGCTTGGGGTCGCAAGTCGATCACGCAGCACGGCGAATCGTTCAATGACGACGCGTTCGCTGCGGAAGCATCGATCAAGCAGAACAACTGGACGCTCTTCAGCCGCGGCGAAGTCACCGAGAACCGCGAACTCGTCGAAGGTGACCACGGACACGGCCCGGCGTATCGCGTGGGCAAGGTGTCGGTGGGTGTCGTGCGCGACTTCCGCATCGCGCAGCACCTTTCGTTCGGCGTCGGCGGCCTGGTCGCACTGAACTTTGTTCCGGAAGCGCTCGACGACGCGTACGGCGGCCGTCATCCGACCGGCGCCATGGGTTTCGTCCGACTCAAGCTGGACTGACCGCATCGGCTCGCAACGCGCACGGCACGGGAGCCGCATCGCAGTGCACGCGGCTGCCTGTCAGTCCGCGTCGTGGTGCGCTGCCGTCATGGAGTAGGTAGATTTTTCGACCCAGCGGCGGTGCTCTGCCGGCCGTGGCGATCAACTGCCGGGGGACGTTCAATCTTGCGCCCTGAGCGGCCCATAGGTTCAGTACTCGGAATCGCGCCGTCGCGTATTGATTCGTTCTGCCGGTTGCATTCGATTGCTCCGCGGGCCGTCGCGGCTGACGAAACGCGTCGCATGTAGCCGCATCAAGTAACGCCGACGCATCGCGTACGGCAACCGTAGTGGTCCGACCTACGGCTGGCTTCACGACGTCGCGAGCGCCGTTTTGAAAGATGGGCGTATCGAGGATGACGCTGCGTCCGCCGTGGACGTCGAGTCGATGCTTCCGACGGCAGATACCGACGGTTGCCGGTGCGTGCACCACGCCGTCGGAGGTCCGCGCACATCACAAGCGCGATTGATCGGCGCACCGCGTTCGCGGTTGCGATCCTTACGCGACACGGCGGCCGCAGGCACAACGACGCGAGGCCTGTCGCATGAGATCGCACCGCTCGCTTCACCCTCGCAGGCCACCATGGAGACGTTGTGATCGCAGAAGGAACACTCGCGGTGCTGGCAGCAGAGCTGGAGCAGCGACGCCAGACAATTCTTGAACACTGGCGGGAGCGTCTGCATAACGACAACACGCTTTCGACGTCGGACTGGACGCGCAAGCAGCTTTACGACCACTTCCCGGATGTGCTCGAAGCATTCTTCCGCATTCTGAAAAGCTGGCCGCAACCAGCGGTCACCGCCGAATCCGACCAGTTCCACTACGCGCACGCACACGCGAAGACACGCTGGCTCCAAGGCTATTCGCTGCGCGACGTCATCCGCGAGTGGACGCACTTCAACGCCGCGGTCGTGCTCGAACTCGCCAACGCCCGCATGAAGCGCGCCACCGCAGAAGCGGACGGCTTCATCAAGGCCGAAATGCTGTGGGCGGACCTCGCGGGCGAGCAGCTTTGCGAGAGCGCACTCGAATTCCAGCGGCTGCACCAGGCCGAAGCCGCGACGCGGTTGCAAGAGCTGGGCGACGTCCTGGACAAGTTCCGGCAACTAAGCGTGGAGCGGGCTCATGGCCTAGGGCGTGCAGTGACCGGTCTTCGAGGCAATCTTTCGACCGTCATGACATCCAGCACGCTGCTTGAAGGCGCACAGACCGATGCCGAACGCGCGGAACTGTACGCACTGGCGCGCGAGAGCGTTTCCGCGCTGGACCGGTCGTTGAACGACATGGTGCTGCTGGCGCGGCTCGAAGCAGGTGTCGAGAAGTGCGACGCCGCACCTGTCGACATGGGGTCCGCGCTGATGTTGCTCGTCGCCGGGATGGCACCGCACGCCGAGCTTTCCGGAAGCCAGCTGACGTGGGACGGCCCGGAGCCCTACGTCGTCGAAGCCGATGCCGCGAAGGTGCGGCTGCTGGTTCGCCATCTCATGCTGTCGGGCCTGATGTCCGAATCGGTCGGCCCGATCGACGTCGAATGGAGCGATGACCGACGTGACACCAGACGATGGGTGATCGTCGTGCGCCAGCACGTCGGGCATTTCCCGTCCGACGGCACGCCCGCCATCACGCAGGCGATCGCCGACGCCACCGATCGCGCTCAACAAGCCGCGGGTATCGCGCCGACCGGATGCGAGCGGGCGTTGATCGAAGGTCGCATTCCGGTTGCGTCGCGAGACGGCGTCAGCTTGTTGCTTGCGAAACACCTCGCCGAGCTTCTGGAAGCGAGCCTCGAGCTGGTGGCCGACGAAGGAATCGTGACGTTCCGGGTGAGCCTGCCACGCGAATACGGCTGAGCCCGGAGACGCTGCCACGGTTGGACTGACGCGCCACACGAAGGTGGTCGAGTCGGGACATTTCTCTAGGTCGGTGCCACCTTATGAACGCGTCGTGCAGAAGGTGCGACGCGTAATTGCTCGAGCACGACGATCGCGCCCCACGCGTACACAGTCACCGCAAGGAACAGCGCCAGCCGCTGCACGAACGCGGCACGCACGCCACCGCCCGAACTGTCCGACACCGCGGGGCCGACGAGAATGAGCATCGTCACGCCGACGTTGATCCAGAACGACGCCGGAAAGCGCGTGGAGGCGACGCGATACAACCGGGCGCCGAGATAGACACCGAACAGCAGCGTCCAGAGGAAGAACATCCAGAGCTCGGGCCACGCCTGCAATGCGATCCAGAACGCGGTGGCGAAGACGCCGGCGAGCGCGGTGGACCCGACGAGTTCGATTCCCGCCGCGCGTGCATTGACCACGGAGCCCTGCTGACCCAGCAGGACGGCCTTCATGATGATCGCCATGTACAGCGAGGGGTTGGTGAACGCCAACAGCACCGGCGGCAACACGATGATCATCGTGCGCAGCGCGATCCATGCGGCGTCGGTGGTGTCGGCGGGTGCAGCCTTCGGAGCCGGCGCAACGGCTGCGTCTTCCGGAAAGAACGGATACACCCACCACTGGCATGCGATCGCCACCGCGATGCCGATCATCAACGCCTGCACCACCGACAACGCGACCGCGTGTTCGATCAGCGCGGCGGCGGGAATCATCGTCAGGCCGACGGTGAACAGCGTCGACACCAACCCCTTCCCCATGCCCACGCCCATGTAGGTGCTGACGAAGACGCCCAGCGCGACCAGCAACACGCCGGTCAACGGGTAGTAGCGCAGCACCGGCGCCAGCACGAGCCCCGTTCCCAACGTCACGAACACGACCAGCAGAAGCTTGAAAAGCGTCTTCGGCCCCATCGGCGGTGCCGGTTTCGCGGTGAGGAAGATCGCGAACAGCGGCGCGAGGAACGGGAACGGCGTTGCGATGCCGTAGGCGATCGCGAGCGACAGCGCCATGACCGCGGCGAACCGGAACGTTCTCCTGGCGCCCAGCGGCATCATGGTCGTCAGTACGCGTAGGACAGCAGGCTCGCCACGCGGATGTACAGCTTTCCGAGCACCGCCAGCACGCCGCCACCGCTTCCGTACGCGAGCACGGACGCCTGACCGCCCACGCGCAGCGCGTCACGAAGGTCGGGATCCTGTCGCGCATCGAACCCGACGATCACCGGGAACCGCTGCGATTGCCGCAACCAGTCGCGGTTGTTGTCGATCGACGGCAACGTGCCCGGCGGCGGCGCGTTGCCCGCACTGACGCCCAGTCCGATGCTGCGCACCTGCCCCTTGAACACGCGACCCGGCAAGGCATCGAACACGATGTCGACCGGCGTTCCCACGCGCATGTGGCCGAGGTTGTTCTCGGTGAACTCCGCATCGATCCACACATCGCGGATCGCGACCAGCGTCAGCACCGGGCTGCCTGTGCCCGCGTACAGGCCGACATCGGTGCGAAGGTCGGTGATGACGCCGGCGGCCGGCGCCTTCACAACGGTGTTCGCCATGTCCAGCTGCGCCTTGTCGACGGCGGTCATCGCGGTTTCCAGCGCCGTGTTGTCGCTGACGTTGTCGCCGCCCATCTGTTCGATGGCGCGACGGATGTCGGCTTCGGCGGCGCTCACCTGCGCGGCGGCCTGTTGCAGGCCGGCATCGGCGACTTCCTGCCGGCGCACCGAGATCGTGCCTTCGTCTTCCTCGCGCAGGCGACGCAGGCGCATCGCGTCCTGCCGCGCGGCGAGTTCCGCAGCACGCGCGGCCTGCAGCTTTGCGCGCGAGGCCTGCACCGTCGCACTGCCGGCGCCGAACTGCCGGTGCGCGTTCGCAAGGTCGGATTGCGCCTTCGCCAGCGCGATGCGGTATTGCGACGGATCGATTTCCAGCAATGCCTGCCCGGCCTTGACCGACTGGTCGTTGGCCACGGAAATCTTCGTCACCGCGCCCGCGACTTTCGGCGCGACGCCGACGACGTAGCCTTCGACCCTCGCCTGCGACGTGTACGGCGTGTAGCGGTCGGCCAGCAGGTACAGCACGAGACTGAGCGCGATCACGATGCCGACGATGCGCCCGCCTCTGCCGACGGTCGCCTTCGCATCGACGGGCGGTGCTTGTTCGTCGCTCATTTCGAATCCTTTCCGTGGCTGGCGTCCGCCGGAAGCGGTGCACGCAAGAGGTCGCCCCATCGTGTCCGCGCTTCCATGGTGGCGCGGGTCTGTTCGGGCACGATGTCGTTGATCGGCATGTCCACCCAGCCGCCACCGACCGCCTTGTACATGGCGATGACCGCGTTGATGTGCGCACTGTCGTTGAGAAGTTCGCGCTCGGCCTGCGTGAACAGCACACGTTGCGCGTCGAGCACGCGATCGAAGCCGAGATAGCCTTCCTTGTACGACGTGTTTGCGAGATCGAGCGAGCGCTCCGCGGCGCGCGCCGCACCATGCAGCGGCACCTGCTGCTCGCCGGTCTTGACCACGACGATGGCCGCATCGTCGATTTCCTGCGCCGCGAGCAGCGCGCTGTTCTGGAACAGCTCGATCGACTGCTGCAGCCGCGCGTCCTGCAGGCGCACGTTATTGCGGATGCGGCCGTAGTCGAAGATGTTCCACGTCAGCGCGGGGCCACCGGCGATGCGCGTCACGTTCGGCGTGGCACCGAGTGTGTCGGACGACCAGCCGATGCTGCCGAGCAAGGTGATCGCGGGAAAGTAGTCGGCCTTCGCGATGCCGATCTGCGCGGACTGCGCGGCCACCTGCCACGCCGCCGTGCGCACGTCGCGACGACGCAGCAGCAGCTGCGCGGGCAGCTCGGTGATGACGGCGGATTCCACGGTCGGCAATGGCCCGCCTGCCGACGCGAGTTCCGGGAGGTCGCCGGGCGGCCGCCCCAGCACGGCGGACAGCGCATTGCGAAGCTGGACGAGGTCGGCTTCCTGTTCCGGGATCGTCGCAAGTGTTCCCAGGTACTGCGCTTGCGCCTGCTGGAAGTCGAATTCCGATTCCTGGCCCTGCACATGCAGGCGCTGCGTGATGTCCAGGCTGCGCTTCTGGATGGCCGCGTTCTTGCGCGCGATGTCGATGCGCAACAATGTCGTGCGATATGCGTAATACAGCGACGCGACCTGCGCGCTCAACAGCACCTGCACGTCCTGCTGGTTGGTGATCGAGGCGAAGTAGCCCGCTTCGGCTGACTCAATACCGCGCTTGAACCGGCCCCAGAAATCCAGCTCCCACGCCAGCTCGAAGCCCGCGTTGTAGGCGGTGACGTGCTGATGCGTGTCGGGCCCGGCGCCGCCGCTTTCGCGATTGTCGACATACGTCGCCGAACCGCTGAGACGCTGCACCTGCGGGTACTGGTTGCTGCCGGCGATGCCGAGCACGGCCCGGCTCTCGAGGATCCGAAGTCCCGCGATTCGCAGCGATGGGTTTTCGCGACGCGCGGTTTCGATCAGCCCGTTCAGGACCGGGTCGTTGAATGCGCGCCACCAGAAGTGCAGGTCGACCTGCGTCCGCGCATCGCCATTCGCAACCTCGCCGTAGAGACCGGGCTGCCATGACTGCAGCCAGACGACGTCGGGCTCGCGATAGTCGGGACCCAGCGTGACGCAGCCTTGGAGCAGCACGACCGACGCCAGCATCAACACGGTGCCGATGCGTCGCACGGGCCGCTACTCGGGAATAGCCACGGGCGCGATCACGACGGGCGCGGGGACGGTCGCCTCGGCGACGCCGCGATCGACCCATTGCATGAAGATCTGGTAGCCCACCGCCAGCAGCACCGCACCGAGGAACAGGCCGGCCATGCCGCCGGTCACCATGCCGCCGATCGCACCGATCAGGATCACCAGCATCGGTGCGTCAACGCCGCGTCCGAGCAGAAGTGGCTTGAGCACGTTGTCCGCAAGCCCGGCGACCACGAACCACGCGCTGAAGATGACTTTGAAGACCGTCGAGCTGCCGTCGTCCGCCATCCACAGCCATGCCAGCGCCGGCAGCGAAACCAGCAACGCGGGCACCTGCAGGATGCCGAGGAACATCGCGATCAACGCGAGCACGCCCGCACCCGGCACGCCCGCGAGCATGAAGCCCACGCCCAACAGGATGGCCTGGATGAAGGCGACGCCGACGACGCCGGTCGCGACCGAACGAATCGTCGCGATGCACAGCGTCTGCATCTGCGGCCCCTGCTCCGCGCTCGTCAACCGGATGAAGATTCGTCGGAACACGTTGTGCGCCGCGTCCGCGTAAACCATCAGCACCCCTGCGACGATGATGCCCAGTAGAAACATGCCGGCGGTCGACGCGCCGCCCGCCGCAATCGCGAGCACCTTCTTCGCGTAGCCGCGCAGCACCTCGCGGTTCTGCTTGAGGAACGACGGCAGATTGCTCGCGGCGGAATTCCATGTCGCGAACACGCGCGGACCGACGACCGGCCATTCCGCGACACTGGGGTCCGGCGACTTGATTGCCAGGTTGTCGTCTTCCACGCGCTGGTAGAGCTCGCTCAACTCGCTGGTGACCGTCGCCCCGAGCAGCGCGATCGGCGTACCGAGCAACAGCAGGCTCGACAGCACGAGCGCGGTGGCAGACCACCCTCGCCTTCCACCGAACCATCGCACCACGCGCAGGTAAAGCGGATACAACGCGACCGCCAGGATCATCGCCAGCGTCAACAGACGCGCGAACGGCGAGAACACGCGAACGCACAGGAACACCAGGAGGATGATCAGCACGACGCGGAGTAACGTGTCGGTCAAGTCATGGTTCACGAGCCTGCGAAGGCTTGCCTGGTCGACTTGCATGATGTTGCTCCGGGACGCCGAAACCCGACGGTTCGCCTGGTGACATGCGCATGCGTCAGTCGTTCAACGCGTACGGGTCAAACAGGTCCTCGATGCAAACGCGGCCACCATCGGGTTCCATGACCGAGCCGTTTTCGTATCGCTATTGCATGGCGCAGCTCGCCGCACGCGTCACGTTTGACGTGACGCGGCAGTTCCTTGCCGTGCTTCCCGGTCGCGTAGTTCACAACTTCAATAGTGCTTCGGCCCGTACCCGAAGCCCTGCTGCGACCGTCGATGTTGATCCTCGACTACAAGTAATTCGTTCCATCGACGCACTTATGCGCGAGTGGCTCGTCATGTACATCCACAACTCACAACCTCAGCGCCATCGGCAACCCGCGCGCCGCCCGATCCTTCACATCCGCATCTGACAAAGGCACGGCATTCAAAAGAGGTCGACTTGACGCTCGCGACATCTGTCATTTCGCCAACGCTCAACTTGATAAGACGCCAAGCGCAGCGCAGGCGAAACCGTTCATTCGCCATTGAATCTCGACCCGATTGCGTTACCCGTACGTGAGGAATACTTGGTCATGCGAACACATCCGACCGACGGACATTTGCCGCTTTGCCGGGCTCGACCGTGCTGTGAATATTTTGGATTGCTTGATGCGTTACGACGCTGGCGATGAGCACGTGCTGGATGCAGTGACGGTGATTCGCTGTTAGCGGAATGCTCGCCCGACTTCCCCTGACGCCGTCCAGACTCTTTCGACGCGATCCGTTCGCTGCTCTAAGACCGTGATCGAGCAACATGGCAGAGCAGAACACCCGCACCGGGACAGCGCGCGTCTGCCGCGGTTCCCGGATGCACCGCGTTGATGAGGCCGACCCGATCAACGCGGGGTAGCACTACTTGCCCGGCGGCGGCGTTCGCAGGCTTGGTAGCGATCTGCTCATCGACCCGATGGCGGTCTTGGTGGTCGCGACCGGCGCTCGTGTAACGTCCGACGCTTCTCCGCCGACACCGGGATAGCGCCCGTATGCGATCTGCCGTGCTGACTCTCGCCCTTCTCTGTTGCGCGGGGACAGCCTCGGCATCGCCGCCGTCGACGATTTACGACGTCTCGTGGTCGCAGGAGCATGACCTTCGCCTGCATGTCAGAGCGGTGCTTCCCGCGAGTGAGGGGCCGTTGGTCATGGCGCAGTCGTGGCCGGGCGATGCGGAACCCGTCGCAAGCGGTGGTTGGCCGGCACTGGTGCAACACCTGTCGATCCACGACGCACACGGCCACGCCTGTGCCGTTGTTGCGAAAGGCAGCAGTGGCTGGGACGTGGCTCCGACATGCCGCGGTGCGCTCACGCTCGACTACGACGTGGACTACACGCCACTGCAGAAGTCGCAATGGCCCGCGCCGCGTGAAACAGCGTTTCGCGACGCGAGGGGCGTGTCGATCATCGGACGATCATTGTTCATCACCCGCGGGCCCGACGCGCCAAGCAGCGTTTCATTCCATCTCCCGCCCGGCTGGAACGTCACGACGCCTTGGCCCGTGGCAAAGAACAACGCGTTCGCTCCGAATTCGACCGCCGACCTCGTCGACAACCTGTTCGCATTCTCGGAGCGGCCACTGCCACGCTGGTCCGTCAACGGTTTCGACGTACGCGTTCTCTCGTTCGGCGCATGGCGCGACCGTGAAGCGGTCGTACAGACCACCGTGCGCGCGGCGCTCGAGCGCTACACCCGCATGATGCCGCTGTCGCAACCTCAGTCCTATCTCGTGGTCCTGCTTCCGCAGGACGACACCGGTGGTGAATCGTTCCGCGCGAGCTTTGCAATGAACACGTCGATGGATGCCGGCGCAGACGGCACCGCCGAATTGCAGCGCCGGGTCGCACACGAACTCTTTCATTACTGGAACGGCTGGCGACTGCGTGGCGCCGACTACGCGTCGACGCAGTGGTTCCAGGAGGGTTTCACCGACTACATGGCGACGACGACGTTGCGGAAGGCGGCCATCGTCTCTCCCCAGCAGTTCCGCGCGAAATTCGCTGCGCATGTGCAGAACGGAGCGCGCCTGCAAACGCCGCTCGCCACGCCCGGCACGTACAAGGGGCCGCCGCTCTACAGCGGAGGCGCGCTCGTCGCGCTGCATTTCGATGCGTTGATCAGGCAGTCGACGTCTGGGCGTCTAACCGTCGACGACGCCATGAGCGCGCTCTGGCGAAACACGGATCAGGGCACGCGCGCATATACGTGGACGGACATCCGCGCGGCCCTGACCGAAGTCGCGCCGGATGTCGGCTGGGACGCGCTGTATGCGCAATACGTTTCGGGCGATTCGCGCTTCACCGATGCACAGGTGAGCGCGTCGGGAGACGTGGTCGATTCAACAGATCCCTGACGTTTAGAACGGGCGTGTGACGCGCCTTTGCTCCGATCAACCACGCACGTGGCCGTCCACGCTTACGCACGCCGCCATGCAGCGACGTGTATTACACCCACGCCGCGCGCACGACCGGTCACGACGAAACCTATTTCGTCGACGGCGCGTCCGCGTAGCGCTTGACCAGCGCATACAGGAAGCGACGACCGTCCATCAGCGACTTGACGGGGATGCGCTCGTCCAGACCGTGCGCATGGCTGCCCTCGGCGTCCTGGAACATGCCGGAGATGCCGTAGGTGGGAATCCCGGCCGCATTGAGGAAACGGCCGTCGGTCGCGCCGCTCGACATGGTGGGGACGATTGCGACACCGGGCCAGATCGACGCGGCGACATCGCGCACCGGCGCGAGGATGTCGGCGCCCAGCGGCGGGACGGGTGCGAACACCGCGGCCTCGCCCACGGTCGCGATCTTGATGCCGTCATCGGCCACGACACGCTGCAGGGTGGCCTGCACGTCGGCGATCGTGGTGTCGGGCAGGATCCGGCAGTTCACGTTGGCGGTGACGTTCTGCGGCTGCGCGTTCGGCGCGTGGCCGCCATTGATCATCGTGGCGATGCACGTGGTGCGCAGCATGCTGTTCCAGCTCGGATTGATGTCCCACAGTCGCGACACCGCATCCTCGTTCGGTGTGGCCGCGATGGCTGCGCGCATGTCCGCAGCGACGTCGGCGGACACGAGCTTCGACTGCGCCTCGAAGTACGCGCGCGTGGCCGCGTTCGGGCGGATCGGGAAGCGGAACTCGCCGACGCGCGCGAGCGCGCCGCCCATGAGGCTGATGATGTTGCGCTTCTTCGCACGCGCGCTATGCCCGCCGCTGTCGGTCATGGACAACGTGAAGTCCTGATAGACCTTTTCGCCGGCCTGCACCTGCAACGCGACCGCGCGGCCGGAGGCATCGAGCTCACCGCCCGCGCCTTCGTTGAGCGCGAACGCGGCATCGAGCACGTCGGGCTTGTCGCGGGTCAGCCAACGCACGCTGTTGAAGACGTCGGCCGTTTCCTCGCCGCAGGTCAGCGCGAGCTTCAGGCTCCGGCGTGGCACGTAGCGCTCCTGCTTCATGCGCACGAGTGCGTCGGTGAACACGGCGGCCATCGCCTTGTCGTCCGCGGCGCCGCGTGCGTAGAACCAGCCGTTCTCCTCGGTCAGCTTGAACGGATCGCGCACCCAGTCCTGACGCCGCGCTTCGACGACGTCGATGTGCGCGAGCAGCAGCAGCGGCTTGAGCGACGCGTCGCGTCCGCGCAACACCGCGACCAGTGCACCGTCCTTCGGGCGGTCGGCCGGTGCATAGATGTGCATGTCGTCGGCCGGGAGGCCCGCTGCGGCCAGATGCGCGCGCATGGCCTCGGCCGCGCGCGTGCAGTCGCCCGAAGAGCGGGTCGTGTCGATCTCGACCAGTTCCTTGTAGAGCGCGCGAAATGCGGGCTCCGACGGGTCCGCGGTAGCGGCTCCGGCCTGCGACGCGGTCACGGCGAGGACCAGGGACGTGGCGATAGCGAGCGCGTGGCGATTCATGGGCGACCTCGTGGCTTGAACGGCGATCGTCGCACGTTGGCAGCGCCGATCGGCTCGGTGCGATCACGGTCACGCTTCACGCTCGAACGGAGTCAGTCCCGCGCGCTGCCGGCGTCGACCTGCGGCTCGAAGAACGACCAGCGCACCTCCGGGTAACGCTGCTTGAGCTTGCGCTCCACCGCGTCGATCGCCTCCACCTGCGTCGACAGCAGAACGTCCCCGCGCATCTGCACGTGCGCGGAGACGACGACGTCCGTGCCCATCTGCAACGTAATGAGCGACAGCACGCCGGTGATTCCGGGTTGCGACGCGATGAACTCGCGCATCTCGGCTTCGCGTGCGGGGTCGATGCTCTGCCCGATCAGCATCGCCTTCACTTCGATGGCCACGAACACGGCGACCACGATGAGCAGCGCGCCGATCAGGACCGTGCCCAGCGCGTCCCAGAGCGGATTGCCGGTCAGCACCGTCAGGGCGATGGCCAGCAGTGCGACCGCGAGCCCGCACATGGCGGCGATGTTCTCGCCGACCACGACGATCAATTCCGCCTGGCGCGTGTCACGGAACCAGCGCCATAGCGACCGCCCGCGTCGTTCGTCCGCAGCTTCGCGCAGGGCGGCGCGCGTCGACACGCCTTCCGCGACCAGGCTGAAGACCAGGATGCCGACCGCCCAGCCCCACTGCGTCACCGGCTCGGGATGCTGCAGTTTGTGCACGCCTTCGTACAGCGAAAACATGCCGCCGACGGTGAACAACATCACCGCGACGAGGAACGACCAGAAATAGACGGCCTTGCCGTGCCCGAGCGGATGGTCAGGCGACGGCGGACGCGCGGCCTGGCGCAGGCCGAGCAGCAACAGCAACTGGTTCCCGCAGTCGGCGAACGAATGCACCGTTTCGGCGAGCATGGCGCCCGACCCGGTGAAAAGCGCCGCAGCGCCCTTGGCCAAGGCGATCGCAAGGTTGGCGCCGAGTGCCACGACGATGGCGCGATGCGTGTTTCCGGACATGCGACGGCCTGGCGGGGAATGCGCCATGGTCCTCGCCGCTGTGTGGACATGGAGTCAGGCTGCGATGTTGCGGACGTACGGAATGCGCGTGGTAAGCCGCAATCGCGTCGAAGAATTACGGTGGAGCACGGCAGTGGACAGCCTGCGCGCGGATTCAAATCAGCTTGGACAGGTCGGATCTCGACGGTTGCCGGCGACGTCGATCGTATCCGCCGCCGAATTGCGCAACCGCGACGTCCGCCGGCGCGTCCGCACTGAGCACTGTAGCGCGTCGCTGCGATCGACATGGTTACTCGTTGCGAGGATCGCCGCCCGACGGGCGACGCCGGCCAGTCGTGTGGGCCGCTACGCCGACATCGCGCCGAGAGACACGTACAACGCAGGTCGCCACTCATCCGCGCCGGTGCACGTCAAACGAGCAAACACCCGCTCGATACCGTCCGACTGCTCGAGGATCAACGCCGGAACCACGCCATCGTCGGGATCCGCGCGGTTGAGAAATGCAGCGACCGCATCGGTGCTGCCGAATGCGTCACCCAATGCGCGATGCAGACGCACGAGGCGGATGCAGCGCTGCCCAATCGGCGAGCCCGGCTGCACGAGCGCCTGGCCCGATAAAACAGCGTTCGCGTGCAGCTCGTCGGAGCCGATCACGCGCGCGAGCCGGGTCGCGTCCAACTGCATCGTGCGCACGACCCGCATGACGTCATACGTCAGTAGCTCCGCTGCAGCCCGGCAGTCGAAGAAGTCGTGCACCGTCGCGTCCCCCATGCAGCGACGGTACGAAGAGACGGTGTGAGTGCAGCGTCAAACTGCATGGCCGACGTCAGCGCTCGTTAAACGGATTCAGTGTGGTCGCGCCCGAGCGCCCGACGGGGCAACGTCGCCGCTTCGGCGCGATGCTCGTCGACAATGTCGCCTGCTAGCTTGTCTGCGGGATCGTCGGTGCCCCAGTCGCTATGGTGTTCGCGTCGCAAGCTGTTGAACGGGGCAAGGCGTATCTCATCCCGCTCTCCCTGCTGCGCCGGCTTCGAAACTGTGATCGAGTGATCGGTCGCACGGCAGCCAACTCATTTCGGGGGCGCAAGTCGTGACGGATACCGGACGCGCGTCTTCATCTGGCTGACGACCGTCTGCACCCGGTCGATCCGTTCCGTGCTATTCGCGAGCTACAGCACCATCGGCCGGCACGACTTGATCAGTCGCAGCAGTGACCAGGCCACGTCCGGCTGCCGTGCTGACCGTTGTCCGCCTTGGGTGGGAAGCGGACAGTTGCGCGGTCGTGCCTAGATTGTGTCCGCAGTGGCGAAAAACGAATGCCGCGATCAGGCGATTCTCCGCGGCGCGCCGCGAATTCGTCTCGCAAGTCGGGCGGAGCCTTCCGGTGCAACAAAAAGCCCCGCTTGCGCGGGGCTTTTTGCACGACTCAGACAACCAGATGTCAGTGCGGTCGACCTGCCTCACAGGCCGCCGAACGATCATCGCCTGCCTGACACTTCGCGCGTTCGTCGACGATCGTGAGGGGCGCGGCCTGCTCGTTGGCCGCGTCATGACCATCGTTGAGGAAACGAACAGCCTGGGCGACCTCGGCGACACCCGCACCTTCGACCGCGATGCGCGCCGGCACGATGGTGAGCGTGGAACCGACGAACGTCAGCTGGTAGTTCGCGGAGGCGTCCAGCGTGCCGCGACCGATCGAGTACTGGCCCGGGAGCTCACCACCGCTGCGCGAAAGCGCACCGCTGAGCGTGTCGCCCGCAACGAGCGAACCCTGCGTCACCGTGTACGTCAACGCCGGGTCGGTGCTTCCCATCGGCTTGAAGCTCGCAATCGCCGTAACGGTGATCGCGCGACGGAGGATGTCTGCAACCGTCGCGCCGGAAACTACGACCGTGTAGTTGCCGGCGTCCGCACCGGTAAGGCTGACGCCGCCGACGACGACCGACTTCCCGTTCCCTGCGTTCGCGTCATTGAACGTGTAGGTGCCGTTCGCACTCACGTTGTCGCCGGTCAACACGCCGTTGAGCGCGATCGAACCGGTGCCCGCTCGGCTGCCGTCGTAGGTCTTGTTGTTGACCGTCGCGGTGCCCGTGATCGACTTGCGCAGGATGTCGCCGATCGCTGTGGCCGGCACGCTGATCGTGTAGTTGCCCGCGTCCGCGCCGTTCAACGTAACGCCAGACACCGTGACGAGCTTGCCGGTGCCTGCGTTCTTGTCGGCAAACGCGAAGGTGCCGCCTGCCGTCACGGTATCGCCGGCGACCACACCACTGACCGCGATGGATCCGCTGCCGGACGTGTTGCCGTCGTAGGTCTTGGTATTGACCGTCGTCGTGCCGGTGATGGCCTTGCGAGTGATGTCGCCAGTGGCGTTGGTCGGGATCGTCAGCGTGTAATTGCCCGCGTCGGCACCGCTCAATGTGACGCCCGAGACGGACACCGTCTTGCCGCTGCCCGCATTCTTGTCGGCGAATGCCAGCGTGCCGCCAGCAGCCGCGACGTCGTCCCCTGCAATAATACCGGTGAGTCCGAAAGTTGCCGTTGCCGCGGTCGTACCGTCATACGTTTTGGTGTTGACGGTGACCGTGCCGGTGATGGCTTTGCGCAAGATGTCGCCAAGAGCGGAAGCGGGCACGTTGACGACATAGTTGCCTGCGTCCGCACCGCTGAGCGCGACACCGTTGACGGTGACCGTCTTGCCCGTGCCCGCGTTCTTGTCGGCGAAGGTGAACGATGCCGACGCACCGACGTCGTCGCCACCGACGACGCCAGCCAGTGCGACGGTGCCGCTGCCGCTGGCGGTCCCGTCGTACGTCTTGGTGGTGACCACCGCGGTGCCGCTGATCACTTTCTGCAGAATGTCGCCGAGGACGCTCGCCGGAACGCTCAGCGTGTAGTTGTTTGCATCCGCGCCATTGAGCGCGGCGCCGGATACCGTCACGTTCTTGCCGGTGCCCGCATTCTTGTCCGCGTAAACGAACGTGCCGGTCGCGCCGACATCGTCGCCTGCGACTGCACCGTTGAGGCCGATCGTTCCAGTCGCAGCGGTCGTGCCGTCGTAGGTCTTGGTGGTGGCGACCGGCGTGCCGGTGATTGCCTTACGAAGGATGTCGCCGAGCGCGCTGGCCGGCAGCGTGATGGAGTAGTTGCCGGCATCCGCGCCCGACAGCGACGCGCCGGACACCGTGGCGGTCTTGCCCGTGCCCGCGTTCTTGTCGTTGAACGTGAGGGTTGCAGTCGCGGCGACGTCGTCACCCGCAACCACGCCGCCGAGCGTCACCGCACCCGTGCCCGCGACATTACCGTCGTACGTCTTGGTGTTGACGGTGACAGTGCCCGAGATGGCCTTCTGCAGGATGTCGCCCAGTAGCGACGACGGAACGGTGAGCGTGTAGTTGCCGGCGTCGGTGCCCGTAAGCGACACGCCCGACAACGTTACCGACTTGCCGGTACCGGCGTTCTTGTCGGCGAAGGTGAACGTTCCCGCGGCACCGACCGTGTCGCCCGCGACCACGCCAGAAAGCGTGATCGTGCCGCTGCCGTTCGCGCTGCCGTCGTAGGTTTTGGTGGTGACCGTACCGGTGCCGCTGATCGCCTTCTGCAGGATGTCACCCACGGTCGTGGCCGGCACGCTGAGTGTGTAGTTGCCGGCATCGGCGCCTGTCAGCGTCGCGCCGGTCAGGTTTACCGTCTTGCCGACACCCGCGTTCTTGTCGACGAAGGTGAAGGTGCCGGTCGCGCCGACCGTATCGCCCGCGACGATGCCGGCCAAGCCGATGCTGCCGTTGCCGTTTGCAGTTCCGTCGTAGGTCTTGGTGGTCGCGGTCGGTGTTCCGGTCAGTGCCTTGGGGTCGACGGTGACCTTTCCGGCGCCGTTGAAGAACATGTTGTATCCGTTGGTGCCGACGACGGAGCCGCTTGCGATGTTGATCGCGTACGGCCCGCCGGCAACGCCGGCATGCGTACCGAAGCCGCTCGATGTCACCGTCGGCGCACCCGTAAACGCAGTGGCAGAGGTATCGCCGAGGTAGGCGCCCGTGATGCCCGGCTGGAAGCCCGTCACCGTGTAGAAGCTACCGGCCGAGCCCGTGAGGTCGGTGCCGTACGTTTTCGTCGTGTCGATCGTCGTGAACGTCAGGTTCGGGTGGTACGCAAAGACGTAGCGGTTACCGGCGACGGAACCCGGCGCCAGCGTGCTGATCGTCTGGCCCCAAACCGCGGTCTGCCCGCTATCCAGACCGTCGTAGTCGGTCGCGCCGTTGAATGGGTACTGCTGGTAGATCACCCAGTGGCCGGCCGCGACGATGCCATCGTTGCCGGACTGGTTGAAGAACTGCGTCGAGGACGCCGCAACGTCGTGACCGCGGATCTGGCCGCCGGAATTGATCTGCAGCGAATCACCGACGACTTCGATGCGCGCGTCACCCGCTCCTGCATCGACGACATTGTCGACGGTGAGGGAGGTCAGGTCGCGCAGAACGAGTCCGTTCGAACTGAAGGGACCGATCGAATTGATGTAGTTGTCGCCGGAGAGCGTGGCGCTGCCCCCCACGGCGCCACTGAGGCGGATCGTGTCGAGCGCGCCGCTCACGCCGAAGCTGCCCGCCCCCGTGACGTCGAACGCCATTGCATAGCCGCTGCCGAGCTGGACGCCGCCCGTGCCGCCACGCAGGAAGGCCGACCGGAAGACGCCGCCGTGGTAGTCGCCTGCCACCACCGACCCGATCTGGATGCCGTTCGCATTGATGGTCACGGATGAACTGGGAGATGCGATGGACGCCGCATTGAACGCGCCACCGGCATTCACCGTGAACGAGGTGGGGCCGCCGAGCGCGACCGCGTCGAGGTCGACCGCACCCACCGTGCTGAGCGACGTGCCATTGAAAGTGCTCGCTCCATTCACGGTCAGCGTGTCGAGCGCCTGCGTCGCGCCGACATTGTCTGCAAATGTAGTGCTCGTGGCGGACGTGACCGACAGGTCGTACGGGGCCACCCCGCTGTTGAGCGTACCGCCGAACGTGACGCCGCCGCCGGCCGACAAGACCGACGTGTCGCCCGCAAGCAACGCGTTGCCTTGTACCGCAATGTTGCCGATGGCACTCACGCTGCCCGCGAGCGCGACCGTAGGACCGACCAGGGTCATCGAGCCGCGACTAGTGGAGCCGTTGCCCAAAGACCAATTGCTGACCGAGGTCGCAAGGATGTTGCCGGACACCGAATTCATCAACGACGCCGACGTCCAGCTGTTGTTACCGCCCAGCGTGATGCTGTTGTTGCTGGATGCGAACAGGTTGGTTGTCGTGATCACGCCGCCGCTCTGCGTGATCGAATCGCCCGAGTTGAGCTGGACGAAATGACCGGCGGAGGTCGACACATTGCCGCCGAGGTCGATGCCGCCGCTGGCATTCAGGACCACATTGCCGTTGTCGGACGAGAGCGGCACGCCGCCAAAATTCGTCACACTCAACGGGCCACCGTTCGTGGTCGTAATGCTCAGGTCGCCGGGAGCATGTAGAAACGCGCCGGCAACGCTTATCCCGCCTTCGGTGTCAGTGATCGAGAAGCTGTTGGTCGTGCCGACGAAGATCGGCTGGAAAACGCCGCCGCTGAAGTCCTTCGCGGTGACCGAGTAATTACCGCCAACCGTCGGCCCACCATTGCCGGAGATCATCTCGCCTGCGCTGATCGTCAGATCGCCTGGCGCGGTGAACACACCTTGTGCAGTGACGTTCGCATTGCGCGACACGAGCTCGACGCTGCCCGCGTTGAAGCGGATGTCGTTCGCGCCGCCCGGATTGGCGAGCAGCACGTTGCCCTGCGCGTTCGTCATGCCGGCCGCAGTGATCAGATTGCGCGTACCGGTGAACGCCGCGCCGTTACCCACCGTCACTGCATTTGCCTGGCTGCTGCCCGCGCCGAGATCCAGTGTGGTGATCGCGCTGAGGTTCGCGTCGAAGGTAACGGTCATGCCGCCCGAACCGATCAATGCATTCGTGCCCGAAGAAACGAAACTGCCGTTCGAGTTGACGATGTTGCCCTGCACGAAGATGCCGCCCGTGTTGGCCTTCAGCTGGGCGCCCTGCGCGATCGAGATTCCCGTGCTGCCACTACCCGAAAGCGCGAACGTCGTGTTCCCGTCGAGGATGTCCGCATCTGTGACGCCCGCCGTCGACAGCAGCAGACTGCCCACGTCGAATCTGCCGGTGCTGCCGACAGCGATGCCGTTCGGGTTTAGCAGCCACACGCTGCCACCCTTTGTCCCGCCGACCGAGCCGACGTAACTCGCGACATTGCCGTCGATCGAACTGAAGGTGCCACCGACCACGCGATTGACCAGGAGATCGCTCGAACCGCCGAACACCACGTTGACCGTCTGGCCTGTGCCGACGTCGAAGCTGTTCCAGTTGAGGATCGTCCGCGGGCTCCCCATCGTCAGCGTCGTCGTGTTGGCGGACGTGGTAACCGTGGGCCCGGTCCCGGACGGGATCGCACTGCTGCTGATTGTTCCCGCAGGGGTCGCCACCGGCAGCGCGGTCTGCGCAGCGGCCTGCGCCGGCCACAGCACCTGCGCCATGGCAGCGAAAAGGACGGCGACGCGCAGCCCGCTATGCGAATTGGAAGAAGTCATGGTCGTCGTCCTCAGTGGATCGAGAAGGTGTGGTGGAACGTGAACAGCACGCGTGCGTCGGGCTCGGGGCCGCCCGGGAAAGCGTCGGTCTGCGGCACCGCCCACATCAGTGCGAACTGCCCGTAACGCGTGTACGCACGTGCGCCGAGCCCGACCGAGCGCAGCGTCGCGGCTTCGGACGCGGTATCGCGGTTCCAAAGGCGCGCCACGTCCGTGAATGCGAAGACGCTCGTCGATGTGGTGGCGCTGCGGAAATCCCAACCCGCTTCGAACTGTCCGCCCACGGCGCTGTCGCCCGACGCCGAACCCGGGTCGAAGCCTCGGCCGACGGTGTAGTTGCCGACCTGGAATTCCTCGTACGTCGGCAACGGCGCATTTGACCACTGACCCGCGCCGTTGAATCCGAGGAACGGTGATGCCGTCGCGCCCGCGTTGACCGACCAGCGCGCGCCGAACCCGACCCGGGCGGAGATGAAATCAGGACGTGCCTCGGCACGCGATAGCAGCGGGTCGCCCGCATCGGTCGCTCCCCAGATGCCGAGACCCTTGCGCACTTCGAAGCTGGCAGTCGCGCCCACGCCGCGCACAGGGTTCTGCCAGCGCGCCGTCATATCCAACGCGAGAACGCGGAGCTTCTCGTCCGACAACGGAATCGCGTCGTAACCGAGCGCGCGGAGGAAGCCGAGATCGTTGGTCTGGTTGATCGCCTCGAGCCGCACACCGCTGTCGAGCGACAGCGCGCGCGTCTTGATCATGGAATGACGAACACCGAGTCGTGCGACGCGCGAATGGCCTTCGAGTTCGAGCGGCTCGAGTGCCCCGCCGGGTCGCGAACGGCCGTCCGCGTAGTCGCCCACGAGCATCCAACCCGTAGCGCCCAAGCGCACTTCCTCGAGCAACTGCACGACCTTCTGCTCGCCGCCGAGGCTCGAGAACAGCACTAGGCTCGTGCGGTCACCGAAGCGCGTCAGGCTATTGGCGTCGAGGCGCAGCGACACGCTTTCGCGACCGAGCTCGTCGGAACCCAGATTGTCGGCGCCAATGCCGATATCGAACGTGCGTCGCGGCATCGCCGTTGCGACGACCTCTAGTCCATCGTTGCTTCCGTCCCCAGCTCGGCGTAGTGCAAAGCGCACGTCCGCGCCGGGAATCTCGCGAACCAGAAGGAACGCACGCTCCACGTCGGACCAGTGCGTCGCGGCATTGGTTTTGAGCGCTTCGAGATACGAACGTGCGAGCGCGGCGGACGGACCGAGCGCTTCCTCGTTCTCGAGTACGACGCTGCGAATGCGCCCTTCGGTCACCTGCAGTCTGAGCACGCCATCCGTCATGCTCTGTTCCGGGATGTCGACCGCGGCCAGTGCTTCGCCATCTCGTGCATACACCGAAGCGACGCGATCGCGCGCGGCGCACAACACCGCAGTGTCGGCCTGGTGGCCGAGCAGGTCGGCGACCGCACGATCGATCGCCTCGCGCGACACGAGCGTTGCACCGCTCACGTCGATGCGCGTCAGGGTGATCGTGCCCTTGCCGGTGAAGGGGCAAGCACCGGCGACGGCGAACGTACTGGGATCGATGAGTGCAGGCGGCAAGGCGGGCGTGCGCTTGGCCGGGTCCACGTCCTGCGGGGTACGACCGACCGCACCGGGCGGAACAAGCTGCGCCCATGCGGGTGCTGCCAACGCAAGACCCAAGGCCACGGCAATGCCGCGCCCCAGCGGCCCGATGGCCGCTTTCGCCTTCAACTTCATCGATTTCCCCTGTTTTTCGAATCTGGACGACCCGGCCGCTCGCTCGTGGAGCGCCGGTCGTGCGGCCGGGCACTGGCCCGCTGAGCGGATTATCGGCCGGGGCCGTCGAATCTGAAACCGGTCACGTGACGGCCCGCGGACTTATCCGATTTGCCGCACCAGGAGTTCCGCGGATGCGGAACGCATCGCCACTGCGATCGGCGTGGGTTCACCGGCTCGTTAGTACACATCGGTGGGCAGAAGCGGACACGCGCGCTTCGGTTTATATGCGCCGTAACTGCGTCAGCGAGCGGCCACCCGGCAGCGATTACGCGTGACCTGCGGACGCCATCAGGCCGGCCATCGCATCAGGGTTGTCCTGGATGAGACGCGCGAACATCGCGAGTGCGTCGACGGTCTGCGGCGTAATCGGACGGATGTCCGGATCGAAATGGCAGACCGTGCCGATCGCGCGCCCTTCGATGTCGACCAAGGGCGCGCTGCAGTACGAACGCACGACGGGTCGTTTCGGATGCGTCTGCACGCGTTCGTCGGCGTACGAATCGTAGATCTCGACGGGCTTGCCGGTGTCGCGAACGAACAGGCAGTACGACGCGAGAATCGGGATGTCCGACGGCTCGGTTCCCGCCGGATTGAGCCGGTCGTACAACTCGACCTGCCGAAGCCATTCACCGTCGAAGCGGAACAGTGCCGTGAAGCGGAACTCCGACTGCCAGTTCAGCAACACCAGCGCGTCGCGGCTGTTGCCATTTTCCAGCATGTACGAAAGCTGCTGTTCTCTATCCGATGCTTGCACGCGGGTTGCCGATTCGATCGCCGTGCATTGTGCGCTCTTGCGGGTCGCGCGAAGTGACGAGGCGTCGCGCTGCGTGCGCGGCGACTGCGAAACCGCGATTGGATCCACTTGGAACGGGACGCGTCGCACCTTTGCTGCCGGTCGGACATCGGTGTTTTCGCGACTGCCGTGAAAACGCAGCCGTCGAATCGCTGCGGAGTCGATCGCACAGGGCAAGCGGCGGTGCACAAGATTGTCGGGGTCAGACGCAACACTCGCCTCACCGCGTGCCGCTGCGCGATCCGCAACAGGCGATAGCACTCGAACGGCTTGGGTCTCTACGGTTGATCTCCATCATCTGCGGGACGACCAACATCCGACGCATCGAACGTATACGACAGCAACTCGCCGGGCTGGCAGTCGAGAACGGCGCATAGCGCTGCCATGGTCGAAAAACGCATGCCGCGAACCTTTCCAGTCCGCAGCATCGATAACTGCGTTTCGCTCAGCCCGACCCGGCGCGCCAGTTCCTTGGCCGTCATCCGCCGCGCCGCGAGCACGGCATCCAGCGTCACACCGACAGGCATCAGACGAACTCCCGCAACTCGTGCTCGAGCGATCGCACGCGCGCTTCGGCTGACGACGCTCGATCCAGGAGACCGCCCAGCAGCACCAGCGCGAGCCCGACGACGCCGATCGCGACGTAGGCCGGATCGAAATTCATCAGCGTCCGCGAATGCGTGTCCATCGCGCGCACCAGCATCGGCACGCCGAAGGCACTCAAGCCCGCGCCGATCGCCAAGGCCCACCCCGCGCGCCGACAGGCAACGCCCATCGCCGCACCGACCGCACCGCCGCGGGCGAACACCGCGAAACCTCGACGGATCGCAAGGATGGCGAATAGGTACGGCACCGTCGGCAGCCACTGCATCCAGAGCCCCGGCCCCAGCACTTCATCGAGCGTGAGGTCGTTGCGTTGGATCACCGCCAGGGTCGGCAGGACGACCAAGGCCGCCAGCCCGAGGAACATCAGGCCGGCCACCGCGCTGAGCCAGCGGCTGTGTTGTTGGAGCCGCTCGAGGTCTTTGCTGCTCATTGACTTTAAGTGCTACTTAAATATATTTAGCTCTAACTTAAATTCTACGCCCGGTAGGCCTCGCGTGACAGCCGCCATCCACTCCCGAAGCCTCGGCTGCCGTTTCGGCGGCGTCGACGCGGTTCGGGACCTCGATCTCGACGTGCCCGCCGGCGCGGTCTACGGATTCCTCGGCCCCAACGGGGCGGGGAAGACGACGTCCATCCGGATGATCCTCGGGCTGCTTCGCCCCACGGCCGGCACTGTCTCCGTGCTTGGCCACGACGTACATGGCGAGCGCCTGCAGGCCGCGCGCCTGACGGGCTCGATGGTCGAAACGCCGTGCCATTACGACCACCTGACTGGTCGCGAGAACCTCGCGATCACGGCGCGCTTGCTGGGCGCCCCGCGCAGTGCGATCGACCGCGTGCTCGGCATCGTCTCGCTCTCGGGTGACGCTCATCGTCGCGTTGGCGCGTATTCGCTCGGCATGCGCCAGCGGCTCGGCGTGGCGCGCGCGCTGCTCGGAAGTCCAAGGCTGCTCGTTCTGGATGAACCCACCAACGGGCTCGATCCACACGGCGTGCGCGACATGCGCCAATTGCTGCGCGAGCTGCCCGGGCGCGAGGGCGTGACCGTCTTCGTGTCCAGCCATGCACTGGGCGAGATTGACCAGATCGCGACGCACGTTGGACTGATGGATCGCGGTGCGCTCGTTCTTCAGGGCACCGTCGACGACCTTCGCCGGCGTCATGGCGCGCGCATCGAGATCCAGACCGACCGACCGGACGCCGCCTGCGAACTGCTTCACGACACCGGGCTCGATGTGCGCGTCGACGGCGATCGCGTGCTCGTGCGTGGGGCCGCTCAGGCGGCCGAACTCGCGACGCTCAATGCGTTGCTGGTCCGTCACGACATTCCCGTGCACGGCCTCAGCGCCAGCACGGCCTGCCTCGAGGACATGTTCCATGAACTCACACTCGCACCGGTCGGCACCCATGGCTGACCTGTCGCTTCTGAATTGCATCGTCGTCGAGTTCGCCAAACTCCGGCGCTCCCTCGCCCTGCTGCTGTGCGCAGCAGCGCCGCTGTTCGTCGCGGTCTTGATGGCCGTCATCTTCAATCGCCAGGGTGGAAAGGACTTGGCGTGGTCGATGTACCTCACCGGCAATGCAGCGACGTGGGGCTTCTTCATGCTGCCCATGTCGGTGACCGCGCTCACCGTGCTGATCGCACAGATGGAGCACGGGCCGCGTTTCTGGAATCACCTGCTCGCCCTGCCCGTGCCGCGGGCGGCGGTGCTGCTCGCCAAGCTCTTCGTCGCGCTGTTGCTGTGTGCGGCGATGACGTTTGCACTCGGCGTGCTCGCGCCTGTAAGCGGCCTGCTGGCCGACGCGCTCACACCGGGGCGATCACTCGCAGGCTCTCCCGATCTCCACGCGTTCGCTGGCCTGCTGAGTCGGATGCTTATAAGCGGCTGGTTCCTGATCGCGCTTCAACTCTGGGCGGCGCTGCGCTGGCGCAGTTTCGTGCCGCCCCTGGTGCTCGGCATCGGCGGCACGTTCGTCGCCGTCGCGGCGACGGGTTCGGACCTCGGCCCGTACTTTCCGTGGCTGATCCCGACGAACGCACTGGCCCGATCCGGCGATGCCGCCACGACCGCGCTCATCGTCGGCCTGCTCGGTGGCGCGGTGTGCAGCGTGCTGATGGTGCTGGACACCCAAAGGCGCCTACTGCGCTGAACGAAGACCACCATCGGTAAATAGCGGGCATTTCGTGTTCTACCGGAACAGGTGGGTTACGCCACAAAGCGGCGTGCGCTTTGACGTGTCGTTAGGGCTCACCGGCCGGCTGCCGCATATGCACGAGCTCCCAGATATGCCCATCGGGGTCCTCGAATCCGTGCCCGTACATGAAGCCATGATCCTTTGCCGTGCGGTATGCCCGGCCGCCATGTTGCTCGGCGAGCGCTACGAGTTGATCGACGCGCTCGCGGCTCTCGCAGCTCAGGCAGTTCAACACCTCGGTTGTTGCCCGTGCGTCGGCAATTGGCCTGTCCGTGAAGCCGGCGAAGAATGGCTTGGCAAGGAGCATTACGAGAATGTTTTCAGCGACCACCACACAAGCGGCCTGGTCATTGCTGAATTGCTCATTGATTCCAAAGCCGAGCCCAACAAAGAAGTCCCGCGAGCGCGAGGGGTTCTCTACCGGAAGATTGATGAAAATAGATTGAGCCATGCTGGCTTCCCTACGAGCTCTAACACCGGAGTTGGGTCGCCACCAATCAGGGCCGACTCGACGAATTGTCAGCTGTGCCGGCCGTCAGGCGAGAACAACAACGTGAACGATCTTGCCGGATTCGACACGGTACGCGACAGCGGCATGCATGGACTCGGGCAGACCCGGCAGGTTCAGCCCCGTAACGCGCTCCTCGTCCACCACGTAGCGACCGGCCTGGAACCGCACACCCAGCTCGGCCCTGAGATTCGGACTATTCGCAAACAGCGCGGAATAAGCGGCGCGCATTTGGTCGACGCCACTCATCATCGCGACGCCATCCGCGCCGCTGACTACGACGTCAGTCTCGTAGCACGCCAGGAAGCGTTCGAGGTCGCGTGCGTTGTAGGCGTCGAGCTGCTCTTGCACCGGATCCATCAGATCACCTCCATACATTCTCGACAGCTGACACCTAAGTCAAACCGCGCCGCGACGGCGCGTCTACTTGGACGAATTGTTAGCTGACAGCGAGGGTTTTCGGCTGACCAACTCCAAATGGCCGTACTGGTGCTTGCGTTGCTCCGTGAAATGCCACCAAGGCTGCGGCTCGCCGCCACCGAGAAAGTCCGTGACCGACATGAAGGTGTCGAGTACGCACGGGTCGTGACGCGACCCGGTTGCGACGCAAAGCGATTCATACAGTTTGAGCGGATCGACCCCTGCCAGCTGCTGAGGCTGGGTAAACCCGAGCAGTTCGAAGTCCTTGGCCATAGCAGGCCCGATGTTGGGCAGGTCGGTGAAGCGACGGACCTTTTCCCGCACGACCTTTGCTGGATTCATGTCAGCGAATACCTGAGTCAACCGCGCCGCGAAGCGGCGTCCACTTGGATAAATTGTTAGACCGCGCGACCCGCAGCCACGGTAGCTCGCCGAACTTAAGCCCCGCCCTTCTGTTGGAGCTCTTCCGCGAGGCCGATAAGGATGCCTTCAACGCCTCGGATATAGCAGAGACGGTAGGCGTTCTCGTAGTTGACGACCTCATCGACGACCGAGGCCCCGAGCTTTTCGAGGCGCTTCAGCGTTTCGTCGACGTTCTCGACAGTAAACATCACCCGCAGATACCCAAGTGCGTTGACCGGTGCTGCACGGTGATCTGACGCAATGGACGGGTGATCGAAACGGGACAGTTCGATGCGGCTGTGCCCGTCGGGCATGCACATCATGGCGATCTCGACCCGCTGGCCTCGCAGCCCGGTGACGCGGCCGGACCATTCGCCCTCGATGGGTATGCGGCCTTCGAGCGTGAGGCCGAGCGCCTTGAAGAATTCGATCGCGTTGTCGAGGTTCTCGACCACGATGCCAACATTGTCCATACGCTTCACGGCCATGAGCTCTAGCGCCTAACACTCGAGTTAAGTCGCGCCCGGAAGCGGCGTCGGCTTGGACGAATTGTCAGGCGCGCTGTCGCACACCTACGAATGTTGACCAATGCCCCAGCCCGTATTGCTTGGCCATGCGATGAAAGTAGATGGGCGTGCCGATGACGCCGAACACGCCGATGCCAACGGCGACACACGCGGCATAGGCAAACGGAACACGGTGGTTGGGATAGACAAAGGTGAGCAGCCACAAGAAAAACGCAAGCGCCGGGTAGGCGACCGCGGCAAACGCAGCCAACGCGAGGACGCTCATGAAAGGTGGAGGTGGAATCTCCCAGCCGCGCGCCCAGGCCAACTGCCAGAGGTACGGAGCCGCGGCGTCTGGATCGGCGCCGGACGCCACCATGTGCCGCTTGTAGAGATCCACACGCTGCTGATGGTTCATAAGCGCACCTAACGCCCGAGTTAAGCGCCGCAAAGCGGCGGCCGCGAAACGAATTGTCAGGGCACTGGACCGGACAACGTGGCTGTCGCAGCGAGACGCTTGGGCGCCTTGTTGCGCCACGCCGACCGTACAAGATGCTCGACGGCTTCGGGCGTGGCATGCGAGAGATTTATCCGCACTCCGAGAACCTTTTGGCCCCAGTGCAATGCCTCCACTGCAGCCGGGTACATGGCAATGGCCAACAGGCGTTCTTGCTCGTCCACGAACACGTGGATGTGTTCCCCGTCCGGCGGCACGGTAACGAAGATCTTTCCTTTGACCCGGAACGAGCCGTAATCGAAGTGCGGCGCCTCGGTGACTTCCGGCAAGGCCAAGGCGATTGCACGAACGGACTGCACGTTCATTGCTGCTCCCGACAGTGGCCCAACGCCTGAGTTAACCCGCGCCGCGAAGCGGCGTCAATTGGCACGCATCGCTAGCGCCCAAGCTCATGTAGCGCGCGAGTCGCTGTGCCAGGGTGCCGGTGTGCAGCTCGAACAAGTGGTTGTCGAAATCGTAGAAGTACAACGACTCGCCTTCGCCTTCGACTCGCGGGCGGGACGGCCGGAGCTCCACGCCAAGTGCCTCGAGCCGGGCGCGGTACTGCGGCAGGTCTGATGCCGAGACCGCGAATGCGACGTGCTGGTACGAACGGCTCAGCGGCGGCTCGCCTTCCATCGCAGCCAGCCAGACGCCACCGAGCAGGAAGAACTTCTCGCGAGATAGCGAGAACTGCTCCGACTGGCTGTCGTAGACCTCACGTGCGCCGAGACCTTCGACTAGAACTCGCGCCATCTGCTCCAGATCGCGACAGATAAAAGTGAGGTGGCTGATTCCTTCCATGGGGCTCGCACCTGAGTTAGGCCGCGCCGCGAAGCGGTGTCGGCTCGGACGAGTTGTTAGCCCCTTCGTGCAGCACGACGGCTCTTGGCCGTCTGACAAAGAAGAAGCGCCGGTTGAAGAGCGCAAACGCGCAGGCGACCGCAAGGTAGTAAAGCCAGCCCTTGGACCCGCCCGGCAGTGCACCGCCATCAACGGACGGCACTAGCACGCGAAGGACATCCGGATGAGTGTTGGCTGCCCAATGCAGCATCACGGAAGGCCACACGGAACCGCGCGCCCGCTGCACAAGAAACATGGCGAAGATGGACCACGTTTCCAGGTAAGCGAGGAAGTGAAACCCGGACGCCGGTGCTGCGAACACCGAGTCACGGTAAAGCGCGAAGTGCCAGATCCACCAGATGAAGCCCACCACCAGCGCCGCCCAGAACGGCGCGAGACCGCGGAGCAAGGCAGGCTGGACGTATCCGCGCCAACCGAACTCTTCCGCTAGCGGGCCGGTGACCAACGCGGCGCCCAAGGACAAGCCAAGCACGGCCGCAGGCGAAAGGACGACACTCGAGAAGGGCGTGCCGGTAACGAACAGATAGCTAAAGCCAATCGCGACGGGGATCAGAGCTGCGGCCAACACATAACGGAACGCGCCGATCACGCCTAGTACGCGACGTGTAAAGCCGGTAAGTCCCGCAGATCCACCTTCCGCAAACGCCGCGGCGAAGCCGCCGATGCTTGCAAAGCAGGGGAAGAGCCAAAGGCCAAGCGCTTCGTTCCGCACGAATAGCCAGCCGATCCACGGAATGCCAAATGCAACCAAGGCGAACGTGATTGCCCCCAGCAGTGCGTTACGAGTCATGAGCTTCCCAGCAGTGAGCAACGGCGAATGCCTGAGTTAAGGCGCGTCGAGAGACGACGTCGGTTTGCACGAACGATTGCAGCGACGCTGGACGACAGCCGGAACAAGGCCCGTGGTGCTCACGGCAGACCTGATACGTGCACCGACATACTTATCCGGCCATCTGTCGTCTAGTCACGTCTTGCACCGGACCGAACGATGCAAAAAACGGTGGCCGTCGCGAGCACGCCACACGAACGATTGCCTGGCTCTACGGTGCGCCCGAAGAATTTTCGCGCTTCCCCAGATACCAGTCGAACTTCATGGCGTCATCCCAAGCAGTACCCATTTTCGCGATGATCGCTTCGCGTTGCATCGGGAGCAGGAACCGCTTGCTGATCGCATCGTCGATCGACGCCGTCGCAGCCTTTAGGACGCCTTGGCGGTTTCCATAACGCTCTTCGATCGACGGCCGAGGGTCGTTTGCCGCCAGCCGCTCGGCGCGCGTGCGCGCGAACGGAATGCATGCTCCATTGAGTCCCGAGATGAATCCGAACTTTTCGAGCTGCGGGGACTTCCAGTCCCAAGCGGTGAACGTGCCCAGAGGGACCGAGGACATCGCACCGCGCCAGCCGCCCAATTCGTTGCCGTCGCTGTCGACCGCAGGCACAAGGAGCGGATATCGCATACCCACTCGCACCGGCTCGGTAATCACGCCGTGGCTGGCGTAGGCGTCGCCCATATCGAGTTGCCACAAGGGCGGCGGTGCCGTGGGAACGCGGATGCCGGGGATCGCTGGAAAGTGCAGATCACTTGCCGCGACCAACGTGCTGCCGACGGTCGGCGCCGTGGTGGGCGGCGGCAGCGTTCCGTCGACAACCCACGCCCGCAAGTTCTCGAGCTGTGCATCCATCCCGTCCGCGAGGTCGACATTCGCGTTGTACGGATACGCGGCTTCCTTGCCGGGCTCGGTAAATCGGCCCGGCGCCCGAAGCGCATGCGGCACGCCTGCAAAGAAATAGAGGCGACTGTCGGGTCCAAGGGCGACCGGATGCTTTCCATCCGCGGTCGTCTGCAATAGCGATGCGTTGCGCGCCCAGTACTCCGAGCTTCCGACGACGTACATGATTTTCGGAACGGTCTTATCGCGAACCGCTCGGTCCAGAAGACCTGCACGACCCTTGCCGTCGATGTCCGGTGTCGACACATCCGCGAATGGGTACAGGTCGACCGCCCTCAAACTGCTCATGACCGAATTGCCGGCTTCTCCGGGCAACGCATACCGGTGATTGAACGAGCCACGTCCGGCGCCCGCCGTGGTGACGAGCATGCCGTCAAATTCACGTCGACCGCCCGGCCCCGTATTGAAGCCGCGGTACAGGAAATCCCGAAGAAATCGCCCGCCTTGTGAGTAGCCGTAGGCGAGCACCGCTTTGCTGTCCGCCGGGCGATCATTGATTGCAGACGGAACCGTTTTGAACTTCAGGTGATCGGCGAAGTCGCGAAAGGCCGCCTCGCCCAGCCCCATGACGGGCGCATCCTCGCCCTCGTACACGAGGCTGAAGTACGCGTCCGCCGCAGCTCGCTCGTTCAGCACGATGCCGCAACGCGCCTCGGCATTCTTGTCGGCAGACGCGGGCGCGAACCCCCAAGCGCTTCGCGGCACGACCTTACCCGGATCATCGAAACTCACGTGCAATCGAAGTACCGCGTCGCGCTGCTGCGCATCTCGCGCGCAGTAGAAGCCGTTCTCTGCCAGATCGAATGCCAGGGCATCCGTCATGTCGTCGGCCGCAAACGTCGCACGCGCGCCACTGTGCGTGTGCGCAACGGGAACCTGCAGGCCGAACTGATCCGCGTCCAGTCGACCCTGCCAGCCGACCCATGCCAGTGAGTAGCCCAGGTGGAAGAAGGTCGGATCGGTGAGCGCCTTTATGGTATCGGGTGACGAAAGATCGAGCCCACCGTCGGTCTCGAAGAACAGGCCATCCATTTCGGTGCGACCACGATTGGCAGCTTCAACGAGCGTCGTGTGATTGCCGCGCGCAGCGTCGACCGGACGAATGATGACGAACGGGCCTGAGTACTCGACCAAGCCACGTGCATTGGTCGGCGCGTAACGAATGTCCGCAATGTCCTTCGCTGCAGGTGCACGCGGGTCGATCGCGTAGTGAACGGTGCCACGCAGCACCTCGTACGCACCGACGTTGCCGAAGGTCTTCCCGCCGACCCATGGCTGCCGACTGGCAATGTCCACGGACACCACCTCACTGCGAACGACCGGGGCAACCGCCATACAGGCAAGCAGCGTGAGGTACTTCAGGTTGCTAGACACATGTCGTCCTTGGCGCGCGATTGATTGCGGCACGCTATCGGTACGCAGTCGGTGCGCCCAGTGCAATTGGTAACCGCGGCGCGATGTAGCCGCACATCGTCCGGCTCGTGCGGACGCGCGTGTCGAAGCCACCCGCTCATCGAACATCAACACCGACCGACATGGGCGGAGTGCCGAAAGTCAGGATGGCGTATGTGCCTAGTCGCCGCGACTGCGCCGCGACAATCTGGTCGCGTCGCCTCCCGTTCCCCATTGCAATGGATGAAGATCTCTTTCGCGGCGTTTCGAATCCGGCAAGGCGACGTCGCCTCCTGTTGCAACACGCGGCGCGTGTCGCCCAGGAAGTCGCCGACGCGGCGACACATCAATCCAACGCGGCTCGCGCGGCAGGATGGGACCTTGATCCCGTCGTACTCAATCGCGCTCGGCAGCTCCGCAAAGTGATTCAGGCGGCTGCAGAAATCGAAGACGCTCCGGTCAAACCGCGTGGCGGCGGTCCCCGTCCGACGTTCCGCAATCCGGCCTAGTTTCCTGAGCCGCGCGTTGCTGCCCTTAAACGTCGGACGTGGCGATGGACGCACCTCACAGCTTGCCCGCCCGCCCCGGCCAGTTTCACCGGCGGGCGCTGGCCGCTCCTCGGAACGTCGCTACGTCCACTTTCGGCCAGAAATGGACATAGGCAGCGCGAGTGACACCTGGGATAAGTCGCGTCGCGAAACACTCTCGGCTTGGACGAAGTGTTAGGCGGCGCAGCAGACGTACTACGGTTCGCGTACGGCTACGACCACAATGTGGCTGAACTCTGCTTGGCCACCCTGTGCGGCCACATTGACTTGGAAGTGAGCGCTAGAAGCAACATCAAACGGAAGGATTGCCGTCATTGTGGTTCCCAGCAAAGGTGAGGCCGTTCCGTATGATTCATCGCTTTGTGTTACATCGCCTTCGTTGCCCACCACCTTCAATCGCAAGTCAACTTGCCGGTCGTTCCCGCCAGATCCCACGGCCGTGCCTTTAGCGAAGACGATCCAGCGACCTTTCTGGAGATAGAAGTCCGCAACTGGCTTGATGCCAGAAACACTAGCTAGATTTAGGGTGTCGACCAACGGCACCTGAATCGATCTAGTCTCTTCGTGCCATATTCTTTTCCACCAGCGTTTTAGCTCAGCGAACATGATCGGCCTCCAAAACGGACGGAACCGCATGCAGACTACCGCAATCGCGGATGAGTCTCCCAAGCGCGGGCTAGTACATGAATTAAGCCGCGCCGCGAAGCGGCGTCTACTTACGAATTGTTAGACGGCGATCTGCAGCGCTTAGGCGGATCAGCAAAACCCTCCGTCCTGTGCGAGACAAACTGCCACTGACCGGTTCCGGCTACGTCGAGATGACGTAATTAAGCTGGCAACACATTTCAGATGTTTGGCGACGCCAGCGTGCGTCGGATGTCCGCTTCGAGTCGAAAGCGGACGTATCGCTCGGCCTTCAATGCGCATGTGACGTCACGAACGACGTGCGCTCCGGCGCTTGCCCCGCGCCGGTGCAGGCGCCAGGACGAACGCGAACGACATCAGCCGCGTACGCGATGTGTCGCGCGGTCGACTCATGAGTTCGCACAACCGTTCCAACAACGCGTTTGCTTCCACCACATCGTCGTCGCTCAACCAGCCCTTATTGCGTGCTGCCCAAAGTTCTCGTCGGCGCCCGCCGACCTCGACATCAGACCGCTCCAACGCGCTGCTGAAGTCTTTCTCGGCCACCTGCAAAAGTCCCTTTACGTACGCCTTCAATGCAGACGTGGCGTCGTCGTCACGTGCGTCGTATGCCAGCCGCAGCGGGACACCGGCGGGCGCCTCGAGGCTGAAGCATCGCTCGTTCGCGTCGTCAAGCGACTCGCACACCAAGCCAGCCGCACCGAGGAGTTCGAGGTGGTAGTAGAGGCCGTCGGCGGGCCGACCGAGATGCTCGGCGAGAGAGCCGACGGTGGCGCGTCCGCCGAGCGCCGCCAACGTATCGACCAGCTCGTGCCGGATCGGCGAGGCCAAGACCCGGATGTGCTCGGGGTCGCGTACCGCTCGTGGGTCCAATGCCATGTCGTGGTACTCCCGTTGTGTTGAAATAGTATGATACTTTTTCAACACCGGTGCACACGCACTGCTTTCGGTCCAACCATGACCCACCGTCTTGCCGGATGGCTTTTGCTGGCCATCGCCGCGTTTGGCAGTCCGCTTCCTGCAGCCGCCGACACCCCCCGCTACACGCCCGAACAAGTCCGACAGGACATCGACGCTACCGCGGCGGGCATTGCAGCAACGCATCCACAGCCAAGCTTTTCAGTGGATCCCCATCATCTCGATCAAGTCTTGACGAAGATGCGCGCCGAGGCCGATCACGACGTCGATCGGGACGATGCGTGGCGAGCGCTTTCCCGGTTGAACCCGGTACTCGCCGACGGCCACTTCTTCGTCGGCTATTCGAGCTGGCGCGACGAGGCAACACGCCACCTCAAGTCGGGCGGCCAGCTCTTTCCGTTCGAAGTAACTGTCGGTGCGGACAAGACCGCGCGCATCGTGGCGAAGCTGGGCGGCGCGGCGACACCGCTGGCCGGATCGCGGATCACGACAATCAACGGGCTCCGCGCAAACGTGGTCGTTGATGAATTGCTTAGGCACGTGCACGGAGACACGGACAACTTTCGGGCGGGTCTCCTCTCCGAACGCTGGTGGTTTTTCTATTGGAAGATCTACGGCGCGCCAAGGGCGTTTCGCATCGGTCTTGCGAGCAAGCAACTGCCGGTCGTCGAGAGCAGCGGCGGCACGGCGGTGCCTGCCGTGCTGGCCAACGAGACGGTGTTCGACCGTCAGTTCCATCTCGACATCCGGCCCGACGGCGTAGCTGTCATGACGGTCAACACGTTCGCGTGGCCGGAGCCCGATGCATTCACGGCGTTCACTCGCACTGCGTTCGAGCAAATGCAGGCGGCCGGCACGCGCGTGCTTATCGTCGATGTGCGCCACAACGGCGGCGGCGACGATGCGATGTGGTTGGAGGGGCTGCTGCCGTACATCGCCGACAAGCCGTATCGATGGGCGTCGCGGTACATCAAGAAGGTGAACAAGCCGGACCCGGCCAAGGGCGAGCATGTCGGCGACGTACTGGAGGGAGCCATCGACTCCTGGACGACCCCGGATCCTGCGCAGCCCTACCGCTTCCGCGGAAAGACCTATGTGCTTGTCGGGCGAACCACCTATTCGTCGGCCGTGCTGTTCGCGAACACCATGCAGGATTTCGGTTTCGGCGTCGTCGCCGGCGAAGGGCGGAGTGTGCGCGCCAAACAGAGCGGTGGCGTTCAACGCATCGATCTGCCCAACACGGGGCTGGCACTTTGGTTGCCCCGCTTCGTACTCACTCGCCCGTCGGGACGCGACACCTCGACGTGGCTGACGCCCGATCTCCCACTTGGTGACGATCCGTTGAACCAGAGCGCAATGGTCGACGCGGCCGTTCGAGCAGCAAGAGGCGATAGTTATGCACCTGCGGCGTCGCCCAGGCGGTCAAAACTGCAAGCTAGCCGGTAGGTAAAGTCGCTATCTAAACAGCTTGCCCTGCGCCGCCTGATGCCTGCTTTTGGCCATTAGCGGACATCGGCTGAGGGCCATGAGCGCCCAGCGCCTGGTCCGATGCACCCTCTTCCGCCACTCACGGACCGCATCGACCGCTTGTCATTTTTTCCGACAGGGGCGTGACCGCGCCCGGGACGATGGCTCCACTTTCCAAGGAGCCCGCCATGAACGTTTCGATTCCGCGCACTCGCACCGCGATGTCCCTGCTCGCCGTCGCCCTTCTGTCCACCGCCGGCAACGCGTTCGCGGCCACCGAAAACTTCCAGGGCCTGACGGTGGACGTCGTTGGCAAGGGTCGTCCGGTGCTGATGATCCCGGGCCTCAACAGCGGCGCCGACACCTGGCGCGACACTTGCGCCGCGCTGCAGAAGGACCACGTGCAATGCCACATGGTGAACCTGCCGGGCTTCGCCGGCGTCGCACCGGTCAGCGGCGTCGACCAGGCCTTCGTCGATTCGATGCGCGATCGCCTGCTGGCCTACGCGAAGGCGCGCCACCTCAAGCAGCCCGTCGTGGTCGGCCACAGTCTCGGCGGCATGCTCGCGCTCGAGATGGCGATCGCCGCGCCGGACGCCGTCGGCCCGCTGGTGATCGTCGACTCGCTGCCGTTCTTCCCGGCCGCTATGAACCCGGCCGCGACCGTCGACACCGCGCGACCGATGGCCGACGGCATGCGCACGCAGATGCGTGCGTCGGACGAAGCTACGTATTTCAAGGGCGTGGAGGCGTCGGTCGCGACGATGGCGCATGACCCGGCGCGTGTCGAAACGCTGAAGACCTGGGGCCACCAGAGCGATCGCACGACCACGACCGAAGCGATGTACGAACTGATGACCACCGACCTTCGCCCGCAGCTGTCGAAGATCAAGTCGCCCACGCTCGTGCTGGGCAGTTGGGCCGCGTACAAGCCCTACGGCTCGACGAAGGAATCCACCGCGAACATCTTCCGCACGCAGTACGCGACTCTCGATGGCGTGCGCATCGACATGAGCGAGGCCGGCTACCATTTCCTGATGTGGGACGACCCGAAGTGGGTGCAGTCGAACATCCGCGACGTGCTCGCGGCCCATCCGCAGGCCAAGTGAGTCGTCCGATGTCCGATGCGTCCTCCCGGTGGTTCTGGTCGCTCAATGCCGTGATCTGGGCGTTGTATGCGGCGATCTCCACCGGGTTGGGTGGCGTGTTTGCCGGAGACATGTCCTCCGGCATCGTGCTGATCAGCGTGGCGCTCGCCTTCTTCCTGTGGATCGGCAGCGGCGTGCTGCGCGCTCAGGCGATACGTCGCAACTGGTTCGCACTCGACGGCGGCGCGCTCGCGCTGCGCCTGCTGATGGCGATCGCAGTTATTGCCGCGGTCGCACAAGCCGGGATCGCAGCCGTGCTGGTGCCGGCCGTAAGACTGCACTGGGTGCGGCTGCCGGGCGGTGACATGACGCCGTACGGCTGGGGCCCGCTGCTCGGCTACTGGATCAACACCTGCATCCTGCTCGGGTTGTGGACCGCGGCCTGGGCCGGACGCCGCGCGATTCGTCGAGCGCGCGAGAGCGAGATCGCCACGCTGCGTGCCGATGCGGATCGTCGCTCGCTCGAACTTGACGCACTGCGCGCACGCCTCAACCCGCATTTCGTCTTCAACGCGCTCAACAACGTACGTGCCCTGATTCTCGAAGACCCGGAACGTGCACGCGAACTGGTGACGCGGCTATCGGCCAGCCTTCGCCACGCGCTGGACCACAGCCAGCGCGAGTGGACGACGCTCAGGGAGGAACTCGCCGTCGTGGACGACTATCTCGCAGTCGAATCCGTGCATTACGAACAACGGCTCCGCGTCGCGATGGACGTCGATCCCGCAGCCCTAGATGCGCGCCTGCCGCCCATGTCACTGCAACTGCTCGTCGAGAACGCGATCAAGCACGGCATCGCACGCACCGCGGGCGGCGGCACGTTGTCGTTGCGCGCAGCGCGGCGGGACGGTGCCCTCGTCATCGACGTGTTCAATCCCGGCCGGCTGGGCGACGCGTCCGACGGTACCGGCGTCGGTCTCGCATTCATGACGCAACGCCTCGAGCGCTGCGCCGGCACGTTCGCACTCGACGACAACAACGGCTGCGTGCAGGCGCACCTGGAGATCCCGCAATGAGCCCGCTGCGCATCCTGATCGTCGACGACACGCGGCTGGCGCGACAGGAACTCCGCACGCTGCTCGCGGGCATCGGAGATGTCGAGTGTGTTGGGGAGGCCGACGACGTGCCGGCCGCGCGCGAAGCGATCGCCCGGCTCGCGCCCGACGTGCTGCTACTCGACATCCAGATGCCGTCCGGCACGGGCTTCGACGTGCTCGATGGCCTCGATCCCGCGCCACAGGTCATCTTCACCACCGCATACGACCACTATGCGGTGCGTGGCTTCGAAGCCAACGCACTCGACTACCTCCTCAAGCCGGTCCAAGCCGATCGCCTTGCGGCCGCCATTACGAAAGCCCGTGCGGCGCAGCCGATTGCCGCACGCGATGCAGGCAGGACGCTACACGCAGAGGACCAAGTGTTCCTGCGCGACGGTGCCCGCTGCTGGTTCGTGCAACTCGGACAGATCAGTCGCATCGAGGTCGACGGCAACTATGCGACCGTGTTCTTCCGCAACGAACACGCGATGCTCGGACGTAGCCTCGCCACGCTCGAATCACGGCTCGATCCGGCCGTGTTCTTCCGTGCAAACCGCAATACGCTGGTGAACCTGCGGATGGTGCAGGCGATCGACTTGTCAGTCGGCGACGGTTACACGCTCACCATGAAAGATGGCGCGGAAGTCGATGTGTCGCGCCGGCAGGCGCGCGAACTTCGCGAACGGCTTGCGCTCTGACGCGGTTTGATCAAGTTGTTGCAGGGTTGCATTTTTTGCAACGAGCTTTTCATCGGCGTGGCTAGGCTCCCGACTGCGGTTGTCCGAAGCATCCGGGCTGGCGCACGATTTTCGAGGGCTTGGCGTCGGCGGACATCGCGCACGGACGCGACGTTAAGAAGCGGGACGCAGAGAATGCTCGCGTGCGTCGTTCGCCGCGAAAACGCGCGGGTACTGGCTCTGCGGGGTCACGGCCGGGCATGTGAGAAGACTGAATGGTGGGTCGTGATGGATTCGAACCATCGACCAGCGGATTAAAAGTCCGATGCTCTACCGACTGAGCTAACGACCCACAGTCCCGGCATCGCCGGGGGCGCGATCTTACCGCAGACGCCCGCTGGCTTCAGCCGCGGCGTAGCGCGTGGGGTCCGGCACGCCGGCCGCTTCGAAGCCCTGCGCGCGCAGGCGGCAGGCGTCGCACTCGCCGCAGGCGCGGCCTTCGGCGTCGGCCTTGTAGCAGGAGACGGTCAGGCCGAAGTCGACGCCGAGGCGCACGCCTTCACGCGCGATGTCGGCCTTGCTCATGAACTGCAGTGGGGCGTGCACGCGCAGTCCGGCGCCTTCGACGCCCGCTTTGGTTGCGAGGTTGGCGAGGCGCTCGAATGCGGCGACGAACTCCGGGCGGCAATCGGGATACCCCGAATAGTCGACCGCATTCACGCCGCAGAAGATGTCGTTCGCGCCGACCACTTCGGCCCAGCCCAGCGCGATCGACAACATGATCGTGTTGCGCGCCGGCACGTAGGTAATCGGGATGCTGGAGCCGGTATCGCCCGCCGTCGGCACGTCGATCGCGGTGTCGGTCAGCGCGGAGCCACCGATGGTGCCGAGGTCGACGACGACGGTCTTGTGCTCGATGACACCGAGCGCCTGCGACACGCGCGCGGCGGCGTCGAGTTCCGACGTATGCCGCTGGCCGTAGCGAACGCTGAGCGCGTAGACGTCGAAACCCTGCGACTTCGCCATCGCAACGACGACGGCGGAATCCATGCCGCCGGAAAGAAGAACGACGGCCCTGCGTGTAGACGTGGAAGTCATCGGTGCTTTGAACGAAAGAATGCGGATTGATGTGCGACGAACACGCGGACCGTGCGGCATGCATGCATCGCGCAAGGCGACATCACGCAATGCGACGCATCAACGCCCCGGTTCGTCGCCCCAGAGGATCTTGTGCAGCTGCAGCTGGAAGCGCACCGGCAGGCGGTCGTCGACGATCCACTGTGCGAGATCACGCGGCGCGACCTGCCCGAAACTCGGCGAGAACAGCACGTCGCAGCGCGATGGCAGCGCATGTTCGGCAACGATCGCGCGCGACCACTCGTAGTCCTCGCGCGAGCAGATGACGAACTTGACCTCGTCGTGCGGCGTCAGCAGCGGGATGTTCTCCCAGCGGTTGCGATGCACTTCTGCCGAGCCCGGCGTCTTGATGTCGACCACGCGCGACACGCGCGGATCGACCGCGCCGATGTCGAGCGCGCCGGACGTCTCAAGCGACACGGTGTAGCCCGCGTCGCACAGGCGCTGCAGCAGGATCGTGCAGCGCTTCTGCGCGAGCGGCTCGCCGCCGGTGACGCAGACATGGCGGACACCGAGGCGCGCGACCTCTTTGATGATCGCGTCGATCTCCCACCAGTCGCCGCCGTGGAACGAATACGTGGTGTCGCAGTACTGGCAGCGCAGCGGGCAGCCGGTCAGGCGCACGAACACGGTCGGCCAGCCGACGCTGTTCGACTCGCCTTGCAGGGACAGGAAAATCTCGGTCAGCCGCAAGCGCTCCGGCGCTGCGGCGGCCGCGGTAACGGGGACGCTCATCCGGCGATTTTACCGCCCTGCCCGCCCGCGCCGGTGCGGACGGGCGGCGCCGTTCAGGACGCCCGTCGCGTTGCGGGCGCTCGCGTCAGCGCGCGGCGCCCATCGCGCGCAGGCGATCAGCCGCCGACTGCGAGGCGTCGCTGCCGGCGTAATGGGCGACCACGCCCTCGAAATCGGCGCGCGCCGCGTCGTCCTGATGCAGGTTCAGTCGGGTCAGGCCGCGCTTTAGCATCGCGCCGGGCGCCTTGTCGTGGGTCGGGAAGCGATCGAGCAGCTGCGTGAACGGCTCGACGGCCTGCTCGTAGTTGCGCGTCGCGTAGTAGCTCTCGCCCAGCCAGTACAGCGCGTTCGGCGCGTAGACACCGCCCGGATAGCGGTCGAGGAAGTCCGAGAACAGGCGCGACGCGTCGGCGTAGCGGCCGGCCTTCAGCGCGTCGAAGGCGGCGTTGTAGGCGGTGAGTTCATTGCCGGTGGGCGTCGCGGAGCCGGCGGCGGCAGTCGGGGCGGCGGACGGCTTGGCCTTGGTCGTCGCAGGCGCCGCGGGCTTGGTCGACGCCGAAGGACGCGCGGTCGCTGTGGAAGCACCGGCTGCGGGCTTCGCAGTGGCTGCGGGCGCCGGCGTCGGCGTTACCGGAGCCGGCGTCGCACCACCTTCAATCCGCTGCAGGCGGCCGTCGACATCCAGGTATTGCGTCCGCATCGACGCACGCAGCTGCTCGTTCGCCTGCTGCATTTCCTCCAGCTGCCCGCGCATCGACTGCACGTCCTGACGCAGCTGCGCGATCTGGTTGACCAGTTCGACGTTCTGCGGATTCGCGGCGCGCACTTCGAGTGCGGTGACGCGGTCTGCCAGGCTGGCGCGCTGCGCGAATACGGGCAGCGGTGCGACGAGGACCAGCGCGATGGCGAGCGCGAGGGCGCGAGGTGAGTTCATGACGATTCCCCGGTGTTGGAGCGTGCGGCGAGTATGCCGCGCGCAGGTCGCGATCCGACTGTCGCCACGATGAATGTCTGCCGCAACGAAAACGGGCCGCATGGCGCGGCCCGTTGGCGAACTACCGCGTATCGATCAGCGCGCGCTGTAGCTGATCTCGACGCGACGATTCTTCGACCAGCAACCCTCGCCCGAGTCGGTGCAGATCGGCTTTTCTTCGCCGAAGCTGTTCGTCGTCAGCTGCGACGATTGTCCGCCCGCGGCCTGCATCGCCGACGACACGGCGTTCGCACGGCGCTCGCCGAGCGCGAGGTTGTAGTCGCGGCTGCCGCGCTCGTCGGCGTGGCCGTCGAGCGTCATGCGCGAGGACGGACGGTCGCGCAGGTACTTCGCGTGGCAGTTCACGATCGCCTGGAACTCCGGCTTCAGCGTGTCCTGGTCGAGGTCGAAGTAGACGATGCGCTGGCGCAGGCAGGTGTCGGTATCGAGGTCGTTCGGGCCGTACGCGCCGGCGGTGGTCGGGCCGGTGGTGGCGGGCATGGTCGTGGTGGTGCCGGTCGAGGTATCGGTCGGCGGCGTTTCC
Organism: Lysobacter sp. HA18; assembly: GCF_054057595.1. Taxonomy (NCBI): domain Bacteria; kingdom Pseudomonadati; phylum Pseudomonadota; class Gammaproteobacteria; order Lysobacterales; family Lysobacteraceae; genus Lysobacter; species Lysobacter sp. HA18. The sequence continues at coordinate 2,781,655 of NZ_JBSRZL010000001.1, forward strand.
TTGACCTTCTTCGAGCACGCCATCGCGAGGGTGCACATCGCGGCGACGATCAGGAGCTGGCTGGCGGACTTGGCGTTCATTCGTTCTTTCCTTGTGTGTCGTTTCGGATGGACGTCTGCCGCGTCAGCGCGGCGTGCGGTAAGGGCCCCACGCCGGCTCGCGCACATCGCCGTCGGCGAGCACGAGGCGCTGGCGAACGCGCGCGTCGGCCGACAGCGCGTACAGCACGCCGCGGCCGCCCTCGCGCGCGGCGTAGATGAGCATGCTCGCGTTGGGCGCGAAGCTCGGGGATTCGTCGAGGTTGCCCGGCGACAACAGGCTCCAGCGCGGGCTGCCGAGGCTCGAGTCCATCAGCGCGACGCGGTACGTGTTGCCCGAGCCCTGCGCCGTGGCGACCTTCTTGCCGTCGTACGACACGGTGGCGCTCGCGTTATACGTGCCCTGGAAAGTCACGCGCGTCGCGTTGCCGCCCGATGCCGACGCCGTGTAGATCTGCGGACGACCGCCGCGATCGGACGTGAAGTACAGGCGCGAACCGTCGGCGCTCCACGTCGGCTCGGTGTCGATGGAGTAGTGGTTCGTGATCTGCGTGAGCGCGCGGCTGCCGAGGTCCATCACGTAGACCTCGGGGTTGCCCGAGCGCGACAGCGTCATCGCGAGGCGGCGACCGTCCGGCGAGAACTCGGGCGAACCGTTGATCCCGCGGAAATGCGCAACCATTTCGCGCGCGCCGCTGGCGATCGTCTGGATGTAGATCGCCGAACTACCGCCTTCGAAACCGACGTACGCGAGGCGCGCGCCATCCGGGCTCCACGAGGGTGACATCAGCGGCTCGGTCGAACGCACCACGGTCTGCGGGTTGTAGCCGTCGCTGTCGGCGACGACGAGCGCATAGCGCGCACCACCGCCCGTACCGCTCTGCGTGACATACGCGATGCGCGTGTAGAACGCGCCGCGCACGCCGGTGACCTTTTCGTAGATCGCATCGGCGATCTGGTGCGCGACATCGCGCATCTGCCCGCTGCGCGCGGTGAGCGCGAAGCCGAGCAGGCGCGTCTGCTTGGCGACGTCGAGCAGTTCGTATTCGACGCGATACGCACCGCCGCCCGCATCGAGCACGCGACCGACGACGACGTAATCCTGGTTGATCGCACGCCAGACCGGATAGTTGACGTCCTCGCTGCGCGTCGGGCGCTCGGGCAGGCCGTCGACCGGCAACGACTTGAACTGGCCGGAGCGGTTGAGGTCCGCGGCCACGATCGACGCTTCGTCGTTCGCACCGGTGCCGTTCTGGAACGGCACGACGGCGATCGGCAGCGCGGCCGCGTTGCCGCCGACGATGTCGATCTCCAGGCCCTGCTGCTGCGCGGCCGCCGCCATCGGCAACAGGCATGCGATGCACAGGACCAGCCATGACACGAGACGACGCATCGTGATTCCTCGGTCTTTCGGTGTGGGCGCATACAGGTAGCAGCCCGATCGTGAATCCTAGCTCACACCTGAACCGTTTAGCGGGTTGACAGATGCGACCCGTCGCGTCCCGTCAGGGCGCGCGGAAGTTGAGCGTCAGTTCGCGCTTGAACACTTTTTCGAAGCCCGCGTAGGGCAGCGGCTGCGCCTTGAGCACCGCGGCCTCGATCGAGCGACGGCCGGCCTCGTCGTACACGCAGGGGGACGTGACCTGCGCGTCGATCACCTCACCACCGGGCAACTGGCGGATGACGAGGCGACACATCGCATTCGGCGGAATGTTGTCGGGGCGGATCCATTTCGCGCGGATCGCGTCCTGCAGCGCGGCGGCGTAGCGACCGAGCAGGCCGTCATCGGCGGGACCGCTGCCGCCCGCATCGGCATCCGACTGCGCCGCCTGCTGCGCGGCCGACCCGCTGCGCGTCGGCGCGGTCAGCTGCGCGAGGCGCTCCTCGGCCGCCATGGCCTCGCGCGACGCCGCCGCACGGCGACGACGGATCTCCGCAAGCTGCGCTTCCTTGTCCGCCTGCTGGCGCTGCTGCGCCTGTTGCTGCGCATCGACAGGATTCGTGAGGTCGGCCTGCTGCTGCCGATGCTTCTCGTCCTGCGGCCTGGTTTCGATCGCCTTCTGCGGCGTCGGCGTTTCGACCACCGCCTGCTGTTCCACGTCGTCCGGCTGCGTGAGCTGTTGCTGCGGCTTCGGTTGCGCTTCCGGCGGCGCGGTTTCGGGTTCCGGCTGCGGTTCGGGCACGGGTTCCGGCAACGGCTCGGGTGCAGGCTGCGGACGATGGTTCAAGGTGCGCTGCATCGCCGCCGACAGCTGGCCGACATCGACGACGTCCGCGGACATGCCACCGGCACTGGCCTGCGTCATGTCGTGCGGTCGCATCGCGAGCCATAGCAGCAACGCGAGCGCGAGGTGCAAGCCGATCGCCAGCGCGACCGCGGTGGCGTCGTCGGCCGGCCGAACCCTCACTTCGCCTGACCCTTCGGCGAGCTGATCAGCGACACCTTGTCGACGCCCGCCTTCTTGAGCAGATCGATCGCGTCGGTAACGGTCTGGTAGCTCGCCTTCGCATCCGCGCCGATCAGCACCTGCGCGTCATGATTCTGCGCGACGATCGTCGACAGCCGCGTGGTGAGTTCCGCACCACTGACCGCTTCGTTGCTGCCCGCTTTCACTGCGAGAAAGTAATTACCGTCGGCATCGACCTGCACGACGACGGGGTCCGTCTTCTGCTGCAGCGATTTCGCGTTCGACTTGGGAAGATCGACATCGACGCCGAGGTTCAGCAGCGGCGCGGTGATCATGAAGATGACGAGCAGCACGAGCATCACGTCGATGTACGGCACGACGTTGATCTCGGACTTGAGCTTGCGTCGCCGGTGGCGACGGAGGGAGACCGACATGGCTCAGCCCTCGAGGTGCGACTGTCGCTGCAGGATCGACGAGAACTCTTCTGCGAACGCCTCGTAGCGCGACGCAAGCCGCTCCACGGCAGTGGCGAAACGGTTGTACGCCCACACCGCGGGAATCGCGACGAACAGGCCCATCGCGGTCGCGAGCAGCGCTTCGGAAATACCCGGTGCAACGTCCTTGATGCCGACCTGCTGCGAACTCGCGAGCAGCGAATGCATCGTCACCATGATGCCGAACACGGTGCCGACCAGGCCGATGTAGGGCGACGTCGAACCGATGTTGGCGAGCAGTTCGAGGTTGTGTTCCAGCGAATCGAGTTCGCGCGATGCAGTAGCGCGCATGCCGCGCTGCGCGGCTTCGAGTTGCGCGTCGGTATCGGCGCCGCGGCGCTGGCGAAGACGGTTGAAGTCGCGGAAACCGGCTTCGAAGATCGCTTCCATGCCGCCAATTCCGCGACCGCGGCCGCTCGCACCTTCGTAGAGCTTGCTCAATTCGGAACCCGACCAGAAGCGTTCCTCGAACTGCACCGCTTCGCGACGCGCACGACGCAGCAGCGCCGACTTGCGGAAGATGATCACCCACGACGCGATCGACGCCACGATCAGCAGCAGCATGATCAGCTGCACCGGAAGACTGGCGTGCGTGACCAGTTGCACAAGGTCGAGCGAGCCGGCGGGCGGCGCGGCGGCGGCGCTCGCGGCCTGCGCCGCATCGGCGAGCGGCTGCGCATCGACTGGCGTCGCATCCGGCAGCGCGGCGGGGCTGGACTGCAGCATCAGCGACAGCGCGCTCATCGGGCGGCCCCTGCAGCCGTGTGCGTGAGGGACGTGCGCGGGCGATGCGATGCGGTCATTCGGGCTCTCCGGTCCATGCGGCGGACGATCAGTTCGGGGTTTGCAGGGCGGCGAGCTGCGCATGCAGCCCGGCCGGAATCGGCGCGGGACGGAACGTCGCGGCGTCGAGCGCAGCGATTCGGACCGTGGCGTCGAGAAGACGTTCCCCGTCGCGGTCGATCGACTGCTTGAACACGAGGCTTGCGCGGCGGCAGTCGGCGAGTTCGCAACGCACGTCGAGCGCGTCGTCGAGGCGGGCCGGCTTGAGGAAATCCAGCGTCATCGCACGCACCGCGAACACCAGGCCTTCGGCCTGCAGTGATGCCTGTCCGTGGCCGTTCGCGCGCATCCACTCCGAGCGTGCGCGCTCGAGGAAAGCGACATAGCGCGCGTGGTAGACCACGCCGCCGGCGTCGGTGTCTTCCCAGTAGATGCGGACCGGCAGGCTGTACATGCGCTCCGAACGCCCGCATTCGCGGGCCGTGCGTGGGGGCGCCAAGTCTACCCGCGGTGCCTCACCGTGCCGACGCTGCGGCAAGCGGCTGTTCAGTCGATCGACGGCGCGGCCGGCGGCTCGAACAGGTCTGGCGACTTCGCGCGCGGGGTGAATCCGAGGTGGCGATACGCCTTCGGCGTCGCCATGCGGCCGCGCGCGGTGCGGATCAGGTAGCCCTGCTGGATGAGGTAGGGCTCGACCACGTCCTCCAGCGTGCCGCGCTCCTCGCTCAGCGCCGCGGCCAGCGATTCGACGCCCACCGGCCCGCCATCGAACGACTCGATGACGATGCCGAGCAGGCGCCGATCGAGCTCGTCGAAGCCTTCCGGGTCGACCTTCAGCATGGTCATCGCATCAAACGCGGTCTGGCTGGTGATCGTGCCGTCGCCGCGCACCTGCGCGAAGTCGCGCACGCGGCGCAGCAGGCGGTTCGCGATACGCGGCGTGCCGCGCGAGCGACGCGCGATCTCGCCGGCACCGTCCGCCGTGCACGAGATACCGAGGATCTGCGCCGAGCGCTGCACGATCTTGGTCAGCTCCTCCGCGCTGTAGAACTCCAGGCGCTGCACGATGCCGAAGCGGTCGCGCAGCGGCGCGGTGAGCAGCCCCGCGCGCGTGGTCGCGCCGATCAGCGTGAACGGCGGCAGGTCGATCTTGATCGAGCGCGCGGCCGGGCCCTCGCCGATCATGATGTCGAGCTGGAAATCCTCCATCGCCGGATACAGCACTTCCTCGACCAGCGGCGACAGGCGATGGATCTCGTCGACGAACAGCACGTCGTGCGGCTGCAGATTCGTGAGCAGCGCGGCGAGGTCGCCTGCCTTCTCGATCACCGGGCCGGAGGTCTGCCGCAGATTAACGCCGAGTTCGTTGGCGATGACCTGGCTGAGCGTGGTCTTGCCGAGGCCCGGCGGCCCGAAGATCAGCACGTGGTCGAGTGCTTCGCCGCGGCCCTTGGCGGCCTCGATGTAGATCTTCATCTGCTCGCGCACCGGCGCCTGGCCGAGATATTCGTCCAGGCGCTTGGGGCGGATGCTGGCCTCGACGGCGGCGTCCTCGTGCGTGGCGCCGGGGGCGATGATGCGGTTCTCGGTCATGCCGGGATTATGGCCCGCCGCCGCTCAGCCGGTGCGACGCTAGATCTCGATCTGCGCGCCCAGCTCGACGAGGCGGTTGCCCGGAATGCGGAAGAACGTCGTCGCCGGTGCGGCATTTCGATGCATCAGCGCGAACACCTTGTCGCGCCAGAACGGCATGCCGCGGTGCTTGCTGGCGACGATGGTTTCGCGGCTTGCGAAATATGTCGTGTCCATCGGGTCGAAATGGATGCCGCCCTTGTCGCAGGAACGCATCAACGCGAGCGGCACGTCCGGCGTTTCCATGAAGCCGAACTTGATCGTCACCCGGTAGAAGTTCTCGCCGATCGAATCGATCTTCAGGCGCTTGTCCTTGGGCGCCATCGGCACCGTCATCGGTTCGACGGTGAGGAAGACGTTGCGCTCGTGCAGCACCTTGTTGTGCTTGAGGTTATGCAGGAACGCCTGCGGCACGACGCCACGATCGGCGGTGAGGAATACCGCGGTGCCCGGCACGCGCACCGGCGGCGACAGCATCAGGCCGGGCAGGAACACGTCGAGCTGGATGCCTTCCTTGCGCACTTCCTCGTGCAGCAGCGCGCGGCCGCGACGCCAAGTGCGCATCAGCGTGAACGAGGTGATGCCGATGAACAGCGGCACCCATGCACCAATGCCGGTCAGCAGCTTGCCGCCGTTGGCGACGAGGAACGCGACGTCGATGATCAGGAACAGGCCGCACAGCGGCAGCACCCATTTACGCGAGTCATTCCAGCGCGTGTATGCGACGAGCGCGAGCAGCAGCGTGTCGATCAGCATCGTGCCGGTAACGGACAGGCCGTACGCGGTGGCCAGGTTCGTCGCGCTCTTGAACGCGAGCGTCAGCAGGATCACCGCGCCCAGCAGCGTCCAGTTGATCGACGGCACGTAGATCTGGCCGATCGTCTGTCGCGACGTGTGCTTGATCGACAGGCGCGGCAGGTAGCCGAGCTGGATCGCCTGGCGCGTCACCGAGAACGCGCCGGTGATCACGGCCTGCGAGGCGATCGCCGCAGCGACGGTCGCGAGGCCGAGCATCGGCACCTGCGCCCAGTCGGGCATCGACATGTAGAACGGATTCGCGCGCGCCCCGGGATTCTGCAGAAGCACGGCGCCTTGTCCGAAGTAGTTCAGGACCAGCGCCGGCAGCACGAAGCCGAACCATGCCCAGCGAATGGGTTTCTTGCCGAAGTGGCCCATGTCGGCATACAGCGCTTCACCGCCGGTGATCGCCAGCACCACCGCGCCGAGAATGAAGAGCGCATGGCCGCCGTGCGTGATGAAGAAGCGCAGCCCCCAGTAGGGATTCAGCGCGGTCAGCACCGACGGATAGCGGACGATGTTGTTGACGCCGAGAATCGCCAGTACGACGAACCACGTGATCATCACCGGCCCGAAGATCCTGCCCACGCGTTCGGTGCCGAAGCGCTGGAACGCGAACAGCGCGACGAGGATGACGAGGCCGACCGGCATCACCCAGTGGCCGAATTCCGGCGAGATCACGCGAAGGCCGTCGAGCGCGCCGAGTACGGTGACCGGCGGCGTGATCATGCCGTCGCCGAAGAACAGCGACGCACCGAAGATGCCGAGGATGCCGACCAGATAGTTGAGGCGCGAGCCCTGCTTCAGCGACCGCTGCGCGAGTGCGGTGAGCGCCATGATGCCGCCCTCGCCCTCGTTGTCCGCACGCATGATGACGATGACATACTTCAGGGTGACGACCAGCATCAACGCCCAGAACGCGAGCGACAGCAGGCCCTTCACCGTCGACGCATCGGGCTGCAGCCCGTAATGCGGCAGGAACATTTCCTGGATCGTGTAGAGCGGGCTGGTACCGATGTCGCCGAACACGACGCCCACGGCGCCGACCACCATGGTCGCGAGACCGGCGTGTCCGTGACCGTGGGCATGGCCCGTATCGCCACCATGCGAAGAGGTGGCCGTGGAAACGGAAGCGGTCATGAACGTCCTGGAACGCGGTCCTTCGCTCAGCGGAGCGCGGACTGTAGCGCCTTGCGGATGATGGTCGCGGTGTCGTCGCCGGGCTGCACGGCGTCCTTCGCCATGCGCACGGCTTCGGCCGGCTTGTAACCGAGCTGTTGCAGGGCAATCACCGCTTCGGTCTGCGGATCGGCCGGCACGCCGGTGTTCACGCCCAGCGACGAACCGGCACCCATCAGGTCGGCCGCGCGGTCGCGCAGTTCGACGACGATGCGTTCGGCGGTCTTCTTGCCGATGCCCGGAATGCGCGTGAGCGCGGTGACGTCGCCGGCCTGAACGAGCCGCGCGAATTCGTCGACGCTCACTGCGGAAAGAATGGCCAGCGCGATCTTCGCGCCGATGCCGGTGACCTTCTGCACGTCGCGGAACAGCCGCCGCTCGCCTTCGCGCAGGAAGGCGTAGAGCGAGACGCTGTCTTCCTTCTGCGCGTAATGCGTGAACAGCACGACTTCGCGCCCGGCTTCGGGCAGGTCGTAGAACGTGCTCATCGGCGCTTCGAGCTCGTAGCCGATGCCGCCCGCCACTTCGACCATCAGCCACGGCGGCTGCTTCTGGACGAGGATGCCGCGAAGACGCCCGATCATGCGGCGGCTCCGCGCGCGCCCGCGGCCACGCGAACGCGCATGCCGCCAGCGAAGCCCTGAACCCGTCCGATCATGCGTCGTATCCCGTGCCGCCCACCCGGCGGCGCGCATTGTGCGCTCATTGCGATCACGGTGCGCTCCGCCCGTCTCAGCTGCCGCGTCGGCGCAGGTGGGCAACCGCGATGCCCGTACGGCCGGCGGTCGCGCTCATATGGGCGTGGGTCAGCGCGACGGCCAGCGCGTCGGCGGCGTCGGCCTGGATCTTTTGCTCCGGCAGGTTCAGAAGCAGCCGCACCATGTGCTGCACCTGCTGCTTGTCGGCCGCGCCGCGCCCGACCAGCGACTGCTTGATCAGCCGCGGCGCGTATTCGCTCACCGGCAGGCCGCGACGCACCACCGTCGCAATCGCAGCGCCGCGTGCATGCCCGAGTTTGAGCGCGGACGTCGCCGACTTATCCATGAACACGGTTTCGATCGCGACCTGCGTCGGCTTCCATTCGTCGATCAGCGCATCGAGGCCTTCACACAGAAGACCGAGGCGCTTCGGGAAATCCTCCGCGTCGAGCAGTTTCAACGTGTGCGCCGACACGTAGGCGCACTTGCCCGTCGCGTCGACGTCGACGAAGCCGACGCCGGTGCGCTGCGAGCCCGGATCGATGCCGAGGATTCGGATCACGTCTGCGCCGCCGTCAGGCGTACGCGTCCTCGCCGAGTTCAGCGTTGGAATACACGTGCTGCACGTCGTCCATGTCCTCGAGCCACGCGAGCAGCTTGGCGACCTGCCTGGCGGTGTCGCCTTCGACCTTGACGTTGTTTTCCGCGCGCATCGTCACCTGCGATTCGCCCGGCTTGAGGCCGGCCGCTTCGAGCGCCGACTTCACCGCGTCGAACGATTCCGGCGCGGTCAGCACGTCGATCGAGCCGTCTTCCGGATACACGACGACATCATCCGCGCCGGCGTCGATCGCCGCCTCGGTGATGCGGTCTTCGTCCGCGCCTTCGCCGAACCAGATCACGCCGCGCTTGTGGAACATGAAGGACACCGAGCCGTCGGTGCCGAGGTTGCCGCCGAACTTCGAGAACGCATGGCGGACGTCGGCGACGGTGCGCACCTTGTTGTCGGTGAGGCAGTCGACGATCACCGCAACGCCGCCGGGCGCATAGCCTTCGTAGCGGAGTTCCTCGTAGGTCACACCTTCGAGTTCGCCGGTCGCCTTCTTGATCGCGCGCTCGATGACGTCCTTCGACATGTTGACGTCGAGGCCGCGGTCGATCGCGGCGCGCAGCCGCGGATTGCCGGACGGATCGCCGCCGCCCATGCGCGCGGCGACGCCGATCTCGCGAATGACCTTGGTGAAGATCTTGCCGCGCTGGGCGTCGACGGCGTTCTTGCGGGCTTCGATCGAGGGACCACGACCCATCGGGCACTTCCGGACAAACAGGTAACGGGACGCAGATTTTACCGGATCGGCCGCTCGGAACCGGCGGCACCGGCTGGCTCGTTCAGTGCTGGAACCGGCCTTCACGGAGGAAGGTGGCGACGTGCCTAGCCGCGGTGGGCGAAAGGACGAGCCCGCTGTGGGTGGCGTGGACGATGACGTGGTCGGTCAGGCCGTCAAGCCGGGTTTCCGCCACCGCGACCGTGCCGTCGTTCGGACCGTGGATCCGGCCGATGACGCGGCCGAGCCCCAGCGGCAGCGTGCCGGCGATCGAGCCGACCTCGGCGTGTCCGGACCATGCATGGCAACCGTCACGGAGAAGCCGACGGCTATGGCCGAGCCAGCGACCCAGCTTCGGCACCCGCGCCAATCCGTCCGCGGCCGCGCTCCCGCACAGCGGCGAGCCTAGGCAGACCACGCGCTCCACCGGCAGATCGGGCTCGGCATCGAGCGCGGTCAGCGTCATCAACCCGCCGAGGCTGTGGCCGACGATGTGGCAGGGGCCGCGACGCGCGGCGTCGGAAATCGCACGCAGCGCATGCGTCGGGCGCTGGCGCGAGCTTTCGTAGCCGATCAGTTCGGTCTCGAAATCTTCGCGGCCGAGACGACGCGCAAGCAGCGCCATCGATGCCGGACGCATCCACAAACCATGGACGAGGAGTACGCGGGAAGTCGCCATGACTGCGACATCGGGCCGGTCGCGGCGTCGTGCAAGGGTGACGAAGGTCGTGCGACGCCGTGCCGCACGCGAATCGCCCGGATATAGCGAGCGGTTACGGGTTCGCGAGGTGCAACGTCGGGAACCGCGTCAGCGTTGCGCCGCCCGCCGCATGATGAATTCGAGATCGCGCACGCGCCCCACCGGGAATTCGTACGTGCCGACCTTTGCGAAGCCGTAGCGCCCGTAGAAACGCTGCGCGCCCTCGTTCTCGCTCCACACGCCGACCCAAAGCGTGCGCGGCCCCCCGCGCTCCAGCCACTGCATCGCGGTGTCCATCAAACGCGCACCGCTTCCACCGTTCTGGAATTCGCGGAGCACGTAGAGGCGCTTGACCTCGCCATCGCCGGGCACGACGTCCGCGTGCGGCAACCCACACGGACCCGCGGCGCAATGACCGACCGCGCGACCGTCCGATTCCAGGAACCACACCGCGTAATCGGGATGCGCGAGGATCGTCGCCTGCTTGCGCACGTCGTACGCATCGTCGAGAAACGCCTGCAGATCCTCGGGCTGATACAGATGCCCGAACGCTTCGACAAACGTCGCCGTCGCCAGCGACGACAACGTCGCCGCGTCCTCCACCGTTGCGCGACGGATCGTCAGACTCACTCCGCCTTCGCCTCGCGCGGACGCACGGCCACATGCACTTCGGCCAGCTGCGCATCCGGGATCGGAGACGGCGCGCCGGTCATGAGGCACTGCGCGCTGGTCGTCTTCGGGAACGGAATCACGTCGCGGATGGACTCGGTGCCGGCCATCAGCGCGGCGATGCGGTCGATGCCGAACGCGATGCCACCGTGCGGCGGCGCGCCGTAGCGCAGCGCTTCGAGCAGGAAGCCGAACTTGAGCTCGGCCTCTTCACGACCGATGCCGAGCAGGTCGAACACGGCCGACTGCATGGCCGAGCGATGGATGCGGATCGAACCGCCGCCGATCTCGTTGCCGTTGAGCACCATGTCGTAGCCGCGCGACACCGCAGTCGCGGCGTTTGCGCGCAGGTCGGCTTCGTCGTCGACGCTCGGCGCGGTGAACGGGTGATGCAGCGCGACGTAGCGCTGCGCTTCGTCGTCCCATTCGAACATCGGGAAATCGGTGACCCACAGCGGCGTCCAGCCGTCGGCGACGAGGCCGAGGTCCTTGCCGAGCTTGATGCGCAGCGCGCCCATGAAGTCGGATGCGGACTTGTACGTCGCCGCGCCGAAGAAGATCGCGTCGCCGGTGGTCGCGCCGGTCGCTTCGACGATGGCGGCCAGCGTTGCGTCGTCGAGGAATTTCGCGATCGGCGAGTTGATGCCTTCGCGGCCCTTGGTCGCGTCGTCGATCTTCATCCATGCGACGCCCTTGGCGCCGTACTTCGCGGCATGCGCACCAAGGTCGTCGATCTGCTTGCGCGAGAACTGCGCGCCGCCCGGCGCACGCAGCGCAATGACGCGGCCGTCTGCGTGGTTCGCCCAGTCGGTGAACACCTTGAACTCGCAGTTCTTGACGAGCTCTGCAATGTCGGTGAATTCCAGCGGGATGCGCAGATCGGGCTTGTCGGAACCGAAGCGGCGCATGGCTTCGGCGAAGGTCATGCGCGGGAAAGGATTCGCGAGTTCGACGCCGATGACGTCACGGAACACGGTGCGGATCATCTCCTCGACGGTGTCCTGCACGTCGCGCTCGGACACCCACGCGAACTCCATGTCGAGCTGGGTGAATTCGAGCTGGCGATCGGCGCGCAGCGCTTCGTCCCGGAAGCAGCGCGCGATCTGGTAGTAGCGGTCGAAGCCCGCCATCATCAGGATCTGCTTGAACAACTGCGGCGACTGCGGCAGCGCGTAGAACTCGCCGGGATGCATGCGCGCAGGCACGAGGAAGTCGCGCGCGCCTTCGGGCGTCGCCTTGGTCAGGATCGGCGTTTCTATGTCCTGGAAACCGCGCTCATCCAGATAACGACGCAGCGCTGCGACGAGCTTCGTGCGCGTGCGCATCATCTTCTGCATCTCGGGACGACGCATGTCGAGGTAGCGGTACTTGAGGCGAATGTCCTCGCCCGCGTTCTCGTGCGCGTGGAACGGCAGCGGGTCGGCCTTGTTCAGCACTTCAATCGACGTCGGCACGATTTCGACGCGGCCGGTCGGGATCTTGTCGTTCGCGGCATAACGCGCGCGCACGGTGCCGGTCACGCGCACCGCGTCCTCGTTGCCGAGGTCGGCGGCGGCCTTGAACAGCTCGGGCTGGTCGCTCTCGACCAGCACCTGCACCACGCCTTCGTGGTCGCGAAGGTCGATGAAGGTCTGGTGGCTCTGGACGCGCGCGCTGTTGACCCAGCCGCAAAGGGTGACGGTCTGGCCGATCAGGCGCTCGTCGACGAGGCCGCAGAACTGGGTACGCATTGGGACTCCGGCGGCGCCCCGGAAGCGGGCGCGGATAAGCCGGCTAGTTTAGCGTCCACGACGCCCGTGGACCCGCCCGGGGTGCGCGGCGGGCCGATGTCGACGTATTCAGCTCGAGCTGGACGAACCGCCGGAGCTGCCCGAGGTTCCCGAACTCGAGCCGGACGATGGCGCCGGGCTCGATGCCGGCGCGGAAGGCGCAGGCGTTGACGATGCCGGCTTGCTGTCGCCACCACCCGACGACGCGTCGGAGTTGGGTGCCGTGCCGTCGCCGGCCAGGTTGCGCTTCTTGTCGCCGTCCTTCTTGAAGTCGGTCTCGTACCAGCCGCCGCCGGCGAGGCGGAACTGCGGGGCGGTCAGTCGACGACGGATCTGCTGTAGTGCGCCGCATTTCGGGCAATCGGTAGGGTCGGCGTCGCTCAGCTTCTGCAGGCGGTCGAAGTCGTGGCCGCAGGCGGCGCACTCGAAGGAGTAGATCGGCATGGGTCGCAACATCTGGGAACGCGGACTCCGCGGATGGGGCCGCGCGTGGCCGTTTTCAAGCGCCCGCCTCACGGCGCGGCCACGGCGGCTGTCTAGAGTGGCCGCGGACCCGCACAGGATGTGATGCATGCCGACCCCACGGACGCGCCCCGCCCTCGCCGCCTTCCTTGTTGTACTGATCGTTCTCGCCGGCTGCAGTCGGCATCCGGAAGGTTCATCGGCCGAGGCGTCCGCGCCCGTCGCATCTGTGCTTTCCACACTCGAACAGGTCGCGCATCAGCCGCAGCCCGACATCCCGCCATCGACGTCATCGTCCGTCGTGCAGGATCTGGCCCCCGGCGCCGCACGCCTCGGCACCGACCTGATCGCAGTCGATGTGACACGGGTGACGTACACGCCGTACGGCATCGAGATCGACGCGGTAGCCCGCCAGTCCGGTCGCGCGCTCGGCGGCGAGGTCTACCTGAACTACGGCGACGAAGGCGTGCTGCGCGACGATCGCGGCAACACGTACCGCCTGCGTGACCCCGAGGATCGTCTGAAGACGCACTTCGCAGGCGCGGACGACCGCTGGACGCTGCATCTCGTTGCGCTCGGTTTCCTTCCACGTGATGCGAAGCACCTCACGCTCGGGCTCAACATCAATAGTCTCGGCACCAGTGCCGCGCTGGTCGAAACGTCGTGGGACGTGCCGCCGACGGTCGCATCGAAGCGTCGTGTTGCAACTGCGGATGTCGTGCGTCCCGGTGCCGGCTGGACGTACGCCATCCCGCCGACCGGCAACAGCCCGCAAGGCAATGCGTCGATCCGCGTGTTCTCGATCGACTGGTTGAAGGATGGCATCGCAGTCACGTTCGAAGCGCTCAACGGCGCGCGCGACACGCGCACCAGCCTCAACAGCGCGAACTGGCAATTGCGACTCGTCGACGACCGCGGCCACATCTACCGCATCGTGCAGAACGAGGATTCCGCCGCGCGCGCGGTGCCGATCGAGAACGGCCAGCGCATCGCGGGACGACTGCTGTTCGCACCGCAGATCGCGCCGGACGCGACGCGCCTTCGCCTACTCGCGAACGCGGGGCCGGCCGGCAACGATCCATGGGCAGCGATCGACGCCAAGGACGACAACATGTTCGCCGCGCGCGTCGCGGTGGATCTCGGCACGATTCCCGACGCGGCGCGTTCGCATGCACCCGCTGCGACGAAGCAGGACGTCACGCTCAACCTCGCGCAGCCGCCGCTGCCGTCGACGCCGCTCGCGACGAGCACGATGGACCCGATCACGAAGTTGAAGCAGGAACTCGGCGCGCAGGACAGCGACGCCGGCACCACCGTCGACCTGCCGAGTGACGTGCTGTTCGATTTCGACAAGGCGACGCTACGACCGGATGCGCAGCACACGGTCGATACGCTCGCCGACCTGCTGCGTCGCATCGATCGACCGGCAACGATCTCCGGCCACACCGATGCCAAGGGCGACGATGCCTACAACATGAAGCTGTCGCGCGAACGTGCGGAAGCCGTGCGCAGCGCGCTTGTCAACGCAGGCATCGATGCATCGCGACTGACGGCGACGGGTTACGGCGCGAGTCGCCCCAAGCGTCCGAACACACATCCGGACGGCAGCGACGATCCCGATGCACGCCAGGCGAACCGTCGCGTCGAAGTACTGATCCCGAAGGGCTGAGGTCAGCCGGCTTCGTAGAGTTCGAGGTACTCGGCTTCGGCTTTCGCGAGTGCGTCGGCAAGACGCGTGCGTTCCTGCCCGAGGTGCGCGAAGTCCGCATGACGCGCGGGGTTCGCGAGATCGGCATCGACCGCGGCGAGCTTGCCTTCGAGTTCCGCGACGCGTGCTTCCGCCTGCGACAACTTGATCGGATTCGCCTTCTTACCCGACTTCGGTGCGGGCGGCGGGGGTGCGACGACCGCGACCGGCGCGGCCGGCTTCGGATCGTTGTCGCGCGTACGCAGCCACACGGCGTATTCGTCGAGGTCGCCATCGAACGGTTGGGCGACACCGCTAGCGACACGCCAGAACCTTTCGCAGACCAGGCCGATGAGATGGCGGTCGTGCGAGACCAGCACGATCGCGCCGTCAAAATCGCTCAGCGCCTCGGCGAGTGCCTCGCGCATGTCGAGGTCGAGGTGGTTCGTCGGCTCGTCGAGCAGCAGCACATTCGGCTTGCGCCACGCGATCATCGCGAGTGCAAGACGCGCGCGTTCGCCGCCGGAGAAACCGTCGACCGATTCGAACGCGCGGTCGCCGGGGAACTGCCACTTGCCGAGAAAATCACGCAGCTGCTGCGTGGCGACGCCGGGCGCGATCTTCTGCAGGTGCTCGATCGGCGTTTCGCCTTTGCGCAGCGATTCCACCGTGTGCTGCGCGAAGTAACCGATGCGCAGGTCGGGGTGCGTGCCGCGTTCACCGGCGAGCAGCTTGATCTCGCCGACCAGCGTCTTCACCAGCGTCGACTTGCCGGCGCCGTTCGGCCCGAGCAGTGCGATGCGATCGCCGGCTTCGAGCCGGAAGATGATGTCGCGCAGGATGGTGATGTTGCCGTAGCCACAGTCCGCATGGGTCAGGCCGAGCAGCGAATGCGGCAGCTTGTCGGGCACCGGGAAATCGATGTGCAGCGAACGTTCCGCGCGCACGGCTTCGGTGCCGGCGAGCTTGGCGAGGCGCTTCATGCGGCTCTGCGCCTGCTTGGCCTTGCTCGCCTTAGCCTTGAAGCGGTCGATGAACTTCTGCAGGTGGGCACGCTCGATCTGTTCCTTGTCGTGCGCGATCTGCTGCTGGCGAAGCTGTTCAGCGCGCTGGCGCTCGAAGTCGGTGTAGTTGCCCGAGTACAGCTTCGCCGTGCCCGAATGCAGGTGCAGCACGTGGCTGCACAGGCCGTCGAGGAATTCGCGGTCATGCGAGATCACGAATAGCGTGCCGGGATATTTCAGCAGCCACTGCTCGAGCCAGAGCACGGCGTCGAGGTCGAGATGGTTGGTGGGCTCGTCGAGCAGCAGCAGGTCGCTCGGCGTCATCAGCGCACGCGCGAGATTCAATCGAACACGCCAGCCGCCGGAGAACGACTTCACCGGGCGATCGTGCGTTTCCGGCGAGAAACCGAGGCCGTGCAGCAGCTTGGCCGCGCGGGCCTCGCCGTCGTAGCCGCCGATTTCCTCCAGCACGTGATGCGCTTCGGCAACGGCTTCCCAGTCCTCGCGTGCGGCCGCTTCGCGCTCGGTGAGCAACGCGGCGTGCACCTTCGCATCGCCGGAAAGCACGAAGTCGAGCGCACTGTCGTCCAGCGCCGGCGTTTCCTGCGCGACGCTGGCGATGCGCGCGCGGCCGGGAATGTCGATGTCGCCCTTGTCGGGCTCGACCTCGCCCTGCAGCGCCGCGAACAGCGACGACTTGCCCGTGCCATTGCGGCCGACCACGCCCACGCGCCAGCCGGCGTGCAGCGAGAGGTCGACACCCGAGAGCAGCAGCCGTTCGCCACGGCGCAGCGCGAAATCACGAAAACCAATCATCCGGGCATTGTACCGGCCGGCCGTACCGGGCCCGGCGCCGACGTTGCGGAGACGCGTCACGGTTAAGGTGATGAACGGCCTTTGCGCCGCTGTTTTCGCTACCGATGGATCCGATGCACCACACGCCGCTCATCGCCATGCTCGTCGCCGGCTTCGCGCTCGCCTTCCTTTTTGGCGGGCTCGCGCACCGGCTGCGCCTGTCGCCGCTGGTGGGTTACCTGCTGGCCGGCGTGCTGATCGGCCCGTTCACGCCTGGCTTCATCGCCGATGTGTCGCTCGCGCCGCAGCTCGCGGAAATCGGCGTGATCCTGCTGATGTTCGGCGTGGGCCTGCACTTCTCGCTGCGCGACCTGCTCGAGGTCAAGGGCGTGGCGATTCCCGGTGCGCTCGCGCAGATCGTGCTGGTGACGGCTCTGGGCTGGGGCCTCGCGCGGATGATCGGTTGGCCGAAAATCACCGGCGTGGTGTTCGGGCTCGCGCTGTCGGTGGCGAGTACGGTCGTCGTGCTGCGCGGACTGGAAGAACGACGCCTGCTCGACACGTCGCGCGGTCGCGTTGCGGTCGGCTGGTTGATCGTCGAAGACCTCGCGATGGTGCTCGCGCTCGTTCTGCTGCCGGCAATCGGTGGAAAGGAAGGCGGCAACATCGGCATGGCGCTGCTGCTGACGGTCGCAAAGGTCGGCGGCTTCGTGGTGTTCATGCTGGTGGTCGGTCGACGCGTGATCCCGTGGGTGCTCGAACGCGTTGCCGGCACCGGTTCGCGCGAGCTGTTCACGCTATGCGTGCTAACGATCGCGCTGGGCGTGGCGTTCGGATCGGCACAGCTGTTCGGCGTGTCGTTCGCGCTCGGTGCGTTCTTTGCCGGGCTGATCCTCAGCGAATCCGAATTCAGCCATCAGGCCGCGAACGAGACGCTGCCGCTGCGCGATGCGTTCGCGGTGCTGTTCTTCGTGTCGGTCGGCATGCTGTTCGACCCGATGATCCTGATCAACGAACCGATCAACGTGCTCGCGACGTTCCTGGTCGTGGTGGTCGGCAACGGCGTGGCGGCATGGGGCGTCGCGCGGCTGCTCGGCAAGTCGCCCGCCAGCGCCCGACTGCTGGGGGTCAGCCTTTCGCAGATCGGCGAGTTCTCTTTCATCCTCGCCACGCTCGGCATGTCGCTGGGCATGCTGTCGAAGGATGGGCAGAGCCTGATCCTCGCCGCGGCGATCATGTCGATCATCATCAATCCACTGCTGTTCGCGGTGCATGACCGCATCGAAGCGCAACGCGAACGTGAACCGCCTGCGCCGCTCGACGTAATGTCGCCGCCGCTGCCGGCTGGCGAGCGGCCGCACGTGATCCTGATCGGTTACGGACGCGTCGGCAGCGAGCTCGGCCCGCTGCTGCAGTCGCATGACATTCCGCTGGTGGTGATCGACGACGACGAACCGCTGGTGGAACGCGCGCGGGCGGCTGGCATTCCGGCAATTCGCGGACATGCAGCGAATCCTGCAGTGTTGTCGGAAGCGCGGCCGCAGCGCGCGCAGATGGCGCTGGTCGCGATTCCGAATGCGTTCGAAGCCGGCGAGATCGTCGAGCGACTGCGTGAACTCAATCCGACGATCAGCGTGATCGCGCGTGCGCATTCGGATGCCGGCGTGCGCTACCTGCTGGACCGTGGCGCCGACGGTGCAGTGATGGCCGAGCGCGAACTCGCGCACAGCCTTGCCGAGATGGTGAGTGCGCTGCCTGCGTTCCGGGGTGAACGGTCGCTACCGCCCGCAACGTGACGTGACGTGACGTGACGTGACGCTGATCGCTCTCACCGGCGCCGGAATGTCGGTCGAGAGTGGCGCGCCACGTTCGGTGATGCACCGACCGGCCTGTGGGCGCGTCCGACGAGCGACGCCTGACAACGCACGGAGCCTTCCGTCGCGATCCCGCGCTGCGTGCACTGCCCCATGCCGGTCATGAAGCGATCGCGGGCCTGACCCGACGTGTCGCGTCGTCGGCGCTGGAGTCTAGAATCCGCCCGGCGCCGGGGAGGCGCATCACCAGGGGATCGAATGTTTCGTCTTTTCAAGACAGCCGCGCTTGCGGCCTTGCTTCTCGTCGCAATGCCCGTGTTCGCGCAGGACGCAACCGGCACGCTCGTGCTCGACGTCAAGCCGTTCCAGTCGGAAGTTACGCTCAAGCCGAAGATCCAGTCGCAGCTGGAATCCGGCGGTGTCGAGTGGGGCCTGAAGGATCACCAGATGGTGGTGACGATGGTCAACAAGCGCTTCGTCGACTTCGACATCGCACACATGACGCGCTACGGCCGCAGCGAGACGCTGGCGCTGCCGCCCGGCGAGTACTCGCTCACCGGCATCGGACTCGAAATGCACACGGCCTTCAGCCCGGAGAAGGTGCTGGCCAAGGGCGCATTCGTGAATGCGGACGTGGTCAAGTTCACGATCGAGCCCGGCAAAACGACAACGCTCACCATGCTTCCCATCATCGGCCGCGACATGACCTTCCTCATCGAGTGGTACATGCCGGCGCTGATGACCTCGGTGACCACCGACACGGCTGCGACGCCGCCGGTCGCGATCAACGTCCGCGGGGATACATCGATTGCGTGGCCCGCCTACGATGGCGCGCTGAAGTTCAAGGCCGCGAAGTAAGACCCGGAGGCCGCGGACATCGCGGCCTCTTTCGTTTTAGATCAATCCAGCGCGGCGCGACCGCCCCGCCGGCGTACCGCGGGGAAGGCCGGTTCAGCCCCGATCGAACACCAGGTGCCCGCCTTCAGTACGCACGCGCACCGTGTCGCCGCTGTTGAACTCGCCGCCGAGGATGCGCTGCGCCAGCGGATTCTCCAGCTGCTGCTGGATCGCACGCTTCAGCGGACGCGCGCCGTACACCGGGTCGAAGCCGACGTTGCCGAGCAGCGTCAGCGCTTCGTCGGTCAACTCCAGCTTCAGCCCACGCTCGCCCATGCGCTTCTCCAGTCCACGCAGCTGGATCTTCGCGATCTCGCGAATCTGGGCCTTGTCGAGCGGATGGAAGACGACGATGTCGTCGAGGCGATTGATGAACTCCGGCCGGAAGTGCGCCTGCACCACGCCCATCACCGCCGCCTTCATCTGCATGTAGGCCTGCGGCGAATCGTCGCCCTGCATCTCCTGGATCTGATGCGAGCCGAGGTTCGACGTCATCACGATGACGGTGTTGCGGAAATCGACCGTGCGGCCCTGTCCGTCAGTAAGACGTCCGTCGTCGAGCACCTGGAGCAGGATGTTGAACACGTCCGGATGCGCCTTCTCGACCTCGTCGAGCAGGATCACGCTGTACGGGCGACGACGCACCGCTTCGGTCAGGTAACCACCTTCCTCGTAGCCGACGTAGCCCGGAGGCGCGCCGACCAGCCGGCTCACCGCGTGCTTCTCCATGAACTCGCTCATGTCGATGCGCACCATCGCATCGGCCGAGTCGAACAGGAATTCGGCGAGCGCCTTGCACAGCTCGGTCTTGCCCACGCCCGTCGGGCCGAGGAACAGGAACGAGCCGCTCGGACGATTCGGATCGGACAGACCGGCGCGCGAACGACGCACCGCATCCGACACGACCTTGATCGCTTCCTCCTGCCCGACCACGCGCGTGTGCAGCTGCGCTTCCATCTTCAGCAGCTTCTCGCGCTCGCCTTCGAGCATGCGGTTGACCGGAATGCCGGTCCAGCGCGACACGACTTCCGCGATTTCCTCCGCCGTCACCTTGTCCTGCAGCAGCGTGAAGCCCTTGGTTTCGGCTTCCTGCGCGGTGGTGAGCTGCTTTTCCAGTTCGGGAATGCGCCCGTACTGGATCTCGCTCATCTTCGCGTAGTCCTGCTTGCGCTGCGCGGCTTCCAGCTCGAGGCGCGCGGCCTCGATCTGCTCCTTGATCTTCGTCGCGCCCTGCACGCTCGCCTTCTCGGCGCGCCAGACTTCCTCGAGATCGTTGAACTCGCGCTCGAGCGTCGCGATGTCGGCTTCGAGGTCGGCCAGCCGCTGCCTCGACGCCTCGTCCTTCTCCTTCTTCAGCGCCTCGCGCTGGATCTTGAGCTGGATGAGTCGACGCTCCTTGCGATCGAGCTCCTCCGGCTTGGAATCGATTTCCATGCGAATGCGCGACGCGGCCTCGTCCATCAGGTCGATGGCCTTGTCGGGCAGCTGCCGGTCGGCGATGTAGCGGTGGCTCAGCGTGGCTGCGGCGACGATCGCCGGGTCGGTGATCTCCACGCCGTGATGCACGGCGTAGCGCTCCTTCAGGCCGCGCAGGATGGCGATGGTGTCCTCGACCGACGGCTCGCCGACGAACACCTTCTGGAAGCGACGCTCCAGCGCGGCGTCCTTCTCGACGTACTTGCGATATTCGTCGAGCGTCGTCGCGCCGATGCAGTGCAACTCGCCGCGCGCGAGCGCCGGCTTGAGCATGTTGCCCGCGTCCATCGCGCCATCGGCCTTGCCCGCGCCGACCATCGTGTGCAACTCGTCGATGAAGAGGATGATCTGCCCCTCGTTCTTCGACAGGTCGTTGAGCACGGCCTTCAACCGCTCCTCGAACTCGCCGCGGTACTTCGCGCCGGCGATCAGTGCGCCCATGTCGAGCGAGAGCACGCGCTTGCCGCGCAGGCCTTCGGGCACTTCGTTGTTGACGATGCGCTGCGCGAGACCTTCGACGATCGCCGTCTTGCCGACGCCCGGCTCGCCGATCAGCACCGGATTGTTCTTGGTGCGACGCTGCAGCACCTGGATCGTGCGACGGATTTCCTCGTCGCGGCCGACCACCGGATCGAGCTTGCCGCTCTCGGCACGCGCGGTGAGGTCGACGGTGTACTTCTCCAGCGCCTGACGTGCTTCTTCGGCGTTCTCGTCCTGCACCTTCTCGCCGCCGCGCAGTTTGTCGACGGCCGCTTCGAGCTTGTCCTTGGTCGCACCGGTCGCCTTCAGTGCACGACCGAGATCGCCGCCGTCCTCCAGCGCGGCGAGCACGAACAGCTCGCTCGCGATGAAGCTGTCGCCGCGTTGCGAGGCCAGCTTGTCGGTGACGTTGAGCAGACGCGCGAGATCGTTGCCGATGGAGATGTTGCCGGCCTGGCCGGACACCTTCGGCAGCTTGTCGAGCGCTTCGCCGAGCCGTTCGCGCAGCGCGGCCACGTTGACGCCGGCCTGGGACAACAACGGTCGCGTGCTGCCGCCCTGCTGGTCGAGCAGCGCGGTCATCAGGTGCGCGGGCTCCAGCAGGCTGTGGTCGCGCGCAACGGCGAGCGACTGCGCGTCGCCGAGAGCCTGCTGGAAGCGGGACGTGAGCTTGTCCATCCGCATGGGAAATCCTCTGGAATCGGGGCGGTGGTGAACCGCGATGGCCGATAGATGCGGTCTATGCCCAGTGATTCAAGCGTGGGCCGCGACCGTTCAGCAGCACGTCAAGCGCTCCGGCGGCTGTCCACCCCGCGCTTACGTCGCGACCACCAGACTCCGGCCGATGAGTGCGACCGCCCCGCTGGCCCTGCCCGCCCCGCCGCCCGTCCAGTCCGACTGGGCGCTATTCCTCGACGTCGACGGCTGCCTGCTCGACTTCGCCGACGATCCCGATGACGTCCATGTGCCCGACGGCCTCGGCGATGCGCTGCGGCGCTTGTCGCGATCGCTGCAGGGTGCGCTCGCCCTGGTGAGCGGCCGACGCATCGCGCAGCTCGACACGTTGTTCCCCGACCTGCGCGTTCCGGCGGCGGGGCTTCACGGGCTCGAACTGCGCGAGGACATCCACGTCGCAACGCCGCTCGACATCCCGCCCGAACTTGCGCGCGTGCGTGAAGCCGCGGAACAGATCGCCGATGCGCATCCGGGTGCACGTGTCGAGGACAAGGGCGTCGCGCTCGCATTGCATTGGCGCGCGGCGCCGAATGCGCGATCGGCACTCGAAGCGATCGCCGCGTCCGCGTTGTCCAACCTCACGGGTTATCGCCTGCAGCACGGCAACTGCGTCGTCGAACTGCGGCCCGCACAGGCCGACAAAGGCGATGCGGTGCGGCGCCTGATGGCGATCACGCCGTTCGCCGGACGCACGCCGGTGTTTGCCGGCGACGACCTCACCGACGAAGACGGCTTCGCTGCGGCGAATTACATGCGCGGGCTTTCCGTGCGCGTTGGTGACCGCCAGCCGACCCATGCAACGCACACGCTCGCCGATACCGCCGCATTGCGCGGCTGGATCGTGGAAGCCGCCGACCGCCTCGGAGCGTCGGCATGAGTTCCCTCTCGCTGGGCCTGATCGGCAATTGCGGTGTCGGTGCGCTGGTGGACCCGCAGGCGCGCATCGTCTGGGGCTGCGTGCCCGCGTTCGACGGCGACCCGACGTTCTGCTCGCTGCTCTCACCGCGCATCGACGGCGGTGATTTCGCGATCGAACTCGATGGTGGCGTGTCGAGCGAGCAGCACTACATCGAGAACACTGCGGTATTGCGTACGGTGCTGCGCGACGACCGCGGCGGCGCGATCGAGATCCTCGATTTCGCACCGCGCTGGAAGCAGTACGACCGCTTCTATCGACCGGTGATGCTGATCCGCACGGTGCGCCCGCTGTCGGGCGAGCCGCGCATCCGCGTGCGCCTGCGCCCGCTGGTCGAGTATGGCGCGCGGGTTCCTGAGCGCACGTGGGGCAGCAACCACATCCGTTTCGTGCTCAACGGCTTCACGCTGCGCCTCAACACCGATGCGCCGGTGCGCATGGTGCGCGAGGAAATCCCGTTCCTGCTCGACCGCGAGCTGCACTTCATCCTCGGGCCAGACGAGACCTTTACCCGCGCGATTTCCGACTACGCACACGAAGCACTGGAAAAGACGATCGATTACTGGCGCGAATGGGTACGCGCGCTGTCGATTCCGCTGGAATGGCAGGACGCCGTTATCCGCAGCGCGATCACGCTCAAGCTCTGCCAGTACGACGAAACCGGCGCGATCATCGCTGCGATGACGACATCGATCCCTGAGGCCGCGCATACGCAGCGCAACTGGGACTACCGCTACTGTTGGCTCCGCGACGCCGCGTTCGTGGTGCGCGCTCTCAACCGCCTCGGCGCGACCCGCACGATGGAGGAATACCTGCGCTACGTGTCCAACCTCATCCCGGAGGACGGCCATTTGCAGCCGCTGTATGGCATCGGCCTAGAGCGCGAGTTGCACGAAGAAGAGATGGACGGCCTCACCGGTTATCGCGGCATGGGCCCGGTGCGCCGCGGCAACCTCGCGTGGGTGCAGCCGCAGCACGATGTCTATGGCAGCGTCGTGCTGGCGTCGACGCAGATGTACCTCGACCGCCGACTCAACCTGCCGAGCGGCAGCACGCACTTCCGTCGGCTCGAACGCTTGGGTGAGCGTGCATACGCGCTGTTCGACCAACCCGACGCCGGCCTGTGGGAGTTTCGCGGCCGCGTCGAGGTCCATACCTATTCGGCAGTGATGTGCTGGGCGGCCTGCGATCGACTTGCGCGCATCGCACGCGCGCTGCAGATCGGTGACCGCGAGGCGTTCTGGCGCGAGCGCGCGGATCGCATGCATGCGCGCATCGATGAACTCGCATTCGACAAGAGCCGTGGCCACTTCGTCGAAGGCACGCACAGCGGCCGCATGGACGCGGTACTGCTGCTGCTCGCCGATCTCGGCTTCGTGCGTGCGGATGACCCGCGCTTCGCGGCGACGGTCGATGCGGTCGGCCGCGAGCTGCGTCGTGAGGACGGCATGCTGCGCTATGTCGCGCCCGACGACTTCGGCGTGCCGGAAACCAGCTTCACCATCTGCACGTTCTGGTACATCGATGCGCTCGCGTCGGTCGGTCGCGCCGATGAAGCACGTGAGCTGTTCGAACGCGTGCTCGCGCGCCGGAATCCGCTGGGGCTGCTGTCGGAAGACCTGTCGCTGGAAGGCAACGAACTCTGGGGCAATTTCCCGCAGACGTATTCGCATGTGGGCCTGATCAATGCCGCGATGCGCCTGAGTCGCCCGTGGGAGGACGCAACCTAGCGTTCGGTTCCGCGTTTTTTGCCGTCACGCACCGACGAACCGCGCGCGGGCATGCTCGCTCGTACCGGCGTCCGTCGGCAGGAGCGCAAGCGCAGGCATCGCATGGGTCGTCTCGTCGTCGTCAGTAATCGCGTCGCGTTGCCCGAGGAATCGCGGGCCGGCGGCCTCGCGATCGCGTTGCTCGACGCGCTGCGCGAGGACGGCGGCATGTGGTTCGGCTGGAGCGGAAAGATCGATCCACACGCCTCGGGCCGCATGCACGAGCAGCAGGACGGCAACATCCGCTTCATCACGATGGACCTGTCCGCGCAGGACCACGAGGACTACTACAACGGCTTCGCGAATCGCACGCTGTGGCCGCTGCTGCACTTCCGCATGGATCTGGTCGACTACGACCGCGACACGTATGCGGGCTACCAGGTCGTCAATGCGCTGTTCGCCGGCAAGCTCGCACCGCTGCTGAAAGAAGACGACCTCGTCTGGATCCACGACTACCACCTGATTCCGCTTGCGCGATTGCTGCGCGAGCGCGGCGTCAAATGTCGTATCGGCTTCTTCCTGCACGTGCCGATGCCGTCGTCCGACCTGCTCGCCGCGCTGCCCAGTCATCAGCGCCTGTTCGAAGGCCTGTCGTCCTGCGACCTGGTCGGCTTCCAGACCGAGCGCGATCTCGAGCGCTTCCAGGACTATGTGCGCCTGTTCGGCGGTGGCCGCGTGATCGAACGTGGTGTTCTCGAAGCACCAAATGGCCGACGTTTCCGCGCGGGCGCATTCCCGATCAGCATCGATACGACGCGCATCGCGGCACTGGCACGCGAAGCGGTCGCGAAATCCGCAGTGAAACGACTGGTCAGCAGCATGTCGGGCCGCGACCTCGCGATCGGTGTCGACCGCCTCGACTATTCGAAAGGGCTGCCGGAACGCTTCCGCGGCTTCGCGAATTACCTCAAGCGCTATCCGCAGCAGCGCGGGCAGCTGACGTTCCTGCAGATCGCGCCGGTGTCGCGCGGAGGCGTTGCCGAGTACCGCGACCTGCGCAGCGAACTCGAACAGATCTCCGGCAACATCAACGGGCGATTCGCAGAGCCGGACTGGACTCCGGTGCGCTACGTCAACCGCAACTTTCCGCATTCGACGCTGACGGGTTTCTATCGGCTCGCGAAAGTCGGACTGGTGACGCCCCTGCGAGATGGCATGAACCTCGTTGCGAAGGAGTTCGTCGCCGCGCAGGATCCGGACGATCCCGGCGTTCTTTTGTTGTCGCCGTTCGCAGGTGCATCGCGCGAACTCGATGGCGCGTTAGTCGTGAACCCGTATGACCTCGACGGTGCCGGCGATGCGATCGCACAGGCGATGACAATGCCGCTGGAGGAACGCCGCGAGCGCTGGCAAGGCATGTTCCGCCATCTCAAACGTCACGACATCACGTTCTGGCGTCGCAGTTATTTGAAGGCGCTGCGCGAAGCCGGCGATTTCAAGGAATCGGCCGACGCCGGCGAGCGCCGGACAGCGCGACGACGCCGGACCGACGCCACGCAGGGCGTGCGGCCGCACTGACGGATCGATCAGCGCATCGTCGTGATCTTGCGCAATTCCGACGCGGCGGTCGTCAATGTCGACGCCAAGCGGAACACACCGAGTTCCGAGAGTTCACGACGCTGCCGCACCTGCGCTTCGTCAAGCAGGCCCGGGCGCACCACGAGCAGTGGCAGGCCTTCGAATTCCGTGCCGAGTCGCTTCACCAGGTAACGCACGTGCGCGAGGCCGCCGGGCGGCACGGACACCAGCACCAGCGCGTCGATCTCCGCGCCGCGGATGTGTTCGACGACGTCGGATGCGAGCACCGCGGACGACGCGGCATTCCATTCGATGCGCCCCATGTCGATGAGCTTGCCGAGCATCGACACCGCCACTTCGTCGACGTTATCACGCACCGGAATCGCCAGCACGCGCATGCGGTCGGCGCCCACCATGTCGTCCGGGCGAATGAGTCGACGGTGCGCATCGACCAGTGCATGCGCTTCGTCGATCACGCGTGCATGGTCGGACGCCTGCAGTCGGCCCTGACGCAGATCCTCGCGCGCATGCGCGAGCGTCGGCACGACAATCTCGTCGTACGCGCGATCGAGGCCGTCGAGCGCGGCGTAGTCGTCGAGCAGGTCGGCGGCTTCGGTGTCGTCCTGCGCGAGCAGGCGCTGGTAGAAGCGGTGCGCGGGCGCGAGCGGTGGCGTGTCGCCGAGCAGCGTGTCGAGAAATTTCAGAAACGGCACGTAGCGCCCGAGCACGACCAGGCAGACGGTGAGCGGTGATGCGAGCACCAGTCCGATCGGCCCCCATAGCCACGTCCAGAACGCGACCGCGATGAGCAGCGCCGCCTGCGACACGCCCATGCCGCGACCGTATACCCACGGTTCCACCAGCATGTTCGTGATGAGTTCGAGCGTGCCGAACAACGCGACGACGAGAAGCGCGGTCGTCCATTCGCGTGCGATCAGCAGGCTGAGCGCGACGGGCATAAAGGCTGCGAGCCACGAACCGAGATACGGG
Organism: Lysobacter sp. HA18; assembly: GCF_054057595.1. Classification (NCBI taxonomy): domain Bacteria; kingdom Pseudomonadati; phylum Pseudomonadota; class Gammaproteobacteria; order Lysobacterales; family Lysobacteraceae; genus Lysobacter; species Lysobacter sp. HA18. Next base: position 2,808,691 of record NZ_JBSRZL010000001.1, read on the forward strand.
ATGTAACGCAGCACCGCGGCGAAGAATCCCCACAACAGCGCGTACGGAACGCCGATCACCGACAGGCCGATCGCCACGCATAGCCCGTAGCCGCTGTTCACCATCAGCTGCATCAGCAGGTAACGGCTGACGCGTTGACCGGCGTCTTCCAGTGCTCGCGTCGTATCCGCCAACTGATCGACGCCGACCAGCGAGATCAGGCGATCGCGCAGGTCCTCGCGATGGATGAGCATGAAAATCACGAGCACCAGCACGAGGCCGAGCCCCGCGAGTGGTTCGAGCAGCGGCCCCGCGATCGCCCACAGCTGCGACATGCGCACCGGTTCCTGCTGCACGATGCGCACCGGCTGCGCGCGTGCGGCCTCGCGTTCGGCCTGCGTCATCGGTGCGGGGCCGCGGCGGTCGAGCTGAGTGGAGATGCGCTCGGTCACGACCTGCAGCTTGTCGAGCAGCCCGGTGCGCCCGCGCGAGCGCAGCTGTTCGATCTTCGCGGTGACATTCGGTTCGTAGCGCGGGTACGCGTCGAGCAGGCTGCCGACCTGCCGCGTCACCGCGAAGCCCGCGCCGATCGCCAGCGCGAGTGCGAGCACCGTCATCAATGCACTCGACACAACGCGCGATACGCCGCGTCTTTCGAGGTAATGCGCCGGCGGGGCCAGCAGGAACGTGAAAAGGATGGCCAGCGCCACCGGAATCACGATCACCTTCGCCCAGTACAGGAAGCCGAGCACCAGCGCGGCGCCGACGAGTACCGGCAACGCACGGTTGAGGTTGGATTGCTCGGCCACACGATCCCCTTCGCCGGGAATCCGGCCGCGCCCTTATGCGCCGTGGGGCGTCAAGGCCGCATGCAGCCGCTTGATGCTCAGGCCGACGGGTCGCGCCAGACCAACGAGGCCATGCGCCCGGTGCGGCGGTCTCGACGATGCGAGAAGAAGCGCGCGGGCTCGGCGATCGTGCTGAGGCCGCCGCCATGGATGGCGTTCTCAGCGAGGCCCGCAGCGATCAGGCGCATGCGCGCCAGCGCATAGAGGTCGACGCGCCAGTGACCGGGGCGCGTGGCGACGAAGGCGGATGCAGCGCCGGCGTCTTTTGCGACGAATGCCTCGTAGACGTCGGCACCGATCTCGTAATCCGCTGGCCCTGCCGCGGGGCCGAGCCACGCGATTAGCCGATCCGGCGACGTGCGCATCGCGGCGACCGTCGCCTCGAGCACGCCGTCGGCCAGTCCGCGCCAGCCCGCATGCGCGCCACCGACCTGCGATCCGTCGCGCGCGGCGAACAGCACGGGCAGGCAGTCCGCGGTAAGGATGGCGATGACGACGCCGGCATCCGAGGTCACCGCGGCGTCGGCCTGCGGCTCATCGGTCGATGTGTCATCAGCGCTGAACCGCAAAACGTCGACGCCGTGCACCTGCCGCAGCCAGCGAGGCCGCGACGGCAAGGCGAGCAGGTCGACGAGCTCATCGCGGTTGGCGTCGACGGTCGCCGCGTCATCGCCATCGGCCGCGTAGCGATTGCCGAGGTTGAACGTGTCGAACGGTGCGACGGAACGACCGGCACCAAAGCGAAGCGTCGTCCCGCCATGCACGCCGGATGGCGCGGACCAGTCGGCGTGCAGGAACGCGGTCACCGCGTGCGTTCCTCGTGCTCGCGCTGGTCGGTGCGCAGTGCGTCGACGAGGGCGCGCAGGTCGGCCGGTACCGGGGCGGTGCATCGCACCGGCTCGCCGGTTGTGGGATGCACGAATTCCAGCGTCTCCGCATGCAGCGCCTGGCGCTTGAACGCGCGCAGCGTTTCGATCGTTTCCGGTGATGCGCCGCGCGGCAGCTTCAAGGGGCCGCCGTAGAGCGGATCGCCCACGATCGGATGCTTGAGGTGCGCCATGTGCACGCGGATCTGGTGCGTGCGCCCGGTCTCGAGCCGGCACTCCAGCAGCGTGTGCGCACGGAAGCGTTCGCGCAGGCGGAAGTGCGTCACCGCGTCCTTGCCGTCGTCGCGCACCGCCATGCGCAGGCGGTCGCGCGGATGGCGGTCGATCGGCGCATTCGCGGTGCCGCCCGATACGAGCGCGCCGACCACGACGGCTAGATACTGGCGATGCACCTGTCGCGCCGAAAGCTGGTCGACCAGCGACGTATGGGCCTGCAACGTGCGGGCGATGACCATGACGCCCGAGGTGTCCTTGTCGAGCCGATGCACGATGCCCGCGCGCGGCAGCGCCGACAGCGAGGCGTCGCGATGCAGCAGCGCGTTGACCAGCGTGCCGGCCGGGTTGCCCGCGCCCGGGTGCACGACGAGGCCGGCGGGCTTGTCGATCACGATGACCTCGGCGTCCTCATAAAGAACGTCGAGGGCGATGTCCTCGGCCGGGGCGTCGGTCTGCACGCCGATCTCCGCCTGGACGGTGACGTGCTCGCCGCCGCGCACGGGATCGCGCGGGCGCACTTCCCGGCCGTCGAGCCGGGCCTGCCCGGTCTTGATCCAGCCGGCCAGCCGCGAGCGCGAATGCTCGGGGAACAGCTCGGCCAGGACGGCATCGAAGCGGCGCCCGGCGCTGGTATCGGGGACGCGGGCTTCGAGGGTGATCGTGTCGGACATCGGTGGCCTTGTTCCTTGCGGCCCGCCAGCGCGGGTCGGTTAAGACGGTCCTGCTATTATCCGGCCTTCCTGTCTCCCGATCCGGCATCCGTCGATCCCATGAGCTATCGCTCCGCCTTCCGCCCGTCGCCCGTGTCCCTCGTCCGTGGCCTGGCGGTCGCAGTCCTCGCGGTCTCCCTTCTCGCCGGCGCGGGTTGCGCGCGCTTCCGCCACAAGGGCGACTCGAACGAAGGTGTTCCGGTCGAGACCCTGTACCAGAAGGGCCACAAGTCCATGGTCAACGGCAACTGGTCCTCGGCGGAGGAGACGTACAAGCGCCTCATCGCCCAGTACCCGTACGGCCCGTACACCGAGCAGGCGCAGATCGAGACCGCCTACGCGCAGTACAAGGCCGGCCAGCACGATGACGCGATCAGCACGATCGACCGCTTCATCCGCACCTACCCGACCAACCGCAACATCGCGTACCTGTACTACCTGCGCGGCCTTGTGAATTCCTCGCGCGACGCGGTGTTCCTGCAGCGCGTGTGGCACCTCGACCCGGCGCGCCGCGACCTCGCGACGCCGCAGCAGGCGTACAACGACTTCGGCATCGTGGTCGAGCGCTACGGCAACAGCCGTTACGCCGCCGACGCACGCGACCGCATGGCGAAGCTGCGCGACATGTTCGCCCGCTACGAGATGGAAACCGCGCTGTACTACCTCGAGCGACACGCGGACGTCGCCGCGATCGACCGCGCGAAGTACGTGCTCGAGAACTATCCGCAGTCGAGCTACCAGAACGACGCGATCGCGACGATGGCTTCGGCGTATACGTCGCTGGGCAACACCACGCTCGCCAACGACGCGCGCGCCGAGCTGCAGAAGGCCGATCCGAACCACGCCTACCTCAAGGGCGAGTGGCCGGATTACCCGAGCCACCTGCGTCGCCTGAACCCGTTCGGTGGCGACACGTCCAAGGTCGGTCACTGATCGATCGCAGCACCGCTTCGACGAACGCCGCCTCCGGGCGGCGTTTTCGTTTGTAGGCTCGATGCGTCAGCGGTAGCCGTTGCTGATCGGGTAGCGACGCTCGCGGCCGAACGCGCGCGGCGTCATCTTCGGGCCGGGCGCGGCCTGGTGGCGCTTCCACTCGGAGATGCGCACGAGCCGGAGCACGCGGTCGACCGTCGCGTCATCGAACCCTGCAGCGACGATCTCATCGCGCGACTGCTCGCCATCGACATAGCGCTCGAGGATCGCGTCGAGTACGTCGTACGGCGGCAGGGAGTCCTGATCCTTCTGGTTCTCGCGCAACTCGGCCGACGGCGGGCGGTCGATCACTTCCTGCGGAATCACGGCGTCGACTGTGTTGCGCCAACGCGCGAGCGCGAACACGTCGGTCTTGTAGACGTCCTTGATCGGCGCGTAGCCACCGCACATGTCGCCGTAGATCGTCGCGTAGCCGACCGCGTACTCGCTCTTGTTACCCGTGGTGAGCAGCAGACCGCCGAACTTGTTCGACATCGCCATCAGCGTGGCGCCGCGGATGCGCGACTGCAGGTTCTCTTCGGTCGTATCCGCCGCGCGTCGTTCAAATATCGGTGCAAGCGTTTCGAGGTAGGCCTCGAAAGGTTTTTCGATCGGAACGGTGAGCAGGCGCACGCCCTGGCGCTCGCATTGCTCGGCCGCGAGATCGTTCGACATGCCCGCCGTGTAGCGCGACGGCAGCCGCACCGCAGTGACGTTCTCGGCGCCCAGCGCATCGACCGCAACCGCCAGCACCAGCGCCGAATCGATACCGCCCGAAAGCCCCAGCCACACCTTCTCGAAACCGTTCTTGCGGCAGTAGTCGCGCGTACCGCGCACGATGCCGCGCCACGCGAGGCCTTCGCGACTCTCGTCGTTCTCCGGCGTCCAGCGCACCGGCACGAACGTGCCTGCAGTCGGATCGAAGTCGACCACCAGCCATTCCTCGCGGAACGTGGCTGCGGCCGGATGCACCTGTCCGTTCGCGTCCGCCACCACCGACGCGCCATCGAATACGACGTGGTCCTGCCCGCCGACGACATTGAGATAGGCGATCGCGGTACCCGACTCCGTCGCGCGCTCGGCGAGCAGTGCGTCGCGCGTCATGTGCTTGCCGTGTTCATAGGGCGACGCGTTCGGCACGACGACGACCTGTGCGCCGTCCTTCACCGTTGCGGCCAGCGGCTCGGGAAACCACAGGTCCTCGCAGATCACGACGCCGACCTGCACGCCATCGACCGCGACCACGCAGGTTTCGCCATCGGGGTCGACCGAGAAATAGCGGCGCTCGTCGAACACCTGGTAGTTCGGCAGTTCCCGCTTGCGGTAGGTGCGCTCGATTTCGCCGTCGCGCAGCACGCTTGCCGAGTTGTAGACGATCGCGCCGGCAGTTTCCGGCCAGCCGACGACGGCGGTGATGCCGTGCGTGGATGCGGCGATGCGACGGATCGCGGCGTCGCAGCCGGCAAGAAAACCCGGTCGCAGTAGCAGGTCTTCCGGCGAGTAACCGCTGACCGCGAGCTCCGGAAACACGACGAGCGCGGCACCGTGCTCGTCGCGCGCCTGCGCGATCATCGCTTCGATGCGCGCCGTGTTGCCGGCGATGTCGCCGACCGGGAAATCGAACTGGGCGAGTGCGATCCGCAGAGCCATGGCCGCTCCTGTGAGAGCGGCCGATTCTACGCGCCGGCCGCGCTAGCTCCGTCGTCGAGCGGCTCGACGGGTGCGGGCCGACCGTTCGCATCCAGCGCGATCATGCTGAAGCGGCCGCGCGTGCACAGATGCCGCGTTCCGGCGTGTGGATCCTCGGTGTGAAGTTCGACATCGACCTGCATCGAACTCCGGCCGACCTCGGCGACGCGTGCGACGAGTTCGACCAGTTGCCCCTGCCGCACCGGAACCCGGAAGTCGACCTGGTCCGAACGTGCGGTCACCACCGTGCGCCGTGCGTAACGCGTCGCCGCAACGAACGCGGCCTTGTCCATCCACGCCAGCGCCTGCCCGCCGAACAGCGTGCCGAGGTGGTTGGCGTGGTCGGGAAAGACGATCTCCCAGAGCCGCGCCTCGCGCGGCGCGTCAGAATGCGGCATCGAAGGCCACCTGCCCGCTCACGCCGACCTGGTAGGCCGAGACGCGGCGCTCGAAGAAGTTGGTGAGTTCCTGGACGTCCTGCAGGTCCATGAAGGCGAACGGATTGCGGCTGCCGAACTCCGGCGCGAGCCCGAGCGACTGCAGGCGCAGGTCGGCGACGTACTGCAGGTAGTCGCGCATCTCGCGCGGCGACAGCCCGTTGACGCCGCCGGACAGCACGTCGTGCGCGAACGCGGCTTCGACATCGACCGCTTCGCGAAGCATGGCGCGCACATCGCGTTCCATGTCGGCGTCGAACAGATCGGGTTCCTCGTCGCGCACGGTGCGGATGACCTCGAGCGCGAACGCCATGTGGCCCGACTCGTCACGGAACACCCAGTTGGTGCCGGCGGCAAGGCCCGGCAGCAGCCCGCGCGAACGCAGGAACCAGACGTAGGCGAATGCGGCGAAGAAGAACAGGCCTTCGATGCAGCACGCGAAGCAGATGAGGTTGAGCAGGAACATGCGGCGGTCGCCGCGCGTCTCGAGCCGATGCATCTGCTGGATGGAGTCGATCCAGCGGAAGCAGAACTCGGCCTTGGCGCGAATCGAGGGAATGTTCTCGATCGCGTCGAACGCGGCGGCGCGTCGCTCGACATCGGGCACATAGGCGTCGAGCAGCGTCAGGTAGAACTGCACGTGCAGCGCTTCCTCATAGAGCTGCCGCGACAGGTACATGCGCGCTTCCGGCGCGTTGATGTGCTGGTAGAGGTTCAGCACCAGGTTGTTCGACACGATGGAATCGCCGGTGGCGAAGAAGGCGACGAGGCGCTCGACGAGATGGCGATCGGGGGGCGTGAGTTTGTCGCGCAGGTCGTTGACGTCGATACCGAAGTCGATCTCTTCCACCGTCCACGTGTTGCGCACTGCGTCGCGATACATGTCGTAGAACGCGGGATAGCGCATCGGGCGCAGGGTCAGGGCGAAGCCGGGGTCGAGCAGGCGGGTGGCGGTCATTTCGATTCCGGAGGTGCGATGCGTCGCATCGCGGGAAAAAGGTGCAGGGGCAACGGGCGGCTTCCATGCGCCGCATCCATGCGCACGATCCTTCGCGCCCGGCGTTCCCTCGGCGACTCCTGTCGTCGCCCGTGCCCCTGCATTGAGCTGACGTCAGCCCCGCGGAGGCGCCGGATATCGACGCCTCCGCGAAGTGACGGACTGGACGGTTACTGGCAGGCCTCGCAGGCCTCCGGGTTTTCGAGCGAACACGCAACGGCCGCCTGTGGCGTCGCGACGCTCACCGTGGCTTTCGCGATACGCGTGGCCGGGCGCGAGCGCAGGTAATACGTCGTCTTCAGGCCCGACTTCCACGCATACATGTACATCGACGACAGCCGCCCGATGTTCGGGCTCTCCATGAAGAGATTGAGCGACTGCGACTGATCGATGTACGCGCCGCGCGCGGCGGCGAGGTCGATCAACGCCTTCTGCGGCAGTTCCCATGCGGTGCGGTACACCTCGCGCAGCGGCGCGGGAATCGCGTCGATGGCCTGGATCGAACCTTCACCCAGCTTGATGGCGTCACGCACCTCCTGCGTCCACAGACCGAGCTTCTTCAGCTCGTCGACGAGATAGCGGTTGACCTGCACGAAGTCGCCGGACAGCGTCTCGCGCTTGAACAGGTTCGACACCTGCGGCTCGATGCACTCGTAGCAGCCGGCGATCGACGCGATGGTGGCGGTCGGCGCGATGGCGATCAGCAGGGAGTTCCGCAGGCCATGCTGCGCGATGCGCGACTTGAGCGCGTCCCATGCTGCGTTCTGCGCCGGCGTCACGCCCCACAGATCGAACTGCAGCTCGCCGTTCGCTGCGCGCGTCTCCGGGAACGAAGGGTGCGCGCCATGCTGTTCGGCGAGCTCGCAGGATGCGTCCAGCGCGTGCAGGTAGATGGTTTCAGCGATTCGCGTCGACAGCGTCAACGCTTCACTCGAATCGAATGGCATCCGCAGCTTGAACAACACATCTTGCAGGCCCATCACGCCGAGCCCGACCGGACGCCAGCGCAGGTTGGAGCGTCGCGCCGATTCGATCGGATAGAAGTTGAGATCGATCACGCGGTCGAGCTGGCGCACCGCGACGTGCACGGTTTCAGCGAGCTTGTCGAAGTCGAAGCCGTGCTCGCCGACATGCTGCGCAAGGTTGATCGAACCGAGGTTGCATACGGCGGTCTCGTCTGCGCTGGTGACTTCGAGGATCTCGGTGCACAGGTTCGACAGATGCACGGTGCGACCCGGTCCGACCTGGTTGCAGGTGCGATTGGCGGCGTCCTTGAAGGTCATCCAGCCGTTACCGGTTTCGCCGAGCACTTTCATCATGCGCGCGTACAGATCGCGCGCCTTCACCGTGCGCGTCGCGAGCCCTTGTTGCTCGGCCTGCACGTAGGCGCGCTCGAACGCGTCGCCCCAGAGATCCGGCAGCTCCGGCACGGCCTTCGGATCGAACAACGACCAGTCGCCGTCGGTATCGACGCGGCGCATGAACAGGTCGGGGATCCAGTTGGCGAGGTTGAGGTTGTGCGTCCGGCGCGCCTCGTCGCCGGTGTTGTCGCGCAGCTCGAGGAACTCTTCGATATCCGCGTGCCACGTCTCGAGATAGATGCAGGCCGCACCCTTGCGCTTGCCGCCCTGGTTCACCGCGGCGACCGACGCATCGAGCGTCTTCAACCACGGCACGACGCCATTGCTGCGCCCGTTGGTGGAACGGATCAGAGAACCGCGCGAACGGACGCGGTGGTAGGCCTGTCCGATGCCGCCGGAGAACTTCGACAGCTGCGCGACGTCGCCGTAGCGCGTGTAGATGTCGGTCAGCGAATCCTGTGGGGAATCCAGCAGGAAGCAGGACGACAGCTGCTCGTGCCGCGTGCCGGAATTGAACAGCGTCGGCGAACTCGGGATGTAGTCGAGCGACGCCATCAGCCGATACAGCTGCAACGCGCCCGACGGCGTGTCGGTCAGCGCGACGGCGATGCGCATGAAGAAGTGCTGCGGCGTTTCGATGACGTGGCGACGGTGCGGATGCTTCAGCAGGTAGCGGTCGTACAGCGTGCGCAGGCCGAAGTATTCGAAGCGCTGCGTCTGCGCGGTGTCGATCGCGTCGTTGAACTTGCGCGCGTTCGCCTCGACGACCTCGCGCACGCGGTCGTTGATCAGGCCGAGATCGTGGCCGAGCACGATCGACTGCGAGAACGAATAGACGCCGAGCCCCGCGACTTCCTTGTCGATGTACGCACTGAGAAGCCGCGCGGCGAGGCGCGAGTACTGCGGCTCTTCGGTGGTGAACGCGGCCGCGGTGTGGATCGAGAGCTCGTCGAGCTCACGCGTAGTGGCGCCGTCGTAGATGCCGCCGATGGTCTTGAGCGCGACGCGCATCGGGTCGATGTCGTCGAGCCCCATCGAGCAACGCTGCACGGCGCGAACGATCTTGGCGACGTCGACCGGCTCGCGCCGGCCGTCGCGCTTGGTCACGGTCATGGTCGCCGGTGCATGCGGCGGGGTCAGTGCGAAGTCGGACTGTGCGTCGTCGACGTCGGGCGCGGCGGTGGTGACGAGTGTTTCGGTGGTCATGTTTCCTCTCCGATGGCGATGGAGAGGAAGCGAAAGCGGCGCACGCGACGTCCTGCGCCGGCCCCCGCCCCCTCGGGCGAGCCGGCATCGACATGGACGAGACGGACGGCGACGGGCGCGGGCCCGAAGACCGGCCCGTCCCTCCCACGAGGACGCCTGGCCAAGCGGCGGCACGCGGCCACCGATCGAGGCAGGTCTTCGGACTCGTGGACTACGGCAACCTGGGTCGCCACCTACTGCGCGTCGCTTCCCAGCCCGAGGGCCAGTGCCAATGACGCGGGTCGTTTCCACTTACCGCTGCGGGGCAGTCCCGGATTCCCACCGGGTTCCCTATTAAGCCGCTCCTGGCAGGAGGCGGCGCCTTCGATGGGCACAACATATGCGGCACACGTTCATTCGTCAACGCTAGATGTTGCGGTTGATTCGATGTAGTCGCGACGCCGCGCGGCACGCAGCTCGGCTGCGCGACCTGTTTCCTGAGGAGGCCGGAGATCACTGGTCCGCGCCACCGGGCGGAAACCCGTAACTGATCAGAGACGGCCAGAAGGCAAAAGGCCGCCCGAAGGCGGCCTTTCGTCCATCAAGACGCTGCCGGATCAGCCCGCAAGCTTCCTCGCTATCGCAGCACCCAGATCACCCGGCGATTTCACCGTGGTGACGCCCGCCTTCTCCAGCGCTGCGAACTTGCCTTCCGCCGTGCCCGAGCCGCCCGACGCGATCGCACCGGCATGGCCCATGCGCTTGCCCTTCGGCGCCGACGCACCGGCGATGAAACCGACGACCGGCTTCGTCACGTGCTTCGCGATGAACTCGGCCGCTTCTTCTTCGGCCGAGCCGCCGATCTCGCCGACCATGATGATGCCTTCGGTCTGCGCATCGTCCTGGAACCAACGCAGCGCGTCGATGAAGTTGGTGCCGTTGATGGGATCGCCGCCGATGCCGATGCAGGTCGACTGGCCGAGGCCGACGTCGGTGGTCTGCTTGACCGCTTCGTACGTCAGCGTGCCCGAGCGCGACACGATGCCGATCTTGCCCGGCATGTGGATGTGGCCCGGCATGATGCCGATCTTGCACTCGCCCGGCGTGATCACGCCCGGGCAGTTCGGGCCGACGAGCACCGTCTCCGGATGCTCCTTCAGCACGTTCTTCGCGCGCAGCATGTCGAGCACCGGAATGCCTTCGGTGATGCAGACGATGACGCGGATGCCGGCGGCCGCGGCTTCCATGATCGCGTCGGCCGCGAACGGCGGCGGCACGTAGATCACGGACGCGTCGGCGCCGGTCTTCGACACGGCTTCGGCAACGGTGTTGAACACGGGCAGGCCGAGGTGCTCGGTGCCGCCCTTACCGGGGGTGACGCCGCCCACGACCTGGGTGCCGTAGTCGAGCATCTGCTGTGCGTGGAAGGTGCCCTGCGAGCCGGTGAAGCCCTGCACGATCACCTTGGTGTTCTTGTTGATCAGAACGGACATTGCGAGTCCCTTGTGTAGCCCGGACGAGCGATGCGCGCCCGGGAAATCTTGCGGTGGTCGAACCCGGGGCGCGGCCTGCGGCCTTGCCCGGGCTACAGCGACGTCAGGCGGCCTTCTGGACCGCGGCGACAGCCTTCTTCGCACCGTCGTTGATGTCGTCGGCGGCCGTGATCGCGAGGCCGGAGTTCTTCAGAAGCTCCTTGCCGGCTTCGACGTTCGTGCCTTCGAGGCGCACGATCACCGGCACCTTGACGTCGACTTCCTTGACCGCCGCGATGATGCCCTCGGCGATCATGTCGCAGCGGACGATGCCGCCGAAGATGTTGACGAAGATCGCCTTCACCTTGTCGCTCGACAGGATCAGCTTGAACGCTTCGGTGACGCGCTCCTTGGTCGCACCGCCGCCGACGTCGAGGAAGTTCGCCGGCGAACCGCCGTTGAGCGAGATGACGTCCATCGTCGCCATGGCCAGGCCTGCACCGTTGACCATGCAACCGATGTCGCCATCCATCGTGACGTAGTTGAGGTCGTACTTCGACGCGAGCACTTCGGTGTCGTCTTCCTGGCGCGTGTCGCGCATGGCGACCAGCTCGGGATGGCGGAACGACGCGTTGTCGTCGGAATCGACCTTGCCGTCGAGCACGGCGAGATCGCCGTTGGTGAGGATCGCGAGCGGGTTGAGTTCGACCAGCGCGAGGTCCTTCTCCATGAACAGCTTGAACAGGCCGGTCATGATCTTGGTGAGCTGGCCGACCTGCTTGGCGTTGAGACCCATCGCGAAGCCGAGGTCGCGGCACTGGTACGGCTGCAGGCCTTCGACGTAGTTCACGTGCAGCGTCTGGATCGCCTCGGGCTTCTCATGCGCGACCTGCTCGATGTCCATGCCGCCTTCCGCCGAAGCGATGAAGGTGACGGTCTTGGTCGAACGATCGACGAGCACCGACAGGTACAGCTCCTTCGCGATGTCCGTGCCTTCGGAGATCAGCACCGAATCGATCGGCAGCTCGACGCCGGCGGTCTGGTACGTGGCCATCTTCGTGCCGAGCATCGCCTTGGCGTACTGCGCGACCTCGTCGAAGTTCTTCGCGAGCTTCACGCCGCCGGCCTTGCCGCGGCCGCCTGCATGGATCTGCGCCTTGACGACCCACAGATCGCCGGGGATCTGCTTGGCCGCCGCCACCGCCGCATCCGGCGAGCGGGCGACGATGCCCATGGGAACGGCGATGCCGTATTCGGCAAAGAGCTGCTTTGCCTGGTATTCGTGGAAATTCATGCGTCACCGAAGGATGGACGTGGGGCCCGCGCGCGAGAGCGCACCCGGAGGCCGGCGCGAGGGGGCAGTATTGTCGCCGATCGGGCGGGGCCGGGCAAAACCGGCGCGGCCGGCGAGCCGCGCGGAATCGGCCACCTATACTCGGCCGACCTGCCGTCGGACGTGCGCCGTGCCCTTCAGAACCGTCGTCACCCCGCTCGACGCCGACCACGTCCTCTACCGCGAACTGCGGCTTTTCAACCTCTACCGGGCGCTCGAGGCAGCGCTGCTGGTGTTCGTGATCTTCGGGCCGTTCGCGTCCACGCTCGAGCCGCCGCGCTATGAGCTGCTGTCGCGCTCGGTGGTCATCGCCTACCTGTTCGTGTCGCTGGTGATGCTCGGCCTCGGGCGACGCATGGACGTGCGCGTCTCGGCGGGCGTCGGCATCGCGGCCGATCTCTTCTTCGGCATCCTCGCGATGCATGCGCTGCCATCCGCGGGCACCGGCATCGCCTTGATGCTGATGTTCAACGTCGGCGCGGCATCGCTGCTGTTGCCGTCGCGCGTCGCGTTCGCGTTCGCGACGACCGCCGTCGCGCTGCTGGTCGGCGAATACGTCTGGAGCATGTTCGACGGCGCGCCGCGTCGCGGCATGTCCGAGCCGGTGATGTTCGCGATCGGCTACTTCGCGCTCGCCACGCTGATGAACGTGCTCGGTCGGCAGATGCGTGACAGCTATGAGATCGCCGCGCTGCGCACCACCGAGAACGAGCACCTAGCGCAGGTCAATGAGCTGATCATCCGTCGACTGCGCACCGGCGTGTTGCTGGTCGACAGCGCCGGTCGCATGCGCCTTGCGAACGAAGCCGCGACATCGCTGATCGGCGATGTCGGCGACGAAGTTCACGGCTTCCGCGAACTTGCAGTCGCGGTACCGGAACTCGGCCGGCGCCTGCAGAAGTGGCGCGAAACAGGTGCGGTCGACGACGAGCCGCTGCGCATCTCTGCGGACCAGAACGACGTCATTCCGCGCTTCACCCGGTTGCAGGCGAACAGCGACCAGGCGCTGGTGTTCCTCGACGACACATCGCTGCTGTCGCAACGCGCCGAGTCGATCACGCTTGCGACACTCGGGCGGTTCTCCGCAAGCCTCGCGCACGAGATCCGCAACCCGCTCGCGGCGATGAGTTACGCGGTGCAGCTGCTCGAGGAATCCGACGACATCCGTCCGGCCGACCGTCGCCTGCTTGAGATCATCCATCAGCACGTCGTGCGCATGAACGGCATCGTCGAGAACGTGCTCGGGCTCGCGCGACGCGAACCGGCGAAACCGGTCGTGGTCGAACTCGTGCACTTCGCGAAGCAGTTCGTCGACGACTACAGCGTGAGTCACCCGATCGAAAGCGACACGCTGATCAGCGCGTCCACGCAGCCGGAACTCAACGCGCTGTTCGATCCGCGACAACTGCATCAGGCGGTGACGGTGCTCGTCGCCAACGCACTCAACTACGGACGCATGCCGGGCGAGCCGGCGCGCGTCACGCTGCGCACGGCGATCGAGAGCGGGCAGCCGGTGCTGGACGTCATCGATCGCGGCCCCGGCATCCCCGAGCCCATTCGCGCGCGGCTGTTCAAACCGTTCTTCACCACGTCGAGCCATGGCACGGGCCTCGGCCTTTACATCGCCCGCGAGCTCTGCCGCGCCAATCAGGCCACCTTGGACTACGTGCCGACCCCCGGCGTCGGCGGCTGCTTCCGGATCCGCATGAGCGCCTTGGGTCGCTGACCTGACCTTCGCCTGACGAAAACCGACGGAAGTGGCCGTAGACGGTCACTTCAGCTAAGGTGCGCGGCGGAGGATCCGATGGCCGAACCCCGTAGTGCCCCCGCCCGCACCGCACTTGTCGTCGACGATGAACGCGACATCCGCGAATTGCTGGTCATGACCCTCGGCCGTATGGGCCTGCGCTGCGATACCGCGGCGAACGTCACCGACGCCCGCGCCCTGCTCTCCCGGAACAAATACGACCTCTGCCTGACCGACATGCGCCTGCCGGACGGCACGGGGCTGGAGATCGTGTCCGAGATCAACCAGAAGCATCCGACCACGCCGGTCGCGATGATCACGGCCTTCGGCAACGTCGAAGCCGCGGTCGAAGCACTGAAGGCGGGTGCGTTCGACTTCGTCAGCAAGCCCGTCGACCTCGGTGTGCTGCGCGACCTGGTCCGCCAGGCGCTGGAGCTGCACGAGCGCCGCCGCGCGGCCAGCGAGGCCGGCATTTCCTCGCGCCTGTTCGGCGAATCGCCCGCCATGGCCTCGCTGCGTGCCACGCTGACCAAGGTCGCCCGCAGTCAGGCGCCGGTCTACATCTCCGGCGAATCCGGCGTCGGCAAGGAGCTGGTCGCCCGCACCATCCATGCGGAAGGCGGTCGCGCCTCCGGGCCGTTCGTGCCCGTGAACTGCGGTGCGATCCCGGCCGAGCTCATGGAAAGCGAGTTCTTCGGCCACAAGAAGGGCTCGTTTACCGGCGCGCATGCCGACAAGCCCGGCCTGTTCCAAGCGGCCGACGGCGGCACCCTGTTCCTCGACGAGGTTGCAGAACTCCCGCTGCCGATGCAGGTCAAGCTGCTGCGCGCGATCCAGGAAAAGTCGGTGCGGCCGGTGGGCTCGAATGCCGAAGCCAAGGTCGACGTCCGAATCCTGTCGGCGACGCACAAGGATCTGGCCGCACTGGTCGAGGAAGGCCGCTTCCGGCACGACCTCTACTACCGCATCAACGTCATCGAGCTGCGCGTGCCGCCGCTGCGCGAGCGTCCCGACGATCTGGCGGGTCTGGCCGACGTCATCCTGCGCCGCCTCTCCGCCGCGCAGGACCGCCCCACCCCACACCTGTCGCCCGACGCGCTCGAAGCGCTGGCCGCGTATCCATTCCCCGGTAACGTGCGCGAACTCGAGAACATCCTCGAACGCTCGCTCGCGCTGGCCGACGGCGAAGTCATCCGCGCCGACGACCTGAGCCTGCCGAAGGTTGTCTCGAAAATCGGCCCGCCGGCCCCCGCATCTGCCGCGCCGCAGCCGACGCCTGCAGCAGCAGCCGGTGCCGACCCGCGCGCGATCGATCCGCGCGACACCGCCACCAGTGCGCTGCCGTCGTACATCGAAGAAATCGAGCGCGCCGCCATCCAGCACGCGCTGCAGGAAAACCGCTACAACAAGACCCGCACCGCAGCTGCACTGGGGATTACGTTCCGCGCGCTGCGCTACAAGCTGAAGAAGTTGGGGATCGAATAGGCCTGACGCTCAGCGTCACGCGCCAACCGAAGCTGACAAATAGGGGCACCACGTTCGTCAGCTGAACCATTCCAAACGTGACGGGCGCCCCGGAAGCATCCCGTCCCGGTTGGCACGCCCCCTTGGCACGGGTTATGCGTATGTCCGGATGCACGGACACCACGCACGGCAAACCAAGGACCCGGCGAGTCGTCCGTCGTACTCCGTGAAGTTCCAACACCACTCCTAGGGGATACACCATGAAGAACCAGCAAGGCTTCACCCTCATCGAACTGATGATCGTCGTCGCGATCATCGCGATCCTCGCCGCCATCGCACTGCCGGCTTACCAGGACTACGTGGCTCGCGCCCAGGTCACCGCTGGCCTCGCCGACATCCGTGGCGGCGTGACCGCGTACGAAGAAATGATCAATCGCGGTACCGGCACGCCCAGCGCTTCGGCTATCGGCCTGCAGGACGCCACCACGCGTTGCTCGGCAGTCGGCGTGACCGGCACCTCGACCGCTGACGGCGGCCAGACGATCACCTGCACGCTCTCGGGGAACCCGAAGGTGTCGGGCAAGATCGTGACGCTGACCCGCTCGGCGACCGGCGCTTGGAACTGCTCGATCAACCTCGGCGCGGGCAACAAGTATCTGCCGAACGGCTGCACGGGCACCTAATAGCGCTAGCGTCAAACAAAAAGGGAGCGGCCCTGGCCGCTCCCTTTTTTTTGCCCGGATGTTCGGCATGAAACCTGCAAGGCTCTTCCGCAACCGCGACGGAGCAATTCGATGAAAAGCCACACGCAAGACGGATTCACACTGATCGAGTTGATGATCGTAGTCGCGATTATCGCCGTCCTCGCCGCGATAGCGCTGCCCGCATATCAGGACTACGTCGCTCGGGCACAGGTTTCGTCGGGACTCGCGGACATCGCCGGAGGTCGCTCTCTATTCGAGGCCCAGGTCGTCGCGAACAATGCCACGACGTTCGACGTTGCCGACATTGGCCTGCAAACCTCCACGCCGCATTGCGAGATCACGATGGATCCCGCAGCAGCAGGAGGTTATGTTCGCTGCTTGCTAAAGGGAAACCCGAAGGTCGCCGGTCAAACCGTCGAGATCACGCGGAACGGCACGGGCGTCTGGTCCTGCAGTACGAGTGCCGGACTGGCGGCGAAATACCGACCCGAAGGATGCAGCTGATGGACTGCGCTATCGTGCGCGGATGACGCCTCGAATTCAGTTCGCCCTGCTCGCGCCCTTGGCGCTGTTGCTCATCGTCTTTGTTGTCTACTACCCGGGGCTCTCCGGCGGATTTCTGTTCGACGACTTTCCGAACATCGTTACCAACGCGCGAGTCCACATGGGCCGTGTCGATCTGGGCTCCTTACAACGAGCCGCCTTGGCCTATCAGCTCGGGGGTTTCAGCCGGCCACTCGCGACCATTACTTTCGGGCTCAACTACTACTGGGGCGGCCTTGACCCATACGGCTACAAGGCCGTCGGACTCGCGATCCATCTGGCCAATGCCCTCCTGGTGTACGTCCTAGTTTCGCGACTTTGGCCGCGCAGCGAAAATGCTCAGCGATCGTGGATTGCACCGATGGCCATCGCGCTTGCATGGGCGGTCCACCCGTTGCAGGTTTCGTCCACCCTGTACGTCGTGCAACGCATGGAAACGCTGTCGTTCACGTTTGTATTTGCGGGACTCATTCTTTACGTCGAAGGTCGTCATCGACAGATCGAAGGCCGTGGGGGGTGGGCCACCGTTCTTGCATCGTTCGCTGTCGCCGCAATCGGACTACTCAGTAAGGAAAGCGCGGCGCTGTTCCCGCTCCTGGCACTGTGTCTCGAATTGACGCTCTTCCAATTTCGCGCGCAGCAGCAGCTCACTTCACGCGCGCTCCGTGTCGCCTACTCCCTGGGCGGAGGCGTGGCGGCCGTGATCATGCTGACTTGGGTCATTCCACACTTTGCATCCACCTCGGCCTACAGGTTCCGGGACTTCAACGCCTACGAAAGGCTACTAACGCAGTTTCGAGTTCTTGCGCTGTATCTTTGGCAGATTGCTCTGCCGTTGCCACAGAACCTTCACTTCTACTATGACAGCTACCGACCCTCGACAGGATGGCTGCATCCTTGGACGACCCTCGTAAGCGCGATAGCGCTGCTAGCGCTGCTACTTAGTGCCTTCGCAGCGAGGCGTCGCCAGCCTCTCTATGCGCTTGGAATCTTGTGGTTCTTTGTCGCCCACGCGATAACGAGCAACATTTTTCCTCTTGAACTCGTCTTCGAACATCGGAACTATTTCGCACTGCTAGGCGTCGTCGTGGCGGCCTCGGATCTCATTGCACGAGTACCCATGGCGCACGGCCCCGCGCTCAAGCGCGTTGCGGTCGCCGCTTGTATTGTCTTTCTGGCTTTTCTGGGCGTTCTGCGTGCCGCCTCGTGGGGCAAACCTCTTCAACTCGCGACAGAATTGTCGTACAGGGATCCCCAATCTGCGCGAGCCAGCAGCGATCTCGCGACGCTCTACTTCTCCATGGCGGATGGAAATCCAGATTCGCCATTCTTCTCGATGGCGAGTGCGGAATTCGAACGCGCCTCGAAGCTGCCATCGGCATCGTCCCTGCCCGAGCAGGGATTGATTTTGATGAAGGCTAGCGCGGGGCTCCCTGTCCCCAAGAGCTTGTGGAACCGCCTGGACGACAAGCTGAGTCGCACGGTGGTTGGCCCGGAGGAAATGGCGACAGTCAGCGGACTTCTGGAGAACCGCGCCAAGGACGTACCGCTGGACGATAGCGAACTTGCGCGCACCTACGCCATTCTTTCTGCCCGGGCATCACTGCCCTCCTCGATGTACGTGCAGTTGGCGACGCACTCGCTAATGCGCCTTCACGATGAGAAAGCTGCGGCGCGCTACTTCATCCTTGCGGTACACGCAGCACCTGAAGACCGTGAGTTCGCCGCGCGGCTCAGCGCTCAGCTGATTGCCGACGGCTATCACAAAGCGGCGTCTGACTTGCTTCTTTCTCTGCAACGCTGAGGCGAAACTTCGCCGTGGGCCGGGTCCGGCACCAGTCCAACTACGCGCGTGGTGGCCGGTAACGTGTAATGAAGTTCGAGGCCATGGGCGCATCATCGGCACAGGCCCTTTCCTCGGTTTTTGCAGCATCCGATCGTCAAGAAAAAAAGGTCGGAGAAGTTTTCGCATGCGTCCATGCGGTTTGCTTGCCCGACTGGCTGAAAACGGGACCATGGATTGCGCGCTTCACGACCTTAGTTCGCCGCTTATCGACAACTGCGGCCGCAACGAGTAACGGCCGTCGCTGGTGCATCGCCGCGCTTCACGCAACCATGGCGGGCGCGGGTCTGCCTCGTGGCGTGGAGGTCATCACAACGCCGCTGACGTTCTGCGCCACGCACAATTCGGTCATCCGCGCTGGTCTGAAGGCCGCTTTGGCGGACGCGGCCCGCATGCGCACGTATCGATCCAGGCGTCATTGCATCAGCGGGTCCCTTGCGACATGGGCAAATCATTCCTATGCATTTGTTTGCCGGCGGCCATGTGACACGGGCCGAATCATGACTATCGAAGGGCGACACGACCTCGTAATAATTGCGGAATGGACTCACGCGATCGAAGCGACCTTTCGGGGTCGCCCCGCGGGTAGTTCCGAGAGCGAGCGTCCGCTTCTACGTTACAAGCACCATGAGCCTACCGTTGAGTCCTGTCGCCGCGTGACGTCGAGTGCGTGATCGACGGTGTTTCCGCAGCGCTCGCCCGAAAGGCTGTGCTGGTTGGCGTTCTGTTCTCGCTGTACACACGGCGGGTCTAAGGCTTGCGAAGCACGAACAGCGCATCCGCATAGTCCCAGCGTGGCGGCACCGACTGGCCCCAGAATCTGGACTCGAATCGGACGAGCGCGGGTAGCCATCGACGCGCGACGAGCCCGTATCGGATGGCATAGGTCCACGGCATGCGTGCGCGCCTAATTAGGCGCCAGTGTTCGATATCGAATCCTGCGCTGCGTGCTATACGCAAGAAGTCGCCCGGCGCGCGCTGCCGCTTGTTGTTGCGAAGGTCAAGGAAATCTTCACTGCGGATTTGCTCGACCGATACAACCCTTCCACCCGATCGAAGGATCCGATGCAACTCCTGCAAAATGGCGAGCAGCTCGTGGTCGTCGATCGCGTACTGCAGAACGGCCGCAGTCGTGACAGCAGCGAACTGCCCATCGGCAAACGGCAGATTCACCCCATCAAACTGGACCAACCGCCCGGCGAGAGTGACATCGCGCTCCGTCGCCAACTGAAGCATGGTCGACGACACATCGGCGCCTAATTGCAGCTGCCCAGCGCGCATGGCATCCACGGCTGAGAGGAAAGTTCCCGTGCCGCAACCTACGTCCAGCAGCGGTCCGAACGGTGGTAAAAAGGGGCCGATCGCGTGGTCTCGGCACGCAGCAATGTAGGCTGTCTTGATTCCGGCACGGTCGTTAGGATCGGTCGCCGCGCAAGCGCCGAAGCGGCAACCAAGCTGTTCCCAATACCGACGCATGTCGTGCCCGGGCACTGCAGGCTTCATGCGCCGGCCCTCTTGCAACACCAAATCCAGCCGCCCACGGCGGCGAGAATTTCCCCGCCCGTTAACACGACACGTGCCGCCACGGAAAAGCCAACAGCGTCGCTCGTGTGGGGCAACGCAACGGCAACCAATGCTACGAAAGCACCTTCGCGCACGACAATGCCCCCTGGCGTGATTGATACTAGCCCCGCGAACAACCAAGCGATCGAATAGATCGCTCCAATTTTCAAACTTAACGCCGGTGACGCGGCCGGAAACAGTAGCGCGCAGAGGCCCCAGAAGAAGAGCCACTCAACGGCCATCGCCGTGACAACGAGGGCCGCCGCACGCCACGCACGCCGCCGCGTACCGCATACAACCCTCAGACGGCATGTAATCCAACTCGTCAGAAGTAACATCCCGACGCACGCCAGCGGCGCTTGCGGAGAGATCAGAGCGAAAACGAGCACGCTGCCCACGCCCGAGATTGCAGCGTGCAAAGCAGTGGCCTGCAGAGCAGCATGCAGGCCTACGGTAGTGGCGGTTCGCCTGATCTGGAACGCAGTCCCCCAGATCCGGCCCGGCACATATTTCAGCCCTTGGGCGACAAGGTAGGCCGCCGCGATATCGGCACGTGACAAAGATCGCCCAATGGGATGTGCGACGAATGCAAACGTTGCAGCCGCTGCGGCGAGGGTCAGGCCGCCCAGTAATGTCGCCAGCGTAAGGGCTTCCCAAGCGCCGCGCCTAGCAAACGTCGCGGCCCAATAGGAAGCAATCGACTGATCAACAAGAAGCCGATAACTCGCCACGCCCAGTATGCCGGCCATCACGACCTGAAGGGCCAGCCGGCCGGCACCGAAGCTCGACAGCTCCTTGCCGCGTTCCCTCACCGCCGGCCCTCGCGCCGCTTCCCTGGTCATAGTCGTGCTCGGTATATCACCGGGCACTCCGTCGAGCCAGGTCCATTGCCCAGGTAGCGAGCCTTCCTACCCGCCCGAAACCTTCGTCCGTCGTGACGCTATAGCCCTGAGCGGTTCCCCATTTCTGCTTGTAGCGCATCAACCCGATATGGCTCGGCGGCGAAGCCATCAGATTGAACTGCGGTGAGCCCTGCGCGCGTGCGGAATTGATTAGCCAGTCAAGCATGAGATCGTTGAGCCCGACGCGCCGCGCTGACGGTGCGACGGCGGCGTGCAGGTAATAGGTGCAGTCTTCATGTCGGACGCCGATAGCAAACGCCTGCGTCGTGCCGTCGGTCGCCATATATGAGCAACACAGGACACGAGGATCCACGCTCGACAGCCGCGCCAAGCGCTCGAAATACGCGACCGTGTATCTTGCGCGTGCGCCGCGTCGCTGCACAGTGCCGCGATATAGCTCCCAAGCTGCCTTCGGGTCGAGCTGATTGGCGAACTGGAATTCTGAGGCGGCGCGACGCGCATAAGCGACATCGCGGCGGATGCGCGAATGCCTCGACCCCGGCCAGCCCGCTAGATCAGGTATCCACACTTCGGGAAGCGTCTGCGCACTTGCCCCGCCGGGCTTGGTGGCCCGCGAATTGACTGCACGAAGCACATCGAGATTCATAGCGCGAGCGAGCGCAGCCCGTTCCACGCTACCGAGCAGCGCTAGGCGGCTAGGCGCGAGGTGCGGAAACCCGAGGAAACCGATTCGCAGCGGGCCGCGCACGAATACCGGTACGACCATGCCAAATCCATGCGTCACATTCCACGCGTACCGCACAGAGCATCTGAGGCCCTCTAAGACGTTTCCCCAACTTTCGGACGCCCAGAACGCCTGCGCCGCTGCGCACCACGCCTCATGATCGGCGCAAGGACACTCTGTAACCTGCCACGGGCTGGGGTCCGCCTTTATCACTGGGCCCTTGGCGCGCGCGCGAGCTCAAGGAGTCGTGGCGCGATGTGGTCAGAAATTGAGAAACGACGCGCCATTTCTCGAAGGGCTCTTTCCATGGTCGAAACGTCCGTTCCGAGCGCCGTGCGCAACGCCCCCGCGAACGCCAGAGGCGTCACGGCCGATGCGACCCAGCCCACTCCGCCCTTTGTGACGAGGTCAGGAAGATCCCCCACGGGTGAGGCGACGACAGGGCAACCCTGCTGCATAGCGTCGGAAAAGACGACTGGAATGCTCTCGACTCGGGAGGGCAGTAGCAGGATGTCACTCGATGCGAATGCAGCACCAACTTCTACACGGTCGAGATAGCCCTTGCAGGCCACCGGTCGGCCGTTGCGAACGAGGCGCTCGACTCCTGCGCGAACGGCACTCTCAAGTGGCCCACCGCCGCAGATCTTAATAGACTCGATGCGGCCCCAATCTGCGTCTGAGAGAAGGTCGAGCGCCTCGAGTAATAGGTCCACACCTTTATTTCGATGCCAGCGCCCGACATACAACAACCTATAGGGCAGCTGGCCGCGCAATGTACGCGGCTTCGACACGAGACTCCTTGCACTAGGAAGGAACTCGACGGAGCGACCTGCCACTCGCTCCGTCTGCCGCGCGAGCGTCACCCCGTCGGAAAAACAGCAATCTGCGTCGACGAGAACCGACCTTAGGCACCCTCGAACGATTGGGATTCGCCCGAGTGACCAGATGTCGCTCCCGAGGGTCCAAACCGAGTACGGCACGCCAGTGATCTTTGTCACCCGCCTTGCCCAGTGGCCAGAAGGTAACGCCCACAGGGCGAGTTGATGGGAGGTCGGCCCAGCGCGAACCGCATCTAGCGCAGCGGCAGCGCCGCTGGACAACACGCGATGAAGGCTGACTAAGTCGCGAGGATTCATCGGCGACAACGTGGACAATGCCTTTTCCGGGGCGGCGAATCGAAAGACCTCGACGTTATCCGTCAAAGATTCGCGAGTGTTGCTTGGTCCAGGCGCCACAACGCGAATTGGTAGCCGACTGCTCAACGCAATAGCAATGTCGGCGACAAACGCGCCGGCGGCCTCGCTGCCATCGCCGCGAACCGGGAATGACGTCGTCACAAGCACCAATGCCTTCATTCGCGAACCGCCATGCCTTCATAGCCAACAGTCAGCGCACTCCAGTTCGGGAGAATGCGTGCGAGTGACCACGCCACGACGTTTGTGACGGGCACCAGGAAAGCGATTAACGGTAAGGCGAGAAGGCCAGTCCCCATAGTCTGCAATGCAGTTATAGCGCTCCCCGCTAGAGCGAGAGCGATCATGAGCCCTGCCGATTCAATAGCGCCCAGTACTGGTCTGATGTCTGGCTTTTCGAACCCTGCTCTAGCTAGCGAACGCGCTAGACCGTGCTCTGTGTAGCGCTGGTAGTCAAAAGGTGCATCGTGAACGGGATAGATGAAGGGCATACTGAAGACGAGCCTGCCGCCTGGCCGTAATACTCGACGAATGTCCTCCAATGCCACGTCGGGCTTGGAAACGTGCTCCAGCACCTCAAGGAGCAGCACCGTATCGAAAGATCCATCCGCAAACGGCAACCTCATCACATCACCAAAAACGTCGGGCGTCGATCCGTAATCGATTCCTCCCGAAGCTGGATAGTCAAGGCCCACATACATACAGCTCGGCGGCAATTTGTGTGCTGCCCAGCGTCCCGCGCAGCCGACATCCAGCACCTTGCCCGGCGGCAAGGCGGCGAGCAGGCGAGCTGTGCTCACGCGTGAGCGGATGAGCCACTGCGGGTGCAAGGGGGTTGAGCGAACGAGCCTGAAAAACGTGATTGCAACGCGTGACATGATCATTGCCGCGCGCTTGCATACATGAGCGATGTGATCTGCTCAGACACCAACCCAATCAAAAAAATAATCACCGATGCGCTGAAGAGCAGCGTACTCATGTTCGTGAAGCGGTGCGCCACTGCGAAGCTGTACCCGTAGCAGGCAAAGCCGAGCACAAACGGTATCAGTGCGGCGGGGGCAAACAACTTAAGGGGCGAATACAGCGTGGCGATCTTGAAAATAATCAGTAGAAACCTTAGTCCGTCACGCACCGGCCGGATATGACTATGCCCAATTCGCTTTGCTACCGGGATCGGCACGTAGGCCACCGGATAGCCGCTACGGAAAAAGGCCATCGTCGAGGTAGTGGGATAGGAAAACCCATTCGGCAGCAGGTGCAGGAACTCGCGAAAGCGGTCCGCACGAACAACCCGAAACCCTGATGTCAGGTCAGCGATTCGATGGCCGGTCATCCAACTAGCCAGCCGGTTGTAGAAACCGTTCGCTGCGCTGCGGCTGCGGTTGGCTTGCCCGCTGCCGTCGCGCGCGCCGACGACCATGTCGTAGCCGTCTGCAAGTCGCGCCAGCAGCATTTCGATCTGTTCAGGATGGTGCTGGCCATCGGCATCCATGAAGACAATGACGTCGCCGCTGGCGGCACGTGCCCCGCGTTTGATGGCCGCTCCATTGCCCATGGAGTAAGGGGCCGAGATGACCTTCGCTCCATGTGCTACGGCAACCGCGGCTGTGCCATCTGTAGAGCCGTCGTCGGACACGATCACCTCCGCATTGGGAAACACAGCCCAAAGCGCGGGGAGCGTACGGAGTAGGCCATGTTCCTCGTTCTTAGCAGGCAAGACGACGCTGAGGCGCATAAGTGGTTCGGCGGCAGTGGAGACCCTAGCGTCGCTGGTCGCGAGGCTGCTGGCAATCGCGGGCGACGCACACACCTGCCGCTCGTTTGCGCCATGTGGCACAGACACCCTAACCCTTCAGGTAACCGGGCCTCAAAAACGGGGAGACGTCCGCACTGCGTGGCCCGGATTTTGCGTTAGAGTCCCTGCAGGGGCTGCAAAAAGGGTCAACATGAATACCGTCGCTACCGCCAACCTGGTGGGGATCACGGGCATTGCCCGTCGCCTGGTGCTCGACGGAGCGCTGGATGAGAGCGTGGCGCGCGAGGCAATGGCCGCCGCCACGACCGAAAAGAAGCCGCTCGCCGTCTACCTGTCGGACCGCCGATTGGTGTCGGCCGCTAGCATGGCCGCTGCCAATTCGGTCGAGTTCGGCGTCCCCCTGCTGGATGCCAACGCGTTCGATCCCGGGCAATCGGCGATCAAGCTGGTCAACGATGAGCTCCTTCGCAAGCACGGGGTGCTGCCGCTGTTCAAGCGCGGCAACCGGCTGTTCGTGGGGATCACGGACCCGACCAACTCGCACGCGCTGGACGAGATCAAGTTCCAGACCAACCTCGCCGTTGAGGCGATCCTCGTCGACGCCGACACCATCGCACGTTGCCTGGACCGCTGGTCCGAGAACAGCGACACGCTGGGCGATGGCGGCGGCGATGACGAAGGTCTCGAGAACTTAGAGGTCGGCAAGGACGACGACCTGACCGCTGGCGATTCAGGTGTCGACGCCAAGGGCGATGACACGCCGGTCGTTCGGTTCGTGAACAAGGTGCTGGTCGACGCAATCCGCCGCGGTGCTTCGGACATCCATTTCGAGCCCTACGAGACGGACTTCCGCGTACGCCTGCGCATCGACGGCATCCTCAAGCAGGTCGCGAAGGCGCCGCAGAAGCTCAGCACCCGCATCGCGGCGCGCCTGAAGGTCATGGCGCAGCTGGACATTGCCGAAAAACGCGTCCCCCAAGACGGCCGCATCAAGCTCAACCTGTCCAAGACCAAGCAGATCGACTTCCGCGCCAGCACCCTTCCGACGCTGTTCGGCGAGAAAGTGGTGCTGCGTATCCTCGACGGCAGCGCAGCCAAGCTCGGCATCGACAAGCTTGGCTACGAGGACGACCAGAAGGAGCTGTTCCTCAGCGCCATCGCCAAGCCCTACGGCATGGTGCTGGTCACCGGCCCGACGGGCTCGGGTAAGACGGTCTCGCTCTACACGGCGCTCAACATTCTCAACGACGACACCCGCAACATTTCGACGGTCGAGGATCCCGTCGAAATTCGCGTCGCCGGCATCAACCAGGTCCAGCAGAACCAGAAGCGCGGCATGACGTTCGCTGCAGCCCTGCGCAGCTTCCTGCGACAGGACCCGGACGTGATCATGGTCGGCGAAATCCGCGACCTCGAGACGGCGGAGATCGCGGTCAAGGCGGCGCAGACCGGTCACATGGTGCTGTCGACGCTGCACACCAACGACGCGCCGCAGACGGTGTCGCGACTGATGAACATGGGCATCGCGCCCTACAACATCATCTCATCGGTCTCGCTAGTCATCGCCCAGCGCCTCGCCCGACGCCTGCACGACTGCAAGCGACCGGTGCAGCTGCCGGAGCACGCGCTGATCGCCGAGGGCTTCACCGCCGAGGAAATCGCGACGGGGTTCACGGTGTACGAAGCTGTCGGTTGCCCTGATTGCACCGAGGGGTACAAGGGGCGCACGGGTATCTACCAGGTCATGCCGATGACCGAGGAGATCCAGGCGATCATCCTCGAAGGCGGCAACGCCATGCAGATCGCTGAGGCGGCGCAACGCTCGGGAATCCGGGACCTGCGCCAGTCCGCCCTGATGAAACTGCGCAAGGGCGTCACGAGCCTCGCCGAAATCAACCGCGTCACCAAGGACTAAGCCATGGCCGCGAGCCGATCGACAGTCAAAACCACCGCCCGCCCCGGCGACAGCCTGCAGACCTTCACCTGGGTCGGCAAGGACAAGCGCGGCGTCGTCATGAAGGGCGAGCAGTCGGCCAAGAACATCAATCTGGTGAAGGCCGAATTGCGCCGTCAGGGGATTACGCCGCAGACGGTCAAGCCGAAGGGCAAGCCGCTGTTCGGTGCTGCCGGTAGCGCGATCAAGCCGCGTGACATCGCGATTTTCAGCCGACAGATCGCCACGATGATGAAGTCGGGCGTCCCAATCGTCGGCGCTTTAGAGATTATTTCCAACGGAAACAAGAATCCCCGGATGCGGCAGCTGGTCGACACGGTGCGCGCGGATATTCAAGGTGGCTTGTCATTTACAGAAGCGCTCGCCCGCCATCCGGTGCAGTTCGACGAGCTATATCGCAACCTAGTCCGTGCAGGGGAGGCAGCGGGCGTGCTCGAGACGGTGCTCGACACGATCGCTACGTACAAGGAAAACCTTGAGACGCTCAAAGGCAAGATCAAGAAGGCGATGTTCTACCCGGCCATGGTTGTGGCCGTTGCGCTGCTGGTCAGCTCGATTCTGCTCGTGTTCGTAGTCCCCCAATTCGAGGATGTGTTCAAGGGTTTCGGCGCCGACCTGCCGGCGTTCACGCAAATGGTGGTGAACCTCAGCCGCTTCATGGTCGCTTGGTGGTGGCTGGTACTGCTCGTTATCGTTGGTGCCGCGGTCGCCTTTATTGCAGCGTTGAAGCGCTCCGTGGCGTTCCAGCACCTACTCGATCGAGTGATCCTCAAGTTGCCCGTCATCGGTCAGATCATGCACAACTCGGCGATCGCTCGGTTCGCGCGCACGCTCGCCGTGACGTTCAAGGCCGGCGTTCCGCTGGTCGAAGCGCTGGACACCGTCTCGGGCGCCACCGGCAATGCCGTATACACCGATGCTGTGCTGCGCATCCGTGACGATGTTGCGGTCGGTTACCCCGTTAACGTCGCGATGAAGCAGGTCAACCTTTTTCCCCACATGGTGATCCAGATGACCGCCATCGGTGAGGAAGCTGGTGCACTGGACACTATGTTGTTCAAGGTTGCGGAATTCTACGAACAGGAAGTCAACAACGCGGTCGATGCGCTTTCCAGCCTCCTGGAACCCCTGATCATGGTGTTCCTCGGCGTGATCGTTGGCGGCATGGTAATTGCCATGTACCTGCCAATCTTCAAGCTGGCCTCGGTCGTCGGCTGAACGGTGGCGTTCCTCGACCAGAACCCCCAGATCGGTTATCCGCTCGCCGCAGGCTTCGGCCTGCTGGTGGGCAGCTTCCTCAACGTGGTGATCCTCCGGCTGCCGACGCGGCTGGAGTGGTCGTGGAAGCGCGATTCGCGTGAGGTGCTCGGGCTCGACGAGGTCTATGACCCGCCGCCGCCCGGCATCGTGGTCGAGCGATCGCACTGCCCGCATTGCAAGCACGCGCTGAGCTGGTACGAGAACATCCCGCTCTTCAGCTGGCTCGCGCTGCGCGGCCGCTGCCGTCACTGCAAGGCACCGATCTCGGTGCAGTATCCGGCAGTCGAACTGCTGACGATGCTGCTGTTCCTGGCCTGCGTCGCGCGTTTCGGCTTCGGCTGGCAGGGCTTCGGCGCGATGCTGTTCACCGGCTTTCTGATCTCGATGTCGGGCATCGACCTGCGCACGCAGCTCCTGCCAGATTCGCTGACGCTGCCGTTGATGTGGCTGGGCTTGATCGCGGCGTCCGACAATCTCTACATGCCCGCGAAGCCCGCACTCGTCGGTGCTGCGGTCGGATACGCGAGCCTGTGGTCGGTGTGGTGGCTGTTCAAGCAGCTCACCGGCAAGGAAGGCATGGGCCATGGCGACTTCAAGCTGCTCGCCGCGATCGGCGCATGGACCGGCCTGCGAGGAATCCTGCCGACCATCCTGATCTCATCGCTGGTCGGCGCGATCATCGGTTCGATCTGGCTGGCCGCCAAAGGCCGCGACCGCGCGACGCCGATCCCATTCGGCCCCTACCTCGCGATCGCAGGCTGGATCGTGTTCTTCTGGGGCGGCACGCTCGTCGACAACTACATGCGGTACGCGCACCTGCAATAACTGCGGCCGCGGCTAGCGTGTTGCCGACAACTGCCTATAGCGCACGTCCAAGGCATCCACCAACGGATGCAGCGCATCGCGAGTGCCCGTATTGACGATCAGGTCATCTGCGGTGGCCAGACGCCGTTCGCGAGTTGCCTGTGCGCTAATCATCCGGTCCGCCAGATCGCGATCGATTCCATCGCGTGCGACCAGGCGCTGGCGCTGCACGTCGACCGGCACGTCGACGACAAGTATTCGCGCCAGATACGGATAGGCATCGCGGCCGCCGCCTTCGGCAAGTAACGGAATGGCAGCGATGACGTAGGGCGACGTCGCTTGGCGGCACCGGGACTCGATCGTCTGCCGCACCAGCGGGTGGACGATGGCTTCCAGCGCCGCGCGTTCGGCGGGCGTGTCGAATACGTGCCGCCGCAGTGCCGCACGATCGAGCTGACCATCGCGTTGCAGCACATCGGCGCCGAAATGCGCTACGACCGCCGCGAGCCCGGGCGTGCCCGGCGCGACCACTTCCCGTGCGATCACGTCCGCGTCGACCACGGTAATGCCACGCGCTTGGAAGTGGCGCGCGGCTTCCGATTTTCCTGACGCGATGCCGCCGGTCAGGCCGATGACGTAGGGCTGCATGGAGACCTCCGCCGCCAGCCTAGCCGAGCGGACCGTCGAAGAAGAACCCGCGGATCCCGGCGACGCCTTGCGCACCGTGTTCGCGTGCCTGATCGACATGCGCGGGGCCGAGGCCGCCGATTGCATACAGCGGCAGCGAGACGGACTCGCGCATGGATGCGAAGCCCGCCCAGCCGATCGGCGAACGGTCGGGATGCGAGGGCGTTGGCGCGACATGGCCGAGCACGGCGAAGTCGCAACCGAGCCGCTGTGCGGCTGCGAGTTCCTCGGCCGTGTGGCACGAGGCAGCGACAGACACGTCAGCGGGCAGTGGGCGTTCGTCGAATGCGGCGAGTTGTACGGCGCGCAGATGCACGCCGATGCCGAGTTCGCGAGCGAGGTCGACGTCGCTGTTGACCAGCACCTCCGCACCAACCGCACGGCAACGCGCGATCGCATCGACTACCACGGCGCGCCATGTCTCCAACGACGTGCCCGGCGATCGCAGCTGCACCCGGCGAACGCCGCCATCCAGCGCGCGCTGCACGCCGCAGAGCCAAGCGTCGATGTCGTCGCCGACGATCGCCGGCGTCACCGCATACAACGCCGGCTGCAACAGCGCAGCGACCACCGGCCGATCCGCCGGCGGCATGTCGTAACGCGCGAGCTTGTCGAGTGGCACCCACGCCAAGGCCTGACCTTCGAGCCCGCGCGCGGCGCCCGTCCATGCATCGACGATTCGGACGTCGAGCACCAGCGCCTTGTCCGGGTATTGCTGCGGTACGCGGATCAGCGGCGCGCCGACGCGCACGTCGATGCCGAGTTCTTCGTGCAACTCACGAACGAGTGCCTGCTCGGGCGTCTCGCCGGGCTCGCGCTTGCCGCCGGGAAATTCCCACAGGCCGGCAAGGTCACGGCCCTCGGTACGGCGCGCGAGCAGCACGCGGCCGCGTACGTCGCGGATGACACCCGCGACGACGTGGATCGATCGTTTCGCGTCAGCCACGGGGCGGAAGCGACGCCGGCGCGACCATCAGGCTGCGCCGGTGCTGGACAGGTCGCGAGCGACGTCCGGTCAGGCGAGCTGCCCGTGGCAATGCTTGTACTTCTTGCCGCTGCCGCAGGGGCACGCATCGTTGCGACCGATCGCCGCGGCAGCGGTACCGGCGCCCGCGGCGAGCACGTCGGCCGCCTCGTTCTCGGTGCCGTAGCCGCCGACGTCCGCGTGCTGGAACTGCATCTGGCGCGACTGCGCTTCAAGCTGCGCGCGTGCGGCCGCCTCTTCCTGCGCGATCTCTTCCTCGGTGCGGATGCGCACGCGGGCGAGCATCGTCACGACTTCGGTCTTGACCTTCTCGAGCATCTCGGAGAACAGTTCGAACGCTTCGCGCTTGTACTCCTGCTTCGGCTGCTTCTGCGCATAGCCGCGCAGATGGATGCCCTGGCGCAGGTAATCCATGCGCGCGAGGTGCTCCTTCCAGTTCTGGTCGAGCACGTTGAGCATGATGTGCTTCTCGACCATGCGCGCGGTTTCAGCGCCCAGCGACTGCTCGCGATCGACGAAGTGCTTCGTCACCACGTCGTCGACATGGCGCAGCACGCCTTGCGCATCGAGTTCCGGTTCCGACTTCACCAGGCCGTCGAGATCGAGTTGCACGCCGAAGTCTTCGGCGATCGTCGCTTCAAGACCCTTGAGGTCCCACTGCTCGTCGATCGAGTTCGGCGGCACGAAACGCTCGACGATCTCGGCGACCACGTCGCCACGGATCGCCGCGATGTTCTCGCCGACGTCCTCGGCTTCGAGCAGTTCGTCGCGCTGGCCGTAGATGACCTTGCGCTGGTCGTTGTTGACGTCGTCGAACTCGAGCAGGTTCTTGCGGATGTCGAAGTTGTGCGCTTCGACCTTTCGCTGCGCGTTGGCGATCTGCTTTGTGACCAGCGGCGACTCGATGATGTCGTCTTCCTTCAGGCCCATGCGCGCCATGACGCGCTGCACCCAGTCGGCCGCGAAGATGCGCATCAGGTTGTCTTCGAGCGACAGGTAGAAGCGCGACGAACCCGGGTCACCCTGACGACCCGAACGGCCGCGCAGCTGGTTGTCGATGCGGCGCGACTCGTGGCGTTCGGTGCCGACGATGTGCAGGCCGCCGGCCGCCTTGACCGCCTCGTGGCGCGCAAGCCATTCGGACTTCAGGCGCTGCTTGGTGACTTCGTCGAGCTCCTGGCCGTTCGCTTCGAGCTGCGCGAGTTCGGATTCAAGCGAACCACCGAGCACGATGTCGGTACCGCGGCCGGCCATGTTCGTGGCGATGGTGATCGCGCCGGGACGGCCCGCCTGCGCGACGATCTGCGCTTCGCGTTCGTGCTGCTTGGCGTTGAGCACTTCATGCGGAATGCCGAGTTCGCGCAGCTGGTCGCTGAGCATCTCCGACACTTCGATCGACGTGGTGCCGACCAGCACCGGCTGCTTCTTCTCGTACGCCGCCTTGATCTCGTTGACCACCGCGCGGTATTTGCCGGCGCGGTTGAGGAACACCGCATCCGGATAATCCTTGCGGATCATGTCGCGGTTGGTCGGGATCACCACGACTTCAAGGCCGTAGATGGTCTGGAATTCGTAGGCTTCGGTGTCCGCCGTACCGGTCATGCCGGCGAGCTTGCCGTACATGCGGAACAGGTTCTGGAAAGTGATCGATGCGAGCGTCTGGTTCTCGCGCTGCACCGGCACGCCTTCCTTCGCTTCCACCGCCTGGTGCAGGCCATCCGACCAGCGACGACCGGGCAGCGTGCGGCCGGTGAATTCGTCGACGATGACGACTTCGCCATCGCGCACGATGTAATCGACGTCGCGCTGGTAGATCGCATGCGCGCGCATCGCGGCGTTGAGGTGATGCACGACGCTCAGATGACGCGGGTCGTAGAGCTCTTCGTCCTCGCCGAGGATGCCGGCGCCGCGAAGCAGCTGCTCGGCGTGTTCCTGGCCGGCTTCGGACAGGTGCACCTGCTTGCCCTTCTCGTCGACCCAGAAGTCGCCCTCGCCTTCTTCCGTCGCCTGCTTCACGAGCTGCGGAACGAGGCGGTTGACCTTGATATACAGCTCCGGCGATTCGTCGGCCGGGCCGGAAATGATGAGCGGCGTGCGCGCCTCGTCGATCAGGATCGAGTCGACCTCGTCGACGATCGCGAAATTGAGGCCGCGCTGCACGCGATCGTCCTTCGACAGCGCCATGTTGTCGCGCAGGTAGTCGAAGCCGATCTCGTTGTTGGTCGCGTAGGTGATGTCGGCGGCGTACGCGGCGTGCTTGTCCGAATGCGGCATGCCCGGATACACGACGCTCGTGGTCAGGCCGAGCCAGCCGTAGAGCTTGCCCATGGTCGCGGCGTCGCGGCGGGCCAGGTAGTCGTTCACGGTGACGACGTGGACGCCCTTTCCTTCCAGTGCATTGAGGTACACCGGCAGCGTCGCGGTCAGCGTCTTGCCTTCGCCGGTGCGCATCTCGGCGATCTTGCCCAGGTGCAGCACCATGCCGCCGATGAGCTGTACGTCGAAGTGGCGCATGCCCATGACGCGCACGGACGCCTCGCGGCAGACGGCGAACGCTTCGGGCAGGAGCTTTTCGATCGATTCGCCGTTGCGGATGCGCTCCTGGAACTCCGGCGTCTTCGCCTTCAGCTCCTCGTCGCTGAGCTTCTGCATCTGCGGTTCGAGGGCGTTGATCTTGTCGACGGAGCGCTGCAACTGGCGAAGGAGGCGTTCGTTGCGGCTGCCGAAGACACGGGTGAGCAGGCTGTTGAGCATGACGGACCGGTTGGAAAAGGGGCTGGGCGACGCGCTGATAGGTCGTCGCCAATAAAAAAGGGCGCTGGGCGCCCTTTTACGGCATCGCGGATTGTAGCTGGAGGCGGTCGGCGGCGTTTACAAGCCGGCCGACTGCCAGTCAGCCGCGGCGCATGTCCTGCTGCAGGAACGGGCGCGGATCGACCACGCGACCGTCGCACCAGACTTCAAGATGGACGTGCGCGCCGGTCGAGCGACCGGTTGAGCCGGCCTTGGCGATCTCGTCGCCCGCACGGACGAGTTCGCCGGTGCGGCGCTCGAGCTGCGAGTTGTGGGCATAGCGCGTGACGTAGCCATTGCCGTGGTCGATCTCGACGACGTTGCCGTAGCCCGAGCGTTCGCCGACGAAGCTGACCACGCCGTCCGCGACCGCGAGCACCGCATCGCCGGTATTGGCCGAGAAATCGATGCCCTTGTGGAATTCGCCGCCACCGACGATGGGATCGGCACGCTCGCCGAAGCCCGAGGTGATGTAGCTGTCGTGCACCGGTGCGTGCGACGGCACTGCGGCCAGCGTGAGCTTGCGGTCGGTCAGCAGGCTGTCGAGCACGGTCAGCTGGTCGCCGGAACTGCGCAGCTGGCGCGACAGCAGTTCGAGGCTCTGGCCGAGTTCGGCGCGAGGCATGTCGCGAACCGGGCCCGCGCCGCCGACGCCGACCGGGCGGTCGAAGTCGAACTCGCCGTCCTTCAGGCCGCCCATGCGGGTCAGGCGTTCGCCCAGCGCGTTCAGGCGGTTGGCCTGTGCCTGCAGCTCGCCGACGCGTGCGGCGAGCGCGTTGAGGTCGTGCTGCGCTTGGCCGGGCGCGAGATGCGCCTGCGAGGCCTGCATTTCGTGGCGGGAGATCGCCGAGCCGGCAACGCCGCCGGCGACCAGCAGCGCAAGGCCGCCGACCATGAACATCGAGAGTGCGAGGGCGGGACGTCGCGCCGCGTGCTCGCCGAGGAACGCGAGCGCATCGCTGATGAGATCGCGGGGATTTAGGATGGCGGAAACGCTCATAGGTCCGATGTCAGATTCCAAGCCCAGGTTGCGCAAGACCGCCACCGGCCCCGCCCGCGCACCGCTCGATGCGGTGCTGGACGGTCCGGGCGGCGACCCCGTGCGCCGAGCCCTGTGGCTCGACGACCTGGACGGTCGATTACGCCCATGCCTGCCGCAGGGGCTGGCCGCGCATGCGCGGCTCGCGAATTTCGATCGCGGCAGGCTCGTGTTTGTCGTCGATGCTCCGGTCTGGCAGGCCAAGCTGCGGCTTGCGATCCCGGAACTCCTTCATGCGGCCCGGTCCATCGGGCTTGCTGCGAGCGACGTGGTGATCAGGACATCGCCGGGGACGTCCACCGACCGCCAGACGGTCAGGGCACCTCGTCCCATGTCGGCCGCGACGCAGCAGGCGCTGCAGGCGGCGCTGGCATCGCTGAGGGACGTCGAGTAGTCCCGTACGCGTGATGCCCCTCCCGTACGGCGCGGTATGCCGACGACGAGGTGGCGGCATGCTACCCGCGCCTTTTCGCTCGGGTGTTAACGACCCGGTAAGCGAGGCGATGGATTCGTTAAGGACGGGTTATTCGTCACCGCGAGTTCACCGGTGTGACGACGAACGGTCGTCAGCGACAGGCGCGAACCGGCCGTCGCGTGGCGGAAATGCCGCAGCGCACGATGCAAGTGATTGATTTTGAACGGCCGGGGCCGCTCGCTCAGGCGAGGCCGAGCGCCGGAATGCCGGGCGCGCCGAACACCACAGGCGTCGGCGCCGAGCCGGTGAAGGTCACTTCTTCCCATGCGCCCTGCTCGGCAAGCAGCGCGCGTACCAGCTTGTTGTTGAGCGCATGGCCGGACTTGTAGCCCTCGTACGCGCCGATGATCGCGTGGCCGGCGAGGTACAGGTCGCCGACCGCATCGAGGATCTTGTGACGCACGAATTCGTCGGCGTAGCGCAGGCCGTCGTCGTTGAGCACGCGGAATTCGTCGAGAACGATGGCGTTGTCCATCGAGCCGCCGAGGCCGAGATTGCGCTCGCGCATGTACTCGAGGTCGCGCATGAAGCCGAACGTGCGCGCACGGCTGACTTCACGGATGTAGGCGTCGGTCGAGAAGTCGACCACCGCGCGTGAGTTCGACGCCGGGATCGCCGGATGGTCGAACTGCACGGTGAAGCCGATGCGGAAACCGTCGTGCGGCGAGAACCGCGCGAACTTGTCGCCATCGCGCACTTCGACTTCGCGCGTGACGCGGATGAAGCGCTTGGGCGCCTCCTGCTCGGCGATGCCCGCCGACTGCAGCAGGAATACGAACGGGCCGGCCGAGCCGTCCATGATCGGCACTTCGGCCGCGGACAGCTCGATGTAGCAGTTGTCGATGCCGAGACCCGCGAGCGCGGACAGCAGGTGCTCGACCGTCTGGATCTTGCCCGCGCCGCAGCTCAGGCCCGTGCAGAGAATGGTTTCGGTGACGAGATCGGCGCGTCCGGGAATCTCGACCACGGGATCGAGATCGGTACGACGGAACACGATGCCGGTTTCGACGGGCGCCGGCCGCAGCGTCATGAACACCTTTTCGCCGCTGTGCAGACCGACGCCGGTCGCGCGGATGGTGTTCTTGAGGGTTCGCTGACGGAGCATTGGGTGCGGTCGGGCCTGGTACGTGCCGGTCGGAAAAGTTAACACGGGGTCCGCTGAACCTGAACGGAAAAGCCGGTACGGGCTGTTTCACCGACGGTGACATAGCGGCACGGGACGTTAAGACCAAGTCATCCCGAGGGCGAGTCAGTGCGCGTGCCGACGGCCGGTATGGTGCCGCGACGCAAAACGGTGGGACGCCCTCGCGGGCATCCCACCTCAATCAACGACCGACGGACGGCGGTCGAAGCATGTGACGTCGCGAGGGCGCGACGCGTACTGCGGCCGATGCGCGAGCACCGGCGATGACGATTACGACTCCGCACCGGTGCGATGCGCCGGCAACGGTTTCACACGCGCGGCTGACAACGCCGCGCGATGCGTCAGTCGGCCTGGCGACGCAGGAACGCCGGGATGTCGAGGTAGCTGTCGCCACCGAAATCCGCGACGGCCGGCTGCGATGCGGCCGGTGCCGAGGGTGCGGCATCGGCACGGGTGCGCAGGCTGCTGCTGAAGCTCGGCATGTTCGGCACGTTCGGCGAGTACGCATTCGCGACCTCGTCGATCGGCAGGCCCGTGGTGCCGTCACGCTTGGTGGCAACGACCTGCATCTGCGGACGACGCTGGCTTTCGAAGCCGCGGTCGCTCGCCCGCGCGGCGGCGCGGTTGAGGCCCGTGGCGACGACGGTGACGCGCACTTCGTCCTGCATGTCCGGATCGAGCACGGTGCCGATGACGACGGTCGCGTCTTCCGATGCGAACGCTTCGACGGTGCGACCGACTTCGTCGAACTCGGCCATCGTGAAGTCCGGGCCGGCAGTGATGTTGACGAGGATGCCGTTCGCGCCCGACAGGTTGACGTCGTCGAGCAGCGGATTCTGGATCGCGGCTTCGGCAGCGGCCTGCGCGCGATCGTCGCCGCGTGCGGCGCCGGTGCCCATCATCGCGAGACCCATCTCGCTCATGACGGTGCGCACGTCGGCGAAGTCGACGTTGATAAGGCCCGGGCGAACGATCAGGTCGGCGATGCCCTGCACGGCGCCGAGCAGCACATCGTTGGCAGCGCGGAACGCTTGGATCATGGTCGCGTTGCGACCGAGCACGGTGATTAGCTTCTCGTTCGGGATCGTGATCAGCGAATCGCAGTGCTGCGACAGCTCGTCGATGCCCTTGAGCGCGACCTGCATGCGGCGACGGCCTTCGAACGGGAACGGCTTGGTGACGACCGCGACGGTCAGGATGCCCATCTCCTTCGCGAGCTGCGCAACGACCGGCGCAGCGCCGGTGCCGGTACCGCCGCCCATGCCGGCGGTGATGAACACCATGTCGGCGCCCTGCAGCGCATCCATGATGCGATCGCGATCTTCCAGCGCAGCTTGGCGGCCGACTTCCGGATTCGCGCCTGCGCCCAGGCCCTTGGTGACGTTGCCGCCGAGCTGCAGCTGCAGCTTCGCGCCGCAGTTCTTGATCGCCTGCGAATCGGTGTTGGCGGTGATGAACTCCACGCCATCCACGCTGCTGTTGACCATGTGAGCCACGGCGTTACCACCGCCGCCACCCACGCCTACGACCTTGATGACGGCGTTGGGAGCCATCTTCTCGACCAGTTCGAAATGCGCCATGTCCGTTGTCCTCGTTGGTGCGTGCATTCGTTCGTGCCGATGCGCGCTTTATTTGATGTGTATTGTTGCTGATGTATTGAACGCTGTGTGTTGTCGCTACGAAAATTCCTGCAACTTTTTTTCGTGTCTTCGCCCGCTTCGAATGACGACGCGCTCTGCCCTCAGAACTCGCCGCGATACCAGTTCTTCAAACGACTGAGAAAACCGCCCGCGCGTCCGGCCGGAAGCATCGGTCGACGCGGGTTTTCGATCTGGCTGCCCATGAGCAGAAGGCCGACGCCGGTGGCATGCACCGGATTGCCGACCACTTCGCCGAGGCCCGTGACGTGCTGCGGAATGCCGACGCGCACGGGCATCTGCAGCATCTCTTCCGCAAGCTCGACGACGCCTTCCATCTTCGACGCGCCACCCGTCAGCACCATGCCGGCGCGGACGTGCTGCTCGAAGCCCGAGCGGCGCAGTTCGGCCTGCACCATCTCGAAGATTTCCTCGTAACGCGCCTGCACCGCCTGCGCGAGCGAAGCACGCGGCATGCGTCGCGGCGGGCGATCGCCGACGCTGGGCACCTGGATGGATTCTTCCGCGGTCGCCATCTGCGCGAGCGCGCAGGCATAGCGGACCTTGATCTGCTCGGCTTCCGGCGTCGGCGTGCGCAGCATGTGCGCGATGTCCTCGGTAACCTTGTCGCCCGCGATCGGCAGCGACGCCGAATGCGCGATCGCGCCCTGCACGAACACCGCGATGTCGGTGGTACCCGCGCCGAGATCGACCAGCACGACGCCCAGTTCGCGTTCGTCCGGCGTCAGCACCGCCTGCGACGACGCCAGCACCGACAGGATCAGGTCGTCGACCGCGAGGCCGCACTTCTGCACGCACTTGGAAATGTTGGCGGCCGCAGACTGCGCGCAGATCACCAGGTGCGCATGCACTTCGAGGCGCACGCCAGTCATGCCGACCGGGTTGCGGATGCCTTCCTGCGAATCGTCGAGCACGTAGTCGCGCGGGATCGCGTGCAGGATCTTCTGGTCGGCGGGGATCGCGACGGCCTTGGCCGCATCGAGCACGCGATCGAGGTCGGCGTAGGTGACTTCGCCGTCGCGGATCGGTGCGATGCCTTGCGAGTTGCGGCACTGCACGTGGCTACCGGAGATCGACGCGTAGACCGAGCGGATCTCGCAGCCCGCCATGAGCTCGGCTTCCTCGATCGCGCGCTGGATCGACTGCACCGTGGAGTCGATGTCGACCACCACGCCGCGACGCATGCCGCGCGATTCGTGCGAGCCCAGGCCGATCACTTCGATCGGCTGGCCCGGCAGGTATTCGCCGACCAGCGCGGTCACCTTGGAGGTGCCGATGTCGAGGCCGACGATCAGCGATTTGTCGCCCTTGCGATTCATGTGGTCACGTCAGGAAAGAAAAGTCGATGCGGCGCCAGCGCGGCGATGGCCGCCTTCAACGGCGTCGCGAGGTCGGCGCCGGAACGGCTGCCCGCGGACGGCTTCGCAGCAGCCGGCGCGGCAGTGCCCGCCCAGACCAGTGCGAAACCATTGGTGTAGCGAAGATCGGCGCGCTCGATGTGGCGCTCGGGATTGACGAGCAGCTGCGGCATCAGGCGCACGAAGCGACCGATGCGCGCGCGCGCTTCGTTGCGGCCGACCATCACCTGAGTCGGGATGCCGCCATGCGCGCGGTCGAGCAGCACGATCGACCAACTGCCGCGCGGATCGAGCACCACCGTGTCGACCTGCATGCCGATCGGCGCGAACAGCGTGCGCGCCTGCTGGTACAGCTCGACCACGTCGCGCGTGCGCGCATCGGGGCCGTTGAAATTCGGAAGGCCGGCCGGCACAGCGGCGCCACGCGCATCGAACAACGCACCGCGATCGGACAGCAGGCGATCGTTGCCCCAACGTGCGAACGGGCGATGTTCGGTGATCGACACTTCGAGAACGTCGGGCCAGCGCTTGCGCACCTGCGCCTGGTCGACCCATGGGAGGCGCGCGATCGCCGCCTGCGCCTGCTGCAGGTCGACCGCGAAATACCCGCGCTTGGCGTACGGCAGAAGCGCACGCTGCACGAGTTGCGGGTCAACGTGTTCGAATGCACCCGTCGCACGCAGATGCGTGAGCGGCCAGCGGTCGGACCCGATCCATCCGCGCAGCACGGCGACCACCGGCAGCGCGACGAGCGCTACGGCGATCAACCAGCCTGCGAGACGGAGCATCGGGTTCACGCCGCGGCACCTCCGCGCGTGAGGCTCGACTCGAGCACGCGCCAGCACAGGTCGGCGAATTCGATGCCGACCTGGCGCGCGGCCTTCGGCACCAGCGAATGACTGGTCATGCCGGGCGCCGTATTCACTTCGAGCAGGAAGAACTTGCCGGTGCCGCGATCGCGCATGACGTCGACGCGACCCCAGCCTTCGCAACCCGCCGCCTTGAACGCGGCGACCGCGATGCGGCGGATCTCGACTTCCGCATCACCGTCGAGGCCGGGACACAGATACTGCGTGTCTTCAGCGATGTACTTGGCGTTGTAGTCGTACCACTCGCCCTTGGGCACGATGCGGATCGACGGCAGCGCGATGAAGTCGTCACCGTTCGCGATGACCGCGACGGTGAGTTCGTCGCCGACGACAAGTTGCTCCATCAGCATCTCGCCCGGGTAATGCGCGGCGAGCGCGACGGCATCGTCGAGGCCGGCGTCGTCATGCACGCGCGACACGCCGACGCTCGAGCCTTCGCAGGACGGCTTCACGATCACCGGCAGGTCGAGATCGCGCGCCGCGGCATGCACGTCGTCGCCCTTGGCGAGGCGCACGTAGCGCGGCGTCGGCAGGCCAAGACTCAGCCACACCTGCTTGGTGCGGATCTTGTCCATCGACAACGCGGAACCGAGCACGTCCGAACCGGTGTACGGCACCCGCAGCGCTTCAAGCAGGCCCTGCAGCACGCCGTCTTCGCCGCCGCCCTTGTTGCCGTGGAGGATGTTGAACACGCGATCGACGCGGCCGTCGCGGATCGCATCGACCAGCGCATCGATGCCATCGACGCCGAATGCATCGACGCCCTTGGACTGCAGTGCTTCCAGCACGTTGCGGCCGGAGTCGAGCGATACCTCGCGCTCGGAACTGGTGCCGCCCATGAGCACTGCGACGCGGCCGAATGCGGCCGGATCGGTGACGCGCGACGGGACGATGGTGATGCTCACGACTCGGCTCCTTCAAAACCATGCGCGGCGATGTGCTGTGCCGCATGGCCGATGTCGCCCGCGCCCATCATCAGCAGCAGGTCATCGGCACGGAGGACGTCGGGCAGCACGCGCGCGAGATCGGCGGCGCGTGCAACGACGACAGGTTCGGTGCGGCCGCGCGCGCGGATGGCGCGGGCCAGGGATTTCGCATCGGCGCCGGCGATCGGCGCTTCGCCCGCGGCGTAGACGTCGGTCAGCACGAGTACGTCGACTTCGGACAGCACGGCGGCGAAGTCATCGAACAGGTCGCGCGTGCGGCTGTAGCGATGCGGCTGGAACGCAACGACCAGGCGCTTGTCGGCCCAGCCACCGCGCGCGGCCTTGAACACCGCGTCCAGTTCCTTCGGGTGATGGCCGTAGTCGTCGACGAGGGTCACCGTGCCGCCGTCCACCGGCACCTGCGCGAGCAGGTTGAAGCGACGGCCGATGCCCGCGAAGTTCTCGAGCGCCCGGCAGATGGCCGGCTGTTCGACGCCGAGTTGCCAACCCACCGCGGCCGCCGCGAGCGCGTTCTGCACGTTGTGACGGCCCGGCAGCGCGAGCGTGGTCTCGCAACGCGAACCATCGGGCATGCAAAGGGTGAAGCGCATGCGCGCACCCTGCTGCACGACGTTCTCGGCGCGCACGTCGGCGAGCTCCGAGAAGCCGTACGTCAGCACATGGCGCGTCGCATTCTTCGCGAGCTTCGCGACTTCGTCGTCGTCGATGCACAGCACTGCAAGGCCGTAGAACGGCAGGCGATGCAGGAACTCGTCGAACGCGGCCTGCACCTTGGCGAAGTCACCGCCGTAGTTCTCGAGGTGGTCGGCATCGATATTGGTGACGACGGCGATCTGCGGGTTCAGGCGCAGGAAGCTGCCGTCGGATTCATCGGCTTCGGCAACCAGCCAGTCGCCGCCGCCGAGCTTCGCGTTCGCGCCGGCCGCGAGCAGCTGGCCGCCGATGACGAACGTCGGGTCGATGCCGCCCTCGCCCAGCACGCTGGCGGTAAGTGACGTCGTCGTGGTCTTGCCGTGCGTGCCCGCGATCGCGATGCCGCGCTTGAAGCGCATCAGCTCGGCGAGCATCTCCGCACGCGGAACGATGGGGATTCGCTGTTCGCGCGCCGCCATCAGCTCCGGATTGTCGGCCTTGATCGCGCTCGACACGACGAGGCATTCGACGCCGTCGACGTTGTTAGCGTCGTGGCCGCGATGCACGGTGATGCCGAGACGCGAGAGGCGACGCGTCACCGCGTTGTCGGCATTGTCGGATCCCGATACCTCGTAGCCGAGCGTGCACATCACTTCGGCGATGCCGCTCATGCCGACGCCGCCGATGCCGACGAAGTGCACGCGCGCGCCACCATCGGCCGCGTTGTCGTGCAGGCGGTGGCGATGCGTGGCGATCATGCGGCGCGGTCCATGACGATCTGTTCCATGACGAGGTCGGCCACGCGCGATGCGGCATCCGGTTTGGCGAGCGCGCGTGCGGCGTCCGCCATCGGACGAAGCGCGTGGCGCGTTTCGAAAGATTCGAGGGTGTCGGCGAGTGCCGACGCGAGGCGGTCGTTCTGCGGCAGCAGGCGCGCGGCGCCGCGGTCGACGAGGAACTGCGCGTTCTTGGTCTGGTGGTCGTCGACCGCCTGCGGGAACGGCACCAGCACGCTGGCGACGCCGACCGCGCAGACTTCCGCGAGCGTCAGCGCGCCGGCGCGGCAGACCACGAGGTCGGCCCATGCGTATGCGGCGGCCATGTCGGCGATGAACGTTTCGACGGATTCATCGACACCGGCGTCGCGATAGGCGGCAGTTGCCGCGTCGAGCATTTTCTCGCCGCACTGGTGACGCACCTGCCAGCGCGAGCGATCACGCAGCGATGCGATCGCGGTCGGTACGGCGCGATTGAGCGCCGCCGCGCCTTGGCTTCCGCCGAGCACGAGAAGGCGCAGCGGACCTTCGCGGCCGTCGAAGCGCACCGACGGCGCGGCAACGTCCGCGATCTCGTTGCGCACGGGATTGCCAACCACTTCTTCCTTCGCGAACGTGCCCGGAAAACCAGTGAGCACGCGACGCGCCATCTTCGAAAGCACGCGATTCGTCATGCCGGGTGCGCGGTTCTGTTCGTGCACGTACAGCGGAACGCCCGCAAGCCTCGCGGCAAGGCCACCTGGGCCTGCGGCGAACCCCCCGAAGCTGATCACCGCTTTCGGGCGACGACGCGCAAGCACTGCACGCGCGGCCGACACTGCCGACATCAGCTTGAACGGTGCACCGAGCAACGTGGCCGCGCCTTTGCCGCGCACGCCGCGAATCGCGATCGTGTCGACGTCGATACCGTGCTGCGGGACCAGCCGCGTTTCCATGCCGCCTTCGCTGCCGAGCCAGCCGACCGCGACGCCACGACGTCGCAGCTCGTGCGCCACCGCGAGGCCCGGGAAGATGTGCCCGCCCGTGCCACCGGCGAGGATCATCACGCCGACCTCTGCGTTCGCATTGGCGCGCGCATCCGTCATGCGCTGTGACGCCCGAAGAAGGGTTCGATGCGCGGACGCAGGCGGCTGGTGCCGCGCGGATCGACGCGGCCGACCGGCGCTGCGGCAGGCGCTGCAGCCGACGGACGCGCGACCGGCGTTTCGATCTTGCTCGCGACCGGCGTCGTGCCGACGGCGTCGCGGCGCAGCGCAACCTGACGACGCGCGCGCTCGAGTTCGTACGAGATGCGCAGCAGCAGGCCCATCGCCGCCATCGTCATCGCGATCGACGAGCCGCCGTACGAGATCAGCGGCAGCGTGAGGCCCTTGGTCGGCAGCAGGCCGAGGTTCACGCCGATCGACACCGTGCTCTGGATGCCAATCCACAACGCGATGCCGAATGCGCAGTAGCCCGCGAAATGACGACGCATCTCGATGCACTGCAGGCCCACCCACAGCGCGCGCGCGACCAGCGCCGAGTACAGCGCGATCACACCGCAGACGCCGACGAAGCCGAGTTCTTCGGCGATCACCGCCATGATGAAGTCGGTATGCGCTTCCGGCAGGTACGAGAGCTTGTGTACCGAGGCGCCGAGGCCGGCGCCGAACCATTCACCGCGACCCACCGCCATCAGCGCGTTCGCGAGCTGGTAGCCGTCGCCGAACGGATCGGCGAACGGGTCGGTAAACGAGGTCAGGCGACGCACGCGATACGGCTCGAGCAGGATCATCGCGCCCGCCATCGGCACCAGCGCCAGCACCGGTCCGACCAGGCGCGGTAGGTTCGCACCGCCGAGCACCAGCAT
Organism: Lysobacter sp. HA18; assembly: GCF_054057595.1. Lineage (NCBI taxonomy): Bacteria > Pseudomonadati > Pseudomonadota > Gammaproteobacteria > Lysobacterales > Lysobacteraceae > Lysobacter > Lysobacter sp. HA18. The sequence continues at coordinate 2,852,408 of NZ_JBSRZL010000001.1, forward strand.
GCCGGCGGTCATCGCCAGGATGAGTGCGGACGAGCCGAAATCCTTCTGCACCGCGAGCAGCACGCCGGCGAATGCAAGCGCGACGCCGATGACCTTGATGATGGCTTTCCAGCTGGCGCTGACTTCCTCGCTGAAACGCTTGAGGTAGGCCGCGAGCCACACGACCATCATCAGCTTCACGGCTTCGACCGGCTGGAAGTTGGTGATGCCGAGATTGATCCAGCGCTTGGCGCCCTTCACCGTCACGCCAAGGCCCGGCACCGCGACCATCAGCAGCAGCACGAGGCCGACGATCGGCAACCACTGCGCGTAGCGCTCGATGGTCTTGAGCTCCATGCGCATGACCCACGCCGCCGCGATCGAGCCGGCGGTGACAAACACCAGGTGCTTGGTCAGGTAGTAGGTCGGGCTCGTTGCCTGCGCGACCGAGCTGGAACCGACCATCACGATGCCCAGGCAGAGCAGCGCGCCGATCAGGCCGAGCAGCCAGGGATCGAAGCGTCCGGTGATCGCGTCGAGACGCGTGGCCTGGCGGGACATGTCCATCAGCGCACCTTCAACGTCGCGAGGCCGATCAGGACGAGCACCACCGAGATGATCCAGAAGCGCACGATCACGCGCGGCTCGGGCCAGCCCTTGAGCTCGAAGTGGTGGTGGATCGGCGCCATCTTGAAGACGCGCTTGCCGGTGAGCTTGAAGCTGCCGACCTGGATCATCACCGACAGCGTTTCGATGACGAAGATGCCGCCCATGATCACCAGCACGAGTTCCTGACGCACGATCACCGCGATCGTGCCGAGCACCGCGCCAAGCGCGAGCGCACCGATGTCGCCCATGAACACCATGGCCGGATACGTGTTGAACCACAGGAAACCGAGGCCCGCACCCGCGATCGCCGCGCAGATGACGATGAGTTCACCGGCGCCCGGGATCTGCGGTATCTGCAGGTAGTTCGAGAACACCGCATTGCCCGACGCATACGCGAACACGCCGAGCGCGCAGGCGACCAGCACCGTCGGCATGATCGCGAGGCCGTCGAGTCCGTCGGTGAGGTTCACCGCGTTCGAGAAGCCGACGATCCACAGGTAGGCGATGAACACGAACGACACGCTCACCAGCGGCAGTGCGACCTGCTTGAACAGCGGGATGTAGAACGTCGTCGCCGCCGGCGCGTCGGCCGTGTAGTACAGGAACAGGCCGGCAGCGAGGCCGGCGACCGACTGCAGGAAGTATTTGGTGCGCGACTTCATGCCGTTCGGGTCACGACGCACGATCTTGATCCAGTCGTCCCACCAGCCGATCGCGCCGAACGCGACCATCACCGCGAGCACCAGCCACACGTAGCGGTTGCGCAGGTCGCCCCACAGCAGCACCGACGCGAGAACGGTGAGCAGGATCAGCGCGCCACCCATGGTCGGAGTGCCGGCCTTGGAGAAATGCGACTGCGGACCGTCGGTGCGGATCGGCTGGCCGCCGGCCTTGAGCTGACCCAGACGACGGATCACGCCGGGGCCGACCCACAGCGAGAGGAACAGCGACGTCAGCGCGCTGAGGATGCCGCGGAACGTGAGGTAGCCGAACAGGCCGAAGTGGCTCTGCAGCTGTTCGAGCCAGCGGGTGAGTTCAAGCAGCATGGGATTGTCCGTTGAGGAGCGCAGCGACGATGCGATCCATCGCACTGCCGCGGGATCCCTTGACGAGGACGCGCACATCGGCGGACAGGTCCGCGCGCAGTGCCTCGGCAAGCGATTCGTGTGTGTCGAAATGACGCGCGTTCGCGCCGAATGCGTCGGCCGCCGCTGCGCTCAATGCCCCAAGCGTGTAGAGCCGCGCGATACCGGCTTCGCGTGCACGCGTGCCCGCCTGCGCATGCAGCGCGACCGCGTCGTCGCCCAGCTCGCGCATGTCGCCGAGCACCAGCCACGACGCGCCGGGCATCGAGGCGAGCGTGTCGATCGCGGCGGCGAGCGAACCCGGGTTCGCGTTGTAGCTGTCGTCGATCAGCGTTGTGCCGCTGCGCAGGCGATGCGTGACCAGGCGACCGGCGACCGGACGCGCAGCGGAAAGACCCTGCGCGATCGTCGACAGCGGAACGCCCGCGCCGATCGCGAGCGATGCCGCGGCGAGCGCGTTGCGCACGTTATGACGACCCGGCATCGCGAGTTCGACTGCAGCTTCGCCGTCGGACGTCACGATCGTGAAAGTCGAACCCGCTTCCGTCGTGCGCACGTCACGCGCAGTCACGTCCGCACTGGTGTCGAGTCCGAAGCGGATGTGGCGACGCCCGCTCGCGCGCTCGGCGAACAGCGGCGCGAAGCTGTCGTCCGCATTGATCACCGCGACGCCGCCGGTCGGCAGCGCGTCGTAGATCGCCGCCTTGGTGTCGGCGACGCCGAGCAGCGAGCCCATGCGTTCGAGGTGCGCCGGCGCGACGTTGTTGACGATGGACACGTCGGGGCGCGCGATCGCGGTGAGATTCGCGATGTCGCCCGGCTGACCCGCGCCCATTTCGTAGACCGCGAACTCCGCGTCTTCCGGCGCTTCGATCACCGCGAGCGGCAGGCCGATCTCGTTGTTGCGGTTGCCGGGGTTGCCGTACGTGCGACCGGCGAGTTCGAGGACGGCGAGCGTGAGCGTCTTGACACTGGTCTTGCCGTTGCTGCCGGTGATCGCGACGACTTTCGTTGAACGCGACGCCTGCAAGCCGCGCGCGATGTCGGCGAGCGTAAGCTGCGTATCGCCGACCAGCACCTGCGGCATGTCGCCGACAATGCGAGATACGAGTGCGGCACCGATGCCCGCCTCCGCCGCAACGGTGACATGGTCATGCCCGTCGAAACGCGCGCCCTTGAGCGCGACGAACAGGCTGGACGCGCACACCGACGGCTCTACGCTGGTCAGCCCGCGCGTGTCGGTGAGCAGGCGATCGACCACGATGTCCTCGCCGACCACGCGGCCGGCGGTCATCGCCGCGATGTCGGACAGACGCAACGGCCTCATGCGCGGATCTCCAGCGCTTCACGCGCGACGCGCGTGTCGTCGAACGGATGCTTCACGCCCGCGATCTCCTGGTAGGGCTCGTGACCCTTGCCGGCGATCAGCACGACGTCGTGTTCGTCGGCGCCCTGCACCGCATGACGAATCGCGGCGCGACGATCGCGCATCACGGTCGCGCGCGCGCGGTCGGCGAAGCCTTCGAGGATGTTGGCGACGATCGCATCGCCGTCTTCGCCGCGCGGGTTGTCGTCGGTGACGATCGCGATATCCGCGAGCTTCTCGGCGATCGCACCCATCTGTGGGCGCTTGCCGGTATCGCGCTCGCCGCCGCAACCGAACACGCAAACGAGTCGACCGGCGGTGTGAGCGCGCAGCGTCGACAGCGCCTGTTCGAGCGCGTCGGGCGTGTGCGCGTAATCGATGACGACGAGCGGCTGGCCGGCATCGCCGAGGCGATTCATTCGGCCGTGGATCGGCTGCAGCCGCGAGAGCGTGTCGGCGACGTCGCGCACGTCGGCGCCGAGTGCGTGCAGCACGCCGGCGACGGTCAGAAGATTGTCGACGTTGAAACGGCCGAGCAGCGGCGAACGCACCGCGGCGCGCGCGCCATCGCTTACCAGGTCGAATGCGATGCCGCCGGCGTCGAGCGTGATTGCATCGGCCTGCAGCGACGCATTCGCCGCGGCGCGCGAGCTCACACCGATGCCGCGCACATGCGATGGCAACGCGTCGAACAGTTGCGCGCCGTACTCGTCGTCGAGATTGACCACCGCCGCCTTCAGGCCCGGCCAGCCGAACAGGCGCGCTTTCGCGGCACCGTACGCGGCCATGGTGCCGTGATAGTCGAGATGGTCGCGGGTGAGATTGGTGAACGCAGCGACATCGAAACGCACGCCGTCGACGCGGCCCTGGTCGAGCGCGTGCGAGCTCACTTCCATCGCCAGCGCTTCGGCGCCATCGGCACGCATCTCGCCGATCGCCGAGTGCAGCTTGAGCACCAGCGGCGTGGTGAATCCGGTCGGCACCGCGTGGCCGTACAGGCCGACGCCCAGCGTGCCGACGGTGCCTGCGGTCACGCCACGCAACGTCCACGCCTGCGCAATGAGCTGCACCGTCGACGTCTTGCCGTTGGTGCCGGTGACACCCACGACGGTCATCGATTCGGTGGCGCGTCCGTGGAAGCGATGCGCCATTTCGCCGAGGCGCGAACGCAGGCCCGGCACGGCGATCGCCTCGGCCGGCGCAGGATGTTCTTCGGGTGCCGGCGGCTCGAACAGCACCGCGGACGCACCGCGCGCTTTCGCCGCGTCGACGAAACCAAGGCCGTGCGCACCGAAACCACCGATCGCGACGAACGCATCGCCGGCGTTGATTTCGCGGCTGTCCTGCACGAGCCCGGAAACGACGAGGTCGACGGGGATGCCGTCGACGTCGGGAAGCAGCTCGACCAGTCGCATCGTGTGCGTCATGGCGTCACCGGTGCCGTGTCGAGCGGCGTGTCGACGTCATCGTCCGATGCATCCGGCACGACGGCGGCGACCTGCTTCGGAGCCACACCGTTCGCCGGCGCGTTCTTGTTCTGCGCGGCGAGCCAGGTGTCGATGTCGTCTGGCGGTACGTCCATCAGACGCAGCGAACCTTCCATCACCGACTTGAACACCGGTGCGGACACAAGACCGCCGAAGTAACCCTTGCCCGGATCGGGATCGTTGACGACGACGACGGTCGCGAAGCGCGGGTTGTCGACCGGCACGATGCCGGCGAAGTACGCGACGTAACGCTGCGAATAACCGCCGCGGCCGTTGAACTTGCGCGCCGTGCCGGTCTTGCCGGCGACGTGATAACCGAGGATCGCGGCCTGCGTCGCGGTGCCGCCCTTCTCGGTCACGGTCTGCATCATCTTGATGACTTCGTGCGCGATCTTCGGGTCGAGCACCTGCTTGGTCTGGCCGTGCTCGCCCTTGACGAAGGTCGGCACGGTCATGACGCCGTTGTTCGCGATTGCCGCATACGCCACCGCGATCTGCAGCGGCGTTGCGGACAGGCCGTAGCCATACGAGATCGTCGCCTTCGACGTACCGCTCCAGCGCGCAGGCGACGGCAAAACACCCGCCGACTCGCCAGGGAAACCGCTGCCCGGCTTGCTGCCGTAACCGAACTTGCGGACGAAGTCGTAGAAATAGTGGTCGTCGAGCTTGGCGGAGATCTTCGTCGCGCCGATGTTCGAGCTCTTGGTGATGACGCCGGTGACCGTCTGCAGGCCGTAGTTCTGGTGGTCGCGGATCGTGTACCGGCCGAGCTTGAGCCAGCCCGGCGACAGGTCGATCGGCGTCGTCGGCGTGACCACGCCCGCGGTCAGCGCGGCGGCAATCGTGATCGGCTTCATCGTCGAGCCGGGTTCGAGCACGTCGGTGACGGCGCGATTGCGGTGCGCGTCGGGATCGGTGCTGCCGACCGCGTTCGGGTTGAACGCCGGCAGGTTGGCCATCGCCAACACTTCGCCCGTGGCGATGTCGACCACGACGATCGAACCGCTCGCCGCGCCGTGTTCGAGCAACGCGTTGTGCAGCTCGCGATACGCGAGGAACTGCATGCGGCGGTCGATCGTGAGCGTGAGGTCGCGCCCGGGTTCCGCCGCGCGCACCAGGTCGACATTCTCGATGATGCGGCCGTGACCGTCGCGCAGTACGCGTTTGGCGCCCGGCTTGCCGCGCAGCCATTCGTCGAACGCGAGCTCGAGGCCTTCCTGTCCTTCGTCGTCGACGTTGGTGAAGCCGAGCACGTGCGCCATCGCTTCACCCTGCGGGTAGAAACGGCGGTATTCGCGCTGGCTCGCCACGCCCGGAATGCCGAGCGCGAGGATCTTCTGCGCTTCGTCCGGATTGATGCGGCGCTTGAGGTAGAGAAATTCCTTGCCGGCCTTCTGGCTGAGCTTGCGCTGCAGCACGTCGACCGGCACGTCGAGCGCGTCGGCGAGCTGCGGCAGGCGATCAGGATTCTTCAGCAGTTCCTGCGGGTTTCCCCACACGGATTCGACCGGCGTCGATACCGCGAGCGGCTCGCCGTTGCGGTCGGTGATCATGCCGCGCGAGGTCGGGATCGGAATCTCGCGCAACGAACGTGCTTCGCCCTGCGCGACGTAGAAGTCGCGATCGAGCACCTGGATGTAGAACGCACGCGCGACCAGCGCGAACGAGCACAGGCCCATCGCCGCGACGAGGCACAGCAGGCGCATGCGAACGTCCATGCGTGCGCGGCCACCGCGCGTGGTCGACGCACCGCCGACCAGCACGCGCAGGCGACGCATCAGCTCGCCGCCCTTCGTGCGCTGGTTGCGATCGCGACGGGAATCGCCCGCGGTTCTCATGGGCGAATCACCACGATGTCATTGCCTTCCGGAAACTTCATGCCCAACCGGTCGCGCGCGACCTGGTCGATGCGGTTGGATTCGGCCCACGTCGCCTGCTCGAGCTGCAACCGGCCGAATTCGATGTTCAGATCGTCGCGCGCACGCTCGAGCTTCGACGCCTGCACGAACAGCTGGCGATGACGCTGGCGCGTTTCGACGATGGCCAGCGCCGTCACGACATTCGCGACGATCAGCATGGCGAGGAGGACGCGCAGGATCACGCGGCCTCCGGGAGTTTTTCTGCCACGCGTAACACCGCGCTGCGCGACCGCGGATTCATCGCGATTTCCGCGTCGTCGGCCTTCATCGCGCCGCTGATGTCACGCAGCGTCGGCGTGAACTCGACTTCGACCGGCATGCGGCGATTGCCCGCCGGCGCTTTCGCATGACGCGCGATGAACTGCTTGACGATGCGGTCTTCCAGCGAATGGAAGCTGATCACCGCGAGGCGACCGCCGGGCTTCAGGCGCGCCATCGCCGCGTCGAGTCCGTCTTCGAGATCGCCGAGTTCACGATTGATGTGGATGCGGATCGCCTGGAACGAACGCGTGGCCGGATGGATCTTCTGGTCGCCACGCGGAACGACCGACGCGATGAGATCGGCGAGTTGTGCGGTGCGCTCGATCGGCGTTTCGGTGCGGCGCGCGACGATCGCACGTGCGATGCGGCGGCTCTGGCGTTCTTCGCCGAAGGTCCACAGCACGTCGGCGATCTCGCGGTCGGTCGCGCTGTCGATCCACTCGGCAGCGCTGACGCCGGCGTCGGGATCCATGCGCATGTCGAGCGGGCCGTCCTTGCCGAACGAGAAGCCGCGCTCGGCGACGTCCAGCTGCGGCGATGACACGCCGAGGTCGAACAGGATGCCGTCGAGGCCGTTCGCCGCCGCGTCCCAATGCGCGAGGTCGATGAAGCTGCCGCGGTGGATGGCCACGCGCGGATCGCCACCGAACTCTCGTTCGGCGACGGCGATCGCGTCGGGATCCTTGTCCATCACGAGCAGGCGACCTTCGGGTCCGAGCCGCTCCAGTACGCCGCGGGCATGCCCGCCACGACCGAACGTGCCATCCAGATACGTTCCATCCCCAACGACACGCAGACCATCCAGGACCTGCGCGTACATCACCGGGAGGTGGCCTGTGAGCGCGGCGCGCTCCATGCCACCGGCCGTCACAGCGTCAGATCGAGCAGCCCGTCGCTCAGATCGTCGTCAGAGATGGTCTGGCGGATCTGCGCGTGGTGGGCCTGCTCGCTCCACAACTCGAATTTGTCGCCCATCCCCAGCAGCACGGCGCGCTTCTCGATGCCGACCGCGGCACGGTGGCTCGCGGGCACGCTGATGCGGCCGTTGGTGTCGGGCTCGACGAAGGTCGCGGCACCGACCAGCTTCAGCTGGAATATGCGGCTGGTGCGCTTGGTCTTCGGCAGCGCATTGACCTGATCGCGCACGCGCTCCCAGACCGGCTGCGGATAGAGGTAAAGCGACCCGGACTCGAACGGGTTGTACGTGAACACCAGACGGCCGCCGCACTCACGCGCAATGACATCGCGGTACGCGGTGGGAACCGCGAGCCGACCCTTGTCATCGATGGTGATGGCGCTTTCGCCCTGGAACACGGACCTGCCCCTTCCGGTCGCCCGTCTTCACGCGGGCTTGATGGTGACGGGGAAACCACGAAATACCCGGTTTTCCCACGTGGAGCCACCTTATGCCCCGTCCAGAGGGTTGTCAACAATCCTGAGCAGTCATTTTTGTAAGTGAAGTCAACAACTTGCGGCGCACTTGAGAGACTTGTTCAAGCTTTATCCACAAGCTGCTGTTTTGTCTCAAATGTTGAGACAACAATCACTTGGACGCGGATCGTCACCGAATGTCCACAGGCTCTACAGCCGGCTTCACGGAGCTAACCGCCCGTCGGCGGGGCGGGCTACGGCTGCTTGGCTCAAGTGGTTGATCGCAAAGGAAAGTGGCGGAGCCGGCCGGTAAGCCGGGTTCTGTCGTGGACAGTCATTCCTCTAGACGACGCGTCACCGCGCCGCTCAAGCAACCTACCCGGAGACACCGCGGGCCGCGGCATCGTCTCCCTATTTGGTCTTGCTCCCGGTGGGGTTTGCCGTGCCGGTCCGTTGCCGGACTCGCGGTGCGCTCTTACCGCACCGTTTCACCCTTGCCTGTGCCCTGCCCCCGCCTTTCGGCGGTCCGGAAGCACTTGGTCGGACTACGTCCGACAAGTGTTCCGAAGCGGCAGGGCCATCGGCGGTCTCTCTCTGTTGCACTTTCCGTCGGCTCGCGCCGCCCAGGCGTTACCTGGCACCGTGCCCTGTGGAGCCCGGACTTTCCTCGGCATTCTTGCGAATGACGCGACTGTCTGGCCGACTCCGCCGCGCGCAGTGTAGCGGCGCAGCACTGGTCGGGCCTGAATTCGTCGATCAGCCCTCGCCGCCGTAGAGCGCCTTGCGCGGCGCGCCGGTGAGCTCGGCGGCGATCTTGGCGGCCTGCGACGGCTTGAGGTGCGCGCACAGCGTGGCGTAGACGCGACGGCCTTCGCTGAGCACGGCGTCTGCATCTTCCGGCGCGCCCTCGACGATCAGCACGAACTCCCCCTTGCGCTGGTTGGGATCGGCCGCCACCGCCGCGTGCAGCGCCGGCAGGTCGCCGTCGAGCACCGTCTCGAACAGCTTGGTGAGTTCGCGACCGAGAACGGCCCGACGCGGGCCGAAAACCTCGGCGAAGTCGGCCAGCGCTTCCTCGATGCGATGCGAAGCTTCGTAGAAGATCAGCGTGCGTGGCTCGGCGATGAGCGACGTCAGCCTTTCGCGGCGTGCGCCGGATTTCGCCGGCAGAAACCCTTCGAACGCGAAGCGGTCCGACGCGATGCCCGCCACGCTCAGCGCCGCGATCGCCGCGCAGGCGCCGGGTACCGGGGACACGCGGATGCCCGCCTCGCGCGCGCCGCGGACCAGCCGGAAGCCCGGATCGCTCACCAGCGGCGTGCCCGCATCGCTGACCAGCGCCAGCGACTGCCCGTCGCGCAGACGGCCGACCAGCTGCGCGACCTGCGCGTCCTCGTTGTGCTGATGCAGGGCGACCAGCGCCTTCTCGATGCCGAAATGGGCCAGCAACTGGCGCGTGTGGCGCGTGTCCTCGGCGCAGATGGCGTCGACCGAGCGGAGCACCTCCTGGGCGCGGGCACCGAAGTCGCCAAGGTTGCCGATCGGGGTGGCGACGACGTGGAGCGTGCCGGAAGTCTGCATCGTGGTCCTGCACGGGGGCGCGGGTAGAATCGTAACCCGGTCCACGCCGATGCCCGCGCGATGCTCAACGCCGCTCCCGTTTCATTCCGTTCGATCACCCGCATCGCCACGCTCATGCTGGCGACCGTGCTCGTCTTCGGCTGCGCGCAGTCGCCCACGCGGCCGACCACGCCGGTTGCCGCCGAGAATTCGGCGACGCGCGACACGATCCGCCAGGCCAGCGAACTCGCGGCCGCGCTGTCGACCCAGACCGGCACGCAACGCCACGACGCCGAAGCGCAGATCGATCGCCTGATCGGCCAGCTCGACGACGCGACGCTGCAGCGCGAAGCGCAGCGACTCGGCGCGGACGATCCGCTGTACAGCTATGTCGGTCGCGCACTGCTGCGTCGCGGTCTGCCGCTGCCGCATGCGTTCGCACGCGCCGGCTGGAATTTCGACAACCGCCCGCCTGCCGATCGCGACGGCTATCGCCCGCCGGTGAAGCTCGCGGTGCTGCTGCCGTTGTCGGGCCCGCTCTCGGTGGCAGCGCGCCCGGTCCGCGATGGTTTCCTCGCCGGTTACTACGGTGAAACGCGTCGTCGTCCCGAAGTGCGTTTCTATGACACCGCCGGCACGCCGGCCGGTGCGATGTCGGCCTACGACCGCGCCAGCACCGACGGCAACGATTTCGTGGTCGGCCCGCTCGGTCGCGACGAAGTCGGCGCGTTGTTCGGTCGCACTGAACTCGCGGTGCCGATGCTTGCGCTCAATCGCGGCACGCAGTCTCCGCCGCAGGGCCAGTCGAGTTTCTCGCTGTCGCCGGAAGACGAAGGCCTCGCGGCCGCCGACTTCCTGATGCGTCGCAACGCGCACAACGTGCTGGTGATCGCGTCGAACGAGGAGACGCAACGTCGTGCCGTCGCTGCACTGCGCGATCGCCTTGCGGCACGCGGCGGCAGCGTGGTTGCGGTGGCCGACGACAGCGCGACGGACTTCGCGCCCGTCGCCGCGGGCAAGCAGATCGACGCGGTATTCCTCGCCACAAAGGGCAACATCGCGCGCGCCATCGTGCCGCGCCTATCCGCTGCGGGCCTGGCCGACAAGCCGCGCACGGCGACGTCGCAGATCCTCTCCGGAACCGGCAAGGCGGAAGATGACCGCGTGCTCGACGGCATCGCGTTCCCCAGCGAATCCTGGGTGACGCATGGCGTGCACGGCCTCGCCACCGCCGAAGCGACGGGCGCACGCCTTCCGAGCGCGAAGGGCGCCGCCGGCAAGCTGTTCGCATTCGGTTTCGACGCGTGGCTGCTCACCGCGTATCTCGATTCGCTCGGTCACCAGGCCGATGCATCCGTCGAAGGCGCGACCGGCGTGCTGCGTCTCGACGGCTTCGGCAACGTGCAGCGCACGCCCGCGTGGTCGACCTTCACCAACGGCGACCCCGCGCCGCTGGCCGACGCCGCACGCTGACGTGCCACTTGCTTCCACGCGCTCGCGCGGCGCGCGCGTGGAAGCGGCAGCGCGCGAGCACCTGATCCGCGCGGGCCTCGCACCCGTCGCGGCGAACGCCAACTACCGTTTCGGCGAACTCGACCTGGTGATGCGCGATGGCGCAACGCTGGTCTTCGTCGAAGTGCGCTACCGCGCCGACGACCGCTTCGGCGGCGGCGCGCAATCGATCACCCACGCGAAGCGGCGCAAGCTGGTGCAGGCCGCGAGCGCGTTCCTTGCTGCGCATCCGCGCTGGTCCGATGCGTCGTGCCGTTTCGACGTCATCGACGCGAGCGGTGACGTCGAACGCCCGACGCTCACCTGGCTGCGCGACGCGTTCCGCGCGGATGACGCCTGATGCCAAGCATCGTTGGCCATTTCGCGGTGCCGCTCGCGGTTCGCATCGCGCGCGCGATGCCACCGCGCTTGCTCGCCGTCGGTTTCGTTGCATCGATGCTTCCGGATGCGGACACCGTGGGCATGCTGTTCGGTGTCGAGCGCGGCACGCTGTTCGCGCATCGAGGCATCACGCATTCGTTCGCCTTCGCGCTCGTCGTCGCGTTGATCGCGATGTCGTCAGCAAGCGCGCTGCAGACAACCGCGCGACGCGCCGGCGCATTCGTGTTCGCCTGCGCGATCTCGCATCCGCTGCTCGATCTCTGCACGAACGGCGGACCGGGCGTGATGATCGGCTGGCCGCTATCGAACGCGCGCGTGTTCGCGCCGTGGCGGCCGATCGAGGTCTCGCCGATTGGTGCGGCGTTCTTCAGCGCGCGCGGGCTGGACGTCGTGATGTCGGAGCTGGTCTGGGTGGTCATGCCGGCGCTGCTGCTCGCATTCGCCGCGAGAGCCTTTCGGCGACGCGCGTAAGTACGCCTCCGGCATCGGTGCAGGCGCGACCCGCCGCGCTATTTGGCAACCGCTGGCGTATCGACTCGGACCGCATCCTTGACCTTGGCAAAGCACTGCCACGCACCGCATAAAGCGCAAGTTCCAGCGCCATCGTGCATCGTTCGCCCATGGCCCTCGACGCCGCCCTCGACGCCCTCCTCGACTCGATCCGCGCCTGCCGCCTGTGCGAAGCGCATCTGCCGCTGGGCCCGCGCCCCGTACTGCGCGCGTCGCCGACGTCACGCCTGCTGATCGTCGGCCAAGCGCCGGGCACGCGCGTGCACGCCAGCGGCGTGCCGTGGGACGACGCCAGCGGCCGGCGCCTGCGCGACTGGCTGCAGGTCGATACCGACACGTTCTACGACGAAGCACGCATCGCGATCGTGCCGATGGGTTTCTGCTACCCGGGACGTGCAGGCAGCGGCGATGCACCACCGCGTCCGGAATGCCGCGCTACATGGCACGGACAACTTCTGCCGCTGTTGCCGAACCTTGGTCTGACGCTGTTGATCGGCCAGTACGCGCAGGCCTATTTCCTCGGCGATCGCCGCAAGGCCACGCTCACCGACACCGTGCGCGCGTGGCGCGACTACGCGCCCGATGTCATCCCGCTGCCGCATCCCAGCCCCCGCAACGTGGCTTGGTTCAAGGCGAATCCGTGGTTCGAGGCCGAGATCCTGCCCACACTTCGTAAGCGTGCGAGGTTGCTGCTGGACGGTGCTCGCCAGCGGCACGGCACCGGCTAAGGTAAGTCGCCCAATCGAGACTTCCATGCGCCGTTTGGCAGCTCTAGTCATCGCGACACTCTTTACGATCGCGCCGCTCAGCGCCGCCGAGCGTGCGCCCATTCGGGTGATGTTCGTCGGCAACAGCCTGACGTACGTAAACAACCTTCCGGGCGTGGTTGTCGCTCTCGCGCGCTCACAGCCGAACGGACCTGCGATCGAGACCGTCACGTACGTCGCGCCCGGTGGCTCGCTGCACGAGCGCTGGGAGGACGGCGTCGCTGCGACCGCGTTGCGCGATCACCACGTGGACGTTCTCGTGCTTCAGGAGCGCGGCGCGGTTCTGGGCTGCATGCAGTCCGACGTCGACCGCGTGTCCAGCGACTGCCGTGACGCGCTCGTTGCGCATCGTGCGTTCGCGACACTCGCTCGCGAACTCGGCACGCATGTGGTGCTGCTCGAAACCTGGTCGCCCGATGCCGGCGGCCAACCGGCGCAGCACGAAGGAGCCTTGCGCATCGCCGGTCGGATCGGGGCGACCGTCGTGCATGCCGGTGACGCGTTGCAGGCACAAGCACGGGCGACGTCTCGTGCCGCGACGTTTCCCGACGGTATACATCCATCGCTGGGCGCGACACTCGTCATGGCGGCGCAGCTCTACCAGGTCATTGCGGGGACGCCGCCCGTGCCTGTGACATTGCGCATCGACGTGCCGCTGTTGCCGCTCACCGCAGCGATCGATCCGCGCGTGCCGCTCGAGACAGGACTGCCGGTAAAGCCTGCGAGCGTCTACGTGCTCGCGCCCGAAGCCCTCGCACCCGTGCTCGAGCGTGCAGCGCGCTATCGCTGATCAGGTGTCACGAAATGATCGAAGCCGGTGCGTGTCGGCGACCACGGATCGCCCGCGTCATCGATCGCGATGACGCCGCGGCCGCTATCAACGGTGCCGATCCGCGTTACGGAGACGCTCGCATCGCCTGCGATCGACTCGATGTCCATCCTGGCAGAGGCCGGCGCGGTGAAGCACAGCTCGTAGTCATCGCCGCCGCTCGCCTGCAACCGGCGCAGGTCGTCGCCGCCGAACGCCGCACGCAATTGCCCGCATGCCGGCAAAGCATCGACATCGATATGCACGGATACCCCGCTCGCCTTCGCGATGTGCCCGACATCCGCAAGCAGCCCGTCCGATACATCAATGCACGAGGTCGCGACACCAACGAGCCCTCGACCGAGCACGATACGTGGCATTGGCCGATCGAGCCGGCGCTGCAGCACGCTCGCAATATCCGAATCGACGGCAGCCGGCGCGGCGACAGGCCCGATGCCGCGCAACGCAAGCGCGCCGGCCGCGTCGCCAAGCGTGCCACTCACCCAAACGTCGTCACCAACGCGAGCACCGTCGCGACGTAATGCGCGGCCCGACTCGACAAAGCCATGCACGGTGACGCAGATCGACAGGGGCCCGCGCGTGGTGTCGCCACCGACAAGCGCGACTCGGTGCAATGACGCGAGTTCATCGAGGCCGTCGAGAAACTCGCCCAGCCAAACGTCGTCCGCAGCAGGCAACGACAGGGACAACGTGCACCACGCGGGTTCTGCACCCATCGCCGCAAGGTCGGACAGATTCACCGCCAGCGCCTTCCAGCCGATCTCTGCAGGCGCGGTATCGAGCGGGAAATGCACGCCGGCGTTCAACGTGTCCATCGCGACGACGAGCTGCCGGTCGCTCGGAACGCTCAGCAGCGCGGCGTCATCACCGATGCCCAGCACGACGTCGTCGCGCGCGATGACGCGGCGACGGATGCGGTCGATCAGGTCGAATTCGCCGGGCGCGGTCATGCGGGCGTGCGCGGCGGTGTCGTGCGTCAGCGCGGACGGCGCGCGGCCTGCACTTCCGGGGCGCGCCAGTCGGCGGCCGCGTGGTCGAGCACGCCGTTGATGTACGTGTGGCCGTGCTCGGCGCCGAAGCGCTTGGCGGTTTCGATGGCTTCATTGATGACGACGCGGTACGGCACGTCCGGGCGCATGCGCAGTTCGTATGCCGCGATGCGTAGCACCGCGCGTTCGACGGGATCGACCTGGTCGACATCGCGATCGAGGAACGGTTGCAGCGCTTCGTCCAGCGTCACGTGGTTGGCGTCGACGCCGCGCACGATGTCTTCGAAGTATTCGAGGTCGGCGATCTCGCGCGCCTGCTCGTGCGCGAACTGGGCGATGACTTCGCGCACCGGCGCGCCCGACAGCTGCCAGGCGTACACGGCCTGCAGTGCGCGACGACGCGCGCGCGAACGCAGTACGGGATCGATGCCGTCGCGGCGGGGACTCTTGTTCATTCGTTCGCTCCAGGCAGCTGCGTCAGCAGGTGCGCCATTTCGATGGCGACCAGCGCCGCTTCCTCACCCTTGTTGCCATGGCTGCCGCCCGCGCGCGCTTCCGCGTCTTCGAAGCGATCGACCGCCAGCACGCCATTCGCGACCGGCACGCGGTGCTCGAGCGCGACGCGCATCAGCCCGTCGGAGCAGCCGTCGGCCACCTGCTCGTAGTGACGCGTGTCGCCACGCACCACGCAACCGAGCGCGACGATCGCGGCATGCGAGCGCGCCTGCGCAAGTCGCGCCGCGGCCACTGGAATCTCCCACGCACCCGGTACGCGGATCACGTCCACCGCCGCGTCGTCGACACCATGGTCGGCGAACGTCTTGCGCGCGCCGGCCACCAGCGTGTCGGTGATACGCGGATTCCAGCGGCTGGCGATGATGGCGTAGCGCGCGCCAGCGGGGCTGCGCAGATCGCCTTCGAGATGCGGCATGGGCCGGGGCTTCCGGAGAGGGTCGGCAATTCTAACGGGTGGGGCCGGTCCGGCCGGTGAGACGTGGCCTCAGCGGGCCACGTCCACGTACTCGACGACTTCCAGGCCGAAGCCCGCCAGGCCGATCTGCTTGCGCGGCGTGCCGATCACGCGCAGCCGCCCGAGGCCGAGGTCGGCCAGGATCTGCGCGCCCGCGCCATTGCGTCGCCACTCGGCGAGCCCGCCGCGATCGCCCTCCTCCGCCGGCTGCTCGCGGATGCGCGCGAGCAGCGCGTCAGCACCCGCGGGCTCGGACAGCAGCACCAGCGCGCCGCGACCTTCCGCCGCGATCCGCGCCAGCACGTCGCCCACCGCCGGGCCGAAATCGGCGCGACGCCAGTGCAGCGCGTCGGCCAGCGGATTGAGCATGTGCACGCGCACGAGCGTCGGCGTGGCCGGATCGACGTCGCCGCGCACCAGCGCGTAGTGCAGCGCATGGCTGACGCGGTCGCGGTAGACGGCAAGGTTGAACGGGCCGTGCTCGGTTTCGATGACGCGAGACTCCACGCGCTCGACCGTGTGTTCGTTCTCGAGCCGATAGCGGATCAGCGCCTCGATCGAGCCCATCTTCAGCCCGTGCTCGCGCGCGAACACTTCGAGCTCGGGACGACGCGCCATCGAACCGTCGGGATTCAGGATCTCGACCAGCACGCCGGCCGGCTCGAGGCCGGCGAGCAACGCGAGGTCACTCGCCGCTTCGGTATGACCCGCACGGCTGAGCACGCCACCCGGCTGCGCCATCAATGGAAAGATGTGGCCCGGCTGGCTGAGGTCGTGCGGCGCGGCGTCCGGACGCACTGCGGTACGCACGGTATGCGCGCGGTCGTACGCCGAAATGCCCGTGGTGACGCCTTCCGCGGCTTCGATGCTGACGGTGAAGTTGGTGTGGTGCGGCGAGGTGTTGTCGCCGCACCATCGGCGGCAGGCCGAGTTGTCGGCAACGCTCGCGCGTCAGCGACATGCACACCAGCCCCCGCGCATGCGTGACCATGAAGTTGATGTCCTGCGGCCGCACGAGTTCCGCGGCCATGATCAGGTCGCCTTCGTTCTCGCGATCCTCGTCGTCGACGATGACGACCATTCGGCCGGCGCGGATTTCTTCCAGCAGTTCGGGAATCGTCGCGAAGCTCATGCGCGCTCTCCGGTGAGCAGGCGTTCGACGTAGCGCGCGACGAGATCGATCTCGAGGTTCACCGCGTCGCCGATATTCGTTGAGGAAAAAGCGGTGTGCGAAACGGTATGCGGAACGAGTGCGACGTCGAAGCCTTCATTGTCGACTTCGTTGACGGTGAGGCTCACGCCATCGACGCAGATCGAGCCCTTCTTCGCGATGTAACGCAGTAGCGCGGTCGACGCTGAAAAACGCCAGCGTTGCGCACGCGCGTCGTCGTGCACGGAGACCACCGCACCGACGCCATCGACGTGGCCGCTGACGAGATGCCCGCCGAGGCGATCGTTCGGTCGCATCGCGCGTTCGAGATTGACGGCCGCACCGGCCGCGAGGCGGCCGAGCGTGGTTAGCGCAAGCGTTTCGGTCGACGCATCGACCTCGAACGACGACGTATCGAACGCGACGACGGTGAGGCAGACGCCGTTCACCGCGATGCTCTCGCCGAGGCGCACGTCGTCGAACGGGAGCGTGCCGGTGGCGACGCGCAGACGGACGTCGCCGCCGCGCGGCTCGACGGCGGCGATCGCGCCGACGCCTTCGATGATGCCGGTGAACATCAGCACGCCTCCTGCAGGGACGCGGCGACGCTGTGATCGTGATAGCTGGGCATGAAACGTTTCTCGCGAATGAAGTGGCGAAAAACGACCCAAGGCATGAGGCGCACGCACGCGACGCCGAAGCCTGCATGCGAACGCCGTCTTCTTTCATCCGGACTGTAACCGTCGGCTCCGGCATTCGACCGGATCTGCTGACCCTCCGCATCACGGAGGCGCTCGCGGGCTTGCACTTTCGCGCCTACCGCCGGTGGGGAATCGCACCCCGCCCTGAAGACGTCATGGAAGCCGGCGAACCGGCGCGCGAAGTTTACCACCCGGCTTTCGGACACCCGGCGGACGCAGCGTTGCGTGCGCGGTCAGGCAGGCTTGCGGCGCAGGTGCAGGAACAGCGGCCAGGTGATGCGTCGCACCGCTGCAGGGTCGCCCCATGCATCGCGCAGTACGTCGCGATGACGCGCGACGGGATCGCCACCCGTACGTTCGCGATGACGCGCCACGGCTGAGAAGCTGTTCATGTAGCCGATGAGCCGATCGAAGTTCCAGTCGACCGCAAGCTGCAGCGGCGGCACGTCGAGAGGCTCGAACGGCCAGTCGTAATCGCGGTAGTGACGCAGCACGAGCTCGCGCTCCGGCGGCCAGTCGCGTTCGATAGCCGCGCGGAACGCCGCGACCGCCGACTCCATGCCGACCGGCACATCGAAGTCGTCGTAGCCCCACGCGGCGAGCACGCCGCCCGGCCGCAGCACGCGATCGCATTCGGCGAAGAACGCGGGCACGTCGAACCAGTGCATCGCCTGCGCGACCGCGACCAGATCGACGGAGTTGTCGAACATCCACGTGTGTTCGCCGGGCTCGACCGTCAGCGTGACGTTGTCGACCGCCGCGTCGTTCGCCCAGTGCTGCGCGAGTTGCTGCGCGCTCGGATCGGTGGCATGCACGTGCGCGAAGCGCGCGGCGAGGTCGCGCGTCGCCTGCCCGCTGCCGCAGCCAGGCTCCCAGACATGCGCATGCGACGGCACGTGCGCCGCGATCGCGTCGAACAGTGCAGCCGGATATTCGGGACGCGCAGCGGCATAGGCCTGCGCGACGCCGGAGAAATGGTCCTTGATGCTCATCGCGCGGGCCGCATCAGCAGGCGCAGGTCGTCGCCGGTATGCCGCGAGTCCACGATGCGCATCGCAAGGCGTTCGCTCATCTGCTGGATGTCGAGGCCGTCGAACAGCGGACGCGCTCCCGCGCCGAGCAGCACCGGGGCGACGTAGAGCAGAAGTTCGTCGACGAGACCCGAGGCGATGAATCCGCCGGCGAGCGTCGCACCCGCTTCGAGCTGCACTTCGTTGATGCCGCGCTCGCCGAGCAGCTTCATCACCGCGTCGAGATCGAAACGTCCGTCATGCACCGGCGCCGCGGCCATCTGCGCGTCGCACTCCTTCGGCACGCGTACGTCGGGAGCGTGGATGTAGAGCGTCGGCGCGTCACCTTCGCGAACCCGGCCGCGACGAATGGTCGCAAGGCCGGGATCGAGTACCACGCGCAAAGGCGGCACGAACGGCGTGTCGTCGCCAAGGCGAACGGTGAGTTGCGGATCGTCGGCGAGCACGGTGCCGGCGCCCGTCATCAATGCCGACGCACGCGCGCGCCAGCGCTGCACGTCCATGCGCGAGGCTTCACCGCTGATCCATTTCGAATCGCCGCTCGCGAGTGCGGTGCGGCCGTCGAGGCTCGTGGCGAGCTTGATGCGCAGCCAAGGGCGGCCACGCTCGACGCGCGACAGGAAACCGCGATTGAGTTCGCGCGCTTGCGCTTCCATCAATCCGGCTTGGACTTCGATGCCTGCCGCACGGAGTTTCTCGAACCCCGCGCCGTCGACCTTCGGAAACGGATCGCGCATCGCGGCGACGACGCGCACGACGCCAGCTTCGATCAGGCTGTCGGCGCATGGCGATGTGCGTCCGGTATGCGCGCACGGTTCCAGCGTGACGTACGCCGTCGCGCCGCGTACGCGCTCGCCCGCCTCGCGCAGCGCGAATACTTCCGCATGCGGTCCACCAGCGCGTTCGTGGAACCCTTCACCAACGACTTCGCCATCGCGCACCAGCACGCTGCCGACCATCGGGTTCGGCCGCGTGGTGTATGCACCCCGTTCGGCGAGACGCAATGCGCGCGCCATCATCGCGTGGTCGAGGGCGGAGAACGCGGCGTCGGTCATGCGTTGGGCTCGATGTCGAGGTGATGCGAGGCCTGCGGGCACGTCGCATTCGCCGAAAAGTTGTAGGCGTCGTTGGAACGTGGCGCGACATGCGCGCCGAACATCATGCGCGGCGCGCGCGGACTCAACGGCGGCGGCCCTTCTCGGGCTTCGGCTCGTCATCCGCGAGCAGGGGCAATTGACCTTCCGCCGGCGCGACGTCGCGTTCGAGGCGGTCGAGTTCCTCGCGGAAATCGGCGACGTCCTCGAACGCGCGATACACCGACGCGAAACGCACATAGGCAACGTGGTCGAGCTTGCGCAACTCGCCCATCACGAACTCGCCGATGCGTCGCGACGGCACTTCGCGTTCCGTCGTCATGCGCAATTGATGCACCACCGAACGCACCGCCGCCTCGATCTGTTCTTCAGCGACCTGGCGCTTCTGCAGCGCGCGATCGAAGCCGGTGCGCAGCTTGCGCGCATCGAAGGCCTCACGCCGGCCGTCGCTCTTCACGATCGCCGGCAGCTTCAGCTCGATGGTCTCGAGCGTGGAAAACCGTTCGCCGCAGGCTTCGCAGACGCGGCGACGACGGATCGTCGCGCCGTCCTCGGACACGCGCGAATCGATGACGCGCGTGTCCTGGTGCTGGCAGAACGGGCAGTGCATCAGCGGGCGTGGTGCGCGCCCTGCACCGCAGGGCCGCCGCGCGTGTAGTCGACCACCACCACGGTGACGCCGGTCGACGCCGCACCGTCGTAACGCGCCGGCGTGAAGTGGCTGCGCATCACGGTGCGCGCCGCGGCCATGTCGAAGTGCGAATCGGTGGTGCACAGCGGTTCGGCGCGCTGCGGCTGGCCATCGGGGCCGACCAGCGCGGCGACCACGACGGTGACGTTCTTCGGCGCCAGTCCGTCGGGCATCACGAGCTTGCCCCAGCGGTCGACCATCGGACGCTCGCGCGTGGTGGCAGCGGCAGGTGGCGCCGGCCATGCGTCGCCGAACACCTGGCCGAGCGTTGCGCCGGCATGACGCTCCTGATCGCCGGCATGACAGGCGACCGGACGATCGCGCTGCGCGGGATCGGTGTAGTCGCGCTGCGAGGAGATGTCCTCGCCGGTCACATCCACGGGCGCGGCGGCGTCCTGCGCAACGGCGAGCGCGGGTGCCAGTACGGCGGCGAGCAACAGGATGCGGATCATGCCTTTGCTCCATACACCGGGAAGTTCGCGCACTGCGACTGCACCGCATCCGCAACGCGTTCGATCACTGCTTCATCCTTCGGATTGTCGAGGACATCGGCGATCCAGTTGGCGAGCGCGATGCACTCGGCTTCGCGATAGCCGCGCGTGGTGACCGCGGGCGTGCCCAGACGCAGGCCCGAGGTCACGAACGGCGAGCGCGGGTCGTTCGGAACGGAGTTCTTGTTGACGGTGATGTGCGCGCGACCGAGCGCGGCTTCCGCGTCCTTGCCACTGACGTCGCGGCCGATCATGTCGACCAGCATCAGGTGGTTCTGCGTGCCGCCGGAGACGATCTTGTAGCCGCGCTTGACCAGCGTTTCGGCCATGGCCTGCGCGTTCTTGACGACCTGCTGCTGGTAGGCCTTGAAGTCATCGCCCAGCGCCTCCTTGAACGCGACGGCCTTCGCCGCGATCACGTGCATCAGTGGGCCGCCCTGGATGCCGGGGAATACGATGCTCTGCAGCTTCTTGGTCAGTTCTTCAGTCGCGTTCTTCGCGACGATGATGCCGCCGCGCGGGCCGCGCAGTGTCTTGTGCGTGGTCGACGTCACCACGTGCGCGTGCGGCAGCGGCGACGGGTAGACGTCCGCAGCGACGAGGCCGGCGATGTGCGCCATGTCGACGAAGAACAGTGCGCTGACCGAATCGGCGATCTCGCGCATGCGCGCCCAGTCGACGATCTGCGAGTACGCGCTGAAACCCGCGACCAGCATCTTCGGCTTGTGTTCCTGCGCGAGTCGCTCGACTTCGGCGTAGTCGATGAAACCGTTCTCGTCGACGCCGTACTGCACCGCGTTGTAGATCTTGCCGGACAGGTTGACCTTCGCGCCGTGGGTGAGGTGGCCACCGTGAGCGAGGCTCATGCCGAGGATCGTGTCGCCCGGATTGAGCAGCGCGAAGTAGACGGCCTGGTTGGCCTGCGAGCCCGAATGCGGCTGCACGTTCGCGTAATCGGCGTCGAACAGCTGCTTGCAGCGGTCGATCGCGAGCTGCTCGGCGACGTCCACGTATTCGCAGCCGCCGTAGTAGCGCTTGCCGGGGTAGCCCTCGGCGTACTTGTTGGTGAGCACGGAGCCCTGCGCTTCGAGAACGCGCGGGCTGGCGTAGTTCTCCGACGCGATCAGTTCGACGTGGTCTTCCTGCCGCCGGGCCTCGTCCATGATCGCCTGGGCCAGTTCGGGGTCGAATCCTTCGATACGGGCGTCGCGAGCGAACATCAGGTGGCTCCGGAGGGGCATGGGGAGACGTGAATTCTAGCCCGGCGGCGCCCTTCCCCGGGCCCGCGAAGGCCCGCCCGGCCTTATAATTTCGGGCTATTCCGAATCCCACGGCTCCTGCCCTGCGCAGGCGGCCGTCGCCTGCCCCACGCCGCGCCCGGCGCGCCGTGCTTCACCGGAGCCCCCATGCAATACATCTACACGATGAACGGTGTCAGCAAGACCGTTCCTCCGAAGCGCCAGATCATCAAGGACATCTCGCTGTCGTTCTTCCCGGGCGCCAAGATCGGCCTGCTCGGCCTGAACGGCGCCGGCAAGTCGACCGTGCTCAAGATCATGGCCGGCGTCGACACCGATTTCGTCGGCGAAGCGCGCCCGCAGCCGGGCATCAAGGTCGGCTACCTCGCGCAGGAGCCCGAGCTCAACGCCGAGCACACCGTGCGCCAGTCGGTCGAGGAAGGCCTGGGCGACATCATCAACGCGCAGGCCGCGCTGGAAGCGGTCTACGCCGCCTATGCCGAGGAAGGCGCGGATTTCGACGCGCTGGCCAAGGAGCAGGAACGCCTCGAAGCGATCCTCGCCGCGGGTGATGCGCACACGCTGGAGAACCAGCTCGAAGTCGCCGCCGACGCGCTGCGCCTGCCGCCGTGGGACGCGATCGTGGGCAAGCTGTCGGGTGGTGAGAAGCGCCGCGTCGCGCTGTGCCGCCTGCTGCTGCAGAAGCCGGACATGCTGCTGCTCGACGAACCGACCAACCATCTCGACGCCGAATCGGTCGAATGGCTGGAGCAGTTCCTCGCGCGCTACACCGGCACCGTGGTGGCGGTGACGCATGACCGCTACTTCCTCGACAACGCGGCCGAGTGGATCCTCGAACTGGACCGCGGCCGCGGCATTCCGTGGAAGGGCAACTACACCGACTGGCTCGTGCAGAAGGACGAGCGCCTCAAGCAGGAAGAGAACCAGGAAAAGTCGCGCCAGAAGGCCATCCAGAAGGAACTGGAATGGGCGCGGCAGAACGCGAAGGGCGGCCGCTCGAAGGGCAAGGCACGCCTTGCGCGCATCGAGGAACTGCAGTCGGTCGACTACCAGCGTCGCCAGGAAACGAACGAGATCTTCATTCCGCCGGGCGAGCGCTTGGGCAACAAGGTCATCGAGTTCAAGAACGTCTCGAAGAAGTTCGGCGACCGCCTGCTGATCGACGACCTCTCGTTCTCGGTGCCGCCGGGCGCGATCGTCGGCATCATCGGTCCGAACGGCGCGGGTAAGTCCACGCTCTTCAAGATGATCATCGGCAAGGAGCAGCCGGATTCGGGCACGATCGAAACCGGTCAGACGGTGAAGCTCGCGTACGTGGACCAGAGCCGCGAAGCGCTGGAAGGCAACCACAACGTGTTCCAGGAAGTGTCGGGCGGCCTCGACATCCTCAACATCAACGGCATCGAGATCCAGTCGCGCGCGTACATCGGGCGCTTCAACTTCAAGGGCCAGGACCAGCAGAAGATCGTCAGCGCGCTGTCCGGCGGTGAACGCGGCCGACTGCACATGGCGAAGACGCTGCTGCAGGGCGGTAACGTGCTGCTGCTCGACGAACCGTCCAACGACCTCGACATCGAAACGCTGCGTGCGCTCGAAGACGCGCTGCTCGAGTTCCCGGGCAACACGTTCGTGATCTCGCATGACCGCTGGTTCCTCGACCGCATCGCGACGCACATCCTCGCGTTCGAAGGCAACTCGCACGTCGAGTTCTTCCAGGGCAACTACCGCGAGTACGAGGAAGACAAGAAGCGTCGCCTCGGCGCGGAAGGCGCACAGCCGCATCGCCTGCGGTTCAAGGCACTGAAGTAATGCAGGTGCTGATCCTGGTCGTCGCCTTCATCGCGCTGCTGGCGTTCTCGCCCGTAGCAGCGGCGAAGTTGGCGGCCTGGATCGCAGCGACCACGACGGCGACGCGATTCTCGACCGCCGCCGTCGCGCAGGAAGCGCCCGGTTGGGGCGCTTCGTTGCGGGCAGTCGCATGGTCCTCGCTGCTGCCCGTCATCGTGCTGTTCGCGTTCTCGGGTTTCGCACTGGGCACCGGCGGCGTGCACCTCGCGACCGCGGCAACGCTCGCGTTCGCCGGTGTGTTGTTCGCCGCGTATGTACTCGGCTTCCGGCTTGCGCTCGGGCTCGACATGAAGGCGAGCGCGATCGTGGCACTCGTTGCATCAGTGGTATCCGTCGCGGTTGTCCTCGTACTGCACTGAAACGGAGATCGGCATGGGCTTCATGCGGGCATTGCGCAATCGCTGGCAGCAGGCGAACACGCTGGTGTGCGTAGGCCTGGATCCGGAGCCGTCGAAGTTCCCGGCGCGCTTCGCGAACGATACGGACGCGGTGTTCGCGTTCTGCCGCGACATCGCGGATGCGACTGCCGACTACGCCTGCGCGTTCAAGCCGCAGATCGCGCATTTCGCGGCGCTGGGTGCGGAACACGCACTGGAACGCTTGATCGCGCACCTCAAGTCCGCGCATCCGGACGTCCCGGTCATTCTCGACAGCAAGCGCGGCGACATCGGCAGCACCGCGCAGCATTACGCGACGGAAGCCTTCGACCGCTACGGCGCGGACGCGGTGACGGTGAATCCGTATCTCGGCCGCGACGCGCTGCAACCGTTCCTCGATCGCGCCGATCGCGGCGTCATCATTCTCTGCCGCACGTCGAATCCGGGTGCGGGCGAGTTGCAGGACATGCTCGTCGCAGGACGACCGCTGTACCAGCACGTCGCCGAGAAGGCGGCGCTGGAATGGAATACGAACGGCAATGTTTCGCTTGTGGTCGGCGCGACGTGGCCGGAGCAGCTCGCCGAAGTTCGTGCTCTGGTGAAGGACGTTCCGCTGCTGGTGCCTGGGGTCGGCGCACAGGGCGGCGACGCTGCCGCAGTCGTGTCGAACGCCAAGACGCCCGACGGCACCGGCCTGATGATCAGCTCGTCGCGCGCGGTGCTCTACGCATCGAATGGCGACGACTACATGGCTGCGGCCGGCGACGCTGCACGCGCACTTCGTGACCTGATCAACGCGAGCCGCTGACGTGGAGGACGCGGTCGTCATCGCGCCATTCACCGCCGACGATCGCGACGACTGGCAGCGCCTCGCCGAGGGCTACAAGGCGTTCTACGCGACGCCCACCACGCCCGCCGAATACGACGCCGCATGGGCGCGACTGCTCGAAGACAACGCGGTGCACGGCCTCGGCGCGAAGCTCGACGGCCGGCTCGTCGGCATCGTCCATTACCTGTTCCACCCAACGGTCTGGGCCGAGCGCACCTGCTACCTGCAAGACCTGTTCACCGACGAGGCGGCACGCGGTCGCGGCGTCGCCCGTGCCCTGATCCAAGCCGTCGCAGACGATGCAGGCAGTCGCGACGCGACCCGCCTCTACTGGCTGACGCAGGCGCACAACACCACCGCACGCGCGCTGTACGACCGCATCGCCGAGCACCGCGGCTTCATCCGTTACGAGTACCCGCTGGCCTGATTCAGCTTCGCGGCGTCCGCGTGAGGCGGCGGCACGGTCGCGGCTGCTAGCGTGCTTGGGAACGACGGAGCCCGCCATGTCCCATCGCATCGCACGCTGGATGTCGCCGCTGCTTCTCGCCGTCGCGCTGCCCGCGCTCGCGCAGGAGTCGACATCGAAGCCTTCGCCGGAATGGTGGGCGGACGTCAACGTCGCCTCGTACCACTTCGAAAGCGCGGACGACTATCTCGGCCCCGGCCAGCACTTCAACCAGAACAACTACGGCGCCGGCGTCGAAGTGCAATGGCAGCCGCGGCATGGTGCATCGGTCGGCTACTACCGCAACTCGGTGTACGAGGACTCGTGGTACGCGCTGTATCACTACACGCCGCTGTCGCTGGGCCAGCATGTTCGTCTGGGTGCGATGGTCGGGCTGGTGAGCGGGTATCCGGGCTACAACAACGGCAATGCGGCTCCGGGTGGTGCACTGGTGGCGAAGATCGAATACCGCCGCGTCGGCATGAACCTGATCTACCTGCCGCGCATTCCCGGCTCGACGCCGAACACGCTTGGCCTGCAGCTGAAGTTCAAGCTGAGCCCGTGATCAGCTGACGCTGCGCCACCAGGCGCGCAGCGACGCGATGACGAAACGCGTCGCGATGACGACGGCGACCAGCGCACGCAGCGGTCCGCTGCGATGTGGCGCCTCGAAGCGCGAGAAGTAGCGCCACAGCCCGCGGTGCTTGTGCCATTCGACGAAGAACGGCCGCGAGCGACTCGACACGCCGCGCACGTGCATAACGCGTACGCCGTTCGCGATCGCGACCGTGCCGCCCGCATCACGCACACGCCGGCACAGGTCGAGGTCTTCGGCGTGCAGACGATAGCCTTCGTCGAAGCCGTTCACAGCGTCGAACAGCGCGCGCGGCATCAGCATCAGTGCACCGGAGATCGCGTCGACGCGCTGGATCGGTTCGCCCGTTGATGCAATTGAGAGATCAGTACCCTCGCCTGCGAGCATGCGCGCGAAGTCGGGATCGCGGCGTCGCGCGGCGGCGTCGGGAATGCCGTCATCGTCGACGAGTTCGCAACCGAGCAGCGCGGGCGCGATACCGGTCGCGATCGCGCGCAACCGCGCCAGCGTGTCGCGCTCGACCAGGCAATCGGGATTCACGAACGCGATCCACGCTGCGTCGGTATCGCGCGCGCCCTGGTTGCAGGCGACGGCGAAGCCGGGATTGTCGGGATTCGCGACGAACTTGAGGCGCGGCTCGCCCGCGGCGATGCGTTGCACGATCGCGAGCGTGCCGTCGTCGGAGGCGTTGTCGATCACGCGGATCGCGGTGACGCCGTCGGCGCCGCGCAATCGTTGCAGGCAGAGCTCGATCGTCTCCGCGCTTCGATACGTGACGACGACGACCGCGATGCCGTCGCTCATGGCGCGACTCCGAACAGGTCGGCCTGCGCGTCAGCGCCTGCGCGTTGTGCGATCACTTCAGCGATGCGTTCGCGCTGCTCGCGCAACGGATCGCCCATCAGGAATTCCGCGAGGCGCGTGTTCCAGTGCGGCCAGCGCGCGGCGACGCGATCGAGGTCGCCGTCGGCCGGATGCCCTTCGTCGAGCCGACCGACGAAAGCCTGCGTGCACAGCAGGTCGCTGCCGCCGAACGCCTGCAGGCGCAGGCAGAGGTCGATAAGTGCGGCGTACCACGATGCATAGCTCGTCGCATCGACTCCGCCGGCCTTGCGGCACGCGCTACCGCGAATCAGCACTGCGTGGCCGACCGCAGCGGGCAGTGGCGCAGGGTCGAGTGCGGCTTCGGCGAGTACGTCGGCCAGACGCGAGGTGTCGTCTGGCAACGGCGTGACGTCGCCCAGCCGCGGCCACGCAGCGGTCTCGCCGGCATTGCTCCAAGGAGTGACAGTCGATGCATGCGGCGCATCGTGCAGGCAGCGCGTCACGCGCGTGAGCCAGCCCGGTGCGGGACGTGCATCGTCCGCGAGCACGACCACGTCGGCATCGCCGCAGGTACGCAGCACATCGGCCAGATGCGCCGCTTCGCCCAGCGAACGCGGGCGACGACTGTAGTCGGCGCTCATGCGCGTGGTCGCGAGCCATGCATCGACGACCGCACGCACGCGCGGCCCGCCGCGCGCATCGTCGGCGAGCCAGACGCGCGTGCGCGCGGGCGTGGTGGCTTCGAGCGCGGCGAGGCAGCCGTCGAGCACGGCATCGTCGGTGCCCACCGGGACCACCACGATGGGCAGGGCGTCACCATGCGCCGCCGCGGCGATGTCGGTCACCGTGTCAGCGAACCTCGATCCCGCCGCGCACCTTCTGCTTGCGGTGCAGCGGCTCCATCGCGCGGAAGCGCCGCGTGTAGTCGTCAGTGAGGTCGCGCACTTCCTGCGGGTTGCGCACGACGGTCGGCGTCAGCAGCACGATGACTTCGTTGCGATCGGTGCGCGAGTTCTGCTTGCCGAACAGGCCGCCGACAACCGGAATGCGGCTCAGGCCCGGGAAGCCGGACGAACCACGCTGCACGCCGTCGCTGATGAGGCCGGCGAGCATCACGGTGTCGCCGCTCTGCACCGCGGTTTCGGTCTTCACCTTGCGCGTGTCGATGCGCACGTTGCCGTTGCGATCGGCGACGGTGCCAGGCGAACTCACTTCCTGCACGATGTCGAGGAAGACCATGCCGTCGCGCGTGATGCGTGGGCGTACTTTCAGGATGATGCCGGTGTCGAGGTACTGCACCTGGCTGTAGGTGACGCCGCCGGTGCCGGTGCCCGGATCGACCGTCACCGACGAAATCGGAATGCGGCTGCCGACATTGAGCGTGGCTTCGGCGTTGTTGCGCACGAACACCGACGGCGTCTGCAGCAGCTGCAGGTCGGTAACCTGGTCGAGCGCACTGATCACCGCCGCGGCGTTCTTGCCGAGGAACGTCCACGCCATGCCCGGGTTGACGATGCCGTTGCCGTTGATGTCGCTGCTGGGGCGGATGCTGCCCTTCAGATCGCCCCAGATGTTGCGGCCCGCCGCGTTCGGCAGGCCTGCGCCGCCGGCGGATGTCGGATCGCTCACCGCCTGTTCGAAGAACCAGTTGACGCCGTACTGCAGTGCGCCGCTGAGCTGCACCTCGACTACCTGCGCTTCGATCTGCACCTGCATCGGCATGACGTCGAGACGTTCGATGACGTCGCGCATCGACGCCCACGCCTGCGGCGTGCTGCGCACCAGCAGCGAATTGGTTTCGTCGACCGCCGATACGCCGACATGCTGGCCGTCGACATCGAACGCGACGGACCCGTTGCCGTTACGACGCGGATCCAGCGATAGCGACGACGACATGCCGCCGCTGTCGCTGCCTGTGCCGCCCGTGCTGCCCATACCGTTGTCGCTCGACGGCGTCGAGCCGATGCTCGCGCTGGAGCCGTTGCCGTTATCGCGCAGTTCGGTGGAATCCAGGCCCGGCATCAGCGACGGCTGCGCGCCGGTGTCACCACCACTGCGACCACCGCCACCGCCGAACACTTCCGACAGGCGATCGGCGAGATCCTTCGCCTTGATGTACTTGAGTTCGTACGAGTACAGGCGCGGCTCGCTGCCGGCGCCGTCGATGCGCTCCAGCCACTGCTGGATGTCGTCGAGGTACGCGGCCTGCGGCGTGATCGCCAGCACCGCGTTCGCGCCTTCCAGCGGCATGAAACGGAACATGCCGGCGACCGGCGACTTGCTGGTCTCGCCGAACACCTTCTCGAGATCGGCGACGACGCGCGAGGCACGGCCCGACTGCAACGGAAACACGCCGACCGACATGCCGGCGAGCCAGTCGACGTCGAACGTCTCGATGGTGCGCAGGTAGTTCTCGAGCTCGGCGCGCGTGCCCGCGACGGTGATGATGTTGCGTGCGTTGTCGACGTTGACGATCGCATTCGGCCGCGCGTACGGCTTGAGGATCTTCTCCATCTCCGTGGCGGACACGAACTTCAGCGGCACGGTGCGCGCTTCGAAACCGCGCGCGGTCGACGCCGGGCCGGTGCGCGGCGCGACGGTGCCGGCGAGTGCCTGGTCGGCCGGAACGATGTTGTAGCGGCCGCCGCTGTACACCATGCGCGCGTTGTTCCAGCCCAGCACCATCTCGAGCAGGTTCAGCGCTTCGGCGGGGCTGACGGGCTTGGGCGTCGCGAGCGTCACGGTGCCCTGCACGCCCGGCGCGATCACGTAGTTCTGGCCGAGCATGTCGCCGAGGATGGCTTTCACCACGGCCTGCACCGACTCGCCCTCGAAGTTGAACGTCGCCGCGCCGCTGCTGCCGCCCAGGCGCGACGGCGGTGCACTCGCGACACGGTTGTTGATCACCGTGCCGGTGCCGCGTCGGATCTGCGCGCGCGGACCTTCGTCGCGGGCGGGCAGCGGTGCGGTGGTCACGCCGTTCGCGTTCGTGACGATGGTGTCGCCCGCGGGTGCCGACGAGGTGCCCGCGACGGGGCCGTCGAGCCGGCCATCGCGACGGACAACGGGTGGCGTGACCGTGGTGCAGCCGGCCAGGATCGATGCGATCGCGAATGCGGTCGTCGAATGGCGCAGCGCCGGACGGAGGACGGAGGAATCAGGCAGGAAGGTCATCGCGGGACTCAGCGGGTCGTCGGCGGCGGCACGGCCGTCGCGGGCGGGTTGGCGTTCTGGGCGCGCCGGCGCATTTCCTCGCGGCGGGCTTCGATGCGTTGGCGGATCTGCTCGATCTGCGCCGGATCCGGCGCGGGCGACGCATCGGTCGGTGGCGGCACGGGCGTGGATGGCGCTGGCGAATTCATCATCGTCGTGTTGACGGGCGCGGATGACGTCGACGCGGTGGGCGAGCTGCCGCCCTTGCCGTCGTAGACGCGCAACGTGAGCTCCTTCTGGCCTTCGGGGCCTTCGAACACGGCGCTACGCGGCTTGAGCGAGATGAGCCGCCAGTTCGGCCGCGAATCCGCGGCGTCGCCGATCTTGACGCGCCAGGACTCGGTGCCGTCGAGCTTCTGCACGATCGCGATGCTGGCCTGCGGCGAGATGAGCACGCTGGTCAGCACCAGGTCGAAATCGGTCGGCGCGTCGGCCTGACCGTTTTCGGTCACGAGCGAGAACGGATGCGGACGGCGATCCGTCGCGAACAGCGGTCGCGCGGCGATCTCGCCGTACTGGCCGATCGGACCGAGGCCGGGGGATGCATCGTTCGCAGGCAGCGTCGGAATGCGGCTGCCCTCGATCGCGCCGCCCTTGCCTTCCGGCAGATGGCCGCCCATGCCAGCCAGCGCCAGCACCCAGGCGAGCACGGCCCAGCCGGCGAACGCGCCGAGCAACAGCGTGCGCGGGGCGACATGGTCAAGGCGCACCGGGACCTCCCGATGGCGGCGTGGCGTTCGACGAATCCGCCGGCGCGCCCTGCGGCGCAGTCGGCACCGGCAACGGCGCGGGCGGCGGCAACGACGGACCGGTGATCATCGACCGCGGCGGCGGCGCGACGTCCGCAGGATTCGGCGGCGGGCTGCTCGGCATCACCGACGGCCCGGCGGATGGCGCGACGACTGGGCCCGCGGACATCGGCGCGGGTGGCGGCGTCGACACCGGCATCACGACCGGCGCAACCGCCATGCCTTCGACCATCGAGCCGGCGGGCCGCAGGTAACCAACGAGGTCGAAGCTCACGTCAAGCCCGCCGTCGCGATTGTTCGCATCCATCCCGCCGAAGAAGCGCTGCGCGAGGATGTTGAGGTTCTCGACGAACAGTCGCGGTGTGCCGGCTTCGAGCGCATGCAGCACCGCCGCGAGTTCCGGCGTGCCGCAACGCAGGCGCACCTGCACGGCGACGCGCGTGTACGCCTCGCCCGATTCGTTCTGCAGTGGCGAGCGGTTGCTGATCTGGCAGCTGCGATTGCCGGGACTTGCCTGCGACACCACCGTCTCGAGGCGCTGCACGAGACCGGCGACGGCGAGTTCAGGCGTGGCTTCCGACAGGAAACCCGGGCGCGTCGCGAGGCGCTGCTGCGCTTCCTGCAGTCGACGCTGCACGGCGGGCGCCTGCGCGAGTTCGGCGCGAAGACGCGCGTCGCGTTCCTGCAACTGCTCGATGCGTGCGCCGACTTCGCGCATCGGCACCGTCCACCACGGATGGATCAGCACGCCGTAGGCGATCAGCAGCAGGGCGACGAGCAGGCCGAGTGCGAGCCAGCGTTCGCGATCGGTCACGACCGGCGTCATCGCGACGCCTCGGTCGTCTTCGCATCGCTGCGACCGAGTTCGGCCGTCAGCGTGAAGCGATCGCGGTTGGTCGCGGGATCGGGCTGCAGCGCGCCGGCGAGCGCGGGCGAATGCCACAGCGGCGCGCCTTCAAGGCGGTTCACCAATGACGGCGCTGCGTTGCTGAGCCCGATCAGCGTCAGGCGGTCACCTTCCATGGCGAGCTTCTCGAGATACGTGCCGTCGGGCAGGCGCTGGCTGACCTCGTTCATGACCTCGACCGCAGTCGGCCGTTCGGCACGACGCTTGTCGAGGAAGGCTTGGCCGGCGATGAGTTCGACCAGCGCCTCGCGTTGCTGCGCGGCCATGCGTGCGGGGCCGCTGCGTGCACGCACGGCCTGCTCGAGCTGGTCGGCGGCTTGGCGACGGTTGTCGAGCACCGTGACCAGCATGAAAGCGATGGCGATGATGCCGACGCCGGCGAGCACGCGGTTCCACACCTGCCACGGGTCACGCTGGCGACGACGCGCCGCCGGATCGAGCAGGTTGACGCCGCGCGGCGTGCCGTCGATGTCGAGCACGTCGACGCCGGCAAGGCGCCCGGCCAGTGGGCCGAGTGCGCCCAGCATCGGTTCGGCGCGCAGGCGCGGCGCGGCGACGAGTTCGATGTCGAGCTGTCCATCGGGACGACGACCGACGAGGCGCGCGTCGTACAGCACGTCCTCGGCGGCGAACGGGGTCTGGCGATCGAGTTCGAAACGCACGACGTCGCGCAGACGCTCGGCGGCGGCGGCGGGCAGAGCGAGGCGTCGCACCAGCGCGGCGGTAGCGGGCAGCACGAGCCAACGCGGCAGGTCGACGGCGCCGGAGCTCAGCACGGTCGCGAGCGGATCGTCACCGGGTGCATCGATGAGCGCGGGAAGCCGGCCGAGGTCGCGCAGCTCGCCTTCGCGTTGAAGTTGCAGGCGCACTTCGCCATCGGCGAGCGGCATCAGCAGCAGACGGCCACGATCGACGCCCAGCGCGCGGCGCACGCGCGCAGGCAGCCACGCGGCGAGCGCATGGCCCCACCAGGCGAGCAATCCACGCAGGCTGGTGGCCTGCGGGCCGAGACGGGCGATGAAACGCCCGAGGCCGCGCATCGGGCCCTCGAGAATCGAGGTCATGGTGACGGAATCCCCTCCTCCCAACGCAACGGTGTGTAGGCCATCCCCGGAATGGCGCTGCCCCCGGTGCGTACTACCGCGCCCAGCGTGGCGATGCGTCCGCCACGAAGCCGGGCCCGGCTCTCGATACTATACGTTCCGCTTCCGAACGCCTGCAGGCTTTCGCCGCCCGGAATCGCCGGAAGCGGTTGCCCCGTCGACGGATCCCAGGCGTCGCGCTGCTGGACGATCGCCTTGCCGTCCATGCCCATCGCGGTGAGCACCGGCGCGGCCGCGAACGCGGGCTCCGGTCGGCCGCGACCACTGAACACCGTCACGTACGGCGCCAGCCTGCGGAAGTCATCGCCGGTGAAGCCGAGCACCTGCAGCAGTTCGGCCGTGCTTTCGAAGTCGGCATCCTTCGCGCCGTAGTCGCGGCCGGCCGACGCGTAGTCCGCGTCCTCCGCGCCGCCCGACGGCTGCGTGAGCTGGTCGGCGTCGCGCCAGTCGATGACCGCGCTCGCGAGCTTCTCGGCGCGCTGGCGGTCGATGCCCACCGCCGTGAACAGGCCGACCAGCAACGGCGGGTCGGCGTGGTTGAGATCGACCTTCGCATCCTCGTCGACGATGCGGATCTCGACGTCGGCGCCTTCGAACACCCATTTGTAGACGCGGCCGTCGGGCCGCCATTGCTGGCGCGGATCGGCCTGCGACACCCGGGTCAGCGCGTACTCCAAGCCGGCCCGCGCGATCTCATCCCCTTGCACGCCGTCGACCAGCGCGCGGCCTTGCATGCCTTCGGTGCGCGCGGTGAGCGAGAACGCACCGACCAGCGCGATCAGCAGCACCATCAGCCACAGCACGAGGAGCAGCGCGGCGCCGCGCGTCCGCCGCGTCATCGGGTGATCCCGGTGGCGTACGCGGCAGCGAGGCGAGGCGCGACGTCGAGCACCGGCCACGGCTTGCCGTCCTCGCCGGTGACGCGGATTTCGACGAGCAACGGAAGCTGTTCCGTCGTCGTCGTCCAGTCGTCCTGCCATTCGGCTGGCTTGCCGTCCTCGCCGACGCCGCGATAGTGGAATTCGACACTGCGCAGTTTGTCGGCGAGCACTTCGGGATCGCGGTCGACATGCGGCGTCGCATCGCCGGGCTGCACGACCGCAAGACCGAGCGTGAGGCGCACGCCTTCGCCCGACGGCATGCGTTCGATGCGCAGGTCGTGCACGCTCGGGCCGCCGCGACCGATGTAGTCCGGCAGGTCCGACACGAAGCGCATGCGTTCACGATCACCGGCGAAACGCATCGGCTGGCCGGTTGACGAATCGATCTGGAACGGCACGGCGCGCGCGCTCGCGATGCGACGACGCAGGAAACCCTGCACGGCGCGAACGTGTTCGCTGCTGGCGGCGATCGCTTCGCCGCGACGCGCGGCACCGGTCGCGCCGGTGATGGTTGCGAACGCGAGCGTGAGGCCGAGCGCGAGCAGCACCGTCGCGATCAGGATTTCGACCAGCGTGAATCCGCGCGCGTGCTTCACGTCTGCGGCGCTCCGGAGAGATTCGCCGGCACCAGGCGCAGCGAATGCAGTTCGTAACGCTCGCGCGGGCCGCCGTCGCCCCATTGCATGGTCAGGTCGAGCGCCAGCAGCACCGGCGCGTTCGGATCGACGGGCTGCGTCGTCGGCGCGTTCGTCTGATAGCGATGCACGTGCAATTGCCAGTGGTAACGGCCGTCTTCCAGCTCGCCGTCGCGCTCGCCTTCGTGCAGCGGGCCGTCGGTGTCGACCTGGTCGAGGATGGATTGCGCAAGCAATGCAGCGCGTCCCGCATCGGCCGACCACCGCACCTGGCGGCTCGAATTGGTCAGCGTGCCCAGCAGCAACGTCAGCGCGATCGCGAGAATGCCGAACGCAACCACGACTTCGATCAGCGTGTAGCCGCGCTGGCGCTGCATCAGCGTGCGTCCGCCTGCGCGAGCTTCACTTCACCGGTGAGCCATGCGACGTCGATGTTCCATGCCGCCGCGTCGCGCGCGACCTGCACGCGTCCGCCAGTGGACGCGCCGTCGGCGAAGAATGTGATCGCGCCTTCGTCGGGCGAGGGCTGCGTCTGTCGCGCACCGATGAACGAGACTTTCAGCGTCGACGGGATCTCGCCGTGACGTCCGTCCGGTGCCTGCCAGGCATGCGTGCGTGGCTGGATCACGAAGCGCTGCGCCTGCCCGGTCGCGATCGCACGCGTGCGGGTGAAGCGCAGCTGCGCGGCGATGTCCTTCGCCGCGGAACGCAATTGCATGCCCTTGAAGCCACCGGTCATCGCGGCCGCGGCGAGCACGCTCATCACGCCGATCAGCACGATGACGATGATGATTTCGATCAGCGAAACGCCGCGCGCACGACGGGCGGCGGGTCCTGCCGTCCGACGTGGCGCGGTGCGGATCATTCGTTGCGCAGGTCGGCGTCGTAACTCGTGCCGCCGGGCTTGCCGTCCTTGCCGAGGATGATCAGGTCGAACGCGTGGCCTTCATCGCCCGGCGCCTTGTAGCTGATCGGGTTGCCCCACGGATCCTTAAGTTCGCCCTCTTTCGCGTACGGGCCGAGCCAGCCCGTCGCGCCTTGAGGCGCGGCCGCGAGGTCGGACAGCGACGTCGGGTACTTGCCGACGTCTTCCTTGTACTGGTCGATCTTCTGCGCGAGCGTCTGCACTTCGGACTTCGCGAGGTTGGCCTTGGCGCGATCCGCGCCGCCGAGGATGCGGCTGCCGACGAAGGTCAGCACCACGCCGATCAACACGATGACGATGATGATCTCGATGAGACTCATGCCGCGCTGGCTGGCGCGCGGGGCGGGCGATCGGGTCAGGGAACGGCGATTGCGCATGGCGAAGGGTTTCGGGGGAAAGGGCGACTGTTTACCAAATTCGTGACGTGAAGCGGGAAATTTGGCCGGGCTGTTCAGGACTTTTTCGTGCGGGGACGCTGAATGGATGGACCTTTGGGATGCGGGTCGGTTCCCGCGGGTTTTTCAATTCGGGGGCGGATGGAGTGATCGGGTGGTGGTTGTGCACAGGCAACTTAGTGAGCTGGCCAGTCCGATAACTCGCATCCGCATCCGCATCCGCGTTCGCGGTTCGCGGTTGACCGTCCACAATCGAATCGTTCCGAACGAGGCATTGGTGGAAGTCGGCGATGGCACGTTCTGGCACGTCACCGCGTGTGCGCCACGCGGCGCGATTCGGCTTTGCCTCATCGGCTCCGACTAGGCTCGCCTGCGGCTCACCAAGTCGGCCCGGCCCGCCGCAGTCCGGCGGGCGTAAAGAAGGCCCGCGCGGCAGTGCCGCGCAAACAGGCCCCCTTTACCCAATCTGCCCGGTCAGGTCGTACATGGGGACGAGGATGCCGAGGATCACCGTGCCGATCACGAACGCGAGCACCATCGTCACGATCGGCACCAGCGCGGCGAGCATGCGATCAAGCGCCAGCCCCGTTTCGTGTTCGAACGTTTCGGCGGTGCGCAGCAGCATCGTGTCGAGTGCGCCGGATTCCTCGCCCACCTGGATCATCTGCAGCGCGAGGCGCGGGAAGCGTTTGCCGCGACCCAGCGCGGTCGACAGCGCGACGCCGTTCTTCACCTCGTCCGCCGCCTTTTCGACGTCGCCGGCGAGCACGCGGTTGCCGAGCACGTTGCGACCGATGCCGAGCGCGGTGATCAGCGGCACGCCGTTGCGCACCAGCGTCCCGAGCGTGCGTGCGAGGCGTGCGACTTCGATGCGTGCAATGAGCAGGCCCGCGAACTTGCGTCGCAGCACCCAGCCGTCGAACGCGATGCGGAACGCGGGATCGCGACGCTTGCGCTCGATCCACCACAGCAGCGCGGCCGGCGCGGCGACGATCACGATCCAGAAATCGCGAACGAAATTGCCGATCCCGAGGATGATCTTGGTGAACAGCGGCAACTGCGCGCCGAGGCTTTCGTACATCTGTGCGAACTGCGGCACCACGTAGCCGAGCAGGAACAGCAGGCTCAGCGTCACCATCACCATCAGGATGGCCGGGTAGATCATCGCGTTGATCACGCGGCCCTGCAGCGCACGCGCGCGTTCGAGGTAGTCGGCGAGGCGCGCGAGCGTGTCGGACATGTTGCCGCCCGCTTCGCCCGCGCGAACCATGTTGATGTACAGACGCGAGAACGCGCCGTGCTGGCGATCCAGCGCGGTCGACAATGCAGCGCCGCCGCGCACGGCTTCGCGGATGTCGGCGATGGTGCGGCGCGCG
This sequence comes from Lysobacter sp. HA18, assembly GCF_054057595.1. Lineage (NCBI taxonomy): Bacteria > Pseudomonadati > Pseudomonadota > Gammaproteobacteria > Lysobacterales > Lysobacteraceae > Lysobacter > Lysobacter sp. HA18. Next base: position 2,889,523 of record NZ_JBSRZL010000001.1, read on the forward strand.
GCTTCGTCATCCGGCAATTCGAGCAGGATCGACAGCGCACGATCGAGCGGTTGCCCCGCACCGAGCAGCGTCGACAACTGTTGCGTGAACTGCACGAGCCGCGAGCCGGCGAACGGCTTGGCCTTGAACAGGCCGTGCCAGAACGCGGGGCCGCCGCCTTCGCTCGCCGGTTTCGCTTCGACGGGAAGATGCCCCTGCCCCTGCAGGCGCTGCACGACTTCGTCGACGCTCGCGGCCTCCATCTGGCCGTCGAGCATTTCGCCGCGTGGGTTCAGCGCCTTGTAGCGGAACAGCGCCATGCGCTGATCAGGCCTCTTCCGTCACGCGCAGCACTTCCTCGATGGTCGTCTCGCCGGCGAGTGCCTTGGCGATGCCGTCCTCGTACATGGTGCGCATACCGGCGGCGCGCGCGATCTGTTCGACCTCGCCCATGCCCGCATGGCGCATCACCGCCCGACGCAGCTCGTCGTTCATGACGAGGAATTCCATGATCGTCGTGCGGCCGGCATAACCGGTCGGCGCGATAGCCGACGAACGCGGGCGGTAGAGATAGATGTCGCCTTGCGGCTGAAGCCGACGCAGGCCGAACTTCTCGATCTCTTCCGGCGACGCGCGATAACGCTCGGCGTGCGTCGGTTCCAGTCGACGCACCAGGCGCTGCGCGAGGATGCCGTTGATCGTCGACGTCAGCAGGTAGTCCTCGACGCCCATGTCGAGCAGTCGCGTGATGCCGCCCGCCGCGTTGTTGGTATGCAGCGTCGACAGCACCAGGTGGCCGGTGAGTGCCGACTGGATCGCGATGCGCGCGGTCTCGAGGTCGCGCATTTCGCCGATCATGATGATGTCCGGATCCTGTCGGACGATCGATCGCAGCGCGTGCGCGAAATCGAGCCCGATCTGCGGCTTGGCCTGGATCTGGTTGATGCCTTCGATCTGGTACTCGACCGGGTCTTCGACCGTGATGATCTTGACGTCCGGCGTATTGAGCTTGCTCAGCGCGGTGTACAGCGTCGTCGTCTTGCCCGAACCGGTCGGGCCGGTGACGAGCAGGATGCCGTGCGGCTGGTCGAGTACGCGCTGGAACTCGGGCAGGAAGTTGTCGGTGAAACCGAGCTTCTCGAAGCTCAGCACGATCGACTCGCGATCGAGCAGTCGCATCACCACACTTTCGCCGTGCGCGGTCGGCACGGTGCTGACGCGCAGGTCGAGTTCGCGGCCCTGCACGCGCATCTGGATGCGGCCGTCCTGCGGCAGGCGGCGCTCGGCGATGTTGAGACGCGCCATGATCTTGATGCGGCTGATCACCGCGGCGGTGAGGTTCGACGGCGGACTTTCGCCTTCGTGCAGCACGCCGTCGACGCGGTAGCGCACCTTCAGCTGGTTCTCGAACGGCTCGATGTGGATGTCCGACGCACGCAATTCCACGGCGCGCTGGATCACCAGGTTCACGAGCCGGATGACCGGCGCTTCGGACGCGAGGTCGCGCAGGTGTTCGACGTCGTCGAGTTCGCCGCCCTCGCCTTCCGCGGTGTCGACGATCGCGCCCATCGCGCTGCGGCCCTGGCCGTGCCAGCGCTCGATCAGCGCATCGATTTCCGAACGCAGGCCGACGACGGAATTCAGCGGTCGCGCCAGCGCGAGGCGCAAAGCGTCGAGCTGGTAGGCGTCCTGCGGATCGGCCATCAGCACGTCGATCGCGGTGTCGCCTTCGCGGATCGGGCAGAGATGGAATTGCCGCATGAACTTCGGCGATAGCGCGACGTTCTCGGGCGGCAGGTCCGGAAGGTCTTTCGTTGCGACGATCGGCAGGCCGAGCACGGTGGCAACGGCTTCCGCGTGGTCGCGCTCGGACACCAGCCCGAGTCGACCGAGCAATGCAAGCAGCGAGCCGCCGGTTTCGGCTTCGAGACGACGCGCACGCGCGAGGTCGGCGTCCTTCAGACGGCCGCGCTCGATCAGCAACGCGACGACGCGCGCTTCGACGGGATCTCCGCCGATGGGTTCCTCGATGGGATCGACGACCGCGTTCACCCGCACCTCCCTGACGACCGCCGGACTGTAGCAGCCGAGGCCATGCTCAGCCGCGACCGGCGCCGTTCACGCGCGTGAAGTCCATGGTCCAGTTGGTTTCCCACTCGCGCCCGCCGTCGGCCGAGAACGCCTGTTCCCAGCGCGGATGCTCGGGGTCGACCGCGGTCCAGATGAAGCGGATGCGGATGGGCCGGCGATCGAGTTCGGCATCGGCGAAGAACGTGCCGACGCCGCTTTCGAAACCGCCGACGACGGGGACGTCGAGGTCACCCGGTGCGCGGCCATCGAGCCACCAGATCGACCAGGTGCCGCGTTCACGATCGAACGAACGCACCGCGATCGCGCGGTACGCGCCGTCCGGCATGTCGAGCAGGTTGTCCTCGACGTTGCCGAAGCCGCCGAGCACCGGGCGCGTCGACATCGTGCCCGGGAATTCCACCCAATCCGTGCAGCCCTGAAGCCGCGCGGCGAGGCGACGATGGACGACGGTCCAGTCGCCGAATGCGAAGTCGAAGTCGGTCGGCGGTGCGGCGTTGACGTCCATGTCGATCTCCGTGTCGATCAGTGCGTGCCGACCCATGCGCGCGCGTTGCGGAACATCCGCAGCCACGGCGAATCGGCGGGCCAATCGCGCGGCGCCCAGCTCAGGTTGGCGGTGCGCAGCGTGCGTTCGGGATGCGGCATCAGCAGGGTGACGCGCCCGTCGCGGCTGGTGAAGCCGGCGATCGCGTCGTGCGAGCCGTTGGGATTGAGCGGGTACTGCGACGCCTGCTCGCCGTCGCCGTCGACATAACGCGCCGATACCGCGATCGCCATGCGGGCGGCCGGGTCGTCGAAATGCACGCGGCCTTCGCCGTGCGACACGGCGACCGGAATGCGCGACCCTTCCATGCCCTTGAGGAAGATCGACGGCGATTCGTTGATCTGCAGCAGCGCGAGGCGCGCCTCGAACTGCTCGCTGCGGTTGCGCAGCAGACGCGGGAAATACTCCGCGCCCGGAATCGCCGGCGCCATCGACGCCATCATCTGGCAGCCGTTGCAGACGCCGAGGGCGAACGTGTCCTCGCGCAGGAAGAATGCGGTAAACGCATCGCGTACCGGCGCGCGTTCGAGTGCGCTGGTCGCCCAGCCGCGGCCCGCGCCGAGAACGTCGCCGTAGCTGAAGCCGCCGCAGGCCGCCATGCCGGTGAACTGCGCGAGGTCGACGCGCCCGGCGATCAGATCGCTCATGTGCACGTCGACCGCGGTGAAGCCCGCCTTGTCGAACGCCCACGCCATTTCGATCTGCCCGTTGACGCCCTGCTCGCGCAGGATCGCCACCTTCGGACGCGATGCGATGTTGACGTACGGCGCCGCGACGTCATCCGATGGATCGAACGTCAGCTTCGGCACCAGGCCCTTCGCGTCGAAGTCGCGCGCGATCTCGCGTTCTTCGTCGGCGCAGTCCGGGTTGTCGCGCAGGCGCTGCATGGCGTGCGACACCGACCACCACGCATCGAACAGTTCCTGCCAGCTCCACTCGGCCAGCGTTTCGCCGTCGCGACGCACGCGGATCTGCGGCGACGTGGTCGGCTTGGCGACGCGCTGCGCGCAGTCGATGAGCCCGTGCTGCGCGACGAGATCGGCGAACTCCGCGCGATCCTCCACCGCGACCTGCACGATCGCGCCGAGTTCTTCGTTGAACAGGCAGCGGAACGCGTCGTCGCCCCAGGCATCGAGCGAAATGTCGAGGCCGGTGCGCGAGCAGAACGCCATTTCCGCGAACGCGGCGAACGCACCACCGTCGGAACGGTCGTGGTACGCGCGGATCAAATTCGCCTGACGCGCAGCGCGGATGAGTTCGAAGAACTCGACGATGCGCTGCGGGTCGTCGACATCCGGCACGCCGAAGTCGTCGTGCTCGGATGCACCGGCGAACGCGGGAAACGCGGCATCGCCACCGGCCTGCGGATGGCATTGCGCGAGCACCGAACCACCAAGGCGCTGCTTGCCCGCGCCGAGACCGATCAGCCACAGATCGCTGTCGACCTCGCGATCGAGCAGCGGCGTCGACTGCAGGCGCACGTCCGTGACCGGCGCGAACGCGGTGATGATCAGCGACACCGGCGATACCGACTTCTGCTGCGCGCCGTCCGCATGCCACTGCGCCTGCATCGACAGCGAATCCTTGCCGACCGGAATCGCGAGTTCGAGCGCGGGGCACAGCTCCATCGCGATCGCCTTGACCGCGTCGAACAGCAACGCGTCCTCGCCCGGATGCCCGCAGGCAGCCATCCAGTTCGCGGAAAGCTTGATGCGGTCCAGCGATTCGACCGGCGCGGCGCAGAGATTGGTGATCGCCTCGCCGACTGCCATGCGCGCGGCCGCCGCGGAATCGAGCAGTGCGAGCGGCGTGCGTTCGCCGATCGCCATCGCTTCGCCAGCATGCGTGTCGAAGCCACTGAACGTGATCGCGCAATCGGCCACCGGCAACTGCCACGGCCCGACCATCTGGTCGCGCGCCGTAAGCCCGCCGACGCTGCGATCGCCGATCGTGATGAGGAAACTCTTCGACGCGACAGTCGGATGCGCGAGCACGCGCAGGCCCGCGTCGCGTAGGTCGAGCCCGGCCCACTTCAGCGACGGCCACTTCGGCGCGGGCGGATGCACGGCGTCGCGATGCATCTTCGGCGGCTTGCCGAACAGCACGTCCATCGGGATGTCGATGGCCCAACCGGTTTCGCCGTTGGCGACGCGTTCGCGCGTGGCGCCGTGACCGACCACGAGTCGTTCTTCCGACGTCGCATAACCGACCACAGCGAACGGGCAACGCTCGCGCTGGCAGATCGCGGCGAATTCATCGACGCGCTCCGGGGGCAGGCCGAGCACGTAACGTTCCTGCGATTCGTTGCACCACAACTGCATCGGCGACAGCGACGGATCGTCGCTGGGCACGCGATCGAGATCGATCACGCCGCCGAGGTCGCTGTCGTGCAGCAGCTCGGGAATCGCGTTCGACAGGCCGCCGGCGCCGACATCGTGCACCGTCGCGATCGGGTTGTTGTCGCCCTGCCCGACGCAGCGGTCGATCACTTCCTGGCAGCGACGCTCCATCTCCGGGTTGTCGCGCTGCACACTGGCGAAATCGAGCGATTCCTGGCTTTCGCCGGACGCAACGGAACTCGCGGCACCGCCGCCGAGCCCGATCAGCATCGCCGGGCCGCCAAGCACGACGATGGCGTCGCCGTCGCGCAGGCCGTGCTTCTGTACCTGGATGCGATCCATCGCGCCGAGGCCGCCGGCGAGCATAATCGGCTTGTCGTAGGCGCGCGCGATGTCGCCTTCCGGCAACTCGAAACTACGGAAGTAACCGAGCAGGTTCGGCCGGCCGAATTCGTTGTTGAACGCCGCGGCACCGATCGGGCCGTCGAGCATGATTTCGAGCGCCGGCGCCATGCGCGGGTTGAGCGCGCGCGGCGCTTCCCACGGCTGCGGCAGCGTCGGAATGCGCAGGTGCGATACCGAGAAGCCCGCGAGGCCGGCCTTGGGCTTGCCGCCGCGACCGGTCGCGCCTTCGTCGCGGATCTCGCCACCCGCACCCGTCGATGCGCCCGGGAATGGCGCGATCGCGGTCGGATGGTTATGCGTCTCGACCTTGATGCAGAACGCGGACTCGACTTCGCCTTCGCTGCGATACGTGAAGTCGGGACCGGAAGGACGGAAGCGTTTCGCGCGATAACCCGCCACCACCGCGGCGTTGTCGCTGTACGCGCTCAACGTGTGCTGCGGCGTCGTGGCGTGGGTGTGGCGGATCATGCCGAACAGCGACTTCGGACGATCGACACCGTCGATGGTCCACGTCGCGTTGAAGATCTTGTGCCGACAGTGCTCGGAGTTCGCTTGGGCGAACATCATCAGCTCGACGTCGGCCGGCGCGCGGCCGAGCGCGGCGTAACGTTCGCGCAGGTAGGCAATCTCGTCGTCGGCCAGTGCAAGGCCGAGTCGCGTGTTCGCGTTTTCGAGATCGTCGAGCGGGATGCGCTCGAGATCGCCGCGTGATGGTGCTTCGAACAGCGCGACCGCGTCTTCGCGCGCATCGAGCAGCGACTGCGTCATCGGGTCGTGCAGCACCTTGGCGAGCGCGCCTTGCGTCGCGGCATCGGTCGGCCAGCCGGCGACGTCGACACGCATGCCGCGCTCGACGCGCTGCACCGGCAGCCCGGCCCCCTGCAACAGCTCGGTGGCCTTGCTCGACCACGGCGAGCGCGTGCCAAGGCGCGGCGTCACGAAGCGCGAGACGGCGGAGGCGTCGCGGTCGGCGAACGCGTCGCCGGCCTCGAGGATCTGGCCGAGCTTGGCGACGTCCGGCTGCGCCCCGGGCTCCGGCAGCACCCAGTAGGTATGCCGGGCGCCGAGCAGGCGGATCTCAGGGTGGAGGCTGCGGAGACGGGCTTGGAGCCGCTCCAGGCGGAACGGCGACAGGGCGGGGGCGCCCTCGAGGACGATCATGTCCGACGGACCGTGCGACGGCAGGGCCCGCCATTGTACCCGCCTGCGGCAGGCGCCCGGTTCAGCCGGCCGGCTTGGCCGGCTCCATCTTGTCGAGGATCTCGCGCAGCTTGTCCGGCGGGACGTAGCCGCCGAGCTGCGTGCCGTCGGCCGCGATCACCATCGGCGTGCCGGTCAGGCCGGCGCGCTGGCCGATGTCGTACTCCATGTCGACCGGGTTCTTGCAGCTGCGCTGTGGCACCGCGCGGTCGTTCTTGGCGTCGGTCAGCGCCTTCTTGCGATCGGCCGAGCACCAGACCGACACCATCTGGCGGTAGTCGTCGCTGCCGATGCCCGCGCGCGGGAAGGCGACGTATTCCACCGCGATGCCCTGGCGGTTGTAGTCGGCGATCTCGCTGTGGAACTTGCGGCAGAAACCGCAACTGATGTCGGTGAACACGGTGACGCGGTGCTTCGGGTTCGCTGGCGAGAACACGATGCGGTCGCTGGCCGGGATCTGCTGCAGAAGCTTCTGGCGCAGATGGCCGAGCGAGGCCTCGGTCAGGTTGTCCTGTTTGGCGGTGTCGTACAGCGCGCCGCCTGAGCCGGGGACGAACATGTAGCGGCCGTCGTCACTGACGTACGCGACCTGCCCGCCGACCACGACCTCGCGGAAGCCCGGCATCGGCGCACTGCCGACGTGTTCGACCACCGCGCGCGGTTCGAGCTTGTGGATGGCCTCGACGGCGCGTGCGTCGGGCGTGCCGGCGGCCGGCTTGGCTTCGACGGTCGAGCCGGCGGTGCGTGCGAGCGGCGTCGCGACCTTCGCGGTCGTGCTGTCCGACGGAACCTTCGCACAGGCGGCGAGGCTGGCAACGCCGAGCGCGGCGAGGAGGATCGAGGAACGGAGAGGACGCATCGGAACCCGGGAACGCAGCAGGGAGCCCGGATTGTTGCATGCGGGTGGGGAGCGGCCGTGAGAACGAATTTTGGGGTTCAGTGGGTGGTGGGGTGCGGGATTGCGGGCCTTTGGCAGCAGTGCGGCGGGCGTGACAAGGACGCGCGGGCCGTACGCCGTTGCTGTCGGCTTTTCTTTCGCGACTCGCCTTCAGCGATCGTCCGGCGCAGCGCGTCGTGCGTTCGGCGAGCCACGCGGCGGTGCCGCCATCGCTATCGACTTTCTTGTCGCGACTCGACTTGGGCGATCGCCCTGCCCGCCGCAGCGCGGCGGGCGTGAAAAGGACGCGCGACGCCATCGGCCAATCGCTGTCGATGTTGTTTTCGCGACTCGGCTTCAGCGAACTCCGGCCCGCCGCAGCGCGGCGGGCGTTCGGCGTGCCACGCGGCGATGCCGCCATCGCTATCGATTTTCTTGTCGCGACTCGACTTGGGCGATCGTCCGGCCCGCCGCAGCGCGGCGGGCGTTCCGGCAGGCCACGCGGCAGTGCCGCGTAAGCGGCCTGCCGTCACCCTCTCGGGTGATGCATCCGGTGTAGCTGCTTGAGCTTCTCCCGCGCCACCAGCGTGTAGATCTGCGTGGTCGACAACGAGCTATGGCCGAGCAGCATCTGCAATGCGCGCAGGTCGGCGCCGTGGTTCAGCAGGTGCGTGGCGAAACTGTGGCGCAGGCCGTGCGGCGAGATGCGCGCGGGGTCGATGCCGGCGACCGCTGCCATGCGTTTCACCGTCGACCAGAAATGCTGGCGTGTGAGCGCTTCGCCCCTCGCGTCGAGGAACAGGAACGGCGACGTGCGTCCCTTGCCGAGGAGCAACGGCCGCGCAGTCGCGGCATAGCGTTCGAGCCAATGCTGCGCTTCCTCGCCCATCGGGACGAGGCGTTCGCGGCTGCCCTTTCCCGTGACGCGCAATGCACCCTGCCGCAGATTCACCGACTGCGCGGGCAGGCCGACCAGCTCGCTGACGCGCAGGCCGGTCGCGTACATGAGTTCGAGCATCGCCTTGTCGCGCAGGCCGGCCGGCGTTTCAACGTCGGGCGCAGCCAGCAACGCGGTGATCTGCGATTCGGTGAGCGCTTTCGGCAGCAGGCGCGGCAACGTCGGCGTGCCGAGCAACGCGGTCGGGTCATCGCTGCGCAGGCGCTGGCGGATGCACCACGCGAAGAAGCCACGCAACGCCGAGAGCAGTCGCGCATTGCTCCGCGGCGAGTAACCGTCGCGCGCGCGGCTGGCGAGGTAATCGGAGAGATCGGCGGGCATCGCGGCTGCGAGTGCACCGTCGCGTCCACGCCAACGCGCGAAACCGGCGAGGTCGCGTCGGTAGCTATCGCGCGACGAGGTCGACAGGCCGGTTTCGGCCCAGATCGCGTCGAGATGGCGATCGATCAGTTGCGCGTCCGACGCGCCGAGTTCCGGCAGCGCCCTCGCCGCCTGTCGCCGCGCGGCCACCGCGCCGGCGCGTCGCGTTCCCCGATCCGCATCCATGCGCGGCAGCTTAGCCATTATCCTGATCGCATGGCATCGACTTCTTCCGCGCGCCCCTGGATCGGCTGGCGCCTGTTCGCGCTGTTCTACGACTTCTGGGCGGTGGCCGCGCTGTGGATGGTCACGTCGCTACTGTTCAACGTCGGCTATTCGATCGTGATGCACAGCGAGCGCGCGTACGTGCGGCCGGTGTCGTGGGCGGCCTTGCTGTTGTGGGTCGTGTGCTGGCTGATCGCCGGCGTATACGCGGTGGTGAGCTGGTCGCGCGGCGGGCAGACGCTGGGCATGCGTGCGTGGCGGCTGCGCGTCGTCGGAGTCGATGGCGTTGTCGATCGACGTGCGCTGGTTCGACGCTACGTTGTGGGCACGGCGTCGCTGCTGCTCGGCGGTATGGGCTTCTGGTGGGCGTGGTTCGATCGCGACCGGCTGACGTGGCATGACCGCGCGAGTGGTTCGCGGGTGGAGCGGATAGCGAAGCGTTGAACGTGCGACGTCGTCAGAAGACTTGGCGACGCATCGCTCGACCGTTGGTTAGTTCATTGAAGTCGGTGCGCGCGTAAAAAGTTCAGCGCGAGTTGGCGCCGCAACTGGAAATGCTTTGCGTCGTCACCAACACACTTGCCCGGCCCGCCGCAGCGCGGCGTGCGTTCGCGACGCCCGCGCGGCAATGCGTGTTCGTCTATCGCAAGGACCGCGCGGCAGTGCCGCGCAAGCGGTCCTGCCTACCCCGATCGCCGTCTGAACAGAACCGCCGACAGCACGATCATCAGCAGCGTCGGTGCGAGATACGCAACGCGGTAGTCCATCTGGAACGCACGCGCGGCGCGGACGAAGACTTCCTGCACCAGCCAGAAGCCGAGCGAGAACACGATGCCGAGGAACAACCGGCGCCCGAGGCCGCCACTACGCAGCGTGCCGAACGCGAACGGCACGGCGGCGAGGCATAGCGCGAGCGCGTTGAGCGGATAGAACCAGCGGCCCCAGTAGTGCTCTTCGAACTCGTTGGCGTCGAGACCGTTGCGCTCGCGATATTCCATCGCGTCGCGCAGCTCGTTCGATGCGAGGTAGCGCGGGCTGTCGAGATCCGCCGTCAGCGCGGCGGTATCGAGGCGCGAGGCCCACTGCTGTTCCGGGATCGTCTCGGTGCGCACGGACTTCGCATCGAACAGCGTGCGTTCGACGTTGCGCAGCAGCCAGCTTCCAGGGCGATGCTCGGCGACGGCCGCATGCGAGATCGACTTCAGTCGGCCGTCGGCCTCGAACTCGTACAGCCGTACGTCGCGCAATTCGAGCCACTGCTTGCCGTTCTCGCTGCGCTCCTGCCCGCCCTGCGCATTGAGGATGACTTCACCCTCGCGCGCCCACAGGCCGGAGTAGCGCGCCACCACCGTGTCGCGATTGGTCGCCGTCTGCTTGACGATGTTCGACATGCGATCGCCCCACGGGCCGAGCGTCTCGCCGTTCAACACCATCAGCAGCGTGAGCAGTGCGACCGCGCCCGCGACGCTGACGCCGAGCCGGCGTCGCGATAGGCCCACCGCGCGCAGCGCCGTCAATTCGGACGACGATGCGAGCTGGCCGAGCGCCATCAGCGCGCCGATCACCGCGGCGGTCGGGAACAGCGTGTACGCGCGACGCGGCGCGGTGTACGCCACATGCGCGACCGCCTTGCCGAAGCCGTAATCGCCCTTGCCGATGTCGCCGACCTCGTTGACCAGCGCGAGCATCACGTCGAGGCCAAGCAGCACCATCCACGTGAGCAGCACGGTGCCGAGCACGGCGCGCGCGACGTAGACATCGTGGATCTTCGGGAACGGCTTCATCGCGTCGCTCCACGCAGGCGCGGCGCACGGATGCGACCGTCCACCGAATACATCCACGCACCCAGCGCGAGCAGCGGCAGCACCAGCCACCACTGGCCGAGCCCCACCGGGATCTTGCCGCGGGTGATCCAGTTGACGCTGGCCAGCGAAAGCATCGTGGCGACGAGATAGATCAGGAAGCCGACCGAGATGCGGCCGAGGCGGCCCTCGCGCGGCGAGCTGCGCGCGAGCGGCACGGCGAGCAGCGCGAACGCGATCGCGAGCAGCGGCGGCGCGATGCGCGAATGCAGCTCCGCCTTGGCGGCGGGGCGTGCGTCGGCGATCAGTCGCGGCGTCGAGAGCATGCGCGGGTCATCGGGGTCGTAGCGACCCTTCGATGCCGGCATCTCGGCCTCGTTGGCGCGGTAGCGCATCAGGCGGTAGTCGCGATTCGGGCCCTGGCGCGGGCCTTCGACCTCGAATCCGTTATCGAGCACGAGGATGCGGTGGCCGTCGTTGTCGACCTCGAGATGACCGGCGTTCGCGGTGGTGACGTCGAGGCGATCGTTCTTCTGGCGATAGATGAAGACGCGTTCGAACCGGGTGCCGTCGGTCGACATGCGGCTGACGAACACCACGCCGCCGCTGCCGATCGGCGTGAAGCGGCCGGGCTCGAGCCCGGCGACCAGCAGGTTGCGTGTGGCCTCGTTGACCATCTGCTTGGAGGTGCGCTCGGCCCACGGCGCCAGCCAAAGCGAGCAGACGGCGATGATGATCGCGATGGGCGCGACCAGCCCGATCAGCGGTCGCAGCATGCGTTTCGGGCCGATACCGACCGACGCCAGCACCGGCATCTCCGAGTCGCGGTAGAGCCGGCCCAGCGCCAGCATCAGGCCCAGCATCAGCGCCAGCGGCAGGATGATTGGCAGCCAGTTGAGGAACAGCAGGCCCAGCTGCGGCAGCAGCATGTCCGCGGGGAAGCGGCCCTCGGCGATGTCGCGCAGGACGTCGGCAAAGACCGCGCCGAAGGCCACCATCAGCAGTACCAGAGTGGTCGCCAGCACGGCCTGGACGAATTCGGAGAGCAGGTAGCGATCGAATTTCAGCATTCGCGGGGGCTGTTTTAGACTCGTCGTTCGTTCAACGGCCCGTCGCGGCGCTTTTCCGGCGCGTTCGGGATCATGGGCCGGCATCGACTGCCGGCTGCGGCCCACAAGGGTCGGCGATTGTACGTAAATCCCCTTTCACACCCCCGGGAACCCTGGATGGCCCTCGAATTCGATCTCACCTCCGACGCCGTTGCGTCCGTTGCCGCGGACTGCATCGTCGTCGGCGTGTTCGCCGACAAGTCCCTGAGCGAGGCCGCCACGGCGATCGACCGCGCCAGCAACGGGCGCCTGTCGGCCCTGATCGAGCGCGGCGACGTCAGCGGCAAGGCGGGCAAGACCGCGCTGCTGCACGACCTGCCGGACGTGAAGACGCCGCGCGTGCTGGTCGTCGGCCTCGGCGATTCGGCCAAGTTCGGCGTTCCGCAGTACATCAAAGCGGTCGGCGACGCCGCGCGCGCGCTCAAGGCAGGCCCGGTGGCGCATGCCGTCACCACGCTGCCGCAGGTGCCGGTGAAGGGCCGCGACACCGCCTGGGCCGTGCGTCAGGCCGTGGCCTGCACCGACCACTGCGCCTACCGCTACACCGCGACGCTCGGCGAGAAATCGCGCGCCAAGATCGAGCCGGGCCTGACCCGCCTCACCGTGGCGAGCGACGACGCGCAGGCGCTCGCGCAGGGCCGCGCGATCGCGGCCGGCGTGCAGTTCGCCCGCGAGCTCGGCAATCTGCCGCCGAACATCTGCAACCCCGCCTACCTCGCGCAGCAGGCGCAGGAGTTCGCGTCGCGCTTCGCCGAGTGTTCGTGCGAAGTGCTCGAGCGCGAGCAGATGGAAGAGCTCGGCATGGGCTCGCTGCTGGCCGTGGCGCGCGGCTCGGCGAACCCGCCCAAGCTCATCGTCCTCAAGTACACCGGTGCGGGCGACGCCAAGCCCTACGTGCTGGTCGGCAAGGGCATCACCTTCGACACCGGCGGCATCAACCTCAAGGTGCAGGGCGGCGTCGAGGAAATGAAGTTCGACATGTGCGGCGCGGCGACGGTCATGGGCACCTTCGTGTCCGCGGTCGGGCTGAAGCTGCCGATCAACCTCACCGTGGTGGTGCCGGCGGTCGAGAACATGCCCGACGCCAACGCGTATCGCCCGTCCGACGTGCTGACCTCGATGTCGGGCAAGACCATCGAAGTCGGCAACACCGACGCCGAGGGCCGCCTGATCCTGTGCGACGCCCTGACCTATGCGCAGCGCTTCGAGCCGGCCGCACTCGTCGACGTCGCCACGCTCACCGGCGCCTGCGTCATCGCGCTGGGCAAGTACGCCACCGGCCTGATGACCAAGGACGACGACCTGTCCGCAGAACTCGTCGACGCCGGCGAAGCGGTGTTCGATCGCGCCTGGCGCCTGCCGCTGTGGGACGAGTACCAGACGCAGCTCGAGTCGACTTTCGCCGACGTCTACAACATCGGCGGCCGCTGGGCCGGTGCGATCACCGCGGGCTGCTTCCTCGCGCGGTTCACCGAAGGCCAGCGCTGGGCGCACCTCGACATCGCCGGCGTCGCCAACGACGAAGGCAAGCGCGGCCTGGCGACGGGACGCCCCGTCGGCCTGCTGTCGCAGTGGCTGATGGATCGCGCCGCGCAGGCCTGATCCGGACAGTCACGACCCGATGGCACGCGCCGATTTCTACCTGATCACCACGCCGCGGTTCCGCTCGGAGCCGCTGCGCCTGGTCTGCGAGCTCGCCCGCAAGGCGTTCGACGCCGGCCTGCCCACGCTGGTGCTCGCGCGCTCGCAGGAGCAGGCCGAAGCGCTGGACGACCTGCTCTGGGACATGGGCGAAGAGGTCTACATCCCGCACCAGATCGTCGGAGCGGAAGAAGACGAGGACGAAGCCGAAGTGCTGATCGCCTCGCCCGATACCGACGTCGCGCTGCGCCCGCTGGTGATCAACCTGCGCGACGCGGCGGTCGATGGTGCGTTCGACCGCGTGCTGGAAGTCGTGCCGGCCGACGAGTCGTCGCGCGGGCCGCTGCGCGAGCGCTGGAAGCAGTACCAGTCGCGCGGGCTGGAGTTGAAGAAGCACGATATGTGAGGCGCGACGCGTAGCCGCGCGCTTCGCATTCCACCGCAGTTCGTTGGAGACACGACATGGAGTCACGTCTCGCCATCGCTCTAGTGGCGACACTGGTGGCCGGGTGCACGACGCACGGGCCGCCCGCCCAACCGCTTCTACCGTTGGAAGCGCCACCGCCGCGCGGCCTGCAGGCCATCGCGCTGACCGCCGGCGAGTACGGCGTTCTGGTCGTCAATCACGGCTGCGTGCGGGTGAAGAGCGACCAGAAAATCCGCACCGTGCTGTGGTCGAAGAACACGCGCCTGGACTACGACGAGCACGGGTACTTCCTGCATCGCGAGGGCAGCGAAAGGCGCTATCGGGTCGGAGCGCCCATCGAGTTCGGTGGCGGCGCGTTGGGCATCACCCCGGCCGGTACCAACCTGCAGGTCATCCGGCGCTGCGGCCCGCCGTACCACCAGGGCGATCTGTCCGGCTGACGCGACGACCGCAAGAGCCGGTCCGGTATCCTGCGCAGTCCGCGCGGCGTACTTCGCCGCACCCGCATTTTTCATAGCTCCGCACCGCGGAGCGCCGACTGTTCGCCGCCATGTCCCTCGCCCCCGGTTACGACCCCACCCAGTTCGAGACGCGCCTCTACCAGCAGTGGGAGGCCAGCGGCGTGTTCAAGCCGCGCGGAACGGGCGAGCCGTACTCGATCCTGCTGCCGCCGCCGAACGTCACCGGCACGCTGCACATGGGCCACGCGTTCCAGCACACGCTGCAGGACGCGCTGATCCGCTACCACCGCATGCGCGGCTTCGACGTGCTGTGGCAGATGGGTACCGACCACGCCGGCATCGCGACCGAGATGGTCGTCTCGCGCAACCTCGCGCTGGAAGGCAAGGGTGAATCGCGCGACACGCTCGGCCGCGAAGGGTTCATCGCGAAAGTCTGGGAGTGGAAGCAGAAGTCCGGCGACACCATCGAGCGGCAGATGCGCCGACTCGGTACGTCGGGCGACTGGACGCGCAGCGTCTTCACGATGGACCCGATGGCCGCCGATGCGGTGCGCGAAGCCTTCGTGCGCTTGCATGAGGAAGGCCTGATCTATCGCGGCCAGCGCCTCGTCAATTGGGACCCAGTGCTGAAGACCGCGATCTCCGACCTCGAAGTCGTCAACGAGGAAGAAGACGGCTCGCTGTGGTCGATCGCCTATCCGCTCGCCGACGGCGTCACCTACGAATACGTCGAGCGCGACGCGGACGGCGTCGAAGTGCTGCGCGAGATGCGCGACTACGTCGTCGTCGCCACCACGCGCCCGGAAACCATGCTCGGCGACACGGCCGCGATGGTGCATCCGGACGACGAACGCTACGCCGCGCTGCACGGCAAGTTCGTCGAGCTTCCGCTGACCGGCCGTCGCATTCCGGTCATCACCGACGACTACGTCGATCGCGCGTTCGGCACCGGCGTGGTCAAGGTCACGCCTGCGCACGACTTCAACGACTACGCGGTCGGCCAGCGTCATTCGCTGCCGCTGATCAACATCTTTTCGCCCGACGCGAAGATCGTCGACGGCGTGCTCGCCGACGAAACCGGCGTGCCGCAGAACTATCGAGGGCTCGATCGCTTCGACGCGCGCAAGGTCGTGCTCGCGGATCTGGAAGCGCAAGGCCTGCTCGTCGAGACCAAGCCGCACAAGTTGCAGGTGCCGCGCGGCGATCGCACCGGGCAGGTGATCGAGCCCTACCTCACGGACCAGTGGTTCGTGAAGATGGACACGCTCGGCGCGCGCGGCCTGGAACTCGCTGAAAGCGGTGCGGTGAAGTTCGTCCCGCCGAACTGGATCAACACCTACCGCCACTGGATGGAAAACATCCAGGACTGGTGCATCTCGCGCCAGCTCTGGTGGGGCCACCGCATTCCCGCGTGGTACGACGCGCAGGGCCGTGTCTATGTCGGCCGCGACGAAGCGGAAGTTCGCGCGAAGCACGACATCGACGCGACGATGCCGCTCACGCAGGACACCGACGTGCTGGAGACGTGGTTCTCCTCGGCGATGTGGCCGTTCAGCACGCAGGGCTGGCCGAACGAACAACTCATGGCCGAGCGTGGCTTCGACCGCTTCGTGCCGTCGAGCGTGCTCGTCACCGGCTTCGACATCATCTTCTTCTGGGTCGCCCGAATGATCATGATGACCGACCACTTCACCGGCGAAGTGCCGTTCAAGGACGTCTACATCACCGGCCTGGTGCGCGATGCGCAGGGCCAGAAGATGTCGAAATCCAAGGGCAACGTGCTCGATCCGATCGACCTCGTCGATGGCATCTCGCTCGATGATCTTGTCGCCAAGCGCACGACGGGCCTGATGAACCCGAAGGACGCGCCGAAGATCGAAAAGGCGACGCGCAAGGAATTCCCGAACGGCATTCCCGCGTTCGGCGCCGACGCGCTGCGCTTCACGATCTCCGCGCTCGCCACGCACGGCCGCGACATCAAGTTCGATCTCGGCCGCGCCGAGGGCTACAAGAACTTCTGCAACAAGCTGTGGAATGCGACGCGCTTTGTGCTGATGAACACCGAAGGCTTCAGCGCCTCGGGTGTGCCGCAGCCGACCACCGACGCCGAGCGCTGGATCCTCGCGCAGCTCGCGCGCGCATCCGCCGAAGCCGAACAGCATTTCGCCGACTACCGCTTCGACCTGCTCGCGCAGTCGCTATACGAATTCGCATGGAACCAGTTCTGCGACTGGTTCGTCGAACTCGCGAAGCCGGCGCTCAACGGCGACGACGCCGAGGCCGCGAACAGCACGCGGCATACGCTGCTGTTCGTGCTCGAGCGCCTGCTTTCGTTGCTGCATCCGCTGATTCCGTTCGTGACGGAAGAGCTGTGGCAGGCCGTCGCGCCGAAGCTCGGCATCGCGGAAACGACGATCATGCTTCGACCGTATCCACGCGCTGCCGAACTTCCGGACGCCGATGCGCAGGCCGAAGTCGCGGTCGAATGGCTGAAGGCGGTGATCTCGACCGTCCGCCGCATCCGCAGCGAACTCAACGTCGCACCGTCGAAGCAGGTCACCCTATTGCTTGCCGGTGGCGACGCTACCGACCGCGAGCGCGCACGCGGTTTCGACTCGCAGCTGCGCTTCCTGTGCAAGCTGGAAACGATCGACGTTATCGACGATGCGAACGCCGCACCGGCATCGGCGGCAGGCGTCGTCGGCGAACTCAAGCTGCTCGTGCCGCTCGAAGGCCTGGTCGATCTCGGCGCCGAACGCGCGCGTCTGGACAAGGAAATCAAGCGCGCCGAGGGCGAACTCGCGAAGTCGCAGGGCAAGCTCGCGAGCGACACGTTCGTCAACAACGCGCCGGCCGCTGTGGTCGAGCAGGAACGCAAGCGACTGGTCGACTGGGCGTCTCAGCGCGACGCGCTTACTGCGCAGCGAGCGAAGCTGGGCTGAGCTAGACGCCCGCAGCGCCCGTCAGTTGGTGGGCGGTTGCGAGCGGTCGAGCGAGATCTGCTGGACGTCGCCGTGGAACGCGCGTTCCTGCATCGCGGCGGCGCTCATGACGGCCGCGTGGCATTTCTCCGGATCTTTCAGCCGGATCGCGCCACCACTGATCGACACATACACCGGACGAGCAGAGCGTTTGCCACCGCTGGTATAGAACGCCGCCTCATGGGTGTTGGCCACCACGGCGTTCGCGCCGAGCTTCTCCGCCTGATCTGAAAGGCGACCGAAAACGCTGGCGTAGTTCACGAGGCGCAACCTGTCGTCGTCGGGACTGCCGTCCGGCCGACGCCCGTCGGACGCGCGTACGTTGCCGACGCGATCGTAGGCGCAGCTGGGATAGCCGGACAGCACGGGAACCGCCGCGGAGGCGAGGCCGGGCATGATCAGGGCAGAAAGGAGGTACAGGCAGATGCGGCGCATGGCAGATCCGTTGCGGTGACCGAGCGCTGATCCTACTCCGGCGGCAACAACTCCATCGCCATTACGATCGCGTCTTCGCGACCGTCGCGCGCCGGGTAGTAGCGCGGGCGGCGCCCGATCTCGTTGAACCCTTCCTCGTCGTACAACTTGATCGCGCCGCGGTTCGACGGTCGCACCTCGAGGAAGATGCGCTGCGCGCCGCGCGAACGGCCCAGCTGCACGAGCGAACGCAGCAGGCGTCGGCCATGGCCCTGGCCCTGGAATTCCGGCGCTACGCAGATGTTGAGCACATGCGCTTCCCCAGCCGCGAGGCTCAGCAGGAAGTAGCCCGCGATCGAGCCGCCAACGTCGAGCACCCAGGCGAGGTAGTCAGCACGCAGGCAGTCGCGGAAGATTCCGGCCGTCCACGGGAATTCATAGGCGCGACGCTCGACGTCGAACACCGCATCCACGTCCTGCTCGCGCATCGGCCGCAGCGACGCCGGACGACTGCTCGCGGACGGCTGCGCACTCATGCGCTACGCGCCGCCTTGCGAAGCGGACGCAGCGCCCGCCAGAACGCGCGACGCGTTACGACATCGCGGGGCATCCCCTGCGCGGCGACGAGCGATGCGACATCGACCCCGCGTGCCGCGCGCATCAGCCCCGCCGGCACATCAGTCGACGACGTCGCGGACCGAATAGACGCAGGCGCATCCATCGGAGGCTGCAACACCTCGAGGCCCATCGCCTGCAGCCATTCGATCTGCTGCGCGCTCCAGGGCAGGCTCACGCCGCGACCTCGACGGTGCGACGCGTGCGTCGCCACAGCCAGTAGGCGGGGCCCGACAGCGCATACAACGCGAACACCGCGAACAGCACGATCGGCGGATCGATCGCCACGGCCACCAGCACCGCCACCACGACCACGATCGCGAGGAACGGCACGCGATCGTTGCGCGGACCGCCGCCCTTGAAGCTGAAGTAGCGCATGCGGCTGACCATCAGCAGCGCGGCGAAGACGGTGACGCCGAGGGCCGCATAGCGCAGGTCGCGCGGGTCGAGCTGCAATTCCGTGCAGCTCCAGACGAAGCTCGCGACCAGTCCGGCGGCGGCGGGGCTGGCCAGCCCGATGAACCAGCGCTTGTCGACCTGCCCCACCTGCGCGTTGAAGCGCGCCAGCCGCAGCGCGGCGCAGGCGGCGTAAAGGAAGGCACCGATCCAGCCGAGCTTGCCGGGGGTCGCGCCGTCCAGCCGCAGGGAGGACAACGCCCAGTGGTACATGACCAGCGAGGGCGCGACGCCGAAGCTGACCAGGTCCGCCAGCGAGTCGTACTGGACGCCGAATTCGCTCTGGGTGTTGGTCAGCCGGGCGACCCGGCCGTCCAGCCCGTCGAGGATCGCCGCCACGAAAATCGCGATGCAGGCGTCCGCGAAGCGGCCCTGGGCCGCCGAGATGACGGCGAAATAGCCGGCGAACATGCCGCCGGTCGTGAACAGGTTCGGCAGCAGATAGATGCCGCGGGCGCGCGGTCGGGCCGGCGCGGGCGGTGGCATGGATTCCATTTGTTCAGTGTATCGCTTGCCCCGTCGCCCCGGCGGTGCTGCAATCGGACCGGGATCCCCCTTTACCTACTGGAACGCCGACATGCGCCGGCTCTCGACCCTCGCCCGCCTCGCCCTCCCGCTCCTCTTCGTCGCCGCCCTGCCCGCCGTGGCCGGCCAGGTCTATACGTGGAAGGACGCCAAGGGCGTGACCCACTACGCCGACGCTCCGCCGGCCGGGCAGAAGATGGCCGCCCGCACCTTCGGCGAGCATCCGGTCGCCCCGGCCGCGCCCAAGGCGGTCGCCAATTCCGACTGCAGCAACTCGCGCAGCAACCTCACGCTGCTGCAGGGCAACGGCAAGGTCGGCGTCGACGAGGACAAGGACGGCAAGGCCGACCGCGAACTCACCGCCGCCGAGCGCGCCGCGCGCCTGAAGGTGGCCGAAGGCCAGGTCGAGCTGTACTGCAACGCGCCGTCGACCAGCGTGGCGACCGCCAAGCAAGGCTGATCCGCGCGCGTCGCCCTGCGCGACGCGCGATGCCATCGACACATCGGGCCGGCTGCCGCGCACCGCGTGGCAGAATGCCGCTCTTTCCGCGCGTGAAATCCCGCCGATGCGCCTGTCGCAGTTCCATCTCCACACCACCAAGGAAACGCCCGCCGACGCGGACATCGTCAGCCAGCAGCTGATGCTGCGCGCGGGCATGATCCGCAAGCTGGCCGTCGGCCTGTACACGTGGAGCCCGCTGGGCCTGCGGGTGCTGCGCAAGGTCGAGCGCATCGTCCGCGACGAAATGACGAACGCCGGCGCGATCGAAATGCTGATGCCGTCGGTGCAGCCGCGCGAGCTGTGGGAAGAGACGGGGCGCTGGGAAAAATTCGGCGGCCAGCTGCTCAAGATCAAGGACCGCAAGGACGCCTGGTACTGCTACGGCCCGACGCACGAGGAAGTCATCACCGACTTCGCGCGCCAGGAGCTGTCGAGCTACAAGCAGCTGCCGGTCAACTTCTTCCAGATCCAGACCAAGTTCCGCGACGAGATCCGCCCGCGCTTCGGCGTGATGCGTGCGCGCGAGTTCCTGATGAAGGACGCCTACTCCTTCCATCTGACCGACGCGGACCTCGAGCGCGAATACCGCAACATGTACGACACCTACGGGCGCATTTTCACGCGTCTGGGGCTGAAGTTCCGCGCCGTGGTCGCCGACACCGGCGCGATCGGCGGCGCGATGAGCCACGAGTTCCACGTGCTTGCCGACTCGGGCGAGGACGCGCTGGCTTTCTCGACCGGCTCGGAATACGCGGCGAACGTCGAGCGCGCCGAAGCCGCCGCGCCGGCTCCGCGCCCCGCCGCGACCGAAGGCATGCGCAAGATCGACACGCCGACGCAGAAGACCTGCGAGGACGTCGCCGCGCTGATGGGCATTCCGCTCACGCGCACGGTGAAGTCGATCGCGGCGATGGGTGTCGACCCCGAAAACAATCCGCGCTTCGTGCTCGCGCTGGTGCGCGGCGACCACGCGGTCAACGAGATCAAGCTCGCCAAGCTGCCGGGCATGACCGAATACCGCCTCGCGACGGAAGACGAGATCCGCGCGCACCTCAACGCGTCGCCCGGCTTCCTCGGCCCCGTGTCGCCGGCGAAGGACATCTTCGTCGTCGCCGATCGCGACGTCGCGGCGATGGCGGACTTCGTCGTCGGTGCGAACGAGGACGGCTTCCACATCGCCGGCGTGAACTGGGGTCGCGACCTGCCGGAACCCGCGCTCATTGCCGACATCCGCAACGTGGTCGAAGGCGATGCGTCGCCGGATGGCGCCGGCACGCTCGGCATCGCGCGCGGCATCGAGGTCGGCCACGTGTTCCAGCTCGGCCGCAAGTACGCCGAGGCGATGAAGTGCACGGTGCTCGACGAAACCGGCAAGGCCGCGACGCCCGCGATGGGCTGCTACGGCATCGGCGTGTCGCGCATCGTCGCCGCGGCCATTGAGCAGAACCACGACGCCGCCGGCATCATCTGGCCGGACGCGATCGCGCCGTGGCAGGCGGTGGTCTGCGTCATCAATCCGAAGAACAGCGATGCGGTGAACGACGCCGCGCTCGAGCTGTATCGCGACCTGCAGAAGGCCGGCGTCGACGTCGCGCTGGACGATCGCGGCCTGCGCCCGGGCCAGATGTTCGCCGACATCGAACTGATCGGCATTCCGCACCGCATCGTGGTGTCCGAGCGAGGCCTGCAGGCGGGCACGTACGAATACCGCCACCGCCGCGCCAGCGAGGCCGAACAGCTCGATCGCGACGCCGCGATCGCGCGCGTCACCGGCGCCTGATTATCTGCGTGCATTTACGCGATTAATATCGATGGTTACGATGGGCCGTCCGCGATCGGGCGGCCCATTTTCTTTTTCGGTAACTGGAGGCAGCAGCATGGCAGTCGATCTGAACAGCATGTCGGCAAAGGAACTCGAGGCCCTGATCAACCAGGCCAAGAAGCGCCGCAGTGTGCTGAGCAAGCGCAAGCCGATCGCGACGGTGCGCACCCGCCTCGAACAGATTGCCCGTGCGGAGGGTTATTCCATCAGCGAACTGTTCGGCACGCGCAGCGGCCCGGGCACCACGTCCTCAGCCGCCGCGCCGCGCGCCAAGGGCACGCGCAAGCCGTCGAAGATGGCCGGCACCAAGGTCGCGCCGAAGTACCGCAACCCGGACAACGCGAACGAGACCTGGAGCGGTCGCGGCAAGCAGCCGCGCTGGCTGCAGGCGCATACCAGCAAGGGCCGCGTGCTCGACGATTTCCTGATCCGCTGATCGCAGCACCACGGTTTTGCGACGCCGGCCACGTGCCGGCGTCGTCGTTTGCGGCTCATCGAATGCTCACCACCGCGCCCGGAACCTGCCGGCCATGTCGATGATTTCGCGCATTCGCCGCTGGGCCCGCGCACTCAAGCAGGACACGCTGGTCGTGTACTTCGCGGCGCGTGATCCGCGCACACCGTGGGCGGTGCGCCTGTTCGCTCTGGGCGTCGCGGCCTACTCGCTGAGCCCGATCGATCTGATTCCCGACTTCATCCCGGTGCTCGGCTACCTCGACGACCTGCTGATCGTCCCGCTCGGAATTGCGCTAGTCATGCGCTGGCTGCCGGCCGAGGTGAAAGCTGATTCGCATGCGCACGCCGCGGAGGTGGCGGCGCGGCCGGCGAGTCGCGGCATGGCGGTCGTCATCGCCGGGATCTGGATCGTCGTGATCGCATTCGTCGCGATGTGGGGCTACGGCCTCTGGCGGGCGCACCACGCCTGAGTCAGAGATTGCGTCGCGGCGGCAGCAGCAAGTTGCCGAACAGCAGGCCGGCGACGAGCGCGGCAAGCGCATTCATCACCGCAAGCACCGCGCTCTGCCCGGCACCGACATCCTGGCTCTGCATCAGGCTCAGGAGCCCGCGCATGCTCGTGCTACCGGGAACCAGCGTGATGATGCCCGGCACGCGGATGATCGCGCCGGGACGATGCCACCAGCGCGCGTAGGCATTGCCCATGGCGGTGATCGACAGCGCGGCGATGAACACGCCGGCCGGGCTGCCGACGGTCGAGCCGACGAAACGCGAGATCAGGTAACCCGCCGCGGCGGCGCCCATCACGCGCAGGTAGTCGCGGTAACTCGCGCGGAACAGCACCGCGAATGCGAACGACGCGACCGCCAGCGCGAGCCATTCCGTCCACGCCGCCTGCGGCCGCGATGCATGCGCGACCGGGTCAAGCCCGAACACTTCCAGCGCATAGACCGCGACGAGCACGCCGATCGCGAGCTTGAGCACTGTCGTCAGCGCGCCCGCAAAACGCGCAGTGCCCGACACGAGTTGCTGGCCGGTGAGTTCGTTCACCGCGTTGGTGAGCGCGAGCCCCGGCAACAACACGATCAGCGAGACGATGATCACCGTGTTTTGGTTCAGTGGCGCGATGAAGCTGCCGACCAGCACCGCGATCGTGCCCGCGAGCATGCCCGACAGCGCCTCGAAGCCGGCACGCACGCGCGGATGCGTCTCCGCGAGCAGGTCGAGCACGCCGATCAGCAGGCCGGTGAGTCCGGCGACGCCGATGTCGAGCCATGGCAATCGCAGCAGCCCCGCCACCGCCGCGGCAGCGAGGCCGAACGCGACCACTTCGGCATAGCGCATCGTGCGCGTCGGCGGCATGTCGAGTGCACGCATCTGCACGCGCGCGTCGCCGACGTCCAGCGTGCCGGCCAGCACTTCTTCCGCGATCCGGTCCGTTTCGGCGAGGCGATGCAGGTCCACATCACCGGGCTCCAGGCGCAGCACGCGCGTGATGTCGCGCAGGCCGGTCGCGCGGCCCGGATCGCCGAAGGTGAGGATCAGGCCCGTCGGGTTCGACCACGGTTCACAGTCGAGCCCCAGGCGCGACGCCACGGCGATCAGCGCGCCCTCGAGGCGCTCGGCGGTGGTGCCGTAGCGGTGCAGGCGCGACGCGAGCTCGACCATGAAGTCGATTCGCGCGACGTAGGCGGCTTCGCTGAGGGGCGCGGTCATGGGTGAAGGATCGCATGCCTTCCCCGCACGGCCGAGCCGGTATGCTCCGCCGCGAGCATGACCGAACCCACTACAAGCCCGCCTACCCTGGACGCCGGCGCCGATGACGGCGGCGTGCGCCTCGGCGGGCATTGGACGCTGGAACATGCGGTGCAGATCGGCGACACGCTCGCCGACGCGCCCTGCCCGGTGCAGCAGGTCGACGCACGCGGCATCGAACGTCTCGATTCGCTGGGCGTGCTGCAACTGTTGCGCTGGTCGCGCCGCTGTGGCGTCGAGTTCGATTCGTTCGCGTTCCGCGACGAGCACCGCGCGCTGGTCGCGGCCATCGAGGACGTCGCCGACGAACGTCCCAAGCGCAAGAAGGAGTACGGCCTCGTCGCCGCGCTCGGGCGCCTGGGCTTCGCGATGCAGGACAACGCGAAGGAAGCGATGGCGCTGGTCGCCTTCCTCGGCGAAGTGCTGGTCAAGATGGTGCGCACGATCAAGGAGCCCTCGCGCTTCCGCCCGATTGCGCTCGTGCACCACATGGAGCAGGTCGGCCTCGATGCGACGCCGCTGGTCGCGTTGCTGTCGTTCCTCGTCGGCGCGGTGGTCGCGTTCCTCGGTGCGAACGTGCTGCGCGACTTCGGCGCGGAGATCTACGTCGTCGAACTCGTCAACGTTTCGTTCCTACGCGAGTTCGCCGTGCTGCTCACGTCGATCATCCTCGCCGGCCGCACCGCGAGCGCGTTCACCGCGCAGATCGGCGCGATGAAGAGCCGCGAGGAAGTCGATGCCATTCGCACGCTGGGCATGGACCCGATCGACCTGCTCGTCATCCCGCGCGTGCTCGCGTTGTTGACGATGCTTCCGCTTCTCACGTTCGTCGCGATGATCGCCGGCCTGCTTGGCGGCCTCACTGTCGGCGCCTACGCGCTCGACATTCCGCCGCAGCAGTACCTCGCGCGAATGCAGGACACCATCGAAGTGCGCCACATGTGGGTGGGCCTGGCGAAGGCGCCGCTGTTCGCGATGATCATCGCGCTGGTCGGCTGTCTCGAGGGGCTTCAGGTCGAAGGCACCGCGCAGTCGGTCGGCGAACGCACGACGTCTGCCGTGGTGCAGGCGATCTCGCTGGTGATCATCCTCGATGCCGTCGCCGCGCTGTGGTTCATGGTGATGGACATCTGATGGCGACGAACGACGCGACCGACGACGCGCGCGACGCGCCCTCCCCCATCGTCCGCGTGCGGGGCATGGTCAATCGCTTCGGCGACCAGGTGGTGCACGACGGGCTGGACCTCGACGTCATGCCGGGCGAGATTATCGGCGTGGTCGGCGGCTCGGGTACCGGCAAGTCGGTGCTGATGCGATCGATCCTCGGCCTGCGCACGCCGGACGAAGGCGAGATCGAGGTGCTCGGCGTCGATGCACGCACCAGCGACCTCAAGGCGCGGCGCCATATCGAACGCAATACCGGCGTGCTGTTCCAGGACGGCGCGCTGTTCTCGTCGCTCACCGTCGGTGAGAACGTGGAGGTGCCGCTGAAGGAGTACCACCGCGACCTGCCCGATTCGCTGCGTCGCGAGATCGCGCTGCTCAAGGTGAAGCTCGCCGGCCTGCCCGCCGACGCGGTCGACAAGATTCCGTCGCAGCTATCGGGCGGCATGCGCAAGCGCGCCGGCCTATCGCGCGCGCTCGCGCTGGATCCGCCACTGCTCTTCCTCGACGAGCCCACCGCCGGCCTCGACCCGATCGGCGCCGCGGCGTTCGATCACCTGATCCGCACGCTGCAGCAGGCTCTTGGGCTCACGGTGTTCCTCATCACACACGATCTGGACACGCTTTACGCTATCTGCGACCGGGTGGCCGTGCTCGCCGACCACAAGGTGATCGCGACCGCGCCGATCGAGGAGATCGAACAGCTCGACCACCCCTGGGTACGCGAGTACTTCCACGGCCCCCGCGCACGCGCCGCCCAAGCCGGCCGCGACCGCACCCGTAACGACTGACCGCATCACAGGACCGCGCCCATGGAAACCAAGGCCAATTACGTCCTCATCGGCGCCTTCACCATCATCGTGACGGCGGTGCTGCTGCTGTTCGCGTTGTGGGCCGCGAAGTACTCGTCCGAGAAGGACTGGCAGGAATATTCAGTGGTCTTCAACGAGCCGGTCACCGGCCTGTCCGAAGGCAGCTCCGTGCAATACAACGGCATCTCGGTCGGCACCGTGGAAAGCCTGCGGCTTGCGCCGGAAGATCCGCGACGCGTGCTTGCGACGCTGAAGATCCAGTCCGACACGCCGATCAAGACCGACACGCGCGCCAAGATGTCGCAGAGCGGCATCACCGGCCCGCCCTTCATCCAGCTCACCGGTGGCAGTCCGCGCGCGCCGTTGCTGGTCACGGTCGACCATCGCGACATCCCGGTGATCGTCACCGAATCGTCCGCGCTGCAGAACATCGCCGACACCGCGAACCGGCTCGTCGCGCGACTGGACCAGGTGCTAAGCGAGAAGAACGTCGCGCATGTGTCGAACACGCTCAACAACATCGACCAGCTGACCGGTTCGCTTGCGGCCGAACGCGAGGACCTGCGCGCGATCATCGTCAACGCGAAGGCATCGAGCGCCGAACTCAATGCGACGCTGGTGCAGGCGCATGGCGTCGTCAACGATGTCGATCGCGACCTCGCGAACAAGTTGCCGGGCCTCGTCAACAAGCTCGACGGCACGCTCGACAAGTTGCAGTCGGCAGCGAATGGCGCGAACGGCATCGTCAACGAGAATCGCGCAGCCATCCACAGCTTCGCGAACGATGGCCTCGGCCAGGTCGGCCCGACGTTGACTGAACTGCGTGCACTGGTGCGCGACCTGCGTCAGGTCACCGACCGCCTCGACAACGGCCCGACCAGTTACCTGCTCGGTCGCGATCGTCCGAAGGAATTCGAACCCAAATGAGTGCGCGCATGTCGACCCAGACGTCCTTTGCCCGCGTGATCGCGCTCGCCGCGGTGCTCGCGCTGCCCGCGTGTTCGATCCTCGGCGGCAAGAAAGAACCGCCGCAGCAGTTCGCTCCGATGGCGACGGTCGCACCCGATGCTTCGTGGCCACACGTGGATGCGCAGCTGACGATCGCACCGGTGCAGATCGCGCGTCCCTACGACAGCCTGCGCATCGCGGTACGCCCGACGCCGCAGGAACTGCAGGTCTACAAGGAAGGCGTATGGGCGCAGCGTCCATCCGAGATGCTCACCAATTCGCTGCTGCGCACGTTCGAGGAGTCCGGAAAGCTGCGCGCCGCCGCGCGTTCCGGTGCCGGCATTAACGGCGACTACCGTTTGCTGCTGGACGTGCGCCGCTTCGAGGCCGATTACGCCGGCGGCGCGCTGCCACAGGCGACGATCGAAGTCAGCGCGAAGCTACTGCGCCCGGATGCTGCCGACGTGCTCGCATCGCGCACGTTCATCGCTGTCGAGCCCGCGTCGAGCACCGCGGTGCCGCAGGTGGTCGACGCGTTCGATCGCGCGATGGTGAAGCTTGATCGCGACGTCGCGGGCTGGACGCTGATGTCGATGAGCGGGCGTCACTAAAGGCGATTCGCGCGACGTTCGATGGCGGAGCCGACGATGAGCTACGCGTACATCTGGGAGTTCCACGTCGCGCCCGGGCAGCACAACGAATTCGAACGTCATTACGGTCCGCACGGCACGTGGGTGCAGCTTTTCCGGAAAGCCGACGGCCATGTCGAGACGCTGCTTCTGAACGACCGCACGTCGCCGGATCGCTACGTCACCGTCGATCGCTGGTGTGACGAGCAGGCGTTCGATGCGTTTCGCGCCGCGTTCGGTGAGCAGTACGAAAAGCTGGATCGGGAATGCGAACGGCTGACGGTGAGCGAGCGGTCGCTGGGTGTGTTTTCGGAAGGCGTTTGACGCGCTGATCGCTCGTCCGCTGCGACCGACGTCGGTTCCGAGGGCGTCGATGCGGCGGAACGGATGCAGCACGTCCGCGAATCCGAATCGACATCTCCACTCGATTAACGCACCGCCCGCACCTCGCGAAACGTCAGATTGATGCGTGGCCCTACCGGGCGTGCGGTTCGCGGCAGCGCGTGGCGATAGTTGGCCTGCGTCGCGCCCTGCATGACCAGCAGGCTGCCGGGCGGTAGCTCGAGTGCAAGGCGCGTATCACCGCGACGCGCCTTCAAGACGAACCTTCGCGTCGCCCCGAGGCTGACCGCCGCGATCACCGGCCCCGGGCCGAGTTCCGGTTCATCGTCCGAATGCCAGCCCATCGCGTCGCGGCCGTCGCGGTACAGGTTGGCCAACACGCTGTTGAAGTCGACGCCCAGCTCGGACCGCAGGCGGTCGCGCAGCTCAGTCAGCGGCGGCGTCCACGGGTGCGGCGCGCGCAGCAGGCCGGAATAGCGGTAGACGGCGTCCGCGTCGCCGACCCAGGAGCTCAGGCGCGGCGCGGGAAGCTCGCGGCCGAACAGGCGGACCGGGTGGTTCTCCCAGGCGACCCCGTCCTGCAGCGCGTCGAACAGTGCCGCCGCCTCCGCCGGCGCGAGCCAGTCCGGATTGAGGCGGACGTCGGCGTCCGGGAGCACAAGCGGTCGCAGCATCCGGCGACGCTAGCACGCGCCTCGCGGCGTCCGATTGGCTCGCACGGCGCGAACCGCGACAATGACCGGTCTGCACGCGGAGAGCCCCATGAACGAGACCCCCGAGATCGAACGCGACGTGATGGAGTACGACGTCGTCACCGTCGGCGCGGGGCCGTCGGGCCTGGCGTTCGCGATCCGCCTGAAGCAGCTGAATCCGGAGATCTCGGTCTGCGTGATCGAGAAGGCGTCGACGATCGGCGCACACATCCTCTCGGGCGCGGTGATCGAGACCGGCCCGCTTGATGCGCTGCTGCCGAACTGGCGCGACAACCCGCCGCCGGTCTGCGTGCCGGCGACCGACGACGAGTTCTGGCTTCTGTCCAAGACCGGCGCACGGAAGCTGCCGGTGCCGCCGGGCATGAACAACCACGGCAACGTCATCGTCAGCCTGAGCGCGATGTGCGCGTGGCTGGCGCCGCAGGCCGAGGCGCTGGGCGTCGAGATCTATCCGGGCTTCGCGGCCGCCGAGACGCTGCATGACGAAAGCGGCGCCGTGACGGGCGTGCGCATCGGCGACATGGGCGTCGCGAAGGACGGCTCGCACAAGTCGGGCTACACGCCGGGCATCGACATCCGCGCGAAGGTCACCGTGCTCGCCGAAGGTGCGCGCGGCCATCTCACCAAGCGACTCGTGCGTCAGTTCAAGCTCGACGAAGACCACGACCCGCAGACGTATTCGATCGGCATCAAGGAGTTGTGGCAGGTGCCGGAAGAGCGCGTCACGCCGGGCAAGATCGTGCACACGCTCGGTTGGCCGGCCGACAACGCGACGTACGGCGGCAGCTTCCTGTATCACCTCGACAAGGGCCGCATCGCGCTCGGCTACGTCAGCGGCCTTGATTACAAGGACCCGAACTACAAGCCGTGGGAAGCCTTCCAGCAGTGGAAGAACCATCCTTCGGTGAAGCCGCTGCTCGAAGGCGGCACGATCGTGTCCGCCGGCGCGCGCGCGATCGTCACCGGCGGCTGGCAGTCATTGCCGACCTGCGAAATGCCCGGCGCCATCCTGATCGGTGACACCGCCGGCCTGCTCAACGTGCCGAAGATCAAGGGCACGCACCAGGCGATCCGCTCCGGCATGCTCGCTGCCGAACATCTCGTTGCGACGCAACTGTCGCCCAAGGGTTGGAACGCGAAGCTGCGTGCGTCCGACGCGATGTCCGAGCTGCACGAAGTGCGCAACATCAAGCCCGCATTCAAGCGCGGCCTGTGGTTCGGCATGCTCAATGCCGCGTGGGAAACCGTGACGCGCGGCAAGTCGCCGTGGACGCTGCGCAACAAGCCCGACTGGTGCCAGATGGAAAAACTGGCCGAGTACGAATCACCCGATCGCGAATGGGGCGACCGCACGCTCGCACCGCGCGACCGCCTCGCCGGCGTCTACTTCGCCGCCACCGAGCACGATGAAGACCAGCCCGTGCACCTCAAGGTGCTCGACACCTCGATCTGCGTCACCCGCTGCACCGTCGAATACGGCAACCCCTGCACACGATTCTGCCCGGCAGGCGTCTACGAGATCGTCGAGGACGCATCGAGCGAAGGCGCAGGCCGTCGACTGCAGATCAACGCGGCGAACTGCGTGCACTGCAAAACCTGCGACATCAAGGACCCGTACGAAATCATCAACTGGGTGACTCCAGAAGGTGGATCGGGTCCGAATTACCAGATGCTTTGACGTGATGACGAATCGGTCGATCAAGTGGGATGGTATGGGTAAGTCGACAGCGTTCGTCGCACTGACGGGCCTGTGCACATCATGACGACGCCACCGGTCTCCCGCCGCGCACGTAGCGCGCTGTTCAAGGCACTTCGCGCTGCGTTCCGCGCGGTGCCGATGAAAGAATCGACGCGTGACATGCTCCGCTCGCGATTCCTTCGCGAGTTCCCGACAGTCCGCCCGCTGCCGGCGCAAGGACAGGTGTCGTCCACCTACGAACGACGCCCGCGCGTTCGCGCCGACGAACGTTGCATTGGCTACGTCGAATACAGCGAAGAACCGCTGCCCGATCCGCTGCCAGCAACGCTCGTCGCGTTCTATCTGCCGCAGTTCCACACCATTCCCGAGAACGACGAATGGTGGGGAAAGGGCTTCACCGAATGGCGCAATGTCACGCGCGCGCTGCCGCAGTTCGAAGGCCACCTGCAACCACGCCTGCCCGGCGACCTCGGCTTCTACGACCTGCGCAATCCCCAGGTCATGCGCGACCAGGCCAAGCTCGCGAAGACGTATGGCCTATCCGCGTTCTGCTTCTACTTCTACTGGTTCGGCGGCAAGACGCTGCTGGAAGAGCCCGTCCGGAACTGGCTCAACGACAAGTCGATCGACTTCCAGTATTGCCTCTGCTGGGCCAACGAAAACTGGACCCGTCGTTGGGACGGCCGCGAAGACGATGTCCTCATCGCACAAAAGCACTCGCCCGAAGACGACATTGCGTTCATCGAATACGTCGCGGACTACCTGCGCGATCCACGCTACCTGCGCGTCGACGGCAAGCCGATGCTGCTGCTGTATCGGCCGATGTTGTTACCCGACCCGAGAGCGACAGCGGAGCGATGGCGCGCGTGGTGTCGCGAGAATGGCGTTGGTGAAATCCACCTCGCATACGTGCAGTCGTTCGAAAGACCGGATCCGCGGGACATCGGGTTTGATGCGGCGGTGGAGTTTCCGCCGAATTTAGGTACTGAGA
The DNA here is from genome assembly GCF_054057595.1 of Lysobacter sp. HA18. NCBI lineage: Bacteria > Pseudomonadati > Pseudomonadota > Gammaproteobacteria > Lysobacterales > Lysobacteraceae > Lysobacter > Lysobacter sp. HA18. Next base: position 2,920,765 of record NZ_JBSRZL010000001.1, read on the forward strand.
AGGACGCGACTTCTGGGTTACGTCTGCTTAATCCTGAGTTCGCCGGTGTAGCTCGTGATTGGCGAGCGCTGACCCAGTATTTCATCAACCGCCCGCCTGCTGACTACGTCTTCTATCGGGGTGTGACCTGCGGCTGGGACAATGAAGCGCGACGGCCCGGAGCAGGACGTGCATTCATTAATAGTAGCCCGGGCGAATATCGCGACTGGCTGCGCGGCGCCATCGCGCGCGAACCAACCAAGGCAGTTTTCATCAATGCCTGGAACGAGTGGGCTGAAGCAGCCTATCTGGAACCCGATGCTGCGCGCGGATATGCCTACCTCAGCGCGACTCGAAGCGCTCTCCCAAAAAGCCGCGAACACCATCGACCATGCGTTGTTGTCCATGCGTGGCATCTGGACGTCTTTTCCGACCTCATAACCGAAATCCAGCACGAATTGCCGAACTCCCGCGTAGTCATCACGTGTTGCAGCGATAGCGCAGAAGAAATACGGGCCATCACAGCGGAACACTTCACAGACGCGGAAATAGTCGAGGGCCCCAATCGCGGGCGCGACATGCTGCCGTTCTTGCGAGTTGCACAGCGCCTACGAAGCGAGGGGGAGGACGCGGTCCTTAAACTTCACACGAAAAAATCTTCACATCGCAGCGACGGTGAAGCGTGGCGAAAGGAGCTCGTCGAAACACTGCTATCGCACGGTAATGGGCGCCGATTGCATGCAAAAATCTCTTCGACTTCCACGCTGGGAATGATCATTGCAAGGGCCCATGCAATTCCCAACGGTGATCACTGGGGCGGAAATCAAGAAGCGGCGGCGAGCGTCTGCGCGCACCTTGGCTTACGCGCCCCTAGCGATCAGGGCCTATTTGCCGCAGGAAGCATGTATTGGATTCGATTGGCTGCTTTGGACTCGATCTTTGCAGCTGACTTGCATATGTCCGACTTTGAGTCAGAACAAGGCCAAATCGATGGCACTTTTGCGCATGCGCTTGAGCGGCTCGTCGCACATGTCGCTCAAGAGAGGGGCTATGAGATAGAGCTCACCGGCGGGGCACGGCCCACTGGACCGTACCGTTATGCACCTGGAACAGCGCGCGCCTCGACGTGAACTCTACCGTCGGTCATTGCAACCACGCGTGGGAGCCTCTACCAACTACTTGTCCCGCCGCTAACGTAACGGGCGCGCTACAAGCCGCCGTACACTCCGCCCCCGTAGTTTGGTGCTCCGTAATTCCAGACATACCAGCCGCTCGGATAGGACCGAAGATAGTTGACCGAAAACCCACCGCCGGCGGTCGAAAGCCAGTTCCATACGCTTGTGCTGTCGGCCCAAAGGATGTCCATTCGGCCGTCTCCGTCGAAATCACCGGTAGTTGCGACGTGGTATTGGCTTGGAATGGAAGAGGCCGTTCCATAAGTCCAGCTCGCGCCTTGCATGTACCAAGGTTGGACGGCCTGCTGTGACGGGCTGTGCCACAGCACATCCGCTCGACCATCGGCATTGAGGTCCCCGGTCCCTACGATGCTCCATCCCGGCGGATAGTCGCGCATGTAGATGACCGAGTAGCTCGCGCCACTGGCTTGCGCCTGCCACTGCCAGAGCCTCGTGTTGGACGTATCGCGCCAGAGTACGTCTGCGTAGCCGTCGCCGTTGAAGTCGCCGGTACTCGCAATTCGATACTGGCTGGCGATGGCATATACGGAACTGTAATTCCACGACGAGCCATTCATGTACCAGATCTGGAGCGCCTGCGCGCCTGGGTTGTGCCAGAAGATGTCCGCGCGCCCGTCGCCGTTTGCATCGGCGACGCTTACCGGCTCCCAGCCTGCAGGATATGAACGGAGATACACCACCGCATACGAGCCGTCGGCATTGGCTCTCCACATCCAAAGTTGCGTTTTGGATGTGTCGTACCAAACGATATCCGCGCGGTTGTCGCCATCGAAATCACCGATTGCCGCCACCCGAAACTGACTACCGACATTGCTCGCGGCGCTATACGACCAAGCTGCACCGTTCATCAGCCAGCTTTGAAAGGCTTGCGAGCCAGGCGACTGCCAAAAGATGTCAGCGCGGCCGTCCGCGTTTCCGTCACCGACCGACGGCATGACTACAGGGATAACCGTGCCTCGGAACGTGGCAATTACCGGTATCGTCTGATTTAGGGTTTGGGCATTGTCCGCGTCGCTCGTACCGCACGCATGGGGCGCCTCGCCCGGAAGACTGCACGTCGCGGTCCGCGGATTCGAGAAAACGCGGTACGCGTTCTGCCCTGAATCGCCGTAAGCCATCACCGTATAAAAATTGCCGTTGCTCGCGTCGGTCTTGTAGCCGAACGAATACGCAAAGCGACCATACTCATTCGCATCGAGCACGCCGTTGTCGCCCTTCGCGGCCGCGACATCGTGCTGGGCGCCCATATTGTGGCCCATCTCGTGCGCGAGCGTTTCGTCGCGGCACACGTAGCCGCCGCTCGGGAACGAACCCGAACCACGACCGTTGCTGTCGCTGACGACCGACATCGCCCACGCCGCATCGGAGCTATCGATCGGCGTCTGTCCACCGCCGAGGATCCAGCCGACGCCACAGCTTCCGTTCATGGTGTTATCGAAGTTCCGCACGAGCGACATCAGGTCCGCACCGTACTTGTCGCGCGCATTGCGTAGCGGCTGCAACGATGCCGGAATCGTGCGGCGTACGCACGAGCCGCTTCCCGAGCAGTCGTAACCGGTCAGGTCGTAAAGTGCCTGATCGTTGTCGGTGTTGTCGGCGTAATCGACCTGAATCGTGTTGACAAGCCGCACTCGAGCGTCGATGCCGCTGTTTTGATACGCCTGATTCGCGAAGTCGACCATGTTGTTGAGCCGCGTATTCGCCTGCGACTGGCCGCCGAGGCGCGCTGCGAAACCGGTCGTGTAGCCGAGCACGAGATCCACGGCGGTCGAAGCTGCCGGACTTGCCGCGGCACTGGTCGGGGCGGCAGCGGACGCCGGCGACGCTGCGTCGGCCGCAGGACGCGAGGCTGCATGCGGAATCGGAATAGCGTCTGTCCCCGATGGATGTGCCGCGGGCAAGGATGCAAGCGCGGCAGCGTCCGTCTTAACCATCCACGACACGCCGTTCGCTTGCATAATGCGCAGCGGCGGGCCCGCACCGTCCGGGATCGAGCCGAAGACGGCTTTCTCGCCGAACGTGATCAGCGCTTCCGTGCCGGGCTTCGCGCCTGCCGGGCGACCCACCCAGGTCCAGTCTCCGTTCGGATGTTCGACGTGGTGGTCATAGCGCAGGCGGATCAGATGTCCATCCGGCGACTCGACGGTCATCGTGCCGCCAATCGCGTCGAGCGCGTGCGCCTCGCTCAGGTGCACCTGCTTCCACGTGTACGCCTGCGTGCGGAAGTCCGCCGCGCCCGCCGTGTACGCGAGCAGCTCGCCGCGATCCGGAAGCGATGCGTAGCGATCGCCATGCACGACGCGCGCGCGGATTGCAGCGAGCCCCGTCGCGGCCCCGCGCGGGGTCCGCACAGCCGCGGCGGGGGTTTTCGCCGCCGATGCACTGGATGAATTCGGATGATCGGAGCCGACACACCCGGCCAGCGCGGCGGCCAGGGCGACGAGAGGCAGAAGCTTGCGCATGGTGGAGCCCTATTGGAGGGGCAGGCGGCTCTCCCCGAGCTCGCCCGACGCCCCTACCCTAAGTCCGCTCTAACGCTGCTACAAGCCGTTTGCGTCAGCCGCTAAGCGGCGCGACAGCCACACCCGTCCGAACCGCCAAGTCGTCCACAGAAACGCCGGGCGCGAGCTCCACGAGCTTCAGCCCGTCCGGCGTGACGTCCATCACCGCCAGATCGGTAACGATGCGGTTGACCACGCCCACGCCCGTCAGCGGCAACGTGCATTCGGGCAGGATCTTGTGCTCGCCGTTCTTGGCGGTGTGCTCCATCAGCACGACCACGCGCTTGACGCCGGCGACTAGGTCCATCGCGCCGCCCATGCCCTTGACCATCTTGCCAGGCACCATCCAGTTCGCGAGGTCGCCCTTGTCGGTGACCTGCATCGCGCCGAGGATCGCGAGGTCGATGTGCCCGCCGCGAATCATCGCGAACGAGTCGTGGCTGCCAAAGAAGCTCGCGCCGGGCACCGTGGTGACGGTCTGCTTGCCGGCGTTGATGAGGTCGGCGTCGATCTCCTCCTCGGTCGGAAACGGGCCGATGCCGAGCAGGCCGTTCTCGCTCTGCAGCCACACGTCCATGCCGTCCGGAATGTAGTTGGCCACCAGCGTCGGCAGGCCGATGCCGAGGTTCACGTAAGCGCCGTCGGTGAGTTCGCGTGCGGCGCGCTGCGCCATTTCGTCGCGGGTCCAGGGCATGTCGTAGTCCTCAGGCGGCGCGCACGGTGCGCTGTTCGATGCGCTTCTCAGGCGAAGCGTTGACGACGATTCGATCGACGTAGATGCCGGGAAGATGCACGTGGTCCGGATCGATGTCGCCGATCTCGACGAGTTGCTCGACTTCGGCAACGCAGACCTTGCCGGCCATCGCACACGCCGGATTGAAATTGCGCGCGGTCTTGCGGAATACGAGGTTGCCCGCCTTGTCGGCCTTCCACGCTTTCACCAGCGAGACGTCGGCGCGCAGCGCAGTCTCCATGACGTACATGTGGCCGTCGAACTCGCGCGTTTCCTTGCCTTCCGCGACAACCGTGCCGTAGCCGGTACGGGTGAAGAACGCCGGGATGCCCGCGCCGCCCGCACGCAGGCGCTCGGCGAGCGTGCCCTGCGGATTGAATTCGAGCTCGAGCTCGCCCGCGAGGAACTGGCGCTCGAACTCCTTGTTCTCGCCGACATACGACGAAATCATCTTGCGGATCTGACGCGTCGACAGCAGCTGACCGAGGCCGAAGCCGTCGACGCCGGCATTGTTCGAGATCGCGGTCAGGCCCGTGACGCCGGAATCGCGCAGCGCGGCGATCAAGGCCTCGGGAATGCCGCAGAGACCGAAGCCGCCGACGGCGAGCGTCTGGTTGTCGGCGACGAGATTGGCGAGCGCCGTCTTCGCATCGGGGTAGACCTTGCTAGCCGGAGTGCCGGAGTGGGCCATGGCGTCCGAACCAATAAACGAGGGAATGGAAGTCTAGCCCGCTGCCCCAGGGAGGAACACCGTACTTTCGGTCAGCTCGCAAACGTCGCCAACGCACGCCGGATCTGGCCGACGCGATCTTCGACAAGCCCGGCGTCACCGCGAGACTCGACGTTCAACCGCAGCAGCGGTTCGGTGTTCGAGCTGCGCAGGTTCATGCGCCAAGAGCCGAAGTCGGCAGACAGCCCGTCCGTATAGTCGAGCGCAGGATCACCGCCCAATGCACTCATGACCGCGCGGGTTGCGAGAGCCGAATCGGTGACGCGGAAATTGATCTCGCCGCTGCACGGGAAGCGCGCGATGCGCGCTTCGACGAGATCTGCGAGCGACCTTCCCGTCGACGAAATAAGCCCTGCGACGAGGAGCCACGGAATCATTCCGGAATCGCAGTAGGCGAAGTCGCGAAAGTAGTGGTGAGCGCTCATCTCGCCGCCGTAGACAGCGTCCTCGGCTCGCATGCGCTCTTTGATAAACGCATGGCCGGTTTTCGACAGCACCGGGACGCCGCCGGCCTCCGACACCATTTCGATCGTGTTCCAGACAAGGCGCGGGTCATGGATGACGCGCCCGCCCGGATGATGTGCGAGCAGCGCTTGCGCAAGCAGCCCCACGAGGTAATAGCCCTCGATGAAGCGGCCATCCGAATCGAAGAAGAAGCACCGGTCGAAGTCCCCATCCCAAGCCACACCGAAATCCGCACCGTGCTCCAGCACGGCGTTGGCGGTCGCTGCCCGACTGTCAGGCAGGAGGGGATTCGGAATCCCGTTCGGGAACGTACCATCCGGCTCGTGTTGTATGCATACGAAGTCGAACGGGACATGGGGCTGCAACTGATCAATGACCGCGCCCGCGCCGCCATTGCCGGCGTTGACGACGATCCGCAATGGACGCAATGCGTCCGGCGAGATGTAGCCCAACAAATGCTCAATGTATGCCGATTTGTCGTCTGCAACCCGAACACTACCAGCCGCAGGCTCCGGCATCGGAACGCCGGCGATCACCGCGTCGCGGAGTGCATGAAGCCCGCTGTCGCCGCTGATGGGACGACTCCCGTCCCGCACCAGCTTCATGCCGTTGTAGTCCATCGGGTTATGGCTGGCCGTCACCATCACGCCTCCAGCCGCGTGACGATGCGCCGTCTGGAAGTAGACCTCTTCGGTGCCGCAGAGACCGATGTCGACGACATTGCGCCCCTTTCGGGCAAGGCCGTCGGCGAGTGCCGCCTGGAGGCCAGGACTGCTGAGGCGCACGTCGCGACCCAATACAACCTCGCCTGGATCAAGCAGATCGGCGAGCGCGACACCCAATGCACGCGCTACATCTTCGTTGAGCTCGTCCGGCACGCGGCCACGGATGTCATAAGCCTTGAACGCGGCGCGAACGCCGTCTGCTTTGCTGATCATGAGCGCCCGTACACATCTTCGAGTCGAACGATGTCGTCTTCGCCGAGATAGTGACCAGACTGGACTTCGATCAGCTCGACCGGCTCGGTGCCGTTGTTACGCAGGCGATGCACGCTTCCCAGGGGAATGTACGTGCTCTCGTTTTCATTGAGGTCGAACACGCGCTCGTCGCACGTCACTTCCGCTGTGCCCGACACGACGATCCAGTGCTCGGCGCGCTTATGGTGCTTCTGCAGGCTCAGCGCTGCGCCCGGTTTGACGACGATCCGCTTGACCTGGAAACGATCACCCATGTCGATCGAATCGTAGTTGCCCCACGGGCGGTACACCTTGCGATGGAACAAGTGTTCCTGACGCCCCGCGCTCTTGATCCGGTCGACGACCTTCTTGACGTCCTGCACGCGATCCTTGCGTGCCACCAGCGTCGCATCAGGCGTATCGACGATGACGAGATCCTCGACGCCGATGGTTGCAATCATGCGGCGATCGGAGGCGCGCACGAGACTGTTGCGCGTATCGATCGCCAGCACGTCGCCCTCGAAACGATTGCCATCGGCGTCGCGCGGTGCCGCAGCCCAGAGCGATGACCACGAGCCGATGTCGCTCCAGCCGCAACTCACTGGAACGACCGCTGCATGCCCAGTCTTTTCCATGACCGCGTAGTCGATCGAATCATTCGGGCTCTGCGCGAACGCGGCCTTGTCGACGCGAACGAAGTCGAGGTCGCGCTTCGCGTTGGAACAGGCGCGCTCGCAAGCTGCGAACATTTCCGGCTGCAGGCGCGCGAGTTCTTCGAGGTAACGATCGGCGCGGAACATGAACATGCCGGAGTTCCAAGCGTAACTGCCGTCTGCGACGTAGCCTTCGGCGGTCTCGACATCCGGCTTTTCCACGAACCGATCCACGCGATAGACGTCGGCGCTGACCGCTTCGCCGCGCCGTATGTATCCGTATCCGGTTTCGGGGTAATCCGGCTTGATCCCGAACGTCACCAACCAGCCTTCGGCGGCAACACCCGCAGCCTGCTCGACGGCGATGCGGAAAGCGGCCTCGTCCTCGATCAGGTGGTCGGCTGGCATCACCAACATCACGGCGTCCGGATCGCGGGCCCGAAGGTGAAGCGCCGCCAATGCAATAGCCGGCGCGGTATTGCGGGCCTCGGGCTCAAGCAGGATCCCGCCATTTGCGACGTCGATTTCCTGAAGCTGCTCACCCACCATGAACCGGTGATCCTCGCTGCAGACCGTCACCGGTGCCTGCATTCCGTGGAGGCGACTGGCGCGCAGCACGGTTTCCTGGAAGAGCGACCGGTCGCCGATCAGGGCGAGGAATTGCTTGGGCTGGTTCTGGCGCGACAGCGGCCAGAGACGCGAGCCACTTCCGCCGCTCAGGATCACGGGATGGAGCATGGGCTTTCCACTTTCACGAGGCGCTATAGCGTACCCGATCGATTTCACGCGGCTCCGACAGCCCTGAACGCCGCGCCCACGGCCGTCGGCTAGAATTCCCGTCTTGGCCCGACCGGCCCCGATCGTTTCCAGGAATCCCGCCCGATGAAGATCCTCGTCGCCTACAAGCGCGTGGTGGACTACAACGTCCGCATCCAGGTCAAGCCCGACGGCAGTGGCGTCGTCACCGAGGGCGTCAAGCTGTCGCCGAACCCGTTCGACGAGATCGCGCTCGAAGAAGCGCTGCGCCTGCGGGATAAGGGCATCGCGACGGAAGTGATCGTCGCAACGATCGCGCCCGCGGACGCCCAGCCGCACCTCCGCAATGGCCTTGCGATGGGGGCGAACCGCGCGATCCACGTGGTCGTCGACGCGGGCACCGAAGTCGCCCCGCTGACCGCCGCGCGCACGCTGCTCAAGCTCGTCGAGCGCGAGCAGCCCGACCTCGTGATCCTCGGCAAGCAGGCGATCGACGACGACGCCAGTCAGACCGGCCAGATGCTCGCCACGCTGTGGGGCCGTCCGCAGGCGACGTTCGCGTCGAAGCTCGACGTCGCCGACGGCAAGGCGACGGTGACGCGCGAGGTCGACGCTGGCCTCGAAACGCTCGAGGTCGACCTGCCGGCGGTGGTCACCACCGACCTGCGCCTCAACGAGCCGCGCTTCATCAAGCTGCCCGACATCATGAAGGCCAAGAGCAAGCCGCTCGAGACGCTGCAGTTCGCCGAACTGGGCGTCGATGCGGGCGCGGGGCTGAAGACCACCTCGTACGCGGCGCCGGCCAAGCGCTCGAAGGGCATCATGGTCAAGGACGCCGCCGAGCTCGTCGCCACGCTGAAGCAGCGCGGCCTGCTGTAACGCACCGCCGGCGGACCGCGCAGCGCGCGACCGCCTCGCACGAAGGTTCCCGCGGGAACATCGTTACCTGAGGAAATTCCGATGTCGAAGGTCCTGATCGTCGCCGAACACCTGGGCGGCCACCTCAACGCTTCCACCGCGAAGTGCGTGACCGCCGCGAAGGCGCTGTCACCCGAATCCATCGACGTGCTCGTGCTTTGGGACGACGCGACCGCGGTCGCCTCCGAAGCCGCGAAGCTCAACGGCGTGTCGCGTGTGCTGGCGGTGTCGAACGCTGCGAATGCGAATCCGATCGCGCAGGTGCTGGCGCCGCAGGTGGCGAAGGTCGCCGCCAATTACACACATGTGTTCGGACCGAGCACGACGTTCGGCAAGGACCTGATGCCGTGCGTCGCCGCATTGCTCAACGCGCCGCAGGTGTCCGACGCGATGGCCGTCGAAGGCCCGCGCACGTTCAAGCGCCCCATCTATGCCGGCAACGCGATCGTGACGGTCGAAGCGCCGGAAGGCGTAATCGTCGTCGCGACCATTCGCACTGCCTCGTTTGCGGAAACCACGCGCGACGCAAATGCGCCGATCGAAGCGATCACCGTCGACGCCGCGCTGCCGACGCATACGCGTTTCGTCGGTCTCGCGGCAGGCTCCAGCGATCGTCCCGACCTGCAGAGCGCTAAGCGCGTCGTGTCGGGCGGTCGCGGTGTTGGCTCGGCGGAGAACTTCAAGATCATCTACGACCTGGCCGACAAGCTCGGTGCTGCCGTCGGCGCATCACGCGCGGCAGTGGACGCCGGCTACGTGCCGAACGAGATGCAGGTCGGCCAGACGGGCAAGATCATTGCGCCGGAGCTTTATATCGCCGTCGGCATTTCCGGTGCAATCCAACATCTGACCGGGATCAAGGACGCCGGAACCATCGTCGCCATAAACAAGGACTTCGACTCACCGATCTTCGAGATCGCGGACATCGGATTGGTGGGGGATTTGTTCCAACTCCTGCCCGAGCTTCAGCAACTCGTGTAGTAAATACTGCCCGTACCCATCGCATTGGACCCGCCATGAAACGCAGCCGACTAACTGCAATACTTCTCACCTCGCTCGCAATTGCAGGCTGTGGGGAAACTCCAAACGGCAGCGCGCCGGAAGCTAGCGTTGATGCACCGAAGCCAGACGCCGCGGCCAGCACACCCGCGAACTCCCCGGTCGAGAGTCTGTCGCGAAATGTCGTTGCCGACAACATTCCGTTCCAGCCAACGGTCGCCAAGATCGACGGCAATGCGATCGCCAGTACTGGTTCGCCTGGCTACATGATGTACGGCCCCTATGTCGCATTCGCCCCAGGAACCTATCGGGCGACCGTGAAGGGCAGCATTCCGAGCCTGAAGAACGGCGCGGAAGTCCACTTCGATGCGGTTGCATCGAAGGCCGCGTCAATACTTGGCAGTCAGGTTGTCAAATCGACTGTCCCGTCCAGCGGCACGATCGCCGAGTTCGATTTCACCGTCGCCGAGGCAGTGAGCGATCTCGAGTTGCGCGCTGAAGTTACCGAAGGCGCTTCCGTCCGGATCGAGTCGTACACAATTGCGAGGAAGCAGTGACGTCAGAATGTAAGGCGACCTCGGCTGGCCTCCGCGACTGACGCGACTCGTCGCAGCGTGTTTGGGACGCCTATCGAGCCACGTCCGTATCGGATGTGGACCAGGAGCGGCGCTGGAACCGGACTGCGCGTCTGGTTCCGCTTAGCGCAAATCCCTCAGCGTGCGCGGTTCGACCAGCCGCGACAATGGTGCGTCGCCGTGAACGGATCAAGCGCCGAGCCACCGGAAGTCTTGTGCGGTTTACAGTGTTCGCGGCCGCCTTCGTTCTCCACTGCCGCCCTTGATGGGGGGCCAATCCGATCCGGACTGCCCATGCGCGGCATCTGGCAACCCGACGTTACGATCCCTCAAATCGCTTGGCGTATGCGATTCCGCGGACACCTGTATCCGGACCACTCCGATGACTAACAAATATCGCCCTGGTGAGCGGGGCGACTGCGCAGTCCCGGGGCTGTTATCCGTCGTGTCGCCCGTCTATGGCTGCGACACATGCCTCGAGGAACTTGTGACGCGTGTTCGGGATGCAGTTGCACGAACTGGCATGCAGCTCGAGCTGTTGCTCGTCAACGACGGTAGCCCCGATCACTCGTGGGCGCGGATACAAGAGCTAGCTGCTCTCTATCCCGAGGTAAGAGGACTGCGCCTCTCACGCAACTTCGGACAGCACTACGCGATCGCAGCGGGCATCGAGCACGCCCGGGGCGAATGGGTCGCCGTAATGGATTGCGACCTCCAGGATTTGCCCGAAGAGCTTCCGGAACTCGTCTCGGTTGCGCGAGGCGGCCACGATATTGTGTTTGCACGCCGGCTGGAACGGCAGGACGGAGTCCTGAAGCGGCTTGGTTCGTTCGCTTTCTACCGGTTGCTCACCTATTTGACGGACGTTGGGCAGGATCACACCACAGCCAATTTCGGCGTCTTCAGCCGTCGTGTCATCAACACGGTGAACGCTATGCCCGAGCGCGATCGTTGCTTCCCACTCATGGTCAAGTGGACTGGATTTGACCCAATAGGCGTGCCCGTGCGGCACGCCGAACGCGCCGCAGGCGGTAGTAGCTACGGCCTTCGAAAGCTGATCAGACTCGGCCTCAACATCGTGCTGTCCTACTCGGACAAGCCGCTGCGGCTCGTCGTGAAAATGGGGATCGTGGTTTCTGCCCTTTCAATGGCGATCACTGCGAGCAGCATCTACCGCTATGCCGCGGGTGACGTCCAGGTCGCCGGCTTTACCAGCATTATCGCGTCCATTTGGCTCCTCGGCGGGCTCATCATTCTGTGTGTCGGCGTCACTGGCCTCTACTTGGGACGCCTGTTCAACGACATGAAGGGCCGCCCTTACTACATCGTGCAGGACACCACCGACGCATGCGGTGTCGTGCAATGACGCAGCCGATAACGCTCCAGCAGTCACCCCTCGATTCTGCGCGTTTCGGTATGCGGGTTTTCCGGGGCCACGGCGACCAACTCGACGATCGCCTGTTCTTCAAGACGCTCGTATCGCAAGACGTCGACATCGCAATCGTGCGGACGCCCGCCGGTACGGGTGGTTGGACCCGGTTGTCGCGCTATGGCCTGCAAACAATTCACGCTGATACGCTCGTGTACTACGCCGTCGACCTGCGCAGGTATCAGCCGAATGCGTTACGCAACAGTGATCTCGAGTTCGTTGAAGCCACTTCGGCGGATCGCGATTCGCTTGCCTCGCTCGTACGCACGGCTTTCGACGGCTATGTAAGCCACTACCACGCCAATCCCACGTTCGATCCCGCGCGCGTCCTCGCCGGGTACATGGAGTGGGCGACGGGCTACATCGCGAGCGATTCGCCCGGCCGGGTGACCTGGGTGGCACGTCGTGGCGGTGTCATTGTCGCCTTCGCGTGCTGCAGCTTTGACGAAGGCGCCGATTCATGCGAAGGCGTGCTGTACGGGGTGCACCCCGCGCACGCGGGCGGCGGTCTGTACGGAGACCTCGTCCGACACACCCAAGCGAAGTTTCGCGAGCGCGGCTTCGCGACCATGGAGGTTTCCACGCAGGTCTGGAACTACGCGGTGCAGAAAGTCTGGGCGCGCGAAGGATTCGCCCTGGTGCGCGCGTATGACACCTGGCACGTAAACGCGATGCTCGCCGGTGGCGCAACTCTGGTCGACCGCACGCTCGAATTCGACACTATGCAGGTCGCCCGTTTCGCTGACGCCACAGGAGACGCAAATCCTGTGCACTTCGACGACGACGCGGCGCGTGCCGCAGGCTTTCCGGCGCGTATTTCGCACGGAATGCTCGTCGGTGGCGAACTGTCGCGCATCTTTGGAACCGAGACGCCGGGTCCCGGAACGCTGTTCCTTCGCGCAAATCTGGTGTTCATAAGCCCGATATTCCCTGACCGCCCCTACCGCCTGCGCGTGCGTAACGCGGCAGGTGGCGAACCGCACGGGTACGTGCCCGCGGTTGCAACCGTGCACGACGCCGAGGGCGCGTTGTGCGTACTGTGCTACAGCGATCTCCTAAAGCGGAGTTGAACGAATGGGCTACGTATACATCGCGATGATGTTAGCGCTGACGCTGTATGGACAACTCGTGCTGAAGTGGCAGGTCGCGCGTATCGGCCCAGTACGAGACAGCGGCATTGTGACCTACGTACTGCACTTGTTGCTGTCGCCGTGGGTAATTTCAGGCCTCGCGGCGGCGTTCGTAGCATCCATCTGTTGGATGCTGGCGCTTACCCGACTCGAACTGAGTCGCGCGTATCCTTTCACAGCATTAGGTCTCGTGCTCATTTTCGCGGCCAGTGCACTCGTGTTTGGCGAGACGCTTACGCCCGGCAAACTCGGCGGAGCTGCGCTGATCGTTTCCGGCATCTGCGTCGTCGCATATTACGGCTGAGCACATTTCGTCATGGCCCAAGTCACCACCGGCATCCGACGCGTCCTTTCGATCCCTTTCGTCTACGATTTCTCTCAGGTGGTATTCGGCGCTAATCGTTCGCGTCGCCGACTGGCGCGTGATCATTTCCGCGTCTCGCCGGGGCAGCGCATCGTCGATGTCGGATGCGGAACGGGGCAGATCCTCGAATTTCTCCCATGCGACATCGAATACCACGGATTCGACCTGGATCCGAACTACATCGAGGCAGCGCGCGCCAAGCACGGCGATCGCGGGCGCTTCGAGTGCGCGGACATCACCTCGCTACCGGCCGAGGCGATCCCGCCATGCGACTTGGCAATTGCAATTGGGCTGCTACACCACCTGGATGATGACGGCGCGCGTGCGCTGCTGGCCAATCTCGCAAAGCGCCTGGCTCCAGGAGGCCGACTGTTGACAGTCGACGGCGTGTGGGAAACCGGGCAGTCCCCGATCGCACGCTCGATTCTTGCGAGGGACCGTGGGCAAAACGTTCGCGACGCGGCGGGCTACCTTGCGCTGGTTCCGGACGGGTTCTCCTCAAGCCACCTCGCCGTCCGGCATGACCTACTGCATATCCCCTACTCCCACGCGGTGATGGAGTGCACGAAGTGATGCAATCCGCCGCCAACGTGACCCCTCGCCACATCGTCGCAGGCACCCGATGATCCCGTTCAACAAGCCCTTCATGACCGGTCGCGAGCTCGCATACATTGCGCAGGCGCACAGCAACGGGCACCTATCGGGCGACGGCGCGTTTACCCGCGCGTGCCATGCGTGGCTCGAAGCGCACACGTCTGCAAGTAAGGCGTTGCTGACGCACTCGTGCACCGCTGCATTGGAAATGGCGGCAATGCTGCTTGACCTTGAACCCGGCGACGAAGTCATCATGCCGTCGTATACGTTTGTCTCCACCGCGAACGCGTTTGTGCTCCGCGGCGCCGTACCGGTGTTCATCGATATTCGCCCTGACACGCTAAATCTTGACGAGCACCTGATCGAGGCGGCGATCACGCCGCGCACGAAGGCGATCTGCGTCGTTCACTACGCCGGCGTGGCATGCGAGATGGACGCGATCTGCGACATCGCGCGCCGCCATGGCCTTAAGGTGGTGGAAGATGCAGCGCAGGGAATCTACTCGCGCTACAAGGGCCGCCCACTCGGCGCGATCGGAGAGCTCGGCGCGATGAGCTTCCACGAGACCAAGAACATCATCTCCGGCGAAGGCGGCGCGTTGCTCGTGCGCGACGCCGAGCTCGCTGAACGCGCTGAGATCGTGCGGGAGAAAGGCACCAACCGCAGCCGCTTCTTCCGCGGCCAGGTCGACAAATACACGTGGGTCGACATTGGCTCCTCGTACCTGCCCGGCGAAATCATTGCCGCATTTCTGCAGGCGCAGATGGAGGCCGGGGACACGATCACGCAGCGCCGCCTCGCTCTTTGGGATCGCTACCACGCCTGGGCCGCACCGCACGAGAGCGCTGGCCGAGTGCGTCGTCCAATCGTGCCTGAGCACTGCACGCACAACGCGCACATGTATTACCTGCTATTGCCGAATCTTGACGTGCGCACGCGCTTCATCGCCGGCATGAAGGAGTGTGGTGTCGGCACTGTGTTCCACTACATTCCGCTGCACAGCGCGCCGGCGGGACGCGAATTCGCGCGGGCGCACGGCTCGGTGACAGTTACGGACGAGATGAGCGATCGCTTGGTGCGGATGCCTTTGTGGGTGGGCCTGGAGGCGGACCTCGACCGCGTCCTCGAGGCAGCGGACGCGGTGCTCTTAGCGCTCTAGCGGGCGTCCGTTACCGGGCGCACCGAGATTCCGCGAAGCCTAACCCTTCCCGCACCGTCGACGAAGACGCGCAGTTCTGCGTCGTTCAACCAGCGTGCGACGTCAAACCGTACTAGCACGCGCGCGCGCGCGCCCGCGGGAATCGCCGCTTCGCCGAACACGACGGTACCGCCTTCGCCGGCGACGTCGACCTTTCCGCAGCCCCCCGGCGCCGGCCTGTCGCATTCCACGTCGAAGCTGGCCTCGTAGTGCCCTTCTGGGATCGGCAGGTACGGCCCGAAATGCAGTGCTCCCACCTCGCCGACCTGCGCGACAAGCGCGCGACCCGGCTGGTCGTACTGGCCGACCTGGTGCGGCGACGCGCCGGACATCACGATCGAGATCGGATGCGACAAGTCCTCGTTCCAATTCGGCAGCGCTTCCGCAGGGTTGCGCGCGTAGACAACAACTTCGTAGGAGCCTGCGCTGAAGCGGCGCGCCGGGGCGCCGAGGAACCGTTGCATGGAGGCCCAGTCGACAGTCTTGGCCTCCTCCGCCGTGAGCAGAAGAAACGTCGGCCCCCGCCTGCCGTCAGGTCGATACCAGCGGTTGGACCCAAGGTGCCGCATTGGCACAGGCAGGCCGTGTTCAAGATAGATCTGGCGCACGTGTAGTCGATCACCGCTGAGGACGGTCACGGCACCAGCATTCCAGTACGTCCCGTAGCCGTCGACAAGACCGGCGTTCTTCAGCGCGTGGATCAGCGCCACGCGCGGATCGGGGCGCTGCGTGCGAAGAACATCGCTCACGGGGCCAGTGAACGCACTCGCCGCGAGCACCAGAAGTGTGCCGCCCCCCAGCCCGCGCCAAGTGGCTGCGACGGCGACGTCAATTACCATTCCGGCCACGAGTACGAGTGAGAACAAGAGCGGCGGCACGAGGTAGCGCGCCGAGCCTGCGGGATCGACCATGTCCGGGATCGTCGTCGTGACGTGCAACACGAACACCAGCGCGAACGACACGAGGGTGAAGGCTCCGAAGAAGCGGACGCTAGCCGGGCGGACCGAGCGCAGCGACCAGGCCATGGCTACCGGCATGAGTACGAGCGCGCCGATACCAGCGAGCAGACGGATAGCCTCCCATGCACCAACGACTCCCACCACCGCCCGCCCAGGCGTTGGCATGCAGCCGAGCAGCGCGAGCAGGCCATGGATTGCATGGAACGCGTTCGCCTGCATGCCATTGAAGTCCAGCCAGCGCGCGTTGCCTGCGCCGAGATGGTTCTGTACGTGCGCCAGCGTGTACGCATGCAGGCCGCTGCCGACGATCAGGCCCGCGAGGAGCGCCGCCGTTGGCCAGCGAACGTCACGGGCGGCTTGGCGCCAGTCGCGCGCCATCGCCAAGTGCAGCGCGCACGCTGCGAGAAGAGGCAGGCCTTGCGAGGCCGCGGCGCGTTGCGGATTGCCCCAGAAAAGACCAACCGCCAGCAGTCCCACTCCAACAGAAGCGACGGCCCGCGCGCGTCCTTGCGTGACAATGGCGCGCCACGCGAGCACGAGCACGAAACAAGCGAGGAAGTGCACATTGCCGTAAGAGACTTGGCCGAAGAGGTTATCCGTGGTGACGACGGACAAGCCGCTGGCCACGATCGCGAGCACCGCCAGTCGCGGCCAGCGACCCGGCACGACCAAACGCGCGGCCCACCATGTGGAGAGCAGGATCAGGATCGCCGACACAAGCATGCTCACCGCGTACGCGGCCCATCCGTTGCGCATGACCAAAAGGAAAGGCAGGACGAACCACTGGCCGAACAACACCATCAGATCGCCGTTGACGTAATTCCAATCCGGCGGGAACACGCGGCCGCTGCGCAGCATCTCCTGCGCGAGCAGGCTCTTGGCTGCGGCGTCGCTGTGGAAATATCCCCGGTAGCCCGTAGCGATGAACCATCCAAGCAACAGCACGTTCACCGATAGCAGCGCGGCGATCGTGACCTTGGAAGCGCGGGCAAACGCCGGCAAACACCGTGCGAGTGGACCCGTGGTTGGAGTCTTGATCATGTAAGAAGGTCTCGGTGAATTCTTACGCTGCGCTTTCATACATCCAGCGCAACGTGTCGGACAGCGGCCGCCGCGGCAGCGCGCCGAGCGCGGAGCAAAGCCTCGAATCATCTCCGCGAAGCCGGAAGACCTCGTTGGCGCGCACGAAGTCGGGGTTAATACGAACGCCCAGCGCGTGCGCTGAAATCGTCTCCATCTGAACGAGCACGTCGCGCAGGGAATGTTCGACGCCGGAGCACAGGTTGAAGACTTCGCCACTGCCGACTCGCGCCGCCAGTCGCGCGTAGATTTGCGCCACGTCGCGCACATCGTTGAATTCGCGCCACACGTCCAGATTGCCCAGTTCGATCGTCGATGCCTTCGCGCGGAAATGCGACACGATCTTCGGGATCAGAAAGCGGCCCCCTTGGCCAACGCCTGTGTAGTTGAATGGTCGCGTGATGGTGATGGGCAGGCGGTCGGTCCAGAGGTGCGCCATGTGCTCCATGGCCAGCTTGCTGACCGCGTAGTCGTTCTGGGGCGACGGTGGCGTGTCCTCGCCGAGGCGGCCTTCGGCATTGCCGTAGACATTCGCGCTGCTGGCAAGAATGACGTTATGCGGTACTGCCTCGAGCGATGCCAGAGCGCCGAGCAGGTGGCGCGTGCCCATCAGGTTTACGCGATACAACTCATCTGCGTCGCCATGCGCGACAAACGCAATGGCGGCCAAGTGCACGACCACGTCCGGCGCGGCGTCGACAACGGCTTCGCGCACCGACGCAGCATCGCGTAGTTCCACCGAGCGCAGACCGTTGCCGGCACCACCGGCGTGCGTCCAGCCGACGACATCGAAGCCAGCTTCGGTGAGCGCCTGCGAAACGAAGCGCCCGGTGAATCCTCCCGCCCCGGTGACCAGCGCGACGCGACGGTCAGAACGAGACGCCACGCTCATTCCTCCGCAGGTCCGCCTGCACCATAAGGTCACAGAGCTCTTCCAACGTGGTCTTGGGTTCCCAACCTAGTTCGGTATGCGCCTTTGTGGCGTCGCCGATCAACAGGTCCACTTCTGCGGGGCGATAGAACTGCGGATTGACCCGCATCACCGTTCGGCCCTTCACGTCAATCGCCCGCTCGGCCTCCGCCTCACCCTCAAAGCGCACCTCAATGTCGGCAGCGCGAAATGCCATCTGCACGAAGTCGCGGACGGTCTCGGTACGATTGGTGGCGAGTACATAGGTGTCAGAGTAATCGGCCTGCAGCATCCGCCACATGCCCTCGACGTATTCCTTCGCATAGCCCCAATCGCGCTTGGCGTCGATATTGCCAAGTTCCAGGCAATCGAGCTTTCCCTGCGCGATCTTGGCAACCGAGTCCGTGATCTTACGCGTGACGAATTCGCGGCCGCGCAGCGGACTCTCATGGTTGAACAGGATGCCGCTGGAAGCGAACAGGTCATAGCTCTCGCGGTAGTTCACCGTCATCCAGTGCGCATAGAGCTTGGCAACGCCGTACGGGCTGCGCGGCCAGAAGGGCGTGTCTTCCTTCTGCGGCACCGCCTGCACCTTGCCGAACATTTCCGAGGTGGACGCTTGGTAGAATCGGATCGACGGATCGATAAGACGGATCGCCTCGAGCAGGTGCAGTGCGCCGATGCCTGTGATCTGCGCGGTAGTTGAGGGTTGTTCAAAGCTCACCCCGACGAAGCTCTGCGCGGCGAGGTTGTAGATTTCCTGCGGCCGCGTCTTCTGGACAAGCGAGATCGTGGTGCCGAGATCGGTCAGATCGAACTCAACTAAGTGAAGGTTAGGGTGCTTGGTAACGCCAAGCTCCTCCATGCGCCAGAAATTCACCGAGCTGGTGCGCCGATAGGTGCCGTAGACGGTGTAACCCTTCTCTAGAAGCAACTGGGCGAGGTAAGCGCCATCCTGTCCGGTGACGCCGGTGATTATTGCCTTCTTCATCGTCATGTTTTCCTTGGATTCCGTTGTGTAGCCGCGCGACGGTGCAGCTGCAGCAGCATGTGTTCGAGGCGTGCGCCGAGGCGGGAGTAGCGGTGCGCGTCGCGCCAGCGCGCGGCCTTCGCCGCCGTGGCCTCGAACGCAGACGTACTTCTCCGCTGTTCGCTCATGAACGCCTCGATGCCGGCGGCGATCTCCGCAGCGGTCGTCCCCGGCAGCGAGAATGTTGCACTGCGGACGTCATCGAAAATTCGGATAGGCGTGACGAGAACCGGACGGCCGACTGCCAGCCCGTAGCGTACCGCGCCGCTGGCCGACTCACCGGTTCGCTGATACGGGAACACAATGGCGTCGGCTTCGGCCAACGCTTCCAAGCTCTCCGCGTCGCTGAGGAATTCGGTTTCCATCCTCACGCGGTTGCGCACGCCAAGCGCCTGCAGGCGGCTGCGAACGAGAGCGATGTGCTCGCGTGACGATGGATCCGGAAATTCCGCGTTGACCATGCGCAGATGGACATCGTGTCCCTGGCGCGCGAGGAGTGCGACGGCCTCGACGATTTCCGGTAGCCCCTTGTGCGGCAGAAAGAACCCGTACGTCGCGAGGGTGAATTTGGTCCCCAATGGGGTGATCGGCCGCGTCGCGGCGTCGAGCACACCGTGCGGAAACAGCGCAACGTTTTCGACGATGCCGATGTCCTTCAATCGATTGAGGTCGCCAATCGAATGCACGAGTACCCGGGAGCAGCCACGCAGTCCCTCGGCAAGCAGCCTCAGGCGCTTTCGCTCTCCACCGGGATCTGACGTTGCGTGCATCACCACCACAACCGTGCGGCCACGAGCCTGCTGCCACTTAAGAAACTCGTTGAACGTGGGGAAATCCCAGAACGAGTATTGGAACTGCACGACGAGCACGTCGATCTGGTGCTCGTCGATGCCGGCCGCGAGAGCGTCGAGGGACGTCGACTCGCCCTCCCAACAGCGCAGCACTGATGCGTCGTCCGGCTTAAGGACGGCGGTGGCACGCGGTGCAAAGATCGTTGGCGCTAAATCGGTCTCGGCGAACAGGTGCGCCGAGTATGTCGCAACACCGCATCGCGTGTTCCAGCTGGACACGAGGCCCACCCGGGGTGGCGATGCACCACGACGTTCGGCAAACGTGCGAGCACTGTCGACCAGGCGATCGGCGACGGCTGGCCACGTGTGCGAAGCGCGTAACAGCGAAACTGCAGCGTTGTTCTTTGCCGCCCGCTCTTCAGGCGTCGCGACGTAAACAGCGCGCATGACCCGCGCAAGGTCGTCGACATCCGGATTCGCCCAGGCCGAGCCATCAAGTTCGAAATGGCTTTCAGCCGCCGCGAACGTGTAGTCGACCAACCACGCAGTATCTGCGTTGCAGAAATCGAGCTGCCCGCTCCATCCCGTTGCGATCACGGGGAGGCCGGACAGCATCGCCTCCGCAAGCGGAAGTCCGTAGCCTTCGGCGCGGCTGGGCGCAACCAATGCATGGCAATCCTCGTAAAGGGCCTTCAGGTGCGCGTCGTCGAGGTCTTCCTCGATGATGGCAACGTCCGGATACCCTGGATCACCGCGACGCGCATCGGCCAGCCAGTCGTGAACGCGATTATGCGGATTGGCGAAGGTCTTGATTACGAGCGTGACGTCATCGGACGCCCGGAACGCGCGACCCCACGCCTGCAAGAGTGCGTCAGCGCCCTTGCGCGGAAAACACGAGGACACGTGCAGAAATCGGAACGCCTTGCCTGGTGCCTTGCTCGCGCGATCAGCGACGACGCGCTCCCAATGGTCGGTTCCGCAGCCAGCGACGGCGAGCGGCACGCCGACACCGTTGTCGATCAGCACCTTTTCGACATGCACAGACAGGCACGTAATGCCGTCCAGGTGGCGATTGAACGCATCGACCCATTCGTGCGGGAAACCAGTTTCCTCCCATGCATAGCAATGCAGCATGTTGAGAGGCGCGACCATGTCGGCCACGCGCGGCGGATACAGATCGCGGCTGGAAACGTCCGCCGCGGGCGCGGGCATTGACGCCGCGCGCGCATGCAACGCGGCGATGTCGGGCCGCGCACGCAGGAACCGGGAGTCCGGATCGAAATCGCCGGGGCCCTCGGTCGAATGCAAGGCGACGTCATGCCCAGCATCGGAGAGCGCGCGCGCGAGTTCGCGATTGACCAGCGCGAGACTGTAGCTGGTGTCGAAGGGCCCCTCGACGCGCCATGCGATGTGTTCGGGCAACGGTGAGCCGCGGTCGATCGATTCCAGGGTCACGCGGTTATGCGCGAGCGCAACCGCGACCTGCGCGATGTCGTCGTCGGGCACTTCGTGCCCGCTGGCGATGCTGGCAATCGCCTGCAACTGGTCTTCCAGACCGCGGGCAGTCGACAAATGCGGGTTCACGACGCGCCTACCCGCTGCCACCTGCTCCGCGTGCAAGCGCTCGAACGCGTCGATTGCGACGCGCGCACTGGCGTCCCACGAGAAGCGGGCAGCCTGTTGCGGGGCGAATGCACGCAGGCTGTCGGCGAAATCCTTATCCGACAACGCACGCGCCATCAGCGCGGTCATTGCCGGCACGTCCGTCGGATCGAACAGAGCATCCTCGCGGCCAATGACCTCCGGCACGCTCGTCGTGCCCGAGCCGATGGTCGGCGCACCGCAGGCCATTGCCTCTAGCGCAGGCAAGCCAAAGCCTTCGTGCAGTGACGGAAAAACGTACAACGCGGTTGCGCTGTACAAACGGATCAGGTCGTCGTCCTCAACGTAACCGGGCAGCACGAAGCGCTCACCGATACCGAGTTGGCCCGCTAGGCTCACCAGACGCTCGCGCTCGACAGGATTCACCTTGCCCGCAATGACGAGCTGATGCGCGCCGGCGAGGCCAACGGGCAGCGCGGCGAAGGCGTGCAGCAGCCGGTCGACGTTCTTTCGCGACTCGAACGCGCAGCTGTACATCACATAGGGCGTGCGAACACCGTGTGCCGCAAGGCGTTGGCCCAGAATTTCGTCGACTGGCACCGGCCGAAACTCGTCTGATACGGCCGACGACATGTTGACGATGCGCTCGGCGGGGACGCCAAGCGCCATGATCGCTTCGTCGCGCGCGTGTTCAGAAATCGACAGCAAAAGATCTGCATTGCGCAGGCTCGCAACACGATCCATATACCAGTCCCGGCCCCATCCGGACCCGAGGTACTCCTGAGGGTTGAGCAGCGGAATGAGGTCGTACAGCGTCACCGCCGTTGGAATGTGAGCGCCGCCTCGGCCAATGGAGATGACCGCGTCTTCCTGCGCGCCCTCGAACAGGCTGCACACGTGCACGATGTCGGGCTGCAGCCCGGCTAGGACCGACTCACGAATGTGCTCCGCCGCCCTCCGGCGCCAAGGGTCACCGACGTCCCAATGTGTGAGGCCCGGTGCGGAGAACGCAACGATGCGCTCGGGCGGCATCAGCGCCCCGAACCGAGCACGCAAAGGCGGGATACTGTCGGGCAGCAGGTTGTTCAGCAGCAACCACACTTCGTGCTCGCCAGCCTGTCGAACCGTCGCCTCAGCCAAGGCTGTGGAGTAGCGACCGATGCCGCGAAAGCGGCTGCCGGTCTGCGCGCCCTGCAGGTCGATGACGATGCGCATCAGTTCCTTACCGACATCGCGTCGCGGAGGCGCGCGTGCACCCGACGTGCTTCGGCTGACAGTCCGGGATGCCTCGACGTTGGGGCCGGCTGGAACACCACCGCCTTCGACTCACCCGGAATCACACCGTCAGCAATTGCGATTGCACGCATGCGATCGCGCGCTCCTGGAATGCGGCCGAGCAGGCTCTGCACTTTGCTGCGATGGGACGACGCCACCACGCGGCGCATGGCGAACGACAACCCGCGGCGTGCGTACATCCGCGATGCATTACGGGGATCTGACAACAGACGCCGAGCCGCGCGTAGAGGCGCCGTAAGCCGCCACGACAGGCTGCGCAGCAGCGAGTCGCGCTCAGCGCGCAGCGCCTCTGCGGCGCTCCACCAGCGATGCGCCTCAACGCGGGCTTCCTCAAGCCGACTGCGGGTGCTATGCAACAAGTCCTGCGTCCGACGAAGCTCTTCGCGTTCCGCCGCCAGCTGTGACGACATCTGCTGTTCGCGCATCATCGAAGCGTTACGAAGCGCGTCGAAACGTGCCTGCGCGCCCTCCCGCTCCGCAGCTAACGCCGCTTCGGCGTGCACGTTTGCGGCAGCCAGCGCGGCTTCGGCGTCCGCCCGTGCCGCGGACAACGACGCCTCGGCCTCGGCGTGCACCCGCGCGAGCGCGGCAGAAGCAGCCTGACGGTCCATCTCGCGCCCCTCGCGCTGATGCGCAGCCTCAGCGCGCTCAAGCGAAGCGTCGCGGCGCGCACGTTCGGCTTGCGCCTGCGCTTCGTCGCGCTGCCTGGCGACCACGCGCGCGAATGGCGCGTTGGCCTCGCCGCTCAGCGCGAAGTCGTCGAATATGTTTGGTGGGACGGTGAACGCTGTTGCAAGCTCGGGATGATCGGACGAGACGTAGAATCGGTTGAGCCCGTCGAACCACACAAAGCGATAGCCCTTGTCGGTCAGCAATGGCTCCCACTCTTCATGCGACTGAATTTGGCTTAGCGGCCGCGTGCTCTCCACCACGACGATCCACGGGCGCACGGGTGACGTGCGCCATCCACGCAGCACGCTTGCCTCGCTCCCCTCCACATCGATCTTGAGCCAATGGATCTCCCGAGAGCCCACGCGTTCGAACAGCGAGTCCAGCGTCATCGCCTTGACTTCCGTGTCGTGCACTGCGAACCCCGCCTCGGCGTGGCGTTTCGCGATGGCGTCAGAAGAAGTGCTCAGCCCAGTGCCCGTGATCTCGTGGAAGCGCAACGTGCCATCGTGATCAGTGATGGCGGCCTCGACGACGGTGTCGTTCGGGCGAGCAGCGCGTAGTTGCTCCGCGTAGTCCGCGCACGCGTCGACGTGTACGCCGCGCCACCCAGCCTCGAAGAACAGGCGGCTCACCGAGTCGATGTCCGGGCTCTGGGCGCCAATATCGATGTAACGCCCCTGCGCGACGCCTGACAACGCGCGCCACAACATCACGTCTTCGAAATTCTGCGCGTGGGAAATGCGGTACTGCATGTCAGCGTTCACTCTGGTTGCGCTTGATGCCGAACGTCGCGTCGAGCCAGCTCGATCCGATGAAAACAGGACGATCCGCGTTGATCACCTCGAACACGAGCAGGTTGTCGACCCACTCGAAGTTGTCCGCGAGGTGCGTGTCGGAACTAACCAGCGCGGGAGAGACCGAATACGAACCAGGGCCAAGCGTGCAATCAAAGGTCAGGTCAAACTGGACCGTCTCGCCAGCGCATAGGCGTTCGACGACCTGGCGTGTGTGCCAAGTATTGCTGCCCCAAACGACGTGCCCCTGCTTGTCGCGAATCATGTAGCCAAGCACCAAGCGCGGGATGTCCTCATTGACCTGCGCGCAGAGTCGCAGTACTAAGCGCTGCCCCACGCGTGCGACGGCCACTTCGTTGTCGCTGTCCGCGTCGTGCAGCACGAGCGACGCCGCTCGGGCTTGGCCAGTGCCGCTGCGCGTCATCATCCACCCGCTCTTGGCGCGCCGCTGCTCGATGTCGAGCTTTGCGTTTTCCTTCTCGGCAATGATTGCGTTGTAATAGTCAACGACCTCGTCCGGCGGGCCGTCCTTCAGCACACGCCCCTTGTCGAGCAGGATGACGCGGTCGCAAATGCTGCGCACGTCAGACATGCTGTGGGTGACCAGCATGATCGAGATGCCCGCATCACGGAACTGGCGGATGCGGTCGAAGCTCTTGTGCGCGAAGTAGGCGTCGCCGACGGAAAGCGCTTCGTCGACGATCAGCAGATCGGGACGAAATGCGGTAGCGACACTGAAGGCCACGCGCATCTGCATGCCGCTGGAGTACGTCCGCACGGGCTCGTCGAAGTATTCGCCAATTTCGGCGAATGACTCGATCTCCGGCATCGCGGCCTCGATTTCGGCCGCGGTGTAGCCCATCAGCCCTGCAGAATGCTTTGCGTTTTGGCGCCCTGTGAGGTCGGAGTTGAAACCCATACCCAGCTCGAGGATGGCCGCCACACGGCCGGTGCGATACACCGCGCCAGACGTGGGCTGCGTGGTGCCGGTGATGATCTTCAGGAGCGTGCTCTTGCCTGCCCCGTTCTGTCCGACGACGCCGACTGTCTGGCCGGGGTCGAGCTCGAAGCT
The DNA here is from genome assembly GCF_054057595.1 of Lysobacter sp. HA18. Lineage (NCBI taxonomy): Bacteria > Pseudomonadati > Pseudomonadota > Gammaproteobacteria > Lysobacterales > Lysobacteraceae > Lysobacter > Lysobacter sp. HA18. The sequence goes on from NZ_JBSRZL010000001.1 coordinate 2,946,147, forward strand.
GACGTCGTGCAGCACCCACTGTTCCTCAATCGGACGCACGGGAACACCGAACCACGACGCGGCGCGCAGCCACTCGCTCGACCAGCGTCGATACGCCTTGCCGACACCTTTGACGCAGAGCCGCCCGCTCACAGGCTGTCTACCAATTCTGGGCTCGCCTTACGGAATAGAACGAGCGCGATCACGGCGAGTGTGGATGATCCGATGAATACGATGCCGAGCGAATGCCAGAGCGGTTGCGTCCCGAACACCAGTACGTTCTGGTAGCTGGTCACCAAAGCGTAGAGCGGGTTGAAACGGAACCAACGCTGGTAGCCGGCGGGCAAGATTGAGAGGTGATAGACGACCGGAGTGAGCCAAAACAGCGCCTGTAAAACGACGGGCACCACTTGGCCGATGTCGCGCATGAAAACATTCAGAACGCCAAGAATGATGCCCAGACTCAGCGATAGCGCCAGCGTGATCAACATGAGGAGCGGTAGCCACAACGCGTGGTAATCGGGGAGATGACCGAGCACGGCGAAAACACCGAACACCGCCAGCAGCAGGAGAAGGTTGTTGACTAGGACCGTTCCCGCAGCGATGAACGGGAGGCAGATGCGTGGGAACGCCATTTTCTTCATCAGGTTGCCATTGTCGATAAACAATGTCATGCAACGACCGAGCGTTTCAGAGAACAGATTCCAGGCGAGCGTGCCGGCCATCAGGTACAGCGCGTATGCATATTTGTTGTCGATTCCAGGCAGCTTCGCAGAGAGGACCTCGGACAGAATCGTGGCGAAGATTAGTACCTGTGCGAGCGGATGGATAATCATCCACAAGCCACCGAGCTTGCTGCGCACAAAGCGCGCTTTCAGTTCGTTCCGAATCGACGAAACCACGAAAAAGCGATATGCCCATATCGCGCGAACGAGTTCTTTCATCGATTCAACGCCCCTGCAGAGGCGCGATCACGCGCGTCCAGCCAATCAATCATCGTCTTGGCCGCACGGCTCCCAGAGAGAAGCCCCGCGACATCCCGTTGCGCGCGCTCGCCCAATGTGCGAGCGACACTCCGGTCGTAATAGAGCGTGCGCATGAAGGTCGCCGCCTGGGCGATATCGGGCTGCGCCCACCGCTGTCCCTTCGTGTGCAGGTAGTGATCGTCGGGTACCGGCACCAGCCGGTAGTCGACGAGGCAGCTGTTCTCAGATGTCATGAATTCGAGGTTCCCCGACCACGCAGTCGCAATAACCGGCTTTCCGATCGACATGCACTCCGCGAGGCCAAGGCCAAAGCCTTCCGCACGATGGAGTGACACATACGCGTCGCAGCAGCGCTGCAAGGCAGCGAGATGCGCCCCCGCGATCGCGCCGTCGCGAATCAGAATGCGGCTGTCGCCGCCGGCTGTCACGAGCAACTGGGCCAACGCCTCCGGGTGTCGCTCGCCGTTACTGGTTTTCAGGACGAGCTGCACGTTCTCGCCACCGGGAAAAGCCTTCTGGAACGCCGCGATCGTTGCCGCGGGATTCTTGCGCTCGATCCACGAGTTGAAGTCGAAACTTGCAAGAAACAGGAATGAGTTATCGCGCAACGCAAAGTCCGCACGCACGAGTCCACTGTCGTGCCGATGCGTCAACGGCAGCGGGACAATGAACACCGGCTTCGTCGTGATGCGACGAAACGCTGACGCTACAAATTCCGAAGCCACCATCACTGCGTCCACGCGCGCCACGGCGGCTAACCAGGCGTCCGGCACGCGCTCGAGCTCCCAGAACCAACACCCGATCAAGTATGTGCCTTCGAACCTATCGCTACCGATGTGTGCAACGGCTTCGTCGAAGTAGTCAGGGTTGACGAAAATGATGCTGACAGGAAATGGCGCTGTGTCGGCGCAATGCGCCAACAGTCGATCTTCACCGAAGTCGTGAGGCAGGTCCAAGTCCACATCGCACAGTGCGACTGGATAGTCGGCGCCGACGAGCGCATCTGCGTAATTTCTCGCAGCCTCCGCCAGGCCGAACCGACCTTGGAAATACGCGAACAGGTTGACGCCTACTCCCGCGCCGTCCGCGCGATCGTCGACGTTCCGCGACGTGGTCCGCGACGGCGGACGATCGCCCCGCGGGTCGGGAAGTGGCGGAAACCGAAGGTCGGCGACCATCCGTCGTGCGAAAGTCGAGGACAGGCCCATCCTGATCGCCTCAGGCAGACGTCGATATGCCGACATCGCGACGGGCAGGTCTCGCAACCACCCGCGCGCGGTGGCGAGGATGTAACTCAACGCCATCCTCGCTTACCCGTTGAGTGCTTTTTCGAGGTCAGTCTTGAGGTCGGCGACGTCCTCAACTCCCACGCTCAACCGCACGAGATTGTCGAATAGCCCGAGCTGCGCACGACGCTCAGGCGGCACCGAAGCATGCGTCATGATCGCTGGATGGTTCACTAGGCTCTCCACCCCGCCAAGCGATTCGGCGAGCGCGAACAACTCGGTGCGTTCGCAAAAACGTTTCGCAGCCTCGAGCCCGCCCTTCACGAAAATCGTGACCATGCCGCCGAAGCCGTCCATCTGACGCTTGGCGAGTTCGTGCTGCGGATGCGACGCAAGACCCGGATAGATCACGCGTTCGATCGCGGGATGCGACTGCAACCATTCCGCAAGCGCCATCGCGTTTTCGCAATGCGCTTTCATTCGCAGATGCAGCGTCTTGAGGCCGCGCAGCGCTAGGAAGCTGTCGAAGGGGCCCTGCACGCCGCCGATGGCGTTCTGCAGGAATGCCATTTGCTCGGCGATCTCGGTGTCGTCGCCGACCACCGCCATGCCGCCGACGATGTCGGAGTGGCCATTGAGGTACTTCGTGGCGGAGTGCATGACGATGTGCGCGCCCAGCGAGAGTGGGCGCTGCAGCATCGGCGAGCAGAACGTGTTGTCCACCACGATGATCAAGCCCCGCTTGCGCGCGATCGCGGCGATCGCTTCGATGTCGACGAGCTTGAGCAGCGGGTTGGTCGGCGTCTCGATCCAGACCATGCGCGTTTCGGGTCGGATCGCGGCTTCGAACACAGCCGGATCCGTCAGGTCGACCCAGCTGAAATCGAGGCCGGCGCTGCGACGACGCACGCGCTCGAACAGGCGATAGGTGCCGCCGTAGACGTCGTCCATCGCGATGACGTGGCTGCCGGCGTCGAGCAGCTCGAGGATCGTCGACGTCGCGGCGAGGCCGGACGCGAACGCGAAGCCGCGCGTGCCGCCTTCCAGTGCGGCGACACAGCGCTCGTAGGCGAAGCGCGTCGGATTATGGCTGCGCGAATATTCGAAGCCCTGGTGCTCGCCGGGACTGCTCTGCACGTAGGTGGACGTCGCGTAGATCGGCGTCATCACGGCACCCGTGCTCGGGTCCGGCGACTGGCCCGCATGAATGGCGAGCGTGCCCAATCCGGGCGTGGGTCGGTCGTTCTGCATACGGTCGCGAGGTCCTTACGGCGACCGACGATTCTACCACCGGCCGGTTAGCCGGCCCCAATTCACATAGGGCCCGCGGCCTTCACATTTCGACTTGCGACAACAACAGCCTTCGCCTCGACGAACCGTCGCGCCTCTGGGCTCGTCACTGCACGCGTCGGCGTAAGTAATTCAACAGGTCGATACGCGTGATCAAGCCCAGGAAGCGCGGGCCGTCGGAAATGATCGCCACGTGCCCGCGATCGAACACGGGCAGCAGCGCTTCGATCGGGGATCGAACGTCGATCTTGTCGAGCTTGCTGACCATCGCGGTCGATACCGGATCGCGGAAGCGCTGCTCGTCGCCGTACACGTGCAGCAGCACGTCGGATTCGTCGACGATGCCGACGAGTTCGTCGCCGTCCATCACCGGCAGCTGCGAGACGTCGTAAAGCTTCATTCGCTGGTATGCGGTGACCAGCAGGTCGTTCGCGCCGACGACGACGGTATCGCGCTGCGAATACGGGCGCAGGATGAGGTCGCGCAGATCGCCGGCCTGCTCGCGCTGGATGAAGCCGTTGTCGAGCATCCAGTAGTCGTTGTACATCTTCGACAGGTACTTGTTACCCGTGTCGCAGACGAACACCAGAACCTTCTTTGGCGTGGTCTGTTCGCGGCAGTACTTGAGCGCAGCGGCGAGCAATGTACCGGTCGACGAACCGCCGAGAATTCCCTCTTTTTCCAGCAACTCGCGTGCAGTAAGGAAGCTCTCGCGATCGGAAATCGCGTACGCCTTCTTGACGCGGGTGAAGTCGGAAATCGGCGGCAGGAAATCCTCGCCGATGCCTTCCACCATCCAGCTGCCCGACTTCTCCGACAGCGTGCCGCGGTTGATGTATTCCTCGAGGATCGAGCCGACCGGATCGGCCAGCACCAGCTCGGTATGCGGCGACTTCTCGGCGAAGCAGCGCGACAGGCCGGTCATCGTGCCGGAGCTGCCGCAACCGAACACGATCGCATCGACGCCGCCCACATCCGCCATCTGCGCAAGGATTTCCGGCCCGGTGCCGAACTCGTGTGCGGACGGGTTATCCGGATTGCCGAACTGGTTGATGAAGTACGCGCCGGGCGTTTCCGCGGCGATGCGCGCGGCCATGTCCTGGTAGTAGTCGGGATGACCTTTGGCAACGTCGCTGCGGGTCAGTACGACCTGCGCGCCCATCGCTTTGAGGTTGAAGATCTTCTCGCGGCTCATCTTGTCCGGCACGACGAGCACGAGCTTGTAGCCCTTCTGCTGCGCGACGAGGGCGAGGCCGATACCGGTGTTGCCCGCGGTGCCTTCGACGAGCGTGTCGCCGGGCTTGATGTCGCCGCGTTTTTCCGCGGCCTCGATCATGGCGAGGCCGATGCGGTCCTTGATCGACCCGCCGGGGTTCTGGCTCTCGAGCTTCAGGTAGAGCTCGCAGACGCCGGTGTCGAGGCGCTGGGCCTTGATGACCGGCGTCGCGCCGATCAACTCGAGAACAGACTGATGTACAGGCATGGCGGATCCGTGCTGCCGGGAATCGCGCCATTCTACCGGCCGCGCGTTAGCGGCCCGGCGACCGTCGCCAACGTGCGCTGGCGACGGCGCGGCGAACCCGTCAGTGAAGCAGCGTGTCGGCCAGTCGGACCAGGCGGTCCTTGGCGTGGAGCTTTTCGCGCTTCATCCGCGTGAGTTCGAGGTCATCGACGGGACTGATGCCGAGTTCGGCATTCATGACCCGACGGTCGAGATCCTGATGGCGCTGATAGAGCTGTTTGAACTCGGGATGGGCGTTGATGAGCCCGTCGAGCTCGTTCGCGGACCGTTCTTCGAACATGCAAACCTCCTCGGCACATGCATCCGGCGGCATCGACCGCCGGAGACGGTGATGGCCAGGCCGCATGCCCGCTTGGAGTTGCCGGCGGTGCGCGACCCGGCGTTGCGACGGAGCGGAAATGGCTCCGACGAATCGACCGTACTCCCGCATTCCGGGTCCGGCAAGCAGCACTGGGACGAGGCCGACAGCCGGTCGTCACGTGCCTGAAGGCGATGCGAAAACGCCGTTAAACCCGCTAAAAACGCGCTATTTCTGCGTGAGGACCACTTCGACCCGGCGGTTCTTCGCGCGTCCTGCCGCACTGCCGTTGTCAGCGACCGGCTGTGCCGCGCCGTGGCCCGCGACATCGATGCGGACGCTGCCTGCACCGCCCGCGGCGAGAGCCTGCCGGACCGCGGCGGCGCGGCGCTGCGACAGCTGTTCGTTCGCCGCGGCGTCGCCCTGGTTGTCGGTGTAGCCGTCGATACGGACGGCGGCAGCGCGCGAGACGTCGATGTAGTGCGCGAGCGCCTTCAGGCTGGCCGAAGCGGCCGCGGTCAGGGTCGCCTGCCCGGATGCGAAGGCATCGCCGGCCAGCGTGAAGACTTCGCCGCGCAGGTCGCGCTTCATCGGCGGGAGCTTGGCATCTGCGACCAGTTCGGCCTCCTCGCGGGCGAGCTTCAGCTCCTTCTCACGGGCGGCCGACAGCTTGGCCACCTGGGCGGTGGTCGCGCCCTGCAATGCGGTCTCGGCGTCGACGCGGGCCTGCTCTTGCTCGGCGGCCTGCTGGCGCAGGCGCTCGGTTTCCTCGGCCTGCATCTGGGCCTCCATGCGCAGGCGATCGGCCTCGGCGCGGGCGGCCGCGGCTTCCCGGCGGGTGGCTTCGAGTTGCAGCTCGGAATAGGTACGCTCGAGACGGTCGCTGTCGCGCTGCATGGCCTGGGCGTAAGCGGCCAGCTCGGCGGCGCGGACCCGGCGCTCGGCCAGTGCCTCGGCGGCCGGGCGCTGCTTGGTCTTGACGGTCACCAGTGCGTCGACCGCCTGCTGCGCCTGCGAGCGTTCGAGCGGCGCGGCGTCGGCGAGACGCGGATCGGCGGCTAGCGCCTGCAGGCGGCCGGCGTAGTTGCCGGTGGCGTCGGCCGGGGCCATCGGAAGCGGAGCCGCGGTATCGGCGTCGACCTGCAGCTTGGCCTGCAGGTCGGCGACTTCGGCCTGGCGTTGAGCGCGAGCGGCTGCGACTACGGCGGCGCGGCTGCGTGCGGACGCGAGGTCGGCGTCCGCGGCCGCCATCACCGCGAGGCGGCGCGCATCGTCGTCCTTGCCGGCGGACATCGCGGCCTGCGCCTGCGACAGCTCGCGCTGCGCGGTGGCCAGGTCGGCGCCTGCGTACTGGTCCGCATCGGCCTGTGCCGCCCGCGCCACCGCCTGCTGGGCCGCCGTCAGCTCGCCGGTCGGGGGCGGCAATGTCGCGCAACCTCCGAGTGCCACGGTGAGAACGGCAGCAAGAAGCGCGTTGCGCGGATATGCGAAGCTTGGACGCATTGGGGACCCGGATCGTGGCGTTGGGGGACGCGCGGTCATTGTGGCCATGCCGGCTGTACCGGCGCAAACCTGCATTGCCATACAAAGGAGATTGCATGGACATCGGCTACTTCCTGAAGCTGATGACGGAGAAGAATGCGTCGGACATGTTTCTGACGACGGGGGCTCCGGTCTACATCAAGGTGGAAGGCAAGCTTCAGCCGCTGGGCAATACAGGCCTGCCTTCGGGCATGGTCAAGAAAATCGCCTATTCGCTGATGGACGAAGGCCAGGTTCCGGAGTTCGAGACGAACCTCGAGCTCAACATGGCATATGCGATTCCCGACTCCGGGCGCTTCCGCGTCAACGTGTTCAAGCAGCGCGGCGAAGTCGGCATGGTGATCCGCGCGATCAAGAACGTGATCCCGTCGATCGAGGAATTGCAGCTTCCGCAGGTGTTGAAGGAGATCATCACCTCGCCGCGCGGGCTGGTGCTCATCGTCGGCAGCACGGGCTCGGGCAAGTCGACCACGCTCGCGTCGATGATCGACCATCGCAACAGCAACATGGCCGGCCACATCCTCACCATCGAGGATCCGATCGAGTTCCTGCACAAGCACAAGAAGTCGATCGTCAACCAGCGTGAGGTAGGTCTCGATACGCATACCTTCCACAACGCGCTGAAGAACGCGATGCGCGAAGCGCCGGACGTGATCCTGATCGGCGAGATCCTCGACGCGACGACCATGGAAGCGGCGATTTCCTTCGCCGAAACCGGCCACCTGTGCCTGGCGACGCTGCACTCGAACAATGCCGACCAGACGCTCGAGCGCATCCTCAACTTCTTCCCGGAACCCGCGCACAAGAACGTGCTGATGAACCTCGCGCTGAACCTCAAGGCGGTGGTGAGCCAGCGTCTCGTGGTCGGTGTCGAAGGCCGCCGCCTGCCTGCGACCGAAGTGCTGATCAACACGCCGCACGTGCGCGACCTCATGCGTCGCGGTCAGGTGCACGAGATCAAGCAGGCGATGGAAGAGTCGCTGGAAGACGGCATGGAGACGTTCGACCAGTGCCTGTTCCGGCTCTACAAGGAAGGCCGCGTCGACATGGAAAGCGCGCTGCGCGCGGCCGATTCGCGCGACGGCCTCGCGCTCAAGTTCCGTCTCTCCGAAGGCGCGGGCGCGGAGCACGATCCGTACGCGGACATGTACAACCCGGCGCTCTGACGCGTTCGCGGTGCAATACGAAAACGGCGGCCTTCGGGCCGCCGTTTTTATTTCATCGATGGAGACGTCGAGCTACGCGCGCTGCGCTTCGGGACAGTCGGGCTGCTTCTCCGGTCGCGCGTTGTCGAACGCCGGCAACGCGAGGCAGGCCGTCTCGATGCGCGCGATCGTCGGCCAGCGGTCGATGTCGACGCCGAAACGTCGCGCGTTGTAGAGCTGCGGCACCAGGCAGCAGTCGGCGAGCGTCGGGATGTCACCTTCGCAGAACTCGCCGGTCGCCGGATGATCGATCAGCGACGCTTCCATCGCCTCGAGTCCCATCACGATCCAGTGCTTGACCCACTCGTCGCGCTCGGCCTGCGGCACGTTCCATTCGCGCTCGAAGTACTGCAGCACGCGCAGGTTGTTGAGCGGATGCACGTCGCAGGCGACGAGTTGTGCCAGCGCACGTGCACGGGCGCGATCGCGCGCGAGTGCAGGAAGCAGCGGTGGTTCCGGCCAGGTCTCGTCGAGGTATTCGAGGATCGCCATCGACTGCCGGTACAGCCGGTTGCCATGCTGCAGCACCGGCACGAGTTCCTGCGGATTGGTCTCGCGATACGCATCAGCGTGCTGCTCGCCGCCGTCGCGCAGCAGGTGCACGGGCACGATCTCGTACGCCAGCTGCTTGAGCGCCAGCCCGATGCGCACGCGATACGCGGCGCTCGATCGCCAGTACGAATAAAGCCGCAGCGGTTCGCTCACGACACGTCTCCGCGAAGACAGAGGGCCACCTTAACCGGCCGGCGCGAAGGCGGCGTGCCGGCCGTCCGCGCTGCCTCAGCGGGTATGCGGCTCGATGCGCTGCTCGATCGCGCCGAAGACGCTCGCGCCGTCGCGGCCGATCATCTCGATGCGCACGGTGTCGCCGAACGACATGAACGGCGTCGACGGCTTGCCCTGCTCCAGTGTCTCGACCACGCGGCGTTCGGCGAAGCAGGACGCACCGAGCGACGTGTCCTCGTTCGCCACCGTGCCCGAACCGACGATCGTGCCAGCCGACAGCGGACGCGTCTTCGCGGCATGCGCGACGAGCTGTGCGAAGTCGAACTGCATGTCGACGCCGGCCTCGGGCGCGCCGAACCATGCACCGTTGATATGCGTCACCATCGCCAGATGCACCTTGTTGCCCTGCCACGCGTCGCCGAGCTCATCCGGCGTGACGAACACCGGGCTCAACGCCGAACGCGGCTTGCTCTGCAGGAAGCCGAAGCCCTTGGCGAGCTCGTCCGGAATCAGGTTGCGTAGCGAGACGTCGTTGACCAAGCCGATCAATTGGATGTGCGCGGCGGTTTCGTCAGGCGTCGCCGCCATCGGCACGTCATCAGTGATCACGATCACTTCGGCTTCCAGATCGATGCCGTAGCTCTCGCTCGGCACGCGCACGGAATCGCGCGGGCCGTAGAAGCCGGCACTGGTCGCCTGGTACATCAGCGGATCGACGTAGAAGCTCTGCGGCACCTCGGCGCCACGCGCACGACGCACGCGCTCGACGTGCGGCAGGTACGCCGAGCCGTCGACAAATTCATACGCACGCGGCAGCGGCGCGGCGAGCTGGGCCATGTCGACGTCGAACGCGCCGTCGGCGGTGCCGGCATTCAGCGACTCGTACAGCGCGTTGAGGCGCGGCGCGGTGTTCGACCAATCCTCGAGCGCGCGCTGCATCGTCGGCGCGATGCCGTCGGCGCGAACCGCGCGCGACAGGTCACGCGAAACGACGATCAGCGTGCCGTCGCGGCCGCCTTCCTTGAGGGATCCCAGCTTCATCGCATGCTCCAGAGACGGGCGCCCGCGGCGCGATGGTTTCAATTGTAACGGTCGTCCCGGAACGCGCGACGCCGGGTCAGTCGTCGCCTTGGAACGCGTGCGCGCGGTAGGTGAGCACCAGCGTGTCGCGATGACCCGAAGCGTCGTCGCCATCGCCGGGCTGGATCGGCGTCGACTCGTGGATCACGCGCGTGTCGTCGAGCAGCAGGGCCGACCACGGCTCCTCGAGCGTGAAGCGCTCGCCCGCGGGGCCGTTCGCGTCGAACACGCGCGTCTCGCCGCCCTTGATGTGATGTCGCCCAACCATGACGACTGCGACGAAATCGACACCATCACGATGTGCGCCCTCCGGCGTGGGCCGGCCGAGCCCGCCCGCGGTGTCGATACGGAACTGGTGCGCTTCGACAAACCAGCGCGGCTCTTTGCGGATCGATGCGAACAGCGTGCCGAGCCCGTGCAGCAGTCCGGCGAAACCGGAGGCATTGGCGACGTCATCGCCGATCGGCTCGAACCAGCGATGCATGCCGCCGTGCAGCGCGTTGTAGTCGAGCGGTTGCCAGTGCGCGCGATGCGGCGCCTGCGCGATCGAATCGCCGTCGACGACGAAGCACGAGTGCCGGCGATAGCGATAACGACCGCCGTCGCGCAGATAGGTGTCGGGCGGCAGCGAATTCCAGGACGTATCGATCGTGCGCAATGCATCGATGCGCGAACCGGCAAGCGTCGCGATCGAATCGGCGTCGACCACCGCATAACCGCGCTCGCGCAATCGCTCACTGGCGACGTCCAGCGGCACGACGGGCGGTGGAAAGCGGGCAACCATGGCGGCTCCTGACCCCGAAAACGCGAAGACCCGCACGCGGCGGGTCTTCGGTTGGCTTGTTCAGCCGTGTTTGGCAGCCCCGGATGGATTCGAACCACCGAATGCCTGAGTCAGAGTCAGGTGCCTTACCGCTTGGCGACGGGGCTATGGAGCAAATTCTAACGCGGTGGATGCTGACGGCAAGCCCGTCAGCATCCTGCGAAGCGCGATTAGCGCTTCGAGAACTGCGTGGCGCGACGTGCCTTGTGCAGGCCGACCTTCTTACGCTCGACCTCGCGGGCGTCGCGCGTCATGAAGCCGGCGCGGCGCAGGTCGGTCTTCAGCGCTTCGTCGTATTCGACCAGCGCGCGCGAGATGCCGAGGCGGATCGCACCGGCCTGACCGGTGATGCCGCCGCCGGCGACGGTCACGACGACGTCGAACTTGTCGGTCGAGTTGGTCAGTTCGAGCGGCTGGCGCACGATCATGCGCGCCGTCTCGCGACCGAAGAACTCGTCGAGCGGACGCTGGTTGACGGTGATCTTTCCGTCGCCCTTGCGCAGGTACACGCGGGCGGTGGAGGACTTGCGGCGGCCGGTGCCGTAATTCTGCTGGGTTGCCATGTTCGTCGGACCTTAGATATCGAGCGGCTGCGGCTGCTGCGCGGCGTGCGGGTGCTCGGCACCCTTGTAGACCTTGAGCTTGCGGTACATCGCGCGGCCCAGCGGTCCCTTGGGGAGCATGCCCTTCACGGCGATCTCGATCACGCGCTCAGGATGACGTTCCATCGCCTGGGCGAGGGACTCGGTCTTGAGGTTGCCGACGTAGCCGGTGAAGCGGTGGTACTTCTTGTCCTGCAGCTTGTTGCCGGTCACCGCGATCTTGTCGGCATTGACGACGACGAGGTAGTCGCCGGTGTCGACGTGCGGGGTGAAGACGGGCTTGTGCTTGCCGCGAAGACGGCGGGCGAGCTCCGAGGCCAGACGGCCCAAGGTCTTGCCGGAAGCGTCGACGAGATACCAGTCGCGCTGGACGGTCTCGGACTTGGCGATAAAGGTTTTCATGACAAAACTCTTGAGTAGGTGCCTGGTCGGGCTGATTGGGAACCCCGGAGGGCCTCCGAACTTCGCCGCGCGTTGTGGGGGACCGGAGTCCCGCGAACAAAGAAGCGGAATTCTAGCCGGCCTGCCCCACCCTGTGCAAGCCGCGTCAAGACGCCGCCGGGAGCGGCGGCCGTGCCCGCCTCTTGGCCACACTAGCTCGCAGCCCGCCCGACGGAGGCAGCCAAGTGCCGCTTGGTCCGTGCGCCATTCGCCCGGTCCCCCGCCGCCCACCTCGACAGTCCGGACCTAGCGCCCCGGTAGACTGCACCCATGCAGACCCGACGCCTTTCGCCACTCGATCGCTGGATCGACACCGCGCAGCGCGCGCTCGAAACCGTCGCAGGCGATCCGCCGGCGATGCGCGCGAGTCCGGCCGCCACGCAGGGCGACCTCGTGCTCGACGACGCCGAACGCCGGCACGCCGCCGGGCTCATGCGCATCAACCATGTCGGCGAGGTCTGCGCGCAGGCGTTGTACGTCGGGCAAGCGTCAGTGGCCCGTGACGCGCGCACGCGCGAGCACCTGCTGCACGCGGCGCAGGAGGAAACCGATCACCTCGCCTGGTGCGCCGAACGCCTGCGCGAACTCGACAGCCGGCCCAGCCTGCTCAACCCGCTGTGGTACGCCGGTTCGTACGCGATCGGTCTCGCGGCCGGCCTGCGCGGCGACGGCTGGAACCTCGGCTTCGTCGTCGAGACCGAGCGCCAGGTCGAAGCGCATATCGACGAGCACCTCGCGTCGCTGCCCGCAGCGGACGCACGCAGCCGCGCGATCCTCGAAGTGATGAAGGACGACGAGGTCCGCCATGCCGACGACGCCGAAGCCGCAGGCGCGCGCGTGCTGCCGATGCCGATTCCGCAGCTGATGGCCGCGGCGTCGAACGTGATGAAGACCGTCGCCTACCGCATCTGAAGACACACATCACCGCAACGAAAAAGGCCGGCGAGATGCCGGCCTTTTCTTTGCGTCGCGAACCTGATCAATCGACTAGGTTGCGGCCGTGGTACAGCTCTTCGATTTCGCGCTTCAGCCGCGCTTCGATCTTTAGGCGATCCTTGAACGAGAGGTTCTTCGACTTCTCTTCGAACAGATACGTGTCGAGGTCGAAGTCCTTCAGGTGCATCTTCGAGTGGAAGATATTTTCCTGATAGACGTTGACGTCGATCATCTCGTAACGGTTGCGGATGTTCTTCGCCAGGTAGTCCTGGATCGAATTGATCTTGTGGTCGATGTAGTGCTTCTTGCCCTTGATGTCGCGGGTGAAGCCGCGCACGCGGTAGTCGAGCACGACGATGTCGGACTCGAAACTCTCGATCAGGTAGTTCAGCGCCTTCAGCGGCGAGATCACGCCGCAGGTAGCGACGTCGATGTCAGCGCGGAACGTCGCGATGCCGTTGTCCGGATGCGTTTCCGGATACGTGTGCACCGTGATGTGCGACTTGTCCATGTGCGCGACGACGGCGTCGGAGATCAGTTCCTTGCCGGCATCCTTCTTGTCGATCACCGGCTCCTCCGAAATGAGGATGGTGACGGACGCGCCCTGCGGGTCGTAGTCCTGTCGCGCGATGTTGAGGATGTTGGCGCCGATGATCTCGGCGACGTCCGTCAGGATCTGCGTCAGGCGGTCGGCGTTGTAGGCCTCGTCGATGTACTGGATGTAGCGCTGGCGCTCATCTTCGGACGCGGCGTAGGAGATGTCGTAGATGTTGAACGACAGCGCCTTGGTCAGGTTGTTGAAACCCTGGAGCCGCAGACGCGGCAGTGGCTTGACCACGTGGGTGGATCCCGATGACTGATCGAAGGCGCGGGATTATGGGGCAAGCGGGGTGATGGGGGAACGAACGGCCGGGAACGACACGGCATCGGGCGTGGAACGGGTTACAAAACCGAACAGTGACGGGATTGGCCCTTTGCGCTTAATCGTCTATATAGTCGGTTAATTCCCATAGAGCCCGGCCCATGTCCCCCGACCTGGCAACCCCGCACGCGCCGCGCCGCGCCCAGAGCCCGTTGATGCCCGATAACGCGGCGATCGACCGGTTCCTCGCCCACTGCCACCGCCGTCGCTACCCGTCCCGCACGGACGTGTTCCGACCGGGTGACTCGGCCACCACGCTGTACTTCGTCATCTCCGGCTCGGTGAGCATCATCAACGAGGAAGAGGACGGTCGCGAGCTGGTGCTCGGTTACTTCGGCCCGGGCCAGTTCGTCGGCGAGATGGGCCTGTTCATCGAAAGCGACCGTCGCGAGGTGACCCTGCGCACCCGCACCGCGACCGAGCTCGCCGAGATCGGCCACGAGCGCTTCTACGACCTGCTGATGACCCGGCTGTCGACCGACGCGCCCAAGCTTCTCTATTCGATCGGCGCGCAGATCTCCCGCCGCCTGCTGGATACCTCGCGCAAGGCCGGCCGCCTGGCCTTCCTCGACGTCACCGACCGCATCGTGCGCACGCTGCACGACCTCGCGAAGGAACCGGAGGCGATGAGCCATCCGCAGGGCACCCAGATCCGGGTGTCGCGCCAGGAGCTGTCGCGCCTGGTCGGTTGCTCGCGCGAGATGGCCGGCCGCGTCCTCAAGAAGCTCCAGGCCGACGGCCTGCTCCACGCACGCGGCAAGACGGTCGTCCTCTACGGCACGCGCTAAGCGATGACCCGTATGGAGGAGACGCCGGACGGCATCCGCGTGCGTGACGCGCGGACCGGCGACGCGAGCGACGTCGCCCATCTCCTCGAAGTCCTCGGTTATCCCTGCACCCGCGACGACGCCGCCGAGCGCATTGCGGTCGTGCTGTCCGATTCGCGCCAACGGCTGCTGCTGGCCGAGATCGGTGGCCATGCCTGCGGGTTGGCCGGCATGGAGCTGCGCTATTCGCTCGCCCGCGGCGCCGAACAGGGGCGCATCACCGCGCTGGTGGTGCTGCCCGAATGCGAGCGGCAGGGCGTCGGTCGCCGGCTGCTGCGTGAGGTGGAAGCGATCGCACGCCAGGCCGGTGCCGCGCGCATCGAAGTCACCGCGGCGGGCAGCCGCGACAGCGCGCATTCGTTCTACCGCGGCTGCGGCTATACCGATGCGTCGCTGCATTTCGCCAAGCTGCTGGGCGACTGAGCCGCGTCTTCGAATCGTCGGGTGGCGCCACGCACGCAATCAGGAGAGCTCATGCACACCGGAAGCTGCCACTGCGGCGCCATCGCCTATCGAGTCGACGGCGCGATCGAACGCGTCATCGAATGCAACTGCTCCTACTGCAGCCGCAAGGGCCTGCTGCTGACGTTCGTGCCGCGCGACGCGCTGCATATCGAGCGCGGTGAAGACGCGTCGACCGAGTACCGCTTCAACAAGCACGCCATCGAACACCGCTTCTGCGCGACCTGCGGCTGCCAGGCGTTCGGCTTCGGCACCAGCCCCGACGGCAATGCGATGGCCGCGATCAACGTGCGCTGCCTCGACGATGTCGACCTGGCGTCGATCGAGCGCGTGCCGTTCGACGGACGCTCGCGCTGACGCAACTCAGGCGTCGGCGCTTACCGGTTCGCCCGCGCGCCCGGGGCAACCCCAGTTGAGCATCGGCGTGCCGGCCGGCAGGCGCTCGTGGAAGAACGCGATGCCCTTCTCTTTGGGATTGACCACGACCGGATGCTTCGCGACCTGCAGCAGCGGCAGGTCGGCCGTGCTGTCGGAATAGGCGGCTTCGATGTCGCCGGTGAATCCGGCGTCGCGCAGCATCGTCATCTTCATCGCGTGGTGGCAGTGGCGCGATGCGCGGATGCCGCCGAACACGCGCTCGACCTCGGTACCGATCACCGGCACATCGTCATGCGCCACGAACGCAAGGATCGCGCGTGCAAGCCGCGGCGGCGCACCGGTGGCGACGACCACGCGATCGCCAGCGAGACGATGACGATGGAATACCTCGAGCGCGACCGGCAATAGCCGCGCGCGAATGCCGTCGACGTTCTGCGCGACGTAGCGATCGATCAGCACGTCGAACGACTCGCGCTCGAACACCGTGCCGGCCCAGACGAACGCACCGATGCCGTGACGACGCGTCGGCAGGAACGCGATCATCGGACCAGCGATCGGCGCGATCAGCAGCGCGAGCAACATGCGCCAGGCACTGCGGCGGATCAGCCATGCGAACAGGTGACTGCCCGAATCGCCGTCGTACAGCGTGTGGTCGAAATCGAAGACCACCAGCGGCGCGGACTCTGCTGCTGGCGGATAGCGCGGACCGTCCAGCGTCATGCGAACAATCGCTGCAGTGCTGCGCCCGGATCCTTCTCGCGCATGAAGCTCTCGCCGACGAGGAAGGTTTCGATGCCTGCACCGCGCATCTTCGCGACGTCCGCCTGCGTGGCGATGCCGCTTTCGGTCACAAGAATTCGATCTGTCGGCACCGCCTGCTTGAGGTCGATCGTGGTATCGAGCGACACCTCGAACGTGCGCAGGTTGCGGTTGTTGACACCGACCAGTGGCGAGTCGGTCTGCAGCGCGCGCTCGAGTTCGTCGATGTCGTGCACTTCGACCAGCACGTCCATGCCGAGCTCGCTCGCCAGGTTCGCCATCTCCACCAGCGGGCCGTCTTCGAGCGCCGCGACGATCAGCAGGATCGCGTCGGCGCCGATCATGCGCGCCTCGTAGACCTGGTACGGGTCGATGGTGAAATCCTTGCGGATGATCGGCAGCGAGCACGCGCGATGCGCGAGCCCGAGGTAAAGGTTGCTGCCCTGGAAGAAGTCGACGTCGGTGAGCACCGACAGACAGGTCGCGCCGCCTGCTTCATAGCTGCGCGCGATCTCGGACGGATCGAAATCCGGCCGGATGACGCCCTTCGATGGGCTCGCCTTCTTCACTTCGGCGATCACCGCCGGCAGCCCAGCGGCATGCTTCGCGCGGATCGCGTCGACGAAGCCGCGCGACGGCGGCGTGTCGAGCGCGCGCGACTTCAGGTCGGCCAGCGAGCGAACGCGGCTGCGCTGTTCGATCTCCTCGACCTTGCGCGCGAGGATGGTGTTGAGGATGTCGCTCATCAATTCTTTCTCAGGCCATAAGCGCGCTCGACCTTGGCGACGCGCACTTCGAAATGGTCGTACCAATGGGCGCGACCGAACTCGCGTGTCGCCCTGTGTTCGGCATGATCGCGCCATGCGGCGATCGACGCCTCGTCGCTCCAGTACGACAGCGTGATACCGAAGCCGTCGTCGTCGCGTACCGATTCGACGCCGAGAAAACCCGGCTGCGTGGCGGCGAGTTCGATCATGCGGTCGGCCGCGTCGGCGTAGTCCTGCATGCCGACATCGTTGCGCTGAGAGGTGAACGTCACGATCCAGTACGGCTGCGCGGGCGTCTTCGCGAATCCGGCGCTCATGCGGAAAGCTCTTTCGTCGCCTTGACGAACGCGTGCAGCTTGTCGCGTGCAGCACCCGACGCGATGGTGCGCCGCGCGAGCACGATGCCTTCGGCGATGGATTCCGCAATGCCCGCAACGTAAAGCGCCGCGCCGGCGTTGAGTGCGACGATCTCGCGCGGCAGGCCGGGCGTGTCGTCGAGCGCAAGCATCAGCATGGCGCGCGATTCCGCGGCATCCGCGACTTTCAGGTTGCGACTCGCCGCCATAGAGATGCCGAAGTCCTCGGGATGCACTTCGTATTCGCGAACCACGCCATCGCGCAGTTCGCCGACTAGAGTGGCGGCGCCAAGCGACAGTTCGTCCATGCCGTCACGACCCCAGACCACCATCGCGCGTTCCGCGCCGAGCTCCTGCAGCACGCGCACCTGGATGCCGACGAGATCCGGATGGAACACGCCCATCAGGATGTTCGGTGCGCTGGCGGGGTTGGTCAGCGGGCCCAGGATGTTGAACAGCGTGCGCACGCCCATCTCGCGACGCACCGGCGCCACGACTTTCATCGCGGGATGATGCAGCGGCGCGAACATGAAGCCGATGCCGGTGCGTTCGATGCACTGCGCGACCTGTGTCGGTTGCAGTTCGATGTGCGCACCCAGTGATTCGAGCACGTCGGCGCTGCCCGAGCTCGACGACACGCTGCGCCCACCGTGCTTGGCGACCTTCGCGCCCGCCGCGGCAACGACGAACATGCTCGCCGTCGAAATGTTGAACGTGCTGGCGCCGTCGCCTCCGGTGCCGACGATGTCGATCATGTGCGTGCGATCGGCGACCTCGACCGGCATCGCGAACTCGCGCATCACCTGCGCCGCGCCTGCGATCTCCCCGACGGTTTCCTTCTTGACGCGCAGTCCGGTGAGGATCGCGGCGGTCATGGTCGGGCTGACTTCGCCGCGCATGATCATGCGCATGAGGTCGACCATCTCGTCGTGGAAGATCTCGCGGTGCTCGATCGTGCGCTGCAGCGCCTGCTGCGGTGTCAGCGGCATGTCAGCGCTCCAGGAAGTTCTTCAGCAGCGCGTGGCCGTGCTGGGTGAGGATGGATTCGG
Organism: Lysobacter sp. HA18; assembly: GCF_054057595.1. Taxonomy (NCBI): domain Bacteria; kingdom Pseudomonadati; phylum Pseudomonadota; class Gammaproteobacteria; order Lysobacterales; family Lysobacteraceae; genus Lysobacter; species Lysobacter sp. HA18. The sequence goes on from NZ_JBSRZL010000001.1 coordinate 2,964,323, forward strand.
GATGGAACTGCACGCCTTCGACCGGATGCTCGCGATGGCGCAGGCCCATGATCTCGTCGAAGCCGCCGTCCGCGTCTTCCGTCCATGCCGTCATTTCCAGCGATGCGGGCAAGGTGTCGCGCGCGACGACGAGCGAGTGATAGCGCGTCGCTTCGTATGCGTCCGGCAGTCCGGCGAACACGCCCTGCCCTTCATGGCGGATGCGCGAGGTCTTGCCGTGCATGATCGTCTTCGCACGCACCACGTCGCCTCCGTAGGCCTGCCCGATCGACTGGTGGCCGAGGCAGACGCCGAGCAGCGGAACGTGCGGGCCGAGCTCGCGGATCACGTCGACGCAGACGCCTGCTTCGTTCGGCGTGCACGGTCCCGGCGAGATCACGATGCGCTCCGGCGCAAGCGCGTCGATCTGCGCGACGTTGAGCTCATCGTTGCGCACCACGTTTACCTCGGCCCCGAGCGACTGCAGGTATTGCACGAGGTTCCAGGTAAAGCTGTCGTAGTTGTCGATCATCAACAGCATGGGTCAATCCGCCAGCAGGAAGACCGCGTAGATGCGGTCGGTGTAGGTGACGTAGCCGGTTTGAAGCGAGGTCGCCCCCGGCGCCGGAGATGCGGGCGATGCAATACGCGACCCCGTCACCTCGACGCGATCGAGCGACTGGCTGGTCGAATTCCATTCGTACAGCGACGGCCAGTTGCCTTCATGGATGCCGTATTCGAACTGCGGCGCAACATCCGACACGCTATACACACCGCCGAGCCGTGCACCGTACGACTTTGCGATCGTGCTCGCCTTTTCGCGCGTGGCTTCGATCGCGCGCATGCGCAGGGCTTCGCGCAGCTTCGGCTCGTCCGACAGCTCAGTGCGTATGTCGGAAACCGAAAGCTCGTCGGACGTCTGCAGGCCCGACAGGAAGTTCTCAAGCGCGCTCTTGTCATTGAAGCGTGCGTTCAAGGAGCGGCGTACGCGTGTGCCGGCGAACACGGACGTACGCAATTTGTCGTCGTAGCGCTGCTCGGGATTGATGGACAGCGACGTCGCCACGATCTCGCGTTCGGCGACGTCTGCCTTGCGCAGCCGCGCGACCGTCGCGGTCAGCGCGTCTTCGACACGTTTGCGTGCCGCCCCGGCATCCATGTCGAGCGCCGTGAAGTTCACGCTGATTCGGTAGCGATCCGGAATCGCCCTCGCCTGCGCATCCCCATAAACCAGGATGTGGCGCGTCGGCGGCAGCGCATTGACCTGCGCCTGCGCGACGGTTGCGGCGAACAGCAGGGCGAGCGTGGCGAACATGCGGCGCATCGATCTCTCCTTGAATGACGGGACGACGGCGGTCGAACGCGGACGGGCAGACACGGCGAAGCCGACTGCTGCGAGGCGGTCGGTCATGACATGGCGGTTCGGATTTGGATCAGGACGTGGGGCGGACGGCACGCGCGGGTTCCTCGGACGGCGACGGGGCAGGACGGACGATGGCGCGGGGCCACCATCGCCAGCCGGCGTCGGCATGCGGGAACTGAACAGGCGCGGTGCGGTGCATGGCCCTACTGTAGCGGCTCAAGCCCCGCGGTGCGACCACGGTCCGGGCCGCATCGGGCGCGCTGACTGCATCCGCAACGGCCCGCGGTGCTTAAATCACCATCCGTTCCGTCGCCTTCCTCCATGACCGACCCGACCTTCAAACCGTATACGCGCCCGGCCGGCGGCTGGGATTCGCTTCGGCGCTCGTGGCAGGCGTTGCGCGACGAAGGCATCGTCACCGGCGGCGCCCGCGCGCTGCTCCGCACCAACCAGGACCACGGCTTCGACTGCCCGGGCTGCGCGTGGCCCGACCGCAATCCAAACTCAACGTTCGAATTCTGCGAGAACGGGGTCAAGGCGGTCGCGGCGGAGGCGACCTCGCATCGCGTGACGCGCGAATTCTTCGCGCAGCACACCGTCACCGACCTCGCCGCGCAGACCGATCACTGGCTGGAGGCGCAGGGTCGGCTGACGGAACCGATGCGTTACGACGCCGCGACCGGCCGCTACATACCGATCGGTTGGGACGATGCGTTCGCGTTGGTCGCGCACCATCTCAACGGGTTGGCGAGCCCCGACGAAGCGTTGTTCTACACATCCGGCCGCACGTCGAACGAGGCCGCCTTCCTCTACCAGTTGTTTGTGCGCGAGTTCGGCACCAATAACCTGCCGGACTGCTCCAACCTCTGCCACGAGGCCTCGGGCGTCGCGATGACCGAGCAGATCGGCAGCGGCAAGGGCTCGGTGACGCTCGACGATTTCGAACACGCCGATGCGATCTTCATCTTCGGCCAGAACCCGGGCACCAACCATCCGCGCATGCTCGGCGAGTTGCGTGCGGCGGCGAAGCGCGGATGCCGCATCGTCGTGTTCAATCCGCTGCGCGAGCGCGGGCTGGAACGCTTCGCGCATCCGCAGAGCCCGACGGAGATGCTCACCGGCGGCAGCACGAAGATCGCGACGGACTACTACACGCCGCGAATCGGTGGCGACCTCGCCGCGCTGACCGGCATCGCAAAGGCGCTGATCGAACGCGGCACGCTCGATACCGCATTCATCGATGCATACACGATCGGTTTCGATGAGTTCGCGGCGCACCTCGCTGCGCAGGACTGGGCCACGATCGAAGCGCAGTCGGGCCTGACACGCGCGCAGCTCGAAGAAGCCGCCGCGATCTACGACGCGAGCCGCGCGAGCATCGTGTGCTGGGGCATGGGCATCACCCAGCACCGCCGCAGCGTGGCGACGATCCAGATGTTGATGGCGCTGCTGCTGCTCAAGGGCAACATCGGTCGACCCGGTGCGGGCCCCTGCCCCGTACGCGGGCATTCCAACGTGCAGGGCGACCGCACGATGGGCATCTACGAGAAACCGTCGACGGCATTCCTCGATGCGATCGCCAGCGAGTTCGGCTTCGAGCCGCCACGCGCGCATGGACATGACGCCGTGACCGGTATCGAGGCGATGCTCGACGGGCGCGCCAAGGTGCTCTTCGCGATGGGCGGCAACTTCGCCGCGGCGACGCCGGATACCGCGCGTACCGCAGAAGCGCTGCGCAATTGCGCGCTCACGGTGCACGTGTCGACCAAGCTCAATCGCTCGCACCTGGTGCACGGCCGCGACGCGCTGATGCTGCCGTGCCTGGGCCGTAGCGAGATCGACGAACAGGCGGGCGGGCGGCAGGCTGTGAGCGTCGAGGATTCGATGAGCATGGTGCATCTGTCGTCCGGCATGAAGGCGCCGGCGTCGGAACATCTGCTGTCGGAGCCGGCGATCGTTGCACGGCTCGCGGTGGCGACGTTACCGTCCACCCGCGTGCCGTGGATGGAGCTGGTCTCGCACTACGACGGCATCCGCGAACGCATCGCCCGCGTGGTGCCGGGCTTCGAAGACTTCAACGAGCGAGTGCGCCATCCCGGTGGTTTCCACCTGCATCATCCGGCACGCGATCGCGTGTTTCCGACGGCGACCGGCCGCGCAGGCTTCTTTGTGCATGCACTGCAGGACGACGCGACGGTCGCGCCGTTCAAGCTGATGACGGTGCGTTCGCATGATCAATACAACACGACGATCTACGGGCTCGATGACCGCTATCGCGGCGTGCTTGGCCTGCGTCGCGTCTGTTTCATCAACGCGGCGGACCTCGCGCGGCACGGCCTGCGCGCGGGGCAGCTGGTCGATATCACCTCGGTCTGGCACGACGGCGAACGCAGGGTGCACGGCTTCACGCTGGTCGAGTACGACATTCCTGATGGCTGCCTCGCCAGTTACTTCCCGGAGACCAACCCGCTAGTGCCGCTGGGCAGCGTGGCCGAACGCGCCGGTACGCCGACGTCGAAATCGATCGATGTGCGACTGACGCCGAGCGCACCGGACATCGTGGCGTCGTGAGCGACACCGACGGGTTGCAACGAATCGCCGCGCTGCGCATCGACGGCGGCGAGCGACGCGAGTTCGACGACAGCGTCATCGTCGAGGCGCCGATCGCGTTCACCTACAACGGCATCGCGCATGCGGTGATGCTGGCGACACCGACGGACCTCGACGATTTCGCACTCGGGTTTTCGTTGAGCGAAGGGATTGTCGACGAGGCGTCGCAGCTGCAACTCGTCGAGATTCGTCGCAACGCGCAGGGCATCGCTCTGGAACTGGCGGTGCCGCAGCACTGTTTCGACCGGCTCGCGTCGCGCAATCGGCAATTCGTCGGCGCGAGCGGATGTGGACTGTGCGGGCTGGGATCGCTGGAACAGACGCTGCGCCCCGCACCGGTCGTCACTGACGAACACCGCGTCCGCATCGGCGACATCGTCGAAGGCATGCGCCGCCTGCACGATGCGCAGCCGCTGAATCGCAAGAGCGGCGGCGTGCATGCGGCGGCTTGGGTGACGCACGGTTCGCTGTGCATTCGCGAGGACGTTGGCCGACACAACGCGCTCGACAAGCTGGTCGGCGCGATGGCGCGCACGTCACGCGACGACGGTTTCCTCGCACTGAGTTCGCGCGCGTCGTACGAGCTGGTGCACAAAGCCGCGTGCGCGAGCATCGGCATCGTCGCGGTGATCTCCGCGCCGACGACGCTCGCCATCGAACTCGCCGAGCGCAGCAACATCACGCTGATCGCCTTCGCACGCGGCGAGCAGATGAACGTTTACTCGCACAGCTGGCGCATCGACGGCTGACGGTTACTCCGCGAGCGGCAGCACTACGCGCACGCCCAGCCCAGGGCCACGATCGGCCAGCCGCACATGCCCGCCGTGGCGCAGCACGATCGCACGGACGAGGCTCAGGCCCAGCCCTATTCCCGGCGAACCGCGGTGGGTTTCCAAGCGCTGGAAACGATCGAACACGCGCTCGCGTTCGGTATCGGGCACGCCCGGGCCTTCGTCGTCGACCGACAGCAGCGCAGCGCCGTCTTCGTGCGCAAGGCTGATGCGCACACAGGACGGCTGCGGCGCGTACTTCAGCGCGTTGTCGAGCAGGTTGACGATGACCTGAAACAACTGGTCGCGATCGCCACGCACCAGGCATGACGACGCGCGCGATTCGAGTTCGAGTCCGCGTTCCATCGCGCTCGGGGTGTAGAGCTCGGCGGCGTCGGCGACGAGTTCGGCGAGGTCGAGAACAGGCTCGTCCGCCACGGCCGGCTGTGCTTCGATCCGCGCCAAGCGCAGCAGTGCGCCGAACGCCTGCAGCAACTGATCGGTCTCGACGAGCGCGGCATCGAGCGCACGACTGCGTGCTTCCTCGTCGCGATGGCGCGCCTCTTCCAGACGATTGCGCAAGCGCGTCAGCGGCGTGCGCAGATCGTGGGCGATGTGGTCGGTAGCGTGGCGCACGCCGCCGAGAAGATCCTCGATGCGGTCGAGCATCGCGTTGAAGCGTCGCGACAGACGATCGAACGCGTCGTCGCTGCCGTCGACCGGCGCACGCAGGCCGAGTTGCCCGTCGCCTACGCGCGCAGCGGTGTCGTCGAGATCACGCAGGCGACGCGATACCCAGCGTGACGTAAGCGCACCGGTAAGCGCACCGAGCGTGAGCGCGACCAGCGCGGCGGCGAGCGCGGTGCGCAGCATCAGTGCGAGGAAGCGGTCCTGCGAGCGCGTGCGCTGGCCGGTGACCAGCGTCCAGCCGTCGTTGAAGCGATGCACGCGGGCGATCACGCGCACGGGGCCACTGTCGTCGTTCTGTGCGAACTCGACCCAGCCGCGCGGATCGCGCGGACCGGGTACGCGCGCGAGTGGCCCGTCGATGCGACGCCCTGCGCGATCGAACAGTGCGTAGACGGCCGCATCGTCGTCGGAGTCGACGCGGTTGCGCACTTCCTCGATGAAATCCTTGCGACCATCGTCGCGTGCGATTTCGAGCAGGCCCGCTTCGTCGGCCCGCACTACGTCGCGGGTGTCGCCGTCGAGCAGCGTCGACACCGTGAAACGCACGCCGACGCCGAGCACCACGAATGCCACAAAGAACGACAGCGTGACCGCGATCGCGAGCCGGGCACTGGTCGATCGCAGCAGCAGGATCACGCGTCAGGTGCCCAGCCGATAACCCGCGCCGCGCACGGTATGCAGCAGCGGCTTTGGAAACCCGGCGTCGATCTTCTGGCGCAGTCGGCTGATGTGCACGTCGATGACGTTGGTCTGCGGATCGAAATGATAGTCCCACACCGCTTCCAGCAGCATGGTGCGGGTGACGACGCGCTCGGCCTGCTTCATCAGGTATTCGAGCAACCGGAATTCGCGTGGCTGCAGTTCGATGCGTTTGTCGCCACGGCGCGCTTCGCGGCTCAGCAGGTCCAGTTCGAGATCGGCGACGCGCAGCTTGGTCGGCTCGCTGCCGCCCGCGCCGCCGCGTCGCGCAATGGAATCCAGGCGCGCACTCAGTTCGGAATACGCGAAGGGTTTGACGAGGTAGTCGTCGGCGCCTGCACGCAGGCCTTCGACACGATTGTCGACGTCGCCCAGTGCGGTGAGCAGCAGCACGGGCACTTTGCTTCCGGCGCCGCGAATGGTCTTGAGCACGGTCAGGCCGTCGACACCCGGCAGCATGCGGTCGAGCACCAGCGCGTCGTAGGGCTCGGTCGTGGCCATGAACAGGCCGTCGCGACCGTTGTCCGCCTGGTCGACGGCATGGCCGTCCTCGCGGAGGCCTTTCGCGATGAACGCGGCGGTGTGCAGGTCGTCTTCGACGAGAAGGATGCGCATGTGCGGTACGACTGGCGTCGGTGAAAAAAGATACCCCGCCGGCGGGGACCGGCGGGGTATCGCGGGCCCGGGGGTTACGGGCCCGGGGGACGTCGTGCTCAGCCCTTCTTCGGCTCGTCCTTCTTGGCGGCCGGCTTCTTCGCGTCCTTGGACGCGGTGGTCGACTTCGCCGGTGCCGCCTTGGCCGGAGCAGCCTTGGCGGTGGTGGCCTTCGGAGCAGCGGCGGCGGTCTTGGCCGGTGCGGCAGCGGCAGCCTTCGGCGCTTCGGCCTTGGCCGGCGCGGTGGTGCCGGCGAACGCGGAACCGGCGAACGCGATGGCGGCGACAGCGATCAGAGCGGTGCGGAAGTTCATGGCGGTATTCCTCTCGAGTGATGGTGCGGAGTGCCGGCGGTGCGGTGCCGCCTTGATGACCACAGTGCGCCGCGCCGCTTGGCGCAGCGATGGCCGCGTCATGAAAGTTCGGTAATGAAGCGGCCAAAGAAAAAGCCCCGCGCTTGGCGGGGCTTTTTCACGACATCGCGGGGGCGATCAGCCCTTGTTCGCGGTCTCGGTCTTCTTCGCGGCGTGGTGCTTCGCGTGATGCTTGGCGTGGTGCTTCGAATGGTGCGTGGCCGACTTCATCGGGGCGGCCGGGGTCGCCGGCGTGGCCGGGGTGGCGTCCTGGGCGAACGCGGCGCCGGCAACGGCGGTGAGGGCGACGGCGAGCAGAGCGGTGCGCAGCTTCATGGTGAGCTCCTGGAACAGGGGATGGGTTCGACCGGGCGGACAAATCCGTCCGCGAACCCACGGTGCCTCGCCGCACTTGCGCGGGAGGTGGCCCGTCCATGAATTTTTTTTAATCCGTCAAAGGCCCTTGGCGGCCTGCGCGACGGCGCGGAACAGCGCGCGTCCCTTGCTCATCGTCTCTTCCCACTCGGCGGCGGGGTCGGAGTCGTACACGATGCCCGCGCCGGCCTGCACGTACAGGCGACCGTCCTGGATGACGGCGGTGCGGATCGCGATCGCGGTGTCCGCATCGCCATGCCAGCCGATGTAGCCGATGCTGCCGGCATACACGTTGCGCTTGATCGGTTCGAGTTCGCGGATCACTTCCAGCGCGCGGATCTTCGGCGCGCCGCTGACCGTGCCGGCCGGGAACGTCGCGCGCAGCACGTCGGCATAGCTCAGCCCGTCCTTCAGGCGCCCCGTCACTTCGCTGACGATGTGCATGACGTGGCTGTAGCGCTCGATCACGAACTGCTCGCCGACTTCGACGGTGCCCGCTTCGCTGACGCGGCCGACATCGTTGCGACCGAGGTCGATCAGCATCAGGTGTTCGGCGCGTTCCTTGGGATCGGCCAGCAGCTCGACTTCGAGCGCTGCATCTTCCTCGGGCGTCGCACCGCGACGGCGCGTGCCGGCGATCGGTCGCACGGTGACTTCGCCGTCTTCCAGCCGCACCAGGATTTCCGGCGAACTGCCGACCACCTGCATGTCGCCGACGTCGAGGAAGTACATGTACGGCGACGGGTTGAGCGCACGCAGCGCGCGGTAGACGTCGACCGGCCGCGCAGTGAACGGCACCGACAGGCGCTGGCTCAGCACCACCTGGAAGATGTCGCCGGCGCGGATGTAGTCCTTGGACTTCTCGACCGCGGCGATGAAGCCGTCGCGGGTGAAACCCGATACGAAGTCGCCTTCGTCGAGCGCGGCAGCGTGCAGCGTTTCCGGATAGCCCGGCCCGCCCTGGCGCAGCCGATGCGTGAGTTCGTCGAGACGACGGTTCGCGCGCGCGAACGCATGCGGCTGCGACGGATCGGCATGCACGATGAGATACAGCCGACCCTTGAGATTGTCGAACACGGCGACTTCCTCGCTGAGCATCAGCAGGATGTCGGGCGTGCCAAGTTCGTCGCGCTTGCCGCGTCCGCCGGCGGCGAGTCGCGGCTCGATGTAGTCGATGCACTCGAAACCGAACCAGCCGACCAGTCCACCGGTGAAGCCCGGCAGGCCTTCGAGGCGCGGCACCGAATGCGCGGTGCGCAAACGCTCGACTTCCGCGAACGGATCCTCGACGTCGCGCGATTCGACGAGCTCGCCGTCCTCGGTGACGAACAGCGTGTGGCCGGCGAACGCGTACACCCGACGCGCCGGCAGCCCGATGATCGAATAGCGACCGAAGCGCTCGCCGCCTTCGACCGACTCGAACAGGTACGTATGCGGGCCGTCGGCGAGCTTCAGATACACCGACAGCGGCGTGTCGAGATCCGACAGCACTTCGCGGACGACGGGAATGCGGTTGTGGCCGGCATCGGCCTGCTGCTGGAACGACTCGAACGATGTCACGCGGAATCTCCTCGGAAGAACGACGGGTGCGATGGACGACGGCGGCTCAGGGCCACCATCGCCAACCCGTGGCGAGGCGATGCGATTGCGTGTGCGGAGTCATGGGGCCGGACTATAGCGGCTTGCGCGTCGCGGGCGAAACGGCGGTGCATTCATGCATGAGCGCGCCCGGTGTCATCGACCTGTCACCGCGCATCCGGAATATGGGAGGCCATCGCAGGGACGACTGGCGAGGCAGGATGCCTCCTTGATTCCCCAGCCGGTGCCTTCGGACACCGGCTTTTCTTTTTCAGCGACGGCGCGCGTCGTCCACCGCGGACTTCATGTGCGCGATCACGTCGGCGTAGCCCGGCGCGTTGAAGATCGCCGAGCCCGCGACGAACGTATCCGCGCCCGCCGCTGCGATCTCCGCGATGTTGTCGGCCTTGACGCCTCCATCGATCTCCAGCCGCACGTCGCGGCCGCTCGCATCGATCATCGACCGCACGCGGCGCAGCTTGTCGAGCGCGGACGGAATGAAGGCCTGCCCGCCGAAGCCGGGGTTCACCGACATCAGCAGCACCATGTCGATGTCCGACAGCACGTAGTCGAGCACGTCGACGGGCGTTGCCGGATTGAGCACGATGCCCGCCTGGCAACCGAGCGACTTGATCAGCTGCACGGTGCGATGCACGTGCCGGCTCGCTTCCGGGTGGAACGTGATCATCGACGCGCCGGCTTTCGCGAAATCCGGAACGATGCGATCGACCGGCTCCACCATCAGGTGCACGTCGATCGGTGCGGTGACGCCGTGCTTGCGCAGCGCCTCGCAGATCATCGGGCCGATGGTGAGGTTGGGCACGTAATGGTTGTCCATCACGTCGAAGTGCACCCAGTCGGCGCCCGCCTTCAGCACGTTGTCGACTTCCTCACCCAGCTTGGCGAAGTTCGCGGACAGGATGGACGGTGCGATGACGGTCGATTGCATGGCGGTCTCTGAAGTCAGCGACGCGGCTTGCGCAGCGCCTGGATGCGGTCGTAGGCGCCGTTGATGTCGCGCGCCTTGATCTCGGCGCGACGACGCAGCTCGGGTGCGGCGGTCGCGAACTTGTCGGGGTGGTACTGCGACATCATCCGGCGGTAGGCCTGGTCGATGTCCGCATCGCTGGCGTCGTCCGGCACCTTGAGGATGCGGTAGGGATCGTCGCGCAGGCGGAACCAGTCGGCGTCGAACGCATGCCCGATCAGCAGCCCGAGCAGCGCGCCCAGCGGCGGCTCGGCGCGCAGCAGCGCGGCACCCGCGAAGAAGCCCAGCAATTTGCCGTACCACCGGGTCGTTCGCACGCGGCGGGCCCTGCCTGCGGGGTCGGAGATCGGGCCGGCAGTGTACCTGCAGCACGACGGCGGCCGGCGTACACTGCCCGGCCCGCCGCCTCCGGCGGCCGTGTTCGACAGGCCCATGCGACCTTCGCTGCTGACGTCCGAACTGCCCGGGCTCCACCTGCGTCACCGCGGCAAGGTCCGCGACGTGTTCGACGTGCCGGCCGATCGCCTGCCGCCCGAAGTCGCACACGATGGTGACCATCTGCTCATGGTCGCGACCGATCGCCTCAGCGCGTTCGACGTCGTGCTGCCCGACCCGATTCCCGGCAAGGGCGAGATGCTCTGCCAGATCAGCAATTTCTGGTTCGGCAAGACCGCGCACATCGTGCCGAACCATCTCACCGGTATCGACGTCGGGAGCGTGCTGCCCGCCGGCGTCGACGCCGCGCTGTACGCGAAGCGCGCGGTGGTCACGCGTCGCCTCAAGCCGGTGCCGATCGAATGCATCGCGCGCGGCTACCTGATCGGCAGCGGCTGGAAGGATTACCAGCGCACCGGCCGCGTCTCCGGCATCGCCCTGCCCGACGGCCTGCGTCAGGCCGAGAAGCTGCCGGAGCCGATCTTCACCCCGTCGACCAAGGCCGCGGTCGGCGACCACGACGAGAACATCGACTTCGACGCCGCGGTGCGCCTGTGCGGTGCCGAACTGGCCGAAGCCGTGCGCGACGCGACGCTGCGCCTCTACGCCTACGCCGCGGATTACGCCGCGCAGCGCGGCATCCTGCTCGCCGACACCAAGTTCGAGTTCGGCACCGATGCCGACGGCCGCCTCTACGTCATGGACGAAATGCTGACGCCGGATTCGTCGCGCTACTGGCCGGCCGATTCGTACCAGGTCGGCACCAGCCCGCCGAGCTACGACAAGCAGTTCGTCCGCGACTACCTGGAAGCGATCGACTGGGACAAGACACCGCCCGGCCCGGTGCTGCCGCACGAGGTCATCGAGCGGACGCGGGCGAAGTACGCCGAAGCACTCGATCGCCTGGCTGGCATTTCGGTCGACTGAGGCATCGGACTGCCTACCGGCCGTCCCACCGTTGCAACGCCGGGCGCGCACACGCTGCGGCATGATGATCGCCTTCGCCGGAGAGCGACCATGAACGCCGACGTCCGTCCCATCGACCGCTGGTTCGCGAGCTACAGCGACGACCATCGCAACGACACCAACCAGCACATCCACGTGTGGTGCGTGCCGGCGATCCTGTGGAGCGTGATCGCGCTGCTATGGTGCATCCCGTCGCCGACGACGATGTTCAACGATGGCGTGTTCGCTGGCGCGGCCATGCTGCTCGCGGCGCTGTTCTACTACCGCCACTCGCGCAGCCTCGGGCTCGGCATGGCGATCCTGTTCGTCGTGCTCGGGCTGGTGACGCGCGTGCTGTTCGCCGTGCTCGGCGCGAAGGGTCTGCTGACGCTCGCGGTCGCGGTGTTCGTCATCGCATGGATCGGGCAGTTCGTCGGCCACAAGATCGAAGGTCGCAAACCGAGCTTCTTCACCGACCTCACCTACCTGCTGATCGGCCCGGCCTGGGTGATGGCCAAGCTGTTCCGTCGCATGGGCATCGGTTACTGATGACGCGCAACGCCGGCCTCGGCGGCCGCGATCTCGTACTGGTGCTGCTGATCTGCCTCGCGTGGGCGGGCAACTTCCTGACGTCCGCACTCGCACTGCGCGAGATTCCGCCGTTCCTGTTCACCGCATTGCGCTTCGCGATTCTCGGCGGCGCGCTGCTGCCTTTCATGAAGCGTCCGGCGCGCGGTCAGTGGCCGCGACTGTTCGCGGTCGCGATCTGCCTCGGCGTCCTGCACTTCGGGCTCAGTTTCACCTCGCTCAAGCTCGCGGGTGATCTGTCGTCGCCGGCGATCGTCATGCAGAGCTACGTGCCGATCACGGCACTGCTCGGCTGGTTCGTATTGGGCGAACGCTTCGGATGGCGGACAGGACTCGCGATCGCGGTGAGCTTCGGCGGCGTGCTGGTGCTGGGCTTCGATCCCATCGTGCTCGACCATCCGGCCTCGCTGATTTCGATGCTGATCTCCGCGGTATTCCTCGCGCTCGCGACGGTGCTGATGAAGCGCCTCAAGGGGCTCGACGTCTTCAGCCAGCAGGGCTGGATCGCGTTGATCAGTATGTTGCCGCTGCTAGCCGTAAGCTACTTCATCGAGCCCGGTGCGATCGCGAAACTACCGCAGGTGTCGTGGGTCGGCTGGGTCGGCGCGGCGTATGCAGCGTTCCTGTCGTCTCTGCTCGGCCACGGTCTGTACTACGTGCTGGTGAAGCGACATCCGATCGCGCAGGTCACGCCGTGGCTGCTCATCTCGCCGGTGCTGGCGGTGATCCTCGGCATCGTGTTCTGGGGCGACCGCCCGGGGCCGCGACTGCTGGTCGGCGGCGCGATGGTGCTGGGCGGCGTGCTGATCATCGCCTTGCGCGCGCTCGCTAAATCGCGCGACGTCGTGCGCGAACCCGCCGAGATCTGATCAGCCCGAGCGTGGAAACATCGACGCCTTGGGCGTGAACGCGCGCGGCCCGTAACCGAACGCTTCGCGTGCGGGCGCTGCGTCGAATACGAGGTCGCGACGCATACGTTCGATCGCGGCGTCGCCGAAACCGGTCGCGATGCCACGCGACTGCGCCATGCGCACCGCAAATTCGAATACCGGCAAGGGAAGTTCGATCAGGTGCGCCGGCGGTTCCAGCACGCGCAGCACGCGGCGCACCATGTCGCGATACATCAGTGTTTCGCCGCCGGGCAGATCAAAGGCGCGATCGTGCGCGGCGGTCGCGCCGATGCTATCCACCGCTGCAGCTGCGAGGTCGACGACATGCACCGGCTGGCGCAGGCCCGTCGCACGACGCGGCAATGGAAACCAGCGCATGCGATGCGCGATGCGGGCGATGCGGCTCAGCGTGGCGTCGCGTGCGGCGCCGTAGACCAGCGTCGGGCGCAGGATCGTGGTTGCGGCACCGCGTTCGCGCGCAGCCGTCATCAAACGATCTTCGGCGAGTTGCAGGCGCTGCGCGACGTCGCGTTCCTCGGGATCGACCGAATGCTGCTTCACCATCACGCTGGTCGATCCGAATGCGATCAAGCGAGCCGTCTTCGGCGGAGTGCGCGCATACCAGTGCGAGAACGCATCGAGCGGTCCGCAGCTCACGATCGCATCGACCTCCGCCGGCAGCGGCGGCATCGAATCGAACGCACCCTGCAACCAGGTGAGGCCGGGCTCGTCGCGCTGCGCATTGCGCGACAACGCGGTGACGCGCCAGCCGGCATTGCGCAGGCGATCGATCAGCGGCTCGCCGATCTGCCCGGTTCCGCCGAACACCAGTGCATGACGCATCAGGCAGCGTTCCGTGCGAGTGCCGGCCGCAGCCACGCGTAGCCGAGCACGGCCGACAACACCGACGCAGCCAGCACGCCGAGCACCGCTTCCTCGTAACGATGCACGTCTTCGTACGCGAGCGAGGCGATGAACAGGCTCATGGTGAAGCCGATGCCGCACAGCAGACCCAGCCCCAGCGTTGAGCGCGTATTCATGCCTTCGGGCAGGCGTACAAGGCCGAGCGCACGCAGACCGAGCGCCGCACCGGCGATGCCGATCGGCTTGCCGAGCACCAGTCCCAGCGCGATACCGAGCGGTAGCGCATCGAACATGTCACCGGCTGCCATTCCGCGCACCGCGAGCCCAGCATTCGCAAACGCGAAAAGCGGCAGGATCGCGTAGGCGACCCATGGATGCAGCGCGTGTTCGAGCGTCTCGAGTGCCGAATGCTCGATCTCGTCGTCGATGTCGTTGCGCTTGTCGACGTGCGGAATCATCAGGCCTGTGGCGACGCCCGCCAGCGTCGCGTGCACGCCCGACTTCAAGACGCACAGCCACAGCACCGCGCCCAGCACGAGGTACGGCGTCAGCGCGGTGACGTGCATGCGGTTGAGCACGAACATCGCGATGAGCGCGATGGCCGCGAGCCCGAGCGCGAACAGGGACATGCCGTGCGAGTAGAAGACCGCGATGATGAGGATGGCGATCAGGTCGTCGACCACCGCGATCGTCGACAGCAGCAGCTTCATGCCGACCGGCACGCGCGGGCCGAGCAGCGCGAGTACGCCGAGCGCGAATGCGATGTCCGTGGCGGTCGGCACCGCCCAGCCACGCAGTGCGCCGGCATCGCCGCGATTGAACGCGACGAAGATCAGCGCAGGCAGCGCGACGCCCGCGATCGCACATGCGAGCGGGAGCACCAGCTGGCTGCGTTCGGCGAGTTGCCCGCTGGTGGCCTCGCGCTTGATCTCCAGCGCGACCAGCAGGAAGAAGATGGCCATCAGGCCGTCGTTGATCCACAGCAGCAGCGGCTTCGCGAGTTCCGCATCGCCGATGCGCACGGCGAACGGCATCTCGCGGAATGCTTCGTATGCGCCCGACAGTGGTGAATTCGCGCAGATCATCGCGACCACTGCGGCCGCGATCAGCACGATGCCGCCGGCCGCCTCCAGCCGGAAGAAGTCGGCCAGTGCACGCACGGCGCGCAGCCCGATGGCCGAATGACTGCGGATTCCATCCATGCGGCCGAGTATATCGGCCGCGTCCTGCGACTCAGCGGTGCAGGCGGACGATCTCGAAGGCGATCCAGGCGAGCATCGCGACGAACAGCACGAT
Organism: Lysobacter sp. HA18; assembly: GCF_054057595.1. Taxonomy (NCBI): domain Bacteria; kingdom Pseudomonadati; phylum Pseudomonadota; class Gammaproteobacteria; order Lysobacterales; family Lysobacteraceae; genus Lysobacter; species Lysobacter sp. HA18. Next base: position 2,979,400 of record NZ_JBSRZL010000001.1, read on the forward strand.
GCCTTCGTTGCGCGAGACGCGCATGTCGCCACGCAGCACCGGCAGCATCAGCGCGCCGAACACGAATGCGGCCGGCAGCTCGTAGCGCACGAACGATGCCGGGATCGCCAGCCCGTGCGCGAGCAGCGCCATGCCACCGAGCACAAGCAGGATGTTGACCAGGCTCGATCCGATCACGTGGCCCGCGACCAGGTCGCCCTGCCCGCGTCGTGCCGCGCCGATCGCGCCCGCAGCTTCGGGCAGCGCGGTCGCGATCGCGACCGGCAGCAGGCCGGTGAGCAGCGGCGTCAGGCCCATCGCTTCGCCGACCACCGGCGCGTGCTGCACGATGAGCCGCGCGCCGTAGCCGAGGAACACCGCCGCCAGCACGATGCGCACGAGGTTCTGCGCGAGCATGTCGCTGGTGCGCGTGAAGCCTTCGATCTCCGCGCGCACTTCCGGCGATTCATCCGCGCTGCGCGTGACCTTGAAGGCGATGATCGCGACGAATGCGATGACAAGGATCGCGCCGTCGAGCATCGACAGCTGGCCGTCGAGCGACATCACCAGCACCAGCGCCGTCGCCGCTAGCAACGCGATCAGCAGATGCGACAGCGAACGCCAGCGCACCAACACGGGAGCCGCGATCGCGGCGAGCGCGAGCGTCAGGCCGACATTGACGACGTTACTGCCGACGGCGTTGCCGAGCGCGAGTTCACCGTCGCCTTTCGCGACCGCATAGAAGTTGACGACCAGCTCGGGGATGGACGTCGCCAACGCGACCAGCACCAGACCGACCGCGAACGGCGGCCAGCCGAAGCGTCGCGCAAGTCCTGCTGCGCCTCTAACGATCGAATCGCCGCCCAGCGCGAGCAGCACGAGGGCGAGCAGGAACCACAGCGCGGAAGCGGTGACGTCGGGCATGGTCGATCCTCAGGAACAGCCTTCAATGTAGTCGACCTGCGGCGCAACACCCGCATGCCATGCGGTGACCTTGCCCGCGGCATCGGTTTCGAACACCACCGCGCCGCCGTTGCCCGACACCTTTAGGTATTTGCCGCCGTCGACGTACTTGTGCGGCGTTTCGGTCACGCGACCTGCGTACAGGCGACGGATGTCGTCGATGCTCATGCCACGGCGCCCGCCGCCCGGCGCGACCGCGCGATCGTTGCTGACGTCGTAGCGCGCGAACTTGCCGCCGTCGAACATGAAACGAAGTCCCGCGGCGCCGAGTTCGCCGACCGGATTGAGATAGCCGCACTCGCCGGCTTTCACAGTGCCACCGAGTTCGCGGTTGAACGCCTTCTTGGCCTGGTCGACCGTCATGCCGAACTTCATGTCGCCGTAGCCGTCGAAGTGCGCCGGGCTGTTGGCGGTCGACGGCGCGGGATCATTCGCCGGCGTGTGCAGGCCACCGGGTGCACTCGGGTTCGGTTCGCCGACGGCGATGCCCTGCGCGCCGGGTGGCGGCGTCGATGCGGTCGCGCCTGTCGATGCGTCAGCGGTGGCCGGCGTGTCGGTCGATGCGGGCGTCGCCGCCGTCGCTGCGTCTGCAGAAGTTGGTGCGGTACCCGATGCCGCAGGCGCCGACGCTGCGGAATCCGAGGTCGCAGACGTGGCATCACTGGCGGGTCGGCCGGAGCAGGCGCACAGCCCGGCCACGAGGATCAGCGATGCAACGTGCTTCATGGGGCGCTCCACGGTCGGTTCGCGGCAGCCTAGCCGGCGGCCGTGAACCCGTCGCGAAACGTCAGCCGGCGAAGTTCTTCTTCAGCCCCGCCCAGCAGGCCTGGTAGTCGCGCTGGCGATGCGCCGCGTCGATCGCCTGCTGCGTCGGGCGGATCACGAAGCGCGCTTCGAACATGAAGGCCATCGTGTCCTTGATGAAGTCGGGCTTCGACAGGTCCGCGTTCGATGCCTTGTCGAACGTCGTCGCATCCGGCCCGTGCCCCGTCATGCAGTTGTGCAGCGAACAACCGCCCGGAGAGAAACCTTCGGCTTTCGCGTCGTACGCACCGTGGATCAGGCCCATGAACTCGCTCGCGATGTTGCGGTGGAACCACGGCGGGCGGAACGTGTCCTGCGCGACGAGCCAGCGCGGCGGGAAGATCACGAAATCCATGTTGCCGACGCCGGGCGTGTCGCTCGGGCTGGTGAGCACCAGGAAGATCGACGGATCGGGATGGTCGAACGAGATCGAACCGATCGCGTTGAAGCGGCGAAGGTCGTACACGTACGGCGCGTGGTTGCCGTGCCAGCCGACGACGTCGATCGGCGAATGGCCGATGTCCGCACGCCACAGATGGCCCTGGAATTTCGCGACGAGTTCGAAGTCGCCTTCGACATCCTCGTACGCGGCGTTCGGCGTCATGAAGTCACGCGGATTGGCGAGGCCATTCGAACCGATCGGGCCGAGGTCCGGCAGCCGCATGAACGCACCGAAGTTCTCGCAGATGTAGCCGCGCGATGCACCGTCGGGCAGCTTCACCGCGAAGCGGATGCCGCGCGGAATCACCGCAATCTGCTGCGGCTCGACGTCGAGCACGCCGAGTTCGGTTTCGATGTGCAGGCGGCCTTGCTGCGGAACGATCAGCAGCTCGCCGTCGGCGTCGTAGAACCAGCGGCCCTGCATGTCGCGATTAGCGGCGTAGAGATGCACGCCGATACCCGACTGCGAGGCCGCGCAGCCGTTGCCGGCCATGGTGAACAGGCCATCGAGGAAATCGACGGACGCATCGTCGCCCGGCAACGGCATCGCGCTCCAGCGCATCTGGTCGGGGCTGACCGGGCCGGTGTCGAAATCATTGTGGAACGTGGTCGACGCCGGGCCTTCGTAGCGCGCGAACGGGCCATGCATCGCCGCGGGACGGATGCGATACAGCCAGCTGCGACGGTTCGCATGGCGCGGCGCGGTGAACGCGGTGCCGGAGATCTGTTCCGCGTACAGGCCGTGCGCGACGCGCTGCGGCGAATTGCGGCCTTCCGGCAGCGTGCCGGCGCGCGCTTCGGTGGCGAACTCGTTGCCGAAGCCGGACTGATAGCCGGTGCTTTCGATCGTCATCGCAGGGTTCCTGTCGCGGATGCGAAAGGCCCCTGCGAACAGGGGCCGGTGGATCGGTGCGTCAGAGCACGCCGCGCTTCATCTGGTCGCGTTCGATCGATTCGAACAGCGCCTGGAAGTTGCCTTCGCCGAAGCCTTCGTTGCCCTTGCGCTGGATGATCTCGAAGAAGATCGGGCCGAACGCGTTCTGGGTGAAGATCTGCAGCAGCTTGCGTTCCTTCGTCTCGAGGTCGGCGTCGATCAGGATCGCATTGCGACGCAGGCGCTCGACATCCTCGCCATGGTTCGGAACGCGCTGGTCGATCACGTCGAAATAGGTATCCGGCGTGTCGAGGAAGGCGACGCCCGCTTCGCGCATCGCTTCGATCGATTCGTAGATGTCGTCGGTGAACAGCGCGATGTGCTGGATGCCCTCACCCTTGTAGGCGCGCAGGTATTCGTTGATCTGGCTGCGCTCGTCGTTCGACTCGTTGAGCGGAATACGCACGATGCCGTCCGGCGCGGTCATCGCCTTCGACAGCAGGCCGGTCTTCGCGCCCTTGATGTCGAAGTAGCGGATCTCGCGGAAGTTGAACAGACGCTCGTAGTAGTCCGACCACTTCTGCATGTTCCCGAGGAACAGGTTGTGCGTGAGGTGGTCGATGAAGGTCAGGCCGAAACCGCGCGGGTTCTGGTCGGCGCCGGGAATCGCTTCGTAGTCTTCGTAGACGTTCGCGCCGTCGTCGACGAGATAGAGCATGCAGTCACCGATGCCCTTGATCTTCAGCGCGCCGACCGCGCCGTCGCCGTCGATTTCCTCGCCGCCGTTCGCGGTGACGTGGCGCAGCACTTCGGTGGTCGGCTTCGTAAAGCGGATCGCGAAGCCGCAGGCGGACGGGCCGTGCTCGGCCGCGAACTTCGACGCGAACGAGTCGGGCTCTTCGTTGAGCAGGAAGTTGACGCCGCCCTGGCGGAACAGCGTGATCGCGCGGCTCTTGTGCTTGGCGACCGGGCTGAAGCCGAGGCGGCGCAGGTAGTCGCGCATGGCCTCGCCCTCGCCTTGGGGCGCGGCGAATTCGACGAATTCGAAGCCGTTGATCCCCATCGGGTTCTCGAACGTGGTGACCTGCATGCCGAGATTCGGTTGCGCGCTCATGGGGGAGTCCTCGAAGGTGGAAGTCGCGCCGGGCTTGCGGCGCAGGGTCGAAGCTTTATAGTTTCAGATGAAACTACTTGCAAGGCGCGACGCAGCATGAGCCTGAACCGTGACGCCGCCACCCTCGATCTCGAGCATTTCCTGCCCTACCGGCTGTCGGTGCTGAGCAACCGCGTCAGCGGCGCGATCGCGCAGATGTACTCCGAGCGCTTCGATCTCGGCGTCACCGAATGGCGGGTGATGGCCGTGCTCGGCCGCTATCCGGAGCTGTCGGCCGGCGAGGTCGCGCAGCGCACGGCGATGGACAAGGTGGCGGTGAGCCGCGCCGTCGCCGGGCTGGTCGAAGCCGGACGCGTGGAGCGCGAGACGCACGACGACGATCGCCGTCGGTCGGTGCTGCGGCTGAGTGATGCGGGGCGCGACATCCACGACCAGGTCGCGCCGCTTGCCATCGCGTTCGAGAAGCGCCTGCTCGACGGCATGGCCGCGGACGAACGCGACGTGCTGTTCCGCCTGCTCGATCGCCTGGACGAACTCGAACTGCGCGCGGAAGCCGATCTCGGTACGCGCTGACGTCGCATCGAGCGTGCAAAGAAAAAGGCGGCCCGGAGGCCGCCTTTTTCGTATCGAACGATCGAGTTACTTGATGCCGTGCATCAGGCGCTGCACCAGCGGCGCGATGAGGAACAGCAGCACGCCGGAGCCGGCGAGCAGCCAGAAGCCGGTCGTGTAGGCCGTCAGCGCGGACGCGGTGGTCATGCCGCCTTCGCCGCTGGCCTCGCCCGCGAAGATGCCGGCCAGGTTGTTGCCGATCGCGATCGACAGGAACCAGCAGCCCATCGCGAAGCCGGCCGAACGTGCCGGTGCGAGCTTGGTCGTCATCGACAGGCCGATCGGCGACAGGCAGAGCTCGCCGATCGACTGGATCACGTACACCGCGAACAGCGTCCAGAACGGGATCTTCAGGCTCTGCGGATCGACCAGCTTGGTCAGCGCGAACATCAGCAGCAGGAACGCGAGGCCGTTGAAGATCAGGCCCAGGCCGAACTTGCGCGGGATCGACGGATTTGCGCGGCCCATCGCCACCCACATCCACGCCATCAGCGGCGCCAGGGTGATGATCGCAACGGAGTTCACCGACTGGAACCACGCGACCGGGAATTCCCAGCTGCCGAACTGGCGGTTGACGATCTTGTCGGCGAGGAAGTTGAACGAGCTGCCGGCCTGTTCGAAGAACGCCCAGAACAGCACGTTGAACACGAAGATGATCAGCATCGCGATCACCTTGTCGCGCGCGACCTTGCCTTCGCGAATGCCTTCGACCAGCAGCATGATCGCCGGCACGATGATCAGCGCCATCAGGATGTACTGCAGCGCATGCGCGCTGATGGTCAACAGGAAGTAGAACGCCGGCACGCCGATGACCAGGCCGCCGACCGCGACCATCGCAGTGCGACTCATGCTCTCCTTGCCCGCAGGTGGAAGACCGATGCCCTTGAGCTGGCTACGCCCAATCCAGAACCACAGCAGCGACAGGATCATGCCCACGCCCGCGGCGATGAACACGACCTTGTAGGACGGCATGCCTGTCGTGCCGAAGACCTGCTTCGCCAGCGCATCAGTAATCAGCGGCGAGATCATCGCGCCGAGGTTGATGCCCATGTAGAAGATGGTGAAGCCCGAATCGCGACGCTGATCCTCAGCGCGATAGAGCTTGCCAACCATCGTCGAAATGATCGGCTTGAACAGGCCATTGCCCACGATGACGGTGGCGAGGCCGAGCTTGAAGATCTGCTCGTTCGGCACCGCGATCATGAACAGGCCGAGCGCCATGATTGCCGCGCCCAGCAGGATCGAGCGCTGGTAGCCGACCAGCTTGTCGGCGATCCAGCCGCCGAAGATCGCGCCGGCATACACGAGTGCGAGGTACGCGCCGTACAGCTCGCTCGCCGGCTTCTCGCCGGTGGCGTTGCCGCCGTGGAACTGCGCGACGATGTACAGCACCAGCGCCCAGCGGATGCCGTAGAACGCGAAGCGTTCGAAGAACTCCGACATGAAGAGCATCCACAACGGCTTCGGATGCCCCATGACCTGGTTGAACTCGGGCGGCGTGATGTTCGGGCCGCCCGGCGCATGCAGCGGCGGGCCCATCGGTTCTGCGGCGTCGGGTACTTGCGCACTCATTCGATGATTCCTGCTTCGTAAAAGAGACGCCCACGGAAATTCGCGGGCGCGAGCAACCGGCCGAGAATGTCCGAACGGCGCGCAACGCGTCAAACCGGACATGTTGCTGCAATGCAGCAGCGTTAATGGGCTGAACAGGGCTTCGCGGCCGGTGCGATCGGCGCGAAGTCTTCCGCCTGACGGGTGAGCACCGCGCATCCGTCCAGCGGCGAGGCGACGCGACGTGCTTAGGGCGATGGCGCGAGGTCGACGCCGATCCGCGTACGCACCTCGAACAGCTCCGGGAAGAACGAGAGTTCCAGCGCCTGCTTGAGGAAGCCCACGCCCGACGAACCGCCCGTGCCGCGCTTGAAACCGATGATGCGCATCACCGTGCGCATGTGGCGGAAGCGCCAGAGCTGGAACTGCGTCTCGAGGTCGACCAGGTCTTCGCACAACTGGTACGCGACCCAGTGCGTGGTCGAGTCCTCGTAGATCGCTTCGAGCACCGGAAGCAGCTCCGGATCGGACACGTGCGTGACCGTCCAGTCGCGCTCGAGCAGGCGCGGCGGCACCGGATGGCCATGTCGGGCGAGGTAGCGCAGCGCTTCGTCGTACAGGCTGGGCGCGCGGAGCAGTTCGTCGAGCATCGCGTGCGCGTCGGCGTCATGTGCGAACACCTCGAGCATCCGCGCGTTCTTGTTGCCGAGCAGGAATTCGATCGCGCGGTACTGCAAGGACTGGAAGCCGGACGACGGCCCGAGGATGTCGCGGAACTTCATGTAGTCGGCCGGCGTGAGCGTCTCCAGCACCGTCCACATCTCGGTGAGCTGGCGCAGGATCGCCTTGCAGCGCGCGAACACCTTCTGGCAGGCGCCGACGTCGTCCGCGCGCAGGAAACCGACCGCCGCGCGCAGCTCGTGGATCATCAGCTTCATCCACAGCTCGCTGACCTGGTGCTGGCAGATGAAGAGCAGCTCGTCGTGCTGCGGCGGATCCGACAGCGGCTCCTGCGCGGACAGCAGGCGATCCAGGCGCAGGTAGCCGCCGTAGGTCAGTCGACCGGCAAGGTCGGTGTGGACGCCGCTTTCCAGCGGACGCTCGTTGTTCTCGATGCTCATCGGTCGGGGCCCCGTGCGGGCCGGCAGCGTAGCGCAGGCGACCGCCGTCACGCTTTGGCAACGTATTCGCGCCACAATTCCGGCCGCTTCGCGGGCATGCCTGCGGGGCCGGGGCCGCGCCGGTGCGCGGGATGCGGGAGGCGTCGCCTCCCGGGCACATGGGGAAAGAACATGGATCGGTCATTTCGACGTCTGGCGGCGCTCGGCTTCGCCCTCGGCGTGCTCATCGTCGCGCCTGCCCAGGCGCAGGTCGTCATCAGCCAGGTCTACGGCGGCGGCGGCAATTCCGGCGCGCCGTTCAAGAGCGACTTCATCGAGCTGCACAACACCGGCACGTCCGCGGTGGACGTCTCGACCTGGTCGGTGCAGTACGCGTCCAGCACCGGCACCAGCTGGCAGAAGACGAACCTGTCCGGCTCGATCCCGGCGGGCGCGTACTACCTGGTCAAGGAAGCTGACGGCGCTGGCACGCAGGCCGCACTCCCCACGCCCGATGCGACCGGCACGCTCGCGATGTCGGGCACCGCCGGCAAGATCGCGCTGGTCGCCGGCAACACCACCTTGCCCGCCGGCTGCCCGGGCGCCGCGGTCGACGTGGTCGCGTACGGCAGCGGCAGCACCTGCGCCGAAGGCACCGGCCCCACTGCAACGCTGAGCAATACCACCGCCGCGATCCGCACGAATGACTGCGTGGACGGCAACAACAACGCGGGCGACTTCAGCGTCGCCGCGCCGAACCCGCGCAACCGTTCGAGCGCAGCGCACCTCTGCGGCGCCACGCAGACCCTCGCCAGCATCGACGACGTGTCGGTCAACGAAGGCAATGCGGGCACGGCGTCGCTGGTGTTCACCGTCAAGCTCACCCAGCCCGCAGGCGCGAGCGGCGTGACGTTTCGCTGGTCGACCGTCGACGGCACCGCGACCGCGGGCAGCGATTTCGTCGGCGTGACCGACGCGACCGCGACCATCCCCGCGGGCAGCGACCGCACCCAGATCACCGTCACCGTCAATGGCGACGACGCGATCGAGAACGACGAGACGTTGCATGTCGTCGTGTCGAACCTCGTCGGCGCGGAAGCCGGCGACGTCGACGGCCTCGGCACGATCGTCAACGACGATTTCCAGATCATCCCGATCTCGCAGATCCAGGGCTCGGGCGCGCGTTCGCCGCTGGCGGGCCAGGTGGTCGCGACGCGCGGCATCGTCACCGGGCGCACGTCGAAGGGCTTCTTCCTGCAGAGTCGCGACGTCGATGCCGACGCCGATGCGTCGACGTCGGAAGGCATCTTCGTGTTCACCAGCAGCGCGCCGCCGGCGTCCGCGCAGGTGGGCCGCTGGGTGGTCACGCGCGGCACGATCTCCGAGTTCGTTCCGTCCACCGATCCCGGCCAGCAGCCGCTGACCGAAATGGGCGGCGCGATCGTCGTCGCTCCGGTCGACGACGCGACGTATCCGCTACCCGCGCCGGTCGAACTGACCGCGACGTTCCCCGACCCGCACGGCGGTCTCGAGCAGCTCGAGCGCGTCGAGTCGATGCGCGTGATCGTGCATGACTTCGTCGCCACCGCACCCACCGACGGCTTCGTCAACGAAGCGCAGGCCACGAGCGCGAGCAACGGCCTGTTCTACGGCACCGTCGCCGGCGTGCCACGTCCGTTCCGCGAGCCCGGCATCCAGGCGCCGGACGCGCCGCCCGCCGGCACGATTCCGCCGATCCCGCAGTGGGACTTCAACCCGGAAGTGATGTCGGTCGACAGCGATGCGCTCGGTGGCGCGATGCTCGACGTTGCCGCCGGCGCGCACATCGCCGACCTCACCGGCCCGCTGAACTACAGCTTCCGTCGCTGGCAGATCCTGCCGGATTCGACCGGCACGCTGACGCCGGGTCCGGCGCCGCGCGCCGCGAAGGAAGCACCGGCCGATGCGTTCTCGGTCGCCGGTTACAACATGGAGCGCTTCTTCGACGACGTCGACGACCCGGGCAAGAGCGACGTGCGCCTCAGCGCCGCCGCGCTGGAGCGTCGCCTGTCGAAGGCCTCGATCGGCATCCGCGAATCGCTGCGCGCGCCGGACATCCTCGGCGTGGTCGAGATGGAAAACCTGTCGGTGCTGCAGCGCATCGCCGATCGCGTGAACAACGATGCGGTCGCCGCGGGCCAGCCGAATCCGAACTACGTGCCGTATCTGGTCGAAGGCAATGACGTCGGCGGCATCGACGTCGGCTTCCTGATCAAGACGGTGGAAGTCGCCGGCGGTACGCCGCGCGTGGAAGTCGTCGACGTCCAGCAGATCGGCAAGGACACGACGTTCACTGCGCCGAACGGTTCGACCAGCCTACTCAACGATCGTCCGCCGCTCGCGCTGAAGGCCGTGGTGCATTACGCCGACGGCCGCGCGTTCCCGATCAACGTCGTGATCGCGCACCAGCGTTCGCTCAGCGGTGCGGAAACGGCCGACGACGAAGGCGACCGCATCCGCAGCAAGCGCCAGCGCCAGGCCGAATTCCTCGCGGCCTATCTCAACGCGCGGCAGCACGAAGCACCGGACACGCGCGTGGTGGTGCTCGGCGACTTCAACGCGTTCGAGTTCAACGACGGCTTCACCGATTCGATGGGCACCACCATCGGCAAGCCGGCACCGGACGCGGAAACCGCGGTCTATGGCGATGGCAACGATCTGGTCGATCCGGACTTCGTCAACCTGACCACGGTCGAGCCGCAGGACGAGCGCTATTCGTTCTCGTTTGACGGCAACGCGCAGAGCCTGGACCACGTGCTGGTCAACGAAGACCTCGTCGTCGCCACGCGCGACCTGCAGGTCGACCACGCGCGCATCAATGCGGACTTCCCGGAAACCAACCGCAACGATGCGAACTCGCCGTCGCGCCTGTCCGACCACGACCCGGTCGTCGCCTACTTCGTACCGCGTCGTCGCGCGGATCTCGTAGTGAGCGCACACGCCGCCGCCGTGGTGCCCGGCCAGCCGCTGCGCTTCGACGTGCGCCTGCACGACAACGGCCCGGAGCAGGCCGACTTCCCGGAAATCGGCTTCGAGCTCGATGCCGAGCTGCCGGACCTCGCGGTCGCCGCCCCGGCGGGCTGGACCTGCGCGCCGAACGTGATCGCGTCGGGCCATACGTCTGTCGACTGCCGCGCCGATGCGCTCGCCGCCAACGCCGATGCGGACTTCGCGATCACCGCGCAGCCCACGCCGGCGCTTCGTGGCCGACCGCTGCTGCTGGTCGCCTCGGCCGACGCGCGTTCGCTGGATCCGGACACGTCGAACAACGCCGCGTCCGCGCAGCTGTCGATCACGCAGAAGGCGGACCTCGCCGCGACGGTGTCCGGCCTGCCGGTCGCGGTCGGCGGCCGCCCGACGCTGTATGCGGTGAGCGTGGTCAACCTCGGCCCGGACATCGCGATCGCGCCGACACTGACGGTCACCGGCAACGTGCCGGCCGCGTCGGCGACGATGACTCCGGCCGCCGGCTGGACCTGCAACGTGGTGGACGCCGACGCCGGCTTCCGCGCCACCTGCTCGGCCGGCACGCAGGTCGCGCGCTCGATGCGCGGCTTCGCCCTGCGGCTGGTGGCGCCGACCCGTGCCGACCAGACGCAGATCGTGCTGCGCGCGCAGGTCACCGCGGCCAGCCTGGATCCGGTCGCCGGCAACGATGCGTCGACCGCGACGGTGAAGGTGGTCGGCTCGCCGCGCTGATCCGCCACCGCGGTGGTTTTGCCGAAAGGCGCGGCCCAGGTCGCGCCTTTCGCGCATCTGCGTGACGCAGCGCGCCATGCCGCTTAACGACCCCGCCGGTAGAATCAGGCGCTTTCCGACGCACCGGACCCCACGGATGACGCTCGCCGCGAGTTTCGAAATCGAATACCTGCAGTACATCGGCCCCGACGGCTCGACCGTCGCCGAACTTCCCGAGGCGTTCCGCGACGCCTCGCAGCTGGTCCCGCTGTTCAAGCAGATGCTGTTCGTGCGCACGTTCGACACCAAGGCGATCGCGCTGCAACGCACCGGCAAGCTCGGCACGTACGCAGCCTGCCTCGGCCACGAGGCCACGCACGTCGGCATCGGCGCAGCTATGCGCCCCGAGGACGTGTTCGCGCCGAGCTATCGCGAATACGGCGCGCAGTTCATGCGCGGAGTGAAGCCGCGCGACGTCCTCATGTACTGGGGCGGCGACGAACGCGGCAACGACTTCGAAGGCCCGAAGAACGACTACCCGTGGTGCGTGCCAATTTCGACGCAGTGCCTGATGGCGTCCGGCGCGGCGCTTGCGTTCAAGCTGCGCAACGAACCGCGCGTCGCGGTGGCCTGCTGCGGCGACGGCGGCTCGTCCAAGACCGACTTCTATGCCGGCCTCAATGCATCGGGCGCGTTCACCTCGCCGCTGGTGCTCTGCGTCATCAACAACGGCTGGGCGATCAGCGTGCCGCGCGGCGCGCAGACCGGTGCCAAGACGCTTGCGCAGAAGGGTCTGGCCGGCGGGCTGTACTGCCTGCAGGTCGACGGCAACGATCTCATCGCCGTGCTCGAAGCCATGCGCCGCGCCACCGAGCGCGCACGCAGCGGCCAGGGCGGCAGCGTCATCGAGTTCATGACCTACCGCCTGCACGACCACACCACCGCCGACGACGCGCGTCGCTACCGCGGCGAGCAGGAAGTGAAGGACGCCTGGACGCGCGAGCCCTTCATCCGCCTGCGCAATTACCTCGTCGCGCAGAAGCTGTGGGACGAGGCGCAGGAAAAGGAATGGATCGAGGAATGCGGCAAGCTCATCGACGTCGAGATCAATGCTTACCTCGAATGCCCGGTGCAACCGGTTGAAGCGATGTTCGACTACCTCTACGCCGACATGCCCGAGGACCTTCGCGCGCAACGCGAATACGCGCTGAGCCTGGAGGGCCGTCGATGAACGCACAGATCAAACCCACCGAAAACGCCATTACCCTGATCGAAGCGATCACGCAGGCGCTCGCCTACGAGATGCGCAACGACCCCTCGGTGCTGGTGCTCGGCGAAGACGTCGGCGTCAACGGCGGCGTGTTCCGCGCCACGGCCGGCCTGCATGCGCAGTTCGGTTCGCAGCGCGTGATTGATACGCCGCTCGACGAAACGACGATCGCTGGCCTCACCGTCGGCCTCGCATCGCAGGGCATGAAGCCCGTTGCCGAAGCGCAGTTCGACGGGTTCATGTATCCGATGGTCGACTTCATCGTCTGCCACGCCGCTCGCATGCGCTATCGCACGCGCGGCCGCCTGACCTGCCCGATGGTGCTTCGCGTGCCGTGGGGCGGTGGCATCCGCGCACCGGAGCATCACTCCGAAGCGAACGAAGCGATCTTCACCAACGTGCCGGGCCTGCGCGTGGTGATGCCGTCGTCGCCGCAGCGCGCGTACGGCATGTTGCTGTCGGCGATCCGCGATCCGGACCCGGTCATCTTCTTCGAACCCAAGCGCATCTATCGCCAGTACAAGGAAGTGGTCGCCGACGATGGCGAAGCGCTGCCGCTCGACGTCTGCTACGTGCTCCGCGACGGCACCGACCTGACGCTGGTGACGTGGGGCGCGCAGGTCAAGGAAACGCTCGAAGCCGCGGAGAAACTCGCCGGCGAAGGCATCAACTGCGAAGTGATCGACGTCGCTACGTTGCGCCCGCTGGACTTCGCGACCATCGCCGAGTCGGTTGCCAAGACCGGCCGCTGCGTGATCGTGCACGAGGCACCGAAGACGGCGGGTTTCGGCGCGGAAATCGCAGCGCGCCTCGCGGAAGAGTCGATGTTCGACCTGCTTGCGCCGGTCGAGCGCGTCACCGGCTACGACACGCACATCCCGCTGTTCCGGCTGGAGATGAAGTACCTGCCGAGCGTGGATCGCATCGTCACCGCCGCCAAGCGCGCGATGGCCGCCGGCTGATGCCGACGCCCAAGGGCGAAGCGATCGATCTGCAGGCCAAGCTCGCCGCATTCGGCGAGCACTGGTCGCCACGCGTCGTTGCGGAAATGAACGACGTGCAGTTCAAGGTCGTGAAGCTCGAGGGCGAGTTCGTCTGGCATGCGCACGACGCGACGGACGAAACGTTCATCGTGATCGACGGCGAGATGCAGGTCGGCTATCGCGACCATGAGGTGACGCTGCGCGCGGGCGAGATGATCGTCATCCCGCGCGGCGTCGAACACATCACCCGCGCCGCGCGCGAATGCCATGCGCTCATCATCGAGCCGCGTGGCGTCGTGAACACCGGCGACGCGGACAGCGACCTGACGGCGCAGAACGACGTCTGGGTCTGAACCTACTTACGGAACGAGCAACGCCATGAGCAATCAGAAGATCTTCCTGCTCCCCGACCTCGGCGAAGGCCTGCCGGACGCGACCATCGTCGAGTGGTACGTCAAGGAAGGCGACGTGATCCGCCTCGACGACAACCTCGTGTCGATGGAAACCGCGAAAGCCGTCGTCGACGTGCCCTCGCCCGTCTCCGGCAAGGTCGTGAAGCTCTCGGGCGGCGCGGGCGATGTCGTCGTCACCGGCACGATGCTGGCGGTGTTCGAAATCGATCCGTCGATGCCGCAGCGCGCCGAAGGCCAAGACACCGGCCATCACCACGGCGGCGGTCACGCAGCGACGCAGACGCACGGCGGCGCCGGTACCGAAACGGCCGAGCCGGGCCCGGGCCACAAGGTCATCGCGTCCGACGAAGGCGGCGTGCTGCGCGACGACGCCAAGCCGGCGGCGAAGGGCGAGGCCGGCAGCGAGCGCGCGGACGCGGGCACCGTGGTCGGTGCGATGCAGAGTTCGGATGCGGTGCGCAGTGAATCGGCGGTCGCGGTCGGTGGCGTCAAGGCGATGCCAGCGGTGCGTGCGCTCGCGCGCAAGATGGGCGTCGATCTCTCCCGCGTTCGTGCGAGCGGCGCCGAAGGCGTCGTCACCATGGACGACGTGAAGCGCGCGGCGGCCGATGGTTCGGCGCGTGCGGGACAAGGTGGTGCTGCACCGCGTGCAGCCGATCGCGCGGCCGCGACGTCGCCGCAGCAGATGCAGGCGCCGCAGCAGCAGGCGCAGCGCAGCACGATGTCGCAGTCGGGCAAGCCGATGCGCACGCAGCCGCCGGGCGTCGCGGCGACGGGCCAGCCGGAACAGCTCAAGGGCGTGCGCCGCAACATGGCGCGCGTCATGGCCGATGCGCACAGCAAGGTCGTGCCGACCACGCTGGTCGACGACGCCGACCTGCACGCGTGGATCGGCAAGCAGGACATCACCGCACGCCTGGTGCGTTCGATCGTCGCCGCGTGCAAGGCCGTGCCGGCGCTCAATGCCTGGTTCGACGGTGAGAGCCTGACGCGCACGCTGCATCCGCACGTCGACATCGGCATCGCGGTCGACACCGACGACGGCCTGTTCGTGCCCGCGCTGCGCAATGCCGACATGCTCGACGGTGGCGGCATCCGTACCGCGATCCAGCGCCTTCGCGCGCAGGTCGGCGATCGTTCGATTCCGCCGAGCGAGTTGTCGGGCTACACGATTTCGCTGTCGAACTTCGGCATGTTCGCCGGCCGCTACGCGACGCCGGTCGTGGTGCCGCCGTGCGTCGCGATCGTTGGCGCGGGCAAGCTCTGCCACGACGTGGTCGCGGTGATGGGCGGCATCGAAGTCCACCGCCGCATGCCGATCTCGCTGACCTTCGACCACCGCGCCTGCACCGGCGGCGAAGCGGCGCGTTTCCTCAAGGCGCTGCTGGACGATCTGTCCGTGCCGCAGTAATCGCATCGATAACGCGATCGACGGGCGCCTTCGGGTGCCCGTTTTCATTGAAGAAGTCGCAGCGGAACGTCCGCGCATCGAACGCTTGCCACGCGTCGTATCGCAGCACGTTGGGACGACGAGCGACACGCAGGATCCGCATCGACGCGCTTACGCTCCGCATTCCCCCAACGGAGCGCCGCCATGGCCCATCGCAGCCGCCTCGCCGGTTTCATCATCGACTGCAACACGCCCGATCTCGATGCCGCCGCGAAGTTCTGGAGCGCGGCGCTTGGTTGCGCGATCGATCCCGAAGAAGCCAGCGACGCCACGTCCGAATACGTCAACTTCAACGACACGCCCGGCGGCCTGCACATCGAAGTGCAGAAGGTCGATCATCCGTCGCGCGTGCACCTCGACATCGAGTCGGACGACATCGACGCTGAAGCCGCACGTCTCGAATCGCTGGGCGCGAAGAAGATCGCGTTCGTCAAACGCTGGTGGGTGATGGAGTCGCCGACGGGGCAGCGATTCTGCGTGGTGCGGATGCGCGAAGTCGAAGGTCGCAGCGCACCTAACGAGTGGGCGTGAGCTCGACGGTCAGTCGCGCAACATCGCGCATGTCACACCGGCGCATGCACCGGACGACATGTCGAGGATGATCGAATGCCCCGGGTCGCCCTTCGGAAACGGAACACCTTGCGGCAGCAGGAAAACTGCCGAATGCGCGCCGGTCAGGCCGGATGGCATGACGAAGTCGCCGGTCACTACGTAAGTACCCGAGCGACCCATGAAATGCATTCGATCGACTGACACCGGCCGGCTGCTGCGCGCGATCCACTGCTGGATGTCGGCATCGGACGCAAGGCGAAGACGGCCTGCTCGCATCGCGTCGACCAGGCCTTGCTGGCCGGCGGCGGGTGGCGTTTCCGATGCAATGGCAATCAGATCGTGCGCGACCGGTGCTACCACGGGACTCGGCTTGCGCTTAGTCGCGATGTCGTCGACCGCGGGCACAACCACGGGCTGCATCACAGAAGGCGCATCCGCCGTCATCCTGGGCGCGGCGGATAAAGGCGCGACAGGAGCGACAGCGTCTACCTGCACGGGCACGCTCGGCAGTTCGCGCGTTGCCTTGTTCGTCGGCGCGTGGGCTAGCGGGAGCGACGCGGCGTCGAGCTGACTTCCTGCGCGGATCAGCCAGTAACCGCCGCCGCCGAGCACGACGACAATCACAAGTATCGCCAGCACCACACCTGTGGTCGTAGGGCCGCGCGCGTCGACAACGACGCCTTCGTGCGGCTCGGCCGAGTTGATTGGATCCATCGCATTCCCCCTGACGAAGCGCGCATCGTCACGCGAGCGACGTCAGTACGCAAACTCCCGGAACGCCGGATCCACGCTCGTATTCCACTCGCTGTGGAATAGCTCGAGCTTGCGCTCCGCCGCGGTGACGCCGGATTCGACGATCTCCACCAGCGGCGCGAGGAACATCGATTCGTCGGCACCTTCTGCGTTCGTTCGCGCGCGACGACGCAGACCCGCGGCGGAGATCTTCACGGCTTCGCGTGCGAGATCGAGCACCGTGCCACCACGGAACGGCAGCTTCAACGCGTCGCGTGTCACGCCGTCACGCAGTGCATGACGCTCTTCGAGTGAGAAATCCTTGACGAGATCCCACGCGGCATCGAGCGCGGCATCGTCGTACAGCAGGCCGACCCAGAACGCCGGCAGCGCACAGATGCGGCTCCACGGGCCGGAGTCCGCACCGCGCATCTCGAGGTACTTCTTGAGCCGCACTTCCGGGAACGCGGTGGTCGAGTGGTCGGCCCAGTCCTTCATCGTCGGGCGATAACCCGGGCGAACGGGCAACTTGCCGTCCATGTAATCGCGGAACGACTGCCCGCTCGCGTCGATGTAGGTGCCGTCGCGGTAGACGAAGTACATCGGCACGTCGAGCAGGTAGTCGACGTAGCGTTCGTAGCCGAAACCGTCCTCGAACACGAAATCGAGCAGGCCAGTGCGCTCGGCGTCAGTATCGGTCCAGATGTGCGAGCGATACGACAGGAAACCGTTCGGCTTGCCTTCGGTGAACGGCGAGTCCGCGAATAGCGCGGTCGCGATCGGTTGCAACGCGAGTGACACGCGGAACTTCTTCACCATGTCGGCTTCGCTGCCGACGTCGAGGTTGACCTGCACGGTGCAGGTGCGCGTCATCATGTCGAGGCCGAGCGATCCGACCTTCGGCATGTAGTCGCGCATGATCTTGTAGCGGCCCTTCGGCATCCACGGCATTTCGTCGCGACGCCACTTCGGCTGGAAGCCCATGCCGAGGAACCCGAGGCCCATCGGCTCGGCGACTTCGCGCACTTCACGAAGATGCGTGCCGGTTTCGCGACAGGTGTCGTGCAGCGTTTCGAGTTCCGCCCCCGACAGTTCGAGCTGACCTGCGGGTTCCAGCGACACCGACGCACCATCGCGCATCAATGCGATCACGCGGCCGCTCTCTTCGACCGGCGCCCAGCCGAAGCGCGTCAAACCCTTCAGCAGCGCTTCGATGCCGCGATCGCCGTCGAACGTGGGCGCGCGCAGGTCGTCGGTTCGGAAGCCGAATTTCTCGTGCTCGGTGCCGATGCGCCAGGCCTCGCGCGGGCGCACGCCGGACGCGAGGAAATCCACGAGCTGCGCGCGGGATTCGATCTCGAGATCGGCAACCTGGCTGGGACCGGACACATGCACCTCGACGCGTCCCGCGGCGCGGGAGGGCGGCCAGTCTAGCCGCGGGCGGTGACGGACGACGTCGCGCCGGCAGGGCGTCTGCGTTGCGCGCATGGAGCGGCGGCCGCCCCGCCTAGAATGGCCGTGATGCCCTGCCCGTCTCTCCTTCGCCCATGCCGACCGTGGGCTGCGCTGCTCGCCCTGCTGGTCGCGGGCGGTGTGCATGCCGCGACGCTGGAACGCGGCAACGGCCCCGAGCCGTCGACGCTGGACGCGCACAAATGCCAGGAGGTCGCCTGCGGCAATGTGCTGCGCGACCTCTACGAAGGGCTGGTCACCGAAGACGCCGCCGGCCGGCTGGTGCCAGGCATGGCGCAGCGCTGGTCGGTATCACCCGACGGCCGCACCTGGACCTTCGTGCTGCGCGACGGCCTGCGCTGGAGCAACGGCGAGGCGCTGGACGCGAAGCAGATCGTGGCGAGCTTCCGACGTGCGTTCGCCCCGATGACCGCGGCGCCGTTCGGCGAGCTGTTCGACGCGCTACATAACGCGAAGGCGGTGCAGGCGGGCGATGTTGCGCCGACAGCGCTGGGTGTCGACGCGCCGGACGCTCGCACCGTCGTCTTCCATCTCGACCGCAGCGCACCGCTGCCGGCACTGCTGACGCTTCCGATCGCGTTTCCGGTGTATCTGCCGGCGGTTGAACGTCTCGGTGCGCAGCACACGCGGCCCGGCGCGCTGGTCAGCAATGGCGCCTACGTGCTCACGTCGTGGACGCCGCAGGCCAACCTCGTTGTCGAACGCAATGCGCGCTTCCATGACGCCGCGAACGTCGCCATCGATCGCGTGCGGTTCCAGGTGACGGAAGACGCCGCCGCCGAGCTGCAACGCTTTGCGGCGGGCGACCTGCACATCACCGAAGTCGTGCCGCCGCAGCCGACGGCGTCGCTGCAGAAAAGGTTCGGATCGCAGCTGCGCCTTTCGCCTTATCTCGGTGCGTTCTGGCTGGGCATCAATACGACGGTCGCGCCGTTCAAGGATGGCGACTGCGTGCGCGTCAACACGCCGCGCGGTATCGACGCGTCGCGCGGACTGTCGCCCTTGCGCGACGGCTGTCTCGATCGTGGCCATGCGTTGCGACGGGCACTGTCGCTGGCCGTCGATCGCGACCTGCTGGTGCGTCACGTCACGGGTTTTGGCGAGCGCGCGGCATATGGCGTGGTGCCGCCTGGCATCGCCGGCTACACGCCCGCTACAACCACATGGTCCACATTGACGCAGGCCGAACGCGAGCGGCAGGCGCGCCTGCTGTATCGCGCCGCCGGCTACAGCGATGCGCATCCGCTGGAAATCGAACTGCGCTACAACACGTCGACGCCGCATCGCCGGCTCGCGCTTGCCGTCGCCGCGATGTGGCGACAGGTGCTCGGCGCGCATGTGCGTTTGCGCAACGAGGAATGGAAGGTCTTCGTGGGCAATCGCAAGCAGCACGTGATCACGCAGGTCTTTCGCGGCGGCTGGATCGCCGACGTGCCCGACGCGCGCAACTTCCTCGCCGCGTTCGGCAGCAATGGCCCGCTCAACTGGACGGGCTACATGGATGCCGGCGTCGTTGATCGCCTCGCGCATGCAGACACCGCCCGCAGCGAAGTCGCACGCAATGCATGGCTGCACGCTGCCGAGACGCGCTTGCTACAGGCCGACGCCGTGATTCCGCTGTACTTCTATACGTCGAAGCACCTCGTCGATTCGCACGTGCGCGGCTTCGAAGCGAACGCGCTCGACCACCACGCGTCGCGCTGGATGCGACTTCAGGAGTGATGCCGATGCGACCGCGACATCCGGAATCCCATCGCAGTCACCGCGCCGGCTGGCTGCGTGCCGCCGTACTCGGCGCAAACGACGGCATCGTGTCGATCTCGGGCCTCGTCGTGGGCGTCGCCGCGAGCGGTGCATCACCGCACACGGTTCTCGCGAGCGGCATCGCGGGCGTCGTTGCCGGTGCGATGTCGATGGCGGCCGGCGAGTACGTGTCCGTGCAGTCGCAGGCCGACACCGAAGCGGCGGATCTCGCCAAGGAACGACGCGAACTCGACGAGCAACCGGAAAGCGAACTGCGCGAACTCGCGATGATCTGGGAACGTCGCGGGCTGGAGGCGGATCTCGCGCGCGAAGTCGCCGAACAACTCACGGCGCACGATGCGCTCGCGAGCCATGCGCGCGACGAGCTCGGTATCACCGACACGCTGCGTGCGCGTCCGTTGCAGGCGGCGCTGGCCTCCGGCGCGGCCTTCATCAGCGGCGCGATATTGCCTATCCTCGCGACCGTGTTCGCGCCGGCGTCGCAGGTCGAAGTGGTGACGATCGTGGTGACGCTGCTCGCGCTCACGCTTTCAGGCGCGCTCGCGGCATCGGCCGGCGGTGCATCGACGTTGCGTGGCGCGTTGCGTGTGGTCGGCTGGGGCGCGGTCGCGATGATCGCGGCGTCGCTCATCGGTCGAATCGCCGGGCACTTCGCATGATACGACGCCTGCTGGGCGCGCTCACCGAAGCACTGCTCACGCTGTGGCTGCTGGCGACGCTGTGCTTCGTGCTGCTGCATGCGGCGCCAGGCGGGCCGTTCGACACCGAGAAATCCGCACCGCCCGAAGTGCAGGCCGCGCTCGCCGCGCAATACCGGCTCGATCGTCCCGCCATTGCGCAGTACGGCGCATGGCTGGGCGATGTCGTGCGTGGCGATCTCGGTCCCTCGTTCCAGTACCCCGACTACCGCGTCTCGCAACTCGTCGCGCAGGCGTTGCCGGTATCGGCGCTCAACGGCGGGCTCGCATTGTTGCTCGCATTGGCGTTCGGCATTCCGCTGGGAACGCTGGCGGCGACGCGCGCGGGCGGCGTCGTCGATCGCTCGGTGATGGCAGTCGCGGGCTTGGGACTTGCCGTACCGAAGTTCGTCGTCGCACCGATGCTGGTGCTGCTGTTCGCGGTGACGCTGCACTGGCTGCCGGCGGGTGGCTGGGGCGATACGCGCAACATCGTGTTACCGGTCATCGCGCTCGCCTTGCCGAACATCGCGTACTGCGCGCGACTCATGCGTGCATCGCTTCTGGAAACGCTATCGGCCGACTACCTGCGCGCGGCAGGTTCGCGCGGGCTTTCACGGTCGCGCGTGCTGCTGATGCATGCGATGCCACCGGCGCTGCTGCCGGTCGTCGCGTGGTTGTCGCCGGCACTGATCAACATCGTCACCGGCTCGGCGGTGGTCGAACAGGTGTTCGGCATTCCCGGCATGGGCCGCTACTTCGTGCAGGGCGCGCTCAACCGCGACTACACGCTGGTGCTCGGCGTGGTGCTGGTGGTCGGTGCGTCAATCGTGCTGATCAATGCGCTAGTCGATGCGCTACGCGCGTGGATCGATCCACGGCTCGCTGCGGAACACTGACGCGGATCAGCCGGCGTCGAACTGCAGCCAGTTGGCGACCACTGCGCGCGCTTCGTCAACGCCCTGCTTCGACTCGCCCGAATACACCTGCGCGCCGACGGTATCGCCGAAGCGACTCGTCAGTTCGCGCTTCACCGCCTGCAGCGACTGCATCTGCTGGCCGCGACCGAGCTTGTCGGCCTTGGTCAGCAGCGCATGCGCCGGCAGGCCGCGGTTGACCGCGTAGCCGAGCATCTGCAGGTCGTAGTCCTTGAGCGGATGGCGGATGTCCATGATCACCATCAGGCCCTTCAGCGCTTCGCGCGTCGTGAAGTAGCGGTCGATGAAGGCCTGCCAGTGCGCCTGCAGGTCCTTGGGCACCTTCGCGTAGCCGTAGCCGGGCAGGTCGACCAGGTAGCGGTTCGACGGCGGCTGGTCGCGCTTGGGCTCGAAGTCGAAGAAGACCAGCTGCTGGGTGCGGCCGGGGGTCTTGGAGACGCGCGCCAGGCTGCCCTGCTGGCAGAGGGCGTTGAGCGCAGTGGACTTGCCGGCGTTCGAGCGGCCGGCGAAGGCGACCTCGTAGCCGCCGTCGGGCGGCAGCTGGGCCATGTTGTGCGCCGACAGCATGTAGCGGGCGCGCTGGAAGGGGTTCGACATGCGACAAGGATCGCATGCCGGCCCCTTCGAGCCGCTTCCGGCGGTGACGGGCGACCCGGACCGCAGCCGCGCGCGTTGACCCGCTACCCGGCCGGCGCCGATAATTCCGCGGTTCCGGCGCCTGTTCGCGGCGCCATCCTCGCGTTACTCCGGAGCTTCCTCGCATGCGCCATGCCCGCGTCTACGGCCTTGTCGGCCTCGCCGCTCTCGCGGTTGCCGCCGCTGCCGTCGCCCAGACCACGGTGACCCCGGTTCCGGACAAGGCGCCCGTGCAGGTCGCGCCGCTGGCCGGGGCCGAAGAGCACGCCACGTGGGGCGATCCCAAGCGCGGCCAGCAGAAGGCCGGCGCCTGCGCCGCCTGCCACGGCCTGGATGGCAATCCGTCGGTCGCAACCTATCCGCGCCTTGCCGGCATGCCCGAGCGCTACGTCGCCCAGCAGCTCGGCCTGTTCAAGAGCCAGCAGCGCACCACCGGCATGGCCTCCGTCATGTACCCGATCGCCGCCGTGCTCAACGCACAGGACATGCGCGACCTCGGCGCCTGGTTCCAGACGCAGAAGGCCGGTTCGGGCATCGCCGACGACACCGCGATCGCGGCCGGCCCCAACGCCGGCAAGAAGTTCTACGAGGTCGGCGAGACGCTGTTCCGCGGCGGCGACAAGTCGCGCGGCATCCCTGCGTGCATGGCCTGCCACGGTGGCGCCGGCCAGGGCAATCCGGGCCCGGCTTACCCCGCACTCGCCGGCCAGCAGGCCGAGTACGCCAAGCGTCGCCTCGAGGAATACCGCACGGGCACCGGCGCGCCGCCGACGTACAAGAACTTCCACATCATGGCGACGATCGCCGGCAAGCTGACCGACGACGAGATCGGTTCGCTCGCCAGCTACATCCAGGGCCTGCACAACCGCGGCAACGATGCCGGTGCGCAGTCGGGCGCCGCCGCGCCGGTCGCGATGAACGCCTCGCCGGCCGCTCCGGCGGCTTCGGCTCCGGCAGCGCCTGCCGCCACGCCTGTCGCGCCGACCAGCGTTCCGGCGCAGACCACCGCGCCGGTGCAGCCGGCTTCGAAGGCCGCCACGCCGGCCGCGACGCCGAAGCAGGGCTGAACTTCGCGCCGGCCCGACGGTCCGATGTGACCGGCTGACCGTACCCTCGACGCCGGCCGTGCATTGCGCGGTCGGCGTTTTCGTATCCGCACTCCAGGGCTTCCGATGAATCTGCTGCTCCGCGTCGCCGCCACCCTGCTGCTCGCCCTTCCGCTGGCCACCGTCGCCGCACCGAAAGCGCCGGTGCAGGGTGAGGACTACGAGGTCATCGACGGCGGCGCGCCGTACCACGCCGTCAAAGGCCAGGTCGAGGTCGCCGAGGTCTTCGGCTACCCGTGCCCGCACTGCGCGCATTTCGAGCCGGCGGTCGAGTCGTGGGTGCGCACGCTGCCGAAGCAGGCGCACTTCGTCGCCGTGCCGGCCGACTTCCGCGGCGACTGGATTCCGTTCGCGCGTGCCTATTTCGCCGCGCAGATCCTCGGCGTCGCAGAGCGCTCGCACGCCGACATGTACAACGCGCTGCATGTCGAGCAGACGGTGCCGTTGAGCGACGCGTCGCCGGACGAGATCGCCACCTTCTACCAGCGCTACGGCATCGCGCCGGCGCGTTTCCTCGCCACCTACAACTCGCGTCCCGTCGACGCCGCGATGGCGCAGGCGCATGACTTCATCGTGCGCAGCCAGGTCGACGGCACGCCGACGCTGATCGTCGCCGGCCGCTACCGGGTGACCACGAACTCGCGCGACGGCCAGCTCGCTACTGCGCGCTGGCTGGTCGATCGCGAGATCGCCGCGTCCGCGCGTCGATAACCCTTTCCGATCCGGAGCCTGCGCATGATCCGTCGTTCCGTTGTTGTCCTCGCCCTCGTCGGCATGTTCGCGTTGACCGGTTGCGAGAAGGTGCCGCCGAAGGCTGCGAAGCCCGCGGCTGCGCCGAGCGCGCAGCAGGCTGCAGCACCCGGCTTGCCCACCGACCTCGTGGAAGGGCGCGACTTCGTCACGGTCAAGGACAGCGCGCCGTTCGAGGCGACGCCCGGAAAGATCGAGGTGGTCGAAGTGTTCGGCTACACCTGCCCGCACTGCGCGCACTTCGAGCCGATGCTCGATGCATGGCGCGCGAAGCAGCAGGACGACGTCAAGTTCGTCGCGATGCCGGCGCCGTTCGGTAACTGGTGGATCCCGTACGCGAAGGCGTACTACGCCGCGCAGGAACTCGACCTCGCCGACAAGACGCACGTCGCGATGTTCAATGCGATCCACGAAGAAAAGACGTTGCCGGGCGCGCCGAACATCGCGACCGATGCGCAGATCGCGCAGTTCTATGCGCGTTTCGGCGCGGATCCCGCCGATTTCATGCGCCGCATGGAAAGCGCGCCGGTCGCGCTGCGTCTGCGCAATGCCGAAGCCTTCATCGATCGCACGGGCGTCGATGGCACGCCGAATCTCGTCGTCGACGGCAAGTACCGCGTGCTCGGCGCTTCGCAGGAAGACGCGCTTCGCATCACCGACGCCCTCGTCGCGCGCGAACGCGCCGCGCACTGACGTCGTCGCCGCGTAATCAATCGCCGCGGAGCCCGCGGCTATGCTGTTCCCCTCGACCGGCGCGCCTTGGCCGCCGCTTCCGCAAGGAGATCGTCCCGATGCTCATCCGTTCCCTTCCGCGCCTGGCGATGCTGCGCTACCCGCTGGTGCTCGCCGTCGCGCTGATGGCCACCGCCTGCGGCAAGGGCGGCGATGCGACGCAGGCCACGCCGTCGACCCCGGCGGACTCGGCCGCGACGAGCGCCACCGCATCGAACACCACGACGACACCCACCACGGCTACGCCCGCGCCGACGCGCCAGCCCGGCCCGATCGTGCCGCCGCAGGGTCCGCCGCCGGTGCTCGGCACCGATTACGAAGAGATCGCCGGCGGCCAGCCCTGGCAGCCCGAGCCGGGCAAGATCGAGGTGGTCGAAGTGTTCGGCTACGTCTGCCCGGCCTGCGCGCGCTTCGCGCCGACCGTCGAGCCGTGGCACATGAAGCTTCCGGCCGACGTCAACTTCCATTACGTGCCCGCACCGTTCGGCCCGGAATGGGATCCGTACGCGAAGGCGTACTACGTGTCGGAGCAGCTCGGTCTGGTCGAGAAGACGCACATGGCGCTGATCGACGCGATCCACGTCAAGGACAGCATGCCGGGTGAAGGCGACCCGCCGGACGAGCAGAAGATCGCGAACTTCTATGCGCAGTACGGCGCGAACCCGAAGCAGTTCCTCGACATGATGCACAGCTTCGCGGTGTCGACGAAGGTCAACCAGGGCCGTCAGTGGATGACCAAGGCCGGCGTGTCCGGTACGCCCACCATCGTGATCGACGGCAAGTACCGCGTCACCGGCGGCAAGAGCTACGACGACGTGTTGCGCATCGCCGACCACCTGATCGCGATGGAACGCGCCGCGATGTCGGGCGGTGGCGCTGCCACAGCGCCTGCTGCACCCGCCGCGCCCGCCACCGGCGGCTGACGGACAGGACGTGGGCGATCGTCGGATCAAGTTGCTGAGTGCGAACATCCAGGCCGGGTCGAGCACGCGCGGCTACCACGACTACGTCGCCCGCAGCTGGTCGCATGTATTGCCGATGGGCGACAAGCGCGCCGCGCTCGACACCATCGCGCAGCTTGCTGCAGGCCACGACATCGTCGGCCTGCAGGAAAGCGACCCGGGCAGCCTGCGCTCGGGTTTCACCAACCAGACGCATTACCTCGCGCAGCGCGCCGGCTTCGCCTACTGGAGCCACCAGCCGAACCGGCGCGTCGGCGGCGTGGCGTCGAGCGCGAATGGCTTGCTGAGCAAGCTCGAGCCGACCGAAGTCGTCGTGCATTCGTTGCCCGGCCGCGTCAAAGGCCGTGGAGTGATGCTCGCGCGTTTCGGCCGTTGCGATACGCCGTTGACGATCGCGGTCGCGCATCTTTCGCTCGGCGCATCGTCGCGGATCGCGCAGCTCGGTTTCATCGCCGAGCTGCTCGCCGACGATCCGCACGCCGTGCTGATGGGCGACTTCAACTGCACGGTCGAACAGCCCGAAATGGAAGTGCTGTTCAAGCGCACGCGGCTGCAGCCGTCGCCGCAGGAGATTCCGACGTTCCCGAGCTGGGCGCCGGCACGCGCGATCGACCACATCCTGGTCGGCAACGGCTTGCGCCAGCACGAGCGGCGCGCGATGCCGGCCGCGTTTTCTGATCACCTCGCGCTGTCCGTCGAACTCGACGTGCCGGAGCGCTGCCTGCAGTGATGCAGGCGAACCCGCGGCGTCCATCGTGATGTCGCAACACGAGCCGCTGATGACCGACCTTCCGAACTGCCCCGCCTGCGGCTCCGCGCTGACCTACGTCGACGGCGCGATGCACGTCTGCCCGGAATGCGGGCACGAATGGACTCTGTCCGCGGAGGCGTCGGACGAAGCGCGCGTGCACCGCGACGCGGTCGGCAACGTCCTCGCCGACGGCGACTCGGTCACCGTGATCAAGGACCTGAAGGTCAAGGGCGCGAGCAGCGCGCTCAAGGCCGGCACCAAGGTGCGTAACATCCGCTTGGTCGACGAAGACCACGACATCGACTGCAAGATCGACGGCTTCGGCCCGATGAAGCTGAAGTCGGAGTTCGTGCGAAAGGCGTAACGCGCGACTTCAGTCGTCGTCGCGACGCATCGCGATGTCGACACGCTTGCGCAGCTCGTCGTCCGCGAAGACATCGCGCAACAACTTCAACGCGTGCTCCAGCCGCGGGCTGTCGGCTAGGCGCATGCGTTCGATCCAGCGCCGCGATGGCGTGTAGTCGCCGAGATCGATGCCCGTCGCGCGCCGGATTTCGTCGAGCTTGCGCAGCCCTTCACTCAGCCGCTCGCGCTCGCGACGCAGCACCGGATCGCCATCCGCGGCCTCTTCGCGCGCACGCTGCTGACGTTCGAACTCGCGACGATAATGCGAGGCGAGCGCGGCGAGTTCATCGGTATCGAACTTCGCACGTGCGCGCATGAACGACGCGAGGAACGGGCGTGGCATCGGTTCGGGTTCGCGCGTGGCCGGCACCACGCGGCGATGGATGACGCCGCCCGTGCGCAGCTCCCAAAGGCCCCAGCCGACCGGCAATTCGCCTTCCTTGACCACGCCCGGCGCCGCGAACACGCACCAGCGATCGCAGTAACGCGCGATGCGATCGGCCTTGGTCGGGTTCTTCAGCTCGGCCAGCCAGTCGCCGCGCGCGCACTTGAACTCGAAACCGGTGAGTTCGAACCCGCGCGACGCATGCAGCGACATCACCACCGCATCGGCGCGCGAACCGTGCACGGTGCCGGTCGCCTCACGCACTTCGAATACGGTGACGAACTCGTCGGCCGGATGCGCGAGCTTGAGGGCGACGCAGAGGTCGTGGGCGGTGATCTTCGCGTCGCTCATCGGCGAGGCTTCGGCGGGAGCGGCGGACACGCGTATCTCGACCTTCGGAGTGTCGAGCCAGTGTCGTCGTCGCGCGTCTCAATCCGCGCGACGGTAACGATCAGGCGATCGTCGCCACCGGTGCGTCGGCGGGTGCGAGCGGCAGCAGGAAGGCGTGGTGTGCGACGCCAGCGTCGCACACCGTTTTCCCAAGGCAGCAATGTCGTCGGCCGGTACCACCGCCGTGCGCATCACGCGCATAAAAAAACGGCCGGTGGGCGAGCCACCGGCCGTCGATCCCGCGGGAAACGGGTCCCGTTCGATCAGAACTTGTAGACCAGATCCAGGTACCAGAAGCGCCACGGCAGGTCGTACGTACCAGCGTCGTAGCCGTTCAGCGAGCACGTCACGCAGATCGGCGCGCTCTTGTTGAACAGGTTGTTGATGCCGAACGTCAGCTTCAGGCCATCCGCACCGAACGCGTGGTTCCACGCGGCCTGGACGTCGTGGTACGTCGTCGCGCCGAGGTGGTTGAAGCCCGCCGCGCTGGGGCAACCCGATGCCGGCGT
Source organism: Lysobacter sp. HA18 (assembly GCF_054057595.1). NCBI lineage: Bacteria > Pseudomonadati > Pseudomonadota > Gammaproteobacteria > Lysobacterales > Lysobacteraceae > Lysobacter > Lysobacter sp. HA18. The sequence continues at coordinate 3,007,433 of NZ_JBSRZL010000001.1, forward strand.
CTTCGCCGCGTTGGCGCAGGCTTCCTCGACGTCACTGATGTAGCGCACCGCCCAGTTGACGTCCCAGTCGCCCATCTTCCAGCCGAACTGGGTATTGGCCTGCCACGACGGAATCGCGCTGTCGCTGACCTCGATGCCCACTTCCTGCTGCGTCTTGTTGCCGTCCTTGTCGACCGCGCTGAAGCCGATGGTGTGGGTCGCCTGCAGCGAGATGCTCGGCGTGCCCCAGCTCATGTCGTGGCCGACCCAGTTCGCCTTGATGTCGACGCCGCTGGTGGTGATGGAGCCCAGGTTGGACAAGAAGTCGGTCGGCGGATTCAGGTTCCCGCCCGCGCCGCGCGTGAAGCCCGAGCACGCGGCGCCGCTGATCTTGCCGCTGTAACAGCCGTTGAGCAGGGCCTGGATGTCCGGCGCCTGGATGCCATCGTCAACCGTGTAGTGGAAGTAGCTCGACTCGAGGTCGAAACGCGACGACCACTCGCTGGCGAACGCGGGCGACCACACGAAGCCTAGGTTGTAGTTCTTCGACTTCTCCGGCTGCAGTGCCTTGTTACCGCCGGTGTAGGTCGTGATCTGCGTGTTCGCCTGCTCGAAGCTCGGCGAGACGCCGGCCGCCGTACACGCCGCGCGGTACTGCGCTTCGCCGCCCGGGTTGCCGGTCGGGCCGCAGGGGTCGACCAGCGTCGCGCCGAACTGCGTCAGGCCGTAGAGCTCACCGAGGTTCGGTGCGCGGAAGCCGGTCGAGTAGGTGCCGCGCAGGACGAGGTCTTTGATTGGCTGCCACTTGAAGCCGACCTTGCCCGTCGTTACGCCGCCAAAGGTCGAGTAGTCCGAATAGCGCAGCGCGAAGTCGGTGCTGAACACGTCCGCCCACGGCACCTGCAACTCGCCGTAGATCTCGTTGACCGTGTATTCGGCAGTGATCGGCGACGCGAACGAATCCTGAGACTCGCCGCTCTGGCGCAGCGGATCGGGATTGAATTCACCTTGGTATTTGCGGTGTTCCGCGCCGAGCGCGAAGCCCGCGCTGCGATCGCCCATCTGCCACAGATCGCCGGTGATGTTCGCCGTGAACAGGTCGAGCACCTGCTTGGACGAATCGCGCTGATCGGTGGTGATGTAATTGAGCATCGCCTGCGTCATCGGACGCGTCTGGCCGCCGAACAGGTCGAGCGGCACGCAGCCTGGCACGGCCGCGCAGACGTTCACGTCGCCCAGTGCGAGCTTGAGCTTGGCGACGTTGAAGCCGTTGAGGAACTGCTGCTCGGCCTTGTTCTCCGAGTGCGCGTAGTCGAAGTTCCAGTTGAAGTTGTGGCCACCCGCCTGGAACGCACCGTCGAAGCCCAGGCCCACGTACCAGGTGTCGACGTCCTGGCGGAAGATGCGCGGCCCGAGTTCGAGCGGACGCTTGGTCACCCAGCCGAAGTTCGTGGCAGGATCCAGCGTTATGCCGGTCGGGTTATACGGGTTGTTCGCGGCGATGGAGATGCCATCCGCGATGCCGCCGCTCCCGGTGAACGGACCGACGAAGATCGGCTCCGGCGCAGCCTGGTTGGTCGACACGCGATTGTTGTAGAGCGCCTTGGCGTGGAACGACAGCGAATCGTTGATGTCGTAACGCGCGCTACCGAACAGCGACTTGCGCTTGGACGGCGTCAGCAACAGGTTGTACGGCGCGAAGTTGAAGCGATCCGCGCTGGTGAAGTTGTGGAACGTGCCCGGCGCGGTGGTCGGGTTGCCGCCGTTGTAGTTCGGCAGCGCGCCGCCGTTGAGCGACAGGTCGAACCAGTCGTCGCCTGCCGCGTCGCAATAGCCCGGCGTGCCCGGCGTCGCGATGCGCGGATCGCAGAACGTGAAGCGACCCTGCGGTACGGCCGAGCTGCCGGCGCCTAGGCCTGCGCCGGGAACGGGCATCGACGACTGGTCCCACTCGCTCGAGCTGATGCCGCGCTGGTCGACGAACGACGCGCTCAGCACCGCCGCTGAAGTTGTCGCTGCTGCCACCGACGGTGATGTCCGCTTCGGTGTCGTCGCCACCGTGGCCGTAGCTGCCTTCCTTCAGGTGAAACTGCACGCCGTCGAACTTCTTGCGGGTGATGATGTTCACCACGCCCGCGATCGCGTCGGAACCGTAGATCGCCGACGCGCCGTCTTCCAGCACTTCGATGCGCTCGACGATGGCGAGCGGAATGGTGTTGAGGTCGGCCGAACCGCTCACGCCCGAGGCGGAGGACTCGTTGACCCAGCGGATGCCGTCGACCAGCACCAGCACGCGCTGGCTGCCGAGGTTGCGAAGGTCGACCTGCGCCGAACCGGCGCCGATGCCGCCGCCGCTGGCCGGATAACCGAAGTTGCCGGACGAATTGAACTTGGCGTTCAGCGCCTTACCGCTGGCGGTGAGCGTCTGCAGGAAGTCACCGATCGAGGTCGCGCCGCTCTGGTCGATCTGCTGGCGGGTGATGACCGCGACCGGCTGACTGGTGACCTTTTCCGTCTGGCGGATGCGCGAACCGGTGATCGTTACCGTATCGAGCTGCTGGGGCGACTGGGATGTCGCCGGGGGCGTCGCGGTCTGGGCGGCGGCGAAGCCGGGCAGCGCGACGAGGATGGACAACTGGATGGCTTTTGCCAATGAGTGACGCCGCAACGCTTTCATCGATCTCTCTCTCCGTAAGAAATGCACAAAGCAGGGCTACGTCGCTTCGTTCCTGCGACGTCACGTGCTTGTAAAGGTTTCGTGAACCTGCGACAAGCGCCAAACTTCAGCATTGCCCTGTTCGGCCGATAAGCGGCGCGTTTCGCGAGCGGCCGTGCAGATCGGCAGCGGCTGTGGCCGCCGCGGCTGGCGATGCGCGTTTAGCGAGTTCGTTGCGTGTCTCTTGCTGCGTCGATGCGGCCAGAAAGCTCCCGGATGCGTGCGTCGATGCATGCACTCTTCGCGCACCGGCCGTCCGCGACTTCGCTCATCGATCCGCGCTACGTGAAGCCGATGCGCACGGCCAATTCAGAATGCATCGCTATAGTCGGGCGATGCGCTATTTCCGCCTGCTGCCGACGTCATCGATCCTCGCCTGCGTGCTGGCCGCGACCATGCCGGCCTGCGCGCAAATGCCGCCGCCTGACGCGAAAGCCGCGGGCACGGCGACGCCGATCGCGCCCGTTTCGCCTTCACTGCCCGCGCCGCGAATCGACCCGCAGCTGGGTCGCGTGCGCGAAGCGCTTGCCGCCGCGGAAGCCGGCACGTTCGACGCCGCTGCGTATGCGGATCTCGTGCGTCATCCGCTGTACGGCTGGATCGAATACGCGACGCTGCGACGCGACCTGAGCTCGCTCGACCGCGCGCGCGCCGACAGTTTCCTGAGCCGCTACGGCGGCCAGGCGGTCGGCGAAACCTTTCGTTCGGTTTGGATCGCCGAGGCAACGCGTCGTCAGGACTGGGCGGCCGTTGATGCCGCGTGGAAACCGACGATCAAGGATGTCGGCCTTCGCTGCAGCGGATTGCAGGCGCAGGCCGCGCTGGGTCGCACCACGCCGGAATGGACACAGCAGGCGCAGACGATCTGGCGCGAAGCCGCCGAGTCGCTGCCGTCGCAATGCGATCCGGTGTTCACCGCGCTCGATGCGCGTGGCGGCCTGACGCCCGCACTGCGTTGGGAACGTCTCGAAAAGGCCGCGGAAGCGTGGCAGCCGGCGGTCATGCGCACCGCCGCCCGCGGTCTGCCCGCGGATGAGGCGGCGCTCGGCAACGACTACGCGTCCTTCGTCGAAGCGCTCAACAATCGCGCGTTGCAATGGCCGAAGACCGACCGCAGCCGTCGCATCGCGTCGTACGGGCTTGCGCGTTACGCCAAGTCGGTGCCGCAGGACGCGCAGGCGCAACTCGACAAGTTCGGCCCGACGCTGGGCTTCACCGATGTCGAGCGTGGCCGCGTGCTGTACCAGGCCGCGCTGTGGACCGCGTCGTCGTTCGAGCCCGGCGCCGCGCAGAAGCTCGCCGCGGTACCGGCGTCCGCATATGACGACCGCCTGCGTGAATGGCGCGCGCGTGAAGCGATGTCGCGTTCGGATTGGCCGGCCGCGCTCGCGGCGATCCGTTCCATGCCGTCGCCGCAGCGCGACGATTCGCGTTGGCAGTACTTCGAGGCGCGGCTTTCGGAGATGCAGGGCGATCGTGCGAACGCGCAGCGCCTGTATCGCGCAGCCGCGTCGAAGCCGGAATTCCACGGCTTCCTCGCCGCCGATCGACTCGGCCAGTCGTACACGCTGTGCCCGTGGATTCCGGGCGATTCGCCGTCGGTGCGCTCCGCCGTCGCAGCGGATCCGGCGCTGCAGCGTTCGCTCGCCTTGTGGGACATCGATCGCCCCGGCTGGGCGACCGCCGAATGGAATGACGCGCTGACGCGCTTCGATGCGTCGCGTCGTATCACCGCGGTCGAGCTCGCGCAGCAGCATGGCTGGTATGACCGCGCGGTGTTCTCGCTCGGCAAGCCGGACGCGGAAGAGCTGCGCCTGTACACGCTGCGCTTCCCGATCCACCACGAGGCGACGATCCGTCGCGAGGCGCAGAAGAACGGCCTGGATCCGGCGTGGGTCGCCGCCGAGATCCGCGCCGAGAGCGTGTTCAATCCCAAGGCGCGATCGGGCGCGAACGCGATCGGCCTGATGCAGCTGATTCCGTCGACCGGCGCGGCCACCGCATCGCGCGTCGGCATGCCGTGGTCGGGGGAATCGAGCCTGTACGACCCCGACACCTCGATCATTCTCGGCAGCGCCTACCTACGCCAGTTGCTCGACGGCTACGGCGAAGGCAAGCCGTACTACACGCTGGCCGGCTACAACGCCGGGCCCGCGCCGCTCGCGCGCTGGAAGTCGCAGCATCCGGGCATGGATCCGGACTTCTGGATCGAGACGATCACCTACAAGGAAACGCGCGATTACGTCGCGCGCGTGCTCGCCTTCAGCGTGCTCTACGACTGGCGCATGACCGGCGACGCGCTGCGCATCAGCGACCGCATGCGCGGCAATTTCGGCGGGCAGCGCACCTCGTTCTCGTGCCCGCTGGCGATCACGCCGGCCGCGCCGCAGGCATTGCCGCCGAAATCGCGTCGCGGCTGAGGCATCCTTAGGCGTTCCCCACGCACGGAGACCGCCATGGGACTGCTCGACACATTGCTCGGCCGCGCCGGCGAAAAGGACGTCGCGGATCTGCAGGAAGAATTCGGCCCCCTGCTCGCCAGCGGTGAAGTTCTGCAGCGCGCCTTCGCCTTCGTGCGCGACCTGATCGTGTTCACCGATCGACGCATGATCATCGTCGACAAGGAAGGCGTGACCGGCAAGAAGACGCGCTACCTCAGCATTCCGTATCGCGCGATCGTGATGTACTCGGTCGAGACCGCCGGCCACTTCGACCTCGAGAGCGACCTGTCGATCTGGGTGTCGGGGCAAGCCGAACCGATCAAGCGCGCACTGGATCGCGGCACCGGCGCGCGCGACATCGTCGCCATCCTCGCCCAGGCCACGCGCTGAGCATGAAGGTCTACCTCGTCGGCGGCGCGGTGCGCGATCCGTTGCTGGGCGCGACGCCCGGCGACCGCGACTTCGTCGTCGTCGGCGCCACGCCGCAGCAGATGCTCGACGCCGGCTACAAGCCGGTCGGCCGCGACTTCCCGGTGTTCCTGCATCCGCAGACCGGCGAGGAGTACGCGCTCGCACGCACCGAACGCAAATCGGGACGCGGCTATCGCGGCTTCGTCGTCGACGCCGATCCTTCGGTGACGCTGGAAGAAGACCTGCAACGTCGCGACTTCACCATCAATGCGATCGCACGCGAGATTCGCGACGACGGCAGCGAGGGTGACATCGTCGATCCCATCGGCGGCGTGGTCGATCTCGAGCGACGCGTGCTGCGTCATGTCGGCGAGGCCTTCGTCGAAGATCCATTGCGCGTATTGCGTGCAGCGCGCTTCATGGCACGGCTTGCGCCACTCGGCTTTACCGTCGCGCCGGAAACGATGGCGCTGATGCGTGAGATGGCGGCATCGGGCGAACTCGCCGACCTCACACCCGAGCGCGTCTGGCAGGAGTTGCGGCGCTCGGTGGCGAGCGCGAAGCCGTCGGCGTTCCTGCGCACGCTGCACGATGCCGGCGCGCTCGCGGTGATTCTTCCCGAAGTCGAAGCACTTTACGGCGTGCCGCAACGCGCCGAATACCATCCGGAAGTCGACACCGGCGTACATGTAGAAATGGTCTGCGACATGGCGGCGACGCTCGCGCCCGGCGACGACGTCATCGGCTTTGCCGCATTGACGCACGACCTCGGCAAGGCGCTGACGCCCGACGACGTGCTGCCCAAACACATCGGCCACGAACAGGCGGGCGTCGCACCACTGCGCGAGTTGTGCGACCGCCTGAAAGTGCCGACCGCGCATCGGCAGCTCGCAACACTCGTCTGTCGCGAACATCTCAACGTACACCGCTTCGCCGACCTGCGCGCGAGCACCGTGCACGACCTGCTGCAACGCTGCGACGGGTTCCGCAATCCACAGCGCATCGAACAGCTCGGCATCGCGTGCGAGGCCGACAAGCGCGGGCGGCTGGGCCTCGAGAACGAACCCTACCCGCCACGTGCGGGGTTGCTTCAGGCACTCGCGGTCGCGCGTGCGGTACGCACGGATGCGCTGACCGAGCGTGGCATTACCGGGCCTGCCTTGGGCGAAGCACTGCGTCGAGAGCGCATCCGCGCAATCGTGCAGGCGACCGGCAAGAAGCCCTGAAGTAGCCGTCCGCGGCCCGGCACGGCGCGCACGGAGGCCGGCGTCACGGACAGCGGACCCGCCGCCTCCTATCGTCGGCACGGTTGATGCAGGGAAATGGACGCCCATCCACGCCGGTTCCGGCCGTGGCTGCATTTCGTCTTCCCATCGGGGCGTCATCCACGCGATCCATGAAGCTTTCGATCGACAGCGCGTCAGCTGCGTCCCTGCCGGCGCCGGGCCAAGACGGTCCGGCGTTGTTGCGTGCGGCGGACATGCAGGCTGTGGCGGAAATCGTTCGTGCACGCGCCGGCGCAACTGCGACGCTCGTGTGGCGACTGGATGTGTCCGCTGACGTCGAAAGCGTTCCACCGCGTCCGTCGCTGACGCACGACGTCACGGCCATCGAAGCGATCCGGCCCGGTGAAACCGCAAACCTTTCATCGGGCGGCACGGTTCTGAAACTGGCAGGCGATGACGCAGCGCCCTGGGCGGCGCTCATCGTCGATGGCGACACGGTGCGCGCGGACTTGATGCAATGGGCGACTGCAGCCGAGCCGCTGATATCCAACATCCTCGACAAGGCACACCTGCAGGCCTCCGTGACGCGGCTGGAACAGGCCGAGCGCCTGCAGCGCGCGTTGTACGAAATCACCGACATGGCGAGCTCCGACCTCGACATGCCGACGATGCTTGCCGGGCTGCATCGCATCGTCGGCCGGCTGATGTACGCCGAGAATTTCTTCATCGCGCTGTACGACGCCGACAGCGACACCATCCGCTTCATCTATTTCGCCGACGTCGCCGATGACGACTGGCAGGACCCGAACGCGATCGAGCCGATGTCGCAGGTCGAAGGCAGCCTGACCTGGCACGTCATCCGCGGTGCGCAGCCGTTGATGGGTCCGACGTCGAAGCTCTATCGCGACGTGTCCGGCCCACTCGCAGTGATTGGCCCGGGCGCGGAGGACTGGCTCGGCGTGCCGATCATCAGCGGCGGTCAGGTGCGTGCCGCACTGGTGGTGCAGAGCTACGAAACCGCCGGGCTTTATTCGGCGGTCGAACGCGAACTGCTGGCCTACGTCGGCACGCACATCGTGACCGCGATCGACCGCAAGCACGCATTCGAGCGCCTGGAACACCAGACCGCCGAGCTCGAGCAGCAGATCACGGTGCGTCGGGCGATCGAAAAACGACTGCAGCACGAGGTGCTGCACGACCCGCTGACCGGGCTGCCGAACCGCGCCTATCTGCGCGACCACCTCGCCCGCGCGATGGCGACGCAGGTGCGCGATTCATCGCAGCGCTTCGCGGTGCTGTTCCTCGACCTCGATCGCTTCAAGATCATCAACGACAGCGTCGGCCACGCGGTCGGCGATGAGCTCCTGAAGATCGTTGCGCAGCGTTTCTCGGACTGCCTGCGCCCGCCGGACGTCGTCGCACGCCTGGGTGGTGACGAGTTCGCTGTGATCATGCATGGCATCGATGGAAACGAAGCGCCGGTGCGCCTTGCGCAACGCCTCATCGAGGCACTGCGCGAACCGGTGCGTGTTGCCGACAAGGAGCTCTTCAGCGGCGTGAGCGTCGGCATTGCCGTCAGCAGTGAGGCTTACACGTCGCCGGAGGAGCTGCTGCGCGACGCCGACATCGCCATGTATCGCGTCAAGGAAAAGGCGCGCGGTGGGTTCGAGCTGTTCGACGAACAGTTGCATCACGAAGCGCTGGAACTTCTCGCACTCGAAGGCGATCTGAGGCTGGCGATCGCGCGACGCGAATGCGAGCCGTATTTTCAACCCGTGGTTCGCCTGTCCGATGCGTTCATGCGCGTCGCGGAAGCCTGCGGCATGCTCGAAGCGCTCGACTGGCAACTCTATGACGCGGTGTGCCGCGCGATACCGACGCTGCTGCAGCCCGGCCAGTACGTGAACATCAACGTCTCGCCGCGACATTTTCTTGCGGACGATCTCGACGTACGTCTGCTCGCACTGCTCGATACCCACGGCGTGCCACCGGCCCAGCTGCGCATCGAGATCACCGAAGGCGCGCTGATCGCGAATCCCGATCGGGTGGGCGCCTGCCTCGACCGCCTGCGCGCCGCGGGCGTTTACACCGCGCTGGACGATTTCGGCACCGGCTACTCGTCGATGAGCTACCTGCACCGGTTCCGCTTCCACACCATCAAGCTCGACCGCTCGTTCATCACCGAGCTGCAGCCAGGCGAACCGTCGGTCGCATCCGCCGTGGTACGTGCGGTCATCGACCTGTCGCACGCGCTGGGTCTCGATGTGGTCGCGGAAGGCATCGAAACCGCTGCGCAGCACGAGGCGCTCGAAGCGATCGGCTGCACGTTCGGCCAGGGCTATCTGTTCGGTCGGCCGGCACCCGCGGCGACGTTCGACGACGCGCACAATCGCGCGCAACTCATCGACACGCACTGAGCGCGGCTAGCGCCCGTACGTCGGCCGGTGCGCCTTCACCGCCATCACCACGCCAAGCCCCGCGAGCAGTGACACCGCCGACGTGCCGCCATAGCTCAGCAACGGCATCGGCACGCCGACCACGGGCAACAGCCCGGCGATCATTCCGCCGTTGACGATCACGTACACGCAGAACGCCATCGCGAGTGCACCTGCGATCAGGCGCGAGTAACCGTCGCGTGCTTCGACCGCGATCCACAGGCAGCGCGCGATCACGAACATGTAGAGCGCGATCACGGTGATGACGCCAACCCAACCGAACTCCTCGCTCAGCACCGCGAACACGAAGTCGGTAGTGTGCTCGGGAAGGTAGTTGAGGTGCGACTGCGAGCCGTGCATCCAGCCCTTGCCGGTGAAACCGCCGGCGCCGATCGCGATCTTCGACTGGATGATGTTCCAGCCGGAACCCAGCGGATCGGATTCCGGATTGAGGAAGGTGAGGATGCGGTCCTTCTGGTACGGACGCAGCAGGAAGAACCACGCCACCGGTGCGGCGCTTGCGACGCCCGCGCCCGCAGCGACGAACCACCACCACGACAGGCCGGCGAGATACAGAACGAACGCGCCACTCAACGCGACGAGCATCGCGGTGCCGAAGTCGGGCTGCTTCAGGATGAGCAGCGTCGGCACGGCAATGATCGTCGCGGCGACCATCGTCACCTTGAAGCTGGGCGGCAACGGGCGACGGTTGAGATACCAGGCGACCATCATCGGCAGGCTCAGCTTGAGCACTTCCGACGGCTGGAAATAGAAGATGCCGAGGTTGATCCACAGGTTGCCGTGCTTGCCGCGGCCGATGATCAGCACGATCAGCAGCGGCACGATCGACGCGCCGTAGAGATACGGCGTCCAGTTGCGCAGCTGATGCACGGGGATGCGCGAGATCGCCCACATCGCGGTGAGGCCGAGGCCGTAGTGCGCGCCGCGCGCCATCACCATGCGCATGGAACCATCGCCTGCGCTGTAGATCACCGCGAGGCCGATCACCATGAGCGCGAGCAGTGCGCCGAGCAGTGGCAGGTCCAGCGTGCGCGTGAAGCGCTGCACCATGTCGTACAGCCAGCGCAGCAGGATCATCGCGCGCCACCCTGCAATGTCTTCAGCACGGCGAGTGCACGCCGCGCCGCGGCTTCACCGCGTGCGTTCGCGACGGGCGGGGCGGTGGTCGCCGGCTGCGGCGAGGTGGGAACGTCTTCTCCATCTTCCGGCTCGCCGGTGGGCAACTCCGGCTTCGCGTCCGGCTTGCTCGCGGGCTTGGGCGGAGGCGCGGACGTCGGGACCGTGGTTGGCGGCACATAGTCGAGCGGCGCACCACCCTGCGGCGACCGCTGCACGCCTTCGGCCGGTTCCGGCATCTTGCCGGTCAGCCACGCGTCGAACACCTTGCGCGCGATTGGCGCGGCCGACGACGCGCCGAAGCCGCCATGCTCCACGGACACCGCGATCGCGATGCGTGGGTTATCGGCCGGCGCGTAGGCGACGAACAAAGCCTGGTGGCGCAGGTTGAACGGCAGCGCATGCGGGTCGACATTGCGACCGCCCTGTCGACCGACCTTCTGCGCCGTGCCGGTCTTGCCCGCCATCTGGTAAGTGAGGCCGCGCGCGATCCCGGCTGCGGTGCCGCCGCCATGCACCGTCGCGATCATGCCTTCCTGCACCGCACGCAAATGCGCTTCGTTCTGCGTGATGCGCGGGCCGGGCGGATGCGGCGTCGGCGTCCATGGGCCGTTGTAGCGGTCACGCGTGGCCATCACCAGGTGCAGCGGATGCAGCGCGCCGCCATTGGCGATCGCCGAAACACCGCGCGCGAGCTGCAGCACCGTCGCCACCCAGTAGCCCTGCCCGATGCCCGAGATCACGGTTTCGCCCGCGTACCACGGCTCCTTGCTGCGCTTGGCCTTCCACTCGGGCGATGGAACGATGCCGACGTTTTCGCCGAGCAGGTCGATACCGCTCTTCTGGCCGAAGCCGAAACTGCGCATGTAGGCATCGAACTTCTGGATGCCCATGTCGAACGCGAGCTTGTAGTAGTAGAAGTTGACGGAATGCGCGATCGACTTGCGAAGGTCGGTCCAGCCCGCACCGCCCTCGGCGTCGCGATAACCGCGCCTCTGACCGGGGATGTGGAACTCGCCGGTCGAATACACCGCCGTCTCCGGCGTGCGCAGCCCGCTGTCGAGGCCGGCAAGGCCGAACAGGGGCTTGATGGTGGAACCCGGCGGGCCGCCGCCGAGCACCGGTCGATTGAACAACGGGCGCGACGGATTCGTCGTCAGCGCCTTGTAGTTGTTGTGCGTGATGCCGTTGACGAAAAGATTCGCGTCGTACGACGGCAGCGAGACCATCGCGAGGACGTCGCCGGTCTGCGGATCGACCGCCACCGCTGCGCCGTCCATGTCGCCGAACGAGGTGACCATCGCCTGCTGCAGGTCGATGTCGATCGACAGTCGCAGGTCCGTGCCCGGCTGTGCCGGCACGCGGCCGACGGTGCGCAACGGACGGCCTTCGACATTCGTCTCGACCTTCTCGTACCCGATCTTGCCGCGCAGCTGTTCTTCGTACGCGCGTTCCAGGCCGGTCTTGCCGATGTGCGTGAGTGCATCGAAGCCCGGGCCGAGATTCTTCGCGTCGGCTTCGTCGACGCGACCGACATAACCGATCACGTGCGCGGTGAGCTCGCCGTACGGATAACGACGATTGAGATACGAGACGAGCTCGACGCCCGGATAACGCCAGCGATCGACGGCGAAGCGCGCGGCTTCCTCGTCGCTCAAACGCATCTTCAGCGTGATCGGCTTGAAGCCGCGCGAGCCGCGACGCGTGTTGTCGAAGCGTTCGATGTCTTCCGGCGCGAGCTCGATGATCTTCGCGATGCCCGGCAGCCACTTCGCCATGTCACCGGCTTCGCTCGGCGTGACGTCGAGGCGCCACGCCGGCACGTTGTCGGCGAGGATGCGGCCCTTGCGGTCGTAGATCAGCCCGCGACCCGGCACGACGGGCTGCAACTTGATGCGGTTCGCTTCGGAACGGGTCACGAAGTCGTCGTGCTGCAGCACCTGCAGCCGGAAGTACCAGCCGCCGAGGCCGAGCAGCGCGACCAGGATGCAGGCCAGCGCGAGGAACGCACGACCTCGGAACTGCGCGGCTTCCGCGCCCGCATTCTTCATGCGGCGTCGGTTGCGCTGTGCCATTGCGATGCGCACTTTCCTCATCGACGTCGCCAGGCGCCCAAGCGCAGCGCGTCGAGGATCAGGAACAGCGGCGGCCACAAGAACATGGAAACGACCGGCGCGAACCAGTACGCGCTGGGCAGTGCCGGCTCACCGAGTGCCGCGTGCAGGCCAACGCTGACGATGCGGTCGTTGAGCAGCAACGCGCCCAGCGTGAGCGCCTGCTGCGACAGCGGGAAGAACCGCAGCCGCGCGCGGAAGCGCTGCACGATAAAAGCGAGGATGACCAGTCGCAATGCCTGCTCGCCGAGCAGTCCGCCGTACACGACATCGGCGATGAGCCCGACGATGAAGGCGAAGCCGAGCCCGACGCGATCGGGGTCTTCGATCAGCCAGTACGCGAGCACGAGCGCGATCCAGAACGGACGCAGCGGTGCGATGTCGATCGGCAACGGGAACAGGCCGAGCAGAAGCGCGACGATGAGGCTGACGTAGAGGATCCAGCGGGGATACGCGCGCATCAGCGGGCTCCCGGCGTGGGCGGCGGCGCGGCCGTGGTCGGTGCGGGTGCGTTGTTCGTCGCTGGCGTGCGCTGCGTGCCGGTCGCGGGTGTTGCGGTCGTCGACGGCTTTGCGGGGGTGCGCGTTGGAACGCCCGCGCCGGTGACGCCCGGCTCGCCGGAGATGCCGACCGTCGAGCCCGGTTCGCCCGTGGTCGCCTGCGGCGGCATCGGAGGCGGCGTCAGGCTGACGGTGTTCGAACGCAGCAGCAGCACTTCGCGGCCGCGGTCGAGCTGCGCGGCCGGGCGCACGTCGCCTTCGAGGAAGGCGCGGCTTTCGTCGGGACGCAACGCGGTGATGCGGCCGACCGGGAAGCCCGGCGGGAAGCGTCCGCCGAGGCCCGACGTCACGATGGTGTCGCCGACCTTGATGTCGCTCGACAGCGGAATGTTCGCGAGCGACAACAGATCGCTGCGACCAGTTCCGTACGCGACCAGCCGCACGCCGTTGCGCGCGACCGCGACCGGCACCGCATGGTCGGGATCGGTGATGAGCAGCACGTCGGAATGGATCGCGCCGACGTGCGTGACCTGCCCGAGCAGGCCGTACGCATCGATCACGCTCTGGCCTTCGCGCACGGCGTCGCGCGAGCCTGCGTCGAGGATGACGCGCTGGTGCGTGGGATCGAGGTCGACGTCGAGGATGGGCGCGAGCTGCACGTCGAGTCCGCCGCGCTGTGCGGCGTCGAGCAATGCACGCAGGCGCGTGTTGTCGGCGATGACGGTGCTGAGGCGCGCGACGCGGGCCTGCGAGATCAGCAGCTCGCGACGGAGCTGGTCGTTGCGATGCGCGAGTTGCGCGACGGTGGCGACGTTGTCGACCGTGCTGTCGGCGACGCGACCCGGAAGGCCCGCCACTGCACGCACCGGTTCGGCGACGACGCCGACCTGCTCGCGCATGCGATGCATCCAGCCGCCGCGATGATCGAGCACCGCCAGTGTGAGCCCGGCCGCGAGATACGCGAGCAGGCGCAGCGTTCCAGCGGCATCCCCGAGTCGGGCGGGAGCGGACGGTGGGGGCACGTGCGGCGGGGCCGGATCGTTAGGTGGAGTTCGCGATCCCAGCGGACGCGGCACACGCCGCATCCGCGCTGCGGGACGCCGGCATCGATCGCGATCGCCGCGTCCCGTTCGAACCCACGTCAGTCAGGCGCGAAGAACTCGTTGCCGTGCATGTCGACCAGCTCGAGCGCACGGCCACCGCCACGCGCCACGCAGGTCAGCGGATCGTCCGCCACCTGCACGTGCAGGCCGGTTTCCTCGCTGATCAGGCGATCGACGTCACGCAGCAGCGCGCCACCACCGGTGAGCACGATGCCGCGCTCGGCGACGTCGGCACACAGCTCCGGCGGGGTCTGTTCCAGCGCGAGGCGGATCGCCGCGACGATGCCACCCAGCGGCTCGCGCAATGCTTCGAGCACTTCGTTGCTGCTGATCGTGATCATCTTCGGCACGCCCTCGGCGAGGTTGCGGCCGGAGACTTCCATCGTGCGTGCTTCCTGCTGCGGGTATGCGCAGCCGATGGTCAACTTGATGCGCTCGGCGGTGGCTTCACCGATCAGCGTGCCGTAGTGGCGACGCACGTAATTGATGATCGCTTCGTCGAAGCGGTCGCCACCGATGCGCACCGACTGCGCGTAGACCACGCCGTTGAGCGCGATGACCGCGACTTCCGTCGTGCCGCCGCCGATGTCGACCACCATCGAGCCGCGCGCCTCGGTCACCGGCATGCCGGCGCCAATCGCCGCGGCCATCGGTTCCTCGATCAGGTAGACGTCGCGCGCGCCGGCCTCTTCGGCCGACTCCTTGATGGCGCGGCGCTCGACCTGGGTGCTGCCGGCCGGCACGCAGACCAGCACGCGCGGGCTCGGGCGCAGGAAGCGCGACTTGTGCACCTTGCGGATGAAGTACTTGAGCATCTCCTCCGTGTAGGTGAAATCGGCGATGACGCCGTCCTTCATCGGGCGGATGGTCGTGATGTGGCCCGGCGTGCGGCCGAGCATCTGCTTGGCCTCGGCGCCCACGGCCGCGACCGATCGGCTGCCGCCGACCATGCGGTCCTGGCGGACGGCCACGACCGACGGCTCGTTCAGGACGATGCCCTGGCCGCGCACATAGATGAGGGTGTTGGCCGTGCCCAGGTCGATGGACAGGTCGTTGGAGAAAATGCCGCGAAACTTCTTCAACATCGGGGGAATGGCCCGCAAATAGGGTGACGCGAGGGGGCTGCGCCGTGCAGGCGCGAGAGGTGCGCCAGCCTAGCAACGCCACCCCCCGGGGGCAAGGAATCACCAGCTCTTCACGGCGTTTTCTGCCGCACCGGGTCACACAGCGGCGGTGGTCCCGATTCAGTCGCCAGAACGCGCGGCTACGGCTGGCCGCCGCGGTGTCCCAGCCGCTACCCTACGCGCCGCGCCGCGCTGGGCGCGGTGACTCTCCTGGGGACGTATTCGATGTCAGCCTTGATCTGCGGCTCGCTGGCCTACGACACCATCATGGTGTTTCCGGACCAGTTCAAGAACCACATCCTGCCGGACAAGGTGCACATCCTGAATGTGTCGTTCCTGGTCCCGCGCATGCGCCGCGAGTACGGCGGCTGCGCCGGCAACATCGCGTACAACCTCAAGCTCATCGGGGGCGACCCCATCCCGATGGCGACGGTCGGCCAGGACTTCGCGCCGTATCGCGCGCATTTCCAGAAGTGCGGCATCCGCCTCGACCAGATCCGCGAGATCGAGGATATGTTCACGCCGCAGGCGTTCATCACGACCGACCTCGACAACAACCAGATCACCGCCTTCCATCCGGGCGCGATGAGCCGCTCGCACGACAACCACGTGCGCGACGTCGAAGGGGTTACCTTCGGCATCGTGGCGCCGGACGGTTACGAGGGCATGCTGCAGAACGCGCAGGAATTCCACGACTGCGGGATCCCCTTCATCTTCGATCCCGGGCAGGCGATGCCGCTGTTCAACGGCGACGAGTTCCGCCGCTTCATCGAGCTGGCCGACTACGTGGTCGTCAACGACTACGAGTCGAACCTGCTGCAGGAACGTACCGGCTGGAGCGAAGCGACCATCGCGTCGAAGGTGCGCGCGTACATCACCACGCGCGGCCCGCGCGGCTCGCAGATCCACACGCAGACCGAATGCCATGAGATCGCCCCGGCGCGCGAGCGTGCGGTGGTCGACCCGACCGGCTGCGGCGATGCGTTCCGCGCCGGCCTCATCCTCGGCCTGATGCGCGGCATGGACCTGCCCACGTGCGGCCGCATGGGCTCGCTGATGGGCGCGCTGAAGGTCGGCCATCCCGGCACGCAGAACCAGCACTTCACCTACGACGAATTCGCCGACGAGTTCCGCGGCCAGTTCGGGTACGCACTGTGAGCCGGGGCACCACGATGAAGCGTTCAATCGCACTTTTCGCTATCGCACTCGTGGGCGTCAGCTCGAGCGCGAGCGCACGCGAAGTCACCGGCGAATGCATGGCCAGCGTCAACGGCGTCGGCTACTACTCCGACCTGTTCCAGTACGACCTGGGCGACAAGGAAGATCCGACGTTCGGCGACATCTCGGACTCGTCGCTGGAGAACGACTTCGCTGCCTATCTGCGTCGCACCTATGGCGCAACGGGCAAGGAAACCGTGACCTGCCACGTGGCCAGCGATGGCGAGCGCAAGGAAAGCAGCAGCTTCACCTTCAACGGCACCACGGTACGCACGGTCCAGACCGGGTACGTGCCGCAGGGACGCTGAGCGCGACCACTACGCGCGATCGCGATCAGCGAACACAACACGGGGCTCGTTGATAGACACAGAGCCGTCCGGCGCTGTGTCGGCACCAACAAAACGCCGTGCCCGGAGCGATCCGGGCACGGCGATTTACATCACGGCTCGTAACAGCACGCGCCGGACGGAAGCGCACCGAACCTGCAATGCGCGTGCACGCGGCAGCCGCTGGCCGGATTGCTGAAGCTCAGCGCCTGCACCGAGCCCGCGACCAGCGCACCGGCCACCACCATCATCACCATCGCGGTCTTCATCTTCGCTTTCATCGTTCGTTCCTTATCGATGCGACGGCATAGCGCGCGTCCGTGCGGCGTACGACCGTCAAGAGGTGATCCACCTCGTCCCTGGTGTTGAGTTCGCCCGCGTGCGCATACGCCACGCGGCCGTCGCGATCGACGACGACCAGCAGCGGAATGACGTGCACGCGGAACAGCGAGCCGATCCTTGGCGTGGATGGCACGATCGGAAAATCGAAACGTTGTTCGTCCACGTAGGTGGCGCGTTCGGATGCGGACGCACGACTGATGCCGATCAGCTCGACCGCGCGATGCTCGCGCTGCAGCATCGCGTCGAGTTGTCGCAGCGTCGGTGCAGTCGCGCGACAGTGCGGACACCAGGGTTCGAAGAAATACAGCACCTGAAGGCCATCGCGCGGCTGGCCGAGTGTGTGCGCAGCACCGGCGGCGTCATGCACCGCGATGTTAGGCATCCAGTCGCCGACGTTCGGCCGCGCGGATTCATCAATGAACGCGACGAACTGCGATCGCAGCGTGCGGTTCTGCACCGCGAGCGTCGCCACGAGCGCGCAAGCGACCAGCAGTACCACGGTGAGAAGAGCGTCCTTGCGCATGCGGCTTCCTGGCGAACGTCACTGCCCGGAGCAGTGACCTGCCAGAACAACGCCTCAATTACGTGCGGGTTGACGCAACGAGTGCACGGCCGACGAACGGCGCGTCAACCGCGAATGCTCACATGCGATTCGAAGCGACCGTAACTCGCGCAACGCCACACCAGATCGACATCACCAGCCCGGCATCTTCGACGTATCGATTCCGCCCACTTCGAACACCGCCGTCTGCGCGGGCGCACCCTTCAGCGGAACGGTGATCTCGAGCGTCTTCGCCTTGCCGACGGTGCGCCACAACGCGCGCTCGTCCTTGATGAACATCGCGATCGCTTCCTTCGTATTCGGACGACTTCCCGCCATCGTCTTCGCGACGCCGTCGACCTTCATCTTCAGCGCGCAACCCGAATAGCAATTGAAGTCGCCGTTATCGAGTACGAGATAACTGCTGCGTCCCCACGACGGATGGTCGCGGAAGATCAGACGCACGTGCGTGCTGCCGGCGCCGGTATCGATCGCGTTCTTCGAATAGATCGAGGCGTTGAGCTGCTTGCCCTTGCCGACCGGCGAGGTCTGGTACGACCACAGGCCGGCAAGGCGTGCCGACTCGTTCTGTTCGTCCGCCTTCGATTTCGCATCCGCGCATTGCGTCGCGAACTTCTTGACGACGTCGCTCTGCGGATAACGGAACTCGAGCACGTCGCAGGTCGCGTGTGCCAGCGTCCAGTTCGATGCGGCGATCTGGCCTTCGAGCTGCTTGGCCATGTCGGCCGCTGCAACGGCGTCCTGCTGCGCCTTGGCGTTGGCCGCAGCATTCGGATCGGGTGCCTGCCCGCACGCGGCGAGCATCAGCACCAGCACGGACGGAAGGGCGCGCATGCGACGCATCGTTCGGTCTCCTCGACAGTGGGCGTCGACGATACCAGCCGCGCGCCGACGCAGCGTCAGTGCTTGGCGCGCAGGCCCGTGAGCAGGCGACGGAACCACGTGCCGCTCTGCACTTCGGGCGAGTCCGGGCATTGCACGAGATAGGCACGGCCCGTCATCGAACTCTTCGATGCGGCGAGGTCGATGAACGATTCGGTGCTGGCGATCGCATCGCGACGCACGAGGTAGTCGTACTTGTCCTGCAGATGCGCGCGCGCCTTGTGCGCGTCGTACCAGCTGCCGTTGCGGTTGAAGCGGCAACCGGAATGGTCGAGCGCGTCGAACAGCTGCGTGATCTCGTGCTGCACAGCCGGCGGCGGCGCGGCGAACGCGGTGGATGCAATGGCGGACAACACGACCGACAGGACGATGCGACGCATGGTGTCTCCTCCCGGCGGCGCCGGCATCGCGACTTTAGGCGGGCGTCGCTGAACCCCGCATACGCGAAAGCCGCCGACCTTGCGATCGACGGCTTCCGGTGACTCACACAGTGACGGTTACTGCGCCGTCTTGCCGCCCTTCGCATTGGCGATCACCTGCTCGACGCTGCCCGAGGTGATCGGGTGGTAGCCGGCCTTCGCCTTCGCGTAGATCTGCTCGGCCAGCTGCAGGCCCTGCGGCGTTTTCACCAGCTCGCCGTAGGTCGGCATGATCAGCTTGCGACGGCCGACGCGACCGAGGAACTCGGCGATCGCATCGTTCGCCTGCGTATAACCGCTGCGCACCGCGAGCGGATACCAGCGCTGCGCGATCTCGCCGTTCGGCGTGCCGGTGAAGTGGAATACCGAGTCGAGTGCGGCGAGCTGTTCCGGCTTCATCACCGGCGGCAGGCCTTCGATGAAGTGCACGTACTCGAACGTCGTCCACTTGGAGATGGACGCGGCGTCCGGCAGCTTGCCGGTGTCGATGTAAGCCTTGCGGATAGCATCGACCGCATCGAAGCGCGGGCTCGTCACCTGCGGCGCGGTGGCCGGGATGCCGGGCTCGTGCAGCCATGCGTCGAACTCGGCCTGCGTGACCTTGCCCGGATACTTGTCGAGCAGGTTGGCCTTCGCGTAATCGGCGAACTGCTCGGTGGTGATCGACTGGAACGAGAAGTGGTCGAAGTAGCCGCGCAGGAACGCGTCGAAGTCCTGTCGACCGAAACGCGTTTCCAGGAATTCGGCGAACCACGCACCCTTGGTGTAGACGGTGCCGGTGAGGTTGTCGTCCGGATCCTTCAGCACGCCGGCCTTCACTGCGAGCGGCTGCAGGTCGAGGTTCGCGTTGGTGAACTCTTCCTTCAGTTCGTTGCGCGCGACGATCTTCTCCATGTCGGCGCGCTCCTTGCCGTAGAGCTGTTCGACGATGCGCATCTCGACGTAGGTGGTGAAACCTTCGTTGAGCCATGCATCGCGCGAACGCGCGAACGTGACGAGGTTGCCCGACCAGCTGTGCGACAGCTCGTGCGCGATGAGCGAGACCAGCGACTTGTCGCCGGTGATCGCCGTCGGCGTGGCGAACGTCAGGCGCGGGTTCTCCATGCCGCCGTACGGGAACGACGGCGGCAGCACGAGGATGTCGTAGCGGCCCCAGCGATACGGGCCGTACAGCTTCTCGGCCGTCGCCATCATCTTTTCGGTATCGGAGAACTCGTTGGCGGCCTTCGGCGCCATCGACGGCTCGGCCCACACGCCCGAACGCGGGCCGGTCGGCTTGAACACCAGGTCGCCCGCCGCGATCGCGAGCAGGTACGACGGAATCGCCTGCGGCATCTCGAACGAGTAGTCGCCGTCGCGCACGGCCTTGGGATCGTTGTTGGCGCTCATCAGCACCATCACGTCCTTCGGCGAGGTCACGTGCGCGGTGTAGGTGAAGCGCACCATCGTCGTGTCCTGCAGCGGCACCCACGAACGCGCGTGGATCTGCTGCGACTGGCTGAACATGAAGGGCAGCTTCTTGCCCTCAGTCATCTCCGGCGTCAGCCACTGCAGGCCCGACGCGTTCGGCGACGTGTGGTACGTGATGCGGATGCGCTTGTTGCGCTCCGGCGCGGCGATGGTGAGCGCGCTGCCGAGGATCTTGTCGGCCTGGGCTTGCACGAAGGTCAGGTCGCGCCAGTTGCCGTCGGCGCGTTCGCCCACGACCTTCTCGATCGTGATGTCGCGCGTGTCGAGAACGAGCTTGCCCCACTTCGGGTCCAGCCAGTCCAGCGTGTAGGTCGCGCTGCCCGACAGTTCCTTCTTGTCGAAGTCGACGTTGAGTTCGAGCGCGAGGTCCTTGGTCTTGACCTTGTCGGGCTCGGCATAGGAATGCTCGTCCGGTCGCGTGGCTTCGGTGTTGGTCGCGGCCGGCGCGGTGGTCGCCGGCTTGGCGGACGCGGTGTTCGCGTTGTCGCGGCGGCAGCCGGCGGCGAACAGGAGACCGGTCAGCGCGACGCCGAGCACGGTGAAAGTAAGCAGGGGGATCGGTCGCATCGTGGGGTCCCGTCGGAGAACCGGCCGAGTGTACTGCGGGTCGTGTCACCGGGCGCCCGACTTCCGGCACGGGTGATCGCGACCGCATTCACGCATCCTCGCGCGCCGCTTTCCCCTCCGACCGATGCGCATGCACCTGCCATCGGTCATGCCGACGCGAGCTAAACCCCGGTGCACCGTGCAGCATCTGCTGCATGACGCCTAACCCGAGTCCCCGATGACGCTTCGCACCGCCCTCGCCTTCGCCGCGCTGTTCCTCGCCGCGCCCGTCTTCGCCCAGGACGCCACCCGCGTTCCGCATGTCGAGGGCGGCATCGTCATCGACGGCGTGCTCGACGACGCGGGCTGGTCGCAGGCCGTGCCCGTCGATCTTCCCTACGAGATCTCGCCGTCGGACAACACGCCGGCGCCGGTGAAGACCACGATGCGCATGGCGACCACACGCGACGCGCTGTACCTGTCGTTCCATGCGCTGGAGCCGAACCCGAAGGACATCCGCGCGCACCTGACCGATCGCGACGGCGCCTTCAACGACGATTTCGTCGGCGTGATGCTCGATACGTTCGACGACCACCGTCGCAACTACGAGTTCTTCGTCAACCCGCTCGGCATCCAGATGGACCTGATCCGCGAGGAAGCCACGGGCAACGAGGACGACTCCTGGGACGGGCTGTGGACCAGCGCCGGGCGCATCACGCCCGAGGGTTACGACGTCGAGATCCGCATTCCGTTCTCGACGCTGCGCTTCCGCGACAACCCGGGCCCGCGCACCTGGGGCGTGATCGCGTTCCGCAACTATCCGCGCAACATCCGCCACCAGCTCGCCAACGTCGTCGTGCCGCGCGGCGGCAACTGTCTGCTCTGCCACACCGCGAAGGTCGTCGGCATGGAAGACGCGCAGCAGGGTCGCAGCCTCGAGATTGTGCCGACGCTGACCGTTACCGATTCGCAGCAACGCGACAGTCGCGACGGACCGTGGCATGGCGACGGCGTGCAGATCGAGCCGGGCGTCGACGTGTCGTGGGCGCCGTCGCCCAACCTCACCTTGAACGCGACGATCAATCCGGACTTCTCGCAGGTCGAGTCCGACCAGGCGCAGCTGGATCTCACCAGCAACTTCGCGCTTTACGTGCCCGAAAAGCGCCCGTTCTTCATGGAGGGCGCGGACTACTTCAACACGCCGTTCCAGGTGCTCTACACGCGACAGATCGCCGATCCCGACTTCGGGCTGCGCACCACGGGCCGCACCGGCAGCGGCGCGTTCGGCGCGTTCGTCGCGCGCGATTCGATCACGCAGTTGCTCGTGCCCGGCGTGCTCGGCTCGAGCTTCGAAGTGCTGGACGAGCCGACCAACGTATTCGTCGGCCGCTATCGTCATGACCTCAACGCCAGCACCAGCCTCGGCGTGATCGCCACCGCGCGACAAGGCGATGACTACCGCAACGACGTGATGGGCGTCGACGGTCGCTGGCAGTCGGGCAAGAACACGATCATCGCGCAGCTGCTGCGCAGCGCGTCGGACTACCCGACCGAGCTCGGCTTCGACGACACCACGCCGAAGGGCAACGCGTTCCGCGCCGAGTACATGTACGACAGCCGCAACTGGTCGCTCGATACCTGGCACGAGCAGGTCGACCCCGGTTTCCGCGCGGACCTGGGCTTCATCGGCCAGGTCGGCTACGACAAGTCGCTGCTGGGCGGCTCCTACAACTGGCACTTCGACAACGCGAAGATCACGAAGGTGCAGCTGTATTCGGACTTCGACATCACGCATCGTTTCGACGGCCAGCTGCTGGAGCGCGAACTCGAGGCGCAGCTGTCGGTCAACGGTCCGTGGCAGAGCAATTTCGGCATCCACGGCCTGACGCGTACGCGCTTCTGGAACGAGCAGATGTTCGACGAGTCGTACGTGCGCCTGTTCGCGAGCATGACGCCGCGCTCGGGCCTGCAGGTCGGCGCGACATTCCGCCAGGGCCCGCAGCTCGATCTCGCCGCATCCCGTCGGGGTGAGGGCCGCTACGTCGACGTGTACGGCAACTTCGCCTTTGGCCGCGGGCTGAGCATCAATACCGACGTCTTCCAGCAGAGCCTGCGTCGTGACGGCGGCACCGCGTTCGAAGCCACCGTGTTCGACCTGCGCTTCGGCTGGCAGTTCGATCCGCGCCAGCGCCTGCGCATCGCCGTGCAGGGCAGCAACGTCGACAAGGATCCGACGCTGTACGTCGATCCGGTCGAGCGCCGCTCGCGCGATGTCGGCGCGCAGCTGATCTATTCGTACAAGGTCAATCCGCGCACCGCCATCTACGGCGGCGGCACCATCGGCGGATTCATGGACGACGAGAATCGCGACATGTTCGCGAGCACGCGCGGCGTGTTCGTCAAGCTGAGTTACGGCTGGCAGCCGTAACGTCGATCGATGCGCATAGCGAAAGAGCCGCCCATCGAGGCGGCTCTTTCGTTTAACAGGTCGGTGTTTCGACTACGCGTCGGCGCAGCAACTACGCGCGACGGTCAGGCCTTGTAACCCGTATGGATCGCGACGATCCCGGCCGACATGTTGCGGTAGTTGGTGCGCACGAAACCCGCGCCATCCATCATCGACTGCAGCTCGCGCTGCGCCGGATGCTTGCGGATGCTCTCGGCGAGATAGCGATAGCTGCCTTCGTCGCCGGCGATCATCGCGCCGAGCTTGGGCAGCACGTTGAACGAGTGGAAGTCGTAGATCGGACGGAACCACTCCGCGGTGACCTGCGAGAACTCGAGCACCCGCGCCTGTCCACCGGGACGCAGCACGCGATGCATCTCGCGCAGGCCGGCTTCCTTGTCGGTGACGTTGCGCAGGCCGAACGCGATGGTGACGAGGTCGAAGCTACCATCCGGGAACGGCAGCGCCTGCGCATTGCACTGCACCCAGTCGAGACCACGCACCAGGCCGCGATCGGTCAGTCGATCACGACCCACGCGCAGCATGTCGCCGTTGATGTCGCCGACCACCACTTCGCCGGTCTCGCCCACGCGATCCTTCAGCAGCACCGCGATGTCGCCGGTACCACCCGCGAGATCGAGCACGCGATCGCCACGCTTGGCCTGCGCCGTCGCGACGAAGTAGCGCTTCCACAGGCGATGGATGCCCAGCGACATCAGGTCGTTCATCACGTCGTACTTCGACGCGACCGACGAGAACACCTCGCCGACGAGCTTCTGCTTCTCGCCGACGGGAACGTCGCGATAACCGAAATGGGTGGTGCCGGGGCGCGGGTCTTCGCTCATGCGGCGATTATCGCACCCCGGCCGTCGCCCTCAGGTGCCGACCGCGAAGTCGTTCTCGCATTCGGCGCAGCCCAGCGTCTCCAGCGCGATCGACATGGCCAGCGTGTAGCTCTGCGCCTCGTAGCCGTTCACGACCGCCACCCGCGGGCCGGCGCCGGCGGGAATCACCGGGTCGGGCCGGTCGAAGCTGTCCGTGTGGACCTCGATGTAGGGCACGTCGAGGTGACCCAGGGTCTGATGCAACGGCCCGTTCGCGGCGGCGAAGCCCGGGTCGAGCAGGATGATGTCGGCCTGCCCGCGGTCGATGCGCGACAGGCGCTCGACGAGCTGCTCTTCGGTATCGCAGCGGTACTGCAGCAGCGCCTGCCCCGCGCACTGCGCTCGTTCGGTGAGGCCAGCCTCCACGGCCTCGATGGGTAGTCGGCCCTCCGCCTTGTCGGGCCCCTGAATCATCACGATTGCCATCTTGTCTCTCGCTCGTTGTCTGGGTCGGCATGCGGTTGCGTCAATGCACCACCTGCATGGCCGACCCTAGGCATCGCGATGTGCACACGACATCGAAGCGACGCGGGAATCGCGGTGATTCAGCGCGGTATTCATGATTTCGACAGCGACGGCATGAAGAGTTCAGTCCCGACGTGCGCGTTCGTTACGTGCGTGTGGTCGTCGGCGTCGTGTTTCGGTTCGCGAATGACATACCCGACGATGCGTGTTGGCTAGAGCGCACAACCGGATGTCGTCGTTGTCCGCAGGTCTTCGACCATCCTGTCGTCCGCAAACGGAGAGGAGCCCGCACGGGATCACGCGTAACGGGCCAGCCGGCCTCATCCGCCCGACGTGCCCGATGACGCTTCGATGACACCGTCGCTACACCCGCCTTTGCATCGTCGGGGGACGGAGGATTTCGATGTCGGTACACCACGTCAATGGCGTCGAGGCGCTATCGCTCAGCAAGGCCGCGGACGATCTGATCGAGGAATGCCGCATGGTCCTGCCCGGCGTGCAGGCGCTGTTCGGTTTCCAGCTCGTCGCGGTCTTCAGCGAGCGCTTCGACACCGCGCTCAGCCACGGCGAGAAGATGCTGCACCTGGGCTCGATCGGCCTGGTGGTGGTCGCGATCGCGCTCATCATGACGCCGGCCGCGTACCACCGCCTCACCGCGCCCGACCGTATCAGCGCGCACTTCCTGCGCCTGTCGACGCGCCTGCTCATGGCCGGCATGCCGCTGCTCATGCTCGCGCTGGTGCTCGACGCCTACCTCGTCGGCCGCCTGATCGATGGGCCGCATACCGGCACCGCCATCGCCATCGCGCTGCTCTGCGTGTTCGTCGCGCTGTGGATCGTGCTGCCTCTGGTGAGCCGACTGCTGAAGCTGGATCCCTCCGTATCGAAGTGACCGCGCGTCAGAGGATGTAGCGCGACAGGTCCGGGTCCTTCACCAGCTCGCCGAGATGCGCATCGACGTACGCGCGGTCGATGGTGATTGCATCGCCGCCACGATCCGGTGCTTCATAGCTCAGCGTGTCGAGCAGGCGCTCGAGAACGGTGTGCAGGCGACGCGCGCCGATGTTTTCCTGGCGCTCGTTCACCAGTGCGGCGAGTTCAGCGAGGCGGTCGACCGCGTCCGGCGCGAACACCAGATCCACGCCTTCGGTGCGCATCAGTTCAACGTACTGGTAAGTGAGCGACGCGCGCGGTTCGGTGAGGATCTTGACGAAGTCGTCCTTGCTCAGCGACGACAGCTCGACGCGGATCGGGAAACGGCCTTGCAACTCGGGGATGAGATCGCTCGGCTTCGCGAGGTGGAACGCGCCGGACGCAATGAACAGGATGTGGTCGGTCTTCACCGAGCCGTACTTCGTGCTCACCGTCGAACCTTCCACCAGTGGCAGCAGGTCGCGCTGCACGCCTTCGCGCGAGACGTCACCGCCGGTCGCACCGCTTTCGCCGCGCTTGGCGATCTTGTCGATCTCGTCGATGAAGACGATGCCGTGCTGCTCGCAGGCTTCGATCGCGGCGTCGCGCACGTCGTCCTCGTCGACCAGGCGCGCTGCCTCTTCCTCGATCAGCTGCGTGCGCGCGGACGAGATGCTCATGCTGCGGCGATGCGTCTTCGCACCCGCGACCTGCGAGAACATCTGCCGCAGCTGCTGGCCCATTTCCTCCATGCCCGGCGGCGCCATGATGTCGACGCCGACGTTCACCGCCGTCTCGATCTCGATTTCGCGTTCGTCCAATGAGCCGGTGCGCAACTGCTTGCGCAGCTTGGCGCGCGTGGCCTCGTACTTCTTCTGTTCTTCGGCGTCGTCGTCGTGCGCCTGCGTGTCCTCGAAGCCGAACACCGGACCCTTCTCGCGACGCGGCAGCAGCGCATCGAGGATGCGGTCTTCCGCGCGTTCCTCAGCCTGCGTGCGCACGCGCGTCTTCGCCTGTTCGCGATACATCTTCACCGACGTGTCGGCGAGGTCGCGCACGATCTGCTCGACGTCCTTGCCGACGTAGCCGACTTCGGTGAAACGCGTCGCCTCCACTTTGACGAACGGCGCGTTCGCGAGTGTGGCGAGGCGCCGCGCGATCTCGGTCTTGCCGACGCCGGTCGGCCCGATCATCAGGATGTTCTTGGGCATCACCTCGTTGCGCAGCTCCGGTTCGAGCTGCATGCGCCGCCAGCGGTTGCGCAGCGCGATCGCGACCGCGCGCTTGGCGTCGTGCTGGCCGACGATGTGGCGGTCGAGTTCCTGCACGATCTCGCGCGGGGTCATGGTGGCACTGGTGGTGTCGGGCTTCACGGGCATGGGGTTCGCAATGAGGTGGCGGTCGACGATCGGCGCGGTGCGCTCAGATCTCTTCGACGACGATGTTGCGGTTGGTGTAGATGCAGACGTCGCCGGCGATGTTCAACGCCTCGGTGACGATCTCGCGGGCTTCGAGCGTCGTATGCGCCTGCAGTGCACGCGCGGCGGACAGCGCATACGGCCCGCCGGAACCGATCGCGACGATGCCGTCTTCCGGCTCGATCACATCGCCAGTGCCGGACACGATCAGCGAGGTTTCCTTGTCGGCGACGCACAGCAGCGCTTCGAGCTTTCCGAGGCGGCGTTCGGTGCGCCAGTCTTTGGCCATTTCGACGGCCGCGCGCGTGAGCTGGCCGTGCTTTTCGAGCTTGGATTCGAAGAGTTCGAACAAGGTGAACGCATCGGCGGCGGCACCGGCGAAACCGGCGAGCACCTGACCATCGCGACCGAGCCGGCGCACCTTGCGCGCGTTCGCTTTCATCACGGTGTTGCCGAGGGTGACCTGGCCGTCGCCGCCGACGGCGACATGGCCATTGCGACGTACCGACAGGATGGTCGTCGCGTGGAAGACGTTGGGATTCTGACTGGGGTCCATGCGGGCTCCGGAGCGGACCGCATGCGCGGTCGGTTACCGGCGGCGCCGGCGTTCACCGGAGATGAGGGTCGCCCCTGCGGTGTTCAAGCGCCGTCGTCGGGCACGTCCGCCTTGCGCCGGCGCGCGCGCGGGTGCGCGGCATCGTAGACCTTGGCCAGGTGCTGGTAGTCCAGGTGCGTGTAGATCTGCGTGGTCGACAGGTCCGCGTGGCCGAGCAGCTCCTGCACACCGCGCAGGTCGCCGGATGATTCGAGGATGTGGCTGGCGAACGAGTGCCGCAGCATGTGCGGGTGCACCTGCTTGAACAGGCCCTGACGTTCGGCGAGCTGGCGTACGCGCAACTGCACCGCACGCGTGGTGATCGGTGCGCCCGCGCGGCCGGGAAACACGGCGTCGTCGGACTTCGCGCCGTTCGACGCGCGCCAATCGCCGAGCGCGGCGCGGGCGTGCGAACCGATCGGCACCGTGCGTTCGCGCTTGCCTTTGCCGTGCACGGTGACGAGGCTGTCGTCGAGGTCGATCTGCGCCCAGCGCAGGCCGCAGAGTTCTGATACGCGCAGGCCCGAGGAATAGAACAGCTCGAGCAACGCGCGATCGCGCAGGCCGAGCGGTGCGTCGATCGGCGTTTCGACCAGCATCTTCGCTTCGTCGGGGTCGAGCACGCGCGGCAACTTGCGCGCTGCCTTCGGTGCGCGCAGGCCGGCGACAGGATTCGCGGCGATGCGGCCATGCCGCAGCATCCAGCCGAAATAGCTGCGACATGCGGACAGTCGACGCTGCAGGGTCTTCGGGGCGCAGCCTCGACGATGCTCGTCGGCGATGAATGCGCGCAGGTGTTCGCCGTCGAGCTGTTCGATGGCCACTGCGTGCGTCGCCGACCACGCGGCGAGTGAGCTCAGGTCGCGGCGGTACGCGTCGAGCGTGTGCGCGGAGACCTGGCGCTCGCCCGCGAGATGCGCGAGGAACGCATCGACGGACGCCGACGTCGCGACGTCCGCGGTGGGCAGGTCAGTCGACATACCTCGACAGCGCCGCGCCGAGCGACTCGCCCATCATGCGCAGGAACAGCGTGCCCATGCCGGGATAGAAGCGGTTGGGATCGCGACTGGCGACCGCGATCATCGCGAAGCCCTGCGCCGAGAACAGCGCGGTGGACTGCGCATCGTCGACGCGATCGCCGTACAGCACGTCCTGCTTAGCGGGTTGCAGGCGGCCGCAGAGCGGTTCGTCGCCGGCCAGGAAATCCGCGAACGGCTTGAAGCGCATGTCGCCGGGGCCGATCACGTCCAGCCAGTCGCCGGCTTCGACGCCTTCGATGGGCTTGAGCAGCACGATGCGCACGAGATCGCCATTGAAATCCTCGGCGAGCGACGCGGCCATCGCGCGCAGCGTGTCGGCCGCGTTGGTCTGCCGCATCAGGCCCAGCGTGAGCTGGTGGATGCGCACCGACAGGCGTTCGTTTTCCTGCGCGTTCGCGAACAGTTCCTGCAGTCGGCGCGTGAGTTCGCGGTTCTTCTCGCGCAGCACTTCGAGCTGGTAGCTCGCCAGCGACGCGGCCGGGCCCGATTCGCGCGGCACCACCAGCGACGCGGCGAGGTCGGGGAACTGCCGCAGGAACTCGGGATGCCGCCGCAGCCACGTCGCGACTTCATGCGCGCCGAGTTTTTCGGTGGTGTCAGTCATTCGAGCCAATCTCCTTCGAAAACGAATGCGGCCGGACCGGTCATCGCGACGGATGCCGCGTCGTCCGGCCACTCGATGCGCAGGGTGCCGCCGGGCAGCGCCACGTCGACCGTGCGGTCCACCCAGCCGCGACGCATCGCGATGACAGCTGCCGCACAGGCGCCGCTGCCGCAGGCGAGGGTTTCACCGACGCCGCGCTCGAACACGCGCAGGCGCAGATGTGTGCGATCGACGACCTGCGCAAAACCGACGTTGACCGAATCGGGAAATGCGGCGTTGGCCTGCAAGGCGGGGCCGAGTGTTTCGACTGGTGCGTCGTCGACATCGTCGACGCGGATCACCGCGTGCGGATTGCCCATCGACACCGCGGAAAAACGGATGGCATGACCATCGATATCGACGCCGTATTCGTCCGCGGCCTCGAAACCCGCAAGCGGAACATCGGCCGGATCGAAGCGCGGGCGCCCCATGTCCAGGCGCACGTGATCGCCATCGACGAACTCGACGGCATGCCGGCCAGCGGGGCTGGTGACGTCGAAACGATCCGCAAGCGGCTCACCACGTGCCGACGCATCATGACGCAGCCACGCCGCGACGCAGCGCGCGCCATTACCGCACTGGCCCGCCCGGCTGCCGTCGGCGTTGAAGATGCCGTAGCGCGCGACGACGCCCGACGTATCCGCAGGTTCGATGGTCAGGATCTGGTCGCAGCCGATGCCGGTGTGGCGGTCGGCGATGGCGCGGCACAGCTCCGGCGACGGCGCAGCGCGGCCGTCGCGCAGGTCGAGCACGACGAAGTCGTTGCCCGCGCCGTGCATCTTGGAAAACCGCATGGCCTTATCGCTGCGGCGTCGGGCTCGGCGGCGGCGGCGCGTCGCCCGCGTCGGTGCCATTGCCCTGCGGCGGCGTCGCGTGCTGCGTGTCGTTGAGCGTTTCCGGGGTCGGCGGCGTGGCCGGCGGCGACTCCACGGGCGGCGCCTGTTCCGGCGGCGGCGCGGTCGGCAACACGAGCGGGCCCTTGTTGCCGCAGGCGGCGAGACCGAGGGACAGGAGGGCGACGACGAGGATTCGAGGCTTCATGCCGCGAGTGTAGCGCGAGGCCGCGATGCGCCCGTGCTCAGGCCGACGCGGGCATGGCCATCGCGGCGTCGCCGCGGCCTCGAAGCGCGCGGCGCACGGCGAACGCGATCGGCAGGCCGAACAGCAGCGTGTGCGAGGCGAGGTCCAGCGCCGTCGACAGCGGCTTGAAGGTGACCGGTCGCGGGTAGGCCGACAGCGGCAGCACCACGAGCCGCATGACGAAAAACACGACCGCGCCGAACACGATGCCGGCGACCACGGGATGCGCGACCAGCGCCGGCAGGCGACGCGCGGCAGCGAGGAACACGAACGCCCAGATCAGCGCGAGCGCGAAGTGCGAGACCAGGCCGATCGCGGCGGTCGTCATGCCGCCGTCGTAGGCCGCGTTGCCGAGCCAGCCGCTCGCGATGGTCTGGAAAACGCGCACCGGCCCGACGCCGTTGGCGCCGGCGAACGAGAGCGCGAACAGCAGGTCGAGCAGGCCGGCGATCAGTCCGCCGATGACGACTGGACGCATGGACGACGTGGACATCGGGCACTCCGCAGGCGGTGGCGACGGTGCCGACACCCTGCCATCGCATCGCGCACTGCGGCGACCGTGCGTCGGCCGCCGCAGTGCGTTATCGCGTTACTTCGTCGCCGGTTCCGCCACGCCAAGTCGATCGAGCGCGAACGCGTACATCTCGGCGAACTCGCGATAGCGGCGGAAGCGTCCGGACTTGCCGCCGTGGCCGGCGTCCATGTTGGTACGGAACAGCACCGGATCGTGCGAGGTGTTGAGATCGCGCAGGCGCGCGACGTATTTCGCCGGCTCCCAGTACTGCACCTGCGAATCCCACAGACCGGTGCCGACGAACATCGCGGGATACGACTGCTTGGTCAGGTTGTCGTACGGCGAGTACGTGACCATGTAGTCGTAGAAGTCCTTCTTCTCCGGGTTGCCCCACTCGTCGTATTCGTTGGTGGTGAGCGGAATGGTCGGATCGAGCATCGTCGTCACCACGTCCACGAACGGCACCTGCGACAGGATCAGGCGGTACCTGTCGGGCGCCAGGTTCGAGATCGCGCCCATCAGCAGGCCACCGGCGCTGCCGCCGTACGCGGCCACGCGATCCTTCGCGGCGTAACCGTCCTTCACCAGTGCGTCGGTGACGTCGATGAAGTCGGTGAAGGTGTTCTTCTTGTTGAACAGCTTGCCCGCGTCATACCAGCGACGACCCATCTCCTCGCCGCCGCGGATGTGCGCGATCGCATAGACCATGCCGCGGTCGAGCAGGCTCACCACCGGCATGTTGAAGCCGGGATCCATCGACATGCCGTAGCTGCCGTAGCCGTACTGCAGCAGCGCAGCGGTGCCATCCTTCCTGAAGCCCTTGCGATAGACGATGGACACCGGAATCTTCGTGCCGTCGCGCGCGGTGGCCCACAGGCGTTCGGTCGTGTACTTCGACGAGTCGTAACCGATCACGGCCTGCTGCTTGAGCAGGTTGCGCTCGCCGTTGCGCGTGTTCACCTCATAGGTCGTCGCCGGCGTCGTCAGCGACGTGTAGGTGTAGCGCAGCCAGTCGGTCTCGGGCTCGGCGTTGGTCGCGAGGCCCATGCTGTACGCCGGCTCGTCGGCCTTGACGTAGTCCTGCGAACCATCGGCCTTGAGCACGCGCAGGCGCTCAAGCCCGTCCGAACGCTCGGCGATGACCGTGAAGTCGCGGAACATCTCGAACTCTTCGATGAAGACGTCGTCGCTGGTGGCGATCCACTGCTTCCACTCCTTGCGCGAACGCGCTTCGGTCGGCGCGGTCATCAGCTTGAAGTTCTTAGCGCCGCCCTCGTTGGTGCGGATCACCCAGCGACCGGCGTAATGGTCGGCCGTGTATTCGACGTCGCGCTCGCGCGGTGCGAACACCGCGAACTCGCGCGGATCATCGGCCGGCGCGAAACGCATCTCGTCGGACACCGTGCTGCTCACCGATATGCAGATGAACCGATCGTCGCGCGTGCGATCGATGCCCATGTAGAAGCTGTCGTCCTCTTCCTCGTAGACCACCGGGTCCTGCGCGACAGGCGCACCGAGCACGTGCTTCTTGACGCGCTTGGTCAGCAGCGTTTCCGGATCGTTCTCGATGTAGAAGACGGTGCGGTTGTCGTCGGCCCAGACGATGTCGGTCGACGCGTTGCGGACCTCGTCGGGGTACACCTCGCCGGTGTCGAGGTTCTTGAAGCGGATGACGTACTGGCGGCGGCCGACGCTGTCGTCGGCGTAGGCGAGCATGCGGCCGTCCTGGCTGACCGCGTAATCGCCGACGCTGTAGTACTCGTGGCCGTGCGCGAGTGCGTTGACGTCGAGCAGCACCTGTTCGTTGGCGAAGTCGCCGGCGTCGTTCGCCTGCTGGATCGATGCGGCGCTGATGCCCTGTGCATCGCGACGACGCGCATGCACCGGGTAATCCTTGCCGGTCTCGAAACGCGAGTAGTACCACCAGCCCTTATCGCGATAGGGCACCGAGCTGTCGTCCTGCTTGATGCGGCCAACGATCTCGCCGTACAGCCGATCCTCGACCGGCTTGAGCCGATGCATGTAGGCGTCGACGTAGGCGTTCTCGGCCTTGAGGTAGGCGAGCATCTCCGGGTTCTTGCGCTTGTCGTCGCGCAGCCAGTAGTACTCGTCGTTGCGCTCGGCACCGAATGGCGCTTTCACGGTATGCGGCTTCTTGGCGACGTCGGGCGGTGCGGGCAGGTCGGCGGCGTGGGTGGTCGTGGTCATGAGCGCGAAGGCCAGGAACGTCAGGAAGGCGCGCATTGTGCGTGTCCTCGTGGAAAGAAAAAGCCAAGGCCGCCCGGAGGCGGCCCTGGAATCGGTCGATTACGTGGCGACGCTCACCGGGTGCCGAGCGTGGTCCAGAGGAACGTGAAGGCCAGCGCGCTCATGTGCGCGGCCTGCGCGTTGTTCGCCGAGCCGCCGTGGCCGCCTTCGATGTTCTCGTAGTAGCGCACGTTCTTGCCGGCATCGAGCATCTTCGCGGCCATCTTGCGCGCATGGCCCGGATGCACGCGATCGTCGCGCGTGGAGGTCATGAAGATGGTCGGCGGATACGTCTTCGCCGGGTCGAACAGGTGGTACGGCGAGAAGTGCTGGATGAAGTCCCAGTCCGACGTGTCCGGGTCACCGTACTCGGCCATCCACGACGCACCCGCCAGCATGTGGCTGTAGCGCTTCATGTCGAGCAGCGGCACCTGCACGACGACCGCACCGAACAGCTCCGGGTACTGCGTGAGCATGTTGCCCATCAGCAGGCCGCCGTTGCTCCCGCCCTGGATGCCGAGGTGCTTGGGCGACGTGACCTTACGCGCGATCAGATCCTGCGCGACCGCCGCGAAATCCTCGTACGCCTTGTGACGATTCGCCTTCAGCGCGGCCTGGTGCCAGCGCGGGCCGTACTCGCCGCCGCCGCGGATGTTGGCGACGACGTACACGCCGCCCTTCTCCAGCCAGCCCTTGCCGACGCCGCCGGAATACGCGGGCGTCAGCGATACCTCGAAGCCGCCGTAGCCGTAGAGCAGCGTCGGCGCGGTGCCGTCGAGCGTCATGCCCTTGGGATGCACGATGAAGTACGGGACCTTGGTGCCGTCCTTGCTCGTCGCGAAATGCTGTTCGATGACGTCCTTCGATGCGTCGAAGAACGTCGGCATCGTCTTCAGCACTTCGGGCTTCTCGCCGAGCGTGGCGCGCGACAGCGTGGTCGGCGTGAGGTAGTCCGTCGCCGTCAGCCAGACTGCATCGCTGTCGTCGGGATCGACGGCGGTGACCTCGAGTGTGCCGAACGTGGGCGCGCCGACGAATGCACTGCGCGTCCAACCGTTCGCACCCGGCGTCAACACGCTCAGGCGGTTCTTGACGTCCTCCAGCACGTTGAGGACGACGTGGTGGCGCGTCCATGTCGCGCTCGCGAGCGAGCTGTGCTCGTCGGGCTCGAACAGCACGTCGAAGTCGCGCTTGCCGGCCATGAAGTCGTCGAACTTGGTCGCGATCAGGCTGCCAGATTTGTAAGTCTTTCCGCCGGCCTCGTACGGATCACGCAGTTCGAGCACCAGCCATTCGCGATGCACGGACTTCTGCGCGGAATTCGGCGCGTCGACCTT
This sequence comes from Lysobacter sp. HA18, assembly GCF_054057595.1. Lineage (NCBI taxonomy): Bacteria > Pseudomonadati > Pseudomonadota > Gammaproteobacteria > Lysobacterales > Lysobacteraceae > Lysobacter > Lysobacter sp. HA18. Next base: position 3,041,965 of record NZ_JBSRZL010000001.1, read on the forward strand.
GACCAGGCTGCCGTCCTTGCGACGCAGGTACAGCTCGTCGTTGTAGAAGGCAATCGTGCGGCTGACGAAGTCGCGTTCGAAACCGGGCGTGCTGTCGTGCATCGCCGCGATGTACATGTCGGCATCCGTGCCTTCGTACACGACCTTGGCCGACGCCAGCGGCGTGCCGCGCGTCCATTCCTTGACGATGCGCGGATAGCCCGACGGCGTCATCGTGCCGGCGCCGAAATCGCTGTAGACATAGGCGTGGTCGATGTCGATCCAGTCCATGCCGCCCTTGGCTTCGGGGCGATAGAAACCGTCGGTGACGAAGGACTTCGTGGTGAGGTCGAACTCGCGCGTGACGTCCGCGTCCGAGCCGCCGTTCGACAGCGCAAGCAGGCAGTGGCGGTAGTCGGGTTTCAGGCAGTTCGCGCCGTGGAAGACCCACTTCGCGTTCTCGGCCTTGTTGAGCGCGTCGACGTCGAGCACCGTTTCCCACTGCGGGTTCGGCTTGCGGTATTCGTCGAGTGTCGTGCGACGCCAGATGCCGCGCTCGTGCTGCGCGTCCTTCCAGAAGTTGTAGTAGTAGGCGCCGAGTTTTTCGACCGCGGGGATCTTCGCTTCGGAATCGAGGATCGCGCGGATCTCGCCTTCGAGCTGCTTGAACTCGGGCGTGGTCGCGAGTTCGGCTTCGGTCTTGGCGTTGTGCTCGCGCACCCAGGCGAGCGGGCGATCGCCGGTGACGTCTTCGAGCCAGAGATAGGGGTCGGGGGTTTGCACGGCGGCCTCCTGCGCGCTCGCGGCGCTCGCGGTGGCCAGTACGGCAGTGAGGACAATGCCAGTCGTACGTCGTGTCATCGCGTCGCGGGTTTTCGGGAAAGCCCGGACGCTAGCACAGCCGCAGGACGCCGCTGCGCGGCAGGGATCACGCCGCGCGGCGCGTCTCCACGCGACGTGCCGGACGCGCCCGACGTCGCGCCTGCGGCTGCGTGCGACGCGATGCGACGGCGATGGCCACCGCTTCCGGTTCCATCGCGCGGCGCGGCAACGCAAAGCCGTGCAGGCCCCACCACGCGACCGCCGGCATGCCGACCAGCCACATCGGCAGCCAGCCGAACGCGGACATGCCGCGCGCGGCGGGCAGCAGCGTCACCAGCACGGCGCCGATGGCGAGCGCGGTGCACAGGACTTCGTCGAGGACGGACATCGGGGTGCGGGCTTCGGTCGTCATGGCGGCAGCGGCAGTGGACGGGTCTGCACCATCGACGCCGCGGGTCTCATGGGCTGCGATGCCCGGATTGGGTCGACGGACGGCGCGATCGCGAACCCCGAAAAGCAGATCGCCACGCGGGCGAACCTGCGTGGCGATCGTGTGTGTTGTATTGCGCACGGGATGAGGCGTCGTCGTCAGCGCCCGTACTTGCCCAGCGACAGCTCGAGATGCGTGATCGCCTGCTGGCGCAGCGCGGCCGGCTCGATGATCTCGGCGTCCGCGCCGTAGTGCATGACGTCCATCAGCAGCTCGCGCTCGGTGCTGTAGGGCACCTTCAGTTCGAAGCGGCCGTCGGGCAGGAAGCGGCCCTGCTGCTGCGAATGCCAGTGCTCGTCGGCGACCCAGCGCGCGGCCTTGGGCGAGAACACGATCGTGGCCCAGCCCTTCGGCGCGCCGCTGAAGATGCCGTAGCTGGACGACAGCTGGCGGTCGAGTTCCTCGTCCGGCACGTCGCGCGCCGCGTCGTCGGAGACGCGCGCGCTCTGGATGCGGTCGACGGCGAAACTGCGCAGCGCTTCGCGCTCGTGGTCCCAGGCGTCGAGGTACCAGTTCTCGCGGTAGTGCGTGAGGCGCTGCGGCGACACGGTGCGGCGGGTCTTCTCGTCGGTGGAACGCGCGCGGTAGTCGAACACCAGCTGGCGGCGGTCGAGCACCGCGGTGGCGACGTTGCGGAAGCTGGCTTCGTCGAGGCGACGGCGGCGATGCGGAATGACGCGAATGCGCTCGACCGGCACGCGGCGTCCGCCGGCATGCTCGCCGAGCAGCTTCTCGATGCGCTGCTGCAGCGGCGCCAGCGCGTTCGACAGCACGCCGCCGCCCGAGCGCACGAGCAACTGCTGGGCGGCGAGCAGCGAGTAGAGCTCTTCCGACGACAGCCACAGCCCCGGCAGCTCGAAGCGCGTGCCGTCGCTGTGGTCGTAGCGGAAACCCGCCTCGCCGTTGCCGACGACGGGCGCCATCAGGTAGTCGCGCAGGTAGGCGAGGTCACGGTAGACCGTCGCGCGCGAGCACTGCAGCTCTTCCTGCAGGCGCTGCACCGTGACCGGATAGCGCGAGGCGCTCAGGATGCGGTGCAGGGCGTGGATGCGTTCGATGCGTTCCATTCGGGCTCGAGGTCGTGGGGGCCGGGGCCGATGCCAAGCATGGCACTGCCCTCGCACCAGCGGCTAGGGCCGGTCGGGGCGCAGTCTCGACGCGGCGGTCGTCGCGGGATGTGAAACGGGATATGAAACAGGGAGCGGCGGCGCCGTGGCTCTCGGGCACAATGACGCGATGCGAGGCCCATCAGAACCGGTGATCGACACGTCCCCGACGCCCGGCGACGAGGTCCGCACCACCACCTGCTACATGTGCGCCTGCCGCTGCGGAATCAAGGTCTGGCTGCAGCACGGTCGAATCCGGTACATCCAGGGCAATCCCGAGCACCCGGTCAACAAGGGCGTGCTCTGCGCCAAGGGCTCGGCCGGGATCATGCAGCACTACTCCCCCGCCCGCCTCTCGCGGCCGCTCAAGCGGGTCGGCGAGCGCGGCGCGGGCGAGTTCGAGGAGATCAGCTGGAACGAGGCGCTGGACCTCGCGACGTCATGGCTCCGGCCCATCCGCGAGCGCAACCCCGACGAGCTCGCCTTCTTCACCGGCCGCGACCAGAGCCAGGCGCTGACCGGCTGGTGGGCGCAGCAGTTCGGCACGATCAACTACGCGGCGCACGGCGGCTTCTGCTCGGTGAACATGGCCGCCGGCGGGCTGTACACGCTGGGCGGCAGCTTCTGGGAATTCGGCGAGCCCGACTGGGAGCGCACGCGCTACCTGATGCTCTGGGGTGTCGCCGAAGACCACGATTCCAACCCGATCAAGCTCGGCCTCGGCACGCTCAAGGCACGCGGCGCGAAGATCGTCTCGGTCAATCCGGTGCGCACCGGCTACGGCGCGATCGCGGACGAATGGATCGGCATCCGCCCCGGCACCGACGGCCTGTTCGCCTTCGCGCTGATCCACGAGTTGCTGCGCAACGACCGCATCGATCTCGACTACCTCGTGCGCTACACGAACGCGCACTGGCTGGTGATCCGCGATGAAGGCGCGGCCGACGACGGCCTGTTCGCGCGCGACGCCGAAGGCCGCCCGCTGTGCTTCGACCGCGCGAGCGGCGCCTGCGTCGACGCGAATTCGATCGACGTCCAGCCCGCGGTGGTCGGCGAGTACACGTTGGCCGATGGGCGCATCGCCGTGCCGTCGTTCCAGCTGCTCGCCGAGCGCTACATGGATCCGCAGTACGCGCCGGATGCCGTGAGCGAACGTTGCGGCGTGCCGGCGGACACCATCCGCCGCATCGCACGCGAACTGGCCGAGAACGCGTTCGACCACGAGTTGCGCCTGCCCGTCGCATGGACGGACGCCTGGGGTCGCGAGCACGCCGAGATGATCGGCCGTCCGGTGTCGATGCACGCGATGCGCGGCATCAGCGCGCACAGCAACGGCTTCCACACCTGCCGCGCGCTGCACGTGCTGCAACTCCTGCTCGGCGCGGTCGATACGCCCGGTTCGTTCCGCTACCAGCCGCCGTTTCCCAAGCCCATTCCACCGCCGAACCGCCCCGGCCGCACGCGGCAGGCGAACGGCGTGCTCGACGCCGCACCGCTCGGCTTCGTGCACGGGCCGGAAGATCTTGTCGTCGACGAACACGGCGAACCGCGCCGCATCGACCATGCGTTCTCGTGGAGCTACCCGCTCGCCGCGCACGGAATGATGCACACCGTCATCCGCAACGCGTGGGCCGGCAATCCGTACAAGATCGACACGCTCATGATGTTCATGGCAAACATGAGCTGGAACTCGTCGATGAACACCGCCGAGACCATCGGCTGGCTCACCGACAAGGACGAATCGGGCGAGTACCGCATCCCGCGCGTCATCTATTGCGATGCGTATTCATCCGAGATGGTCGCGTACGCCGACCTCGTGTTCCCCGATCCGACGTATCTCGAGCGCTTCGATTCCATCAGCCTGCTCGACCGCCCGATCTCCGATGCCGACGGCGCCGCCGACGCGATCCGCCATCCGATCTTCGACCCCGCCACGCAACCCGATTCGCAGGGCCGACCACGCGATATCCGCGGTTTCCAGAGCGTGCTGATCGACCTCGGCGCGCGCCTCGGGTTTCCCGGCCTCGTCAACGACGACGGCACGCCGAAGTACCGCGACTACGCCGACTACATCGTCCACCACGAACGCGCGCCGGGCGTCGGCCTGCTCGCCGGCTGGCGCGGCGCGGACGGTTCACTGGAAGCCAAGGGCGCGCCGAATCCGTCGCAGCTCGATGCCTACATCGCGAACAACGGGTTCTGGCGCAGCGAGATTCCCGAGCACGCGCGCTATTTCAAGATGGCCAATCGCGGCTATCTCGAATGGGCGCAGACCATGGGTTTCCTCGGCAGCACGCAGCCGATCGTGCTGCAGCTGTATTCGGAAACACTGCAGAAGTTCCGTCTCGCCGCGCAGGGCCATGGCGCGCACGTGCCGCCGCCGCAGCATCGCGAACGCGTCGCCACGTATTTCGATCCGCTACCGATCTGGTACGAACCGTTCGAACAGGCGCAGCAGGGCGACACGGGCGACCGCGAGTTTCCGCTCTCGGCGATCACCCAGCGCCCGATGTTCATGTACCACGCCTGGCATTCGCAGAACGCGTGGTTGCGGCAGATCGCGACGCGCAACTACCTCTACCTGCATCCCGACACCGCGCAACGCCACGGCATCCGCGACGAGGACTGGATCGACGTGACCTCGCACCACGGCACGATCACCGTGCAGGCGCGCACCGCGTCCAACGTGCAGCCCGACACGGTGTGGACGTGGAACGCGATCGGCAAGCGCCGCGGCGCGTGGAAGCTGCCGAAGGACACGCCGGAAGCCACCAAGGGCTTCCTGATGAACCACCTGATTTCCGACATCACGCCGCGCGGCGATTACGCGAATGCCGACCCGGTAACGGGTCAGGCGGCATGGTTCGACCTGCGCGTGCGCATCACGCCGAGTGCAGCGGTCGACGCGCAGTCGCATCCACAGTTCGCACCGATCGCGCAGGCGCCCGCCGACGACGCACCGCTGCGCTACGGCGCCGATTTCCGCCGCGAACGCGATACCCGCGAGGCGTCATGAAAACGCGAACCCTCATCGGCTACGCGCTCGTCGCGCTCGGCTTCCTGCTGATCATCCTGCTCGGCTACGGCGTGATCGAGCCGTTCGGCGACATTTCGAAGGCGGACGATATCGGCGGCCTGATGCGCGTGGTCGCGCCGAGTTTTCTGATTCCGCTCGCGATCTTCCTGGTCGGCATCGCGCTCGCGCGCGGAGGACGCCGCCGGTGACGATGCTTCCGCCACCGACGCCGAAAAAGCTCGGCCTGGTCATCGACCTCGACACCTGCGTCGGCTGCCATGCCTGCGCGGTGAGCTGCAAGGAATGGAACGCGGGCGGTTTCGCCGCGCCGCTGCCGGACGAAAAGCCTTACGGCGAAAAACCGACCGGCGTGTGGTTTAACCGCGTGCACAGCTACGAGCTGGCGGCCGTGCTGGTCGACGACAACGCGCCGGCTGCACCACGCGAGTCCGATACGTCGATGCGCGACGCCGGCCATCTTGGCGATTTCGATCGCGGCGTCGGCATGGATGCGGCGCGCGCGCAGCCTGCGCAAGCCGACAGCCCCGATGCGACATCACGCCCGGGCTGCAGTTCGATGTCGATCGCTGCCGAAGCGTCGCAGCCGGCGATGACGCTGCACTTCCCCCGCTCCTGCCTGCACTGCGAGGAACCCGCCTGCGTCACCGTCTGCCCGACCGGTGCGAGCTACAAGCGCGCGGAAGACGGCATCGTGCTGGTCGACGAGGACAAGTGCATCGGCTGCAAGCTGTGTTCGTGGGCGTGTCCATATGGCGCGCGCGAGTACAGCAGCGTCGAAGGCGTCATGAAGAAATGCACGCTGTGCATCGACCGCATCTACAACGAGAACCTGCCGGAAGCCGAGCGCCAGCCGGCCTGCGTGCAGGCTTGCCCGACGCGCGCACGCCACTTCGGTGATCTCGCCGATCCGGAGTCAGCCGTGTCCAAGCTGGTCGCCGCACGTGGCGGCGTCGACCTGATGGCCGAGCTCGGCTACAAGCCGACCAACAAATACCTGCCGCCGCGTCCGCGTCGTGCCGCTGCCGTCGCACCCGTTGTCGAGCAGGTCGACACGCAGGCGCTGCCGCCGGTGCTGCGCTGGCTCGATCGCGTGCTGTCGCGCTGAGGTCCTGATGCACCCCGCTCTCTCGGTCATTTTTTTTACCGCGCTGTCGGGCCTCGGTTACGGCCTGCTGGCGTGGAGCGGCTTTGCCGCGTTGATTGGCACGTCGCCGCGTGCACTGCTCGCTGCACTCGTTCTGGGGATGCTCGCGTCGATCGTTGGCCTGCTGTGCTCGGTCGGGCACCTGGGCAAGCCGCTTCGAGCGTGGCGCGCGTTCTCGCAATGGCGCACGTCATGGCTGTCGCGCGAGGGCGTGGTATCGCTCGCGACGTTTGTGCCGGCGCTGGTGCTGATCGTGGCGTTGCTGCCGCGGTTCGTCGCAACGGGCTTCACAGGCGCGCCAGAGTTGGTCGGCATCGCACTCATCGTCGCGGCCGTGCTGCTCGTGGTCGGCGCGCTCGCCACGGTGTACTGCACGTCGATGATCTATGCGTCGCTCAAGCCGATTCCCGCGTGGACGCATCGCACGGTGCCCACGGTCTATCTGCTGTTCGCACTGGTGACGGGCGGCATCGCCTTCCTTGCCCTGCGCGCGATCTTCGGTTCGCCGCCGTCGCGCATGACGCTGCTAGTGGCCGTCATCGGTACGGGCGCACTCGCGCTGCTGAAGCGTCGCTACTGGACCGCGATCGACACCGTGCCGCTGCCGATGACGCGTGGCGATGCGGTCGGTCTGCCACAGCGCACGGTCACCGTATTCGAACGCCCGCATACCGAAGGCAACTTCGTCACGCGCGAAATGGTGTTCGTTCTCGCGCGCAAGCATGCGTCGACCCTGCGTGCGATCGCGATGATCATGTTCGCGACGGTGCCTGCATTGGCACTCGCGGCGGCGTGGGTGCTGCCATCGGCGGCCGCAGCACTGCTCATCGTCGCGACGATATCGGTGCTGATTGGCGCGTTCGTCGAGCGCTGGCTGTTCTTCGCCGAGGCCCGGCATCTGGTGTCGCTCTACTACTGACGCGGCAACCGCGACGGAGAATCACCATGTCCGACGAAGACCGCATCCGCGCACTGATCCAGCACTGGCACGACGCGACCGCCGCGGGCGATGTCGACGCGGTGCTCGCCCTGATGAGCGAAGACGCGGAGTTCATCGTGCCGGGCCGCGCGCCAATGAAGGGACGCGTTGGATTCGAAACCGGCCTGCGTTCGCTGCTGAAAACGCATCGCATCGAATCGAGTGCGGATATCGAAGAAGTGCAGGTCACCGGCGACGCCGCGTTCGCGGTGTCCCGCCTGTCGGTACACACCATTCCGACCGATGCCGACGGCGAAGCGAGTTCGCGCTCCGGCTATGCGCTGTCGATCTTCGCGCGGCAGGCGAACGGCGACTGGCTGCTGGTGCGCGACGCCAACCTGCTCGGCGCACCGAGCGACGAGTAACGCGCGTCGCGACGCGACGTCATGACACGAACGGGCCGGTATCCGGTTCCGACGATCCCGCGATCAGTTCCGCCGCGCCGTGCGCGAGCAGTTCCTGCGCGACGAGCTGGCCGAGCGCGTCCGGCGTATCGATGCCGCCATCGGCCGACGCACGCACATGGCGACCGTCAAGCGCGGAACCGACCAGACCTTCGAGATGCATGCGCGTGCCGTCGAGCGTCGCGAACGCGGCCACCGGCACGTGGCAGCTGCCGTGCAGCGCGCGATTCATGGCGCGCTCGGCGTCGACGCAGGCGCGCGTCGTCGCATCGTTGAGTGCGTCGAACAACGCGATCGTCGCGATGTCGTCGCTGCGACATTCGACGGCGATCGCGCCCTGCGCAGGCGCGGGCAGCCAGTCGGGTGCGGCCAGTCGCGCGCGGATGCGGTCGTCGAAGCCGAGGCGCTGCAGGCCGGCGCAAGCGAGCACGATCGCGTCGTAGTCGCCGGCATCGAGTTTCGCGAGGCGCGTGTTGACGTTGCCGCGCAGGTCGCGCAACACCAAATCGGGCCTGCGCGCGCGCAGCTGCGCCTGCCGACGCAGCGATGACGTTCCGACGACCGCGCCGTTCGGCAACGCGTCGATCCCGTCGAAATGGTTGCTGACGAACGCATCGGCATAGTCCGCGCGGGTCAGGATCGCCGGCAGCGTGAAGCCGGGCTCCAGATCCATCGGCACGTCCTTGAGCGAATGCACCGCGCAGTCGGCTTCGCCGCGCAGCATCGCGAGCTCGAGTTCCTTGAGGAACAGGCCCTTGCCGCCGATCGCAGCCAGCGAACGGTCGAGCACCTCGTCGCCACGCGTGCTCATGGGCACGAGCTCGACACTGAGGCCGGGATGCACGGCACGCAGGCGGTCGGCGACGTGTTCGGTCTGCCAGAGCGCGAGCGGGCTCTTTCGGGTGGCGATGCGGAGCACGCCGGAAGTCGGGGTCGAAGTCACCGCGGCATTGTCGCGGATCGGGCGCCCTAGCCCAACCGGGCGGGGCTTACGCGGTCAGCGCGGCCGGCTGGTGATCAGCGCGATCATCGCGCCCACCAAGCCCACGAGCAGCGCGCCTGCGACGCCGTGGCCGCGCAGCGCGCCCATCACCGCGCCGCAGCTGGCGCCGACCAGCGCGGCGATCGCCACGATGATCAGGCGTGAGACGATGCGGTCGTGCGCGACGCCATGGCTGTCGGCCGCCTGCTGCAGGCGATGCATCGCGAGCAGGCGCTCGGCCGCGGCTTCCGCCTCGGCCGGATCCCTGCGCGGCGATTCGGGGGACTCGCCCACGTCAGAGATGGGCGAGTCGCTCGCGCAGCGAGGCGACGCAGCGTCGGCTCACTTCCAGCGGCTGGCGGCCGTGGCGCAGAACTGCCTGCACGTGGCCGTCCGGGCTGCGCTTGAGTTCGACCAGTTCGTGGCGCGCGACGAGGCAGTTGCGATGGATGCGCACGAAGCGGTCGCCGAATTCGAGTTCCAGCGAACGCAGCGATTCCTCGATGAGGTCTTCGCCGCGTGCGTGATGCACGACGACGTACTTCTCTTCGGCCTGCAGGTAGTGGATGTCGTCGATCGGGATCAACCGCAGCGACCCACGCAGGCGCGCACACAGGTGCGTGCGCTTGCGCGTGCTGCCATCGCCGTTCGTGCGCACCGACGTCAGGCGTCGTACGCGATCGAGCGCGGCGGCGAGTCGCTCAGGCCGCACCGGCTTGACCAGATAGTCGAGCGCTTCGGCTTCGAACGCCGACACCGCATGCGCGTCGTAGGCCGTGCAGAAGATGACGGCCGGGCGCGGTTCGCTCGCGGCGAGATGCCGCGCGGTCTCCAACCCGTCCATGCCCGGCATCGATACGTCGAGCAGGACCAGGTCCGGATGATGTTCGGCGCATGCCTGCAGCGCCTGCGTGCCGTCTGCCGCAGTCGCGACCACGTATACGCCGGGCTGCTCTTCGAGCAGCGCGCGCAGGCGGTCGCGAGCCAACGGCTCGTCTTCGGCAACAACTACATTCAGCGTATCCACGTACCCCTCCGTCGATACCCCCCCGGCACCGATATTAGCCTTACCGCGGGTCCGTGGAAGCGTCGCGTCAGCGAGTTTCTGAACCGGTCGCAAGAATCCGGTCGAACCAGCCACGCAACGCGTCGATTTCCTCGAGGCAGACCTGGTGCGCCATCGGGTAGGCGTGGAACTCGGCCTGGAAGCCGAGAGCGCGCAGTCGCCGTGCCGCATCCTCACCTGCAGCGTATGGCACAACCGGGTCCTGACGTCCATGGGCGACGAACACGGGCTGGCTGCGCGCCGCCACCGGCGTGTTGTCCAGTCGAGACAATGCGTCGGCGCCAAGCGGCAGGTACGTGGACAGCGCGACCAGTCCCGCGAGCGGTTCGGTGCGACGCAGGCCTGCCGCGAGCGTCACCGCGCCGCCCTGCGAGAAACCCGCGAGGATGATCCGCGACGCCGGCACGCCGCGTTCGATCTCGTTCGCGATCAGCGCGTCGACGCGCGCGACGGATTCATCGACACCCTTCGCATCCGCGCGACCGGTGAGATCGAAGCTCACGATGTCGTACCACGACCGCATGCGCATGCCACCGTTGATGGTGACGGGCTGCACGGGTGCGTGCGGAAACACGAAGCGGATCGCCGGCCATTGCGGGCGCACGAGCTCGGGCACCAGCGGTGCGAAGTCGTTGCCGTCCGCGCCGAGGCCGTGCAGCCAGATCACCGACCACTGCGGCGACTCGCCGGTTTCCTTTTCGATGCGTTCGGGCAGGTCCACGGCGCGTCTCCGGTGCGGGGACGCGGACTATAGCCGCCTCACGCGGCCATGCGTGCGCACGAGTCCGCACAGCGGCGGCAGGCATCGGCGCAGCGACGCATCACCTCGTCGTCGCCCGCCATCGCTTCGCACGATTCCGCGCAGCGGCGGCAGATCTCCATGCAGGCGCGGCAGGTGTGCACGTGCACGTCGGCGCCGCGCAGCATCGCGTCCGCGCTGGTGCGGCAGATGTCGGCGCAGGTCGCCATCAACGTGATGTGGTCGGCGGCGGCATGTTCGCCGCCGCGCTCGAGGCAATGACGCATCGTCTCGACGCAGACCGCGTGGCAGTCGGTGCAGTTGGCGATGCATTCGTCCATCGACGGATCGCGCGTGCTCGTCGCGTTGGCCATGTCGGTGCTCCACGGAACGGGTCGCCCACCTTCACGCCCGCGGCGTCGACCGTGCGTCGATGCGGCCGTGGCGATTTCATGCCCCGTGCGCGAGCAGCCGCCTAGGCTGCGGCGGCCTGCCCCGCTTGGTCGCCTGATGTCCCCCAACTTCCTGTTCGCCACCGGCATCGAGAACAGCTATCCGACCATCCGCGGCGGCACGCACCGGGTCGACCAGATGGCGCTGTGCGGCCATTACGAGAAGTGGAAGCTCGACTTCGACCTGGTGCAGGACCTCGGCGTGCCGGTGCTGCGCTACGGCCCGCCGATCCACACCACGTGGCTGGGCGACGGCCGCTACGACTGGACCTTCGCCGACCAGACGTTTCCGGACCTTCGACGTCGCAACATCGCGCCGATCACCGACCTCTGCCATTTCGGCGTGCCCGACTGGGTCGGCAACTTCCAGAACCCCGATTTCCCGCAGCTGTTCGCGCGCTATGCGCACGACTTCGCGCGTCGCTACCCGTGGGTGCAGCTCTACACACCGGTCAACGAGATGTTCATCTGCGCGGCGTTCTCCGCGCTGTACGGCTGGTGGAACGAGGAACTCGCGAACGACCGCGCCTTCGTCACCGCGCTGAAGAACATCGTCAAGGCGAACGTGCTCGCGATGGGCGCGATCCTCGAGGTGCGGCCCGACGCGATCTTCATCCAGAGCGAGTCGTCGGAATATTTCCACGCGGAGAATCCGTCGGCGATCGCGCCTGCGGAATTCATGAACGCGCGACGCTTCCTTTCGCTCGATCTCAACTACGGCCGCCGGGTGAACTCGGAGATGTACGAGTACCTGATGGACAACGGAATGATGCGCGACGAGTACCACTTCTTCATGGGGCACCGGTACAAGCACAACTGCATCATGGGCAACGATTACTACGTCACCAACGAACACCGCGTCTGCGCCGACGGCAGCACGCGCTCGTCGGGCGAAGTGTTCGGTTACCACGTGATTACGCGGCAGTACCACGACCGCTACCGTTTGCCCGTCATGCACACCGAAACCAATCTTCGGCAGGGTCCGAATGGCGACGAGCCGGTCAACTGGCTCTGGAAGGAATGGGCGAACGTGCTGCGCGTGCGCAACGACGGCGTTCCGGTGGTCGGATTCACCTGGTACTCGCTGACCGACCAGGTCGATTGGGACACCGCGCTGCGCGAGCCGAACGGGCGCGTGTTCGAAGTCGGCCTGTACGACCTCGATCGAAAGATCCGCCCGGTCGGCACCGCGTACAAGCAGCTCATCGCCGACTGGCAACAGGTGCTGCCGACCAACAGCGTCTGCCTGCAGGTGCCGGTGACGATGCCTGCCGACTACGCGAGCGCGCACGACGAAGAACAGAAGGCCGACGCCGCCGAAAAGCGCGACGACACGACGACGGCGCCCGCGAACACTCCATCGACCGAAACCTGAGGCACGCATCATGGATCGACGTTTCGAGAACAAGGTCGCACTGGTGACCGGTGGCGCGAGCGGGATCGGACTGGCTATCTGCAAACGTCTTGCAAGCGAAGGCGCGCGCGTGGTGATCGTCGACTACAACCAGGCCAACCTCGATCACGCGGAACCGGAAGTGCGTTCCGCAGGCGCGGCGGACGTGCTGACCAGCCTGTGCGACGTCAGCGTGGAAGCACAGGTCGAAGCGACGGTGAAAGCCACGCTCGATCGTTTCGGGCGCTTCGACGTGCTGGTCAACAACGCGGGCCTGATGCAGTTCAAACCGCTGGAGGAACTGACCGGCGACGACTGGCTGCGCGTGCTCGGCGTCGACCTGCTGGGCGCGTTCTTCTTCACCAAACAGGCGTTCCTGCACATGGGTACCGGCGGCGCGATCGTCAACGTGTCGAGCATCCATGCGGTGGAAACCACGCCGCACGTCGCGAACTACGCGGCGGCTAAGGCGGCGCTGGTGTCGCTGACGCGTTCGACATCGCTGGAAGGCAAGCCGCGCGGGCTGCGTGCGAACGTGATCCTGCCCGGCGCGATCGATACGCCGATGCTGCGCGAGAACCCGAACGTCAAGAGCGGCGTCGAGACCATCGACGAGAACGACGTCGGCAAGCCGGAAGACGTGGCGGCGCTGGTCGCGTACCTCGCATCCGACGACGCGCGCTTCGTGCAGGGCGCGGAAGTTCGCGTGGACGGCGGTCGACTGGATCGCCTGTAAAAAGCGCCCCGGTTGACCCGGGGCGCCGTTGTATTGCGCGCTGCTTACTTCGACTGCAGGGACACGTCGTCGACGAGGAACGACGTCGCGACCTGCGAGCCTTCCACGCCTTCGAAGTACACGCGCACCGTCTGGCCACGGTAGCTCGACACGTCGAACGTCTTCTGCACGTAGGTCGAACCCTTGTTGAGGTTCGAGTACGTCGCGAGCGTGGTCAGCACCGTATTGCTGGAATTGCGCAGCTGCACCTTGAGCGTGTCGTAGGCGCTGGTCGTGGTGGTTTCATCGCTCGCCACGCGCAGCCAGAACGACAGCGTCACCGTAGTCGCGGTCGACGGAATGGCGATGGTCTGGTAGCCGTAATCCGTGGCTGCCGAACCGTAGCCGTTTAGCCACAACTTATAAGTACCGCCGTGCGCCGCGTACGTGCTGCTGTTGGTGATGTCGCCGCTGGTCGCGGTCCACGAGGTGGTGCCGGATTCGAAGCCACCGTTCTTGACCAGTTCGGTCGTGGTGGTCGTATTGCTCACCGAGAACGCGACGCTGGACGACGAACCCACATTGCCTGCCGCGTCGTAGGCCTTGGCGACGAGCGTATGTGATCCGTTGGCCAGCGTGGTCGAGTCGAGCGTCATCGAGAACGGCGACGTGGTGTCGCTGCCCTTGAGGCTGCCGTCGACGTAGAACTCCACCTTGGTCACGCTGACGTTGTCGGTCGCGCTCGCCGAGAACGTGACCGTGCCGCTGCTGCCCGATTCGGATGCGCTCACCGTCGGCGCCTGCGTGTCGCCACCGCCGCCACCCGTGCCCTGCGTCACCCACACCGGCGCGGACCAGAGGCGCAGGCCGTTCGCTTGCGTGATCTGCGCGTAGTAGAAGTGCACGCCGCTGGCGGGCGTGAACGTCGTGGTGTCGCTCCCTTCATACAGCTGCGTCACCGTGCCGTTGCGGCCGGGCACGCCTTCGAAGATCTGCACGCGCTGCGCGCTCTGGCCGCTGGTGCTGGCGTAGTTCGCGGTGAGCGTGAGCGGGCCGCTGTTGTTGAAGGATTCGCCCATGACATGGCCGTTCGCGGTGAGCACGAGCTGGCCGGTGCGGTCTTCGGTGGCGAACGTGCGACGCGCTTTCAGTGCGTCGTAGAAGTTCGTCGTGTTGAGTGCAGCGCCGTTGGGCAACAGCACGCCGGTGCGGTTGGTGAAGCTCAGACCCCAGTTCGCGCAGTGGTTGTCCTGGTCGCTCGCGGGCGCCACCTTGTAACCGCGCTCGAGCAGGATGTTCCAGGCCGTCTGGTAGCTGCTGCGGCCGGTCTCGGTCTCGGTCATGTTGGTGGAGAACGCCGAGGAATTGAGCACTTCGGCGAGCACCATCACCTGCGCGCCGTTCGCGTCGTAGCCGAGCGCGGTGCCATTGACGAGGAACTGTCCGCTGCTGGCCGGATGATTGAACATGCCGATCCAGCTGTGCACCTTCATCGTCGAATACAGCGCCGGGTAGTCGCTCTTCGGCGTGTTCACTTCACCGATGAGCTGGCCCGAGGAATTGGTTTCCCACTCGGCGAGCTGGTCGACGTTGAGGATGTTGAGATGGCCGCCGTTGCTGATGACGCCCCACTCCAGGCCGTACATCGCGAGGAAGGTCGGATGCGCGCTGCGGTAGTTGCTCGCCAGCGTCAGGCCGCTGTGGAACAGGTTGATCGCGGTCGTCGGGTTCGCGCTCGCATTCGTGCTCGTCGAGCCGTCGAACATGTGGTTGTGTTCGGACGTGAGCAGGAAGTCGCCGTGCGCCTGGTTCTGCATCATCGTGTAGGCGTCGGTCGGGCCGTAGGTGCCCGCCTGCGGGTTCTCGGCGCCGCTGCACTGCGCCAGCGGTGTGCCGCCGTCGCTGTGATTGGTCTGGCTGTGCAGGTTGCCGTAGTAGACGGTGTAGGCGAGCCCGCCGGTCGCGGGCGCGGCCTGTGCGGTGAGCGACTGCGGTTCCGACTGCGCGGTCATCGTCTGCGTCGAGCCGGCAGCCGACTGCGCGCCGATGCGCAACGGCGCACGCGGCGTGACGCGCGCGGGCGCGACGTTACCGACCTGCACGTCGTAGCTCTGCTCGACGGTCTCGTCGCCGAACAGGCGGAAGGCTTCGTCGATGCGCGTGCCGATCGGGCGCGCGTCGCTGGCATCCACCACCGTCGGCACCGCGCGCAGGCGCAGCGTGTAGTAACCGGCCGGTGCGACACCGCCCTTCTGCATGCCGCCGTTCCACGTCGCCGGCACGACGACGTGGCGCCCGCCGAGCTTGGTCAGACCGCGGTCACTGGCGATGACGCGGCCATCGGGCGCGACGACATCGAACATCCACGCCGCAGCGGTGCGATCGCCGGCGCCGGGGTAGTCGAAGTGCAGCTGCACCGGGAACCGCCCGGCCTGCGCATGGAACGGCGCCGCGATCGACGCGTCGAATTCGTAATGGTCGGGATGGGCGAACTCGGTCGCGGAGGCGGCGGTCGCAATGGCGGTGATGGCCAGCGCGAGCGCGGCGGCAAGAGCGGATCGGGTCATGGGGGCGTCCGTGGGAGTCCGCATCCATGCGCGGGGTGTCCTGCCCGGCGATGGTCGACGCGGTTTCCGCCACTTTCGTGACGGAGCGCGCCATTTCCGACGAACGGCGGCCGGATCGCTGACCGGAACTCGTTATATACCGGCGATCAGGGCGGCCGATCCCGACAATTCCCTTTCCCGACGCGGGTTTAGCCGTCCGCAGGCCGCCAGCCCGGGTCCGCCCGCGCGTGACGGACTTCACGCTCTGCCGCTGCAATGCACCACGGTCCCGCGTGGCCGCCGCAGCCGACGGGCCGCCTGCCGCGGCCGGTTCACGCCTCGAATACCCGTCGATATGGAACCGTCGGAACGTCGGCGCGATATCGCCGGCGTCAACGGGATTCGGCTTCGCATGGACACGAATGCACATCCTTCGCCGCTGGCGCAGCTGGACGATGCTGCCGCGGCATTCCTGCAACGCATCGCGACCTCCGCGCGCGACTACCTTGGCGCGCATGTCAGCTTCGTCGCCGAACTCACGCCCGACGCCAAACTCATCCGCGTGACCGCCGGCCCCGCCGACGCAGCCGGGCTATCGGTCGGCACGCGCTTCGAGCTCGACGACACCTACTGCCATCGCATGCTGCAGGGGCGGCTGCCCGAAGCCATCTACGACGCCGGCCACGACGCGCGATCGTGCGATATCCCGCTCACCGCGCGGCTCGGCATCGACTCGTACATGGGCGTGCCGGTGCAGCTGCCCGACGGCCGCGTGCTCGGCACGCTCTGCTGCATCAACTTTCCGCCGCATCCGGAGTCGCGAACGCGCGATCTCGGCGTGCTGCGCTTCCTCGCGGGGCTGGTCGGCGTGCAGCTCGACGAATCGATGCGCGCGCACGACCTGCGCATGCAGCGCCATGACGCCATCGACGCGGTACTGCGTCGCGGCGGGCCCGGCATGGTGTTCCAGCCGATCGTGTCGCTCGACGGACGCGGTGCGATCGGCGTCGAAGCCCTGTCGCGGTTCAACGCTCCGGTGCACGCCGCGCCCGACGTCTGGTTCCGCGAGGCCTGGGCGGTCGGGCTCGGCGTCGACCTGGAACTCTGCGCAGTGCGTAACGCCCTGCCCGTGCTCGAGCAACTGCCGCAGGGCATGTTCCTTTCGCTCAATGCATCGCCGGAAACCGTCGGGCGCGCGGAGTTCATGGAGGCGATCGCGCGCGTCGATGCATCACGCCTCGTCGTCGAGATCACCGAGCACGCGGCGATCGACGACTACGCGCCGCTGCTCGATGCCGCGAAGCGCCTACGCGATGTCGGCGTGCGCATCGCGATCGACGACGTCGGCGCGGGTTACTCCAGCCTGCGCCATGTACTGCAGCTCGCGCCGGACATCGCCAAGCTCGACATGAGCCTGACCCGCAGCGTCGACGGCGATCCGGTGAAGCAGGCGCTGGCAATCGGCATGATGGCGTTCGCGGCGCGCACCGGCGTCACCGTTGTGGCGGAAGGCGTGGAAACCGCGGCCGAAGCCGATGCACTGCGCATGGCCGGTGTCTGCTACGCGCAGGGCTTTCTGTTCGGCCTACCGGATGCCACGCTGCACTAGAACGCGACCGTCGAATCGATGGGTGACAACACGGGCAGCCGCGCGACGAACTCGTCGGCCGGAAGCGGCTTGGAGAACAGCCAGCCCTGTCCGAACGGCACACGCCATTCGGCGAGGATCGCGGCCTGGTGTTCCTGCTCGACGCCTTCGGCCACCATTTCCAGCGACAGCCCGCGCGCCATTTCGACGATGTGGAACGCGACGTGGCTGGTCACCGCATCGCTGCCGACGGTGTCGACGAACGCCTTGTCGATCTTCAATGCATCGAGTTCGAACGTGGTGAGCTGGGCGAGGCTGGAATAACCGGTGCCGAAGTCGTCGACCGACACCTGCAGGCCGAGTGCACGCATGCGCTTGAGCATCTCGCGCACCTCGCCGGTATTCGCGAACGCACGCTCCGTCACCTCGACATGCACCTGCCCCGGCCGCGCGCCGGTGCGCTCGACGAGGTCACGCAACAACTCGAGCGTCTCGTTGCGCAGCATGTCGGCGGGCGACAGGTTGATCGACAGGAAGAACAGGTCTTCGCGCATCGCGAGTTCCGCGAGCACGGGTTCGACCAGCCGCAATACGCGTGCGGTGACCGCCTCGATCAGGCCGGCATCTTCCGCGGCGGGAATGAAAAGGTCCGGGCGCACCATGGCGCCGTCAGGCCGCTGCCAGCGCAGCAGCACCTCCGCGCCGACCCATCGGCGATCGATCAGGCTGACGATCGGTTGATACACGGCGAAGAATTCGTCGCGCTGCAAGCCGCTGCGGATCGCCGCCGCCGATGTCATCTGCGAGCGAGCAGCGCGCAGCGTGGCGTAGGCCATCAACACGCCGAGCAGCACGCCGATCGGCACCAGCACGCGCGCGACACGCGCCACCGCACCGCTGTAGCTGCCGGGGTCGAGCGTGGCCACCGCAACGATTGCGAAGTGCTTCGACCGGTATTGCGCGACCGTGCGGCCGTCGACGGTGAACGTGCGATGCGCGCCCGGCTTCAGCGACGTCGCGCCCTTGGCCCACGCCGGGTCGAAGCGCCCGCGCGTCGCGAGCAGGCGGTCCTCCGTCAACGCGACGACGGCGAGTGACGTACCCGATTCGGTGACCGTGGTGTCGACCGGCAGCAACTTGTGCACGACCGCCGCGAAGTGGCCGTTGTCGACCACGATGAAGCGGTTGGCTGGTGCAAACGGCAGCGCCACGTTCTGGCGCACGTGGATGCCGACGGAGGAGGTGTAATCGACCGGCCCGAGGTCGATGGGCGGATCCAGCGCACCGTACGACGAGCAATACAGCAGGTTGCCGCGCAGTATTCCGATCGACTGCACGTAGCTGGACGACGCATCGATGCCCTGCAGCACGTTGCGCGCGGCCGGGCCGCAGCTGTCGACGCCGGGCGTCGCGGCGAGATGCTTGAACGCGTCTTCGATCTGGCCGGCGGCACTGTCGCTACGGCGCAGCACGTCCTGCGCATAGATCGACGCGCGACGCGCCTGGTCGGCGCTCGCCTGCTCACGCGCCAGCAGCAGCGATGCGACGACCGGCAATGCCGTGGCCACGACGATCAATGCGACCGCGATCCAGACCACGCGCGAACGATGGAGCCCAAGCGACGTCATGTCACCTCCGATCTTCCTGTCGCGGCCCGGCGCCCGGGGCCGCTTGCCGATCATGCGCGCGGGCGCTCGCGCATTGCACGTGCCGGTGGACGGTATTGGGACGGGGTCGGCGGCCGGCCGTCAGCTCGCAACGATGAGGCGTCCCGTGGCGCCGCGGCCCCTGGGACGGCTCGGCTACCATGCGGCCGAGGGAGGGACCATCGATGCGCAAGCTACTCGTCTTCGGTCTGACGGCCGTGCTGCTGGCCGGCTGCGCGGGCATGCACGCGACGCGCGAAGGCGGGCCGACTGCGGTGATGTCGGTTCCACCACCACCACCACCACCGCCGCCTCCGCCTCCACCTCCACCTCCGCCTCCACCTCCACCTCCACCGCCACCGCCACCGCCACCGCCACCGCCTGTCGACGATGGGTCGACGCGGGCTGCGGGACCAGCGACGCCGCATGCATCACGTCCGTCGCGGCGCGCGGCGTCATCCGCAGCGATGACGTCATCGAACGACGGCAACGCGTCGGCGCCCACAACACCGGCAATCAACACAACGTCGGCAGCGGCAGCGACGGGCGCGAGCAATGCGCCAGCAACACGGGCGAGCCAAGCGGACGCGAGCGATACCGCGACGCCGCGAACTGCAGCATCGCCCGACGATGTCACCACGAGCGCAGCAAGCTCGACCGCCATCGTCGATCGCCTTCTCGCGCAGCTGCAGCCCGGCCACGTCGCGTTTAATGCGCCGCAGGCGGTGAACATCGAGCAGACCGTGCTCGTGCAGCTCGTCGTCAGCCCCGACGCGAACGAAGCCACGCTGCGTGAGCGCATCGAAGGGCCGGGCAAGGTTACGAGCGAATCCGTGCAGGTCGCCAACATGATGCAGGCGCGGCTTACGGGCGAAGGCTTCCGCATCGTCGCGCAGACGCCCGAACGCCAACTGGTGTCGTCCGGCGTCACCGAGTGGGCCTGGGAGATCACACCGCAGGCGCCCGGGCATCACACGCTCAATCTCTCGCTGGACGCGCTGGTGTCGCTGGACGGCCAGACCGTGCCGCGCACGCTGCGCACCTTCCGCAAACCGATCGACGTCGATGTCACCACGCGCCAGCGCGTGACATCGTTCCTCGACGCCAACGGCAAGTGGGTCTGGACCACGCTGCTCGTGCCCGCTTTCGGCTGGTTCGCGAAGAAGCGCAAGGATGCGAAGGCCGCGAAGGACGAGCTCGCCAAGAACGATTCGGCGAAGAGTGACGACGCGAAGAGCTGAGCGTCGTCGCCAGTCGCTGTCCAAAACGCATCGCGCGTCGACATGATCGACGATGCTCGCCTCGACGACGCGCATCCGGACAACCTCCGCCTCGACGCCTATAGCCCCGCGCTATAGCAGCGATCGGAACATTCGATTTTCGTAATCGGTCGTCCAGGCCTACGTTAGGCCGGCGACGACGCGGATATAGCATCGTTCACTGCATCCTGCGGCGCTATCCATCGCGACTTCGACGTCCCGATGCGTTCGCGCACGACAAGCAGGTCGCCTACGAATCCCGCATTCACGCAGGTCGCAACAGTCGATGCATGCAACGCCCAAGGAGAGCCGTCGAATGAACGCCGAATCGAAGTGTCCGGTCGCCCACCATCCCAAACAGACGCGCAACAACGCGCACTGGTGGCCCGACCAGTTGAATCTCGGCGTCCTGCATCAGCACTCGGCCTTGTCCGATCCGATGGTCGAAGGCTTCGATTACAAGGCCGAGTTCCAGAAGCTCGACTTCGATGCGGTGATGCGCGACCTGCATGCGCTGATGACCGATTCGCAGGAGTGGTGGCCCGCCGACTACGGGCATTACGGCCCGTTCTTCATCCGCATGGCCTGGCATGCCGCAGGCACGTATCGCATCTTCGACGGTCGCGGCGGTGCACGCTCGGGCGAGCAGCGTTTCGCGCCGCTCAATTCCTGGCCCGACAACGGCAATCTCGACAAGGCGCGCCGCCTGCTGTGGCCGATCAAGCAGAAGTACGGCAAGCGCCTGTCGTGGGCCGACCTGATGATCCTCGCCGGCAACGTCGCGCTGGAATCGATGGGCTGCAAGACGTTCGGTTTCGGCGGCGGGCGCGAGGACATCTGGGAACCGCAGCCGATCGACTGGGGCCCGGAGTCCACGTGGCTGGGCGACGAGCGCTACAGCGGGGAACGCGAACTCGCAAACCCGCTTGCTGCGGTGCAGATGGGCCTGATCTACGTGAATCCGGAAGGCCCGAACGGCAAACCCGACCCCATTGGTTCCGCGCGCGACATCCGCGACACGTTCGGCCGCATGGCGATGAACGACGAGGAGACGGTCGCGCTCGTCGCGGGCGGTCACACGTTCGGCAAATGCCACGGCGCAGGTCCCGCGCATCACGTCGGCGCCGAACCGGAAGGCTCGAACATCGAGGAACTCGGCTTGGGCTGGAAGAGTTCGTACGAAAGCGGCATCGGTGCGCATGCGATCACGAGCGGCCTCGAAGGCGCGTGGACCGCGACGCCGACACGCTGGGACATGAGCTACTTCGAGACGCTGTTCGGCAACGAATGGGAACTCACCACCAGCCCCGCCGGCGCACAGCAGTGGAAGCCCAAGGGCGATGCGAACCGCAACGTGCCTGATGCGCACATCCCCGGCAAGGTGCACCAGCCGATGATGACCACCGCCGACCTCGCCCTGCGTTTCGATCCGGTCTACGAAAAGATCTCGCGCGACTTCATGGCGAACCCCGACAGGTTCGCCGATGCATTCGCACGGGCGTGGTTCAAGCTCACGCATCGCGACATGGGCCCGAAGGTGCGCTACCTCGGCCCGCTGGTGCCGCAGGAAGACCTGATCTGGCAGGACCCGCTGCCACCTATCGACCATGCCCTGATGGACGATGCCGACATCGCGTCGCTCAAGCAGCGTCTGCTCGACTCGGGTCTCGCGATCCAGCAACTGGTCAAGACGGCATGGGCATCGGCATCGACGTTCCGCGGCACGGATCTTCGCGGCGGTGCGAACGGCGCACGCATCCGACTCGCGCCGCAGAACAACTGGGAAGCGAACGAACCCGCCGAACTCGCGCAGGTGCTGTCGACGCTGGAGGCGATCCAGCGCGACTTCAATGCATCGCAATCCGTCGGCAAGAAGGTGTCGCTGGCAGATCTCATCGTGCTCGGCGGTTGCGCGGCTGTCGAAGCTGCAGCGCGCAAAGCGGGACACGACATCACCGTGCCGTTCACGCCGGGCCGCGTCGATGCATCGCTCGATCAGACCGATGTCGACTCGTTCGAAGTGCTGGAACCCGCGGCCGACGGCTTCCGCAACTACACGCGCGCCGGCAACGAAGCCGCAGCCGCGACGGCACTCATCGATCGCGCCGCATTGCTCACGCTCACTGCACCCGAGATGACGGTGCTCGTCGGTGGCCTGCGCGCGCTCGATGCCAACACCGGCCACGCGCCGCACGGCGTATTCACCGCGCGGCCCGGCACGTTGACGCCGGATTTCTTCGTCAACCTTCTCGACATGCGCACCGCGTGGCAGAAGTCCGAATCCAACCCGGGCGTGTTCGAAGGCCGCGACCGCAAGACCGGCGAACTGCGCTGGACGGCGACGCTGGTCGACCTGATCTTCGGCTCCAACTCGCAGCTGCGCGCGCTCTCCGAGGTGTACGCGGCCAGCGATGGCGAAGCCGACTTCGTGCACGACTTCATCGCCGCTTGGACGAAGGTGATGGAGCTGGACCGCTTCGACCTACGTTACCGGCAGGCGGCGTAATTGGCTGCAACGAACACGACGGCATGGACGCGCCGTCGTGTTCACCGCGGTATCGTCGCGATGCGGCGGCCCCGCGCGGAGCGATGCATGAGCGTCCTGCAGTCCCTCGGAATCGCACTGCCCGTCATCCAGGCGCCGATGGCGGGCGTGCAGGACGAAGCGCTCGCGATCGCCGCGTCGTCAGCCGGTGCGCTGGGCTCCATGCCCTGCGCACTTCTCGGTCGCGAGCAGCTCGAACGTGCGCTCGATCGCTTCGCGTCGCTCGAAGCCCCCATCAATCTCAACTTCTTCTGCCACGAGATGGCGGAACCGAACGCCACGCAACTGCAGCGCTGGCGTGATGTACTTGCGCCGTACTACCGCGAAGCCGGCATCGAGATGCCGCCGCCGAGCAACGCGGGCGCGCGACGACCGATCGATGCCGACACCGTCGCACTACTCGAACGCTATCGGCCGCGCGTGGTCAGCTTCCACTTCGGCCTGCCGGCGCCCGAACTGCTGGCGCGCGTCAAGGCGTGGGGCGCGCTCGTGCTGGCCTCGGCCACAACACTCGACGAAGGCCGCTGGCTCGAACGCAACGGTGCGGACGTCGTGATCGCGCAGGGCATCGAAGCCGGCGGGCATCGCGGGCATTTCCTGTCGGACGACCTCGCGCTACAGCCGTCAACGCTCGATCTCGTCGCATCGCTGTCGTCGAATCTTTCGCTGCCTGTCATCGCGGCCGGTGGGATTGCCGACGGCGGCGACGTGCAGCGTGCGCTCGCCGCCGGCGCGATCGCCGTGCAGGTCGGCACGGCGTATCTCGCCTGCGCGGAAGCGACGACCACGTCGGTGCATCGCGCGGCGCTGAAGGATGTGGAACGCGAAACCGCGATCACCAACCTCTTCAGCGGTCGGCCCGCACGCGGGCTGGTCAATCGCCTGATGCGCGATCTGGGCCCGCTGTCCGATCTTGCGCCGACGTTTCCGTGGGCATCGCAGGCACTCGCGCCGTTGCGCGCGCACGCGGAAGCATCCGGGCGCGACGACTTCACGCCGTTGTGGTCGGGCATGAAGCGCGGCAGGTTCGACGGAATGAGTGCGGCGGACGTGACGCGCGCGCTGGCAGGCGTCGGCTAGAACGAAGCGCGATTGTTCGACGCGCAGTCGAACGAACGTCGTCGAACGCAACTCAGTTCGAAGCGCGCACGCCGTCTTCCATCGACTTCAGCAGTCGAATCAGCAGCGGAATCGCCACCGGCTTTACCAGATGGTGGTCAAAGCCCGCAGCCAGCGCGCGTTCGCGATCGGTCGTCTGGCCCCAGCCCGTGAGTGCGACCAGCGGAATCGTCGCGCCTTTCGAACGCAGCATCGCGGCGACGTCGTAACCGGTGACCTGCGGCATGCCGATGTCGACGATGGCGACGTCGGGACGGAAGCGGTCATAGGCCTCCACGCCGCTGGTGCCGTTGTCTTCCACCTGTACCTCGGCACCGGCCATGCCCAGCGTCTGCGCGAGGCTGTTGCCGACGTCGACGTTGTCGTCGACGACCAGCACGCGCAACGAAAGCTGCGGCAGCGACACCTCGACCGTCGCCGTTTCGGTCATGTCGGCGCCTTGGATGCACGGAAGTGTCAGCGTAAACGTGCTTCCGGTGCCCGGGCCGTCGCTGATCGCGTCTAGCGAACCGCCGTGCAGCGTCGCCAACCGCCGTGCCAGCGCAAGCCCGATGCCGAGCCCGCCCTGGTGCGTCGCCTTGACGCGATCGCCGCGCGTGAACATCTCGAACAGGTGCGGAATTTCCGACAGCTCCATGCCGATGCCGGTGTCGCGGATCGACACCATGACGTTGCCGGGTGCCACGGACGCCAGCACTGCGATCTGTCCATCGGGATCGGAATACTTCGCGGCGTTGTTCAACAGGTTTGCGACGATCTGCGCGATGCGCACGCGATCGCCCTGCAGCCAGACGGGTTCGTTCGGAAGTTCGATAGACAACTCGTGACGTCCGGCATCGATCACCGGCCGCGCCGCCTCGACTGCACTCTCGATCACCGATTCGAGCGTGAACGTCTCCATGTGCAGCGGCACGTTGCCGCGCGTGATGCGCGACACCTCCATCAGGTCATCGACGAGGCGAACCAAGTGATTCACCTGTCGCTCCATCATCGAATGCACGCGCGCCTGCGGCCCGGTCGCGTCGGACATGCGCCGCAGGATTTCGACGCCGTTGCGCAGCGGCGCGAGCGGGTTGCGCAGTTCATGCGAAAGCGTCGCGAGGAATGCGTCCTTCGCGCGATCGGCGTCGCTCAGGCGGTCCGCGTGGTCGCGAACGATCTGCTCGGCGGCCTTGCGCTCGGTGACGTCGCGCGTGGTGCCGGCGACGGCCACCACGTCGCCCGACGGGTCGAGCACCGGCGCGAAGATGTAGTCGTAGATACGCCGGCCATTCGTTCCGGTAAACGGAATCTCACCGCGTATCGGCGCCTTCGTTTCGATTACCTGCGCGAGCTCGCGATCGTGCATGTCCGCATGCCACTGCTCGTAGCCGAGCTCCATCCACGTTTTGCCGCGCACGTCGTCCACGCCCCAGACTTTCAGAAGCGCCTCGTTCGCATAGAGCGCGCGGTGGTCGGTATCGAAGATGTAGACGAAGTCGGGCGTGTTGTTGAGCGCGGTCTCGTACAGGCGCGCCTGGCGCTCCGCATCGAACGCGACACGCTCGCGCTCCTGCTCGGCCAGCACCTGCGTGGTGACGTCGCGGAAGTAGACGGAGATGCCTTCGGGCGCCGGATAAGCCGTCACCTCGTACCAGCTGTCCATGCCGGGATAGAACGCGGTGAACGAACTCTTGCGACGCTCCTCCATCGTGCGCCGGTAGTGCTCGCCGAACGCGCTCTCTTCGGTGCCCGGGAAATGCTCCCAGATCATCTTTCCGCGCAGCGAGCCCGGCTCGTGCCTGAGGATGCGGTAGGCCTCCGGATTGACGTAGTTGAAGCGCCATTGCCGGTCGAGCGTGAACACGCCTTCCGTCATCGCATCGAGGATGGCCGTCGAACCGTGGCGGGCCTCGGTCGCTGCATCTTCCGAGTGATGGAGGATGTAGGCGACATTGCCGTCGTCATCGAAGATCGGCGTGTTGAACGCCGACCAGTAGCGCTCTTCGAATCGGCCGGCTTCATGATTGAAGACGTCGAAGCGTTGCTCGTGACGAGCGGCGAAACGCGTTGTGATCACGTTGTCGAACGACGCGGCCAGCCGCGCGACGCTGCCCGGCGCTTCGGGGGCTTCCGGGAACACATCGAAAAGCGGCCGTCCGATGACGTCGTTGGCGTCCGTCGCGAACCCTGCGAGCTGGCGGCTCACCGCGGCGATCGGATAACCCGGCACCGCGCGCAGCAACGCGTAGTTGCCCGGAA
This sequence comes from Lysobacter sp. HA18, assembly GCF_054057595.1. Classification (NCBI taxonomy): domain Bacteria; kingdom Pseudomonadati; phylum Pseudomonadota; class Gammaproteobacteria; order Lysobacterales; family Lysobacteraceae; genus Lysobacter; species Lysobacter sp. HA18. Next base: position 3,068,217 of record NZ_JBSRZL010000001.1, read on the forward strand.
GGCACTCGATCACGCGCATTACGTCACGTGAATTCATGTCGAGCGCCGAGCCGTGGGAGCGTGGAGTTTACGTCAGGGGTACGCAGCGCCGCGTGGACAGCGGCGCTGTTCGGGGTCGGTCGGGGCGCGCGCGGTTGTCGAAAAACGTCCCGCGAAGGAGCGGCCCGACCGCGCCGTCAATCGATCAGGACAGCGCCTCGAGACGCTTGACAGCCTCGCGCTTGCCCAAGCCGCGCACCGCGGCGAGCGCAGCCTGCTGGCCGTCGCGCGGCACCGTCTTGCCGGCTTCCCAGTTGTAGACCGACTGGCCGCTCGCGCCGACCAGGCGGCCGAAGTCCGCAGCCGACAGCCCGAGCCGAGCCCGCAGTGATTTCAGGCCCTTTGCGACGAAACGCGTACGCACGCCGCCCTCGTCGTCCGCCGGTGCCGCCGCCCGCGTCGTCTTCGACGAAGCCTTGAGCTGGCGCTGCAGCTGCGCCACCTGGCGCTTGAGCTCCGCGATTTCCCGGCGGTAGCCCGCATTCGACTTGCGCAGCGGATCGACCGCGGTCTTGATCTCCTTGCGGGCCAGACGCGTGATCTCGGTCTTCAGGACGGTATTGAGGTTGGGCATGGGGGCAGCCTTCGGAATAAGTGCCGTCACTCTATACACCTAAGGCGACTTCGTTCAGCCGTACCGGTTCTTCACGAAGTGGTCCTATCGAAGTTCGACAGCGCATCGAGCCGAGCTTGCTATCCGGTCCTATTCGTCACGCGCCGCTTTCAGCATCGCAGCACCGCCGAGGCGACCCTTCCGGACCCGCCTCGGCTGCAATGCGGGCGCCACTCGTGCCCGATGACGCGCTTACGTCCTCAATACGACTTCTGGAAGTTCAGCTGGATGCCGTTGTCGCGATCGCCCGACGTTCCAAACATGCCGCGATAGTCGAGGCGGATGGAGAAGTCATTGCGCAGCACCCACGTGGCGCCGGCGCCGATGAGGTAGCGCGTGCGGTCGAAGCCGACGACGGTCGCGGTATACAGCGCGCCGGACGGCAGGTCGGCGTAGTGCATCGACGCGTCCCCATCGTCCTGGAAGTCGTGCTGGTATTCGACACGGAACTCCGGCGCGAATGCACCCCACGACGTGGTGCGGCGCGTGCCGAAGCGAATGCCGAGATCGCCGGTGGTGCCATCGACCGACTGCTCGTTGTAGGCGAGTGCGTACAGAGCATCGCCGTGTTCGGTGTACGCATCGAGCGTCGCGCGGGTGATGTCGACACGCGCGTACGGCGTGACCAGCCAGCCGCCGTGCAACAGGTCGGCACCCGCCGATATGGAACCGAACCACTGGCTACCGTCGCGCGAGCCTTCGACCGTGCCGCCGTTCACCGTGACATGTCGACGCGTGTCGAACGACAGTCGCTCGTAACCGACGAGACCGTCGATGAAGAGCGCGCCGCCCGGATGGAAGCTCGCGTAGGCAGCCAGCGCGTAGGACTCGCCCTTCGTGCGCGTGTCGAAACTGCCGATGTCGGTGGCATCGCGGCCGTAGCCGACGCCTCCACCGATCGCGAACGTATCGGTGACGCGGTAGTCTGCACCGGCACTGACGCCGTCGGTTTCGAAGTCGAGCGACGACGAGCCCGAATGCCCGCCGGTACTACCCGAGCGCAATGCACCGCCGATCCAGAGGCCGCCAGCAGACGACGTTTCCTTCGCGGTCGGACCGTTCGATGCCGCCACATCTGCATCGCCGGCGTCGGCCGCGCCGATGCCGGGGCGTTCGATGCGTGTATCGATGCAGGCATTCGTCGAATGCGGATTGTCGCTGCAGTGTGCGCTGTCGCTAAAGCTCAGCGAATTGTGCGAACTGCCTTCGCGACCGCCACCGTGCAGGCTTTCCAGACGCGACTGGAAGTTGTTGATCTGCGCATCGGCAAAGCGGTGTGTCGCCTGTGCCTGCGCATGGACGAGGCCACGCACTTGCGCGTCACGCGACGGATCCGCACGCGGAGCGACGGCGAACGCATACGCACGCGTCGCGGTGAAGCCGAGCGCGTCGGTCGCGGTGACGGTGAACGCAAATGCGCCATCCGCGGTCGGCGTGCCCGACAGCCCACCGTTCGACGCGACCGAAAGACCGGTCGGCAGCGTGCCCGCGCTGATGGTGAAGCGATACGGCGCTGTGCCGCCGCTCGCGCTCAATGCCTGCGAGTAGGCCGTGTTCGCGACTCCGGCAGGCAAGGTGGCCGGCGTGATCGCGATGGATGGCGCGGACAGCGTCAGCGTGTAAGCGATGACGGTCGATGCCGGCGTGCCTGCGGTGCTGTCGGTCGCGCGGATCGAGATCGGGAACGCGCCTGCGACGGTCGGGGTGCCGGACAGCACGCCGGTGTCTGCATTGAGCGTCAGTCCGGCGGGCAACGTGCCGGATGCCAGCGCGTAGTGGTACGGCGCGATGCCACCGCTTGCGACGAACGTCTGCGTGTAGGCCGTCTCCGCGGTACCGGCGGGCACGGTGGCAGGCGTCATCGTCAGCGTGGGCGCCGCGATCGACAGCGTGTAGTGCGCACTCGTCGCGCCAGGCGTGCCGGTCGTGGCATCGGCGACGTCGACGTCGAACGCGAACGAACCGGACTGCGTCGGCGTGCCCGACAGCGTACGTGTGGCCGCATCGAACGTGATGCCGGTCGGCAGTGTGCCGGTCAGCGTCGTCGTATACGGCGCGATGCCGCCGGTCACGGTGAACGCCTGCGAATACGGCGAGCCCGCGGTGCCAGACGTGACGGTCGTCGGCGACAGCGCGAGCGTCGGCGCCGCGATGTCGAACGCATAGGACTGCGTACCCGACTGCCCGTGTGCATCCGACGCGCGGACGGTGAACGCGAAGTGGCCGGAAGCTGTCGGCGTGCCGGATACCAGGCCGTTGGGCGCGAGCGTCACGCCGGCGGGCAGGTTTCCGGCGACGACGTCATAGGTGTACGGCGCGACGCCACCGGTCGACGACAGCGACTGCGAGTACGCCACGGTCGATGCGCCGTTCGGCAGCGTCGATGGCGTCAGCGAGATCGATGGCGCGACGACCTGCAGCGTGTATGTCTGCGACGCGGTGAACGGCGCGCCGGCGCCGGTGGAGCCGGTGTCGGTCGCGGTGATCGTAATGCCGTAGCTGCCCGGCACGGTCGGCGTGCCCGACAGGACGGCGCCGTTGAACGACATGCCGGCCGGCAGCGCACCCGTGACTGCGTAGGTGTACGGGCCGACACCGCCGGAAGCGGCGAGTGCCTGCGTGTAAGCAGTGCCGTAGGGCGCAGTGAGCGAGCCGCTGGCCGGCGACAGCGCAAGCACGGGCGCGGCGACCGTAATTACGAAGGTCTGGCCGGCGGCGTACGGACCATTGCCGGTGCTGCTGTCGGTGGCCTGCACGGCGACGTTGAAGGTACCCACCTGCGTCGGCGTGCCGGATACGGTCACGCTGTTCGTGGCGTTCGATGCGATCGAGACGCCCGCGGGGAGGCCGGTCACCTGGTACGCGTGGTACGGGGCGTTCCCGCCCGACCACGTAAACGTCTGCGTATATGCCGCACCGACGGTCGCGTTGAGGCTGCCGGACGGCGTGACGGTGACGGTCGCATCACTGACCGTGATCGTGACGATCGCGGGCGCGGTCGTCGTCAGGCCGTCATTCGCCGTGTACGTGAAGCTGTCGGCACCCGCGTAACCGGTTGCGGGCTGGTAGGTGATCGTCGTGCCGCTCGCAATGGCCGTGCCGTGCGACGGCGCCGTGCCGATCGCGATGGACGTCGCCGTGCCGAGGATGTCGAGCGTGATCGGCGTGGCACCTGCCGCGTACGGCACCGTTGCGCTAACCGGCCCTGCAGCGAGCGGCGGCTTCGGCGTAACGGCATTGGACGGCGCCGACGCAGCGCCCGCACCTGCGGTGTTCGTCGCGGTAACGGTGAACGTGTATGCGGTGCCGTTGACGAGACCCGACACGACGATCGGGCTCGACGCACCCGATGCGGTAAACCCACCAGGTGCCGACGTCACCGTGTAACCGGTGACCGCCGCGCCGCCGGTGTTCGACGGGGCCGTGAACGAGACCGTTGCCTGCGCATCGCCCGCGACCGCGCTCGCCGAGGTCGGCGCGCCAGGAACGACGGCATTGACGGTGAAGCTGCGACTGACGCGAGACGCGGGCAGATACGCGGCATCGCCCGTCTGGTCGGCGTCGATCGTGCACGTGCCGGCGGCAACGAACGTCAGCGTGCCCGACGACGTGATCGAGCACACCGCGGGCGTCGACGAATCGAACGACACCGGCAGGCCAGATGTCGACGTGGCGGTCAGCGTCGGCGAGGTGCCGTACGACTGCGCGCCCGGATTCGCGAACGTGATGACCTGCGGTCCTGCCGGGGTAACGCTATTGGATTGCGACGACGCTGCGCCTGCGCCCGCCGAATTCGTCGCGGTAACTACGAACGCGTACGCGACACCGTTGGTGAGGCCGTTGATCGTGATCGGCGACGTGCCACCGGTCGCGGTGATTCCGCCGGGCATCGACGTCACAGTGTAGCTCGTGACCGCGGCTCCACCCGTCGAGGCGGGTGCGACGAACGAGACGATCGCCTGCGCGTCGCCTGCGGTTGCAGTGCCGATCGTCGGCGCACCCGGCGCGACGGCTGCGACGGTGAAGCTGCGCGACACGGTCGCCGCGGCATTCGTCGCGCTGTCGCCCGACTGATCCGCATCGATGCTGCAGGTGCCAGCCGATACGAACGTCAGCGCGCCACCCGAGGTGACGGTGCAAACGCCGATCGTGGTCGAGCTGAAGGTTACGGTCAGACCCGAGGTCGACGTGGCCGTCAGCGTCGGCGTGGTGCCGAAGTTCTGCGCGCCCGGATGCGCGAACGTGATCGTCTGCGGCGCTGTCGGCGTAACGCTATTGGACAAGCCCGACGCGGCGCTCGTACCCATGATGTTCGTCGCGGTAACCGAGAACCGGTACGCGACACCGTTGGTCAGGCCGGTAACCGTGATCGGACCGCCGGTGCCGGTCGCGGTCAGCGCGCCCGGGGTCGACGTCACGGTGTAGCTGTCGACGGGGTAGCCGCCGTCAAAATCCGGCGGGTCGAACGCCACCGTGGCCTGTGTGTTGCCGGGCGTAGCAGTGCGAATGATCGGTGCGTCGGGCTGGCGCGGTGCAGCGAACGAGACGACCAGCGTGTTGGTCGCGCCACTGCGCGCGGCACCGCTCGGGCGCGTTGCGCGCCAGCGCCCGATCGCCGAGATGCTGCCGATCGCGACGTCCATCGCCTGCGTCGTGTACGTGAACGTGCAGTTCTTGGTTGTGCCCAGCGCCGCCGGCATACCGGGGCAGCTGAGCGCGGACATCCCCGCGGGGCCGCCGCTGGTAAATGTCAGCGAGTCGATATCGGTGTTACCGGTGGAGAGCTGCACGTTGAACGTGAGCACCTGGCCTTCGCGCGCGAAGGTCGCCGGCCTCGAGCCGGTAATCGTCACCGTCGTGGCGTTCTGCGCTGCCACTGGAGTCGCGACGAGAGCTGTCAGCGCCAGCAGGGCTGCGCCGGCGAACCGTCGAATACGGGTCCGGAGACCAGCGGACGAATTTTCCGCGGACGATCGAACGCCCACGCCGAACGGGCGCGGGTTCGCGCTCTGCTGCCACATGTGACTTCCCCCTGACGATCCGCGGCGCAGGTCACCCCAAACGTGTGACGGGCTGCGCGGCGAAGCGCGTATGAGATCACATTTCGTTCACGGAGGCTCGTGTTGGCGCCCGGGGCGACTCGGGCGGTCAAGGCGCTATCGCGCAGGACACGCCGAACCCGGGGTTTCCGGCGATCGCGTACTGGGCTAGAAAACTGTTCCGCGAAACGCTGTTCGGAAAGGTTTATGCGTCGACGATCCTAACCATAGCCGCACGTCCGCGGTGTTCCCTACGCTTTGGCTCGCGTCGCAACACTCGTGCGAAACGGAATGACGATAACTAGCTCGCTCCCCATTGCATCACGTGCGACATGCGCTACGTCGACGCTGCGCACTTAAATGCTCGTCAGCCCAATCAGCGAAGCCGCGAAGCGGTCACGCGGGCAATGAGACCACTACGTCGAGGTCGCGCGCGCAGCTAGCAATGGCCCACCAGCAATCACATATAGCTCGCAAGCCATTGATCTAAAACGTACACGATCAATCAATGAAGCACATCTGACTCTCAATCTGACTCACATTCGAAAAGTCAGCCGTAGTGTCCAAATCTGACGCCACTGCCCGAGTCCGAGTCGCTTGAGCAGTCGGCCATCAGGCCGACTGCACCTCGTGCCGGTACGGAGATTAGCCGGCGCATGGGCGAAGCTTTCCAGACCGTCGTGGCGCCAGAGCGCGATGCGGGCTGCGGGCCTTCGCCGGCCTCTTCGCACTCGTGCCACGCCCGGCCAGCAGGGCGGCGTGGTCAATGCACGCTTGCACGTAGCCCAACTCTCCATCGAACCGGGAGATGGCGTCATGCCTGATCGGCGAAGCCCACAGCGCTTGCCTGGCACCGGTGGCGATGTAGGCGATATCCAGTGCATCAATGGCCACGGACGCGCCGGCTCACGCCACCAGCTTTGTCACTTCGTTCCATGCCCGCTGCTTGAGCTGGGCCCCTTGGCCAAACCACGCCGCGTCGCGGCGGTGGTCGTCGCTGCGGGCCCGCCGGTGGTGGTCGACGTACTCGCTAACGCTGTTGAGCAACCCCCAGGCCGTTCCCCGGCTTGATGCCATGAGGGCTCCGCGGCCACCACCTTCGTACAGGGATCGGGCGTTCGCCAGCGCCTGTTCGTTGACGATGGGTTGCTCGCCTTCGGGGCCGGCATAGGTGAGTACCCGACGCAGCAGGCCTTCGGCCGAGTCGTGATCGACTGGTTGCTCGCAAAGCGCCTTCATCCGGGCCACGAAGCCGTCCCACGACGACACGGTGATGCCCAGTTGGCGCTTCACCACATCGGGGTCGAACTGGCTGCGGTGGGGCACCTTGATGGCACCGCTGGCATCTCCCAACGCGATCTGCAGGGTGTTGTTGCAGACGACACGCAGCGAGGTGAACTGCGCGGTGGTCGCCAGCGTGCCATCGCACGCGGTGGCCAGCAGCAAGTACCCGTCCACCTTGTCACGTCCCCTGAGTGTCGTGCTCTGCCCGGTACGTGCCAACGCCCAGAACTTTCGGCCCGCCCGTAGCACGCCCGCGGTTTCCAGCTCGAAACCGTTGCAGGCCGTCAGATCCCGATAGAACTCGAGAATCTCGCGCGGTTGGACCACCTGGAAGCGCTTGCTGACCACGGCCAGCGGCGCCTTTGTGTCTGACCGGTACAGGACCTTCTGTTCCGGAAACGCGTTGATAACCCCGACGTCGTTGCTGCCAGTGATGTAACGGACTTCGGACTCCTCGATCTGCCAGTCCATGCCCGCCTGCTGCTTCCAAGCATCGATGGGCTGCTGCGGGGCGAGCTTGTTGCCCAGACCGTGCCAGGGGCGTTCCCCCGTATAGGCCATCGTTTCAACCAGGTGCATGTCGATCTCCTCGAGTTGCCGCATAAACGCAGAAGGCCCGCCGATGAGGGCGGGCCTTCTATTGCCAGTAGACTGGCTTACGGCAGACGCATGTTTCGCTTGGTCAGAAGACCCACCAGAACAACGGTGGCCCACGTCAGCAGCTGGACAATCGTCTCCCTTGTGTCATTGCGCATAGCTCTGACCTTGCCGTGAGCGCTTGGGACGTAGCGCTCGGACGTTAAGCGAAGAACTCCTCCGCTTCAGGTCTGTGTTAAGGGTTTGAAAGATTTTTGAATCTCGGCGATGCCTTTTAGTGGTCCGCGAGAAGCAAAGATTGGTCGCGTTCGGAATGGATCTTCAGGACGGAAGCGGCGAGTCTTTGTCACCACCGGCTTAGTGTGCGTGCGCCGATCGCATTGCGCCGTTGTTCCAGCTGAAGCTAACCAGCGCGATGGCGATGACCAGACGAGGTCCGCTTACGACCCAAAGCGGACGTCGCCTTGCCGTTACCGGGTCGCGACCTCCCCACGGCCCTCCTGTCGGCATGGGGCAGGTTCGAAGCGCGAAGCTCCGTCGCCATTCTGGCTTGAGCGCACCGAGGAAGCGCTCGCTGTCATCCAGGGCAGCTGCGGCCACCACTTGCTCAGCTGAGTGGCAGTTGCTGGCTCGATCGACTTACCAGGCGGTGGGATGACCACATTCACGCCGTGACATGCGGCGGCCGCGAGCGTGCGCTCGGCGGGCTCAGTCCATGAGTGATGTGCGAGCCGGATCAGTCCCCAGTGAATAGGCATCATGGTCTTGGCGCCTACGGCCTTGGCGAGTTCGACAGCCTGTTCCGGTCCCAGATGGACATCCGCCCACCCCGGGTTGTACTGGCCAGAGTCTGTAAGCACGAGGTCGAACGGACCTAAACGCCGCCCGATCTCGATCATCTCGGGCATGTATGACGTGTCGCCCGTGTAGTACACGCGGCTCCGCGACCCCACAAGGGCGTAGCCCGCCCAGAGCGCATCGTTGCCCTGGAACTCGACGCGACCGCTGTAGTGACCCGCGGGCGTGGCATGGATGCGCACACCGCGCACCACTGTCGACTCCCACCAGTCGAGTTCAGTAATGCGGTTGGCCGGTACGCCCCAGTCCTCGAGGTGCGCACCGACTCCAAGGGGCACGACGAATCGCACGCCATCGCGATTCAAGGCGCGGATCGTCCCGGCGTCCAGATGGTCGTAGTGGTCGTGCGAGACCACGACGGCGTCGATCCTCGGAAGGTCCGCCAATGCAATGGGAGGCGGATACCAGCGCTTGGGGCCGATGAACTGCAGTGGGCTGGCTCGCTCGCTCCAGAACGGATCCGTCAGCACGTTGACCCCGTCGACCTGCACGAGCGTGCTCGAGTGTCCGAACCATGTGACCCGCAGTCCCGAAACGGGTGACGTGCGCAGGACGGCAGGGTCCGTCCGGACGACTGGCACTGCCGGGGGTGGCGTGGCCGTCTCTGCCGCCTTGGACGGGTTGGACTCCGGCGACCACGAATCACGTCCCGAGTAGAAGGAGTCGCCGTCCCACTGGGATGATTGCTTGACCCGCTCAAGCCGAGCGCCTTCCGGGGTTCGACCAAGAGATGGTCGCGCCACGAGGTAGAGAACGCCCACTACGACGGCCAGTGCGGCGATCACTGCAAGGACGACGAGCAAGAGACGCATTAGCCACCCACGCTTCTTTCTGGGCGGGTGAATCGGGCTGGCATTCATGCGCATGGGGCTCTCGTCATTGAAAGGGGACTCGACGACGTCACAGTTCGAGATCGGTGATGCCACATCTGGCTGCAGGTGCGGTGGGGATAGGCAGGTCGCCTGCAGGCTTATGCCCGGACGTGGCTTGCCCGGTGCCGGTCCGCGTCGACATCTTGCGGTACCGGCAGTCGCGCAGCGATGCGCGAGGTCAGAACCGCCAGGCCTGAGGCGACGATGAGTAGGACCGAACTGGCCGCGAACGTCGCTTGATAGCCGAGCTGGTCGTACAGGAGCCCACCGACGCCAGCGCCGAGTCCGATGGCGAGCTGCACCACGGCGACCATCAGGCCGCCACCGGCTTCGGCGTCCCGCGGCAGGGTCCAGGCGAGCCACGTCCACCAGCCCACGGGCGCGGCGGTACCGACGAGCCCCTAATGCCCAAGAGGACGGCGGTAGAGCCCAGCGAAGTAGCAGCGAATGGCAGCGCGATGGCGATCGCTGCCATGACAAGCGGGATGGTGATCAGGATCCGGTAGAGACCGTTCTTGAGGAACGAGCCGATCAGGATCGTCCCGACGAACCCCGCGATGCCGATGACCAGTAGTAAGAAGGAGAGCGTTCCTGCTCCTACGCCTGCTGCCGTCTCCAGGAATGGGCGGAGATAGGTGAAGAGCGTGAACTGCCCCATGAAAAAGAGGCTGACGGCGGCCATGCCTAGCGCCACACGCCGTTCGCGTAGGAGCCCGAAAACACTGACCGGCTTCGCGCGGGCTTCGGGCTTCATCTTGGGAAGGCTCCTCACCTGCCAGACGAGTGCGATGGCGGCGACGGGAACGATCGTGAAAAACGCCCAGCGCCAGCCCACGACAGAAGCCAACAGGCTCCCGAGCGGTGCTGCCAGCACCGTAGCCAGTGCATTGCCTCCGTTGACCACGGCCAAAGCGCGCGGAACGTCGTCCTTTGAAACCAGCTGCATCGCTGTCGACGCCGACATCGACCAGAACCCGCCGATGGCGACGCCGATCAGCGCGCGCCCCACCATGAAGGAGAAGTAGTTCGGGGCGAATGCGGCCACGCTTCCCGACAGGATCATCAGCAAGGTCAGCGCGGCGAGGAGGACCTTGCGGTCCAATCGGCCAGCGAGCGCAGAGATCGAAAGGCTCGTCAGAAGCGCGAACACCCCCGAGACGGTGATCGCCTGGCCGGCTTGGCCCTCAGTGACCTGGAGCTCGTTAGCGACGGGCGTCAGCAGGCTGACCGGCATGAACTCCGAGGCCACTAGGGCAAAGGCCCCCAGCGCCAAGGAAAAAACTCCACCCCAGCCAGGTACGAGTGAAGAAGAGGGGGACGGAGCCTGTTGAGTCGTCATTTTCTTTCCAACCAGGACCAGCGCGACGCGCCGAAAAAAGAAGGGCCCTGCGAACAGGGCCCCTTTCGGACAGCCTGTCGACTCTTTACTTCAGGTTCGTCCGGTAGAACTGGGTGAGCTTGGCGAACGGGATCGCACCGACGCGGTCATAGAGGTCGACGTGATTTGCACCTGGAACAATGACGAGTTCCTTCTGCTGGCCAGCACGTCGGAACGCCTCTTCGCTGAACTCACGGGAGTGTGCGACTTCGCCAGCAATGAAGAGCATCGGGCGCGGAGCGATGGTCTCGATGTCGTTGAACGGGTAGAAGTTCATGAACTTCACCTCTTGTGCGAGCGTGCGGTTCTGGCTCTGCTCCGGCGGAATGCCTGCGGGCACCGCCTCGCCGCGCGGCGTGCGATAGAAGTCGTGGAACTCCCGCGTGATCGGATCGGCGTCGGCCGGGAGCTGCTTCGGCAGGTAGTTGCGCCAGATCGGCTTGCCGCTGGTGAACTCCTGGTAACGCTGCTCCGCGGCCTGCGCCAGCATCTGCTTGCGCTGCTCCAGCGTCTGCGACTTGCCCAGACCATCGCGGGTGACCGCGCCCATGTCGTACATGCTCACCGTGGCGATCGCCTGCAGACGGGGGTCAACCTTGGCAGCGCTGATCACGAAGCTGCCGCTGCCACAGATCCCGAGGCCACCGATCCGGCCACGGTCGACGTACTCGCGCGTGCCGAGGTAGTCGACTGCGGCGCTGAAGGCTTCGGAGTACAGATCCGGCGCCACGGCATTGCGCGCCTTGCCTTCGCTTTCGCCCCAGAACGGCAGGTCGATTGCCAGCGTCACAAAGCCCTGCTCGGCGAGCTTGGTGGCATAGAGGTTGGACGACTGCTCCTTGACGGCGCCCATCGGGTGACCGACCACGATCGCGGCGTGCTTCTTGGTACGGTCGAGGTTCTTGGGTACGAACAGGTTGCCGACGACGTCCATGCCGTACTGGTTCTTGAAGGTCACCTTCTGCAGGGAGACCTGCTCGCTGGTGTAGAAATTGTTGGCTCCGTTGGACATGTCGGCTCCGTGGGCGATAAGCGGGCTGAGGGCGAGGCCGAGGGCAAGGGCGAGGGCGAGGGCGAGGGTTCGCATTTCGGATCTCTTGAGAGCGCCGCGCTGTCTGCGTGGCGAGTGGTGAGCACTGTGGACCTCGCGCGAGGATTTGATTAGCCACCTAGTGCTTAAATGCCCTAGTAGCTCAGCTAATCAATTACGGAGACTGCCGCTATGGCGCGCCGCAACCTGAACGACCTACTGGCCTTTGTCACGGTCGCCCGCGAAGGCAGCTTCACCCGTGCCGCCAAGGTGCTCGGCGTGACTCAGTCCGCGCTGAGCCAGACAATCCGGGGTCTGGAGGACCGGCTGGACATTCGTCTGCTGACCCGTACGACCCGTAGCGTGTCTCCAACGGCCGCCGGCGAGCGGTTGGCGAAAGCCATCGGCCATCGCTTCGAGGAGATCGAGGCCGAACTCGACGCGCTAACCGCGCTCCGGGACAAGCCCGCCGGCCTCGTACGGATCACCTGCGCCGACCAGGTCCTTCGCGACAACATCTGGCCCAAGCTCGTGCCGCTATTGCGTGAGTACCCGGACATCCAGGTCGAGTTCGATGTGAGCTACGGGCTGCGCGACATCGTCGCCGATCGCTTCGACGCCGGCGTGCGTCTTGGAGAGCAGGTCCACCAAGACATGGTCGCCGTCCCGATCGGGCCGAAGATCCGCATGGCTGCTGCAGCCTCTCCCGAGTACTTCGCTAACCACCCACCGCCGAAGACCCCGGGCGACCTTACGAATCATCGCTGCATTGCCCAGCGGCAGGTGTCCGGTGGTCTCTACGCGTGGGAGTTCGAGCGGGACGGACGTGAGCTCGAGGTACGCGTCGAGGGACAAGTCATCGTCAACACTTCGCCACAGATCGTAAGGGTGGCGCTCGACGGATTTGGGATTGCATTCCTCCCAGAGGAGGAGTTTGAGCCGTACTTCGAAACCGGCCGACTCGTCCGTGTGCTCGATGACTGGTGCGCACCATTCCCAGGCTTTCACCTCTACTACCCGAGCCGCCGTCATCCTTCACCGGCGTTCTCGCTCGTCCTCGATGCCCTCCGATACCGAGGGCATTGATGGCATTAGGTCGGGACAGAGCGGATCTTCTAGCTCTACTTAGCGACGTCCGCTATTGGACGAAAGCGGCCATGGTCGACATCAGCGCAATGATCAGCTTGGACCGGTGCCGATGGTCATTCTGATCGGTACTCGCACTTAGTGCAGCCGACGTCCAACTGTCACTCGACGGGCACGACTTGTCGATTCATCCAGCTTGTCTGCGCAGTTGCGAGCATCAGTTCAAAATTGGACGTTACGGGCCCGGAGGACATTGGAACTTTCGTGCAATCGGTCTGGACCGGTGCCTTAGCCAAGATCCACAGGAACGACAACTGCTGGAACCGGTATCTGGGCAAGGATGGGCGTGTACAAGTCGACGTCCATGTCCTCTGCCACCTCTAGAGTGACCACCAAGGCGTATCGGACGGTCTTATTCGGCTGACCTGCGCCTCTCCAGTCTTTCCACCACCCTCCGACTGGAAATACGGCGATATGGGATTTCTCTGCGAGGTCCGCTGCTGTCCCCATCCACACGTCCGAATGGATAGAGCCTCGGGATTGGAGCTTGGTTCCAAGGAACCATCCGGCCGAATCGGGATCCCTGAAGGCTCCGTGCTCATCCTCTCCGTTTTCGGCGGCCGCCTCCCGCTCAAGCAGGTTGATGCGCTGATTGAACTCCTCGGCCGACTCCGTGGCTCCCTTTACTGAGAATCGAAGTCCATGTGACTGGTAGCGGAATTTGCTCTGCCAACCCCGTTGACTCGGGTTTGGGTCCACGAAATGCGAGAGCGTTATGCGCAATGCGACGGTTGCCTCGCCCAAGGCTTGCAGCGCGGCGGCCGGCCAAGGAATCTCGTGCAGATTGATCGTGTTCAATCTGATGTTGGATCCATCGACACGGTACGGCTTGATGGTCTCCTGGAGAACCACCGTAGGCCTGGTCGCTGTCGACTCGAGGGAGTTTTCCGGGCTAATCGCCCCAAAACCGTAGCGCTTCAGAAGGTTCAACTTCTGCCGCATGAGTCGAACGAGCGGCAACTGCGCCAACATCGCGGGCGTGTACCGGGCGCCGTGGATGACCAAGGCTCGTAGAGTTTCGGGCCAATAGTCTGGATATCGGTCTGACAACCTGGCACAAAGCCTGGCCACTTCGGCCGTGGCGGCGCTTGTATCCCCTGTTTCCGTTAGCAATGCCGTCGCCATGTCGTGTGAGGTCGACAGCAAGCGAAGGTTCTCTGGTCCAACGATTACATGGATCCCGGCGTCCAAACAGCCATTTCCGCCCTCGGCGACCACGTCGGGTTTGTACGGCCAGTTGGTCCTTGGCCACATCAACGATGTCGATGAAGAAGGCGACAAGCCTCCGCCGGCGGCGATCGCCTGGAAGGACGGGTATTCGTCTTGATCGTAGTCGGTTAGATAGGTGCAGGCACCAACCGTAATCGCGTTCCAGGACTGACCTGGATTTTCTACCGGCGACAGATCATTGATTGCGGGATAGTTGTTCCAGTCTGGCCATCCAACGTTTCCCGCAGACAGGACGAATAAGCGCGGCTTGCTCTGCGCGTCTTCGCTCGAATCATCAACCACATCGGGCGCACCGAACGCCAATCGGTCAATGGTCGCAGACCATTCTGACGGAGAGCCCGTGGTCTTCCCAATGGACGTCGTCATCATCGCGAATGTGCGGCGACGATTGGGATATGGATCCTCTACAGCCCTTGTCGCCTGTTCTGTGATCCATCCATACAGGTGCGGGGGATTCTCCCCATCAGGCGGCAGAATCTTGACGGATTCCAAGCGATGCGCGATCTGATACGCCTGGGTCGATGCCAACGGGCCCACCAGATTGCCGTGCAGCACTAGTCCTGCCATCTGCGTTCCGTGGCCGTGATGATCGGTGCGACGCCATGCAGGCTGCAGCGCATGCAGGTCGTCGTCTGCCAGCCCATGCCTGAGAAGAGGATGTCCGTTATTGACGCCCGTATCGAGCAACGCAACGTACGGGGCTTCGTCGCTCTCGCCGTGCGTCGTGCGCGCGGCGAGATCATTCACCCACTCTGCTTGCTCAGCAGGACTCAGCTGTGACAAGAAGAACTCGGCCGTGGGTGCGACGCTGCGGATCTCGGCGACGGCGTCCAGCAACTCGATCGCCTGTTCGAGCATTTCTCGCACCGCGCGTGCTGCAATAACCACGCGACCCGGAAAAGGCACGAAGCCCGGCTCAACCTCAATACCGAGCTGTTGGGCGAGGCCAGCGAAACGGTCACGAGTAACCGACGGCCCCTCGGGCAACTCTCTAAGCCACAACTGAAACCACCTGAGCTCGCCGGCAGGCGGAGCCTCGGAAACATCCGTCCAGAGCTCGTCGAAGGCAGCCTTCCGAACGTTCTCGATGACGCTAACCAGGGCCGCATTTTTCGGCCTGTTGAATCGTGTGTCTTGTTCCAAGTACTCGGTTATCCGACGGACGAATGCTGTCAGGTGCCCGTCAGGTACAAACACCACCACGAGGTCGGAGGCATTCCCTTCTGCAACATTGAGAACTTCGATCCCTTCCCGACGCCACTCCAGCTTCTTGTAGTCGAGAAATCCCTTAGGAGAGATTTCGAGCACGATGGACATGCCCTGCTGGGGCAAATTTGTGTCCGCGCGGAGCTGCGTGAGCTCAGCTTCTCGCCGCGTTAGTTCGGAAAATTGCCGGAGCAGCTTCTGGCCATGGGTCGCCCGATCCCTTGGGGGCGGGGGTGGCTGCTGTACTGTCAGGGTCGACCGAAAGGGCCGCGCGTCCGCAGAATCGACGACTCGAAGGTGATCTAACTCTGGCATGACCCTTACAGGCCATGAGAGCCTGTCCCTTAGCTGAGTTTCACCGGACCAAGGCTAGCAGAACGTTCTGCCAGGTGCTGAAGCACGCTTTCCTCCGTAGCGTAATCCCGATGCTCCAAGACCGAATCCTTCATGGCGTCCTTGCATGCGCGCACGATGTCGGAGTGAGACAAGCCTCGAGCGGCGGACACCATACGCCGTGGGTCCAGTGCCGGGGGCGTCAGCAGCGCCAGGCTGTTCTTGAGCAGGTGAACGATTTCATCATCGTCGGGCGCGCGGTAGCGAATGACGTCGTCAAATCGACGAAACAACGCGCTATCTAGGGAGTCGCCGTGGTTCGTCGCTGCCACTATCAAACTTTCTGACGAATCCTGCTCAATAAGCTGCAGAAACATGTTGAGCGTACGACGCATCTCTGCGACGTCGTGCTGGGTTCCACGCTGCAATCCGAGCGAATCAAATTCATCGAATAGGTACACGCCTCGCGTGGTCTTTAGGGACTCGAAGACCAGACGAAGCTTGGAGGCGCTTTCGCCCATGAATTTGGTAATCAAGCTGTCAAAGCGCGCAATGAAGAGAGGTAATCTCAGCTCCGTTGCCAAGACGCTGGCGGTAAGCGTCTTCCCCGTACCCGGCGGCCCCATCAGCAGCAATTTCCGGCGTGGCGACAAGCCGTGACCGGTAAGACGTTCGTGCTGACGCTGCTCATTTAGGACGCGCTCGAGCTTTGCTCGAACCTCGGATGACACGACCATCTCAGACAAATGATGGCTGGGGTACTGCACGGTAAGTAGTTCTGCCAGATCGCCCTTTGGTTGGGCCAGCGGAACCGGGCGGGAACTTGGCTTCGCGAATTGTTTTGCCTTGGCGGCGTCAATGAGCGCGCGCAATTCCGCGGCAAGCCGCGTATGTCCGCGCTGCGCCTCATCGGCCGCCATCTGGAGTGCGACCGAGAAGAATTGCGCGTCTTCTTCGCCTGCGTAGGCGCGCAGAAGCGCTTTGAGTTGGTCTGCACGCGCCATGGGAGTCTCCTGGGCGAATAGTACGGGAAACCTCCCACGACCCCAGCGGGGCGTGGCTAGTGCTTTTATAGCACGTATGTGCGATAGTAGCAATATGACCTACGCGTTTCCGACCTCTCAAAGAGAACTTCTGATCGCAGCGCGCGCGGGTGCAACCCAAGCAGAGTTTGCGAAGCGACTTGGCGTCGACCGGAGCTGCCTGTCTCGCTATGAGACCGAGCAATTGGGAGCGCCGACGTCGGTGTTGAACTACTGCCTTAAGGCAGTCGCCGAGCTCCATGTGGGCGTCGAAAATGGCTCCGGCGTGCAACTCGCTCTTGCCCACGTCAGAAGAGCCGCCGACACACTGGAACAAGCTGCGAAGAATGAAGCGCAACGTTTTGCCACAACGCGCGTCCGGCCTGCTAGTAGGTCCTGAAGTAGCCCACTTCGGTGAGTTTCATGCGGGGGTCGCACAGGCTGCGACTTAAAAGGTGCTCTGCCTGACGGTTAGGCGCCAATGTCCCATCGTCTGGACCTGAGGTTGTGCGGCACCCTAGCTGGGCATGTTCGGCGCTGCTAGGGCGACGGCCCGGAGCGGGCAGTCAGTGGTCCGTCGAACCCTCGGCCGATAATGGTCAATGTGAGCCTAGGAGAAGCTGTTCGGCTACTTCGCCCCCCTTTGTTTCCGCCTGCGTAAAGTCGGACTAGCCCAATCACCTTGCCTCAAGCCGCACGTGAACGAACACCTCCCACCGCCGGGTTTGACCACTTTCGCGGGCGATGCGCACTCTGCCCCTGAGCGCATGTGCCTGACGCCGAAGGGCGCGCCCGCCACGGATGACGCCTTGGCGTCCGCGCTGGACGTCTCCGGACAGCTCGCCGCCCTGATCGGTGCGGCGTGGGAGGCGACGTCGGCGTTTACCGACGCCCGACATCGCGCCGCCCAAGGGCTGTGCGCAATCTCGTTGCAGCACGGCCAAGCCGTGCAGTCGCTGCTGCCCGCGCTGCCGGCTTCTGCCATCGTGTTGATGCG
The DNA here is from genome assembly GCF_054057595.1 of Lysobacter sp. HA18. Taxonomy (NCBI): domain Bacteria; kingdom Pseudomonadati; phylum Pseudomonadota; class Gammaproteobacteria; order Lysobacterales; family Lysobacteraceae; genus Lysobacter; species Lysobacter sp. HA18. The sequence continues at coordinate 3,085,861 of NZ_JBSRZL010000001.1, forward strand.
CCCGCAGTATGAAGCCCTGGTGCGCGCCGTCTGGGCCATGCACGTGGCTCCCGAAGCACAGTTGCAGCGCTTGGTCACCCCGCTGACGCACGAAAGCCAGCAGGCTGCCAAGAAGCTGCCCGGCGTACCGGAGATGCTGGAAAAGCTGGACGCCTCTGGACCACGCGGCGCGGCGACGTTACTTGGACGAGCACGCGAACGCCTTAACGACGGTCTGAATTCCTTCGTGCACGGCGGCATTCATCCGTTTGCGCGCCAGCAGGATGGCTACCCGATTGGCCTGCTGATAGACGTGATGAAAAATAGCAATGCGATGGCGATGCTGACGCTCAACGTGCTGTCGGCGCTTCCGCAACAAGCCGACGCGATAGTGCTGATGCTGGCCTTGTACGAACAGTTCGAAAACGTGCTGCCGACGCTGGAGCCATTACCTGTCACGACAGGAAGCACCTGATGGGCACGATGATTTGCCTTGCCCTAGGCAAGCTTGAGGTGGACTGGGGAAAGAACAACTTTTTCTCCGACCACGGCGCGCTTTTCCAGCCGAGCGATCTCAAGCAGATCCCTACGTACGACGAGGACGAGGAGGCTCCTGAAGGTGAGCCAATCGTCTTGATAGACGAAGGGTTCGGCAAACCCTTGCGCCATGTGCGCGATCGGCTGGAGCTGATGGGCTACACGCTGCGCGCCGTAGAGCATCACTACGAGCGCCTGCATCGCATGCATGGGATGTCGGACAAGCCGATCCCCTTTACTACATTGCGCCGCGCCCTGGCAAAGGTCGATGTCACCAAGGTCAGCGGCAACTACCGCGAGGACTATGACGCGGGCGAGTTCGTGCGCAAGGAAATCCTCCAGCGTTTGGCGCTGGCCTCCGAACGCCACCACTACTACCAGGGAGGCTCGCGACCGGATCACTGGGAAATCGACCTGCTGCTTGAGAACTTCGGTGCGAACGGCGCACTGCGGCTGCTCGCCGAAAACCCGGCGAATCTAGATCTGGACGTTACCTGGGATTTCGGACCCTTGGTGGATGCAGGATGGGCAGAGCGCGAGGAGTTTCAGCCAGGGCCGACGCCCGAGCAGCGCTTCCTGATCGTTACCGAGGGCAGTTCGGACGCGAAGATCCTGCAGAAGGCTCTGCAGCTACTGCGCCCTCATGTCGCCGACTTTTTCCGCTTCGTGGACATGGAAGAGGGCTATCCCTTCGCCGGCACGGGCAACCTGTACCGGTTCACCCAAGGACTGGCAGGCATCGGCATCCTCAACAACACGGTGCTGCTCTACGACAACGATGCCGAAGGCGTGGCCAAGTGGCGCGACACCCACAAACTGACGCTGCCGCCGAACATGCGCCCCATGAAGTTGCCGGACTTGAAGGCGCTCAAGAAGGTAATGACGGTGGGGCCGTCCGGTCGTAGGCGCGCCGACATCAACCAGCGGGCCGCGGCGATCGAGTGCTACTTGGACTTGACGTGTCCCGGTTTGCCGGAGCCGGTGGTTCGCTGGGGCCCCTTCAACAAAGTGTCGGAGACCTATCACGGTGAGCTCGAGCACAAGACGCAGTACATGAAGCACTTCCTCGACCTGCGCGCGGCCGATCCGGCCTACGACTTTTCCAAGATCGAGGCCGTGCTAGACGCGATGGTGGCCGAGTGCGTGGCAATTGCCGAACACAACTTCATCGATTCACGGGCCTCAAGATCCGAGCCGTGGAAATAGGACATCGGGAAGAGCTAACCCCCGAGCAGCCAACCGTCTGGGACGCGATGTGCGCTGCCATGGTCCAGGCGATGACCGCTCTGCCCTCCAATCCCTAGCCTCAAGACTTAATCCTACCGATGCGGCCTACCCCCTTTTCTCGCCCCACAATCGTTGCCGCCACCGAGCTGTTGGATCGGCACAGCCAAGCGGGCATCAACCGCGTCGTGATCCGGCTCGGGCTGGAAACCGAGGTCTCGTCTAACAGCGACGTAAGCGTTGGCAAGAAGTGCGCCCTCATCGCCCGTGCGATCTTGCTCCGACCCGATAGGGTGCTCGAAACCGTAGATGGTCCGATGACGCTTGGGGAAGCGGTCGTCCGCGAGGCGGTGAAACTCGCGCAGCCGGCCTCGACCGACGAAGCGCATACGGCGCTCCTCCGCGGACTGGCGCGCGACGGATTTGTCCTGGTTCCCGCCGTCGGCGGGCAAAATGCCTCGATCCGCGCCGCGCTGCCGAGTGAGATCCAGCTGCCGGCCACCGACGACGAAGTCCACCACCTGCTCCGGCATTTCGGCTTTATCACGCCGCTGGGCCACTTGGACCAGGCGATCGATGCACACACCCGTGGCGACTGGGCCGCGTGCAATGCTCAGCTGCGCTCGTTTCTCGAGGGCCTGTTCGACGACATCGCACGACTCACCTACCCGCAACAGGCCGCCCAACTGGCGACATCGGACAATCGGCGCACGTTGCTAGGCAGCGAAGGCTTCCTCGACTCCGGCCGGGGCGAGTGGTCGATAGACGGCAAGAACTACGTCAATGGGTTGTTCAAGATGCTCCACACCCACGGCTCGCATCCTGGCCTGTCGAATGAGGACCACAGCACCTTCCGCCTGCACTTGGTACTGGTGACGGCAGGCATGTATCTGCGCCGGTTGTACCGTCCCTGACGCAGGCCCATGACCAGCCATCTCAACTTCTTTGTCCCGTTCCAGTCCGCGCCCGCGTGGCACGAAAACCAGCTCACCCGTGCTCTATTGGTCGTGTTGCGCTATAGCCCGATGGCGCATCAGGCGTGGCTCGAGCGCGTGGCCCCTGGACGCCGGCTGCACGCATTGCCGCCCGCCGAGTTCGCCACGCAACGCCAGCGCGTGCTGCCTTCGGGGGAAATGCTGGGGGGCGGCGACGCGATCCCGGGCATCAGCGTGTGGCTGGCACCCGATGCGAAGCAGGTCAACGCCACTCTGGAGGCGTCGGACCGGCAACAGGTGCTGGACGCAATCATCACCTACGGCGGCGAGTTGGTCGTCGTGGTCGAAAACAAGATCAGCTGGTGTGATCCGACGGAACAGCCCCATCGAATCAACCTGCATGGGGCCCCAGTCCAATTCGAGGAGCACCCGCGCTCTGTGCCGTGGCAGGACGTGCTGGCGATTTTCTCCGACTTGCTAGAGCGCGACTTGGTAGCCGGCGCCGAGCGTCTCGTGATCGGCGACTTCCTTGACCTGGTTGAGGCGCACTTCCCCACCATCGGTCCCTATTCGACGATCAGCCGCTGCGGCACCAATGCTTTCCGCTTGGAGCGGCGCCTGGACGCTGTGCAGGGATTCGCGGTGGCCACCGACGAAGGTAAAGCCCAAGGATGGCGAAACATTGATGGCACGCAGAAGATCTTGATGGCCTGGCTCGGCTATCCCAGCGACGCCTCCGCCGTGAGCCTTCGGATGTATCCGGCCGACACTCTTGGACAAGCACGACACTTCTATGCCGATCCGGAGTCCGTGCAAGCCGTGCTCGCGCTTCGGTCGCAGGATTGGCGTGTGGAGCCAAACTTTCATTGGGGCTTCATGGCCCCCGGCTATGCATGGGCGCCGTCCCCGTGCGCGGTCGAGGACTACTGCGCGTACTGGGTGGAGCACATCGGTGAATCGCGCGAGCTGGCGCGATCTGAGTGGGACAGCTACCTGACCACACTGCAGGTCAATTGCATCTTAGACGCATCCGGGAGGCACACGTTCGAGCAGGAGTTCGCGGGAAGCCAACGCCAGAAGGCCAGCCCTCGGCCAGGCTTGTTCTGCGAGGTCACGTGGCCACTGGCGGAAGCGGCCCGACTGGATGCTCGAGGGGCTTTCGTAGGTGCAGTTAGGCAGCGCATCAACCAAATGCTCGCTGCGCTGCGGGCACCACTCCTCGCGTAGCGATCTCGCGCCGCGGCGCCGAACTCACGGATAGTGATCAGATCGGCGTTGTTCTCGGCGACCTGCTCTGAACTGCGGCTTCTTCCCAGTTGGTAATGGAATTTCGGAAGGCCCTCCGTCACCTGGCCAGGCTTGAACAGGCTTTCCCCGACCGGCACCCAAGCGCTCGGGTTTGCCCAAGCCGCCACGCGCCATAATTGACAGATTGTTCCTCGGTGACCGCATGCAACTCTTCAACTTCGACCACGGCTTTACTGCGCCGCAGTCCTTCGAAATCGGCCCGTTCACCGTCGTCGTGGAGGCCGCGCACTGCAAGAATCTCGAGAGGCTACCCCGCCGGACGCTCCAGCGTTATGGGCACGACGCCAACTTCAATCGGGACGTCACCCGCACCGCGTTGAGTCAAGGCGAGTTTCTCCCGACTGCGGAGCTCTCGCTCTCGCAAGGTCAGACGATGCCGCCGTCGACCCTGTTTCCCGGGACGCCAGGCACCGACGCGGCGTACGACTTAGTTATGCTGCTTTCGTTCTTAACCGGACGGAAGGTCTACTTCGAGCATGACCTTACGTGGGATCCACGACGCTCCTACGGGGAGCGGCTACTAACCGGCTACGAATTGACTCTGTTCGCGGTGAAGGCGTGGGGTCTACTGCCGACGGTCGCAAAAGAGGGCCTCAGCGACGCGCTCTATTGCTTAGTCCACGCGCCTCAGTCGCCCGATCTCATCGGCTGGGGCGCGTACGTGAGCGCCGCATTCGACACTATCGTTACATCGTGGGCCAAGGCCAATGGAAAAACGGTCTTTGCCGATGCCGATCTGATCAATCTCGCACGAAAGACCATAGAGAAATCACTAATCGATCAGGGCGTTTCGCCTCGATCGGTGTCGGATATCATCGCGCGCTTCCACCAGATCAAGACCCCGTCCGCACTAGACAAGATTCGGTCATTTGTCGAAGCCAACGGCCTGTTTCCGGCGACACCGTCGGATGATCAAAGCCACCGGCTCCGCCGACTTAATACCTTACGCAACGGCATATCCCATAGTGGAACGGTGCGCATCGACCCCGAACTGGGCGCCACACGGTCCTACAGCGTCGCAGCTGCGGTCGTTCTCCTGACCCAGGAAATCGCAGTACTGTATATCGCCCGCGAACTGCTGGGTGTTGATACCCATGCCACCGAGGTGGCTGAGACAACTGTCAAACGGTTTTTCGACGAAGGCACCTTCCGCGGGCAAAGGGTGTTCGAAGAGGAATACGAGGACTATCTCGCACGTCTGGAATCACGCTGGGTTGAGGAAGGCATCGTCGACCCGCTGGAGATGCACCAGACGTCACCGCCCGACAGCGGAGAGGACGCGCCTACATCCTGAGGATGTCTCTGGCATCCTTTACCCAGTGCGGCGGCGAAGTGGTACGACTGTGGAATTGATTCTAAGACCATCCAAGTAGTCCGCCCAGGCCTGCATCATGTTCTTGCGCTCAGCCAAGTGTGCCGTTCGATTGTAGGCGCGCCCAAGCGGGTCTCGTACCGCATGCGCCAGCTGATGTTCGATGTAGTCTGGACGGAACCCCAGAACCTCATCGAGCACGGTACGGGCCATTGCCCGAAAACCGTGTCCCGTGATCGTGTCGCCGTCATAGCCCAAGTAGCGCAACGCTGCATTGATCGTGTTTTCGCTCATGGGCCGCTTCGCACTTCTCACTCCCGGAAAGACAAACTCGCTGCGCCTGGTTAGTGGCTGGAGATCCTCAAGGACCTCCTTCGCCTGGGATGCGAGCGGAACGATGTGTGGCGTTCCCGTCTTGCTAGCGGTGAAGCGCCACTCGGCTGCAGCGAGGTCAACGTCGGCCCAACGCGCCTTCCGAAGCTCGCCCGGACGTACGAACAACAAGGGGGCCAACTTCAGGGCCGCCTGCGTGACAGGTGAACCGCTGTAGGCGTACATGGCGCGCAGCAGGTCCCCGATCTTGTTGGGGTCGGTCACGCTGGCGAGGTGTCTGACCTGCGGCTGCTCCAGAGCGCCCACGAGGTCATTCGCCGGATTGTTCTGGGCTCGCCCCGTGGCAATTGCGTATCTGAAGACGCGACCTGCGAAGGACCGAGCTCGGTGAGCCGTCTCGACTACACCCCGCTTCTCCAGCTTGCGCAACACCGCCAGCAATAGTGGCGCGGTCACGTCCGTAATGGGGAGCCCGCCGATGGCGGCCATGTCCTTCTCGATCAGCCGACGTTCGCGCTTCACTGAGCCGGGACTGAGTCCTTCCTTGGCCCGCTTGTTCAAGAACTCAGTCGCAATCACGCCGAAGGTTGTCTCTGCGCGCTCAGCCTTCGCAACCCGCTCGACCCTAGCGGCGTTAGCCGGACTGCCGCCCCCTTTCACCAAGGCACGAAGGCGATCCCGTTCGGCACGCGCCTCCGCCAGGCCCATCACCGGGTACTCCCCCATCGTGATGATGCTCGCCTTGCCGGCGTAGCGATATCGGTACCGCCAAACCTTACCGCCACTTGGGCGCACTTCGATGCACAGGCCATTAGCGTCCGCGAGGCGGTAGGCACTCGTACGCGGCTTGAGTGTCCGTAGCTTCGTGTCGGTGAGCATGTGTGAGTCAGCCAATTGTGAGTCAGCGGCCACCCGCCAGCCCTATGACTCACAGCCTGACTCACTTTTTTTCTGGATTCAAGGGGACTCGTTTGGACCAACACGCACAAAAAACCCCGCTATTTGCGGGGTCGTATGCCTTTTCTCGGACTGTCTTGGACAACCTTGGACGCTTATGTGGTGGGCCCACCAGGATTCGAACCTGGAACCAAGGGATTATGAGTCCCCTGCTCTAACCGTTGAGCTATAGGCCCGCAGCGGAATCGATTGTAGCGGCTGCACAAACGACGAGCCCGCCAATCGGCGGGCTCGCGTGCATTGCGGTGACGCGTCGGATCAATCGATATCGAGGAACGAGCGCAGCTGTTCCGACCGGCTCGGGTGACGCAGCTTGCGCAGCGCCTTTGCCTCGATCTGGCGGATCCGCTCGCGGGTCACGTCGAACTGCTTGCCGACTTCTTCCAGCGTGTGATCGGTGTTCATGTCGATGCCGAAGCGCATGCGAAGCACCTTCGCCTCCCGCGGCGTCAGGCTGGCGAGCACGTCGCGCACCGTCTCCGACAGGTTGATGTCGGTGGTCGCATCGATCGGGGACATGACGTTCGTGTCCTCGATGAAGTCGCCGAGGTGCGAGTCCTCGTCGTCGCCGATCGGAGTCTCCATCGAGATGGGCTCCTTCGCGATCTTCATGACCTTCCGGATCTTGTCCTCCGGCATGTCCATTTCCTTCGCCAACTCCTCCGGCGTGGCCTCACGGCCGTACTGCTGGAGCATCTGGCGGGAAATGCGATTGAGCTTGTTGATCGTCTCGATCATGTGCACCGGGATACGGATGGTGCGCGCCTGGTCGGCGATCGAGCGCGTGATCGCCTGGCGGATCCACCACGTGGCGTACGTCGAGAACTTGTAACCGCGGCGGTATTCGAACTTGTCGACCGCCTTCATCAGGCCGATGTTGCCTTCCTGGATCAGGTCGAGGAACTGCAGGCCGCGATTCGTGTACTTCTTGGCGATCGAGATCACGAGGCGCAGGTTGGCCTCGACCATTTCCTTCTTCGCCTTGCGCGCCTTCGCTTCGCCGTACGCCATCGCGCGGCTGATTTCCTTCAGCTCGGCCAGCGTGACCTTCATGCGCTGTTCTTCGTCGATCGTCGCCTGCTGTTCGAAGACGATTCGATCCTTGACGTCGCGCAGCGCCGACGCCCACTTCTGCTTGCGCTTGAGCAGCTCGTCGACCCACTCGAGGTTGGTCTGGTTGCCGTCCCACGCGCGGATGAAGTCCTTGCGCGGCATCTTCGCGATGCGCACGGACAAGTCGAGGATGCGGCGCTCGTGTTCCTTCACCTTCGCGACTGACTCGCGCAGATTGCGCACCAGTGCATCGGTGAGGTTCAGCGGAAGCTTGAGCGTGACGAAGATTTCCGCCATTTCCTCGCGGATCTTCTTGGTCGCCTTGTGATCCGGGCCGTTCTTCGCGTGCGACTTCTCGAACTTGCCGTAGAGGTCAGCCAGCGCGCCCATGCGGTTGGCGACTTCCAGCGGATCCGGACCGGTCGGGCCGGCTTCCTCGGCGGTGTCGTCACCCTCGACGTCGTCTTCCTCGACTTCGGCATCGACGTCCACGACTTCCGGCACCGGTGCCGGCTCCGGCACGTCATCGATCTGGTCGAGGAACCCGACCACGACTTCGGCGAGGCGCTTCTTGCCGCCCTTGTGGAGTTCGTAGTCGCCGAGGATCTGCGCGATCGTGCCCGGGAAGGACGCGAGCGACGCCTGGACCTGGACCAGACCTTCCTCGATGCGCTTGGCGATGGCGATTTCGCCTTCGCGGGTCAGCAGTTCGACCGTGCCCATCTCGCGCATGTACATGCGCACCGGGTCGGTGGTGCGGCCACCTTCGGAATCCAGCGACACGAGCGCGGCCGCGGCTTCTTCCGCCGCGGTGTCGTCGACTTCGCGGTTACCGCTGGCTTCGCCGGCGAGGAGCAGCGTCTCGGCATCGGGCGCGGTCTCGTGGACCTGGATGCCCATGCCGTTGATCATGCCGATGATGTCTTCGATCTGTTCGGCATCGACGACGTCGTCGGGCAGGTGGTCGTTCACCTCGGCATAGGTGAGGTAGCCCTGCTCCAGACCCTTGCTGATCAGTTGCTTGATGTCCGACTGCGGGGTCTGACGTTCGTTGGCCATGGGCTGCGCCACCATCTAAAGGGAACAAGGGAACCGTCTATTATACCAGCGCCGCTTCCCGGGCAGGCCGGATGGCGGGCTGGAATCTGAGCGGGTCAGGCCCGCAGCAGGAACGTGACCGGGCCGTCGTTGACCAGGCTGACCACCATATGGGCGCCGAAACGTCCGGTTTCCACCACGGGATGGCTCGATCGGCAGGCCTCGACGAGGCGGTTGAAGAGGGGTTCAGCGATTTCCGGCGGTGCGGCGGTCTGGAACCCCGGCCGCATGCCCGACGCGGTGTCGGCCGCCAAGGTGAACTGGCTGACGAGCAGCAGTCCACCGCCTGATTGCGCCAGCCCGAGATTCATGCGACCGGCCTCGTCGGCGAAGACCCGATAGCCAAGCAGGCGCTGCGCCATCCGGGCGACCTGTGCCTCGCCGTCCCCAGGCTCGATGCCCACCAACGCGAGCAGGCCGGGTCCGATCGCCCCCACCGTCGCGTCGTCCACCATCACTTCCGCGCGGGTCACACGCTGGATCAGGGCGAGCATGGGCGGACGCCGGCGGTCATGCCGCGAGGCTAGCAGACGCCCGACGTCGTCGACCTCGTCGCGCAAAACACGCGCCCCGTAGACTGGCCGGATGCCGCGTGTTCTTGCCGCCCTCCTCTACCTGCTTGCCGCCGCCGTCGCGCGCCTGCCGTGGCGCTGGCTTGCCGCGCTGGGCGACGCGATCGCCCGGCGCGCAATCCGCCGCGACAGCCGCGAATCGCGCATCACCCTGCGCAACATCGAACTGATCGCGCCCGAACTGCCATCGGACCGACGCGAATCGCTGCGACGCGACATCGTCCGCGTCACCGCGCGCCAGGCGATCGAGACGCTGCGGTTCTGGACGCGTCCGCACGAGCGCAACCTCGCCGACATCGCGGAACTGCACGGCGTCGAGACCTTCGACGCCGCGATCGCCGCCGGCCGCGGCGTCATCGTGTTGGCGCCGCACTACGGCAACTGGGAACTGCTCAACCAGTGGCTGGCCTCGCGCACGCCGCTCGCCATCCTGTACGCGCCGCCGGAATCGGCGGTCGGTGATGCCTTTCTGCAACGCGTGCGTGCAGCGCATGGCGACGCATCGCGGGTGACGCAGATCCGCGCCGAAGCCGCCGGCGCGCGGCAGCTGTTCAAGTGGCTGCAGGGCGGCGGCGTGGTCGGCATTCTTCCGGACCAACAGCCCAAGCAGGGCGACGGGGAATTCGCGCCGTTCTTCGTCCGGCCTGCGCTGACGATGAGCCTGGCCGGGCGGCTGGCGTCGCGCACCGGTGCCAGCCTGCTGATCGCGTGGTGCGAACGCATCGGCGACGACGCGCGCGGCCCACGATTCGCGTTGCATGTCGAACAGGTCGACGACGCCATTGCAGATCGCGACGTCGCGACGTCGGTTGCCGCGCTCAATCGCGCCGTCGAGCAGGTCGCGCGGCGTGATCTGTCGCAGTATCAATGGACCTACAAGCGGTTTTCGATCCAGCCCGACGGCACCAATCCGTACTGGCCGGACTGCTACTGACGACAGGGGAACGATATGCGGACGATGTGGGGATCGGCCGTGCTCGCGCTCGCGCTTGCCGGCTGCGGCGCCGTGGACACGATGACGGAAGGCTTCCAGCATTCGCGGGACGTCGCGAACGATCTCGAGAAGTCGGTGGGCGTGAGGCCGCAGGTGGGCTTCAACTGGGCGAACGGATCCCTGGTCAACGTGAGCGTCGTGTTCGATGGCATTCCCGCGTTGCAAAGCAATGCGCAGATCGCGCGCCTGAGTCGCGAGTCGATTGCCTCGCGCTTTCGGCAAACGCCGAAACAGGTGACGATCAGCTACGTCGTCACGAACTGACGCCGGCTTCCGCGGCGACTTCGAGCAGCATGGCTTCGTAATCAGCTGCCATGCGTTCGCGGCTGTAACGAGTAAGCGCCGCGGCGCGTGCGGCGGCGGCCAGGTGCGCGGCTTCCGCATCGTCGCGAAGCAGGTGCTCGAGGACATCGGCGAGCGCGACAGGATCGTTCTCGGGCACCAGCCGCCCATCGACGCCATCGCGCAGTGTTTCGCGCACGCCGGGCACCGCGGTACCGACCACCGCGCAGCCCGCGGCCATGCCTTCGATCAGCGCGAGCGGCATGCCCTCGTAGTGCGTCGACAGCACACAAATGCGGTGGCGCATCAGCAGCGACGGCACGTCGCGATGCAGGCCGAGGAACTGCACCTGGTCACCGAGACCTAGTTCGCGCACCAGCCGTTCGACCGGCTCACGATGCGAACGCTTGCCCGCACCCGCGAACAACACTGGCGGTGCGAGGCCGCGCTCGCGCAGCAGACCGACCGCACGGACCAGCGTCGCGTGGTCCTTCTGCTTCGAAAAGCGCGCGACCATCACGATGCCGGGAATTCGCGACTGCACGGGAGTTTCGATGCGCAGGAAGGGTGTGACGCGGATGCCGTTCGGAATCGCGATCGTGCGATCGGCCGGCATGCCCATGTCGAGCAGCACCTGCCGCACGCCTTCCGAGCAGCCGACGATGCGCGCGGTGCGTTGCGCGAGCCATCGCGTCTGCCTGCGTCGCCACGATGTGTAGCGCTCGCGCGTGTTGTGTTCGACGTGCACCAGCGCGGGCACGTGCGCGAGCAGCCCCGCATAACGACCCCAGATGTGCTCCGAAAAGCCGTGCGCGACGAGGACATCGGGCTTCCAGCGCCGGCACAGGCGCACGAGCGATAGGATGGTCGCGAGATGCGCTGCGCCCGTCACCACTTCGACGGGCGTGCCCGCGTTGCGCAATTCGTCGATGCGCGCGGGATCGGTTCGTCGCTTGCGTCGAAGCACGAGCAGCGGCGCGATCGCGTCGCCCGCACGATGCGCATTCACCAGCGCGATCGCCACCTGCGTCGCCCCGCCGGAGAAGCCGCCGGTGACGAAATGGATCACACGCAGGGGACGATCGAGGGCCATCGGAACTCCTTGGTCGTCGACAGCCTAAGGCCCGCAGCGCCGCACGCCTATACTCGCGGCGCATCCGAAGCGAGCGCCCATGCCCGAACCGCTGCCCCTGTCCGGCGTCGTGATCACCCTCAACGAGGCCGATCGCATCGAACGTTGCCTTGCCTCGATGCGCGAGGTCTGCGACGAAGTGATCGTGCTCGATTCGGGATCGACCGACGGCACGATCGAGATCGCACGCGGCCTTGGTGCACGCGTCGAGCATCGTGATTGGGACGGTTTCGCGCGCCAGAAAAACGCGGCGATCGAGCGTTCGCGCAACGAATGGGTGCTGCTGCTCGATGCGGACGAGTGGCTGGAATCGCCTTCGCTCACCGGGTTGCGCGCGCTGTTCGCAGGCGATCTTGAGAGCGCCGACTGCTGGCTGCTGCAGCGTCGCACGCATTTCCTCGGTCACACCATGCGCGCCGGCAGCTTCGCGCACGAACCTGTGCATCGCCTGTTCCGCCGCGAACTGCGACACGGCGACGTGCCAGTCCACGAATACCTCGACGTCAAATGCTGGCGCGTGCGCATGTCGGACATCGCGCTGGAGCACGACACCGCGCGCAGCGAGGACGAGTATTGGGGGAAGTTGCAACGGTATGCGCGGCTATGGGCCGAAGCGCGCGTCAGCCGTGGTCGTGCACCGTCGCCCTGGCGTGGCGCTGCGGCGGGCGCCGCGTACACGCTGAAAAACATGCTGCTACGCGGCGGCTTCATCGACGGTCGCGCCGGCTGGCGCTTCCATCGATTACACGCGCGCTACTCGATGCTCAAGTACCGCCTGCTACGGGAGCTGGTGCGCGCAGGTTGATCGCGGTGCAACCGGCATCGGCGACCGCCGGCACCAGCCACCATTCGCGCCGATTGCTGTGACCGACGAAGGTGGCGCGGCTGCGGTCGATGCAGGGCGCGAGCGCGTCGTCCTCCATGAGGATCCAGCGCTTCGAAGGGTCCTCGTGCTGCCAGGCGAGTGCATCGCGCAGCTGGGCAAGCGGCCCGCGCACGAAGCCGAACGTGCGCGCCGGTCGGTCCGCCATCAGCAGGTTCTGTTCTTTCCATGCGACCAGCGCGAGTTCGTCGGTCGGCCGCAGGATCGCCGCGGTTCGCTGCATGAGGCCGCGTGCGGAGCTGGCGTCGTTGAGCAGCGGTTGCGCGGCGAGTCCGACGACGAGCCACAACCCCGTGAGCGTGCCGAGCAACGCAGGCACGCCGTGTCGCACGCCGAACAGCAGCAGCATCGCGCCCCCCCATGCGCCGATCGCGAGCATCACCCAGCCAAGCGCGTATGCGCCGCCGACCATGCCGCGCGCTTCGTCGAGGCGTTGTTCGAACCCCGGGTGCGCGAACACGACTAGCGCGCCGCCGACCAGCATGACTACCGTGATCAGCGCCGCCAGCGCGAACGCGAAGCGCTTCGCGCCCGCGCGTTGGATCGCGGCCGGCAGCCATGCGCCGAGCGCAAGGCAGAATATCGGCAACGCGGGAAGGATGTAGACCTCGCGCTTGCCGGCGCTGAGGCTGAAGAACAGCACCACAAGCCCGACCCACGACAGCAGCAACGCGAGCCGACCATCGCGCTCGCGCAGCGCGGTCCGCCAGCCGCGCCAGACCCACGGCAGCGCGAACACCGCAGGCAGCCACTGCGTGAGCATGACGACGGGGAAGTACCAGATCGGCTGCTGGTGATGCCACGGATCCGCGTATCGCTTCGCCGTCTGGCGCAGCAGGATGTTGTCGGCGTAGTCGTGCAGCACGGGATCGCTGCTATGCGCGACGGTCCACAGCATCGGCACCAGCCATAGCGCAACGGGCAACAGCAATGCGACAGGCCCCAGCCACGTCGATGCACGACGCCAGCCCATCGGACCGACGTCTTTCCACCGCTTGGCGTGCAGCACCGCCGCTGGAATCAGCACAAGCAGCGCGATCACGCCGACGCCCTTGGTGATGACGCCAAGCCCCGCCGCAAACCAGCCCAGCCACCACATGCGCAGGTCCGGGCCGCGCAAAACATGACGCAGCAGGCCGTACATCGACAGCGTCACCCAGAACACCAGCAGCGGATCGATCTGCGCGCGTCGCGCCTGGAACGTAAACGCGAAGGTGAAGAGCAGCGCCCATGCGGCGTGCGCGCCCGCGCGAGAGTCGTACAGGCGTGCGCCGAGATCGCGCAGCAGCGCGAGCGTGCCCAGCGACGCGAGCAGCGACGGCAGCAGGAATGCGACGCGCAGGTTGCCGATCAGCGTGATCGCGAGCGCCTGCAGCCACATGAAGAGCGGCGGCTTGTCGGCATAGAGCTCGTTGCCGCGCATCGGGAACAGCCACTGATGGCTGTCGACCATCTGCTTGGCGACGAGTGCGAAACGCGGCTCGTCGGCCGGCCACGGATCGCGCAACCCGAGGCCCGCGCCGAGCACGAGCAGGGCGATGAGCCAGAACAGCCAGCGTTCGCGGGATTCGGCGGTCTTGAGCATTCGGCGATGATACGGGCAGCGCCGTGGCGCGCCGTCGCGTCAGGCGGTCTTGACCAGCCGCGCGTAGAAGAAGCCGTCGCGACCGCGCTCGCCCGGCAGCACCTGTCGGCCTGCACCGCTTTCGCGGCCGAAGCGATCGTCCAGCGGCGTCGCCTTCGCATTGGGCGTGCGCGACAGGAAGGCGTCGACCTGCCGCTCGTTCTCGTCGCGCAGGATGGAGCACGTCGCGTAGAGCAGGACGCCACCGGGCGCGACAGTCGCCCAAAGCGCATCGAGCAGGCGCGACTGCAGTGCGACGAGTGCATCCAGATCGCTTTCGCGACGATGCAGCACGACGTCGGGTTGCCGGCGCACGATGCCGGTCGCCGAGCACGGTGCGTCGAGCAGCACGGCGTCGAACGGCGTGCCGTTCCACCAGTGCGCGACGTCGGTAGCGTCCGCGGCGAGCAGCGTTGCGCGGCCGTCGAAGCCGAGGCGATGCAGCGCGCCTTCGACCTGCTTCAGGCGCGCGGCCTCGATGTCGATCGCGGTGACTTTGATCGACGGGTCGCGTTCGATGAGGTGCGTGGTCTTGCCGCCGGGCGCCGCGCAGGCGTCGAGCACGCGTGCGCCGGGCGCCAGCGACATCGCGTCGGCCACCGCCTGCGCGGACGCGTCCTGCACGGTGACGACGCCGTCGTCGAAACCGGGCAATGTCGACACGGGCACGGCGTGCGCAAGACGCAGTGCATCGGGCAATGCTTCGTCGGTCAGCGTTTCGATGCCGAGTTCGGTGAGTCGCGTCGCGTATTCGTCGCGCGTCGTGCGTTGCCGGTTTACACGCAACCACATCGGCGGCGCGTGCGCGCTCGCGTCGAAGATCGCTTCGACGTCCTGCGGCCAGTCGGCTTCGATGCGCGACGTCAGCCACGCGGGCCAATGGGCGCGAGCGTCGCCCTGCGGAATGCCGTCGCGTTGCGCGCGTCGCAGCAATGCATTCGCTAGGCCGGCGCGGTGCGTCTGTCCACTCGCGTGCATCGCGTCCACCGTCGCGGCCACGGCTGCGTGCGGCGGTAGCCCGAGCGGATCGAGCTGTGCGAGGCCCGCCATCAACAAGGCGCGCACGGCGCTGTCGCGTCGCGGCAGCGGCTTCGGCATCCATGCATCCAGCGCCGCGGCGTAGCGTGCGGGCGCGCGCAGCACCGCGAACACGATCGCTTCGGCTAGAGCGCGATCGCGTGGATCCGGTAGCGTCGACAGCGCGGGGCCGAGTTCCGCACGCAGCGAGTGGTGCTGGTGCAGTACCGCATCGAGCACGCGCGCGGCGGCGAGCCGGGTGGCGACGCCGGGCGTGTTGATCGATGCGGCGTCGCGCGTGCTCATGGCGACGTCAGGCGACGCGCAGGTCCTGGCGCGCGTTCAAGAAATCGGCAGCGGTGATCGCACGTCCGCCTTCGCGTTGCAGCACACGCACGCGCAGCAGGCCGTCACCCGTCGCGATGTCGAGACCCTCGCGGCCCGCACGCAGCAAGGTGCCGGGTGTGGCGGACGTCGCGTCGTCAACGGCGATCGCACCGTGCACGCGCACACGTTCGCCGGCGATCGTCGCTTCGGCCATGGGCCACGGATTGAATGCGCGCACCTTGTTGGCGAGCGTGCGCGCCGGCTGCGACCAGTCGAGCTTCGCTTCGGCCTTGTCGAGCTTGTGCGCGTAGGTCACGCCGTCATCGGGCTGCGGCTGCGGCACGGGACGCATGCCGGCGCGCAGCAGGCCGAGGCCGTCGCGCAGCACCTGTGCGCCGAGTTCGGCGAGCCGGTCGTGCAACTGGCCGCCGGTTTCGTCGGCCGCGATAGCAATCGACTGCGAGAGCAGCACAGGACCGGTGTCGAGCCCCTTCTCCATCTGCATCAGGCAGATGCCGCTCTCGGTATCGCCGGCTTCGATCGCGCGCTGGATCGGCGCGGCGCCACGCCAGCGCGGCAGCAGCGAGGCATGCACGTTCCAGCATCCGTACTCGGGAATGTCGAGCACCGGCTGCGGCAGGATCAACCCGTAGGCGACGACGATCATCACGTCCGCCTGCAGCGCGCGCAGCGCGTCCTTCGACACCGCGGCCTTGAAGTTCTCCGGCTGCAGCACGGGAATGCCGCGCAGCAGCGCTTCCTTCTTCACCGGCGACGGCGTGAGGCCGCGACCGCGTCCCGCAGGGCGATCGGGCTGCGTATAGACCGCGACCACCTCGCCACGCTGCGCAGCCGCGCGCAGGCAGGGAACGGCGAACTCGGGCGTGCCGGCGAAGACGATTCTCATGCGGGGGACGTCAGCGAAAGACGGCGGAGGATAGCGGGTGCGATGCGAGCATCACGCATGCACGTCCCGATGCGTCCGCGCGATGCACGGACGCGATGCCGCGTCGGATCAGGCGCGCTTCCGCTTCGCGAGCTTCTTGCGCACCATCTCGCGCTTGAGCGGCGACAGGTAGTCGACGAACAGCTTGCCGGCGAGGTGGTCCATCTCGTGCTGCACGCAGACCGCGAGCAAGCCGTCGGCCTCGAGCTCGAACGGCGCGCCGTCGCGGCCGATCGCACGCACTTTGATGCGGTTGGCGCGCGTGACGTCGGCAAAGATGTCGGGCACCGACAGGCAGCCTTCCTGGTAGACCTGCTCGCCCTCGCGCTCGAGGATCTCCGGGTTGACGAACACCATCGGCGCCGAGCGATCGTCGGACACGTCGATGACCATGAAGCGCTGGTGCACGTCGACCTGGCTGGCGGCCAGGCCGATGCCCGGCGCCTCGTACATCGTCTCGAACATGTCGTCGAGGCGAGCCTGGAACGCGGGCGTGGTCACGTCCGCCGGCTCGACGGGCTTGGCGACCGTGCGCAGTCGGGTGTCGGGGAATTCGAGGATTTCGAGAATGGCCATGGCGGGATCCGGGGCGTCGCCGGCGGTTCGGGCGACGCGGCGCGTGCGGGACGCGCGAGAAATGGGGGTCACCGTCACAACCGCAGGACGGGACGCCATTCTACCGCCCCGACGGCATTGCATCCGCCGAGGCGGCGTGGGCTATAGTGCCAGCGCCCTTCAAGGAAGGGGCTCGCCTGCTGGGGAATCAGGTCCATGGCCATGATGAAATCTTTCCGCGCGGTCGCTGCCGCTGCGCTGCTGACCGTCGCTGTGTCCGCCGTTTCTGCGGACCATCCGGATACCTACACCGTCAAGCGCGGTGACACGCTGTGGGACATCGCAGGGCATTTCCTGAAGCGTCCCTGGCTGTGGCCGGAGATCTGGCAGGCGAACCCGCAGATCCGCAACCCGCACCTGATCTATCCGGGTGACGTGATCTCGCTGGCCTACCTCGACCGTGTCGCGGTCGCGCCCGGCCCGCGCGGCGATGCGCCGATCACCGGCGTGCCGCTGGCCGAGGTCGAGCCGTTCCTCAAGGATCTGCGCGTCGTCGATCGCGTCGACGACATGCCGTACGTCGTCGGCATCGAGGAAGACCATCTGCGCGCGGTCGGCAAGCAGGTCGTCTACATCAAGGGTGTCGATGCACAGCCCGGCCAGCGTTGGGCCGTGGTGCGTCCGACGGTGCGCTACACGCACCTGGACCGCACGCAGTGCTGCGACATCATGCACAAGGACGACCTCGACTTCCGCGGTGATCACCTCACCGATTACGAGAACCTGTGGACCGCGACCGTGCTGCCGGACAAGGGCCACGAGCTTCTCGGCTACGAGCTGATGCAGCTGGCGACCGGTACGGTCAGCCGTGCGGCGACCGGCGGCGTCGATGCCGCGACGCTGGTGCTCGACGGTGTTGGCCGCGAGATCCGCGTCGGTGATCGCCTGATCCCGGTGGCGGCGCAGCCGTACGATCTGCAGTTCTTCCCGCATGCCCCGAAGACCCAGTTCGAATACGGCCGCGCGCAGGTGCTCGCCGTCGCCGACGAGCTGAGCCACGGCGGCCCGCACGACGTGGTCGCGCTGTCGGTCGGTGCCCGCGACGGCGTCGACAACGGCACGGTGTTCTCGACCTGGCGCGTCGGCAGCCTGACGCCGGATCGTGTCCGCATGGGTGACGAGCGCGGCGAAGAGACCATCGCGCGCACCGACCACGTCCGCCTGCCGGACGAGTTCGCCAGCCACGTCATGGTGTTCCGCACCTTCGACAAGGTCAGCTACGCGCTGGTGATGGACGGCATCCGCCCGACCGCGATCGGCCAGGAGCTCAAGCACCCGGACGCGACGCAGTAACGCTCGGAGAAATCCGACAGCAACACGCGACGGCGCCTGAGGGCGCCGTCGTCGTTTCAGGGCGACGCTGGCGGGATGCACGACGACGCCCTCGCCCTCGCCACCCTGGTCGCCGCCGGCGGACCGCTCGCGCCGCGGCGTGCCCTTCTCGAGGCAGCCGGCAGTGCGACTGACGCGCTCGCTGACCCCGGGCGCTGGTCGGGCCGCAGCCTGAGCGCAGAGCAGCTGGAGGCGCTGCGTCGTCCCGCGTCCGCGATGCTGGAAGCAGCACGCATCTGGCTCGCCTGCCCCGACCACCGCATCGTCGGCTGGACGGATGCCGATTACCCGCCCGCGCTGCGCACCGCCGCCAGCCCGCCACTGGCGCTGTTCGTCGCGGGCGATCCCGCGCTGCTGTGGCGCCCGGCGGTCGCGGTGGTCGGCAGCCGCGGGCCGACGCCGGGTGGGCGCGAGCACGCCGGCGACTTCGCCAAGGCCTTTGCGCGCGCCGGCTTCGTGGTCGGCAGCGGACTTGCCGCGGGGATCGATGCCGCCGCGCATGCGGGTGCACTCGACGTCGGCGGCGCGACGGTCGCGGTGCTCGGCACGGGGCCGGACATCGTCTATCCGCGCAGCAATGCGTCACTGCACGCGCGCATCGAAAGTGCCGGCGTGCTGATCAGCGAACACCTGCCTGGCACCGGCCCGCGCCGCGAACATTTTCCGAGTCGCAATCGGCTGCTCGCCGCGCTGTGTCTTGGGACAGTCGTCGTCGAGGCCGCCGAGCGCTCGGGCGCGATGATCACGGCGCGCCTTGCTGCCGACGCCGGACGCGAGGTGTTCGCGATTCCCGGGTCGATCCGCAATCCGCTCGCACGCGGCTGCCACCGCTTGATCCGCGACGGCGCGACGCTGGTGCAATCGCCCGAGGACGTGATCGAGGCGCTCGGCGAAGCCGCGGCGTCGCAGGCCGCCGCGCATCGACTCGCACTGGGTGCCGATGCGGTCGCCGAGCCTGAACCGCCACCCCGCGACGGCTGGGGCAACGGCAACTCGGACCACGATCTGTTGTGGAAATCGCTGGGTTTCGACCCCACAGATATGGACCGCCTCATCGAACGCACTGGATTGACGCCCTCCCGGCTGTCCTCCATGCTGCTCGTCATGGAGCTGGAGAGTCGCGTGGCCCAGCAGCACGGTCGGTTCTTCCGGGTGGCCTAGCCGCCCGATCGAATCGGTCCTGCGGGTCCCGCGCAACGGGGGTTCCGGACCCACCGCGTCGCTCGCGCGACGCAGGCCGAGGGACATGAAAGAAAACATCCTCGACGTACTGCTCTACCTGTTCGAACACGTTCTCGATGCCGACACTGCCCTTCCGGACGATCCGGATGCCCGGCAGAGCGGTGCGCTGCTCGGCGAGCTGACCGAGGCCGGATTCACGCCCGCCGAGATCAACAAGGCCTTCGAGTGGCTCGACGAGCTCGCGCGTGCGCGCCCCGCGGCGCAACCCGCCCGCGCGAACGGCCCTGTGCGCGTGTATGCCGGCCCCGAGCTGGAGAAGCTCGATGCCGAATCGCGCGGCTTCCTGATGTTCCTCGAACAACACGGCGTGATAGATGCCGGGCAGCGCGAGCTGGTGCTCGATCGCGCGCTCGCGCTGGAGCAGGACGCGCTCGATCTCGACGATCTGAAATGGGTCGTGCTGATGGTGCTGTTCAACCAGCCCGGCAGCGAGGCGGCGTACGCCTGGATGCAGACCCAGATGTTCGACGACGAGCCCGAACCGGTACATTAGCGTCGAGGCCCTGGGGGAGGGCCGACGCTCATTGGGGGACACCTTGGATTGGTTCTATCACGACCCTGGACAGGGTCGCGTCGGGCCGCTTTCGGCCGAAGAATTGCGCAACCGCTATCGCGATCGCCGCATCCAGCTCGATACGCTGGTCTGGCGCGAAGGCCTTCGCGAATGGCAACCACTCGACCGCGTAGGCGAGGAACTCGACCTGCTGTCGGTCAAGCAGGACAGCAGCCGCCCGCCGCCGTTGCCGCCGGGCCCGGCGCCCGGTGTCGGTAACACCGCGTACGCCGCTGCCGGCGCACCGGGCGGGTATGCGCCGGCCTACGCCGGTCGCACGGCCCCGCCCGGTTATCGCGCCGCAGCGCCGCAGAAGCGCGGCATGTCGGGCTGCCTGATCGCATTGATCGTCGCGGGCGTGGTCGCGGTGCCGATGATCGCAATCCTCGCGGCCATCGCGCTTCCCGCCTACAACGACTACACGGTCCGGGCGAAGGTCGCGCAGCTGGCGGACAGTCGTGCGCCGGCGATCGAAGCGAGCGTCGCCGAAGCGCATCAACGCCTCGGCCGCTGCGCGAAGGACGCCACTGAAGCAGGCGTCGACGATTCCAACGTGCACGTCGGCCAGTTGCAGGACGGACGTTGCGCGTTCGAGATCACCTTGCGCGATGCGAAGCCGCAACTCGACGGCAAGACCATCATGTACGCGGAACCGACCCCGCCATCGACGCAGTGGGACTGCACCGGCGGCGACCTGCCGGCCCGCTATCGCCGCACCCAATGCAAACCCGCTTCGGAGCCGAGCCCATGAAGACCTGGTACTACAGCGACAGCGAGCGCAACCGGCTCGGGCCGGTCGAGGCTGACGATCTTGCGCAGTTGCATGCCGGCGGCCAGCTGGCGCCCGACGTGCTGGTCTGGCGCGAAGGCATGCCGGAATGGAAGCCCTGGCGCGAGGTGATGAGCGAAGTGCTCGGCGCCGGTGCTGCCGCGGTCGGCATGCCGGCAGCGCCTCCGAAGGCGACCTTCGCGGTCGCGCGCGAGGATGGCGGTGGCGGAAATCCGTACGAGATCGTCGAGCGCGTGGCGCCAGCGACGTCGCCCTACGCGGCTCCGGCGGCGGCGATCGGCGGCGGTTACGCGCAGGTCGTGCACGACGGTGATGTCGTCTATGCGGGCTTCTGGAAGCGTTATGCGGCGTACTGCATCGACGGTTTCATCGTCGGCATCGTCGGCTTCTTCGTCCAGATGATGGTCGCGGGCGTCGTATTCGGCGGAATGGCGGCGATCAGTCGCAACCCGGGTGAGGCACTCGGAACTGCCGGCGGGATCGTCGGATTGCTCGCGATGTACGTGACGCCGCTGCTGATCGCGGCGACGTACTTCGGGTTCTTCCATGCGTCGGCGAACCAGGCGTCGCTCGGCAAGATGGCCATCGGCATTAAGGTCACCAATGACCAGGGTGAGCACATCTCGTTCTGGCGCGGGTTCGGTCGCTATTTCGGACTGCTGCTGTCGAGCATTCCGCTCTGCATCGGGCTGATCATCGCGGGCTTCACCGACCGCAAGCGTGCACTCCACGACATGATCTGCAGCACGCTGGTCGTCGACAAATGGGCGTTCACGGCTCATCCGGAGCGTCAGCGGCCCGAGCTCGGCACGGTCGCGATCGTCATCATCGCGCTGTCGCTTCTGGCGGTGATCGGCTATGTCGCGCTGATCGGCGTATTCATCGCCGCGGTGGCGAGCGGCGCCGGCCACTGACGCCCCATCCCACCGACCGAGCTTGACAGGCCCGGTCGGTGCGTGATGACACTAGATATAGAGAATCGGCGCGCCCGCGGACATTTCCGCGGGCGTCGCCGCTTCGATGCCCCGGTTTTTCACGTAATTCTCTCGCGGCGCGCGGACCCTCGCGCGACGGGAGCCCCGGGCCGCCCGCCCCACGGAGCGCCGCCATGGCCAAGAACCTCCTCATCGTCGAGTCGCCTGCCAAGGCCAAGACGATCAACAAATATCTCGGCAAGGACTTCACCGTCCTCGCCTCGTACGGCCACGTGCGCGACCTCGTCCCCAAAGAGGGCGCGGTCGATCCCGAGCACGGCTTCGCGATGCGCTACGAGCTGATCGACAAGAACGAGAAGCACGTCGACGCGATCGCCAAGGCCGCCAAGTCCGCCGAGCACCTGTTCCTCGCGACCGACCCGGACCGCGAGGGCGAAGCGATCAGCTGGCACATCGCGGAGATCCTGAAAGAGCGCGGCCTGATCGGGACCCGTTCGCTCGAGCGCGTGGTGTTCACCGAGATCACGCCGCGCGCGATCAAGGAAGCGATGACCAAGCCGCGTGCGATCGCGGTGCCGCTGGTCGACGCGCAACAGGCGCGTCGCGCGCTCGACTACCTCGTCGGCTTCAATCTCTCGCCGGTGCTGTGGCGCAAGGTGCAGCGCGGATTGAGCGCGGGCCGTGTGCAATCGCCGGCGCTGCGCATGATCGTCGAGCGCGAGGAGGAGATCGAAGCCTTCATCGCGCGCGAGTACTGGACGATCGAAGCCGAAGCGACGCATCCCTCGCAGCCGTTCACCGCCAAGCTGACAAAGCTCGACGGCAAGAAGGTCGAGCAGTTCACGCTGACCAACGAAACCGATGCGCATGCCGCGCGCGACCGCATCTCGCGCGATGCGCAGGGCATGCTGCAGGTCACCGACGTGACCAGCAAGGAACGCAAGCGCCGTCCGGCGCCGCCGTTCATTACGTCGACGCTGCAGCAGGAAGCCGCGCGCAAGCTCGGCTTCTCCACGCGCCGCACCATGCAGGTCGCGCAGAAGCTGTACGAGGGCATGGCGATCGGCGAGGAAGGCACGGTCGGCCTGATCACCTACATGCGTACCGACTCGGTGAACCTGTCGCAGGACGCGATCGTCGAGATCCGCGACGTGATCGCGCGCGACTTCGGCACGCGCGCCGTGCCGGACAAGCCGAACGCGTACACAACCAAGTCGAAGAACGCGCAGGAAGCGCACGAAGCCATCCGCCCGAGCTCCGCGCTGCGCACGCCGGCGTCGGTCGCGAGGTATCTGGAAGACGATGCTCGTCGCCTGTACGAACTGATCTGGAAGCGCGCGGTCGCGTCGCAGATGGTGCCGGCGGTACTCAATACCGTCAGCGTGGATCTCGCCGCGGGCAGCGAACACAGCTTCCGCGTGTCGGGCACGACGGTGGTCGATCCCGGTTTCCTCGCCGTGTACGAGGAAGGCAAGGACACGCGCACCAGCGAGGACGAAGAGGAAGGCCGCAAGCTGCCGGCGATGAAGACCGGCGATCGCATGCCGCTCGCTGCCGTCGTTGCCGACCAGCATTTCACCGAGCCGCCGCCGCGTTTCTCGGAAGCATCGCTGGTGAAGGCGCTGGAGGAATACGGCATCGGCCGGCCGTCGACGTACGCGTCGATCATCGGCACGTTGCTCGCGCGCAAGTACGTCGAACTGGACAACCGCCGTTTCCGCCCGACCGACGTCGGCCGCGCGGTGGCGAAGTTCCTGTCCGCGCACTTCACCCGCTACGTCGACTACGACTTCACCGCCAAGCTCGAGGACGAGCTCGATGCGGTGAGCCGCGGCGAAGAGGAATGGGTGCCGCTGATGGAGCGGTTCTGGAAGTCGTTCAAGGAACTGGTCGACGACAAGAAGGACAACATCGATCGCGCCGACGCGGGTTCCGTGCGCGTGCTCGGCACCGATCCCAAGACCGGCCGCCCGGTCAGTGCGCGCATCGGCAAGTTCGGCCCGCTCGTGCAGATCGGCACCAGCGAGGACGAAGAGAAGCCGCAGTTCGCATCGCTCAAGCCCGGCCAGAGCATCTATTCGATCTCGCTGGAGCACGCGCTGGAACTGTTCGGCCTGCCGCGCGATCTCGGCGAAAGCAACGGCGAGAAGGTCAGCGTCGGTATCGGCCGTTTCGGTGCGTTCGCCAAGCGCGGCAGCGTGTATGCATCGCTTGCGAAGGAAGACGATCCGTACGTGATCACCTTCGAGCGTGCGGTCGAGCTGATCGATCAGAAGGAAGAGATCGCGCGCAATCGCATCATCAAGCAGTGGGACGGTTACGACGTGCAGGTGCTCAACGGGCGCTTCGGTCCGTACCTGTCCGACGGCAAGTTGAACGGACGCATCCCGAAGGATCGCGATCCGGCGTCGCTGAGCCTGGTCGAAGCGCAGCAGATGCTGGAAGCCACCGGCAAGCCGATGCGCGCGCGCTTCGCGAAGAAGGCGACGAAGAAGGTCGCGGCGAAGAAGGCGGCCAAGACGGCGAGCGCCGATGCGCCGGCGAAGAAGGCGTCGACCAAGAAGACCGCAACCAAGAAGGCGGCCGGAAAGAAGTCGGCGACCAAGAAGGTTGCGAAGAAGGCCGCTGCCAAGAAAGTCGCCGCGAAGAAGGTCGTGAAAAAAGCCACGGTGCCCGACGACGGCGCGGACGACGCGCCGTTCTGATGGCATGCGCGGTGATGCCGGCCCGCTGATCCACGACGCGGCGGCCTCGAACGAGGTCGCCGGGATCGATGCGCTCATCGCCGCGTTCTATTCGCTGTTCGACAATCGCGACGGCCTGTCGCCGTTGCTGCGTACACCGGAACGCGTGTTTCTTCCCGACGTCACGATCGTGCGCCGCGATGCCGATGCGGTATCGGTGATGTCGCTGCACGATTTCATCGCGCCGCGTCGCGCGTGGCTGGCCGACGGCACGCTGGTCGACTTCCACGAACGGGAAACGCAGTCGCGCACGTTCGTGGCCGGCGACATCGCGACGCGACTGTCGCGTTATCGCAAGCAGGGTTTTCGCAGCGGGGTCGCGATCGACGGCGAAGGCGCGAAGTCGTTGCAGATCGCACGCACCGACGCCGGTTGGCGCATCGCATCGGTGCTCTGGCAGGACGGCGGCGACCTCGACTGGTGCGAGCCGTGAACGCGCACGACCTCAACATCGCGACCGCCGTTGCCGTGCTGATCCGCGGCGGTGTCATCGCCTATCCCACCGAAGGTGTGTGGGGTCTCGGCTGCATTCCGTTCGATGGCGAGGCCGTGCATCGGCTGCTCGCGATCAAGCGCCGGCCGGTCGAGAAGGGACTGATCGTGGTCGGCGCGGATGCATCGCAGTTCGATGCGCTGGTCGACTGGACCGCGCTCGACGGCGATTCGCGCGATCGCGCGCTGGCGAGCTGGCCCGGCCCGCACACCTGGGTGGTGCCGGCATCGACCGCCGCGCCCGCATGGATCACCGGCGGCCGCGATTCGATCGCGGTGCGCGCGAGTTCGCATCCGGTCGTGGTCGCGCTGTGCACGCGACTGGGCGGGCCGCTGGTGTCGACCAGCGCCAACCTCACCGGCGAGCAACCCGCGCGCGATCGCAGCGGGCTGTCGAGCGCGCTGATCGCGCTGCTGGATGGCGTCTGCGAAGGCGAGACCGGCGGGCGCGACGCGCCGACGCCGATCCGCGATGCGCGCACGGGTGCGGCCATCCGCGACTGACCCTGCGGCTGAATCAGTACGAACGCGCGCCGCCGTGTGGCGAGCGGCCTCACGCCAGCGGGTGCAAGATTCCGGGATGTCGCGACCCGGCGCGCTCCTCCTGTCCATCGCCCTCGCCGCTGCGCCCGCGGGTGCGGCGACGCCGGCCGCGAGCACGCCGGGCGTCACCATCTATCGCTGCACCGATGCGCGCGGCCACCTCGCGCTGCGCGATTCGCCCTGCCGTGCCGGCGAGCATCAGGAAGTGCGGACGATGGTCCGGCCGACCGACCCGCCGCCGCGTGCGACGGTAGTGATGCGGCGTCCGCCCGCCACCCAGGGCTCGATCACGCACGAAGTGATCTATCGCAGCGCGCCGCGCCCGCTCTACGAATGCACGACGCCGGACGGCGAGACGTACACCAGCGAAAACCCGGAAGGGAATCCGCGCTGGGTGCCCCTGTGGACGTTCGGCTACCCAGTGGTGGTCGGCGTGCCGGTGTTCCCGCGGCCGACGCCGCACGGTGGTGGCGTGGTGATGCAGCGCCCGGGCGGCGCGGTCATCGGGGCGGGCGGTGGTCGTCGCCTGCCTCCAGTGGAGATGGCGACGGTGCCCGGTGGCAGCTGGGTCCGCGACGCCTGCTATTCGCTGCCGCCGTCGGAGGTCTGCTCGCAGATGCGCGACCGCCGCGCCGCGCTGGATCGCCGGTGGTTCAGTGCGCTGCAGGGCGATCGTGACGCGATCGAACTCGAGCAGCGCAGTCTCGATGCCCGTCTCTCGGAGGAATGCGGATGAAGCCGGTTCTCGCGCTCGTGCTTGCTTCACTGGTCGGCAGCGCCGCCACCACGCCCAGCGTGGTGATCTATCGCTGCGTGGGCGCGGACGGCCAAGTGACCATCCAGAACGGCACGAAGTGCCCGAAGGGCAGCCACGAGCAGAAGCGCGTGGTGGCGACGCCGACCTCGACCCCGCGTCCCGTGGTCGCACCCGCGCCGGCACCCGTCGCGCCGGTAGTGCCGATCGCACCGACGCCGGTGGTCGATGCGAGCAACGCGACCGTCGCCACCGCGAAGACGCCCGTGCCGCTAGCGCCCGCCCCGCCGATCTTCGTCTGCCTGACGTCCGACGCGCAGCGCTACTACAGCGAGGCCGAGCAGAACTCCCATTGCGCGCCGCTGGATACGGTCGGGCTCGACGGCGTGACGGCGACCAATGCCCAAGCCTGCGAGACGGTCGACGACCACTGCGAGGCCGTCGCCGAAGCGGATCGCTGCGCCGCTTGGGCCGAACGCCGCCAGCGCGCGGTGCAGGCACTGACGTTCTCGCCGGAGCAGATCGACCAGGCCCGCGCCGAGCTCGCGCATGTCGACGCGATGATCGCCAAGACCGCCTGCGCGCGCTGACGCTCGACCGTTGAGCCCGACCCGCTACTGACCGTTGTCGTCGTCCGTCGGCGGCGGCTCGGGCGCGGGCAGCGGCGGGGGTTCCGTCGCGTCGTCCGGGGGAGCCGCCTCAGGCGGTGCCGGCAGATCGCCGGGCGGCGGCTCGGGCGCGGTCATGTCGTCCGGATTCTCTTCGTCGATCGGCTCGGGCAATACCTCGCCCTCGCCGCCCGCCATAGTCTCGTCGTCGGGCTCGCTGATCGGCGTCAGGGGCGGTGCGGTCTGGGGCCGCTGCAGTATGCCGCCCGGCGCCAGACGCACGGCGCTGGTCATGAAGTCGTGCCACATGCGGGCCGGCATCGCGCCGCCGGTGACGCGGCGCATGGGCGTGCCGTCGTCGTTGCCCACCCAGACGCCCACCACCAGGTCGCCGGCCATGCCGACGAACAGCGCGTCGCGATGCTCCTGCGTGGTGCCAGTCTTGCCGAAGGTGGGGATGCTCAGGCGCGCGGCGCGACCGGTTCCGCGGTCCACGACCTGCCACAGCATGTCGAGCATTTCCGCGCGCAATGTCGGGTCGATCGCCGACGATGGCGGCACGCTGGCGCCCGGAAGCCCGTGCGCAGTGACCGGTGCGGCGCCTTGCGCGAACGCGGCATAGGCCGAGGTCAGCTCGAGCAACGTGACCTCATAAGTGCCGAGCGCGATGGACGGATCGGTGCCCAGCGGGCTCGACACGCCGAGGTCGCGCGCGGCCTGCACCACTGCGCTCGGGCCCACCTGCTGCACCAGGCGCACTGCGGCCACGTTGCTCGATTTGGCGAACGCATCGCGCAGCGGGATCGCGCCCGAGTACTCGCCGTCGTAATTGGACGGCGACCACTTGCCCAGCGTGATCGGCGCATCGTCGACCAGCGTGTCCGGCGTCGCCCCGCTGCGCAGCGCCGCGTAATAAGTGAAGAGCTTGAAGGCGGAGCCCGGCTGGCGACGCGCCTGCGTGGCGCGGTCGAACTGGCTCTGCGCGTAGTCGCGGCCGCCGACCAGCGCGAGCACCTCGCCATTCGGCATCATCGCGACCATCGCGGCCTGCGTGGCGCCGACGCGGCGACCCTCGCCCGCCAGCCAATGGTTGACCACGCGCTGGGCAAGCTTCTGCATGCGCGCATCCAGCGTGGTGTGCACGCGGATCTCGCCGTAGTCGGCGTCGAACGCCTCGCGGGCCTGCGACGACACCCAGTCGGCGAACCACGTGCCACCGTTGAGGCGCTCGGTCGAGGCCAGCACGCGCGGGTCGCGCACCGCCCTGGCCTGCGACTTGGTGATGACGCCGCCATCGGCCATCGCCTGCAGCACCAGGCGCATGCGCTTGAGCGCGGCCTTGCGGTCGTGCGTGGGCGCGAGCGCGCTGGGCGCCTTGACCATGCCGGCCAGCATCGCCGACTCGCCGATCGACAGATTCTCCGGCTCCTTGCCGAAGTAGTGATGGCCCGCGGCGCGCAGGCCGTAGACGCCGTCGCCGAAATAGATGGAGCTGAGATAGCGCGACAGGATCTCGGACTTGCTCAGCCGCGCCTCGAGGTACACGGCAATCATCGCCTCGCGGACCTTGCGGCGGATGGTGCGGTCGGGCTCGAGGAACGCGGTCTTGGCGAGCTGCTGGGTGATGGTGCTGCCGCCCTGTCGCACGCCGCCTGCATGCCAGTTTCTGACCATCGCGCGCGCCAGACCGCGCGGGTCGATGCCGAAGTGGTGATAGAAGCGCCGGTCCTCGATGGCGATGAATGCGCCGGTGACGTGCGGCGGCAACGCGCGTGCGTCGACTGGGGGCTCCTTCACCGCGCCACGCTGCGCGAAGGCCACGCCGTTGCGGTCGAGCAGCACCAGCGTGGGATCGGCCAGGGGTTGCAGCGCGCGATCGAGCGGGAGCCGCCATGCGATCCAGGCGAACGCGAGCACCACGAACGCGACGCACGACCAACGCCGCGCGAACGAGGCGTCGCCGCAGGAACGGAACGGGGGTTTCGGGCGATGAGGGTGTCGCGATATCGGGATCGGGCATGTCGCCGTCACCGTCGAAAGGCATCTTCAGCATGTCGACGGTGTACCACCGCGCACGTGAGCGCGACAGGTGCACGTGCATCGCATGCATCTTCACGGCTCGCGCCAACGCTGTACGCGAACACTGAAACAGCTGAATCACGTTAGTTGTGCTTTCACCATGTCAAAGCCGGCTGCTAACGGCAGTGCGCCTAGGATCGATGTCGGGCCGGGGTCGTGACTGCGACGACGTTGGCCTGGAGACGAAGACCCTTTCCCCCCACGCGACCCAGATCGCAGACAAGGAGCTTTGGCAATGGCGAACAACGACGGCAACAACGGCGGCCGCAGCAATCGCGGTTTCGCTGCAATGGATCCACGCGAACAGCGTGAAATCGCCCGCAAGGGCGGCGAGGCGGTCAGCCAGGACCGCGAACACATGGCGGCGATCGGTCGCAAGGGCGGCGAAGCCTCCGGCGGTGGCAACCGTCGTGGCAACCAGAACGAGCAGGGTGGCCGCGAGAACCAGTAACACCGCATTCCTGGCACGGTCGAAAAGCGCCCCACGTGGGCGCTTTTCATTTGTGCGGACGATGCAGGCGCGGCGTCGCGCGATCAGAACCCGTAGCGCAGGAAGCCACCGTCCACCGCGATGCATTCGCCGGTGATATACGCCGCCGCGGGCAGGCACAGGAACGCGACCGCCGCGGCCACCTCCTCGGGTTCACCCACGCGGCCGAGCGGCGTGCGCACCAGCACGTCGTCGAGATAGTCGGGGTCCGACAGCTTGGTCGACGTGCGCCGCGTGCGGATGTACCAGGGCGCGACCGAGTTCACCCGCACGCCGTCGTCGGCCCACTCGATGGCAAGGTTCTTCGTCATCTGGTGCAGCGCGGCCTTGGCCATGCCGTAGGGTGCACCGGTGCGCACGTGGGTGAGACCCGACACGCTGCCCACGTTGACGATGCTGGAGCTCGCATGCTTCGTCAGCAGCGGATGCGCATAGCGCGACAGTTCGAAGGCCGAGAACAGGTTGACCTCGAACACCTGCCGCCATTCTTCGTCCGCGTAGTGAGTCGCCGGCTTGCTGAGGTTGCCGCCCGCGTTGTTGACCAGGATGTCGAGCTGGCCTTCGGCCTGGTCCTCGACCCAGTCCAGCAGTTCGCGGCGCTGCTCATCGATGCCGACATCGGCGGTGAACGCCATGATCAGGCGATCCGGAAACTCGTCGGCGAGTTCGCTACGCGCGATGTCCAATGCATCGCCGTCGCGCGCGGCGAGCATCACGTCGGCGCCGAAGCCCAATAGTTCGCGGGAGATGGCGAGGCCGATGCCGGCGCTTCCGCCGGTGATCAGCGCGAGTCGGCCGTCGAGTCTCCAGCGTCGATCGTCCATGCATCCTCCGGCGGGCTGGCGCGTAGGATAGCCGTCGACGGACGCGCCCCGTCCGCTGGAGATCGTCATGACCCGAGCGTTTGTCGCCGTCGCCGTCCTCGCCCTGCTCACCGCCTGCTCCAAGCCGGAGATGCCCGACAAGGACAAGCCGGTGGAACCGCAGTCGGCCGTGCGCCACGACGATCTCAAGCGCGCGATCGACGATCCGATCAACAAGGCGAAAGGTGCGCAGGCATCCGTCGACGCCGCGGCGAAATCGCAGGACGACGCGATCCAGGCCGCCGAGTCGGGCAACTAGCCCGACGCGTTACCGGCGCTCACTGGAGCGCCGAGTCCGCCGACGCACCCTGGCAGCTGCGGACCATACCGAGCAGCGCATCCACCGACGCCGGCTTGCGCAGCACGCGGCAGCCGTAGCGGGTGCGCAGGTCGCGCGAGACGTTCGCATCGACGTTCGCGCTGAGCACCGCGACCGGGATGTTCGAGCCGTGCTCGCGTGAGCGCAGCACGTCCAGGAACTGCCAGCCGTCCATCACCGGCATCGACAGGTCCAGCAGGATGAGGCACGGCGATGCATCGCTGCGATCCAGGCTCGCGAGCGCGTCCTCGCCGTTGGCGGCGAGCTGCACGTCGAAACCTTCCAGCTCGAACAGCGTGCGGAAGGTGTCGCGGATATCGGGGTTGTCCTCGACGATGAGGATCGCCTTGCCGGAGCTGCTCGGTTCCATGGGGGCACGTACTGCGACCGCGCGTGGCCGGTTCGTGGCCACTGTCGGGTGCGGCGTCCATAGCACGCGTGAAACGCGACGGTTCCTGCGGTTCGCGTTCAGCGCGCGAACAGCCTCGTCCGTGCGGTGTATGCGGTCAGGCGAGCAACTGGATCAGCGCGGCGGGATCGACCGGTTTGGTGAGGTGCGCGTCGAAGCCGGCCTCGCGTGTGCGCTCGCGATCTTCGGCACGACCCCAGCCGGTGAGCGCGACAAGTCGCGTCGATGCGGTACGCGGGTCGGCACGCAGGTGCCCGGCCAACTCGTAGCCGTTCATGCCGGGCATGCCGATGTCGAGGAAGGCCACCTCGGGCACGAAATCGCTGACCACTTCCAGCGCCGCCGCACCGCTGCCGGCGCTGCGAACGTCGTGACCGTCGAGCTCGAGGAAGGCGGTGAGCGTGAGCGCCGCGTCGGCGTTGTCGTCGACCACCAGCACGCGACGGCCGCCGCGCGAGAGCTGCGGTGGGATGACATCGAGCTCGCGCTGCACGTGCTGCGCGACCGGCAACTCCAGCACGAACCGGCTGCCGCGCCCGCGGCCTTCGCTTTCCGCATGCAGGCGGCCGCCGTGCAGCTCGGCGAGCCGGCGCGCGAGCGTCAGGCCGATGCCGAGGCCGCCCTGCTCTTCCGAACCTTCGCCGCGCGCGAACATCTCGAAGATGTGCTCCATCTGCGTCGGCGCGAGACCGATGCCCGTGTCCGACACCTCGATGCGCAGCCATGCGCCCTCGCGACGCGTGCGCAGGCTGACGCGCCCACTCGCCGGTGTGAACTTGGCCGCGTTGTTGAGCAGGTTGGTGAGCACCTGCGCCAGCCGCGTGTCGTCGGCATCCAGCGGCGTGTCGGGATCGTCGACATCGACATCGAGCGTGAGCCCGGCGGCATCGATCAGCGAGGTGCTGGTTTCCAGCGCGACGTCGAGCACGTCGCCGATCTCGACGATGCGACGCTGCAACGCGATCGCGCCGCGGGTGACGCGCGACAGATCGAGCAGGTCGTCGATCAGCCGCACCATGTGGCCGAGCTGACGCTCCATGACTTCGCGTGCGCGCGACGCAACGGCCGCGTCATCGGTCATCTGCATCAGCGCAAGGCCGGTGCGCAGCGGCGCGAGCGGATTGCGCAGCTCGTGCGCGAGCGTGGCGAGGAACTCGTCCTTGCGGCGATGCTCATCCTGCAACTGCAGGTGCAAGCGCGCGTTGTCGACCGCGGTCGCCGCACGCCGCGCGAGGTCGGTCGCGAACGCGACGTCGCTCTCGTAATAGCGACGCTCGCTCTCGGCATACACCAGCGTGAGCACGCCGATCACCGTGTCGCGCGCGATCAGCGGAACGATGATGTACGAATGCAGCTTGAGGCTGAGCAGGAGACGCGACTGGTCCGCATCGATCGCGTTGTCGATGATGAACTGCTCGGGCAGGTCGGCGACCCATTCCGGCCGGCGCGTTTCGATCACGCTCCACGCACCGCTCTGGCCGCGGCGCGGCGGATAACGCTCGAAGAATTCCTTCGCGATCGCGACGCGCGTGGGATCCGGGTGGTACACGGCGACGCGCTCGAGCTCGCCCGCATCGGTGATGAGGTCGACCGCGAACCAGTCGGCGACCTGCGGCACGACGATGCGCGCGAGGTTGTCGAGCGTGGTCGCATAGTCGAGCGATGCACCAAGTGCTTCGCCGGCATCGGCGAGCAGGCGCGTCGCGGCTTCGGCGCGATGGCGTTCGGTGACCTCGACGGTGATGCCGAACATGCGCGCGGGGTTGCCGTCGTGGTCGAACTCGACCTGCCCGCGCGTCTGCACCCAGCGCTCGCGGCCCTGCGTGGTGCGCAGGCGGTATTCGAGCATCTCGAACACGCCCGTGCGCATCGCCTCGCGCGACACGACTTCGAGCTTGGCCAGATCCTCCGGGTGGATCGTGCGCATGAACTCGTCGCGCTGGCCGACGTCCGTGCCGAAGAATTCGCGCGCGTTCGCCGAGCACTGCACGTGGCCGCTGGCGAGGTCCCAGTCCCATGTCACCAGCCCGCCCGCCATCAGCACGCGGTTGAGGCGTTCCTCGCTGCGCAGCAGCCGCGCTTCGGCGCGGCGTGCATCGGTGACGTCGTCGTGCACCAGCACGACTTCGCGGATCTCGCCCGAGTCGTCGTCGCGAACGGGATACGCATAGGCGCTGACCCAGCGCGTGGCCTCAAGATGCGTGCTCGCCGACGGCAATGTTTCGTGCGGGTCGTACGCGATGGTCGGCAGCATCGTCGGCGTGCCGGAGAACGCACGGCGCAGCAGCGGCGCGATGCCCTTCTTCTCGAGCTGCGGGTCCTCGAGCATGTTGTAGTCGCCCAACGCATCGAGCGTCAGGCCCCACAACTTTTCCCAGGCCGCGTTGACGCCGATCGTGCGACCGTTCGGCGCGAGTCGCTGCGTCGACAGCGGCGACTGCTCCATGATCGCGCGGAAGCGATGCTCGGACAGGCGCAGGTCGGCTTCCGCGCGTTCGCGACGCTGCAACTCGTCCTGCGCGGCGCGATACAGGCGCGCGTTTTCGACCGCCAACGCCGCGCGGCGCGCGAGCTCTTCGGCGAGCAGCTGGTCGTCGTCGTCGTAGCGACGATCCGATTCGGTGATGCCCAGCGACAGCACGCCGATCACCTGCCCGTGGGCAAGCATCGGCACGGCCAGGCTCGATCGCACGCCGATGTCGCGCATCAGCTGCAGGTGGTCGGCGTCGAGTGTGTGGCTGGCGAGCGCGTCGAGCGTCACCACGTCGATGCGTTCGGTGCGTCCGCTGGCGAGCACGCGGCCCGCCGGCGACGGTGAGCGCGTCGGGTTCGAGTACTGCGCGGCGAGCCGGTCCATCAGCACGCGCTTGTCGTCGCGCAGGTGCTCGGCGGCGACGCGTCGCAGGCCGCCGCCTTCGACCACGTCGACGACGCAGTAGTCGCCCAGTTCGGGGATCGTCAGCCCTGCCAGGCCGGTCAGCGTGGTTTCGTAGTCGAGCGATGCCGCGAGCCGCTCGCCTGCAAGCGCAAGGAACGCGAGCCGGTGCAGCGCGCGTGTTCCTGCGTCGGGCGACGGACGGGACGGATCGGACATGCGGCGACGACCGAACGGAGGGCCGCCACTATAGCGGCGTGCCGTGCAGCCCTCGTCGCGGCCGCCGGGCCAGAAACGACGAAGGCGGCCGAAGCCGCCCCCGTCCCATGCATCAGCGGATCAGAGCCCGCAGAAGCAGTACGCGACCGCCTTGACCGGTGCACCGCCGCGATCGTTCGCCGAGGCCTCGAGGAACTGCAGGTCGCGCGCGGCCTGCGGCGCCGTCTTGACCAGCAGCGCGCGCGCCATGTCGGACTCGCGCAACAGGCCCATGCCGATGCGGCTCTGTGCGAGCCCGGTGAAGAACTTCTCGAACGGCGTCGCGGTCTTCTCGATGTAGCGCACGTCGTAATCGCCGCGCTTGCCGAGCTTGGCGCGGTCGGCCGCGTAGTCGAGCGCGTCCTGCAAGCCGCCCATCGCGTCGACGATGCCGCGCTCCTTGCCCTGCGCGCCGCTCCACACGCGGCCCTGCGCGATCGCATCGATCTGCTCGACCGTACGCCCGCGTGCCTTGGCGACGCGACCGGTGAAGTCGCGATAGCCCTTCTCGATCACGCTCTGGATCACGTTGCCGACCTGCGGGTCGAGCGGACGCGTGAGGTCGAATGCACCGGCGTACGGCGAGGTCGCGACACCGTCGGTATGCACGCCGATCTTGTCGAGCGCACGCGCGAAGTTCGGCACGACGCCGAAGATGCCGATCGAACCGGTGATGGTCGACGGGTCGGCATAGATGCGATCGGCATTCATGCTGATCCAGTAGCCGCCCGACGCCGCGACATCACCCATCGACACCACGACCGGCTTGCCGGCGTCCTTCAGGCGCGCGACTTCGCGGCGGATCTGCTCGGACGCGAACACTTCGCCACCGGGCGAATTCACGCGCAGCACCACGGCGCCGACGTTGTCGTCGTCATGCGCCTGGCGCAGCAGCTCGCTGGTGGAATCGCCGCCGACCTTGCCCGGAGGCGCGTCGCCGCCGGTGATCTCGCCTTCGGCCACGACCACCGCGACGTGCTTGTCCGGCACCACGCCTTCGATGCCCTTGTCGAGGTGCGCGACGTAATCGTCGAGGTCGATGCGACGGAAGCCGCCGGTCGCGTCGTCATCGGCCACGCCGCGCTTGCGCAGCATGTCCCACACTTCCTGACGCGTCTTCAGGCCATCGACCAGGTGCTGGTTGAGCGCGAGCTGCGCCATGTCGCCCTGCACCGCGAGCACGCCCTGCGGCAGGTTGTTGACGTCGTCGGTGAGCTGCGCGACGGTGAGCTTGCGCGCGGTGGCGATGTCGCCGAGGTAGCGCTGCCACACGTCGTTCATCCAGAACAGGTCGGCTTCCTTCGACGCCGGCGACGCGGCATCGAGGATGTACGGCTCCGCCGCCGACTTGTACGTGCCGACCTTGAACAGGTGCACGTCGATGCCGAGCTTGTCCTGCAGGCCTTCGCGGAAGAACTGGCGGTATCGCGACAGGCCTTCGAGCGTCACCTGCCCCATCGGATCGAGGTAGACCTCGTTCGCCTGCGCGGCGAGCAGGTACTGCTTCTGGTCCATCTGTTCGGAGAACGCGACCACTTGCTTGCCGCTGGCGCGCAGGCTCGCAATGGCTGCCGCGACTTCGCGAAGCGACGCCATGCCGCCGCCCTGCAGGTCATCGACGTGCAGGAACACGCGTTCGATGTTCTTGTCGCGCTGCGCCGAATCGAGTGCACGCAGCACGTCGCGCAGCTGCAGCTCTTCGCTGTGCCCGCCCATGCTGCGGGCGAACTGCCGGCTCACCGGGTCACTGGTGAACTGCTCGACCAGGTTGCCCTGCGGCGCGATCACCAGCGTCGTGCGCGGCAGCAGCGGATGCGCGTTGCCGCCGGCGAGCGATGCGATGAACAGCAGCGCGAACAGAAGCAGCAGGCCGAAGAAGACGATGTTGACGATCAGCCGGCGCGTGAAATTCATCACGTCCCACAGGCCGACGAAAACGCTCGCGATGGGGCCGCGACGGGTGGAGTTCATCGGGGATTTGTCTCGGAAAAGATTGCAGTGACAGGGTACCGGGCCGGGCCGCGGCGGTCATGCCCCAGAGGTCACCGGGCCGTTTCGGCTGCCGCCAGCCGCGCTACACGCTCGGGCCTGCTGGATCGCGCGAAGCGGCTGCAGAGCAGGATGGCGGCGACGGTGAGCCCGGCGATCAGCCCGGTCCACATGCCTTGCGGCCCCCAGGCCCGATTGCCGAGCAGCCCGAGGCCCAACGTCGCCCCCAGTGGCATGCCGATGCCCCAGTACGCGAACGCGGCCAGGCCCATCGGTACGCGCGTGTCCTTGAGCCCGCGCAGCGCACCGGCCGACAGCACCTGCACGCCGTCGGGGAACTGGAACGCGGCGGCGTAAAGCAGCAGCGAGGCGGCGAGCGTGGCGACCTGCGCGTCATGCGTGTACAGCCGCACCACCGCGTGGTTGCCGGCCAGCAGCAGGCATGCCGAGATCGCCTGCGTCGCCAGCACGATCACGTAGCCGGCGAGCGCGGCGCGACGCAGGCCGGCCGCGTCGCCGCGTCCCAAGGCATGGCCGACGCGCACGGTCGTGGCTTCCGCCACCGCGAGCGGCACCATGAAGCACAGGCTGGCGACGTTGATCGCGATCTGGTGTGCGGCCGCCGGCACCGGGCCGAGCCGCGCGACCAGCAACGCGGTAGCGATGAACAGGCCGCCCTCCATCAGCACGGTGACGCCAATCGGCAGGCCGGTCGCGAGCAGTCCGCGGATGGTCGGCCAGTGCGGTGCATCGAAACGACCGAACACGCGGATGTCGCGCATGCGGGGCGCTTTGGCGTGCACTGCGGCGAAGCTCAGCGCCTGCATCCACATCATGACCGACGATGCGATGCCCAGCCCGCCCGCGCCGAGCTCAGGCAGCCCGAACGCACCGAACGTCAGCACGTAGCCCAGCGGCACCAGCACGATCAGGCCACCACCGCCGAGCACCATCGTCGGCAGCGTCCAGTGCAGGCCTTCGGCGAGATAGCGCATCGCGAGGTAGCAGGTCAGCGCGGGCACGCCCCAGCGGATGCCGTGCATGAAGGCGGTCGCGCCGGGAACGATGTCGGGCGCGATGCCGAACGGTGCGAGCGCGCGCGGCGCGAGCGTCAGGAACACGAACATCAACAAGCCGAGCCCGAACGCGAGCCACAGCGATTGGCGGAACAGCGCGCCGATCTCGCTGCGCCGGCCTGCGCCATCGAGTTGCGAGACCGATGGCGGCATCGACATCAGCGTGCCCATCGGCACCATCATCGGCAGCCAGAACAGGGCCGTGCCCACCGCGACGGACGCGAGCGTCGACGTGCCGTGCTGACCGGCGATGCTGCTGTCGACGAAACCGATCAGGCCGGTCGAGACATGCCCGGCGACGAGCGGCGCGGCGAGCGTCGCGGTGCGGCGGATCTCGTGCGGGAAGCGTGCAGGCGCGGACACGATGGGCTCGGACGCGGCGGGCCATCGTAGGCCGCGGCGGCGTCGATCGCTACCGTCGCGACCCTTATGACGATCGACCGGTCGCACAAACCCGCCGCGCGTGCTGCAATGCGCGCCGAGCCGCGAGGGGACCGCGATGCACGCTGAAGCAACCACCGCCTGCGAAAACTGCGGGACGATCCTGCAGGGTCATTACTGCCATGCCTGCGGACAGAACGCGCACAACCCGCTGAGCAGCTTCTCCCACGCGCTGGAAGAAGTGTTCGAATCGTTCTGGCATCTCGACGGCCGCGCATTCCGCACGTTCCGCGACCTGTTCGTGCCCGGTCGCGTCGCGTGTAATTACCTCAGCGGCCAGCGCGTGCGTTACATCCCGCCGCTGCGCGTGTTCCTCGTGCTGGTGGTCATCACCTTCTTCGTCGGACGCCTGACCGTCAGCGACGATGGCGATACGTCGACCGGCAAGACCAACGTGAACGTCGTCGATACCGGCAAGGGCAATTCGACGTTCGCTAGCGCGAAGACCGAAGCCGAGGTGCAGGAGAAACTCGACCACACGCTCGCCGGCATCGCGAAGGCGCGCGTCGAAGCCAAGGACGTGCCCTTCATGGGCACGGCCATGAACAAGGCGGAAGCCGATGCGCGCGCCAAGGCCGCCGCGCGTATTGCCGAATTGCGCCACGCCGCCGGGCCTGCGGCGGTGGTGACGCCGCCGGTGCCGCCGCAGGGCGTGTCGTTCGGTGTGTCGCCGGGCGACAAGTCCGCGAAGGCCGCCGCCAAACCGGGCAACGAAGCCGACGATGACGGCGATGGCGACGACACCCGCGAGTCGATGGACAAGATGGTCCGCGGCATCAAGGGCGCGAAGCTGCGCGATCCGAAACTGCCGTGGGATGCGAAGACCAATCCGGTCGACGTGCCGTGGCTGCCGGACTTCGGCGATCGCTGGTTCAACCATCGCATCGCGAACTTCGCCGACAACGTCGACCGCATGCAGCACAACGGCACGTTCGTCTTCCAGCTGATGCTGGCCGCAGTGCCGTCCGCACTGTTCCTCATGCTTCCGCTGTTCGCGCTGATGCTGAAGGTCCTCTACATCGGCACGCGTCGCACGTATCTCGAGCACCTGGTCGTCGCGCTGTACAGCCATGCGTTCCTGCTGCTCACGCTGTTCGCGAGCTTCGTGCTCGCGCTGAGTCCGCTGTCGGCTGCGATCACCGTGCCGCTCACGTTGCTGCTCTGGTTGTGGGCTGGTGTCTACCTGCTGCTGATGCAGCGCCGCGTCTACGGCCAGCACTGGGCGATCACGATCGGCAAGTACCTGGTCGTCGCGTTCCTCTATCAGTTCCTGATCATGCTGGCGTCGATCTACGTGGCGTTCGCGGGGCTGACCAGTGCGCACTGACATGCTCACCTACGAAGTCACCGCCGACGTCGACGCCGACCTGCGCACGCAGTACCTCGACTGGCTCGGCCCGCATGTCGCGGAGATCCTCGCGCTGCCCGGCTTCACCGGCGCCGACGTCGACGAAGTGCTGGACCCCGACGACCCCGATCGCATGCGCGTCTGCATGCGTTACCGGCTGACCGATGCGGATGCGCTCGACGCGTATCTCCGCGAGCACGCACCGCGACTGCGCGCCGACGGGCTCGCGCGCTTCGGCGATCGCGTGCGCACGCAGCGCCGCGTCATGCGACCGCTCGACTACATCGCCTGATCGCGGCTCAGCGCTCCAGGCGCTGCATCAACCACGCCGCGCGATTGCTGTCCGCCGTCGACACCAGTTCGCGACGCAGCGCTTCTCGCGCCTGCGGTGGCGTGCGCTGCACCAGCACCGCGAGTTGCTCGCGTTCGTCCGCCGTCATCGCGCGCAACGTGCGTAAAAGCTCGGGCGCGTCGCCGGCCGGCATCTGCGCCAGCAACGGTTGCAGGCGCGAGTAGACGACGCCGAGCGACGGCCCGAGGCGCCAGCCATGGCGCTCGCTTGCATCGAGCGCGTCGAACTGCGCACGCAAGGCCTGTCGCGTCGCAGGATCGAGCGCGGCGTACTGCGCGGCGGCGGCGCGCACGCGAGCCTGCTCGTCCTGCGGCAATTGGCGCCACGCCTGCCAGTCGGCGCGGCGCTCCTCGCGCTCAGTCAGCGGCAGGCGATCCCATGCCTCCGCGCGTTGCTTGAACGCGGCTTGCTGCGAAGTCGTCCACGTCGACCAGATGCGCGCGTGCGCTTGCAGCGCAGCGCGCTGAAGCGGTTGCAGCACGGCGGCGATGTCCTGCAGGTCATCGGGCAGCGCCTGCGCGCTTGCCCAGCCGGCGACGCACAGGGCGACCGCCGCGAGAGCTTTACGGCGCATCAGTGGCCTCGCTGGTTTCGGGCGCATCGGATGCGTTGGGTGCATCGTTCGTGGGCGCGTCGGTCGTCGGTCGATCGACGTGGCCGACCATCCAGCTCAGGAACGCGGCGTCCTGCGCGAGGCGCGCGCCGTCGGGATCAGCCAGCTGTTCGAAGTCGGGATGCGCGATCAGCCCGGAGTCGTGCTCGTAACGGCTGGCGGGCTCACCGGCCGGCGGCAGTGCGGCGATGCGCACCTCGCCGTCGCGCGCGCCGTTGAACCAGCGCAGGCCGAAGAACGCGAGCAGCGCGACCACGACAACCGCGGCGATCCATCGCGGCCGGTGATCGGGACGCTGCGGAAAGAAACGTTCGGCCGGCCCGGCCAGCGCGCCCTCGCGCATGCGCGCCAGCTGCAACGCACGCGATGCCGGCAGGTCGCGGATGCGCTGCTGGACCTCGCGCTGCAACTGCGTCCAGGCGCTCGCGTCGGGCGCGCCGTCGGGCAGCGTCGGCAGCGCGCGGATCACCGCGGTGCGCAGCTGGTCGACGGTGACGCCGAGGACATCGGCGGCCGCGGCTTCGTCGAGCCCAGCGGTTAGGCGCAGCAGCAGCGCCGAGCGCACGGCGGCGGATGCCGTAGGCAACCCGTCGATATGGACATCCCGCGCATTGCGCAGCGCCGGCTGGCGCAGCAGCAGCGTCCAGAACAGGCGCGGCCAATCGGCCATCGGCGACTCGAGGGCGGCCTCGCGGAAGATCGCCATGGCGCGGGTCAGCGCGGCATCGCCCACCGTCGGCGCACCGGCCTGCAGCTCGGCGAGGATGGCGGCGCGGCGGTCGACGCCGCGAAGGAAGGCGGCCAGCGCGGCGGGCTGGGCGAGCGCCGGGGCAGGCGCCGAAGCGGGAAACGACATGCCCGGGATGATAGCCGTCGCGTCCGTCGGCACCCGCCGGATCGGCGCGCGCGGGTGCTTGACAGGACCGTTCTTCACGGCTCCGCCCTTATGTGACGCGGTTCCACGGCCGAATGCGTTGTGCACAGCCGTCATCCGGCCGTCATTCGCAGCTTTTGCGACGTTTCGCAGGCAGCATGACAATCGTGTTTCACGCCTAACTGATTGATCGCGCTGGAAATATCCGGCATGGCGATTTTTTAGCCAACCCACGGCCGCTGCCCGTCTTTACGGGCTCGCGCACATCGGCCGACAGTCCATTCACAGACTTATCCACATCCGATGTGGATAAGGGCCGATCTTCAATACGGACGCGGACTTACGTTCGATTCATCATCACGGCGCGAGCAATGCGGTCCAAGCTTGGCGCCCGTCCGGACCGCCGCCGCCCCTAGACTTCACCGATGCCCGCTTCCCCCTCCAACCGCCCTGAACAGGTCACCGACCCGGTGTGGAAGGTCGCGATTGGCGGCCTGCCGCTGGCCCGCCTGTTCGACTACCGGCCGGTCGAGGGCGACATCGGCGACGTAGTCGGTTGCCGGGTGCGCGTGCCGTTCGGGACGCGCGAGCGGGTCGGCGTCATCGCAGCGGTCGGCGCGGCCGATGGCGACGGCGCGGAACTCAAGCCGGCGCTCGAGCGCCTCGACGCCCAACCGTTGCTCGCCGGCGAACTCTGGGATTCGCTGCGCTGGCTCGCGCACTACACGCACGAGCCGTTCGGCGAGGTCGTCGCCACCGCGCTGCCGACGCTTCTTCGGCACGGCGAACCGTTGCCGCCGACCGACCGCATCGGTTGGCAACTGAGCGCCACCGGCGTCGAAACGCTGCCGCGCCTGCGCCCCGGTCGTCCACGCCGCCTCGCCGAGCGCCTGGCTGATGGCGCGATGGCAGAAGACGAACTCGACAGCGTGTTCGACGACTGGCGCGCCGCGCTGCGCAGCCTCGACGGCCGCGGCTTGGTCGAATCGGTGGTGATGACGCCCGCGACGACGCCGGCGCGTCCCGGCCCCGAACCCAATGAGGAACAACGCCTCGCGATCGACGCGATCCTCGACTCGCGCAGTGCGTTCAACGCCTTCCTGCTCGACGGCATCACCGGCAGCGGCAAGACCGAGGTCTACCTGCACGCGATCGCCGACTGCCTTGCGCGCGGCAAGCAGGCGCTGGTGCTGGTGCCCGAGATCGGTCTGACCCCGCAGACGCTCGCACGCTTCCGTGCGCGCCTCGGCGTGCCGGTATACGCGCTGCACTCGGGCCTGTCCGACGGCGATCGCGCACGCACCTGGGCCGCGTGCCTACGCGGACAGGCCCGCGTCGTCGTCGGCACGCGCAGCGCGGTGTTCCTACCGCTGCCCGACGCGGGCCTCATCGTCGTCGACGAAGAACACGACGGCAGCTACAAGCAGCTCGACGGCATCCGCTACCACGCACGTGACTTCGCTCTGTATCGCGGCCACGCGCTCGGCGTGCCGGTGGTGCTAGGCAGCGCGACGCCATCGATGGAATCGCTGCGCAATGCGCGCACCGGCCGCTACACGCACCTGCAGTTGCGACATCGCGCCGGCGTCGCGAAACCGCCGGCCGTGCGCGTCATCGACGTGCGCAAGCGCGCGCTCGATGCCGGCCTGTCGAACGAACTCATCGACACGCTGTCGCGCACGCTCGAAGCCGGCGGCCAGGCGCTGGTGTTCAAGAACCGACGCGGCTACGCGCCTGTGCTGCTCTGCCACGACTGCGGTTGGACCGCCGAATGTCCACGCTGCGACGCGTCGATGACCGTGCATGCGAAAGGTCGTCGACTGCAGTGCCATCACTGCGGCGCGTCCAAGCGTTCGCCTGATGCATGTCCGGATTGCGGTGGCCTCGCACTGCAACCGCAGGGCGCGGGCACCGAGAAACTCGAGGAAACGCTGGCCGCGCGTTTCCCGCAGGTGCCCGTCGTGCGCATCGACAAAGGCACCACGCGCAACCGCGACGCGCTCGCCGGGCATCTCGAAACACTCGGCGACGGCCCCGGCATCCTCATCGGCACGCAGATGCTCGCGAAAGGCCACGACCTACCGGGCCTGACACTCGTTGCCGTCGTCGGCATCGACGAAGGCCTGTTCTCCGCGGACTTCCGCGCGCCGGAAAAACTCGCGCAGCTGCTCGTGCAGGTCGCCGGACGTGCGGGCCGCGCCGACAAGGCGGGCGAAGTGCTGCTGCAGACGCATCATCCCGAACACCCGCTGCTGCATACGCTGCTCACCGGCGGCTATCCGCTGTTCGCGAACGAAGAACTCGCGTTGCGCGAAGACGCGCAATTCCCGCCGTTCGCACACATGGCGATGTTCCGCGCCGAAGCGCGCGAGATGGACATCGCGAACGCATTCCTCGCGCAGGTGCGCGGCCATCTAGAAGCGTCGTCGGCCGGCGGCGTACTGATCACGCAAGGCCCGCTGCCCGCGCCGATGCCACGCCGCGCCGGTTACCAGCGCGCGCAACTCGTCGTGTCGTCCAATGCGCGCCCCGCGTTGCACGCCGCGCTTGATGCCGCATTGCCGGCCATCCGCGAGCTGCCCGAAGCGCGCAAGGTGCGGTGGTCGCTCGACGTCGACCCGGTCGATCTCTACTGACGCACGCGCGTCAATGACACGCCCACGCCGCGGCATGCACAATCGGCGATCGTCCAAGGAGTCGCCCATGCCGTCTTTGCTCGACCAGCTGCGCGAAATGTCCGCCGTCGTCGCCGACACCGGCGACATCGACGCGATCGCACGCTTCCGCCCGCTCGATGCGACCACCAATCCGTCGCTGCTGCTGAAGGCCGCCGCGCTGCCTGCATATGCACCGCTGGTCGAAAGTGCGTTCGCCGCCGCGCAGGGCGCTGATCACGACGCGCGCGTTGCGGACGCATCCGATCGCCTTGCGGTCGCGATCGGCGGCGAAATCCTCAAGCTGATTCCCGGCCGGGTGTCGACGGAAGTCGATGCACGCCTGAGCTTCGATACCGACGCGACCGTCGCCAAGGCACACCGCCTCGTCGAGCTCTACGACGCCGCCGGCATCGGCCGCGACCGCCTGCTCATCAAGATCGCATCGACGTGGGAAGGCATTCGCGCGGCCGAGCGCCTCGAGCGCGAAGGCATCCACTGCAACCTCACCCTGCTGTTCTCGTTCGCGCAGGCGGTTGCGTGCGCCGAAGCCGGCGTCTTCCTGATCTCACCCTTCGTGGGCCGCATCTACGACTGGTACATCGCGAACGGCAGCGCGCAACCCGCAACACCGCAGGACGATCCCGGCGTGCAATCGGTAACACGCATCTGGCAGTGGTACAAGCGCCACGGCTACGACACCGTCGTGATGGGCGCCAGCTTCCGCAACATCGGCCAGATCACCGCGCTCGCCGGCTGCGACCGGCTCACCATCTCGCCGGAACTGCTGGGTGAATTGCAGGCGAGTAATGCGTCGCTGCAGCGCGAACTGGTCGATAACGGTGAACGTGCGAATGCACCGGCCCGTCTCGACGAAGCCGAGTTCCGCTGGCAGCACAACGAAGACGCGATGGCGACCGAGAAACTCGCCGACGGCATCCGCAAGTTCGCGCAGGACC
Source organism: Lysobacter sp. HA18 (assembly GCF_054057595.1). Taxonomy (NCBI): domain Bacteria; kingdom Pseudomonadati; phylum Pseudomonadota; class Gammaproteobacteria; order Lysobacterales; family Lysobacteraceae; genus Lysobacter; species Lysobacter sp. HA18. Next base: position 3,130,581 of record NZ_JBSRZL010000001.1, read on the forward strand.
AGGTGAAGCTGGAAACGCTGCTGGGTTCGAGGGTAGGCTAGTCAACAACCGGCAACGCGATCGCGCGTTTGCCATCTGCACTCAGGGAGGAGTGATGCGCAGTATTTTCTTCGGTGTACTCGCAGCCGCATTCATCGGGATACTCGTCGGCTGCGCCAAGCCCACGTCTGCAACGGGCCATGCAACCACTTCGCCATTCCCGGCGCCATCGAAGGCGCTTTCGGGAAGCAACGAACAGACTGTTGAGCGACTGCTCGGCGCACAGTATTCCGATGGTTTTGATGCCAAGCACCGCTGCTGGCGCGTTCAACATGCCGTTGCGGCCGGCGATCCAGCAAGCTACTGCATGCGTGTAACGCGCGCTGACCGCGTAAAGACGGCCAAAGGCGAGCGTATCTATATCGCGCTGGCGAGCGCCTCGGATATTCGGGACGATACCCGGTACCTGTACAGCAGCGACGCACCTGGACTCTTCGGAGCGTTTGAGTTCGACGCGGGGAAGACTCCACGCCTGATCGCCGGTACGAGGGATATGGAGTACGGCACGGCAGGGGCTTGCGGCTGCGACCATCCGCAATTCAGTCAGCTCGGGAATGAGCGGAACGGCTGGATCTTCACCAGTGGCGGCACGTGGCAGGGGGTCACGGTCTCGAACTACGCGATCGTTACACCGCGAGACGGCACGATGGTCGACGTGAGTCGTATCCCCGAGATCAAGGAAGAAGCGCAGAACGTGGCATACGACCTGGTCGTTGATGCTTCGAAACCTACCGCTTCGTGGTTCGCCCTATCCGTGACCGCGCATGTGGATGGACAACCAGCGGACTACCGCTCGGTCGAATACGACAAGACCGTCGGTGCTTACGAACTGCCCACCAACTTCTGATCAGCCGCCAGGGAGGGCGAAATGACTGAGCCAACGCAGCGGGACCGAAACTGGGAGGCGTCCGGCCGGATCCTCGTCGATTCCGCGATCCACGCCGGGGTAGACCCCGGGATCATGGTCAAGATCGCCGGTTTCGAATCGTCGTTCAATCCCGACGCGCGACCGGTGTCGAGAAATGTCCATGCGAATCGCGTCCGCCAGTTCGACGGCACGATGGCGGTTTCGAGCGCTTATGGGTACGGACAGTTTGTTGACGGCACCTGGCTCGACATGGTGCATCGGTATGGCGCGAAGTACGGCGTCGCGAACTCGACGGCCATGACGCGCGAACAGGCCAATGCGCCGGAGATACGTGGTAGTCGGACTCTTCAGGCAGCCTTCCTCGCGGAGTTCACTCGCGAGAATGTCGCGACGGGTGCCCGGCTCGGCGGTGGGGACCCGGTAGCGAACGTATATGCGCTCCATAACCTTGGCGGTCGCGATGCATCGTCGTTTCTTAAGGCGCTGCGCGAGAATCCGAACGAGCCGGTGAGCAACGTGTTGTCGGACACGGTGATCCGTGGGAATCCGGCACTGTATGGGGACGGCCGCCAGTCGGTGGCGAGTTGCTACCGCGCCATGGGCCAGCTCCTGAATGCGTTCGAGCCTTACGCGCAGCGCGCCCAAGGACTGCAGCAGCTTGCGCCCTCCGGAAGGCACACTGATCATCCGATCAGCGCACCCATGGGCGCGCCAACTGCGCATGCGCATCACATGCATGCTCTGCCAGAGCATCATGCCCCGCGTGGCGACGCGAGTCATGAGGTCAGCACCCTTCAGCGCTCGCTCGATCGGTTGGGCTATCGCGATAGCGAAGGGCGACACCTTGTCCCCGATGGCCATTTGGGTCGGCACACGCGCGAAGCGCTGGAAGCATTCCAACGCGACCACGGCCTCGACGACAAGGGCGTGTACGGTCCGAAGACTCAGGCAGCGATGCACGCGTCCGCGGCGGCGCTTGTCACCTCGCCCGCGCATTCGCATCACGCCCTCTTCGAGCACACGCTGGCCAAGGTGCGGGAAGCCGAGCACGCGCGTGGTGTCGCGCCGGGCGCGCACAGCGAACGCATCGCGGCGGCACTTACGACGGAGCTGGTCCGCGAGGGCATCACTCGCGTCGATCGTGTGGAGTTCAATCGGGACAACACGTTAGTACGCGCGGTGCAGGTCAGCCCCATGCGAGACGAGACGGGGTTGAACCACGCGACCGATGCGATCAGTTCGCGGCAGGCATCCGTGCAGCCGATCGCCGAGAGCAGTCGGCAGATGCACGAGGCGGCGGTGAACATGCAGGCGCGACGTCAGGATCCGCAATTCACGCAGGCCCAGCCGCACGTCGCGCCGTCGCCGGCATTGGCGCATTGATGCGCAGCGCGGCCCGGACGCGTCGTCCGGCCGCGCTTGTCATGTATTGATCGACAGCGGAAGGATGGTCGCGCTCGCGCGGCCGTCGATGATCGTCAGCTCGCCTACGCTGATCGGCAGCTTGAAGCGTCGCGGACCCGCGCTGCCTGGATTGACGAGCAGATAGCTGTCACGCGTTTCGATCGTCGCGCGGTGCGAATGTCCTGCGATGATGACGTCGACGCGTTCGCTCGGTGGATACGTGGCCAGCGTCTTGATGTCGTGCAAGAGGTAGATGGCGACACCGCCGAGTTGCACCGTCCGTGCATCCGGTAGACCACGTGCCCAGTCGGCCGTGTCGTTGTTACCGCGGATGGCCGTTATGGGCGCGATGTCCGCGAGTGCGTCGAGGATGGACGCGGCGCCGATGTCACCGGCATGCAGGATGTGGTCGCTACCGCGCAGCGCTTCGATCGCCTCCGGCCGCAGAAGGCCGTGCGTGTCGGCGATCAATCCGATGCGCATCGTCAGGCGTCCGGCGCCGTGGAAGCGCCGTCGTTCGCACCGCGTGGCGATGCATCGACCGGATAATCGATGAAGCGCGGCGGCACCTTCTCGACCAGCCAGACGCCATTGTCCGAGCGATAAAACATTTCCCCGGCCGTGTGCAGCGCATGCGCGCGGATGCCGAGCACCGCAGGCACGCCATGACGCGCGCCGACACGTCTAGCGGTGTCGGCATCGGTCGAGAGATGCACATGACGACGCCGGCCGCGATGCAGGCCGTCGCGCAGAATGGACTTCAGATGCCGCGTCGCCGTGCCGTGGAACAGGCGTTCCGGCGGTTCGACCGGGACGAGGCCGAGATCGACGTCGATCGAGTGTCCCTGGTTCGCACGGATGCGCGTGCCACTCGCATCGACGGCGAAGCGCTGCTTGTCGTTGCTCGCGACGATCTCGTTGAGCGTCAGGCGATCGAGCGCAACGCCATGCAGTGCGGCGGCCGCGAGCAGTCCATCGATATCGGCCCAACCCGCGTCGTCCAGCGACAGCCCGATCGACTGCGGCGAATGCCGCAGCACGCGGCTGATGAAGCGGCTCTGGCGGACGAGCTCCGGGCGCATCAGTGCGGGCGGTTGCCGCGTCGACCGAACAATCGACTGAGCCCGGAGCGCGCCGGCTCGCGTGCATCGCCGCTGCGACCTTCCTCATTGGCGATCGCGGCGAGTCGCTCGTCGAGTTCCGCGATCAGTTCGTCGAGCACGTCGCCCGTCGAGCGATCGGGCCAACGCTGCAGGGCCTGCATGCCCATCTCGATGAACTCCGCGCGCGTTTCCGCGGGCAGGCCGAGTTCTCGTTCGGCGAACCATCGCTCGAAGCGAAGGCTGACCTGCGCGGCCGCAGTGGCGGCGTCGAGATGCGTAGCAGGCGCTGGCGGGGTCGGATCCATGGCGACGCTCCGATGGGGCACTTCGATATAGCGAATCGGTCGAACGCGGCGCGTGAGCGGCGGTTCGAGTCGACGTTTGCAGACGCACAAATGCGAACGGCCCGGTTTCCCGGGCCGCTCACCGTGACACCTGTGTCGCCGCTTACGCTGCGAACAGCGCGCGCATCTTCTTGAGTGCGTTCGCCTCGATCTGGCGGATGCGCTCGGCCGACACGCCGTATTCGTCGGCGAGTTCCTGCAGCGTCACCTTGTCCTCGTCCAGCCAGCGACGACGGATGATGTCGCGCGAACGCGCGTCGAGTTCGGACAGGCCGTCGCGAAGCACGTCGAGCTTGCTGCCCTCGTCGTCCTCGCGCTCGTACAGCTGCGACGGGTCCTCGCCCTGCGAACGCAGATACGCCACCGGCGACGGCGGGCCGTCCTCGTCGCCATCGTCCGGCGCATCGAAACCGATATCGCGACCGGACAGGCGCGACTCCATCTCCAGCACTTCGCGCTCGGACACGTTGAGGTCGGCCGCGACCGCACGCACCTCCTCCGCGTTCATCCAGCCCAGGCGCGTCTTGCTCTTGCGCAGGTTGAAGAACAGCTTGCGCTGCGCCTTGGTCGTGGCGACCTTCACGATGCGCCAGTTCTTGAGGATGAACTCGTGCATCTCGGCGCGGATCCAGTGCACCGCGAAGCTGACCAGGCGAACGCCCTGGTCGGGATCGAAGCGCTTCACCGCCTTCATCAGGCCGATGTTGCCTTCCTGGATGAGGTCACCGATGCCGAGGCCGTAGCCGTTGTAGCCACGGGCGACGTGCACGACGAAGCGCAGGTGCGAATGCACCAGCTCGCGGGCGGCGTCGAGGTCCTCGTCGTCGCGGTAGCGGCGCGCAAGGCGCTGCTCGTCGTCGACGCTGAGCACGGGGATGCGGTTGACCGCGCCGATGTAGGCCTCGAGCGAGCCGAGCGGGCTCAGCCCGACCGGCGACACGGCCGGCAGGCTGTTGGGAACGAGAGCGGTAGTGGCTGTCTGGGTCATAGGCTCTAGGTTAGCAGTCGGGTTATTGGACTGCTAAAGGGTCCGGGAGTTCCGGACCGTTGCATCCATGGGACGACGAAAGCGGAATTCTCTCAATCGGACCGTTCATGACGCGTAAAACCGGCGGTATGGAGCTGAATCCTCGGCATGCGGGCGCGCGAGCCGCTTTTCCAGCCCTGACCGATGACAGGGTCCCGTGGTCGTGACCGGCGGCGGCTACACTGCCGCCCGAATGACCAAGCGAACCAGGCCGACCTCCTTCGACATCGCCTACCGGGCGGGGGTTTCGCAGGCGACCGTGTCCCGCGTGCTGCGCGGCAGCCCGCTGGTCAACGAGGAGACCCGCAAGCGGGTCGAGGCCGTCGCCCGCGAGCTCAACTACAAGGTCGACCGCCGCGCGTCGAGCCTGCGCACGCAGAAGTCCGGCACCCTCGCCCTGCTGCTGTTCGAGGACCCGACGCCGGACGAGTCGCACATCAACCCGTTCTTCCTGTCGATGCTCGGCTCGATCACCCGCGCCTGCGCTCGCCACGGGCAGGACCTGCTGGTCTCGTTCCAGCAGCTGTCCGAGGACTGGCATTCGGACTACGAGGACTCGATGAAGGCCGACGGGCTGATCCTGCTCGGCTACGGCGACTACGAGCTCTACCGCGACAAGCTGTCGGCGCTGGTCGAACGCGGCACGCATTTCGTGCGCTGGGGAGCGGTGGCCGACGACCAGCCCGGCGTGTCGATCGGCTGCGACAACGTGCACGGCGGCCAGCTCGCCGGGCAGCACCTGATCGCCTGCGGACGGCGACGCATCGCCTTCCTCGGCCATGCGTCCAGCCACTACCCGGAGTTCCTCGATCGCTACACGGGCTGCGAGCAGGCGATGGTCGACGCCGGCCTCGGGCGGCTTGACCGCGCGTTGCAGGTGGATGCCGAAACGAGCGAGGAATCGGGCCATGCCGCCGCGATCCAGTTGCTCGCGCGTGGTCGCCCGTTCGACGCGGTATTCGCTGCGAGTGACCTGATCGCGCTCGGTGCCATGCGCGCGCTCCGCGAGGCCGGCCTGCGCATTCCCGACGACGTCTCCGTCGTGGGCTTCGACGACATCCCGACGGCGCGCTTCGCCACCCCGCCGCTCACCACGGTGGTGCAGGACACGCAGCGTGCGGGTCAGCTGCTGGTCGCCACGCTGATGCAACTCGTGCGCGATGAACAGGCGGAGAGCGCGATGCTGCCCGCGTCGCTGATGGTGCGGAAGTCGTCGTTCGTCTCGGGGTAGCGCGCCGTACCTACTGCGCGGCGCGCGGCGCATCGACGAAGCGCCGGATCGACGCGAGTACTTCGGGGTTGCGCGACGGGTCGTAGAGCGCCGTGATCGTCGCCAGGTGCCCGCCGCCCGGCAGGATCACCAACGACACCGGTTCGTGCTGCGCGCTAAGTCGACGCGCGAGTTCGCGACTCTGCGCGACGCCGACCGTGGTGTCTGCATCGCCATGCACCAGCAGGAACGGCGGCTCGTCGCCGTCGACCTGACCAACCGCCTGCGCGAGCGGCCACTGCGCGGGCGGGCCGAAGATCGGCGCGAGATCGGGGCCGATGCGAAAGTCGTACGGGCCGGACAACCCGATCACGCCGGCGAGATCGCGCGGCTGCATCCCCTGCGGCGCGAGCCAGCGTGCGTCCGTGCCGATCAGCGCGGCGACCTGTGCGCCTGCGGAATGCCCGGCCACGAACAGGCGCCGCGGATCACCGCCGTACTCGCCGGCGTGCTGTCGCGCCCACGCGACCGCCTGCGCACCGTCCTCGACGAAGCCCGGGAAGCCCGCGCGAGGCCACAAACGGTAGTCCGCGACCAAGGCGAGGATGCCCTCGCCGGCGAGGCAACGCCCGACGAAGCGGTAGTCCTCGCGTTGGCCGGTCTGCCACGAACCGCCATAGAAGAACACCACGACCGGTGTCGCCGACGTGGCCGCCGCCGGGCGATAGATGTCGAGCGATAGCCCTCGGTCCCCGGCATACACGACGGTCGCCGTGGGCGCCTCGAGCCCGCGATTCGCGACTGCGAACACTAACGACTGGCAGCCGCTCACGGTGGCGGCGACGACCGCCAGCGCGGCGCCAGCGATCAGGGATTGCAATCGCATCGGGAATGATCCGAATCGGGCAAACCCGATATACGGACCGCCGCGTCGACGGGATGCAGCCGCCTCAGTGCCGCCGTGCGCGCACCGCCGCGTCCTGCACCGCACGGAGCAGCTCAGGCTGCGTCAGCGGCGCGTTGAGGAGGAGCACTTCGACGCCATGCGCCGGCACCGGCACCGAGACGTGACCGTCGTCACCCACCGCGAACGTGCGGCCACCGATGCGCGCCTGCCAATCGCCGCGCTGGAGCATGCGGTCGACCGCGAACATCGCCGGCGCGTCGCCCTTGTTGAGCAGCACCAGCGCGGTCTGGTGCACGTCGCTGGTCTCGATCACGCGATAGAACGACGCGACGTCGCCCTTGAACTCGAGGTTCACCTGCAACCCGCGCTGCAACGCTGGCGTCGCGGTGCGCACCTTCGCAATGCGACGCAGAGCGTCGTGGATCGGATTGCGCTTGGCTTCGTCGATACGCGACTGCCCGAAGTAATTGCGGTTGCCGGTGTGTTCGACTGCACCGCGTTCGAAGCCGATTTCCGAACCGTAGTAGATGACCGGGATGCCGCGCGCGGTGAACAGGAAGTTGTCGGCGTCGATGAAACCCGCATCACTCGCGTCGAGACGCGCCATGTCGTGGTTGTCGTAGAACGTCATTAGTTCATACGGGTTCGCGTACGGGCCGTCGGTGAGATAGAGACGCTCGGCGACGCGCTCGAAGCCGGCGTGCTGGCGCCCGAACGCTTCGACCAGACGATCCTTCAGCGGAAAGTCGAGCACGCTAACGTCGGCATTGCGCGGCAGCGTGTGCGCGGCGATCGTCGCGGCGTCGGGATCAAAGGCTTCGCCGAACATGAAGAAGCCCGGATGCTTCGCGCGGATGCGCGTGCTGAACGCGTGCCAGAACGAGTTGGGCATCCAGCCGATGGTGTCGATGCGGAACGCGTCGGCGCCCTGGTCGATCCACTGCGAATACGCGCCAACGAAATAGTCGAGCACGGCGGACTCGTTCTCGTTGAGGTCGGACAACTGCGCTAGCCCGCCGGACGTGTTGTACCAGCGGTGCAGCGGATTGTTCTTCGGGTCGAGCTTGGACGGCGGCAGGTTCTGGTGATCGGCAAGCAACTCGCCGTGCGGGCCGTAGATCTTTCCGTACTTCGGCTGATCCTTCGGCATCGTGTACGCCGGCGAGCCGTGGTTGCAGACGATGTCGAGCACGGTCTTCAGACCATGCTGCTTCAGACCTGAGGTCAGCCCGCGGAAATCGAGATCCTTGCTTGGCAGGTGTTCGTCGAGCACCCAGAAGTTGTCGCCCCAGTAGCCGTGGTAGCCGGTCTTGCCCTGGTCGGTCCATTGGCCGCCCCACTTCACCGGGCTGCCACCGGTGAACGCTTCGTCCGGCTGGTCGACGATGGGCGTGATCCACACCGCGCCGAAACCCATGTCGCGGATGTAGTCGGCGTTGTCCAGCACACCTTTGAAGTCGCCGCCCATGTAGCCGATGTTGTCGCTGTGCCCTTTCGGTGCGCCCGGTGTCGGGCGGTCGAAGGTGTGCAGCAACTTGCCGCCCTGCTCGCGGTGGTCGTTCGACGGATCGCCGTTGACGAAGCGATCGGTCATCAGGAAATAGATCGCGTCGCTCGCGAACGGTTCGGCGGTGCCGACGAACTGGCGCTGGGCGATCTGCGTGTCGCGATTCTGCGCGGCCGCAGGAAGCGCTGCCGCGATGGCGAGCGTGAGTGCGAGCACGCGCATCACGGTGCGGCCGCCAGTCGCGCCGTGCGTGCCTGCGGTTCGCGAACACGCAACACGCAAAGCCCCGCGACGATCATCGAGATGCCGCCGATGACCAACGCATAGATCGGATGCCCGCCGAACAGCGCCTTCAGCAGGAAGCCCAGCAGGCTGGCCGCGACCAGCTGCGGGATCACGATGAAGAAATTGAAGATGCCCATGTACACGCCCATCTTCTTCGCGGGCACGCTGTCCGACAGCAATGCGTACGGCAGCGACAGGATCGACGCCCACGCAAAGCCGACGCCGACCATCGACAGCAGCAGCCAGTGCGGGTCGCGAATCAGCATGATCGAGATGAGACCGAGACCGCCGAGCACCGCATTGATCAGGTGGCTGGTGCGCAGGCCCCAGCGCGCGACCATCTTCGGGATGACGACCGCGGCGATCGCTGCGAACCCGTTGTACGCCGCGAACAGCACGCCCACCCAGTTCGCGCCTTCGTTGTACGCAGCCGACGTGGTATCGGTGCTGTGGAAGTGCAGGTCGGCGACCGCGGGCGTGGTGTAGATCCACATCGCGAACAGCGCGAACCACGAGAAGAACTGGACGACGGCGAGTTGCCGCATCGTCGACGGCATGTCGTAGAGGTCGTCCATGATCTGCGCGAACGTGCCGCTGCCGTTGCCCGACCCGCGCAGCATCAACGCAATGCCATACGCCGCAACCAGCCCGCCGAGGATGTAGAGCTGCTTGTCGAGCTGCTGCGCGTAGACGATGCCGAGCAGCACCGCGCCGGCGACCAACCATGCGATCGCCGTCGTGCGCATCGACGCAGCATTGCGCGGACGCGGCGCGACGGCTGGCGCTTCGTCCCAGGCCTGCAGCGTCTCCGGCGGATATTCGCGCGTGCGCAGGATCGTCCAGCCGATCGCCGCGACCAGCACCACGCCGCCCGCATAGAACGACCAGCGCACCGTGTCCGGCACCAGTCCCGCGCCCGCGGTATTGGCGACGCCGAAATGCGCGAGCACGTAGGGCAGCACGCTCGCCACCACCGAGCCCACGCCGATGAAGAAGCTCTGCATCGAGTAACCCGTCGCGCGCTGGTTCACCGGCAACTGATCGCCGACGAATGCACGGAACGGTTCCATCGAAATGTTGATGGACGCATCGAGCATCCACAGCAGGCCGGCGGCGATCCACAGCGTCGGCGAGTTCGGCATCGCAAGCAGCGCGATCGTCGCGAGCAATGCGCCGACAAGGAAGTACGGCCGACGTCGGCCCAGCCGCGTCCACGTGCGATCGGAGAAGTGGCCGACGATGGGTTGCACGATCAGCCCGGTGAGCGGCGCGGCGATCCACAGCATCGGCAGCGCGTCCATGTCGGCGCCCAGCGTCTGGAAGATGCGGCTGACGTTGGCGTTCTGCAGCGCGAAACCGAACTGGATGCCGAGGAAGCCGAAGCACATGTTCCAGATCTGCCAGAACGAGAGCCGCGGCTTGGACTGCGTGTTGTGATTCATGAACCCCCCTGGGGTGAGGAAGGCACGCCGTGCGCCGTATCTGCGGCGAGTGTGACGCGTGCTTCGCGAGAAACCGGTGTGCGCTGCAACATCGACAACGCGTCGCGGAACGTTCGAACGTGATGTGCGCGGCATGGTAGACAGCGCCCCTGCTGCACAAATTGCGTTGCAAACGTATTCAACGCGGGCGCCCGTCGACGTGCCGGCATCCTCCACCGCCCGCGAGGAATTCTCCCGCGGCACGCGCGGAACGACGCGCAGCGACCGGGACGGTCGTCCACGCAAGGGTTGTAGAGGTCTCGATGACGAAGAAGACCTGGTGGCGAGGCGCGGTGATCTACCAGATCTACCCGCGCAGCTTCCTCGATACCAATGGCGACGGCATCGGCGACCTGCCCGGCATCGTCGAGAAGCTCGACTATGTCGCGAGCCTCGGCGTCGACGCGATCTGGATCTCGCCGTTCTTCAAGTCGCCGATGGCGGACTTCGGCTACGACATCGCGGATTACCGCGAAGTCGATCCCATGTTCGGCACGCTCGAGGACTTCGACCGTCTGCTCGCGAAAGCGCATTCGCTCGGGTTGAAGGTGATGATCGACCAGGTGCTCAGCCACACTTCGGCCGAACATGAATGGTTCAAGCAGAGTCGGCAGAGCCGCGACAACGCGAAGGCCGACTGGTACGTGTGGGCCGACGCGAAACCCGACGGCACGCCGCCGAATAACTGGATGTCGCTGTTCGGTGGCGTGGCGTGGCAGTGGGAATCGCGTCGCGGCCAGTACTACCTGCATAACTTCCTGACCGAGCAGCCCGACCTCAACTTCCACAACCCGGCCGTGCAGAAGGCGCAGCTGGACAACGTGCAGTTCTGGCTCGATCGCGGCGTCGACGGCTTCCGCCTGGATGCAATCAACTTCTGCTTCCACGACGCGCAGTTGCGTGACAACCCGCCCAAGCCCGAGCACCTGCGCATCGGTCGCGGTTTCTCGCCCGACAACCCGTACGCGTTCCAGTACCACCACTACAACAACACGCAGCCCGAATGCGTCGGCTACATGGAGGACATTCGCGCGCTGATGGATCGCTATCCCGACGTCGCCGCGCTCGGCGAGATCTCGTCGGAGGATTCGCTGGCGACGATGGCCGAGTACGTGCGACCCGGCCGGCTGCACATGGGCTACAGCTTCGAACTGCTGACCGATGACTTCACCGCGAGCTATATCCGGGGCACCGTCGAGCGCCTCGAAGCGAGCATGACCGACGGTTGGCCGTGCTGGGCGATCTCCAACCACGACGTGCAACGTGCGGTGACACGTTGGGGCGATGCGCAGGCGAACGACTTGTTCGCGCGCCAGCTCGTCGCGCTGGTGTGTTCGCTGCGCGGTTCGGTCTGCCTGTACCAGGGCGAAGAACTCGGTCTACCGGAGGCCGACGTGCCGTACGAACTGCTCCAGGACCCTTACGGCATCACCTTCTGGCCGACGTTCAAGGGCCGCGACGGCTGCCGCACGCCGATGCCGTGGAATGGCGGCGCATCCGCCGGTTTCACCGATGGCACGCCGTGGCTGCCGGTCGCGCCGGCGCATTCGCCGCGCAGTGTCGCGAAGCAGGATGGCGATCCGTCGTCGGTGTTGAATGCGGTGCGCGCGTTCCTGCGCTGGCGTCGTTCGCAGCCTGCGCTTGTGGAAGGTTCGATTCGTTTTGTCGATGCGCCTGAGCCGGTGCTGGCCTTCGTGCGTGAGCAGGACGGCGAGCGGTTGCTGGTCGCGTTCAACCTTTCGGGCGCAGAGATTGAATGCGCGCTCGATGTCGGCACCGCCGTGGTGATCGATGCGCCCGGCGTCGTGACCGGTCGACTTGAGGGCGGGCGACTGCAGTTGCCGGCGCATGGCGCGCTGTTCGCACGAATTGGCTGAGCAATCGAGCATGCGGCGTCGCGACATGCGGGGCCTATGCAGTCCGCCAACTGCGCGATGTGACGCGTACGTCGATACATCGACAGCCTCGGCGCCCCTCACGATCGCGCGCTGCCTGAGCGGCATCGTGCTGCTCACCGTAGCGACAGTCGCATCGGCGCAGACACCGACGGCGGCCGACTGCAACGCTAAGGCAACGTCGTCCTTACTCGCTTCGGCTGCGGACGGTCGCAGCGATGCCCGGGCGTATTGGCTGGATAGCGCGACGCTGCGGTGGCCTGGCAAATCACCGGGTGCACAGTACCGACTCGCGGCGTCGCGCAACGCCGCGCTGCGGATCGATCGCCATCAGCGGCTGCAAGGCGCGGATCTATCGCTCCCGCTGACGCAGAGCGATGCGCGGCTTACGGGCGACGTAGCAAAGGCGTTCGGTTTCGTTCCCGCCGGCGCGCAGTTTGCGTTGGAACACGACAAAGCCCGCACGGTGCGCAAGAACATCGCCGCGCAATGGTGGATGGTCGAGCAGGACGCCAACGGCCGCGTCACCGATGCGACCTACATCCAATCCCCCGGCCTGCTCGACGCCGCGTTCGATGGCGACCGTGCGACGCTCGGTCCGCAAGTCGAGCGGACCGCGACGAGCTTCGGTGTGTGGGCGCCGACGGCGCGCAACGTTTCGCTGTGCATCTATCCGACCGCAACGGATCCCGCGACCGCGCCAGTCGCCATGCAACGCGACGACGCGACGGGTGCATGGACGACGCGCATCTCCGGTGATCTGCACGGTCACGCCTACCTGTTCCTCGTCGACGTCTTCGTCCCCGGCATCGGCGTTGTGCGCAATCGCGTCACCGATCCGCACTCGGTCACGCTGACGACGAATTCGCAGCGCAGCGTCGTCGAAGATCTTGCGGAGTCACGCAATGCGCGACTCACACCGAGTGGATGGTCGAGTCATGCGCGCCCGCCGCCGGCCGCCAGCAACGTCGACATGACGGTGTACGAACTGCATGTGCGGGACTTCTCCGTCGCCGACACAAGCGTTCCCGCAGAACATCGCGGCCGCTATCTCGGATTCACCGACACCGCGTCGAACGGCATGAAGCATCTCGCCGCGCTGCGTGACGCCGGGCTCAGCGACGTGCACCTGCTGCCGGTCTTCGACATCGCGACGATTCCCGAACAGGGCTGCGTTACGCCCGATGTCGTCCGCGGAGCCCCCGACAGCCCGGCACCGCAGGCGGCGATTGCCGCGATCAGCAAGACCGACTGCTACAACTGGGGCTACGACCCGCAGCACTTCGGCGCACCCGAAGGCAGCTACGCGACCGACGCGAGCGACGGCGCGGTGCGCATCCGCGAGTTCCGCGCGATGGTGCAGGCGCTGCACGCGCTCGGCCTGCGCGTTGGCATGGACGTGGTCTACAACCACACCACGACGTCGGGCCAGGCCGACACCTCGGTGCTCGACCGCATCGTGCCCGGCTACTACTACCGCCTCGATGCAAAGGGCGCAGTCGAGCATTCGACCTGCTGCGAGAACACCGCGACCGAGCATCGCATGATGGCGCGGCTGATGGCGGACACGCTGGTGCGCTGGGCACGCGACTACGGCATCGACTCGTTCCGCTTCGACCTGATGGGCCACCAGCCGCGCGCGGCGATGGAGCGTGCGCAGCGAGCGTTGCGCGATGCGGTGGGCCACGACGTGCCGCTGATCGGCGAAGGCTGGAACTTCGGCGAGGTCGCGAACGGCGCGCGCTTCGTGCAGGCGGCGCAGGGCCGGTTGAACGGCGCCGGCATCGGGACTTTCAGCGATCGCGCGCGCGACGCACTGCGCGGCGGTGGCTGCTGCGATAGCGGCGAGGACCTGCTGCGTCGCAGGGGCTGGCTCAACGGCGCGGCCCATACGCATGCCGACGCGCTGCGCGACGCCGACCTGATCCGCGTCGGCCTCGCCGCCACGCTGCGTGACTACACGACCACGTTCGCAGACGGCCGCACTGCGCCGCTGTCCTCGCTCGACTACAGCGGACAACCGGCCGGCTACGCGAGTGCGCCGACCGAAGTCGTCAACTACGTCGAGAACCACGACAACCTGACGCTGTTCGACGTCGATGCATTGCGTCTTCCGGCGGACACCACGCCCGCCGAGCGTGCACGCGTGCAGGCGCTCGGCATCGCGATCGTCGCGCTGAGCCAGGGCGTCGCCTACTACCACGCCGGCATCGACGTGTTGCGCAGCAAGTCGCTGGACCGCAACAGCTTCGAATCCGGCGACGCATTCAACCGCATCGACTGGACCTATACCGACAACGGCTTCGGCGTCGGCCTTCCGCGCGAGGTCGACAACGGCAAGGACTGGCCGCTGCTCGCGCCGGTGCTGCGCAATACGTCGATCAAGCCGTCACCTGACGACATCGCATGGACGCGCGACGTCTTCCGTGACTGGCTGCGCCTGCGCGGGTCGACGCCGCTGCTGCGCCTTCGCACGGGGGACGACGTGCAGCGGCGACTGACGTTCGAGAACGTCGGCGGGTCGCAGAACCCTGCGGTCATCGTCGGCCACCTCGACGGTGCGGGCATGCGAGGCGCGCGTGAACTGCTCTACCTCGTCAACACCTCGCCCACCGCGCAGACGCTCGACCTGCCGCGCGAAGCGAACAAGCACTACGTGCTACATCCCGTCCTGCAGCACGGCCGCGACGCGCGTGTGCGCGACGCCCGCTACGACCCGCGTGGCCGCGTCACCGTGCCCGGCCGCACCGCCGCCGTTTTCGTCATCGAGTAAGCCATGACCTTTCGACCCGCCCGTCTCGTTGCGCCGCTGCTGTTCGTGCTCGCGACGTCACCCGTGCTCGCGAAAACCGTCGCCAGCGTCGACTCGCCCGGTCACAAGTTGCATGTCGAACTCGACGTGGACGACGGCCGCATCGGCTATCGCGTGTTCCGCAACGGCGCGCCACTGATCGGTACGTCGCGACTTGGCTTCCTGTTCCAGGACGCCGAGCAGATCCAGCGCAACCTCGCATTCACGTCGCAGGCGACGCGCAGCGTCGACGAGACCTGGGAGCAGCCCTGGGGCGAGCGCCGAGTCACGCGCAATCACTACAACGAGCTGCGCACGCGTTTCACCGAGACCATCAACGGCAAGCGTGCGATCGACGTGACGTTCCGCGTGTTCGAGGACGGCATCGGCTTCCGCTACGAATTCCCGGACCAGCCGTCGATGAAGGATGTGCGTATCACCGACGAGCTCACCGAGTTCGACGTGGTGCCCAACGCGACCGCGTGGTGGATTCCGGCCGGTGAGTGGAACCGCTACGAATACCTGTACAACCGCACGCCGCTGCGCGAAGTGAGCCAGGCGCATACGCCGATCACCTTGAAGACCGACGACGGCACCTACCTGTCGTTCCACGAAGCCGCACTCGTCGACTATTCGAGCATGTGGCTGCGCCGCGTCGAGGGCCAGCGCATGAAGGCGCAGCTCGCGCCCGGCAGCGAAGGCTGGAAGGTGCGCCGCATGGCGCCGTTCACCACGCCGTGGCGCACGATCACGATCAGCGACCGCGCCGGCGGGCTGGTCGAGTCGAGCCTGATCCTCAACCTCAACGAGCCGAATAAGATCGGCGACGTGAGCTGGTTCAAGCCGGCGAAGTACGTCGGCGTGTGGTGGACACTGCATCTCGAGCAACACAGCTGGGCCACCGGCGCGAAGCACGGTGCGACGACGGACGAGACCAAGCGCTATATCGACTTTGCGGCGCAACACGGCTTCCGCGGCGTGCTGGTCGAAGGCTGGAACCCCGGCTGGGACGGCAACTGGTTCGCCAACGGCTGGGATTTCGACTTCACCAAGGCGACGCCCGACTTCGACATCGAAGCGCTATCGAAATATGCAGCGTCAAAGGGCGTGCACCTGATCGGACATCACGAAACGGGCTGCGCGGTGAGCCATTACGAGCGACAGCTGCCGAAGGCGCTGGATCTCGACCAGCGGCTCGGCATCGACGTGGTCAAAACCGGTTATGTCTGCGATGCGGGGCAGATCGAACGCCAGGATGTCGAAGGCGGCCCGGTGCTGCGCGAATGGCACGACGGCCAGTGGCGCGCGAACCACCAGCTGCGCGTGGTGCAGGAGGCGGCGAAGCGGCACATCGCGATCGTTGACCACGAACCGATCAAGGACACCGGCCTGCGTCGCACGTATCCGAACTGGATCGCGCGCGAAGGCGCACGCGGCATGGAATACAACGCGTGGGGCAATCCGCCGAATCCGCCCGAACACGAAGCAAACCTGGTGTTTACGCGGCTGCTGTCCGGGCCGATGGACTTCACTCCGGGCGTGCTGAGCCTCAAGGGTCGTAACGGGCAGCAGATGCAGAGCACGCTGGCCAAGCAGCTCGCCAACTATGTGGTGATCTATTCGCCGGTGCAGATGGCGGCGGACCTGCCGGAGAATTACGAGCAGCACCTCGATGCGTTCCGTTTCATCGAGGACGTGCCGACGGACTGGGACGACACGAAGGTGATCAACGGCGAGCCCGGCGACTTCGTGACGATCGCGCGCAAGCAGCGCGGGGCGAACGACTGGTTCGTCGGTTCGGTGACCGACGAGAACACGCGCACGCTCACTTTGCCGCTCGACTTCCTCGATGCCGGCCGCACGTACGAAGCGCAGATCTATCGCGACGGCGACGGTGCGGATTGGAAGACGAATCCGTTCGCGTTCGTAGTCGAAACGAAGCGCGTCAAGCGTGGTGACGTGCTGACGTTGAAGCTAGCGGCCGGCGGCGGCGAGGCGATCCGCTTGAAGGCGCTGAAGTGAGGTCGTCCGCGATGCGATTGCTGTCGACGGTCGCGTTATCGGTCGTTGCCGCGCCTGCCTTAGCGGCGGCGCCGACACAACCGCTTCGCATCGATGATTACCGGATCATGGCGCCCGGCGTCGCATCGACTCCGTTGCATGTTCGTGTATTCGTGCCTGCCACCTGCCGCGTCGGTGCCCTGCCGGCATGCGATTCGCTGTACGTCGACGACGGCCAGGATGCCGAGGCTGTGCATCTCGCCGACACCGTGTCATCGCTCGCTGCATCGGGCGACATCCGCGCACCCATTGTCATCGCGATCGACATGCCGCCCGACCGCATGGGTGCATACGGCTTTTCCGACCGCGCAGCGGGCAAGTCGGTCGTCGCGCCGACCAAGTACGGCGACGTCGGCGCGCGCGCTCAGGCGTACTCCGAGTGGCTGGTGCATACGCTGGTCCCGTTCGTGGACTCGCGCTACGCCGTGCGGCCGTCGCCCGACGCGCGCGCGATTCTCGGCTGGTCGCTCGGCGGTGCGCATGCGTTCAACGTCGGCTGGCAGTACCCCGAGGTGTTCGGGCGAGTCGGCGCCTTCTCGCCCTCGTTCTGGCTGGCGACGGATCGCACCGATGCATCGACGCTGCAGCGCACTCGGATCGCGCAGTCGATGCTCGCGACGGTCGATGCACGTCACGGCTCGCGATTCTTCTTCGCGATCGGCACAGACGAGGAAACCAGCGATCGCGACGCCGACGGCATCAACGACGCCGTGGACGATGTTCGCGATCTGGTCGGCGGCTGGAACGCCGACCCGGGCGGCATGCGTGGCCTGAGGCAGCTCGGCTATCGCGTGACCGAGGACCCGATGCACGACACCGGAAGCAGCGACGTCGCGCTCTACGTGCTCGACGGTGGCCGCCACGAACAGGCGAGCTGGGCGCGCATGCTGCCGGTATTTCTGCGCTGGATGTATTCGCCGCGCACGCCCTGAGCGGCTCCCGAAATCGGCGCGGGTCCACCAGCGCATTGTCGATGCGTTCCTGCGTGCGCGGGCTGTCGTTCTCGCCCGCTGACACTGTCGAACCGGTCGAGCATCACGGAACGGGCGGTCGGATCGCGTCCGACCGGTAAGTCGACGTCGGCGGCGACGATGATGTCGCGCAAACCGATGCCATGTGCTGCCGTCCACGCCTGTTCATGTCGCCGGATGCGCCGTCCGCGCCATGCCATGTCGTCCGCGGCGCGCTGCGCTGTCACGGCACTGCCATGAATACGTTTGCAGGGCAATTTGTGCAGGGAGGACGGCCTCTACCATCGCCGCAGCTCGGTGGACGGTCGCCGCAGCAGCCCGGCCATGCGACGTCGATCGCAGCCGTCCGATTAAGAACCTCTAAGTTCGGGGAGTACCTGGGGATGTTGAATCTGAAACGCAATCTGCTCAGCGTCGCGCTCGCCAGCGCGGCGATGATGCTCGCGTCGGCCGCGCAGGCGCAGACCGCCACGCCGGCGAGCCCGTCGGACGCGCCCGATGCCAAGCAGCTCGACACCGTCACGGTGCGCGGCATCCGTCGCGGCATCGAGCGCTCCATCGACGTCAAGAAGAATTCCACGTCGATCGTCGAAGCCGTTTCGGCCGAAGACATCGGCAAGCTGCCCGACGTGAGCATCGCCGAGTCGATCGCGCGCCTGCCGGGTCTCGCGGCCCAGCGCGTCGCCGGTCGTGCGCAGGTCATCAGCGTGCGCGGCCTGTCGCCGGACTTCTCCACCTCGCTGCTCAACGGTCGCGAGATGGTCAGCACCGGTGACAACCGCAGCGTCGAGTTCGACCAGTACCCGTCCGAGCTGCTCAGCGGCGTGACCGTGTACAAGACGCCAGACGCCGGTCTCGTCGGTCAGGGTCTGTCGGGCACGATCGACATGCACACGGTGCGCCCGCTCAACTTCCAGGAGCGCGTGATCGCGGTCAGCGCGCGCGGCCAGCACAACTCGCTGGGTGCCGCGGGCAACCAGGACGCGTTCGGCAACCGCTTCAACGCGAGCTACATCGACCAGTTCGCGAACCGCACGTGGGGCATCGCGCTCGGCTACTCGCATTCGGATACGCCGATCCAAGAAAACCAGGTCGGCCTGTACGAGCCGTGGTTTGCGATCGGCGCCGGCTCGCGTCCGGACGTTCCCGCGGGCACCTATTATTCCGACGGTATCAAGGCGCTGCGGCGCACCGGTTACCAGAAGCGCGACGCTGTCATGGGCACGCTCGAGTTTCGTCCGAATGACGTGTGGACCAGCACGCTCGATGTGTTCCATACCGAAGCGCACCAGGAAGACACCGCGAACCAGTTTGAGGTCCCGTTGGGCGACTACAACGGCACGTCGGATGACGACAAGACACCCGTGGACGAGAAGGTCCACATTGCAATCACCGGCGCGCAGGTCAACGGCCACGGCACGTTCACCGGCGGGAAGGTCGCCAATCTATATCCGCTCGTGCGCGGGATGTACAACGACCGCAAGGACAAGATCGACGCGTTCGGCTGGAACAACCGGTTCAACATCGGCAGCGTCAAGCTCGACGCGGACATCAGCTGGTCGCGCGCCAAGCGCAACGAGCTCAGCCTCGAGAACAACACGCAACTCGCGCCATCAACACCTTTCGATACGATCGGCCTGCAGATCAACGCCGACAGCTTCTCGCAGATCAATCCGGGCCTGGACTACAGCGATCCGACCGAGCTGTTCGTCACCGGCACGATCTACGGCTCCGGTTACGGCAAAGTGCCGCGCGTCATCGACGAGCTGAAGAGCTATCGACTGACCGCGAACTTCGCCGGTCCGCAGTCGCTGCAGTGGATCAAGGATTTCGACGTCGGCATCAACTACGCCGACCGCGAAAAGGAAAAGCATCAGCCGGAGGGGAACATCAACCTGCCCCCGCCGCAGACTCCCTTCACGATTCCGGGGGACCTGCAGTACGGTCTCGTCGACCTCGACTTCGCCGGCGTCGGCTTGGTCCCGTCGTGGAACGTACCGGGCGTGGTCAACCGCTTCATGACGTTCAACCCGAGCGAAACCGCCCAAAGCTACCTCGTCGCTAAGGCGTGGACCGTGGACGAGAAGATCACCACCACATTCGCGAAGGCGAATATCGACACGCAGTGGGGGAGCGTTCCGGTGCGCGGCAACATCGGCGTGCAGGTGCAGCATGTCGACCAGTCGTCGCGCGGCAACGTGTTCGACGGCACGCGTCCCGCGGGCCAGCAGATCGTGGCGTACACGCGTGGCAAGACCTACACCGACGTGCTGCCGAGTCTGAATCTTGCGTTCTCGCTGCCCGACGACCAGACACTTCGCGTCGCGCTTGCCAAGCAGGTGGCCCGCCCACGCATCGACGAACTGCGCGCATCGCGTGACTTCGGTGTCGACCAGAGCAAGAGCCCGGCGGTGCCGGGCGCGAGCGGCGGCAACCCCGAGCTCGATCCGTGGAAGGCGAACGCGTTCGACATCTCCTACGAGAAGTACTTCGGCACCAAGGCCTACGTGGCCGCCGCATACTTCTACAAGGATCTGACGACGTACATCTACTCGCAGAAGGTCGACGGCTACGACTTCTCCGACCTGCTGCAAGGTTACGTCGTGCCTGCGGGCGGCACCACGCCGCAGTCGACCGGCACGTACGTCGCGCCGTTCAACGGCAAGGGCGGCAAGATGCAGGGCATCGAACTCACCGCGTCGCTGCCGCTCAACCTGTTTACGCCGGTGCTCGACGGCTTCGGCATCGTCGCCAGCGCGACGTACACCGACAGCAACATCACCATCCCGCCGGACGGTCCGAACATCAACAGTGTGGGTAACGCGCCGATCGCGCTGCCAGGCCTGTCAAAACGCGTGTACAACTTCACCGCGTACTACGAAAACAACGGATTCGAGGCACGCATCAACCAGCGTCGTCGTTCCGACTTTATCGGTGAGATCGGCAACTTCAATGGCGACCGCACGCTGCGCTATGTGGTCGGCGAGAACATCACCGACGCGCAGGTCAGCTACACGTTCGGCGACGAGAGCTCGCTCAAGGGTCTCAGCCTGCTGCTGCAGGCCAACAACCTCACGAACGAGGCCTACCGCACGTATGCCGGCACGAAGGATCGCCCGCTCGAGTACATCGAATGGGGCCGCACCTACCTGGTGGGCGTGAGCTACAAGTTCTGATCCTGCTGATCGCGTAACCCCAGCCCCTGCCGGTTCTCTCCGACGGCAGGGGCTTTTTTTTGGTACACGTTCGCTAGCCGATGGAGTCGCCGATGTCCTCCAATGCCGTGCAGGTCGCCGTATTCCTTGCGATGACCGCGCTCGTCGCGCTCGCGACGTGGTGGCGCTGCCGCCGCGAGCGCCACACCGCCGATCGCGGTCGCGATTACTTCCTCGCTGGCGGTTCGCTGACGTGGCCCTTCATCGCCGGCTCGCTGCTGCTCACCAACCTGTCGGCCGAACAGATCGTCGGCATGAACGGCGCGCAGACCATGCTGATGGCGTGGTGGGAATTCGGCGCCGCGGCCGGCCTGCTGGTGCTCGCGCACGTGCTGGTGCCGATGTACTACCGCTACAAGTGCACGACGACGACCGAACTGCTCGAGCGCCGCCTGGGCGATCCCGGCCTGCGTCGCGCGGTGTCGGTGATGTTCCTGCTCGGCTATCTCTTCATCCTGTTGCCGATGGTGCTGTACACCGGCTCGAAGTTCATGGCGTCGATGTTCCATCCGGACCTGCCGATTCTCGCCATCGCGGTTCTGTTCGCGATCGGCGGCCTCGCATATGCGGCACTTGGCGGTCTGCGCGCGATCGCGATCTCCGACACCTACATGGGCGTGGTGCTGCTGGTGATGGGCATCCTCGTCACCGTGTTTGCGCTCAACGCGATTCACTGGGATCTGTCCGACGTGCCCGTGCAGCGGCTCACGCTGATCGGCGCGGCGGATTCGGATATTCCGTGGCAGACACTGTTCACCGGCATGCTGTTCGCGCACTTGTTCTACTGGGGCACGAACATGGTGATCGCGCAGCGCGCGCTCGCCGCACCGACGGTGCGCGAAGCACAGAAGGGCATCTACGCTGCCGCGTTCTTCAAGCTGCTCACGCCGCTGATCGTGGTGCTGCCCGGCATCATCGCGTTCAAGCTGTTCGGTGATGTCGATGACGACGCCTACGGGCGACTGGTCGGCGCGGTGCTGCCGTCGTGGCTGTCGGGTGCATTCGCGGCCGCGATCACCGGCGCGGTGCTGTCGAGCTACAGCGCGGCGCTCAATTCGGCGGCTGCGCTCTACACGGTCGACGTGCACCTGGCGAAGATCAATCCGAACGCGGACGCCAAGCGCCTCGGCCGCATCGTCACCATCGCGTTCACCGTGGTGTCGCTGGCCATCGTGCCGCTGTACACGCACTCGAAGAGCATCATCGGCACGCTGCAGCAGCTCAACGGGTTGTATTCGATGCCGGTGCTCGCCGCGTTCATCGTCGCGATCTTCTTCAACGGCGTGAATGCACGCGCGGTGCGCTGGTCGCTGGTGTTCGGCACGCTGCTGTATGCCTTCTTCACCTTCGGCTGGCCGGCGCTGACGGCGCGTCACCTGCTGTCGCCGCCGCCGCACTACATCCACCTGATGTTCGCGACGCTGCTGGCGACGATCGCGTTCGCGCTGGTCGGCAGCCGCCTGATGGGCGAGGCACGGCGTCAGGCGATTCCCGACGCCGCCTGAGTTCTCCCCGATGCAAACGGGCCGCCGCTTGGCGGCCCGTTTCGTTTCCGGCCCGGCGTTCAGCGGCCAGCCGACGCGAGCGGGCGTAAGCTCGCCGCATGATCCTGGACTACATGCTCGGGCATAGCCCGCTGGTGCTCATCGCGCTCACCGCATTGGCGGTGGTCGCGTTCGCCCTCGCGCAGCTCACGCGTCTTGGCCGGCGTCGCGACCGTCGCCGCTGACGCTTAGGCCGCGCGCAGTGCCGCGGCCTCGCGTGCGAGCCGGCCGACGCGTTCCCAGTCGCCGGCGAGCAGCGCATCCGACGGCACCATCCACGAACCGCCGACCGTCGCCACGTTCTTCAGCGCGAAGTAGTTCGGCGCCTTCGCCGCGTCGATGCCGCCGGTCGGGCAGAAGCGGATGTCGGCGAACGGGCCGCTGAACGCTTTGAGCGCGGTGACGCCGCCCGCGCCTTCGGCCGGAAAGAACTTGAAGCGCCGATAGCCGCGCTCCATGCCGAGCATCAGTTCGCTGGCGGTCGCGACGGCGGGGATGAAGGCGAGCGCGCTGAGTTCGGCGGCGTCATAGAGCTTGGCAGTCGCGCCCGGCGCGATGCCGAACACCGCACCGGTGGCTTCCACCGCGCGGAAATCCTCCGCGCGCAGCATCGTGCCCGCGCCGACCACCGCGCCGGGCACTTCGGTGACGATGGCGCGCATCGCATCCAGAGCGCACGGCGTGCGCAACGTGACTTCGAGTACCGGCAATCCCGCATCGACCAACGCACGCGCCAGCGGCACTGCGTCTTCGAGCCGATCGATCGCGAGCACCGGCAGCACCGGCGCCTGCGCGAGGATGGAATCGACGCGCGCCGCGCGCGTTTCGGGCGTCCAGTTCATCGGTCGTTCTCCGTCGATGCCCGCAGCGCGACGGCCGCGCCGAGCAGGCCGGGTTGCGGATGGGTGATCACGTCGATCGCGACGTTCTCGAGATACGCGGCGAAGCGGCCCTTCGCGAGGAAGCGCTCGCGGAACGCACTCGACCGCAGGAATGGCACGAAGCGCGGCACGATGCCGCCGGCGATCATCACGCTGCGCGCGCCGTGCACCAGAGCGACGTCGCCGCAGACGCTGCCGAGGATCGCGCAGAAGCGCGCGAGCGCGCGTCGTGCGGTGAGGTCATGGCCTTCGAGCGCGAGACGCACGACCTCGGCGGGATCCCGCAGCGTCGGCTGGGTACCGGCGGGACGCTCGGGATCACGCAATACCGCATCGACCTGCGCCAACCCGGTGCCGCACAGCACGCGTTCGGTCGACGTGCGCCCGTGCAGCGAATCGAGCCAACGCGCGATGAGCCGCTCCTCGTCGCCGACCGGCGCGAACGTGCCATGCCCGCCTTCGGTTTCGATCACGCGCCAGCCCGTAGCTTCGTCGCCGATCAATAACGCGACACCAAGTCCCGTGCCGGGCCCGATCACCGTCACCGGCGAACGCGGCGGGCGTTGCGACGGCCCGTAGAGATGCAGCGCATCCTCATCGGACAACGCAGGCACGGCCCATGCGACCGCACCGAAATCGTTGAGCAGCAGCAATCGTTCGAGGCCCAATGCCTGTTCGAGTTCGCGACGACTGAACGACCACGCGCGATTCGTCAAACGGATCTCGTCGGCATTGACCGGCGACGCGACTGCGATCGCCGCGCGCGTCGGCTGCGCACCGACGCCCTGCAGGTAGTGCTCGCACGCGTGCTGCAGCGATGCGAAGTCGCCGCAGGCTAGAGGTCGAATGTCGTGCAGCGACGGCGTCGCGGCATCGAAGTCGGTCAGCGCGAATCGCGCATTGGTGCCACCGATGTCGGCGATCAGGCCGAGATTGCTCATGCGGAGAGTTCCCGGTCGCTGGCGTCCAGCAGGCTGCATGCGCCTTCTTCGGCGCTTCCGACTTCGCGACGCATCAGCGCGAACAGTTCACGGCCGATGCCGGTGCGATTGTTCGAAAGGTCGGGCAGCTGCGGCGTGCGTGCATTCCACTCGGCCTCGTCGACGCGCACGTCGATGGTGCCGGCGTCAGAATCGATGCGCACGACGTCACCGGCCTGCAGCTTCGCGATTGCGCCGCCATCCGCAGCTTCGGGCGTGAGATGGATCGCCGCGAGCACCTTGCCCGACGCGCCGGACATGCGGCCGTCGGTCAGCAATGCCACCTTCTGCCCGCGATCCTGCAGCACCGACAGCGTCGGCGTGAGCTTGTGCAACTCCGGCATGCCGTTCGCCTTCGGGCCCTGCCCGCGCACCACGGCGATGAAATCGCCTTCCAGCAGGCCCGCGCGGAACGCGTCGAGCAGCGTGTCCTGCGCTTCGAAGATGCGCACCGGCGCTTCGATGATGCGGTGCTCCGGCGCCACGGCCGACACCTTGACCACCGCGCGGCCGAGATTGCCTTGCAGACGACGCAGACCGCCTTCGCTGTCGAATGCATCGCTGACGGGACGCACCACGGACGGATCGCGTGACTGCACGGGTGCATCGGCCCAGCGCAATGTCGTGCCGTCGAGATACGGTTGTTTCGCCTGGTCGCGCAGCGTGCCACCGTGCACGCAACGCACGTCCTCGTGCAGCAGGCCGCCGTCGATGAGTTCGCGGATGACGAACGCGACGCCGCCCGCGGCCTCGAAATGGTTCACGTCGGCGCTGCCGTTCGGATACACGCGTGCGAGCAGCGGTGTAACGCGCGAGAGTTCGTCGAGATCATCCCAGTCGATGCGCAGGCCGGCGGCGCGTGCGATCGCGACGAGATGGATCGCATGGTTGGTCGAGCCGCCGGTCGCGGCGAGGCCGACCATCGCGTTGACGATCGAGCGCTCATCGACGACATCGCACAGCGGGGTGTACTCATCGCCTAGCGCGGTGATCTGCAATACGCGCTCGGTCGCGGCGACGGTCAGCGCATCGCGCAGCGACGTGCCCGGATTGACGAAGGCGGTGCCCGGCATGTGCAGGCCCATCACTTCCATCAGCATCTGGTTGGAGTTCGCGGTGCCGTAGAACGTGCAGGTGCCGGGCGAGTGGTACGACGCGGCTTCGGCTTCGAGCAGTTCGTCGTAGCCAACCTTGCCTTCGGCATGCAGCTGGCGGATGCGCGCCTTTTCCTTGTTCGGAATGCCCGACGGCATCGGCCCGGCCGGCACGAGGATGCACGGGAGATGGCCCCAGCTCAGCGCGCCGATCAGCAGGCCTGGCACGATCTTGTCGCAGATGCCGAGCAGCAGCATGCCGTCGAACATGTCGTGGCTGAGCGCGATCGCGGTGCCGAGCGCGATGGTGTCGCGCGAGAACAGCGACAGCTCCATGCCGTAGCGGCCCTGCGTGATGCCATCACACATGGCCGGAACGCCGCCCGCGACCTGCGCGCTGCCGCCGTTCGCGCGCGCGATCGCTCGAATCAGAGTCGGATAGTTTTCGAACGGCTGGTGCGCCGACAGCATGTCGTTGTAGCTGGTGACGATGCCGATGTTCGCGCCGACCTTGCCGCGCAGCAGCGGCTTGTCGGCACCGGCGGCGGCGAAACCGTGGGCGAGGTTGCCGCAGCCAAGGCCACCGCGCGCGGGGCCGTCCTGGCGCATCGACGCCATGCGCGCCAGGTAGATCGCACGCGATGGCGCGCTGCGCTCGCGGATGCGCGCGGTCACGCGCTCGACGGTGGGATGCAGGGACATCAGGGACTCCAGTGGACGTGCACCGTGCGACCCGACGCATGCAGCAGCGCGGCGACCGGTCGCTTCGATCCATCGGCATCGGCGTACGCGGCCTCCAGCACCACGCGCTTGGCGGCGCCGGTCACGACGAGGTGCAGGGCGCGCGCGCGCAGCAGGCGCGCCGCGGTGAGCGAAATGCGCGGGAACGGGGCTTCGACAGGCAAAGGATCGGGATCGACGCGCAGCGCTTCAAGCGTGCATGCGTGGTCGAGCCCGGCCGCCAGTTGGCGCGCGTTCGGGAACAGCGACGCGGTGTGCGCATCGGCGCCCATGCCGAGCACCACGGCATCGAACTCACCCGGATGATCGGCGAGCATCGCGCGTGCATAACGCTCGGAACGTTCCGGATCGCCGTTCGCGGTGGTCAGCGATTCGACGCGCACGGGCGTCGCATCAAAGATCGCGCGAAGTTCGCTGACGTTCGAATTCGGATGATCGTGCGGTACGCAGCGGTCGTCGGTCGGCATCAGCACGATGTTCGATGCGCGGCCGCTGTCGCGCCAGCGCGATGCCAGTGCGCGATAGGCCGGCAATGGCGTGCGACCACCAGCGAGCGCGAGCAGCGCTTCGCCGCGTGTGTCCAGCGCGGTATCCACCGCATCGCCCAGCGTTCGCGCGAGCGCGATCGCCAGGGCTTCACCGTCGTCGTAGGTGTGCTCGATCCAGGCCATCACTCGCGCCAGCTGTGGCCGTTGCGGTCGATCAGTGTGACCGCCGCGCTCGGGCCCCACGTTCCGGCCGGATACGGTTTCGGTGCGACGCCGGCCGCGCGCCAGCCGTCGTAGATGGCATCGACCCACTGCCACGCCGCTTCGGTTTCGTCGCGACGCACGAACAGCGTGCCATTGCCTTCGATCGCGTCGAGATACAGGCGCTCGTAGGCGAGGCGACGGCGCACGCTCGCGAACTCCTCGTGCATGTCAAGGTCGAGTTCGACCGGCGACAACTGCACGCCGCCGCGATCCAGGCCCGGCGTCTTGCTCATCACCTGCAGCTCGATGCGCTCGTCGGGCTGCAGGCGGATCACCAGCGCGTTCGCCTGCGGCGCGGCGCCGAAGATCGAATGCGGCACCTGTCGCAGCTGCAGATAGATCTCGGTGGAGCGACGCGGCATTCGCTTGCCGGTGCGCAGGTAGAACGGCACGCCGGCCCAGCGCCAGTTGTCGACCTGCGCGCGGATGGCGACGAAGGTTTCGGTGCGGCTCGATCGGCCGAGCTCATCGAGATAGCCACGCACGGCCTGTCCGTCGATCGCACCGGCGGTGTACTGGCCCGACACAGTTTCGGTTGCGACATCGCTGCGACCGATCGGCCGCAGCGAACGCAGCACCTTGATCTTCTCGTTGCGCACCGCGGATGGATCGAAATGCGACGGCGGCTCCATCGCGGTCAGGCACAGCAGCTGCAGCAGATGGTTCTGCAGCATGTCGCGCATCGCGCCGTAGTCGTCGTAGTAATCGCCACGACCTTCGACACCGACGGTTTCCGCGACGGTGATCTGTACCTGCTGGATATGCCGCGCGTTCCACAGCGGCTCGAACATCGCATTGCCGAAGCGCAGCGCGAGCAGGTTCTGCACGCCTTCCTTGCCGAGGTAATGATCGACGCGGAAGATGCGCGCTTCGTTGAACACCGCCGCGACGCTGTCGTTGATCGCGTTCGCGCTGGAAAGATCGTGGCCGATCGGCTTTTCCAGCATCACGCGGGTGCCGGCGTCAGCCAGATCCATCGCGCCGAGTGCGCGGCAGATGTCGCCATAGAAACGCGGCGCGGTGCTCAGGTGATAGACGACATCGCCGCCGTTGCGCAGTTCGCGGATGCGCTCGCCGAGCGTGGCGAAGGAGGCTTCATCGCCCAGCGTCGCGGGCACGTAGTGGATGCGTTCGAGCAGTTCGCGCACGACGCTGTCGTCGCGATCGGCGGCGGGCACGAAACGTTCGATCGCCTGCGCGACGCTGCCGCGGAAGGCCGTGTCGTCGAAATCGCTGCGCGCGGTGCCGAGGATGCGCAGCGACGGCGGAAGCAGGCGGTCGCGATGCAGGCCGTACAGCGACGGCAGCAGCATGCGCTGCGCGAGATCGCCGGAGGCGCCGAAGATCGTGAGCAGCGAAGCGGGCGTTGGACTCATGGGCACGGGCATCGACAGGACTCGCAAGCGTACGGCGCGCGCAATGAAGGGTGCGGTGCAAACGATTACAGCCGCTGGGTCGAGAATACCCCGAATGGCAGCGCTGTCATGCGCCGCCGGACCCTACGCCGGCGTGCGGTCCAGGGTCGCCTTGAGTGCGGCCGCGGCTGGCAGCGACCAGTCGATGACAGGGCTGCCGCGGCGCGCCAGGTACTCGTTCGTCGACGAGAAATGTCCGCAGCCGATGAAGCCGCGATGGGCCGACAGCGGCGACGGATGCGGCGCTTTCAGCACGCGATGTTTGGACGTGTCGATGCGCTTGCCCTTGGCCTGCGCATAGCTGCCCCACAGCAGGAACACCAGGCCCTCGCGCTCGGCATTGAGCACGTCGACCACGTGGTCGGTGAAGCCTTCCCAGCCCTTGCCCTGATGCGCGCCAGCGCGGCCGTTCTCGACGGTGAGTACCGAGTTCAACAGCAGCACCCCCTGCCATGCCCACGGCAGCAGGCAGCCGTGATCCGGCCGCGCTATGCCGAGGTCGCGCTGCAGCTCGGCATAGATGTTGGCGAGCGATGGCGGGACCGGCACGCCGGGCAGCACCGAGAACGCCAGGCCATGCGCCTGCCCCGGGCCGTGATACGGGTCCTGCCCGAGCACGACCACGCGCGTGCGATCGAAAGGTGTCGCGTCGAACGCGGCGAAGATTTCCTGGCCCGGCGGAAACACCTGAGCGCCCGCGCGTTTGCGGTCGCGCAGGAAGGCGGCGAGTTGCTGCATGTCATCGCGCAGCAGGTAATCGCCCACCTGCGCTTTCCAGCCGGGCTCGAGACGGATGTTTTCGGCGGCGCTCATCGCCGTATCGTCGGGAATCGACGCGGCGGGCGCAATGCGAATCGCCTCAGGCGGCCGCGGCGTGCTCGAGTCGCGACAGGCGCAGCTGGAACAGCGTCTTGGTTATCAGCAGGCGTTCTTCGATCGGCTTGAGCACCAGGTCGTTCGCGCCGGCGCGCAGCAGCTCGCTCTGGTTCTGCGGGTTGGCGTCGCCCGTCATCACCAGGATCGGCAGGCGGCGCTTGCCATAGCCGAACTGCACGCGCAGGCGGCCGAGCAGGTCGTGCCCGCTCAGTTCGCCCTTGAGGTAGACGTCGGTCAGCACGAGGTCCGCGCCGATGTCGGGCTGGTCGCGGTGCGCGTCGAAATGCGCGAGCGCTTCCTCGACGCCGATGAAGTGCATCACCTTCAGGCCGTGGCGCTCGAGCATGCGCTTGGTCGCGACGGCCACCACCTTGCTGTCCTCGACGTACAGCACGCGCGCGCCGGGGATCGGCTCGGGGTGCACGTAGCCGCGGATGAAGGCGGCGAGCGCGGCATGGCCGAGCGCCTTGTCGAAGTAGTCGGTGACGTCTTCGGTGAAGGTGCGCGATTCCAGGTGCGACTGCGCATCGCCCGACACCACGATGATCGGCACGTACTTCTGCCCCGCCGCCTGGCGGACGGTGCGCGCGAGCGCGATGCCGTCGCCGTCGGGCAGTGCGAGTGCGGTGGTGACGAGGTCGACCGGGCCGTTGGCGAGCGCTTCGCCGGCCTGCGCGACGCCGTCGCAGCAGACGACCTCGATGCCCGGCACTTCGCGCTGCAGCACGTCACCGATGAGCTTGCGCACCAGCTTCGATCCATCGACCACCATCACGCGCGCCGACGTGGTCGTCGGCAGATGGCGAAGATCCTGGTGCTCCGTGCTCACATCAATCGCCGGTCGAGCGGGTCTGCCGGAGATAGTGACCCGTCACCAGCCCCGCGCCAAGCCAGCCGATCAGCCCGGCGCCCAGAACTGCGACGGCGGCCCGGATCGGGTCGAAACCCTGCAGACGGAATGCGCTGCCGTACGTTTGCGCCAGCCGGGTGATCGGCTCGCGCAGCGCGAGTTCCGCGCCGGTGAGCAGGCCGAGCGCGATCGCGCCCGAGAGAAGCCCGTAGCAGGCGCCCAGGTACAGGAACGGTCGACGCACGAAGCCGCCGGTGGCGCCGAGCAGCTGAAGAACCTCGATCTCGTCGCGTCGCGACTGGATATCCAGCCGCACGGTATTGCCGACGACCAGAAGCGCACCGAGGCCGAGCAGAGTCGCCAGCACCCAGGCGATGCGCTCGCCGAGCGTGAGCCAGCGATCGAGCCTCGTGCGCCAGGCGGCGTCCTGCTGGACGACGTCGACATCGTTGAGCGACTGCAGCGACGCCGCGAGCACCGCATCGTCGCCACGCGGTGTGATGCGCAGAAGGTGCGGCAACGGATTTTCGCCGAGCGCGTCGGCGGCTTCGGCTAGCCCGCCCTGTTCGCGGAGTTCCTTCAACCCCTCGTCCGCGCTGCGCACCGTCGCGTTGACCACGTCCGGCCGCGCGCGCACCTGCTGCGCGAGCGCATTGGCGCGCTCGAGCGTGGTGCCGGGCTTGAGATACAGGCTGACCTGCCGCGACTGCTGCACGTCGCCCGTGAACTGCGAGAGGTTCGACAGCACCGCCCACAGGCCCAGCGGCAACGCGATCGCGATCGCCATGACGCCGACGGTCAGCCCCGTCGCCCACGGCTTGCGCAGCATGCGGCCGAGGCTCGCGATCAGGCTGTAGACGTGGTGATCGAACCAGCTGCCGACGCGGGAGCGCGTGCGCACGCCCTCGACGCGCTTGGCCTTCTTCGCCTTGGTGCTCATGCGGCGAGCTCCCCGGGCGGAATGTCATCGACCAGGCGGCCGTGGTCGAGCACGATCACGCGTTTGCGCATGCGGCGCACCAGCGCGAGGTCGTGGCTCGCCACCATCACCGAGGTGCCGCGCATCGACAGCGATTCGAGCAGCGCCATGATCTCCGTCGACAGCGCGGGATCGAGGTTGCCGGTCGGTTCGTCGGCGAGAAGAAGTTTGGGTTCGGCGACGATCGCGCGCGCAATGCCGACGCGTTGCTGCTCGCCGGCGCTGAGCTGCCGCGGCAGTGCTTTCTCGCGGTCGCCGAGGCCGACCTTTTCGAGCGTGAAGCGCACGCGCTTGGCGATCTCCGCGCGATGCGTACCGCGCAGCAGCAGCGGCAGCGCGACGTTGTCGCCGATGCTGCGGTCGGCCAGCAGGCGATGGTCCTGGAAGACCACGCCGACATCGCGACGGTGCAGCGCCATGCGGCGCCCGCGCATCTTGCCGAGGTTGCGATCGTCGAAGATCACGGCGCCGCGGCTCGCGCGCTCGGTCAGGTGGATCAGGCGCAGCAGCGTGCTCTTGCCCGCACCGGAATGCCCGGTGACGAACAGCATCTCGCCCGGCGCGACCTCGAAGCTGACATCGGCCAGCGCCTCGCGCCCGGATGCATAGCGCTTGCCGACGTTGTCGAAACGCAGAAGAGTCATGCGGCGGAGTATCGCAGATGGTCCGCGACGGCCGTCGACATCACCGCGAGCGCACCAACGAAAACGGGCGACCGCAGTGCGATCGCCCGTTCGTGTCATCGACGCGATGGACTCAGTGCTGGCTGCGCGGCGCCCGCGTGATCAGCGACTTCAGCCCGCGCGCGACGCGGCCGAGCAGGCCCGGCTTCGCATCGGACGTGACCGCGGCCGGCGCCGGCGCATCACTGCCCTGCGCACGGCCACCGCGCGGCTCGTGACGCGGCGGACGCGGCGTGCGTTCCGGACGCGGCGTCGCCGCTCCGTTGCTGCCCGAACCCGACTCCGCGGCGACGGCTCCATCGACCGGCTTGCCACGACGACGGCGACGACGCTTGCGCGGCGCCAGCTCTTCGCCGGTGACCGGATCGATCCGCGGTGCGCGTGGTGCCTTGGCGACTTCGGCAACCGCATCGCCGGTCGCAGTGGCGACGACGGCCTCGGGCTTCGGCGTGCTCGTCGCACGCTCGGGCTTCGGCCCGCGCGGCGGACGACGCTCGCCGTCACGCGAACCGCCGGTGCGGCTGCCCGAACGCGGCTTGACGCCACGACGCGCATCGTCCTCGGCCTTCTGTTCGCGCGCTTCGCGGAAGATCGCGCTGACGCTTTCTTCCTCTTCGCCTTCCACCTTCGCGCGCGGCGTGCGCGGAAGCGCGACCAGCATGTCGGCTGTGACCTGCTCGGTCGGCAGCTTCTGCTCGATGTAGGCCTCGATGTCGGGCAGGCTCATCGCGTAACGCTCGCAGGCGAAGCTGATCGCATCGCCTTCCGCGCCAAGACGGGCCGTACGGCCGATGCGGTGGACATAGTCCTCGGCATCGAACGGCAGGTCGTAGTTGTAGACGTGCGACACGCCGTCGATGTGCAGGCCGCGCGCGGCGACGTCGGTCGCCACGAGAATCTCGAGCTGGCCGGCCTGGAACTTCTTGAGCAAGGACTCGCGCTTCTTCTGCGGCACGTCGCCCGACAGAACGCCGACGCGATAGCCGGCGCGTTCAAGCGCACGCGCAACGCGCTCGACGAACGCCTTGGTGTTGACGAACACCATGGTGCGCGCGCCTTCCGAACGCGACAGAAGCGCGATCAGCAGCGGGATCTTTTCCTCATCCGACGGGTAGTACACCTTCTGGCGCACCTTCGCGGCGGTGATGAACTCGCTCTCGACGACGAGCTTCTCCGGCTCGTTCATGTGCTCGTACGCAAGCTCGAGCACGCGGTGGCTGAGCGTCGCCGAGAACAGCAGCGTCTGCCGCGTGGTGCGCTCGGGCATGCGGCGCAGCAGGAAGCGGATGTCCTTGATGAAGCCGAGGTCGAACATGCGGTCGGCTTCGTCGAGCACGCAGACTTCGCAGGCGTGCAGCGACACGACCTTGTGCTGCTTGACGTAGTCGATCAGGCGGCCGGGCGTCGCGATGATGACGTCGGCGCCCTGCTGCAGGATTTGGCGCTGCTTGTCGTAGTCGACGCCGCCGTAGATCAGCGCGAACTTGATGCCGAGTTCGGAGCCGAACTTCACCGCGTCCTTGTGGATCTGGATGGCGAGTTCGCGGGTCGGCGCGAGGATCAGAGCGCGCGGGTCCTCGGGCTTGCGGTCGGCCAGCGCCGGGCGCGTCAGCAGCCGGTTCACCACTGCGACGAGGAAGGCGAGCGTCTTGCCGGTGCCGGTCTGCGCCTGGCCGGCGACGTCGCGGCCGGCGAGCGCCAGCGGAAGGGTCATGGCCTGGATCGGCGTGCAGCGCGTGAACCCGGCGGCTTCGAGGCCGGCCAGCAGTGCGGGATGCAGGTCGAAGGAGGTAAAGGAAACGTCGGTTAGGGGCTTGTCGCTCATCAGGATCCGGCGCGCCGAGCGGCGCTTGCAGGGAGGGCGGCGACCGGAAGACGGCGGCCGGCAAAGAAGTCCGGGCGCGCGTGGGGCGGCGACGGTGGCATTCGCGGAACGCTGCGGATGCGGCCGGACGGTCGCGCGGGGCTTGCACCACCGCGTAAGGTCCCCAAGTGTAGCGCATGGCTCCACGCACCCCGTGCGACCATGGTGCCCGCACCCGTACCTCGAGGAGACCTGTTCAGTGAGCGAGAAGATCAAGCACGTCGGCGATGCCGATTTCGACCGCGAGGTCCTGCAGTCGGCCGAGCCGGTGCTGGTGGACTTCTGGGCGCCGTGGTGCGGCCCCTGCAAGATGATCGCGCCCGCGCTGGACGAGCTCGCCGGCACCTACGAGGGCCGCGCCAAGATCGTCAAGGTCAACGTCGACAATGAGCGTCAGACCGCGCTGAAGTACCACGTGCGTTCGATCCCGATGCTGCTGGTCTTCAAGAACGGCCAGGTGCAGGGCACGCAGATCGGCGCGGTGGGCAAGGCCCAGCTCGCGCAGTTGATCGACAAGGCGCTCTGAGCGTTTCGCGGGTCGCGCCGATGGCGTGACCCGCCGATGAATCGCAGGGCCGCGCGCCGCATCGCGCGCCCTGCTCTCGCGTAAGGTGGACTCACCGCGCCCCCCCGGCGCTGGCCTTCACACGGCACCGTAGCCGTCCACGGTCGAATGACCGTC
Organism: Lysobacter sp. HA18; assembly: GCF_054057595.1. Classification (NCBI taxonomy): domain Bacteria; kingdom Pseudomonadati; phylum Pseudomonadota; class Gammaproteobacteria; order Lysobacterales; family Lysobacteraceae; genus Lysobacter; species Lysobacter sp. HA18. The sequence goes on from NZ_JBSRZL010000001.1 coordinate 3,165,030, forward strand.
GCTTCGAGCGCTTGCACGCCTCGTCGCGGCGGTGCTAGTTTCCCGCTGGCCCGGCGCGTTCGCGCTCGCCGCACCCCTCTTTTTCTACACCGATCCCGACTTGGCCCGCGCACCGCGGGCGCTCGCCGCATTAGCGAGGATTCCCGCTTGTCCGACCAGACCCCCGACGCCGGCGAAGTCGCCGAAAAGCGCGTGCGCAAGACGCGCGTGCCCAAGGCCGACGCCCCCGACACCGCGACCGCCGTCGCCGAACCGCCCCGCAGCGAGGCTCCGGCACCCGCCGCAGCGCCTGCTCCGGCCGCGCCCGCAGCTGCGGCGCCCGCCGAATCCGCACCGCGCAACGACGCGCCGGCCGAGGCCGCGCCCGTTGCCGGCGCACCCGAGCCGTCCACCTCCGGCGAATCCACCCAGCAGGGTGGCGCCAATGCCGACAACGCCCAGCGCGAGCAGGGCGAAGGTGGCCAGCGCATGACGCGCCGTGAGCGCTTCAAGAACCGCCGCGACCGCCAGCGCGAACGCCGCGACCAGCCCGGCGGCGACGATGGCGCCAACAACAATGGCGAGACCTTCGTCGCGCGACCGCACCCGGCCGTGCCCGAAGGCTTCCCGCAGTACTCGCTGTCCGACCTCAAGCGCATGCCCGCGCCGAAGCTGGTCGAGATCGCCGAGCAGCTCAACATCCACGAAGGCGTCGCCCGCGCCCGCAAGCAGGACGTCATCTTCGCGCTGCTGAAGGTGCTGACCCGCCACGGCGAAGGCGTCGCCGCCGACGGCGTGCTGGAAATCCTGCCGGACGGCTTCGGCTTCCTGCGCGCGGCCGAGGCGAGCTACCTCGCGGGCCCGGACGACACCTACATTTCCCCGTCGCAGATCCGCCGCTTCAACCTGCGCACCGGCGACCACATCTCCGGCCGCATCCGCTGGCCGAAGGACGGCGAGCGCTACTTCGCGCTCAACATCGTCGACACCATCAACGGCGAGCCGATCGAGGCGTCGAAGAACAAGGCGCTGTTCGAAAACCTCACCGCGCTGTTCCCGCGCCGCAAGTTCCGCCTCGAGCGCGGCGACGGCTCGACGGAAGACGTGACCGGTCGAATCCTCGACCTGATGGCGCCGCAGGGCAAAGGCCAGCGCGCACTGATCGTCTCGCCGCCGAAGGCCGGCAAGACCATGCTGATGCAGCAGGTCGCTACCGCGATCACCTACAACCATCCGGACGTGCACCTCATCGTGCTGCTCATCGACGAGCGCCCCGAGGAAGTGACCGACATGCAGCGCACCGTGCGCGGCGAAGTCATCAGCTCGACATTCGACGAGCCGGCCGCGCGCCACGTGCAGGTCGCCGAGATGGTGATCGAGCGCGCCAAGCGCCTGGTCGAGCACAAGAAGGACGTGGTGATCCTGCTCGACTCGATCACCCGCCTCGCCCGTGCGTACAACAACGTCGTGCCGTCGTCCGGCAAGATCCTGTCGGGCGGTGTCGACGCCAACGCGCTGCATCGCCCGAAGCGCTTCTTCGGCGCCGCGCGAAACGTCGAGGAAGGCGGTTCGCTGACGATCATCGCCACCGCGCTGATCGACACCGGCTCGAAGATGGACGAGGTGATCTACGAAGAGTTCAAGGGCACCGGTAACTCGGAAGTCCATTTGAACCGTCGCATCGCCGAAAAGCGCGTCTATCCCGCGATCGACATCAACCGCTCGGGCACGCGTCGCGAGGATTACCTCATCGAGCCGGAGCTTCTGCAGAAGATCTGGATCCTGCGCAAGCTGCTGCACGGCATGGACGAAATCGCCGCGATGGAGTTCCTGCTCGACAAGATGAAGAACACCAAGTCCAACGACGAGTTCTTCAGCTCGATGAAGCGCTGAGTCGAGTTAGTTGATGCGATAAAAAGCCCCGCTTCGGCGGGGCTTTTTTTGTCGGCGCCGGACACGACTACACGAGTCGCAGATGCACCTACGGTGCGCCCTTCCCACCAACGGGCGGCATCAGCCGGAACTTGGCCCCCTCGTCGCTCAGCAGACCATCACCAAAAGTGTCCGCCACGCCTGCGAACGGTTCGGAGGGATCGTGCGGCAACCACGGCGTGTCGCGCTTCTCCGAGCGCGTCTCCCACGTCCACTCACCGGCATGGGGTGTAGCCCGTTCCTTCATGCGATATGCGAATACCACGAGTGCGGTCATGTCTGACACGGTCGGTTGCGCTCCGTCGCGGACGTCAACTTTTACGTGCCATCGCCGCACCGCCCGCAGACTCTGATACTCGAATTGCGACAGCAGGCTCGACACCACGGCGTCACTCCCGCCGGCAGCAAGCAGCGCGCTCTGCCGGACTGACGCATCGGCGATGCTGCCGTCACGAGCGACTTTCACGGCGACCAGCACGTTCGCATCGACGCCCGCGACGGCAGCAGGCTTCGGATAATCGGCCATCGACTTCTGATCGACCTTCATTTGCACCGGCTCGTAGTGATCCGCACTCCGGCCCTCGCGTTGCTTGGGAAACGAAATGTTGTCCAGGTGAACGGACAGCCCGTCGTCATCCGTCGGCGTTCCAGCGAGCGTTACCCGCATCTGTGTGTGCGCACGCGCCGGGTTGCCGTCGACCAGCACAGGCTCGAATCGCAGCTGACGAACCATCTCCTGAGCCTTGGTCGCGAGCCCTTCGGGCACGTCCCCGGTCACGTGATACGACTCGACGACACCCGCCGGGTCGACCGTAAGCTCGCCATCGAGATACGTGGTCAATACACGCGGCTCGACGGTGAGCGGGCCTGCCAACGCAGGCCCGGCGATCAGGGTACTCAACAGCACTAGGCAACGACGATTCATGTATCCCCCTATCGCTCGCAAATATGTTCTGCCAAAACGTCTGCCGCGGTTCGGCATGCCTTGACTGTGCGCGTCGTACGTCCAGCGCCGGTTTGCGCCTTGACGGCGCGTCGGCGTTGAGTAAGCGGCGCGACGAAGCCTTCTACGCGCCCTTCGTACGTCAGGGCGCGAGCGCGGCCAACGGCGCCGCGAGGCGATAGCGCGTGTTGACGCCGCTCTGTTCGCCGTCGGCGAGATCGGACGCACCGGGCTGCGGGGCGGTTGCGGCGACAGGCACCCACGCGGGGACACGTTTCACGGTGCGCGTCTCCAGCGTCCACTGGCCGACGCCGTCGAACGACGGCTTCTGGCCTTGGGACGCCGTACGAAACTGCACGGGCATGTAGGTGATATAGCCGTCGCCCACGCGGTCTTTGTCCTGCAGCGACGCCGGATTCGCCTGCCACTGCCGCACGCCCGCGACAGCCGCACGTTCAAAGATCGCGAGCGCCTTGGCGACTTCGCGCGGGTTTCCACGCTGGTGCACCAATGCACTCTGCTGGGCCGCCGCGTCGAGCACGTGTCCGTCTGCACCCAGTCGCAGCGCGACGAGCACATCGGCATCGAGCCCAAGGCGTAGCGCCTCTTCGGGAAAGTGGATCGAGATGCGCTTGCTGTACGCGGACGAAGGAGCGCCCGGGCTCGTCGGCTTCTCCGGCGGAAACGTCAGGTTATCGATCGCCAGGCGCATGCCACCGTCATCGAGCTTCTTGGCCGATACCGCCGCGCGCATCGTCGTTTCCGCATTGACGACGCGACCGTCCACTTCCACCGGTTCGAAGCGCAATGCGTTGACCAGGTCGGCCACGCGCGCCGCGACGGGTGCGGGAAGTTCGGTCTTCGGCACGTACTCGGCGACATGCCCCTGCGTGTCGATGACGATGCGGCAGTCGACGCGGGTGACGAGGATCGGCTCTTCCATCGCGGGCAACGGGGTGACCGCGGCATGGGCGGTCGACGCCGCCAGCGCCGCGCACAGCAGGATTGTCCAGCGGTGCTTCATGTCGTCTTCCTTGAGGGGCCGGTGACCGATGATGCCGGAACCGGCGGCGCGGTATCCACCACCACCCGATCCCGCCCCTGATGCTTTGCCTCGTACATCGCCGCATCCGCCCTTGCCAGCCAATGCGCGTTGTCCTCGCCCGGATGCAGGACCGCACCGCCGACCGACACCGTGATCGCGCGATCGCCGGCGCGCACGCGGCTCGAAACGTCGGCTCGCAGCGCGTCGGCGAGTTGCTGCAACGTCTCGACGTCGGTGCCGGGCAGCATCAGCACGAACTCTTCGCCGCCGTAGCGGAACAGGCGGTCGCCGGCGCGGCCGCGCGCTTGCACGACGCGTGCGAAGGAGACGAGCACGTCGTCGCCGGCATCGTGGCCGAACTCGTCGTTGACGCGCTTGAAGTGGTCGAGGTCCATCACCAGCAGGCCCACCGGCGTGCGATGGCGACGAAACGCTTCGGCGGCGATGTGCAATTCGCGATCCATCGCGCGGCGATTGGCGACGCCCGTCAATGGATCGCGCGATGCCAGCGTCTCCAGCTGCGCGCGCTGCAATTCGGTGCGTCGCGCGAACACGTACGCAAGCATGCACGCGACCGATGCGCTGGACAGGTACATCAGGCGATCGAGCATCGTCGCGAACGCGCTGCCGTCGATCACGATCACCGCGATCAGCACGATCGATGCGGCCAGGCCGTAGCCGCGTCGCACCAGCAGGAAGTTCGACACCAGCACGGGACACGACCAGAACGCGCCGGACAGCCCGACCATGCGCGCGACGATGATGCAGGCGAACGACGTCATGCCGACGACGAACAGGCTCGCGCGTGCCACGTTGCCGCCGCGCCATGCATAGACCAGCGTGCCGAACAGTGCGGCGACGATCGCGCTGTCGACCATGGCGACCTGTGTTTCGACGCGCACGAAGCGATACGCCACGAACGGCGCGATGCCGATCAGGCCGACGAGGCAGAACAGGACGAGGACGGTGAACTGGAAATCGGTGCGCAACCGGTGGAGCGACATCACGGCCTCGTCCGCGCTGAAGGGCACCGGCCTCGCGCGGCCGGCCGCCGAGCGTAACCCGACGGACACTGCGTCGCGACGGCCACTGCCGTTCATGATCCAACGCCCGCTACGATGGCGCGTCCGGCCCCGGAGCTTTCCATGCACGGCAGCGGTCTCGACCTCGCACTCGTCTTCCTGCTCGCCGCTGTCGTCGCGGCGCCGTTGTTCCGTCGGCTCGGCCTCGGCGCGGTGCTCGGCTATCTCGCCGCGGGCGTGCTGCTCGGGCCGCAGGGCTTCCGCGTGGTCGCCGATGCGGACCCGGTGCTCGCGGCGTCGGAAGTCGGCGTCGTCATGCTGCTGTTCGTGCTCGGCCTGGAACTGTCGCCATCACGTTTGATGGTGATGCGCCGTCCCGTGTTCGGTGCGGGCGGTGCGCAAATGCTCGCCTGCAGTGCGGCACTCGCTGTTGCCGCGAAGCTCGCGGGACTGTCGTGGACGGCGGCGTTCGTGGTCGGCGTCGCGCTCGCGCTGTCGTCGACCGCGGTCGGCCTGCAGTTGTTGTCCGAACGGCGCGCGGTGCACAGCGAGCATGGCCGGCTCGCGTTCGCGATCCTGCTGTTCCAGGACCTCGCGGCCATTCCGCTGCTCGCCGCGATGCCGGTGCTCGGCCACGTCGGCGGCACCACGTTCGACGGCTACACCGTCGGCAAGGCGATCGGCGCGGTACTGCTCGTCGTCGTCGGCGGGCGCTTGCTGTTGCGACAGGGCTTCCGATTGATCGCGCGCACTGGCATGCCGGAAGTTTTCACCGGCGCTGCGTTGCTGACGGTGCTCGGCGCGGCGTGGATCATGTTGCAGGCTGGTCTGTCGCCGGGTCTGGGCGCTTTCCTCGCCGGCGTGCTGCTGGCGGATTCGGAATTCCGCCACGAACTCGAAGCGCAGGTCGATCCGTTCAAGGGTCTGCTGCTCGGCCTGTTCTTCATGGCGGTCGGCATGAGCATCGACGTCGCACGCGTGGCCGCCGAGCCCTTGCGCATGGCGGCGATGGTCGGCGGCGTGCTCGCGATCAAGTTCGTGCTGCTGGTGATGGTCGGCAAGCGGCCCGGTCGCTTGTCGACACGCGATGCATTGCAGCTCGCGGGCGTACTCGCGCTCGGCGGCGAGTTTGCGTTCGTGGTGTTCTCCGAAGCGAACCGCGTCGGCATCATCGATGCATTGACGCGCGATCGGCTCGTCGCGACGGTCGGCCTGTCGATGGCGTTCGGCCCGCTGTTGCTGCTGGTCGTCTCGCGCGTGCTACGGCATGCACCGGCGAAACCGGCGCGTGCGTTCGACACGATTCCCGACAATCAACCGAAGGTGCTGATCGCAGGCTTCGGTCGCTTCGGGCAGGTGGTCGCACGATTGCTGACCGCGCAGAAGCTGCCCTTCATCGCCATCGAGCCCAGCGCGGACCAGGTCGACTTCGTGCGTCGCTTCGGCAATCCCGTGTACTACGGCGATCCGAGCCGCTCGGATCTTCTGCGATCCGCCGGCGCGGATTCGGCGAAAGTGTTCGTGATCGCGCTGGAAGACCCAGAAGCCTCGGTGCGTACGACGCGCACGGTGCGGCAGATGTACCCGGACGCCACGGTATATGCGAGTGCGCGCGATCGTCGCCACGCATGGGAACTGATGGACCTCGGCGCGCATGCGATCCGCGAGGCCTTCCACTCCAGCCTGTACACCGGCGAGCGCGTACTGGTCGAACTCGGCTTCGACGCGGCGACCGTGCACGCGCAGGTCAAACGTTTCCGCGAGCACGATGAGCGTCTGCTGCGCGCGCAATACGAAGTGCGCGACGACGAGGAAGCCCTGCTGCAGAGCGCGCGCGATGCACGCCGCGAACTGGAGGACCTGTTCAACGCGGACGTCGGCGAGGGCGTGCTCGGCGGCATGGTGCGCGAACCGGAAACGCCGTGACAGTCGACTGAGCGGACGTCGAACCGTCCGCTGTGTCTGCTTCAGCGATCGCGTAGGAACCGCGCCATGGAGATGTCGCGCGATGCGTTGCTCGGCGCGAACTCCGCAGCGATGTCGACGAAACCGCGCATCAAGGCGACTTCGCGCGGCGTGCGGTTGAGCGAATCGCGAAGATCCGGATCCGCACCGGCCTTCAACAGGCGCTGCACGATGCGCGGCAGGCCGTGCAGCGCAGCGAGATGCAGCGGACCGAAGCCGCGCGCGTCGCGTGAGTCGAGTTTGACGTCCTGCACGAGGAACTGCTCGAGCGCGGTGAGCAGCACGTCCTCGTCCGTGCCGGTGCCTGGCTCTGCACGCGCACCGAGCAGCAACAGCAATGGCGTGACGTCGTTGGCGGCCGCATCGGGTTCGACGCCTGCGAGTACCAGCGCATCCAGCAACGCGGCGACGCGTGCGCGATCGCGCGACGTGAAGGCATACAGTGCGGCGCAGTGCAGCGCATTGCGACCCTGCCCGTCGACCGCATGCACGTCGGCGCCGGCCGAGATCAAGCGCATCGCGAGATCGGGCAGACCGAGCGCGCTTGCGACCATCAAGACGGTGAGATCACCGGGCAGTCGCTGTTCGAGCGATACGCGCGACGCCACGAGGCGATCGACGATGTCGATATGACGCATCGACACCGCGGCCGACAGCGGCGTCGCGCCCGACTGCGCGGCGAGACCCGGATCGGCACCGCGCTGCAACAGCAGTTCGACTACCGCGCGATGTCCGCCACCGGCGGCGCGCAGCAGTGCGCTGCAGCCCTGGCGATCGACGGCGTCGACCGGCAGTTCGAGATCCAGCAGGCGACGCACGGCATCGTCGTCGCCCGCCATCGCCGCGGCCGGCACGTCGAGCGCGCGCAGCGGACGACGCGGCAGCGGCCAGCCGCGCCAGTCCAGCCAGTCGGCGATGTCGCGACGACCTGCGGCAAGCGCGACACCGAGCGGCGTCTGCCCGTCGGTGGCGCGCAACTCGGTGCATGCGCCGTGCGCGACGAGGCGCTTCACCAGATCGACGCGACCGAGCGCGGCGGCGAGATGCAGCGCGCTCATGCCGCGGCTGTCGCGCGCGTCGAGGCCGACGCCGGCCTGCAGCAGACGCTCGATCAACGTGATGCCGCCAAGGCGCACGGCGAGCGTGATCGCGGGATCGCCGCCGCGCGACGGGCCGAACGGATCGGCGCCGCGTTCGAACAGCTCGACCGCCATGCGTGCGCAGGCGGCATCGCCGGCGACGCAGGCCGCGAGGAAACGCGCGAGACCGCCGCGACCCGCCGGCGATACGCCGGCATCGAGCAGTCGCCGCAGTGCCGGCAACGCGGCCGGGCCGCGACCGAGCAGCACGAACAGCGGCGTCTGGCCCTGCCCGTCGCGAATATAAGGATCGGCACCGCGCGCAAGCAGCCACGCGACGTTGGCGGGATCGGCGACGATCTCGTCGTCGTGCAATAGCGAGCCGAGATCGCTGGCCGACATCAACCGCACGACGCTGTCGAGTCCGTCCGCGTGCTCACGCAGGCCTTCGCGCAGCAACGCGATCGGCGTGCGGTCGGGCAACGGTGCATCGTCGTCTTCGCGCAGCGCGGCAGGCAGGCGATAGCCGGCGTCGAGTGCGGCGACCAGCGCCCAGCGACCGGCTTCCGCCGCGCGGTCGACCGGGCGCTTGCCCTGCTTGTCGACCTGCGCAGGATCGGCGCCGAGCTCGAGCAGGCGCGTGATGAGTTCGGGCGTCGCGCGTTCGGAATCGCAGGCCAGCGACAAGAGGCTTCGGCCGTCGGCGTCGACACGCGACGCCTGTGCGACGCCACTATCCGGCAACTGGCGCAGCAGTTCGTCGGCGACTTCGAGCTGACCGCCGCGCACGGCTTCCATGATCGGCGTGCGGCCCTGCGCGTCGGTGAGCGCGGCATCGGCGCCGGCTTCGAGCAGCGCGATCACGATTTCCATGTGGCCGGCATGCGCGGCAACGTGCAACGCGGTGCGACCGGAGCGGTCGCGCGCGTCGACGCGCGCCTTGTGCTTGAGCAGCAGCTGCACGCCAGCCGGGTCATCGTCTTCCGCACCCGCGGCGGCGAGCAATGCAGGCTGGCCGCCCGGCGGCTCGGGACGCGCGCCGCGTTCGAGCAGGAAACGCGCGACGCGCCAGTTGCCCGCAGCGCAGGCCATGCCGAGCGGCGACAGGCCTTCGGCGTTGACGACTTCGAGTTCGGCCGCAGCATCGCGCAGCAGTGCGGCGACACCCGGATCGGTGCTGCGCGCGGCGAAGTGCAGCGCGGTATTGCCGTCGCCATCGCGCAGGCGCGGGTCGGCGCCGTTCGACAGCAGCGTCATCACCGCTTCGGGGCGGCCATGCCAGCTGTCGCGCGTGGCGGCCAGCAGCGGCGTCATGCCGGCCTGCATCGCGTTGAGATCGATGCCCTTCGCGATGAGCGCGCGCAGCAGGCGCAGGTCCGGCAGCACTGCGGCGAGAACCGGCAATGCACGCTGGTCGCGTTCGCCGGCGGGCGGCGGCGAGTTGACGTCGACGCCGGCGTCGATCAGTGCGAGTGCGCGTTCGACGCGACCACCGCGTGCGGCGTCGTACAGCTCGCGCAGCATCGCCTTGGGGTCGACGGCCGGCGCGACCGCGACGGGCGCTTCGGCGCGAATGGCGTCGAGCGCGACCACGTTGTCGATGCGGTCGGTACGTTCGGGTCGTACCTCGCGCGCATTGCCATCGACGCGCGAGATCAGGAAATGCAACGCGGGACCAAGCAGCGCGACGAACACCGCGACCGCGATGCGCGTGGAGCCCGTCAGCACGCCCGGCCACGCGAACACCGTGACCGCCGATGCGAGTGCGACGACCGGCACGGCGACGGCGAGCCCGCGCCATGCGGTGCGATCGCGATCGGGCATCGCGTCGAGATGCGCGCGCCAGTCGCCATCGCGCTCCACGCCGGTCCATAACGTCCACGTTGGCCAAAGCACAAGAAGCGCGATGCCGACCGCGAGACTCAACGCGATCGTCGCCGGCAGCGAACCGCTGCGCAGCAGCGCCATCAACGGCCATGACAACAACAGGCCGACGCCGAGCGTGGCGATCGTCCACAGGCCGAGCAATGTCGCGAGATGACGCGACGTCGAACCGACGCGGCGACGCCAGGTCGATACACCGACCGCCGCAAGCGGCTGTGCGAGAAGGATGCCGATCGAGGTGACCGGCGACGGCAGGATCGCGAGCGCGGCGATGACAACCGCCGCGGCGATGAACGCGAACGCGCGTCCGTGCAGGTTGCCGCGGTCAGGCATCGCGGCTCCGGTAGTACTCGCCCGCGTCGTAGGCCGGTGCGTCGGGCGGCGGCGGCATCTGCAGGAAGAAGCCGCGTGATTCGAGTGCTTCGCGCACCTGCGCGGCGTCGGCGCGCGCGAGGCGACGCTCGGGCGTCAGCTCGACTTCGAGCACGTATTCGAGTCCGCCGAGCTGCGCGCGCACAGGCTCGGGCAGCGCGTCGAACGCATCGCGCTGCGCGAGATAGACGTAGGTGTCGGCCTTTCGCAGGCTCTTGTAGACGTGGGCGTGCATGACGGCAACGCTCGTTGAGGGCGTCGCGACAGCATACCCGCGGACTAGTGGTGATAGCCGCTGTCGGCCGCGACTTTGCCCGCGAACACCCGGTACGACCACCACGTGTAGCCGAGGATCGCCGGCAGCAGCACGACCATGCCGACCATCACGAAGCCCTGCGACGACGGCGGCGACGAGGCGCTCCAGATCGTCAGCGACGGCGGAATGATGTGCGGCCAGACGCCGAGCACCAGCCCGACGAAACCGAGCAGGAAGAAGCTCAGGGTGAGCAGGAACGGCGTCGCGTCGCGCCCTTCGCGCAGCGCCGCACGCCACAGCCACGCGGCGTTGACCAGCGCGAGCAGCGGCACCGGCGCGAGCCACCAGAAATGCCCGCCCTCGAACCAGCGCGCCATGATCCGCGAGCTCAGGAACGGCAGCCATGCGCTGACCAGGCCCATGAACGCCACAACCACCAGCACCAGCGGCCGTGCCATGTGCCGCGCGAGGCGCTGCAGCGGGCCTTCGGTCTTGAGGATGAGCCACGTGGTGCCGAGCAGCGCGTAGCCGAACACCACCGCCACGCCGGTCAGCATCGAGAACGGGCTGAACCAGCCGAACGCGCCGCCGAGGTACTTGCCCGATTCCAGCGGCATGCCCTCGACGATGGAGCCGAGGATCACGCCCTGCGCGAATCCGGCGAACGTCGAGCCGAGCCCGAACGCCGCGCCCCAGAAGCGTCGCGCGCGCGTGGCCTTGAAGCGGAATTCGAAGGCGACGCCGCGGAAGATCAGCGCGATCAGCATCAGCAGCACCGGCAGGTACAGCGCCGACAGCATGATCGCGTAGGCCTTCGGGAACGCGGCGAGCAGGCCCGCGCCGCCGAGCACCAGCCAGGTTTCGTTGCCGTCCCAGATCGGCGCGGCCGTGTTCATCATGTGGTCGAGTTCGTCCTCGTCGCGCGCGAACGGCGCGAGGATGCCGAGGCCCAGCACGAAACCGTCGAGCAGCACGTACATCAGCACGCCGAAACCGATCACGCCGAACCACAGCACCGGCAGCACGGTCGCGGCGCTCACGGGCGCACCTCGCGCGCGGCGCCGTCGTCGACCGAATCCACCGACAGCGGCCGCTTCGGTCGACGCTCGCCATGCTCGGCTTCCGGGCCCGGATCGTGCGGCACTGGACCGACGCGCACGAGCTTGCGGATGTACCAGATGCCCGCACCGAACACGATCGCGTAGACGGTGATGAACGCGGCGATCGACGCAATCACTTCGCCGGTGGTCAGCATCGGGCTTACCGCATTCGCTGTACGCAGCAGGCCGTACACTACCCACGGTTGACGGCCGATCTCGGCGACGTACCAGCCCGTCAGCAAAGCGACGAAGCCGGCGAACGTCATCCAGCGCCAGCCGTTGATGAGCCAACGCGTGTCGAACAGCCGGCCGCGACGCAGCTGCAGCGCCGACAGCCAGGCCAGCGCCAGCATCGCAAGCCCGAGCCCCACCATCACGCGGAACGAGAAGAACACCGGGATGACCGGCGGGCGGTCTTCGCGCGGCACGGCCTTGAGCGGCGTGATCTCGCCGGCCCAGCTGTGCGTGAGCACCAGCGACCCGACACGCGGCAATGCGACTTCGTAATCGTTGCGCTCGGCCTGCTGGTTCGGCACCGCGAACAGCACCAGCGGCACGCCAGCGCCGGCCGCGCCCTGCTCCCAGTGCGCTTCGATCGCCGCAAGCTTGGTCGGCTGGTACTTGTGGACTTCGAGGCCGTGCAGGTCGCCGACGAAGATCTGCGTCGGCACCGTGATCGCGGCGAACAGCACCGCCATCTTCAGCATCTTGCGCGCAGCATCGACATGCTCGCGTCGCCACAGGTAGCCCGCGCTGACGCCACCGACCACGAAGCACGTGGTGATGAACGCGGCCAGCACCATGTGCGCGAGCCGGTACGGGAACGACGGATTGAAGACGATCGCCCACCAGTCCGCGGGTTCGAACACGCCGGCCTGCGTGATCGTGTAACCGGCCGGCGTGTGCATCCAGCTGTTGGCCGAGATGATCCAGAACGTCGACACCAGCGTGCCGAGCGCGACCATGCACGTCGCGAAGAAGTGCAGTTTTTCCGGCACCTTGCGCGCGCCGAACAGCATCACGCCGAGGAAGGTCGCCTCGAGGAAGAACGCGGTCAGCACCTCGTACGTCATCAACGGGCCGAGGATGTTGCCGGCGCGTTCGCTGAGCACGGCCCAGTTGGTGCCGAACTGGAAGCTCATGACGATGCCGCTGACCACGCCCATGCCGAAGCTGATGGCGAAGATGCGCAGCCAGAAGAAGTAGATGTCGCGCCAGACGCTGTCGCGCGTCCGGAGCCATCGCCATTCACAGAACGCGAGCCAGCTGGCCAGTCCGATCGTGAATGCGGGAAACATGATGTGGAACGAGATCACGAATCCGAACTGGATTCGCGAGAGCAGCAGAGCATCCATCGAGGGCCTTCCCGTCGATCAGGTTGAGTCGTCTATTCGCCTGCGTATTGTGCGCCACGCGCGAGCTCGCTGCAGCAGCGTCGCAGCATCGGGACGCCGTCGCCGGACGACCGCGCGCGCCGCGGCACGATGGACGTCGCGTCGTTAAGGCCGGATGCGCGGTCGCGTCTCATGCACTACGTCGCGTGGCGATAGTGGGATGCGGCCGCTCGCGAGGATGACCGACGCCACGGTGCGCCACCCGCACCGGCTGCTACGCTCCGCCGACTTCGTATCACCGGACTCTCCATGCGTCGCAGCGCCCTTGCCACCGCCCTTGTCCTCGCGGGGCTCGCCCCGTTCGCCCACGCGCAGTCCACGCCGCGCATCACCCTCGACCAGGCGATGGCCGATCCCGACTGGATCGGAAATTCCGTCGAGCAGGCGTGGTGGTCGTGGGACGGCCAGAACGCCTACTTCAGCCAGAAGCGCACCGGCGCGACGATCCGCGACACCTTTCGCCAGCCGATCACTGGCGGCGTAGCGGTCAAGCTCGACGGCGCGGAGCACGCGGCAATCGACGGCGACGATGAAGTGGTCGACGCGGCCGGCACGCGCATGGCGTTCTCGCGCGGCGGTGACATCTTCGTGCGCGACCTCAAGAGCGGCGCGCTGACGCAGGTCACGCGCACCGCGGCCGAGGAATCGCGCCCGCAGTGGGGTCCGCAAGGGCAGCTCGTGTTCCGCGCGGGCAACGACTGGTTCGTCTGGCGCGCCGGCAGCGTCGCGCAGGCGTCCACGCTCAAGACCGAGGACGACCCCGACAAGGCGAAGAAGGACGACGACCTGCGCGCGCGCCAGCTGCGCCTGATCGACACGCTGCGCACCGACCGCGAGAAGCGCGAGGCCGCGAAGGCGCAGGACAAGGTCTGGCGTGCCGCCGATCCCACCGCCGCACCGCCGACTGCGTATCTCGGCAAGGACGTCGAACTGGTCGACAGCGCGCTCTCGCCCGACGGCCGCTGGCTGCTGGCGGTGACGTATCCGAAGGGCGCGGACCTCGGCCAGGCCGGCAAGCTGCCGCGCTACGTGACCGAATCGGGTTACGAGGAAACCGAGGAAGCGCGCACGCGCGTCGGCCGCAATACGCCCGCCGCGCATTCGCTGTGGCTGGTCGAAACCGCGACCGGCGCGGTCACGCCGCTCAAGTTCGACGACCTGCCCGGCATCAAGACCGACCCGCTCGCCGAGTTGCGCAAGAAGGCCGGCAAGAAGCCGCTCGATGGCGCGCGAGAGGTACGCATCGAAACCGACGGCGACGGCACCGGCCCGGCGATCCACTGGAGCGACGACGGCCGCGATGCTGCGGTGCTGGTGCGTGCGGTCGACAACAAGGACCGCTGGATCGCGCAGGTCGATCTCGCCGGCAAGAAACTCGTGACGCGCGATCGCCTCACCGACAACGCGTGGATCAACTGGAACTTCAACGACTTCGGCTGGATGCCCGCGAACGGCCACAACCGCCTGTGGTTCCTGTCGGAGAAGTCGGGTTACTCGCATCTGTACGTCAGCGATGCACCGGGTTCGTCGCGCGCACTGACGTCGGGCAAGTGGGAGGTTTCCGCGCCGCATCTCACGCGCGACGGGCATCGCTTCTACTTCGAGTGCAATCGCAGCTGGCCGGGCGATTACGAAGTGTGCGCGGTCGATGCGAACGGCGGCGACGTGCGCGAAGTGACGAGCCTGGATGGCGTCGAGGATTTCGCGCTGTCGCCGGACGAGTCGAAGCTGCTGGTGCGGCATTCGTCGAGCTACCTGCCGCCGCAGCTCGCGGTCGTCGATGCGAACGGCGGCACCGCGCGTGAGCTCACCGACACCCGCACCGCGCAGTACAAAGCGTTCGACTTCATCAAGCCCGAGATCGTGCAGATCCCGAGCAAGCACGGTGCCGGCACGATCTGGGGCAAGTTCTACGGCCCGAAGAATTACGAGGCCGGCAAGACGTACCCGATCGTGTTCTTCATCCACGGCGCGGGCTACCTGCAGAACGTGCACGCGCGCTATCCGAACTACTTCCGCGAGCAGATGTTCAACAATCTGCTCGTCGATTCGGGTTACGTGGTGCTCGACATCGACTACCGCGCGTCCAGCGGTTACGGCCGCGACTGGCGCACGGCGATCTATCGCAACATGGGTCATCCCGAGCTCGACGATCATCTGGACGCGCTGGACTGGGTGGTGGCCAATCGCCACGCCGATCGCGACCACGCCGGCCTCTATGGCGGCAGCTACGGCGGCTTCATGACGCTGATGGGCCTGTTCCGTTCGCCCGGCACGTTCAAGGCCGGCGCCGCGCTGCGCCCGGTCACCGACTGGTCGCAGTACAACCACGAGTACACGTCGAACATCCTCAATACGCCGGAGCTCGATCCCGACGCGTACGCGACGAGCTCGCCGATCGAATACGCCGCCGGGTTGAAGGACAACCTGCTGATCGCACATGGCATGATCGACGACAACGTGTTCTTCCGCGATTCGGTGATGCTCACGCAGAAGCTCATCGAACTGCACAAGGACAAGTGGACGCTCGCGCCGTATCCGCTGGAACGCCACGGCTTCGTGCACGCGGACTCGTGGTACGACGAATACCGCCGCATCCGCGAGCTGTTCGCGCAGTCGCTCGGCAAGTAAGTCGTCCGGCTGAGTCATGCGAGACGCCGCCTCCGGGCGGCGTCTTCGTTTCCGCGGCCGTGATCGGTTCGCGGCGATAATGCGACGCACGCTTCGTCGGGCCGATCCGGCGAACGCTCCAGCTCACGGATCCCATGCAAGACGTCGACGTCCTGATCATCGGTGGCGGTGCCGCCGGCCTCATGTGCGCGTTCACCGCCGCGCGCCGGGGCCTGCGCGTGCAGGTGATCGAGCACGCCAACCGCGTCGGCAAGAAGATCTTGATGTCCGGTGGCGGGCGCTGCAATTTCACCAATACGGGCACGACCCCGGCGAACTACCTGTCGGGCAATCCGCACTTCTGCAAGTCGGCGCTGGCGCGGTACACCCCGTGGCATTTCATCGAGATGGTGGAGCGTCATCGCATCGCGTATCACGAGAAGGAACTCGGTCAGCTGTTCTGCGACGAGTCGTCCAAGCTCATCGTCAAGATGCTGATGGACGAATGCGATGCGGCCGGTGCCCGCGTGTTGACGAGTTGCAGCGTCGAGCAGATCGAACACGAAGGCGAGCGTGACTTTCGCGTTCGCACGACCGTCGACGTTTTCCGAACACGTGCGTTGATTGTGGCGAGCGGCGGCCTCTCGATCCCGAGCATGGGTGCAAGTGGTTTCGGCTACGAACTCGCACGCACGTTCGGTCACACGCTGAAGCCGACGCGCGCAGGGCTGGTGCCGCTCACGCTCAGCGGCACGCATCAGGAACGGCTGGCCGATCTCAGCGGTGTCGCGTTCCCGGTCACCGTCGAAGCGAACGGCACCAGCTTCAGCAACCAGATGCTGATCACGCATCGCGGCCTCAGCGGGCCGTCGATCCTACAGATCTCGTCGTACTGGCAACCGGGCGACGAACTCGTCGTCGACCTGCTGCCGCAGCACGATTCGCACGAGTTCCTGACGTCGCAACGCCATGCACGACCGGACGCGATGCTGCACACGATTCTCTCGGACGTGCTGCCGAAACGTTTTGCACAACGACTCTGCGAAGTCTGGTTGCCCGATCGCCCGATCAAGCAACTCACGCCACCGCAGCTGCGCGACGCCGCCACGCTGCTGCAGCGCTTTCCGATTGTCGCGAGCGGAACCGAAGGCTATCGGACCGCGGAAGTCACGCTCGGTGGCGTCGATACCAACGAGCTGTCGTCGACAACGATGGAATCAAAGCGCGTGCCCGGCCTGTATTTCATTGGCGAAGTCGTCGACGTCACCGGCTGGCTCGGCGGCTACAACTTCCAGTGGGCCTGGGCGGCGGGCGACGCCTGCGGCAAAGCGGTGTGCAGCGACTGATCAGCGGCGCGGCGCGGGGCCGCTCGATCGCCGCACGCACAGCGTGTACGGCACATGCAGCATGCGGCCGCTGCCGGGCGTCTGCACTGCGGCGAGCAGTTCCAGCGTCGCCAGGCGGCCCATCTCGTGCGTGGGCTGGTGCACCGTGGTGAGCGGCGGAAAGATCTGCGTCGACATCGGCGTGTCGTCGAAGCCACAGACGGAGAGATCTTCCGGCACACGCAGGCCCTGCTCCAGCGCGACGGAAATCACGCCGGCGGCCATGTCGTCATTGGCGGCGAAGATCGCGGTCGGGCGACGCTTCTGCGCGAGCAGCTCGTGCGCGGCGCGTGCACCCGATTCGAACGAGAACTCGCCCGGCATCAGTAGCGAGTCGTCGACGTCGAGGCCCGCGCGTTGCAGGCCGAGCTTGTAACCCGCGATACGCCAACCGGTCGCGCCGTGCGCGGGATGGCCGGAGATGTGCGCGATACGGCGATGGCCCAGCGACGCAAGGTGCTGGACCATGTCGCAGGCGGCCTGCGTCTCGTCCATGCCGACGCCGATGCTGCCGACGCGATCCTTCGGCGAAATGCATGCGACGGGAATCTGCATCTCCGCAAGACGCGCGCGCAGTTCGGGGATGTCGGTGATCGGCGGCGTCATGATCAGGCCGTCGGGCTGCGAGCGCCGGATCAGGCCTTCGACGCGCTCGAGCAACTCGGGAACATCCGTGTCGACCGGGCACAGAAGCATCGCGTAGTCGCGCTGTTCGCAGGCCGCGAGCGCGCCGGACATCACGCCCATCAGGTAGTTGTCGGACGGGTTGTTGTAGAGCAACGCGACCAGGAACGATTTGCTGCCGGCGAGGCTGCGCGCGGAGAAATGCGGGATGTAGTTGAGGCGCTGCACGGCCTCGAGCACGCGCTCGCGGGTTTCCTCGCGCACGTTCGGCTCGCGGTTGAGTACACGCGAGACGGTCTTCATCGATACGCGCGCCGCTTCGGCGACGTCCTCGATCCGCACTCTCGACACCATGATCGCTCCCATCGGCCCGCATCCGGCCGGCGCCGCCATGGAAGGCGGGCGACGCGGCGCGGCACAGTGTAATGGCCCCGTCCGGGCGGCCTCCCACGGCATTTCCGGAACGGCGATCCCCCGGACGCGCCCGATCCTACCCGAAAAATTGACAGCGCTATCATCGAGCGAAACTTTGCGGCAGACTCCGGCCGACCCTCCGCAGGAGACCGCGTCAATGGCTTCGTACTCGGCTGCACCGTCCGTTTCGACCACCGACGCGCCCGCGGACACCACGCGTCCGCTGGTGATCGTCACCGTGCTGTTCTTCATGTGGGGACTGCTGACGTCGCTCAACGACGTGCTGATCCCACACCTCAAGTCGATCTACACGCTCAACTACACCCAGGCGATGCTGGTGCAGTTCTGCTTCTTCGGCGCGTACTTCCTGGTGTCGTTGCCCGCGGGTGCGCTGATCCGGCGCATCGGTTACCAGAAGGGCGTGGTGACCGGGCTCGCGATCGCGGCGACCGGCTGCCTGCTGTTCTATCCGGCATCGACGAGCGGTTACGCGTTGTTCCTCGTCGCGTTCTTCGTGCTCGCGGCCGGCATCACGATTCTGCAGGTCGCGGCGAATCCTTACGTCACCGTGCTCGGTGATCCGCGCACGGCGTCGAGCCGGCTCACGCTGACGCAGGCGTTCAATTCGCTGGGTACGACGGTCGGCCCGTACGTCGGCGGCCTGCTGATCCTTACCGGCGTACAGGCGCTGACGCCGGAGCGCCTCGCCGCGATGGACGATGCCGCGCGCGCTGCCTATCGCACGACGGAAGCCGCGACCGTACAGGGCCCGTATCTCGGCCTCGCCGCGACGCTCGCACTGCTCGCCGTGGTGTTCGCGATCGTGCGTTTGCCGCGCATCACGCATGACGACGCGCTGCCGGGGGCACCGACGCCGTCGATCCTGCGTCATCGCCACCTCGTGCTCGGCGCGGTTGCGATCTTTCTCTACGTCGGCGCGGAAGTGAGCATCGGCTCGCTGCTGGTCAATTTTTTGGGTGAGCCTCAGATCCGTGGCCTGCCCGCAGCAAGCGCTTTCCAGTACGTGAGCTATTACTGGGGCGGCGCCATGATCGGGCGCTTCATTGGCTTCGCCGTTATGCAGAAGGTGCGGCCGGGGCTGGTGCTGGGCTTCAACGCGGCGATGGCGATGCTGCTCGTGCTGACCGCCACGCTCGGCAGCGGCACGCTCGCAATGACCGCGATCATCGCCGTCGGCCTGTTCAACTCGATCATGTTCCCGACCATCTTCAGCATGGCTCTGCATCGCCTTGGCGATCTCACTGCCAAAGGGTCCGGCATGCTTTGCATGGCCATCGTCGGCGGCGCGATCGTGCCGTTCTTGCAGGGCGCGCTGGCCGACCGCATCGGCCTGCAGCCGTCGTTCTTCCTGCCTATCGCCTGCTATGCCTTCATCCTGTTCTTCGGCCTGAAGTACGCGCGCATCTATGAGCGCGCGCACTGAGGCCTTGATCGCGGCGGCATTGCTCGCCGCGTTCGCATCGACGGCGCTCGCGGCACCATCCGTCGTACGCATCACGCACGACGATTCGGGCGCATACCACCTGCAGGTCGACGGCCAGCCGTTCGTGATCCGCGGCGCCGGCCTGCAGGATGGAAACCAAGAAGCGCTGCGCGAACGCGGCGGCAACGCGTTCCGCACTTGGCGACCCGGCGATGACGCGACGGCGATGCTCGACCGCGCGAAGCGCAACGGCCTGCACGTTGCGCTCGGTCTCGAAGTCGAAAGCGAGCGCCACGGTTTCGACTTCGACGACGATGCCGCGGTGTCGCGCGAAGTCGAACGCATTCGCGCCGAAGCACTGCGCTATCGCGATCACCCCGCGCTACTGATGTGGGTCGTCGGCAACGAGCTCAACCTCGATGCGACGAATCCGCGCGTCTGGGACGCGGTGAACCGCATGGCCGCGGCCATTCACGCGGTGGATCCGAACCATCCGGTGATGACGACGCTTGCGGGCATCGATCCGAAGGTCGTCGCGGAAGTGAAAGCGCGCGCGCCGCAGCTCGACCTGCTCGGCGTGCAGCTCTATGCCGACATCGCCGGGCTCGACGCGAAGATCCGTGCGTCCGGTTGGACCGGGCCGTACGTCGTCACCGAATGGGGACCGACCGGTCACTGGGAAAGCCCGACCACGCCGTGGGGCGCGCCGATCGAGGACGACAGCGCGCGCAAGGCGGCGTCGATTCGCGAGCGCTACCTGCACGAGATCGCACCCGCGAATCCGCAGCGGCTCGGCTCCTTCGTGTTCCTGTGGGGCCAGAAGCAGGAACGCACGCCGACCTGGTACGGGTTGTTTCTCGAGTCGGGCGAATCGACACCGGCGGTCGACGCGCTGCAGACCGCGTGGACCGGCAAGGCGCCGCCGAACCGCGCGCCGCTGGTTGGGTCGCTCACGGTGGACGGGCGCACCGCGAAGTCCGGCATCGTGCTCGCACCCGGCACCCCGCACGTCGCCCGCGCAAAGGTCAGCGAACCCGACGGCGACCGCCTGCAGCCGCGCTGGTACGTGCTCGAGGAGAGCCGCGCGACCTCAATCGGAGGCGATGCCGAGACGCGGCCGACGCCGATGGATGTCGCGGCGAAGATCGTCGATGCCGGCACTGCGCGCTTCGTCGCGCCCGTCCATCCCGGTGACTACCGATTGTTCGTGGAAGTGCGCGACGGCCGCGGCCACGCCGGCTACGCGAACCTTCCGTTCCGCGTCGCGACCCCGCCCACCCACTGACCCGCGCGCGGTCATGCGGCAGTGCAGCGTGCACGCGCCGCCGGCCGCCTTCACGCTTGGACTGACAACGCTGTCAGGCCCGCCGGCCCGACACGTGGATGACGACCCGGAGCCCGCATGCCGCCCTTCCCGTCCCGCGCCCCTCGCCGCCTGCTGCTCGCGGCTTCGCTCGCCGTCGCGATCGCCGGCATCGGCAGCGCCACCGCGCAGTCGGCGTCCAACGTCGCGCATCCGGACCTGTGGCCGAAGATGACGTCGCCCGTTCCGCGCGATGCACGCATCGAAGCGCGTATCCGCGAACTACTCGCGGCCATGAGCGTCGAGGAAAAGGTCGGCCAGGTCATCCAGGGCGACTTCGGCAGCCTCACGCCCGACGACGTGCGCACCTATCACCTCGGCTCCGTGCTCGGCGGCGGCAACTCCGATCCCGGCGGCAAGTACAACGCACCGGCGAAAGACTGGCTCGCACTCGCGGATGCACTGCACGACGCGTCCGTCGACAAGAGCAAGGGCGGCCGCGGTATTCCCGTGCTGCTCGGCATCGACGCCGTGCACGGCCACAACAACGTAGTCGGCGCCACGCTGTATCCGCACAACATCGCGCTCGGTGCGATGAACGACCCGGCGCTGGTGCGCCGCATCGCGCAGGCCACCGCCGACGAACTGCGCGCCACCGGTTTCGAGTGGACGTTCGCGCCCACCGTCACCGTGCCGCGCGACGATCGCTGGGGCCGCACGTACGAAGGTTATTCGGAAGATCCGGCGCTGGTATCGCGCTATGCGACTGCGGTGGTCGAAGGCCTGCAGGGTCGCGTCGGTTCGAAGGAATTTCTCGATGCGCGCCACGTCGTCGCGTCGTCCAAGCATTACATCGGCGATGGCGGCACGTTCGACGGCAAGGACAAGGGCGATACGCGCGTGTCCCAGCAGGAGCTGCGCGACATCCACGGCGCGGGGCACATCGCGGCGTTGAAAGCCGGCACGCAGACGGTGATGGCGTCGTTCTCGAGCTGGAACGGCGCGAAGATGCACGGCAACCGGTCGCTGCTCACCGACGTGCTGAAGCAGCGCATGGGCTTCGACGGATTCGTCGTCGGCGACTGGAACGGTCACGCCGACGTGCCGGGTTGCACGCCGATCGACTGCGCCACCGCGCTGCTCGCCGGCGTCGACATGTACATGGCGCCCGACAGCTGGAAAGGCCTGTACGCGACGACGGTCAAGCAGGTGCGCGACGGCACGATCCCCATGCAGCGCCTCGACGATGCGGTGTCGCGCATCCTGCGCGTCAAGCTCCGCATGGGTCTGTTCGGTGCACCGAAGCCGTCGCAGCGCGTACTCGGCGGGCATTTCGAGGAACTCGGCAGTGCCGCGCATCGCGCACTCGCGCGCGAAGCGGTGCGCAAGTCGCTGGTGCTGCTGAAGAACGACCGCGGCGTGCTGCCGATCAAGCCGAACACACGCGTGCTCGTCGCTGGCGACGGTGCAGACGACGTCGGCAAACAGGCCGGCGGCTGGACGCTGAGCTGGCAGGGCAGCGGCACCGAACGCGCGGATTTCCCGAACGCCCAATCGATCTGGGACGGCATCCGTACGACGACGTCGCAGGCCGGTGGCCGGGCCGAGCTGTCGGTCGACGGCAAGTACACGACCAAGCCCGACGTCGCGATCGTCGTGTTCGGCGAAGACCCGTATGCGGAATTCCTTGGCGATATTCCCAGCCTCGCGTTCCGTCATGGGCGCGGGCATGACCTCGAGATGCTGCGCCAGTTCAAGGCTGCGGGCATTCCGGTGGTCGCGGTGTTTCTGTCGGGTCGTCCGTTGTGGATGAATCGCGAGATCAATGCGTCGGATGCATTTGTCGCCGCGTGGTTGCCGGGTTCGGAAGGTGGCGGCATCGCGGATGTGCTGTTCGCCGATGCATCCGGCAAGCCGCGTCATGACTTCAGCGGTCGACTGTCGTTCTCGTGGCCGCGCACCGCGGTGCAGACGCCACTCAATGCCGGGCAGCCGGGCTACGACCCGCAGTTTCCGCTCGGTTACGGGCTGAGCTATGCGTCGCCGCACAAGGTCGGCACGTTGCCCGAGGAATCCGGGCTCGGTAACGCCGACGCCGATCCCGCGGTGTTCTTCGAACGCGGCAAGCTCGCACCAGGCTGGACGTTGCGTGTTGCAGACAAGGGCGGCGAAGCGAAGCCGGTACGCACGCTGCCGTCGCGCGATCTCGTGCGCGGTGTTGCGGTGAGTGCGACGGACCATCACGCGCAGGAAGACGCGCGTCGCCTGCAGTGGCGCGGCCCCGCCGAGGTATCGCTGCGTGCCGACGCGCCGATCGACCTGTCGCGCGAAAGCATGGCCGGCACATCGCTGGTCACCACGCTGCGCATCGACTCGCCCGCGCGCGGCGAGGTCGACATCGCGATCGGCCGCGGGCACGTGCCGCTCACCGCCACGCTCGCCGAGATTCCGACAGGCCGGTGGACGCGCGTCGCCGTCCCGCTGGTGTGCTTCGCGCGTGGCGGCACCGACCTCACCAAGGTCGACGACGTGTTCCATGTCACCGCCGATGCCGGGCTCGAGATCGCGTTCTCGCAGATCGAGCTCGACACCCAGGCCGACCATGCGGTGCAGTGCAACATGCACTGAGCGCTGCACCGCAACACGGTTTTCCCGCGTTTTCCAGTGTTTTTCGCTCCATGTGACCGGCTGTCGCCTTCCGTTTGACAACGCTGTCATGTCCGCGTGCAATCCGACGCACCACGGCCGGTCGTCGGGCCCATCCATTTGCAGTGCGCTTCAGGGGGTTTCATGAAGAAGTCCGCGCAGTACCGACCACAACAGAGCCTGCTCGCCGCCGCCGTGCTGTTCGCACTCGCCGGCCCCGCGTTCGCGCAGGACGCGACGTCCGGCACCGGCGCGAACGCCACCTCTCCGGCCGACCAGGACGCCAGCGCGCGCGAGCTCGACACCGTGGTGGTCAAAGGCATCCGCGGCAGCCTGACCTCGTCGATGAACCTCAAGCGCGATGCGCAGGGCGTGGTCGACGGCATCGTCGCCGAGGACATCGGCAAGTTCCCGGATACGAACCTGGCCGAATCGCTGCAGCGCATCACGGGTGTGTCGATCGACCGCAAGGACGGCAGCGAGGGTTCGCGCGTCACCGTGCGCGGCGTCGGCCCCGACTACAACCTGGTGCTGCTCAACGGCCGCCAGATGCCGGGCTCGAACATCGAGGACGCGACTGCGCCCAACACGCGTGCGTTCGACTTCGCCAATCTCGCCTCCGAAGCTGTCAGCGCGCTCGAGGTCTACAAGACCAGCCGCGCCAGCACGCCGGTGGGCGGCATCGGCGCCACGATCAACATCAAGACCGCGCGCCCGTTCGACAACAAGGGCGCCACGCGCGCGAGCTTCGGCATCAAGGCGGTGGCCGACACGTCGGCCAGCAACGTGCCGGACAGCTTTGACCTCGACAAGGTCACCCCGGAACTCTCGGGCATCTACAGCAGCACGTTCGCCGATGGACGCTTCGGCATCGGCCTCAGCGCGAGCTACCAGAAGCGTGATTTCGGCTTCAGCCAGGTCGCGGTGGGCAACGGCTGGAAGACCTTCCACGGCGACGAGAACAACTGGGGCACGATCCCGCAGGAAGGCCAGCCGGGTTCGGAGCGCATCGTCAATCGTCCGGGCCCCACCGACATCTACTCGGTGCCGCAGAACCTCAACTACAACGTCAACGGCGTGCAGCGCGAGCGCATCAACGGCCAGCTCGTCATGCAGTGGGCGCCGACCGACGACCTCACTGCGACGCTCGACTACACGTACTCGCAGAACAAGTACGAGCGCCGCCGCAACGAGATGTCGGTGTGGTTCAACTTCGGCCCCTCGTCGAGTTCATGGACCGACGGCCCGATCGCCGCACCGAACATCTATTCCGAAATCATCAACCCCGCCAACAGCGACTACGCCATGGGCGGCGCGCACAACGCGACGAAGAGCGAAGACAAGTCGATCGGCTTCAACCTGAAATGGAAGGCAACCGATCGCCTCAATCTCGCGCTCGATGCGCATGACTCGACGTCGACCGCGGGTGCCGACAGCCCGTACGGCAGCAGCGGCGTGCTCGGCACCGCGGGCTTCTTCCGCGCGGCACGACGACGGCCGATTTCTCCGGCGAATTCCCGATCCTCAACATCCAGCTGCCGGCGGGCATGGCGTCGATCGATCCGTCGCAGATGCTGGTGACCGGCTCGTCGTTCCGCAATTCGCTGCAGCGCATGGAAGTCGAGCAGTTCCAGCTGTCGGGTGATTTCTCGTTCGAGAACTATTCCAAGCTCAACTTCGGCGTCGGCACGACCGAGGTGAAGAACCGCTCGGCGTTCGCCAACGTGCAGCTGGACACCTGGGGCGGCGCCACCAACGCCGGCGACTACCCGGACAGCGTCTGGCAGCTCGACCACATGGGCAACTACTTCGACCAGTTCTCCGGCGCGAACGATCCGAACTTCACCGACGCGTTCTTCGTCTGGGACTTCGACACTGTGCGCGACCTCGCCGAGAAGGCGTGGGTCGCCGCCGGCCACCCGGCCTCGGACTACCGCGCATCGAACAATTTCAGCACCGACCGCCGCACCACCGAGAAGTCGAAGAGCGCCTACGTCGAGTGGAGCGATACCTGGGACTTCTCGATGCCGCTCAACGTGGCGATCGGCGCGCGCTACGAAAGCACGCGCGTGGAGTCGTCGGCCCGCGTGCCCGAACGCACCGGTATCTCGTGGGGCTCGGCCAACGAGTTCACTGTGCTCAGCGGCGGCTCCGTGTTCACCACGCTGGTCGGCAAGTACAGCTACGTGCTGCCGAATGTGGACCTGAGCCTGGATGTGACCGACGCGATCAAGGTGCGCGGAAGCTTCGGCGAAACGATCGGTCGCCCGCTGTGGGCGCAGATCCAGGGCGGCCAGACGCTCAACGATCTCGTGCGCGTCGACGGCGGTACCGGCGACCAGGGCAACCCCGCGCTCAAGCCGCTGCTGTCGAAGAATTTCGACCTTTCGTTCGAGTGGTACTACGGCCCGTCGAGCTATCTTTCGGTCGGCTACTTCCGCAAGAACATCCAGAACTACGTCGGCACGACGCAGGTCGTCGACACGCCATTCGATCTGCACACGCCGGTGGGCGGCGCGTACTGGAACGCGGCGCTCGGCGCCGGCGGCTGCCCGGCGAGCGATGTGGTCTGCATCCGAAACTACATCTTCGACAACTTCAACGGGCAGCCGGGCGTGACCCGTACGGGCGTTTCCAGCGCCACCGGTGAACGCACGGGCACGATCGTCGGCCAGCCCGGCGATCCGATTGCGAATTTCCGCATCACGGTGCCCGCCAACCAGCGCAACGCCTCGCTCGACGGCTGGGAGATCAACATCCAGCACATGTTCGGCGAGAGCGGGTTCGGCATGTCGGCCAACTACACGATCGTGGATTCGGACCTCACGTACGACAACTACGTGATCGGCCAGCAGTTCGCGCTCGAGGGCCTGAGCGACTCGGCGAACCTAGTCGGCTTCTTCGAAAACCAGCAATGGTCCGTGCGCGCGGCTTACAACTGGCGTGACCAGTTCCTCACCAGCCGTTTCGACGGCAATGGGCCGAATCCGGTCTACGTGGAGCCGTATGGGCAGCTCGATCTGAATGTCACGTACAACATCAACGACAACATGTCGCTGTCGTTCGAAGGCATCAACCTCACCAACGAGACCTATCGCCAGCACAGCCGGCACGAAAACCAGGTCGAGTTCCTGACACAGGGCGGGCCGCGCTACATGCTGGGCTTCCGCTACAAGTTCTGACCTCGGACGGCGGTCGGAACGGAGAAGCCGCTGCGATTGCAGCGGCTTTTTCGTCAGCGGTAGTCTCGCGGCAAGGGGAGCGCGCGTGGATCGAGCAGTTCGGCACATCGTGATCGTGGGCGGCGGCACCGCAGGGTGGCTGACCGCCGGCGTGCTCGCGGCCGAACATGGCGCCGATCGGCCCGACGGGCTGCGCATCAGCGTGGTCGAATCACCCGACGTGCCGATCATCGGCGTCGGCGAAGGCACGTGGCCGACCATCCGCGACACGCTGCACCGCATCGGCGTGTCGGAAGCCGACTTCATCCGCGAATGCGATGCCTCATTCAAACAGGGCTCGCGCTTCGACGGCTGGGTGCATGGCGGCGACGGCGATCGCTACTTCCACCCGTTCTCGCTGCCGGAGGGCCATGGCGACGTCGACATGGCGACCGCGTGGCGCGCGCTCGCACCGCATGTTCCGTTCGCCGAATGGACCTGTGCACAACCACACCTGTGCCTGCACGGACGCGCACCGAAGCAGGCGGCGACGCCTGAATACGCAGCCGTCGCGAACTACGCGTATCACCTCGATGCCGGCAAGTTCGCGGTGTTCCTGCGCCGGCACTGCGTCGAGCGGCTCGGCGTGCGACATGTCGCCGACCACGTGGTCGATGTCGACATGCACGAGGACGGCGACATCGCCGCGTTGCAGCTACGGGCGCAGGGCCGGCTCGAAGGCGACCTGTTCGTCGACTGCAGCGGCTTCCAGTCCATGCTGCTCGGCCAGAAGCTCGTCGTACCGGCAACGCCGCTTCGCGATGTGCTGTTCAACGACCGCGCGCTCGCCGTGCAGCTGCCGTATGCCGAGCCGAATGCACCCATCGCCTCGCAGACGATCTCCACAGCGCAGCGCGACGGTTGGATCTGGGACATCGGCCTGCCGACGCGTCGGGGCATCGGTTATGTGTATTCGAGCGCACATGTCGACGATGCGACTGCGGCCGAATCGCTGCATGCATATGTCGCGCGCACTGCACCCGGTGTCGACATGCCGCAGCCCCGGCAACTCTCGTTCGAACCTGGCTGGCGCGAGCGTCCGTGGACGCGCAATTGCGTCGCGATCGGGCTGTCGGCCGGTTTCATCGAACCACTCGAAGCCTCGGCGATCGCGCTGGTCGAACTATCGGCGGCCATGCTCGCCGAGCGCCTGCCCGCCACGCGCGATGACATGGATCTCCTCGCGCCGCGCTTCAACGCGGCCTTCGCCCATCGCTGGCTGCGCGTGGTCGACTTCCTGAAGCTGCACTACGTGCTTAGCCGGCGCGAGGGCGACTACTGGCGCGCGCATCGTGATGCGGCTTCGATTCCCGACAGCCTCGCCGAGTTGCTCGCGATCTGGAGCCACCATCCGCCGTCGCGCTACGACCTCGACCGCGTCGACGAGGTGTTCCCGTCGGCGAGCTGGCAGTACATCCTCTACGGCATGGGTTTCGTGCCGCAGCCGCCGTCCGGCCCTACGCGTTTCGCCGACATCGACCGCGCCGCGGCCATCGCGGGCGACACACAGCAACGCACGCGGCGCATGCTGGCGGCGCTGCCCATGCATCGCGACCTGCTCGACCACATCGCCCGCCACGGGCTGCCCCGGATCTGACATGCCCCGACACGCGCTGCTCAACAACGTCGACCACGCCGACCTGCGCATCGACACGCGCCATGCGGCTACGCTGGGCGACGACGTGATGCTCGCGCTGACGTTCCCCGCCGAGTTCCGCGACGTGCAGGCGCACTACCCCATCGTGTTCGCGAAGACGCCGGACGGCACGACGTTCCAGCCGATCGCGCTGCTCGGCCTGCACGACGGCGGGAACCTGTTCCTCGACGGCGAGCGTTGGGATGCGTCGTACGTGCCGCTCAGCATTGCGCGCCAACCTTTCCTCATCGGCAATGCAGACGGCGAGCCGGTGATCCATATCGACCTCGAGCATCCGCGCGTTGGCGCTACCGGCGAAGCGGTGTTCCGCGAGCATGGCGGCACCACTGACTATCTGGAACGCATGAGTTCGACGCTGCTCGCGCTGCATGAGGGCCTGCAGGCGACACGCGCATTCGTCGACGCGCTGCTCGCGCACGACCTGCTCGAAGCCTTCGTGCTCGACGTGCAGCTGGCCGACGGCTCGCAGAATCGTCTCGCCGGTTACTACACGATCCACGAGGAGCGGCTGTCGAAACTCGGTGCGAACGCGCTCGGTGCTTTGAACGCCTCCGGTCACCTTGCCGCGATCTACATGGCCGTCGCCTCGCTGTCGCAGTTGCGCCCGCTGATCGATCGCATGAACGCGCGTCATGGCCGTCGCGGCTGAATCCGTCCGCACGGTGACAGGCGCGAACCCCCGCGCGCTGCCCGACGATGTGCTCACGTCCACGCAGCCGGTCGTGCTGCGTGGGCTCGTGCGGAACTGGCCGCTGGTACAGGCCGCGCGTCTGGGCGCGAATGCGGCGATCGACTATCTGCACGCGCAGGATCCCGGCACCGTCGTGGACGTCATGGTCGGCCCGTCATCGATCGGCGGCCGCTTCTTCTACAACGACGATCTCAGCGGCTTCAATTTCCATCGCGAACGCGCGCCGCTCAAAGCGATGCTCGATGCGATGCGGCGCCATCTCGACGATCCGTCACCGCCCGCGCTCTATGTCGGCTCGACCACGATCGACACTGCACTGCCGAAGTTCCGTGCGGACAACGACGTCGACCTCGGCGCGCGCGAGCCGCTGGCCAGCATCTGGATCGGCAACCGAACGCGCATCGCCGCGCATCAGGACGTACCGGACAACCTCGCTTGCGTCGCGGCAGGTCGACGCCGTTTCACGCTGTTTCCGCCGGACCAGCTCGCGAACCTTTACGTCGGCCCGATCGACTTCAACCCCGCAGGCCAGGCGATCAGCCTGGTCGACTTCGCTGCGCCTGATCTTGATCGTTATCCACGGTTCGCCGAAGCACTGCAGTACGCGGTCGTCGTCGAACTCGAACCCGGCGATGCGGTGTTCATCCCGGGCCTCTGGTGGCATCACATCGAAGCGCTCGATGCGTTCAACGTGCTGGTCAACTACTGGTGGCGACAGTCGCCGGCGTGGATGGACTCGCCCATGAACGCATTGATGCTCGCGCTGATGAGCGTCCGCGACCTGCCGCCGCACGAACGCGATGCGTGGCGCGACATCTTCGAGCATTACGTCTTCGCGCCTGACGCGAGCACTGCCGACCACATTCCGCCGAACGCGCGACGCGTACTCGCGCCGCTCGATGCGAACGCCGCGCGCGAACTGCGCGCACGCCTGCTCAAACGCCTGAACCGCTGAGGTCGACATGGACACTGCATCCGCCAACCGCCCCGTCCGTCGCGTCGTCATCGCAGGCGGTGGCACCGCGGGCTGGATGGTCGCTGCCGCCCTCGGCAAGACGTTGGGCCGCGAACTCGACATCCGCCTCATCGAATCCGACGAAATCGGCACCGTCGGTGTCGGCGAAGCGACCATCCCGACATTGGTGACCTTCCATCGCCTGCTCGAAATCGACGAACGCGAATTCATGGCCGCCACGCAGGCCACGTTCAAGCTCGGCATCTCGTTCGAGAACTGGCGCAACGTCGGCGAGGACTACATCCATTCGTTCGGCACGACCGGTCAGGATCACTGGACCGCTGGCTTCCAGCATTTCTGGCACAAGGGCCGCGAACGCGGGCTCGCCAGCGACTACGGCGACTACTGCCTCGAACTGCGCGCATCGCAGGAAGACCGCTTCGCACACCTGCCACGCGGCGGCATGAACTACGCATTCCATATGGACGCCGGTCTGTACGCGCGCTTTCTGCGACGTTTCAGCGAAGGCTTCGGTGTCAAGCGCATCGAAGGCAAGATCGCGGAGGTCGAGGCGGATCGCGATGCGCAACGCATCGATGCCCTGCGACTCGAATCCGGCGAGCGCATCGAAGGTGACCTGTTCATCGACTGCACCGGCTTTCGCGCGTTGCTGATCGGGCAAACACTCGGCGTCGGACTCGAAGACTGGTCGGAATGGCTGCATTGCGATCGCGCGGTCGCGCTGCAGACCACGCACGTCGGCGAAGCACCGCCGCTTACGCGCTCGATCGCACGTGAGTCCGGCTGGCAATGGCGCATTCCGCTGCAGCATCGCGTCGGCAACGGCATCGTCTACAGCAGCCGTCATCTCGCCGACGACGAAGCGATCACCACGCTGCTGTCGAACGTGCGCGGCGAAGTGCTGACCGAGCCGCGAGTGATCCGCTTCAACCCCTGCCAGCGCGACGCGACCTGGGTCGGCAATTGCGTGGCGATGGGCTTGGCCGGCGGCTTCCTCGAGCCGATCGAATCGACGAGCATCCACCTGATCCAGCGCGGCATAGTGCGCCTGCTGCAGATGTTCCCGAACGGCGGCATCAGCCCGCATGACATCGCCGAGTACAACGCCCAGACGCGCAACGAGCTCGAACACATCCGCGACTTCATCATCCTGCATTACCACGTCAACAACCGCAGCGATGCGTTCTGGCGCGAGTGCCGCGAGATGTCGGTTCCCGCATCGCTGCAACATCGCATCGACCTGTTCCGCGAGACCGGACGCGTGTTCCGCGTGCCGAACGAGCTGTTCGCCGAGAACTCGTGGATCCAGGTGATGCTCGGCCAGGGCATTCACCCCGCGAGCCATCACCCGTCGGCCGATCTCATGGGCGATGTCGAACTCGGCCAGTTCCTCGCCGCGATCCGCTCGCGCATCGAGAACACGGTGAAGCAGTTGCCCTCGCATCTCGAATACGTAAAGCGCTATTGCCCGGCGTCGACGGGCGAAGCCGTGACGCAGCCGGCCTGAGCTGGCCGCCACACGCGACGCGAAGCAACGAATCGCCGAACCGTTCATGCAATGCCCGACGGCCGCAAAGCCGGGTGCGGCAGAATGTGCGCGTCGGGCCTCGGGAGGCCGACCCCAAACCACAGGAATGTCATGTCACGGAATCGAATCCGAATCCTCGCGCTCGCCTGCGCGTTCGCCCTGTCGCCCGCGTTCGCCGCACCGGCGGCTGCACCCGCGACGCCGAAGGGCGTCACTGCCGGCCCCTGCGTCGAAGGCATCTGCGAATACCGCCTGGGCAACGGCCTGCGCGTGCTGCTGTTTCCCGACGCAAGCCGCCCGACCGTGACCGTCAACATCACCTATGGCGTGGGCTCGGCGTATGAGGGTTACGGCGAGACCGGCATGGCGCACCTGCTCGAACACATGATGTTCAAGGGCACGCCGACGCATACGGACATCCCAGCCGAGATGAAGAAGCGCGGCGTGTCGTACAACGCCACGACCTCATTGGACCGCACGAACTACTTCGGCTCGTTCCCGGCCGACGACGCGACGCTGGACTGGATGCTCGGCCTGGAAGCCGACCGCATGCTGCATTCGAACGTCGCGAAGAAGGATCTCGATTCCGAGATGACGGTCGTGCGCAACGAGATGGAACGCAACGACAACACGCCGGGCAGTGCGCTGAACGAGCGCCTGCGCGCGACGGCGTACCAGTGGCACAACTACGGCCACACCACGATCGGCGCGCGCAGCGATGTCGAGAACGTGCCGATCGATCGGCTGCAGGCTTTCTATCGCACGTGGTATCGCCCGGATAACGCGACGCTGGTCGTCGCCGGCCGCATCGACCCTGCGCAGACGCTGGCGAAGGTCGCGAAGGCGTTCGCACCGGTGGCGAAACCGGCGAAGCCGATGCCGGTGTTCTACACGGTCGAGCCGACGCAGGACGGCGAGCGCGAGGTCACGGTGCGTCGTCGCGGCGACGTGCGCCTGGCGATGCTCGCGTATCACGTCCCCGGCGCGACCCATCCGGACAATGCGCCGCTGCAGGTCTTGCTCGACGTCCTCGGCGACACGCCGACGGGCCGCCTGCACAAGGCGCTGGTCGAGACGAAGCTGGCGGCCGGCACCGGCGCCGGTGCGGACGGCCTGCGTGATGCGGGCCTTGCGACGTTCTACGTCGCCGCACCGAAGGATGCCGACGCATCGAAGGTCGAAAGCGAACTGCTGCGCGTGGTCGAGCGAGACATCGCGGCGCATCCGATCACTGCCGACGAAGTCGCGCAGTCCAAGCAGCGTTTCGCGAACGCATTCGAGAAGAACCTGTCGGACGTCAACGCCGTTGCGATGGGTCTGACCGGCGCAGTGGCCGATGGCGACTGGCGCCTGTTCTTCCTAGATCGCGACCGCGTCGCAGCGGTGACCGTCGACGACGTCAATCGCGTCGCGCGCGCCTACCTCAAGCCCACCAACCACACGCTCGGCCGCTTCGTCCCGAGCGACGCACCCGACCGCGCGGAGATCCCGACCTCGCCCGATGCGTCCGCCGCGCTCAAGGGCTTCACCGGCCGTGCTGCCGTCGCCGCGGGCGAATCGTTCGACCCGACGCCGCAGAACATCCAGGCGCGCACGGAGACGTTCACTGTCGGTGACGGACTGAAAGTGGCGCTGCTGCCGAAGGACACGCGCGGCGACACCGTCGTAGTCCACGCGACGTTCCGCTTCGGTGACGTCGATGCGTTGAAGCAGAGCCCGGATCCGGCCGCGTCGATGGCGGGCGCGATGCTCATGCGCGGCAGTAAGTCGCTGACCCGCGAGCAGATCGCGCAGCGCTTCGAAGCGCTGAACACGCGCGGCGGCGTGAGCGGTGGCCTGCAGAGCGCAAGCATCGTGCTGGACTCCAAGCGCGACACGGTGGGCGACGCGCTGGCACTCGCGGCCAGCCTGCTGCGCGAGCCCGCGTTCAACGACGCCGAGTTCGAACAGCTGCGCTTGCAGGCGATCACCGGCACGCAGGCGAACATGACGGAGCCCG
Source organism: Lysobacter sp. HA18 (assembly GCF_054057595.1). Classification (NCBI taxonomy): domain Bacteria; kingdom Pseudomonadati; phylum Pseudomonadota; class Gammaproteobacteria; order Lysobacterales; family Lysobacteraceae; genus Lysobacter; species Lysobacter sp. HA18. Next base: position 3,198,499 of record NZ_JBSRZL010000001.1, read on the forward strand.
GTCCGCTCGCCGGCGACGCGTTGGCGACGCACTTCGATCCGTGGCCGGTCGGTCACCCGCTGCACCACGATTCGATCGATGCGTCGCTCGCGCAGCTCAAGGCGCTCAAGCTCGACGACGTGCGTGGCTTCCACCAGCGCTTCTACGGAACATCGACCGGCGAGATCACGGTCGTCGGCGATTTCGATGCGAAGGCGATGCGCGCGCAGATCGAATCGCTGTTCGCGAAGTGGAAATCGCCGACGCCGTACCAGGGCATCCATACCGCGTTCACCGATGTCGCGCCCGAGCGTCGATCGATCGAGACGCCGGACAAGTCGAACGCGGTCGTCATCGCGCAGCTCAACACGTCGTTGAACGAAGGGGACGCGGACTATCCGGCGCTGGCGATCGGCAACTACATCTTCGGCGGCACCATGGCGTCGCGCCTCGGCAGCCGCATCCGTGAAAAGGAAGGCCTGAGCTATGGCGCAGGCAGCAGCATCACCGCTGATTCGAGCCCGACCGGTCGTGACGACGCGGGTGCGCTGATGATCCAGGCGATCGCCGCGCCGCAGAACGCGGCGAAGGTGGAGACCGCGATGCGCGAAGAACTCGCGCGACTGGTGAAGGACGGGGTGACTGAAGTGGAACTGCGCGATGCGGTGCCGGGCCTGCTGACGCAACGCAAGCAGTCGCGCGCGTCCGACGGCACCGTGGCCGCGACGCTCGAGCACAACCTCTACCTCGGACGCACCATGGACTATCAGGCACAGTACGACGCGCGTCTCTCCGCATTGACGGTCGCCGACGTCAACGCGGCGCTGCGCAAGCACATCGACCCGGCGAAGCTCAGCGTCTATCTGGCAGGCGATTTCGCGAAGACGTCTGCAGGCGGAACCGCTGCAGCGAAGTAGATCGATCGTGGCGCGCCGGTGGTGGACGTCACGATGAAATCGAATCGATCACGACGCCGGCGCAATGCCGGCGTCGTCGTTTCAGCGCCGCGGCCAGCCCGCGCGCAGCGCCCAGAGACCGGCGGCGCCCGCGATCCACGCCGCGGCCGGAACCGACCACAGCTTTGGCCCGCCCGCTTCCAGCGCGTACAGCAGCGCGGCGACGATCATCAGGCCGGTGCCGAGGATGGCCGCGACGGTGCGCCGCTGCATGCGACGCACTTCGTCGACCAGCGACGTCAGCTCCGCGGAACGCAGCTGCAACTCGTGCCGGCCTTCGACCTGTTGCTTGAGCCAGGTGTGCAGCAGACGCGGCATCTCCGGCGCGTGCGTCACGAGTTCCGGCAAACGCTTGCGGAATTCGTTCGCGAGACGCTTGGGGCTGTAGCGCTGGCGCAGGATGCGTTCGAGCACGGGTTGCGCCACGCCCCAGATGTCGATCTGCGGATCGAGCAGGCGGCCGACGCCTTCGATGTTGAGCAGCGTCTTCTGCAGCAGGATCAATTGCGGCTGCAGCGTGAGCTCGTACTTCTGCGCGGTGCGGAACAGCTTGACCAGCACTTCGGCGAGCGGCACTTCCGATAGCGGCCGCGTGAAGTACGGTTCGCACACCGCGCGTGCCGCGGCTTCGAGCTCGTCGATGCGCGTGTGTGCGGGCATCCAGCCGGCGTCGACATGCAACTCGGCGATGCGCCGATAGTCGCGATGGAAGATCGCCATGAAGTTCTCGGCGAGCCAGTACTGATCCTCGTCCGAGAGCTGGCCCATGATCCCGAAATCCAGCGCGATGAAGCGCGGATTCGCGCGACGCGCCGGATCCTCGTCGACCCAGATGTTGCCGGCGTGCGCATCGGCGTGGAAGAAGTTGTCGCGAAACACCTGCGTGTAGAACACGCGCACGCCCTTGGCGGCGAGTGCACGACGATCGATGCCGGCGGCATCCAGCGCAGCGATATCGTCCGACGGAATGCCGCGCACGCGCTCCAGCGTCAGCACGCGATCGGCGCTGTGCGACCAGATCACCTCCGGCACGTAGAGATCGTCGCTGCCTTCCCAGAAGCGCCTCAGCACGCTCGCATTGCCGCCTTCGCGTTGCAGGTCGAGTTCGGCGTCAAGCGTGTGCTCGATCTCGTCGACCACCGCCTGCGGGCGGATCTTGTCGGCCGCGGGATGCGTGCGGTCGACCACCCCGGCAAGCGCGCGCAGCAGCGAGATGTCCTGCACGATCTGGCGGCGAATGCCGGGGCGCAGCACCTTGACCACCACTTCGCGACCGCTGACCGGCAGCGTCGCCGCATGCACCTGCGCGATCGACGCCGACGCGAGCGGCGTGGTGTCGAAGCTTCCGAACAGTTCGCCGACGGGACTGCCGAGCGACTGCTCGACGATGCCGCGCGCGGCCTCGCCATCGAACGGCTTGACGCGATCCTGCAACAGCGCGAGCTCGTCGGCGATGTCGGCGGGCACGAGATCGCGACGCGTGGACAGGATCTGCCCGAACTTCACGAAGATTGGTCCGAGCTCCTGCAGTGCGAGGCGCAGTCGTGCACCACGCGGCAGTTCGGCGATGTCGGCCGATGCACGCGGCACGAACGGGCGCGCAACACGCAACCAGCGCTCGGCCTGCGTGCCATCGAGCAGTGAATCGAGCCGATAGCGCAGCAGCACGCGGCCGATGCGCCAAGCGCGGATCACCGGCGTCACGCGTTGCCTCGCGGCTGCATGCGGGCGACGCGCACGGCGACGCGCTCGACATCGTCACGCAGCGTGTCGATGTCGTCGTAGAACGCACCGAGTTCGTCGCGACCGACGACGTCCTGCGTTTCGTGCTGCACGTAATCCGCCGCGTTGGTCGCGAGCACTTCCGCCGCGGTTTTCGCGCTACGCAATGTGCTTGCGAATACGTTCGCGACCTGCACGCCGACGATGTCGCCGAACGCGGCAACGAACGGCTGCTGCCAGTCGGGATCGAAGCGTTCGGCGAGCCGCTGCAGGCGACGCGCGAGATCCGCGTCGCCCTCGATGCGCATCGCACCCACGGCCGGTGCGTCGTCGCGACGCATGAAAGGTAGTTGCGCGATCAGGCCACCAATGGTCGCGCGCACCGACAGATCGGGTTCTGCTCCATCGTCGACAGGACCGACGCGCAGGCGCTCGCCATCAACCGTGATTTGCAGCGCGACCTGCGGCGTCGCCAGCCGCACGACCAGGCGGCGGCCATCGAGCGGGCGCAGGCTGTCGCGGGTGTCGGGATCGAGCGCGAGCGCGCGGTTGAGCGCGGCCTCGAGCGCGCGACCGGCGAGCGGCTTGAGCGTATCCAGCGGCGTGCGGCGTTCATCCATCCGCGCATTGTAGGCGGGCGGCCACGGCGCCTTCACGAAGGCTTACTGGACGGGCGACGACCTGCTCGCCGCGCGCAGTCGCGCCAGGCCTTCGTCGAAGGTCACCCGCGGCGTCCAGCCGAAATCGCGCAGTGCCGGCGCCATCGAATACCAGTGCGTGGTGACGAGCTGTTCGGCGAGAAAGCGCGTCATCGGCGGCTCGCCGCGCAGCGGCAGCACGGTCCACACGCCTTCGCAGGCGGCGCCGATCGCATACGCGGCGCGGAACGGGATGGAGCCACGCGGAGGCGGTGCGCCGACCGCGTGGAGCAGCGCGATCAGCGTGTCGCCCATGCTGCGCGGCTCGCCGTTGCTCACGAAGTAGGCGCGACCAGCGCATGCACTGCCGGGTGCGAGGTGATCGAACGCGGCGAGGTGTGCATCCGCGGCGTTGTCGATGTAGGTGGTGTCGACGAGATTGCTGCCATCGCCAACCAGCTTCAGCCGACCCGCGCGTGCACGTTCGGCAATGCGCGGCAGCAGCTGGTTGTCGCCGGGGCCCCAGATCAGGCGTGGCCGCAATGCGACGACTGCGAGCGATGGCCCATTCGACGCGAGCACCATCTCCTCAGCGAACTTCTTGGTGCGCGCATACGGCGATTTCAGGTGTTCGCCGTAGGGCACTTCCTCGGCAGCCAGGCCGGCCACGGGATGCGTCGCGCGGTGGGTGACGCTCGGTGTCGAGGTGTAGACGAGCTTGCCGATGCGGTGCGCGCGGCAGGCATCGATCACGTGCTCGGTGCCCGCGACGTTGGCCTCGTAGTACTCGCTGTACGGCCCCCACGCGCCGGCCTTCGCCGCGTTATGGAAGATCGCGTCGCAACCGCGCGCTGCATCGATCACTGCATCGCGGCTGGCGAGATCGCCGCGCAGCTGCGTCACGCCGATCGCGTCGAGCTCCGCGTAATGACCGCGATTGAAGCTGACGACCTCGTGCCCGCGCGCGCGCAGGCCGCGACACAACGCCTGGCCGAGGAAACCGCCACCCCCGGTGACGAGGATCTTCATGGTTCGCGATCTCGAGGAAGTTGCGCTGCCGACATGGTCAGGATGCCGCCGGCTGCGTGCGTGGAGTTTTCAATTGCGTCGACGCCCATGCTGCGAGCTTCTCGCGCCCGATCTTTGCGTTGTGGCGGATGTCGACGGGAAACCCGTCGTGCCGCAGGAACATCTGCACATTCGCGGTATGCACGTGGCCGCGACCGATCTCGCGCAGCTCAGCTTCGATGCGCGGCCAACCGGATGTCGAAATGCCTTCCTTGAGTTCGACGCACAGAACGGGAGTCTGTGAACCGAACGCGCCGAGCCCGACCAGCGCGGTGCGACGGACCTGCGGATGCGTGTTGAACACCGGCTCGACCTGCTCGGTGTAGAGCGGGCCGCTCGCGCTTTCCACGCGCTGCGTCTTGCGCCCGCAGAACCACAGGCGGCCGTCCGCATCGAGATAGCCGACATCGCCCATGCGATGCACGACGCGCGACGTGCCGTCGGCGGGCGTTTCATGGATCTTCGCGATGCGCGTCGATGCGTCGCGACGGAAATAAGTATCGGTGGCGGTCGGGCCGGCGACGGTGATCTCGCCGATGGTGCCGGTGTCGACAACCAAATCGTCCGCCCATGTTTCGATCGGCGCATCGTCGATGCGGATGATGCGCACGTCGTTCGGTGGCACGGCACGACCCACACACGTTCCGGCACCGCTTTCCGTTGCGGTGCGTGTGTCCTGCAGTTCGCGACTTTCGATCACCGCGACGGGCAGGCATTCGGTTGCGCCGTACGGCGTGTAGAAACGCGCGTCGTCGGGCAGCAGCTCGCGCATGCGCGCCACGACGTCCGCCGGGACTGGCGCGCCCGCTGAGGTAACGCGACGAATCGCCCGCAGCGGTTTGCCATAGTCGGCAAGCACGCGCATCAAGGCCGGCGATCCGAACAACTGCTGCGCGCCGAAGCGCTCGATGGCGGCATGCAGCTTGCGCGGATCGGCGCTCGCCGGCCGCGTCGCGTCCATGTCCGGGATGATCGACGTTAGCCCGAGCGCAGGACCGAACAATGCGAACGGAGGGAACGTCGGGAAGTCGACCTCGCCTTCGCGTATGCCGAGCGCTTCGCGCATCAGTTCGATCTGCGCAACGAGATGGCGATGTCGATACACCACGCCCTTCGGCACGCCCGTGGAGCCGCTGGTGAACAGGATCGCGGCGACGTCCTCGGGTTGCGTATCCGCGAGCTGCGGACCCGCGTTCGCACCGTCCGCTTCGACATGCGCAAGTGTGTCGTCGGCGAGAAACGCGCGACGTCCGGTCGTGATGCGCATGCGCGCGCTCTTTGACCACCCGAGCAGCACGCGTGCGATATGCGCGAGCGGAATGCCGACGAAGGCGTCGGGTTGGGCTTCGTCGAGGCATTGCCGCAAGGCGCCCTTGTCGATGCCGGGATCGACCAGCACCGGAACCGCACCGGCCTTGAACAGCGCGAACATCAGCAGGAAGAACTCGGGCGACGGCTTCACCATCACCACGGTGCGCGTGCCGCGGACGATGCCGCGATTGGCCAGGCCGGCCGCGATGGCATCGCTTCGCGCGTCGAGTTGCGCGTACGTCAGCGCGACGTCATAGGTCGCAAGCCCATCGAGGCCACGGGTGCCCGGGCAGCGCATCGCGATGCGGTCGGGCTCACGAGCCGCCATGTCAGGGAGAGCTGCGGCGATGTTGCAGGGCGCGGTCACCCTCGCATTGTCGCCCGGCCGTGCTGCCGGGCGACAGCGAACCGATCAGGGATGCGGCACGGGCTTGATCACCGTCGGCAGCTTGATCGGCAGGCGCGGCTTCATGGATGCCGCCTTGGCGCGTGCCTGCGCTTCGTTCACCTGCGCCTGCGCGGTCGACTCGGCTGCCGCGAGAATCGGCGCGAGCGCTTCGAACTGCGTGGTCGGGTGATCGTCCAACGCGTGCTCGCAGATGTAGTACGCCTTGAGCCGCGCGTTGGTCACGCCGGTTTTGCAGGCGTCGTCCGGGCAGCGCGGCAACCAGCGCCCGTCGAAGTCCTTGGTCCACGCCACGACCTTGACGAGCGCGGGATTGCTCGGGCCCGCGGTCTGGCTCGCGATCTTCGGACCGTAGTGATAGTCGCGGGTGCAGGTGGTGTCCGCATGGCACGAGAAATCGATGCCACCCGGCGGCAGTTCGATCGCGAGTTCGGGGAACCAGATCGGCCAGTCCCAGTGATCCGACCAGACTTCGACGTCGATGAAGAGGCGCGCGTCGAGGCCAGGCGTGATCAGGAAGCCGAGGTTGTAGACCGGGTCGCCGATCGTGAAGTCGCTCGCGTGGCTGTCGGGGTCGACCTTCAGCTTCAGCGGGCCGCTGCCCGCCGGCAGCGCCATGTCGGTGTTGGCGATGTTGTCGTGCAGCGTGAGCGCGAGCTTGTCCGAATGCAGCGCCACCTGGACCGCGGGGAACACCTGCCCGCCTGCGACGCCGAAGTTCGCACGCCCGCCGATCAGGTCGAAGTCGTCGAAGACGATCGGGTCGCCGGCGAGATCGACGCCGGGCATCGGCGGCATGAACTGGCCATGCGTGAACGGCCCCGGCAGGCCGTCCGTGAAGTCCTTGCCGATCTTGAATTCGATGCCGCCACTGCCGAACAGCGGGACGTCGTAGTTCGCGCCGGCGTACGCGCCGATCTGCGCGACGAGTTCCTTGCCTTCGAACACCTTTGGGCCCGGCAGGCCGCTCGCGGTGTAGTCGGCGGGGCCGCCATTGATCGAATGCACGTCCGGGGTAAACAGGCCGTACGAGCCGGCGCCTGCATAGTGGTAATGGCCGCCGACGACGAGCGGGAAGCGCAGGCCGAAGCCGTAGTCGAATCCCGCGTAGAGCTCGGCGAAATACGTCTCGTCGCAGCCGATAAAGCACCAGCTGATCGTGGTCTCGATGCGCTGGCGCCATTCGTAGGCGCGACCCAGCGTGAAACCGGTGAGGAAGACATGCGGATCGACATTGGCGTCGGCAGGCTCGCTCGCGGCGTGCTGGGCAAGCTTGGTGAGACTGTCCAGCCCCTGCACGCCCGGGTGCGGCAACACGCCGCCGGAGCCGCCCTTCGTATCGCGCGCGGCGCCGAAGTCGACGACGCGGCCCATGTCCGCATAACGCGTCGGATCGACATGGCCGTCCGCAGGCACGAACATCACCTGCTCGACGCGTGTTTCGCCTGCGTTGACGACGTCCTCCTCGAGCTGGGCATCGTCGAGCGATGCGAGATGCGCCGCCACGCCCGCACCGAAGCGTGCATCGATCGCGGAGCGTTTCGTCGGATCGGCGAGCGAGCCGCGCAACGTCGCGACGTCATGCGCGATCTTGGCGCGCACTTCTCCGGCCTTCGCTTCGGCGAGATGGATCGCCTGCGCACGACGCGAGGGGTCCGCCACGTAGTGCGCGTCACGTGGATTCGCGAACGCCTCGGCGCGCGCAGCTGCGTCGAGGCGCGTGAAGCACTGGACGCCGGTCTCGGCGAGTTGCGCGCGACGTGTGCGATCCGTGCAGGTACCGGGATGGATGCGGTAGCCGACCACGCTGTGCACGACGAGCCCTTGGTCGACTTCGAGTACACGGGTGTCGTCAAGCGTGACCTCGGCCAGCTGCGGCGTGCGCTGCAAGCGTTGCGCGATGTTGAACGGCGCGCGCGGATTCGCGAGCAGCGGCTTGAAGTTGACGCGTTCCGCGCCCAGCGCGATGACCGGCTGCGCGCGCAGCGCCGCCAGCGTGTACTGGCGCGTGACGTGCAACGACGTCGGCAACGCTGCCGTGCTGTCCGGGCGCAGGATGACTGCAGGTACCGGTGCTTTCGGCGCAAGGCCGGGGCGCGCTGCGATGGCCTCGGATGTCGCCGCCGACATCGCGATGCGCGGCAGGCGCGACGGCCCCATGTTCTGTTGCGCGGCCGCCGGCAAGGCGACCGATAGCGCCAAGGCGGCGCCTGCCATCCACTGCGACCGCTGACTGCGTTCCGTGCTCATCGCGTCCTCTCCCCTTGGGCGATGGCGCGAGACTAGACGGGCCGCGGGCGCGCGGGGCATCGGACAAATCCGAAGGCGACGAACGGTCGCCTGGTGTCAGGCCGGATTGCGTTCCAGGAAATCGCGAATCGCCGGCACCAGCACCTCGTGCTTGTCCTGCAGCACGTAGTGATTCGCATCGTCGAACGCATGCACTTCGGCATGCGGCAATGCGCGGCGGAAGCCGTCGAGGAAGTGCTTGTCGAACACGAAGTCGCGCAGGCCCCAGCCGATGAAGGCGGGACGATCGGCGAACTGCGGCAGGCGCGCACCGACCTCGGCGAGCAACGGCCAGGCGCGGTCGCCCTCGTGTAGCGGGATGTCCTGCATGAAACGGATCGTCGAGATCGCGTTCGTCCAACCGTGGTACGGCGCGTCGAATGCATTGCGCACTGCGCGCGGCATCGGTCGCGACACACCGAAGCGCGACGCGCCGCGTGCGAACAGGTTGAAGCGTCGGATCAGCCACGCGCCGATCGTCGAATCGCGGCCGAACGACAACCGCCACGGCATCGGCTTGGCCGACGGCAACGGGAACGCCGCGGTGTTGAGGATGACCAGGCGCTTGACCTGCGGCATGTGCGAGATCGCCCAGCCGAAGCCGATCATGCCGCCCCAGTCGTGCACCGCGAGCGTTACGGGGCCGGTGATGCCGAGATGCGCGAGCAGCACGGTCAGATCGTCGACGCGCGACTGCAGCGTGTACTCGTACTTGCCCGCGATCGGCGTGCGCGGCGGCAACGTGTCGCCACCGTCGTCCGGCTTGTCCGACAGGCCCATGCCGATGTGGTCGGGCACGATGCAGCGATAGCGGTCGCGCAGGCCGAGCACGAGATGGCGCCAGTAGTAACTCCACGACGGATTGCCGTGGAGCATCACCACGACCTCGCCATCGCGCGGGCCTTCGTCGACGTACGACATCGAAATGCCGGGCCGCACCTCGAAACGCTGCGGCGTGAACGGGTAATCGGGAAGGTGCGCGGGATCCATCGCGTGTCGCGTCTCGCAATGCACACGGCCGCACGAGGCGGCCGCGGCGGATCAGAACGTGGCGAGCGTGCGCGTCACCAGACGACTTCGGCCATCGAGCAGTTCAGGCCCGAACCGATACCGAGCAGCGCGATGCGCGTGCCCTTCTTCAGGCGGCCCATCTCGCGCAGCTTGCTCAGCACGATCGGCACCGACGCGGGCCCGATGTTGCCGTGCTCGCCGAAGATGGTGAGCACCTTCTTCGGATCGATGCCCATCGCCTTGGTGAACGCCGCGGTGTGCACCTTGCTGACTTGGTGCACGACGAATTCGTCGAGTTCCTCTGCCACCCAGCCAAGCTTCTGGCGCGCGACCTGGAACGTCTTCTGCGCCAGCTTGACGCCTTCGATCAGCAGTTGGCGCGTGTCGGTAACCATGCCATCGAGGTTGCCGCGGCAGAGCTTGTTCCATTCCGTCGCCGCACGCGTCACGCCGCCCTTGTAGCGCGGTGCGCCCGGCGCGAGTTCCGCGCGCGCGAGCACCATGGCTGCAGCGCCCGAACCCAGCGTCAGCGTGGCGAGTTCGTTGCGGAACGCTTCCTCGGTGACGTCGTCGCGCGTGAGGCGCTCGATCGTCTTCTCGTAGGCGAGGTCCGCGGTTTCACCATCGACGACCAGCGCGTAGTCGATCTCGCCGCGCTCGATCATGCGCGCCGCGATGTCCATGCCGTTGATGAAGGCGAGGCAGGCATTGGCGACGTCGAAGTTCTGGCAGGTATCAGGCATGCCGAGGTTGCCCGACACGATCGACGCCGTGGAGGGCTCCAGATAATCGCGGCTCACCGACGTATTGACTAGGAGTCCCATGCGAGAGGGATCGACGCCGGCATCGGCCAGCGCCTTCACCGCGGCGAGCGTGGCCGCATCGGAGGCGAGCATCGGGCCGTCCCACAGACGACGTGCGTCGACACCGGCGATGTCCTTGATGACGTCGGTCTTGATGCCCAAGCGATCCAGCGTCGGCTGCAGCCGCGCGTTGATTTCGTCCGTCGTGAGGCGGCGCGGCGCATCGATGTGCGCTAGGCCGGCGATGGCGACGTGTTGAAACAGCATGGGGACGACTCGCAAAGGCGTGGAACACGCAAGCTTAACGCGCGGCCGGGTACCGCGCACGCCAGCGTACGGGGACGCCTGTCGCTGTTCAGCCGCGTTCTGCGGCCGCTTGGATACCGTCCGTCCGAACTAATGCGTGCAGCGCCAGGCGCCGAAGCGCTGGCGACCGTCGTGCGGGGCTTCCAGAGCCACGACCGTATTGGCGTTGAGGCCGACGGCCTCGTTGCGTGCCATCGTCTCGAGTTCCTCCTGCACGCGCAGCGGGTTGCGCTCGTACAGGGCGACGCGATCAGTGACGTTGCCTTCGATTTCGCCGAGCTTGGTGCAGCCCGTGGTGGACGCGCCCATCGCGCGCACCTCGACGGCGGCGGCGCCCTGCTGCATCGGCACCCAGGTGCAGGCGGTGGCGGCGAGGACCAGCGATACGACGGCGGCGAGACGGATCGGATGCGGCACGGGCAGGCTCCATGAACGACGACGCGCGGGATTGTCGCCCCGCGCGTCTGAACCGCGAAACCCCTGCGGGCTTACTTGGTGACGGGCTTGCCGTCGGCGTCGACCACCTGCACGTCGCCGAGGTTCAACTCGCGCACGCCCTGCTCGATCTTCGACAGGTCGCCGACGATCACCCAGGTCAGCGCGTCGGGATGCAGGAGCTGTGTCGCCGCGGACTGCACGTCGGCATCCTTCTGCGCTTCGATGCGCTCGCGCAGCGTGGCGACGTAATCATCCGGACGCCCGTACAGCACGTTGTCCGCCAGCGCGCCGAGCACGGCGCCGGTGGTTTCGTAGCTGCCCGGCAGGCTGCGCACGTCGTTGACCTTGATCTTGGTGATCTCGGTATCGCTGAGCGGACGCGGGCCGACGACGTCGCGCACTTCGCGCAGGATCTCCGCCGCCGATTCCTTCGTCTTGTCGGTCTGCACCGGCGCATACAGCATGTAAGGACGCTGGCCGAGCGCGTCGTACATGAAGGAATACGCGCCGTAGGCCCAGTGCTTGTCCTCGCGCAGGTTCATGTTGAGGCGCGAGGTGAACGTGCCGCCGAACGCGGAGTTCATCGTCTGGATCGGCAGGTTGTTGGCAACGGTCGTCGACGGCGCGAGCAGGCCGGCGAGGATCAGCGACTGCTGCGCACCCGGCTTGTCGATCAGGAACACGCGCGGCTTGGTCTGCGCGGTCACCTGCGGCACCGACTTCGTGCCCTTCGCGACCGACGGCGGCGTCCATTCCGCGAACACCTTGTCGAGCTGCTGCGTGATCGCCGGCAGCGTGGTGTCGCCGGCGACGATGATGCGCACGTTGTCGGGACGCAGCCACGCCGCACGCCATGCGGTGAGGTCGTTCGCGGTCAGCGAGGCGATGCTGGCTTCGGTGCCGGTGCCCGAGAACGGAATGGCATACGGATGGCCATCGCCGTACAGCAGCGGCGGCAACGTGCGCAGCGCGATGCCGGTGGGCTGCGTCTTCTCCTGCGCGATGCCGGCGATCCACTGCGCGCGCACGCGCTCCATGTCGGCCGCGCGGAACGCGGGGTTGCGCACCACGTCGGCGAGCAGGTCGAGCGACGGCGCGAGCTCATCGCTCAGCATGTTGCCGGTGACGCTGCAGCTGTCGAGGCCGCAACCGGTCGACAGGCCCATGCCGAGCCGCTCGCGCTGCTTGGCGATCTCTACCGAGTCGAGCTTCGCCGTGCCTTCGTCGAGCATCGCGGCGGTGAACGCGGCGGTGCCGAGCTTGCGGCCGACGTCGCTGGCGTAGCCGGCGTCGAACTGCAGGCTGACGTTGACCACCGGCACGCTGTGGCGCTCGGCCAGCACGACTTCGATGCCGTTCTTCAGGTGGCCGCGCTGCACCGACGGGAAGGTGAGGTCGGGATAGTGGTCGACCGCCGGCACGCCGGTCTTGCGATCGACGTCGGTCTTGGCGACGGTGAACGCGGCGGTCGGCTTGCCCGGAATGTCGGCCGGGCGCTGGCCCGCCGGCAGGCCAGCAACGGTTTCGTCCTTCGGCGTGCCTGTGGTCGGCACGACGGTGAGCGTGTAATCGCCACGCGCGACCCAGGTCTTCGCGGCCTTCAGCACGTCGGCGCGGGTGGCCTTCTGGTTCCACTCGAACGACTGCTTCCACGCATCCGGATTGCCGAGGTAGACCTGGCCTTCCGCGAGCTGCGTCGCCTTGCCGGCATCGCGTTCGAGCGCGCGCACCACGCCCGCGCGGTTCGCGGCCTGCAGGCGCGTGAGTTCTTCCTGCGTCGGGCCGCTGGCGAGGAACTTCGCCCACTCGTCCGCAACCGCGGCTTCCACCTTCTTCGGGTCGACGCCCTTCTTGACGTCCACCTGCAGCACGAACTGGCTCGCCAGCTCGAACGGCGTGATACCGACGGAGACGTCGTCGGCGAGGTGATCCTTGTAGACGAGGCGCTGGTACAGGCGCGAGGTCTTGCTGCCACCCAGCACGTCGGCCGCGAGGTCAAGCAGCGTGAGGTCGCGCTCGCCGCGACCCGGGATGTTCCATTCGCGATAGATGCGCGTCTGCGCGACGCGGTCGTCCATCCGGTCGCGCGTGGACGCGGTGCGCGCGGCGACCCACTTGGCCTGGCGCGCGACCGGCGGGCCAGCCGGGATGTCGCCGAAATACTTCAGGGCTTTCGCCTTCGCGGTGGCGACGTCGATGTCGCCCGACATTACCAGCACCGTGTTCGCCGCGCCGTAGTAACCGCGGAACCAGTTCTTGACGTCCTCGAGCGAGGCCGCGTCGAGGTCGGCCATCGAGCCGATGGTGTCGTGGTGGTACGGGTGGTTCGCCGGGAACGTCTGCAGCAGCATGCGTTCGTCGACGCGGCCGTACGGCTCGTTCTCGCCCTGGCGCTTCTCGTTCTGGACGACGCCGCGCTGTTCGTCGAGCGTCTTCTTGTCGATCGCGCCGAGCAGGTGGCCCATGCGGTCGGACTCCATCCACAGCGCCATGTCGAGCGCGGTGGTGGGCACGGTTTCGTAGTAGTTGGTGCGGTCGAGCCAGGTCGTGCCGTTCTGGCCGGTGGCGCCGGCCTGCTCGAAGGGCTCGAAGAACTCGCCCGGATGGTTTTCCGAGCCGTTGAACATCAGGTGTTCGAACAGGTGCGCGAAGCCGGTCTTGCCGGTCGGTTCGTCCTTCGACCCCACGTGGTACCAGACCGCGACCGCGACGACCGGCGCCTTGTGGTCCTCGTGCACCAGCACGGTCAGGCCATTGGGCAGCACGAAACGCTCGTAGGGGATGTCGAGCGCGGCGGGCGCGCGCGTGGACGCGGCGACGGCCGGCGCAGCGATCAGGGTCGACGGCGCACCGACGGCGAAGGCAATGCCGAGGGCGAGCGCGGTAAGGCGAACGGGAAGACGGGACATCGAAACGCTCCAGACGCCGGCGATCGGGCCGGCCGCTGGATGCTAGCCGAGCGGCACCCCGCACGGGACCGGCCGAAGGTCCTGCCCGCTGCATGAACGCGTTGCCGGATAGAGTCGGGCGATTCCCCCGAACGGAGTCCGCCAATGCCCCGTCGCAATGTCCTGGTCACCGGTGCCAACCGCGGCATCGGGCTGGAATACGTCCGCCAGCTGCTCGCGCGCGGCGACCACGTGATCGCCACCGCGCGCCATCCGGCGCAGGCGCACGACCTCAATCGACTCGTCGCCGAGCACCCGGGCCGCCTGCACGTGTTCCCGCTCGACGTGATGGACCCGAAATCCGAAACCGAAGTCGCGCGCGAGTTGCCGCTGGTGCTCGGCGACGAACGCCTGCACCTGCTGATCAACAACGCGGGCCTGCTGCACTCGGGCGAGCGTTTCGGCCAGGTGCCCGCGAAGAACCTCGAGGACAGCTTCCGCACCAATGCGATGGGCCCGTTCCTTCTGACGCAGGCGGTCGCGCCGCTGCTCGCCGACGGCGCGAAGGTCGCGAACATGACCTCGCAGCTCGGTTCGATCGCCAACACCACGCGCTTCGGCACGCCGACCTACTGCATCAGCAAGGCGGCGCTGAACATGGTGACGCGGCTCCTCGCGGCGTCGCTGGGCGAAAGCGGCATCGCGGTGGTGTCGCTGCATCCGGGCTGGGTGCAGACCGACATGGGCGGCGAGCAGGCACCAGTCGCACCCGCCGATTCGGTGCGCGGGCTGCTGCAGGTCATCGATCGTCTCGACGTCGCGACGTCCGGATCCTTCCTCGACTGGCAGGGCAAGCCGCTGCCGTGGTGAGCATCGCGAAGCGACGGCGATAATGCGCGCATGTTCGACGTCGTCCTCTACCAGCCCGAGATTCCGCCGAACACCGGCAACGCGATCCGCCTGTGCGCGAATACGGGCGCCCGGCTGCATCTGATCGAGCCGCTGGGTTTCGACATGGACGACAAGCAGCTGCGCCGCGCTGGCCTCGACTACCACGAGTACGCGACGGTGAAGGTACATCGCGATCTCGACGCCGGCATTGGCGCACTTGCGCGAGATGCACGGCGATGCGCTGCGCATGTTCGCCTTCAGCACGCGCGGCACGGTTCGCTTCGACACGCCGGCCTATCGCGAAGGCGATGCGTTCCTGTTCGGCCCGGAAACGCGCGGGCTCCCGGATGAAGTGCTCGACGCGCTGCCCGCCGAACAGCGACTGCGCCTGCCGATGCGGCCGGGCGTGCGCTCGCTGAATCTGTCGAATGCGATCGCGGTGACGGTGTTCGAGGCGTGGCGCCAGCAGGGTTATAGCGGCGGCGCATAAGCGCATCTGTCGCGCCGCTGCGCCCGTATCGACTCCCGCCTACGCATCACGCGTGTAGCGTGCGACCACCGCAGGAGATCGGACATGCGAATTCTGGTTACGGGAGCGACCGGATTCATCGGCAGTGCTGTCGTCGGTGCGCTGCTCGCGCGCGGCCACGTGCCGGTGCCGGCGGTGCGCGACGTCGCTGCGGCGAAGCGGCGTTGGCCGTCGCTCGATGCGGTCGCCGTGGATTTCGCACGCGATACGGATGCGGCTGCGTGGAATCCGCGATTGAGCAGCATCGATGCGGTCGTCAACGCGGTCGGCATCCTGCGCGAAAGCCAAGCGCAACCGTTCGCCGCGTTGCACGACGCCACGCCGCGTGCGCTGTTCGAGGCCTGCGTCGACGCCGGGGTTCGTCGCGTCGTGCAGGTGTCCGCACTCGGTGCGGACGATGACGCCGCGAGTCGTTATCACCTGTCCAAACGCGCGGCCGATCGACATCTTCTTGCGTTGCCGCTGCAGGCAACCGTCATACAGCCGTCGGTGGTGTTCGCGCCGCAGGGCACGAGCGCCGGCATGTTCCTGATGCTGGCGACGCTGCCGTTCGCGTCGCTGCCGGGCGGCGGCATGCAACAGGTCGCGCCGGTGCATCTGGATGATGTGGTCGATGCGATCGTGCGCGCGCTTGAAATGGACGTGCCGCCGCGGTTCGTGGCGGCGGTCGGGCCTGAATGCATGACGTTGCGCGGCTACCTCGACACGCTGCGTCGCTCGCTCGGGCTGGGCGCGCTGCGTGTCATTCCAGTGCCGATGCCGCTGGTGCGCATGTCGGCACATGCGATGCAGCACGTGCCCGGCTCGCTGGTCGAACCCGAAACCATCGCGATGCTCGAGCATGGCAACTGCGCGCCGGCCGATGGTTTCGCTGCACTGCTCGGACGCGCACCGCGTGCCGCGTCGACGTTCGTGCCCGCTGCGCTGCGCGCGATGACGCGACGCGACGCGCAGCTGCGCTGGGCATTGCCGATGCTGCGAGTGTCGATCGCGGTCGTGTTCCTCGTCACCGCGCTGCTGTCGTTCGGCCTGTATCCGCTGGATGCCAGCCGCGAACTCGTCGCACCGCTCGGCCTCACCGGCACACTCGCCAGCGTCGCGGTGTCTTCGGGGGCGACGATCGATCTACTGCTCGGCGTCGCAATGCTCCTGCCGATACGACGCGGGCCGGTCTACATCGCCGCATTGCTACTCATCGCGGCGTACACGCTGATCATCACCATTGCGCTTCCGGCGTTCTGGCTGCATCCGTTCGGACCGGTGCTGAAGAACATCCCGATCGCTGCCGCGCTTTTGCTTCTGCACGCACTGGACCGTCGCCCGTGAACGACTACTTCCTCGTCAAGACGCTGCACGTGCTGTCGGCCACGTTCCTGTTCGGCACCGGCGTCGGCACCGCGTTCTACCTGCTGGTGACCACGCTGGGCCGCGATGTGCGCGTCGTGGCGAGCGTGACGCGCTGGGTCGTCGTCGCCGACTGGCTGTTCACCGCGACCACCGCGGTGCTGCAACCGCTTACCGGCGCGTGGCTCGCACATCGCATCGGCATTCCGTTTTCCGCAGGCTGGCTGAAGTGGTCGATCGGGCTGTATGCCGTCGCGATCATCTGCTGGCTGCCGGTGGTGTGGCTGCAGATGCGCCTGCGCGACCTCGCACGCGAAGCGCTCGCCGACGGCACGCCGCTCCCGCCCGCGTACTGGCGCGCGTTCCGCGCGTGGGTGGTGCTCGGCGTGCCGGCGTTGTTCGCGTTTCTCGCGATCTTCTGGCTGATGATCGCCAAGCCGGCGATCTTCGCCTGATCAGCCGAAGATCTTCGTCGCCAGCTGCGCGACTTCGCGACCCTGGAAACGTGCACCATCGAGTTCGCTCGCGGACGGCTGCCGCGATCCGTCGCCGCCAGCAATCGTTGTCGCGCCATACGGCGCGCCACCGGTGATCTCGTCGAGCCGCATCTGGCCCTGGAAGCTGTACGGCAGGCCGACGACTACCATGCCGAAGTGCAGCAGGTTCGTGATGATGGAGAACAGCGTCGTCTCCTGACCGCCGTGCTGCGTCGCGGTCGAAGTGAATGCGGCGCCGACCTTGCCGTTGAGCGCGCCACGCGCCCAAAGCCCGCCGCACTGGTCCAGGAAGTTCGACATCTGCGACGCCATGCGCCCGAAGCGCGTGCCCACGCCGACGATGATCGCGTCGTAGTTCGGCAGCTCGTCGACCGTTGCGATCGGCGCAGGCTGGTCGAGTTTGTAGTGCGAGTTGCGCGCGACCTCCTCGGGCACCAGCTCCGGCACGCGGCGAATGTCGACCTGCGCGCCGGCCTCGCGCGCGCCTTCGGCGACCGCGTTCGCCATCGCCTCGATGTGCCCGTACGCCGAGTAGTAGAGAACCAGCACCTTCGCCATCGTCGCGCTCCGCAAGGAAAACGCGATTGCACGGCGGCGCGTGTCAGCAGGGTGTCCAAGCGGCACTGGCGTCAGAAGAAACAACGCCGCCGGAAACCGGCGGCGTCGAGTGGAGAGCAAGGTCTCCCAGGGGATCAGTAGAAGCCTGCGAGGTTCAGGAAGAACCCGTGGTGGTCGTAGTCGAGGTCGGTGAGGTCATCGCTGAAGTCGGTGAAGTTGTAGCCGACGCCGATCTTGAAATTGTCGCCGAGCTGCCGGTCGACACCGATCAGGCCGCCGCGACGCGTGCCGCCGTCCTGCACGTCGAGCTGGCGCAGTTCGGCGAGCGCGTCCCAGTTCTTCGGCAGGTGGTAGCGCAACTGCACCGCGCCGAAGTCCGCGCGACTGTCCAGCCACGCGCCTTCGCCGCGACCGAGGCGATAGTCGCCCCAGCGGCTGGCGAGCTTCGGCGCAAGGCTCCAGCGATCACCGAGTTGCACTACGCCTTCCAGCGACAGCACCTGCGAACGCTGGTCGTACTGCGCGCCGCCTTCCTGGCCCGGCGATGCCTGGTCGAGCAGGTAGGTGTACTTGCCGAACAATGCATAGCGCGTGGTGTCGTGCGGACGCCATGCGAAACCGAGGTTGCTCTCGGCCAGTCGTGCGCCGGCGGCGGCGTTCAGGCGGTCGTCCGTATCCGAATAGTTGACGCGTGCGGCGATGCGCCAGTCTTCATTGACGCGGTACAGCAGGCGATTGGTGGTGACCCACTGCGTGCGCTGTTCGGCGCCGGTATCGCGACGGTATTCGAGCTTGCTCGACCACTGCGTGCGCGGATCGGTGCGGCCGGCGCTGACGCTGTACGCGTGGCGGTCGACGTCGCCGGTGGTGGCTGCGAGGTGTCCATCCATCACCGTGAAGCCGAGCTGCCAGCCGTCCGCTGGATACACGTCCATGCCGAGCGTATGCGTCACGCCCTCGTCGCCGTTGCTGGAACGGATCGACTGGCTCTCGTTGTAGACGTTGAGCTGGTTCGACAGGCGCCAGCGCTGGCCGAGCGTCCAGCCGTTGCTGAGCGCGCGGTCGAACTCGCTTGCGACGCGCGAAGCCGTGGTATCGGTGCTGTAGGTGTACGCGCCGTAGACCGAATGCTCATCGCTCAGCCGGTATTCGCCGTTGAGCTGCGCCGCCTGCCCGCGCGTGCCGTCGCTGATCTCGGCGCCGACATTCGAGCGGTTGTCGAACAGATACTTGCCGCCGAGGGTCGCGCGGTTGTTGGTCGCGTAACCGCCATTCTCGCCAAAGCTGGCCTGCCCGTTGCCGTACAACTCGAGCGACGAGCTCACGCGGCGTCGGTATTCCAGTGCCGCGAGCACGGCCTTCTGGTCGACGCCGGCGTCGCGCTCGCGCACGCGGCGCACTTCCATGCCTAGGCGATCGGCATCGCTGATGCGCCAGCTGCCGGTGATCTGCGCGTCGTCCAGCGTGGACGTGCCGCGCTCGGCATGCGACGCGCGGCCGAACAGATCGAAGCGGTCGCCGATCTGACCGGCGAACTCGACACCGCTTTCCGTCGTCGCCATCGCCGTGTCGAAACGCGCGACCGAAAAGCCGCCATCGACATCGCGATGCCACGCACCGACGGTCCAGTCGCGCGAGCTCCAGCCCAGTTCCTTGAAGTTCGCCCGCGCCTCGACCGCAGTCGCGGTTCCCGAACGCTCGGCGAGCACCGGGTTGCGCAGCGCGAAGCTCAGGCCGCCGTTGTCCGAATAGAACACCGGCGCCGCGGTGGAATCGCTGCGGTGCTGCTCGACCTTGAGGTACGTGCCGCGCCCGGCCTGCAGGGTGAAGTCGCCACCGGCGAGCCGGTAGTCGTCGCCCTCGCGGGTCTCGTCGACGTAGGTGCCGCCGACCGCGACATGGTCACCGATCCACTGCTTCGCGCGCACGCCGGTGCTGGCATGGCCGGCGTCGAAACCGGTCGGCACGTATTCGTAGTCCGCCAGCAGGATCTGCTCGTAGCCATCGAGCGGTTCGTCGCGCGTCAGCGTATGCACGTTCTCGCGCGTGATCTGCGCGAGCGGGCGTTCGAGGATAATGCGGCCCTGCAGTTCATCGATGTCGTAGTCAGCGCCGCGCTGCAGCGTGACGCGCGCTTCGGTGCGACCGGTGCGCACGTCGCGCACCTCCAGCACGATCTGGTCCGAGCCCGGCAGCAGGTCGGTGTGGCGCAGGTAGTACAGCGAGCCGCCGGTGCCGAGGAACTCGGTGTGGCCGGGCGCGCTCTGCGCTTCGCTGCCGAATGCGCGCAGCAGCGTACGCGGCTCGCCGAGCGCTGTGCTCGCGCGCGATACGTAGTTCAGCGCAGCGCCGTACAGCGAGCGCTGGTACTGGCCGTATTCGGTGCCGGTGAAACCGGTGGCGAAGTTGCCCCACAGCGCCTGGCTGCGATCCCAGTCCACGCGCACGTAGAGCTTGCCCTGCGTGTCGACATCGCGCGTCGTGGTGGAATCGTCGCCGTACACCGGGTAATACGCATCCGGGTCGAGGCGACGGAACACGTCGGTGGGGCGTGCGTCGAGGAAGCCGTCGAACAGATGATCGAGTTCGCGTTCTTCGGTGTCGGCCTGCGCGGTGACGAGGTATTTCCCCTTCACCTTGCCCTTGAGATAGAACGCGAGGCGGCCGTCCTTCATGAAGCCGTCGTCGAACTTCTCGTCGCCGGCCAGTGGCTCGGTGTGATCGCTGCCACCGGACTGCGACAGCGTGACGTCGGCGAGTGCGACCAGGAACAGATACCGACCGGTGACATCGACGACCAGCGGCTGCGTCACCGTGGCGTCTGTGCCCGAAGCGATCTCGTAGCGATGCGTGCCGACCGGCTCCAGGAACTCGGCGGCGAACGTGCCGTCCTGCGCCACCTGCACCGGCTCGCCGTTGACGGCGACACGCGCACCGTGCGGCACGTCGCGGCCGTACAGCCGCACGCGCGAACCGTGGATCGCGATGTTGTGCAGGCGCAGGCCGTTCGATGACCATGCATCGGCCTGAAGGCGCAGCGACTGCGCCTCGTCGCCCGACACGGATTGCCCGCGATCACGCTCGACCGTGTTGCGCGTGGCCTGCACGCCGCGCTCGTAGTCGTCCGGCGTGACCAGCTGCAACAGTTGCGGATACGTTTCGTCGAGCACGCCGCGCTTGTCATACGCACGCGTGACGTAGCGCAGCGAATCGCCGGCCTTCAGCGCGAGGTTCGCCGGCAACGCGCCGTCCCATTCCGCCTTCGGCATGCTGCCGGCGGGAAGTGCAATTGTCGCGAGCGGTGTCACCAGGTCTTCGTCACCCGCGCGATAGACCACGACCTCCATGCGTTCGATGAACGCCGGGTAGTTCGTCGCGCCCTGGAACTGCACGGGGCGTGTGATACGACGGCCGTCGAACGGCGCCGTGCCGCCGGCGGTGACGCTGAGCCCTGCAGGCGCGAGCGTCGGATCTTCCGTCGCCCACACCACGCCGCCGCCGGGCAGGTTGACCGCATAGCGACCGGCACGCACCAGCGCGGCCTGGTCGGACGCGGACGTCGACGACGCCGTAGCGGTCGCCTGCGCCGCGAATGCCGGCGCGACGGCGCCGGTGTACAGGATGCCGATCAGCGCGAGATCGAGCAGTTTCATTTTCAGGTTCATGTGCTCGTGTCTCAGCGCGTGGCGGTGTCGGACGCGTCGCTGCCGTCGGGCAGCGCGACGCCGAAGTCGAATCGCACCGGAATGCCCGGCGTGATGCGGCGGACCAAGGGGTTGGACGTGGTGAACGCGGCACCGGGCGGCAACGTGGCGGCGTCGACCTTCAGCACGAAGTTGCTACCGCGCAGTGCGTTGGATGCCCGGATGCCGGCCACGTGGTAACGGCCGTGCACGTCGGTTTCGATGACGAGGCCTTCGACCGACGCGATGCGCACGCCGGGCAGTCCCGGCTCGTCGGGCTGCTGGACGCCGTCGCGGTTGCGATCGACGAACACCGTGCCGAGGATCAGCGAGTCGTCCATCGTCGGATCACCTTCGACGGCGACGTCGGCGGTGGCGGTGTTGGACACGGTGCTACCGGTGGAATCGGTCGCGCTCACCGAGTTGGTGTGCGTGCCGCGGCCGACACCTGCGCCGACGCGCAGGACGTAGACGATGGTTGCGCGACCGCCGACCGGCACGTCGATGCCACTGATGCGGATCGGCTGCGTACCGGCGAGTACGAAACGGTCGTCCGCGTCATCGACACTCAGCGAACCCTCGACGTAGGTGAAGCCGGCGGGCGGCGTGTCGATCACGGTCGCGCCGTTGGCCGGCGAGATGCCGGTGTTTTCGACCACGACCGTGTAGCGGACGAGGTCACCCACATGCACGCTGCGCGAGGGCACCGTCTTGACCAGGCGCAGCTGCGGCGCCTGCATCGCAACCGTGATCGTCACCGTGGCGATGTCGCACACCGGGGCCGGCGCGGAGCGGTCGCAGATGCGATAGCGGAACGTCTCGGTGCCGAAGAAAAGCGCGCTCGGCGTGTAGGTCAGCGTGCCGTTCGGGTTGACCGCCACGCTGCCGTTGGTGGGAGGCGTGATCACCTGAAGCGACGTCGGATCCAGTGGCGCACCGCCACCGTTGATCGTCGTACGCATCGGGTCGACCACCACCGGGCCGGTCTGCGGCGTGTTCAGCGCCTGGTCGATCGCATCGATGAGGTTCGGCGTAACGATGAGGTTCGCTGTCGCGTCCGCGCACACGGTCGGGTTGACGACGTCGCAGATGCGGTAGATGAAGCTGTCGATGCCGCTGTAGTTCGTCGCCGGCGTGTACGTGACCGTGCCGTTCGCATTGACGACGGCCGTGCCGTGGGTCGGCGCAGTGGTGACGGTAACCGCGACCGTGTTGTTGGCAACCGCCGTTCCCGCCATCGTGTCGTTGCCGAGCACCGCAATTACCGTGGCGGTGTTCTGCTTCGTCGTTCCGACGTCGTTGCTGGCGGCAAGTGCCGGCGCGATGACGTTGACGGTGACCGTCGCGGTGTCGCAGTTAGACGGGTTGAGCTGCTCGCAGATGCGATACGTAACGGTATACGTGCCAGCGGGCGTGCCGGCCGCAACGGCGATGTTGCCGGTGGCTACATTGAGCGTAACGCCGGCGTTCGACGTCGCGACCTGCGTGAGCGTGACGTTCGCCGTCGTGGCGACTGCGCCGTTCAACGCATCGTTGCCGAGCACGTTGATGGCCGACGGGTTACCCGCGACGCCGTCGATCGGCGCCGTGGTGTCGTTCGCCGCATCGATCGCCGCGGCCGACACGATGACGGTCACCGTTGCGGTGTCGCAGTTGGTCGGATTGAGCTGCTGGCAGATTCTGTAGACGACTGTGTACGTGCCGGCCGGCGTGCCCGGTGCGACGCTGACCGCACCGGTCGAGGCGTCGAGCGTGATAGCGGGGTTCGTCGACGACAGCTGCGTCAACGTGACGTTCGCGAGCGTCGGCGCGCCGCCGCCGCCGAGCGTGTCGTTTCCGAGCACGTTGGTGATGGCGCTGCCGCCAGTCGCGCCGACGATCGCCGGCGGTGCATCGTCGTTGGCCGCGATCGCCGCAGCCGAGACGCTCACCGTCAACGTCGCGGTATCGCAGTTGGTCGGATTGAGCTGCTCGCAGATCCGGTACGTGAGCGTGTACGTGCCGGCGGCCGTGTTCGGCGCGAGGTCGACCGTGCCGTTCGCATTGAGCGTGAGCGGGCCGTTGCTGGTCGGCGTCACGGTGACGTTGGACGTCGTTGCCGGCGTCGCGCCCACCGTGTCGTTGCCAAGCACGTTCGCCACCGCGGTCGCACCTGCACTGCCGTCGATCGGGCCGGCGGTGTCGTTCACGGCGTCGATGACCGCCGCGGTGACGGTGACGGTAACGGTCGCCGTCATGCAGTTCGACGGGTTGATGGTTTCGCAGATGCGATACGTCAACGTGTAGGTGCCGGCGGGCGTACCTGGCGCGACGCCGACCGCGCCGGTCGTGGTGTCGAGCGTGACGCCCGGGTTGCTGGTGGACACCTGGGTCAGCGTGACGTTGGAAGCGTTCGCGCCGCCGCCGTTGAGCGTGTCGTTGCCGAGCACGTTCGCGACCGCGGTGCCGCCCGCCTGACCGTTCGCCGTGCCGGCGTCGCCATTGGCGACCAGCGTTGCGGACGTGACGTTGACTGTCGCCGTCGCGATATCGCAGTTGCCCGGGTTCGCCGTTTCGCAGATGCGGTACGTGATCGTGTACGTACCGGATGGCGTGCCGGCCGCGACCGTGACCGTGCCCGTCGTCGTATCGAGTGCGACGTTCGGGTTGGAGGCGGGCGTGACCACGTCAAGCGTGACGCTGGCCGTGGTCGCGGCTGCGCCGTCGAACGTGTCGTTGCCGAGCACGTTGGCGATGGCGATGCCGCCGGATGCTCCACCGGTGCTGCCCGCATCGTCGATCGCATCGATCGCGAGTGCGCTCACAGTCACCGCGGGTGCGGATGCGGAGTTGTTCGTCAGGTCGGTGTCGATAGCGAACGACGACGGCGTCACCGTCGCGGTCGCTATGCCGATCATGGACGGCGTGGTCACCGGCGCGGTGCCCGTCACCAGGATGGTGATGCTGCCGCCGACCGGCACATCGATCGCGGTGTTGATGTCGCCGGTGCCGCCCGACGTGGCGCAACCGGCGGCGCACGACCAGGTCACGCCGGTGAGCTGCGCCGGCATGGTTTCTTCAAGCGTCGCGCCCGGCACGGTGGACGGGCCGTTGTTGGTGACGGTGATCGTGTAGCTGACCTGGCCGCCGGCGTGCGCCGGCGATGCGCTCGTGAGTACATTGGTGACCGCGAGGTCCATCGCCGCCATCGCGGTGCCGCCGTTGCCGGTGGTGTCGCTGTTGTTGCCCGGCGTCGGGTCCGCTTCGTTCGCGCTCACCGAGGCGGCGTTGTCGAACGTTCCGGGTACCGCCACGGCGGTGACGTCGATCGTCGCGCTCGCGCCCGATGCCAGAGACGCGATCGTGCACGGAAGCACAGTGCAGCCCGCTCCCGACACGTTGGTGATCGTCAGGTTGGTCGGCGTGTCGGTGACCTGCACGTTGGTCGCGGTGGCGGGACCCGCGTTGGCGACGACCAGCGTGTACTGCAGGTCCTGCCCTTCGTAGTACGGCCCCACGGTGACGAGTGTCTTCGTCATCGAGATGTCGGCGCCTGCCGACACCACGAAGTTCGCGGTCGCGCTGTTGTTGGTGCTGTCCGGGTCGAGCGTTGTCGACGATAGGGTCGCGGTGTCGACGATCGCGACGCCGTTCGACGTCGATGGATCGATGCGCGCAACCAGCGTGAACACTGCGCTTGCGCCGCTCGCGAACGACGCGATCGTCGCGTTGATCGAACCGTTGGTGCCCACGGCCGGCGTGGTTGCCGACCAGCCGCCCGGAGTCGACAACGACACGAAGGTCGTGCCCGTAGGCAGCGCATCGGACAGCGAGACGTTCGAAGACGTGCCGGGGCCCGCATTGGTGACCGTGATCGTGTACGTCACGTTCTGGCCGGCGAGGTACGGGCCCGGCGTCGCGACGACATTCGTGACGCTGACATCGGCCGGTGACGTCACGACAGTCGATGCCGACGCCGTGTTGTTGGCCGGTGTCGGATCCGCGACGCCCGCGGGCATGCCAACGGTCGCGGTGCTGGCGAGCGTGCCGCCGGCCGGCGTGGTGCCGCTGATGGTGAACACGACCGCGCCGCCGCTCGGGAAGGTCGGGATCGCAAGCGCACTGAGGTCGGTGAGGCCGGTGGTCGACGGACACACAGCGCCGCCCGAAGCGGCGCAGGTGATGCTCACTCCGGTGAGCGCATTCGGCACGTCGTACGTGACGGTCGCGCCGTTGGCCGGATCGGGGCCGGCACTCGCGACGTTGAGGTCGTAGGTGATCGCGCTGTTCGGCGTCGCGGTCGCGGGCACGTTCGCGAACGCGATCGAAACGTCGGCCTGGTTGCTGACGCTGAACGTGGATGGCGTGGTGCTGCCCGAGCCCGCCGCGCCGCTCGTGCTGCTCACGTAATTGACGTTGGCGACGTTCGACAGCGTGCTGCCGTTCGACACTGGATCGATCGTGACCTTGAAGCGCACCTGCGTGCCCGCGGCGGGCGCGATCACGCCACCCGTCGATGCGTTCGCAGTGGAGCCGACGCGGAAATTGATCGTGCGCGTCGCGCTGACGTAGTCGGCTTCGTCGTCGCCGCTCGCATCGGTCTTGGCGCCGACGTTCGCGCCACCCACGACTTCGAGCGAGCCGGGAACATAGGTGACACCCACCGGCAGCGGATCGGAGATGCGCGTGTTGGTGGAGTTATCGTTGCCGCGGTTCGTCAGGCCGATCGTGTACGTCACCACGTCGCCCGGATGGAATGACGTCGTGCCGTTGTCGTTCGTCGCGGTCTTGGTGAACGACGTGACGATTTCGGGCTCGAACGCGTCGGTCGCGAGCGTCACCACGCCCTGGTAATTCACGTCGCCACTCGTCGCGCGCACGCGCAGAACCGCGGTGGTACTGCCGTAGGGCAGCGGCGTCGCGGGCTTGATGTTGTCGATGTCGATGCCGAGTAGGTTCGTCGCTGCTGGCGTGCGGCCCGCGGTGACGGGCGTGCCTTCGAACGAGATCGAGCTGTTCCAGACGTCATTGACCGGGTTGGACGCGTCGGACACGGCGTTGAGCGCCGCGGTCGTCGCACCGAACTCGAGCGAGTTGCCACCGTCGGACTGGCCGCGGTCGCCGTCGTATACGACGAGCCCGAGGTTGGTGTTCACCGTGCCCGAGATCGGCGTGTAGAAACCGGAGATGTTGATGTCTTGGAATGCCGGTGTGCCGTTGCCGTACACCAGGCCGTCGAACACCGACAGGTTGCGCAGCGTGCCGTTCGGGTCTTCGTAGGCGACGACGATCGTCCAGCCGCCCCAGTGACCGGTGCCGCCCACCGTCTGCGCGACGTTGGCGACGGTGTAGACACCACTTCCCTGCGCGGCGACGACAGACGTGATGTCGGCGAACGACTGGTAGCCGTTGGTCCCGGCCACGGTGTCGACGAGGCTCGCCGTACGCGTGGTGTAGCCGAGCCCCGGCGCACGCAGGCGCACGGTGGTGCGCGCGACGGCGTCGGTGTTGTCCGCGCCCCAGTACAGGCCGGCGAACCGCACAACTGCGCCTGCGGGCAGCGTCAGCGTCGCCGAACTCGAATTGACGTTGTTCCCGCCGTCGGCATCGACGTTGACTGCGACTGCCGCGAAGTCATTGTTGCGGCCCGTAGTCGGGCTGGTCAGCGCGGTTGCGCATGCCGCGCCCGTCGTCGCACTGGCCGGGTCGCAGGTCAGCGTGTGGTTGCCGATGAGGCGGATGTCGCCCTTCACCGTGAACGGCTGTGCGCCGCCCACCGGGAAGCGCCGTGCGAACGCGCGCTGCGCGTGCGCGTCCGGCATGGTCGCAAGCGTCGCGGTGCCGATGATCAACGTGATCGCCAGCAGACGGGCCGACACTGCCGCGCGCGACATCCGCGCCAGCCAACCGCGGTCATCGACGCAGGTCATGGGCGCCGGGCGACGCGGTGCATTCGAAAGGGTCATCGGGTTTCGCTCGTCGGAACGAACCGGCTTTCGGCCGGTCGGCGAGGCAATGGGAGCTGCCGGATCTCGGAAACCGCGCTTCCCCGGGTCGACGACCCACGCGGCCGGAAGCGGCGGGAGTGCCCCGTCGCATCCACGACCCGGCGAGCCGAATCGCGACGCCGTCCTGCGGCGCCTTCACGCGATTTGCACATCTCGTGCCAAACGCGTCACGGTTTGGCCGATAGAGCAGCGTCGCGCGGTCTTCCCGCGGCCGCCGAGCCATGTTTTTCACGTGGCTTTTACATTTTCCCGCGGTGCTGGCAGCTCGCCGGCATACGCATCGGCGTCCCTCTAGATCGACCGGCGTGACCCAAGCGGGTCACCACCGTCTGGTCGGCTGCGACGGAATTTGACGCGCCGCGTCATACGCCACCGCATGGAATGCGCCGGCCGACCATCGTCTATCTGAGAAGTTCCTAAACCGGCTGGTTCAGGATTAAGGATCCGTTCGAACGGGCTCCGGATACTCCCCCGCACCGGCCGATCGAGCCGGACGTCCGACCAACAAGAACAATTTCAAAGGATCGACCCCTCATGAAGCGCACTCTCCTCGCTCTGACCCTGCTCGCCGCCCTTCCGTTCGCCGCCTCCGCGGCCGAAGGCGTTTCGTACAACTACGTCGAAGGCGGCTACACCCGCGTCGACGCCGGCCACACCGGCACCAACAACGATGCCGACGGCTGGGCGCTCAACGGCTCCGGCGCGATCAACCCGAACTTCAGCGTGTTCGGCGGCTACTCGAAGGTCGACATCAGCGACACCGACGTCAGCCTCGACCAGTGGCGCCTGGGCTTGGGCTACAACCGCGAGATCAACCCGAAGCTCGACCTCGTCACCCGCGTCGCCTACGAGAAGTTCGACGCCGGCCAGGGCGTGGACGGCAACGGCTACAGCGTCGAAGCCGGCGTCCGCGGCGCGGTCAACCCGAACTTCGAGGCCTACGCGATGGCCGGCTACGAGGACTACCAGGACTTCGACGGCGACTTCTACGGCCGCGTCGGCGCGCTGGTGAAGTTCAACCCGACCTGGGGCATCAACGCCGACGTGAAGTTCGCCGACGGCGGCGACACCCAGTGGTTCGTGGGCCCGCGCATCTCGTTCTGATTCACGACTCGAGTCCTCTCTCCCCCGACTCGTGAGTGCAAAGCCCGGCTTCGGCCGGGCTTTTCTTTTCAATCGCGTGAAACCTTTGTTAATGTTTCCTGCTGCAGTGCAACAACGCTGCGGAAGAGATCAACAACAACAAGGACTTACATGAAGACCCCGCTTCTCGCCCTCGCGCTTGCCGCTGCTCCGTTCGCGGCCTCGGCAGCTCCGCTGTCGTACACCTACGTCGAGGGTGGCTACAACAAGCTTCACGTCGACAACCACCCGTACGAAGACACCACGGCAGACGGCGCCTACCTGCACGGCTCCTATGACTTCGGTACCTCGGGCATCAACGTGTTCGGTGGCGTTTCGAAGGTGTCCGACACCGAGAAGTTCAGCGCCGACGAGCGCATCGACACCGATCTGCGGCAGGACGAGCTGGGCGTCGGCTATCACCAGCCGATGGGCGAGCGCGTCGATTTCATCGCCGAAGCCGCGTGGCTGCGTGAGGTCGTGACCGCGACCGAAAGCTACGCGGGCACCCAGTACCCGTACAACGCCGACGCCCACGGCGGTCGCGCCTCGGCCGGCGTGCGCGGGCAGTTCAACGACGTCGTCGAAGGCCTGCTCAAGGCCAACTACTACGACGGCGGCGACTTCCAGGGCACGTGGACCGGCACGGTCGGCGCGCAGTTCCACATCACGCCGATGTGGGGCATCACCGCTGAAATCGAGCACGGCGACCTGATCAATGAATCGGCGACCACGCGCTACCAGATCGGCGTGCGCGCCAGCTTCTGATCGCAGCGACGTCGCGAACGAAAAAGCCCGGCTTCGGCCGGGCTTTTTTTATGCGTACGACGAATCCGTCGATCAGCCGAACAAGCCTGTCGGGTACTCGGGTTTCTGCTCCCGCGACAGCAACTGGCGCAGGCCGTCGGCGGGCGTCAGCTGGCCGTGCAGCACGGCGCGCACTGCGCTGGAGATCGGCAGCTCAACGCCCGCACGTTCCGCTTGGCGCATGACCTCGTCGGCGGTCTGCACCGATTCCACCACCTGCCCGATCTCGCGCACAGCGGCCTCGATCGACTGCCCACGACCGAGCGCGAGGCCGAGCCGGCGATTGCGCGACAGGTCGCCGGTGCACGTGAGCACCAGATCGCCGAGGCCGGCGAGGCCCATCAGCGTTTCGGCCTTGCCGCCCAGCGCCTGGTTGAGGCGCAGCATCTCGTTGAGCCCGCGCGTGATCAGGCCGGCGCGTGCGTTGAGCCCGAGCTGCATGCCGTCGGCGACGCCGGTGGCCACCGCGAGCACGTTCTTCATCGCGCCACCGAGTTCGGCACCGAGCATGTCGTCGCCGGTGTAGGCGCGGAACGCCGGGCCGTGCAGCGCTTCGGCGACGACCTGCGCGAAGTCGGCGTCGTCCGAATGCACGGTCAGCGCGGTCGGCAGACCTTGCGCGACTTCTTTCGCGAACGACGGGCCGGTGACCACCGCCAGCGGCACGTCGGAACCGAGCACGTCGGCCGCGACCTCGTGCAGGAACCGACCACTTCCCGGCTCGAAGCCCTTCGTCGCCCATGCCACGCCCGCATGCGCCGGGCGATGCGGCGCGAGCGCGCGCAGGGTTTCGGCGAATGCATGCGACGGCACGACGACGAGCACGAGGTCGGCGTCACGCAGTGCGGTGGCGAGGTCGGTGGTCGCGCGCAGCGCGTCGGGAAGCACGACGCCCGGCAGGTAGCGCGGGTTCTCGTGCGTGGTATCGATCGCCTGCAGCACATCGACGTCGCGACCCCAGAGGGTCACGACCTCGTCGTTGCGGGCCATCAGGGCGCCGAGCGCGGTGCCCCAGGAGCCTGCGCCGAGCACCGCGACGCGCCGGGGCGCGTGCGGTTGATCAGCGTGTTCCGTTTCGGATCCGGCCATCCCGGATCAGGCGTTGCCGACCGCCTCGGACGACTCGAGGCCCTGCGTCATGCGCTGGCGGAGACCCTCGGCGTACAGGCCTTCGAAGTTCAGCGGCTGCAGCAGGAACGGCGGGAAGCCACCGGCCTGGATGAGGTCGGAGATCAGCTGGCGCGCGTACGGATACAGCGCGTTCGGGCAGTGCGTGCCGAGCATGGCGTCGAGCGTCTGCGCGTCGAAACCGGCGAGACCGAACACACCGGCCTGCTTCACTTCGGCGAGGTAGAGCGGCTTGTCGTCGGCCAGGCAGGTCAGGGTGATGCCGAGCACGACCTCGAAGGCCGCGTCGTTGAGGCGCGTGACCTGCTGGTTGAGGTTCATCTGCAGCTGCGGCTGCGTCTGGTCGTTGAACACCGCCGGCGCGCCCGGAACTTCGAAGGACACGTCCTTGACGTAGATCTTCTCGACGGTGAAGGACGGACCGGTGGCCTCTGCGGCGTCGGTGGCGCCGAACTCGGCGTCGTTCTGGATCTCTTCGGTCATGGCGCGTGCTCCGGCACGAATTTCGAAAGCGAAAGGAGCGGGATTATGGCACGACGCATGCGCCGCACCTCCCGGTCAGGCGCGGCCTTTCACCAGCGGAAGACCCGCCTGCTGCCACGCCGCGATGCCGCCGTCGAGCCAGTGCACGTGCGCGAATCCGCCCTTCTTGAGCTTCCCGGCGACGTCCGCCGAACCCTGCCCGGTACGGCAGACAACGACCACCGGACGCTCCTTCGCGGTGCCCAGCACCTTGTGGTCGGGGCCGAACGAACTGGCCTGCACATTGCGGCTGCCGGCGATGTGGCCCTTCTCGAAATCGCCGCTCGCCGAGAGGTCGACGACCAGCGCGTCCTCGCGGTTGACCAGTGCGGTCAGCTGCGCGGGGGTGAGTGCCTTGTACGGACGGAACAGCCGCGCGAGCTCGGTGGCGATGATGGCGACCGTCAGAACGACGAACGCAATCGCGTAGAACGAGTGGCGGCCTGCGAAATCGAGGACTTCCTGAAAGTTCACGACGTGCGGCCCACGGAAACGGGCGCGGATTGTCGCATGCGCGGGCAGCGCTCCGGCCGGCGCGAGGGCCTCAGTCGCCGGTCCAGAGATTCGGCAGGCCGCTGGTGATCCACCACGCCTTGGCCTGCGGGTCCCAGCGCCAGGTTTCGCGGTAGCGGACCGTGCGCTCAGCGAGCGTGTTGCGGTTGATCACGCCGATCTGCACGTCGCGCACCGCACGGCCTGCCTGGAAGTCCACGCTGGCGCCGGCGTCGTGGTAGCTGGAGATCTGCACCTGGCGGTAGCGCGCGGCTTCGATCGAACTCGGCGCCTGCGTGGCGCGCAACGTAGGGTCGATGAGGTTCACCGCGCCCTCGAAATCACCCCAGCGGATGGCGGCGGCCCAGGCGTCCTGCGCCGGTGGAAGCGCGCGCTGGGCGGGGCCGGCGGACGCGAGGCCGACGACGAGCAGCAGCAGGAGCGGCAGGTAGCGAAGCAGTCGGCGCATGGTGGTCTCCCCGGATGCGCCGATCCTAGGGCTCATCGGCCCGCCGGGACAGCGGACGGGGTCGCGCAACGGCGGTGGCGTGGGCGCCGGTTCAGCCGCCCGGCGCGCGCACGATGGCGGCAAAGCGCGCATCGAACGTGGTCGCGGGTCGGCCGTCGGGCAGGTCGACGCGTGCGACGAGGTCGATGCGCCCGCGCCCCTTCGCACGGATCGTCGCGATGAAATCCTTCCACGACGCGTCGTCACCCAGCGCG